>NZ_HG005183.1 GCF_000455245.1 Nesterenkonia massiliensis | reverse complement strand
CTGTCGACGACGCGTGAATACTGGACACCTAGCGACGGATGAATTGTGGACATCCGGACCATGCTAGGAGGCATGATCACTGTGGAAGATTGGGCTGAGATCCGTCGGCTTCACCGGGCCGAGAAGTTACCGAAGAAGCAGATCGCCGAGAAGCTGGGTGTCTCACGTACGACGGTCTATAAAGCTTTAGCCTCGGATGAGCCGCCGAAGTATCAGCGGAAGCCGAAGGGCTCACTGGTGGATGCGGTGCTGCCGGAGGTCCATAAGCTGCTGAAAGACACCCCAAGGATGCCGGCGACGGTAGTCGCTGAGCGGATTGGGTGGGAGCATTCGTTGACGATCTTAAAGGACAAGATCCGCCAGATCCGGCCGCTGTATACCGGGGTTGATCCTGCTGACCGGCTGGACCACAAGCCAGGCGAAGCAGCTCAGTTCGACTTGTGGTTCCCTGAGCCGAAGATCCCTGTGGGCTATGGTCAGGCCCGGATGCTTCCGGTGCTGGTGATGACGCTGACCTTCTCAAGGTTCTTGACTGCGTTGATGATCCCCTCGCGGCAGTCCGGGGACCTGTTGGCGGGGATGTGGCAGCTGATCACCGGCGTCGGGGCAGTGTCGAAGTCGCTGATCTGGGACCGTGAGGCTGCGATCGCTCCAAAGGGCAAGCCGTTGCCGCCGGTGCAGGCCTTCGCTGGCACGGCGGCGACCAGGATGGTGATCGCCCCGCCCCGGGATCCGGAGTTTAAGGGCATGACGGAGCGGAACAACGACTACTTCGAGACCTCGTTCTTGCCGGGGCGTCAGTTCGCTTCTCCTGATGATTTCAATACCCAGATCAGTGCCTGGCTGACTGAGAGGGCCAATCAGCGTCAGGTCCGCAGCCTTGGGGATCGGCCGATCAATGTGGTGGGCACCGACCTGGCAGCGATGACCGCGCTGCCGCCCTCACCCCCAGCGACCGGGTTCAACCACCAGATCCGGCTGGGCCGGGACTACTACGTTCGGGTGGATACCAACGACTACTCTGTGGACCCGCGGTTCATCGGCCGGTTGGTGCAAGTCACCGCGACTCTGGGGCGTGTGGTGATCGTCTGCGACGGTGAGATCGCCGCTGATCACACCCGCTGCTGGGCGAAGGCCCAAGTGATCACCGACCCGCAGCATGTGGCCACCGCCAAGACGTTGCGGGCTCATTACAACCAGGTCCGCCGTCAACCCACCGGTAGAGACGCTGAGGTGGCCTACCGGCCCTTAAGCGTCTATGACGAACTGTTCGGCCTCACCAGCACTACCCTGCCCGCCCAGAACCAGAGGAGGTCAGCATGAGTCTCACCGCATCCAGGGCCAACAGTAGTGAGAAGATCGGCTCGACCCTGGCGCACCTGGCCAGGGCGATGAAGACCCCCACCATCGCCAAGGTTTGGCAGCAGCTGGCCGACACAGCACGGGATGAGGGCTGGTCGCACGAGGAGTACCTCGCCGCGGTGCTTCAGCGTCAGGTCGCTGACCGGGAGGCCAACGGCACCGCCCTGCGGATCCAGTCGGCACGGTTCCCATCCCGGAAGACGATCGAGGATTTCAACCCCGACCACCAGCCGGCCCTGCGCCGGGACGTGCTAGCACACCTGGTCAACATGAGCTTCGTGCCCAAGGCCGATAACGTCATCCTGCTCGGGCCCCCAGGAGTCGGCAAAACGCACTTAGCCATCGGGCTAGGGATCAAGGCCTGCCAGGCCGGGCACCCGGTGCTCTTCGACACTGCTGCCGGCTGGGTCAACCGACTCACCGCCGCCCACCAGCGCCACGGCGGCCTCGAGACAGAGATCAAACGACTCCGACGCTACCGGCTGCTGATCATTGATGAGCTGGGCTACCTGCCCTTCGACGCTGACGCAGCGAACCTATTCTTCCAGCTGGTGGCATCCCGATACGAACAAGGCAGCCTGTTGATCACCTCGAATTTGGCATTCAGCCGGTGGGGCGAGATCTTCGCCGATGACACCATCGCCGCGGCCATGATCGACCGGCTGGTCCACCACGCCGAGGTCCTCACCCTTGACGGGGAGTCCTTCCGCACCCGGGCACGCCGTGAGCTCCTTGAAACCACCGACCCTACGACCCCGTAACCAACCAAAAGTGTCCAGTTTTCAGGCGTCGATAAGTGTCCAGTTTTCGGCCGTCGTTGACA
>NZ_HG005182.1 GCF_000455245.1 Nesterenkonia massiliensis | reverse complement strand
TGGAGGATAGGACTGGTTGGTACTTCGGGTCCGGCGAGTTGGTACTAGGTTCTGCGGAGACGGTACTGGCCCGGCGGGCGAAGTGTCCGCGGGCCGGCACCGGCTCTGGCGCGACGGCTATTCCCAGTAGCCGGTGGCGGCGCGGGCTTGGTCGTCGCGGTGACGGCGCATATCGACTTCGCCGAGGCTGATTTCGCGGGCGTTGTTGGCTAGCCGGTTGACGATTGAGTCAGCAGCGACCCGGTCTGGCAGTGCCTCCACCCAGTAGGAGGGCCGGGACTGGGAGCCGATCATCGTTGGTAACCGATGTTCCCTGTTGGCCAGCACGGCGAAGAGGTCGTTGGCAGCCTCGGGGTCGATGCCCACCGTAAGGAAGTCGTCCAGGATCAATAAATCCACGTCGGAGAGATCGTTGAGCATCTTCTGGTGCTTGATCCCGTCAGCTCTGGCGATGACCAGGGCTCGGGCGAGTTCGTCCATCCGGGTGTAGGTCACGGTGTGGCCGTTCTGGCAGGCAGCGATCCCGATCGCGCAGGCGAGGTAGGTCTTGCCTCCGCCGGTGGGTGAGATGATCAGCAGGTTGGTCGGGTCCTGGTCCCACTGGTGGGCGCCGTAGCGTCGCATGCGTACTGGGGTGAGGCCGCGGCCTTCTTGGTAGTTGATTTCCGCGATCGAGGCTTGCGGGATCGGGAACCGGGCAGCACGGATGAGTTTGTCGATCCGGTGTGCTCGGCGCTGGTCCAGGGCATCATCGACAGCGGTGAGGAAGAGCTGTTCGGGGGTGAGCTCGTCGTTGGCCTCATCTGTGATCAGTTCTTCAAACCGGGTGGCCACGTGGGTGATGCGAAGGGTACGGAATTTCTGCTGGTCGAGGTCTGTGAACATCAGGCACCTGCCTTGTGGCTGCGGGTGTAGTGATCAGCGGAACGCACCTGCACCCCACTGCCAGCATCAGCATCGGTGGTGGTGGTCTTGGCCGTCCGGGCCGCCGGGGTGACCGGCTGCTGGGCTTTCGCGTCAGAATCGAGGCCAGCGATGATCCGCTTGATCGTGCTGTAGCTTCCCAGTCCTTGCTGATTAAGCAGCACTTGGCAGGCCGCTTCGAGGCGTTGCTTGTTGCGTCTGCCTAGGGTGCCCAGGATGTTCTGACAATCCAGATACCCCTGAGCCTCGATCTGATGCCGCTCCAGGATCTGGTCGATAACTTCCACAGTGGCCGGCCCAAAGCCACGCGCCCGGTCCAGGAACCATTGTTTGGACCAGAGCCCGTCGATGTTCTGGTGCCGCTTCGGCGCGTGAGCCAATTCGGTGGAGTACTGGCCCTTCCGGCCGGATTTCCTGCGGTGTTCACAGACGAGCTGGTCCCCGTCGAAGATCGTCACCATCGCAGCGGTGAGACGGACTCGCAGCAGCTGACCGGCATAAGTGTAGGGCACCGAGTAGTACTGGGAATCACAACTGATGTGATAATTCCGTCCGACTTTCAGCTGCTTCCAGGTGACCTCTTCGAACGCGTCGGCGGGTAGTGGCTGCAGCATGTGGGCTTCCTCAGCCTCGAAGCGTTCCCACCGGGTGGTGCCATCAGCACGAGGCATGCCGTGGTTGATCTCATCGACCCGTTCGGTGATCGCGGCGTTGAGATCCTCCACGGTAGTGAAGATTTCCTCAGCCAGATAGCCGATCACCCGGGTGTTGACTACCTTCACCGCGGCCTCGGCTGCCGCCTTATCGCGCGGCCGGTTCACCCGGGCTGGCACGATCCCGGTGCCGTAATGATCAGCCAGCTGCTGATACCTGGCGTTGATCACCCGGGCCGATTCATCCTTCTTCTGACGATGGGTCGCGGTAGCAGGATTGTCGGGGACCACCAGCTGGGTCACCCCGCCAAAAAGGGTGAAAGCCCCCACGTGAGCAGCGATCCACGATGGGGATCTCATATCGGTGAACCCGAAGGCGTAGAGGACCCCGGAGTAGGGCAGCACCGCCACGAACAGATAGATCTTGGTGGCCTCGCCGGTGACCGCGTCAACGACTTCCAGAGTGTCACCGGCCCAGTCGACCAGCATCGCCCGTCCCGGTTCGTGGTGCAGGGTCGCCACCACGTCAGTGACCCTGGCGTAGTCGGCGAAGAGTGCACAGTACTGCGAGTAGCCATACTTCTTCCCCCGCAGAGAGGGATCAGCCAGATACTTCGCCCAACCCTGCTGCAACGTGAAATGCCGGTTATGGCGCATCGAGGCCACCACACGGTCGAAGTCCGGCTGGGCATAGTCTTCGGAGACTCGCTGGCGCCCATCAGGGAACATCCCAGCAATCTCAACTGGCGTCATCGACGCCGCCTGCCCCGCGGTGATCCCATAAGCGGTGATGGTCTTCTTCACCCGCGCGACATCGCGGCGGGAACACCCCACCACCGCGACGATCTCGTCATAGCTGCTGCCCTGCAACGCCAGGGTCATGATGGCTTTATAGTCAGCCACACTGCCTCCTCAAATAGAGAAAGGACGGCGCCGAACGCGCCGCCCCACCTATGAGCAGACCACCCCGAAATACCCCAACAGTACCGACACGCCGGAAACAAGTACCAAGTCGCCGGACTACCCGTACCAACTCACGCTATTTTCCA
>NZ_HG005181.1 GCF_000455245.1 Nesterenkonia massiliensis | reverse complement strand
GGGCTCATCGCAGACGAGGGTGTAGCAGCGGTCTGAATCCTCCAGTGTCGAGCAGTGATCTCGCGATGTAGTTGGCGAGGTTCCGGAAGCCCAGGGCGGTTCCGCGCAGGTGTTCGAGCCTGCCGTTGAATCTCCTATGTTTGTCAAGCCGTCGCAAGTTGGGCTCGTGCTTCGGTGTTGAGGTGTCGGTAGATCTCACGAGCGAGGTATCGCTTGAGGCAGCGACGGATCTCTCGGAGGGTGCGGCCTTCTGCGGTGCGGCGTTCGACGTAGGCGCGGGTGCGGGGGTCCATTCGCATGCGGGTGACGACGGCCATGTGGAGGGCTCTGTTCAGGCGGCGATCACCGCCTCGATTGATGCGGTGCCGAACGGTGTTGCCCGAGGAGGCGGGGATCGGATTGGTGCCGGCGAGGCTGGCGAACGCGGCCTCAGATCTGATGCGTCCCAGGTGGGACCAGGAGGTCAGTGCGACGGCGGCGGTGACCGGCCCGATGCCGGGCTGGTCAAGGAGCGGGCCTGCTGGGCTCTGGCGCACCAGATCTGTGATCCGCTTCGTGATGTCCTTGAGGTCGGTGTCGAGGGCGACAACGCGCTTGGCCAGCCTGATGGCTTCGCCGCGGGTGGTGGCCGTGGCGAGGTCTTCGTCGCGGGCGCGCCAGGCAGCGATCATGGTGATCTGCGTGGCGGTGAGCGGGCGGCGGGCGTCGATGCCGAGGTCGAGGACGCGCAGCAGTGCGGTGAGTGCGTTGATCGTCGCGGTGCGCTCGGTGCTCATGTGGTCGCGGGAGGCCAGCAGTACCTTCACGGCAGCGCGGATGCCGTTGTCAGTGCGCGGTTCGCGCAGCTGTGATTCGTGTAGCGGGAGCACTGCGGCTGCGATCCGTCGGGCATCGAGTGTGTCGGATTTGCCGATGCCTCGGTTGCCGCGAGCGTTCATGCGTGGGGCCTCGACGACTGTGTATCCAGCATCTGTAGCGGCACGCGCCAGGCGTGCCCCGTACGTGCCCGTGCCCTCAATGCCCCAGAGCACGTCGGCCTCACCGCCGGTGCGGCGTCCGGCCCAGGACACTGCTCGTGACAGACCAGCAGTGGTGGCGGGGAACTGGGCTTCATCGATGACCTCGCCGGTGGGGCAGGCAAGGATCGAGATGGCGTGGTTGCGGGCGTGGGTATCCACGCCGATGACGAACGGGCGGGTATGGGCGACGATAGCCATGGTGGTCAAGGCTCCTGTCTTGGAAGTGGACGGGGTCACGGTCACTTCAGCGGCCGGCGCGGTCCGGGAAGAGGTCACTTCGGGGCGAATCTGTGATGGGCCACGACCCGTGAGGGTCGGGCAGTCTCCTGATGAGGTCACCGAGGTGGGCCGGATGGCGTCGGCCGCGCCGACCGGAGCGGACAATTCAACGGGAGGACACCGCGCGCTGCGGGCCAATTGCTTCGAGAGTCACACCCTGGTCGGTACGACCGACATCCATCCTGACCAGCCAGTCCCAGACCAGCCACCTTCAGACTCACAGATCGCTTCGGTGGGGCCGTTGGAAGTGCCGGGCCGGTCGAAGTAGGCGAGGATGTCAGCAGCCCGACGATTGAAGGTTCTCCCCAGACTGATCAGCTCCTGCAACCGCCGCGGAACCGCCCGGCGCAGTGACTCGATCACCGCTTCCAGCTGTTGCCGGCCCTGCCTCTTCGAGGGATTCCGGTAAGCGGCGACGATCTTCTGATAGATCCTCCAGGTCGCTTCAACTTCTACATGCTCATCCACGGTGAAGACCTTCTGCAACCGCTGGTGCTGCTTCTCTGTGAGCAGATCAGCTCCGGTACGCAGGGCCCTCCGGGTCCCGTAGAGCGGGTCACCAGACCGGCCCCGATGCCCCAGAGTCTCCTGCTGGACTCGCTGTCGGCACCGGTCCAGCGCGTCTCCGGCGAGGGCGACCACGTGGAAGGGATCCATCACCGCAGTCGCTTGTGGGAGCTCCTCAGCAGCAGCGGTCTTGAACCCGGTGAACCCGTCCATGGCCACCACCTCAATCCCATCCCTGAACTGCCTGGTCTGGGCGTCGAGCCAGCTCTTGAAGACCTGCTTGGAACGGCCTTCGACCATGTCGAGCAGCCGCGCCGGCCCGGTGCCGTCGCGGATCGGGGTCAGGTCGATGATCACCGTGACGAAGCGGCTGCCCCGCCCGGTATGGCGCCAGCAGTGCTCATCCACGCCTAAGACCTCGACCCCGTCGAACCGGGCCGGGTCATCGATCAACAGCTGCCGGCCCGCTTCGAGGACCGCGTCGTTGACCGTGTGCCACGCCGCACCCAGTCCGGCGGCGATCCTGGTGATCGACATCCGGTCGATGACCAGGGATTTCAGCGCCCAGAGCACTGCGTGGCGGGAGAGTCGTGCTCGTGGTGCGGCCGCGCTGCTGGTGTCTTGGCGCCACACCCGAGCACAGTCAGCGCACCGATAGCGCCGGATTCTCACCCAGAGTGTGGTGGGCCGCCAACCCAGTGGCACGTGCGCCAGTCGACGCACCACGGTCCCGATCGAGACGCCCTCCGCACCGCAGTCCCGGCACCAGGGATCAGGGTCCCGAACTCGACATTCCAGCACCGCTCGGTGTTCTTCGATGCGCTGGCCGGTGATGGTGAGTCCGAGCCGGTCGACCAGACAGAAACTATCGATATCAGGGATGGCAAAAGTAGGCTTGGCCACGTCGAGGTCTTTCTAGATGGGCAGTGTAGGAACTTCCATCTTCGGAAGGCCTCGACGCCTATCTGCGTACCGCCACGCCAACGGTTGCTACACCCTC
>NZ_HG005180.1 GCF_000455245.1 Nesterenkonia massiliensis | reverse complement strand
AATGAGTGTCCGGCGGCGACCTACTCTCCCACACACTCCCGTGTGCAGTACCATCGGCGCTGTGGGCCTTAGCTTCCGGGTTCGGGATGGGACCGGGCGTTTCCCCCACGCTATGACCGCCGTAACCCTAGAACACACACCCACACAGGGCGCATGTAAACCTAAAAAGAGGGTCACAACCACAAACCACACCAACAACACGTGACTTGTGACAATACTCAATTACCTCAACAACCCTGAACAAACAAACCAGCGGGGTTTGTTGTCCGAGGACCGCCTAGTGGACGCAAGCGCAATGTTCCTTAACACCATGACCATGCAAACATTGGTGGTGATGTAAGTGATCGGCTTATTAGTACCAGTCAACTCCACGTATTACTACGCTTCCATTTCTGGCCTATCAACCCCATAGTCTATAGGGAGCCTTCACACCTCAAAGGGTGACGGAGATCTTATCTTGAAGCCGGCTTCCCACTTAGATGCTTTCAGCGGTTATCCATCCCGAACGTAGCTAATCAGCGGTGCACTTGGCAGTACAACTGACACACCAGAGGTTCGTCCGTCCCGGTCCTCTCGTACTAAGGACAGACCTTCTCAAATCTCCTGCGCGCGCAGCGGATAGGGACCGAACTGTCTCACGACGTTCTAAACCCAGCTCGCGTACCGCTTTAATGGGCGAACAGCCCAACCCTTGGGACCAACTCCAGCCCCAGGATGCGACGAGCCGACATCGAGGTGCCAAACCATGCCGTCGATATGGACTCTTGGGCAGGATCAGCCTGTTATCCCCGAGGTACCTTTTATCCGTTGAGCGACGGCCCTTCCACACGGTGCCGCCGGATCACTAGTCCCAACTTTCGTTCCTGCTCGAGATGCCTCTCTCACAGTCAAGCTCCCTTGTGCACTTACACTCAACACCTGATTGCCAACCAGGCTGAGGGAACCTTTGGGCGCCTCCGTTACTCTTTGGGAGGCAACCGCCCCAGTTAAACTACCCACCAGGCACTGTCCCTGGACCCGATCAGGGCCCGAAGTTAGATGCCTAACAACACCAGAGTGGTATTTCAACGACGACTCCACAACCACTAGCGTGGCCGCTTCACAGTCTCCCACCTATCCTACACAAGTGATGTCAAACACCAATACCAAGCTATAGTAAAGGTCTCGGGGTCTTTCCGTCCTGCTGCGCGTAACGAGCATCTTTACTCGTAATGCAATTTCGCCGAGTTCACGGTTGAGACAGCGGGGAAGTCGTTACTCCATTCGTGCAGGTCGGAACTTACCCGACAAGGAATTTCGCTACCTTAGGATGGTTATAGTTACCACCGCCGTTTACTGGGGCTTAAATTCTCCGCTTCGGCTTACGCCTAACAGGTCCTCTTAACCTTCCAGCACCGGGCAGGAGTCAGTCCGTATACCTCGTCTTACGACTTCGCACGGACCTGTGTTTTTAGTAAACAGTCGCTTCCCCCTGGTCTCTGCGACCACCACCAGCCCGTCACCGTCAAGGCGCGTCACCGGGGTGGTCCCCCTTCTCCCGAAGTTACGGGGGCATTTTGCCGAGTTCCTTAACCGTGATTCTCTCGATCGCCTTGGTATTCTCTACCTGACTACCTGTGTCGGTTTAGGGTACGGGCGGCTGGAACCTCGCGTCGATGCTTTTCTCGGCAGCATAGGATCACCAGATCTCCCACCAAAGTGGAAGCCCATCAAATCTCAGCCTTAGTGATACCCGGATTTACCTAGGTATCGGCCTACATTCTTAGACCCGGAACAACCATCGCCGGGCCTGGCTACCTTCCTGCGTCACACCTGTTAATACGCTAGCTCCACCACTTCAGGTCCCACGCTAGGCCTACCAGCAAGCCCCGAAGGGCTCTTAGATAGGATTCGGGTGGTTAGTATCAGCGGCTTCGCTTGGGCGGTTCTTCGCCGGTACGGGAATATCAACCCGTTGTCCATCGACTACGCCTGTCGGCCTCGCCTTAGGTCCCGACTAACCCAGGGCAGATTAGCTTGACCCTGGAACCCTTAGTCATTCGGCGGACACGTTTCTCACGTGTCTTTCGCTACTCATGCCTGCATTCTCACTCGAACACGCTCCACCTAGGCTTCCGCCACGGCTTCACCGCTGTGCTCGACGCTCCCCTACCCATCCAGTAAAAACTGAATGCCACGGTTTCGGCGGTGTGCTTGAGCCCCGCTACATTGTCGGCGCGGAATCACTTGACCAGTGAGCTATTACGCACTCTTTCAAGGGTGGCTGCTTCTAAGCCAACCTCCTGGTTGTCTAAGCAACTCCACATCCTTTCCCACTTAGCACACGCTTAGGGGCCTTAACCGGTGGTCTGGGCTGTTTCCCTCTCGACGATGAAGCTTATCCCCCACCGTCTCACTGCTGTGCTCTGACTTGACCGGCATTCGGAGTTTAGCTGACGTCAGTAACCTTGTAGGGCCCATCGGCCATCCAGTAGCTCTACCTCCGGCAAGAAACACACAACGCTGCACCTAAATGCATTTCGGGGAGAACCAGCTATCACAGAGTTTGATTGGCCTTTCACCCCTACCCACAGCTCATCCCCCCAGTTTTCAACCTAGGTGGGTTCGGTCCTCCACGCGCTCTTACACGCGCTTCAACCTGGCCATGGGTAGATCACTCCGCTTCGGGTCTAGACCCAGCGACTCAATCGCCCTATTCAGACTCGCTTTCGCTACGGATTCCCCACACGGGTTAACCTCGCCACTGAGCACTAACTCGCAGGCTCATTCTTCAAAAGGCACGCCATCACACCCCAAAGGATGCTTTGACGGATTGTAGGCACATGGTTTCAGGTACTATTTCACTCCCCTCCCGGGGTACTTTTCACCATTCCCTCACGGTACTGATTCACTATCGGTCAGCAGGGAGTATTCAGGCTTACCAGGTGGTCCTGGCAGATTCACACACGATTCCTCGAGCCGCGTGCTACTCGAGAACACCGGATCAGCCGGCGGAACGCATTACAACTACGGGACTCACACCCTCTCTGGTCACGGACTCAACCGTGTTCATCTATACGCCCGCACCTCAACCGCTAAGACTGGTAGATCTTAGACACCGGGTCTCACAACCCCCACAACGCAACCCCTACCAGGTATCACACGCCATAGGTTTAGCCCCATCCGCGTTCGCTCGCCACTACTTACGGAATCACTCTTGTTTTCTCTTCCTGTCGGTACTGAGATGTTTCACTTCCCGACGTTCCCTCCAACACGCCTATACATTCAGCGTGAGGTCACAGACCATAACAGCCTGCGGGGTTTCCCCATTCGGAAATCCTGGCATCAAACGCTCGGTTATCAGCTACACCAGGCTTATCGCAGATTCCCACGTCCTTCATCGGCTCCTGCTGCCAAGGCATCCACCATGCGCCCTAAAACACTTACACCAACCAAAAATGGTATAAGCCACCAAAGACACACAGAACACCACAACAACCAACACCCACCAAAGCAGGCACCAATCACTGTGATGATCCTTAGCGCTACACATCACGACTACTCACACACACAAAGCATGTGAGCAGAAAATTGTTAAGAAACAAAGATGCTCGCGTCCACTATGCAGTTCTCAAACAACAACCCCCACCACCATCACCACCAACCAAAAAGCCAGTGACTACCTGAAGCAGGGAATCCTTGAAACAACACTTGTTGTCCCAGGACCCAACAGTGCGCCAACACCACGAAAAAACACACCACACAACACTTTCCAACCCCACAAGGGAGCGTACTCACATCACACGGTGCGCCAACTTAGTGAACCCAATCAAGGGTTATTCTTTGATATTCCACCCATGAGCAAACCCAGAGCAATTCATTCGATCACTGACTGGGCGGACCCAACTCGGGTCCAGCTCCTTAGAAAGGAGGTGATCCAGCCGCACCTTCCGGTACGGCTACCTTGTTACGACTTAGTCCCAATCGCCAGTCCCACCTTCGACCACTCCCCCCGGAAAACCGGTTGGGCCGTGGGCTTCGGGTGTTACCAACTTTCGTGACTTGACGGGCGGTGTGTACAAGGCCCGGGAACGTATTCACCGCAGCGTTGCTGATCTGCGATTACTAGCGACTCCAACTTCACGAAGTCGAGTTGCAGACTTCGATCCGAACTGAGACCGGCTTTTAGGGATTAGCTCCACCTCACAGTATCGCAACCCACTGTACCGGCCATTGTAGCATGCGTGAAGCCCAAGACATAAGGGGCATGATGATTTGACGTCATCCCCACCTTCCTCCGAGTTGACCCCGGCAGTCTCCCATGAGTCCCCACCTTTACGTGCTGGCAACATAGGACAAGGGTTGCGCTCGTTGCGGGACTTAACCCAACATCTCACGACACGAGCTGACGACAACCATGCACCACCTGTGAACCAGCCCCGAAGGGAAGCTGCATCTCTGCAGCGGTCCGGTCCATGTCAAGCCTTGGTAAGGTTCTTCGCGTTGCATCGAATTAATCCGCATGCTCCGCCGCTTGTGCGGGCCCCCGTCAATTCCTTTGAGTTTTAGCCTTGCGGCCGTACTCCCCAGGCGGGGCACTTAATGCGTTAGCTACGGCGCGGAAAACGTGGAATGTCCCCCACACCTAGTGCCCAACGTTTACGGCATGGACTACCAGGGTATCTAATCCTGTTCGCTCCCCATGCTTTCGCTCCTCAGCGTCAGTAACAGCCCAGAGACCTGCCTTCGCCATCGGTGTTCCTCCTGATATCTGCGCATTTCACCGCTACACCAGGAATTCCAGTCTCCCCTACTGCACTCTAGTCTGCCCGTACCCACTGCACACCCGGGGTTAAGCCCCGGGCTTTCACAGCAGACGCGGCAAACCGCCTACGAGCTCTTTACGCCCAATAATTCCGGATAACGCTCGCGCCCTACGTATTACCGCGGCTGCTGGCACGTAGTTAGCCGGCGCTTCTTCTGCAGGTACCGTCACTTGCGCTTCTTCCCTGCTGAAAGCGGTTTACAACCCGAAGGCCGTCATCCCGCACGCGGCGTCGCTGCATCAGGCTTTCGCCCATTGTGCAATATTCCCCACTGCTGCCTCCCGTAGGAGTCTGGGCCGTGTCTCAGTCCCAGTGTGGCCGGTCACCCTCTCAGGCCGGCTACCCGTCATCGCCACGGTGAGCCACTACCTCACCGTCAAGCTGATAGGCCGCGAGCCCATCCAAGACCGCAAAAGCTTTCCACCACTCACCATGCGGTAAGAGGTTATATCCGGTATTAGACCCAGTTTCCCAGGCTTATCCCAGAGTCAAGGGCAGGTTGCTCACGTGATACTCACCCGTTCGCCACTAATCCACTTCCTGCAAGCAGGAAGCTTCATCGTTCGACTTGCATGTGTTAAGCACGCCGCCAGCGTTCATCCTGAGCCAGGATCAAACTCTCCATC
>NZ_HG005179.1:3441-7436 GCF_000455245.1 Nesterenkonia massiliensis | reverse complement strand
AGATCGGACTGGCAGCCATGCTGGGAAGTCAGGGATTCTTCATCCTGCGGATGTCCAACATCTGAATGAGGCACACATGGAACCGGCGCTCCAGCGCTTGGTTGTGATGCGGCAGAGCGGCAATATGGAGCGCTGTGAGGAACACCGATGAACAGGTCCTGCATGCCAGGTAAATACCGGTCAGTTCACTGAGAGCCGCTACGGCCCAGCAGCTCAGAGGTAGTGATGAAAGCGCTGCTCCACCACCGCCCAGTCCTGAACTTTAATGCCAAGGGAAGCATGCTGGTGACGACATCGAGGTGCTCTGCACCCGGATACTGCACCCCTAGGCCGGGTGTTGCTCCCTCACCACCAAGCATTTCTGCTGGCAAGAAGACCCATTCGCCGCCAAAAAGACGGACAAGGCCTTCTCCGAGGAACATTTCATAGCCTGCCCGTAAGTCTTCACTCATCATGTCGGTGTCCTCGTCGCCGACAGTGGTGAGGAAGGCCTGTTCTAACCTGTTGAGGTGCTTAGTGTCCCAGGGGTCGCCGGTCGAGGCACCAGGAAGAAGCTTGGCGAACTCCCCGCTATCAATGAACGCACGTGCTCTGACCCTGTAACGCAGAACAGGGTCAGAGTACGCATCCACGCCGGGAATTGCCATTATGCGCGGACCAAGTACCAGGCACCTCCGCTGCGCTGGCACTCAAGAGCAGAATATTCGGGGAACAGGGCATGGTAAGTAGCACGTGCTGCCTCGCATGCGGGCCGAGATGTGAAGACACGGATGACTGCACCCCAAGCAATCGCAGGCTCGATCGCCTCCTGATCGGCAGCCACGTGACTTGTTGGTGAGGTTGCGGCCGAATAACTTACGGGCTCTGACGTGGCAGATGCTGCAGGGACTGATGCCAGCCCCAAAACAGCAGCGCACAATGCGGCGATCATCCCTCTGATAGGCATACGTTTTGAGCGCGCGGAATCGATAGATCGGTCGATTTTAGGCGACATATCCTCTCCTATCTCATGAAGTATTTAATAAGCCAATACGTCATGGATCTCGACGAAGATCCCATCTCAACCCTATCTACGGGACTGTCCGCCTAACGGTGTAAGTGGCGTTTTCATGGTCAGCGGTCTTCGGCGGCCGGCATGCGGTCGGCGAAGGTGATAGCAAAGGCGTTCAACGCTGGCTTCCAGCGCATGGTCCATCGTGTCTGTCCGGTGCCCTTGGGGTCCAGACTCCGAGTGACGAGGTACAGGGTCTTCATCGCGGCCTGCTCGTTGGGGAAGTGGCCCCGGGCGCGGATCGCCCGGCGGTAGCGGGCGTTGAGGGACTCGATCGCGTTGGTCGAGCAGATCACCTTGCGGATCTCGATGTCGTAGTCCAGGAACGGGATGAACTCCGCCCAGGCGTTCTCCCACAGCCGCACGATCGCCGGGTAGGGCTTGCCCCATCTCTCGGCGAACTCCTCGAACCGGTCCCTGGCCGCGGCCGCGGTCGGGGCGGTGTAGATCGGGCGCACGTCGGGGCTTGACCCCGGTTCTTGGACACGCTGAATCCAGCACCTGCTGGGGAAGCGAGATGATCCAGGAATCATGGCCAGGAAGAACTACTCCGAGGAGTTCCGTCGTCAGGCCGTCGACTTGTACGAGTCCACCCCGGGCGCCACGGTCCGCGGCATCGCCGAGGATCTCGGCATCGTGCGCGGCACGCTGCGGCACTGGCTCGAGGTCTACGGGACCGGCAAGAAGACCGCCGCTGACGGGACATTGACCTCCAGCCCACTGCAGTCCAAGCCGTCGCCGACAAGCCCTACGGGTCCCGCCGGTGAGACGCCTGAGCAGAAGATCGCCCGGCTCGAGGCCCGGGTCAACGAGCTCGAGGTCGAGACGACGAAGCTGACCACCGAGCGGGAGATCCTCCAGCGGGCGGCCAAGTATTTCGCTGGGGAGACGGGCTGGTGAGTCGCTTCCAGTTCGTCGCCGACAACTCCGCCACCTTCGAGGTGAAGCGACTGTGTGAGCTCGTCGAGATCGAGCGCTCGTCCTACTACGCCTGGCTCAAGGCTGCCCCGGCCCGAGAAGCCAGGGCAGCTGACGACGCGGCGCTGGCAGAGCGGATCAGGGCTGTCCATGCCGAGGACAACACCCAGGGTGCGCCACGGATCACCGCCGAGCTCAACGACAGCGCGCCTGCCGGTGAGCGGGTAAACCACAAGCGCGTCGCCAGGGTGATGCGGCTGCAAGGAATCCGGGGCTATGTGAAGAAGCGGCGGGTGCGGACCACGATCCCCGAACCGTCTGGCCAGAAGTACCCCGACCTGCTCAAGCGCGACTTCACCGCCCCGGCGCCAGGGCTGCGCTACGTCGGCGACATCACCTATCTGCCGATCGCCGACGGCACGAACCTCTACCTGGCGACCGTGATCGACTGCTACAGCCGTCGGCTTGTCGGGTGGGCCATCGCTGACCACATGCGTACCGAGCTCGTCGAGGACGCGTTGAAGGCCGCCGCCGCAACCCGGGGCACCCTCAAGGGCAGCGTATTTCACAGCGACCACGGGTCGGTCTACTGCTCGAAGGACTACGCCAAGCTCTGTCGCAAGCTCGGCGTCACCCAGTCCATGGGCGCCGTCGGGTCCAGCGCGGACAACGCGTTGGCCGAGTCGTTCAACGCCACCATGAAGCGCGAGGTTCTCCAAGACGCCGCCTGCTGGAGCAACGAACTGGTCTGCCGCCGGCAGGTCTTCAGGTGGCTCGTCCGCTACAACACCAAGCGACGCCATTCGTGGTGCCGCTACGTCCCGCCGGTCCTCTACGAGACCGGCAACACCGCTACGCTGCCGACGGCTGCGTAATCACACCCCGTGTCCAAGATCCGGGGGTAGGGCCCTTGCGCGGTGCCGTCTACTACACCGACGGTCAGCTCGAGGACGACGCCCGCCTCGTGATCGCGCTGGCCCGCACCGCCGCGGCGCACGGCGCGGACGTCCTCACCCGGTGCGCCGCGACCGACCTGCGTGAGGACCGACTCACCCTCACGGACGAGACGACGGGCGAGAGCGTCGAGGCTCGGGGCACGGTCGTCTCGGCGACCGGCGTGTGGGCCGGTGAACACGACCCGTCGTTGCGGATCTCGCCGAGCCGCGGATCCCACCTGGTCGTGCGGGCCGAGGCGCTCGGGTGTCCCAGCGCCGTGTTCACCGCGCCGGTGCCGGGTCACTTCGGCCGGTTCGTGTTCGCTCTGCCACAGAGCGACGGCCTCGTGCTCGTCGGCCTCACCGACGACGCCGCTCCCGGGGTCGACGGCATCGCTCCGCCGGTGCCGGAATCCGACGAGGACTTCCTCCTCGCCACGATCAACCGCGCGCTGGAGCGCCCCCTGACCAGGCAGGACGTGGTGGGCCGGTTCGCCGGGCTGCGGCCGTTGGTGCTGCCGACTCCGTCGGGCGGGTCGACGGGAGGGACGAAGAGGCGGATCGGGAGGCACGGGTTCGGGGAGAGGCGCGAGCACGGCGCGTCGGGGGATCTGTCGGAGGGCGCGGAGCGCGCACTCGTCGAGGCGGGCGCGACCGCCGACGTGTCCCGACGGCACCTGCTCATCGACGAACCTGGCCGGCCCCTGACGATCGCCGGGGGCAAGCTCACGACCTATCGCACGATGGCCGAGGACGCCGTGGACGCCGCCTGCCGTCGTCTCGGGACGGACCGGGAGTGCCGGACGAGGACGCTCCCGCTCGTGGGCGCGGCGCCGCGGGAGGTGCTGGCCCGTCTCGAGGAACCGACCCGTCTCGTGCGCCGTTACGGCACCGAGGCCGGTCGTGTCGCGGAGTTGGGCCGTCGGTACCCCCGGTTCGCGGGCCCCGTCGCCGAGGGCGTCGCCTACACCGGTGCGGAGATGCTCTTCGGCGTGCTGGCGGAGGGCGCCCTCACGGTGGAGGACCTCGTCGAACGCCGCACCCGCACCTCCTTCGTCGAGTCCGCCGTCCCCGCCGCGCGCGAGGTCGCC
>NZ_HG005179.1:0-2517 GCF_000455245.1 Nesterenkonia massiliensis | reverse complement strand
TGGAACTCGCGACCACCTGACCCCCGCCCCCCGGATGACGTCATCGGGAAAGGGGGAGAGGAGGAAGGGGCAGGGGGCCATCGACACGGCTGAGCGCGTCGAGCGCGTGCTCGCCCTCGTGAGGTCCGAGGGCGCGGACGGCCCCAGAGCCACGGCGTTCCGACTCGAGAGGCCCCCTCCCGGGTTGGGAGGGGGCCTCTCGCTCATCGCCGGTGCGGACGACCGGGCGAGCGCCGGTCTCGATCCGCCGGCCTGGTCAGCTCTCCCAGCCCGCGTCGGCGATCCAGCGGAGGGCGGTGAGGGAGGGCATGAACATGTATTCGCCGCCGCGGAGGCGGTTGAACGTGGTCACGCCGTCGACGCGCTTGCGGACGGGGCGGTCGGGGATGGTGAACCGGCCCGGTTCCTCGTGGAGTCCGACGACGGGGTCGCGTTCGGTGCCGAGGTCGACGAAGTTGCCGCGGTTGATCCACTCCTGCTGGAGGAACTCGACCGTGTCGTAGGCGCGGGCGCTGATGAAGATGAAGAACAGGCCGCGCTCGTCGTCCTTGTCGTCGGCGGCGGTGAGGTCGGGGTCCCATTCGGGGCCGAACGTCGAGGAGCGGCGGATGATCCGGTGGATGTTCTCGTCCGTGAGGATCGTCAGCTCGCTGCCGCGCGGGTTCATGCGGCGCACGTGCGCCGAGTGGGGGCACATGAGGCCGCGGCGGTCGTCGGAGTAGTCGAAGTCGTCGTTGCGGGACTGATCCATGCCGAGGTCGACGTCGTCCTTCTCGGGGGAGAGGACGAGCGGCGCCCCCGACCGCCACCGGCCGACGAGCTTCGCGCCGAGGGCGTCGCGGGACTCCTGCGTGTCCTCCTCCGCGTGCTCGCGGAGGAAGTCGTTCCAGGCGCCGACACGGCTGTCGTACTTGCGGAGCACGACGAACGAGCCGTTACGACCCAGCACGTCCGGCGAGGGCATGGCGACGGGCGAACCCGTCTCGCTGTCCTCCCCGAGGATGAACTCGCCCGCCGCGATGGCCCGCTCCTGCCCCGGGAGGGCGTCGACGCCGGCGCCCGCGACGAGCGGCTGGCTGAGCGAGTCGTGGTAGCCGAACGGGTTGGCCGCATCCGGCGCCCCGAACGCGTGCGTGCCGAGCAGGGTGACCCCGTCGATCTCCTCCAGGTACCCCAGAGCCTTCTCCACGGCGTCCGCCAGGGACTCCTCCGAGTCGGCGTAGATCGTCACCGCGACGTGCAGGGAGTCGTCCTTGTAGAACTCCTCCCACGTCTCCGGGGCGTTCTCGCCCGTGTCCATGAGCTGGCCTGCGCGGGCCGCCATGCCCTGCCGGAACGGCAGCGGGAAACTCGCGAGGGACTCCTCCGGCAGGCCCATCGCCTTGAGGCCGGCGTGGCTGATCGCCACCCCCGTCCACGCGTGCATGTCCGCGGTCCAGTCCTGCGCCGAGGGGACGTACTCGACGAGCCGCCCCAGCAGGGCACGACCCCCTTCGGGGGTGTCGACCCGCAACCCCGCGTGGATCCCGACGTAGGGCTCGGGCCGCGACCGCAGGATGAGGGACTGGATGTCGTCGAGCTGCAGCGTGACGCTCTCCCGACGGAACCGCTTGCGCAGCTCCCTGAGGTGCTCGAACGGCATCAGTAGTCCACCCCCTGCGGCGTCGCCACCGCGTCCGACAGCGCCGACAGGGCCTCCCGGGTCGTCGCGTCCATCGCGGTGTTCGCCGCCATCGCGTCGAAGAACGTGTCCAGGGCCTGCTCCATGCGCTGGTACCGGCGCACGTCCACGACCGTCACCTGCGGGTTCGCGACGAACCACGCGGCGGCGTCGATCTGGTGGTCGGCGATGAAGTCCTTGACCTTCGGGGAGTCGATCCCCGGCCAGCCCTCGACGTTGGCGAACAACAGGTCCATGAGCTCGGGGATCTTCGTCGCGAAGTCGTCGATGTAGGTGTCCCAGTCGCCGTCGTAGGCCGTGGCGAACAGCACACGCGTGTCGTCGTCGAGGAACACGAACCGCATGTTGTGCAGCGTCGAGACGCGCTTGGCGCCGTCGAAGTCGCCGCCGGTGAGGCCGAAGATGCGGCGCAGCCGGTCGGCGCCGCCGGGCCTGAGGTCGGCGATGGCGGTCAGCTCGGACACGTTGCCGGAGCGGGCACCGGCCCGGCCGGCCGACTCGTACGTGCCCTCGTGGAGCGGGTTCTTGTCGGTGAGCAGGGAGTTGATCGCGATCTGGGAGATCGTCGGCGCGTCGGCCGCGACCTCCTTGACCACGCGGCGGAACTCCTCCATGCGGCTCTCCTCCGAGAGGCGCGGGTCGATGCGGGTCTGTTCGGACGTCAGCTTCTCGTTCATGGGGTCCTCCAAGGGGGTGAGGGGTCAGGCGGTGAGGTCGGCGAGGGAGTCCGGCTCCCGGCGGGCCACGGCGTTGAGGTCGTGCCGCTGCCGCGAGGACGACTCGTAGGCGAGCTTGCGGACGCGCATGATCGAGCCGAGCGGCCGGTGCGCCTCGAC
>NZ_HG005178.1 GCF_000455245.1 Nesterenkonia massiliensis | reverse complement strand
GACGAGACTCATGGAAAGTCCCCGCGTAGTCAGGGGCCGTGCCTCATAGAAAAGTCCCCGGGAACCGGGATGGGTTCGGCGACGATGGGGTATGCCAGATAAGGATGTCTCGTTGGCCACCAGGGTCGAGATCACCAAGAAATACGCTGCTGCCTACGAGGCTGCTTCGAAGAAGACTAAGTCCAGGATCCTGGACCAGTTGGTCGAGGTGACCGGGTGGAACCGGGATCATGCTCGTCAGCAGCTACGCCGGAGGATGGCCCAGCCTAAGGGCCGCGCTCAGGCGACGGTGGCGGTTCTGGATCGGCGGAAGAACCCCGGTTCCAGGTATTCCTATGACGCTTTGAAGGTCCTCCAGCATGTCTGGGCGGTGGCCGGGGGCATCTGCGGCAAATACCTGGCCGCCTCGATGGCCGACTGGCTTGATGCCATGGAAGCAGCAAGCGACCTGGTCCCCGGGCAAGACCGGTACAGCCGGTCGGTGCGTGCCGAGCTGCTGAAGATGTCAGCAGCAACAATCGACCGCCACCTAGCACCGGTCAAAGCCCGGGACCCTATCCGGGGCAAGAGCACCACCAAGCCGGGGGCGCTGTTGCGGAACTCGCTGAGTGTGCGTAAAGCAGGTGATGAGGTCGAAGCAGAACCGGGGTTCTTCGAAGTCGACACTGTCGCCCACTGCGGCCCCTCGCTGAAGGGTGAGTTCGCCCGAACAGTGAACTTCACCGATATGCACACCGGATGGGTGTTCACCACCGCGGTACGCAACAACGCGATGGTCAACATCGTCGCCGCCTTCGACCAGTTCGTGGAGGCGGTGCCGTTTATGGTCACCGGCATCGACTCCGATAACGGGTCCGAGTTCATCAACCACGAAGTCCTCGGCTGGTCAGTCGAGAAGAAGATCTTCTATACCCGGTCCAGGCCGTATCAGAAGAACGACCAGGCCACGATCGAGTCGAAGAACAACCATCTGGTCCGCCGCTACGGGTTCTACTACCGCTACGACACACCCCACCAGCGGGAACTGCTGAATCAGCTGTGGCCGCTGGTCTGTGACCGGCTGAACTACTTCACCCCCACCAAGAAGCCGGTTGGATACACCACCGACAGTGTGGGCCGGCGACGCAGGGTCTATGACAAGCCCCGCAGCCCCTACTACCGACTGCTGGATGCTGGGGTCCTCAATCAGGCCCAAGAGGCTGAGCTGGCTGCCTATAAAGCCTCGCTGAACGTCGTGGAACTCGCCCGCCGGATCAGCACGATCCAGCAGCGACTGACCAGCCTGGCCGCGGCCCCGACCCGCCGACTGGAGCGCGAGCTCGAAGCTAAGGCCGCTGCGGCGATGCCCGAGGCTGAATGGATCAAGATCGACCAACGCCGAGCCCGTGCGGCCTAACCCCCGGGGTCATCGATTACGCGGGGACTTTTACGTGAGGCACGAGGGATCATTTCCCGGGGACTTGACAGTGAGGCACCACGTAGGCGCGCTGAACCCGTGGTGTCAGCCAGTAGAGGTATCTGCACCAGGAGTGTGCTGATCCAGCAGCTGGTACATCTTGTCCAGGCCGAACATCTGCGCCACAGCATAGGGATTCTGGGTGCCGAGATGTACATCAGCACCAGCTTCCAGCAGGCTTGTGGCGATCTCTTCGTTCTGCCGAAACACTGCGCAGGAGACCGCGGTTTGGCCGCGGTCATTGACTCGATCGACGTCGGCGCCACGCTGCAGCAGGCCCGCTACTAGATCTGCGTGATCGTTATACGCGGCCAGAATCAGCAGGGAATCGCCCTTGGAATTGGTCAGATTCACCGGGATCCCCTGGTCAATGAGGCCCAGCAGTTCTTCAGTCTTGCCGGCGCGCGCAAGATCGAACATGGAGTTCAGGAACTCCAGCTGCTCGTCAGTCAGTTCGGGGACCTGGTCGGCGTCGTTGGTATCTGCCATGGAGCAAGCTTATCGGCCTTGCATGCATGGTCGGGAATGGGCCTAGTGCGTGATTATGCAATACAGTGAATATTTATGTAGACTTCTCGGTGAGCCGACCTGTACCTCGCATAACAAGGAGCCCCACGTGACTGATCGCATTGTTCTGGCCTACTCCGGAGGCCTCGACACCTCAGTAGCCATCGGTTGGATCGCCGAGGCTACCGGCGCTGAAGTGATCGCCGTTGCCGTCGACGTCGGGCAGGGCGGTGAGTCCCTGGAGACTGTGCGCCAGCGCGCCCTGGATTGCGGTGCCGTAGAAGCCTACGTGGCTGATGCCCGTGATGAATTCGCCGAGCAGTACTGCATGCCGACGCTGAAGGCCAACGGTCTCTACATGGACTCCTACCCTCTGGTCTCGGCGATCTCTCGCCCAGTGATCTCCAAGCACCTGGTGGCCGCGGCTCAGCAGTTCGGCGCTACGACCGTAGCCCACGGCTGCACCGGCAAGGGCAATGACCAGGTCCGCTTCGAAGTCTCCATCCAGACTCTGGGCCCGGAGCTGAAGTGCATCGCGCCCGTTCGTGACCTGGCACTGACCCGCGATAAGGCCATCGAATACGCCGAAAAGCACAATCTGCCGATCGAGACCACCAAGAAGAACCCCTTCAGCATCGACCAGAACGTCTGGGGCCGCGCCGTGGAGACCGGCTTCCTCGAGGACATCTGGAACAGCCCCACCAAGGACGTCTACGACTACACCGAAGACCCAGCATTCCCACCGGCGCCTGACGTGGTGACCATTACCTTCGACCAGGGTGTTCCCGTAGCCCTGGATGGTGAGACCCTGACTGCCCTGCAGGTTATTGAGCAGCTCAACCGCCGTGCCGGTGCCCAGGGTGTGGGCCGAATCGACATCGTGGAGGACCGCCTGGTGGGCATCAAGTCCCGCGAGGTCTACGAAGCTCCCGGTGCGATGGCGCTGATGGCTGCCCACCGCGAGCTGGAGAACATCACCCTGGAGCGCGAGCAGGCCCGATTCAAGAAGACCGTGGACCAGCGTTGGACCGAGCTGGTCTACGACGGCCAGTGGTTCTCTCCGTTGAAGAAGAACCTCGATGTCTTCATCGACGAGACTCAGAAGTACGTCTCCGGCGATATTCGCCTGGAGCTGCACGGCGGCCGGGCCACTGTCCTGGGACGTCGCTCAGAGACGTCGCTGTATGACTTCAACCTCGCCACCTATGACACTGGTGACACCTTCGACCAGTCCAGCGCACGTGGCTTCATCGATATCTACGGGCTCTCTGCCAAGACGGCCTCGCAGCGCGAGGAGCGTCTCTATGGCAAACCCGACCTCTCCGGGGCAGGCGTCCAGAAGTAACTAGGACTGACTCGAACTGGTGTGGGGTGGGCTCAGCAGAGCCTGCCCCACAGCTATGCTGGCGAAGCGGAATCACGGACAAGGGGAAGCAGGATGATGAGCGAAAAGCGCACCGGCACCAATGCAGGCTCACTATGGGGCGGACGGTTCGCAACGGGTCCGGCCGATGTAATGGCGGCGCTGAGCAAATCCACGCATTTTGACTGGAAGCTCGCCCGCTACGACATCGCCGGATCCAAGGCACATGCCCGGGTCCTGCACCGGGCAGGTCTGCTGACTCAGGATGAGCTGGACGGAATGCTCTCAGCGCTGACTGAGCTGGAGGCCGACGTCGTCGCTGGCCGGTTCCAGCCCGCTGAATCCGATGAGGACGTCCATGGCGCCCTGGAGCGCGGACTGCTGGAGCGTGCCGGCACCGAGCTCGGTGGAAAGCTGCGAGCCGGGCGTTCCCGCAATGACCAGATCGCCACGATGGTGCGCATGTACCTGCGAGATGAGTCCCGACGGATCGCCGCCGGGGTCCTGGATGTGGTCGAAGCACTGACTGCCCAGGCGCAGAAGCACCCCGAAGCGCCTATGCCCGGACGCACCCATCTGCAGCATGCACAGCCGGTATTGCTGGCCCACCATCTGCTGGCACACGCCTGGCCGCTGCTGCGCGATGTGGACCGGCTGCGGGATCTGGACCGCAGGATGGCCTACTCCGCCTACGGCTCGGGCGCCCTGGCAGGCTCCTCCCTCGGGTTGGACCCCGCGCAGGTGGCTCAGGAGCTTGGCTTCAACGGCCCGGTAGAGAACTCCATCGACGGCACCGCATCCCGGGACTTAGTCGCGGAGTTCTCCTGGGTGACGGCCATGATCGGTGTGAACCTCAGCCGCATCAGCGAAGAGGTGATCATCTGGGCCACCAAGGAGTTCGGCTTTGTCACCCTCGACGACGCCTACTCCACTGGCAGCTCGATCATGCCGCAGAAGAAGAACCCGGACATCGCTGAACTTGCACGCGGCAAAGCCGGACGTCTCATCGGTGATCTCACCGGCTTGTTGGCTACGCTGAAAGCCCTTCCGCTGGCTTATAACCGTGACCTGCAGGAAGACAAAGAACCAGTCTTCGACGCCGTAGACACCCTTCAGCTGCTGCTGCCGGCGGTCTCCGGAATGATCTCCACCCTCACCTTCCACCCGCAGCGCCTTGCCGAGCTGGCCCCGCAGGGATTCTCGCTGGCCACCGATATCGCCGAATGGCTGGTGCGCCAGGGAGTGCCGTTCCGGGTGGCGCACGAAGTGGCCGGGGAATGTGTCAGAGCCTGCGAGCAGCACAGCCCAGTCAAGGAACTTCATGAGCTCACCGATCAGGAACTCGCCGCGATCCACCCCGCACTGACCCCGGCTGTCAGGGAAGTCCTGACCGTGGAAGGATCGTTGGCCTCCCGTGATGCAGTCGGTGGGACAGCCCCGGTGCGGGTGGCTGAACAGCTGCAGGCAGCACAGCAGAAAGCAGCCGACTTCCGCGCAGCGTTGGAAGAGATGGGCTCCACCCTGGCACCTGCGCCCACTGAGGGCTGAGCATCAGCACCAGCAGACGAACCGGCCCACGGCCAGCAGCAGCGCAGAGAACTCGACGGAAGAAGACCGGGACAGCATCGCCGGCACAGCTGACACCCCTGGCCAGGCTGCGCAGACTCTGGCGGATGACTCCGGTGCTGATCGTGGCGGTGCTCAGCGCCGTCGTCGTCCTCATCATCCTGGTTCAGCCCGGTGGCCAGAATCCTGATCAGTCAGGGCACAGGACTGCCGAGCAGGAGTATCCAGACGAGCCTGGCCAAGCACTGCCACCGCGCAACCCGGAGCACCAGGACACCTCTGCGGTGCCGCCGGGAGAGCCTGTGGCAGCGGGGTCGATTGCGGACATGGCAGACCCCGACTGGGTGCTTCAGGCAGCGGAGGCCACCGGCATTCCCGAACGCGCGCTGGAAGCCTATGCCGGTGCGGCGCTGCGAGCCCAGGAGACTCATCCCGACTGCGGCATCGGTTGGAACACCCTGGCCGGCATCGGACGGGTGGAATCACACCACGGCCGTTATGGGGGCTCTGAGATCGGTGCGAACGGCGTCGTCGAACCCACCATCATCGGCATTGCTCTGGACGGCAGCCCCGGGGTGATGGAAATCCCGGATACTGACGGCGGTGAGCTTGACGGTGACACCGAGTACGACCGCGCCGTCGGGCCTATGCAGTTCATCCCCAGCACCTGGCGGCTCTACGCCCAGGACGGCAACCGCGATGGCGAACGCAACCCGCAGCAGTACGACGACGCCGCTCTCACCGCGGCAGCCTATCTCTGTCAGCGCGGCGGAGATCTGCGCAGTGATGAGGGCTGGGTGCAGGCAGTTCTGGCCTATAACCAGTCGGCTGAGTATGTGAATGAGGTGGCTGGCTTCGCCGCTGAGTATGCCGAGCTGACTGCCGAGTCGTAGGTCAGCGCGCCTGTGCTACTCTGCTGTGAGTCACCTACCCGGTGGCGCAAAAACACTCACGACAGGGGAGCGACCCTGGACGGTGCTGGGCACCGATCCGCAGTCGCTGAGAGTGGGCTCAAGGCCCTGACCCTCGAACCTGCCCAGGCTAGAACCTGCGAAGGAAGTCGAGCATATGACTCATGATTCTGCGCGCCCTGCTGGCGCATCTGTTTCCGCACCCGCCACTGCTGCACGCTACCCGCAGCGTGCCCGCACGTTCCGCTGGAGCGTCTCTGACATTGTGGTGGCCTCCACCCTGGCGGTCGCCTCCGGTGTGATTTTCTGGGGGTGGAACCTCAGCTATCACTTCGTGGGCACCCTCTTCGCCTTCTACCCGCCGGTGGAGACCCTCGTCCACGGCATGTGGCTGTTCCCGGCGGCGCTGGGCGCCCTGATCATCCGCAAGCCTGGTGCGGCCATCTACTGCGAGATGGTGGCGGCCTCGGTCTCTGCTCTGCTGGGTTCTCAGTGGGGTCTGACTGTGCTGTCCTCAGGGTTCATGCAGGGGCTGGGAGCGGAGTTGATCTTCCTGCTGTTCCTGTACCGCCGGTTCACCCTGGATGTGGCGATGCTGGCCGGTGCCGGCGCTGGCCTGGCAGGAGGCGTCACCTATCACTGGATCATCCCTATGTACGCCTACGCTCCGCTGGAGACCGCGATCCACATCGGCTCCTTCGCCCTTTCGGGTGCGGTGATCGCGGGCCTGCTGCCGTGGCTGGCCACGCGTGGCCTGGCGGCGACCTCGGTGCTCTCGCCGCTGGCCTCTCGCCGGGCGCACCAGGAGTCCGCGTTCGGCGTCGGCCGCGTCCGTCCCTGACGGGCAAGGAGGCAGCAGACTATGAGCAGACCCACGACGACGGCGTCTGCCGGCGCCTCAGCATCTGAGCAGGGTGTGCCTGCCGCGCGCTCCGGAACAGAAGTTCACGCGCACCGGTGGACGTGGCAGCACGCTGACCGCGACGCTCCTGCGGTCTCTGAGCTGGACCTGCATATCCGGCCCGGTGAGAAGGTGCTGCTGGCCGGTCCCAGCGGGGCGGGCAAGTCCACACTCCTGCACGGCCTGGCGGGAGTGCTGCACGGGGAGGACGCCACCTCATCAGGCAGGCTGCTGCTGAACGGGCTCAGCCCCGAGGAGGCCCGCGGCCTGGCGGGGCTGGTGCAGCAGGATCCGGAGTCCCAGGTGGTGCTGAGCCGCCTGGGTGACGAAGTGGCCTTCGCGGCGGAGAACCTGGCCGTGCCCCGGGAGGAGATCTGGCGGCGCGTGAAGCGCTGTGCAGCCGCCGTGGGGCTGGACGAGTACCCGCTGGAGCGCCCGACGGCGGCTCTCTCGGGCGGCCAGAAGCAGCGCCTGGCACTGGCCGGCATCCTGGCCATGGAGCCGGGCCTGCTTCTGCTGGACGAGCCCACTGCGAATCTGGATCCTCAGGGTGTCGAGCAGATCCGTGACGCGGTGATCTCCGCAGCGGATGCCACAGGGGCCACTCTTGTGGTGGTCGAGCACCGGCTGGGTGTGTGGGCCGAGCATGTGGACACCCTGATTGTTCTTCAGCCCGGCGGGGGAGTCTCACGCCGGGTGCCGGCCTCGGCGGTCGGTGAGGATGAGCAGCTGCGCGCGGAGCTTGCGGCGATGGGTCTCTGGGTTCCCGGCATCGATCCTCTTCAGCAGGCTGCGGACGTCGCCGGTGCCGTGGGGGACCGCTGGCTCTCGGCACGCTCGGCGGCACGCATAGCCGATGCAGCCGATCAGGTGGACTCGCCGCGCGGCGTGGATGTGCTGCACGGGGCTGATTCACTTCACAGGGCTGATCTGCTCCGCGGTGAGCAGCTGGCGGTCTCGCGGGTGTCGCCTAGGAAGTCCTGGCGACGGGCCGCCGCCCCGGCGCCGGTGCTCAGCGGCGTGGACATCACGGTCCGTGCCGGGGAGGCGGTGGGGATCACCGGCCGCAACGGGGCTGGCAAGTCCACGCTGCTGCTCACCCTCGCGGGCCTTCTCGCTCGCCACGGGGGGACGCTGTGCGCCTCAGACCAGCTGAGGGGCGAGGCGGCCTCCAGCGACCCGCACCAGTGGTCGGCGGGGGAGCTGATCGCCCGCATCGGGATGGTCTTCCAGGAGCCGGAGCACCAGTTCGTCGCCAGCACTGTGGCTCAGGAGCTGGCGCTGAGCGCCCGCCAGGCTGTGCGGCCGGGCTCTGGTGAGCCGCTGTTCACCCCGGAGCAGGTGGAGCAGCGGGTGGCGGATCTGCTGCGGCGGCTGAACCTGGAGCAGCTGTCGCAGGCCAACCCGTTCACGCTCTCGGGCGGGGAGAAGCGCCGGCTGTCAGTGGGCACCGCCCTGGCTGCCGGTCCCTCGCTTCTGCTGCTGGATGAGCCCACGTTCGGGCAGGATGCGCGGACGTTCGCGGAGCTGATCGCGCTGCTGCGTGAGCATCTGGACTCCGGCGGATCATTGTGCGCGGTGACTCATGATGAGGCTTTTCTCCGCGCACTGAACGCCACAGAGCACGACGTCGGCTCGCTGAGCGGCTCTGGGTGCGGCGCGGATTCCGGCGCTCCTTCGTCGCGGCCGGCCGGGGCGCAGGAGAGCGGCGAGGAGGCGACTGGGGCTCTTCGGGCGCCGGAGGCTCCAGCTGTTCAGGCTCAGCCTTCGGCGGCTGGTGAGGACGGCGGACTGCCGATGCTGCGCGGAGCCAAGGACCAGTCATGGCTGGGGCGGCGCAACGCCCTGGCGAAGCTGATCGCTCTGGTGCTGGTGACCTGTGCGCTGGTGATGACGATCGACTGGGTCAGCTCCGCCGTCGTGATCCTTGCCAGCTTCCTGCTGCTGCCGGCGGCGGGCATCAGGATCAGCACCTTCTTGGGGCGCATCTGGCCCTTCGCCGTGGGCGCGGTGGTGGCGGTCTGGGGGACCGCGATCGCCGGAGATGAGTCGGGGCGGGTGCTGCTGGACCTCGGCTTCACCACCGTGAGCGAGGGATCCCTGGCCTTGGGTGCGGCGCTGGGCACTCGTGCTTTCGCGATCGTGCTGCCCTCGGTGATCGTCTTCTCCACCACGGATCCCACGGATCTGGCCGACTCTCTGGCGCAGCAGCTGCGGCTGCCGTCCCGATTCGTGCTCGGCGCTCTGGCGGCGATGCGGCTGCTGGGTCTGCTGGCGCAGCACTGGACCACGCTGGGGCATGCTCGGCGCGCCCGGGGTCTGGGCGCTCGCGGGGGTGCCGGCGGCAGACTGCGTGCCACACTGTCTCAGGCGTTCGGCCTGCTGGTGCAGGCCATTCGGATGGCGACCCGCCTCGCCGTCACCATGGAGTCCCGCGGTTTCGGGGCGGGGCCGCGCACCTGGGCCCGGCCCGCAGGCTTCACGGCGGCGGATGCTCCGGTGATCCTGGTGGGCGCTTTCATCGCCGCAGCTGCTGTGGGCGCCGCCATGGCGGCGGGCGCCTGGAACTTCGTGTGGACCTGATGTGCTTCTGCCGCAGGGGGACGCTTCTGTCATGCCGGGCCCCCTCTGCCATGATGGGACACCGTGATGAAACAGCCTCCCGCCACCTCCGCCTCAGATCTGCACAGTCTCTTTGACGCCCATGCCGCGGAGCTCGCTCCGCACCTGCTGGGCTGCGAACTGACGGTGACCACCGCTCGGGGGCCCCTCCGGGTGAGGCTCACTGAGGTGGAGGCCTACGGAGATCAGGGCGAGGATCCCGGTGCGCACAGCTACACGGGCCGCACGGCGCGCAATGCGTCGCTGTTCGGACCTCCGCGCCGCACCTACGTCTATCTCTCCTACGGGATCCACTGCTGCCTGAATCTGGTGGCCAATGCTGCCGGTGCCGGGGGAGTGCTGCTGCGAGCCGCAGAGGTGATGGACGGGCGGGAGCTCGCGGTGGCTCGCCGGGGCGGCAGGGACACCGGCGCGAAGCTCCTCTCAGGGCCCGGCCGACTGGGACAGGGGCTGGGGGTGACGCTGCCCATGGACGGCTCTGCGCTGGAGATCTCTGAGGCGGGCGACGTCGAACTCTCACCTCCGAACCGGGAGGTCAGCTTCCATCTTGCTCCGCCGTCCTCGCCGGTGGATGCCTCCACGGTCCGATCAGGTCCGCGGGTGGGCGTCTCCGGTGTGGGCGGAAGCATGGCGTTCCCGTGGAGATTCTGGCTGGATGGTGAGCGTTCGGTCTCGGCGTACCGTCCGGGGAAGAACGTCCCGGACATCACCGCGGGCTGAGCGGCGCGCGTACTGGCGTGTTACCTCCCGTTCACCGGCACAGCTGTAAGATTGGTGGTCATCTTATTCGCGACTGAGAGCTGCACTGCTTGATGAGTGACACGAACACCCCGGCCGCCGTGACGGCACAGCAGACCACCACCCACTCTGTCCGCGGCAGCGGACAAGGGCCCACGCAGGAGCGCGACGTCGCTCTGCCTCCGCTTGACGCCGGACTGGAGGAGGAGCGCGAGTATGTGGGCCTCCTGTATCAGAGGCTCGATGACCTCCGGGAGGAGAAGCAGGCCCAGCTGGCCAAGGTGCGCCGCACCGGGGCGGTGGGAACCATGCAGAACCAGTCCGAGCGTGATGCCTTCGCCACCATGTATGAGGACCGGCTGGCTCAGCTCAATGCTGTGGATGACCGACTAGTCTTCGGTCGTCTTGATCTCGACTCCGGTGAATGCCGGTACATCGGCCGTATCGGTCTGACCAGTGAAGGCCGGCAGCGCCTCATGCTCGACTGGCGAGCCCCGGAGGCCGGTGTCTTCTACCAGGCCACCGCTTTTGATCGCCAAGGCGTGCGTCGTCGTCGTCATCTGCTGCTCAAGCGCCGTGAGGTGCAGGGTCTTGAGGATGAGGTACTGGACACCTCGGTGCTCGAAGAGTCCACGGAGAACCATGGTGATGGCGCACTGCTGGCGGCCTTGAAGGCCCGCCGCACCGGACAGATGGGCGATATTGTCGCGACCATTCAGGCCGAGCAGGACCGGATCATCCGTGCTGATCGCTCCGGCGTGCTTGTTGTCCAGGGCGGCCCCGGCACCGGAAAGACCGCTGTTGCCCTGCACCGAGCCGCCTACCTCCTCTACGCTCACCGCGACCGGTTGAAATCTGCCGGGGTGCTGATTGTGGGCCCCAACTCCACCTTCATGTCCTATATCGAACGGGTGCTGCCTTCACTTGGCGAGACCGGCGTGGTGATGTCCTCGCTGGCAGATCTCTACCCGGGTGTTCGTGGTGTGGAGGAAACCGATCCGCAGGTGGCTCAGATCAAGGGCCGCCTCGACTGGGTAGACATCATCGCCTCCGCGGTGCGCGCCCGGCAGCGGAATATCCCGGAACCGCGCATCGTCACTGTAGAGGGCGTTGAGGTGACTGTGACGCCCAAGATGATCCGCCGCGGGCTAGAGCGCGCGCGTGCCACCGGCAAGCCGTATAACGAAGCGCGGACCACCTTCGTGAAAGTGGTGGTCAAGGAGATCGCGGAGAAGCTTGAGCGGATTCTTGAGAAACGCTCCGCTGGCAACGGGGCCGACCGCAGCTACCTGGTGGAAGAAGTCCGCAGCTCCCGCGAGGTACGCGTGCTGCTGAACCTGTGCTGGCTGCCGCGGACCCCGCAGAACCTGTTAGAGGATCTGTTCTCCAAGCCGAAGTATCTGGCGGCGGTGGCTCCGCAGCTCACAGCCCAGGAACAGCGTCTGCTGCAGCGCTCCCCAGGGACCGCCTTTACTGTGGCCGACGCGCCTTTGCTGGATGAAGCAGCCGAACTGCTCGGTGAACTGGATGAATCTGCCGGACGCGAAGAAGCCCGGCAGAAGGCCGCGCGCGAGAAGGACCTGGAGAACGCACGCAAAGCGGTGGAGAACGTCACTCCGCAGATGGCGGAGATGGGCATTGAAGGTTTCCTCAGTGCAGAAGATGTCGCAGCGCTCAATGCTGACTCCGGTCCGAGCATGTCGGCGGCCGAGCGCGCAGGGGGTGGACCGCACCTGGACCTATGGTCACGTTGTGGTGGACGAGGCACAGGAACTCTCCCCCATGCAGTGGCATGTGCTCTTCCGGAGAGTCCCGCTGAAGTCTGTGACGGCGGTGGGGGATATCGCTCAGGGGTCTTCTCCCTCGGCGTCCACCGACTGGCGCGAGGCCTTCGCACCGTTCATCGACGACCGGCTCCGGATCGAAGAGCTGACGGTGAACTACCGCACCCCGCGCATCATGGTGGAACTGGCCGAACGCGTCGCGGCAGCCAATGGGCTGGAGGTGACGTCACTGCGAACGGTGCGCGAGGGCGACTTCGAACCCATCATTGAGCGGGTTGACGCACAGGAGCTGATCCACGCCGCAGTCACCGGTGTCGCCGCCGAGCATGAGCGTATCGGCGAGGGCCTGGTGGCCGTGATAGCCCCGGCCCGCCTGCTGGAGTCCACTCGTGAGGGGCTCATCAGTGCCTATGGGCAACGTGTTGGTCGCGGCGCGGGCTCGATGACTCAGGACATTGTGGCAATGACCGCAGAAGAGGCCAAGGGGCTGGAGTTCGATGCAGTGGTATTGGTTGAGCCGGCGGAACTGCTTGAGGAGGCTCACGGGCGGATCGGCAGTCTCTATGTGGCCCTGACCCGTTCCACACATTCGCTGCGTGTTCTCGCTTCGCGCGACCTGCCTGCAGGATTCAGCGTTTAGTACGACGGCGGTGCTAACGTACAACTCGTGACTGAGAGCAACCCCGCACTGGACAAGCAGAGCAATGACCCCAGCTTCGAGAACATCTTCCAGGAGCTGAAGTGGCGCGGTCTCGTCCACGTCTCCACTGACGAGGAGGCGCTGGAGAAGGCCCTGGCGGGGGAGCCCATCACCTATTACTGCGGATTCGACCCGACCGCATCGTCGCTGCATCTTGGACATTTGGTCCAGCTGCTGACCATGCGCCGCATCCAGCTGGCCGGACACCGGCCCCTGGGTCTGGTCGGAGGTGCCACGGGGCTCATCGGCGATCCCCGGCAGACCGGGGAGCGCGTTCTGAATACCCCGGATGTTGTCGCCGGCTGGGTCAAGGCACTGCAGGATCAGGTCAAGCACTACATCTCCTTCGAAGGAGACAATGCTGCCCGCATGGTCAATAACCTGGACTGGTGGCAAGGTGTGGGCGCTTTGGAGATGCTGCGTGATATCGGCAAGTACTTCCGAGTAGGCACCATGATCAAGAAGGAGATCGTCGCAAAGCGACTGGCCTCGGATGAAGGCATCTCCTACACCGAGTTCAGTTACCAGCTGCTTCAGGGGTATGACTTCCTGCAGCTGCACCGTGAGTATGCCTGCACACTGCAGTTCGGCGGATCTGATCAGTGGGGCAACCTCACCTCAGGCACCGAACTGATCCGCAAGGCGGAGAACGCACATGTCCACGCACTGGGAACCCCGCTGATCACCAACTCTGACGGCACCAAGTTCGGCAAGTCCGAGGGCAATGCGATCTGGATCAATGCAGAGCTCACCTCGCCGTACTCCTTCTACCAGTTCTGGCTCAACACCTCTGACAGCGATGTCATCGACCGACTGAAGGTCTTCACCTTCCTCACCCGCCAGGACATCGAACAACTGCAGAAGTCTGTGGAAGAAGAGCCCTTCAAGCGTGAGGCACAGCGCACCCTCGCGTGGGAGGTCACCGCTCTGGTGCACGGGGAGGATGCAGTTCGCAAAGCCATTGCAGCCTCCGATGCGCTCTTCGGCAAAGGTGAGATCACCGAGATCGATGAACCTACACTGCGCGGCATTGCTGCTGAAGTCACCGTTGCAGAGCTGCCCGCCGAAGCTGCCACCGGAATCAACGTGCTCACAGCCACCGAGTTGGTTCCCTCTAAGGGAGAAGCCCGCCGTGCCATTCAGCAGGGCGGGGCTTACATCAACAACACCAAAGTTGACGACGGCGACGCTGTTGTTGAAGCTTCAGCATGGCTCCATGACCAGTACCTTGTAGTCCGTCGCGGTAAGAAGAACCTTGCGGTGATCAAGAAGGTCTGACCTGTAGATACGGTTTCCCGGAGCCCTGTCGCGAGGGTGAGGGAGGTCACCCCGGATCTGGTTTGCACGCCCCGGGAATCGTGTGTAAAGTTCTTTCTCGTGCTCAGGGCGCAGGCCGAAAGGCCAGCAGAGCGGAAAAGCAGAAAGCGGACCGTTCAGCCTCGAGGACTTCAGCGGCGGATCGCCGCGCTTGATCTTTTAAAACTTCATCTGGTTCCGTCGTGCCCAGTCAGCCGCCTCAGGGTGAGATTGACAAGAGGAAAACGATCGGGTAAGTTAGACGAGCTGCCTTAGGGCAACAAAGTGATTCTTTAATCACAGAAAACGAATAGCTAAACCGATAACGCGCCGTGAACTTAACTGAAAAGCGGAGTTGACAACGCGAAACGGACCAGGTAAGCTTAAATAGTTGCTTCGGAGCGATTCAGTTCTAAAAGAACTGATGGTGTCGAAAGCGCTTGTTGTTTGAGAACTCAATAGTGTGCCAAGTTTTTTGATACCGATTTATTAAATTGGTTAGTTGCGACACTGTCACCCCCGTGACAGGAGATCGCAGCATAGCCATGGATTATCGAAAACCTTGTGAATATCGCTCTTATCCTGTGAGGCTCTGTTTTTCCGGCAGGGTTGGATATTAGTGAGTCACATTGTTTTTATCTCTATTAAATTTTT
>NZ_HG005177.1:10853-17078 GCF_000455245.1 Nesterenkonia massiliensis | reverse complement strand
CCAACTCGCGAACACGCCCACCACGCCATCCAAATCGTCCTCGCCGATACTGCGGTCATGTTGCAGGACCATTCGGGATACCATCGGCTGTGCGTTTCCGCGGTTGTCCCTCCCAGTGTTCCGCACACGATCGTCGAGGGTTCTACTGAGGCAGTGATGCTGTACCTCGACCCAGAAAGCGCCGCGGGGCGCGCGATATCGGGACGGTGGGGTAGCGACCAAGACTCAGTCCACACCTGGATCAACGCCGCCAACGGACTACCCAGGATCCACTCCTGGCCGGAGAGGGCGCGGGCCGGATCACCAGAGTCGCTCGTGGCGGAGATCCTGCATGCACTGGGGGCGTCAAGGTTAGCGGTACCCGGTGACTCAGTGCATCCCGCTCTAGACAGCGCTGTTCGTGCCTTGCCTAAGATGCTTGATGGCCCGGTGCGGTTGGCCGATGTCAGCGCCGAGGTTGGCCTGTCCGCTAGTCGGCTCCGGCATCTGTTCACCGAACAGCTCGGTCTGCCCTTTCGGCGTTACGTACTGTGGTTGAGGCTCCAGCGCGCCACCGAAGAGGTGCTTGGTGGGGCATCACTGACGGATGCCGCGCACGCTGCTGGCTTCACAGACTCCTCGCACCTGACCAAGGTCACATACCGAACTTTCGGGCTGGCGCCCTCGACATTGGCCAAGGCCGTGACCCCATTGTTCCCCGGCTGAATGACCGGCCTGCTCTTTTTTGCTCACGCACTGAAGAAGCCCCTCGTACCACTGTGAAGTCTCAGGAGACCAGTCAATGGCAGACACACCCCAGTGGTGAGAGCAACGGACCGTAGGCACCCAGGTGAAAAGTGGAATCGAGATTTGTTCTCCGAGTCAAAATCGGCGAATTAGTAATAACGATACGATGGGCTTTTCTGCACACATCCGCTTATATTTTCAGCTCAGTCGACCATTCGAATAACAGTGAGTCTTGTATTGACTCCTAAGCGCAGTCCCCTGACGCTAAAGGTGCGCCCGCTATTTATCCGTCCAGACCAGCCAGCGTGGCACACTCGACCGGTATGCCTCGTATTCCCGGCCAAAGCGCTCTTCCAATGCGACTTCCTCGGGTGGAATCTGCACCCGGTCGATCCACACCGCAAATGCTACTGCTGGAACTGTTGCGCTCCACCTCCCGCGCCACAGCGCATGCGCGCACAACAAGCCTGTCATGCCGAGGTACATGGGATTCCTACTGATCGCATTGGGGCCGCTTGTGACCAGAGAAGAGACTGCTTCGGGCTGCACGGGGTTTACGGTCGTGTCCTGCTGACGGAATCGTAAGACAGAACTGGCCAGCATCCCCGCTGAGGCAGCCCCTACCAGTGCGGCGCACACTGCCCGGGCCGGGTTGAGCGGTTTCTTCCGCAGAAGAATTTGAGCGGCCCCTGCTCCTGAGAGCACCAGAACTGGAGGAGCGCACACCTTGGGACTGTTCATGCCCTTATTCTCCATCCAATGAGCTCTCCGAAAAAGGACTCACAGCAGAGCTATCTGAGGCACTACTGCGAATCAGCCGGGTCTGACGATAGCGTTGACCTGGTGCCAGCGCTCATTCATACCGTGCAGGCGCACTCCGCCTGAAGGGGTCGAGGAAATCACCTGGCCGTTTCCGACGTAGATGGCGCCGTGGGTGTTGTTGTTGGCAAGCACGATGTCGCCAGGCTGAGGGCTGGAAACGCGGGGCAGTGATGCCTCCATGCCGTATGTGGTACGAGGGAGACCACCGCGACCAGCCTGGTTGTATGCCCAGTTGATAAAACCGGAGCAGTCAAAGCCGGAGGGAGTGGTTCCTCCCCAGAGGTAGGGGGCGCCGATGCCTGCATAAGCGGCGCTCACCACTGAGTTATTGCCGCTGCTGGCTGGCTGCTCTTCCTGTTCACCGGCAGGGGAGCCCTCACCTTCGGAGCCGGACGAGCTCTGCTGGGACTCCTGCTGAGTAGGCTCAGATTGCTGCTGGGACTGCGGAGCTGGTTGAGACTGCTGCTGGTTCTCGGCAGGCTCGCTCTGGGGGGCAGGCTGTTCGGTCTGCTGGGCAACGGGAGTTGCCTCAATAACTGGATCCGGCTCGGGCTCAGGTTCGGGGGCAGGCTCAGAGGTCACCGTCGGGCGGTCGAAGCTCAGGTCTACGTCGCTGGAGGCGGCCACAGTCACAGCCGCAGTGCTGGAAGAGCGCTCCACGGTGAGTTCTGAGGAGTTGAGCAAAATCGTGGCAGATTCACGGACTTCATCGGAGTTTTCAGCAGCGTTGGCAGCCACGCCGCTGCTGATGACCAAGCCTGAGGCGGCAAGGACAGCTGCGGTGGCGCGGCCGGCCGAGGCTGCGTGGGCACCGGTCATACTCTTACGGGAAGCGCGGCGACGATCGCGGCGCGAGAGGTACATGGTGTTGTCTGTCACTTCTAAAACCTTTTCCTGCTGTTGCGGTAGTTCTGCGAATCTCCTCCGCACCGGCCTTCGAGTAGCTGACCTGGTAACGGTTTCTTGAACACATTCAGGCTCAAGGGTCTGAACATGAGCACGACTATATAACAAATCTATAAAGTTTGTAACACTTCGATAACGGCCCGTGTCCTCACGACTGGACACTTCTGGCTTCAGAGCTCGGTTGTTCTCTTGAAGGGTGTGAACGCGGCCTGTCATTCTCGGGGGGTGCCGTCGCTTGAGCTGTCCTGTGGTCGAGAGCCTGGTGCCATCAGTGCTCCGGCAGCGTGCATGAGTACCTCCAGTGGTCCCCGGGCAAACTTCTGACACCAGAGGGCCGCTCCGATGGTGGCAGCTGTGAGAATCAGGATGACCGTGATTACCCCGGAAGTCTCAGGGGTCACGATGAATGCAAGGACCAGCAGATGAAAGACATAGACACTCAAGGAAAGCCGACCAAGGGCGGTGAGGGGATAGCTCCACCAACGCAAGTGAGCGGACGCAAGTAGCAGAAACCCTATGACGAACACTGCCGAGCCGACACCGGAGGCCAGCCAGAGAGGCATTTGCGAATGTCCGACAGCGGAGATGAGCCGGTCAAAGCCATTGCCGGGGCTTGGCTCACCGCGGAAAAGCACCAGCACTCGTGACGCCAGCAGGCCGCCGACAGCCGCGCCGCCGCCCCATAGTGTGAGACGCCACTGAACCCTGGTATCTGCAAGGTTGAGCCGGCCTAACCACATTCCGAAGAGAAACGGGCCGATCCATGTGATCACGGGATACGGGCCATAGACACAGACATCAGCCGCTATATGCAGGGGTGAATCCAGCAGCGTCGGAGCATGTCGGGTGATCTCATGGTCGCATTGGGCAGCAAGCCATACCACCGGACCGGCAGCCATTGAGGCCAGAGCACCGATGAGAAGCCCTCGTCGCGGCATCTGTACTGTGCACATGGCGACTACAAAGAGAGCGGCATAGGTGGGCAGGATGACGTTGACCTCGTGATCAAGCAGCTGCAGCCCAAGACCGCTGATGAGCAGAATGAGCACTCGAGGCAGTAGCGAGAGCACGCCACCTTTGCCTGCCTCCCGGTAGCGGCGCGTGGCAAGCGCGATGCCGACCCCTGCGAGAACAACGAAGAGCAGAGACGCGCGCCCGTAGGCAAGGCGCATCAACGGCTCTATGGGGCCAGCCTGGGTGACCTGGCCGACGTTGACCAGAACCATTCCCGCAATTGCGATACCGCGTGCAGCGTCTAGGCCAGGTAGGCGGCGCTGAGGGTGGGCTACTGATTGCCTCATGTGAGGATTCCTGGGTAACGGCTCATGGCGTGATTGCGCATCGAACTCCTTTGTCACAGAATGGTAACGATACTTCGGCCCGTGTGCTGAGGGAAGCTAGCCGCCGGTTTTCTACGTCCTGTAGAATCATGCAGAATGCGCATGTTCCTAATGAGCGGAGCATGGCGGCCTTGGAGGTGATTTGTATGCGCGGTGCTCAGACCGGGTATGCCGCTGACCTTAGAGGTGGAGGGCGTATCGCCCGTGGCCTGATCGTCAGCTTGATCGCAGTAGTTTCAACTGCTCTGGCTCACTACACCGTTACTGGTCATGCCCCTGCGCTGCTGACCGTTCTCTTTGCTTTTGCTATCACTGCACCGGTCTGCATTGGGCTCTCCCGAGTGCCCCGGAGCCGCACACGGTTGGCCGTGGCGGTGCTTGCCGGCCAGGTGTTTCTTCATATGATGTTTGGCCCCGGCCCGGCTGTTGGGGTTGAGGATCACCAGCATCAGTTGCTGATTCACACCGAGCCCAGTTCCCTGCTAGTACATTTCTTGGCCCTCATGGTGACCTATACGGCGGTGCGCCGCGGCGATGAGCTAGTCCAGATGCTGCAGTTGCTGCTGGAGATGTCCCTGTTCCGGAACATGCCAGAAGTCGCAGATACAGTCACCTACCCGGTGCATACACCCTCGGCAGAGAAACCATGGACTCCTGTTGAATCCCGTCCAGGAGAAGGCCCCAACCCACTACGCGGCCCGCCTGCACTTGTTTCCTGAGGTGTAGGCGGCACTGCCTTGTGCCTCCTCGCGTGCACCGGTCAATCCTCAATGACTCTTCCTTAGCTCTGTGCGCGCATGCCCAACTGGCTATCAAGGACAGGCTTCAAGGACGGTACCCATGCCCACTGAACACCAACCAGATTCCCCCATCAAAAGCCCTCTCGGGGGCACCATGACCAGATCGGTCCTTAAACGAGCTCTCATCGTCGGCGCCTTGGCAGTGCTTCTGCTTGTGCTGCTAGTGACAGTGTTCCGCAACTCACCAACAGACTCGCCACCGACCGATGAGGACCTGGCCGAGGAGCAAAATGCTCCAAATGCAGACCTGATCGTCAGGGACGACTCCCACAGACTCGATGATGTCCCCGACAGTGATGTGACGTTTGTGGAGTTCCTCGACTTCGAATGCGAGGCCTGCGGGGCGGTCTACCCAGCCGTGGAGGCGCTGCGGGATGAGTACGAAGGCCAGATCAATGTCGTCATCCGCTACTTCCCGCTTGACGGTCACCCCAATTCCCGACAGGCTGCCCACGCGGTGGAGGCAGCTGCCCGTCAGGGCGAGCTGGAGGCGATGTATCAGCGCATGTTCGAGACCCAGGAGGAGTGGAGCCACAACGAGGAACCCCAGGACGAAGTGTTCCGCGGCTTCGCCGAGGACCTGGGTCTCGACGTGGAGCAGTGGGAAGAGGAGTACTACTCCGATGACGTCGCCGAGCGAGTCCAAGCTGATTTCGAGGACGCCGTAGCACTTGGATTGCGTGGCACGCCGAGCTTCTTTATCAACGATCAACCGGTGAGTCCAGAGACGATGGATGACCTCACCGACCCCATCAACGACGCCCTTGAAAACCAGTGAGGCCGGGCATGTTTCAGACTCCGCAGAAGCCCTCACCACCGTCTGAGCGTCCAGTACCGGGACTCTCCACCCGTTTCACCGGGCTCGTTCTCTTATTCTCTGGCCTGCTGGGGCTGGTGCCCTCATTCGTCCTGGCAGTGGAGAAGTACTGGTTGCTGACCAATCCTTTCTATTCACCCAGCTGCACCCTGGGAGAGACACTTTCCTGCGTGCCAGTGATGACCTCTTGGCAGGCCGAGGTCTTCGGCTTCCCCAACCCGTATCTCGGGATCGCGGGATTCGCCATCATCGCAGCAACCGGTGGGGCTGTGCTGGGCGGAGCACGACTGGCGGGCTGGTACTGGACCGGGCTGCAACTCGGGGCCATCTTGGGCACGCTGTTCGTCGGTTGGCTGATGTATCAGAGCATGGTCAGAATCCAAGCGCTGTGCCCCTACTGCATGCTCGTGTGGGTGGCCATGTTCCTCACCGTTTGGTACGTCAGCCTCGAATCAGTCAGCCGGCTCAGCACACAGCTTTCTGGCCGCGCACAACGGCTCGCTCGCGCTGCCATCCGTCGGCACGAGATTGTGCTGCTGAGCTGGTTCGTGCTGGTCGGCCTGCTAGTGAACATAGCGGTGGTCAATTTCTCGTGACCACTTCAGACGCAGAGAGCCCAGTGCCACCCACACGTGCGCACCTGCAGCCTCTATGCGTGACCGATATGACTTCTGAACTTCACAACTGACCAAGGAGACACGATGCCTCTTGGCCATATCCCCACCTCGGCGAACCGGCGGAACACTCTCGCCGCGATCGCTTTGACCACCTCAGCCTTCGTCCTGACGGGCTGCGGATCTGACAACGACGACTT
>NZ_HG005177.1:0-9929 GCF_000455245.1 Nesterenkonia massiliensis | reverse complement strand
ACTCCGAACAAGAAGACCGCAAAACACACCGGGCCGAGCGGGAGAAGCTACGCGATGAACGCACTAAGCTCCTGCAAGCGCACTACGCTGGCGCGGTCCCACTGGATCTACTCAAGACCGAGCAAGACAGGATCGGGCACCGGATTGCGTTCCTCGATGCCCGGATCGAGGCCGGGGAAATCGAGTACGACCAAGCCCGCGCCCACCTCGATGACTGCCTGGCACTGGCAGGGGACTGCCACGCGATCTACATGAGCCTGGACGACTCGATGCGCCGAATCGCTAACCAAGCGTTCTTCGAACGGCTGACCGTCACCGACGACGACACCATAGACGGCCAACCAGGCACACCCTTCGACCTGCTGTTCAACCCCCAGATACACAACACCGCAGCCACCCACCAAACGGGGACCGCGGAATCGGGGATTCGAACCGGAAACGTCGCCGGTTTGAACAACGACACTCTGGTGGGCCCTGCGGGGCTCGAACCCGCGACCAGCGGATTAAAAGTCCGATGCTCTACCAACTGAGCTAAAGGCCCTGGTCTTAAGGAATGTGGCCAAAAAGGCCAGGCTCCATCGTAGCGCACCGGCTCAGCCGCAGACTATTCGTCCTCATCATTAGCGACCTGAGTGCTCAGCAGCAGCGCCAGGGCAGCGGAGGAGGCGAGGACTGGAGCCAGCAGGTGTGAAGTATCTGCCGCTGTCGTCGTCGTTTCCGTCATGTTCCGTCCTTGTGCTTTGCTGCTCAGGCTGATGTGTCGGCAAACACTCTAGAAACGCTCAGCTGGATACTTCCTGCAGAGTTCCTGGAGGAGTACGACGACGGCGGCCAGCCTGGCACCTCAGCGTCGCCCCCGGCATAATGGGCTGCCCGAAAGGAGGCCTGAACTTATGAGTGCCAGATCTGCAGGATCCCCTCGCTACCGCCGTCCGGCCTACAGTGATCCAGCGACCTTCGACCGCCGTGAAGGCGGGGCCGACCCGGCCGATATTTCTCAGGCCGCCCATGACACCGCCCACGCGCTGGTGACCCGCGGCCGCAATGCTGCAGACCCGGAGGCAACCGCGCGGTTCGTCCGGCTGGCTGAGACTGAGGGCCTGGAGGCCATCGCTGAGCTGTGGTCCCATTCGCCGCCCCGCTCGCTGGCCGGTTCGCTCTGGCGGATCTACGCGTTGCGCTCAGCGGTGCAGAAGAACCCGCAGCGCATGAGCGATTACTACCGGCTGGGTCGCTCCCATTCGGCTCCGGCGGCGATCGCTGGTGTACCCGAGCCCCCTACTGCGGAGGAAATGACCCGCCTGGCAGACCAAGTGCTGGCCGGGATGTACTCCGGTGAGGTGGATGTGGCCTTTGACCGGGCAAGCGCCTTCTGCCGCGTCATCGCCCGCGGTCAGGCGCTGTGGGCGGACCGGCACGCAGATATCAGCCCCCAGGACGCGCTTCGGCTGACTGCCCGGGCCTCGCAACTGGTCACCACCGCAGAGGAACTGGAGTCCAGTGCGCGGGCCTACCGGGCCGGCACTCTGGACTGATGACTATGCCGCGCATCACAGGGTGCACTGCCAGCAGCGACTAGACTCGCCACCTGTGAGCCATTTCTCATCCTCCACTCAGGCGCCCTCAGTTGAGCCCAGTGCCACCACTCCTCGCCGGGTCCGGCGTTGGCTGCTGGCGGCAGTAGCGGTCATCATCGTGCTGATGTATCTGGTGCCCTACACCCTGCTCAGCGATATCAACGCCTGGTACGGCAGCTTCCTTTTCTGGACCCTGACCACCCTGGCAGTGCTGATCATCAACGCCGTGTTGGCCTTCGGCTGGGAGGACTGAGATGGACGCCTCTTGGATCTGGCTCGGCGTGGCCATTTACGTGGTCATCGCACTGGCAGCCGCGGTGCTTTCCCGCCGCGGTACCTCCCGCACGATGTCCGACTACTTCTTGGGCAGCCGGCGGATGGGCGGTTTCGTCTCCGCCATGAGCTACTCAGCCACCACCTATTCGGCCTTCATGATGATCGGCCTGGCCGGGCTGACCTACGCCGGGGGAGTGGGCGCCCTGGGCTTTGAGCTGCTGTATCTATGCGGTGTCACGCTGATGCTCATCTTTGGTCCGCGTTTCTGGCGGGTGGGCCAGGCCTATGGCTACGTCACCCCCACTGAGATGATCGGGCATCGCTACCGCAGCAAAGCCGCAGGCGCGACGACGGCGCTTGCCTCCTGCCTCTTCCTAATTCCCTATGCCGCCGTTCAGCTGGCCGGTGTCGGCTACTTGCTCTCGGGCATGTCCGGCGGTGCCATCACTTTCACCCAGGGCACCACTGTGGCCACAGTGCTGGCCATCATCTTCGCCATGATCGCCGGGCTTCGTTCTGTAGCCTGGACTGACTCCCTGCAGGCGGTCGTGATGATCGTCAGCGCCTCCCTTGTGGTGATCTTGGTGATCAGGCAGCTCGGCGGGCTCGGGACCTTCTTTGACCGGCTTGCCGCCGATCCCGGCGCGCTCAGCGTCCCGGGCACCGGGTACTTCACTTTCAGCACGTTCCTGGCCTTGACCCTGCCGTGGATCTTCTTCATGATCTCCAACCCGCAGGTCAGCCAGCGGCTCTATACCCCCGGTTCCCTGCGGGATCTGCGCCGGATGATGCTGGGCTTTATGGCCTTCGGGTTCATCTACACCATGATCACCGTGGTCTGGGGGCTCACCGCCCGGCTCGAGTTCCAGGACCTAGCCTCCGGCGACCAGGCCACCCCCACGCTGCTGGCCTCAGGGCTGGTTCCGCTTCCGTTGGGCATCATTGTCATGGTGGGCATCATGGCTGCAGCTATCTCCACCATCGACTCGATCATGCTCACGCTGTCCTCCATGGTCAGCCGCGATGTCTACGCCCCGGCCGCCCGTCGCCTCGGCAGTGACGAACACACCTCAGCCGCAGACACCCCAGCGGGACACTCCGCCGAGGGACGCCAACTGCTGGTGGGCAAACTTGTCATCCCGGTCATCGCCGTCCTGGCCTACGGTTTCGCGCATCTGCAGCTAGACCTGATCGCAGTGCTCTCAGTCTCTGCCTCGGCAGGCCTGCTGGTGATGGTCCCGCCCATCATCGGTGCGTTCTTCTGGAAGCGCGGCACAGCAGCAGGTGTGATCACCTCCGTGCTGGTCGCCGGCGCCATCGTGCTCTACCTCGAAGCCACCAGCACCCGGTTCCTGGGCCAGGGCAGCGGCGTCTGGGGAATCCTGGCGGCCACCAGCGTCTTCATCCTGGTCAGCCTGGCCACTCGAGCACCGGCCGAACACGCTGAAGACTTCATCAAGGCCTCACGACGACGCCGCAAGGCCGGGTCCACAGAGCCGACTCCCGCCGCCCCGGCCATCGCCACGGGGTCCCAACGGTGACCACCCCGTCACTTCCGCAGAGCACCCGGCTGAGCTTCTCCGGGAAAACCGCCGAACTGACCCGGGACACCTTGACCGATTCCGGGGTGGTCTTAAGCATCGGCGGTGCCGAACAGTCCCATGTGGAGGTCGCTGATCCCAGCTTCCTGCTCCATGACTACATCCGCCGCATGCGCGCAGTGCTGAGCAACACTCTGACCACCGCCCCCGCCACCGCCCTGCACTTGGGAGCCGGGGCGATGACCCTGCCGCGCTGGCTGCAGCAGCGCTGGCCGGAGATCGCTCAGACGGTGCTGGACATCGAGCCGGAACTGGTGGACTTCGTCCTTGAGCACCTACCCCTGGAGCCCAGGCCGGAGAACATTGTGGCCGATGCTGCAGCGGCCACCGCCCCTGATGGAGTACTTAGTGGACGCCGCTTCGACGTCGTCGTTATTGACCTGTTCAATTCCGCTCAGGCGCCGGAGCCCATCACCTCTGCGGAGTTCTTTGCGCAGGTGATGCAGCTGCTGACCCCTGCTGGAAAGATGCTGATGAACTTCGGCGATGAAGCAGATATGAGCTTTGCCCGCCGGCTGGTGGGCAGACTCCTGCAGGCGATTGAGTCACGCGGATTCTCCTCTGAGCAGGCGCTGCTGAGCGCACCCGACGCCGTGCTGGGTGCCGCTGAAGAAGGCAATCTGGTCTTCGCCGTGGCCGCCGAGCACGCGTTCACTGAGGCTGAGCTCTCGCGCATCTGGGCAGCCGGGCCGCATCCAGGTGAGGTGCTCACCGGCCCGGAACTCCAGCAGTGGTGCCAGTAGCTTTTCCCGCACGAGGCAGGCATGATGTGGTCTCCACTACACTCAGCAATGCTGAACGGCAAAGAAGCCGTAAAACACCGGCGCAACATTGATGCAGGAAACTGGCGTAATATTCCGTCATCAACTCACTCACTCGCACACCTGAGGAGCACCCCATGAAGAGGTCTTTCAAGACCAGTGGCGCGCTTGCTGCCACCGCAGCCGCCGCGCTGATCCTTTCCGCCTGCGGAGAGGCCCCAGATGAGGCCCCCGAGACAGACGAGTCAGCACTGGCGGCTGAAGAAGTCGATTTCAAGGCCTGCGTTGTCTCCGACGACGGCGGCTGGAACGACCAGTCCTTCAACCAGTCCGCCTACGCGGGTTTGATGAACGCCGACGAAGAGTTCGGGATCGACCACGCCGAAGTGGAATCACACTCTGAGGATCAGTTCGGTCCGAACGTTGACTCCATGGTCCAGCAGGGCTGTGACCTGGTCTTCGGCGTCGGATTCCTGCTGGCAGATGCCATCAGCGAGGCCGCTGCAGCTAACCCGGAGACCACTTTCGCGCTCATCGACGAGTGGGTCCCGGAGGAGCTTGAAAACGCTAAGCCACTGGTGTTCAACACCTCCGAGGCCGCCTACCTGGCCGGCTACGTGGCTGCAGCCGTGTCCGAGACTGACGTGGTGGGTACCTGGGGCGGCCTGCAGATTCCGTCCGTCACCGTCTTCATGGACGGCTTCGCCGACGGCGTCGACCGCTACAACAGCGACAACGACGGCGACGTCGAGCTGGTCGGTTGGGACAAGGACGCTCAGTCCGGTTCCTTCTCCGGTGGCTTCCAAGATCAGAACGCAGGCCGCACTCTGACTGAGCAGCTCCTGGCTCAGGACGCTGACGTCATCATGCCCGTCGCCGGTGCATCTGGTGTGGGCGCAGGCCCGGCCATTGAAGAGGCTGAGGCCAAGATGATCTGGGTTGACTCTGACGGCTACGAGTCCACCGAGTATGGCAACATCATCCTGACCTCGGTGCTGAAGCAGATCACCCAGGCCACCTTCGACACTATCGAAGAGGGCGTGAACGGTAACTTCACCGCAGAGCCCTATGTTGGCACCCTGGAGAACGACGGTGTCGGCCTGGCTCCCTTCCATGACTTCGAGGACGAAGTGCCGGACGAGGTCAAGGAAAAGGTGGAGGAGCTTCGCGAGGAGATCATCAGCGGCGAGACCGTGGTGGAATCCGTCAACGCTCCCTGATTCGCATTTCCTTTCATCATCGAGGAGCACTAGCCGCATGAAGCTGCAGCTCAAGGGTGTCACCAAACGCTTCGGCACCTTTACCGCCAATGATCAGATCGATCTGACGGTGGAGCCCGGAGAGATCCATGCTCTTCTTGGAGAGAATGGGGCGGGCAAGTCCACCCTCATGAACACCATCTACGGGCTGTACTCCCCGGATGAGGGTCAGATTCTCCTCGATGACCAACCGGTGACCTTCAATGGTCCCGGTGACGCGGTGGCGGCCGGGATCGGCATGGTGCACCAGCACTTCATGCTGATCCCGGTCTTCACCGTGACAGAGTCGGTGGTGCTCGGCTATGAGCCCACCAAAGCGGCGGGCATTCTGAACTTTGAGCAGGCTCGCCAGAAGGTTCTTGAAATCTCTTCGCGCTTTGGGTTCGACGTCGACCCCGATGCGCGCGTCGAGGACCTCCCAGTGGGTGCACAGCAGCGTGTGGAGATCATCAAAGCCCTCTCGCGTGAGGCTAAGGTCCTGATTCTGGATGAGCCTACTGCCGTGCTTACTCCTCAAGAGACCGATGAGCTGATCGCGATTATGCGTCAGCTTAAAGAAGCGGGCACTAGCATCGTCTTCATCACCCACAAGCTTCGTGAGGTCCGTGCCATTGCGGACCGCATCACGGTCATCCGTCGCGGAAAAGTGGTGGGAGAAGCTACTCCACAATCCACTGAGACAAAGCTGGCGAGCCTGATGGTGGGCCGTCAAGTCAGCCTGACCACCGATAAAGAGCCGGGTCAGACCGGCGAGGTCAGCCTCACTGTGGATGATCTCACGGTGCTGGACAGTGCCGGGAAGATCGTACTGGACCACGTCAGCCTTGATATCCGCAGGGGCGAGATCCTTGCTGTCGCGGGTGTGGACGGCAATGGCCAGACTGAACTCTCCGAAGCCATCCTGGGGATTCGGCATGCAGCCTCTGGAACGATCACACTGGATGGGCAGGACCTGAAGAAGCTCACGGTGAAGGAGCGGCTGGCTGCAGGTCTCGGCTTCGTGCCGGAGGACCGTTCCACCGACGGTGTCATCGCGGGCTTCTCCATCACCGAAAACTTTGTGCTGGATATGTATGACAGGGCTCCCTATGCCAAGGGAGTGGTCATGCAGCACCAGGCCATGCGTGAAGCGGCGGAGAAGCAGACGGCACGGTTCGACGTGCGCATGGGCACAGTGGATGATCCGATCTCCACACTCTCCGGCGGCAATCAGCAGAAGGTCGTCCTCGCCCGAGAGATGAGCCGGGATCTTCGGCTGTTCGTCGCCAGTCAGCCGACCCGAGGGCTCGACGTCGGCTCCATCGAGTTCGTCCACCGCACCATCATCGAAGAGCGCGACAAGGGCACACCGTGTCTTGTCATCTCCACGGAGTTGGACGAGGTGCTGAACCTTGCTGACCGCATCGCGGTGATGTACCGGGGACGGATCGTGGGGATCGTCCCAGCCGACACCTCACGAGATGTCCTTGGCCTGATGATGGCCGGCGTCCCGGCGGAGGAAGCGCAGGAGCAGGCAGCAGCACATCAGACTGCCCTGGGCGAAGCCGACGAGCTCGCTGAGGAGAAGGAACAGGCATGAGTGAGCAGAACGAGAAGACACAGCCGAAGGAGAGCGCCGCCGATTCCTCGGCTGAGGGCAGCCCTCCCGGCGCTGCGCTGAAAGAGGCGGAGGGGCGTTTGCACCATGCCCTGCGCGAGCTGAGCCAGACATCATGGGTCATCTCTTTGCTGGCAGTGGTGGTGGCACTGGCCGTGGGTGGCCTTCTCATTATCGCTGCACACCCGCAGGTTCAGTCCACGGCCAGCTATTTCTTCGCGCGGCCCGCCGATTTCTTCACCACCAGCTTCCAAGTGGTCAGGGACGCGTACTCCTCGCTCTTCCGGGGCGCCGTCTATGACTGGCAGGCACCCACGCTGCAGCGCTCCATCCGTCCCATCACCGAGACCCTGGTCTATGCGGTGCCGCTGATCCTGGCCGGTCTGGGCATCGCCATCGGCTTCCGTTCTGGCATGCTGAACATCGGTGGGCAGGGCCAGATCATCCTCGGGGTGACCTTCGCCGGATTCATCGGCTATGCCATGGATTTGCCCGTGGGTGCGCACCTGCTGCTGGCTCTGATGGGCGGCATTTTGGGTGGCGCCATCTGGGGCGGCATCGCCGGTGTGCTCAAGGCCCGAACAGGGGCCAATGAGGTGATCGTGACGATCATGCTCAACAACATCGCACTTTACCTGTTGGCATGGCTGCTTCGTCAGCAGTGGTTCGTGCAGACGGGATCCAACCAGCCTCAGTCTTCTCCAGTGGAGGAGTCGGCCCGGCTATTCACTCTGTTCGGTGCCGGATTCCGACTCCATGCGGGCATTATCCTGGCCATTGCGGCGACCTTCTTCGTCTGGTGGCTCATGGAGCGTTCAACGCTCGGCTTCGAGCTGCGTGCCATCGGTGAGAATCCCGACGCCGCCCGCACCGCGGGTGTCAACGTCGCCAAAGCCACAGCGCTGGTGCTCATTATCGGTGGAGCCCTCTGCGGACTTGGCGGCGCCGCTCATCTGTTGGGCACCGAGTACCGCATCACCGCCGGCATTGCCGGAACCATCGGCTTCGATGCCATCACCGTAGCTCTGCTGGGTCGTTCAAAGCCTTTGGGAACGTTCCTGGCAGGCGTGCTCTTCGGTGGGCTGAAGGCCGGCGGCGTGCTGATGCAGGCGCAGACCGGAACACCGATCGACATTGTGCTGGTCCTGCAGTCAGTGATTGTGCTGCTTATCGCCGCACCCCCGCTAGTGCGGGCCATCTTCTTCCTGCCCCGTCCCGACGGCAGGTCCCGTTCCCGTCGACGCCGCGAGAAGCAGGCTGAGGAGGTTGCTGCGTGATGAGCACTGAGACTGTCGCAGTACACGCCGAGCCACTCGAAGAGGCATCATCGACACTGAAGCCTGTGAACCTGAAGTTCCCCATCACCTATGCGGTGATGGCGATGGTGGCCCTGGGAGTCTTCGCGCTGTTCAGCCCCGCAGGTGCTGTCACCCGCTTCCGCCTCGGGGCTCCCACCGACTTCATCGAGATTCCTCTGGCTGAGGTTCCCGCAGCACCCACCAACTGGGTGCTCGGCGCTGCATTGGCGGCCCTGGCGGTGCTCGCCTTTGTGCGCGCCTACCAGCGTAAGCGCTTGGGCCGTTGGCATCCCGTCCTCTTCGGGGTGCTGTTCGTGGCGGCCTTCCTGGTGTGGGCCGGGGCCGATCGCGGTGCGGTCATCCCCTTGGTCACTATGCTGACCGGTGCACTCGCCCTGTCTGTGCCGCTGATCTTCGGTGCCATGTGCGGTCTGGTCGGAGAGCGCACCGGCGTCATCAACATCGCCATCGAAGGGCAGCTGCTGGCCGGTGCGTTCCTCGCAGCAGTCGCCGCCTCGGTCTTCGTCAACGCGTATGTGGGCCTGGTGGCCGCACCCATCGCGGGTGCCCTTGTGGGCGCGCTGCTGGTCGTCTTCGCTGTGAAGTACCAGGTCAACCAGATCATCGTGGGTGTGGTGCTCAACGTGCTGGTCATTGGTCTGACCAGTTTCCTGTTCTCCACGGTGCTCACCCAGAACTCCCAGCTGTGGAACGCTCGTCAGCAGCTTCCACGCCTGCCGGTCCCGGTGCTCTCAGAGATCCCGATCATCGGCCCGGTCCTGTTCAACCAGACCATCCTGGTCTACCTGATGTATGTGATCGTGGCGCTACTGTACGTCTTCCTCTTCAGGTCTCGCTGGGGTCTGCGTGTCCGTGCGGTGGGAGAACATCCCAAAGCAGCTGACACTGTGGGCATCAACGTCAACCGCACCCGGACCATCAACGTCATCTTCGCCGGCGCCATCGCAGGTTTGGGAGGTGCGTTCTTCACCGTCGGTCAGGGCCTCGCCTTCGGGCAGGAGATGTCCGCAGGGCAAGGATTCATCGCCCTGGCTGCCATGATCCTGGGGCGCTGGAACCCGCTGGGCGCAATGTTCGCGGCTCTGCTGTTCGGATTCTCCACCAGCCTGGGCAACACCTTGTCCACGATCGGCACCCCAGTGCCCTCGGAGGTGCTGCTGATGCTGCCCTACATCATCACCATCTTCGCGGTGGCTGGTTTTGTGGGCCGAGTACGGCCTCCGGCAGCCAACGGTGAACCCTACGTTAAATAGCCTCCTGCGCTGCAGGGAGCACGCTGCTGGTGGGGAGTCGTCCCATCCGTTGTTGCGCAGATGTCCCGTTTTAGGGGCGTAGGAGCCACATCGGATGGGACTTTCGGCCTTAACGCCCGGGGAATCCCAGCCATTGTGGCGGACCAGTGACAGCGGAGTTGCGGCGGGCGGTCTGGCGCCCGATGGCGACATCACTCTTTGCTCGGGGCGTGGTGCCTCACTGTCAAGTCCCCGGGAAATGATCCCTCGTGCCTCACGTAAAAGTCCCCGCGTAATCGATGACCCC
>NZ_HG005176.1:24292-32233 GCF_000455245.1 Nesterenkonia massiliensis | reverse complement strand
GACGACGGCCTTATCTCACAAATGTACTTCTTCGACGACTACATAGCTGCCCAGCGGTGCTTCGACCGCACGTCCAATCACATGTCCAGTGCGTGAGTACGCAGCGCCGGATGCAGGGAGGCAGGAGTGGTGGGTCGGATGGAAGTACCTGGGCGCGGAAGGGCTAGTTCCACATGAGCAAAAAGTATGACGACCCTGTAGAAGGGCGACGCGAAAGCGTGGAGAACATCCTCGGCAGCTGGGCCCTTGAAGGTGCGATCTCTGGCGAGCGCGGCATGGCGGTCATCCGAGCCTACGTCAAGGGCGAGCTTGAGGTCGACGAGACTATCGCCAAGATCCAAGAGGTGTACCGATGGGAGAAGAAGCTCACCGTCGCCGACCTTCCCGCGGTCATTTACTCTGCCGGTCTCGTCTTCAACGAGCTATCCGCCAGCCGCGTGGCCACTGAGATGTTTCTCAGATCCGGTAACTGCACCTGGACCAGATCTCGTTCCGATCTGGCGCTGCTGGAGGACTTGCGCGACGTGGCGCTCCTTACCCTTGAGCGCGTTCAGGCCAACACTGCAATCGACGCCTCGTTCGTCTGCTCTCAACACGCACATCACTCGCAGCGGTGCGCTGCATCCTGGCAAGCTCCGCACCGATAACCAAGGTATCGGAGTCTCCACCGCTTATGGTCGGTACACCCCGTCTGCGATCGACGAAGCCGGCCTGTAGAGCGTCATCGACTAGGCTCTCAGCGCAATAGACCCACGCGACAGGCGCTGAACCTCTTCTTGGCTATCGCCAAGGCTCAGCCGTTCCAGGATGGCCACAAGCGCACGGCCATCTTCGCCGCCAACGCACACCTCATCTGTAATCACTCCCAGCAGCTGCTCACTGTGCCGCTAGACAACACCTTCCATGACCTGCTGGCACGCTCTTACCTCTTCAATGAGGACGAGGGCGTGAAAGTTCTTATGCGCGGCAAAGGGTTCGCTTCCCTCTGACCTGAGCGCGTTTCTCCGTGAAGTAGAAGCGGCATAGCCGCTGCCTGGGGTTTCTCTGACATAGATCACTTCTATCAGGAGGCGCTTCATGGATCGCGAGATACACCAGCAGCTCAACGCCAAGGAAGACCATTTCAGGGAGATCTACCACGCCGTCGAGCATGACGAGGAACACGAAGGCGAGGATCCCTTCCACGCACTAAACGAATCCGTGCTGGAGATCAAGCGAGCCCTGGTCGTCGTGCTGGCCACCGGCGGTCCTCATGTTGAGGCCGTCGTCGAGCTGACTGACGACGGCAGCATTTCCGAGGCAACGCTGTACGGCTACTGGGGCGGATCACGCTCCTCTCGCAACGTCGATCCCGACTCCGGTCTCTTCCGAGCGCTCGAATACTACACCGAGGCATCCAATGGCTGAAACGCTGAAGATCTCTCACCCTGGCCCTCTCCGTGGCCTGCGCCTCAGTACTGGCAAAGGTGGAGCGCGACGGGCTGATGGAGGGCCTCGCCGGTGCTCACCCCGAATTCGGCTGGGAGTCCAATAAGGGCTACGGCTCTGCACATCACCGCGAGGCGATCAGCCAGCTGGGCCCCACCGCCTACCACTGCCACAGCTGGAACCTGGGTCAACACGCTCTTTTCTAGCCGCGGCACCGCGGCACTCACGCTTGAGGACAGCTCGATTGCTCCGCTTGAGCCTCAACGGGCGGGAATTTGCGGCTCATCCTCGATGAGGGTGGTGAGGCCGTTCAACGTCCCAGCTTCTTAATTTCGATCAGCGTCGCGAGGATTCCGCGGGGAAGCGTAACGATGGCCTCTTTCAGCATCTGTCAGAGCAGAAGCGACACGGATCAGCAGTGAGGACCTCCGTGGCTAGATGAGGCTGAAGGGTCTGGGTAAATGCTGCGTGTCTCTGAGCGCCGTAGCCGACTTCCGTGCCAATCGCTGAGGTAGACTTTCGGCAAAATCTTCATCACCGCCAGGGCTACGTACATGACCGTGTTAATGGCTACGAAGCCTGCAAGCATTTGGAACCATGCCGATTCCAGCACGGCGGGCGAGAAGAGGGCGTCGAAAAGCTCTCCCTGAGGTGTGAGTCTAAGCATTGTGTGACACCGCCGGCTCGTCTGTCCCTCGGCGAGAAAGGTTGCGGGCTTCAGTGGTGGTATTGCCCCAGGCGGCCTTACGGCCGAGGGTGATGTCGATAACGCCTTTGATGTAGACGAGGTTAAGGAACATGTCGTAAAGAAGTTCGGGGAAGAGCGTCGCCGCGAGCACCCGTGCCCGCCAGCCGCCCCGCCATACACTCACAACTCGTTCGACGACGAAGAGCAGTCCGATGCCCAACCAGAAGGGGAACCAGATCCAGCGGTCTATGGACAGAGCCGTGATGATGATCAGAAGGAAGAACGTGCCCAGGGCGATAACGCTGTAGCCGATACCCAACTGCTGTGCCCAGTACCGAAACGTCTGCCGAGTGACACCATAGGCTCCCAAGTTCTCCAGTGCTCCGCGTTGCCAGCGCAGACGCTGCCGCCAGAGCAGACGCAGGTTCGGCATCAGCTCGGTGACCACGCTGCATTCAGCAGGCGAGATCATCAGTCCGCCCAACGATTTGATCGCGATGGTGAGCTCGTTGTCCTCGGTCAGGGCTGCGGTGTCGTAGACGTCTCCGTGGCGACCGGGAAGTTTCTCACCGCGTTGTTCAGCGATCGTGCGTAATGCTTTTGGCCGGAACAGCGAGGCAGTGCCTGTGAGGACGAAGACGCGGCCACGGCGGCGCTGGATCTGCCGGCCGTAGCGTGTGTATTCGTTGCGCTGGAACTGTCCGAGCAGGCCGTGACCTTCTTCTCCATAGAACAACCCTCCGACGGCCATCAGAGCTCGGTCCTGGGTGAATTTGTGCACGGCAGCTTCGAGGAACCCGTCATCTAGCCGGGTGTCGGCGTCCATGACCATCACTACATCATTTGGTCCTTGTGCGGGCAGGACTTCTTTGAGCGCTTGGTTCAGCGCCCCGGCTTTCTTCTCGGTGTTGCCGACCGTCTCTAGAACCTCGACTCCGGCAGATCGGGCGAGGTCTGCAGTGCCGTCGGTGCAGTTATCGGCCACGACAATGACTCGTTCGGGCAGATACGACTGTGAAGCCAGCGAGGATAGAGTCTTAGGCAGAGGCGTCTCTTCGTTGTGCGCTGGGATGAGTACCGTGACAGTCACGGGACCGTGGAAGACTCCGCGTGTCTCAGCCATGACGACCCTGGGTGCCAGGGGAGTGGCAGATTCATCCGAGGACCGGCGCGACCTGTTTGTGGCTCGTAGATCGAACAGAGCCACCCCAGCAGTCACCAGCAGCACCAGAACCACCGCTGCGAGCACAAACCCCAATTGCGGGGCTTGGGGGTCGTAAAGCACTGAGAGCCCACCACCGATGAGAGCCTCACGTGGCTCACTGGCAGTCCATGCCTGAGCCTCCGCGAGGACGAACCAAAGAAATAGCGCCATCGCCGCAGTCGTGCTGATGATGAGCACACCTGTCATACGGTGAAGTCGCTTCACAGCGTTTGCCCTTTCGGTATGTAACGTTAGCTGCGGGAGTTCAGCTTCTGTAGTTCTGTTCGAGCCACCGAGGGCCCTCGGTCAGGTCCATCGGTTTGGACCAGAAGAATCCTTGAGCCTTGTCGCAGCCGAGTCGCAGCAGTTCGTCGAGCTGGGATTTCTCTTCTACTCCCTCGCCGATCACTTCGATTCCGAGGGCGTGGGCAAGATTGATCACCGCCCCAATGATCTTCGCAGAACGTGAGTCATGGGTTCCTAGGCCCTGGATGAAGGACTTGTCCACCTTCAGGGTGTGCACTGGCAGTCGGTGCAGGTAACGCAGTGAGGAGTGGCCGGCTCCGAAGTCGTCGATGCCAAAGCAGATTCCCAACTCCGCCGCCTCATTCATATGCTTTATAGCCAGATCAAGGTCAGTAATCTCTTCAATTTCGGTGATCTCGAGGTGAAGCTGATGAGGTTCGATTCCGGTGAGTGCTAGCAGTTCTTTGGTGTGTGTGATGAAGTTTCGGTCGTTCAAGTGGCGGGGCGAGAGGTTCACCGCGACCGTGAGACTGTGCAGGGTCGGGTGGTTCGACTCCCACTCCCGCAGCTGCCGCACGGCGTGCTCAAGCACCCACTTGTCGATGTCAACGATCAAACCACTGGCAGGGGCTGCAGGTAGGAACTCGGCGGGTGATAGAAGACCCCTTTCGGGGTGCTCCCAACGAACCAAGACTTCAAACCCAGCTGGCTTGTCTCTCCCTAGATCCATGATCGGTTGGAACCGCAAACGCAATTCGTCACACTGCAGGGCCTTGCGCAGCTGCGACTCAGTCGCCATGCGTTGCGAGACCTTCTGCTGCATCGACTCGTGAAAGACAACGGCCCCCCGCCGGCCAGAGTCTTTCACCTCGTACATAGCGGTATCTGACTTACGAAGCAGGGACTCTGTGGTGTCTCCGGGCTCGGAAAGTGCGATACCGATGCTGACTTTCGCGAAGATCTCTTCGCCGTCGATGATAAAGGGCTCATCCAATGCTGAGGTGACCCGGGCGGCGAGCTGATGAGCTCCCTCAGCGTCCATGTCCTCACATCCGATGACGAACTCGTCCCCACCGAAGCGGGCGAGCACGTCGCCCTGCCGTGTGAGATCGCTCAGGCGTCGTGACAGTTCCACGAGCATGGCGTCGCCGGCAGTATGTCCCCGGGCGTCGTTGACGACCTTGAAATGATCCAAGTCGATGAACATAACCACCACTTGACCTCCCGCTCGACGGGCACGTGCTAAGAAGCGGTCCAGGTATTCCATGAGAAGCCGTCGATTCGCAACGCCTGTCAGCGGGTCATGCATCGCTAGGTGTTTGAGGTCCTGTTCAGCTTTCTTGCGGCCGGTGACGTCTTGCAGATGCACATAGAACGAGTCAGTCTCACCATCAGAATTACGCAAGAGAACGACGACCTGCTCTACATAGACGACTTCGCCGTCAGGTCGAAGATAACGGCGTTCATTGCAGAGATGTACTATATCATCGCGCACAGCCTGCTCGAATAGTGACGGCTCATTCACATGGCTCGGATGAAGGAAGTCGGTAATTCGGCGACCCAGAAGCTGCCCAGGGTGGCGTCCTAACAGCCTACTTGCAGCAGCATTCACTCGGGTGAGGCTACCGTCGCTATCAGTCAGGACGATGCCGATAGGCGAGTGATCGATACCTAGAGCGAAGAGACGCTCGGCCTCTTTCTGTTGGGCCAGAGCCTGATGAAGTGGCGTAATATCGCGGACGGAGGCCACCGTAAAGGGCTGCCCCTCGATTTCTAGTTTCGAAGTAGACACTTCCCCGGGAAACTCGCTGCCGTCTTTGCGGTAACCCAGAAGCTCGCCACCCAACGGCGTCCGCAAAAACCGCCCTCGTTGAGCGGATAGGGCTTCGGCGATAATCGCGGTGCTAGCACCGCCTGCTACCAGCTCCCCAGCATGCATCCCGACGAGCTCCTCGTGGGAGTACCCGAAAAGCTCCGTGGCCTTATCGTTGGCCTCTTCCAGAATGCCATCGTCATTGGTCAGGAGGACTGCATCTGGATAGAGATTCAAGCAGCTTCGGCAGGTGAGGTGGCGAGCGTGATCTCCGCACATCGAGTTGACCCATTCTGAGGGTAGTAATCGTTAGTTGCGCGAAATGTATCATGGTTTCAGGGGCAAACGCGCATTGGCGCGTAGCGCTTGATGGTACTGGTGGTTGGATCAACCAGTCCAGCGACATCTTCGACACCCTCCCACCGATCGGCGACAAAAAGAGCGAGACAGGGCAGGCGCCAATCTTCGCTACCTATTCTGCTGGCCTGAAGACCAACCGAGACACCTGGTGCTACAACTTCTCCCGGGCTGCCGTGGAACAGAACATGGGCACCCTCATCGACACCTACAACCAGGACATCGAAGCCTTCCGGCCCACCGGCAGCAGCGCCAACCAGCGCCTGGACGAGGCCAAAGCCCACGCCACCTACGATGACACCCGGATCAGCTGGAACCGCGGCACGTTCAAGGACTTTGCCGCACAGAAGCGCTACGCCTACAACGACGGGGCTCTTCGTTTGGGCACTTATCGGCCATTCACCAAACAGCATGTCTACTTCGATCGGCAACTCGTGGACATGATCTATCAGCTGCCGTCGATGTTCCCTACCCCGGCCCACGACAACTACGGGTTCTACCTGACAGCTCCCGGCTCAGGACATGAGGCAACGCTTCTAGCTACCGACCAGGTTCCCGACCTCGCGTTCTGGGGCAGTGGGAGCGGCCAGTTCTTTCCCCGCTACACCTGGGAGCGAGTCGAGGACGCTGAGCCGGACCTGCTGAGCGGACTCGATGACTCTGGAGCTAACGTCGTCGTCGACGGATACCGCCGCATAGACAACATCACAAATGCCACGCTAACCCACTACCAGGAAGCCTTCGGCGACGACGTAACCAAGGGCGCGATATTCGCGCACATCTACGCTCTGCTGCACTCCCAGCAGTACCGGAGCGCCTTCGCCGCGGAGCTGAAGCGTCGGCTGCCGCGGATCCCTCTGCCAGCGTCGTCATCTGATTTCTGGTCCTTCGCTTCAGCCGGTCAGAAGCTCTTGGATCTGCATATCAACTACGAGGAGGTTGAGCCCTGCCCGCTGGAGGAGGAGACCACCTTGGGGGGTGCTTCCGATCCGGGCTTGTACCAGGTGCAGAAGATGAAGTGGGGCGGCAAGGCCAACGCGAAGGATAAGTCCCGGCTGATCTACAACACCAACATCACGCTGACAGGAATCCAGACCTCAAGGGCGGCTTCGGAGGTTTCACCGGTGGCAACCACTGAGGCCACCGCCAGCCGGGAGTGGTCATCGATCAGCTGGAAGATCACCGCCTTGCCTCCGCCGGTGAGCACATACTCGGTGGCATCGAGTTGCCATAAGCAGTTCGGTGCCGGGTACACGAACCGCCGGTAGGAGGCCCGGGGACGCTTCTTCGGCTCAACCCGGGCAACCCCGGCGGCACGAAAGATCCTGGCCAGCGAGGCCACCGAGGGGGTATCCATGCCCAGGGCCTTCATTTTCTCGTAGACGCTGATGGGCCCGTGGTCCAGGCCAGAGGCGGCCAGACTGGCTCGGACATCTACTGCTTGCTGCTTGAGCTCATCAGAGAGGGTCCTGGGACTGGTCTTCGGTCGTTTAGAGCGCGGCTGTAATGCCGCTGCCGGGGACTCCTGGCGTGCTCGGGTCAGGATCTTGTAGAACGTGTTCCTGGAGATCCCGTGCTCGTAGCAGAAGCTGCTCACCGACCCGCGTGGGGCATCAGCAGGCCATCGGGAGATCGCGAGGCGGATACGGGCATCAACAGGCTCATTCGGTTTCTGTGTCACCTGCCAAGAGAACCCGAATCCTCACTGCGGTGCCCGGAAGGCTTGGACGAGAGTTCAGAGAACTGTCACCACCAGGATCACCAGTTCTGTCACCGATGTGTTGATACGGAACTGTCACCGATGTCTTGAGACTTCACACAGGGGGAGAATTGCGCAAGGGGGGTGCGATTTCTTGTGTGCGCACGGGGTTGTGCGCCCGGGGTGTGCCGCCCATCCCCGGGTGCAGGCCGGTCGCTTGGTCGCTTCTAGGAGTACGGCAGGGCGTGAATGCGCTGCTGCAGCGGGGCCTGGCGCTGCAGTTCCCGCATGAGTTTCTGGTACTCGCGATTGCGCCGCTCGGCCATCACTGCGGCTAGAAACTCCAACGCCGAAGAGGTCGGCGGCAGCGGTGAGACATGGGGCAGCATCTCATCAGCCAGCCGACCAGCGGTCGCCATCAGGGCTGGCATATTGGCCCCCTTGCCCCCGCGGGCGGTCGCCCGTTCCACGGTGCGCAGCAGCCGCGCAGCCTGTGCAGCCAGTCC
>NZ_HG005176.1:0-23368 GCF_000455245.1 Nesterenkonia massiliensis | reverse complement strand
TGCAGCCAGTCCATCCGGTATCCGGCCGATATCGGCAATCTGGGTCCAGGAGGCCATATGCTGCGGCACCGGAAGCATCATCGGGGCCACATTCGGATGCCGGGTGCGGATGGCGTAGGTGCCTGCCAGCACATCGCCGAGCCGCTTGCCGCGCTGGGTGAACATCGCAGTGATCAGCGGCAGCAGCCCGAGGGTCAAGTAGATTTCGCCGAAGCCGGTGAGCCAGCGAATCAGCGAATGACGCAGCCGAATGGCCCCGCCGTCGTCGCGCACCACCCGCAGGCCGAAGATCAGCTTCCCCACGGAGCGGCCGCGGCTCAGCGTTTCCACGGTCATCGGCACCACCACGGTGAACAGCACCAGCAGACTCAGCTGCAGCGCCATAAAGGCGGCCTCATCGAAGCTGACCCCGTCGAAGCCGACCCCGAGTATGCCCAGTAAGGCGAAGGTGAGCACCAGGCCCAGCCAGTAGATGAGCAGATCAATCAGCAGCGAGGCCCCGCGGGTGATCAGCGAGGCAGCGGGCAGGTCAAGGGCAACGGCCTCCCCGGTGATCACTGTGCGCACGCTTTCTCGCTTCCTTCTTCTGGTGACTGCCTGCCTCATCCGGGAGCTTCTGCTCGGCAGCTCCCGGCCTGCTCTTCTGCCACCCTATAGGCTAAAGCGGTGGACATTGATGCCTTCATTGCAGCTCACCAGGGGCAGTGGGACCGGCTGGATCAGCTGGCCCGACGTCGTCGCCTGCCGGCGCAGGAGGCTGACGAAATGCTGGTGCTCTACCGGCGGGCATCTACTCATCTGTCCATGATCCAGGCGGTGGAGCCCGACTCTCCGGTGGCCGCCCAGCTCTCTGCCCGGATCGGCCGGGCGCGGACGCATCTGACTGCAGCCGGGGAGAACAACTTCACCTCAGCGGCGTACTTCTTCACGCAGACCCTGCCGGTGGCGTTCTATCGGCTGCGCTGGCTGACGCTGATCATCACCGCAGCGTTTCTGGCCATCGGTGTGGGCTTCGGCTACTGGACCTATCAGCACCCGCAGATCGACCTGCTGATGCCCGAGGGCCAGCGGCAGGCCTACGCGCAGCAGGATTTCGTCAACTACTACTCCGAGCACCCCAACTCCTCCTTCGCCTCCCAGGTATGGACCAATAACGCCTGGATTGCCGCCCAGTGCGTGGCTTTCGGGGTCACCGGCATCTGGCCTGTGTATGTGCTGTTCATCAATGCGCAGTCAGTCGGTATCGCTGGGGGAGTGATGGCCGAACAGGGTGCGTTGGCAGACTTCTGGCTCTACATCCTGCCCCATGGCCTCATGGAGCTGACTGCGGTGTTCGTGGCTGCAGCCGCGGGCTTGCGGATCTTCTGGTCCTGGGTGGCGCCGGGACAGAAGCCCCGACTGACTGCGCTGGCAGAAGAAGCTCGGCGGCTGATCACGGTGGCGGTAGGTCTGGTGCTGGTGCTGCTGATCTCCGGAATTGTGGAGGGTTTCATCACGCCTTCGGATCTGCACCCAGCGGTGAAGATCACCATCGGTGCCGCAGTGCTTGCCGCCTACTGGACCTACACGCTGATGCTGGGACGGCGTGCCTATGCCGCCGGGGTCACCGGGGATCTAGGACGCTACGACGCCGGGACCCATCAGCTGACCTCCTGAGCGCGGCGTGAAGCACTGATCTTCAGACTCTCCGGGCGCGTTGCCCAATACCCACGGTCATTCCATCTAGCCTTATCAGTGGCCGATACTGTACGAAAAAGAGGCGAGTGATGAGCCAGAACCCTGACGCACCGCGTGAAAACACTGCGGAGGAGAAGGATTTCGAGTCCGGCCTGGACTACGGCGCCTTCGCCTCCGAGGAACCTGATTTCCCCGAGGAGCACCTGAAGCAGGAGCCGACACAGACCCAGGCAGGCGAGGACGCTGCTGGTGACTCGGCACCTTCACCCTCCACCGATGAGCCCACCACCACCGTCCCGCCGGTGCGTGAGAACCTGACCCGTTCCCTGAGCGAGGAACTGGCTGCTGCGCGCTCGGCCTCTTCGGCGGAGAAGATCGACGCCGCCTCCAACGCCTCGGTGGATGACACGGACTCCCGTGCCGCAGACCAGGACGCATCCAGGGACGAAACCGCTCCGGCAGGCCCCGTTGCACCGGTTCCCGCTCCTTCCGCCGATGACCAGCCCACCACTGTGGTGCCTGCTGCTGAGGGTGCCACCACAGTGATCCCCACCGAGCACCGTACTCCGAGCCCGGCAGAGACACAGGCCGCCCCCGGGACCGCGGCCTCCCCGGCACCAGCTGCTGATCCAGCCTCCCCGGCCCCGGTGGCGGCCCCTGCCGCTGGTGCACCAGTCCGTCGTGATGCAGGCGATGAGTCGATCACTGATGCTGACATTGATGAAGAGGTCGCTAAGTCCAAGCGCGGCATCTCTCGATTCCTGACTGTTCTGATCGCGATCTTTACCCCGGTGCTGCTGACGGTTGCTGCGGTGCGCATCGTGGCCTCACCGCTGTTCCTCTACGTCACCTACTGGCGCCCCGGTTTCCCTGCAGACCCGGGCGGTTTTGATCTGCGCGAGCGGCTGCTCTACGGCTCCTACGGAACCGACTACTTGCTGAATCTGGCAGATTCCCGGTACCTCTCCCAACTGGCACCAGGTGGTGAACCGCTGTTCACCGCGGCTGAGGTCTCGCATATGACCGATGTGAAACTGGTCATGTGGTACGCCATACTGATCGGTGTGGTGCTGCTGGCGCTGACCCTGCTGTTCTTCCTGCTGCTGCGTGCGTGGCGACCCGGCGGATTCGCCCGCGGCGTCTTCGCCGGCGCCTGGGTGACCCTGGGGTTGATCGTCGCAGCTGCTGTGCTGGCTATCCTGGACTGGCAGCGTTTCTTCACCGAGTTCCATCGGCTGCTCTTCGCTGATGGCACCTGGACCTTCTCGGCTGATTCAGCGCTGATCCGCCTCTACCCGGAGCAGTTCTGGATCGACGCCGGGATCTGGATCGTGGCGCTGCTGGTGATCTTCAGCCTGATTGCACTGCTGGCCACCTGGCCGACCAAGCGTCGTCGTGCCCGCCGTGCTGAGCGGCTGGCGGAGGTGCATGAGCGTCGTCGTGCCAAGCTGATCGAGGAACTGAACTCCACTAACGCCTGATCGCGGTATTGCCGTGAGCTAACTCCCCTGGGCTGCTTCCAGCCTGGGGGAGTAGCATTATCTAGCTATGTTGAGAACAGTCCTTGGTGGCAAGATCCACCGCGCCACCGTCACCCACGCCAATCTGCACTATGTAGGGTCTATCACCATCGACGCCGACCTGCTCGATGCTGCCGGAATCCTGGAGGGCGAAAAGGTCCAGGTGGTGGATATCACCAACGGCCACCGTCTGGAGACCTACACCATCGCTGGTCCACGAGGAACCGGGGTGATCGGTATCAACGGCGCCGCAGCGCACCTGGTTCAGCCTGATGATCTGGTCATTATCATCAGCTACGTGATGGGTACTGAGGCAGAGATCGCCGAGCACGAGGCCAAAGTGGTCCATGTGGATGGGGACAACAAGATTGTGGCGCTGGGCAACGACGTCGCCCAGCCGGTTCCGGGCTCGACGGACCAGCTGGATCCCCGTACTGCTGTGCTGAATTAGCCTAGCGCGGAGCTGACATCGAATTCACCGGAAGGTCTATACGGCTTCTTTGGTCTGCTGATCATCTTCGGTGTCTGCCTGATCCATAAGTGGTGCTACTGGCCCCCGGCGAGCGCTCACAAGCCGAAGCATCAGCACCAGCGCCAAAATAACCACCAGGGGTATGAGAAATGCATTGAGTGTGTAGAGCAGCGGGCTAGGCATTAGAGCCCTTCCTGAGCGAGTGACGGCAAGTTGTCTTCTGTGGTGCTAGATGCTGCGTGTTCTACGGAGCGACGTCGAAGCGCAAATGTCTGGTAGTGAATCGCGTGTCGAGCAGTCTTTCGATGTTCGGAATTATGCCCGTGACTACGGTGTCCATGACCTCATTGGCCGCATGGTCTTGTTTGATCACACACCGTAGGCGGAACACCAATTCTTCACCCTCGGCCGCTATTTCTACAAGTGCGGACTCGACCCTGGGGTGAGCCATGAGTCCTCTGGAGGCAGCACTCGCCATCTGGTTAAGCTGATCGAGATTCTGGAGAAGAGGGGGTGTTTCCAAGGTCAGTGCCTGATCCTGCTTCTCAGGCGTTAGCACACTAGTCTGTGGTGCGGTCATTGCTGCTGTATCCATCCTGTGGTTCTTACCTCGGCGGGCATCTAGTTGCTCACTGCATCAGTTAACAGCTGCAATAGTTCTAACATATAACTGTTATCATGTTTACGCAACATGTTCGTTAGTCCTTACACGAAGTAGCAGCTATGCCGGAGGATCCCACCACTTTGGATATACAAGATCAGCAGTTCACCGATGAGGTGCGGCTGTCTATCGGGTCGCCCCAGGTAACAAGAGATCAGGTCAGCAGCGGATACTGGTATGACTCGGGAACGGCTCACCCTTCGGCAATCGATCTGCTCAACTTGCTGCGCGAGTATCGAGACGCTGAGCGCGAGATGCGCCACCGCACCCAGGATTCGATGCGGATGGGCGAGACCGATCTCGTGGCCTTACGGTTCTTAGTCAAGGAGCGCGCAGCAGGAGTTGTTGTACGCCAACGTGACCTCGGGGAGGCCTTGAAGATCTCAGCCCCGGCAGTCACCGCTCTGGTAGATCGCCTAGTACGGGACGGTTATATCCAGCGGGTTCCCCACCCGGATGACCGTAGGTCCGTGGCCATTGAGATTCTGGCTGAGACCGATCGCGAGATTCGCGAAACGCTCAGCCGCATGCATACCACCATGCTGGAGGCGGCTGAGAGCCTCACCGATGTGGAGAGGGCAGGAGCGGCGAAGTTCCTCCAGGGGTTGATTCAAAGCGTCCGCGAAAGTCACTAAGCTCCGCAGCGGATCCGGCGGAGCTGTTCCGCCAGGTTGCGTGCTGTTTCCTCCGCTTTCTGCAGTCGCTGATTCTCCCGAGAACGGGCCCGCGGCTCAGTTCGCTCGCCAGACTGAACCTCTAGCTCCAGTGCGATACGGTCTCCACGGTGCCAGGTGGAGAACACTTCCACTGGCTCTCCGGCAACATCGGTGGTAGTGCCCTCCAACAACAACAGCGGCGCTCCTTTGGGGGTCTGCAGCAGCTGCGCGAGTTCATCATCAGCGGCCACCGCGCGAATCGCTCGTTGCCCGCCCACTAACTGCAACCCGTGGCGCTCTGCTAGCAGCTGATGCAGCGAAGCGTCGGTGAGTTCTTCTGCTGTGAGCCCGGCTGCGTAGCGCTGTACCAACCACGTGCGGATATAGGCAGCAGGGGCGCCGTCGATGCTGCGCAGCCGCTCCAGCACGGTCACCGTGTCTCCGTCGAGCTGATGAGTATGCGGGCTGGAGTCCTCTACGCGCAGCTCCAGGACCTGAGTACCCACCGTGGAGCCGGTCTCCTGCACTTGGCTGGAGAGGCCAGCTGCACGGTGGGCCAGGCGGTGATGCTCACGGGTAGGTGCCACCACGCTGCCCCGGCCGCGGGATCGAGTGATGGCCCCTTCTGCAGCCAAAGTACTCAGTGCCTGACGTACCACTGAGCGAGAGATCCCATAGTGGCTCTGCAGCTGAGTCTCTGAAGGCAGACTGTCCCCGGGCTGCAGCCGCCGGTCCTGGATGCGATCGCGCAGAGCGGAGCTGAGCTGGGCGTGCAGCGGCTGCGGGGCACGCGGATCCAGAACTACTCCTTCTAAGGGCCAGGAAGTCATGACCAGCAGTGTATCCAGCTCAGCTCACGCACCCTTCAGCCCGTCGACGCTTAGGCGCCCAGGGCGGCTTCAGAGGCCTGCGCCTCTTTCCAGACCAGATCCCATCCCGGTGCGAGTTCGGCAGCACGTTCCATCGCCAGCACCAGGCTGGCTTCGCGGGCGATACCTTGTCCGGCGATGTCGAAGGCAGTGCCGTGATCCACCGAGACTCGCACTACCGGAAGCCCGACGGTGATGTTCACGCCGTCGTCGCCGTAGACGGCCTTAAACGGAGCGTGGCCCTGATCGTGATAGCAGGCGATGACGAAGTTCCACTTGCCCTTGACGGCCTGCGGAATCAGCGCATCCGCGGCGATGGGCCCGTGGGCATTGATGCCCTGCTCCACGGCACGCTGCACAGCCGGGGCGAGGATCTCATCATCCTCATGGCCGAACAGTCCGTTCTCACCGGCATGCGGGTTCAGTCCCGCGACGCCGATAGCTGCCTCGGGTGTCCCCACCGCGCGAGCGAAGGCTCCTACCAGCCGCAGCACACTGTCGGTGCGTTCAGGGGTGATACCCTCAATGGCCTGACGCAGGGAGACGTGGGTGGTCAGGTGGAAGAAGTAGAGCTCACCGGCGGAAAGCACCAGGGAGTAGTTCTTGACTCCGAATTCGTGGGCCAGCAGCTCAGTGTGGCCGGGGAACTTGTGTCCGCCAGCGTGCATCGCGGCCTTATTTAACGGCGGCGTGACGATAGCGTCGACCTCCCCGGCTTTGGCCAGCCGGCATGCTTCGACGACGAACCGGTAGGCGCCGTCGCCAGCTTCTGCGGAGAGCTCTCCCACTGGGACCTCGCCGAGGCTGGGACCGGTCTGCAGCACCTCGATGCGGTCAGGGCTGTTGGTGGCGGCGGCGGGGGAGTCGATGACGTGTACCGCGTCAGGATCCAGTCCGGCGAACTTCGCACCGCGGCGCATGGCGTCTGCATCACCGACGACGACGGGCACTGCGCGTTCACGCAGCTGGGGGTTCTGCAGCAGGGCCTTGGCGGTGATCTCGGGGCCGATGCCGGCGGCGTCGCCCATGGTCACGGCGAGGATGGGCAGGGTGGTCATGAGGTGCTCCTGTTCAGCGCGGTGCGCATCTGTGAGATCGCGGTGGTCAGTGTATCGGCGGAGCCGAAGCCGCCTGCTTTGGTGAAGACCGGTGTGCCGGCGATGGTGCCATCGATGGCCAGAGTCAGCGGCACTCCTTCGGCCAGACTGTCGATCAGCCGCAGGGTGGTGCAGTTCAGGGCTTCCAGCGCGGCGAAGGCGCCGTCTCCTCCGACAAACCCGAGTGCGTCTGGTTGGTAGCGCTGGACCAGGGCTGCGGTGGCTGCACCCAGGCGGGCGGCCACGGATCGTGGAACATCAGCCCGTTCTTGAGGTGGGCGCAGCACAGTGACGCCCGAAGCGAGCAGCGGGCGGACATTGCGCACCCACTTATGCAAAGATTCGTCATCTTCGGCCTCGGTCGGGTCCAGCTCAAGGATGCTGAGCTGGTCCGGGAAATGCTCACTTAAGTGCTGGACCTGTTCCTGTGAGGCAGGGTTGAGAGAACTGACTTGGATGAGCACGCTGTGCTGTTCTGCAACCGGGTGGACCTGGGGTGGATAGTGCTGGCTGCGGCTGCTGCGGCCATGCGGCCAGGCTTCCGCCAAGGCCACGGCGAGTCCAGCGGATCCCACCGGCATCAGGAGCAGATCACTGGTGGCGATGGCCTCAGCCAGTGCCGTCAGGTCCTCCGGTGCAGCGGCGTCCACAATCACAGTGTGCTCACCGCGCTGAACGGCACTCTCCAGCGCTGCACGGTAGCCCGCTGCGGTGCGTGAGTCCGTCCGCAAGGCAGTGGAGCCTGCGATGAGTTCACGCAGATCGCTGACTGTGACGGGGGTGGCGGGATCATCGCGCAGCGCTGTCTGGGCCACCGGTACGCCGTGGACCAGCAGTTGGGAGTCCTCCACGGTGCGCCCCATATCCGGGTAGGCCGGGCAGACCACGGCGAGCACCGGTTTAGTCTCTGAAGCAGCTGTTCTCCACGCGGTGGATCCTGCACGAGCCCCGCTGACCTGGGCGGCCAGGGACCCCCGGATGGTTGAGTCCACCTTCAGGTAAAGGTGCCCCACTCCGGCGTCGAGCGCTTCCTGAACTGCGTCAGCGGTGATCTGCTCGGCGTCGCCCCAGCTCGCCGCGCGGGTGTCTGTGGGGGTGGCGAAGGCGTAGTCAGTGTCTGATTCTCCGGTGCCCCCTCCACCGGGGTGCCCGGCGCGGCTGAGCACCACGGAGGTGTCCCAGCCTGCGCGGGCGAACTGCACGGCGGCGTCGTTGGCTCCGGTGAGGTCATCGGCGATGATCGCCACCCCGGTGGGGGAGTTAAGGGATGCGTCGTGAGGGGACGCGTGGTGAGGTAATGCGTCGTGAGGCGTGTGCGGCATGCGGCTACTGCTTCTCCGCCGCTGCAGGGCCGCTGGGTTCAGCGCCGGTGCCAGGTGCCCTCGGGGATTCCGTGGGCGCTTCGGTGGCGGTGGCTGCTTCTGCGGCGGCAATGTCGTCTGCAGGCTTCAGTTCACCGGCACGCTTCAGCACAAAGGAGGCGATGACCGGGGCAATGATTGCGGTGATCAGTGCGGAAGCTGCTACCTGGGCGGTGGCCGCTTCTACATAGGGCGCGAAGCTGGAATCGATCTGCGCGATCACCGCGGGGGTGGCGATGGCGTTACCGGCGGTGGTACCGGCTGCGAAGCCGATGCCGCTCTTGCCTCCGCGGCGCAGGATGAACTTATAGCCCAGGTAGACCAGGAAGCCGGTGAAGGGTGCTGCGATGAGTCCCACTACAAGGCCCTGTGCGCCGCCGGTGACCACCGCGGTGAGGTCGATGCCGGTGCCAAGTGCGAAGGCGAAGAACGGGATGACGATGTTGGGGACCGGGACCATGACCTGGCGCCACTTGTCATCGAGGTTGCCTACCAGCATGCCGAGGAAGAAGGGCAGAATGGCTGCGACCAGGGCCAGCAGGGGGATGTCTGCGAGTCCGGAGACGCCGAGGAAGAGCATGCTGACGAAGGGCCCGTCGTTGACGGCGGATGCCATGTAGGCGCCGCGGTCGCGGTGGTCGCCGTAACGGCCGGTGAAGGCCAGCCAGAGTCCGCCGTTGCTGTTGTCCAGGATGACCAACAGGGCCAGGATGGACACGCCCAGGACGCCGTCGAGCCCTACCCAGAGTCCTAGCAGAATGACCAGGGCGGCGGGGACGAAGGACTTCATCACCAGGATGGTGCCGGCGTGGGCGAGGACTGGACCGGTGGAGCGGATGGAGACCTGCGTGCCGGTGGCGAAGATCAGCAGTGCGATCAGCGGCAGGGCGCTGTCTTTGAAGAGGGCCGTGGTGAAGCTGCCGATCTCCAGGGCTGGCATGAAGAAGGTGCCGATGATGGAGCCCAGAATGAGCGGGATGAGCATCAGGCCGCCGGGGACCTTGTTCATCCCGTCGAAGAGCGGAATGTGGAATTTGTTGCGTGACCTGTGGACGTCGCTGGCCATGAGTGGTCCTTCATAAGTTGGAAATGATGACTTGTCTGGTACATCTGGCTGTCCGCACTCGCAAATGTACGTACAACGTGTAGGTATCTTTACAGGTCAGAACATGTGGCGCAACCCACACGGGGCGCGACTAGCTCCCCGCGAGCGTTCTTGAGCAGGCGGAAACCAGGTGAAATTCGGACAAGAAGCTCCGTGCTGGCAGCGGGGCTGAGCGGCTCGGGTAGGCGGTGGGTCAGACAGCGAAGCCGCGCGGATGGTTCTGCCAGGCGGAGCTGGTCTCACGAGGGGTGTGCCCGCCGTGGCGCAGGGCGTTCAGAGCAAGGATCCCGACGACGGCGACCCCGTTGTGCAGGTGCCCGCCCAAGACCGCTTGTACCGCCTCAGGCAGTGGGACCCAGCGGGTAATAATCTCTGACTCCTCAGCTTCGCGGGTGTGACGCTGGGCCTCCGGGACTTCGCTCACGCCCTGGGCGAGGTAGATGCGGATCCCTTCGTCACTCATTCCGGGGCTGGGGTGGAAATCCACCAGGGTGGACCAGGTCTCGGCGGTGAGGTCGGCTTCTTCGTGGAGTTCTCGTGCGGCGGCTTCCTGCATGGTTTCCTGGGCGTCGTCGAGGACGCCGGCGGGGAACTCCCACATGCGGCTGCGCACCGGATGGCGGTACTGGTTGATCATCAGCACCCGGTCTTCTTCGTCGACGGCGACGACGGCCACCGCGCTGAGATGCTTGGCGTACATCCGGGTGAGCGTGGTGTCAGCGAAGCTGAACTCTTCCTCCACTACATCGAAGACGCTGCTGGCTGCCTGTGTGGCGCTGCGGACGACGGGCTGCTCAGCGGGGGAGTCCTGGATGCTCATGCCCCCACAGTAGTGGGGGCGGCAGGACGAATCCCGAATGAATCCTGGGGTGTGGGTGGGGTGGGGAAGGACTTATCGCTGAAGAGGATGCGCTTGGCGGCGGCGCGGCCCGGTCGGGTACGCAACCCGGTGAAGGCTGCCGCGGCCATGGTGGGGCTGCGCAACTGCGCGAATGCGTGCCGCATGGCGAGGCGGCCGCGGAATTTACGCCTGAGGGTGGCGCCGTCGTAGTGACGCAGCAGGTCTGGCTCGCTCTGGGTGAGCGCGGAGTCGAGGATCTCGACGGCGTGGTCGGAGAGTCTCAGGCACGGGTCGAGTCCGCCGGCCGTCAGGGGCGAGACGGCTCCTGCGGCATCGCCTACAAGTAGGCCACCAGGGCAGGAGATCCGCGGCAGTAGGCCGCCCACCGGGATGGGTCCGCCGCGCTTTTCGACCTGCTGTGGGTGCCGGTCCTGATGCTCTAGTCCGGGTGCGGTGCGGCTGAAGGTCTCCAGCGCCTGTTGGATGCCGTGCCGGTAGCGGCGGGCGTATCCGGCGGTGCCGATATGTGCGTGGACGCCGTCGTTGATGACCCAGGCCAGGTAGCCCGGGGCGATGCTGGGATCGATGACGCAGTGGAAGGCCGGTTCTGCCGGCGCGCTGGTGACGGTGTAGACCCGTTCCGCGCCGACCAGCAGATGGGTGTTCAGGTCCAGGCCGAGGTCTCGGGCCACTTGGGAGCGGGCGCCGTCGGCTCCGACGATGTATTGCGCCTGGATACGGGTTCTGCCGGCGTCGTTCCTGATCAGGTAGGTGTGGTCGGAGACTTTGCCGAGGTAGCGGGTTCCTAGTTGGAGGTCCACCCCGGCGGCAATGGCTTCTTGCGCGCCGTGTTCGTAGAGGGGGCCCATTTCGCCTAAGCGGTATTCATCGCGGTTGCTGCGCAAGGTCACCGGTGCGCAATCCGGCGAGACCGGCGCCGACGGCGAGGACATCGGTGTGCTCGGTGGCGGTCATTCGTCCTCGTCCGTCCATTCAAGAATGTCCCCGGGCTGGCAGTCCAGGACCCGGCACATGGCATCTAAGGTGGCGAAGCGGACGGCTTTGGCGCGGCCGTTTTTTAATACCGCGACGTTGGCGGGTGTGATCCCGACCTGTTCGGCGAAGTCTCCAACAGTCATTTTGCGTTTGGCGAGCATGACATCGAGCCGGACGATGATGGCCATCAGATGACTGCTTCCATGTCGCTGCGCAGGGTGGTGGCCTGGCGGAGCAGGGCACGCATGACCAGCATGAGCAGACTGACCACGGTGAGGATGGCCAGGAAGAGCGCGAGGATCAGGGGGAGAGTGGGGTCGGTGGCGCGGAAGCCGATGTAGAGAAAGACGCCCAGGAGGGTGATCCAGCCGGCCGCGAGGGCGCCCATGATGATGTTGACCCAGATCATGGAGGCTTCGGAGAAGATACGGTCGTGGGCGACCAGGGTGAGCAGTTTCCAGATGCAGGCGACGACGGCTTGGACGCAGAGCACCCAGAACATGGTGATGATGGTGGCTGGCCACTGCAGGCCGGGAGAGATCAGGCCGAGCCCGGTCCGGTGCGCAAACTCCTTGGGGAAATAGTAGAGCTGAAAGAAGACAAGGATCGCGAAGAGCAGGACGAGGAGGAACCGGAGGGTGGTCACTGCCCATCGATGTGAAGTCATGTGATGAGTATCGACAGTAATCTATCGAAAGTCAATCGGTAGGGCATGGACGTCGATAGGTCAAGAGGCCCTGGTGGGGTTTGCCGAACAATGCTCCATGAGCAGTCTGGAGGGGAGACGACACGGTCCAATAACTGTCAATGAGTCGATTACATGTGGGGATGAGCCTTTTCACGCTTGCGGAATGGACCACTCAGGCGACCCGCTCACACCACGAAAACTACTCTCCGCCAATCTGGTACTCCCAGGCTTGCCGAATCAGACCGAGCACATAGTTGAGATCAGTCTCCTCATCAAGGCTGGCCTCAACCAACCCGTTACCCCAGCGGCCTTTACCGCTGACATCGGTTGCCACGTTGCGTTCATCGTTTAAGGCCGCCAGTGGGATGTTGAGGCTCAGACGAAGGCGGCTCTTCTGAGGTATGACATCTACAAAGTTGGTTTCGGCTTTGAATGCCACATAGTACTTCAGGAACTGTCTTGTAATGCCGGGGTCAATCGCCAAGATTTCGGCGCTGAGATCTTCGAACAGTTGACGACGTCGAACGGGCAGAAGATGAGGGTGGTCTTCGATGGAGACGCTCGAGGTGCTGGCTTCCTCGTGTAGCTCTGCCATCACCGTCTCCGGTAGCACTGGCCGGGGCCAGAGTGTCAGGGCATCGTGCGCAAGGCGTTCGGCCCTTCGCTCAATTTCCTCAACGTTCCACGATTCCATCTGCCCCAGACCAGCGTTGAGACGTAGCGGGCTTTCCCTGAAACCTCCTCGCATATCGCGCTTTTTGGGGAAGGGGTGGTCTGAGTATTCAGAGTTGTATCCGGTCAGGGTCAGGTTTCCCAACGTGTGGAGGTATTGCTGATGCAGCCTCTCCCACTCCTCGCCGAGTGACTCTTTCCAGTGGGATGATAGATTCTCGTTTTGCGGCAAGATGTGCTCGATGGTGTATTCCTCAATGGTGACTCGCTCTTTCCTGCCTAGATTTTCTAGGGACCGCATGAGGTATGACCTGCGCCTGAAGTTATAGAGATCAGTAGTCTTGAGGGCGTGCAGGAACTCGTCATCGGTGGGAAAGGCACGGTAGCTGCGTAGGCGTAGGAAGGCAGCCTTGATGCTCTCAAGGTAGCGATCCATTCGGATGCTGCCGGCTAGGGTCGCAAAGGTCTTGTTGAGGGAGTTCGTAGGAACGCGGCAGACGGCGCGGCGGAAGATGTAGGAGATGACGAGTTGAACGATCTCGTACAACTCGTCGGTGCCGATAGTCCCTTCCTCGAAGTCTGTGTAGACCGTAAGAAGTAACGGGTACACCACGTCGGCCCTGATCTGCTCTAGGTCGGTGAAGGCCTGTTTTAGTTTCCGATCCTGCTCGCGACCCAGCGCGATACAGGCGTAACGAGAAGCGTACTCGCGCAGTTCTGACACCAGAGACTCGGTTGTTTCCCCGGCACGGGCACGTGCTGTGGCGTAGCTCTTGAATGCCTCGTAGATGTCCCCGAGCCGTGGGATATCGCCAGTTTTGACTGTGAGGTAATGGCGGACAAAATCATCGAAGGTACCTTCGCTCGAAGTGCTGAACTCCAGTTCCATGGGGCGCCAGATGTGAGTGTAGATCCGCTCCTGTTCCCTCGGGGGTAGATCCATCAGGACAAAGTTCCTGATGAGATCCGCCTGCGTGAGCTTCTTGCCGGTCGAGTTCATGGCTTCGAAGACGAGCTGAGGGTTGTCAATGCCGCGTTCAAGCTTGACGTCTACCACGATGAGCTTGTCCAGACCCGCACAAACGGTAGCGAGGTCGGACGTCCTTTGCTTCAGGAGATCTCTAAAGTAAAGGTAGTTGGTGATGACTTGGTTGGATTCATCGGGCTGGGGCTCAAGGCCTTGGACGATACTGAGTAGTGCGTCCCTGTCGCTCTGAGAAAGAAGAAGCTTGTACTGCTTGTCGCCATCTTCGTCATCGTTGATGAGGAAGCGGTTGCGTATCTTCCTGGGTGAGAATCCCTCCCGCGGTTCTTGATCATTTACAGGAAGTTCCTTCAAGTGCGCTACGAGGGCGGCAAGTATGAGCGTTACTGTTGTGACGCGTTGCTGGCCGTCGATGAGTAAATCTGGTTCGGCCGAAGTGTTTGTGGACTGTTCCCGGGCTACATAGACGATGGATCCCGTGAAGTGGGCACCGAGATTCTTGTCAGATCCAGCGCGGACAATGTCGGACCACAGCTGAGAACATTCTGGCTCCTGCCAGGAATAGAGGCGCTGGTAGATCGGAACAATGAACTGGCTGCTTGCTTTGAGGAGTGTCAGCAAGTGCGAGTCGACGGCCTTCATAAGTTATCCCCCAGTCACAAGTTTGCGATCCATCGGCCACCCTATCGGTATCAGGCCCTCATGTATGCGCTGGCCACAGGCTTGAAATGTGCCCACCTGTTATACGTGTCAGGAGACGTGACTCCGGCCGAGTTCGTCATTGCGTCAGCTGGCAAGACCTTCATTGCGCACACCATCGATCTCTCCGGCTCGCCCACGGACATCCTCAACTCAGTACGCCGCGTCGGCGACGAGATGGTGCTGGGCGAGCTCGGTACGCCTGAGCTGCTTTAAGCAGTGCCGTTCCTCGGGGTTTACGGAGACCTCTGCTGCCCCCACTCCGATTCCATATCGACTTGTCACCGGCGCGAGAGGCGATGCAGAGATCAGCGAGATTATGGACGGTGAGGTGCGAAGTCTTGTCGGAAGGTGCCGGTAATGTTGATGCGGGACCGCTAACACTTGCGTGAGGGAGAACTAAAAAGGCGATGAGACTGAACCTGAAGTCAGTCGAGGAGCGCGTCCGCCCGCTGGGTGGTCGTGAGAGCTATGACCGGGAGTTCATCTTCGAGCTGATGGCTGCCTATGGGCGCTCCAAGGGCAACATCACCCGGCTGCGCAACGGTTCGCTGAACGTCGCCGATGACCCAGAGGCGGAGGTTGCGCAGAAGAACGTCGTCTACTTCAAGCCGACCAGTGGTGATCTCTACGCCACGATTGACGAGCTGCGCACCTCGCCAACGGTAGTCCGATTCGCGACCCGCTTCGTGATCGTCACCGACTATGTGGATCTCCTAGCGGTCGACACCAAGACCAACGAGACCCTGGCGATCCCGATCGCTGAGATCGACGAGCACTTCACGTTCTTCCTGCCCTGGGCCGGCATGGAGAAAGCGCAGTACGTTGCTGAGGCTCACGCTGACGTCAAGGCCGCTGAGCGGATGGCCAAGCTCTTCGACGAGCTGCTGGCTATCAACCCGGATCTGAACGCTACCGAGACCAGCCGTCACGCGCTGAACGTGTTCTTCACCCGCCTACTGTTCTGCTACTTCGCAGAAGACACGGGGGTCTTCAAAGAAGGCCAATTCACCAGCGCGGTCGAGGCTTATACCCAGCTCGACGGCTCTGACGTTGACCAGTTCCTCACCGATCTCTTCCTCGCCCTCGATACCGAGGACAAGGCGAAGAAGCCGAGCTATTTGGCCGACTTCGCCTACGTCAACGGCAGGCTCTTCGCTGCTGATCAGCGGCATACGGTGCCGAAGTTCAATAAGAAGTCCCGCGACGCTTTGGTCGAGCTCGGACGGCTGCGCTGGGAAGAGATCAACCCGGACATCTTCGGCTCGATGTTCCAGGCGGTGGTGGCACCTGGTCAGCGATCTGACCTCGGGCAGCACTACACCTCTGTGCCGAACATCCTGAAGACGATTGACCCGCTGTTCATGGACGAGCTCAAAGAGCAGTTCAACAAGCACTTCGATAGCATCCCGAAGCTCAAGGAGCTACGTCGTCGGATCAGTGAGATCAAGATCTTTGACCCGGCCTGTGGTTCTGGCAACTTCCTAGTTATCGCGTATAAGGAGCTGCGCAAGCTCGAGCACGCCATCCTTGAGCGTATCGGGGAACTCAGCGGTAGTGGCACACAGCAAGAGCTGCTGGGTTCATGGATCAATATCGAGAACTTCTACGGCATCGAGATCGACCCGTTCGCCACCGAGGTCGCGATCCTATCGATGTGGATCGCCAAGCACCAGATGAACGTCGAGTTCCGCGAAAAGTTCGGCATCGAACTCTCCCTGATCCCACTGAAAGAAGCGGGCCAGGTCCACCAGGGCAACGCCACGCGAGTCGATTGGAACTCTGTCTGCGCGAATAACGGCACCGACGAAATCTACCTAATCAGTAACCCTCCGTATGTGGGATCGAGTATGCAGACAGCCTCGCAGAAGGAGGAGTTCAAGCATGTCTTTAGCGGTCGTGCCTACTCCAAGAACCTGGACTACATCTCTCTGTGGTTCGTAAAGGGTGCCGACTACATTCGCGGGACGTCGGCTGCCCTGGCGTTCGTCACCACAAACTCTGTGACCCAGGGCGAACACGTCAGTCTCATGTTCCCAATCATCCTCACAGGCGGTGTGGAGATCGGGTTCGCCTACACGTCTTTCAAATGGGAGAACAACGCAAAGCGGAACGCAGGCGTTACTGTCGCCGTGATCGGGCTTCGTAACGCAACTGGTGCGCCGAAGTATCTCTATACGGACGACATTCGCATTGAAGCGAAGAACATTAATGGCTACTTAGCTGACGCCCCTCCGGTCTTTATAGGCCGCCGGAGCAAGGTTGTCAGCGGCCAGTTGCCCCAAATGGTTCGCGGCTCGCAACCATCAGATGATGGCGGCCTCATTCTCGAGCCACCTGAACGTCAACAGATCCTGGAAGAGGCGCCCCAGTGCGCCCCCGTTATCAAGAGGTACACGGGTTCGGCTGATTACATAAATGACAAAGAACGCTATTGCCTTTGGATCGAGGACTCTGAGGTCGATGCTGCTCTCCAGAGCAGGTTCGTTCGTGACCGCTTAGAGCACATTAGGAGATATAGGGAAACGCGTAACGACAAGTCGACCCGCGAGTATGCACAACGGCCGCACAGGTTTAAGCAGCCGGCATACAAAGGCAAGGACGGATTTATCGCGCCCAGCACTTCCTCCGCACGCCGCGATTACATACCTTTCGGTTATCTGACGCGAGACACCGTAGCTTCTAATGCGGCTTACGTAGTGTATGACTCCGCCCCGTGGGTGTTCGCTGTTCTGACTTCTCGGATGCACATGGTTTGGGCGCGAGCAGTTGGAGGCCGACTCAAGACTGACTACCGCTATACCAATACGTTGGTCTATAACAATTTCCCGGTTCCCCCACTGAGCGATCAGGCCAAAGAACGGCTGACAGAGGCGGCGTTCCGCGTGCTGGATGTGCGTGAGCACCACTCGGAGAAGACGCTGGCTGAGCTCTACGATCCGGACAAGATGCCTGGGGGTCTGCGGGAGGCGCATCAGGAGCTGGATGATCTGGTGGATCGGATCTATAAGAAGAGCGGCTTCGAGCTGGATGAGGATCGGCTGTCGTACCTCTTCCGTCTGTATGAGGAGATGACAGCGAAGGAGGAGGCCAAATGAGTGCAGCGAAGAAGCCAGTGAATGTCGTCAACGTTGAGTACGCGCAGACCGGCAATAGCGTCAATACTGATGCGTTGGGGATGCGGGAGATGCAGCAACGGGTCTATGCCCAGCGGGCCTCGCAGTATCTGCTGGTGAAGGCTCCGCCTGCTTCGGGTAAGTCCCGCGCTTTGATGTTCGTGGGGCTGGACAAGCTGTATAACCAGGGGCGGCAGAAGGTCATCGTGGCGGTGCCGGAACGCTCTATCGGCGGCTCGTTCGCGAACACGCAGCTGACGCAGCACGGGTTCTTCGCTGATTGGGAGATCAAGGACGAGCACAACCTGTGCACTCCGGGTTCGTCTGCGGGCAAGGTGGATCAATTCATTGACTTCCTCAACGGCCCCGACGCCACACTGGTCTGTACCCATGCGACGCTGCGGTTTGCCTACGAGAAGCTGCCAGCAGGCGCGTTCAACGGCACAGTGTTGGCCATTGATGAGTTCCACCATGTCTCCTCGGACACTGGCAGTAACCGGTTGGGTGAGTTGCTCAAGGGTGTGATGGCCAACTCGGATGCCCATATTGTGGCGATGACTGGTTCATACTTCCGCGGGGATTCAGTGCCGGTGCTTTCTCCTGCGGATGAGGCGAAGTTCACCCCGGTGACGTTCAACTACTACGACCAGCTCAACGGGTACGAGCACTTGAAGTCGCTGGGGATTGGGCATCACTTCTACCAGGGGCGCTACACCAGTGCGATCCACGAGATTCTGGACCTGGATAAGAAGACCATTCTGCATATCCCTAACGTCAACAGTGGTGAGTCCACCAAGGACAAGATCGAAGAGGTCGGGTTCATCCTGGATGCCATCGGTGAGGTGGTCAGCCAGGAGGAAGATACTGGCATCTTGCAGGTGCGCCGCAAGGACAACGGCGAGATGCTGCGCGTGGCAGACCTGGTCGACGACATGGATCAGCTGGCCCGTGCCGAGACCCTGCATTACTTGAGCACTGTTGCCTCTAAGGACCGGGATGCGGTGGATGTCATCATCGCCCTGGGGATGGCGAAAGAGGGCTTCGACTGGCCGTTCGCCGAGCACGCCCTCACTGTGGGCTACCGCGCCTCGCTGACAGAAGTGATTCAGATTATTGGGCGGGTGACGCGCGACAGTCCGGGCAAGCAGCATGCACAGTTCACCAATCTGATTGCGCAGCCGGATGCGACCTCCGATGAGGTCAAGATCTCGGTGAACAACATGCTCAAAGCCATCACGGCCTCCCTGTTGATGGAGCAGGTGCTGGCACCGAACTTCACGTTCAAAGCCAAGACCGGCAATGACGATGCACCGAAGCCCGGTGAGCTGCAGATCAAGGGATTCAAGGAGCCATCCTCGGACCGGGTCAAGCAGATCGTCGCTACGGACCTCAACGATCTGAAGGCCACGGTGCTGCAGGATGAGACCTTCGTGAAGCAGGCTGCGGCTAATGCTGATCCGGAGACCACTAACAAGGTGCTGATCCCGAAAATCATCCGCGACCGCTACCCAGACCTGGATGAGTCTCAGGTCGAGGAGCTCCGCCAGCAAGTGGTGGTGGACTCGGTGGTGAAGAACGGTGAGGTCAAGAATGTTGGCGATAAGCGGTTCATCAAGATGCAGGACAAGTTCGTCAATATCGAAGATCTCAACATCAACCTCATCGACTCGGTCAACCCGTTCCAGCGGGCCTTCGAAGTGATGTCGAAGTCGGTGACTCCAGGGGTTCTGCGGATTATTCAGGACACCATCTCCTCAAACCGGATCACAATGACCGAAGAGGAGGCAGTGGCGCTGTGGCCGAAGATCCAGCAGTTCCACAAGGTCAACCGCCGACGCCCGGATCTCCGCAGCGAGGAGCCTGGAGAGCGTCGCCTGGCTGAGGCATTGTTGTTCCTGCAGAAGCTGAAGCGGGAACGCGAAGCCCAAGGAGGGGCACAGTAGCCATGAGCGAAAAACTCGACCTCGACAGCATCCTTGCCTCCGACGACGCCGGACTACTGGATGCACCGAAGAAACCCGCCAAAGTCACCTCCAGCGACCGGCTCGAACGCTCCTTCCTGGAGATCGTGGAGTTCTACCGCGAACACCAGCGCATCCCGAGCTCAACCACCCGAGAGATCGCCGAGCGAAAGCTCGGAGCCCGGCTGGACGGCATCCTGGCCAACGATGAGAAGATCCAGGCGCTGAAACACCTGGATGAGTTCGGGCTGCTCGAGGTGCCAGAAGCACCAGAGTCCCTCGATGAGCTACTGGACTCTGATGGTGCTGATCTGCTGGAGGACACCTCCGGGATACTCGACACTAGTAGCCTGCCGACCCCGCCACGGGCGCAACGGACTGACCCTGAAGAGGTAGCGCAGCGGATCAAGAGCGAGGATTTCAAGGAGTTCGAGCCACTGTTCGCGCAGAAACACGAGGAGTTGCGTAACGGCCAGGCCAAGCTCGTGCCCTTCGGCGGAGAATCCAGTATCGAACCGGGAGCCTTCTTCGTCCTCTCAGGCCTGATGCTCTTCGTTGCCGAGGTAGGTGAAAAACAGCCGGTACCGGGGAAGCGAGTCCGATATAAGCAGCGCACCCGGACCATCTTCGAAAACGGCACCGAATCCAGCCTCTACCGCCGCTCACTAGCCGGACGCCTCTACGAACAAGAAGGATTCGCGGTGGTCGATGCCAATCACGGGGAGATCCTGCCTGATGACCAGGCCACAGGATTCATCTACGTACTGCGCTCACTCAGCGATGACCCGCAGATCAGCGGTATTGAGAACCTCTACAAGATCGGGTTCTCCCGCGGTCCAGTGGAGAAGCGCATCGCCGGTGCCGAGACGCAGCCGACCTATCTGATGGCCCCGGTAGAGGTTGTGGCTAGCTACCGCACCTACAACCTGAAAACCTCCGCCCTGGAGCACCTACTGCACCGAGTCTTCTCGGATGTGAAACTCAACGTCAGCCAAGTCGGCAAAGACGGTCGCCGCTACGAACCCTCCGAGTGGTACGCGGTGCCACTACCCGTGATCGACCGCGCAATTGAGCTGATTACCTCTGGCGGCATCGTTGACTTCGAGTATGACGCCACTCGCGGGGAGCTGGTTCAAAGGGGAGATGACTGAGCATGAAGATCCGCAAACTAGAGATCAGGAACTTCCGGGGTATCAGAGAGGCCACCTGGAGCATTACGGGGAATCTCATTGCGCTGGTTGGGCCTGGCGATAGCACCAAGACCACGTTGCTTGATGCGCTTGGGTTGGTCCTCAGCCCCAGCCATTCCCCCACGATCACAGACGCGGACTTCTACGGGCTTGATACAACCCGGGACATCGATATCCGAGTGGTTGTGACAGAACTTCCAAGTGCTCTCATAACGGAGAAACAACTCGGCAAGCATCGTTCAGGGCTCAAAGGCGAGGAGATCGTTCACGATCCTCTCGATGAAGCCGTTGAGTGCCTCTACATTCGGTTGCGCGTTAGCTCCGATCTCGAGCCTACCTGGGAGGTTATCCGGCCTGGCGAAGAGGAAGGTCGGCCAATAAGCGCCTATCAACGTCGCCAGTTGGGATTTATGCGCTTAGGCGACAGGTCCGAGTTGCATCTTCGCTGGGCGCGAGGTTCCGCCCTATCCACGCTAACCGATGGGGCATCCGGCGCAGGTATCGCGATGCTTGATGCACAGCGAAAGGCCCGCGAAGCCGTCTCCAAATCGGCAGTGAAGCCTCTCGAAGATGCAGCGTCAGAGGCTAAACAGGCGGCGAGTGAGTTCGGTGTAGCAGACTACGGGGACCTGCGCCCTGGTCTCGAGCCTTCTTCGGCAACTTCTTCGTACTCTCTAATCCTCCACGATTCAGATATTCCGCTATCAAACTACGGTCTAGGAACTCGTCGACTCACAGGTCTCGCAATTCAAGACAAGGCTGTCGGCGACGGCGCAATCATTGCGGTGGATGAGATTGAACATGGACTCGAGCCACACCGCCTCGTTTACACGTTAAGACATCTGAAGCAACGCGCCGAAAAGGGTGATATACAAACCATTCTCACCACTCATTCTCCGGTGGCAGTTCAAACATTAGAGGCGAGCGATTTCACTGTCGTGAGATCCTCAGAGTATGGCCTTACGGAGTGTAGGCCCGTTCCGGCAACACTAAGCGGGGCTCAAGGAGCATTCCGTGGGGCACCCGCTGCTCTCCTTGCGCGCAAAGTGGTTGTCGCCGAGGGAGCTACAGAAATCGGATTCCTACGTGGAGTGATAGCGCGCTGGGACCCTGATCGCCTAAATGAAGGACTTAGCACTTCTGCAGCGTTAGGGGTGGCAGTTGTAGATGGCGGAGGGTCGACTTTCGGCAATCGCGCTAGCGCGTTCAATGCGTTGGGCTACCGAACATTGCTAGCCATCGATAATGATGCGAGAGACGTTGACGCCAAAGTTAAGGCGTTGACGGACACCGGAGTAGAGCTTGCGCGGTGCTCTCAGGACCGAAGTCTAGAACAAGAGCTCGTGTTCAGTCTTACTGAGTCTGGTCTTCAACAGCTTATTGAATTCGCTGTTGCCTTGCGTGGAGAGCAATCTGTACGTTCCTCTGTTGAAGCTCAGCTTGGTTCCGTCAGTCTCTCTGGCAATCAGGTGGCAGACTGGCTGAGTACTGTGGACAATGATTGGCCACGGTTGCGCAATGGGATCGGGCTTGCTGCAAAGAAAAAAGAGTGGTTCAAGCGGAACGCCCTGGGAGAAGAGCTCGCAAACACACTCTTCGAGCATCTACCAGAGCCAGATATTAACGGGTCTGGACTCTCTCTCTGGTTGGCCAAGATCCGTACATTCATCTACTCACGTGGCGCTGGAGACTCTGGGCAGTCGTGACTGAGATCCCGCCTGTAGAAGATATTGCGAAGCAGTTTGCTAGTTCTCTTCCTGCCTCGGTAGAACTGCCTGCGGGATGCGGTAAAACTGAGCTTATCGCAGCAACGGCAGCTCATCTGGTGGAATCTGGCGAATCACTGCTAGTCCTGACCCACACACATGCTGGTGTGGATGCCCTCAAGAGGAGAATGATCAAGTTTGGTATCAACGCTAATTCGGTAGTTGTTCGAACGCTTGACTCCTGGGCGTTCGACTTGGTGCGGCACTTCCCCCTACTGGCCGAAATTGAAGTTCCGGAGTCGCCAGACTGGACAAAATCGAGAGATTATCATCGCGCTGCCGCACGAGCTATACGATCTAGGGCTATCGCTAGGATGATTCGAGCAAGCTATGCAGCCATCTTGGTAGATGAGTATCAGGACTGCGACGTATCACAGCACAGCTTCGTAAAAGCGCTAAGAGACATTATCCCAGTGGGCGTACTGGGTGATCCTCTACAATCTATCTTCCATTTCAGCGACAACCGTCCAGTTAGCTGGGAGATGGATGTCTTACATAATTTCCCAGCTCTGGAGTTGCCCTACTTGCCGAGGCGGTGGGCCGAGACTCATCCGCTCCTGGGGCAATGGCTTGTAGGGCTTCGCTCTTTACTCAAATCTGGCGCAGCGGTTCAGGTCGCTGACAGCCCCGTTGCCTATGTGCCGCAGGTAGATCACACGACCGCAATCAAGACCTGCTGGGAAATCTCGCGCCGTGATGGCTCGATTGCGATACTAGGACATTTCAGGCCGGACTGCGTGGACATCGCTTCAAAGCTTAAAGGCAGCTTCACTGTCATGGAAGCCTTGGATGAAAAGGTAGTCCGGACAGTCGCGGATAGGATCGATACTGGCCGTGGTGTTGACGTTGCTGTCAGTATTCTGGAGTTTGCCCTTCAGTCGTCGAGTGGACTAGCAGCCCATATTTCTCCAAGTCATAGGAGCAAACTAGCAGCTAATGCGTCGTTTGCGACGCGCACTCCGGACAGACAAGCAACATACACTGCTTTACGTTTAGTTCGAGATAACCCATCTCCAATTAATGTGTATACAGCCTT
>NZ_HG005175.1:24756-43720 GCF_000455245.1 Nesterenkonia massiliensis | reverse complement strand
ATTACGGCTTGCGACCCTCGGTCCGAGTGCAGAATGCATCCGGCCACATTGGTAGCCCCACGGCGGGCCACCGCGCTGTTGATCGCCCGCACCGCCAGTGAAGACTTCATCCTTGAGTCGATCGCGTAGCCGACGATCCGGCGTGAGCAGACGTCCTTGATCGCACACAGATACAGCTTGCCCTCACCGGTGTGGTGTTCGGTGTAGGGTCGGCCAGCAGCGCCCTGCCAGTCTTTGAACTGGTGGGTTTCTGCTGGCCGCCCTCCGAACCGGACGTGCCCATTCCTGAGCATCCGGCTCTCCATGTGCTCATGCCAAGGCGTTCGTCCATGGTGTGGGAATGCGGGTTCCTCGATACCGGTAGCGGGCCACGGTGACCTGCTGGCATCGGAAGAACTCGATTCCTTGGTCGCGGATCTGCCAGCCGGGCAGATGACGACGTACCAGGGTGCGCATGTTCAGTTTCGGGTGTCGTTTCTTCAACCAGCCGACGATCCGCCAGAAGGCGAAGTGGTCGATGTAGCTGAAGAGGTGTTTCACGACGCCGTGTTGAAAGTATGTGCACCAACCCCGCAATGCCGGGTTTAACCGGCGCAGCAGGTCGGCGAGTGTTCGATGAGATGCCCGGCGGGTCAGCGTCCGCACCTTGTCCTTGATGGAAGCCAGGGACTTCCATGACGGGTAGGTGTAGATCGCGGTTTTCCCGCCATGACCTCTGATTCGGCGGCGCTGGATGTGCCACCCGAGGAAGTCGAACCCGGTGTCTATGTGCGTGACCATCGTCTTCTCGACCGACAGGCGTAAACCCATCGGCGCGAGCACTGCAGCGACTTCGTCCCAGAGCGCTTCGGCATCAGCGTGGGTGCCACGGACGAGGACAACGAAGTCGTCCGCGTAGCGGACCATCTTCATCGTCGCGCCCCCAGCGCGTTGATACTTCGTGCGCGACCATTGCGGTCCGAGCGCATCCCACTTGCGTTGGAAATGCTCGTCCACCACGGACAGGGCGATATTTGCCAGCAACGGCGACAGAATCCCGCCTTGCGGGGTACCGGTGAACGTGTCCCTGTTCACACCGTCCTCACTGAGGACTCCCGCTTTCAGGAAACCGCGGGTCAGACGCAATACACGTTTGTCGGTGATGCGACCGCGGACACGCTGCATGAGCGCGTCGTGGTCGATCTCGTCGAAACACGCGGTGATGTCCGCTTCAAATACCTCCACGTAACCACGTGAGGCGTAGTAGTGGATCTCCGCGATCGCGTCCTGCGCCCGACGGCGCGGCCGAAACCCATACGAGGACGGCACAAAGTCCGCCTCGAAAATCGGTTCCAGCACCAGTTTCAGGGAGGCCTGAACGATCCGGTCCGTCATCGTCGGAATCCCCAAGCTACGGACCTTGCCGTTGCCCTTCGGGATCGACTTCTGACGCACCCGTTCCGGGACGAACTCGCCGTTCTTGACGCTCTCGCGCAGATCGGCGAGCATCCCCGACACTCGGTCCGGGGTGACGGATCGCGGCGCGATCCCATCGACTCCAGCAGTGCGGCCTCCCTTGTTTCCCGCCACCCGATTCCACGCCGCGGCGAGGAACGCGGGGTCATAGACCAGATTGAACACATCATCGAAACGACGAGCAGGATCGCCCGTCGCCCATCGGTGCAGTTTCGTCTGCATAGTCAGTACCCGCGCCCACGCCTCCGATGTGTCGGCAGGCCACGGAACATCCGCATTCACGGCTGTGCCTCCTTTTCTGCTTCTGTCACTGCGATCACACTGGACCCCTTCGCCATGTGACCGGCTTTCCCGGCCTCGGACTACTACAGGCCCTCCGCCCCACCCCGGCCCGATCAGCAGACCGTGCACTCGGCCGAGGAAATCGTCGCTGGCTGCGACGGTGCCCCGGCGGAACCGGGATGGTTCCCACGTTCACTTTTCGAACCTTTCGACGGGATCGGCACCCAGTTATGCCCCAGCATCCTCGCCACGACTACGCCGCAGGCATTCACCGTGGCCTCCCGACCGGCGACATCACCCAGCCCAGGAGTTCTCCCCACCACCGAAGCGGCGAGGGTGCGCGATGCAACTCGACCCACATCCACCAGGTTGGAGTCGGTGGTCTTCAATTGAGGGGCTTTCAGCCACTGGTTCCTATCCGTATGCCTCTCCGTCTCGCTAGCCGAGCCCGCACCATCTGGCAGTACTGATACGACTCGTCGTTGTCGAGGACTGCTCCACCCGCCGCATTCACGCCAACACGGCAGATCGTCCTCCAGCTATCACACGCCTGCTGCGACAGACGCGAAGCGGTGTCCTTTCACCACCGCAAGGTTCAGAAGCGCCTCGTGGCGCTCGATATCGGTCAGCCAGACCTGGTTCGGGGCATCGGCGTGGAAGTTCCGCTGCACCCGGTCGTCGTGGACTGGTGGGCCTGGGCGGGTGCCTTTGCCCCGGCGCTTACGGCTGATCACAGAAGCAACACCCTGGGCGTTGCACAACCGCCACGCAGTCCTGGTGGCCATCCGGTAACCAGCCTCTTCGGCCTCATCAGCGAGGTATCGATACCCGAACTCAGGGTCCTCCCGGTGAGCATCAATCAGCGCGTTGAGCCGGTGAGCCTCATCCCACTCCTGATCCGTCACGGGGCTGGCCAGCCACCGGTAATAGGGCTGGCGGGCGATCTTCAGTACCCGGCACGTCACCGCCACAGGAACACCATCGGTGGCGGCGAGATCACCTACGAGCGGGTAGAGCCTTTTGACGGCAGATTCGCCTGCGAGAGATACGCCGCTGCCCGGCGCAGCACCAGGTTCTCCTGCTCGAGCAGCCGGTTACGCCGACGCAGCTCACGCAGCTCGTTCTTTTGCTCGCTGGTGCGGCCTTCGCGTTCACCGGCATCAGTGGCGTCCTGTCGCATCCAGTTCGTCAGGGTCGCGTAGCTGATCCCGAAATCAGCAGCGATCTGCTTCAGGCTCACACCGGCCTCGCGGTTCTTCGCGACCGCGACAACATCCTCCCGGAACTCCACCGGGTACTTTCCTGCCATAGAGACATCCTCTCCTGCCCAGCACCAGCGGTGCTAAACATCAGATGTCACCTGTTCCTGCATCAGCCCCTTGTTCCCGCGCCTTTGGATCCAGCTGATCGCCCGTTCGTTACCGGGCTTTGAGGCGGGAAACTGAGCGCTATCGATGACCGCGCCGGTGCGAGTCTGGATCAGACAGTAGGTGTGGGTCCGTGCATGGGTGTCGACACCGACGACGTAGTCGAAAGCTTCAACGACGGAAACCATAATCATCCTCCAAGGACATAGAGCGGATAAGGTCAGCCCGGCTCGTGGGGTCGCTCAGAGTCCACATCTGTAATGAGTCACAACCACTGTTTCCTCGGGGGTCGGACAGGCTTCTAATCAAGGCATCTGCGCGCAGAAGCCGAGCTCAGCCCAGTGCGGACACGTCATTTTCAAGACACCCCTTGAACGCTTCATGAGGGTCGGAAATACCCGGGGTCACGCACTGAGACTGAACTCAGCATCTCAGCCGGCCACAGGCTGGCCAATACCCATTACAGAAGTACCCGCTCGTATGCGATCTGGCCGCCTGCCCAGGAAGCCGAGAAGATCATCACCGTCGCCCTGGATCTGGCCGAGGACTGCGGCAAGGCCTACCGCCACGCGCGCGAGCATCTGAAGCGCGAACTCAATAAGACCTTCTTCACCAAGATTCTGGTGCATGAGACCGACCAGCCAGGAGACTTCGAGCTAGAGGGCCAGCTGGAGCCGCCATTAGATGTGCTATTTAGCGCCGAGACTCGCAAGGCTGTGGCCGAGATCCAGAAGGCCGAGAAGAGCCAGCCCAGGAACAAAAACAAAGCGCCGACCCCTGGGGATCGGCGCTTGGATTCATCTGTAGCGGCGGCACCCGAACGCACTATTACGTCGAATATCACGCTTATGGTGCGCCTCTCGGGCTGCGATGCGATAAAAGTCCGTCAAATCCAGGGGTCAGTCCAAGCGGCTACCAAGGTCAAGCAGAAGTATAGCCATATCGCCTACACCCCTACGAAGCCGCAGCTACCGCAGAAGAAGCAACGGGGCCGACGCCCGCGTAGCTTCACGCCTGCCGAGACGAAGGAGCTGATCCAGGATTACCAGGGCGGGGTGTCGGTCAGGGCCATCAGCGAGAAGTTCGGCTGCTCACGGTCCACCATTCAGCGAATTCTCCAGGTGAACGACATCCCGCGGCGAACGCCAGACCTGACACCCGAGCAGGCAGAGGCCATGCGGAAGCGCCGCGCGGAGGGCGCGACCTACGCCCAACTGGTCAAGGAGTTCAAGGTCAGTAAGCGCACGATCTCGAAGTACACGGCATCGCGGCGAAACCTATAGAACAACAGAAGAGTGCTCAGCGTCTATTCTGCGGGCTTCACGAGTACCGCACTTGAGGGGTCAACCCCTTCGGATGTGGCCAGAGTTGGCAAATCGTGTCCCTCCAGACCGGCAAGTTCTAACGCGGCTTGGCCCGAAGCATGTGCCGCACGCACAGACTGGCCATTGGCAACTGCGGCGTAAAACTGAGCAGCATAAACGATTGCGTCTCCATCATCGATACTGTCGGACATGCCGATAGCCAAAGGGACTATCTCCTGAACGAGCTGATCTATCTGCCCCGCAGACTTGCAAGCATTAAGAAGTACCAGAAGTGGAGGATCATCGGTTGCAGCTATAGCCCGAACAAAGGCCTGGGCCGGAACTGGGTGGCCACGATGGTGATTGTCCTGCTCGCGTTCGAACACGATAAGGTCCTCGTTGCTGTGCCCTGAGAAGTGGACAACATGAGGACGGAATTTTGTAATTCCGTCGAGCAAGTCCTCAGTAGTCGCGGCTGGCCTGACATCGAGCTCAACAAGATCCCGGTGGAGTGCGGACTCGACTGCGGACCGGATCCGCTTTTGCTCCCGACCAACTCGCAAATCGCCCTCGGAAGCTGATCCAAGAAGCAGAATCCGAAGCTTCTCGGGCTTCGGGGCACGGAGCATAGTCATCACCTCGCCTACGGCCTGTTCAGCTCGAGCCAACCGCCCCTCAGATTCAGCGCGTTCGGCTACTTCTCGGCGTTGAGCCAGCGCGGCTTCTTTCTTCTGCCTCCTTGCAGCTGCTCCAGCCTCAGAAGCTTCTGCACGCGTCAGTTGCTTTTGCTTGTCGGTTTCTTGTCTCGCGTAGTCTGAAGCCCTCTTCTGCCACTTACTGGCCTCTTTGCCCGCAGTAGCTGCCTCTTTGTCTCGCTGATCAGCCCGCCTTAGCTTCATTTTTATGGTCGAGGCATTCTTAGACCGTCCGGCTTCTTGCCGAGCCTTATCTGCCTCGGCGCGCTTCTTGGATTCTTTGGTCCTGTACTCTCTGAACCGTACTGGGTTTGGTTCCGTCCTATTTGATTCAGGAGGATTGGACCATGACCAGCACTAGGACGGGGTATACCTCGGAGTTCAAGCAGCGTGCTCTGAGGATGATGGAGGACCATCGGCGTATTGAGGAGTCATCTCGGTGGAGCGCGGCTGCAGCAGTCGGTGAGAAGCTCGGTGTTTCGCCGCATACGTTGAATAACTGGGCGAAGCAGGCCCGCCGGGACGCCGGCGAGGAGTCTGGGGCCACCAGTCAGGAACTCGCTGAGCTCACACGGTTGCGTCGCGAGGTCAGGGAACTCAAACGCGCTAATGAGATCCTCAAGAGCGCTTCGGCGTTTTTCGCCGCGGAGCTCGACCGTCCCACCACGAGATGATCCGCTACATCGATGCACACAAGGATCGTTTCGGGGTCGAGCGCATCTGCCGCGTCCTCAGCGAAGCAGAAGGTGGGTTCATCACCTCTCGCGGCTACCGGGCAGCCAAGACCAGGGTCCGCTCGGCCAGAGACCTCAAAGACGACATGCTGATCCCTGAGATCCAGCGCATCTACGCGGAGAATTACAGCGTCTACGGGGTGCGGAAGATGTGGCACGCGATGCGCCGAGAAGGCTGGGACATCGGCCGGGACCAGACCTACCGTCTGATGCGCAAAGCCGGGATCACAGGAGCCGTGCGGGGCCGGAAACCTCGCACCACGGTCCCTGCCCCGGTGCCGGATCATCGTCCTGATTTGGTGGAGCGCAACTTCAAAGCACCCGCACCTGGGGTGCTGTGGGTAGCTGACATCACCTACGTCAGAACGTCGGCGGGGTTCGTCTACACCGCCTTTGTGATCGATGCTTACTCCCGCAGGATCGTGGGCTGGGCGACCAGGTCTTCGATGACCACCGAAGCGCTCTCCTTAGAAGCATTGGAACATGCTCTGGCCACCGCCAGAAGGCAGAAGAACGTCGGACTGGTTCATCACAGCGACCGCGGAGGTCAGTATGTCGCGGTGGCCTACACCGAGAAGCTCACCGATCACGGGATCCACCCATCGGTGGGATCCATCGGGGATTCGTATGACAATGCACTAGCCGAGACCATCAACGGGTTGTACAAAACTGAGTTGATCTACTCCCAGCCGGCGTGGCGGTCCCTGACAGAGGTGGAATTCGCCACGATGAATTGGGTGCACTGGTGGAACACTGCCCGACTGCACGAACACCTGGGCCACCAGACCCCCGCCGAAGTGGAGGCGGCCTACTATGAACACCAGCGGGAGGAACTTCCCGCATCAGAAAAACGGAACTGAACCCAGTACGGTTCATAGCCAGGCAAATAACTCCTTGGTCGCCCGCCGTGCCTGATTCCGCCAGAACCTGCAGCGCAGATACGAGAAGTGTTCGTTGAAATCCATGCCCTTGGTTCTCAACGGGGGTTTGATCTTCACCATCTAACACAGACACTGAGAAAGTCGTGCGCGGCGCTTTGAGCTCCACCTCCGACGGGGTGACCCTTACTTCGCGGTCCGGTGCGTAAGTGTGAACAACCTCGTTCAACTGTGTGGTGAGTCCTTTGAGTTGATCATTGAACTTTTCCCTGTAGACCTCTTGTTGCTTCTGGCGACTCTCTTCGACAATCTTGGCGATATCCTCATCTGCAGCGGTGCGGTCCACGGATCTCTCTAGGATGCGCCCGATAATGCTCGACTTTCCATCTGTGGACTCTTCGCTTGCTCGAAGGTCAGCCGTCACTAGGACGAAGTCGAAAAGTCCACTCATCTTGCCGCCACTGTTAAACCCGAAGAAGTTGGTCTCGAGGGCCTCGCTGACATCTTCAAGTTGCTCGACGTGGTTGGCTTCCCATTCCGTCATTGCCTGCTCGATGGCAGGCCCTGTCACGGCCGAGGGAAGTTCCAGGTCTGACCGCTCAGATCGCAATGCACTGTAGAGCTTCTTTTTCTCAGCAACTTTGGACTCAGCCTTAATCGGCGTGAAGTCTGGGTACCCCTTGGCGTTAGCGGAAAGAATCTCCTCACCGTTCGATGCACGGTGGATCTTCCAGGCCGTGAATGTGGTCGTCCCTTCGGTTACGTACTTACCCAGTGCCTCGCGGTCTGTATCTGTGAGATCGGTGAAGGTTACTTGGACTGAAATGTCCTCATCTATGACGCCGAACGAGTAGTCCGCCTCCGTGAGTTCTTGTCCTTTGCCGCGATTGAAGAACCAGTCCAGAGCTCTAAGTACTGTTGACTTGCCGACGCCATTGGGGCCGATGAACGTGGTGACTGAGTCGAACTCAATCTGCGCGTCCTTAAGCGCCCGAAAGTTCTTGATTCTTACCGACTTGATCCTCACAGATTCCACCCGTCTGGACTTGATTTGGCGTAGTCGACGCCGATGGCGGCGAAGTGCTTCTTAGCTGAGTCGATCTTGGCCTGCTCGGTCGGGCGCAGCTGGTTAGCGTCGCTGGTGCTCTTGGTTTCGCGGATCATGTAGAGCTTCTGCTGGCCGTCCTCGACCTTCACGATCGCCCAGTCCGGGTTGTACGGCCCGACAGGGGTGTCGATCTTGAACTTGTCGGGCAGCTTCATGAACAGGCGAATGTCCTCGCGGGAGTCCAGCATCTCGGCGAACTGCCGCTCCACGCTCGAGTCGTAGACGACATAGTCGAAGTCGGTCTTCTGCTGGTTCTTGACCTCGTACATCTGGTCGATGAAGCGGTCCTTCTCCTTCGTGCCATCTTCCTGAAGCTCGCGCAGTTCGTAGACGCTTCCGGCAATCGGCTCGTACTGGATACCTTCGACCACGATCTTCGACAGCTCAGTGGTGATGCATCGCTTGACCATCTGAATGTAGTCGTTCGGGTTGGAGATGAACTCGCCCAGCCGCCGTGACTGCACCAGAATGTCGATGATCGTCTTCCGGGTCAGCGACGTTGCCTCTTGAAGCTCGGAGATGATATCCGGCAGGTCGTACCCACCTCGCAGGTCTGCCTGGCGGCTACTGAGTTCCTGGCCTTTCGCGCCACCGCGGAGGATCTGCACTCCGGCCTTGGTGACCTGGATGCGTAGCGGCTGAATCTCGGTTTCCTTGCTGATTGCGGCCACGGCGTTGCGGATCAGTTCATCTCGCTGGACCTCCACGCGGTAGGTGGTGCGCCGCGAGATCGCGTCCCAGAAGTCCTGGAACTCCTCGCTCATATACAGCTGCTTGTTCAGCTTCCGGGGTCGGCGGTTCTTCCGAGGCTTGACCACGTTCTCCAGCTTGCACTTATTCACCGCAGCGATCACCGGTTGCTCGGCCCAGGCGAAGTCCGCGTTGAAGCCGAGGGTGAAGCCCTCGTTCTGCGGCGCGAAGTTCGCCAGCACCTTGCCGTCCTTGTCCAGGAACCCGCGCTGGACCAGGTGCTCCCAAATAGAGGCAGACCTCTGGAAGCCAATACCGCGTTCATCGGGTGCCTCGGGGTGGATGATCTTTGAGAACTCGCCCTTGCGCACGAACCCGATCTGAACACCGGCCTTGGCGTAGTCCTGCTGCAGGCTCTTGGCGAACTGCTGGTAAGACTCATTGGCGATCACAGTCAGCTGCGCGATGCCGCGGTCGCTGATGCGCTCACCCCTGTAATTCACCGGCAGGCGCAGGCCGCGCCCGATGGTCTGGCGACGCTCGGTCTCGGCACCCATCTCGCGCAGGGTGCAGATCTGGAAGACATTCGGGTTGTCCCAACCCTCACGCAGGGCAGAGTGGGAGAAGATGAACCGCACTGGCTCGTCCTGGCTGAGCAACCGCGCCTTATCGCGCATGATCAGGTCGTAAGAATCGTCATCTGCTTTGGTTGAGCCGGAGGTGTCCTTGTACTCTACGGAGTTCTTCTTCCGGATGGCAGAGAAGTATGCCCGACGCAACTCAGTTGGATCCTGGGGCAGGAGCTCCTGGTAAATCGGTGACTTATCGCGTTCCTCGCGGAACAGCTCATCGAACCACTGGGCGAACTGCCCGTCCGCGTCATCATTACTGGTGCCATCGCCCATGTAGCTGGCGACCTTGTCGATGAAGAACAGGCTCAGCACCTTCACACCTTGTTCGCGCAGGATCATTTCCTTGCGCAGGTGCTCACGGATGGTCTCGCGAATCATCTCGCGGTAGATCGCCTGGGCGTTACCGCCGATCTCCTCGCCGAGCTGGAGCATCCCGTGGTTGGTCAGCTCGATGAAGGCCGGTTCGAGGCTGATCTCATTGACGCGCCAATTGTTTTCATACGCCGAGTTGTCGGTAACTGTGGCCAAGTCCTGGTTCTGCCGCACCCACTTCTCGGTACGCGCCAGAGAACCGTCTTTCTTCCGTACAGAGAGTTCGAGCTTGGCTTCCCATCGCGGCTCACGCCGCACGTCCACCAGCTTGATGTACGGAGTAGCGTCCGAACCATGCTGCGTGGTCTCGGCCACCACGATCTGCTTCACCAGGTTCAGGTCATGCGCATCCACCGGGTCCAGCCGGTAGATGACATTGCGCTGCTTGCGGTGAGTAGCGGAGTAGCGAAGCGTGCAGGTCGGATCGAGCTCACCGATCGCGCTTTGGGAGAGCAGGGACTCCATGTTCTGGGGCTCATCCATGACCACCACAGGCCGCGTGGCCTTCAAGTAATCGATAGGCCGCAGCCCGTTGAGCTTGTCCCGCTCCTGATGAATGATGCGGGTGTTCTTATCGCCACGCACAGAGTCAATGGTCATCACCATGATCTGCACGTTCGTGGAGGTCGCGAACGACTGCACTTCCTCCGCAGTCTGGCCGCTATACACAGACGCATCGAACGGCAGCGCCGGGTAGAGCTTCCGGAAGTGCTCGCGCATCAGCTCAATGCTGGTGTTGACGCCCTCACGGATCGCCACGCTCGGCACCAGGATGACGAACTTGCTGAAGTTGTACCGCTGGGCGAGCTCGAAGATCGTGCGCAGGTAGACGTAGGTCTTACCAGTTCCGGTTTCCATCTCAATATCGAAGTCCAGCGCACCATCAGCAAGGTCCTCGGAGACCAGCAGACCATTTCGGTCCTGTACCTCTTGGAGATTCTTCAGCACCGAGTCATGGTCGAGTACCAGGTTGTTACCGACAGCGCCGACTTCCTGGCGCAAATCGAGGTCCAGCGATGCCTGAGATTCGGAATCTGTCTCCGGCATCCGTCCCTGGAGTCGCGTAGCGAGCTTCTCCGCATCCTGCGGCTGACCATCGAACAGATCAACCACGGAGTTGATCGCGTCGAGCTGGTAGGGCAGGTCGTCTTGGAACTTGAACTTCATTGCCAGCCCCTTACGCCGTCCACAGCTCAATGCCCTTGGACTTACACAGCTGCGCCAAGTTCGTCTTCAGCTGGTCGTCGCCCTGGAAGGCATCCTCCAGGATCACGATCTGCGCCTCGGCCGCATCGACCAATGCTCGCAGCCCTTCCAGTGACGGCTTCTGGTGCTCATTCAGGTACGCCAGCAGACCGTAGTCGCCCTCATCATCCTTAACGCCGTGGATCTCCAGCCCAGCAACGTCGAATACGTCGACTTGCTCGGTCAGTGAGTATCCGCGCTTCAGCAGAAGCTCTGTCAGCAAAGCCTCTTGTGATGCCTGATCGTCAGCGCTCTCACGCAAGCTAAGCAGGTGCTGCTCAAGTTCTGTTTCCGCAACATCGCTGGTGAGACGCCATTTGGCAAAGTTAGTGTCGGCGAGTCGGAAGCTCCGAAAGCCGAGGTCAATACTCACACCCCGGTTCTCCAGGTTCTCCCGGTAGTCCTCACGGATCTTCCCTGCGGCCAGTGAGATGCGTTTGCGGGATATATCGGCAATCGTGCGGAACCCAGCCTTATGTGCCTCATCCTTTTCGTCCAGCGGTTCTGGGAGCTGCACCTGGATGTGTCTGCGTGACTGGCCATCCTGAGCGTTCAACTGCATAACAGCATGTGCTGTCGTGGCTGAACCAGAAAAGAAGTCCAAAACGATGTCATCACCAGAAACTCCGACTGCCTGAATAAACTGAGCCAGGAGGTCTACGTTTTTAGGATTCGTGAAGTACGATCCACCCAACAAGGTCTTCAGCGCATTTGAGGACACACGGCCATCTTTGAATTTGATGCTGGTTAAGCTCTGAGTTTCGTTATCACGGAGATAGACCTTGTTATTAGGAACCGTGGTTTCATCCTTGCCAAACTTCACAAGACCCTGCTCAATCCGCTTGAGCATGGTTGGCTCGGGGTATCGCCAACCACTGGCGGGTTCTTTAACAGGCTTATTGGTTACAGGATGAATTACATCGTAGCGGTACTGACCATAATTCGGTCCAGCGATATTTTGAGGTGAATAGACACCTTTCTCATCCATCCATGAGTAATGCTTGCTAGCATAGATCGGATTTGACTCGTTGAATCCTCCGAACCACTTCAAAGCCTCGGCATGGATAGTGTCCCAATCTGTGCCGTATTTACGGTGCAGTTCATCAAACTTCTTGTAAATGGCATCCAGGCCTTCTTTGTGCTCTACCCACTGACCTTTATTGAAGTTCTTGCTCCGCACCCACACAAGGAAGTACTCATGCTGAACCGAGACATAGTCCTGGTCGTTCTTACTGCTGTTCTTCCAGATGATCTGCCCTGCGAAGTTCCCTTCGCCAAACACCTCATTACCGAGCTTCTTTAGGTTGTCGACTTCATGGTCGTCAATGGATATGAAGATGACTCCGTCGTCAGTCAATAAGTTCCGCGCGAGCTTCAGTCGCGGATACATCATGTTCAGCCAGTTCGAGTGGTAGCGCCCAGCCTGGTCACTGTTGGTGCTGATCTTCTTGCCGCCCTCGTCCACCTGCTTGGTGAACTCCAGATAGGACTTCAGGCCCTCCTGGTAGTTGTCCGGGTACACGAAGTCCTTGCCGGTGTTGTACGGCGGATCGATGTAGATCATCTTGATCTTGCCGTGGTAGTGCCTCTGCAAGATCTTCAGGACCTCGAGGTTGTCGCCCTCGATAAAAACGTTCTGGGTGGTATCCCAGTCCTTGCTGTTCTCCTTGTCCGGCACCAGGGTCGCCGTGGTCGGCTCCTGTGCCGCACGGAGGGCGCGCTTCTTGCCTGGCCAGAACAGGCCGAAGCGTTCGCGGGTATCAGCTGCGTCGCCGTTGAGCAGCTCCTCTAGCTTCTTGGTGTCAATCTTGCCGTCGGCTACCGCCTCGGGTACCAGGTCTGCCAGCTTCTCGGCCAGCTCGGTGCGGAAGTCTGGCGTAGTGCCTGGAATTTTATTCAGTTCGTCATGCATATATTTTCATCTTTCTGAATATATATTAACAATTCTCTAAGTTTGTGGCTAGGGTTCTATGCGCCAGCGGATGCTGAACAGGTGGTCGATGGACTGAGTGCCTTGCAAGGCTTGCTCGATGAGTTCGAGGTATTCGTCGGCCTGTTCGCGCAGGCGGCGGCGTTCCACTCGGAAATCGTCCTCGGCCTCGTGAATCCGCTGACCCCATTTGCGGGCGTTCTTCTTGTGTTTGAGCTGCTCGGCAGGGTCGTCCGAGTTCTTGGCGAGCTTGCGGGCTTCCCTCTCTTTGGCCTCGTACTCGCGCAGCTTGGCGTTGTATTCGGCGCGCTTGTCCTGGATCTGGCGGTCGAGGACTTCCTCCTGCTGGTTGTAGTACTGCGCGTTCCGGCCCTGAACCTCGTGTTCGAGTTCTGCTTTGCGTTCATCGAGTTTCTTTGTGAACCGTGAAGTGTCGATCTGGACGTCACTGCCGATGTTTGTGCAGGTGAGGTCGAGCAGGTCAGCGACGTGTTCTTCGTCGATCCAGTCGCCATTGTCGGTGTAGCCACCTGCCAGGATGTAGGACTCGGAGATGTCCTGCTCGCCCGCGGTCATACTGAAGGTCACCAGGTTCACGGTCAGTTCACCTGACTCTCCAGCTAGGCTCTTTGCGCCACTGGTGACGCGCTCGGATTCGCTGAGGCTGAAGGTCAGTTCACGCGCCGGTGTATCTGCGGCCTGGGCAGTATCGATGACGTGCTCGGCCAGCGGACTGGCGTAGCGGTACTGGTGTCCGTTCTCCAGCGGTTTGGACTTGAAGAAGTACTGCCCAGTCGGCACATCAGCAACCGGGGCGGAGCGCAGGATGAACTGCCGTCCATCCCCATGGAAGTCCGCATAGTTCTGGAGCTGGTGGCGGGTCAGTGCCAGCAAGAGACGCTCGAACTTGTTCAGCACCTCACCCGATTGGGCATCGTAGGCCTTCAGTCGATCCTGAACGTGCGGGTCGAGGTTGTCGAAGACCTTGGCTTTGGCGCTGGCCATCTCCTGCGAGATCTCGGAAGCGTACTGCTGCTCCAGCTGCTTGAAGGCTGCGTCGATCTCCGCGGCGGTGCGGTGACGGTTGAGAATATCGGAGATCTTCTTCTCGAAGTCCAGGCCGTCCTCGATAGCACCGAGCACCTCGTCGCTAGCACCGAAGACGCTCTCGAACAGGTGGAACTTGGTCTCCAACAGCTCCAGGATGCGCTGCTCGGCGACGTTGCCCTTATTGGAGAAGTTGACCACGACCACGTTGTGCTTCTGCCCGAAGCGGTGCACACGCCCAATGCGCTGCTCCACGCGCTGCGGATTCCACGGCAGGTCATAGTTGACCAGCATCGAGCAGAACTGCAGGTTGATACCTTCTGCTGCCGCTTCGGTAGCGATCATGATGGTGCCCTGATCGCGGAAGTAGTCCACCAGCGCCTTGCGCCGATCCATTGCCGGGATACCGGTGACCATGTCGGACTCGCGGTGACGCTTCAGCCAGTCCTGATAGATCCGAGTGGCCTCCGGTGAATCGTTTGTGCCGTTAAACAGCACCAGCCCCTCGCCGCGGCCGTTCTCCTGGAGCGTGTGGGCCACGTACTCCTGGGTCTTGGTGCTGTCAGTGAAGATGATCGCTTTCTCGGGTGCCCCAATCTCGCGCAGCTTGGCGAAACCCTGATCCAGCGCGTCGCCCAGCTTGACCGCCTTCTGGTTGACCGTGATCGAGCGAGCCAGTGCAGCGTAGTCGCGTAGCTCTTGGACCTCCGCACGGATCGCCTTGGTGATCGACTGGTCATTCGGATCGAAGCGATCTTCTCGACGAGTCTCTTCGGCTTCTTCCAATTCATCACTGGTGAGATCGTCGTCGACGAACAGACCGCCGCGGCCATCACGGCGCTGGCCGGTCGCCAACTCATCCGACAGCCGGTTGGCAATGTTCTCCAGAGTACTCGCCACAGCATAGGTCGAAGACCCCAGGCGCTTACGGATAATCAGGGCACTCAGGTGCCGCTGGGAACCAGCAAAGGCGAATAGTTCATCGCGCTGGAGATAGTCGTTGACCAGCTCGTAGAGCCGCTGTTCTTCTGCCGACGGGGTGAACTCCACCGTCAGCGGCATGCGCTTGGTGAAACGAATGTACTTCTGCGCATCCCGACGCAGCGTGCGCTTGGAGAGCGCGGCCACGCGGGCAACCAGGTCATCATCGCCGGTGAAGTCGCGGTTCTTGATGTACCGCTCGCGGAAGGCATCCAGCGAGGTGAAGTAATTCGGGTCAAAGACCGAGACCAGCCCGTAAAGCTCCTCCAGCCGGTTCTGCAACGGCGTCGCCGTCAGTAACACTGTCTTCGTCGCGCCGCGCACGACGCTGGAGACGGCGTCGGCGATCTTGGCCTTGCTGGTGTAGTGATTGCGCAGCCGATGCGCCTCATCGGCAACCACCAGATCCCAGTGCCGCAGCAGCGCATCCTGGTGACGCAACACGAACTCGTAGGAGCAGATGATGATCTCCGCCCGAGACGTGTTGGCCTCAGCCAGCAGAGCATCTTTGTTCCTGCTGTCGGCCACTTGGGCCGGGAGCAGGAACTTCTCGTACAGCTCCTGCTTCCACTGCTGACGGAGACTCGACGGCGCAACTATCAGCACCCGGCGCTTACGCTCCGCCCAGAACTGCGAGATGACAATCCCAGCCTCGATGGTCTTCCCGAGGCCAACCTCATCCGCCAGCACCACTCCCTTGAGGACCGGCGTCTGCAGCGCGAAGAGCGCGGCATCGATCTGATGCGGCTTGGGCTCCACCTGCGCGTCAAAGAGCAGCCCCGCCAGCTTGCCGACATGGTCATTGGCATAGCTGCGCTGGAGCTCGTGGGCGAAATACTTCGCCTGATACTCAGTGAGCCGACTGCTCATACGGTTGTGCGTCTCCCTCACCCGCAGGTGTGTTACGTGATTCGTGATCCACACTACCGGCGACCACCGACACGGCGACGCGCACCGCACCGAGATGGCCTGGAGTTGGATCCTCGCAGAGCGGGAGCTGACAAGCTCAGAACCGCCTCTGCAAGCTGTCTGCATTATCTCACAACTAGCCACTGTCGAGAAGAGCCAGAACAGGACATGGGCACAACATATAGTGCTCGTGCGCTGATTTAGCCACAATATCTTGCGACACGCGCTCGATGACACTTTCGATGTCCGACCCTGTCTCTACGCTTGAAGTAGCAGCATCAGGGCCAACGAAAGGAGAGCTGCTATGGCAAAGGCCGATTACACCGTTTATAGGGACGGAGACGACTGGGTAGCGAAAGGCGTGGGCAATCAGCGCGCTTCTGCTCGGACCAGCACTCAGCAGGCTGCCTACGACAAGGCGTGGGGCTACTCGAACAATGCTGGAGGTGGAGAAGTGACCATCGCGGGAGTTGACGGGAAGTTCCGTGCCAAGCACACCATTCCGCCCGCCAAGGATCCCCGAAATATCCGGGGCTGACCGAGAGGAGGCCAATCATGGCCAAGATGAAGCTGGACTTCAATGAGAAGGCGTTCCGCCGTGAAATTGAAAAGCAAACCCGTGGCGCTCTCCAGGATGAAACCCGCAAGATGCAGCGAGAGATGGACCAGTTCACCTCTCAGCACGCAGGTCTGCCTGTAGAGCAGATCAAGCCTGCTCTGAAGCAGATGTGGGAACGCGACGGCGGTAGCCTCACAGACCCAGAACTCACCGAGTATGCCGAGATTATTAGCGAGGGAGGCCAGATCAACTTCCAGCTGGGAGACTACCGCTGGTAGCTACTACCTCCACCGCGAGTTGTCATGCGGCAGAATAGCCGCATGGTTCGCTACTCCGACGACTTCCGGCGCGAGGTCATCGCAGCTGCGCGGCAGAGCCACGAGCCGCGATCCCATGTTGCCCGGAAGTTCGGCATCTCGCCTGCGACGCTGAACAATTGGCTCAGCGAGTTCTACGCCGAGAACCCAGAGGAGCTCGAGGCCGATAACGCCCGGCTACGCGAAGAGCACGCCCGGCTACGCGAAGAGCAGGAGAAACTGCGCAAGCAACTACCTTGGCTCCGCTGAACCTCGCTACGTATTGACCCAGTCCTTCCATCCGTCGCTGGTGAAGATCGTTCGGTTCGGGCTTCTAGCTCCTGCTATCGATAAACCTCCGGCTTCGCACATCCCTGTGGTCCAGCCACTGCCCGGCAGACCATCTGGAACCTCGAACTCGCCTGTTCCCGGTGTGCCGTGTCGAAAGGCCACACCTGATCGGCTCCGGGCCATCAGCACATAGTCTTCCGAGTCTGGTGGGTGGCAATAGGTGATCTTTTCTTCTTCGTCGAGATGATTGACGTGTAGCGCGACATGGGATCGGTCTGAGACTCGGATCGGGCCAATCTCTTCCGTCAGCCGAATCATGTCGCTGTCTCCGCGGGGAAGAACTCCAAACTGCGCGCGATACAGCTCGATCTGCGTGGCGATCTGCCGCAAGTCCTGTCATTCGTGGTTGTTATTGACGCTTGCCTTCGGGCGGTGGGGCGAGTCCGGCCCGCCTGGAGAGTCGTCTGAAGTCTCTGGAAGCTGATGCCGAAGAGGCCGAGAAGATCATCACCGTCGCCCTGGACCTGGCCGAGGACTGCGGCAACGCCTACCGCCACGCACCCGAGCAGCTGAAACGCGAACTCAATAAGACCTTCTTCACCAAGATCCTGGTGCACGAGACCGATCAGCCAGGAGACTTCGAGCTAGAGGGTCAACTGGAGCCACCATTCGACGTGCTCTTCAGCGCAGAGGCCCGCAAGGCCGTGGCCGAGATACAGAAGGCCGATCAGAGCCAGCCTAGGAGCAAAAACAAAGCGCCGACCCCTGAGGATCGGCGCTCGGATTCATCTATGTCAGCGGTACCCGAAGCCTCTATTACGTCGAGTATCACGCCTATGGTGCCCCCGGCAGGATTCGAACCTGCGGCCTTTGGTACCGGAAACCAACGCTCTATCCCCTGAGCTACGGAGGCGGGGGTCAGCCCGTGAGCTGACCGATATAGGTTACCAGCACCGGTGGCTGGAACCTAGTTGGACACGATGTCAGCCAGTGACCGAGACCGTGTAGCTCCATAGTTCAGCAGACATGCCCACAGGCTTCTGACGAGGTTCGGCGGTGTCGCCGTCATTGCTTCCGTGGGACTTCTGGAATTGCTGAGAGTTGCGCCAGTTCTCGAAGTCATCCACCGATTCCCAGCGGGTGATGACCAGCCAGGTGTTGCGACCATCTGTGGGCTGCAGCAGCTCATATCCCAGGAACCCGGCGGTGCCGTCCATCGAGTCATGACGGGCGGCGAAGCGCTTGCCGAGTTCATCGCCTGAACCCTCCGGGACAGTGATGGCATTGATCTTGATAACGCTCATGGATTCAGTCTCTCACCTCTGCCGAAAAACCAGCTTGCTTCGCTCCCATGTGCTTAAAGTATGACTCCTTCGACTTCCGCACATGCCCGCTCATCAGCGCCGCAGCACGCAGTGGATCCCCTGCATCGATGGCCGAGAGAATCTGATGGTGCTCCGCCCACGCCTGGCCGCCACGCTGAGTGAGATTCACCGAATACAGCCATTCGATGCGGCCAGAGATCTGCTCCAGCAGTGACGCCAGCGTCGGGCTGCCGCTGAGCTCAGCCACCAGCTGATGGAAACGCATATTCAGCGCAGCCAGTTCCCTGAAGTCACCACTGGAGACTGCCGCTTCGCCAGCAATCAGCACCTGGCTCAGCTGATCGCGCAGCTGCTGGAATCCGGCGCCCCCTCCCCCGGCGCTGGCAATATTCCGGGAACGCTCAGTTGCCCGCCGCGCCGTCGCACCTTCTAGCTCAATGCGAATCGCGAAGAGATCTGCCGCATCGTCATCAGGCACAGCAGCCACCCTCGCCCCCGCGTAGGGGCGAATCTCCACCAGCCCCTCAGCTGCCAGGGCCCGCAGCGATTCCCGAACCGGGATCCGCGAGACCTGATAGCGCTCCGCCAGCAGTGCTTCTGTCAGTCGCGAGCCGGCGGGGAGTTCTGAGTTGATGATGTCTGCCCGGATCTGTTTGGTCACAGTCCCGGAACGAGAATCGCGAGTCATCGTCCTGCTGCGTAGCCCTGCGCCTGGCGCGGGTTCGCAGCGGCCTGCAGCCGCCCAGTAGCCGGGTCACGGGTCACGCAGGAGAGCCGACCCAGCGTCCAGTCGCCCGCGCGAGTGATGCGGTGCCCGCGGTGCTCCAGCCCGGAGATGACCTCCTCTCCCAACCGGTCCTCGAC
>NZ_HG005175.1:17463-24730 GCF_000455245.1 Nesterenkonia massiliensis | reverse complement strand
GACGGCGCCCCCGGGAGTCCACTGACGCGGCCAGAAGGAAGACGGCAAGGCGGTGGTATGCAGCGCCGGAGCATCAATGGCCTGCTGCGGAGTGTGCCCACCCACCAAAGAGCGCAGCAGGAAAAGCAGCTGCCACTGGTCCTGCTGATCTCCACCGGGAGTGCCCAGGGCCATCACTGGCTGGCCGTCCTTAAACACCAGCGTAGGGGTCAGCGTGGTGCGCGGACGCCGGCCAGGCTGCAGCGCACTGGGTGACTCCGGATCCAGCCAGTTCATCTGCAGTCGGGTACCCAGCGGGAAACCCAGCTCCGGGATTGCAGGTGAGGACTGCAGCCACCCTCCAGAGGGGGTCGCTGAAATCATGTTGCCCCAGCGGTCCACGACGTCGATATGGCAGGTATCGCCCTTGGTCTCACCATCGCGGCTGACTGTGGGCTCTCCCCCACCGAATGCGCTACCGCTTCCGCCGTCGACTTCCTCCAACAGCGGCAGGACCTTCTTCACGCCGGGAATGTCCCCTGGCCGGAACTCCAGGGAGGCCTCTTCGCTGATGAGCTGACGACGCTGTGCCGCGTAGTCATCGCTGAGCAGTGTCTCCAGGGGGACCTGGCCATCGGCATAGTAGGTATCCCGGTCAGCCATTGCGAGCTTCAGCGCCTCAAGGATAGTGTGTGCGCCCAACTCAGTGCCGGGATCCAACCGGTGATCCTGGAAACCGTCGAGGATTTTCAGGGTCTGCAGCAGGACAGGTCCCTGTCCCCACGGTCCGATTTTGGCGATCGTGTAACCGCGGAACTCAATGCTGACGGCGTCTTCATAACCGGCTGAGAAGCTGGCGAAGTCCTCAGCGGTGATCACACCGGCGTAATCGCCGCCGTCGGAGTGGCGGTGGGGTGTAGTGACGAAGTCTGCGGCTACTTGGGCGACCTTGCCGGTCTTCCACTGCTGACGTGCCGCATCGATCCGCTCTGCTCTGTTGGCCGCGTCATTTCCTGCCTCGATGAGCTCCCGCAGGACCTGGGCGTAGGGGCGGTTGGTGATGATCTGACCTGGCTCCGGGATCTCCCCGTCTGGCATCCAGTGCTGGGCCGAGGTCGGCCAGTGCGTCTCGAAGAGTTCCTTGACGGTGCGGATGGTTGCCGGCACACGCGGAACCACCGGGTGACCGTTTTCGGCGTAGTCGATAGCGAATGCCAGGACATCGGCGAGATCCCATGTGCCGTGATCGCGCAGCAGCAGGAGCCAGGCGTCGACGGCGGCCGGCACCGCCGCTGCCAGGGCGCCGGCTCCGGGGACCCGGTCAAGGCCAAGGCCTGTGTAGTGTTCCAGAGTTGCCGCGGCCGGGGCGGGCCCTTGACCCATCAGAACTGTGGGTCGGGAAGGATCCTCTGCGGTGACAAAAAGTCCGGTCATATCCCCGCCGGGTCCATTGAGGTGGGGCTCCACCACGTGCAGCACAAAGGCGCCGGCGACGGCGGCGTCAAAAGCGTTGCCTCCGCGTTCCAGCACTGCCTGGGCAGAGGCGGTGGCAAGCCAGTGGGTGGAGGCAGACATCCCGAAATGCCCTTCCAAGGTGGGCCTGGTGGTGAAGTCCTCTGCGTGGGTGAATGTCATGGATCCGGTGTCCTTTCATGAAGCGCGTCACATCGAAGCTTGATTGCATACAATCACGTCTCTGTTTCGGGAGCGTAAAAGGACACCGGCAAACAGGCGGTCTTAAGGGCTGGTCAGAACAGCGCCGGCTGGCCCGTGGGCGTGAGCTCCAGTCCTGGGAGTTCAGACTGCGAAGCATCCCAGCCAGGCGAGTCCAGCGGCTTCTCCGGCGAGACCCGCTCCCGCCAGGTGACATCGGAGCGCCGCTCAAAACCGTGACGGCGGCGGGCCTCGGCGGCCCGCTTTCCCAACCACTGCCGGTACTCAGCAGAGACATATGTGCTGAACCTGCCTTTGGCGCTGCGATAGATGCGGCGATATTTGGGCACAAGCTCCGGATACTCTGCGGCAAGCCATTGCATGAACCACTCGCGGGCACCCGGCCGCAGATGCAGGGCACCAGTGCTGACCCAGTTGGCTCCGGCCTCCGCTAAGGATGCGTGCAACTGGTCGAGAGCGGCCGTGGAGTCCGTAAGCCACGGCAAGATCGGCATGGCCAATACGTTGCACTCCAGGCCAGCGTTGGTGATTGCTTTAATCAGGTTCAGCCGGGCGCGGGGGTCAGGAGTCCCAGGTTCCACCTTTTGCTGCAACTGCGGATCGGTCATGGCTAAGGAAACTGCCACCGATACCGGCACATGCTGGGCCGCTTCAACAAGGAGAGGAAGGTCCCGTTTAAGCAGTGGGCCCTTGGTGAGAATAGAGAACGGTGTCCCGGATTCAGCTAGGGCCCGAATAATCCCAGGCATGAGCTGATAGCGCCCTTCAGCGCGCTGATAGGGATCGGTATTGGTTCCCAATGCCACGTGCTCACGCTTCCAGGAGGGCTTATTCACCTCAGCCCGCAGCACCTCGGCGATATTGGTCTTCACCACGATCTGCGTATCGAAGTCTTTGCCAGAATCCAGATCCAGGTACTCGTGGGTCTTGCGCGCGAAGCAATTGTGGCTGATCACGCCGTTGGCAATGAAGTCCCCAGTTCCAGTTGTGATGTCCACCATGTCCTGGTCTGACCCAAGGTCCTCCACGCTCTGAACCCGGAGGTCTGAGAATGTCTTCACGGCTTTCCCCAGGAGGGTCAACTTCCTCGTTATGGGAGGATCCGTTAGCTGAAAGAAGCGGCGGTATGAGGCCCTGCCCCCGGTGATTCGGATCGTCGTCACCCCCTTCGGAGCAACAGGTTCCCGAACGAATGGAATCCCCAAGACACCTAATGCACTCTCTAGGTGCCACAGGATTTCATCATCCTTATTCGAGACCCTTAGCGCGCTCCCCGACAATGATCCTTCGGCGTCGAATATGCCTGATAGGAACCCCTTGCACCAGTCCTCACTCAGTGTTTCTGGCCAACGAATCACTTCTTTAATGCGCTGATAACCGCCCCGTGTCGCGGTGAAAATACCTGTCATAGCCGCACGCTTTTCAGTCTTCGTCGTGAATGGCCGGAAGGTAGTGGAAACCCCTTCGGCGGCAAGGAACTCGTGACTGCGTATCAGCGCTTCTGAGTCGGCCAAAGCGAGCCGGAAAATCGTCACCCTGTAGGGCTTTCCCGTGCTTTCGCGTGTGTATGTTCGGTCGACGAGCATTCCGTCACCGCGAATCATGCCGCACAAATAGCCACGCCGATACTCGAGACTCTGCTGTGGCGGCATGTACCCGGACAGGGCACCGCCCAGACCAAAGCCCATCAGTCTATTGTTGACTGTCAAATGCGGTCGCTGGCTCACTTCGCCAGGCTCTTGTGCAACAAACTTCCATCCGTGTTCAGTCAGAAAGCGGTGGTCTCGACTCGCGACCAGCTCCGTACCATCCGCGAGGGTAATGCGCTGTGCACGTTTCCTCGTGCGCCAGGCAGCACTGACATCTGTGGCAACAAAGTAGCGGTAGCGCCCTCTGAGCTCGGTACCTACTACTCGATCACCCACCTGTATCTCTCCAATGGGTTTATGCCGCCCATCAGCCATGAGGACTAGAGTTTCGGGACTCAGGCAGTAAACACAGCGGTGGAGACATCCGCGAGTGGGATTCACGGTCCAACGGAACGGCATATTCGACTGCTCCGGGACCCGGTTCAGCGCACTCTTGGCCGCAACCTCATGGAAGGTCACGCCCTCAAAGTCCGGAGTGCGCACACTGCGGACCAAGCCCTTCATAGGAAGAAGTGCCGCGCCGTCGTCGTCAGCAATCTTCTGACCCTGCCATCGCATACACCTATTCGAACATAGATTCGAACCAGTGTCGAGGGCAGGTGTCGATGGCTCACGGTCAGCGCCGCTCCCCTACAGCAGCAGCCACACTCCCAACAGCGCAACTCCGCCAGCAATGAGGGCACCTGCCGCGCCCAGTGCCAGTGCCGGGCCGCCTGTGCGCCGCAGGTCTTTGAGGTTCACGGCCGCACCGATTCCCACCATCGCCACGGTCAGCAGCATGGTGGTCACCTGGGAAATAAAGTCTGCGGCTCCTGGTTCAAGAGGCCAGAGCGAGTTCAGTCCTACCGCGCCCAGAAAGCCGACCACGAACCATGGCAAAAGTGGTGGTCGCTTTCCACCTGTGAGGCCCTGTTGTCCCTTCGCCTGCCCGCGGGACTCGCCCAGCCGCAGCGTCACCACTGCCGGTGCCAACAGCAGGACTCGGGCTAGCTTGACCATGGTTGCCACCGATAGTGCAGTGGCGCCTACTAGGCCACCGGCGGCCACCACCTGTCCCACCTCGTGAACACTGGCCCCGATCCACACGCCGGCTTCACGCTCACCCAAACTCAGCATCGGAACCAGGACCGGCAGGACCAGCATGGCCACGGTGCCGTAGAGAGTCACCACAGCCAGTGCTGTGGCAGTGGCCGGTTCAATGTGCCGGCCCTGAACATCGCGCCCATCGCCACGGTCAAGCACTGAAGCGGCCGCAGCCACGGCCGATGCGCCGCAGATGGAGGTACCGGTGGCCAGAAGCGCCGTCGTCGTCTTATCTGCCCTCATCAAGGGACCAAGTAAGCGCATCCCGAAGAATGTCGCCACCACGGTGAGCAGCACAATGACAATGACCTCGGCCCCGAGCCCGAGCACATCCCCCACCGCCAGTTGCAGCCCCAACAGCACAATGCCCAGCCGCAGCGGGAACTTCGCGGACCATTTCAGCCCGGTCTCCGCCCAGTCCGGGACCCACCCCAGCGTGCGCAGCGCGATACCCAAGATTATGGCGATCAACAGGCTGGAGACCGGAAGCCATTCGGCGATCAACCGGTGGGCGGCAGCGGCGATGATGAGCGCAAGCGCCGCCCCCGGCCAGATTCGGTAGGCGGTTCTCTGCAGGTTGTTCCAGGTGAAGTCAGGCACCGGCCTAGTCTAGGAGGCGCGCGGTGCCCCACGCTGCACAGTCCTTGGCGGAGGATCCCGGCAACATCCACGTCCGCTAAACCAGCGCGGATCCGGGTTTGGTCGGCCCGACTACAATCGACGGGTGCCCGATACACCTGTTGCCCCAGCCGCCGACCCCTTCGCCCCGAGCCCGGAATCCGCGCCCCCACATCCGCAGGCGAACCGGGACAGCTTCGGCTACCAGGTCCACGACCGGATCGAAGGAGCACTGGGACGTACCGGCACCATCGACACCCCGCATGGTCAGATTCAGACCCCGGCCTTCATTCCGGTAGCCACCAAAGCCACGGTCAAGGCCGTGCGTCCCGATGAGATGAGAGAGCTCGGCGCCCAGGCGGTGCTGGCCAACGCGTATCACCTGAACCTGCAGCCGGGCACCGATATCCTCGACGCCGCCGGCGGGCTCGGGAAGTTCATGAACTGGCCGGGCCCCACCTTCACCGACTCCGGCGGATTCCAGGTCATGAGCTTGGGCTCGGGGTTCAAGAAGACCATCTCCATGGACTCCTCGCGGGTAGCCAACGACGACGCCGTGGCCCCTGAGCATGAGCGCCGGGCATTTGTGGATGACGACGGCGTGACCTTCAAGTCCCATATTGATGGGACCATCCACCGTTTCTCCCCTGAGATCTCCATGAAGCTGCAGCATGAGATCGGGGCGGACATCATCTTCGCCTTCGACGAGTTGACTACGCTATTCAACACCCGCGAGTACCAGGTGGAGTCTTTGGAGCGCACACGCCTGTGGGCGCAGCGCTGCCTGGTGGCACATCGGGAGCTGACCGCTGAACGCAGCCACCGCCCGTATCAGGCGCTTTTTGGTGTGCTGCAGGGGGCACAGTACGAGGATCTGCGTCGCAAGGCCGCCCAGGATCTTGGCGCCATGGAGGTTCAGGGGCAGTCCTTTGACGGCTTCGGCATTGGCGGTGCCCTGGAGAAGGAGAATCTGGGCACCATTGTGGGCTGGGTCTCTGAGGAACTGCCGGAGAATAAGCCCCGTCATCTGCTGGGCATCTCCGAACCGGAGGACTTCTTCACCGCCATTGAGAACGGCGCTGATACCTTCGACTGCGTGCAGCCCTCACGGGTGGCGCGCAACGGCCGGGTTTACACCGCCGATGGTTACTTCAATATTCCGCAGGCCAAGTTCAAGCGGGACTTCTCCCCTATTGAGGAGTCCTGCGGCTGCTACACCTGCCAGAACTACTCCCGGGCCTATCTGCATCACCTCTTTAAGGCCAAGGAGATGCTGTACTCCACACTGTGCACCATCCACAACGAGTACTTCACCGTCACCCTGGTGGATAAGATCCGCGAGTCCATCAGCCAGGGCCGCTTCTATGAGTTCCGCGACGAGGCACTGGGCCGCTATCAGGGGCGCAAGGTTTAGCCTACGGGCAGCTCGTTGTTGTGCAGCGCTGAGTGAGTTCCCGGGCAGGGAACGGGTGACATAGATATGGGGCGCGGTCAGAGCCAGAGGCTACCGCGCCCCAGATCAGTGTGGCAGCGGCTCACGCTGCCGGAGGTGTCAGTGTCGACGGGATACCGTCTCATGGCGGTCGTGGTCGCGCACCGGCATGAAGGCGATCACGAGAGCTGCAACGCCGACCACCAGATGGAAGCCGATGTCGAAGCCGGTGAATCCGGTGGGCAGCAGCCCGAACAGGGTGTCGTCTGCGAAGGCCAGCAGGCCCATCAGCACATACATGGCGCCGACGATGATGATCAGAGTCTTGGCGGCGGCGTGGCTAGCCGGGCCGAAGTCCACGTACAGCAGGGCCGCGCCGAGGATGATGCGGATGATGTCCAGCGGGAGATACACATTCATGATCCCCAGCAGGTGCTCATCGGTGATGAAGATGCCAACGACGCCTAACAAAAGAACTATGACGCCAAGAATTCTTGCGGTGAGGCGATGCATAAACAGTCTCCTTACCTTCGTCTGTAAAGCGAACCAAGTGGTCCGCACAGTGGCAGAGCAACCCTCGAGGGCATACATAGTCGATGCTTCATTGGCTAAAACTGCAGGTCAGAAGCGAACTCAAGGGGCTTCCCAGGTGATGCACAGACTCCCACTCGAGGTAAGGGCTTCATACTGCGGATAATCGGCATCCGACGTGATTTTCAGCCGTATACCGCGGGCATTTCTTCTGGCCCGACGACGGGTCCCCTGCGCCCGATGAGACGCAGGCTCTTTTTATGATGTAGACTGTTCCGGTGCTTCCGACGGGAAACTGATT
>NZ_HG005175.1:13886-17437 GCF_000455245.1 Nesterenkonia massiliensis | reverse complement strand
GGAATGTCACGGTTTCGGGCTATAGCGCAGCTTGGTAGCGCGTCCGTCTGGGGGACGGAAGGTCGTGGGTTCAAATCCCGCTAGCCCGACCAGCACCAAAAAGCCCCTGCTTCCCAGCAATCATGCGGAAGACAGGGGCTTTTTATGCACTTTGCACTCTCTCCCACCGGCTCTATGTTTTAGTGATAAATCTCAATATCCCAGAACCGCAGAGCCTGGACGCGGAGGGTCGCCGTCAAACGCATTTCGCCTTCGCATCGGTTGAGGTTCCGGAATCAGGCACTTATGAGCTGGAGTGCGATCTCGACGCTGAGACGCTGATCCTGCTCATGGAACCCGACTCCTAGGCCCTGCCCCTGCAGGAGGGCGCTCAGTCTCACCCGAAGTGCACCCGCTAACCCGTTAATCTCTCGCCACTTGCGCGACGCGCCGCAGATCAGCCCGCTGGGTACGGCCCATCAGCCGGTACGCCATCTCCCATTCCTGCGGACGGGCCAGCACCGGTCCTTGCCACTGATCCCCCGCGCGGGCCGGTATGTGCACCAACCCCTCGAGGCTTTCGATCGTGAATCGGGAAATGATGTCGATGGCGTGGTCCTCAGCGCTCACCCCGAATAACCCCGCGGCGCGGAAGACGCCTGCCGGTCCTAGCCGCTCATAGCGGCACTCCAGCGCTTCCAGGACCTCCTGAACCGCCTCGGGTGCCACATCGGTGAGCAGATCCCAGTCCTGGACATCCTCCACCAGACCCAAAGAAGCGAGCACCGCCGAACCGTCCACCACGCCGTGTATACCCCGGGCCGCGAACTTCTGCTGGATCTCCACGATCAAAGACAGGGGCGGCTGTTTCATGCATGGCATCCTACGCGCCGTCGAAATCCCAGGGATTCAGCCCTCATCCTTTTACTCTGATCCCTATGCACTCGCGTCTTCCCCTTTTAGCGAGTGTGCCTGGGAAATCTGTTGCCGGTGCGCTGAGCGCTGCACTGCTGATCACCGGATGCACACCGCTTGCTGAATCATCCGCTGCCTTTGGCGCGCCCCTTTCTGCCGAACCTGCAGTCCTGACTGTCAGCCAGCAGTCCCCGAGCCCGGACTCAGCTGCCGCCACCTCGCCGGAGGAACTATCAGCACGCGCCGCGGCCAGCTCCCTGGCGGCCCGGCTGAGTGCTTCCTACCAGAGCACACAGTCCCAGTCAGCAGCAGCCACCTCCGAGCACGCCAGCACTGTGACGAATCCGCAGCAGGGATTCACTGAAAGGGTACTGCCGCGCAATGAGGTCCGGTCATTCGCCGCCTCGCTGGCGCAGGCACACCACGCAGCCCAAGAAGAAGCTGCCGAACAAGCTCGCCAGCAGCGCGAAGCCGAAGAACGTGCTGAACGAGAACGCGCACAACAGGAAAGCGCAGAACAGCAGCGCGCCGAGGCCGAGGACCAAGAGTCCGCCGCCGAACGGGCCCCTCAGGCAGAACCAGCGCCCACTGCTGAGCCGACTCCCCCGCCGTCGTTCTCTGAGCCCACGGTTTTCACCGGTGACCTCAGCGCCTATCTGGCTCAGCTGGCGGCTAGCTACCCTGGACAGATCTCCATCAGCGTGGCCGAGCTCGGCGGACAGGGGCGCCGCGCCTCAGTAGGCGGGGACACCCGCTACACCACCGCCAGCACCTATAAGCTCTACCTGGCCTACAGCATCCTGCGCCGGGTAGAGGCCGGCAGCCTCAGCTGGGATGAACCCGTCACCGGGGGCCGCAATGTTGCCCAGTGCTTCCAGGACATGATCGTGCTCAGCGATAACCCCTGCCCCGAGGTGCTGGGCCCCAAGCTCGGCTGGCCCAGTATCTACGACGACGCCCGCGCAGCAGGTGCCACCGGCACCGGGCCCGGTGAGGGCAACTCCGGCATCAAGACCACCACCGACGACCTCACCGCCCTGTTGCTGCGTCTGGAGTCAGGGCAGCTGAACATGAGCACAGGCAGCCATGACCGGCTGCGCAATGCTCTGGGCGCCAATATCCACCGCCAAGGGATCCCCGCCGGCAGTACCGGGCAGGTACTGAATAAGCCTGGCTTCATCAACGGCTACCTCCACGACGCCGCCATTGTGCGCCATCCCGGAGGCAGCTATGTCATCAGCATCATGAGCGAAGGCTCCAGCTGGGACGCCCTGGCCGGAATCACCCGCGATGTCGAGACAGCCCTGGGCTACCGCTAGCCGATACGCATACGGTGGCGCACTCTGACCGTATTCGGCTCCTCAACAAGCCAGAAATAACGTCAAACTGCGCCACCGTATGAAACAGACACACCAGCTGCGTCCTGTGGGCCTACGTCAAGCAGCTTATTTGCGGCGCTTGCGCTTTTCGCGCACCCGCATCTGCACCTCAATGGGCGTACCAGTGAAGTCGAAGGTCTCGCGCAGTCGGCGGGTGATGAACCGCCGGTAGCCGGGGTCCAGGAATCCAGTGGTAAACAGCACGAACTTCGGCGGACGCGAGGCAGGCTGGGTCGCGAAGAGAATGCGTGGCTGCTTACCGCCACGCACCGGATGCGGATGAGCCGCCACCAGTTCGCCGAGGAAGGCGTTGAGCCGACCAGTGGAGATCCGCTGCTCCCAGTTGGTCAGCGAAGTGGACAGCGCAGGTGCCAGCTTGTCCTTGTGCCAACCGGTCTTCGCCGAGACATTGACCCGCGGTGCCCAGGCCACATGGCCCAGATCTCGTTCGATCTCCCGCTCCAAGTAGTACCGGCGCTCTTCATCAAGCAGGTCCCATTTGTTATAGGCCAGCACCAGGGCGCGTCCGGAGTCCACGGCCATCTGGATGATGCGCACATCCTGCTCGGAGACCGGCTCATCAACAGCCAGCAGCACCACCGCCACCTCGGCCTTATCCAGAGCGCGCTGAGTGCGCAGCATGGCGTAGTACTCCGAACCGGAGGCCATATGCTGACGACGCCGAATGCCGGCGGTATCCACAAAGCGCCACTGCTCGCCACCAAGCTCAATCAGCTCATCCACCGGATCACGCGTGGTGCCGGCGACATTGTCCACCACCACGCGCTCAGACCCGGCCAACTTATTCAGCAGCGAGGACTTGCCCACATTGGGACGTCCCACCAGGGCCACGCGGCGCGGACCGCCCAGCGGGATCATTCCCCCGTGCTGAGCGGTATCCGGCAGTGCCTTCATTGCGGCATCCAGCAGGTCACCGGTACCGGTGCCGTGCAATGCTGAGACCGGGAACGGCTCGCCGAGGCCGAGGTTCCACAGCGGGTAGACCTCGCTCATCTGGACAGTGGAATCGATCTTATTGGCCGCCAGCAGCACCGGCTTCTTCTTCCGGCGCAGCATCTTGACCACGGCTTCATCCACCGCGGTGGCGCCCACCAGGCCATCGAGCACAAAGACAACGGCGTCGGCCTCGTCCACGGCGATCTCTGCCTGTTCGGCCACGCGCTTATGGATGCCCTTGGCATCAGCCTCCCAACCGCCGGTGTCCACCAGGGTGAAGTCCTTGCCGTTCCATTCCGCGTCATAGGAGACGCAGTCCCG
>NZ_HG005175.1:0-12962 GCF_000455245.1 Nesterenkonia massiliensis | reverse complement strand
GGCTTCCCGGGAACGGATGATGCGGTTGACCAGGGTGGACTTACCCACATTGGGGCGTCCCACAATGGCCAGCACCGGGGGCGCGGGCACATAGGGGATGTAGTCGCCGTCGTCGTCCTGATGCTGCAGGAGGTAGGCGTCCTCCTCGTCCAGCTCATAGTCTTCGAGCCCGGCGCGCAGCGCCGCTGCGCGGGCCTCGGCCTCATCCTCGGTGATGGCGGCGAGCCGCTCGGCCAGCCGGTCCTCATCACCGGTGGGCGTGTATTCCTCTTCGTCTGCCATCTACAGTGCTTTCTGCTTAGTGTCGGACTGCTGTACGGCCGCAATACGGCTCAGCAGCGAGTCCACGGTCTCCTGGAAGCTCAGATCTGAGGAGTCCAGAACGGCCACGCCGTCGGCGGCCTCGGTAAAGTTCGATGCCGCGGAGTCTTTTTTATCCCGCTCCAGCACCTGACGCTGCAGGGCTTCGACGGACTGTGCCGCCCCGGATTCTGACTCCAGCTGCAGACCACGACGGCGCAGCCGGGCCTCGGCGGAGGCAGTCAGCAGCACCCGGACCTGGGCGTCGGGAGCCACTACCGTGGTGATATCGCGGCCTTCGGCCACAATGAACCCGGATTCATCAATGATGCGGCGCTGGGCGTTGATCAGCAGCTGGCGAGCCTTGCGGTTGGTCGCGACCTCGCTGACCGCCTCGGAAATACGGGGCTCGCGAATGGCTTCTGTGACGTCGGTCTGACCGATGGTGATCACCTGGTGCTGTGGGTCGGTGGAGATTTTCAGCGGCAGTTCCTCCACGGCGAAGGCAACAGCGTCCTCGTTGTCCAGATCCACCTGCTGGTCCAGGCAGTACCAGGTAGCGGCCCGGTACATGGCACCAGTGTCCAGGTAGTCGGCGCCCAGCTGGGTCGCTGCAGCCCGGCATACGCTGGACTTCCCGGAGCCGGAGGGCCCGTCCACCGCAATGATCAGTCTGTCCTTCACGAAAGCACCACTTTCCATCCGATATTCGTCAGCGCCTGGGCCAGTTCTTCGCGCTTGCCCGGAAGCACGGACACCTCCACCATACCTACCTGGTGGCCTGCAGAATGCTCCATGCGCAGGTCTTCGACGTTGACCCCGATGTCTGCGATGTCATTGAGCACCGCAGCGATCTGGCCGGGCTTGTCATCAACGATCACCGTGACCACGGCGAAGGACTGCGGTGGGGCGCCATGTTTACCGGGCACTCGGGCCACACCGGCGTTGCCCTCGGCAATCAGCTGAGCAATATCAGCCTGTCCGCCAGGGGCGGTGGGGGCCTCCAAGGTGGTGATCAGGCGCTGGATGTCCTCGCGCAGCCCGTAGAGAATCTCCACCACCGGCTGCGCATTGGCTGAGAGGATCTGCACCCACAGATTCGGGTCGCTGGCGGCGATGCGGGTGACATCACGCAGGCCATTTCCAGAGAGCGCCAGAGCATCTGCTGGGGCGTCCTGGAGGCGGGAAGCCACCAGCGAGGCCGCCACCTGCGGCAGATGTGAGATCAGCGCCACGGAGTCATCGTGGGTGGAAGGGTCCATGCGGTGGACACTGGCCCCGAGCGTGCGGGCCAGCTGGACGGCGTCGGCGACTGCAGTTTCCGCCGAAAGTTGCTCGCCGGTGCTCAGATCAACTGCCGGGCACACCACCCAGGGCATGGAGGTGAACAGTTCGCCACGGGCGGCAACCGGACCGGATTTCTCCCGGCCGGCCATCGGGTGGGTGCCCACATAGCGGCTGAGGTCGGTGCGGGTCAGTGCCGTCTCAGCATCAGCTGCCATCTCCAGCAGCCGTGCCAGGATCCCAATTTTCACCGAGGCAATATCGACGACGACGGCCTCCGGGTAGCGGACCAGCGCGTTGGCGACTTCGACGGCCACAGCCTCAGGTGGGGCGGCCACGATCACCAGCCCTGGGAGGTCCTCGCCTGCGTCACCGAGACGGATGCCGGCGCCGATGTCCTGGGCGATGGCTTCCGCCGTGGGGGAGGGATCTGAGAGCAGCACGGTGTACTGGGCAGCACGCAGTCCCAGTCCGATGCTGGTACCGAGCAGACCTGTGCCGCGGATCAGGATGGGGGCGGTGACAGGAGCGACCATCATGAGCGCTCCCCCGCTGTGCCCGATGCCAGATCTCTTAAGTGACCGATCTCCTGCGGGCCCAGCGGGCGCAGAGTACCCTGTGGCTGATCACCGATGGCGATGCGGCCGATGCCGGTGCGCACCAGGCGCTGGACGGGATGGCCGACCGCCTCGAACATGCGGCGCACAATCCGGTTGCGCCCGGAGTGCAGGGTCACCTCCACCATGGTGCGCCGGCCGGCTGAGCCCAAAATCCGACAGGTGTCAGCGGCAATAGGCCCGTCCTCCAGCTCAATGCCGCGCTCAAGCTGCTTGGCGGTCTGCTTGGACACGCTGCCGGCAGCCTCCACCAGATAGGTCTTGGGCACCTCATAGGAAGGGTGGCTGAGCCGGTTGGCCAGCTCGCCGTCGTTGCTCAGCAGCAACAGACCCTCGGTGTCATAGTCCAAACGGCCCACGTGGAAGAGCCTGGCCCGACGCTGCTCGGAGTTGAGGAAGTCGTCAATGCTGCGACGACCCTCTGGGTCGCTCATGGTGGACATCACCTTCGCCGGCTTATTGAACATCACGTACTGGTGCTCAACATCGAGGTTGACCTGCACGCCGTCGACGTGGATGGTCACCTGCTGCGGGTCCACCCGTACACCGGGTTCGACGACGACCTTGCCATCCACGCTGACCCGCCCCTCGGCGATAAGGTCTTCGCAGACCCGGCGCGAGGCCACTCCGGCTTGGGCCAGGACCTTCTGCAGGCGCACGCCATCAGGGATGTGCACTGCCTCGAAGTTGGCCTCAGCCTCGTCCTGGCGGGGCTTGGAGCGCTGCGGTTGGGAGACGATCAGCCGTTCCGGATGCTCGCCTGCAAACGGTCCGCCGCGCTGCCCCGGGTTCGGGGTGCGAGCGGCCCGCGCTGCCCGCGGCGCCGGCTTGTTCTGACGGCGCTTTCCCGAAGATGTCATGGTAGAGAATTCTAGCGGTCCCCGGCCTCATCAACCTCATCGAGGTCTTCGACCCCGGGCAGGTGAGGAGACAGCCGAGGCAGGTCCGCTATGGAGTCCAGACCCAGCCGCTCCAGGAATTCCGCTGTGGTGGTGTAGAGGGTGGCACCGGTCACGGGGTCTGTGCCCGCGGTGTCCAACAGTCCGCGCTGGACCAGGGTGCGCACGACGCCGTCCACGTTGACACCGCGGATGGCTGCCACCGCCGAGCGGGAGACCGGCTGTCGGTAGGCCACTACCGCCAGGGTCTCCAGAGCTGCCTGGGAGAGCCGCGAGGTCTGACCTCCCAGCACAAAGGCTGATACCTGTTCCGCGTAGCGCAGGCGCGAGTAGAAGCGCCAGCCACCGGCAACTTCGCGCAGCTCATACCCGCGCTGTCTGGCTGGGCGGGCTTCTTCCGGAGTCCCGGGGATGGGCGTGCCGTCGGCATCGGCTTTGAGCTCATCCAGCAGCGCGACGACTTGGTGCTCAGGCAGGTTCACCGCGACGGCCAGTTCTGCCGGGGTGACAGGCTCCTCGGTCACCATCAGCACAGCCTCGAGCGCTGCGAGGGCTTCTTCATGGCTGAGCTGCTCGGGTTCAGGTGTCGCTGTCATCCGGTTCTTCCTCTTGATCGTCCTGATCCCATTCGGCAGCTGCGCGGGAAGCTGAGCTGGCGGCGTCGTCGTCGGTTCCTGACCAGCGCACCAGCAACTCGCCTAACGGGATCGCCTGGTCAAATTCCACCTGCCGGTCCCGGTACAGCTCTAACAGGCCCAAGAAACGCACGACGACGACCAGCCGGTTATCGGCCCCGGCGACCAGCTCCGTGAAAGTGGACTCCCCGGCAGCCCGCAGCTGCTGGGTCATCAGCGCCATCTCTTCACGGACATTGACCGCGTGGGCGTGCAGATGCTCCAGCTTGACATGGTCTGGTTCGAGCTCTTTCCGCGAGAAGGCGCGTTCGGCCAGGGCCTTGATATCTGCAGCGGTGGTGTTCCACACCAGCTCCGGCAGCAGACCGGCTAAATCAGGATGCACCCCTGGGCGGCGCGGGAAGCGGCCTGCGTTTTCGGAAACTGCTGTATTGAGCTGCTCGGCGATCTGCTTGAACGCCCGGTACTGCAGCAGCCGCGCAAAGAGCAGGTCACGAGCTTCCAGCGCCGCAATATCCTCTTCTGACTCCACCTGCGCCCCGGGCAGCAGCTGAGCGATCTTCAGGTCCAGCAAGGTCGCCGCCACAAAGACAAAATTGGAGGACTCATCCAGAGCCTTCTGCGCGTCCAGGGTGCGCACATAAGCGATGAACTCGTCGGTGACCTCAGCCAAGGCGACCTTGGTGACGTCCATTTTGCGTTTGGCGATGAGGCCTAACAGCAGGTCAAAGGGCCCATCGAAGCCCTGCAGGCTAACGGTGAAGCCAGCATGGCTCTCGACCTCAGCCTCAGGCTGCCCCAGAGACATGATCAGGCAGAGGCCCCGCGCAGGATCAGCTCACGGGCCAGCTGGCGGTAAGCTTTGGCGCCCTCATGTTTGGTGGCGTAATTGGTGATGGGCTCCGCGGCCACTGTAGCGTCGGGGAACTTCACCGATCGCTTGATGACGGTTTCGAAGACTTTGTCGCCGAAGGCTTCCACGATCCGTTGGATGACTTCCTTGGCGTGGGTGGTCCGCAGATCGACCATGGTGACCAGTACGCCGTCGACTTCCAGGTCAGGGTTGATGCGGTCCTGGACCTTCTCGATGGTCTCCTTCAGCAGCGCCACGGCACGCAGTGCGAAGAACTCCGCCACCAGCGGAATGATCACACCATGGGCAGCTGTCAGAGCGTTGACGGTGAGCAGCCCGAGGGAGGGCTGGCAGTCAATGAGAATGACGTCGTAGTCATCGCGCACCTGACGCAGCGCCCGCTCCAGCACCTGCTCGCGACCGACCTCGGTGACCAACTGAACTTCAGCAGCGGAGAGGTCGATATTCGCCGGCAGCAGGTCCACTCCGGGCACATGGGTGCGGATCAGCGCGTCATGGACCGAGACGCTGCGATCCATCAGCACGTTGTAGACGGTGGTGTCCAGATCATGGGGAGCAGCCCCGAATCCAGCAGAAAGTGCGCCCTGCGGGTCAAAGTCCACCATCAACACGCGGCGGCCGTAGCCGGCCAGTGCCGCACCTAGATTGATGGCGCTGGTGGTCTTTCCCACCCCGCCTTTCTGGTTGACCATGGCGATGATCCGTGCGGGGCCGTGCGAGTCCAGCGGCAGAGGTTCGGGGAACTCATGCTTGGGCCGCCCGGTGGGACCGATGATCGCGTCACCATGGATGGTGAAGAGCTCGGTGGGCTGCTGGTCAGTCATGCTCCATACCTTACAAGGCACGCGGATGAGCCGAGACGTATGTCTCTTGCAGCGCTTGAGGTGTGACCTTCGTATAGATCTGAGTGGTAGTGACCGAGGCGTGGCCCAGCAGTTCCTGAACGGTGCGGATATCGGCTCCGCCTTCCAACAGGTGGGTGGCGCAGGAGTGGCGCAGCGTATGCGGGGAGACCTCGGCGGTGATGCCGGCGTCGGCGGCGGTCTTCTGCAGCACCGTCCATGCCGACTGGCGCGAGAGCCGACCGCCGAGTTTGTTGAGGAACAGCGCCGGGGAGCTTTTCTTCGCGTGCTGGGCCAGTGCAGGCCTGCCAGCGGTCAGATAATTGGCGACGGCGCGCTGGGCGTAGCTGCCCAGCGGCACCATTCGCTGCTTATCTCCTTTGCCGGTGACTCGCAGCAGCACCAGCGAGTCGGTGGCATCGGTGACGGCGTGGATGTCATCCACATCCAGGGAGATGGCCTCGCTGATGCGGGCTCCGGAAGCGTAGAGCAGCTCCAGCAGCGCCCGGTCCCGCAGCCCGAAGGCGGTGGCAGTATTGGGGGTCTCCAGCAGCCGGGTGATTTCTTCCACGGTGAGTGCTTTGGGCAGTGTCTCAGCCTGCTTGGGCGCACTGACATGAGCCGCCGGATCATGGGTGGTCAGCCCCTCCATAGCCCAATACTTATGGGCCCCGCGTACCGAGGCGAGTACCCGGGCGGCCGAGCGTTCGGAGAGCGCGGTGCCGCCGTCGTCGCCGGTCCGAACCGCTTGGAGGAACTCGGCGATATGCCCAGCATCTACCTGGACAACCGCGGTGATTCCGCGGCTGTCCAGGTAGGCGATGTAACGGCGCAGGTCCCGCTGGTAGGAGTTCAGGGTGTTCTGCGCGGAGCCCCGCTCAATACGCAGGTGGCTGAGGTAGTTGGTGACCTCCACCCACAGCGGTGACTCCAGAGTCTGGCTCACCGGGCCTCTTGACGCTCCAGACCTGCTTTGACCAGACCGGCGAAGAGCGGATGCGGGTTGGTGGGCCGCGATTTCAGCTCCGGGTGGGCCTGAGTGGAGACGTAGTAGGGGTGAACGTCCTTGGGCAGTTCGACGAACTCCACGAGCTTGCCATCGGGGCTGGTGCCGGAGAAGACCAGACCAGCTTCGGAGAGCTGCTCGCGGTAGGCGTTGTTGACCTCGTAGCGGTGGCGGTGGCGCTCGGAGATCTCGGTGGAGCCGTAGGTGTCGGCTACCACTGAACCTTCAAGGAGTTTCGCATCATAGGCACCCAGTCGCATGGTGCCGCCGAGGTCTCCCTCGCCAGAGACGATGTCCTTCTGCTCGGCCATAGTGGCGATCACCGGGAACTTGGTCTCGGGGTCAAACTCGGTGGAGTTGGCCTCGGTCATGCCCAGCACGTTACGGGCGTATTCCATGACCATGGTCTGCAGACCCAGGCACAGGCCCAGGGCCGGGATGCCGTTCTCGCGGGCATAGCGCAGCGCCCCGATTTTGCCATCGAGGCCGCGCACGCCGAAGCCGCCTGGCACACAGATAGCGTCCACTCCGGCCAGCGCTTCGGCTGCGCCTTCCTCGGAAGAGCACAGGTCCGAGGCGACCCAGCGGATCTTGGTCTTCGCGTTGTGAGCGAAGCCGCCAGCGCGCAGGGCTTCGGTGACCGAGAGGTAGGCATCGGGCAGGTCGATGTACTTGCCCACCAGGGCGATCTCCACCTCGTGATCAGGGTGATGGACCACGTTGAGCAGACGGTTCCACTTCGACCAGTCGACGTCCTTGAACTTCAGGTCCAGGGCCTGGACCACATAGGCGTCGATAGCCTGCCTGTGCAGGATGCGCGGGATGTCGTAGATGCTGGGGGCATCGGCGCAGTTGATCACTGCGTCTTCAGCCACATCGCACATCCGGGAGATTTTGCCGCGGATATCCTGGGGCAGCTCACGGTCAGAGCGCAGCACAATGCCATCTGGCTGGATGCCGATGGAGCGCAGCGCCGCCACGGAGTGCTGGGTGGGCTTGGTCTTCAGTTCCTGGCTGGGGCCGATGTAGGGCACCAGGGAGACATGCAGGAAGAAGACGTTCTCCCGGCCGATGTCCTGCCGGACCTGACGTGCGGCTTCCAGGAAGGGCTGGGACTCGATATCGCCGACGGTGCCGCCGATTTCGGTGATGATGATGTCCGGGACTTTACCGTCGGCACCAGGTTCGGCTGGAAGCCGCATCCGACGTTTGATCTCATCGGTGATATGCGGAATGACCTGCACGGTGTCGCCGAGATAATCACCGCGGCGTTCCTTCTCGATGACGCTGGAGTAGACCTGGCCGGTGGTCACATTGTTGAGACCGTCGAGGTTTTCATCGAGGAAACGCTCGTAGTGGCCGATGTCCAGGTCTGTTTCGGCGCCGTCTTCAGTGACGAAGACTTCACCGTGCTGGAAGGGGTTCATTGTGCCCGGATCCACGTTCAGATAGGGATCGAGCTTCTGCATCACCACGGAGAGTCCGCGAGCCCGGAGCAGATGCCCCAGCGAGGATGCGGTCAGGCCCTTGCCGAGCGAGGAGACCACACCACCGGTGACAAAGATCTGTCGGGTTGTGAAAGGGCTGTTAGGATTCCGGGAACTATTGCGCTGCACCACGGAATTCTAGCCTATCACCCTTCAGGAATCCGAGGATGCAGTCTCCAGCAGCTCCTGGGCATGGGCGCGGGCTGAGGCGGAGTCCTCCTGACCGGCCAACATACGGGCCAACTCCCCCACCCGCTCCTGGTCAGAGAGCGCACGCACATCAGAACTGGTGAACCCGCCGTCGTCGGCGTTCTGCTCCGAGGTCTTATAGACCCGGATGTGACGATCAGCATAGGCGGCGACCTGCGGCAGGTGGGTCACCACGATCACCTGGGCGTGCTTGGCCAGCATGGCCAGACGCTTACCGATCTGCACGGCCGCTTTGCCGCCCACCCCGGCGTCGACCTCATCGAAGATGAACGTGCCCGCGGCATCCTGCTCCGCCAGCACAACTTCCAGAGCCAACATGACGCGGGAGAGTTCACCGCCGGAGGCGCCCTTGCCCAGCGGAAGCGGCGCGGCTCCAGCATGCGGGGCCAGCAGCAGACTCACGACGTCGGCGCCGTGGCGGGTCAGCTCGGCCGTTTCCTCCACTTGGACCACCAGTCGGGCGTGCGGCATGGCCAGTGCAGCGAGTTCACGGCCAACCGCCTGGCCCAGCCGCTCCCCCGCCTCCTGGCGCTGCCTGCGCAGGTCAGCAGCTTGCTCCCAGAGCTGTGCCTCAAGACGCTGGACTTCTTCGGTGAGTTCTTCGATCCGGTCCGTATCGCTCTGCAGGGTCATCAGGCGCTGCCGCGATTCTGCAGCCCAGCTGATGACCGATTCGATATCCGGGCCGTAGAGCCTGAGCAGCCGGTCGATCTCGGAGCGCCGCTGGTGGACCTCGGCGAGCCGTTCCGGACCTGATTCATCCAAGCCAGCAGCGTAGAGACCCAACTGGGAGGCGGCATCGGTCAGCAGGGTGGAGACTTCACTGATCTGGGCAGCGATCTGCTGAAGTTCATCATCCTGATCAGTCACCGGTGTCAGCGCTGCCGAAGCGGCCTCGACCAGCTCCACGGCATTGGCGGCGGTGTCCACCGCTTCGGCGGCATCAGCTCCAGCCAAGGCGGTCTGGGCAGTCCGCGCAGCTTCGCGAAGCCCTTCGACGTTCTCCAGCTTCAGCGCCTCGGCTTTGAGCTGTTCATCCTCCCCGGGCTGGGGATCCACTGCATCGATAGCTTCCAGAGCTAGCTGCAACTGCTCTTCTTCGCGCCGACGCTCGCGCTCATTGGCGGTGATGTCTTCAAGTTCAGCGGCTTTCTGCTGGTACTGGGCGAAGCTGCTGCGGTACTGGGCGAGATCTTCAAGGAACTCTTGGCCGGCATAGCGGTCCAAGGCATGCCGCTGAGCGCTGGCTGATTTCAGGCGCAGCTGGTCGCTCTGCCCGTGGACGGTGACCAGCTGGGCACCGATCTCCCCCAGCACGCTGACCGGCACGGCCCGTCCAGACACACTGGCCCTGCTGCGCCCTTTGGCGCTTAGGCCGCGGCCAAGCAGCAGCGGTTCGGCGTCGTCGTCCTCCAGGAGCGCACCCGCTTCAGCTGCCCGTTGACGCGCCGGGTGGCCTGCTGGGACATCAAGTTCAGCATCCACCGCGGCTTTCTCTGCCCCTGCACGCACTGCGCTGGCTTCGGCACGGGATCCCAGCAGCAGTCCGAAGGCGGTCACCACCATGGTCTTACCGGCACCGGTTTCGCCGGTGACCACGTTGAAGCCCGGGTGCAGGTCCAGTTCGGCGCGTTCGATGACGCCGAGGTCAGTAATGGTGACATGTTCAATCATTGCTGGCCGTCCTGTACTGCTGAGGAGGATTCAGTCGCGCTGCTTCCTGTTCCATGGACTCCGAGGGTTTCATCTCCACCGAGCCCCTTCTGTCCTGGTCCCCCTTCTCCAGCGGGCCGCGCCATCCAGTAGTAGGCAGGTTGAATTTATCCACTAATCGCTGAGAGAAAGGGGTCTGATGGACGCGAGCAAGCAGCACCGGGGTATCAGACCGAGTGACTTCCACCCGTGACCCCGGCGGCAGTGTCATCATCCGCCGACCGTCGCACCACAGGACACCTTCCTCCTCATCCCGCTGCAGGACTTCAACGGCCATGATGGAATCCGGGTCCACCACCAGTGGCCGAGCGAAGAGGGCATGGGCCGAGATAGGTACCATCACCAGTGCCTGCACCTCCGGCCATACCACGGGCCCTCCGGCGGAGAAGGCGTAGGCGGTGGAACCGGTGGGAGTAGCCATGACCACTCCATCACAGCCGAAGGTGGAGACCGGGGCGCCGTCGATTTCAATGACCAGTTCCACCATGCGTTCTCGCACGGCCTTCTCAATGCTCGCTTCATTCAGCGCCCAGCTGGAGCCGATGTGCTGCTGGGCGTGCCAGACCTGCACGTCAAGTGCCATGCGTTGTTCGACGGTGTAGTTCTGCTCCACCACCCACTGCACGGATTCATCCAGCTGGGTCCGCTCGGATTCGGCAAGGAACCCCACGTGGCCAAGGTTGACGCCCATCAGTGGCAGTTCCGCACTGCGGACCAGATCAGCTGCTCGCAGGATGGAGCCGTCCCCTCCTAGGACCATCCCCACCTCGCACCGGCTGGTGGGCACTTCTCGTTCTGCCACTGCCACCGGGATCTTCTCGAATGCTGCTCCCACACTGGTTTTCAGGTCTGCGATATCGCGTTCGAGCATGACCGGGCGCAGACCTGCCTGGTGCAGTTTCGCTGCGACGGTGACAGCGGCGTCGACGGCGTCGCGGCGTCCAGTGTGCGCCAGGATGAGCACCTCACGGGTCATGTACGCCTCCTAAGCGATCAGCTTTGCGGATCTGTGACTGCGCTGCCGGCCGGGGCCGGATCGTGAAAGTCGATTTCGCTCAGCCTATCGTCCGTGCCGGTGACTGCGGTGCGGTCCTCCACAGCGCCTCCCGCAGCGGGTTTGCGTAGGTGCAGGAAGAACTCGGCGTTGCCGTCCTGGCCGGCCAGTGATGAGCGTGCCGCTCCCTGCAGGCTTAGCCCTGCTTGCTCAGCAGCAACGACGACGCCGGAGACCGCCTCCTGGCGGAGCTGCGGGCTGGTGACAACGCCGGTGCGCCCGAGTCGGTCTTTGCCTATTTCGAACTGCGGCTTCACCATCAGCACCAGGTCAGCCCCTGGCGCGGCTTGTCCGGCGAGCGGACCCACAATCAGTTTCAGCGAGATGAAGGAGAGGTCAGCCACAATGAGCTGAAACGGCTCCCCGAGATCCCCGGGCTCCACGTATCGAAGGTTCAAACCTTCGATATTGCGCACGCGGGCGTCCTGCCGCAGCACAGGAGCTAATTGATCATGCCCCACGTCCGCGGCGACCACTTCTTCGGCGCCGCGAGTCAGCAGCACCTGGGTGAATCCGCCGGTGGAGGCGCCAGCATCTAGGCAGCGCCGACCCTCAACGCGCACGTCTGGGAACGCCTCCAGGGCTCCCAGCAGCTTATGGGCGGCACGGCTGACCCAGGGATCCTGGTGAGTGACCGTCAGCTGCTGTGCGTCACTGACAGAGGCGGAGGCCTTGGTGACGACGACGCCGTCGACTTTCACGTGCCCTTGGCTGATGAGTGCCCCGGCGCGGGTACGGCTGGAAGCTAATCCGAGCTCAACGAGAGCCTTGTCGAGTCGCTGTTTGCTCATGACCTCGTCACGCCGTCACTGTGCGGTCTCGTGCAGGCGTTCGGTGAGGCTGCGGTGCAGTTCTTCGGCCGAACGAATCTCATCCTCAAGCTGTTCCAGGGTGAGTCCGGACTCCGCGTCCTCAGGGCTAGTGGTCTCCGACGGGTTCTTCTCGAACTGGTTCTCACCATGCGGCTCAGCCGTGGGACCTTCGCTGGTGGTGTTCACTGGAGTCCCCTGTGCTCAGCGTTGAAGAGGTCTTCGAGGGTACGCAGAATCCAGTTCGGCTGCATCGTGTGCTCTGCGTGAACAGCGTCTTCTGCGCTGTTGACACCGGTGAGCACTAAGGCGGTGCTGAATCCTGCGCGATTTCCACCCAGAATATCGGTATCCAGTCGGTCCCCTACGACCAGCGGATTTCGCAGTCCGAGCGTTTGTGCCGCCTGGAGGAACATTGTCGGCTCCGGCTTACCTGCTGCTTGCGGAGACTGGCCGGTTGCGTAGGAGACAGCCTGCACCAGTGCCCCATTTCCGGGGGCTATGCCCCGGTCTCGCGGAACGGAATAGTCCAGATTCGTGGCGAACCACGCTGCGCCGTTATTCACGGCATAGGCAGCTTCGGCAAGATCAGCCCAGCCCAGAGTCGGCTCGAAACCTTGGATGACGGCATCAGGGTTCTCAGCAGCACTGGGCACTGTCTCGAACCCAGCAGCCTCTACCAGTGACGCCAGATAAGCACTGCCGGTCACCAGTACGCGCGCGCCTGCAGAAATCTGCTCGGCCATCAGGGCAACACCTGCTGGCGCTGACCCAATAACCTGCGCTGGGCTGGCGGGTATGCCAAGTTCGCTCAAATGCGATGCGACGGACTCAGCTGAGCGCGAGGCATTATTGGTGACAAAACCGTGTGGTGTTCCTTGGGCTGTGAGAGACGCGACGGCTTCCGGGGCACCGGGCACCGCAGATGGGCCTGCGTAGAGAACGCCATCGAGGTCGAAGAGGACACCGTCATGCTGTTGGACCAGCGGCTGAGTCATCGCTGGCTCCGTCCGCGCCTCTCATCCGATCCACGACGGTTCTGGCCTCTGCCGAAAAGCTCTTTGACTTTCGGCAGCTCGTCGGCAGCGTCCTCCTCATCAAAGTCCAAAATCTCAGGATCCTCGAAGAGACCGGTGCCCAACGCGCGTTCGGCCACAGCAATCTGCGCATGCCAACGCTTGGCTTCTTCGTCTCGTCCCAAAAGTTCGAGCACATCGGCGTAGGCGGCGTAA
>NZ_HG005174.1:36645-46703 GCF_000455245.1 Nesterenkonia massiliensis | reverse complement strand
TCTATGCCGCGAGCTGCCGCCACAGAAGAGAAGATCAATCCCCGCAACTCACATAAGACCTGGACCTAACACCGGGGGCATTCCATGCTTCCAAGATCGTGACAGCATGCGCCCGGCATATGCGCGCGTCGGGCTGATCCCCTCCCCCGTTCTCGGCTCCTCGTCACCCCTTGTTCAGACTGACACCTGAAGCACATGTCACGTGAAGCGCAGGAGACTATGACTGGACTCGACTCGCCTCCTCGAAGAGCCCTTTCCGGTAATAATTTCCAACCTTCCTACCAATGCGGAAAGTTTTTCCAGCATTCATCTCCTCTTCACCGTCTCGGCACTTCTGGTTCAATCAAGAACCCGACGCTGAAGCATGTGAACAGAACCGAAAGCACCAGTACCCGTGATCATGCCGTCTCGGTCATCGAACAGATCCGCTCCGGGTTAATCTCCATGTCGGCGGCAGAACGACGTGTGGCCGACACCGTTCTTCAGGCTCCAGAACACGTCATGGGCATCTCCGTGACCGAACTTGCCAGCATGGCAGGAACCTCCGTCGGGAGCGTGATCCGTTTCTGTCAGCGAGTGAACCTCAAGGGTTACCAGGACTTGAAGTTCAAACTCGCCAAGGACATGGGTACACGGGTGCAACCCTTCGCCACCGAGGTCACCGAGGGAGACTCCGCCCGGGAAGTGGCAGACAAGATTCTGCGCGACGCAGCCAATGCCTTCAATGAAACCGCACGAAACCTCGACGGCGACGCCCTGGAACGCATGCTTGTCCGTATTGTTTCTGCACGCAGGATCGTCTTTGCAGGGATCGGCACCTCAGCACCCCTTGCCGCAGACATCGCTTACCGTTTCGCCACCCTGGGGCTCGATTCCACATTCTCCCCGGACAACCATGTCCAGCACGTCACGGCCAGGCTGCTAGGCCCCGAAGACGTCTGCTTCGCCGTCAGCCACACTGGCTCCACGGTCGAAACACTCCAAGTGATGCGTGCGGCTAAAGAGGCCGGCGCCGCAACCATGGCGGTCACCAGCTTCAGCAGCTCGCCTCTTACCGAGCTATGCGATGAAGTCATCGTGGCAGGAAGCCATGAGAAGGCATTCCGTGTCGAAGCAATGGTGAGCCGCTCCGTACATCTGGCAGTTCTCGACTCTCTCTATACCTCGGTGGCATTGCGTTACACCTCCGCACGCGCTGCCCTGGAACTGTCTTCCGACATCGTGACCGAACACAGGATCTGAGCAATGATGCGAGGACACGTCAAAGACGATCAGGGCCTGCCTGTCCCCCACGTGCTGGTGAGTGACGGGATAACCGTCACTGCCACAGGCCAGGACGGCAGTTTCAGCATCGCACCCCAAGGACCTTTTGTCTTCGTGACTGTTCCTGCTGACTACAGCTGCCAGACTTGGTACGTCCCCGCGAACCTACCGACGACGGCCTTCGTCCTGAAGAAGAAACCGGCGATATTCCCTTATCGATTCGTGCACATCTCAGACATGCATCTGGGAAAGGGCTCCTATTATCCCTTCCGCGTTGAACTGGGCAGCCGGGAGAGTCTCACGGAGTTCTTCCAGCGAGTCTGGGAGTCCGAGCCAGGGCTAGAGTCCTTCGTAGCTACCGGCGATCTCACCGACACTGGCATCCCGGCAGAGTTCGAGGACCTACTTGCCGCAGTGAGTTCCAGTCCTGTGAACGTACGGCTTCTGCCCGGGAACCACGATCACATGGCAGGCTCACGCGACAGTGCGGTATCACCGGGAGGATATCTTCTGCACGCTGCTGACCCTCGAAGTTATGAACAGTTCTTGGGCCCGCGCTGGTACTCGTTCGACCTGCCCGGTTTACATGTGATCGCCGTGGACTGGCATACTCATGAATTCGGTCTGGACACCGCCCAGCAGAACGCCTGGATGCGAGCAGACCTGGAGCACCAGCCCCCTGGCAGACCGTGGATTCTTCTCAGTCATGATCAGCCGTGGCACACGATGCTTGATCATCTGCCGAGTAAGCCACTCGCCACGTTCTCCGGCCATCGGCATGTCTCCCGGGTCATCGACGTGGATGGAATCCTACATGTGACCACTCCCACGCCGCTTTTCGGAGGGCTGGACGGCACCCCTCCCAGCTACCGGACAGTGAGATGGGATGGAGAGGAGCTGCACCTCACCACCCATAGAGACTTCCCGGCACCCAAGGCGCACATTCTCACCAACTCCGCACACTCCGACGGAACCTTCCAGCCAACCCGGAAATGGGTCACTCAACTTCCCGGTACTGCCCATGACGCCGGATTCTGCCTCACCGGAGGACATCTGGTCACCTCATGGGCTGACGAAGACTCACGCAACGCGCAGCTTACGGCGGTCGACATCTCGGACGGCTCCGTACGGTGGAGCACTCCACTGCCGGCTCCGGTGCGTTCAGCCCCCTCCTCAGCTGGAGACCGTGTCGCCGTCACTTGTATCGAGGGCACCGTTGTGGTCCTTGATCTGAACACCGGAGAAGTCGCGTGGAGCAGGAGCTCACCGGAACCGCTGCGGACCTTCCTCCTCGCTTCTCCCGCCATCCACGAAGATCGCCTCTTCGTTGCCGATTCCACTACCCTACGAAGCCTCTGCTTGAACTCGGGAGAGCTGCTCTGGGAGAGGGTGATCGCCCCCTACCAGACCTTCAGCACTTCTGCCGCGCCGGTGGTATCCGGCGACACACTCTACTTCGGACAATGGCCTGCCACACCACAGCTGATGGCGCTGGACCCGTACACGGGCAGCATTCGATGGGGAGACGGGAAGAACGTGCAGCTTCTCGGTTCGAGCGCTCCCCTGGCGACTCCCGTTCCGGATCAGCTGAGCAACGATCTTTTCGCTCCCATGGTCGATGGTCTCGCGCGAATAAACGGGGATTCCGGGGAGATCCGCTGGCAGCGAGCCAACACCCTCCCGTGGAATCCCCATCCGCCTCTACTGACGCAGCAGGGGGTTGTCGTCAGCGACCCGGGCTACGGCGTCGTCCTGTTGAATCGTGATACCGGAGAGCCGATCTGGAGTTGTCATCTCCAGGACGACACCGCGATGATCACCTCCGGTTATCAACAGACCGGGCACACCATCTCCGCCCCGGTATGTGAAGTTTCAGAAGTACTGGCCGTCCCAGGACTCGACTCAAAAATCCACCTCATTCATTCCCGCTCTGGGACGCTGCTGCACAGCATTCAGGTGCCCAACCCCATCGCGGTGCCCCCGCAGGCAGATGATGAATCGCTGTTTCTCCTCGATATACGCGGGGAGCTTTCCGCGTTCGATCGCCGTACGCTTCCGGGGGTGTCATCGTGACTGCACACACCGGAAAGGGGCAGGGCAGGCGCCACGGCCTGCTGCTTGCCGCACCAGCTCTGGTGCTCATCTTCCTCTTCATGTTCGTGCCCGCCCTTATCTCTCTCACCGCGAGCTTCTTCGATGTCAGTCTCAGCCGCGGGATACGGCTGGAGTGGGTTGGCCTGGATAACTATCGGTTTCTCTTTGAGGATAGGGATGTCCTCCTCTCCCTGAGAAACACTCTTGTCTACTCACTGCTCACCATAATTCCCAGTCTCATCATCGGCCTGGGCCTGGCGATTCTCGCCAGCTCACTGGGCAGAGGGCGGCGGTGCGTTCAGGTATTACTCTTCCTCCCCTTCGCTGCCAATCTCGTGGCTATGGCGGTGGTCTTCCGCTGGATATTCGCCCTCCACGGCGGATTCGCCAACGAACTTCTCGGGGTCATCGGAGTAGCACCAATCAACTTCCTGGGTGAAGAACAGTATTCGCTCCTCACCGTCGCCTTCGTAGGCATCTGGAGGAACACCTCACTTGCCCTGATCATCTTCCTCAGCGGACTCACCAGCATCCCCACCGCCATCCACGAGGCGTGTGCTGCCGATGGACTCCGAGGATGGCACAAACTCACATCGGTGACTCTTCCTCTCCTGAGGCCGTTCACCGTCTTTGTGGTCGTGATGCTCATTCTGCAGGCCGCGCAGGTTTTCGACACCATCCATGTCATGACAGGGGGCGGTCCGCTCAGCTCCAGCGAAACCGTTCTGACCATGGTCTACAGGCTGGGAATGCAGCAGCTCAAATTCGGTGAAGCCGCGGCTCTGTCCACACTGCTGCTGATCACGCTCATCGCCATCGGTATCTTCCGCCGTCGTCAACTCTCCGGAGGCACCTCATGACTCTCTCTCCGACTGGCTTCTCTCCCCGGCTGCACTGGACCCTCCTGAGATGGGCAATTTTACTAACCGCTGTCACCATCGCGCTTTTCCCGTTTTTCTGGATGCTTCGGCTTTCGGTCTCGGGAGCGGACTCAGTGACTCTCAGCGGCATCGAACTACTGCCCGGCAGCTGGGACCTCTCGAATTTCTCGCGTGCCTGGACCGAGGGAAACATCGGCCGCGCCATGTTCAACGGAGCCATCGTCACTCTGGCTATCCTCGCCTGCCAGCTGGTGACCTGCATTCCGGCCGCCTATGCCTTCGCCAAGGTCCCCTTCCCCGGGAGAGGCTTTGCGTTCGCCGCGGTGATCGCTTGCCTGCTGGTTCCCACGCAGGCGAACGCTATGCCCACATATTTAGGGATCAGCGCCATGGGCTTGAGCAACACGCTCACGGCGCTCATCCTGCCCTTCGTCTCGAGCGCCTTCGGAATCTTTCTGATGCGCCAGCACATGATGACCATTCCTGATGCGTTGCTCGAGGCAGCGAGAGCCGACGGCTTAGGCACTTTCTCCACGTTGCTGCGGGTCGTCGTCCCTGCGTCGATGCCCTCGATCGCCACCTTCTCGATCTTCTCGATCTTCGTTCATTGGAATGACTACCTCTGGCCGTTGCTGGCCATCAGGAGCCGTGACTTACAGACACCCCCACTGGCGCTCTCGGTCTTCCAGGAGATCGAAACAGGTCAGGACTACGGAGCCTTAGCTGCCGGCGCACTCATAATCACCCTGCCCATCGTTCTTCTTTACATTTTCGCCCAACGATCCTTCGAAGCAGGGCTCGGCGGCGGAGAACTGCCCGGATAACCGCGCAACTTTGACAAGTAACTGCCATGCTCTGAGGCCCCGCTGCTGCGGTTCTCTGCCCGGAAAGACAAACGCGTATGACAACAGATCCTCGTTTCGCTCATCCCAACACCATGACCTCTTCATCCGAAAGGTACGTCACCACTATGACCAGCAGAATGACATTCCCACGCCCAGCGGCACTGCTCTCGATCGGACTTCTCTCTGCCTTGGCACTCGTCGCTTGCGGAGACAATAGTTCCGGAGAGGTGGCCGAAGCCGCCGATATTAGCGAATGCGCGCCCGAGGACACAACGATCGAGGCTCAGTTCCTTCAATGGGGAACTAAACCGGCCGAGAACGCCAAAGAGGTGCTCGAAGCTGAATATGAGGGGCTGACCGTTGAGATCAACGAAGTCCCCGGCGGAAGTTACGACGAACTTACTCAGCAGCTCGTGGCCGACATCGCAGCAGGTTCCCGCCCAGATGTGATCATGGTAGGCCTCGGTCAGGTGAGGTTCTGGGTCGACGAATACGACCCCCAGCCCTTCGACACTTCTGCGTTAGCCGATACCTACGACGAGCGCTTCCTCGAAGCAGGTTCAGTGGACGGGACGGTCTACACCGCACCGTTCCAGACCTCCGTCCCCGTCCTCTTCACAAATACCGATATCACGGAGAATGCAGGGGTTACCCAAGCCCCTGCCACTTACTCCGAATGGCTGGAAGCCGCACAGCAGGTGACGGAGGCTACTGGAAACGCTTCTGTCCATGTCCCCCGCACGGCAATCAGCGATTGGCCAGTCCAAGCCATGATTCAGAACGCTGGAGGCACCTTGGTCGACGAGGACGGCATGCCAGCCTTTGATACCGAAGAAGGACGTGAAGGGCTTGCGATCCTTGAGGAGTTCGGCAGCCAAGGACTGCACGACTCTCTTGACGTTGCAGACGCGCTGGATGCCTTCACCAGTGGCAACCTCGCCTACCTGGTTTATAGCCCGCAGATCGCCGCGACTTTCCACGACCAGATCGGAGAAAACTTCGAGTGGACCGTCACCGACTTCCCCATTCCTGACGGGGGAACCCCGGAACTTCCTATTGGAGGAAACGGTTGGATGGTCCTTTCAGAGGACAGCTGTGCTGCCGCGTACTCCTACGAGTTCATTTCGGCCATGCTCAGCACTGAGAACATCGTAGAAAGCTCTAAGGACTGGAGCTACATCCCTGTAGACAGCAAAGCTGCTCAGATTCTGTCCGAGGATCCTTTAGCAGAAACTCCTGTGGGTTACGCCTGGACTTATGAGGGAACCCCCACCCTGTGGGGAGGCTGGCACGGAAGTTCCACTCCAGCGGTGAACCAGATCCTCCAGGACATGGTGCAACGTCTGACCAACGGCGAGGCAGTGGACGTCGTAGTGCCGGACACGGTCGAGAGGATTGAAAGGGAAGTCCAGTGAACACCTCTTCCCACACCATCGCTCTCGAGGGACTCTCCAAGCACTTCGGTGATGTCACGGCGGTGGACCACATCGACTTGGAAGTAGCTCCGGGAGAGAGCCTCGTCGTCCTGGGGCCTTCAGGCTCAGGCAAGTCCACCCTGCTGCGACTAATCGCCGGATTGGAGCCACCGACTTCCGGCAAGGTGATCATCGGGGGGAGGGAACAAAGCGGCATACCGACGCACGAACGTGACATCGCCATCGTCTTCCAGCACTTCGCGCTCTACCCTCATCTCTCGGCACGCAAAAACATCACTATGGGTCTCATCCACGGCTTGAAGATCGGCAAGGCAGAAGCCACGCGCCGAGCTGAAGACGTGGCCACTATGCTGGGCATAGATCATCTCTTGGACAGGCGACCCCGTGAGATGTCAGGCGGCCAGAGGCAACGGGTTGCCCTGGCACGAGCCATGGCCAGACACTCCTCGGTAGTGCTGCTCGATGAACCCCTCTCCGGCCTGGACGCCCAGCTCCATCTGAGCCTCCGTCTAGAGATCTCCCGACGTCTGCGGGATATCGGTGCCACCCACCTGATGGTCACCCATGACCAAGCCGATGCGATGGCTACAGCCGATCGAATTGCGGTGATGCACAACGGGCGAATCGAGCAGCTGGGGACTCCCGACGATGTGTACCACCGTCCCGCAACCCTCTTCGTCGCAGGGTTCGTGGGCAGTCCACCAATGAATCTGCTGCATGCTGAGCGCCGGGATGAGGGATTCGTCTCACCTCTCGGCGTCGTCCGCGGACCAAACTCCGAGAATGACATCACCCTCGGCATCAGGCCAGAGAACATCATTCCCGGGGGAGCCGACACATGGAACTTTAAAGGCCGCGTCCTGGAGATCGAGCATGAAGGCTCCTCACGGATCCTAGACGTCGAACTCGGCGGCCCCGTAATACGTGTACGGGTTCCCGCGGACTACACCTCCCAGCGTGATGCCGTGATACCTCTCCACTGCGACCCCCGTCATGTCTCCGTCTTTGACACCAAGACGGGGCTGAACATGGGAACCGCGGCGGAGTGGCTGAAGGAACAGGAACCTCTCGACGCGTGACCGATATCAAAAGCCTGAAGCCCAATACATCATGCCCACTGGTGCTGTTCGACCTCAATGGCACCCTCATGGACGATCTGGACCGTGCTGTACGTGCAACAAATACGGTGTTACTCCGCCATCACCAGACCCTGGTGGACCGAGAATCTTTCCGCCAGCAGTTCATGCTCCCGCTGAGTTCCTGGTTCGCTTCCTTCGGCATCCTTCCCCATCTCCTCGAACATGTGGAAGAGGAATGGGGACTGGAGATGCGCGCGCCCTCTCCTCTTCGCCAAGGTGTCCGCACGTTGTTGAGGGACCTTCGAGCTCATGGTGTCACCACGGGGGTCCTCTCAGCCGTGAGCCCTTCCGCGGTAGGAGAGGACCTTCGCCGACATGGTCTCACTTCGCTCTTCGATATCACCCTGGGAGGTGTCAAAGATAAGGCGCACGCCCTCAGCACGCTGGGCAGGCACCATGCACCGGCCTACTACGTGGGCGACACAGCCTACGATGTTGTGAGCGCGAAAGCCGCAGGTTTTCTCTCCGTAGCGATCGCAGGCGGACACCAGTGCGAAGAAAAGGTAAAGGCTTCGGCTCCGACCCACTTCATCAGTTCCTTCTCAGAGTTGCGGAGCATCATCAACGTCTAAGCCATTGATCTTGTAGAAAACTGTTTTCATTTCCCGCTTCCGGGCTGCGCCCCTGCTGCGGCGCGGGCGGCAGCGGGAAGGGCCTGCAGGATGCGCCCGATGGCCTCGTCGTCGTGAGCTGCTGAAAGGAACCAGGCTTCGAACACGCTCGGGGGCAGGTAAACGCCCTGCTCCAGCATGGAGTGGAAGAACGGCCCGTAGCGGAAAGCCTCCTGCACCTGAGCCTGGGCATAGTTGTGCACCCCTGTGGCCGAGGTCCCGAACGCCACCGAGAACAAGGAGCCGACCTTCTGCAGCGTGTGGTCCACCCCGGCGTCAGAGAGCGCGGCGGCGAGCGCATCGGCCACCACCTGGGCCTTCTCATCGATGTGGCGGTAGACCTCCGTGGTGGCGCTCTCCAAGGTCGCGACGCCGGCAGCCATGGCCACCGGGTTACCTGAGAGTGTGCCTGCGTGATAGACCGGACCGGTAGGTGCCAGATGCTCCATGATCTCGCGACGCCCATCGCAATACAGGCATCGCGGCCGCAATCTTCCTCAGAGAGGAAGCGGTTCAGGAGTTCGAGTGGATGCGGCAGGTACGCAATGCCACGGAATATCCAGCTGCTGACCGCCCCACAGCAACCAGGCAAGATGTTGAGGAAGCGATCGAGGCTGCTTGGAGTGACCCCCTAGATTCGGTCCAGTAGTTATGTGAGTTGCACTAGCGCCCGCCCTTAGCGGGAGGAAGACTGGTGTGACTATGACCGCGAAGAGGAAACGGCATTCCCCGGAGCAGATCATCCGTAAGCTCGGTGAGGCCGAGAAGATGCTGGCCCAAGGCCATGATGTGCCCGCCGTTGCTCGGGAACTGGGAGTCACTGAGGGCACCTATTACCGGTGGAAGAACCAATACGGCGGGCTCAAGGCTGAGGACGCCAAGCGGCTCAAAGAGCTTGAGAAGCAGAATGACCGGCTCAAGCGGCTGCTGGCTGAGGCAGAGCTGGAGAAGGCCGCTCTGAAGGAGCTGGCAGAGGGAAACTTCTAAGCCCGGCCAGACGTCGGCAGGCCGTCCGTCATCTGATCGGAAAGTTCCAGATCAGCGAGCGGGCGGCCACTGGTCTGGCTGGGCTCTCTCGATCTGCCTACCGGCGGCCGTTGCAGTCAGAAACAGCAGCTGATCCTAACGCTGCTCTGCGCCAGTGGCTGCGCGCTTACGCCGCGCAGAATCCCAGGCATGGGTACCGGCGGGCCTACCACGAAGCCCGGGCCCAGGGGTGGGTGGTCAACCACAAGAAGGTCCAGCGCCTCTGGGGTGAGGAGGGCCTTCGAGTACCGGTGCGCCGCCGCCGTAAGCGCCGCGGGACTTCCACCACCGGCGCCCCGACAGCGACGGCCCCGAATGTGGTCTGGGCGGTGGACTTCCAGTTCGATGCCGACGAGCAAGGGCGGACGATCAAGATCGCCACCGTGGTCGATGAGCACACCCGCGAATGCCTCGGCGGACTGGTTCAGCGATCCATCACAGGCAAGGCGCTGAAGGACCACCTCGATGCCCTGGTTGCTCAGCGTGGTGCCCCGCAGGTGATCCGCTGCGACAATGGCCCGGAGCTGATCAGTCAGACCCTGGCCGACTGGGCCGGGGAGAAGATCGGGCTGCACTACATCCCGCCGGGTTCCCCGTGGCGCAATGGGTACGTGGAGTCCTTCAACAGCAGGATCCGGGACGAGTGCCTGAACATCAACAGCTTCTACTCCCTGCTCCACGCAAAGGTCATCATCAGCGACTGGAAGCATGACTACAATCACCACAGGCGGCACTCAGCGCTGGGCTACCAGGCACCGGCGGT
>NZ_HG005174.1:23684-36619 GCF_000455245.1 Nesterenkonia massiliensis | reverse complement strand
CAAGCCGGGTTGCGTCCAGTGCAACGCCACCTTCCGAGCCCTAGACAAGGCCGGACTCAGCTACCAGGTCATTGATATCAGCACTGATCACGCGGCGCTCGAGCAGCTGCGCGGCATAGGATACATGCAAGCTCCCGTGGTGGTCACCGCGGACACCCACTGGTCCGGTTTCCGCCCGGACAAGATCAGTGAGATCGCCGCAGCCTAAACAGACAGTCTCGGGCTGAGTCATCCTCAGTCCGAGACCCCTGTGTTTCAAGCTGTAAATACAGCCACCTGGCAACCTGTATCTACAGAATGCCAGCAAAACAGCCGGCGCGAGTACGCCGATCTGCCGGGGCAGACCGCGTAGGGACGGGGATGCCCCGTCCATCGTCGGCCGCTGCGCGTCCGCGGAACGATTCCGGCGCAAACGCCGGATCTTCTTCGTGTTTTCGTTGATGTCCTTCGGATTGTAGGTCCGCGCTCCGCGGGCACAAGCCCGGTCTGCGACCGGGCCAGCTCCCCCGGAAACTTTCTGCACGCGGTCGCTATCGCTCCCTTATTTCGCGCAGAAACTTTCCTCCTCCGCTGCCCTTCGGGTTGCTGCCCTCTCCGTCACGGACCAAGCAGCAGAGCTGCCATCAACGAAAAAACGAGGAGGGAGACCAACCATGACCCGCAAGATCAAGAACCAGAAGACCCCCGAGCAGCGCCGAGCCGAGGCCGAGCAGCTTCAGGCAGCCATCACAGAACAGGTCGAAGCACTCCGGGACTCCGACCAGTGGCGCAAGATGCTTGACTTCATGCGCCAGTTTCACAGTTACAGCGTCAATAACTTGATCCTGATCTTCTCGCAGAAGCCCGAGGCCAGCCACGTCGCAGGCTACCGAAAGTGGCAGCAGCTGGGCCGTCAGGTGAGCAAGGGAGAAAAAGGAATCCGAATCTTTGGAGGCCGAGAGCAAAAGGTCACCGAAGAAGACGAAACCGGCGAAGAGACCACCCGCCGCCGTATGGTCTTCTTCCCTGTGTCTGTTTTCGATATCTCACAAACAGAGGAAATCGAAGGAGCCGAGCCAGTGCCCACGCTCGCGCAGCGGCTCACAGGAGAAGACCCCCAGGGAATCACCGCAGCAGTCACCGACTGGCTGACAGGCCAGGGCTGGACCGTCAGCGTTGAACCGATCCCCGGCGAAACCAACGGATACACCACCACAGACGGCACTAAACGCATCGTCATAGATTCATCCCTCTCCCCCGCCCAAGCAGCAAAAACCGCCCTCCACGAGGCAGCTCACGCCCTGCTACACGCCACCGAGGAGCCAGCCGAGGCGATCACCCACCGCGGCACCGCAGAAACCGAAGCCGAGTCAGTGGCCTACGTTGTAGCCGGCCTGTTGGGCATGGACACCAGCAGCTACAGCATTGGATACATCGCCGGTTGGAGCCAAGCAGACGCGGACCTAATCAAGTCCACCGCTGCCAACGTCCTCAAAGCCGCACATTCCATCATCGAAGGCATTACCGTGGAGGCCCGAGCACCGGAGGCCGTCGCCGCTTGAGCGCGACGCGCGAGGGGGCCGCCGGCCCCCTCGCGCTCCCCCGGTGGGCGCGGACCTCACCTGAGCAACCGATAATCCTGTAACCCCAGCTAGGCAGGAATCCATAAACCCAGGAACCTGTAAGCCTGTATTGCCGTATAACCGCATAGTCGGTAACCTGTAAATAAGGAGGTACAGCCATGCGTATTGCTGTAGTGAACACCAAAGGTGGCACCGGAAAGACGTCCAGCTCGATCATGCTGGCTGAAGCCGCGCGCCGAAAAGGATTCACCGTCGCGGTGATCGACGCAGACCCGCAGGGTAGCGCCAGCAAATGGGCTGAAGTTGCAGAAGAAGCCGGAGATCCGCTGCGCTTTGACGTCACCGACGCCAACCGGGCGACACTTGCCCGGAAGATCAAAGCCGCCAACGTGGGCTATTTGCTAATCGATACTGCGCCAGGAGATCCAGCCATCATTGATGCCGCTGTCTCCCATGCCGATCTCACCATCATCCCAACCCGCACCACACCAGCAGATCTAGACCGCGCTCTGGAGACCTACCGGGCACTATCAACGCCGGCCGCGATTCTCCTGTGGAACATCGACTCTCGCCACCAGCTCTATAAGCAGGCACGGGAGCTCTTCGAAGAAGAGGACATTGTCGCTTTTGGTGCGGAGATCCCCACACGCGAAGAAGTGAACAAGATGTGGTTCACCAGCCTGGACTTCCCCAGCCTGCACGGCTACGAAGAAGTCTTCGCCGAGCTGCACGAAGCCCTGACTACCGAAGGAGAATGACCGTGACTGCCAAGAGCCCAAAAGCTAACCTCGGAGCAACCCTGCGGAAGAAGAAAGAAGAGTCTGCTGCCACCGCGCAGAGCACGAGCGTAGCCCAGACCTTCCGCACGGGGGAGGAGCCGGCAGAGCAGCTGAAGAAGGCCACCTATGAGCTGCCCGTTAGCCTTCACCGGGATCTTCACCTCCATGCCGTGCAGCAAGACACACCTATGCGGGATCTGGTGATCCGCTATATCGAAGCGGGCCTGAAGGCAGATGGCGCGCAGATCACCCCACGGCAATCTGGCCATCTGTAAAGATGGCTATACAGCTATACAGCTATGCAGGAATACGGAGATGCGGCCAGGACTCGACCTAGCTGGGGGCGTAGTGAAGATTGCACAGAGTCCCGCCGATGAGTAATAGAGTTTGCTCTCTGTACCTGTATCCCTGTAAAGACAGGGATACAGAATGTCCTCTGCACCAGCTCCCGACTCACGTGGACTCCTCGGCAGTAAAAAGAGTCGTGACGAGGGCCACCGGAAGCGTGATGGCAGTTTTTGTACCGGTTATGGCAACTGGAATCGGCGTGCTTCTTGCCCTCCTGTATGTAGATCCGCGCTCCCTGGTCCTCGCAGCCGGTTTGTTCACCGTAGCTGGCTTATTTTTGCTCGCCTTTGGTGACTTGATTGCACTGGCGTTGAGCGAGGATGGGCAGCTTGGTCCAAAGTCGGCTAAGGCAAAGGAGTGGGCGTCGGTGGGTGGACACGTTCTCGTCCTCTTTGGAGCGACTTACTTCCTCGTCAGTTACTTCTGGGCCTAGACCGAGCCCACCCGAGAACGATCGTTTTCGGGTGGACGCGTGGTCGACCAGGTTGTCATCCCCCACGCTGACGGGCTGTTGCCGCAGTGCCCTCCGGAACTCATCGATCGCACCCTCAGGACCTACGGTGTCGACTATGCGTTGCTTCCTCTTCGTGACGACCAGGCGTTGCTCACCCAATCGGGGCGGGGACGAGTGGTCGATTCTGAGCCTCCTTCGCGTAACTGACTCAGACGACCGTTCGTTACGGCGGCCTACTCAGCGACGTCATGCAGGTCTCAAAAAGTGTAGGTTTATAAGACAGCGAACCTCAGGGATCTTCTTGGAGCCCGCAGAACGCCCATGAATAGTGTTCGGTTGGAGTCGCCCCGGAGATCTCACTCTGTGTGGCGGCCCGACAAGTTCAAGGTATCTGCGGCCGTAATGCGTTCAATACGCTTGGGGGGAACTCTGGCCACATGCCGTATAGGTCCCCAAGGGTCCCTTTGATGTAGCCGGTGATGTCAAACTTTGGGTTCATTGTCGCGGTAGCTAAGTGCTTGTTGAGAACCGTGGCTAAGTAGAGTAGTACTTGGCCTGGAGTGGCATTGTAAGCAGCCGCCTTCGAGTCTGGAAGTCGCATCCCTAATTCGCCGGTCCCGAGATTGGCCCAAGTGATTAGCCCCTTGTCGAGTACACACACTGAGTCGAGGCCCAGTGAGTGATCATCGCCGTCCTGTGCCAGAGAAGCCAATTCTTCGCCGAGGACAGTTAGCGAGACACCGCTGTAGGCGAAGACATGGACCTGGGGAGGCATGGTTTCGACCTGACGGCCGTAGGCTGTGCGGGTGTAGGAGATGGGGCTGGGGTCCTTCAAGTAAGCGCTTCGGGGAAGCGACTTTACCTTCTTGGCTGCGTCCCAGGCCTTCTTTAGCTCGGGACGGGTGAGATCCGATTTCACCTCAATCGTTGCAAAGCAGCACTCGATAGGAGCGATCCGATAGCTCTCCTCTTTCCATAAGGGAGGGGTCCCAGCATCCATCACCATTACGTCACACTGCCCAGAGACCTCACCAGTCGTGGCAAGGAGTTCGCCACTACCAGTCACGGTCGTAGAGCCTGGTAGGTAGTCCGCCAGAAAGGATCGTACGGTCTCTTCGCGTACTGTTCCCTTAGATCCGCGGTGGTTCACCCTCGCGCTGGCTTGGAAATCTGCGACCATCTGGGCGGCTACATCGTCGAGGATGCCGTGCAGGTCCGTAGGGGAGTTCATGACTGAAGTATGCCCCAGCGTGAATAAAGTGATCGAGATTCAGTCAGGTCACAAGGGTCGTTTCCGTGTCTCTCGTTTCGCGGCGCGTCACGCTCTCGGCCACCAGGGGCACACCTGTGTTGGTGGTTTCACTCATCGACCAGTGGCTAGGTGGAAGATCGCAGCTTCAACCTGGGCTGGTGCCCGCCCAGACCTTTGACCCCAGTCCACTAATAGGCGAAGGTAGTTTTCGTAGGCTGGAGTCTTATCTATGCGGAGAGATTCCACATTGTGTTCCCGCAGCCATCCGGCCACCTGCGCGTCGAGGATAGGCGCGGCATTCGGGTCGGCAATGCCATCAACTGCGGTAGTGAAGTAGAGCCACTTGGTGAAGAAGGATCCCCCCAAGTGGAGGATCTTCCCAGAATTGTTCATGTACCTGAAGCCTTCAACCGGGCCGGACTCGCGAGCGACCTTCGCTCCATCGGTCAACTTCTCGAGAACGTCTGACCGAATCGGTGCGGTGATCGAAGTCCTTCCACGTACTCCGGTGAGCACCCAGCGCACGCGTGCCGGCCCGTAGCCGGTCATTCCGTGTCCCCAGATCATTGCCGCGACGAACGCTGGGGTCACCCGGCCCGCCGAAAGCTCTTCAAGAACAACTGTGCGGGTAGTCTCCCGGTCGACGTTCTCACCGAGGCGGTCAAGTAGAGCCAGAGTCGCATCGTCGTCGTACATTGCAGCCTGCCACGCTTCCCGTCGCCAACCGAACGCTACTTGTTCGGCATTCTCTGCGAGACGTTCGATGAGCGGTTGCGGCATGTCCTTAGTCATGTGGGACATCTTGCCCTATCGACGATGGGGTGGCAGGGCAGTTATACGAGTGGCAGCTCCGCAAGTTGCCTGCTCAGCCGCGGGGGACCCGCCTCGCGGCGCTCGTGCATGTTTGATCAAGTCGTGGGCTGTATGCGTTGAAGTTCCCTGTAGATCGTTGCGCGCGAGACGTCGAAGAGCTCGGCTAGTTCGGACTGAGTGTGAGTCCCAGCTGCATGGGTGGCGAGAAGATGCTTGCGCTTTGATGGGGAGAGTTTGGGCTGTTTCCCTCGGAGCCGACCTTTCGACTTTGCGATGGCCATTCCTTCACGGGTGCGGGCTCGGATGAGGTCTGCTTCGAATTCCGCCACCATGCCGAGGACGTTGAAGAGCAGTCGGCCTACCGCGTCGTTGGGGTCATAGAGGCTGCCGCCGATACTCAGCGTCACGCCCTTGGTGGTGAGTTCATCGGCAATGTTCCGAGCATCGGGCAGTGATCGGGCGAGCCGGTCGAGCTTCGTCACCACCAGGGTGTCTCCGGAGCGGACGGCCGCGAGGGCTTCGCGGAGTCCGGGCCGGGTGCGGTTGGTTCCGGTGAGCCCGTGGTCGACGTAGACCTGATCGGGGTCGACCCCGAGTCCGATGAGTGCTTCACGCTGCGCGGTGAGGTCTTGTCCGGTGGTCGATACCCGGGCGTATCCGATCTTCAGTCGAGTCATGCCCTCAAGTGTTGCAGATAGGGGGCCTTCACCGTGCTTTTAATCGGGCGGGGTATACGGGCACTCAGAGCCCGGTGTCTATATGGATTGGGTTTGGGGTGGGGGAGTGCCCGGTGAGCGACCGGCTTACGGGCAGACGAATCCTCTGGAGGTTGAACCTAGAGGCATCTTGCAGCGGTCAGCTCCCTCAGTAGAAGGAAGGGGACTCCTGATCCCATTCGGCCCGAACGATATCGAGGCGCGAATCAGTCAACAACCGGTCTATGGCATCATCGCTAGCACCGATTCCACCCCAGTGAGGGTCGACATCCTGAGTGACACACCAGGAGCGGTCTTCGGGCCAGATGAATGCCGGTGGCGGCATCGGGTGAGCGGCGTCTTGTTCCCACACCTCGTGGACCGCGCCTGAAGCGAGGTCCGACAGGCTGACGCGACATAGGTAGTACTCGCGTGCCGGGATTTCCACCTGAGGTGTCTCCGGGATTTCCACCTGGGGTGTCTGCAGCACCGCAGTGGGGAAGGCTCCGTCTCCCCATCCCGCCCAGAATAACGAGTAGCCGACGTTGGGTGTCTCGGTAAAGGGCAGCAGTGTCTCAACAGCGAAGCGGAGTTGATCCTCATCTGTTGGGTGGTCGCCGCTGGGGAGGGCTTCGTGCTCAGCCTGTCCTGCGAATGCTGGGTCAGGTATAAACCTGAGTCGGGCATAGGAGGGGTAGCCGGGAGGTCCCATCGTTACTAGGCGTTGCCACGGGGTACTGGAGGTTGCGATCCAGTCAGCTGCAGAGACGTCGGCGCACGGAGTGTAGGTCACAAATGTCATCCTGCCACGCGACCCCTCTCGAATGCTCAGGAACCACCAGGCTCTGGTCACGCGGACTAGGAGCCGTCCGACGAGTAGATCGGTCGCCCGGTAGACGATCCTCTTGCGGGACATTGTTCTTACTCCCAGCAAGCCTTGCCTGCGGGAGCGGAGACCGCCGCGGAGCGCCTGACGAACCCCGCCATTTAGCTCACAAAGTCACACTGCCGGCGCAACGAGGGTCTTTGTTGACCACGGAGAATCGAGCCGGATCTCTGATCGGCCACAGTGGGTGGCCTGCTTGGAGTATCTACGCCCAGGGGACACTTTGGTGATCCGAGCATTAGACCGCATCGCCGGAACCGAGCGGATGGCTATTGAACAGATCCGTGACTTGGGAGCCCGAGGCGTGCGGTTGAAAAGCCTCACAGAGCCTTTTCTCGACGTCGATACCTCTACCCCGATGGGAGAGGCCATCGTCGGCATTCTGGCAGTCATGGCGCAGCTTCGCGTTGCCACCATCCGAGAGAACACGCGGCGGGGGCTCGCGCACGCACGCGCCCAAGGGCGCGTCGGCGGTCGCCCCACCGTCATGACGCCAGACCGTCTAGAAGCAGCTGTGCAGCTGCGCAAAGCTGGCAAGTCACAGCAGCAGATCGCAGATGCCCTTGGAGTCGGCCGCGCCACCATAGGGCGAGCCTTGCGCGAATGGGACATCAAGCAGCTCGCCAGCCGATAAATCGTCTTTTGGTTGATCCAGGCAGAGGCGCAAAGAGTTTTCAGCGCATGAAAAGGGCTCGGTTCATTCTGTACGACAACAATAGGTCGTAAATTTGTAGGCGCGCTTTGCGTACAACTGCCATTGATATCTGGAGGTTGCCCATGTCCCGCGGAGAGAGTTTCGGTAAGCCACTAGGGCAGGACTGGCGCGCAAGGGATCGGAACGGTCGGGACGTCGCCCCTGTATCGGCAAGCTTTGGATCAGCCGCTCCGAGTAGCTTGATGGACCTACTAGCCGAAGACACTCGCAATGAGATAGAGCAGTGGCAGTGGTGCGTAAAGATGTTCCCAGGCTTGCTCTCCAGCCACTTGACGAATGACGCGCAGAAACACATTTTCAACGCTGCAGCGAATGACGCGCTCTCATTGATTAGACAGGTGGACCTCCTGGAGGGGAGGGCCGCGGCCCTCTTGGCGCGGGCCCTGTTCGAACACCTAGTCAATTTCATGGACGTGACGAACTCCGACGTGAACACTTCAGAGCGCTTCATGGCGCATAAGCACATCGTCGCCGAACAGCTAAGCAAAAGAACTTGGGTAATAGGTGGGATGACCCCCGCTAACCAGAGAAGCGAGAAGAAGCGGCTTAAAGCACTTGAGGCCGCGGCCACCAGGCCCGTTCGGGAGGCTATCGCGAAGTATGGCAAACGCTTTCGTAACGGTTGGGCGGAAGGAACTATCAGAGATCGTGCAGAGCGCTTGGGGACGGAAGAAGGTTACATCGGTTATCGAGTCCTCTCTGGAGTGGTCCATGGATCAAGCGGCGGCCTTCAAGGGCTCGTGCGATCCATCAAAGGCGGCACCACACTGAGAATCGGATCTGATCTAGAACTAACTGCGTTGGCCTTCGAAGAGGGACTCGGTTCATTTCTGGAGTTCGTGCGAGCTCTACGAGTAGTTGTAGATCGCATTGAAAGCGAAGAGCTAGAAGCGCGAACCTATCAGGTGCTCGAACGGTTCGAGGAGATTCGCGATGCTTGCATCAAAGTCGATAAGAAGATGTGGCCTAAGCATCCTGCACCGTTCGCAGCAATATCCGCAGTCGCCATTTTTCCAGGCGGAAAAGTGAGATGGTATCTGCACGACTTCCGGGATGAGACTATGACGCCTGCAGAAGATCCGGACCCGGTACCCGACCTAAGTCGCGAGCTGCAGGCCGCTAAGGCCCACATACCCGAGATGTTTGGTGGTCGTCCCTACGTGCGTCCCCGGTTAGACGTGGCTGTGGAACCGAAGAGGGGGGCTACGCGGTTCCCGGCGGAGGCATTGTTGATACCCGGGGATCATGAATTTAATCCTACAAACTTAGGGTTTACAGCAAAAGATATCGCAAGAGACTGGCACTCATCGCTAGGTCCTCAGAATGGTGCGTAGTTAGCGATCCCCTTGCATTCCAGGTATAGGCGCGCTCTTCCCATTCGCGGATTGTTGTGGACTCCTCGTGAGTCTGGGAAGTCAGAGCAGCAGAGAGCTAGAGGTTTCATCACAGGGCGCGCCCTACGGAAGTGGGTAGTCGGCAGGTCACCACTTGGCCCAGGCCGGCGAGAGAACACCTAAGGTTCCTTAACGCGCTAATAGTGGTTATAGTGACTATAAGCGCTTTATAGAACTATACGCCTGTCTTGTGGAGGTTGCTGTGCAGTCATCGGGCCGCATCGTTCTGTTCGGCGTCACCGGCCTCCTACTGCTGTTATTCCTTCCGATCATCGCCATTTTGGGCGAGGATGAGAGACCCGCGCCCGCGTTGGCGTGCAGACCTGGAGAGGATGCAGAAACCGCTGCGCACACCCGCGAATCAGTGCCGGATGAGTATTGGGAAGCCATCGAAGCAGCCGCAGCGCATTCAGGGATCTCCACTGACGTATTGGCAGCACAGATCCAACAAGAGTCAGGGTGGAACGCAAGCGCGGAGAGTCCGGCCGGCGCTCGAGGTATTGCGCAGTTCATGCCTGGAACCGCCGCGCAGTATGGGGTGGACCCCCTTGACCCCATCGCTTCTATCGAGGCGCAGGGCCGCTATATGGCTGATCTGCAGGAGGAAGTCGGCAGTCTTGCCAGCAGCGAGCGTGAACTCATAGAGCTCACTCTCGCTGCCTACAACGCCGGCCCTGGTGCCGTGCAGCAACACGGGGGAGTTCCCCCTTTCGCGGAGACCCAGCACTATGTCGAAACCATCATGGAGTCCGCACAAGGCAACTTCTCCGCCAACTGCGCGCCTCCTGGAGGCTTCTCCGCTGACGTGGGAGATCTCGGCCCGGGGGAGTGGACTCACCCCCTGCCTGGGGGCATCGTGACTTCCCGCTTCGGCCCGCGGCCATGCCCGGTGGCGAATGCGCTGAACTGCCACAATGGCGTCTCCGATCACCGAGGGATCGACATTGCTACACCGCCTCCAGGGTCTACCATCGTGGCGCCGATGGAGCTGGAGATCCGAGCGGTGGGCACGCAGCCGGGGCTTGGTGAGACCGTGCTTGCGATCATGACCGAAGAACCCTACCTGCACGTCGAGTTCGGGCACTGCCGCTATAACTCGTTCTATGTCTCAGCAGGTGACGTTGTTCCTGCTGGAACGCCACTGTGCCACGAGGGCACCACAGGAAACAGTGCCGGCATTCACCTACATCTGCAGTTTGGCACCCCCGACGGAGCCTGGGATCAAGCGGGTTGGGACAACCTCATTGACCCTGAGCCCTTCCTCCGAGCGAAAGGCATCCTATGAAACGCACGACCATCCTCACCGTGATCATCGTGGTCTTCCTTGTCGCGGTTGGTGCCACGGTTTGGGCAGTGCAGCGCACTTCGGCAGAAGATGAAGCTGCAGAACCCACGCCCGCACCGGCCCAGTCATCCTTGCCGCCGGCTGCTCCGCAGCCATCGCCAGAAGACGATGAGCCGGCCATCGAAGACGCAACGCGTGAACGGATGGAACAGCTGGCAATTGAAGCTGCCGAGATCATGACCACTTGGGACCCCAACGAGGACTTCAACCAGACCGAGGCAGAGCTGCGAGCGGCGCACCTGATGACCGATGAACTGGCAGAGTCCATCACGCCCCCAGAGCGTCCGACCACAGGCCCAGAGTGGCTAGACGCCGCTGCAGCAGCCGCAACCTCACGGCCAACTGTGGAACCCAATCGAGCCACTAGTGATGAAGTGATCTCCGTCGAAGCGTCTTGGGTATGGATCGCCGACGATGGCGCAGTCACCAGCAACCCCACAGAGCGCAGACTGTTCTTCTTCACATTCGAAGAGGCCGACGGGGAACTGCTGATCAGCGACTACAGCTGGGAATCCGTGTAGGTGAGTGGCGACGCTAGCAGCGCCGCCACTCACACCCTTGCTGAGCTACATCATCCCAAGTGCCTTGAGGCCGGCCATAAGAGCCGTAAGGGCGTAGGGAGCCCAGCGCCACCAAGATGCGCCCACATTGTTCCGAGGAACGATCATCTGTGCCGGAAATTTTCTCTGGGAAGAAATTTTCCTGTGGACTTTCCTTACGGGCGAAAGATTTGTATAGTCAGAAGCGCTAGCGCAAAACTTGCCATAGTTGCTCATGGAGCACTGGCACAAAGTGACAGTGACACGTAGTTCTGAATACTTACGGAACATCGTCGTCCTTAATCTGTTGTGGGAAAGCGACGGCCCTCTGATCCGCCAAGATTCTCGGGCCGTCGCTTTCGTGTGTCTGAAGCAGGTCGCCGCAGATCTACCTTTCCATACTACATCTAGGCGCTAGCGTCGTCCTAGACACAAGATGTGGTGGTAGCCGCCCCTGTAGACGGGGGGAAGGTTTTCCACAGGTGGGGAGATTTAAACTCCCTTGATATACCAGTCAGAACGAGTAATCCCATCCCGTTTATCCACACCCTTGCTTTGTAGACAGTGTGAGGAAAAATTCTTCTGATTCGCCATACCCTCGGCGTGTCGTGAGTGCAGTAACGGCGGGTTTCGCCCGGATTGTCTCTAAACAAATGGGCGGCCGCGACGCGGCCGGCAGTGAAGGTTCGGCGCTTTCGCGCCGAGCCTTTTCTTTTTCTTCGTGCTGTCCTTCGGATTGTAGGTCCGCGCTCCGCGGGCACAAGCCCCGGTCTGTGACCGGGGCCAGCTCCTCCGAGAATTTTCCGCACGCGGTCGCTGCGCTCCCTTATTTCGCGCGGAGATTTCTCTCCTCCGCTGCCCTTCGGGTTGCTGCCCGCTCCGTCGCGGACCAAGCAGCAGAGCTGCCAGCACGAAGAAAAAACGATGAGGGGTTGGGAGCTTCTGGCACCTCCCAGCTCTGGAGAGAAGAACCATGTTCGAGAACCACAAGCCCCTGAACCTCACTGTTGCAGCCGATTATCTTGCCCTGGTGGTTCGTAACCTCGGCTACCTCCCGCGCGGGTCTGTCGTAGTCCAGGCCGTCATGAACAACGACACTGTTGGGGGAGTGCTGCGCGTAGAACTGAACGCCTGCCTGGTCAACCCTGAGCGGGTTCACTCTCTGGTTCGTGATGCAATGCTTCAGACCGGAGTTACCGCGGTGACAGTTGGGGTGTTCGTGGACGAGAGCACACCGGTGGAGCCTGAAGAAGCTGCCCGTGTGGTTGAGTCCGTGGGGGATGAGCTGGGCATGTTTGGTGAACTCAGTGTCGTGGCATCGTGGTACGTAGGGAAAGATAGCGTGACCCCCCTGGATCGAGACAGTGAGCCCGAGAATCTTGACGAGCTGATCACAGGGATCACTACCGGTGCTGTGCTTGATCTGACACGGGCCGACTTCCTGCCTAAGGCCGACCCGGTGACGGCGTTCAAGCGCACAGACGGCCCAAAATTCCACGAACTTCTGGAAAGCGCCGGTACGGCGATGCCCCCGTTCAGCGAGCTTCTTACCGTGTGGGAGTTTGCGCTAGATACACCCGTTGAAAGGATCAGCCCCGCAACCCTGGCGATGCTTGCGCAGTCACTGACTGACAGTGACGTTCGGGACGGCGTTCTGACACTAGCCGCAAGCAACTACACGATGGCACTAAGCACCGTACAAGACGAGCTAATCCGTGAAGCCCTGGGGTACGAACACATCATCATGGGGACGACCAAAGCAGCCCCGGAGTGGCGAAAGATTGATGCACTCGAAACTCTGCTGGGACACATGGCAGGGCAAACCGAGCACCATGACCGGATCTATTCTCAGACCCTGGCAATGATGACCTGGATCGCCTGGGCAAAAGGCAAGGGGACGGACAGCAACGCATTCAGCAAGGCGTGTCAGACAGTGGACCCAACGAACCAGTTGCCGCGCCTTATCGACTTGCTAGGCATGTGTAAGTGGGCGATCATCCGTGAACACTCTTGGAGCCACTACAAGGACAACCAGATAACTGATTAATCACTGCAAACAGGCCCCGGTCCCAGCTACCCGAACTAGCTGGGACCGGGGCCTAGCTGTGTGCCGGAAAAGGTCGCTGCGCCGTATCGACTGGCGGCATCGAAGC
>NZ_HG005174.1:0-22760 GCF_000455245.1 Nesterenkonia massiliensis | reverse complement strand
AGCCCCTCGCGCTCCCCGCTGCGCCTCCTGATACTCACAGCATCAAAAGAGGAAGGGGGCCACCAGAGATCCCGAACAGATCTGGTGACCCCCTTTGGTCTAGATGTTACTGCTGAGGGGCATGAGTCATCTCATAGTCAGGCCGGGACTGCTCTGACTGCGGAGCCTCGTTGTCCGGCTCAGCCTTCTTTGCTGTGCTCTTGGGAGGCCTGGCGAACCGAGAGACCTGGGTACGTGTCCAGCCTGCTTTCTCGGCTGCCGCCATGAGACGCTTCTCGTTCTTCTTAGCGTCGTTAAGCTGCCGCTCAAGATCCACGCGATGAGCGACCGCCGCCGCGAGATCTTCAACGGCCTTCATGCGCTCCTCGTTGACGCGGCGTGCTTCGTCTAGGACATGCTGCTGTGTCGGGTCCAGTTCAGTCATGGCGTCAGTCTACGTCGGGAAGTGTCTCACGTTGAAGGGCTGATTCTGATTCGTTACGAACCTCGACAGTGAGCACGGGAGTGGGCTCCTTCAACTGTCCGATCAGCCAATCATGAACTGCGCTATCGACGTAGCGAATGGTGCTCTTCCCGAGCTTGATCCAACGCGGACCCAACGCATTGTCACGCCAGAAAGACAGATCACTTTCCGACACATCGAGCTGCTGCGCTACCTCGCTGGGAGTGATGATCCTCGACATGGTTACCTCCAGGTTTCTCGTTGGCTGCCGTTCTTTTCGGCACGCGCCGAAACACTCGCCCCAGCAGGTTCGGTCAAGCCTGGAGGGGTGACCGTGGAATACCGGAGCGAAGGAGCGCAGCGACTGAGTGAGGATATGCCGCGAAAGCGCCGTGGAAGGCTTTACCGGTTCTGCTGGGGCAGTATCCTCAACAGCCGAAAAGGACGCACCAAAGGTGCGAAATGTCCAACCCGCCCAATGGGCGAATCACCCAGCCACAACGGAGCGAGCTATAGACTTAGGTGCCCTAAGTCGCTCGAAGCCCTTGCACTGCTGCAGGCTCGATGCCACACTTGAAAGCAAAGCTTTTAACGTGTGGTCGTTGCACTAGGCGGGAGGTAGTCAGATGGCCCAACGTCGTCGTCAGGCGAACGTTCCCGGTGGCCGCACCGAACGTCGAGTGCTGAAACTGACCGAGTTTGAAGACAACGCGTTGTACTTCAAAGCTCAAGAACAAGGTGTCAGTGTTCAGCGACTGCTAGTGGAGTCAGCGCTGACGTTTGAGCAGGGTGAGACCGCAACGGATCGGAAGGCTGCTGTTCAGGCTGTTCTAAAAGCTGAGCGCCAACTCTCGGCCATAGGTAACAACCTCAATCAGATCGCTCGCGGTGTGAACTCTGGCGAGCCTGTTTCAGCTGAACTTCAGCAGAGTCTGGAGTATCTTCGCGGCGTGCTCTCGCGTCTTGATGAGGCGGCATCGACTATCGCTAAGGCCGGTGTGTCGTCATGATGCCGAACATCACACGCGGGTCCCGGATGGCGGGACTAGTGATGTATCTAGCCGGTCCTGGTCGCGCTAACGAGCACGAGAATCCTCACATTGTCGCCGGTGACGAGTTGATCACCTTCCAGGTGGAACCTGGTAAGGAATTGTCCAGCGATGATGCGTTGGATATCGCCAACATCATGAATCGACCGGCCCAGCTTTACGGCACAGAGGTCACCGTTCCCCAGACTGAACAAGACCCTGAGACCGGAGACCGAGTTACTGTCGGTAGGAAGCCGGCCGGTGTTTGGCATTGCTCACTTTCCCTGTCGTCTGATGAGGGGAAGCTCTCGGATGAGATGTGGCAGAAGATCTCTTCAGAGTTCGTAGAGAAGATGGGCTTCATCGACCCCGAGGGCGATAAGTCCTCCCGCTGGGTGGCTATCCGTCACGGACTCTCAGCTAACGGTAATGACCACGTTCACATTGCCGTGCAGATGGTCCGTGAGGACGGGACTAAGGCGAATGTCCACAATGACTTCGCACGCGCTCAGAAAGCCTGTAATGAGCTAGAGAAGAAGTACGGACTATCCGTGCTGGAGTCCCGTGAGCAGGGGAAGAGTCTTGCTGCGGATAAGCCCGCAGAGCGGGCGCGAGCGCAGCGTCAGGGACGTCCACAGTCTGACCGAAACGAACTGCGCCGCAGGTTGCGCAGCGCACTCGCTACGGCTTCCACGGAAGCCGAGTATGTGCAGCACCTAGTGGATTCTGGTGTGCGGGTACGACCGTATTTCGAACGTGGATCCAGTGACCGTATCGCCGGATATCGAGTGGCACTTCCACCGACCGGGAACGGAGAGCAGCGCCCCTTCTGGTATGCGCCCAGCAAGCTAGACCGCCAGCTGGCATGGCCGCGTATCCAGGAACGTTTTGAAGGCCGCGGCCGCAGCGAGGCGCACGCCCTCCTGAAGTCTCTGCACGAAGGATCGAAGGCTCAGCCAAGTAAGGGCACGAAGCTGCCAAAGATCAGCGCCGAGCAGGCAGAGCGGCTGATCTCCGGCAAGGCCACTCCGGATAGTCTCGCCAACATTTACGCCCGCGTCTCAATGAGCGTGGAGACTCGCCGGCCAGGTGTCTATGCGCGGCTATCTCATGACTTCGCGCAGATCAGTCAGGGCGGAGGGAACGCGATGTATGCGGTGCGACTGGCGCAGCGCGCAGGATCAAAGAACAGCTCTACTGGATGGGTCGCGCTGATCCAACAAGCCAACCGTCTTGCCCGTGTGACTGCCAGCAAGAAGGCAATCACCTACCGGCCTCAGTGGAGCCAGCGAGTGGCCGATGCGGTCATGACCGCGGAGAAGGCGATAGCCGCAGAGACGGCCACCGCAAGAACCGCTACACCGGGTCCGAGTCAACGCCCGCGACCGATACCAGGACATACACACGACCGAGGAACCGACTACGGCCGATAGGGAGCAGTGATGGACGCCAACGAGGAAAGCGAAATCGCAGAAAGCCTGGGCCGCGTGATGCGCACGGCGATGGCTGGAAGCATGCAGCAGGTCGAAACCAGCGCGCGCCGTGACCAACTGCGTGAAGCAGAACGGCTGCGTGTTGCTCAGGAAGCCGATAGGACCCAACAGCTGTCCACGGCGCAGGAGAAGAACGTCGCCTCCACAATCCGGCAGGACACCTTTTCACGCGAGTTCTGGCGTACCGCGGGATCTGAGCAGATCGCGGACTACGCCACAGTCTCAGCGCACCTATCGGGCCGACACCCGGAAGCGCGCAGTGCATACATGCACATCTCTGATGTGCTGCGCAATGACTTCGGGATCAACATCGAGCAGATGAATAAGGATCACCCGACGTCACTCACCGACCGGCACCACGCGCTGCGGGAAGCTCTTGATGATCACTTCGCCCGTCAGCGTCTAGACGGTGAGGCAGATGCCGCGATGAGCAAGGCCACAGCCGAGCGAGCACAGGAAGCAGAGGCCGACGCCCCGGAGAGCGCCAGTGCCGAGCTGCTGGAGGCAGAGGCCCAGCAGAAGAGGACTGAAGCCGATAAAGCCGGTCAGGACGAATCTCAGTCCTTGGCCGACGCGGACCGATACGGAGCAGAGCACAATAAAGACCAGACCCACGCGCGAAGCGAGGAGCTAACCGGCGGCCGCGATGGCAAGGGTTATCAGCGGGCCAGCGACGCTGATCTAAAGCGCCTGGGCCAGCATGATCAGCAGGCAGCCGAAGTGCGCGGACGCACCAGGCAGAACTTCCCCGAAGGAACCCGGCAGCGAGTGTTTGCCCGCAACAGCCCCGCTGCACGCCGGGGCAACACCGCAACACGCCAGCCGGCCCGTCAGGTGGAGGTCTCGCGATGAGTGAACAGTTCACCGAAGAGACCGAGGAATTCACCGAAGAGTTCCAGGACGAAATGTCCGATGCAGCAGGAGATCGAGAGCTGGCCTATCCGCACGCTGAAGCATGGGTGCAGGAATGGTTGCTGCCGCACTACCGGCGCAACCCACAACAGCGGAAGTGGGACCCGCAGTGGTGGAGATATGAAGAAATCTCCACCGTGCTTGAAGCCCTCTGGGAGACCTGGGAACACATGCGGTGGGAGGGAGCCACCGGCATGCTTGTCTTCTTCCGCGACTACTTCTGGCCGACGATGGACGTCATCACCAGTCCCGAAGGGCCGCTATGGAACTTCAACGCGGAGCGCCGACAGTCCGTTCCAAACGTGTGGCCTGTAGAGCCCGCACCCGAGGGCTACTTCACTGCAGAGTCCTAACTCTGCTGAGGGGCGTAGAACGCCTCAGACTCGCGAACGTCATCGGCATAGTCTTTCTGGCTGTAGTGGCGCAGCTTCAGCAACCCCGGCGGATTGCCGGAGCTGAACAGCAGCGCCCGACCACGCGGCAGCGCGGAGAGGTCAGCAACTTCCATAATGCTCTCTCGCTGCACAGAGGTGGAGACCTGACGGCCACCACGGGCCGTCGATGATGTGCGCTTTACGACGTCGCGCGGACCGACCAGCTGTGAGAGGAACGGCAGGAAATCATCTTCAGACAGGCCAGATCCGGCTACCCGGATATTGGCCGCGGACCACAGCTTGCGCGCGCCCTCCCGGCCGAATGCCTCGACACACTGAATGAAGGACTGGAAGAACGTGGAGACCACAATCCCGCGGCTGCCATAGTGCGAGTACAGATCCGGCAGCTCCCGCCACCGAACCACGTTGGCAGCCTCATCGAGCACCGCCATCAGCGGCGGTGACAGCCGCCCGCTACGTTTGCGGCCGGCTGCCTTCTCTGAGGCGGTCAGGACCGCCATAGCCAGTGCTGCAGTGAGCGCGCGGGCAGATCCTCCGCCCTCGCGCGAGATCAGATACAGGGTGTCGGTAGTTTCAGCGAACGTCCTGTGATTGAACTCAGGACGTCCGAGCTCGCCGGTGTCACGTATCCAGGGAATGACTCGATCATTGCCCAGCACCGAGATCCAGGGCCGCATAGTGCCATACACGCCGTCACGCTGTTTAGGCGTGAGCTGCTGAATCTTCTCTAGCGCATCGGCCAGTTGATGATGGCCGTGACGGTACAGAGCATTGACCGGTGTTTCGTCGTCTGGGTTCAGGCTCCAGCGAAACACGTCTGTGATGGGTCGATCATCGACGGCTGCAGCCATCAGCATGAGTGAGAGCAGCCGTTTACCATCAGACTCGAAATAGGCATCCTGCTTCGCCCCGGCTGAGGTCGCTGAGGAGATGAAAACATCTGCGAGCTTCTCTGCTGTCTCCATGTCCTCAACGAAGCTCAGCGGGTTCCACCACCATGAGGGCGGTTCCCCAATAATGTCCTGAGGATCTTGGACCCACACAACACCTTTCTCCGCGCGAGGTCCGCGCGTGAGATCCACCAGATCACGCTTATTCGACGTCGCCAGCACCGGAGCATCAGGCTCAATGACCTGAGGAACGCAGACACAGGAGGTCTTACCGGCACGCGGACCCATGATCCAGGTCTGTACCCACTCCCAGGAGGCGCGCAGTTCCATTCCGTTGTTGACCAGATCAGCCAGCGGGACACCCGGGCCGGCAGCAGTTGCATGCAGCCGCTCAGCATCACGCTCCTGAGCCTTGACCGTGAGTTCGGTGAAGTCTTTGCTTCGGCTCATCGCTTTAGCTAGGGAATCCACTCTGGTGCGGCCCTTCTGGGCACCGAGGCCGGCGATCAGTAGGAGAACCGCCACGGCCAAGATGACAGCCATTCCAATAGCGAAGACCGCCACCTGACGACCAGTGACCGCCACACGGCCGGTGAACTGATCAGTCAGCAAGTTCACCGGATCTGAGTATGAAATAGCGGTGCGAATGCCAGGGTCCAGCAGTGCTGCGCCCCACCACAGCAGAGCTGCAAGCATAAACAGGCCCAGCAGCGCGGCCGCGAACATCCACGGCCCGTCCGCTGCCCCAGGTTGTGCCCGTCGTCCCGCTCGTTGGCTCATGCCACTGTCTCCATGTTCCACGCCCGGTTGCTGTTCGTGATCGGCTCCTCAACGCTGGTGAGCTTTACTTTGAACGGGATACCCGGACGCTTGCCTGTCTTCAGGATGAACTTCCCGGTGTGTGGCCGGCGCAGGTTGGTGCCGATGCCGGCGCTCTTATCGGCCCAGTCGGTGAGGTATTCCACTTCAGTGTTGGAGAGATCAAAGACCTCACGCAGATTGCCCATTTCATCGGCATCCAGTCCACCGAGAAAGACCATCTCCGAGCGCGAGACGAAACCCCATGCGATCTTGGTCAGCGCATCATCAGTGAGCTTTAGATCCTTCATAGTGTGAGTGATCAGGATCTGTCCCATACCGCGGCCGCGGTTGAGGCGAGTCAGGGAGTCGATGAAGTACACCATCTGCTCGGAAGCGCGCAGCACCTTCCACAGCTCATCCATGATCAGCAGGTAGTTCCGGCGCGGCCGCCCGGCATCTTGAGCAAGGATCTGCTCTGCCGAGACCGTTGCTGAGCCCAGCGACCAGCACAACGACTGCACAGAGGCCATAAGTACAGTGTCGTTTTCATCAATGCCGGAGATATCAAAGACCACCGGCTTGCCCTGCTCAATGTGGGTTGTCGTCGGCTTGGAGAAAAGATCCCCATAGATCCCGTCTGGTCCCAATGAGATAAGGGCATCCAGTAGCCCCTTCATGCGCTCATCGTAGGCGTGGTCATCGCTATGAGTCAGGGTGATCGCACGCAGTTTCTGCGGGCGACTCTGAATGAACTCGATCAGTTCCGGCAGCAGCGGTGGATTATCCAGATTCGGGTCCATCAGCTGCATGGCTGTCGCTAGGGCCGAGGACTCATGAGGCTGCAATGGCCGACCCGCAGCCATAGCGACCAGCCCCGCCATAAGTGACCGCCGCCGCCCACGCATTTCTTCCAACGCTTTCTTGCGCAGCTGCTCGTCTTGGATTCCTGCGATGGCAGAGACCAGCGGACCAAGATCCATGAAGTTCATGTGTCCGCGTCCGGGACCGAACTCGATCACCTGGCCCCCGATCTCGCGCATGAGATCTACATAGTCAGGCCGGGAGTCTGACAGCGCCATAGGGATCACTCCCCAATCCATCAGCACCGAGATCATCCGCTTCACCAGCGAGGTCTTTCCAAGACCCGGCTGGCCCAAAACGAAGGCTGAAGGGTTGTTGATGATCTCTGCCAGGAACCAACTCATAGGGTCTGCGTAGACCACCGAGTGTCGGGTGAGGTGTGTTCCCAAAGGAACCCCTGTCACCGGCAGTCCAGATCCGATGATGAAAGGCCAATAGCCGCACACCTGCACGCTAGTTCCCTGCAGCTCCGCCGGTTCTTCTACCCAGTTCACCGCACCGCCGCCGCGACGGTTCCAGCCGCCCCGGGCCGGCCGTGATTCCACGGTGCTGCGACTCTCACGAACACCAGCCAGTAGCGTAGACAGAGGACCAGGACGCGAGGGCTTGGCGATAGACCGGTCAAAGGACTTCTTCAGTCGCCGCCGGTCACGCCGGCTGAGTTTCGCCGAGTCCCGTACTGCCGAGCTTGTCATCAGAACCACCTCCGGAAATCCTCAGGAAGGAGCATGTGCTCCGGGAGCACCAGGCCCAGGGGAAGCCCTGCCTGGAAGGTCACTGCCTCATTGCCTAACGCCTCCCGAAGGCGCAGGCGGGTATCTGAGAATGACTGCGGGATCTGCCGCCGCAGACGGCGCAGCTCATCGTGAGCGTGGTCAGGATCTTCACCATTGAGAGTGACCGTCACGATCATCCCAAAGCGTGTCATTCCTGCCCCGCGAGCTTCTTCCTGCTGGGTCTTCAGAGCTGCATCACGGCGGTTCTTGGCCCGCTGATCGTCTCTCACCTGAGATCCTGCGAACCGGGAGTTTTTCAACTCCCGCTCAGCTTCAGCCGCTGTCTGTGAGCGAGGAATCGGCCGGTAGAGCAGGGTGACGCGCTTGCGCATTACCCCGGAAATAGGATCAAGTGCCCTCTGCAGAGACCTTGGCCCAAAGAAGCCCTCTGGTTTATCAAAGAGCGTCCAGGACGCCGAGATAGCCCTCTGATGCGCGTACCGCTCCAAGGCGTCATAGTGGAACGTTGGTCCCACATCTTCCCAGGTCAACCCGGTCCCGCCGTTGTTCAGCTTGTCTTCCTCCATCGCCACCTGGGCGTGCGGGTCATAGGCCAGATAAGTCGAATCAACGATCTCTTGAGCGGTGCAGACCTGCACCCGGCCGGCTCCCGTAGTAGTCAGCCCACCTACGATTGCCGGCAGCCGCGCGCCAATTTCCTCGGCCATCTCCACGGTTCCACGGTCTTTGCCGTTGCCGAGATCTCGACCATCGAAGGTGACCGTCACCTTCACTGTCACCTGAGGAGATCCCGCACTGTATTCCTCAGCAATAGCCTCCGTGACGGCAGTAGAGAATTCAGGAGCACCTTCAGCCCGCTTACTGCTCAGAAGCCGATTCAGCCGCATACCGGTATCCGGCGCGGACTCGACCACCACGCTTGCAGCCTTCACGTTCTCATCAAGGCTCCGGTCAGAGAGCCATGCTCCCCAATGATCGACGTAGCGCCGCAGCCGATCCTCGTCAATGAGCGCATCTCCATCAGGAAACGCCTCCAACACCACCGTGTACAGGTGTGAGCCCCGGCCAGAGAGCCGGATCATGCCGAACCGAAGATCATGTGATCCCACATGCTCTGTCAGCTCAGCGCGGGCCAGCAGCCCCGGCAGCCGCGTAGTGCCATCAGGTGTATGTCCACTGACGCCAGAGAGATAGAGAGCCTTACCGGACTTTTCCTTACGTCGCTGCATGAACCGAATCATGAGTCTCCTGTAGATAGAACGGCCCGAAGGATCTGCCGCCCGTGTGATCGGGTCCAGGGCCAAGAGAACAAGTGGCACGGCAATGGCCGCGATAGCGGGGATCAACCGTTGAGTGGCGAGAAAACCAATGCTGAGGAGAAAGCACGGCACCAGGACCAGTGAAGCTCCCATAGACAGCCCCATCACACCGCTTCGCTTAGGCAGCGTGAGGTTGCCAAACATGCCCCTCAGAATTTCGACGTCCTGACTCATGACCGGCCTCCCTTGTCGTCGTCAACCGCTTCATCAACAGACCCCGCGGCGGCGACACCGCGCCCCGCTTCCGCGGCGCGCACAGCATCGCCGGTCTTACCCGCTGTGGTGCCCTGAGCGCCACCAGCTGCACTGCCGCCTGAAGAAGCGGCTTCACTTCCCCCGGCCGCGGTGCTCTGCCCGCCGCCATCAGCACCAGACGCACCTTCGGCAGTCGAACTTCCACCAACAGATGCGCCCGAGTCACCGGCTGCAGTCGAACTGGCACTAGCTCCACCAGGTGCTGCACCAGAGCCCCCGGCCGCAGCACCAGAACCGGTCGGCCGACTAGATTCACTGCCAGTGGTGCCGGTCGAAGAATCACTGGCACCTGAACCGGCAGAGGATGAGCCAGCCCCGCTGGTAGAGCCAGCAGCTGCACCACTACCGCCCTGACCTTGGCCGTTTGAGACACTAGGCATAGCCGTGGTGTTCCCACCGCCATTCGCTGCAGTGGACCCGCCGGCTGCAGCTGCGCTGCCAGCGGTCGAACCGGCACCAGACGCGCCCGCTCCGCCCGAAGCCGCTGCGGTCCCAAAGCCACCAGTCGCCCCACCGCCGGCACTGGCTGCGCCACTGGTCGCAGCACCACCAGCCGCCGCGGCACCAGCTCCCCCGGTGCTGGCTAGCACCGCTGCACCAGCAGCAACACCAACACCAGCTCCGACCGCTGCGCCACCGGCAAATGCCCCAGCTCCAACGGCTGCCGCCGGGACCAAGAACTTGATCAGAGCCGGAAGCGCCAGCGCAGCCAGAACGATGATCCCGGCTCCGGTGAGTTGATCCACCGCAGTGACCAGCTCATCATCAAAGCCCAGATCCGTATCGTTCCGCATGAACCGGAACCCAAGCGCATAGATACCTGCCGCCACCGGCTTGAAGAGAAGTAGAGCAATCAGCCAGCCGTTGGCTTTAGCGAAAGCCTGATCTCCGCGCTGTGTGCCCGTACTTGCTGCTAGGGTCGGCAGGAACGCCATGAGCACCACCAGCAAAAGGTTGCGGAAGATCATGAAGACAAAGTTCACGATGCCGCCAACCCCTGCCAACACGTAAACAAGCAGCATGGGAATTAGTGCGGCTGCACCGCCTCCAGCGGTGGCCGGCATGAACATGGTGCTTAAATCCGCTTCACCACCGGTTGCCCGAGAGAGCAACCACATTGAGCCTTCATCGCCTGCTCGAAGGAGCATAGTGATCCCGGCGGCGTAGACGCCGGTAACCAGAATGAGGTTAACGATGGGTTTGAAGCTGCTCGTTAGCCCCTGCCGGATATCTTGGCTCGTGACCATTCTGATCAGCCCCATGAGGAAGCCGATCATGGCGAAGCCCATCACGTACCACTGAGTGTCCTGCTGAATCTGGGTGACAGCAGCCGACTCCACATTTGCGTTGGGGGTGTTCATCCACCAGACAGAGATGATCTCCAGAATCCAGAGAGCGAACTCGTACATGGCATTGACGAAGTTCTCCAGGGCAGAGTTTGCAACTGCTGATACGCCATCATCAATAGCTTGGCGCGTGCCGCCAATCATCCGAACGGAACCACGGATAGCCCGACACCGGGCATCCCACAACCCGCATTCAACTCCGCTGGTCTCTTCCTCCATCGTGGCTACCTCCACTCAGTGAAGCCGCTGGTGTCCTCTACGATGCTGAATGGTGGCTCACCGTCAGAGAGGTCTAGTCGCCAGTCCTGCAGATCCTCATCCCAAACAAGATGGATCTGCATAGCCCCGCGATATTCACCGTCGAAAGTCTCGGTCAGGTACTCGATAACGGCGGCGTCTTCGTTGGATGAAGAGACGCGGAACCCTCGCAGAACTGCATCCACGGCGCTGTCCTCAGGTTGAGACTCAAAGACCATCCGCGCACGCGGCGAGTCAGCGGCGGCCTCCTGATGGCCTGCTTGAAATGCCGAGAGAAGCGCCGGACCAGCAAATACAGCCCCAGACACCGTGCGGCTCGTGCAGCGCCAGAACGCGCCGTCGCGCACCACTGGGCCGTGCTCCTCTGAGACTGGAACAGTCAGCCCAATCGGGTGATCCTCCCACCGGAACTCAGGTGCCCTAGTGGGGAAGTCTGAGTCAGCCTCGTCCAGATCGCACTGGCGGTCTTCTCCAGTGGATTCGTTGCCCTGTGCCACCGTTCCAGGCGATGCGCTGGGAGAAGGGCTTTCCCCGGCAGACCCGGCAGGATCTGTGTGATTAGAGTCTGCGTTGTCGTTGGGGAAGACCACGACGGCCGCGATCACGGCGATAATGACTATCAGCAGGAAGCCGCCGGCGATGAACCAGCTGACTCCCAGACCGTTCTTGCTCTCATCTGCCATCGTTAAGCACCCTTCTTTGGTTTAAATCCCTCGTTAGACGAAGACCCTCAGAATCGCTCCTACACCTGTCGCAAGGATGCAGACGATGATGGCGATTACCAGGCCCTTGAAGCCGTTGATCTCTCGCCCGGTGTAGCTCGCGAAAGCCAGGTAACCTGCAGCGAGCAGGAAGCCCGCGACGCCGCAGATAATTGCTGCCCACGAGATCCAATTCAGAAGGGTTGTGAAACCCTCCGTTCCCGGGGGCTGCTCCGGTCGCACATCAGGGATGACCCCCAGCACATTCACAAGATCCAGCAGCTCAAACATGGTTACTCCTTCTCTTCAGCCAGGGCTCGATAGCCCCGGACGATCTTCTTTAAACGACGCGGAAGCGCATCGGTATCAGGTGGCTCGACCCGCCACTGCTCATTCCACGGAATATGAGTGCCCCGCGGGGAGAGTTTCAGCAGCCGCTTCGCCTCCTGTGCCTGAGAGTTCAAGAGCCGAGGGGCGTCATCAACAAGAACCAGACCTAGAAGCCGGGATTCTTGCAGCTCACCGGCAGCCCACTGGCGCAAGAACGCATCGGCCGCCTCTAACCCGGCGTAGTGTGTTCGCGCCACTACCACCACCTGAAGTGAGGGCAATGGGCGTTTCCAACCCGCAGCGACGGGCCACCCTTGACCGGCATCGACGGCATCTTCACCAAAAAGGCTTGCGACGGTGCTTGTGCCAGCACCGCCATGCAATCCCGCAACCGTCACCAGTCGGTGATCTGTTACTTCGACCCGCGGCCAAGGGGCTGTCTTGGCAGGACTATTAAGCATGGGCAGGGGAGCTTGTGGGCCGGACACTTCAATGGTGTCTCCCAGCAGCTCATCAGCGATATCTGGCGGTTCAGGAGCTGCCGCCACCTCTGGCGGAAGCAATGGGTTTCTCCGTGTCATCGAGGATCCTCCTACGCGCATACACGGTAGCCAACGTATCGTGGACAAGTGCCCCAAGTGCGCTTACCAGCTAGCTTACGCACATACCCCTTTACACATCAATAGCTACTTATAGACCTACTTAGAGTCGATAGGCGCAATAACTGCCTAACAGCTCTATACGGCTTAAAGTTTCTTTAGTAAGTTAGGAGCATGAGAGTCGTGAACGATCCAGATTTGGTTGACGCCCTCTTGCAGGACGTCCCTGAGCTGACCAGCTCGCAGGAGATCGCTGCGCTACTCCGAGTAGAGACAGCAACTGTCTCTAAGTGGATTCGTGCAGGTGAGTTATCCGGGATGAAGATCGGCAAGCGCGTTACCCGCGTCCGTAAGGCTGATCTCCGAGACTTCCTGCTGGGAGCTGACGAAATGAACCTCAGCGACTAACAGACGGTAGTAAAGGGGGCAATCCACGGTCATGAGCATTGATCCCACGAATGTGCCTAAGTACCCGGTGTACCAGCTGCTTTATGAGGAACGGCCTAATGACACCGACCCTGCTGGCGCGCAAACGCGCGTGGAGCTGGACGGTATTCGGGTGGAACCTGCCGTCGGTCAGACCGCGACTGAAGCCGCTATAGCGGCTGTGGCTCGCAAAGCGGCGGATCATGGCCGTCAGGCGGTCCGAGTCATCGTGACTACCCCCGAAGGAGACCGCTGGGCAATGGTGGTCACCCGTGACGGTGAAGCTATTGATGTGCCTGAACCCGATGCCGGTACCCGCAAGAGAGCAAAGAAGCCCCTGATCATCACTGCCGCTGTGCTGCTGGCAATAGCCGCAGCCGGCGGCGCAGCCGCAGTGATCGTCACAAACGAAGAAGATCCGGCACCCGCCGTTGAAGCTGGCCCGCGTGACCATTGGCAGCCTCCAAACGCAGGCGCACAGGTGCCGGTAGGTCTTCCCGACACTTACTCCCCCACCGCCGTCTGGGCCTGGTCAGTCTCCAGAGATTCAGGAGCACTCTCCCTTAGTGACGGCACGATCGTCATCCGCGACGCCGAAGGATCTTTAGTCGGGCTCGATCCTGAAGACGGCCGGCAGCTTTGGCACTCCCCCGCGGCTCCCCGCGAGACAGACGCTCTTAAGGAGACGAACTGGGCCGGTCACAGCGTCCTTGCTGAAGCTGGCACACAGCGGCTTCAGCTTTGGCCGCTGCCCACAGAGCCCACAGATGAACCCGTAGAGCCCACCACCATCGAGCTATCGAATCGCGCAGAGGTTTCCTTTGCAGGCGACGCCCCCCTGATCTACCTGGGCGATTACGTAGTGCTGGCAGATGCAGGCGATGGCACCCTGACAGAAGTTGAAGTGCCGGCTGGCGCTCACCCGGTACTGGTGGCTGAAGGGAACGTCGTGTCCTTTGACGCTGATTACGTCTACAGGACCCCCATTACTGGTGACGAAGACACCACAAGCACCAGCACTGAGCTCAAGCACAACAGTGCTGTGCAGGACGAGCGCCCGCAAGCTATTTGGCCTCTGACTCAAGACGTCGTTGCTGCGCTTTATGAAGGAAACGATGGAGATCCGCTGCTCCAGGTCTTCACCATCACAGACGGAGAGCGGATCGCCGCTCGGCACCTTGAATCAGCCCCGCGTGAGCAAGACGACGTGCTGGTAGATCCTGAGGCAGAGACAGCCGTTATCGGCTCAGTAGCAATCCGCTGGGGCGAAGAAGAGGACGTCATCACGCAAACAACCACCCTGCGAGATTCGCTGCTTCACGGCACCACCCTTTGGGGTCAGACCAGCGACGGGCCAGCCCGCGTCGATATCAGCGCAGACGGGGCCGAACCGGAGCCCTACGACACGCTCAGCGATTCCGACCCCGCGCCAGTGCTGATCACCGACGACGCAGCCTATGTGGAAGCCCCCCGCGTGACAGACACCTTCCTGTATCGCGTTGAACACCAAGCAAGCCGCCCTGATCCCACCGAAGAGACCGAGGACGATTAATCATGAACACCATCACGATTACTCCCGATGGCAGTGGCACCGTCGTCATCGGTGAGTACACCGAAGCCATCGAGGCCGACACCTACGCTGCTGCACAGAACAAAGCCATAGACCTGGTGGTGTTCCACGCGCAGCAGGCCGGAAAGAACCTCACCATCCATACCAACGACCCTGAAGCCCCGGTGCTCGTCGTTTCCCCCTCAGGTGAGGTAGAACCTCAGCAGGAGGCCACTGAGGCTACTCCAGAGCCTGCCCCGGAGCCGGAAACACCTGCACAGGCCGAACCCGAGGTTCAAGCCCCTATCCCCTCCGCACAGCTGCCGGTAGCTACTCATGTAGCAACGGCTCCCAAAGCTAACCCCTTCACTGGCAGCTCAGCACCCCTGCAGGAAGCGGTGCTGACTCGCCGGGAGCTGCGCAGCAAGCGCGAAAGCTTCCTAACCCAGGAACAGGCCCAAGAACCTGCCACCCGCGGATGGCGTGGCGTGCTTTCAGCGATGGGTATCCGCGTCAATCCCAGCGAGGCTGAGAAGGAAGAACGAGCAGACCGTAAAGCGGTCTCCCAGCACTGGCCTGGCCCGCGCACAATCGCCATCGTCAATGGCAAGGGCGGTGCGAACAAGACTCCCACCACGATCAACCTCTCAGCGGTCTTCGCCCGCTTCGGTGGTGGTGGCGTGCTTGCATGGGATAACAATCAGACGCGGGGAACCCTGGGCTGGCGCACCGAACAGGGACCGCATGAGTCCACGATCCTGGACCTTCTGCCCCGCACCAACGAGCTTCTGGCGACCGGCGCACAGTCGGCTGATCTGGCCCATTACGTGCATCACCAAACGTCAGACCGGTACGATGTGCTGCGCTCAAAGCCGCTGGTGCTGGCCGATGAGCAGCGCGTCAGCGCCTCTGACGTCGATTCCATCCATTCGGTCGCCTCAAAGTTCTACCGCCTGATTCTCATTGACTCAGGCAACGATGAGAGCGATCCGCTGTGGAAGCGCATGATCGAGCACGCAGACCAGATCGTCGTCGCCACCACCACCAAGGACGAGCACGCCGAGGCCGGCGCGCTTCTGCTGGAAGGACTTGCGGCAAGAGACGAACGCTGCGCTCAGCTTGCCGACGAGGCCGTAGTCATCGTCTCGCAGGCAGAGCCCTCCGCCCGCCGGGAGGAAGCAGAAAAGGTCCGCAACGGCTTTGCCGCTATCGCGCGAGAAGCCGTCACAATCCCCTTCGACCCCGCAATGGTGGATGGCGTACTTCGCTACGACGCTCTCAGGCCCACCACCCAGCGGGCATGGCTACGCGCTGCAGCAGCTGTTGCTCAAGGTCTATAGAGAAAGAGAGCTACGTGATGGAAGACGAAGCAAGGTATCACTACCGCAGAAGCATGGAAACTGTTCGTGCCGCTGCCGAACAGCTAAACAGTGCATCAACAGTCAACGCCGATCCGACCGTGACTGAACACAACGAGTATCTTTCGGAACTTCAGACACTTCTACGCGCAGTCGCTCATCGGCTTAAAGATGAAGGAGTGGATTGGGATGACCTGGATTACTTAGCCAAGACACTCGACTACAGCGACCTTGACCCTGGGGAAAAGCTAGAACACATTCTTACGACTGTCATAACCCCGGGATACCTCCACGCGCGCAACCAGCTCAAACGTGAGACCGATGTGCTCGAACTAGCCCTACACAGTAACAGCGCCGTTCTAGATTCAGGCTCATGGGACGAAACAGCCCCTGATCAGGTCTACTGATCCCACGACACGCTCAAACAGTTTCAGCGTTTTGGGCCGTGCGTGGTGTTGACTGAGAACACACGTCGAAGGAGGAGAGCATGCCGCAGATCAGCAAAGGCGACCGTATTCAGGTCAGCTCCCGTCTCGAACTGCCCTATTTCGAGAAACTCACCCGATATCTAGAGATCACCGGGGAGAGCAAAAACGATTACGTGAGAGCCCTGATCATCCGCGACCTGGACTCCATCGACTTAGAAGCTTTAGAGCGCGACCAGCAGAGGTTGCCTATCTCAGCATAAAAAAAGAAGGAGCGCCCGCACGAGGCGGGCGCTCCATAAGCCTTTCAGAACCGCACAAGTTTGGCCGCTTTCCGGTTCTGAACCAGAACTCCCGAAGGAGACCTGTATTCGTATGACCCATCGGTGGAGAGGTCCTACGTGCTTTCTACTGTAGCACCACGCCCCCTTGAAGCTAAGACCCGCCGCGACACGAGCGCATCCCGGCGCGCCCAAAAACCCCAGTCATGGCGGCGCGTCAATCGTGCCCGCGAAACGGATGAAGCCACGATCCGCGCTGCAATCCCTGAAGGATTCACTCGCCCCCACCGGGTGCGTGATGTGCTTGATGTGATCGAGATGCACCCTCAGTGGGCTTTGCTTTACAAGCGCCGTCAATCAGGACTGCTCGCGGTGCTTGAAGCCCTGATTGCTGTGGCCGACTACGACACCATGACGTCGCGGCCAACGTGGGAATTCATTATGAAACGCACTGGTCTGCCCCGCTCCACGATGCACCGCCATCTGCGTACTCTGCGCAGCTGGCACCTGGTGGCCACCGTGGCCACCGGCCGCAGCGCTGCATATGCAGCTGCAGGCCCGGACGGGGAGAAGATCAACGAGGCTGCCGTGTATGTGCTGCTGGTTCCTCGCCGTTACGGCGGCCGAAAACTGCCCCGGAAACTCCCTGTACAGTGCGCGCCACGGCCCGCTATCCACAAGAGGCCTGTTCACAAAAATGAGACCCCTCCCGCCGTAGGCGATTACTTAAGTAATAAAGAGAGAGTTACCCATGCACGCGCGCGCGAGGAAGCTCTAGCGGAGACCGCTACGCGGTCCACCGTCTACCAAGGCGGCCGCTGGGCGGCCGCGCTCCCACGCTTTCCCGAGTATCGACAAGAAATCCTGTGGCCCGGTCAGCGACGAGCTGCATCGAAGAAGCAGCGCGCAGCTGCCGCTGGGGAGCTTCGTCGGCGCTTGATCAACGTGCTTCGCCCCCTGTCGGTGCCCGATGTGGCCGCTGCAGTCCGGGACTTCCTCATTGCAGGATGGACCGTGAAAGATCTCCAGCACGCTTTGCAGTACCAGCCCGACGGAACAGTCTGGCCTCATTCCGGTGCCCCGGAGACCACAGAACCACGCCGGTTGCGAGGTTGGCTGGTCTATCGTTTGCAGTCGTGGCGCACGGTCGAAGGTGAGCCCATGACTTCCAAGAGCCAGCGCGAAGCTAGCGAGCTCGCCCGCCGACGCGCTGAACACCGCCGTCAGGCTGAAGAAGCTGAGCGCCGACGCCGACTTCGGGCATCACCTGATTCACCGGTGAAAGCTGCAGCCCTGGCCCGAATTCGGCAAGTCCTCAATCGGTGAGATTGCCCCCGGTGCGGCGCTGGGCCTCATATTGGCGCTCAATGTACTCATCAAGTTTGGAGTCCTCGATGCGCCACTGACCCCGCCCGCCAATTTGGATTCCTTCAATATCCCCGGCGCGGATCAGTGCGCGCATTTGGGACATAGAGATGTTCAGGGACTCAGCGACTTCAGGGAGCGTGAAGAACCGGCGCATGAGTCGAGTGTAGAACGGTCTTCAGGCCGGAGACCCACAAAGGGTGCGCGGAGTCGCTAACAGGGCTGTCATTATGACTCGCGGAGTCATTCTGCCCCGTGCAGGTCTTAGTGAAAGCCCTTCTCCGTGGGCAAATATTTGGAGCGCAGCAGTTGAATCTCCCGCCAGCGGCGGACCGGTCCGACCCCTTTTTCTTGATCTTCGCCACGGTTCATGATCCTTCGGTGAGTCGCTGGTATGCGGGGAAGAGAAGCTCCAAGCGTTGCTTGTCACTTGTCAGCCGGCGGCTGGCTCCGAAGAGTTTGTCCACCACCGTGTCCAGCTGATCGTGAGCCTTCTGCAGCGACTTATGACCGCCCATCAGGTAAGGATCGTAGAGATCGGCCAGGGACTGATCCGGACGCTCAGAGCGGGCATCGAGGATCTTCTTCCCGGCATCGATAATGCGCTGACGAGCCTGACAGTCGAGATCCGGGACGGGGAATGTGTTCCAGCTTAGAGTGCTCGAGAATCGGAGGTCGGACTTAATTCTGCCGCCAATTGCCCGTTGCCAGGACATGAACATTGAGGACGAGATCAGGCAGAAGAGCAGACCGTCTTCATCCGGGGCCATAAAGTTGGCATCTCCGCAAATGACATCAGGGTCGAATCGCTGAGCGGTCCAGTAGCGGCGATTTACACTGACGTGCCGGGGGATACAAAGATAGGGAACTTTGGGGATGTAGGGACTCGGCCTGAACAGGTGGGGGGTATCTTTCAGCTTGAAGGCATCCCCTGTGGGTTTCTGCGAACTCCGCCACTGTTGGCAACCGTCCAGAGCTTCTTGGATTCCGGCTGAGGCCTTACGGTCTGCGGGAGTGAGCTCAGGCAGCCAAAGGCACCAGCGATCTGTCCTGTTGATCAGTTCGCTCGCGCCGACGAACTTCCGGAGGTATAGGCGCGCGACAGGGTCATTCTCCAGGCCGCGAGTTCCTTCTTTTGCCCTGAATACCAAGTGCCCACCATCCGTAGGCTGAGGACCCCTCACAACCTCGGGGAGCACAGGAGACAAGGGTTTGCTTGCAGACCGCACTAGGACTTCGGGGGCGTCGATGAGGTAGGGATTGATTCCCTTGTCGACTTTCTGCTGCGATGGAACACCGTTGACAGAGGCGTAATCCCATAATTGCGGCTTGAAAGCCTCGTCTTGGGTAAAACCGACGATCACACAGTGCACTGCGGCCTTGCCCGGGGCCTCGGAGTCCCAGGCGAAAGTACGGTGGGCGAACTTGATCCTCCAACCCTCGCGGTACAAAGGGCCGAACAGCGCTGGCACGGGCTGCCCCTGAGTGATGGAGTTCGTGGTCACATAGGCGAACTCACCGGAGCGCGCTGCCAGCAGATCCTTGGACTTCGCGTGCCAGGCGGTGACGTAGTCGAGGTATCCGTCGTAGTCGGAGCCCCAGACGCGCTTCATGTCCTCGGTCTGCACCGGAGTCTTGGTGTACTGGCCGATGAACGGTGGATTGCCGAAGACGAAGGTCTTGCCCTCGGGCCCCGGAAGCTCGGCGTTCCAGTCCAGCTCCAGAGCGTTGCCGTGGACGATCTTTGCGGTGATGGTGATCGGCAGCCGATCAGGAGCCTGACCAGTGCGTGCCGCCAATTCGCGGTTGGCCTGCTGGTCCACTAGGAACATCGCGGTCTCAGCGATCTTGGCCGGCCACCAATTCAGCTCGAAGCCGTAGAACTTGTCGATGGTCAGCATCTGATCCAGCGTCGAGTCCAGGGTGCCAGTGATGGTGCCCTCGCGTTTGCGGCGTTCAACGATGACGTCGGTCTCGATCTGGCGCAGCTGGGCGTAGGCGACGTTGAGGAAGTTGCCGGCACCGCAGGCGGGGTCGACGTAGATGTTCGAAGCCATCTCCTGCTGGAACCGGCGGAGGTCGGCCACGGTGGTGGACTTGTTGGCGATCAGCCGGTCAGCCTTGTCCCGGTACTCATCGAGGAAGAGCGGGTTCAAGGTCTTCAGGATGTTCTTCTCGGAGGTGTAGTGCTCCCCGTCGCCGCGGCGGGCATCCCTGGACTTCACCAGCTGGAACATCGCCCCGAAGATCGCCGGGCTGATGGCGGTCCAGCGGAACCGAGCAGCGTCGAGCAGTGCTTCCTTGAACTCCGGGGGCACGGAGTAGCCGACCTGGCCGGTGCCGTTGAAGACACCACCATTGACGTAGGGGAATTTGGACTCCAGCTCCGGAAGATTGTTCCGGTACTTCTTCTTCCGGGCGGCGTAGTCGGTGTTGAGCACCTCGAACAGACCGTCGAGGGCGGGGCCGATGTTCTTCGAGGCCACCGAGTCGATCCACCGGTAGAACAGGTCCTGCTCCCATAAGCCGGCGTCGTCGCCGTAGAGGAGGAACAGGAGCCGGGTCATCAGCACTGAGGCAGCCTCGACCTCGTCGTCCTCGTCCTCCGGGGTGGTGGGAGCATCGTCGCCGACCTCCTCGTCGGCGTCCTCACCGGCGAGGGTGTTGAAGAGGTTGGCCATGAGCTTGGCCGCCTCGATTGAGGCGTTCTCCTGCTCACGCTTGGTGAGGGTCTCTACTCCGGCGAAGAACAGCAGCTGCTCCAGGTGGTCGGGCACCTGGTCGATGGTGAACCGCAGGGTCCAGGACTCGTCGCCGAGGCGGTCGAGCCGGAAGTTCTCGAAGTCGGTGGCGATGATGAACCGGGGCCACTCGTGGGTCCCGACGCTGCCGCCGTTCAGGTAATCGATGGCTTGATCGTAGGCGATGTCGAGGTCCTTGCCGAGGGACTTGGCTTCGCCGATGACCACGCCGGACCAGAAGAAGTCGATGAAGCCCGCACCACCGGTCGAAGCTCGGTCTGCGTTGCGCTCGAAGACATCAATTCGCTCGGGATTAATCTCGAAGCAGCGCATGAGGGAAGACCAGAACTGTTGGGCATGACGTTTTTCCGTACCGGACTCACTACCCTCCTCGCGCCAAGCAGCGATGCGCTCCTGCCAGTGCGCAGAAAAGTCGGTTAGACGACGGTGGATAGCTTCGCGGTCAATTACCTCATTCACATGTATCCCTCAGTGATCAATAACAGTTCGCGATTCAGCCTATCGGAGGGCAGGGACATCCCGAACGAAACGCTACTGGTCAAGGATTTACACTGTCGGCAACGTCCACGGTGAGCCAAGGATTCACACCCATGGAAGAAGAACCCCTTTATTGCGGCGTTCGTAGTCCCACATTGTTCCACCGGCACCGATATAGCACTTTCGCGCGGAGTCGATAGCAGGGCTGCCATTTTGACTCGCGGAGTCATTCTGCCCCGCGCAGGTCTTAGCGAAAGCCCTTCTGCGTGGGCAGATACTTGGACCGCAGCATCTGGATCTCTCTCCAGCGGCGGACCGGTCCTACCCCTTTATTGCGGCGTTCGTAGTCCCACATTTGCTCCACCGGCACCGCCATAGCACTGTCATCACTGTCTTCGGCTTGCGCGTACAGTTCTCGCTGCAGTCCCAGCCGCTCTACGAGCTGCTGAGCAAGACCCCAGAGGTAGTGCCGCTGTGCCACCGGTACGCTGCCGAAATGCTCCGTGTGCGCCTCGATCATGTGCTGATAGAGCACCTTCACAATTTCACGGTGCTGGTCGGTCATGAGCGTCAGTGTAGGGGCCTCCCCTGACACGAACACGGCCGTAACCACGGTAGCGGGATCTGCCCTCTCAGCTGGTCTGATACCCCACGGGATCAGGTCCGCGGGCGCTGCAGGCGGTGTTCATCATCCGTCTGCTCGTCCAGCGAATCCCCCTTGGTCTCGTTCGCGCTAGGGATGCGGTCGATGAGCGCGGTCACCTGGGCATTCAGGCGGTCCCGCTCCCCCTCCGCGGCGGCGGCGCGGTCCTCCGCGCGGGCCGCCCGGGCTGCTTCCTCATCACGAGCCGCTACAGCGGCCGCGCGCTCCGTCTCCAGCGCGGCCGCACGCTCAACCTCAGCATCCCGCTCAGCCTCGACCTCGGCTACCGCTGTGGTAAGTGCATCGACCTCAGCCCGTAGCTCCTCGACAGTGGCTGCGAGCTGGTCACGTTCTGGGCTCACGGCCGCGTGAGCAGTGCGGTAGGCATCCGCCCAGATGGCGGCCAGGCGGCCGCGCACATCCTCGGGTACCTCGGGCACCTGAACCTCTGTCCGTTCGGCTGTGGCCTCACGCCAGGCGCGCGCAACCTCGGCCGCCACAGTCATGCGCACGCCCGCAGCATCGCGCACGGCCCGCGCCGTGACGGATAGGCCCCGGTCTGCGAGGTCACGCGCGGCTGCCTCCGCGCGGTCCTCAGGCGTGGCCGTGGTCTCCTGCTGCTTAATCATCGCCTTAACCTCTCAATTGGTAAACCCGGTAACTAGCGTTTCCTGTTTCCATGTTACCACCGCGAGGGCGGACATGCCACCCTCCGGCGCTTAAGTCGCAGGTCCGGCCGACCCTGACGGACATCTACAGAGCGGCCCCGGCTATGGCTGCTCGGTCATGCCCTCCGGGTAGGTACTCCCCTGGTGTGAGCGACAGCAGGTGCCGTTGGCAACCATGCTTAGACCTCTCTGTTGATCTGATGCCCCAAGGGATCATGCCCGCGGGCGCTGCAGGCACAAGCCCGGTCTGCGACCGGGCCAGCTCCGTCTAGACTTTTCCCACGCGGTCGCCCTGCTCCCTTATTTCGCGGAAAAACTCTCTCCTCCGCGGCCCTTCGGGTTGATGCCTTCCGCTGGTCCCCGCGCGCTGAGCGCAAGCGCCATCAGGACCAACACAGAGAGAGGTAAAGATCATGGCTTCCATCACCGTCTACACCAA
>NZ_HG005173.1:57183-70831 GCF_000455245.1 Nesterenkonia massiliensis | reverse complement strand
GCCACAGTGATCGATATTCCGCTGCACACCGGCCCGGTGTCCTCCTCGCTGCCAGCAGGGGGCCTGGATGATGAGTACGACGACGCCGCCGAAGCCCGCCTGATCCGCGGCCTCAGCGATGAACAGATTCAGCAGCAGTGCCGGCTGCGGGTCATCAACCTCTCGCCGGAACTGCTGAATCCTGCCGCCGCGGAGACCGCCGCCCTCTAGCCCGTCGATGACAGATGTCATGGGCAAGTCATGACAGCTGCTCTATATGCTCCGTGCCCGGCTGTAGCAGCCTAGGAGTATGAGAAGCCAAACGTCCGCGCAAGAACCGGATCTGAGCCAACTGATCACCGTGGCGGCGGTGACTAAGGAGTATCGAGCCAGCGGCGGCGGGAAGTTCCGTGCGGTCGACCAGGTCAGCCTGGAGTTCAGCCGGGGCGAGGTGACCGCGCTGCTGGGACCCAACGGGGCCGGAAAAACCACTCTGTTGGACATGATTCTGGGGCTGAACACTCCAGACTCCGGCCGGATCAGCATCGCCGGGAGCACGCCGCGCACCGCAGTGCAGCAGGGCCGGGTCGGTGCGTTGCTGCAGACCGGGGGACTGCTGCCGGATCTCAGCGTCAAAGAGACAGTGCAGATGGTCGCGGCACTTCATCGCCGTCACGCGCCGGTGCACGAGGTGATGGAGACAGCGGGGTTGACCGAGATCGCCAACCGATCCGTCGCCAAATGTTCCGGCGGTCAGCAGCAGCGGCTGAAGTTCGCACTCGCCCTGCTGCCCCAGCCGGAACTGATCATCCTGGATGAGCCCACCGCAGGGATGGACCCCACCGCCCGCCACGAATTCTGGGACCGGATGGCCGCACTGGCAACAGGCGGCACCACAGTGCTCTTCGCCACCCACTACCTGGAAGAGGCTGAGCAGTTCGCTCGCCGCACTGTGCTGATGCACCAGGGGCGGATCATCGCCGACGGGCCCACCGCCCAGATTCAGCGACAGGCCGGAGCAGCGCAGATCAAGGTGACCTGGGCGCCGTCGGCGGAGGACTTAGCGCAGCTGCCGGCAGTACGCAGCTGGGAAGTTCACCAAAGCGGCACCGGGGAGACCCCGCAGATCACGTTCCGAACCGATGACGCCGACACCCTGGCCCGCCACCTGCTGGCGCGGACACCGGCGCACGGAATCAGCGTGCGGCCGGCAAGCCTGGAGGAAGCTTTCATGCTGCTCACCGAAAAACAGGACCACAGCGCAGAGCAGGAGATTTCCGCATGAACCTCATGGCCTTTATCCTCATGGACTTCTGGCGGAACTTCCGCAACTTCGGCAATACCTTCTTCATCGTGGTGCTGCCCACCGCGCTCTACCTGTTCTTCGGGGTCTATAACGACTGGTCGGAGTTCGACGTCGGCAACGGCAACGCCAGCGCCTGGATCATGATCGGGATGGCGGTCTACGGTGCGATCACTGCGACCACAGCGCTGGCTGGCTCTGCCGCGGTGGAGATTCAGACCGGCTGGGGCAGGCAGCTCTCGCTGACGGCGATGCCGCACGGGGCCTTTGTGCTGGCGAAATCAGTCATCGCCCTGATGATGGCTGTGCTGCCGGTAGTGGTACTGAACGTGATCGCCTATTTCACGGTGGCCCAGATGCCCGCCGGTGTGTGGGTGGCGACCATCGGGCTGACTGTCATCGCTGCACTGCCCTTTGCGCTCTACGGGTTGGCGGTGGGTCTGCTGTTCCGCTCAGATGCGGCCGTGGGTGCAGCGTCCGGGGTGCTGGTGATCTTCGGTTTCTTAGGGAACGCCTTCATGCCGCTGGAGGGTGTGCTGCTGGACATCGGCCGGTTCACGCCCATGTACGGTTCAGCCGCCCTGGCCCGCTATCCGCTGACAGAGGGGACAATTGTGGGAACCACCGGGTTTGTGGGCACAGATCCGCTGTGGGCGGTGCTGCTGAATGTGGTGGTGTGGAGCCTGGTCTTCGCCGCCGCCTGTTTTGCCCTGCAGCGCAGACGCACCAGCAGATGAGCAGGCTTGACTTAAGCCTCACCGGCTCAGGCGGACCGCGTGTAAGGATAGGCGCATGACGAAGCAGGCCACCAGCCAGGCGCACCTGATGGGCATTCTCTATGCCGGCATCTGGCTGGTGTTTCTCTTCATTCCTGCCTATGCGGCACTGGTCAGCGAGACAGGGTGGGGCTGGCGGATCACTGCCTGGGCAGCGACTGCGGCATTCGCTGCGCTGTATCTGTGGCGTATGGCCGTGTGGATGCAGGCAGTTGAGCGTGGACATCCGCCGACGCCGAAGGCCATGATCTCCACCCAGCTGCTGCTCGCGGCCCTGGTGGGACTCACGCTGCCCGCCATCGGCGTCTATGGCACCACCTTCAGCACTTTTATGGCCGCCCTGGTGGTGTTCTCCTACCGCCCGAAGATCAGCATTCCGATAGGCGTGGCACTGTGGGCGGTGCCTAGTTCGGCGGCCATAGCAGTCAGCAACATTCAGGGCAGCAGCTTCTGGGATGGGCTCTACTGGGCGGTGCTGGGGCCGGGGATCGGCGTCTTCTTCATTGTGCTGATCCGCCTGCAGGAGTACTACGAGCATCGCGAACGCCACAAGGAACAGCAGCTTCACCAGGCGGAGGAGCGAGACCGGATCGCCCGGGATGTCCATGACGTGCTGGGACACTCTCTGACGGTGCTTTCCATCAAGGCCCAGCTGGCCCGCCGACTGATGGAGGCTGAACCGCAGCGGGCCCAACAGGAACTCAAAGAGATTGAGCAGCTGGCCCGCGAATCACTGACCCAGGTCCGCAACACGGTGACTCAACTGCGCAGCCCGCAGTTCCCCAGCGAGCTGGAGGTAGCCCGTTCAGCCCTTCAAGCCGCCGGCATTACTCCGGTGATCACCACCAACGACGACACCGAACGCGCCGCGCCCCTGCTGGCTTGGGCGCTGCGCGAGGCGGTGACCAATGTGGTCCGCCATTCCGGGGCAAGCACCTGCAGGATTGAGCTGAGCGCCCACAGCCTGAGCGTCAGCGATGACGGACTCGGGCTCGGGGACGCTCTTGAGGGCAATGGGCTGCGCGGCCTTCGTGAGCGCGCCGCGGCCGCCGGTGCCCAGATCAGTATTGGTCCGGCCAGTGCTCACCTTCGGCCAGGCTGTCGTCTGACCATCACCTGTCCGGAAGGTGCCGCATGACACAGAGTGCAGATACTGGAAATATCCGGCTGCTGCTGGCCGATGATCAGGATTTGGTGCGCGGCGGACTCTCGGCGCTGCTGAGTCTGGAACCGGATCTGCAGGTGGTGGCTCAGGTGGGCCGCGGTGACCAGGTGCTGGCGGCGGTACAGGAGCATCGGCCCGATGTCGCGCTGGTGGATATCGAGATGCCCGGAATCGACGGCATCACCGCTGTGCAACGGATGCAGGAGGCAGGGCTGTCCTGCCGGTGCCTGATTGTCACCACCTTCGGGCGCCCGGGATACCTGCGTCGGGCCATGGATGCCGGGGCCTACGGGTTCGTGGTGAAGGACACCCCGGCCGAGCAGTTGGCGCAGATGGTGCGCCGGGTGGCTGCGGGACAGCGGGTGGTGGATCCGGTGCTGGCAGCGGAGTCCTTGGCCGGCAGCACCAATCCGCTGACCCTGCGTGAGCAGGAGGTGCTGCGCAGCGCAGCCGGCGGGGGATCGGTCAAGGAGATCGCAGCGGCGGTGCACCTGTCCCAGGGCACGGTGCGCAATCACCTTTCGGCCATCATCGGCAAGCTCCACGCACGCAATAGGCACGACGCCGCCCGGCAGGCGGCAGAGAACGGCTGGATCTGAGCTTAGAGCAGCAGAGAAACGCCGATCATCAGGCCTAGTCCGGCCATGATGGTCAGGAAGAAGCTGCGGGTCAATACCGCTACGGCGATGGTGGCCAGACCCACCCACAGCGCCCGGTTGTCCAGGCTGACATCCACCACTCCGTGCTGAATCAGCATGGCTGGAACCACGATGGCGGCGATCACTGCCGCTGGCACCTGCTCAAGCCACAGCGTGAGCTTAGGCCCGGGTTCGAAGCGGTCCACCAGAAGCATCGGCACCAGGCGGGAGACGATGGTCACCACTGCCATGCCGATCAGCATGATGATCAAGAATGATGTGCTCATGCCCCGGCCTCCCGAGAGTTCTGTGGGGAGACGGACACGGCCTTGCCGATGGTGCGGCGTCGTCGTCGCATACTGATGACCCAGCCGATAGTGGCGGCAGTCAGTGCGGCAATGACCGTGGCCCAGATGCCTGCACCCGCCAGTGTGACCACCACCGCGATGCCACCGGCAAGTCCGGCCACCAGCCAATCATGGGCGCTCTTGAGCACGCTGGTGAATAGGATCGCGATGAACATGGCGGTCAGCGCGAAGTCCAGGCCCAGCTGGTCCAGATTCGGCACAATATGCCCGAAGCTCACGCCCAGGATGGTGCCTACCACCCAGGAGACATGCACCAGCAGGTTGGCGGCGAAGACTTCGGTGCGGCTGCGCTGGGGTCGGCTGCGGTATTGGGCGTCATGAAGCGCATAGGCCTCATCGGTGAGTTCCAGGCTGAACAGCGCCTTCTGCCAACGGTTCATCCGGTGCAGCTTCGGTCCAAGCGAAGCGGAGAGGAGCATATGGCGGGAATTGATGATGAAGGTCGTGGAGATGATCGCGCTCAAGCCCCCGGTGCTCAGCAGCTGTAGAGCGGCGAACTGGGAGGCGCCGCCGTAGACGATCACCGACATGGTGATGGTGGCCCAGTCCGGTAAGTCTGCGAGGCGCCCCACAATGCCGAAGGCGAAGGCTACTGGCAGGTATCCGATGATGATCGGCGCCGCTAGTTTGGCGCCTAACAGGGCGCGTCGGGACGCTGACTGCGGAGCCGTAGTGGAGTCAGGGGCGCGATTCACAGCATCGATCCTTGTCGACACTCTAGGCCGAGCACAAATGGGACCGGATAGCGGGCGGTCCCTGCGTTCAATGGACCTTCTGCTCCGGTGGGAGGAAGATAATCAGGTGCCCATACGTCATATGCTCCTGGCCGTCGTCGTTGCGGTCCTATGGGGCTTCAACTTCATTGCCATTCACTTTGCTCTGGAACAGTTCCCGCCGCTGTTCCTGGTTGCCCTGCGGTTCGTGATTCTGGCTATCCCGGCGCTGCTCTTTGTGCCATGGCCGGGGGTGAAGGTCCGATACCTGGTTGGCTACGGGCTGGGCTTCGGCACTTTGCAGTTCTTCGGACTGTTTTTGGGGATGGCAGCGGGGTTCCCGGCGGGTCTCGCCTCGCTGGTGCTGCAAGCTTCTGCACCCTTCACCGTGCTGATGGGTGCTTTGCTGCTGGGGGAGAAGATGACCGGACGCCGGGCTGTGGGTGTAGGTGTTGCGGTGATGGGCCTGGGGGTGGTGGGGCTTTCCCGCGGCAGCGCAGACGGCTGGGTGCCATTCCTGCTGGTGGTACTGGGAGCATTCGGCTGGGCGCTGGGGAACCTAGCCTCACGGAAAGCACAGACCGATAAACCGCTGGCACTGGTGATGTGGATGAGCGTGGTGCCTCCGCTGCCGATGCTGGCGGTGTCCTTGATGGTGGAGGGCCCGCAGCAGATCGGGGATTCACTGGTGAGTTCCTGGAGCCTCCAGGCGCTGCCGGCGTGGACTTCGGTGGCCTACATCGTGTTGCTGGGGACGGTGGTGGGCTCGGGGATCTGGGTGTGGCTGATGCGGCGTCACCCAGCTGGCGCAGTGGCACCGTTCTCTATGCTGGTGCCCATCTTCGGTGTGCTTTCGGCCTGGTTGGTGCTGAACCAAGTCCCTACTGTGGTGGAGCTGGCCGGAGGTGCTCTGGTGATTATCGGTGTGCTGTGGTCCAACAGCCGTAAGGGGAGACTACTGCGCAGGCACCGCAGGCCACCGCACGATGAACAACAGGGCGTCTGAGCTGCCGCGGTGATACACCGCCGGTCAGATCAGACGCCCTGTGAAGTTGACCAGTTCAGTCAGCCTTGATCAGATCGGCACAGCGCTCGCCGATCATCATGGTGGTGATGTTCGGGTTCACGGTGGTCAGCTCCGGCATCACCGAAGCATCGGCCACACGAAGCCCCTGAACACCCTTGACCCGAAGGTCCGGAGTCAGCGGACTCATCGCGTCATCAGTCGCCCCCATACGCACGGTGCCGGCCGGGTGGTAGACGGTGTTGTGGGTGCGTGTGACGTAGTCGGCGATTTGCTCATCCGTCTGGACATCCTTGCCGGGGAAGAGCTCCTCACCGGCCCACTCCGCCATGGCTGGTTGCGCGACGATCTCACGTGCCAGCTTGATCCCGGCCACTGCCACACGCATATCGTGGCCCTCCGGATCGGTGAAGTACTGCGGATCCACCATGGGCTTGTCCCGGTAGTCACGGGAGCGCAGCCGCACGGTGCCCCGGGATTTGGCGTGGGTGATGTTCGGGGTCAGGCAGAACGTGTTGTCGCTGGTGGGGTAGCCCTGGCGCAGAGTGTGCATGTCAAAGGGCACGGAGCCGTAGTGCATCATCAGATCGGGACGACCCGGACGGTCAGAGGCTCCGGTGCCCTCTAGGGTGTCGGCGAAGATGCCGATCTCCCACCACTGGGTGGAGTCCTCCACCATTGGCTGCTTGGCCTCCCAGGCGATGACCGCCTCCGGGTGATCCTGCAGGTGCCGACCTACACCGGGGGAGTCCACCCGGACCTCGATGCCGTGCTCCTGCAGGTGCTCGGCAGGGCCGATGCCCGAGAGCATCAGGAGCTTCGGAGAATCGATTGCCCCGGCACTGATCACCACCTCCTTCGAGGCGCGGATGGCAGACGCGCGCCCGAACGCGTTGTTCACCACGGAGACGCCCGTGGCCCGAGGAACGCCGCCGTCGTCGTCGAACAGAATCTCCTTCACCCAGGTGTCGGTGAGAAGGGTGAAGTTCTCCCGGTCCAGGATGGGGTGGATATAAGACACCGACGACGACGCCCGGGTGCCGTCCTCTCGCCGGTTGACCTGGAAGAAGTTGGCACCCTTGACCACCGTCTCCCCGGTGTTGAACTGCACGGTGGGGATGCCCTGCTGCTGGCAGGCTTGCAGCAGCGCCACGCCGCAGGCATCCTTGGGCGGAATCTGCATCAGGTGCACCGGGCCGGAATCGCCGTGGATGTCTCCGGGCTCGCCGGTGGCCTGATCGTTGGTCTCCAGGCGTTTGAACAGCGGGTAGGTGGACTCCGCGTTCCAGCCATGGGCGCCCAGCTCTTCCCATTCATCCATGTCTTCCTTAGGCGCCCAGAAGGCGATGCAGGAGTTGTGGGAGGAACAGCCGCCCAGCACCTTCGCGCGGGCGTGGCGCATGTGGCTGTTGCCGTTCTTCTGCGGTTCGATCGGGTAGTCCCAGTCATAGCCGGACTCCAGCAATTCCATCCAGCGGTTCAGCTGCAGCACCACGTCTTTGTCCACGTCGGTGGGGCCTGCCTCCAGCAGGGCGACGGTCACCTCCGGGTTCTCGGACAGGCGTGCGGCCACCGCGGCACCGGCGGAGCCTCCGCCGACGACGACGTAGTCGAAAGTCTTCTCAGTCACTGACATCTCCTTATTCATTACTAGTCAGGGGAAAGTGTGCCGAAACTGCAGCAACTGGCGGCTGCATGGTTTCTGCCCCACAGTTTCGGCACACTTTTTCGGGGAGAGGGTGGGGCGAGGCGAGCGGGCGGCTCAGCCCTGGTTCGGCATGCGGAACCAGCCGGTCACCGCGGGGCTGGTGTTCTCGTAGATGTGCTTGGCCTCGCGGTACTCATCGAAGCCCTGGTGGCCCAGTTCGCGGCCAACGCCGGACTGCTTGAACCCGCCCCACTCGGCCTGGGGCAGGTAGGGGTGGTAGTCATTGATCCAGATGGTTCCGTGGCGCAGGCGGGATGCCACACGCTCGGCGGTGCCGGCGTCGGAGGTCCACACGGCTCCGGCGAGACCGTAGATGGTGTCGTTGGCAGTCTCTATGGCCTCCTCCTCGGTGGTGAAGGTCTCCACGGTGATGACTGGGCCGAACGCCTCTTCGGTGACCACGTGCATGCCGCGCGTGACGTTGTCCAGCACGGTGGGCGCGTAGTAGTAGCCGTTCTTATGCTCTTCACCACCGAAGTGACCGCCGGTGCGCAGCACGCAGCCCTCCTCGATGCCCTTCTTCACGTACTGGGCGACCTTCTCGCGGTGCTCCGCGCTGATGAGCGGGCCGGTTTCAGCATTCTCATCAAACGGACCACCCATGGTGATGGACTCAGCGCGTCGGACCAGCTCGGTGACGAACTTCTCCTTGATGGACTCCTCCACGATCAGCCGGACACCGGCGGAGCACACCTGTCCGGAGTCGACGAATCCGGCATTGAGGGCGTTGTCGACGGCGGCGTCGAAGTCCGCATCGGCGAAGACCACGTTCGGGTTCTTACCGCCCAGCTCCAGGGCCACCTTCTTCACCGTCTCAGCGGCGGCGGCGGCGATCTTGCGGCCGGTGATCAGGCCTCCGGTGAAGGAGATCATGTCCACGTCCGGATGGGAGGACAAGGGAGCGCCGGCGGTTGCGCCGGGGCCGGTGAGCAGGTTGGCGACACCGGCGGGCAGCCCCAGTGAGTCGAACACGTCCATGATGAGGATGGAGGTGTGCGGGGTGAGCTCCGCAGGCTTGAGAATCAGGCTGTTGCCGGCGGCCAGCGCGGGGGCCAGCTTCCAAGCGGCCTGCAGCAGCGGGTAGTTCCAGGGGGTGATCATCCCGCATACGCCCACCGGCTCGTAGACCACCCGGGAACGCACACTAGGGTCTCCGGCGTCGATCACGCGGCCGGCGTCGGCATCGGCGAGCTTGGCGAAGTGCTTGAAGCAGGCGATGATGTCGTCCATGTCGATCTCGGCCTCGACCAGGCGCTTGCCGGTGTCCAGGGCCTCGGCGCGGGTGAACTCGTCTTTGCGTCGGGTGATCTCTGCAGCCACGTTCAGCAGGAACTCACCGCGCTCGGCGGCAGGGGTGTCCGCCCACACTCGGGAGTCGAAGGCCCGGCGGGCGGCGGCAATGGCGGATTCGGCGTCAGTCTGGCCGGCCTCAGAGACCACACCTACCTCGGTCCCGTCGGCGGGGCAGAAGATGGTGCGGGTTTCGCCGGATTGGGCGGGAACCCACTGGCCGTCGATGAACAGGGTGGCGGTCATGATTGCTCCTCGAAAGTCGCGTCGGTGGGGATACGTCGTGGGATGCACAGTCGCAGAATGAGCTTCAGGGCCCGGCGTCGGCGTCGGGCTCGTTTGTTTCAAGAGACGAGCCCGACGCCGCAACGCTCAGCGCGCTGCTATTCGACCGCGCGCTGAGCGCGGGTGCGGTCGTGATCCCAATCATCCGGGATCGTGTCGGTGTCCAAGGTCACCGGAGTGCTACCTGCAGCGTCGCTCATAGTCAGCACAGCCAGATGACGTTCGTATGCGTCCAGTACATCCGAGATGACCTGCGTTTTGGAGTATCCGAAGATGTCATGCCCGGATGAGCCGGTGGCAGAAAAGATTTCAACCTGGTGATAGGTCTCCTCCGTGGGACGGAAGTGCACAGCGAAGTTCGGTACCGAGTACTCCACAGGATAGGCCTGGTACTTGAACATTCCCTGTTCGCCGAAATAGACGTGCAGGTCAACGTGGGGAAGGTTCGTGTCTTCGACAGTTCCCCTGCCACAGGTTACGTCAGCTCCTTGCTCCTTCAGCTCGGCTGCCACGTCCTCGATAGCGGGTAGAACAACGCTCTCCATGTACTCGGCCACCTCGCTTGCGGAGGGGTAGTGCATGTGTCGGGCCAGGCGACGTCGCCATCTGCCCGGCGAGGAGTCGCCCGCTTCGGCGATGCGCTCAGACAATGCAGAAGGCAGAGTGGCTTCTTTGGAATCGGCTGTGTAAGTCTCCATCCGCAGCGCCCGCCAGATGCTCACCATGAACAGGTAGAGCACTATCGACAACGGTAGGCCGATGATCACTGCGGCCATCTGCAGCGAGTAGATACCGTCCAGCATCAGCATCACCAGGGTCAGGGCACCAATGATCACACTCCACAGGATGCGCAGCCATGGCGGACCGTCGGCGTTGGTGTTTTCGGCTTTGGAGGTGAAGTTGGCCAGCACAAGAGCACCGGAGTCTGCACTGGTGACGTAGAACAGCAGACCTACCAGCACGGAGACACCGATGACGAAGGTTGCGCCGGGGAAGTCTGCCATCAGAGCGAAGTAACCGGATCCCTCGGCGTCTTCGGCGGCGACGGCGAACTCCGTGTCACCGCTGAGGATGCGGGAGATGGTGGCATTGCCGAAGATGGAGATCCACAGTGCGTTGAACGCGAAGGGCACCAGCAGCACACCAATGACAAACTGGCGTAGGGTGCGGCCACGCGAGATTCGTGCCAGGAACAGGCCCACAAACAGCGCCCACGCCATCCACCAGGTCCAGAAGAAGATGGTCCACCACTCGACCCAGTCTTCATCCAGCCAGGCCTCGCTGGTGTTGTAGGCAAAGGTCTCGGTGAGCATGCTCGGAAGCAGAGAGAAGAAGTCCCCAACGTTCTTCACCAGCGCATTGAGCAGTTGAACGGTGTTGCCGAAGATCAGCACGTAAAGCATCAGCAGTATCGCTACCAGCACGTTCAGCTCGGCCAGGCGACGGATGCCGCGCTCTACGCCGGAGACGGTGGAGATGGTGACCACGACGGCGGCGAGGACGATTAGTGCGGCCTGCACACCGGCGCTGGCTTCGATGCCGAACATGTAGTTCAGGCCGAATGAGAGGAACACTACGCCGATGCCGAGGCTAGTGGCGATACCGAAGATGGTACCCAGCACCGCGGCGATCTCGACGGCGTCACCGGCGGGGCCTTTAGCACGCTTGCCAATGATGGGGTAGAGCGCGCTGCGGATAGACAGCGGCAGGTGGTAGCGATAGGCGAAGAGCCCGAATGCCATACCGGTAAGGGCGTACATCGCCCAACCTGGGATGCCGTAGTGGAACATAGTCCACAGGGCAGCCTCTTCAGCGGCCTGGAGGGTGCCTTCGGCTGCTCCGGGGCCTACTCGCAGGTTCGTGGCGGGACCAACTACGGAGAAGAACATCAGGTCTACGCCGATACCGGCGGCGAAGAGCATGGAGGCCCAGGTGAAAAGGCTGAACTTGGGTTTGGAGTGGTCGGGGCCAAGCTTCGTCTTACCGACGCGTGAGAATGCCACGATCAGTACGAAGATGACAATGATCGCCGCCGTAAGGATGAAGTACCAGCCCAGGTACTCACTGAGCCATGTGAACGCTGTTTCCAGCGTGGTATAGGCGGTGCCCGGTGCAAGGGCGGCCCAGAGCGTGAAGGCCAGGATGAGCACCGCGGACACGATGAACACCGGCCAATTCACTTTGGAGACTGCAGACGCAGCTGCCATGATTTTCTACCTTTCAGTTCTTTACCTCGTCAGTCAGGCGCACGGCTGACGGGGCAGCCTTGCGTGGACCAAACATGCTTGTGCACAAAACATCCCTACGTTATTTCGAATCTGAAGTGAGACTCGCGAATTAGGAGGGGGCGGATTCTTGATTGTGGCGCATAGTCACGCGGAAAGGAGCAAGGCGACAACGGGTCCTATTTGTGGGCAATATCACCTCATACTGGCTCAGGGTACTCCGAGAAGGGAATCGGTGGAACGGACACTGGACTCGGCATAGCGGGGGCTCCCGCGGTAGGTTAGGGGATCGTGGCACTGACAATCGGAATCGTGGGACTCCCCAATGTGGGCAAGTCGACCCTCTTCAACGCACTGACCCGGCAGACGATCCTGGCGGCGAACTACCCGTTCGCGACCATTGAACCCAATGTGGGCGTGGTGAACCTGCCGGACGAGCGGTTGGGGAAGCTGGCCGAGATCTTCGGCTCGGAGAAGATCCTTCCGGCCACGGTGTCTTTTGTGGACATCGCCGGGATCGTGAAGGGAGCCTCCGAGGGTGAGGGTCTGGGCAACCAGTTCCTGGCCAATATTCGTGAGGCCCATGCGATCGCTCAGGTAGTGCGCGTCTTCGAGGATGAGAATGTCATCCATGTGGACGGCAAGGTGGATCCCACCTCTGACATGGAGACCATCAACACCGAGCTGATCCTGGCGGATATGCAGACCCTGGAGAACGCAATCCCCAAGCTGGAGAAGCAGGTCTCGGGTAAGAAAGCTGATAAGGCCACGCTTGATGCCTACCGCGAAGCCCTTGCTGTGTTGGAGGAGGGGGAGACGATCTTCTCCAAGTCCTCCTCGCTGGACATGGAACAGCTGGCGCAGATCAGCCTGCTGACCGCCAAGCCGTTCATCTATGTCTTCAACGCCGATGAGGGTGTGCTGGGTTCTCCTGAGCGTCAGAAGGAGCTGGCGGATCTGGTGGCACCGGCTGAGTCGGTGTTCCTTGACGCCAAGCTGGAGTCTGATCTGGTGGATCTCTCTGAGGAGGAAGCCCGCGAGATGCTGGAGCTCAACGGCCAGGAGGAGTCCGGCCTGGATCAGCTGGCACGCGTGGGCTTCAACACCCTGGGGCTGCAGACCTACCTGACGGCTGGTCCGAAGGAGACACGCGCCTGGACTATCCCGCAGGGAGCGACGGCGCCGGAGGCGGCTGGTGTGATCCACACTGATTTCCAGCGTGGCTTCATCAAGGCAGAGATCGTCAGCTTCGATGACCTGATCGCCGCTGGCTCCATGAACGAGGCCAAAGCCGCCGGAAAGGTCCGCGTGGAGGGTAAGGACTACGTCATGAAGGACGGCGACGTCGTGGAGTTCCGATTTAACGTATAGGGTTATTGACGCTCCGCGTTATACGCTGGTCTCGTGATCAGATCGTTCGGCAGCAAGGACACCGAGCGTCTGTGGCGTCGTGAGCGCGTGCGGTCCATCGATCCCAGGATCCATCGGGTTGCTCTGCGCAAGCTGCGTCAGGTGGGGTCGGCGGAGGTGCTCGACGACCTTCGCGTCCCGCCGGGCGACCGGCTCGAAGCACTGAAGGGTGATCGGGTCGGACAGTACAGCATCAGGATCAACGACCAGTGGCGAATCTGCTTCGTGTGGACGGATGCTGGGCCAGAGGAGGTGGAGATCGTTGACTATCACTGACAAGATTCCCCCGATTCATCCGGGGGAGGTCCTCATGGAGGACTTCATCGAGGGGTTTGGGATCACTCAGAACAAGCTCGCCGTGTCGATCGGGGTGCCGCCGCGTCGGATCAATGAGATCGTGCACGGCAAGCGGGGGATCACCGCGGACACCGCGTTGCGGCTGGCGAAGTACTTCGGCACGTCGGCTGAGTTCTGGATCAACCTGCAAAGCCACTACGAGCTGGATCGCGCAGAGGATGCTGCAGGGGATCAGATCGCGTCGATCACGCCGCTGCAGGTCGCGTGATGTCTGGAGGGATGGACGCCGAGGAGGTCGTCCGCGTCGTCGACTGGCTCGACGAGCGCTCTGTCGTGTACCAGGTGAACGGCGGCTGGGCTGTCGATGCTTTGGTCGGATCCCAGTCCAGAACGCACGGAGACCTGGACCTCTTCGTCGACGCTGGACAAGTCGACACCCTCATCGAGTGGCTGTCCGGTCGTGGGTA
>NZ_HG005173.1:50769-56992 GCF_000455245.1 Nesterenkonia massiliensis | reverse complement strand
GATTCGTGTGGAGCTGCGATCGGGCGATCGGGCTGTCGACATCCACCCGATGACGCTGGACGCAGCCGGTGACGGTGTCCAGAAGGGTTTCGGGGACGAGACCTTCGCCCATCGTGCGCGCGATCGTGCTGAGGGGATGATTCGTGGTCGCCCAGTGGTCGTAGCGACTGCGGCGAGGCTCGTGGAGTTGAGGTCAGGATATGAGCTCCGACCTGAGGACCATCACGATCTCGAGTTGCTCCGGGGGCTGGGTGACGGCAGAGGATGAGCGACGTCGACGTGTCTCGACCGAAGATGGTTCTCCGTGCCGGAACTCGGTGGAGTTTCGCTTTTCGATCTAACCTCTGAAGCTGCAACTCCTCTTGATCGAGGCTCTTCAGGGTGGCCTGCGCGAGGTCGGCAAGCGGCACGTCTGCGATTCGAGATGTTGATCAGATGCACGATGACGACGTCCGTAGACTTGGAAGCATGCCAGAAGTCGCGATCGAGATCGTTGCGCATGAGGAACTGACTTCCAGTGACCTCGGGGGATTGCGTCGACTCTTCGATGCCGAGTACCTGGATGACTCCGGAGAGTGGGACCCCGATATGCCGTACGGGTATGCGCCTCACGCCCTTCATGTCATCGCGCGGAGAGGCGGGGAGATCGTCGGTCATGTTGGCTGGGCGAGGCGGACGATAGCCGTCGGCGGTGCTGAGATCGAGATCGGCGGTGTGGGGGGAGTGCTGACCTCTGATGCTATGAGGGGTGAGCGCGTCGGGAGTCGGCTCATGAGAAGCGCCGCGGAGTCGATGAGGGGAGCCAACGGTGTCGCATTTGGGTATCTCGGTTGTCGTGAAGAGATGGTCCCGTTCTACGCCTCGTGCGGCTGGACTCGGATCTCTGCTGAGGAGCGTTCGATCGATACGTCTGGCCGACCTCGCGAAGACCCGCCCGGCCAGCCGTTGCTGATCCTGCCGGTTGAGGGTGAGATCGCCGATTGGCCGGTGGGTGCGGTCGACCTGCGGGGTCGGGCCTGGTGATCGGTCGTAAAAGGTTGGTCGGCGATCGTCGAAGCCAGCACAGCATCCGCGTGAATACCCAGTGCCGGACCTGCTTCGTCTGGAGAGATGGAGGTGCGGAAGATGTCGAACTCGTCGACTACCACTGAGGCAGATCGGATCGAGACGATCCACCCGGGAGAGATCCTGATGGAGGACTTCATCGAGGGTTTCGGGATCACGCAAAACAAGCCTGCGGTGTCGATCGGTGTGCCCCCGCGCCGGATCAATGAGATCGTGCACGGCAAGCGCGGAATCAGTGAGGACACAGCTATCCGGCTCGCGCGCTACTTCGGCACGTCCGAGGAGTTTTGGATGAACTTACAGTCGAACTATGAGCTGCGGCTCGAGCGTCGAGCGCTGCGCGACATGGTCGTGGCGATCACGCCACTGCACTTGACATGATGGACCGCACAGTGTTGCGCCCCGACGGCGTCTGGATCGCGGTCACCGACCTCGGTGGCGATGGCCCCACCGTCGTACTGTTGCACGGCCTCGCGGGGAGTTCACGCGAGCTGTTGCCCACGGCGCATGCGCTACCGGGCTATCGTGTGCTGCTCGTAGACCAGCGGGGGCACGGCGCGAGCACGCGGCTTCCCGATGATCTGTCGCGCGATGCCTTCGTCGGAGACGTCGTCGCAGTGATTGAGGAACTAGTCCCTGGGCGGCGGGCGACGCTTGTCGGGCAGTCGATGGGAGCCCACACCGCGTTCCTTGTCGCGGCGGCGAGGCCAGACCTGGTCGAGGGGCTCGTGATGCTGGAAGGGCACGTGGCGGGTAACGGTGATCCGGGAGAGGCTGTCGGACTCGGCAGCTACTTCGAGTCCTGGCCGGTGCCGTTCGAAGACGAAGCTGCCGCGCGGGGGTTCCTCGGTGATGACGCGATCGTCAATGCCTGGGTGGCCGACCTTCTTCAGACCGATGATGGCCTGGTGCCGCGCTTCGATGCCTCGGTCATGCAGCGCACGATCGAGGCCGTCCATGAGCCGCGCTGGCAGGAGTGGGAGGCTCTGCAGGTTCCGACGCTCGCGGTCTTCGCAAAGCATGGGATGTTCAGCGATGCCGATAAGGACGAACTGGTCCGGCGCAGGCCCGAAACGGAGAGAGTAGATCTGGCCGACGGCAGCCATGACGCCCACCTTGACGCCTTCGACGAGTGGACCGATGTGCTCCACCACTGGCTGTCCCGCGATCAGACCGGGCCGTTGCGACCCAGCGGCCGCTGAGGTTGGTCCGTGCCGGAACTTGGTCGAGTTCCGGTTTAACGTCTAGCGTTAGGCGACAAGGGATCCGACAGGCCGTGGTGGGGTGCGCGCGTGCGCTCGGTTGACCCTAAGGTCCCTTGCTCGACCTGCAGACTCACTACGATCCCGACCTCGCCGAGGAGCGTGCGGCCGAGCAGGTCGCCGCGCTCTTGACCGCTGACGTCGAGTGTCAGCGGTCAAGAGCGCGGCTCGAGACGTTCGTAAGTGCCGGAACACGGTGGCCTTCCAGTCCAACACGATGGGGTCCGTTGTCGTGACACCGATGGCGATCAAGGCCAGCGATAACCGGTCATCACATTTGAGGGTGCAGGAGTAGGAACTGCCGCTCGATCGCGTCAAGATGTCACCTATCCATGCGGCAGTCCGGTCGGGGCGGTCCAGCTCTACCGGCCATCTAGACCCTTCAACTGATCGGTGATGCTGCGGGGTTCGCGCTCCAGGAGTCGCGAGAGCGTGGGGTTCGAACCCGAGAAGTGTCCGGGCGTCGTCGTGTGTTCTGTCATTGTTCTGTCTCCTATGGTGGTGAGGGGGCTGTCATTCCTTCGAGATGCGCTTCCAGGGCATCGAGCCGCAGATTCCATGTCCCCCGCTGCTCCTGAATCCAGGCGGTCGCAGCATCCAGCGGTTGGCTCTGCAGGGAGAGGGTTCGCCATTGAGCATTCACGGTTCGGGTCACCAAACCTGCCCGCTCAAGGACTTTGAGGTGTTGGGACACTGCGGGGGCGCTGATGCTCAGCGGCGCCGAGATTTCACCGACAGTCGCCGACCCCCGAGAGAGGTGCACCAGAATCTCACGGCGCGTGCGGTCGGCCAGGGCAGCGAAGACAAGACTCAGCTGCTCCTCATCTTCCATTACGCAATCTCCTTAATTAATCAATAACTTAAATATAAGGTGATCCGCGAAAAAGTCAAGAGTCTTGGATGTCGACAGGGAGAAGCTGCCGTCAGCGTGTTCGGCGGACGGCTGCTGTTGAAAATATGGCATTGCTCACGTTTTCTACGTCGTGTAGAAAAGTTCTTCTACGCTCTGTAGAATTCTTTGCGAGGCAGCACCCAAGTGCACAGTCTGCCTCCACGACATTTTTGTGCAGCCGGCCGAGGGGCCAGGTTTCAGCTGTGCAGACAGCCGCAGAAATGCCGCGCCCTGCCTGGACCTAAGTGTTGGTGTGTGATTCGTGGAAGAGTTTTTTGACCCGCTGAGCCTTGCCCGGTGGCAGTTCGGCCTGACCACCCTGTACCACTTCATCTTTGTGCCGCTGACCATCGGCATGGCGCTGATGGCCGCGATCATGCAGACAGCCTGGTACCGCACCGGCAAGGACACCTACCTTCGGCTGACTCGACTGTTCGGCAAGATCTTCCTGATCAACTTCGCCATGGGCGTGGTCACCGGCATCGTCCAGGAGTTCCAGTTCGGGATGAACTGGTCCGAGTACTCCCGGTTCGTCGGCGATGTCTTCGGCGCACCGCTGGCCATCGAGGGGTTGGCAGCCTTCTTCTTTGAGGCCACCTTCATCGGACTGTGGATTTTCGGCTGGAACAAGCTGCCCCGGCTGGCCCATCTGGCCTGCATCTGGGTGGTCTTCATCGCCAGCACGCTTTCGGCCTACTTCATCCTGGCAGCCAACGCCTTCATGCAGAATCCGCTGGGCTACACCATGAACACTGAGCGCGGACGTGCCGAGCTGACCAGCCTCTGGGAAGTGCTGACCAACCCGGTGGTCATCGCAGCCTTCCCGCACACCATCTTCGCCGCAATCATGTTCGCCGCCACCGTGATGATCGCGGTCTCGGCCTACCACCTGCGCCGCAAACAGCATGTCGAGACCATGCGTCCGGCGCTGAAGACCGGACTGTGGACCAACGTCCTGGCCTTCATCGGCGTCGCAGTCTCCGGCGATCAGCTCTCACTGGCCATGGTGGACGCCCAGCCGATGAAGATGGCCGCTGCCGAGGGGCTCTACGAGACCACCAACTCCGCCAGCTTCTCCATCTTCACCCTGGGAACGCCCGACGGCGCCTCCGAGCTCTTTTCGATCCGGATCCCCTACCTGCTCTCGCTGCTCTCCACCCATACCCTCGACGGCGAGGTCGAGGGCATCAACGATCTTCAGGCCCAATACGTCACCCAGTTCGGCCCCGGAGACTACACCCCCATCATCTGGATCACCTACTGGTCCTTCCGGTGGATGATCGGACTGGGGGCAGTCTCGGCACTGATCTCGATGATCGGGCTGTGGATGACCCGGAAGAAGGCTGCCGAAATGCCCGAGCGCCGTGCCAACATCTTCTGGCGAACCCTCATCTGGAGCGCACCACTGCCGCTGGTCGCCTCCCTGGTCGGCTGGGTCTTCACCGAGATGGGCCGCCAGCCCTGGATTGTCTTCGGACTGATGAGAACCGAAGCCGCAGTCTCTCCGAACGTTGCCGGATGGCAGGTGGCCCTCTCACTGGCGGCCTTCACCCTGATCTACGGGATCCTCGCTGTGGTGGAGTTCAAACTCATCCTCAAAGCCGCCAAAGAAGGCCCGCCGGAGATTGAGGCCAGCGGCGAAGACAGTGACGACAGCCACCTGGCGATTGTGTACTGAGAGGCGTAACCATGGATATTGCACAGATCTGGTTCATCCTGGTGGCCTTCTTCTTCGTGGGCTACTTCATCCTCGACGGCTTCGACTTCGGGGTAGGCATGGCCCTGCCCCTGGTCAGCCGCGACAACACTGACCGCCGGGTCACCATCAACACCATCGGCCCGGTCTGGGACCTCAACGAGACCTGGGTCATCGTGGCAGGTGCGGTGCTCTTCGCCGCCTTCCCCGAGTGGTACGCCTCCCTGTTCTCCGGCTTCTACCTTCCACTGCTGCTGATCCTGCTGGCACTGATCATCCGCGGGGTGAGCTTCGAATACCGCCACCAGCGCAAGCACCCAGAATGGGCGGCCCGCTTCGACTGGATGATCATCATCGGCTCCTACGCGCCGGCCTTCCTCTGGGGTGTGGCATTCGCCAACATCGTGCGCGGGGTGGCCATGGACGAGCACCACAACGTCACCGCCAACCTCTTCGAACTGCTCAACCCCTATGGCCTGCTCGGCGGACTCACCCTGGTGCTGCTCTGCCTGGTCCACGGCGCAATCTTCCTCTCCCTGAAGGCCGACGGCGAAGTCCGCAGCCGTGCCCGTTCCCTGGTCCTGAAAGCTGCCACTCCCACCGTGCTGGCCGCAGCCACCTTCCTGATCTGGACCGTATGGATGCGGATCGGACTCGACGACGCCGCGGCGGCCGGTGACATTTCCCGCGCCGTCGGGGTGCCCGTGACCTGGGTGGCTGTAAGCGCCGCAGTGGCAGCACTGGCTCTGCTGGTCGCGGTGCTGCTGACCTACCGCGGCCTGGAAGGCACCGCGTTCACCGCGATGGCAGTGACCATTGGTGCCGCAATCATCACCCTGTTCCTGGCGCTGTACCCCAATGTGCTGCCCTCGAGTACCGCAGTGGGCGGGCTGACCATCGAGAATGCCAGCTCCTCGGAATACACCCTGGAAGTGATGCTCTGGGTCGCCCTGATCATGACCCCCCTGGTGATCGGCTACCAGGGCTGGACCTACTGGGTCTTCCGCAAGCGTGTGAGCCGCAGCCAGATCCCCGCCGAGGCTGCACACTGACTGCACCCCTCCTGCCTGCCACGGACACATAAGGACCTCTGATGAAGGGCGACTGTTGAAACCTGTAGACCCACGACTGCTGCGCTTCGCCTCGGCGGCCCGTGGTTTCCTCATACTGCAGGTGATCATCGGGCTGCTGCAGGTGGCCGCAGTGCTGGCCTTCAGCTGGCTGCTGGCCGCAGTGCTGGCCGCAGCTGCCACGGAGGTCTTCGGTCCACCCCTGACGGATTTCCCCGTTCCGCAGCTGGCCGGACCC
>NZ_HG005173.1:49194-50698 GCF_000455245.1 Nesterenkonia massiliensis | reverse complement strand
CACCCAGCTGAGCCTGATTGCCGCACTGGCACTGCTGCGCGGCGGGCTGACCTGGGCGGCGGAGCTGACGGCGGCACGTGCGGCGGCCAAGGTGAAGTCCCAGCTGCGAAGCCGCGCCGCCGAGGCCATGGTCATCGCCGGACAGAATGGGCGCGCCGATGTGCTGACTGCTGCCGGCGGACCAGCCCAAGCCATGACCACCTTGGGCCCCGGCCTGGACGCACTGGATGGCTACTTCTCCCGATTCCAGCCCCAACTGGTGCTGACTGCCCTGTCGATCCCGGTGTTTCTCACCGTGCTGGCCTTCGCCGATATCACCACCGCGGTCACCGTGGCAGTCACCATGCCGCTGATCCCGGTGTTCATGGTGCTCATCGGCTGGAGCACCCAGGCCGCCCAACGCACGCAGCAGAACAGGCTGAACTCCCTGGCGAGGACCTATCTGGATGTGGTGCAGGGCCTCTCCACGTTGAAGGTCTTCAACCGCCAGCACCGCCAGCGCGAAAACCTCACCCGAATCAGCGACGCCCACCGCCGCAGCACGATGAAAGTCCTGCGGATCAGCTTCCTCTCCGGATTCGTCCTGGAGCTTGCCGCCAGCCTGTCGGTGGCATTGGTGGCGGTCTCCATCGGCCTGCGACTGATCGATGGCACTCTCGGGCTGTTCATCGGCCTCTTCGTCCTGCTGATCGTGCCCGAAGCCTATCTGCCGCTGCGCCAAGTCGGTGCTGCCTATCATTCGGCCACAGATGGTCAGCTCGCCGCCGAAGAGGTCTTGGACCTGCTGGAATCCGCAGAGGACGACCACGCCGAGAAACCGCAGGACGACGACGCCGTCCCCAGCGCTGCGCTCATCAAGGATTCGCTGCCCACCAGTCCCGGACTGTATATCCGAGGCCTGGGCGTGGTCCGAGGTGACGCTCCGGTGCTCTCGGAGCTGAACCTCGACGCCCCAGCAGGGGAGATCACCGTACTGACCGGTCCCAGCGGTGCAGGAAAGTCCACCCTGTTCGCCGCCCTGCTCGGGCTGGTTCGGCATACCGGCAGTGCCCAGGTGAGGTTGGACCCGCTGCGGCCGAACCCATGGTGGTCGAACCCTGGCGGTGATTCGACAGGTGTGCTGAGCAGAGAGCTGATCGCCCACAGCGGTCAGCGCCACGGGCTGCGCTCCGGGACAGTGGGGGAGAACATCGCTCTGGGTGACTCTGCCCCGGACCATGATCTGGCTGTTTCCCTGTTGGAGGAGCTGGACCTTGGTTCGGCTTTGGCTCCCGACCCCCGCCAGGCGCTGAATCTGAGGCTGGGCGCTGGCGGCAGCGGCCTCTCGGGAGGTCAGGCGCACCGGGTTGCCGTGGCGCGAGCGGTGTACCGTGCCCGGCGTGGTGATCTGCCCGTGCTGCTTCTGGATGAGCCCAGTGCCGCACTGGATGCCCCCGCCGAACAGCGCCTGCTGCTTCTGCTGCGTACCGAGGCAGCTGCCGGACGCAGCGTGGTCGTCATCAGC
>NZ_HG005173.1:46240-49168 GCF_000455245.1 Nesterenkonia massiliensis | reverse complement strand
CTGATCGCAGCAGCCGATCACCGGGTGGTGATCAGCGCTGGACAGATCACCTCCGATGCCGCACAGGGAGCGCACCATGGACGATAAAGACCATGCCGAGCAGTTCCTCCCGCTCTCTGCGGCCCGGCCATCCTGGCGAAGGATGGCCCCGGCGCTGTTCTGGGGTGTGCTCTCCGGACTCAGCGCCGTACTGCTGATCGGGGTCTCGGCCTATCTGATCACCAGAGCTGCCGAGCAGCCGCCGATTCTCTACCTCGGCCTGCTGGTAGTGGGGGTGCGAGCCTTCGCACTGTCCCGGGCGTTCTTCCGATACCTCGAACGGCTGAGCTCCCATGATGCTGCCTTCAGCGTCCTCGGCGGCATTCGCGCCGATGCCTTCGCCCGGCTGGAACCACTGGCACCGGCACAGCTGGGCGGAACCCGGCGAGGCGACCTGCTCTCACGTCTGGTCCGCGATGTCGATGACCTGGTGGACTGGCCGGTGCGGGTCATCCAACCACTGATCACCTCGGGGACCATCATCCTGATCACGCTGGGCATGCTGGCCTACTTCTCCCCAGCCGGGGCGCTGATACTGGCAGCCTTCCTGATGGTGGCCCTGCTGCTGGGCACCACCGTGCAGGCGCGGCTCAGCGGTTATGCAGAGTCAGCCACAGCAGGTCTTCGCGGAAAACTCGCTGATGAGATCGTGGACCTGGTGGCCAACCTGGAGGTGCTGATCACCTTCGATGCAGCCCAGGACCAGCTGCGGCGTGTGCGAGAAGCAGACCGGGACCTTCGGCGAGCAAGTCTGCGCACTGCCGCAGGACTGGGAGTGGCATCAGCGGTACCGGTGGCCGCCGCCGGAATCAGCGCAGCGGTGCTGCTCTGGCTGCTGATCGACCAGGCCGTTCCCGGGCGGCCACTGGGTCCCAACTTCACGCTGCCCGTCGGCACCCTCGACGGCCCCCTGCTGGCGGTCTTCGCACTGGTGCCGCTGGTGGTCTTCGAACTCTTCGCCGCCGTGCCCTTGGCATGGTCGGCCCGCCGCCGCGTGCTGACCAGCCTCGAGCGAATGCGGACCCTGGCCGGACCACACTCAGCGCCTGAACCAACCGCAGTTCCTGAATCGACCTCAGCCCCAGGTTCAGCCCCGGCCCCGGTGGCCGCAGCCGAGGATGTCTCGGAGAAGCGAACTACGTCATCACTGGGGCTCAGCGTGGAAAACTTCACTGTCAGATGGCCCAGCTCCGAGACACCAGTGAGCGCACCGGTGAGTGTGCAGCTCACACCGGGGGAGACCCTGCTGGTGACCGGCCCCAGCGGCGTCGGAAAAACCGCGCTGGGATACGGACTAGTCGGTTTCCTGGAAAATTCTGGACAGTATCTGCTCAATGGCCGGCCGGCGGAGGAGCTCAGCCCGGAGCAACTGCGCCAGCAGGTGTGCTTGATTGAGCAGAACGCGCATATCTTCGACACCAGCCTGCGAGGCAATCTTGCATTGGCGCACCCCCAGGGGTCGGAATCGGCCACTGATGAGGAGCTGATCGAGGTGCTGCAGGCCGTCGGACTCTGGGAGTGGGCGCAGTCGCGTGAGGGGCTGAATACCGCAGTCGGCTCCGAGGGCACCTTGGTGTCTGGGGGACAGGCACAGCGCATTGCGGTCGCCCGCGGACTGCTCAGCGGCGCACCTGTGCTTGTCTTGGACGAACCCACCGCCCATGTGGACCCTCAGGCCGCAGAATCCCTGGTGCTCCACCTGTTGACCGCGGCGGCCGAACGCAGCGTCATCGTGTTCTCCCATCTGCCGGTCCCCGAAGACTTGGTCGACCACCAGCTGCACCTGTTGCCCTCCGCCGCAGAAGTGCGCTGAGTGCTGCCGTCAGATCGGCGGAGGGATCAACGCGGGTGTGCAGAGTCCTACTCACTGCGCGGATGCGCCTCAAGCAGCTGGTCCAGGATCCTTGAGAGTTCCGATCGATCATCGGCACTGAGCACAGCAAAGAAGTCCTCGGCCTGGGCGCTGCGCTGCTGCCAGACTCTTCCGTGCAGGTCTCGGCCGGTCTCGGTCAGCCGGACCTGAACAGCACGCCGGTCATCCGGATCGGGGCCGCGCGCCACCAGATCCTTAGCCTCGCCGATGCCGCCCCCGCGTTGCGAACCCCCAGGTCAGCATCGGTTTCGGCGGCCTGTCCGCCCCGGTTTCTGGGGCCTCTGCTGCTGGGTTGGAAGTGCCACCTCAGGGCGCGCGATTTGGCGCGCGATTTCTTGCATCTGCAAGAAATGACGCGCTCCTGGGTGGTGGTTTCTGATGGGTAAGAGCGGTCAGAGGAAGCCCTCCTACATCACCTTCTCCCAAGACCTGGTGCCGGACTACTGGCCTGGCTGGGAGCCTGCTCTGATCGAGTCTGGCGATGTCCGGGCCATCGGTGAGGAGATTCTGCGTCGGTATGAGGTGGCCGCCGGCGGCGAAGCTGCCGGGTTCTGGATCATCAAGCACGATCAGGACCTCGACGCCGAGGGGAACCCCGCCTCGATCATGTTCACGTCATCATCGATCAGGGTCAGAGCAAGCTGCACTGCATCCAGATTGACCAGGCGATGGGTTGGAGCCCTAAGAGAGTCGTCCGCGCTCCGAAGCGTGGCGGTCGCATCTCCAACGCCCAGGGCTACCTGATCCACGCCAAGGACCCGCAGAAGCACCAGTACGGCGTTGATGAGGTGGTGACGCTGCGCGGTCTGGATTACGTAGAGGTAGAGGCCGAGCACCGCGACGCCTGGGCGCGCCGGGCGGTCATGGACCGCAAGGCGGCTGTGCCGCAGAAGGAGTGGGCGGAGCTCGGCGACGCGCTGGTGCAGCGGGTCCTCGACGGTGAAGTCGATGAGCTGGACATCCTCAAGGACAAGACCCTGGGTGACATCTACGCCCGGAACTGGCATGACCCCCTA
>NZ_HG005173.1:38898-46015 GCF_000455245.1 Nesterenkonia massiliensis | reverse complement strand
AGGTTCCGGTGAGACGTCGACGCAAACGCGTAGGGTCCTCCACCGCGGAAGCCCCGCAGGCGGACGCGCCGAATGTGGTGTGGGCGGTGGACTTCCAGTTCGACGCCGATGAGACCGGCCGGGCGATCAAGATCGCCTCGATCGTCGATGAGCACACCCGCGAATGCCTGGGCGGGATCGTGGCCCGCAGCATCACCGGTGATGACCTCACCGCCCACCTCGACGCTATCGCCGCTGACCGGGGGCTTCCAGAGGTCCTACGGTGTGACAACGGCCCGGAGCTGATCAGTAAGGCGATGGCCGACTGGGCTGGAGAGGTCACGGGGATCTACTACATCCCACCCGGTGCGCCGTGGCGCAATGGGTACGTGGAGTCCTTCAACAGCAGGATCCGGGATGAGTGCCTGAACATCACCAGCTTCTGGTCTTTGACCCATGCTCGGGTGATCATCGGCGATTGGAAGAAGGAGTACAACACCATCAGACGCCACTCAGCGCTCGGCTACCGCAGCCCGGCTGAGTATGCTGAAATCTGTACCCATTGAAGGAACCGCGGCTCGCATACTGCCCGGACCTACTCCCGGGGGCATTCCACAAGGACACCGAACGATTGTGGCGTCGTGAGCGAGTGCGCTCGATCGATCATCGGACCCATCGGGTCGCACTGCGCAAGCTTCGTCAGGTGGGATCGGCGGCGTCCATCGAGGATCTTCGGGTCCCGCCGGGCAACCGGCTCGAAGCGCTGAAGGGCGACCGCGCCGGGCAGCACAGCATCAGGATCAACGACGAGTGGCGGATCTGGTTCGTGCGGACCGACGCAGGACCGGAGGAGGTGGAGATCGTTGACTACCACTGAGAAGATTGCCCCGATCCACCCTGGGGAGGTCCTCATGGAGGACTTCATCGAGGGCTTCGGGATCACGCAGAACAAGCTCGCCGTGTCGATCGGCGTCCCGCCTCGGCGGATCAACGAGATCGTGCATGGCAAGCGGGGGATCACGGCGGACACCGCGCTCCGGCTCGGCAAGCTCTTCGGCACCACCGCACAGTTCTGGCTGAACCTGCAGACGCTCTACGACCTCGACCTCGCAGAGGATCGCGCGGCTGAGCAGATCGCCGCCATCGTGCCGCTGCAATCCGCATGACCTTCAGCGGGATGGACGCCGCTGAGGTAGTCCGAGTCGTTGGCTGGCTCGAGGAGCGATCAGTCGTCTACCAGGTCAACGGCGGATGGGCCGTTGACGCTCTGCACGGTTCCCAGACCAGATCGCATGGTGATCTGGATGTGTTCGTCGACTCGACGACGGTCGACGCCCTCATGGAATGGTTGCTCGGTCGCGGATACAGTATCGTGGAGGACTGGCGTCCGATCCGAGTTGAGCTGCGCGCCGGCGACAGGGCGGTCGACATCCATCCGATGGACGTGGACTGTGTCGGCGACGGGGTCCAGCAGGGCTTCGGTGAAGACTCGTTCGTCCACCGAGCGCGCGAGCGCGCGGTCGGAGTGATCGGAGATCGCTCGGTAGTTGTCGCGTGCGCCGCGCGACTCATGGCGCTGAGGCTCGGTTACGACCTCCGGCCGGAGGACCGCCACGATCTCGACGTGCTTGGGAGGTTGGTCGCCGACCACTCTTGAGGTCCGTGGCGGGCAGTTGACGCAGATGGTTGTCCGTGCCGGAACTCAGTGGAGTTCCGGTTTAACGTATAGCGTTAATGACGCTCGCCGTTATATACTGGTCCCGTGATCAGATCGTTCGGCGACAAGGAGACCGAACGGCTGTGGCGTCGTGAACGCGTGAGGTCGATTGATCCGAGGATCCATCGAGTCGCATTGCGCAAGCTACGTCAGGTGGGGTCCGCGGAGTCCATCGAGGACCTCCGCGTCCCACCCGGCAACCGCCTCGAAGCTCTCAAGGGCGACCGTGCCGGGCAGCACAGCATCAGGATCAACGACCAGTGGCGGATCTGCTTCGTGTGGACCGCCGCCGGACCAGAGGAGGTGCAGATCGTTGACTACCACTGACAGGATCGAGCCGATTCACCCGGGTGAGGTCCTCATGGAGGACTTCATCGAGGGCTTCGGCATCACACAGAACAAGCTCGCCGTGTCGATCGGCGTCCCGCCCCGGCGGATCAACGAGATCGTGCACGGCAAGCGGGGGATCACCGCAGACACGGCGCTGCGGCTCGCGAGGTACTTCGGCACGTCGGCCGAGTTCTGGATCAACCTGCAGAGCCACTATGAGCTCGACCGCGCCGAGGACGCAGCAGGTGAGCAGATCGCGGCGATCGCGCCGCTACAGGTCGCGTGACCAGCTGCGTCGTGCAACGCCCCGGAGGCGTCTGCATCGCGGTCACCGACCTCGGCGGCGACGGCCCTGTCGTCGTGCTGCTGCACGGGCTTGCCGGGAGCTCGCGGGAGTTGCTGCGCACGGCGCGAGCGTTGCAGGACCATCGGGTGCTGCTCGTGGACCAGCGAGGGCACGGTGCGAGCACGCGGCTTCCCGATGATCTATCCCGCGACGCCTTCGTCGGCGACGTCGTGGCGGCGATCGAGGAGCTCGCCCCAGGGAGTCGAGCGACACTCGTCGGGCAGTCGATGGGAGCCCACACTGCTTTTCTCGCAGCAGCAGCGCATCCAGACCTGGTCGAGGGGCTCGTGATGCTCGAAGGTCATGCGTCGGGGAGCGACGATCCGCGCGAGGCTGCTGGTCTCGGCGCGTACTTCGCGTCCTGGCCGGTTCCGTTCCGGGGAGAGGCCGCTGCCCGCGAGTTCCTCGGTGATGACGCGATCGTTGATGCCTGGGTAGCGGATCTCCAGTCGACGGATGATGGGCTCGTCCCGCGTTTCGACTCCGCGGTCATGCAACGCACGATCGAGGCTGTGCATGAACCGCGCTGGGACGAGTGGGAAGCTCTGCAGGTTCCGACGCTCGCGATTTTCGCCAAGCACGGGATGTTCAGCGATGCCGACAAGGACGAGCTGATCCGGCGCAGGCCCGAGACGGTCAGAGTCGATCTCTCCGGCGGCAGCCATGATGCGCACCTCGACGCCTTCGACGAGTGGATCGACGTGCTTCGCCGCTGGTTAGCCCGCGATCAGGCCAGCGACTCGCGGACCAGTGTCCGCTGAGGTTGTTAGCTGCGGCGACGTGGTGGAGTTTAGATTGTCGGTCTAACGTCCAGCACGCGTGGGAATCATGCAGGTTCGTTGGGATTCGAATCGCGTGCGAAGCGTCTGGCTTTGACCTGCTTCGGGGAGAGCTTGTTGCGAAACGCTGACCAGCGCGTGCGGCGATCTCCGCCAATAACGTGGTCTCGACCCTCGAAAAGAGCGTCGACGCCCAGCTTCGCGACGAGTTCGGGGTCGTTCTTCCATGAGTTGTCGCCGAACTTCGTCTTCTGCATGCCAGCACGGTCGTGGAACTCAGTGGCCGTCGCTCCGGGGAGGAGCGCGGTGACGGAGACGTCGTGCTCGCGCATTTCTTCGCGTAGGCCTTGAGCGAAGCTGTACATGAACGCTCGCGTGGGTCCGTAGATGGATTCGTAGGGTGTGGGTGTGGTCGCGGACATCGAGGTGGTGATGAGGATGCGGCCCGAGCGCCGCGCGGCCATCGCGCGGGCGATGTGCTTGGCGAGGATGACCTGCGAGGTGACGTTGAGCGCGAGCAGGCGCAGCTCGTCTTCGAGGTCGGTGTCGATGAATGCTCCGCCTAGGCTTGCGCCGGCGTTGAGAACAGCGACGTCGAGGGAACGATTCATCTGTTCGAATTGCCGCCACAGACCGTCAACCTGATTGCGATCGGTGAGATCCGCACGCAGCGGCATCCCACTGAGTATCAGAAAGAACCTGGAGATGAGACATGTTTCCAGGCTTCCAGGCCACCCCTCACATAATTCTCAGACACGCTCTAGGTGTACTCGGCCGTCAGGTTGGTGACAGTCGACTGGTCGGTGACAGACCGCCGAGCGCGGTGTGGCGTCGCTGATTGTTGGAGACCTCAAGCCATAGTGCAAGAGCAGCGGCACGTTCAGCGTTATCCAGGAAGTCCTGCCGGTAGGCCCGTTCAGTCTGTAGGGTGCGGTTGAAGCACTCGACTTTGCCGTTCTGCCACGGGCAGTGAGGCTTGATGAACTTGCCCCTGGCATCAAATGCCCTGATCACTGCCGCCACGTCTGCCGAACGCCGGTAGTAGAAATGGTTATCGGTGATGACTCGCTCCGTCCGGGGGATGCCATGTCCCGCGAAGTAGCCGGCTGCACGAAAGATGAATCCCGCGCAGGTGGTGCCCTTCTCATCGGGCAGGATCTCGGAGTAGGCCAGTCGGGAGTGGTCATCGACCATCGAGTGCACGTAGTCGTAGCCGATCCGGGTCCGCTTCTTCGCCCAAGTTGGCCCCATGTGGCGGCCGTGGGCTTTCCACCCTCCGCCATCGGGGATCCTGCCGTTCTTCTTCACAACGACATGGACCAGCTCCCCGGGCCGGTCACACTCGTAGCGGACCGCGGTGGCCTTCGAGGACCGGATCACCTCACCGGTGAGTGGGTCGCAGTCGTGCAGATAGGGCGCCCGATGCCGGCGCAGCACCCGTGAGAGGGTGCGGGCCGGGATGCCCAGCTCGGGGCCGAGCCAGTCCTGGCCGCGGCGTTGCTGGGCACGCAGGGCCAGGATGGCTTCCTCGGTCTTGATCGGGGTCTGTCGTGGACAGTGGCGAGGCCTAGATGAGCGATCGTGGAGACCGGACCAGCCTTCCTGGCGGAATCGTTTGATCCACCGGTGGGCGCACTGGCGGGAGATGCCTTGGGCTTTGGCCGCGTGGCGGTTGCCCAGCCTTGTTCACAGACACGCTCATCGAGCAGTTGCCGACCGCGGGCACTGAGTCGGGCGTTACGGTGGGAGACGGAGACCTCCGGACGGTAGACGACCTAGACATCGCCCACCGCACCCGGAGGTCTCTTCTGCGTCAATGACCCGATCGCAGTGTCACCAACCTCGTGGCCAAGTACACCTAGCTATTCCGCCTCACCGCCGAGATACAACGCAATAACACCGTCCTCGGGAAGTGTGGCCTCGATCTCACCGTCGGACACGATGACGTTGCCGGAACCGGCGACGTTGACATAAGTTCCGTCGGGCAAAGAGGTTTCGGCGCTCAGTTCCCACTCGTCGTCGGAGGCGTTGAAGGCCGCGAAACCCTTCTCACCCCGATCGAAGGCCACCCGAGAAGAACCTTGCTCAGCGCGTTCGACGAGATCGGTGCCTTCCACGGCATTCCGGAATGAAATCATGCCGGTCACACGTTCATCTCGATGCTCGCAAATCCAGTCTGCACTAGAACAATCGGCGTCTTCGGTAATCGATCCCGCTGGGTTACCATCGACTTCGCCGAGGCTGGGCGGCCCCTCAGCTTCGTTTCCATCGAAGTCGTAGCTGGACATCACTACCGGCGTCCCGTAAGGATGGGCGAGCATAAAGGCTGTCGCAAGATAATATCTGTCTTCGTCGAGATAAGTCAGCGTCGGCTCGTAACGCTGGGTATCATGGTTGTCGATGAACACCACGGCCTCGTCACTACTGAGGTCTCCATGGTCGGATATCGAGGTCAAGTCGACGATATCGCCGTCCGCGAAGCTTGCCGCCACATCCCGCATATAGTCAAAGTTGGTGACCTGCCCGTAGGGTGTGTAAGCGGTATAAGGAATAGTGTCATCCCCATAGACCTCGTGATAGAGGTGCGGAGTTCCGCCGAAGGCGGGGACTTCATTAAGACGGTCGACGATCTCCCCCATGTCACCCTCGGGGATGTGCTTTGCGGCATCCACCCGGAATCCAGCGACACCAAGGTCGACCAGCTCGTTCATGTAGCGGACAATTTGGTCCTGAACGTCGGGGTCACCTGTGTCGAGGTCGGAAAGCCCCAGAAGTTGGCAGTTCTGCACCTCTTCTTTATCTTCCCAGTCTTCAATCCCTTCGTAGCAGGGGCCGAAGTTGTCCCGACTATAAGCAGCATCCCCGTCTCCGAATAGGTCGGGGTACTCATACTGAGTCCATTCAGTTCCTGCGCTGCCTGTGCCCTCACCAGGACCCGTCATGTGGTTGATGACAGCGTCGACGTAGATTCGCACTCCGTTCTCGGCGCAGGTTTCAACCATCCTCTCGAAATCTTCCCCGGTGCCGCGGCGGGTATTCTCAATCTGATACGAAACTGGCTGGTAATCCTGCCACCATGGATAGTTTCCACCCTCAGCATAGGGAATGACGACGTGCTCCTGAGGCGGAGAGACCTGAACACCCCCGAAACCGTTAGGACCGAGAAAGTCGTCACACTCTTCAGCTACAGAATCCCAGTTCCACTGAAAGAGATGAACAATAGCGTCGCCATTAGACCTCAGTTTGGAGGAAGAATCGGAATCTTGTGTATCACCGACGCAAGACACCGCGAGCAAACTGGAACCCACTAGTGCTCCAGTCAACGTATGTCTCATACGGACTCCGTCAGAACCTCTCTTCAGGTCTTCACGATAACTTCTTGTGAATCTCATGGTCATACTTATAAATACCTCTATCTTATTTTGTATCTGATGGCACTCAATAGACTATATGCCGCACATTGACCAAAGTGATGATCGAATATATAAATAGTATGCTGAGGGTCTGCTGGTGGCCCCCTACTACGAGAAGGGCCCGACCGGACACACCTGCTCCCATGATTCACACACGGCTTGAGAAAAGAGGGCTGACGCGTCGGCTTCCGTCTCGACGCCCAGATCTCCCAAGCGGGCGCAGGAGCCGACCACATCGACGGCCAGCAGCGCGCTGTGGCACGACCGAAGGGGCGGAACATGTCAAGTAGGGCGCATATCTTGACCTCTCCGGGGACCCCGCGAGCACCGATCAACTCGCTGAACGTGGTGGGCGCCTCGAGAGTCATACTTGGCAAAGACCTTCGCGGTGCATAACTTGCCGGGAACCTTGACCCCATGCCCAACCCGGCCACCGCAGTTCGGCGACTGACTCCATCCCGGCGGCGAAGACACTCCGGCCTACTGCTGAGCTCACCATTGACCCTTTCCGTGGATTGGAATCGTGGACACTGGCTGGGCGATGCAGGGGCTC
>NZ_HG005173.1:33701-38408 GCF_000455245.1 Nesterenkonia massiliensis | reverse complement strand
GGGCTCGACGAAATTCAAGTGTGATGTACGCCACGTCACAATAGGCATAAATCTATCCAGTAAATAAACTGGATGCAAGAATCTCCGGGCGATGTACTTGGCTAGGACTTCCAGACTGAGCTGGCGGATCTGCCGATGCGCATGCCTCTACGGCAGAGGTCTCCCACGAAGGTCCCTCCCAGAAGCTGGCTGACGTAGAGTTCGCGACCGCGGAACGGGTGGTCGAGCTGATCAACACATGGCCTCACGAGCAGAAGTTGACCGCTGCCCGGATCGCGCTGAGACTGGGCCGGGACTACGACTTCATCATTCACCCGCTCGCCGAGCTGACCTCGGCTTACCAGGCACGTCTCTCGGCACTTCCGGACTAACTCCCAGCGATAAGCTGTCAGGACCTCAAGAACCCAAGCGGCCGGTCAGGCGCTCACGCATCTGCGCGCTGGCCTCGTTCAGGCCAGTGACCTCCACGTATTTGCCGTAACTCTCATACTTGCGGACAACTGAGTCCAAGGCCGCCACGGTCGAGGCGTCCCACAGGTGGGAATCAGCGAAGTTGATGACCACATGCCCCGGGTCCTCCGCGTAGTCGAACTGGTAGTAAAGGTCGTTCGAGGAGGCGAAGAACAGCTCGCCTTCTACGCGGTAGGTGACCGAGTCGCCGTCGTGCTCTTCCCGGTGGACCTGAGCGAACCGGGAGACCCGGTGGGCGAAGAGCACCATGGCGGTGAGGACTCCGACCCCCACACCAATCGCGAGGTTATGCGTGATGACGGTGGTCGCAGTGGTCACCAGCATCACGGTCGTCTCAGACTTGGGCATGGCCTTCAGCGTGCCTGGTGCGATGCTGTGCCAGTCGAAGGTGATGAAGGAGACGAACACCATCACTGCCACAAGCGCGGCCATTGGGATCATGCCGACCACCTCGCCCATCGCCAGGACAAGAACCAGAATGAAAACCCCGGCCAGGAATGTGGAAATCCGGGTGCGAGCTCCTGCAGCTTTCACATTGATCATGGTCTGGCCGATCATCGCGCAGCCGCCCATGCCGCCGGTGAACCCGGAGAGCATGTTCGAGACTCCCTGCCCCCAGGATTCACGCGTCTTGTTCGAGTGGGTGTCGGTGATGTCATCGACTAACTTGCCGGTCATCAACGACTCCAGCAGCCCCACAAAGGCCATACCCAATGCATAGGGGGCGATGATCTGGAAAGTCTCCAAGGTCAATGGCACCTCGGGGATGAACAGCTGTGGCAGGCTATCCGGCAGCTCACCGCGGTCAGAGACTGTGGGGACAGCCACTGCGAAGCTCGCGGTGATCACTGTCAGCACCACGATGGTCACGAACGGTGCCGGGACCGCCCGGGTCAGCTTGGGGAAAAGGAACACGATCAGCAGCCCCAGGCCAACCAGTGGGTATACCAGCCCGGGCACGCCGATGAGCTCGGGGAACTGGGAGGAGAAGATCAGTATGGCCAGGCCGTTGACGAAGCCGATCATCACTGACCGCGGGATGAACCGCATCAGCTTCGCCACCCCCACCACCGCCAGCAGCACCTGAAACACCCCGGCCAGAATCACCGCGGCGATGAAGTAATCGAGGCCATAGGCCGCCACCAGCGGTGCGATCACCAGAGCAGTCGCTCCGGCACCGCCAGAGACCATGGCGGGGCGCCCTCCCACAAAGGCAATACTGATGGCCATGACCACCGAAGCGTAAAGGCCCACGCGGGGATCCACACCGGCGATGATGGCAAATGCCATCGACTCCGGGATCAGTGCCAGGGCGGTCACCAGCCCCGCCAGGATTTCTACCTTGAGCAGCCTGGGGGAGCGAAGGGTGCGCAGCACCGATTGGCGTTCAGCGGGCACAGGTTGTGCAGGTGGTGTTGCAGAGGGCATGGCTAAAAGACTCTCATACACCGGAGGATTACAAGGTGCGACGACAGGCGCCGAAGTCCGCGTAGATCTTCCTCAGCGACTCCGTTTGCTGATAAATTCGGCATCACGCGCTTCCAGGTGAATGACGGCCTGAATCATCGCGGAGGGACCTGTCTTCGCAGGACATCACCATGGACGAATCCGTGCCGGACACCATGAGCCGGATGCACGAGGTCATCACTGCCGCCGCGCCAGAGCTGAAACCCCGCATAGCGGTTGCAGCTGCTCCCTTCGCGGTAGGCTCAGCAGCACCACAAGAGCAAGGGAACCCTGATGCCTGCTAAGCAGCCAGCCATGTCGCCGTCGGACACCCCGGTGGAAGCGGTGCTTGATCAAACTGTGGGTCCACGGCGGGCCGAAGCAGATGAGCTTGTCTCACTCTTCGCCGAAATCAGCGGAGAAAAGCCAGTGGTGTGGGCTGGCAGAATCATCGGATTCGGGGAGTACCAGTACCGTTACGCGAGCGGGCACAGCGGTCAAGCACCCTTGATGGCCTTTGCCACGGGGAAGAACCAGCACACCATTTATCTGGTGAGCAACTACGCCGAACGCTGGCCCGAGCTGTTGGCAAGGCTCGGCAGCTACCGGACAAGCAAGGCATGCCTCTACCTCACGCGCTTATCCAAGGTAGATATGAGCGTTCTCCGCGAGCTTCTCATGCTCTCTCATGCGATCACCCTGCAGGAAGCAGTCTAAGAATAGGCACTCCCGTATTGCTCCTGCGCACTGCAGGCAAGATCCTGCTCAGACCGTCTGAGCTGACTCGATCGGCGTCGTCGTCGCCTTCATGATCACCACGAACGCGGCAAGCCCAGCAACTACCACGACAAGGCCGATCACCACGCTGCTGGTCAGCGCAAGAGCCACATAGCCCAGAGTCGCGCAGACTGCCGCGCTAGCGACGTACGGCAGCTGAGTCACCACATGGGTGATGACATTGCAGCTAGAACCTGTGGCCGAGAGGATCGTGGTGTCGGAGATGGGGGAAGCGTGGTCACCTGCCACCGCGCCGGCCAGCACCGCACCCAGCACCGGCAGCAGCAGATCGGGCTGATCCATGGAGTTGATGATGCCACCGGCAATGGGAAGCAGCAGCCCGAAGGAGCCCCAAGACGTACCAGTAGCAAAGGACATGGCCGCAGCGATGACAAAAACCACCGGAGCCAGCCAGCCGGCGGAAATATTGGACGCCTCCACAAGCTGACCCAGGTAATCCCCGGTGCCCAACTGGCCGATCAGATCGCCCAGCATCCAGGCCGGGATGAGAATGGCTATTGCCGGAAGCATGGACTTCACGCCCTCCACCCAGCCGCGGGCGAAGGTAGAACGCACGAACTGCGGGTTCTTCCGGGTATTGCGCAGGTAGTAGTACACCGCCGAGATCAGCCCGAGCAGTCCACCGACCACCAGCGCTGCACTGGCATCCGTCTCCGCCAGGATGTCGATGATGTTCCAGGATTCCGCCGCCCGCTGACCAGTCCACACAATGCCCGCGAAGACACCCACCACAAGCAGCACAAAGGGCACGATCAGCGCACGCCGGGCACCAGGATCGTGGACCGGGAGGTCGTCGGAGAGCTGCCCGGGGACATCGTCGGATGGGTCAAAGAGCTGCCCCTCGGTGATGGCGCGCCGCTCCTCTTTGCGCATAGCGCCCATATCGATACGGAAGATAATCACCAGCCAGACCAGGACTGCCGCGGCAATGGCGTAGTAATTGGCGACGGCGGCACCCAGGAAGGCCTGCACGCTACTGATGGACAGCGTCGAGGCTGCCACGATCGGTGCGAGGATGTCCATAATGTAGGCGCCCCAGCTGGAGACCGGGGAAAGCACCGAAACCGGTGCAGAGGTGGAGTCAACGATGTAGGCGAGCTTGGCGCGAGAAACCCGGTGCTGGTCGGTGACCGGTCGCGAAATCTGCCCGACCGCCAGGGCGTTGAAGTAATCGTCGATGAAGATGACGATGCCCAGGATCGCCGGTAAGAACATGGAACCTGGCCGCTTCTGGATCCGGCGCATGGCCCAAAGCGCAAAAGCGGTAGTGCCGCCAGACATCAGGATGAAGGCGGCGATGACGCCCAGCAGCAGTAGGAACACCAGAATGTAGACCGACCAGGTGTTGACCTCCCCGTCCGCCCAGAAAATTGAAGCAAACGCATTCCACACGGCCTGCACGGTGCTGAACGGGTTGAGGTCATGAATCAGCAGTGCAGCCGCGACCACGCCCGCACCCAAGCTGATAAGCACTTTCCGGGTAAGGATCACCAGGGTCAGCGCCAGCACCGCAGGTACCAGGGTCACAAGCGGGTACGACGTGGTGAGGTCGCTCATAGGGCCTTTCGTCGGTGATTCATCCAGAAGAGAGGTGCAGGCCGCGAGACAAATCTCTGAAACGGCCCGGGTCATCCTACACCGCCAGCCCAGGGGAGCGGCGCCAATCACACCGATTGTCTCAGCCCAGGATGCCTTCCCGGATAGCACGCAGAACCGCGTTGGTTCTGTCCCTGGCCCCCATCTTGGTCAGGATTGATGAGATGTGATTCTTCACCGTGCCCTCAGCCAGATGGATCAGCTGCGCAATCTGGCGGTTGGAGTACCCCTCCGCCATCAACCGCAGCACCTCAACTTCACGTTCAGTCAGCTGATCAACAACGACACCTTGGGAGCCTGCGGGCTCGGGAGCTGCCTTGATGGCCCGCAACAGCCGGTCAGTGATCGAGGGGGCAATAAGCGTTCCACCATCGGCAAGAGCGCGTACAGCTTCTG
>NZ_HG005173.1:29594-33664 GCF_000455245.1 Nesterenkonia massiliensis | reverse complement strand
AGCATGTAGCCCCGGGCACCGGCGCGAAGTGCCTCAAGCACGAGGGCGTCGTCGTCGAAGGTGGTGAGCACAAGCACCGGAACTTCCCATCCGGCGTCCTGCAGCTTTCTCAGCAACCAGAGCCCGTCATACCGGGGCATCCGAAGATCCAGTAAGACCACATCAGGTGCCTCCGGCCCGCGTGCCTCCTCTAGGATTTTCAAGGCCTGGGCACCATCACCGGCCTCGGCCATCACGGTGATGCCGCCGATCTCCAGCAGTGTGCGGATGCCCTGGCGAACCAGGGTCTGATCATCCACCAGGATCACCCGCGTCATGGCAGCCTCACCTCCACTGTGAAATACGGCGATGAGCTGACATTCAGCTGCCCTCCGAGCAGTTCCACTCGCTCCCGCAGACCCGTCAGCCCATGACCGAACGTGACCACCTTCGGTGCGTAGCCGTCATTGGTGCCGGTCAGTACCGTATCGGTTCCATCTCTGCGCACGCTGAGTGTCAGTTGCTGGGCCTCGGAATGCTTGATCGCATTGGTCAAGATCTCCTGACCAGCGCGGATGAGAGTTTCCGCCTGTTGATCGTCTACAGAGACCGCCGGGTCTGTTTGGACATCGATCTCTATTGAGGGCACGGCTGCGGCCAAGCTCCAGACTAGTGTGTAGGTCTCCGGCCCCGGAATTGCGCAGCTCTCCCACTGTGGCCCGAACATCGGCCAGCAACTGCTTGGCCACCCCGGCGGCGCGTTCAATATGATCATTGGCCGGTCCCTGCACGGAACGGTGCTTGGCGGCTTCGAGCTCCAAATTCAGCACAGTGAGCTGGTGACCCACCGCGTCATGCAGCTCCCGGGAGATACGAAGCCGTTCGGCAGTGGCAGCAGAGTCCTCCAGCATTACCCCGGCGGCTTCAAGTTCCACATTCTTCTGCTCCAGCTCAGCGCGCAGTGCGGACTCTTTGTACAGGGCATAGGTGCTCAGCACCGAGGCGCAGTGGATGATGAAGTAGAAGGACACTGAAAGCGCCGTGTTGATGAGGTCAGTACCTTGAATGAGGAACTGCACTGCCACAGCAGCGCAGTTGAGCACAACGACGACGCCCACCGCCCACAACGGCAGCAGGTAGTTACCCACCGCTGCTACCGCCACCAGCAGCACTACCAGCATGCCTTGATCTGGGATGGTCAGAAGTACCAGCCACGAGAGAACGACGGCGAACCAGTAGGTCAGCTGAGACCTACGGCGGTTCATCTCGCCGCCTACTGCCCAGACGACGGAGAACAGGGACGCTAGGAACAGCCCGAACCAGAGTCCACGCGGTATGTAGGGCTCGGGACCCAGAAACAGCAAGAGTAATCCGATGCCCAAGCACAGAGCCCCGATCCCTGCCCCAGAGTAGGTCTCGGTCAGGTGCCTGCGGCGTGTGTGCCCAGACTGCACAGCGGTGTCCATAGCACCACAGCCTACTGAGCACCGAAGTAGTGCGGGGGTGCCGAAAGTCATGGTGAAGGTCATGACCGAAGGCACAAGTGGGTTCGCGCTGGCGGCGGAATGCTGGAGGGCATGAGAACAAACAGCGACCAGAGTCCGCTCTTGGCTGTGGATGCTCAGCATCTGGTCAAGCGATACAAGAACAAGATTGCGGTGGACGGAATCAGTCTCCAGATCGCTGTAGGCGAGACCTTCGGCATTCTGGGGACCAATGGGGCCGGTAAGACCACCACGGTGGAGATGATCGCCGGGCTGCGCAAACCCTCTGAGGGAACAGTACGGATTCAAGGCCTGGACCCATTCACAGATCGAGCCAAGGTGCGCCAGATTCTAGGAGTCCAACTGCAGCAGGCCTATCTCCACGGTTCGCTGACCGTCCGGGAGCTGGTGGATCTCTACCGCAGTTTCTACCCGAATCCGCGTGACGCTGATGAAGCCCTGGCCATGATGGAGCTGACCGATCAGGCCAAGACGAAATTCGACGACCTCTCCGGCGGTCAGATGCAGCGCCTCTCCATCGCGTTGGCACTCATCGGCCAACCCCGAGTGGTGATTCTTGATGAGCTGACCACCGGTCTGGACCCGAGAGCGCGCCGTCGTATCTGGGGAACTCTGGAGTCATTGGAGGGGCAAACGGTCATTTTGGTGAGTCACGCCATGGATGAGGTGGAGCGGCTGTGCGACCGGGTCGCGGTGATCGACGCCGGACGGATCGTCGCCCAGGGCACTCCGCGCCAGCTGATCGAAAAGACCGGTGCAGAGACACTCGAAGACGCCTTTGTCGCGATCACCGGTAAAGAACTCATCGACCAGGAAGAGGACGACTGATGACAACGGACACCATTGAAGTGCGTAGACCCGGTGCAACAGCGTGGCTGAGACTGATCCAGGCTGAAGCGAAGATGGTCATGCGGGACACCGCCGGGCTGATCGTCCCACTTGGCATGCCACTTCTGATCTTGGTGATGCAGGCGATCTCCTTCGAGGATGTCGGTCTGGAGATGAGCGCCGGGATCACCGTCATGGACTTCTATCTGTTGCCGGTGGTGGTCACCATGGTCGTGACCACCATCGCAGTGATCAATATGCCAAGTTTCTTGGCCACCTACCGAAAGACCGAACTACTGCGCCGACTGGCGGTGACTCCGGCCTCGCCGGCAATGCTGCTGATTGCCCAGATGGTGGTCAGCTTCATCCAAGTCATCATCGGCATCGGTGTTGCCTTCGGGGTGGCCATGATGTTCTTCAGCGCGAACCTGCCCAACTCACCTTTGATGGCCCTGGGGGTGCTGCTGGCGACCTGCGCGGCGATGTACGGGGCGGGCATGATCGTCGCCTCGATCTCACCGACTCCGAACTCGTCAGTGGCCATCGGATTGATCGTCTTCTTCGGGTTCGCCGCACTGGGCGGCATGTTCGGACCTACGGAGAACCTGCCGGATGCCTTGCAGACCGTCAGTTCATGGCTGCCCTTTGGCGCAGCGGTAGAAGCCTTTCAATCGGCCTGGTTGGGCGAGAGCGTGGAGATACAGAACTGGCTGGTGCTTGGAGGCTCGGCCGTGATCGGGGCAGCAGTGGCGGGGGCGCTGTTCCGCTGGGACTGAGCCGATGCCCTCCACGGCCGAGGACCGGGGGCAGTCAGCTTCAGGCGTAGTGAGGCCGCTTAAGTGGCGATCATCCGCCTATAGGCTGAGTCGGTGGATGAACTGACCCTGACCAGTTGGCTGCTGCTGAGCCTCGGCGCCCTCACTGTGGGGCTGGCGAAGACTGCCGTGCCAGGTGCTGGAACATTGGCGGTCATCTTCTTTGCCTCCGCTCTTCCTGCTCGAGAGTCCACCGCCGCGCTTCTGGTGCTGCTGATCATCGGCGATCTCTTCGCTATCTGGATGTACCGGCGCACCGTGGACTGGGGGATCTTACGGCGCCTGGTATGGCCGGTGCTGGCCGGAGTCGCGATCGGAACCTTCTTCCTTGGGGTGGCCTCGGATGCGATGGTCCGTCGCGTCATCGGCGTCATTCTGCTGGGACTGCTGGGCGTCACTATGTGGCGACGCAGACAGGCAAAAGTCCGTCTCGGCCGGACCGCTGGCTATGGTTTCGGCTGGCTTGGCGGGTTCACCACCATGGTGGCAAATGCCGGAGGCCCCGTCATGAGTCTGTATCTGCTGGGCATGCGGCTGGACGTGAAGACCTTCCTCGGCACTGCCGCCTACTTCTTTTTCGCCATCAATCTCATCAAGGTGCCCTTCCACGTGGGTCTGGGCCTGTTGAACCTGCACGTCTTCAGCATTGTGGTGCTGCTTGTTCCACTGGTGGTGCTGTCTGCCTTCGCTGGGCGCTGGATGGCTTCCCGCATCCCTCAGCGGGCTTTCGAGATCCTTGTCCTGGGCTTCACAGCAGCCGGTGCGGTGTATCTGCTGCTGTGAGACTTTTAGCCGGGGCCAGGAATCAGCCGGTACAGTTCGGATCGGAGACAGAAACACCAGGTTAGAGGCTTGTGATGCCCGGGGCGTAGGACGACGACGCCCGCGTCAACCGCTGAAGGGAGCGGCGATGCAGGTAGATGATGTCCCGGAGGAAGCCAGC
>NZ_HG005173.1:25251-29334 GCF_000455245.1 Nesterenkonia massiliensis | reverse complement strand
CGGCGATGCAGGTAGATGATGTCCCGGAGGAAGCCAGCAGGCCGAAGGTCAGCGTGGTCATCCCAGTCAAAGACGACGCCGAGGAACTGCGCCGCTGCCTGCAGGCCCTGAGCGCCCAAAGCCGGTTGCCCGAACAAATCATCGTGGTAGACAACAACTCCACCGACCACTCCGCCGATGTTGCCCGCGCCTTCGGTGCCGAGGTGGTCTTCTGCGCTCAGCCCGGTATACCAGCAGCGGCCTCCGACGGCTACGACCACGCTGGCGGCGATCTTATCCTGCGTATCGACGCAGACTCTCTGCCAGAGCACCACTGGGTGGAGAATATGGTCGCTGCGTTCGCGAATCATCCACGGGCAGGAGCGGTGACCGGCGGCGCCACCTTCTACGACGGGCCACAACCGCTACGCCTCCCGCTGGCTGTGCTGTACCTGGGTGCATACCGGATTGCTGGAGTGCTCGCACTGGGCCACTGGCCCCTTTTCGGCTCCAATATGGGACTGCGCCGCGACGTATGGGAACAGGTACGAGACCAGATCGACCGCAGCGATACTGATGTCCACGATGACCTGGCACTGTCCTACCCCGTAGGGGCTCTCAGCCCCATCCACCGCCTGGGCCGCCCCAGCATGCAGATCTCCATGAGACCCTTCTACAGCGCCAACGGGTTCCGGCTGCGCTTCCGGCGCGCGGTGCACACGGTGACTTCACAGTGGCCGCAGGACTTCCCACCCTACCGCTGGCGCCGAATAGCCGCTGCCCGCTCGGCAACGCGGAATCCCGCAGGTGCCCTGGCGCAGCAGGGGTGGGCACAATGATTGCGAACTTCCTCCGACCGGCCCGAGGACCGGCTGAACTCGCCGCCGATGCGCTGCGCGGGCTCGGGATGTTCAGTGTCCTCATAGCAGTCATCTGGTACGCCCCCACCGATGCGGGAATCCTCGCCTTCGCCTTGCCTGGCCTCTTCGGTGCACGGTTCATCGGGCTGCGGCCTGCTGCTGATATCTCCTGTTGCAGCATTCTTCTGATCGCGGCGTGGAGCAACGTCTTTGACCTTTACACGCGGATCAGCTGGTGGGACATCCTGATTCATGTGCTGTGCACCGGAGTCCTGGCTGCGGTGCTGCACTCCTTGGCTGAGCGTCGCGGCGTCGTCGCCTCTGCTGAGGTCACCCCCACCGCGCTGACAATCAGTATCACCGCTGCCATAGGGCTAGCGTTGAGTGCGCTGTGGGAGATGGTGGAGTGGATCGGATTCGTGTTCATTACCCAGGATATTTACGTCACGTACCACGACACGATCAGCGATATGGCAGCCGGCGGGTTCGGCGCTGCCTGCGCCGGGATCATTGTGGCCAAAACCTCGCTGATACGCGCTGACGCAGTACTACCTGACCTGCAAAAACCTGCTGGGAGTTCAGCCGAGGACCCTTCCTTGCACGCGTGATAACCGCTAATATGGCAGTCCGTTCAGCAGCTGCCTTAACCCCGGAGGCCAGCCATGAGGACCGTCCGTGACATCATGCGCAAGCCCCGTGGGTCACTCTTTGTGACCCACTCACTGGCAGACGCTGCTGAGCAGATCGGACCTGACGGCGGGGGCGTCGTCGTGCTCAATCTCTGTGGGCGGCCGGTGGGAGTGATCACTGACGCGCTATTGCAGCACTGGCGTGCTGCGTATCCCGAGAACTGGCGCAAAAAGCGTTGCGCCTGCGCGCTTCCGGACTCACCAGCAGTCATCCCTTGAGAAACCCTGCTGGAGGATATCCAGATGAGCACCTTCGAGATCCACCACACGCTCCTGGTGAGTGATGAAGAGGACATCATCGGCTGGGTCTCAGCAGCGGCGCTCACCCAGCAGCGTCAGCAGTTCGCCGCCTGACTTACCGCACCCCGCTCGGCTATAGGCTGGAGAAATGCGTACTGTGCAGATGCCTCAGACCGGTCTGTCCGCGCCGCAGGTCATTCTGGGAATGATGCGTATCGCGGAGATGGACGACGACGCCGTGCGCGCCCTGGTGAATGCGGCCCGCGACGTCGGAATCGACTACTTCGATCACGCCGATATCTATAGTCCGGGCCTGAGCCTGCATGCATGTGAGCGGCGCTTCGCCCAGGCCATGCAGCTCAGCCCCACCGAGCGGGAGAAAATCACGCTGCAGACCAAAGTCGGCATCGTCAAGGACGGCCCCTTCTACGACTTCTCCTACCAGCACATCATCTCCAGTGTGGAAGCGTCGCTTCGCGCGCTGAACACCGAGTACCTCGACGTGCTGCTGCTGCATCGGCCAGACCCGCTGGTTGAACCAGAGGAAGTTGCCCATGCATTTGATGAGCTCGCGGGATCCGGCAAAGTGCGTCATTTTGGAGTCTCTAACCACACGTCAGCTCAGCTGGAGCTGCTGCGCAGGTCCTTGAACCAGCCCTTGAGCGTGAACCAGTTGCAGCTGTCGCTGCCGCATGCCGCCATTGTGACCGAGGGCATCCTGGCTAACACACTGGGTGCCTCACCGGAGGTGTCACCGGATGGAGCAGGCGTCGTCGAATACTGCCGGATGCACGGCATCAGTCTCCAGGCATGGTCGCCGTATCAGTCACCCACCGGGGTTTTCATTGACAATCCGGACTACCCCGAACTCAACGCCGCGCTGGAGGAGCTGGCGAAGAAACACGGCGTGACACCTGCCGGCATCGCCACCGCCTGGATCACCAGGCACCCCGCCGACATCCAGGTGGTGCTGGGAACCACCCAGCCGGGGCGGGTGCAGGAAGCTGCTGCCGGGGCACAGGTGCGGCTCAGTCGCGCCGAGTGGTTCCAGCTGCTGAGGGCCGCCGGCCATTCGGTTCCTTAGTATTCAGCGGGTGCCAGCCTGGCTGGAATGAGCAGCCGGTGATCATTGTTGGGACCGACATGCGTGCGATTGCTTACTCTGAATATGGAGATACCAACGTTCTGTCCCTGACCGAGCTGCCCACTCCTAAGGTGGCCCCGGGATCTGTGCTCATCAAAGTGGAGCGTGCGGCGGTCAATCCGGTGGACTGGAAACTGATGGCCGGCGGGCTGGACCCCCTGCTGGATGTTGTCTTCCCCGTGGTGCCGGGTTGGGACGTGGCCGGAACAATCGAAGCAACAGGCCCTGATGTGCCGGAGTTCAAGCCCGGCGACCGGGTGGCTGCCTACGCCCGTAAGGACTTTGTGCAGGGCGGGACCTATGCCGAATACGTCTCGATACGCGCAGTCGATGTAGCCCATGTGCCCGATAACGTCGACTCCGACAGCGCCGCCGGACTTCCGCTGGCGGGACTGACCGCACTGCGTTCATTGGAAGCCCTGAAACTCTCCAGCGAGGACACCCTGCTGATCCACGCAGCCTCCGGCGGTGTGGGCCATCTGGCCGCACAGCTGGCCGTAGAGATGGGCGCCACGGTGATCGGTACTGCTTCGGAGAAGAACCATGATGCCCTGCGTGACATCGGTGTCACACCGGTGACCTACGGGGAGGGTCTGCAGGAGCGGGTCCGCGAGGTGGCGCCCGAGGGTGTCACAGCGGTTGCTGACTTTGTGGGCGGAGTTCTTGCCGACACCCTGGCGCTGCTGGGCGAGGGTGGCCGTCACGTATCCGTCACCGATTCCGAGGTGCTCGAGCACGCCGGACAGCTCATCTGGGTGCGTCCCGATGGTGCACGCCTGGAGTCGCTGCTGCAGAAGATCAGCGACGGCAAGCTCAAGGTGGATATTGACACCGTCTATCCGCTGGCCGAGGCGGCAGCGGCGATGGATCACAACAAGAACGGTGCTCGCGGCAAGATCATCATCGACGTCAGCCGGTAGGCGGCAGCGCATTTACAGTGAGCGGGCCCGGAGCAGATGTGCTGCGGGCCCGCTCACTATTTTGACCTAGAGCGCCGAAAGTTCCTTCTCCAGGTCGTCCAGACCCAGTGCGCCCAGCGACAGCGCCTTCATATGCCAGTCCTTGAGGCTGAAGTTCTCTCCATGGGCACCCTGTGCCGCAGCACGGCCATTGAGCCAGGCGCGCTCGCCCAGCTTGTAACTGATGGCCTGTCCCGGCCAGCCCAGATAAC
>NZ_HG005173.1:20107-25225 GCF_000455245.1 Nesterenkonia massiliensis | reverse complement strand
AGATAACGTACGATCTCCGACTCCAGGAAGTCCCGTGGCCGACCCGAATGAGCGGCGAAGAAATCCAGAGCCAGCTCCGGTGTCCAGGTCTCACCGGCACCGATGGGCGAGTCCTGCGGGACCTCCAGCTGAAGGTGCATCCCTAGATCAATGACCACCCGGACGGCGCGCATCATCTGGCAGTCCAAGTAGCCCATGCGCTCCTCAGCATCGAGATACCCCAGCTCGTCCATCAGGCGCTCGGCGTAGAGGGCCCACCCTTCGGTGGCGCCGGAGGATGAACCGATAGTGGTCTGGAACAGCGAGAGATCGTCCTTGACGTGCACCCATTGCGCCAGTTGCAGGTGATGTCCCGGCACTCCCTCGTGGTACCAGGTGCTGACCAGGTCATAGACCGGGAAGACCCTTCGGCCGAGGGTGGGCAGCCAGGTACGGCCCGGCCGCGAGAAGTCCACAGATGGAGGGGAATAGTAGGGTGCTGCAGCACTGCCTGAGGGCGCGATCATCGCTTCAACCGTCTTGATGGGTTCGGCGATGTCGAAGTGGGTGCCGTCGAGTTCCTCAATGCTGCGGTCCATCATCTCCTGCAGCCACTGCCGGACTTCCTCGACCCCCTCCACGCGCCGTCCGTACTCATCCAACCAGCGCATGGCTTCAACCGGCGTTGCCCCGGGTTTGATCTGCTCTGCCAACTCCCGCATCTGGGTGGCAAGCCGCTTGTACTCCTCCCAGCCCCAGGCATAGACCTCTTCTGGGTCGATGCTGGCTCCCATCCAGCGCCGCGCGTTGAGCAGGTATCGTTCACGGCCGGCGGCATCGGGGGTTCCTGCGGCCTCCGGCAGGTAGGTCTCTGAGAGGTAGTTGCGCATGGTGCGCACAGCAGCTGCGGCGCCGTCGGCTGCGTCCTTTAAATCGGTGGCCAGGCTCTCTGGGCCTTTGCTCACAAACTCGTGGAACCAGGTGGTCTCTGAGGCGATCCACTCGTCCAGCTGCCCGATGATAGTTTCCACCTGCAGCGGTGCGGCATACAGCCCACGACGACGCCCCTCGTCCAGCGCTTGGATCAGCGAGTCATAGCAGCCCGGGAACTTCGCCATCCGACGGGCGATCACGGACCAATCCTGCGCGGTGGCGGCAGGCATCATCAGGAAGATCGAACGGGCACCGTGGACGGGGGAGGCGATATTGCGCAGCGGGCGCAGGTGCTCACCTGCCTCGTGGGCTTCTAACTGGACGCCGAGCCGGTCGCGCAGCAGCACCGCACACCGCGCTTCGATCTCCTCGAAGACCCCGGCTTGGGCCTGAAGCTCATCGAGGCGGGCCAGCACGGCGCGCATCAGCTCATCCTGTGCCTCCGCCGCGGCGGGGGAGTGGTCCGGCATCCGGTCGTCCTGCGGATTGAGCCCGAGTCCCGTGGATACGGAGGGATCCAGCTCGGCAAGGCGATGAACATAGGCGTCGGCGAGTTCTCTGGGGGTGGCAGCAGCCGCGAAACTAGTTGTCATAGGCAACATTCTGCCTCACAGTATGTGACAGCGACATGACGTGACGGCGTCGCGCGTTCAGCACTCCACAACGTTGACCGCAAGACCACCCAAGGCCGTCTCTTTGTACTTATGAGACATGTCCTTGCCGGTTTCGCGCATGGTGTTGATGACGTCATCCAGTGTGACGCGGTGCTCGCCATCACCCATCAGCGCCATTCGCGCGGCATTGATGGCCTTGGTCGCGGCAATCGCGTTGCGCTCGATACAGGGCACCTGCACTAGTCCGCTGATGGGATCGCAGGTCAGCCCGAGGTTGTGCTCCATGGCGATCTCGGCGGCATTCTCCACCTGCTGGGGCGTGCCGCCCAGGATCTCGCAGAGCCCAGCTGCGGCCATGGAAGAGGCGGAACCGACTTCACCCTGGCAGCCGACCTCTGCTCCTGAGATGGAGGCCTGCTCCTTATACAGCACACCGATTGCTGCCGCGGTGAGCAGGTAGGTGGTGACAATGCGGCGCTTATCCTCGGGTTTGGCGAAAGTGGAGCCTGGCCCGTAGTGGGTGGCATAGAACCCGACGGCTGGAATGATACCTGCGGCACCGTTGGTGGGTGCGGTGACGACTCTTCCGCCGGAGGCGTTCTCCTCATTGACCGCCAGGGCCACCAGATTCACCCACTCCTGCCAATAGGCATAACTGCGGTCAGGATCCTCACGCCAGAGCTTGGCATGCCAATCAGGGGCGCGCCTGCGCACTTTGAGCCCGCCCGGAAGGGGGCCTTCGCGCTGGAGTGCGGAATTCTTGCAGTCCTCCATCACCTCCCAGAGGTGCCAGATGCCGTCGAGTATCTCGTCCTCGCTGCGGCGGGCACGCTCATTGGCCAGCATCACCTCGGAGACGGAGAGGCCGGCGTCGCGGCAGTGGGCCATCAGCTCTGCAGAGGTGCGGAACGGGTAGGGGACCTGTGTGTCGTCGGCTGAGAGTTCGGTGCTGGAATTCTGCGAATCAGCGACGACGAAACCTCCGCCCACTGAGTAGTAGGTCTCCTCGGCCAGCAGTTTGTCCTGCGCGTCCACGGCACGAAGAGTCATGGCATTGGAGTGCCGTTCCAAATGGGTCAGCGGACGCTGGATGAAGTCCGCTACCCGAAGGGTGATGTCATTGCGGTGACCAAGCTGGGCGCCGAGCTGAACGATGCCGGTGGCTTCCATGGCCGCGATGCGCTCATCAACCTGCTCAGGCAGGATCTCTTCAGCAGCCCACCCTTCGAGCCCAAGCAGGATGGCAGTGAAGGTGCCGTGTCCGGCTCCGGTGGCTGAAAGTGACCCGAAAAGCTCCACCTGCACAGCAGCGACGTCTTCAACGACAGCACCGCTCTCGGGCTGCACCAGCAGCTCCTGGACAAAGCGCCGGGCAGCGCGCATAGGCCCTACGGTGTGGGATGAAGAAGGCCCCACACCGACGCTGAAGAGGTCGAAGACACTGATGGTCACCCTTTAAGACTACGCGTAGGGAAGCTGAACGCAGCAGACTGTAGCTCTATGCAGTGCGCGAACCGTGGTGCACGATTGGGGCTCTGTCACAGGACTGTCATATGAGCGGTCTAGAGTATCCGGGTGACTCAGAAGCATGACCCGCGGCCGATGGCCACTGACCCGACCCTTCCGCATAGTGTCCCTGAGGATGTCTTCGGTGTCCTCACCGGAACGTTCCTCGCAGCGCTTGGTCTGTACATGCTCGAGCAGGCCGAGGCGGTCACTGGCGGCACAGCAGGTGTGGCTCTGCTGCTGACATATGCCACTCCGCTGACCTTCGGCTGGCTGTTCTTCCTGGTCAACGTGCCCTTCTTCGCTCTGGCGCTCTGGCGCAAGGGCTGGAGGTTCACGGTGAAGACGCTGGTGTCAGTGGCACTGGTCTCGTTGTTCACTGAACTCAACCAGCACTGGATTCCGCTTCCGGAGATGGACCAGATCTATGGGGTCATCGCTGGGAACCTGCTGCTGGGGGTTTCGTTGCTGGCAGTGTTCCGTCATGGCTCGTCGCTGGGTGGGTTCAATATTCTGGCGCTCATCGCGCAGGAGCAGTTCAATATGCGCGCCGGCTACGTGCAGATGAGCCTTGATGTGATCGTGATTCTCATCGCCCTGACTGTGGTGGCTCCGATGAATGTGCTCATCTCCGCGGTGGGTGCTGTGGTGCTCAACGTGGTCCTGGCCCTGAATCACCGGCCCGGACGCTACCGCGGTTAGCGCGACAGGTCCTTAACTGCAGGTCACTTTCTGCTGACATCTCAGGGGTAGATGCCCGACGACGGCGGGCGGGTCACTTCGCAGTCGGCCGTAGGTGAGCACGTTTACTCGTTCCCCGCCGACCTCGAACTTCTCCCTGCCTCGGCCGACTCCAGGTCTGTGACATCGCCCTGCCGGGACATCTCTGGGTCCGCAGCAAAGGCGCTCAGCACATCGGCAGCATCATCACCGTGTAAAGAGCGCAGGTGGGGGGCACTCACCGTCTTGTCGTTTTTGCTTCCTCGGCGCCCGGTTATTCCTTGCCGAAATCATTCGGGTGCGGGCTCCGGCGGCCATCCTCGCCGCGGTCCAGGGCGTCGAGAGCATCCATATCGTTGGGGGAAAGCTCGAAGCTGAAGACATCGAAGTTGGAACGCTGTCGCTCAGGGTTATCTGACTTGGGAATCACTACGTCACCGCGCTGGAGATGCCACCGCAGGATCACCTGCGCAGGTGTCCGGTCGTGACGTTCTGCGATCTCGCGGACGGCAGGGAGGTCGAGTTCATCTCCCTTGCCCAGCGGGCTCCACGCTGTCACGACGATGCCGCGCTCCCGGCAGTACTGCCGCAGCTCGTTATTGGCGAAGGTCGGGTGGACTTCAATCTGGTTCACCGCAGGGGTGACACCGGTAGCTTCGATGATGCGGTCCAGGTGGTCCTGAACGAAGTTCGACACACCGATGGCGCGGGCCCTACCGGAGTCACGCAGCTCGATCATGGTGCGCCAGGTGTCTACGTAATCGGTCTTATCGAACGGCATCGGCCAGTGGATCAGGAACAGGTCGACGTAGTCGACGCCGAGGCGCTGCAGCGACTCTTCGAATGTCCGGTGGACGTCTTCAGGGGCATGATGGGGGTTATGCAGTTTGGTGGTCAGGAAGATCTCGTCCCGGGGAACGCCGGAGGCGCGGATCCCTTCACCGACAGCAGTCTCGTTCTGGTACATCTGGGCGGTGTCGATATGGCGGTATCCCACCTCGAGTCCTGAGGCGACGGCGCGGTCGGGCTCGCCTGACTTGGAGGTTCCCAGTCCGAGCTGGGGGATAGCGGTACCGGAGTTCAGCTGCAGAAGTTCCATGGCGCGATCCTATGCCGCGCCAGCTGAGAACTGCCTGAACGGGGCTTTCCGTCCCTAAAAATGGGTGATGCGCGTAGAAGCAGTGAGGAGGGCTTCTACGCGCATCGCGCTTCCCATCGCGCAATCTCAAGTAGAACACGTCTTCTAGCGCACCGCAAGTGGTTCAGTGCGATTTATCGAAGGTGTGTTCGATGATTTTTCCTGTGAGTTTTCTGTCAGAACATCACTTCGACCCGGGCGATCTTTCACTGTGGAGGGGCTAAGAGT
>NZ_HG005173.1:14455-20081 GCF_000455245.1 Nesterenkonia massiliensis | reverse complement strand
CCGCCAGAGGCAGTAGCGCCCTCGGCGGGGCCCGTTCCCATGAAGGCAGCATCAAGGTTCAGCGGAGTCTCTAGCGGAGTGGGAGTAGCCACCACCGGCAGGACCCCGGGTGCGAAGAAATCGACCGGCCCCCACTCCTGACGGGCATGGTCTGCAGCAGCTGGTGTTGAGCTCCGCGGCGTTCTCGCAGCAGAGCTGAAGAAGAACTCCGCAGCGGCACCCAGCACTGACTCTGCCAGGCTTCCCCCGGCACGAGCCCGCCCTGCAGCGCGTGCTGCTGCGTTGATGTCCATACTTCAACCCTAAAGACAGGGCCTGACACCAAACTCGGTCAACTGGTCAACATATGACGGTGAGGTTGACCGGTGCTGCGGGACGACTCCTCGGTCCGGAAGAAAACGGTGGCGCTGAAGACCTTGAAAGTCTCCAGCGCCACCGTTAAGACCACCTCATCCGATGGTCAGGAAGGGGTCGACTCAGCGCTTGCCGCTCGGGTGAGGCGCGCGCATGCCGTTACCGGCTGCCCGGGTGAGTTCCAGGTGAGAGATGACCCAGTGGTCGGCGTCGGCTCGCATGATCTCGGAGATCGCTGAGCGACCGTCGATGATGACCTCGGCGCCTTCCCGTGCGGTCAGAGTCTTAGGCGCCTCCTCGGTGCCCGCATAGGCCGGGTTGATGCGAATGGTGCTGGACGGCTGGTAGGTGCCCTCCAGCAGTTCCACAGCCTGCCCCGGAATGACGTGTTCGATTGCCGTCATGATGTCCAGCGGGGATTCGGCAGTGCCGTTCCCCCTCGGAAGAACCTTCCGGGCTCACAATCAACGGGTCATCGTGGTGGAACTCGCGGACTGTTACCTGCACGGAGCGCGTGATGGGGCTCAGATCTGGGCCAGCGGCAGGGGAGTGTGTCGCAGCAACCGTAGAGGTTCCCATCGGCTCCATGAACCCCGCTTCGGGCAAGTGCGCGGCCATGACGCCGCCAAGAGTTCGTGTGCGACATCGTCTCGGATTGTTGACTCGATATATCCGTCATCAGCTTCCCTCAGGTATTGTCTGTCGGCTCACTCAAGCAGAGAGTGATACACCTCACACTATGAGGAAATTGTCGGTCCAGTGGTGCAGATCAAGCATCGAGCGATGCTTTTGATGGCCCAGGCATGCGAATCAACCCAGCCGGAACAACAAATAAATGCAGTTGGTCCGGATCGCCTTCTGGCATTATCGGAATGACCCGTGCGTACCGTATCCGCGACGGCGCTTGTGCAATCGACCATCTGGAGGAGTGAACCTTGGCCCACGTGCTCACTATCAACGGCAAGACGCCAACGATCGGACAAGGAGTGTTCCTCGCTCCCACGGCAGCAATCACCGGGGACGTGACCTTCGGCCACAACTCCTCGGCCTTCTACGGCGTCTCAGCTCGGGGAGATAGTGACCGAATAGAAATCGGCGAGGGCACCAACCTTCAGGACAACGTGGTGCTGCACACCGATGCTGGCTCGCCCTGTGTGCTCGGCGACGGCGTCTCGGTTGGCCACAGCGCCGTCGTTCACGGATGCACCGTCGGGAACCACAGCCTGATCGGTATGTCAGCCACAGTGATGAGTCGGGCGGTCATCGGGGCTGAGTCCCTGGTAGCGGCCGGGGCGGTCGTGCTGGAGGGAACTGAAGTCCCTCCCCGCTCGCTGGTGGCAGGAGTTCCGGCCAAGGTGCGCCGCCGCCTGACTGATGAGGAAGTGCGCGCTCTGCACGCCAATGCTGAGCGCTACCTCGGCTACAAGGATGCGCACCTGATGGCCCAGTCCGCCGACTGAGCACCGGAAACATTCCCGGGCTGTGGTCCCGGGCCTACACTGAGGCTGTGGAATCGACTGCAGCACGCGAGCGCCATTCACTGGCCACCGCGCTCTCCCAGGTCAGCCCGGATGCACCTACTCTGTGCCAGGGGTGGGCAGCCCGGGACCTCGCCCTGCACATCGTCACCCGCGATCGCAGGCCAGATGCGCTACTCAGCACGCAGCTTCCGCTGCTCAGTGGCCTGGGACGACGGCGCCTCGCACCTCTGGAAGCACTGAGCTACGACGAGCTGGTGGACCGAGTAGCGGAGGGTCCCGGACGCTGGTCACCGAGCAGCCGTCGAGTCGTCAACGACTTAATGAACAGTGCGGAGTTCTATATCCACACCGAAGATGTGCTGCGGGCTCAGCCTGATTACAGTCCGCAGCAGAAACGCCCGATCTCTGAGGCGCTGCGGCGAAAGCTGTGGAACCAATCAACCAAAACCTTCTTTGCGCTTGCCGCCCGGAAAAAGCGCCACAGGCTGACCTATCGGGCACCAGGATTCGGCCCGGTGACCCTCGGGCGCCGTGCAGACCCGCCGGCGTATATCGAAGGCGACGTCGAAGATCTCGTGCTGTGGGCTTCAGGGCGAGAGGGTGCCGCAGAGGTCCAGCTCACCACGGATTGAGACGAGCCGTGCTGAAGAATGAGACGAGCCGGGCTGAAGTCGGCAGGGCAGTCGCACACCGCATAAACTAGCGGGGATTGTCCAGCATCCATTCACGTACGGGAGCACAATGTCCACGCCCGAAAACAGCGAGGCAGAGAACCAGGGGGAGAGGGCCGACGTCGCCGCTCCCCATCCACTTGACGAGACCGCCGTTCAGCGGTGTGTCAGCGAGGCACTGGCAGCGTTCGACGCCGCCGCCGACCTGGAAGAGCTGAAATCAGCCCGCCTGGCCCACACCGGTGACAAAGCACCCATCGTGCTCGCCAACCGGCAGATCAAGGACCTCGCCAAGGAGGACAAATCCGCAGCGGGCAAGATCCTCGGCGCGGCCCGCGGGCAGATCCAGAAGGCCCTTGCTGCGCGGACCGAAGTCCTCGAGGCCGAGCACGCTGAACGGATCCTGGTGGAAGAGACCGTAGATGTCACCGCGGCTCCGCGGCGTCGTACTCTCGGTGCTCGCCACCCCCTGAACGTTCTGCAGGAGAAAGTCGCCGATGTCTTCATCGGCATGGGATGGGAAATCGCCGAAGGTCCCGAGGTCGAGTCCGAGTGGTTCAACTTCGACGCGCTCAATATCGCTCCTGATCACCCGGCGCGTGAAATGCAGGACACCTTCTACGTGGAGCCCCAGGACGCGCACCTGGTGCTGCGTACTCACACCTCACCGGTGCAGATCCGAGCCCTGCTGGATCGCGAGCTGCCGGCCTATGTGCTGTGCCCCGGCCGCACCTACCGTACTGATGAGCTCGATGCCACTCACACTCCGGTCTTCCACCAGTTTGAAGGCATCGCCGTGGACAAGGGCCTGACCATGGCTGATCTGAAGGGCACACTGGAGCATTTCGCTCGGCAGATGTTCGGACATGAAGCCAAGATCCGACTCCGCCCGGCATACTTCCCCTTCACCGAGCCCTCAGCTGAGATGGACGTCTGGGATGTCAACGCCAAGGGCGGTCCGCGTTGGATCGAGTGGGGCGGCTGCGGAATGATGAACCCCAATGTGCTGCGAGCCGCTGGAATCGACCCGGATGAGTACACCGGTTTCGCCTTCGGCATGGGCGTGGAACGTACCTTGATGTTCCGCAACGGCGTCCCGGACATGCGGGACATGATCGAAGGCGATATCCGCTTCAGCCAGCACTTCGGAATGGAGGTCTGAGGACCCAATGCGCATCCCACTTTCCTGGATTCGGGAATACACCCAGTTCCCCGCTGACGCGACAGCGGAAGACCTCATGGCCGAGCTGGTCAAGGTCGGACTGGAGGAGGAGGACGTCCACCGGCCCTCCGATCAGCTGACCGGGCCCATCGTGGTCGGCGAAGTGCTGGAGAAGCACCCTGAGCCGCAGAAGAACGGCAAGACCATCAACTGGTGTCAGGTCCGTGTCGCGCCACAAGGGCAGCCTCAGCCGCTGACCGGTGAAGGCATCGATCCCTCAGGCGTGCAGGGCATTGTCTGCGGTGCCCACAACTTCGAGGTCGGTGACAAAGTCGTCGTCACTCTGCCCGGTGCCGTACTTCCCGGGGACTTTCGCATCACTCCGCGCAAGACCTACGGGCATGTCTCGGCCGGAATGATCGCCTCGGTGCGCGAACTCGGCATCGGCGAAGATCACGACGGCATCCTGGTTCTTGGAACTCTCGGCCTGGACCCAGAGCCGGGCACCGATGCCATCGAGCTTCTGGGACTCGATGATTCGGCTGCAGAGATCAACGTGACCCCCGACCGCGGCTATGCCTTCAGCATTCGAGGTGTGGCCCGCGAGTACTCCCACGCCACAGCGACCAGCTTCACGGATCCGGCATTGCAGGTCACCGTCGGGGAGGTTGCGGCACCGGGCTATGAGGTCGTCCTGGAGGACCACGCGCCCATCTACGGCACCCCTGGATGCGACAGCTTCGTGGCACGGACTGTGACCGGCGTGAACCCGGACGCTCCGACCCCCACATGGATGGCCTCGCGTCTGCGGCTGGCGGGAATGCGTCCTATCAGCCTCCCGGTGGATATCTCCAACTACGTGATGCTGGAGCTGGGACAGCCCAACCACTGCTATGACGCCGATAAGCTCAGCGGCGCCATTCGGGTTCGGCGAGCGCAGGCCGGCGAGAAGCTGGTGACCCTAGATGATAAGGAACGTGAGCTCCATTCTGAGGATCTTGTGATCGCCGACGACGACGGCGCCCTCGGTATTGCCGGGGTGATGGGCGGTGCCCGCGCGGAGGTCTCCAGCAGCACCTCGACCATCGTGGTGGAAGCTGCGCACTTCGATCCGATCAGCGTTGGCCGTTCCAAGCGTCGCCACCGGTTGCCTTCCGAAGCGGCCAAACGCTTCGAGCGCGGCGTGGATCCGCTGCTTCCAGCCATTGCCGCACAGCGGGTCGCTGACCTTCTGGTGGAACTTGCCGGTGGTACTGATGCCGGAGCGGTGACTCAGGTGGGAGATCCGGCTCTTCCTGAGGTCATCGAGCTCAATACTGAGCTGCCCCAGCGTCTCACCGGTGTGCCCTACGGGCTGAATCAGATCACCGAGACGCTCAGCGCCATCGGCGCCGTGGTGGAGGCCCAGCAGAAGGGTGTGCTGCATGTGACCCCGCCCAGCTGGCGACCGGATCTGACGTTCCCCGAGTCGCTGGTGGAGGAGATCGCGCGCCTGGTCGGTTATGACCAGATCCCGTCGCGGCTTCCGGTGGCACCGGCTGGCCGGGGATTGACCAAGGCTCAGCAGCGTCGTCGTCAGGTGTATTCAGGTTTGGCTGCGGCAGGACTGACGGAGGTGTTGTCCTATCCGTTCCTGTCCGAGGAGGCCAATACCCTGTTCGGCCGACCCGAGGAGTCTGAGGAGCCCATGCCGGTGATCCGGCTGGTGAACCCTATTGCCAGCCAGTACCCCACGCTGCGTACCAGCATCCTGCCGGGGCTTCTGGATGCGCTGCGCCGCAATGTTTCTCGCGGCTTCGGGGATCTCGCCCTTTTTGAAGCCGGCTCGGTGTTTCTTCCCGGTGAGCAGCACGGCACCGCCGAGATCCCCGGCATTGGCGCTTACCCGGGTGAGCAGGCCATTGCGCAGCTGCAGGCCGGAATCCCGCACCAGCCCTTGCATGTGGCTGCCGCTTTCG
>NZ_HG005173.1:0-13531 GCF_000455245.1 Nesterenkonia massiliensis | reverse complement strand
CCTCGCTGGATCTGCCGGCGCGCACCAGCGCGATGGAGCTGAACCTGGAGGTGTTGATCGATGCCTCCCCGGACCAGGTGAGCGCTGAACCGATCAGCACGTTCCCGCCCACCACGCAGGACGTGGCACTGATTGTGGATGAGGATCTGCCGGCAGCCACGCTGGAGTCCACCCTGGTAGAAGGGGCAGGCGAACTGTTGGAGAGCATCGACCTCTTCGACGTCTACTCCGGCACCGGCATCGAGGAAGGTAAAAAGTCGCTGGCCTACGCACTGCGTTTCCGAGCCGCGGACCGTACCCTGACCGCTGATGAGGCTTCCGCTGCACGTTCGGCTGCGGTGGAACTAGCCGCGCAGCGCCACAGCGCAGTTCAGCGGTAGCTTTCGCTATTCCGCCTGCGGAACGTCAGCCCATTAGGCATGGGCAACGCTCCGCAGGCGTGAAGGCGATGATGCACTTGGAACCCAGTTTTTGTTTCAGCAGGCAGTGATTTTTTGGCTGAAATGAAACATTCCATGGGTACTTAGCTGAGCAGTCGATTCACAGTCGTGAATGCGCTGGTTTGCCCAGCTCGTCGATCAGCCGATTACGGCACCAGAATCAGTTTGCCGGTGGTGCGGCGGTTCTCCAGATCATCCTGTGCCCGGCCTGCTTCGGCAAGCGGGTACGTGCCGCCGATATTGAGCTTCAGATCACCGGAGCTCAGGTGCGCGAACAGCTCAGTGAATCGCCAGTTGCGTTCTTCTGCGTTGCGCAGATACCACTGGACAGCGGGGCGGGTGACAAAGAGGCCACCGCGGGCATTGAGCTCCTGCAGGTCGAAGGGCGGCACCTGCCCGGAGGCCCCGCCGAAGAGCACCAGCATTCCGCGGACCGCCAGCGATTCCAGGGACCCCTGGAAGGTGTCCTTGCCCACCCCGTCATAGACCACGGACACGCCGTCGCCGTTGGTGATCTCGCGAACTTTCTCCGCGAAGCCGTCATAGCCGAGCACATGATCAGCGCCGGCCGCCTGGGCGATCTCAGCCTTCTCCTCGCTGGAGGTGGTGGTGATCACGCGTGCACCACGGGCCTTCAGCAGCTGCGTCAGAATCTGACCCACACCGCCGGCGCCAGCGTGGGTCAGCACAGTCTCACCGGGGGCGACCTTATACGTGGAGTTGATCAGGTAGTGGGCAGTCACCCCCTGCAGGGGTAGCGCGGCGGCTTGTTCGTCTGTGATCTCATCTGGCACCGCCACAGCTTTAGCGGCATCAACCAGGAAGTGGCTTGCGTAGGTCCCGGTAGCAGCCTCAGTGGTGGCTACGCGCTGGCCAATAGAGAAACTCTCTACTCCATCGCCCACAGCCAAGACAGTGCCGGTGCCTTCTTTGCCAGGCACAAAGGGGTACTCGACGGCGTAGACGCCGCTGCGCTGATAGGTCTCAATGAAGTTCACGCCTGCGGCAGCGGTCTTGATCAGCAGCTGGCCCTCGGCCGGGCGCGGGGCGGGAACCTCAGCGGATTCGAAGACCTCGACCCCGCCAGCCTCGCGGGCCTGAACAACGGTGATGACATCAGGAAGATCTTCTTCGTACACAGTGGGCTCACTCATGTGACACAGGGTACCCAAGGATGCCCGCACTTCCACGAACGTCCGCTGCATGCGGAATCATCTCCACGCCGCCTTATGCATAAATATTGATGCTCATGCATAAAATCGCGTAGAGTGGCGGTATGACCTACTCTGTCGCTGTCTCCGGAGCCTCCGGCTATGCCGGAGGAGAAATCCTGCGCCTGCTGGCCAACCACCCACAGGCAGAGATCCGTACTGTGACCGCACATTCCAGTGCTGGACAGCGACTGGGAGAAATCCAGCCGCATCTGCACCCGCTGGCGGACAAAGTCCTCGCCGACACCACAGCAGAGAACCTCGCCGGGCACGACGTGGTCTTTCTCGCCCTGCCTCACGGGGCCTCTGCCGAGATTGCTGCACAGCTGGGGGACGACACCATCGTGATCGACGCCGCGGCCGATCACCGCCTGGAATCCGGTACCGACTGGGAGAAGTTCTACGGCTCCGCTCACCAAGGGACCTGGCCCTACGGTCTGCCTGAACTGCCCGGTCAGCGCTCCAAGCTGGCTGGTGCTACGCGCATCGCAGTACCGGGCTGCTATCCCACCACCATTCTGCTGGGGCTGGCGCCGGCCTTCCACAGCAAGCTCGTGGAACCGACAGATGTTGTCATCGTCGCCGCCACCGGAACCTCCGGCGCCGGCAAAGCCCTGAAGCCGCACCTGCTGGGCTCGGAAGTCATGGGCGGCATGAGCCCTTACGGAGTCGGCGGATCGCACCGCCACACACCAGAGATCGAACAGGGACTGAGCTGGGTGGCAGCAGAAGAGGTCCAGGTCTCCTTCACGCCCACCCTGGCGCCGATGTCCCGCGGCATCCTCGCTACCTCCACCGCCCGCCTGAAGCCCGGTATCACCGAAGCCCAGCTGCGCGAAACCTACACTGCGCAGTACCACAACGAGCCCTTCGTGCACCTGCTGCCAGAAGGTCAGTGGCCAGCCACCAAACAGGTCATCGGTTCCAATCACGTCACCGTTCAGCTGGCAGTTGATGAACATGCCGGCCGCGTCGTCGTCGTCTCTGCCTCTGACAACCTCACCAAAGGCACTGCCGGTGGCGCAGTCCAGTCCATGAATCTCGCCCTGGGTCTGCCCGAGACCACCGGGCTGAACCTGCTGGGAGTTGCACCATGAGCGTCACCGCTGCATACGGTTTCACCGCCGCCGGAGTAGCTGCCGGGCTGAAGAGTCCCGCCGAGGATGGCACCGCGAAACGCGATGTCGCCCTGGTAGTCAACACCGGCCCGCTGAAGCATGCTGCTGCTGTTCTCACCACCAACCGGGTATCGGCGGCACCAGTTCTGTGGTCCCGCCAGGTCATCTCTGACGGTCGGGCAGACGCCGTAGTGCTGAACTCCGGTGGAGCCAACGCGTGCACCGGGGCACCGGGCTTCGCCGATACTCACACCACGGCCGAACAGGTTGCCGAGAAACTCAGTAGTGCTGGGCAGGATGTCTCAGCTACCGATGTGCTGGTCTGCTCCACCGGGCTCATCGGTGTGCGGTTGGATATGCCCGCGCTGCTCTCCGGGGTGGAGTCCGCAGTCAACACCCTGGGGGAGGACGACGACGCCGGGGCCGCAGCCTCAGAAGCCATCCTCACCACCGATACCGTCACCAAGACTGCCACCGCCAGCGGAAGCGGATTCACCATAGGCGGCATGGCCAAAGGCGCTGGAATGCTGGCACCAGGAATGGCTACCATGCTCTCGGTGATCACCACTGACGCCGTCATCTCCGCCGAGGCGCTAGACGCCGCTTTGCGCGAAGCGGTTCGGGTCAGCTTCAACCGGGCAGACTCCGACGGTTGCATGTCCACCAATGACACGGTCATCGCCATGGCATCCGGGGCTCACCCCGATGCTGACCCAGCAGGAGTAGATCTCACTGAGTTCCAGACCGCCCTCGCCGAGGTCTGCCAGACCCTTGCTGCTGCGCTGATCGCCGACGCCGAAGGCGCTCATCACGAGATCGCGATCCGCACCATCAACGCCGCCACCGAGGATGAAGCCGAGACCGCCGGGCGTGCGGTGGCCCGTTCCAATCTGTTCAAAACCGCCATATTCGGACGCGATCCCAACTGGGGCCGAATCCTCTCAGCAGTGGGCACCACCGACGTGGCCTTCGACCCGATGACTATCGATGTGGCCGTCAACGGTGTGTGGATCTGCCGTGCCGGCGGCATCGGTGAAGACCGCAGCCTGGTAGACCTCTCCGACCGGTTGGTGGAGGTGGTCATTGACCTGAAAGCAGGTGAGGCCGAGGCCACCATTCTGACCAATGACCTCACCCATGACTACGTCCATGAAAACAGCGCGTACTCCTCCTAACGTGCACCGTCCGTTGCGGTAGCAACGAACTCGACGCTGAAAGCCATCATGACTGAGAAGACCTCCCTGACCCCGCGAGATGTGGGCACACTGGCCACCGCTGCCGATAAGGCCGCTGTACTGATCGAGGCGCTGCCCTGGATCCAGAAGTTCGCCGGTGAGACCATCGTCATCAAATACGGCGGCAATGCGATGATCAACGATGATCTGCGGCGCGCCTTCGCAGAGGACGTGGTCTTCCTGCGTCACGTGGGGGTCAACCCCGTCGTCGTCCATGGTGGCGGTCCGCAGATCAACGCCATGCTGGAAGCGGTGGGCGTTGAGTCGGAGTTCCGGGGCGGGTACCGGGTCACCACCCCCGAAGCCCTTGAAGTGGTCCGCATGGTGCTCACCGGGCAAGTCGGGCGCCAGCTCATCGGCTTGATCAACTCGCATGGGCCCTACGCCGTCGGGCTTTCCGGTGAAGATGCCGCGCTGCTGCGCGCCACCCGGAAAAAAGCCGTCGTCGACGGGGAAGAAGTAGACCTCGGGCTGGTGGGTGAAGTGACCGGAGTCAATCCCGCCGCCGTGCAGGATCTGCTAGCTGCCGGTCGCATCCCGGTGATCTCCACCATTGCGCCGGAATTCGACGCTGCGGGCCAGCCCACCGGTGAGGTGCTCAACGTCAACGCCGACACCGCCGCCGGAGCAGTTGCCGCAGCCCTGGGCGCAGCCAAGCTGGTGATGCTCACCGATGTCGAGGGCCTCTATGCCAACTGGCCGGACAAATCCTCGCTGATCTCTTCACTCTCCGCCGCTGACCTGCGCACCATGCTGCCCTCGCTGGAAGCCGGGATGATCCCGAAGATGAGTGCCGCTCTGGCTGCTGTCGAGGCAGGTGTCGCGCGGGCCCACATTGTGGACGGCCGGCAGTCGCATTCGATGCTCCTAGAAATTGTCACCACCGAAGGCGTGGGCACCCAGGTGGTCCCCGATGAGGAGGCCTCATGACCGATTCACAGCAGGAAACCACTGTTCTGACGTCCCAGGACCTGGCACCGGCCCAGTCCAGCTCACAGTTGCTGCAGCGCTATCAGGACTCATTGATGGGAGTTTTCGGGACGCCGCAGCAGGTGCTGGTGCGCGGCTCCGGGGCGCGGGTATGGGATGCCGATGGGCGTGAATACCTGGACATGCTCGGCGGCATCGCCGTCAACGCGCTGGGCCACGCGCACCCGCTGATCACCTCGGTGCTGACCTCTCAGCAGGCCACCCTGGGTCATATTTCCAACTTGTTCACCAGCCCCATGCAGATCGCCTGTGCCGAAAAGCTGCTGCAGCTGGCGCAGGCTCCGGCAGGATCGGCAGTGTTCTTTGCCAACTCCGGTTCAGAGGCCAATGAAGCGGCACTGAAGGCAGTGCTGCGGCACCGGCAGAGCAGCGGCAAGGGGCGCATTCTGGCGCTGGAGGGCAGCTTCCACGGGCGCACCCTGGGAGCCTTGTCACTGACGCATAAAGCCGCTTACCGGGAGCCCTTCGGAGAACTGATCGGCGGCGTCGAGTTCCTCGCCCCCAATGACATCTCAGCACTTGAAGCCGCATTCGCTGACGACGACGTCGCCGGAGTCATCCTGGAACCGATCCAGGGTGAAGCAGGCGTCAAACCCATCGATGACGCCTATCTGCTGCGCGTACGGGACCTCACCCGCGCCTCCGGGGCATTGATGGTCCTTGATGAGGTGCAGACCGGGGTGGGGCGTACCGGAGACTGGTTCCGTTTCCAAGCGGTGGCCGACGGCGCAGCCCAGCCAGATCTGATGACGCTGGCCAAGGGCCTGGGCTCAGGTTTCCCGGTGGGGGCGATGGTCGGATTCGGGCCCCAGGCCAGCACGCTGCTCAGCGCCGGACAGCACGGCACTACCTTCGGAGGCAACCCGCTGGCGACTGTCGCGGCACTGGCCACCCTGCACGCCATCGAGGCCTCCGGACTGCTGCAGAATGTGCAGCAGATCGGGGCGCAGATTGCCACCGGATTGCAGGCCATGCCGCAGGTCACCGAAGTTCGCCAGTACGGGCTGCATATCGGCGTCGACCTCGCTGATATTACCGCGCCGGACCTGGTGACCACCGCACGGGAACGTCACGGGCTGATCATCAACGCCACAGGAGAGAAGACCCTGCGGCTGGCACCTCCACTGAACCTCACAGTTGAGGAGGCTGAGCTCTTCCTCAGCCGACTGGCTGCCGCGATCCCTGATATCACCGCCTCACAGGCCGCCTCTTCGACTACCGAATCCAAGGACCATTCATGAGCACCCGCCACTTCCTCACCGACCTGGACCTCACCAATGAGGAGCTGCTGAAGGTTCTCAACCTGGCTGATTACCTCAAGGTCAATCCTTACGCGCTCAAGGCACTGCAGGGGCCGCAGACCGCCGCGGTGATCTTCGATAAGACCTCCACCCGTACCCGGTTCTCGTTTGCTGCTGGTATCGCCGCGCTGGGTGGCCAGCCGATCATCGTCAATCCGGGGGAGTCCCAGCTGGGGCATAAGGAGTCGGTGGCCGATACCGCCCGGGTGCTGGAGAAGCAGGTCAGTCTGATCATCTGGCGCACCTATGCCCAGGCCGGACTTAAGGAGATGGCCCAGTACTCGCGCGTGCCGGTCATCAATGCGCTCAGCGATGACTATCATCCCTGCCAGCTGCTGGCTGATCTGCAGACCATCCGCGAGCATTTCGCTGCCCAGGGCAACGCTGAGCTCACAGGGCGGTCGCTGGCCTACCTGGGGGACGCTGCCAACAATATGGCCAACTCCTATCTGCTGGCCGGGGTGAATGCGGGCATGGATGTGCGCATCGCAGGGCCGCAGGGATATCTGCCGGCTGAGGAGATCGTGCAGGCGGCCCAGCAGCGTGCCGCACTGACCGGAGGAAGCCTCACCATCACCACTGATCCGCAGACTGCACTGAAGAATGCCGACGTGGTAGCCACAGATACCTGGATCTCCATGGGGCAGGAGGATGAGAAGGCTCAGCGCATGGAGCTCTTCAGCGACTACCAGGTCAACTCTGCAGCCCTGGCGCTGGCGGCGCCCGGCGCGATTGTCCTGCATTGTCTGCCGGCCTACCGCGGTGCGGAGATCACTGCGGAGGTGATTGACGGACCGCAGTCAGTGATCTGGGATGAGGCCGAGAACCGACTGCATGCGCAGAAGGCACTGATGGCCTGGCTGCTGGTGGAGTCTGGACTGGCCGATGAGCAGACTGCGGCCCTGGTGCGCGAGGCAGAACAGGGCACGCTGCGATGACACCCACCACCAAGACCGCCCGCCAGGCCAAGATCCGCGAGCTGATCAGCCGCTCCTCCATCCGTTCCCAGGCCGAACTGGCCCAGGGGCTCGCCGATGACGGCGTCACTGTCACCCAGGGCACGCTATCTCGTGACTTGGTGGAGATCGGAGCGGCCCGGGTGCGCAGCGCTGATGGCACGCTGGTCTATGCAGTACCGGGGGAGGGGCACGCCGGGGAACTCACCAGTGATCAGCCGGAGGCGACGACGACGGCGCGGCTGGCCTCGCTGTGCCGGGACCTGCTGGTCTCCGCGGAGGCCAGCGCTAATCTGGTGATCCTGCGCACCCCGCCCGGTGCTGCACAGTTCCTGGCCAGCGCCGTGGATCATGCCGGGATGAAGGAAGTGCTGGGCACTATCGCAGGAGATGACACGATCATGCTGGTCACCACCGAGCCGACCGGCGGTGCAGCAGTGGCAGACCGGTTCACCGCAATGGCGGAATCTCGGGGCTGAGCGACAGGGGTGGGTTCAGGCGTTGGCGGCCGCTAGATCGAACGCAGTCTGCCAGAACTGTGCCTCCATGCGGGTGGCAGTGGTGAAGATCTCGGCCAGCTCACTGAAGCGCTCCTCAGTGAAAGTGCGTGCCGCCAGCGCATCGATATGGCTGATGGTCTCCACTTTGACCTGCTGATACCAGTCAGCTGAGTATTCACCGATCCACTCGGCGTAAGGGTGCTCGGGGTTTGCCTCGAGAGCCGGCTTCAGCCGTTCGCCGATTTCCGCATAGCCGATAGCACATGGTGCCTGGGCCACCACAAGGTCCAACAGATCTCCGGAGCTGCCGGCGTCGAGCACAAACCGGGTGTAGGCCACATTGGTCCACGCCTCGGGAGTTGATTCGATCTGCTGGCGGCTCACGCCCCAGCCGGTCTCAAGCCGCTTCACGTGCAGATCCGTCTCGTGAATAACATCGGCGAGACCCTTACTCGCGATCTGGATATCCGCCATAGTCCGGCTCTTATAGGCCTGCAGCGCATAAGCCCGGGCAAACTGCACCAGGAACCGGTAATCCTGGATGAGGTACTCCTTGAAGACCTCCGGAGGCAGGGTTCCGGACTCCATCTGCTGGATGAAGACATGGTCGGTGTAGTTGAGCCACTCCTGACCGGCGGCTTCCTTCAGGCGATCAAATAATGTGGTGCTCATCAGTTCTCTTCCTGGGCATAGTCGGCACGGGTGTTACGCGGTGTCCCTGCATCTCGAGGGTCGTTTTGTGCATAGACAGCATCGAAAAACTGCCGCTCCAGCTGAACGGCTCGGCCAAAGAAATCCCGCGCCACCTCAGCCGCGTCAGCTCCTAGCCGATCCAGCTCGTTGCGCAGGAACTCCACGAACTCAGCGAAGGCCGGATTGTCATGCAAAGTGATCCATTCGGCATGGACGAAGTTCTCCGGAAGCGGCCCCTGCCGCATGCGAGCCCACTCGTAATAGAGCCACTCTGCGACGGTGAGCACCGCCAAGATCGCCACATAGTCCCGTGTCTGGGCGGCTTCCCGCATGAGGGCGGCAAAACCACCAGTGGGCTCGGTGTCCGGGATGCGGTCCCGCAGAGCCTCGCTGATATTCAGCGCCTCAAAGGAACGCAGGAAGTAGGTGTTCTCTTCGCTGCAGATGATCCCGGCGAACCGACCGAAACGCAGCCGGGCCTCAAAAGTGTCAGCGGTGGCGATCGCCGAGCCCAGCAAAGTGACAAACGCGTCCAGGAAACGGTGGTCCTGAATCAGATAGTTCGACATCACGGCGTCGTCGACATCCCCGGACAACAGCTCCTGCACAAACCGGTGTCCCACCGCCTCATCCCAGGTGGGTCGGTTCTCTTCACGCAGCCCGTCTGTGAAACGTTGACTCATCTCTCTCCTGCACTGTCTTGGGAACCGGGTCGGTACAGGCGGGTCAGGTAGAGCATGAGTGCTTTTTAGTAGCCGCAGCCGGGAATTCCTCCTAGCCGAAGCAATACGCAGTGCCCCGTCCCTTCGCCGGCATGACCCGGATCAGGTTCAAAGGGTTGCCGCGCCGTCTGCATTGGTGAAGCAGACCAGCGGCGTCTCAGTCCTTTGCAGGACACCCCTCGGTCATCCCACACGCTAGCATGTGAGCTGCATCATGTGCGCTGCTGTGACGATGCCACCGCGCGGTCGAACTCTTGTTCTGTCAGTGCAGCGTTCGCCGCGGCCCCGGCAAAGTTGCCGCTGCTGATGGACAGCGGCACATTCGCCCCAGGATTGGCCACGTTTCCAGCGGCCCAGATGCGTGGATGGCTGGTCCGGAACATCTGATCCACCGCGAGGAAGCTGCCCATCGGAGTCTCATTGCGCTCTAACCTCAGGTGCTGGAGGTAGGAATCGTGAGGAGTCATGGTGGCTACCGCGAAGATCGCATCCAGTGGGATCCTGCGGCCATCCTGAAGTTCAACCGCTGTGATGTTGGTTTCCTCGCCGTGGACTTGGAGAACAGGGGAGGATTCGACGACGACGTCGCGGGCCTGCAGCCGCTGCAGCATGTCCTGAGTCAGCTCTCCGGCGCCGGCGCTGCTTGCCCCAGCGCTCGGCGAGTCCCGGCACGGCAGGGAGGTGGTCGGTGAGGCCGCCGGCAGCGATCACAGCGCGAGTTAGAATCGTTCTTCCGTCCTCCAGCATGATGCGCAACCCTGGCTGTTCTTCGTCGGTGCTGTCAGCTACGTCGGTCACCTCTGCAAAGAGGAACTTGGCGCCGTATAGTGCGGCTTCTTCGCGACCACGCCGGACCAGCTCTGCAGGGGCAACGCCTTCGAGTCCGAGGACTCCATGCATATGGTCGGCAAAGCGGTTGCGCGGGCGCTGCTGGTCGATCACCAGCACACTGCGGTGAGCGCGTCCCAAGGTCAGTGCAGCACTGAGGCCGGCGGCGCTGCCTCCGATGACAATGGCGTCCCAGAGCTGCAGTTCAGGCAGAGGTTCTTCAATGATCTGTGTAGTGGTCATGAACCCATGGTGGGCTGAGATTGCTGATGTGTCATGACAGATTGCGGAATCGGCAAACTTTCGGGACGCTGGGGGCATGAAAGAGCTTGAGCATCTGGGACTTCGGCTGCGTGCCGCTCGCACTGGTCGGGGATGGACCCTTGAGAGTCTCACGAAGAAAGCCGGCGTCTCCGCCAGCACGCTTTCGCGGTTGGAGGCCGGAAAACGGCAGGCGAATCTTGAACTGCGGCTGCCGCTGACCAAGGCGCTGGACATCAGCATCGATGAGCTGCTGACACCAGTGGTGGAGGATCCCAGAGTCAAGCGTGACCCCTGGGAGCGTGATGAGGCGACTTTCCACCCGCTCTCACCGGAGACCTCGCATATTCAGACCTACAAGATCGTCTTGCGTCCCCGCCCGGCTCACGACGGGCCTTTAGGGACTCACGGCGGGCACGAGTGGCTCTATGTGCTCTCTGGGCGACTGCGCCTGCATCTGGATGACCGGGAGATCATCCTGCATCGCGGAGAGGCCGCCGAGTTCGACACACGCACCCCGCACGCGATGTCCGCAGTGGGACCGGAGAACACCGAGATTTTGAGCATCTTCAATGAAGCCGGAGTGCGCTTCCATACAGAAGAGGGCTGAAGGGGCCCGGATGAACCGGTGACCTCCTTCAGCCCTCGTCGTGGTGCCTCTAACCTGGGCTCAACCCAGGTGCGACGGGCCTAGGCCCATTGTTCCTCCATATTCGGCCAGACCCGATTGAGGATGTCATTCCAGGTGAGGACTCCACTAAAGGCGTTGCCGGAGCGGACTACTGCGAGCTGTTCACCCGCGGCGCGCATCTGCTGGAAGGCCTCATATACGGAGGCCTCAGCAGATACCACCAGTGCAGGGCGGGCCAGTTCGCGTGCGGAGTGCTCGGCAGCCACGCTGAGTGTGTCCCGCACATGCACGATCAGTGGCGCATCCTGCAGGGGGGTCAGCAGCACACGAAGCTCGCCACTGCGGTGGGCAGCTTGCTGCACCTCTTGTGCGGTGGCGGTCACCGGGACCGTAGGGGCCACAACACCCTGCTGTTCGGCAATGACGTCCTGGACTGTCAGGGACTCCAGCTCAATGATGCTGGAGATCTGTGTCCCTGAGGCCTTATCTAGAACTCCGGCCCGTGTGGAGTGCTCCACCAGATGCCGGATGGTTTCGGAGTCATAGCCGCCTGCCGCCGCGCGATCCACCGGCTCCACGCCTGTGGCCGCGACCAGCCGGTTGGCGATGCCATTGATCCACCTCAGCAGCGGGCGGAAGATCCTGATGAACGCCCGCGAAGGCAATGCCACCACACGAGCAGAGAACTCAGGGTGAGCGATCGCCCAAGACTTCGGTGCCATCTCTCCGACCACCAGGTGCAGGAAGGTCATGACCAGCAGTGCCAGGGCAAAGGCCAACGCATCGGCCGCCCAGCCTGGCATGGCCCATGACATAAAGACCGGGGTCAGTGCGTAGTGCACTGCGGGCTTGCTCACCGCACCGAGTGCGAAGGTGCAGGCGGTGATGCCCAGCTGCGCACCGGCGAGCATAATGGTCAGCTCATTGAGGCTGCGCAGGGCAGCGCGCGAGGTCTGGCTGGTCTCTGCTGACTCTTCCAGGCGGTGCCGACGGGCTGCCAGAAGCGAGAACTCGATGATCACGAAGAACGCCGAGAGAACAATGATCGCCACTGTTGCCAGCGCGGTAATTAACCAGTCAGTCATGTCTGGTCACCCTCCTTCTCATGCAGCACCACACGCACCGATTCCGGTACGTGGCGGTCCACACTGGTCACCGTGATCTCTAGCCAGCGCTGGGGCACAGTTTCCTCCGCGTAGTCTGCGGGGTCAGCCGGCAGCTCCACCCGGACGGTCTGGCCTTCCTCCAGCAGCGTGCCTTCGTGGGCGATGAGCAGGCCCGAGAGGGTTTCGTAATCGCCCTCGGGGATGCTGTGGCCGATCGCCCGCTCCACCTCATCCAGGTGTAGGTCCCCGTCCACCTGCCACTGAGACTCGCCCTGAGCCTCGATGCCTGCCGGTTCTTCGGTGTCGTGCTCATCGGTGATCTCACCGAGGACCTCCTCGGCGAGATCCTCCATGGTGACCACGCCGGTGAAGCCGCCGTACTCATCGATGACGCAGGCCATCTGCGCTCCTTCGGCGCGCAGCAGCCGCACCGCCTCAGGAAGGGGCATCAGGGTAGGAACGATGACCGGCTGGCGCATCAGCTCAGTGACCTCGGCTTCGTCACTGAGATCAGTGCCCAGCAGGTCGATGAGATGAACGATGCCGATGGGTTCGTCCTCCTCATCCACCACCGGGTAGCGGGTGTGCTCTTCGGCCATCATGGCGCGGACCTCACCCAGTGTGGTGCGGGGCTGCACATAGCCGGTGCGAGAGCGCGGGACCATCGCGTGTTCTACGTCGTGATCCGGGAAGTCCAGGATCCGGTCCAGCGCTAGGAACAGCTCGTCCGGCAGGTCCCCGCTGTCGTGGGAGCTGGTGACAATATGTTCCAGATCCTTGACCGTTGCGCTGGACTCCACATCGTGGACCGGCTCGATCCGCAGCAGCCGCAACAGGCCGTTGGCGGCCTTGTCGAAGATGGCGATGAGCCAGCCGAAGACGCGCAGATAGATCTTGGTGGAGCGAGCCAGGCCCAGGGCCAGCGGCACCGGATTGGCGATCGCATAGTTCTTCGGGAACAGCTCACCGAAGATCATCTGCACCACTGTGGAGACAGTCAGCGCCAGCACCGTGCCCACGGTCACGCTGACCGCCGCGGGAATGCCGACGCCGCCTAAGAGAGTGCCCAGGCCCTCGCCCACCAGGGGCTCGGCCACATAACCCACCAGCAGGCCGGTGACGGTAATGCCCAGCTGTGCGCCGGAGAGCATGAAGGAGGTGCGTCCAGTGACGTCGAGTGCGCGCTGCGCGGCGTGATCGCCGCTGTCAGCCATGGCGCGAAGTCGGTTTCGATCCACCGACATATAGGCGAATTCCTGGGCCACAAAGTAGCCGTTCGCCGCGATGATGAGAAGGATAAGAAGACAGCCCAGTAGCAGAAGAAGAGCAGTGATCACTTAAGCGTCACAGCTCCCCAGCGGCCGGCGTCATCGTGTAGAGACGGATAAAACAGGTTCACTACGGATGCGGAGCAACATCGTCGACGTCGCATGACCGCATGGCGTATGGCGTCCACCAGGGTGAGGCACCTCTTCGCAATCGGTAATAAGGATGGTGAGCACAGATTCTAGGGTTCCTGGCCTGCGCTGTCTATAGGCC
>NZ_HG005172.1:102599-107220 GCF_000455245.1 Nesterenkonia massiliensis | reverse complement strand
ACGGAGGCGTCCTGCAGCTCGGAGGCTGAAAGCGCAGTGTTACTGCCCCCAGAAGTGACTGAGGGGTCTTCAGATGAACATGCTGCAACAAACACCATCGCTGTCAGGGCCACAGCGCTCGTGCTGAATCGTCTGGTGTGACTGGTCCGGATCATGGTGGAGGTCCTCCTAGGTACTGAGGAGTTCGATAAGTTATTGGGAAATACCGCAGATGACTCAGAGGCTGTCGCGCATTTCTTCCATCTCTTCGATCTCTGCAGACTGGTCGGAGATGACGTTCTCGGAGAATTCCAGCGCCTCCGGATTCTCCCCCGTCTCGAGGTGGTCTTCGGCCATACTCACGGCACCTTCATGGTGGATGATCATCTGGTCTAGAAACAGGCGGGACGCTTCGTCCCCCTCGGCAGACTCCAGATCAGCGAGGTCTTCCTCACTCATCATGCCGTCGTGGCCACCATCGTCCAGCATGTCGCCGTGGTCGCCGTCGTCGTCGGGTTCATGGCCCCAAGTCTCAAGCCACGATTGCATCTGCTCAATCTCGGGCTGCTGAGCGGCTCGGATGTCTTCTGCCAACGCCGCGACCTCGGGATCTGCATCATCGGTCTGTAACAAGATGTCCGCCATTTCCACCGCCTGCTGGTGGTGAACAATCATCCCTGAGGCGTACTCGACGTCAGAATCGTTGTACTCGCCGCCATTGGCAGTTTCCGTTTGTTCGTTCTGCGCGGCCGGATCGCCGACAGGGTCTTCGGCGTCCTGAGCGGAATCTCCACAAGCGGTAAGTGCAAAAGATGCCGCAAACACACTGGCCACCACAGCACTGAGTCTAGTCTCCATACCTTGATCTCCTTTGAATTGGTTCGCTCTCAAGTAGACATGAGGATCAAGCCGCCAGTCTCGCCAGAAATGGGTCCTTCAAAGGATCTTTAGGAAAGTTAAACTCCCGCTTGATAGGGGGGTGTCGAAGCTCACGTGCCAGACGGCCACAGCCGCGGCGGCCTCAGAAGCATTTCCAGCGGCCCTCGGGTGACCAGCCGACGCCAGGTGAGCGAGAAAACTATAAGCGCGACAAGGATCAGGGCACTGACCACCAGCCCTTCAGGAAGGGTCGCAGGCCCAGGCCGGACCGCGAGGGCAAGAATCAGCAGATGACCCACGTAGGCAGTGAAGGCCAACTGCCCCAGCTTCACCAGGGGCTCCAGCCAGCTCTGGACGCAGCGGTCAGCAATCTTCAGACATAGCCCCAGCACGAAGAGAGCCGCGCCAGTGCCTTCCACCAGCCACAGCGGCATCTGGGAATGAGCCACAGAGCTGATCAGCCGTTGCCAGACCAGATGACTGGTGGGTTCACCCATATAGGCGATGAGTGCAATCGAGATTGTCCTGGCTCCTAGGGCGCTCACGGCGCCCCACATTATGAGCCGGGTGCTCAAGAGCTGACTGGACAGGTCCCGCCGCCCAAGCCACATCCCGAGGAGGAACGGGGCAGCCCATACTGCCACAGGATAGGGCCCAGTGATGAAAGTGCCGGCCAGGAGCTCTCCGGGGGAATCGGTGGCTGTCAGCGGATGCCGGTCGAAGGCCTTGTCAGTGCGTTCCTGAACCGCGAGCCACAGTATGGGTCCGAGCGAGGCACTGAATCCGGCAAGAACAAGCAGCACGCCCCCGGCGGCCCGAGTGAAGGGCAACGCCACGATAAACAGGGCAGCGTAAGTCACTAGAATCACTGAGACGCCGTGGTCCAGGGCTTGGAGAAGCAGCCCGCCCACGAACAGCACCAGTGCCCGCCACAGGATAGAGCCCACCGGTATCGGAGTTTCTCCGCTCCGGGCCCGCCGAGTCAGCAGGGAGAACCCGATGCCCCCTAAGATCATGAACAACAACGAAGCTCGCCCGTAAGGGAGGCGGTAGAGCGTCTCGGCCAAGCTGTCTGCGCCGCGAGGCCCGACATTGACGACGATCATGCCCGCCACGGCGAGACCCCGAGCCGCGTCCAGTCCGGCGAGACGCCACGGGCCTGGCCTCTCGCTCTGCTCGAGGGAGGACGTGCTAGGAGGTGACACGCTCGCTCTCCCTGGCTCAGAATACGGTCTTCGGTACGCGCGATCTCATTCCGCGACCTTCTAGGCTAGACAACCGCCGTGGCTAAACGGCTCAATTAAGGGGCCCCTTGGTCGAATCTTCATTGAACCTTCATCAAACATCGAGGACAGCTGATCAGCGCTGTGCGTCAGTCATGACGCGGCAACTCCACTGTAAAGAGTGCACCATGCCCCGGTCCGCGACTCTCGGCCCTTACATTGCCGCCATGGGCTTCAACGATGGAGCGCACGATCGTCAACCCGATACCGGAACCGCCGTGGGCGCGATCACGGGCGGTGTCGACACGGTAAAACCTTTCGAACAGGTGAGGAAGGTGCTCTGGCGCTACCCCGTGACCAGTATCTTCCACGCTGAGAAGAACCGTCGCTGAGTCGCTGCCGGTTCGAAGGGTGACCTGATCACCCGGTTGCGTGTGACGCAAGGCGTTGTCTAGCAGGTTCGTCAGAACTTGTGAAAGGCGGTCACGGTCCCCGACCACTATGGCATCCTCGGCCTCTTCCTCAATCTGCAGATCGACATCACGCGCTGCGTAAAAGCTACGGGCTTGTCCATGCGCGAGACTGACGAGTTCAGCGACCGAGACAGCCTGGGGCTCCATGCTCAATCGGTGTTCTTCGGCAGAACTCACCAGTGAAACGTCCTCCGCGAGACGCTTGAGACGATCAGTCTGCTCACGCAGCATGGTCAGAGTTTCTGAATCGGCGGCCGCCACCCCGTCGAGCATCGCCTCCAGATAACCATCGACGGTGGCTACAGGTGTTCGCATCTCGTGAGCCAAGTCAGACAGAAGCCGCTTTCGAGTGTGTTCTGTCTCGTCGAGTTCCGAAGCCATTCGATTGAACGCCGAAATCATCTCGGTGAATTCTGCACCCATGGCGCCCTCTGGCACTCGGGCACTGTAATCGCCTTGCGCCACCTGAATCGCAGCGCTACGCACCTTGTTCAGGGTGCCTGCGATGCGGCGGGCAAGAAAGGCACTGACCAAAACGGACGCTACCCCGGCTGCAATCAGGGCCAACAACAAAGAGAGCTGCCACGATGCGTCGAAGGCCTCCTCAGCGTGCTTCACCACCTCTGGGTCCGGATTGGAAGTCTCAACCATAAGCATGTGCTCGTGGAAAATCGCTGGTCCGATGGCAAGGGCCACGACCCAAGCTGTCAGAGCCCCAACCCCAAGGACAAGAATGGCAGCCAGAAGTATCCGGACCCCAAGCCTGGCGCCCCACGGTTGCCGGTCAGGTATCATTCGCCCGTCCGCAACTTATATCCCACGCCACGCACGGTATGAATGAAGCGAGGCCAAGCCGGGTCGTCATGTATCTTTCGCCGGAGGTTGCCGATGTGCACATCGACCAAATGCTCATCTCCTATCCACTCTTCACCCCAGACTTGGGTAATCAGTTCGCGGCGGGACTTTGCGGTCCCGGGTTCAGTGATCAGAGCTGACAGCAGCTCAAACTCGGTCGGGGTCAACTCCACTTGGCTGTCGTCAAGCCACACTTCGCGCGCGCTCGTGTCCACCATCAGAGCTCCCGCCCTGTGCCGGTGCCTTTCTGCTGCCGACTCAGGACGCGACCGCCGCAGCATAGCGCGGACCCTCAGCACCAGTTCACGCGGGCTGAAGGGTTTAGTCACGTAATCATCGGCGCCCACCGACAAACCTATGAGACGGTCCACCTCATCAGCGCGAGCCGTCAGCATAATCACATAGCAGTCTGAGAAAGTTCGGATCCGCCGGCACACTTCCACCCCATCCATCCCAGGCAACCCCAAATCGAGGACCACAACGGTCGGTTCAAGCTCAGCTACCATCTGCACCGCGTCAGGACCGTTACCGGTGGCCTCGACCCACAGCCCATCCCGGCGCAGATACTCCTGGACCAGGCGCACCAGCGGCGCCTCATCGTCCACTACGAGCACAGTTGGCAATTCAGTTCTCGTTCTAGAGGCCATTCCTAGACGATAGAGGAAGACCCCCGAACGCACGCCCCGCCCGATGGCTGTCCGAACCAATCAATCGCGAAAACTCAGCTACGGATCGAAACAGCCTGGCTTCACCGCGCATTTCGTTACCTAATTGTGACAATGATGCAGAACTGTTATAAAGTCTGTCTCGTGCTCGACAGAGGAGTTGAACCTTAGCGTAGCGCCCCACCACCCAGCGAAACCCTCAGCAACCACATCTAGGTGCTCGCAGAACTACCCCAACCCAGCAGTCACAGTGCCATCTACATCGGCAACGGCCAGGTGATCTCCGCGACCGTCTCCAACGGCATTAGCGTTCACGACATCAATGCCGGATGGCACCAGGTCAACGCAATTTTGCGACCCGGAGAATAACCAGATCACACGGTAAACCCCGGTGTCGCGAGACAGGCTCCAATCCATTGTGGTGCAAACAGATCCCTCCGTTGAAGCCATCCACAAAAAACTAGCCTTCAACCCGCAGTTGCGGATTGAGGCAGATCGAAAACGGTTTGCGACCGCCCCCGTTAGCTTCTAAGGGCACCAGTTCTCC
>NZ_HG005172.1:65396-102573 GCF_000455245.1 Nesterenkonia massiliensis | reverse complement strand
TACCCTGCAGGACCAGCAGGATCCGTGGTCCCCGTGGCAGCTGCTTAAGCTGCTCCTCCACCTCCGGGGAGAACAGCTCGCTGCGTCGTTGCGCCTCAGCGGGGCTGCGGCGCGGCACTCGGGCCGACAGGGCAGCATTGACCGCACGCTGATCCGCAATGGGAGCGCCAGCCACATGCGCCCACAGAAGCTCCTGGAGTTCGCTGAGCATCCCCGCTCGGGCAGCCAGGAGCTTCCTGCCACGCTGTTTCCCGCCTGTGAAGCCTGAACGCCGGTCAGTACGGACCTGCTCTAAGTCCAGCGGTGAGCCGAGCCGGCTGACCTGCCACAGCTTGCGCGGGTTCTTGGAAAAGGGCTGATCTGCTCCGGCGTCTGGACCGGTGAAACCGCTGAGGTTCACGTCAAGCGGTGCCAGCGGATCTGTTGCTCGCGTTGCCATAGATGTCCTCTCCGCGTCCCCTGGTCTCATCTCTATCAGATACGCCTACACACTGCACCTAGCAGGCCTTCAGCGAATCACTGCGGTGTGGGCACCAAAGGATGTCAGTGGCTCATGGGAGCCTGTCCTTATGCATTGGATGGAGATTCTTCTTGGCCTGCTCGCTGGTCTGCTGCTGGGGCTTGCGCTGGGTGCCTTCGCAGCCTGGCGGTGGGCGCAGCGCGGGGACGACGGCGCCGCTGCGCCGCGCATAGAACTGGAGTCCGCCAACCAACAGATTGATCAACTGCGCGAGGAACTCAGTATCAGCCAGCAGCAACTGGCCGATGCGCGCGGGCGGCTCAGCGAGATTCAGCGGCATCGAGCTGAAGAAGCCGAGTCTGCCAGGGAACGCGAGTCGCTGCTGGAGATGCTGCATCCGGTGCGCCAGGGCGTCACGGAGATGCAGCGGAAAATCCAGCAGCTGGAAACCGAGCGTGCCCAGCAGCATTCAAAGCTCTCCCAGCAGCTCACAGCTGCGGCGCAGAGTGACGCCCGGATCATCGAGTCCACCCACGCGCTGCTGGGCAGCCTGCATTCAACGTCCGCACGAGGCCACTGGGGCGAGATTCAGCTGCGTCGCGTGGTGGAGTCAGCGGGGATGCTGCCCCATGTCGATTTCACTGAGCAGCACTCCCGTCGAACCGAAGCGGGAGACCTGCTTCGGCCAGACATGGTGGTGCACCTGCCTGGCGGACGACAGCTTGTGGTCGATGCCAAAGCCCCGCTGAGCACTGCAGATGCGGCAAGCCAGGCCCGTGCCCTGCGTCAGCGGGTAGATGAGCTGTCCAAGAAACGGTACTGGCAGGCGGTGGATCTCTCCCCCGACGTCGTATTCTGCTTTGTACCGGCGGAATCGCTGCTCTCGGCGGCCTTGGAAGCCGATGGCAACCTCCTTGATGATGCACTTTCCAAGGGGGTGACGCTGGTGTCGCCGGCCTCATTGCTGGCCTCTTTGAAGGCGGTGGCCGCGGCTTGGCGGCAGGAGCGGCTGACCGCCAATGTCGCCGAGGTGGTGGAGCATTCCCGGGACCTGTACCGGCGGTTGGAGAAGATGAGCGAACACCTCGGACGTACCGGAGACCGACTCCGTCAGGCAGTAGAGGCCTATAACGGGCTGATCGGCAATATTGAGCGCCAGGTGCTTCCCAAAGTCGAGGCCATGGGCCGGCTCCAGGTGGCTGAGTCAGCGGAACCTGCCGGACTCCAAGACCTGGGCGAGACCATCACCCCCACAGCAGTACGTGCGGAGGTCAATGCACTGGGACCGCGCCTGGCGGCAGCAGACACAGACGCTGAGTCGGCGACAGCTGCTGGGCCCAGCACCTGAGCCCAGCAGCTTGTGACCAGTAGCTAGTGACCACCCCTATGCCGGGAACTAGATTGTCAGCCCGAAGACCCAGACCAACAGGGTCATAGACACTAAGGTGATCGCTACAATCGCCACCAGGTTCAGCAGCGCACCGCCCTTGACCATCTGGCCGATTGTCACGTACCCGGAACCGTAGGCGATGGCGTTGGGCGGAGTAGCCACCGGCAGCATGAACGCACAAGTAGCGGCCAGCGCGACCGGCGCGGCCAGCACCAGAGGATCGACGCCGGTGCCCATAGCCACACCGGAGGCCACCGGCAGGAAAGTTGCCGCCGTCGCAGTATTGGAAGTCATCTCGGTCAGCAGCAGGACACCCACCGCTGCGATGAGCACCAGAACCCAGACCGGGATTCCGGCCAGGCCCTCCATCTGAGTCCCCAGCCAGGTGGACAGACCAGAGGACCCGAACTGCCCGGAAAGTGCAAGTCCACCACCGAAAAGCAGCAGCACGCCCCACGGAAGTTTGGCGGCGTACTCCCAGTCCAGGAGCCGAACGCCTTTATTGGCACCACCGGGCAGCAAGAAGAGCAGCAGGCCCACCACCATGGCGATGCCGGCATCGGAGATGAACGGCTCAGCGTCCATGGCGTCAGCGATCAGCGGGATCGAGACCCATGAGACTGCGGCCAGGACAAAGATGATCAGCACCCGAAGCTCACCAGCGCTCATCGGCCCCAGCTTGCGCAGCTCCTCCTTAATGAGGTCCGAGCCGCCCGGGATATGGTCGATCTCGGGGCGGAAGAGCACCCGGGTGAGCAGCAGCCAGGTGGCCACCAGCATCACAATGGAGATCGGAACACCAACAAGCATCCACTGCCCGAAGCCGATGGTCAGGTCATGGTTAGTGGCCATATGGCCAGCCAGCAGGGTATTCGGCGGGGTGCCGATGATGGTTCCCAGGGAGCCGACCGACGCCGCATAAGCGATGCCGAGCATCAGTGCGGTGCCGAAGTTGGACTTGATGGCCTCCTGTTTGCCCTCCTCCTGGGCTTCTTCGCTGTGCACATCGGCGCCGGCAGGATCTTCGCCTTTGAGGATCTTCTGCACCAGCATCAGCACGGAGATACCAATCGGCAGCATCATCACAGCAGTAGCGGTATTTGAGACCCACATGGAGAGGAAACCGGTGGCGATCATGAAGCCACCGATGAGGTTCACCGGCTTTGAGCCCATGGCACGCAGCGTCACGAGGGCGATACGCCGGTGCAGGTTCCAGCGCTGCATGGCCAAAGCCAGCATGAAGCCGCCCATGAAGAGGAAGATGATGTTGTTGCCGTAGCTTGCGCCCACGTCATTGAAGGCCACTCCCCCGGCCGGTTCGTCCCCGCTGCCGTAGTCAGTGGCAGGTACCAGCACCGGGAAGATAATCAGCGGCAGCAGCGCCGTCGCGGGGATCGGGATAGCCTCAGTCATCCACCACACGGCCATCAGCACTGCCGTGGCTGCCGTCAGCCGGGGCCAGACCTCAAGGTCACCAGGCATGGCAAAGTACACCAACAGAGCAGCGATGACACCGCCGGAGAGGCCAATGAGCCGACGCAAGATGGTGGGCCGCTCTAGACCCTCCGCGCGGGCACCAGCAGAGGGTTGAACCGCTTCCTGATCGGACTGAGTCCGTGGGTCGTATTTCTTCAGATGGTCACCGGTCACCCGGGAATGTGGGGGCATCATTGCATCCACTCCGTTTCATCAGATCTCGAGGTCCACCAATCCACCCCTGTGTCAGGAGTCACATCGGCACCAAGTGAGAATAGCACCATGCAGGCACAGTATTCACGAAGCGACTGACGTGATGCACCGGCTAACGGCGTCGCACTAGCAGACTTCTCCCGAAGTTCTGGTCTAGTTCTTCGGCAGCACTAGAGCCGCTAGCGCTGTTGCCAGGGCCGTCAGCACCAACACCATGATCACGGTGCCTGACCAGCCCGCCTGGTGCAGGAACGTCCCCCCGAGGAATCCGAAGACAGAGGAGCCTGCGTAGTAGCCGAGGTTGTAGAGGGATGCTGACTGGGACCGGCCCGCCACAGCCCGGGCTCCTGCCCACCCGGACGCCACGGCGTGAGCGGCGAAGAAACCGCCGGTAAGCACCACCATGCCCACAACGATGACCCACATCTCTGACACCAGGGTCAGCGCAGTGCCGGCCATAGTGATGAGATTCCCGACCAGCAGGACCTTCTTGCGCCCCCAGCGCGAGGCCATACGACCAGCCCGCGGCGAGGACCACGTCCCGGCGAGGTAGGCCAGGAAGACCAAGGAGGTCAGCCAGATAGGCAGCAGGAACGGCGGCCCTGCTAAGTGAAAGCCCAAATAGTTGTACATCGCCACGAATCCGCCCATGGTCAGGAAGCCCTGCAGGTAGATGACCCACAACGCCCCGGAGCGCAGGTTGCCGAAGAGTGCCCCCAGTGCCTCACTGACCCCGGTACGGCGCGGAGTGAACCGCAGCGCAGCCGGTGCCATGCGCAAGAAGACCAACACACAGATCACCGCCAGGGCAGTGACGACCAGCATGCCCAGCTTCCAACCGAGCTGTTCTCCGATAGGGGCAGCGATAATGCGTCCCGCCAGTCCGCCTAGGGTGGTGCCTGAGACATAGGTGCCCGCGGCGACGGCGACGACCTTCGAGCTGACTTCTTCGTTGAGGTAGGCCACCGCCAGGGCAGGCACTCCACCGAGCATGAAGCCTTCGAAGAACCGGGCTGTCAGCGCCAGGGTAAAGCTGGGCGCCACAGTGGTGAGCACGGCGAACAGGCAGGCCAGGCTGATCGCCCAGATCATTGCGGGTTTACGTCCGGCTGCATCGCCGATATAAGACCAGGGGATCACTCCCAGCGCCAGACCCAGGGTGGCAGCTGAGACCATCAGTGCAGCTTGATCTGCCGTGATGTCTTGTTCGACCGCGATGATCGGCAGCAGACCCTGGGGCGAGTAGAGCTGGGCGAAGGTGGCCACGCCGATGAAGAACAGGGCGATGAGCAGACGGCGGTAGGCCTGGCTACCGGGCAGGTGTCCGTCGTCGTCGTAGGGGATGGCGCGCATCGGGTTCAGAGCACCTCGATGAGTCCGCGCACGATCGCCCCGGCCCCGCCCAGCCCGGCCAATGTCATCGCCAGTGTTCGGGCGGCCCGGGCGGAGACGCGCCTGGAGAGCTTTGCGCCAAGAAGGATGCCAAGCAGGACGGTGAGCACAATCCCGGGGAAGAGCCAGCCCAGAGGTAGGCCCGCTTCCCCGTTGGTGACCACTGATCCCATGGCCAATTTGGTGATCACCGATGCTGCACCCATGGTCATAAAAATAGGCTGCAGGGTGGCTGCGAAGGAGGCCTGCTGCCACCGTGAGAGCCGGGAGTAGATGACCATCACAGGCGCTGCGACACCGGAGGTGGTGTTGAAGAACCCGCCCAAGAGTCCGGCGACCAGGGCTGGCGTTCGCCCTGCCCATTGGGGCAATGCCCGGAAACTTACGGTGACCAGCAGCGCGGCGACGACGATGCTGCCCAGGATGATGGAGAGCCATCCTGCCGAGAGCTGTCCCACCAACCATGCTCCCGGGATAGCACCCAGTATTGCTGCGGGGGCGATGATCCAGAACTTCCGCCAGCTGATCGCGTGCCAGACGCTGAGCATAATGAGGAACCCGGAGACCACTGTGGTCATATTGGTGATCAGCACCCCGAGGGCAGGGCCCAGCAGGATCGAGAGTACCGGGGCGACCACCAGCCCGACGCCGGTGCCCGAGAGACGCTGCAGGATAGTTCCGATGAGCACGGCCAGCACGATGACGGCGACGGTGCCCACAACTGTCATGGGCTCATCGTAGACCAGAGCCGCAGGTCAGCGGGGCCTCCCCCTGACCTACGACGCGCCATGCCCTGTCAGGTCTTGGACACTTCGTTCGGTCACGCGTTATGACCGCATCTGGGCCATCACTCACGCGAAAACACAGCAAACTCACGTCACATTGCGTGACCGAATGGGAAGCCCCCGCCCGCGGGACCCTTCAGGCGTGAAGCTCGGCCTCAGCCGAGCGAGTGGAGCCGTGATGTCAGGGACCCGTGCGCCCGCAAGCGGGTGTGCGGGCCACGTCATGGCCACGGCGGGGTTTCCCCGCCCGCGGGACCAGCTCAGTCGCTGCAGGCGGTGCGCTTGCGTCCGCCGCGGCCGACGTCGTCGTGACCTGCCTCCTGCAGAGCCTTGCGGATCTCCTTGGGCAGCGAGAAGACGATGTCTTCTTCGGCGGTGACCACTTCCTCCGGGTCGCCGTAGCCGTATTCGGCCAGCAGCCGCAGCACGTCCTGGACCAATACCTCCGGCACCGAAGCACCGGAAGTGACGCCGATGGTCTGGGCATCGGTGAACCAGGATTCATCCACCTGGTTGGCGAAGTCCACACGCTCAGCGCGCTTGGCTCCGTATTCCAGGGCGACCTCTTTCAGCCGCACGGAGTTTGAAGAGTTCGCGGAGCCCACCACGATGACCAGATCAGCTTCCGGGGCGATCTTCTTGATGGCGGCCTGGCGGTTGGAAGTGGCGTAGCAGATATCGTCGCTGGGCGGGTCCTGCAGGTTCGGGAAGCGCTCGCGCAGTTTCTTGACGGTCTCCATGGTTTCATCTACCGAAAGGGTGGTCTGCGAGAGCCAGATCAGCTTATCCGGGTCCGGCACCTCGATCTGATCCACTTCCCATGGGCCGTTGACAATGGTGGTGCGTTCCGGGGCGTGGCCGTAAGTGCCTTCTACTTCCTCGTGACCGTCGTGGCCGATCAGCAGAATGTGGAAGTCATCCTTGGTGGTGAATCGCACCGCCTCGCGGTGGACCTTGGTCACCAGCGGGCATGTGGCGTCAATGGTCTGCAGGCTTCGGGAGGCAGCCAGATCCTTGACCGCAGGCGAGACCCCGTGGGCTGAGAAGATCAGCAGCTCACCTTCGGGGACCTCGTCGGCCTCTTCAACGAAGATCACGCCCTTCTCGGTCAGGGTCTCCACCACATGCCGGTTGTGCACGATTTCTTTGCGCACATACACCGGGGCACCGTACTGCTCGAGGGCTTTCTCCACAGCGACGACGGCGCGGTCCACGCCTGCGCAGTAGCCGCGCGGGGCGGCCAACAGCACTTTGCGCGGACCTTCCACGGTGGAGTCAGCAGCGATCTCTGCAGGGCTGCGGCGTTTGCGCGGCACCATCGGCGTAGGCACTGATATGTGCTTGCGGCGCTGCTCGGCGGAGGTTTCGGGGGCGGCCTGGGTGGCGGTGGTCATGGGGTGAAGTTTAGCGGCCAGACCTGAACAGACTCTCCCCGGGGCGGCCTGAGGTGTCTGTTCTCACAGCTGAGAAGCACAATCACAGGTGACGACGACGCGCTGAGGCCGAAGGCGCCACCACTGCTGCGAGCACACCGATGACGACGACGAAGCCGGCGGCAGCGGCGAAGATCCACCAGGCGGGCTGGGCCCATTCGGTATAGCTGGTCTGCACGTGCTCCAGGATCACGCCGGCGGCTTGGGGCAGCTGGGCCAGGTGCTGGAAGTCAGGTGCGGCCGCGGTGGTCGCTACCCAGAGGCCCAGACCCGCAGCCGTGAGCCCGCCCAATGCCAGGGCGATCCAGCGACTCTTGCCGGGTCCGATTATGAGGCCGAGGATCATAAGTGCGGCTGCCGCGATCCCGAACCAGACCCAGTATTGGCTGGCGGTGGCCGCCGTGGCCCAGGTGTACGGGTCGGCTTCCTCATCGGTGACAGCCTCAATGTCCACCACAATCTCTGGGGCCAGGAATTCGAAGCTCTGCGTGTCGATAAACGGCAGCCAGCCCAGGGACTGTTCCAGGCCTTCGCGCAGCGGCTCGGTGATAGCAGCGGCGACAGGCGAGAGGTCGACGTCGATAGCTAGTTCCTGCGGTTTCCCGGTGCTGCCAGTTTCGAAGAGCCGTTCCAGCTGGCCGGTGTAGGTACTCCGCGTGGTCTGCAGGGTCTCATCCCAGGCAGCCACCGTCCGCTCATTATTGATCAGCGGGCCGATGATGCCAGAGACCATAGATTCCACTCCGCCGGGAACATGCTGGTCCAGGCCGGCCGGCAGCCGCGATGTCAGGTCGGTGACGATCATCTCGGAGACAGCATCAGAGAACTCTTCCTGCTGCGGCAGGTCGCCAGCGATCTGGCGGACAGGCTCTTCGGTACGCAGCAGCTGATCGACCTGATAGCCGGCCAGTGTGGCCGCTGAGAGCAGTCCGGCCAGCACCAGGCTGAGCACACTGAGCAGCTGACGCATTCGCCCTCCGGTTCCTTTGTCCGTGTCCGCGGTTAGTCTTTAAGGAGTATGAACTACCAAGAGCCTGCCTCCAAAGAGCCACTTCCGCTCTCGGCGATCCCCGCTTCAGCCCAGGAGACCTCCCCGGAGACTCCCTGGCCGCTGAGTCATTTCTCCGGCAAGCTGCGCGCCCATATTGATCGAGTCACCCCCACCTGGGTGGAGGGCCAGTTAGTGGAGTTCAATCTGCGCAACGGTACCGCCTGGATGACTTTGCGTGACCTTGAGCAGGAGGTTTCCTTCTCTGCCGTGGCCTGGCGCAATGTGGCTGGCGGACTGGCAGGCACGGTGACTCCTGGGGCCCGAGTGGTGGCGCTGGTAAAGCCGAATCTCTATGAGAAATCAGGTCGGTTGAGCCTGGTGACCCAGCAGATGCAGCCGGTAGGGCTTGGGGACCTGCTGGCGCGGGTTGAGCAGCTGAAGCACCAGCTGGCCTCAGAGGGCTTATTCGACGCCGCCCGCAAGAAACCGCTTCCGGTACTCCCGGCTCGCATTGGCTTGATCACAGGCCGGGATTCAGACGCGAAGAAGGACATCCTGCGCAATGTTCACACCCGGTGGGCAGCAGCGCAGTTTGAGATCCGCGAGGTCGCCACCCAGGGGCCAACCGCACCTGCTGAGGTGGTAGCTGCACTGGTGGAGCTGGATGCGCACCCTGAGGTGGATGTCATTGTCATCGCCCGGGGCGGCGGCGCATTAGAAGAAGTCGTCCTACCCTTCTCGGATGAACGCCTGATTCGCGCAGTTTCCCATGCGCAGACTCCGGTGGTCTCAGCTATCGGGCATGAGGCGGATCGGCCGCTGCTGGATGAGGTCGCAGATGTGCGTGCCTCCACGCCGACCGGCTCTGCAAAGCTGCTGGTACCGGATGAGGCCCTGGAGCGTTCGGGACTGACGGAGGCCCGTTCGCGCATGTCCTCCGGTGTTCAGCGGATGATCAGCCGTGAGTATGAGGCACTTGCCGCGATTCGCACCCGGCCGGCCTTGCAGCGCCCGGAGACTATGATCTCCACCCGCGCTGAGGAGCTGACCGGGCTTCGTCGTCGTGCCTTGGTCTCGGCGGAGGCTGCCGTGGGCCGTGCCGCTGACTGGGTGTCACATACCCGCGCCCGGGTCACCGGACTCTCCCCGCAGTCCACGTTGGACCGCGGGTATGCGGTAGTCCAAACCACCAGTACTGGTTCAGATACGAACGGTCGGACTATTGTGCGCGATGCTTCCCAGCTGACCCCGGGTGCCGGGGTGCGGGTCATGGTGGCCTCCGGCGAGTTCGATGCAGACGTCACAGAAGTGTATGAGGAGAAGAGAGCATGAGCGCAGCAGCATCTGGCACTGAAGGATCCAACACCCAGGGTTTCAGCACTGCGAGGGTCGATGACATCGAGCAGATGAGCTACGAGCAGGCCCGTGACGAGCTGATCACGGTGGTCACCAAACTAGAGACCGGCGGAGCACCGCTGGAGGAGTCCCTGGCGCTGTGGCAGCGCGGTGAGGCCCTTGCTGATCGCTGCGAGCGCTGGCTCGACGGCGCCTCAGCGCGCCTGGCCGAGGTGCGCCAGCAGCTGGACGACAATAAGGGCTGAGGTTGGGAGACCCCACGTTAATGCCGCCGGACTATGTTGGGCTGATCTCAGGCGACTGACGTCTGAACAAATTTCCAACGGATCAGCATGGCAATCCCTAATCCACAAGCCGAGAGTCCTGCAGCGATGGCCATAGACAGCACAAAGACGCCCCAGGCTCCAAGGCTGTCGGGCTGCTCGGCCATCAAGGACCACGCGCCATTGGCGACTGCGGGCGCTGGCAATACGGCGAAGAGATGCCGAAGCCAGCCTCCCACCCCGCGTTCGGAGTGATAAAGCGAAGCTGCCAAACCCGCCAGCAAGGGACACAGCGCATAGACGTAGAAATTGGCGTATCCGACGGTAATGCTCAAGACGAAGTTCAGTCCGAGAAACACTGACCCCGCGATGAGCCAGGCGCGCCATAAGTCCATGATCTACCTATTCCTCATCCTGCGCTTGATCTTCACCAGCTCTGCTCTGAGTCCAATGTCAGAGATTCCTGAAAACGATCGAGGTCTTCTTCAGTGACGTCGCTGCCGTAATACTCCACGGTGACGGCGACATCCTCCTCTGGATCCACGAGCATCCACCAGCGGCCAGAGATGTTCTCAGCTGAATCCTCCAGGGTGAAATTCACGATGGAAGCATCTTCAGCTCCTGGGATGTCAACATCCCCGCCCTCACTCGTGCTGATCCCGGGGTGGGTTCCCGAAGCACGCACCTGCACAGCCATCTCAGTTGCAGCCGCACTTGCCGACGGAGGGGTCTCTCTGAAGCGCCAGACCCCGATGAATGCTCCCGCGCTTTCTTCGTTGTCAACGTACTCGGCAACCCAGCCACCCTCACGCTCTGCGTCCCGGTAGGCCTCCTGGATCCCCTCAGGAAGCTCGAAGCTGACCGGTCCAACGTGCGTATTGGCCGCGCTGTCCCCGCTGCCGCCGTCGCTGCCGCAGCTAGCTGAGCTCACCATCAGCACACCAGCCAAGCCCAGCAATATGCTGCCTCTTCTCATCGTTTGGGTCCTTTCAGCAGATGTATTAGCAGTTAGGGTTCGGTTGGAATTCGCGAGATCCACCAGGGTAGTCGGGAGGGGCAAGATAATTCGATTCTTCAAGAGTCTCTTCGCTGGATCCGAGGTTTCGTCCGTAACCCCCGCCAACCCCGAGAATCTTCGCACGGAACCCAAAACCACCATCTTCGGAAACGCCGGAATGCACATCGTGGGTGGTGACTCCGCGCTCATACATCAGCTGCTCGAGGGGATTGAGGCTCTGGCTGCCATCGGGGGTGGGGTAGTACTGAGCGCTTCCGCTCAGGTCCTCTGGTGGTTCTGTAATTCCCTGAGCGTTGGGAAGCACTCCGGCTGGCAGGCCACCCACTGGATCGCTCATCCAATCCATGACCACTTCACGCTGTGCGTCAGACTCGATATCTATGGACGTGGAGTACACCTCGCTGGTGTAGTCACCACTGGTCCCCGTCACGGTCCCTGCGGTGAAGGTCAGGCCAATAATCTCGCCGTTGGCATCTTCGACCACAGTAAACGACTCCTCCACTTGATACTGGGGATCAAAATCCCACTCGTATACTCCACCGCCAGCCTGAGCTGAGAAATTGCCGGTGAAAGTGTATGCCCGTGTCGTATCCGCTGGGTCTTCGCCGTGGGTGGTTGCGACGTTGACATTGCCGTTCAGCGAGGCGCTGCCGCTGATTGAGGGCAGCCAGTCATGACTGAATGAACCAGAATGCTGGCGGTTTCCGTCCTCGTCTTCGTCGCTTTGAAAACCAGGTCGCAAGGAGGCGTTGCCCCCGACGTCGCCTTCAAGGCTGAACTGATGGTGAGTCACATTGGGTTCCCCCGGCGGCTCAGGGGGGCTGTTAAAGATCGGCCCGAGCACAGGTACGTAGTTCCAGTTGGAATCCACATAGCCCTGCATGTCATCAACAAAAGCTTGAGCTTCTTCACGGTCGTCAAACACCCAGGTATCGCCGTTCCCGTATCCCAATTCAATACCCGCATTGGCACTGGCGCCGCCGACGGTAACGTTCTTACCCCAGGTCACGCCCGTATTGACATTCGCACCGGCTGAATACCCATCCATGATCGTGACGTGGAACTCCCCGTCACTGTATTCCTTCCACGAGAGCCCGGCGTCTCCGCCCAGAGAAACCCATGCGATATCTACGGTGGACCCAGCATTTTGCGAGGTTGAACTAATAGTGCAGCGAGTCTGAAAATCCTCTTCGGTGAGGAGGTCTCCCCCGCACTCACCTCCGCCGCCTCCGGGCAGATATGAGGTGATCTCACAGATGAGATCACTGATGGCGCCGCGCAATTGCGGGGCTGCAGGAACAGCAATCAGCGCCAGCACGAGGATTCCGGTGAGCACCGTCATCGCCACGTACTCGATAGTGCTGGCACCACGCTCTCGGCACGCAGGACGGAGATCCCCCTGCGCACTTACCTGGTGTGCAGGGATGTTCCGAATCACTCGGCGCTCCGACATATGACGCTCTTCCGCTCCGTACAGGTTGCTCAGCCCATCCGGGCTGGGATGTCTCTCTCGTAGTCCAATCTAGGAAAGGCCATCGTTGAGGGCATGAGGCACCGAACCCGACTCCAGGCCCAAAACGACAATCGCAGGGCCCAAATCGGGACCCAAGGTCAGCCGGTGCCCTACCGGCAATCAGCCCACCAACCGGACTTCAAAAAGCTTGCCGAAGGTCGATGCGTCGTATTCCGCGCTGAAGCCAGTGCTTGCCCGGTATGTCGCTTCGATGACACCGTATCCGTGGCCTGTACAGCGCAGGCTCCAAGAAACTAGCGTTGGCGAGCCCAGGCCTGTTTCCCAGTCAGCTTCCGGCAAGCACTGGACGCCGGGTCGCACCCGGATTTCAGCTGTGGCGTTCGCCGTACTGCGGGGTACTCCCAGCCAGCGATCCCCGGTTCCCACCGGTTCAAGATCTTCCGACAGTGTCTCCACCTCGATGTGGATAGTCCGCCACCCGGCACGTTGCGGAACATAGCTTGTCAGCGTGGAATTGCTATTCAACCCGGCATAGTTCGTGGCAGCCCCTGAACCTGTCCACGCAGCGGGAAGACCGTAACCATGGGGGTCCGGCGGCAGGTGGCCTGAGTCCGTGCGACTAGGGCGGTAGGGGCTAAGACTAGTCAGCCAGGTGCTCACCCAGCTGGTTTTCGCTTGTTCCGCAGCCGCCAAGGCTGCCGCATCTGCGGCCTTCTGCGCTTTGCCGCGAGCATCAGAAGCCTGACCGATCACCATCAGGGTAATTCCTACAAAGATCACAGCAAGGGCCAGCAGCGTCATCAGAATCGACATCTGGCCCGCTTCGCGGTTTCTCCGCGTTGAGCGCATCTGTGACCTCCGTTCCCCGTGCCTCGACAACCCTGCGCTTGTCACCCCGGGGCGACAACCCCGTTCATACTAATTGAGGCTGCGGCCGGAGAAATGGGCCGATAGACCCGCCTCTGGGCCCAGTTCAGAACCGAAGTTCATAAACGTTACATATCCAACTGGCTGCGGAACCAGACGCTCACGGCCTCAGCGCGTGAGCCCACGCCCATCTTGGAGAAAATTCGGTTCGTGTGGTTCTTCACGGTCTTCTCGCTGAGGAAAAGCTGCTGGGCGATTTCCTTATTCGGCAGGCCATCAGCAATAAGCTCCATGATCTGAGCTTCCCTTCCGCTGAGTCCGAAGGGTGAGTTTCCGCGCACTGGTTGCGTCTCCACCACATGCTCGTGCTCGGCGACGGATGTCACTGCAGCTGGGGAGTGAGACATCATCGCAGTCATAGCGGTGGGCGACATGAGCGTGGCCCCGGCAGCCACTGACTTCAGTGCCCCGGAGAGATACTCAACGTCGAGTTCGCTGTAGACCACGTATCCGCGGGCCCCGTTCTGCACGGCACTGGCGATAGTCTCGTGCTCTTCGCTGTGGGTCAGCATCACCACGGCGGCATGCGGGGAAATACGGCGTGCGGCCTCCACTCCACTCATCACTGGCATCCGGACATCCAGGAGCACGACGTCGGGCTTGAGCTCCTCCACGAGGTCAATCGCCTCCTGGCCATTGGCTGCCACCCCGACAAGCTCGATGTCACCGACAGCACCAAGCACTTGCTGCAGGCCGCTTCTGACGACGCTGTTGTCATCAGCTATGACTACGCGCAGATCTGCCATTCATCTCTCCTTCGAGACCAAGGGGAACGCTGAAGACCACGGTGGTTCCTCGCCCCTCTTTTGAACTAATAGTCAATCTACCGCCGGCCTCCTCGGCGCGCTCCCTCATCCCGGTTAAGCCAAAGTGTCCGTTCTGGCGCTGCGCGTGCCGAGGTAGCCCTGAACCATAGTCCTGGACCTCGGCATGGAGCTTTCCTCCTACTCTGCTGATCCTGCACGTGACAGCTCCTGAACCGGAGTGCTGAGCGGCGTTGGAGAGCGCTTCCTCCACGATCTTGTGGGTGGCGTGCCTGAGGTGTACCGGCAGGTCCGGGAGTTTCTCTACCTCCAAAGTGATGCACACCGGGTACAAGGCCTGCAGCTCCTCGACGGTCCTTTCAAGGGCCGAGCACAGCGGGGGCACCGCAGCCTCCCTGAGATCGCTGAGCAGTTCTCGGGACTCCTGGACTGCCTGTTTGGCCGCGGCGCTGATTGCAGCGGCGCTGTCAGGGGCCTCACCGCGCATCTTCATCGCCACTGCCTGCAGGGAGATGCCCTCCAGGCTCTTGACCAGCGAGTCATGAAGTTCACGAGCTACTCTGGCCCGCTCATCGCCTTGCGCGGCCTCAGCAGCTGACTTCTTCGCCGCCTGCAGGCTGAGATCCACTTGAGCTTGAAGCCTCTGCATCACGCGGCCCACGTAGGTCAGGCAGGCAAATAGCACCAGCGATGCCGCGGCTGCCGCCGGGGTAGGCGCCAAGGAGCTTTCCTGGAAGGAATAGGCCATCGCCACGCTGAGGTATCCACAGCTGAGCAGCAGCGTGAGTGCAATCTGTCCCACGGTAGGAAAGAAAAGTCCGATCAGCACTGCAGTCGAGCCCAGATAGCCCATATAGACGTGCGGGGCACTGGTACTGCCGAAGATCATCAGAGCCACCAAAATATCGATGGCGACCACGCTGGGATGTCTGCGGACGAAACCTGAGAGCCGATCCCAGGAGAGCAGGAGCCCTGTGGAACCTGCCACGGCCACGATCACCAGCAGCAGCTCCGAAATGCTCCCGAGGTCTGACCACCCGACCACCACCGGATAGATGCATAGCACGCGTGCCAGGAGCGCAATCTTGGCACATTTGGCCAACACGCCTCCGGGCTTGAGGTCACGGGAAGATGTCTTTCGCTTCAGCATCAGAAGCCGCCGTCCCCGAACAGCAGATCAAAATCAAAATCGGCCACCAGGAACATCGACGCAAGCATGAGCACCAGCGTGCCCGGCACCATAATCAGCGTCACCACACTGGCGATCTTAGGGGATGCCTTCGCCGCTACTTGCCTGGCCTTCTGCGCCCTTGACTGGCGGACATCCGTGGAGATCTGCTCCAGGGATTCCACTAGCGGGGATCCCAGATCCTCGGCCTGCATCAGCGAGGTGACAAAGGCCTCCATCGCTTGCGAGTCAGTCCGTTCCTTGAGCGCATGGAAGGCGTCATACCTGGAGGTGCCGACATCCATCTGCTGCAGGGTTGTCTCCATCTCCTCCGCCAAAGGTCCTTCAGTCCGCTCAATGACACGGTCCAGCGCGCCTCTGAATGACAGTCCGGCCGAAACGGTCACACTCAGTACGTCGAGAAAATCGGGCAGTCCCTCTTCGATCATCGCCTGCCGCCGCTGACCGGCCGAGCGCAACACCAGATCCGGCAAGAAGAACCCGATCACCGCGATGAGGAATGCCGCCAGGTAGTTATCAGCGATGGATCCCACTGCCAGCGCCCCTACCCCGAAGATCAGCAGCAGCCGAGCCTTCATGGCAAAGAAGTCAGAAGCATCAGCGAACTGGTCGGATCGGGCATACATCACTCTGCGTGAAATGAAGTCGTAGTAGCTGCGTCCCATCAGTCCGCTGATCGATGGCCCGAGCCACTGCCCGAACTTCGTCAGCAAGGAAGCGCGCTGGCGCTTCTTGACCGGCGCTTTGATTAGATCACGGTCAGCTTCAGAGAGGTGACCCAGCGGATCCGCGCGCAGCTGGGTATAACCGCGGAAAAAGACGACGAACAGTAACGCTGCGGCGATGCCGGCACTCAGTGCGACCATCAGATCTGCACCTTGGTAATCCGCCGAATGATGATGATCCCCAGAACGTAGCTTGCTCCGGTGATGATCAAGGCGATCTGCCCGATCAGTGTGCTGGTGAGTTCATAGAGCAGACCCGGGTTGATCCAGTTGAACATCAACACCAATCCCACGCCGAAGATCACGACCATGTATCCGGTGAAGCTGGCTTGAGTCATCAGAGTTCGCACCTCGCGGGTGGTCTCCTTACGCTCCTCAAGAGCTTGGGCCATACCCCGCAAGGCGGTAATCAGAGAGCCGCCTGAACGTTGCGAGATGACCAGGGTTCCGATGAGAACAGCCAAGTCCTTACCGGGGATGCGCGCCTCCAAACGCTCCAGTGCCACATCCAAGGGGGTTCCAATGCGCAACTCGTCATTGAGGATCGCCAGTTCCCGGCCGGCGGGATTGGACATCTCGTCGGCGGCAATTTCCAGGGCTGAACGAATCGACAGTCCGGCGCTAGTGGAGTTCGCCAGAATGCGCGATAGCTCAGGAAGCTGAGCAAGAAAAAGCCGGTACTGCCTTTCTCGGAGTGCGCTCAACGCATTGAGCAGGATGACCATCACACCGCCTGTGATGAGCAGCGCCCACACCAACGTCACCTCGGAGCTAGCAATCAGAAAGGTCCCGACGACGATCAAAACCCCAAGAATGAAATACTCCAGTGGGTACAGCGCGCGAAGGTTTGCTTCCACCAGCCGCCGAGCCAAAGCTTCCCCCGGCGCTGTCTGCTGGAAGAGCTGATTCAGGGGTCGGATAACTCCCCCGCGAAAAGAGCCTCGCAGTCCTCCAGACTCCGAACGCACGACTGCGGCCTGATCCAGTGTCCCACCGGCGAAGAGCAGGATCCCGGCACAGGCAAGAATGAGCACCACCCCCAGGAGCAGCAGTATCAGCCCGGGAGTCACGGCACCTCCACCCCGGGCTGCCGGCATGCCGCGCCTGATTCCACAGCAATATGACGCGGTAGCGGATTTCCGGAGAGCCACAGCCGGTCCGCCAGAGCCGCAGGTACCTCAAACTGCCGAATACGACCTCGTACCGAGCGGTCGGCCTGCGGCGGCTCCTGTTCAAAGACCATCAGCGGCTGAAGCCGGACTTCCTCCCGACGTTTAGATGCCACAGTGGAAACCTCCACGACACGACGGGACCCATCCGCACCTCGATTCAGCTGCACGATGATGTCTACCGCGGAGTTGATCTGGTCCCTGATTGCCGCATAAGGAACTTCCAACTCGCTCATGGAAGCCAGAGTTTCCAAACGCGAGACTGCATCCTCAGTGCTGTTGGCGTGCACCGTCACCAACGAGCCATCATGGCCGGTATTCATCGCCTGAAGCATGTCGAGGGTCTCACCGCCGCGCACCTCACCGACGATAATTCGGTCAGGTCGCATACGAAGCGAGTTCCGCACCAAATCACGGATACTGATTTGCCCTTTGCCTTCTACGTTTGGAGGCCGTGACTCCAGTCGAATGACATGCGGCTGCTGCAGCTGGAGCTCAGCAGAGTCCTCGATGGTCACGATGCGCTCGTAATCCGGAATCTGGCCTGAAAGAGCGTTCAGCAGAGTGGTTTTACCGGTACCTGTACCCCCTGAGACCACCACGTTGAGGCGACCCCGAACACATGCGCGGAGCAGTTCAGCGGTCGCGGTGTCGAAGCTCCCCTTCTCCACCAGGGTCTCCATGCTGAAGGGGGTGGGGAACCGACGGATGGTGATCGCGGCGCCGTCAAGCGCCAACGGCGGAACAATGACGTTGACGCGCTCACCAGTGGGCAGCCTGGCGTCAACCATCGGGGAGGACTCGTCAACCCTTCTGTTGACCCCGGCGACGATCCGGTCAATAGTCTGCATCAGTTGATCTCGGCTGGAGAACCCATAGTCCAGCTTCTCCAGTCGCCCAGCGCGTTCCACAAAGATGTCATCGGGCCCATTGACCATGATTTCGGTGACGGATGCATCCTTGAGCAGGGGCTCCAGAATGCCAAGCCCCAGCGCTTCATCGACAACCTGCCGAATGATGCTCTGACGTTCTCTGGTCGAGAGCACCGGTCCCCGGCTGGAGAGCAGGTGGCTCATCACTCGTTCCAAGCGGACCCGCTGCTGCGTGGGATCCAGTTTGGAGAGTTCTTTGAGGTCGATCTCCTCCAGCAGCAGTTGCCGGTACTCCGCGACCGCCCGTTCCTGGACACCTTGGCTCGCTGACTGGCGCCTCGGCCGCCCTCCTCCGGAGGCGGTCCGGTTCGCAACAGGCTGGGCCTGCTGTTGGTCCTCTTGGCCGCCCTGGGTCAGCTTATGAGCTTCGACGCGTCGTAACAGGGGCATAGATCAGTCTCCGCTCCGCGGCATCGTTGCGCTACGGGTGATGCTTGGCATACTGCTGAAACGGTCACCAAGGATGCTGGGGATCTTGACCTGCGCCCGGCACGTCACACCGCCCGCAATCTGGGAACAGGTCACTTCCGACCCTGATTGCAGAGACCGGCTCAGGGCCTGCTTGCCCGCAGTGCGCCCGTCGTCGCCAAGGGTCACTGCCCGAGCGGCATCGCGAGCGGCGCTGTTGGCCTGTGTGAGAGCGTGCATGCCCAGGAACGCCTGCCACGCGATCATCAGCATCATGAGCACGATGAAAATTGTTCCGACGAATTCGATGGTCATGGCTCCGCGCTCGCCCCGCCGCTTCCGGCCCTGCTTCAGTTCCGGGATCATTCCCGTACCACCCCTGCTGATGCGTCAATGGACAGTCGCAGGACATCAGTCATGGGCACAAGCATCGGCGGGCGCATGCTGACATTGACACGTCCATTGTTCTCGTTGATTTGCATGCCGTTCTGCCATGCCCGTGGCGTCACGTCCTCCGCGGTCTCAACAATGGAGTGCCCGACCGCTGCCGCACGCGCCGCCTCTGATGCAGTATGAGAGGCGAACATCCAGGTGACTCCCACCAGCACCAGTTGCAGCACCAGCACAGCGAGAACAATGAAGCACAAGAAGACGCCGACAAACTCTATAGAGCTCTGGCCGTCTTCTTTCTTCCGAGTTCTTCTGGTCTTGGTCTCCTTGGCTTTGGCCAGAGTCACGGGAGGAACTACCTGCATCTCGCGACCAAGTTCCTGGACCTTCTGGCTCCAGTCATTACCGGCGGCTGCTGGTTCTCGTCGATTGACCGACTGCTCCAACGCCCGCGTCATTCGTGGCACGACCGTCTTATAGGTAGGCAGTGCCACAATCTTCCGAGCAGACTCCGGCTGGATGTCGTTGGTCTTATGGACAGAGTTCAGCACGATTTTGAGGTCTTCTGACCGTCTGGCGCCGATCCTCTCCCAGAGTCCCACCAGGCGACGCACTCCGCGCAGGCTGAGCACATCAGACTGGGTCACCACAGCGACTTCGTCCGCCATCTCTACCGCTGTCGCATTGGCTTCGCCCATATACGAGCCCACATCCACAATCACAATGTCGAAGCGGGAGCGGAGAATGCCAAGGATCTTCTTGGCCGCCTGCTCGGTGATGAGCTCGCCCTGCTCCCCTTCTTTAGGACCCAAGAGCACCGAGAGACCGCTGGGATGTTCAAAGAGGACGTCTCTGACGAACCGTGGCGAGAGCTCGTCGATGACCGGCAGAAGGTCGGTGATATCCCGCTGTTTAGGGATGTCGAGGAGAATAGACTGATCAGGCTTTTGCAGATCAAGGTCCAGAAGGACGACTTTTCGACCTGAGGACTGAGCGGCTTCTAGGGCAAGATGCAGGGCCAGAGTGGATGCTCCGGCACCACCTTTGGAGCTTGCAACGGCGATCATCTTGCCACCGCCGAATTGCTGCTCTTCGCTCTGTTCCCGGTTGACCGCCAGACGCAGCGACGTGCTCCAGGCTGCTGCTGACTGGATCCTAGCGGCCAAGTTCTCAAAGTTGAGCGGATAGCTGATCACGCCTCGAGACCCTGAGTCAAGGGCTGTGGCATAGTCCTGGCTGGTAGGCTCAGTGACCACGGTGAGCACCGCCACCGAGGGGTACCGGCCAGAAATCTCGGCAGAGAGTTCCCACATCGGCATGGGCGTGGACGTCTCATCGACGACGAGCAGATCCACTTCAGTGTCCCCGTACTGTGCCATCGCGGTCAGCAGGGTCTGGGTCGAACCGTACTGACGCGTGACCTCGGCCCCGGCGTCAGTCAGGGCCTGCCGGATCTCATACCCGCGGCTTTCGTCACCGCAGCACAGAATCGCTTTCGCCATCTCAGTCCTCATCCCCCTCGGAGTCTTCCTCGCCGTCCTCATTCTCCAGCTCTGACCGGAAGTTCGGGCCAAGATCCGGATCTTGGAAGGACTGATCCTCCACGTCAAAAGCAGTGCCGGTCTCATTGTTTCCAGAACGAATAATGCGCATGGAGACGGCGAAGGACTCCCCGTAGGCCAACTGAGTCGCCTGCCCCACAGACACAGCGAACGTCACCGGCACCACCATGCCAGGGTCCGCCCCACCTTCAGCGGCTGCGCCCGCAGCAGCACCGGCATCCACCGGCTGGCCCACTGAGACCACCAACGCGTTCTGGACAAGCACACCCGAGACGTTATAGGGAATCTGAGCTCGCCGGTAGGAGATATCTCCGGCACCGGGTCCGCCCTGGTCACGGGCGAATGACGCAATGACGTCCACCCGGTCTCCGGGCTGAACACGGCCGTGAATACCCTGGTCGCCCGTGAAATTAATGGAGATCTCTCGCTCGCCGTCACCCAGAGACGACGACGGCTCGATCATGTCCTCCTGCAGGTAAGAACCCTCCCTGATGGTGGAGGTTGCCTTCATTCCCGCAAGCTGCTCTTGAGAGGTGATCATCTGATCGTTGAGGTACTTATTGGGGACCTCCTGGGTCTCCACCGCTTCGAAGCCGATCGGCTGGTAGATTCCGATCTCTTCAGTAGCGACGTACACCTCAGTGGTGGGCCCTACCTCCGCCTGAACCTCGCTGACATAGGAAGTCACCGCAAGGAAAACGGCGACGGCGCCGACTCCGGCGATAATGAGCGTCACCAGGCCGCGCAGCTGTTTGGGGTTCACTGATTCTCCTTGTCCTGGTTCGCTCCGCTAATGGAGGGCAGTGCGCCGCCGGCGCAGAGGGTCCGAGCCTGCATATCGTCAGCGCTGATATCGGTGGTAGCAGCTTCACGGGCGGCCCGTCCAAGCTTGCTAGGGGCAAGGACGATCTGCGCCGCATGCTTGGACCCCCACCACTGCGCGTCTGGATTCGGGCGCTGCACTACGTTTGGGGAGTCCAGATGCTCCAGGAGCAACTCCATAGCGTGCTGCATGCGCTGGCCGCGTTTGCCTTCGGCCGCAGACTCCGCCACCACCGCGATATATCCCTCATCAGCAGAGTCGAACGTCTCCAGAGCGCGCTCTGGTCGCCTCGCGGAGAAGGCCCGTGCGTGGTGGCCGCGCTCAGCGATATATGTACCGCCGGGGATCCAACTGCGCGCATGCAGCAATAAGGGGATCTTCGGCTCGGACATATCAATCACTGACGGAGTCACAGTGAGACAGCGGATCTGCGATTCCAAGGCCGCTAAGGCGGGCAGAATCTGGTGCGGCGGCAACGCCTTGACCAGAGTCTGGCCCATCTCCGCAAGAACTGCCGTACCCAGTGGTGACAGTCTCGTCACGTGGAAGGCTACAAGCGTTTCTTCCTGGGCGGCCCTGGCCCGGTAAACCAAGTGGCGGTACTCGTTATGGGTGCGATGCGGGCTGATGAGGATTGTCCAGGACCCCTGATCTTGATTGATCAGCGTAATAGCCTCATCGAGGTCGCGTGGAACAATCTCCACGGATCCTATTTTCTGCACAACGTCCGTTCGCATGCCGGCCAGCAGTTCCTGTCTTCTTTGGTCAGGTGGCGCTCTTATCGTCAGAATTCCATCAAGGCAAAGCCGCACTATGGGCCGATGGTCTCAATACCCGCCGCATAGTAAGGCCTACAGATGGGCTCTAGGACCCAGATCGAGCTCAGTCGCCCGGGCGGATCTCCACCCGACGGTTTGCTGCGTAGGTGGATGAATCCTCCGGGTCTTCTGCCACAGCCGGCTCGGTTTCACCAAACCCTTCGACCGTCATCTGCAGATCAGGGCGCTCCTTCGCCAGAGCATCTGCTACCGCCTGGGCGCGGTTCTCCGAGAGCTCCTGGTTATCGAAGTCGAACAGGTCCTGATTCACCGGGTTGGAGTCGGTATGACCGTGAACCGCAATCGAAGCGCCCTCTGGAATCTCCTCCACCAGTGCAGCGATCGTCTCCCCGGCGTTCTCCGGAAGGTCCCATTTATTCGGGCTGAAGAGAATATCCGTCTCTAACGTGATGCCTTCTTCGGCGTCCCATTCTTCGCCCCCGAGGTGGGTGATCCACATCTGCGGATCGTGATGGGTAGTCCACATTCGCAACAGGTCTTCTGAGAGGCTGGACTCCCACTCAGCACTCAACTGATCGGGGATCTCATTGTCCCCCACAGCCGGTCCCTGCTCAACAGCGGAAGCGGTAGAGACTGCGGTAACCGAGAACCCCAGGACCAGGAGACCGGATAAGCCTGAACGCACCAAGGACCGGGTCATCGGATGACCTCCACATCCTCAAAGGGGGGCAGATCCAGCTGTGGCAACTCAACGTCGATCACGTCGATCTCATCCTCCGGTGCAGGCAGGAAGCCCCACCAGACGAAAGGCTCGCCGGAGGTCATCTCGGCACCCTCAACTTCACGAGCCCACTGAACATGACCCTCGAGGCCTAGGCTGCGGTGAGGACGGATCACCTCGTACTTGACGTAATGCTGTCGGTCGATCAGCTGAGGAGCCAATTCCCGGTTACGCCAGTCCTGCCCACTGGTCTCAAGGTTGTGCAGCTCGTAGTAATCCAGAGTCTCACCGTCATACTCCGGGTAGAACACCAGGGCTAACCGCATCACTTTGTCCTGCACCTCCACCGGGTAGACGTCCAGGGTGATCTCGCCACCGGGCGCACCCGGGGTGGGGTACGTCAGAGTGGAGTCGGGTTCGCCGAGCTCAAGCTCTTCAATGAAGTCCAGTCGCACTTCCTCAATCGAGTCATCGCTCTCAAGGCCTTCGGCATCCCCGTCGTCCTCGTCAGAGTCAGTACCCTCGGAAGGAACCGTCGCAGTTTCAGAGGATTGATCGCCCTCGGCCGGCTCAGGTGCAACCTCGGTCTCTGGTGAAGACTCTGCAGTTTCTGCTCCTGACTCTTCCTCGGCTGTACCCTCCGGGGCGCAGGCACTCAATACGAGCACCCCAGCTACCGCCAAACAGGCAGAATTTCGTGCGAACCGCGTCATCTTCCGTTCCCTTTCTGAACTCCAGTTACTGCAGAGACGCCCCCCGCGCCAGAGATTACACTATGGCGCGAAGGGGCCTACTACGCCCGAAGGCGGCGTCTCATCCACTGATTCCAGGGATGAGACGCCGCCCACAAAGCGCTATGCCATTGCGTCAGAGGTCACCAGCTGCCACGCTCGGTGATGTTGGTGATCAGGTCGCTCACCTGACCGCTGAGCTCGCTGCCCCAACCCGAGGCAGCACCAAGCAGGACCACAACCATCAGGCCGATCACCACAGCGATGCCGACGTATTCGATGGTGCCCTGGCCGGACTCACGGCGCTGGGAGATCAGGTTCATCAGGTTCAGGTAGTAGTTAGTCATCTCGGGTAATTCCTTTCCCATGTCAGCTCTACGCTGCTTCTTCGGTTCGAAGCCTTGGAATTCGTTTCTCTCCGGCCCCCTGCGATGACTACTTTGCCAAACCCGGTGCCGCCCACCTAGGGCATGCGGTCCCAGTGATGGGCCCAACCTGTCAGTTGAGACCAGGGGCCCGCACGGTTGGGGTCGCAATTACCCGGGGCGCGCACAGCCGTGGCAAACTGAACAAAGCATCAGTACGGTCCGAACAGGGGACGCCCACCGATGGCCAGCTACTCCGCACAACTGAAGGAACTCTCGGCACGCGCCAAGACCATTCACATCGCCGTTGATGAGACCAGGACTTACGCCGTGCCACAGGCTGGGACTTTTCTCCGGCGTCTTACTGGCCTGCTCTTCGGAGGGGACATCGTCTTATTGCGGCCCTGCAACTCAGTGCATGGATTCGGTATGCGAAGGACTCTGGATGTTGCCTATATCGACAACTCTGGCTCAGTGATTGACACCGCAGTGCTCAAGCCTTGGCGTGTCCACGCCCCCCGACGAGGGGCTATCGCTGTCTGGGAGCTGCCCGTGGGTGAACTCGAGCGCTTAGGTGTCACCCGCGGCAGCACACTGAGGTTCTCCATCTGATGAAGCTCCCCCGCCAATTGCCCTCGTTGACCAGCGCACTGCTGATCATCGTGGTGGTGCTGACTTCTCTCGTACTGGTGGTCGGCCGAGACGTCTCCCACCGCCTGACTCTCGCTGTCTGCACCGATACCGGGGAGTGCGGGGCATTCCCACAGTCTCCTCCGGTGTGTCAGTACCACGGACGCGACCGAGCAGTGGCCCGCGCGTCCTTTGCTTTCGCCCAACAGCAGCCTGCAGAAACTGCTCGTTTGGTCCAGTACGGGGACGACTCCGCATCAGTGGTGGTCACCACCGAGCCCGACGTCGCGGAGGTGTACACCTTTCAACGCTGGGAAAATGCTCAGCGTTGGGTCCTTGACCATTCGTCTGCCCTGGGCGACGTGGCCAATGCTGCCGCAGGCCCCACAGGTCAACCTGTCCGCGACGGCTACCTACAGATGCTGCAACTCTTACAGCTAGACCACCAAGCTGCTATCACCCCCGAAAGCACCGTCCGAAACATCACAGATCCAGCCGGTGAGGGGTCCGCTGGAGCCGTGCATACCGACGACCAGGGGGCAGTGACTAAGCTATCGGTGATCATCCCCGACGGTTCCGCCACCCCGGAGCTGCGTGGCCTGATGGACGAACTGGGAATGTGGGGGTTCTTCAGCTATACCGTAGAACTCGGGGCTGATTTGGCTCCCCGGCGACTGAAATTCGAGGGCCCCGCGGTGGCAGATTGGTCCCTTGACCAGCTGCGGTCCTCGCATGAGTACATCACTGCTGTAGCGCGGCCCGAGGAGGCGCCGAATCCGCAGACCAGCCCGGAAACTCCGTCCATCCTGCGCAGCTATGCACTGGATCTGACCCGAACGGCAAACGAGGCGCTTTACCGGGAGATCTTCGCCATGGAGAGCGTCGGCGGTGCCGCAGCGCCCCTTCTCACCGCCGAAGACCGGCTCTCCCACGGTGAACGGCGCGAACTCTATACCGGCATTGCCGATCGGATCCGAACCGATGCGGTGCTGGTGGAGACCGGTCACCGGATCATCGGCTCTGGAGACGTCACGCACGATTTGCTCAGCGAAACGGCACAGGGATTAGTGCTTCGAGACGCTCCAGTCCAGGGCCCAAGCACTCGGTTAGTTGATGCCCGCACCGCTGACCTGAGCATCGCCTCAAGCAGATTTGAGCCTCTGCTCACATGCGAGGTCGAACCTGACTCGGAAGGGGACAGCTCATGACATTCACAGTGCACGTCCCAGCACTGAGCCGCGGCATCTTGCTTCATCTGGTGCTGAGCACCACACTGCTGGCCGTGGCGGTAGTGCTGGGGCCGCCGATAGCGTGGTTGACCGGTCAATCCGTTGTCGTGATTGTGCTCACCGTGCTGGCGGTGCTGACCCGAGCCGGCGTCGCACGCTGGCAGGCCCGGCCGCTGTGGCAGGCTGGCGCGAGCCTCGGAATGATCATGCTCACCTGTCTGTTCAGCGGGCTGACCGGCTACTCTCTGGTATTTGTGCCCTTGAACCTGATGGGCATGGTCTCCGGCGGCGTGCTCCAGCAGTCCGGAGTCGCAGCACTGTTTGCCCTGATCATCGACATCACGCTCATGTTAGCTGCGATTACCGGCGGCGCGCTGACTGCCGCCGTGCCGCCCAAGCGCCGGAAGACGTCTCGGTTGCTCTCCGCGGAGAACCTCCCCGTGGTGCAGCAGATCCAGGAGGCCTTCGAAGAGAACCGACGCCGTCACCGGCAGAGCATTTAGGGGCGCCCTGTTCGCGGCCGGGCTCTACCTGCCGAGTCAATTGCCGATGAACGCGATGAGCACACTCACCGTCAGCACCAGCACCAGCAGGAAACGTCCGGCCCTGGCCAGCTGACGCGCCTTGTGCTGATCAGCGCCCAGCTGCTGCATCTGCTCATCCAGCGATACCTCGACCGGCTCAGCTCTGGGTTGAGGATTCTGATCGCTGCGCCCCTTCGGTGCGCGAGCGCGTCTGATGTCCCTGCGCCGCTGCGCCGGCTGCTCTCCAGGCTCGGGCTGCTCGCTGGGGCTGGGGCGGGGCAAGGGAGTATCAGACAGGCTCACCGGCAGTGCTGGGTACTGCGCCTGCCTGGGTTCCTCAGAGATTTGAGGCAGCCACTGCGGGATATCGACTAAGTCCTCGCCACTTGGAGACGCCGCAGAAGGTGCCTTCTCAGCTGGCTCAGAAGTCTCGGCGGGCGCGGTGCTGACCTGCGGTTCCGCCCACTTGTGGTCGATCTCCTGCTGCTGCTGGAGCTGCTCTTGGAGCTGCTGTTGCCGCCGAGTTCCACCCAGCAACGATCTGCGCCTCATATTCTGCATCCTAACCGGCAACCCGCCGACAACATCGTCGGGAGGTACAAGCATCAATAAGTGAGTATCGCCAAGAGCAGTGCGCCGATGAGCAGATAAGGACCCAGCGCCAGATGAGCTCTGAGTCCGGCCAGTTTACCCAGCACGATCATGACGACCCCCGAGACCAGCGCAAGGATCAGCCCTAGGGTGATGCTGATGATCAGCACCGTGGGCCCCTGCCACCCCAGCACCAGTCCTAGCGATAGCATCAGCTTGACATCTCCGAAGCCCAGCTGCCCTTGTCCCAGGACAAAGAGGATAAAGAAGACGGCAGTAGCGGCGGCTGCGCAGGCTCCAGCCACGCCCAGCCTCCCCCAGTCCCCCGTCATCCATGCTGCAACTGTCAAGAGGACCGCACAGGCCAGCGCCAGCGGCTTGGTGATGACATCAGGCAGCCTGTGCTCGCGGATATCGATCGCTCCGAGAAGGCCTGAAGAAGCGGCAAACAGACCCAAAGCTGCGGTAGCCGGCCAGGATTCGCGGCTCAACGCTAAGGCCGCTGCTGTCAGTACCACTGAGATAGCCACCGTGGGCACCCAGAATCGCGGGCCCGCTGGACCATCAGCCAGCAGTCGGCTAGAAGAGCGCTCCTGATTTGGCGCCTCGGCCTGTACAGGCGGTGCGGACTGCTGTTCAGACATCAGCGGATTCTCTGGTCGTCATCAACAGCCGAATAAGCATCACCACACCCAGACCCACCGCGGCTGTCACCGCACCTGCGCCAAGGGCATAACCGTAGGGCCCAAGATTCATTGAGTTCTCAGGCAGTCCCCGGCTCAGAATTACCAGAGCACTGGTGAGCAGTGCCGGCACAGGGACTACTGCGGTCAGGTGTCGGATCCATCCCCCGCGGCCATACTCGGCGTGGAAAACACTGGCCGCTATTGCCCCGAGCAAGGGGCACAGCAGGTAGATATACCTAGCGGGGGAAGTAATCACCAGATCGATCAGGAAGTACAGAATGGCGAACACCACCATGGACAACGCCCAACTGCGGATCACGTCCATGAGGTTTCCGGCTCTCTTCTGTCGTCCTCCCAGTGTCCTCACCACGGTAAACCTGAACGTCTGAGAATTATTGAGAGTTCGGGCCTATAGCTGTACCCAACCGCAATTTTGGGCCCAGGGGCCCTACGGTCGGGACCGCACCGTTAATCACTGAGCAGCTGGTCCAGGACGTCCTGCGGAAGCTGGAACTGTCCCGCATCGGGAAGGTGCACGATGACCGGCCCCTGGAGCTCCTGCGGCAGATGGAACTGGGCATACATGGGGCTGGGCTGCACCGGCAGCGTCTCGACGGTGCCTGCGACTTCGGTGCACAGGCATCCCATGTCCCCCGAGCCCAGCGGAAAGTACCGCCGATCAGTGGTTGCATCGATCAGACTCATATTTGCCAGGCCCGGGGAGTTTCCATCGCCTTGCGGGTTATCCCCGAAGTGCTGGGCGCCGCCCCGTTCGGGGTTGCCGGTGAACACCGTGCCCCGGTGTTGGATCCCCTTCGCTGAGGCCAGCCCAAAGCGCATAGTTACCAGGTTGCCCTCGCGCTGTGCGCCACGGACGTCGAAGCGAATATCTGTCCCGGAAGTGTCTCCTGGAGGGGCTTCGATGATGAACGACGCCAGGGCATCCGGTCCCGCCGGTGCTGCTTCAGCCTCCGGTAGGTCCTGCACACCGGCCTGGCCCAAGTCGATCTCCACCGCTGCTTCCTGGACAACCACCGGATAGCGGAAACTGACGCGCCTGTTGCGCGCCTGGTTCTCCGGGATTGGTTCTCCATCGGCATCAAGATTGGGCACCTGTGGTCGGGTGAAGCCATAGCCGATGGTCTCCAACGTGATGGAGTCATCCACCATGTCCTCGATGACCTCCAACACAGCCTCGGCTCGGTCCTGAGAGAGTTCCTGGTTAAGCTCGGCCGATCCCACGTTGTCAGTGTGCCCCTCCACGGTGACACTCGAACCGGCAGCCTCCTCGTTGAGCTTCTCAGCAGCCGATTCGATGATGCTGGTTGCCTCCGGGTTCAGCTCTGCGGAGCCGAACTCGAAGAGCACATCTGCCGGCAGTGAGACTTCTTGGGTCTGCTCTTCGATGGTGGTGGTCACTCCGCTGAGCGTCTCGGTCCGAGCTGCCAGTGGATAGCGCACCGCATAGCGCGCCCCGGCACCGTACCGCTCCGGGGGGTCTTCACCGGAGGTATGGGTGAAGAACCACGACGACGCCGGGTCGGGTCGGATAAAAGGCTCGTTCTGGGTGATGGGTACCTCTGGGACAGGCTCGGCCCACTCTCCAAGGACAATATCGACGACGTCCGCCTCGGGCAGCGGGAAGTCCACAAAGATCAGCTCAGTGCGGTCGGGCTGTCCCTCGGCGGCACCAGAGAGCATGGAGCAGATGCATGTGCCGCGTCCCGGGACAACGGTCTCCTGGCCGCTGGCTCCGGCGGCGTCCGATGGCGCGTCCGGCTCATCCTCCGGCTCGATCTGCGGCGGTGCGTGGTAATCGAAGACGTTTGATTCCCCGCGAAGCGGCTCGATGAGTTCCCCGGTCTCACGGTCGGCGAGTCTGATGAAGGGAGTGGCCTCATAGCGGTGCTTATGCGAACTCAGGGCGGTGGAACCCAGTGCAGTGTCCCGTTGCGAAGGAAGCCAGGCTGCCACAAGGCGCGCATACTCGCCGTCGCTGTCTAAAGAAAGAACTTCTAGCTTGGCAGTAGCAAGCTGGGAGCTGTCCTCAGGTGCCGGGAGCTGGAGCACCGTCTCGGCAATGGCCTCGGGTAGGGCCTCATCACGCCAGAAACCGTCGGCACTGGCAGCACTGCTGGGCGATGCCGATTCGCTCGGTGAACTATCGACCGACTCCCCCGGTGCTCCACAGGAGACCAAGGCTAGGACCCCGATCATCCAGACCGCAGCGCGACCGGCCCGTGCTTTCATGCCGCCCGGGAAGCCTGATGTCGGTAATCAGCCAGGAACGCAGCGATACCGCCGATGGCATGTTCCAAATCCTCCACCGCCGGTAGCGTCACCAGGCGGAAATGCTGATCATCGATCCAGTTGAAGGCCCGGCCGTGCGAGACCAGAATCTTCTGCTGCCGCAGCAGCTCGATCACAAAAGTCTCATCGTCGGTGATCGGATAAATCTCAGGGTCCAGTCGGGGGAAGAGGTACAGGGCGCCGTCGGCGTTCTCCACCTGTACACCTTCGATCTGGCTGAGCATCTCAAACGCTTTATTGCGCTGTTCATAGAGCCGGCCCGCCGGCAGGATCAGATCCTTGATCGACTGATGACCTCCCAGCGCCGCCTGAATGGCGTGCTGAGCCGGAACATTGGCGCACATGCGCATATTCATCAGCAGGGTCAGGCCCTCGAGGTAGTTCTTCGCCCGGTGCTTCGGCCCGGAGACGTAGATCCACCCGGAGCGGAAGCCGGCCACCCGCCAGGTCTTGGACAACCCGGAGAAGGTGATGGTGAACACGTCGTCGCCCATGTCCCGGGCAACGGTGCAGGCGTTGATGGCTTCCACACCGTCGTAGGTGATGTTCTCGTAGATCTCATCTGCCAGCAGCATCAGGTCATGCCGCCGGCAGATGTCCACCATCGCCTCGAGGATCTCCTGCGGATAGACCGCGCCGGTGGGGTTATTCGGATTGATCAGCACCAGGGCTTTGGTCCGGTCGGTGATCCTGGATTCGATCTCCTCCGGATCCGGCCACCAGTGGTTGTCCTCATTGCAGATGTAATGGACAGCCTTGCCACCAGCCAGCGTGGTGGCTCCTGTCCACAGCGGATAGTCCGGTGCGGGGATCAGAACCTCATCCCCGCTGCCCAGCAGTGCCTGCAGCACCATGGAGATCAGTTCCGAGACTCCATTGCCCAAGTAGATGTCATCCGGGTCAGCCTCGGTCATGCCACGCGTCTGGTAGTACTGGGCGACGGCGACGCGTGCCGAGTAGATGCCCTGGGAGTCGGAATACCCCTGCGCGGTGGGCAGTTCTTTGATCATGGTCTGCAGGATCGAATCCGGTGCTTCGAAGCCGAATGGTGCGGGATTGCCGATGTTCAACCGGGTGATTCGGTGGCCCGCTCGTTCCAGCCGCGCCGCTTCCTGAGCGATCGGACCGCGCACGTCATAGCGCACGTTCTGCAGCTTGGGCGACTGGGTGAACTCCTCGAATTCCTGCATTCCCCTATCATGCACCACAGCAGCTCATGCTCGCGCGAAGGCGTCCCTATAGTCAGCCAGGAAGTCAGCGATGCCTGCCACCGCCTCTTCGAGTTCTTCGACTGCGGGCAGCGTCACCAGACGGAAATGCTGATCATCGATCCAGTTGAAGGCCCGCCCGTGAGAGACCAGAATCTTCTGCTGCCGCAGCAGCTCAATGACAAAGGCCTCGTCATTGTCAATGGGGTAGATCTTGGGGTCCAGGCGGGGAAACAGGTACATGGCCCCGTCCATCTGCTCCACCTTCACACCTTCAATATCGGAGAGCAGCTTATAGGCGGCATTACGCTGCTCGTAGAGTCGGCCTCCGGGGTAGATGAACTCGTCAATGGACTGATATCCGCCCAACGCGGTCTGAATGGCATGCTGAGCGGGCACATTCGGGCACATCCGCAGATTCGACATCAGCGTCAGCCCTTCCAGGTAGTTCTTCGCCCGGTACTTGGGGCCCGAGATCAGAATCCAGCCTGAGCGGAAGCCGGCCACCCGCCAGGTCTTGGACAGCCCGGAGAAGGTGATGGTGAAGACGTCGTCGCCGGTGTCCCGGACCACTGTGCAGGCATTGATGGCCTCGGCGTCGTCGTAGGTGATCTTCTCGTAGATCTCATCAGCGAGCAGGATCAGATTATGGCGTCGACAGATGTCCACCATCGCCTCGAGGATCTCCCGGGGATAGACCGCGCCGGTGGGGTTATTCGGGTTGATCAGCACCAGGGCTTTGGTGGCCGGGGTGACTTTGGATTCAATTTCTTCTGGATCCGGCCACCAGCGGTTGTTCTCATCGCAGATAAAGTGCACGGCCCGACCGCCGGCCAGCGTGGTGACTCCAGTCCAGAGCGGATAGTCAGGGGCCGGGATCAGCACCTCGTCACCGGGGTTGAGCATGGCCTGCAGGACCATGGTGATCAGTTCGGAGACCCCATTTCCCAGGATCACATCTTCAACCTCGGCGTCGCGCATTCCGCGAGACTGGTAATACTGCGCGACGGCAGTGCGTGCGGAGTAGATGCCCTGGGAGTCGGAGTAGCCCTGCGCGGTGGGCAAGTTCTTGATCATGTCCACCAGGATTGAATCCGGGGCCTCAAAGCCGAAGGGCGCCATATTGCCGATGTTCAGCTTGGTGATCCGGTGCCCGGCATGCTCCAGGCGGGCTGCTTCCTCCGCGATCGGTCCCCGCACGTCATAGCGGACGTTGCGCAGCTTCTGCGCCTGCTTGAACTCGGACTGCTGCGTCAGATCCTGAAACTGCTCCATGAACAGATTCTGCCTTATATTGTCAACAATCCGAAAGCCTACCGGGGCGTGTTCGCCTCGAGAAGCGCTATCCCCAGTCCTCCGGCTCGGCGATCAGCTGTTCTTCCACCATCCAATACTCGGCTGCTTCCTCCGGGCTGAGCCCCTGCTCGCCCTCGATCAGTCGGCGCAAGGACAGCAGCGCTTCGTCGGTGAGCCGCTGTGAGATCTCCTGGACCACCTCTGGCACCTCCTCGGCGATCCGGGAGGAGACCAAGGGCGCGTACTGGTCCTGGGGGAATGCCCTGGCCTCGTCGGACAGAACTACCAGGGCGTGATCGCCCACCCAGGGGTGAGACGAAGTGACGACGACGCCGTCGAGCTCCGCGGTGATCAGCCGCTGCAGCAAGTCATCCTCACTGCCATACGTCAGTTCAGCCGGGGAGCACTCATACATTTCCTCCAGCAGCGGCACCGGATTCGGCAGGTCTTCCCGCACACCGATCCGCAGCTCCTCGCAGAGCTCCCCCAGTTCTTGAATACCGGGTTCTGCCTCATCCGAGATCTCTGCCTGGGCAGCTGTGCTGGAGGTGATGATCAGCGCCTGGGAGAGTACCGCTGACGTGGGGTCGAAGAGCTCAGCGCCGGTATATTCCTCAGCCTCGAGCTCCTCCCTGATCAAATCGGTCAGATCATCCGGGGCCGCCGCGGGTCCGATGCTCTGGTTCTCATCAGGTGCAGTCAGCTCCGCGTAGCCTTCGGGGTCCAGCGACTCCGCCAGCGGCATCGTGCGGGCCAGCACGATTTCGTAGCGCTGGTCCTCTTCTGACCCCGCGCCGTCGGATCCGGCCTCCTCCACATCTGCCCCGGGCGCGGCCAAGGGCTCAGCGGCCAATGCTGCGGCAAGTTCCTCGGCGGGTCCTTCATGCTGGACCACCACAGTAGGAGACTCTCGGGAGTTCAGCGCCATCGCGTAGATCTGTGCCAGGGTCTGATCAAGCGGGTCTTCGCCCACCGCAATTCGCCAGGCGCGTTCCAGGGCAACGCCGGTGGGTTCCTCCGCCGGTGGCGGCGGCTCCGAGCAGCCCGAGAGCACCAAACCGATCAGCGCCAAGGGTGCCCAGAGCGTGGTGGTGCGGATCGTAGCTGCAGGGGCTGAAGCAGTGCGGGATCCGGGCGCCGAAGTCATGCAGGCAATTCTAGAGGGGCTCACAGTGTGAATCCTCACCGCCTGCGGGGCTACCCTTGTACAGATGAGCGGTGAAGCTGCTGACCTTAACCTGGAGATTCCCGGCTCCACAGCCTTGAACAGGCGCTTGGAGGCGATCCTGCGTCTCAGCGGCACCGGGAGTGAGCAGGCCCAGACTGCACGTGGCTGGCTGGACCTGGCCTACGAGGCTGCCTACGGGGAGCGTTATACCGCTGCGGCAGAGGCCGCTGAACGGGGCCTTAAGGCCCCGGGCTCCGCCGACCCGGAGAACCGACTGATGCTGCTGCGAGTTCTCTCCGGTGTCCACGAGATGCGCGGAGATTCGGCGGCTTCTGCCCCCTACCTGCAGCAGCGTGTAGACCTGCTTCGTCAGCTGGGCCGAGAGCGGCAGGCACAGCTGGAGGCAGAGCTCGGGCCGATGCTGCTGCGCGAGCCGGATCGAGTGGAAGCCGACATCCTGGCACGGGTCGCCGAAGAGCTCAACGACGCCGGCGGCCCCGCCATCGCCCGCGCTGACGTGCTCTCTTCCCTGGCAGTGCGCAGGCTCAACGATGAGGGCCCCGAAGCTGCGCTGCCGCTGATCGAAGAAGCCTGTGAGATTCTCACGGAGCTGGGTCGCGTGGACGCCCTGGGCGGTGCCCGGATGTTCCTTGCCCACGCTCAGCTGTTGGCTTCGCGTCCGCGCGAGGCGCTGTCCACCGCCGAACTTGCACTGGCATCTCCGGCCAACCGTGCAGTGCGCGGGGCGATGGCCATGCTTCGGGCCACTATCCGGCACCAGGACGAGCAACCCGAAGATGCCTTGGCCGATGCCATGCTCTCCACTGAACTCTATGCAGCCTGTGGTGTGCGCAAGGGAGCGGCCTCGGCGGCTGCGCTGCTGGCTGGACTCGCCTCAAGTCTGAACCATCCCGAGACCGCAGTGCTGGCGTGGCGGGTGGCTGTTCAGCAGGCAGAGCTCGGCGAGTTCTCCGAGTCCCGGATGCTCACCCTGGCCCTGGGTCAGCAGTTGCTGGAGATGGAAGAACATGCAGAAGCCGAGAAAGTCCTGGATTCGCTCTCGGTGCGCCTGGCCAGCTCCGAGGCCGATTATTCCACTCGGGGCAGGGCGCTGATGGGGCTGGGTCACGCGGTGACCCAGCAGAAGCGCCCGCTTGAGGCGATGGAGCACTGGGCTGAGGCGGCGGGCCAGTTCCTCGCCGCAGATGAAGTGGATGAGGCAGCACGTGCGCATCTGGCCGCCGGTGCACTGGCAGCCTCCTTGGACCGCGTAGAACTAGCCCGCAACCACTACGAGCGTGGCCTTCAGCTGGCTGACCAGGGCCGTGAGACGGATCCGCTGATGCTCCTGCAGGCTCTGCACTCACTGGGGCATCTGCTCTGCCGCCACGATGAACCCTCCGGACTGGACTACTTGGACCGGGCGCTGCGGATTGTGGATGAGCATGGCACGGATTGGCAGCGTGCCGACATCACCGATACCCGCGCGCGCAGTCTCACCGCCCTGGGACGGGGTCGCGAGGCAGTGGCTGCCGCGCTGGAAGCAGCTGATCTTTTCAGCGAATCCGGTGACGAGGAAGCCGCCGCAGACGCTGAGATCTTCGCTGCCACAGTGCTGCTGCAGATGGGACAGGCTGAGGAGGCCGAGGCGCTCTTCCGACTGGCCGCTGAGCAGCGGGACATTTCTGATGCGCTGCTGGCTACGTCCCTGTCTGGGCAGCTGGAAGCCCTACGGGATCTTGGCAAGCTCGTCGCTGCCGAGCAGATTCAGCGTCAGCTGGAACATCTCAATGCGTCGCTGGGAGATCAGCCAGACGCTCAGCAAAACACCGATCAGCGCGACTTCGAGGGTTAAAGCGCGGCTGGCCAGCTCGGCAGGTCTCCTGCCTCGGGAGCGAGCCCGACGAGGACCTCTGCGCAGCGCAGCCGGTGCTCAGCCTGGGCCTCCCAGTCGATGCGGCGCGCGTCACGGGCACCTGCCACCAGAGACAGCGCCACCGATGCAGCTCGTATCTTCAGCGCCTGCGAATCCACTTCCGCGGCAAAAATCCGGGCGAACCGGTCAAATGCGGCAGGAGCGTGAATGTAGCGGGAGTCCACGGCAGGAAGCACAGCAAGATGACCCAGGAAGCAGGCCAGATCATCCACGCGGTGGCCGGGACCTAAAGAGTCGACGTCGAGCAGACAGGAAACTCGCGAATCACTCATGAGCACATTGGCTTCATAGAAGTCACCGTGGGTGGGCACCACAGGTCCGCGGTCGGTCAGCGGCAAACCAGTGAGGATGTGATCCTCCAGCCTGCGAATCCGATCGGCAGCCGCTGGCAGCGCAGAGATCGCCGCTGAGGCATACGCCGGCAGCCGATCGGTCCAGGCATCGCGGGCGGGAAGGGTCATCACTTCCGCTGGCAGCTGGTCCAGAAGGTTCAAGAAATCTCGCGGATTCACCGTCGCTGCGCCGTCGGCAAGGAAATACTCGGCCAGTGAGACCCCATCACCCTGTTCCAGTGCCACCACGTCACTGACTGGTTCGCGCACGGGAACCGGTGCAGGAATACCGGTCTCCAGCAGCATGCGGTGCCGGGCATCAAGATCCTTGGCCCGTCCGGCGCGCAGCACTTTGAGATACACCCGGGAACCATCCGAGAAATCAGCGGCGATCACGGCGCGACGCAGCGGCCGGTAACTGATAGTCTCCAGCGCCGTCAGCCTGCGCCCATTGCCCCAGGTGTGCGCCACCGTTGCCGGGCCCGTGGCCAGCGGCAGCCCCGGCAAGGCGGGGTCCAGCGGATGCTGCCAGATAGCCAGTCGACCGGAGGGGCAGTGGGAGATATTCACCCCCTCAGCCTCAGCGGGGATGTTCTCGGTGGTCATCCCCACATAAAGGTCATCCACATGATCAGAGGTCTCTGTATACACACCGGAGTGACCGGCGGCTAGGACTGGCCGCGCGGTGGACACGCGGAAAATACCGGTGACCCCAGCGCCTGGCCGGTGCTGGACAGATTCAAGGTGAATACTGGTGGCGTAAACCCCGCTTTCCTGCAGGGCTGCGGAAATCGGTGAATGCGCGTCATAGGACTCGAGGAAAGCCAGCTGCCTATTCTCCTCTTCGGCACGAGTGGCCGAAGGCGCCGCCCGGGGCGTGGACGGCAGGTCATTCACTGGTGCCTGCACCCTGCTCAAGCTCGCCTGCGCTTGAGAACAGCGTCCAGATCCATCGCCTCCTGGGCGCTGCTGTCCTCAGCGGGCTCCTCAGAATCCTGAGCGGAGGAAGCTGCTGGGGCAGCCGGGTGCCGGAGTTTGGTCTCGGGCTTGGGCTTAGGCTGTTCCGGCGCTTTCTGCGGAGCCAGCTCCGGACGCTGAGCCTTCTCCACGGCCAGGTACTTCGGTTGGGGCACGTCGCGGGGCTCCCACTGCATGCCCACCGGTCCTGCTTGATCGAAGATCGCCGCGCGACGCTGGACAGCCTCTGCCGAGAAGAGTCGCTCAGCGTTATCCGGGAGACCGTCCTCGTCCAGCTTCACCAGAGAATCGGGACCACCGACGCCGCGCTCGTCAGCGCTCAGCGCATCAAATATGGCCTGCTGCCGCGCGCGGTCCTGTTCCTGTGCCGTTGCAGTGTAGCGGCGGTGCAGTGTCTCCACATCCGGGTTCATTGCCTCACGCATGGCCGCCTCCAGCCGGGCACGGCGCCTACGACGACGACGCAGCACAGCCGAGACCTGCAGGCTCACTAGAGCGAGCACGAAGACGGCTGCACTGATTCCTGGTGCAGCCCAGGTCAGTGTCGTGAACG
>NZ_HG005172.1:61425-65205 GCF_000455245.1 Nesterenkonia massiliensis | reverse complement strand
CAGTGCGGTGACGGTCGCAGTTAACAAGGAAACTAGTCCCACAAGCGCCAGCAGGGTCCGGCCCCAGTGGATCGTGATCCCTGTGCTTGCAGTGCCGCGCGGGGCAGCTGGCTGTGGGGAATCTCCGGCGGTGGTGGTCATCTGTGCCCTTCGTTCTGTGCGCGGCGCTCGGCGGTGTACACGCCGCTGCGCGCGCCTGCGTGCGATGCGGGCCCGGCGCGGGGTCAACCCCGACGTCGTCTGCGTCTGGGCGGACAATCGCTGGGCCCTCAGCATCAGCGCCGCCAGGAAGAGCCCGGCGATCAGAGCAATCAGAAAAGAGGAGTGGATGGGCAGACTGGGAATCATCTCCATGATCCCGGCCCCTGCAGGCCGGAGTCCCAGTGTCACGATCGACTCCACCTCACCTTGCCTCGCTTGTGTTGCTCTGATGCGACGGGGGTGCCGCTGATCAGTCCAGGGTAGCCGATCCGCCCTGGGATCCCGTGACATATACACGGGTTGCTGTGACAAGCACCTCAACAGTAGATAAGAATGGGGACCGTGACTTCACAGACCTCTGCTAAGCGTTTTGCCCCTGACCGCATCGCAATCCTCGGAGGTGGCCCCGGCGGCTATGAAGCTGCCATGGTGGCTGCCGATGCTGGAGCGGAGGTGACCATTGTTGAAGAGAAGGGCATGGGCGGCTCCGCAGTGCTCACGGATGTGGTGCCATCGAAGACCCTGATCGCCACCGCAGATGCGATGCGCAGGGTTAATGCCTCGACTGCTTTCGGGGTGCGCTTTGGTGAGCACAGCAGCGATAAATACGAAACCGAGGCCTGGGCTGATTTCTCCAAGGTCAATCAGCGTCTGATGAAACTGGCGCATAGCCAGTCCCGGGATATCCACGCCTCCGTGGAGGCCGCCGGGGTGCGCATCATCGCTGGACACGGGCGACTAGTGGCTCCGACCAATATCGAGGTCACCACAGAAGCCGGCGAGACCACTGTGCTGGAGGCCGACGCCGTCATCATCGCCACCGGAGCACACCCGCGTGAACTCGGCTCGGCCAAGCCTGACGGTGAGCGAATCCTGAACTGGACCCAGGCGTATAACCTCACCGAAGTTCCTGAGCACATGATCGTGGTGGGCTCGGGCGTCACCGGTGCTGAGTTCGCCTCTGCCTACCGCCGACTCGGCGCAGATGTCACTCTTGTCTCCTCCCGCGACCAGGTGCTGCCGGGTGAGGATTCCGATGCCGCCAGCGTGCTGGAGAACTCCTTTGCTCGCGCCGGGGTCAAAGTAGCGTCCCGCTCGCGCGCTGAGTCAGTGGAACGCACAGAGAACGGTGTGAAGGTGACCCTCACCGACGGTCGAGTCCTGGACGGCTCGCACTGTCTGATGGCCGTGGGCGGTATCCCGAACACTGAGAACATCGGCCTGGAAGAAGCCGGCGTGGAGACCACCGAATCGGGCCATATCCGGGTGGACACCGTCTCACGAACCACCGCCGCAGGCGTTTACGCTGCCGGCGACTGCACCGGCATGATGCCGCTGGCCTCAGTGGCAGCCATGCAGGGCCGCATCGCGGTGGCGCATATGCAGGGAGAAGCAGTCAAGCCGCTGCAGCTGCACCGCGTGGCCTCCAATGTTTTCACCTCCCCCGAGATCGCCACTGTGGGTGTCACCCAGGCACAGGTGGACTCCGGTAAGTACCAGACTGATGTGGTGAAGCTGGATCTGGCCACCAATCCACGGGCCAAGATGATGAATATCCGCGAAGGCTTCGTCAAGATCTTCTCCCGGAAGGGATCCGGCACGGTCATCGGCGCGGTGGTGGTGGCTCCGCGTGCCTCTGAGCTGATTTTCCCGCTGGCGCTGGCGGTGACCCATAAGCTCCACGTGGACGATGTGGCCGGCACCTTCACCGTCTACCCCTCGCTCTCGGGCTCACTCTCCGAAGCCGCGCGCAGGCTGCACCTGCATGTGGCTGAGCCCAACCAATCCTGATCACACACCCGAATGAGGCCCTGATGTCTGAGAATCCCGTCGCACCTGCTGAGACCAGGACGCCCACCGCAGTGGACGCCTACGCCGAGGAGTATTTCGAGGAGTTCCTGAAGCTGGCGCCTGAGGAAGCCACCTATCTGGGGCGCACCGGGGTGGAGACCGAATACGGGGACTACTCCCCCGCTGGTCGCCAGCAGATGGCGAAGTTGACCCGCCGCACCCTGGCCGGACTCGATGAGCTCAGCGCCCAGGACCACACCGACGAGGTGACCCTCCACGCGTTGCGTGAGCGCCTGCAGCTGGAGCTTGCCCTGCATGAGACCGGGCGCACCCAGCTGGACAACATCGCCTCCCCGGCACACGGGGCCAGGATGATCCTGGACCTCATGCCGGCCGAGTCGGATCAGGACTTTCAGCATCTGGCTGGCCGGTTGAAGAACCTTACCCCTGCGCTGGAAGGCTACTGGGAGTCGCTGCAAGACTCCCATTCCGCAGGCCACGTGCCCGCTGCCCGTCAGGTGCGCGCAGCGGCCGGGCAGTTCGCCGCCTGGGCAGGGGCCGATGGGGCTTTCTCGCAGTTCCTGGAGAAGGCCGAGCAAGCCGGTGCGTCGTCGTCGGTGGTTCAGGCAGTAGAAGAAGGCGCACAAGCTGCTGCTGAGGCATATCTGGTGCTCTCCGAACGACTCACCAACGAACTGCTGCCCTCCGCCCCGGAGGCCGACGCCGTGGGCGCAGACTACTATCGGTTGGTCTCGCAGACCTTCACCGGTACGGTCCTGGATCTTGAGGAGACCTACGCCTGGGGGCTTCAGGAGCTAGAGCGTATTGTGCAGGCCCAGCGAGAAGTCGCCGAGCAGATCAAGCCCGGGGCCAGCATTGAAGAGGCCAAGGAGATCCTCAACAATGATCCGGCCAGGAAGCTGACCGGAACCCAGGCGCTGCAGGAGTGGATGCAGCAGCTCTCCGATCAGGCCGTGGCTGAGCTGAAGGGCAGTCACTTCGACATCCCCTCCCCCATGGACACGCTCGAATGCATGATCGCCCCCACTCAGGATGGCGGCGTGTACTACACCGGCCCCTCTGATGATTTCTCCCGACCCGGCCGGATGTGGTGGTCAGTTCCGCCGGAAGACAATGAATTCACCACCTGGACCGAGACCACCACGGTCTACCACGAGGGCGTACCCGGGCATCACCTGCAGATTGCCACCGCGACCCTGGTGAAGGACCGTCTGAACTCCTGGCGCCGCAATGCCGCGAACACCTCGGGCTTCGCCGAGGGGTGGGCGCTCTACGCCGAGCAGCTCATGGCAGAACTCGGCTATCTCAACGATCCCGGGGACATGATGGGCATGCTGGATATGCAGCGCATGCGTGCCGCCCGCGTGGTCTTCGACATCGGTGTGCACTGCGGGCTGAAGGCCCCCGCCGAGTGGGGCGGAGAGACCTGGACCCCGGAACAGGGCCGGGCATTCCTGCGCGCCCACCTGCCCATTTCGGAGGCCCAGCTGGAGTTCGAGTTCACCCGGTATCTCGGGTGGCCGGGGCAGGCGCCGTCGTACAAGGTGGGTCAGCGAGTCTTCGAACAGATCCGCGCCGAGCGCGAGGCCGCCGAAGGCGAGTCATTTGACCTGCGGGCCTTCCACACCGAGCTGCTGCAGCTGGGGGGACTGGGCCTGGACACGCTGCGCTTTGCCATGGGGACGGCTGCGGCATAGGCGTCATCACGGCGCAGGAACACGACGTCGGGGTGGGCACTTCGCGATGACTGTAAAGCTCGCATAGATT
>NZ_HG005172.1:55672-61354 GCF_000455245.1 Nesterenkonia massiliensis | reverse complement strand
CATGACCGCTCCGTTTGATGCCGAACAGCCTGAAGACGATTTAACTGCCGCCGGTTTCGGCCACGTCACCCGTGAATCCGGGTCGCAGCCCCGCGAACTCGGCGATGCCGCGCCGGTGCCTACCAATGACCCGACGGCGCCGTCGGCTCAGACCGCTGAACGTGCGGCCAAGGCCCTGCTCGCCGCCGCTTCTGTCGAACGCATTGACCTGGCGTGCACCCTGGGCTCCGGTTGGGGCGGTGCCGCTGAACAGCTGGGCGAGCTGGTGGCTGAGATCGACGCCGCAGAAATTCCCGGCTTCCACCATTCCGGGGTCTCCGGCCACTCCGGGACTCTCAAGGTCATCCGGGCAGAAACAGCCGATGGGCAGCCCAGACACATCCTGGTGATCGGTGCCCGCACCCATTACTACGAGGGCCGCGGTGTAGACGCAGTGGCTCACGGGGTGCGTACTGCTGCTGCGGCAGGGGCCAGCGCCATGGTGCTGACCAATGGCTGTGGCGGGCTGAATCCGGAGTGGAAGCCCGGCACTGCGGTGCTGATCAGCGACCACATCAACCTCACCGGCACCTCTGCGCTGCGTGGTGCGCATTTTGTGGATATGACGGACCTCTACTCCCCGCGGCTGCGTGAGCTGGCCCGGGAAGTCGATCCCACTCTCCCCGAAGGCGTCTACGCTCAGTTCCCCGGCCCGCACTATGAGACCCCAGCTGAGGTGAAGATGGCTGGTGTGCTGGGCGCGGACCTGGTGGGCATGTCCACTGCGCTGGAAGCAATTGCCGCACGCGCCGCTGACATGGAGGTCTTCGGCATCTCCCTGGTGACTAACCTGGGTGCGGGAATCTCCCCTGAACCGCTGAGCCACCAGGAGGTCCTGGAGGCAGGGGCGGCTGCGGCACCGCGCATTGCTGCTCTCCTGGCCCAGATTGTCCGCCGCGCCCTGTAACCCGCTGCTTACCGCCCCGACCTAGAATCGCTGGATGCCGCTGTCAGGCGTCCCACCCCAGAACCTCGAAGGAGACGCTCACGTGACTGACCTGCTGAGTACCGTCCGCCGCTGGATCGCGCTGGACCCTGATCCGCGCACCCGCTCTGAGTTGGAAGACCTGCTGCAAGCTGCCGACGGCGGCGACCGCACCGCAGCGACCGCGCTGGAAGGGCTATTTGCTGGTCGGCTCGCCTTCGGCACCGCGGGGCTGCGCGCCGAGCTGGGCCCCGGCCCGCTGCGGATGAACCGCCTGGTGGTCCGGCAGACAGCAGCTGGTCTGCTGAGGTACGCCACGGAGAAGCTCACCGAAGCTCATGCGAAGGTGGATAACCCGCATGACGTGGAGGGCTCGGCTGCCCGCCGCATCGTGATCGGTTTCGACGCCCGGCACCAGTCCGATGAGTTCGCCTACGAGACCGCGGAGATCTTCCACGCCGCGGGGTGGGAAGTGCATCTCTTCGATCAGCCCGGGCCTACTCCGCTGCTGGCGCGTCAGGTCCTGGTGAAGGACGCAGAGGTCGGCGTCATGGTCACCGCCAGCCACAACCCTCCGCGGGATAACGGCTATAAGGTCTACCTCGGCGGTGAGCTGTCCCGATTCCTGGAACCCGACGGCCTGGGTGTGGGCGCTCAGATCGTCTCCCCGGTGGATCGTGAAATTGCTGAGACCATCGCCCAGGTGGTGACAGAGGACTTCGCAGACTCACGCACCGACGCTCAGGTACGAGCCGAGGTCCTCCGTCCTGCTGGTGTGCACACTATCGGCCAAGCGGATCGGGACAGCTACCAGCGCGAGGCCCTGCAGCTGCTGGATGCGCAGAACTATCCGCACCGCGACATCACGATCGTCTATACCGCGATGCACGGCGTCGGCGGTGAAATGGTGACCGAGCTGCTCTCCGCTGCTGGTTTCAGCACCGTTATCCCGGTGGCCGAGCAGTTCGCGCCAGACCCCGATTTCCCCACTGCGGACTTCCCCAACCCGGAGGAGGCTGGTGCGCTGGATCTCGCGCTGAAAGCCGCCGTTGAGCATTCAGCAGATCTGGTGCTGGCCAATGATCCCGACGCCGACCGCCTCTCCGCCGCCGTCTATGACGAACAGGCTGCCTCCTGGCGGCAGCTCTCCGGGGATGAGATCGGCGCCCTGCTGGGTCGGCATATCCTGGACCGCGGCCCGCTGCGCCAAGGATGGCAAAGCACCGGCACCGGTGAGAGCACCGCACCTGCCATCGGAAACTCTGTGGTGTCCTCGCGACTGCTGGGCAAACTCAGCGCAGCCCGCGGCGTCGAGCACGCGGAGACACTCACCGGATTCAAATGGCTGGCCCGGGTGCCCAACATCATCTTCGGTTATGAGGAAGCTATCGGCTTCGACGTGGACCCGGTGCATGTTCGGGATAAGGACGGCGTCTCTGCGGCGATGATCTTTGCCGAGCTCATCGCCGATCTCAAGGCCAAAGGAATCACCGCGGTCCAGGCGCTGGATGACATTGCCGCAGAGGCTGGTGTTTATCTCACTGGGCAGGTCACTATCCGGGTGCAGGATCTCAGTCAGCTGGGCCAGATCACTGCCGCCCTGCGGGAGAACCCGCCGGCTGAGATTGCCGGTTCTGCAGTCACCGAGACCTTGGATCTCAGCCGGCAGCCGCTGCCCGGCCAGGAGTTCACCGAGGCTAAGGTTACCGACGCGCTGATCTATCTCACCGACGCCGGTGACCGGGTGATCGTGCGTCCCTCCGGCACCGAGCCCAAAGTCAAGTGCTACCTGGAGACCACCGCGGAACCGGCCGGCGATGCCGCCGCGGATGTCTCCGCTGCCCGCGCCAAGGCCGCCGAGCGCCTGGACACTGTGCGTGAGGCCATGAACAGCATTCTTGCGAAAGGACCCCAGTAATGACCGCTTCCACCACCCCGACCCCTGTGGAGCTAGCGGGGCTGATCGATCACACCGCACTGAAGCCAGACACGGACGAGGCAACCGTACGCCGGGTGATCTCCGAGGCTCTGGAGCACGGCTTCGCCGCGGTCTGCATCAACCCCCGATGGGTTTCCTTCACCGCAGAAGCTCTAGCCGGCAGCCCGGTGAAGACGTGCACAGTGGTCGGCTTCCCGCTTGGTGCTTCCACCACCGCGGCGAAAGTCGCCGAGACTCAGGACGCCGTTCAGGAGGGCGCTCAGGAGGTGGACATGGTGGTAGACATCGCTGATGCCAACGCCGGCCGGGCCGATGCCGTGCAGGCTCAGATCGCCGCACTGGCGGCCGCGGCGCATGCCGGTGGAGCCATCCTGAAGGTCATTCTGGAGACCAGCCTGCTGACCCAGGAGGCCAAAGAGCTCGTCTGCCGTGCCGCTGAGGCTGCCGGTGCTGACTTTGTGAAGACCTCCACCGGCTTTGGCGGCGGTGGAGCGACGGTCGAAGATATCGCCCTGATGCATTCGGTGGTCGGCGGGCGACTGGGGATCAAAGCTTCCGGCGGGGTGCGCAGCTACGAGGACGCCGTCGCTATGGTCAATGCCGGTGCCAGACGCATCGGGGCTAGCGCCTCAGTTGATATCGTAGAGGGAAGCAAGAACGACGGCGCCCGGGGCGGTTACTGACAAGGTGCATCGCCACGGCGCAACGGAACTTTCGAAAGGGATCTCATGATCAGCAACGGCCAGGTTAAGGCCTACTCCGGACAGGGCCACTTCCTGGGCAACATGGTGGCTTTCCTCTTTGTGTTCGGCATGCTGCTGGGCTCGATCGTCGCGCTGAACTTCTGGGATCTGGACCAGGTCTGGTTGCCGGGTCTGTTGTTCCTGGGTCTCTATACTGGTGCTTTCCTGGTGGCCAAGGAAGTGATCGGCCGTTCGGATTCGCTGGAGCATCAGGACCTTCACGGTGAGCACGGCGAGCCGCTGGATGCGATGGCTTCCCGCGCGGCAGAGTCCAACGCTCCTACCCGTGAGCGCAAGGCTGGCCCGTACCACGCGGACCGCTAAGAGGCGCCTGCCACACAGCATGTATGGGGCCTGAAGCCCGGATGGCGCGCAACGCGGGTATTGACCTGTTGCGCGTCATCTCTGTTGCTGCCGTCGTCGTCGGTCATGGTTGGCCGCTGATGCCGTACGAGGAGTATCTGCAGATCTGGCGGATGCCCCTGTTCTTCTTTCTTGCAGGGTTCTTCCTGTCTCCTGTGCGCAGTTTTGCCGGCGAGATTCGTACCCGCTGGCACACCCTCGGGGTGCCGTATCTGACGTGGCTGGTGCTGCTGATCGCCCTGGTGGCAGTCCACCACTACACGCCCAAGCCCTTTGAAGACACCTGGCTGACCATTGCCGGGGCTGTCTTCGGCGGGGGGCTCACCGATATGCCATTCCTGGCGTTTTGGTTTATCTCCGTGATGTTCTTCGCCGTGCTGCTGGTGCGTCTGCTGCTGACGCTTCCCTGGTGGGTGCAGCTTGCTGCCGCCCTTGGGGGCCTGGCGCTGGCACAGGTTCCCGATTCGGCAATGTCGTATACCAGCCTCGGACTGGGTCTGGCTCCGGCCTGCGCGGCCTTTATCCTGGCCGGATTCTGGTTCCGCCGACTGATCACTCCGGCTCGCGATGCTGCTGGTGTCGGGAGATCTGCCTCGCCTGCCTGGCGGCAGCGGTTGGCTGAGGCAGCCCGTTCCCCTTGGGCCGGTGTGGCCGGGGTGGTGCTGATAGCTGCCGGTATGGCTGGGGTCGCAGCAGGTGCTGAGACGATGAATATGAAGTGGTCCGGCTTCGGGACGTTCCTGGTTTCTCCCGCCCTGGCCCTGTTGATCTGCGTGGGTCTGGTGGGGGTCTTCTCCACTTGGGCCGATGCAGCACTAAAGACGATCCCTGCGGCGCTTTCGGTGATCTCCGAGCTGGTCAAGACCGGCACGATGGTCGTGTTCTTCCACGCCTATGTGCTGTTTTTGATCTGGGATCTGGTCAGCTACCAACCGCTGCGCATCTTGATTGCCCTGCTGGTGTGCTGGAGCTTGGGGCTAGTGGTCAACCGCACGCGGTTCTCACCCTGGCTCACAGGGCTGCCCCGACCGCGATCAGTGAGTCCTCGTACCGCGGGTTAAGCGATCTCCGCTCCTGGTGTGCGGGGCAGGCTAGACCGGGCTGCTAAGCCTGAGTTGGGCTGCTAAACCGGAGTTGGCCTGGTCCGCATGTCACTGGCCATGCCTCACGCTGCCTCAAACCTGTAAGGGATCGCCAAAAACTATCGACATCTACCCATCGACATGAAACAATAGGACATAGATTCGATAGGCGGGCAGATGCGAAGACAGGGGTGATCACCATGGCAGCTTCCACCAGCAGCGCCAGCAGTACCCCTCCCCTGCCCGAGCACCTAAGAGCCCTCGCCGGGGAACCCGAATTGGCTGCAGCCTGGGAGCACCAAGTCGCTGCACGGCGAGCTGAAGCAGCCACCATCACCGCACTCCTGGACTACCGGCAACGGACTGCCACACATTATGCCCAGGAACCCCTGGTCACCCGGTCCGAGGCAGACCGTGCAGCGGTCCGGGACGCCGCCCGCATCCTCGGGGTCAGTGACCGCACCGCGACCACTATCCTCAATACCACCGGAGACGCCAAGCACTTCCTCCCCCACACCTGGCGGGCCTTTACTGAGGGACTCATTGACCTGCCCAGGGTGAGGAAAACCGTCGACGCCGCCGCCACCAGTA
>NZ_HG005172.1:53642-55646 GCF_000455245.1 Nesterenkonia massiliensis | reverse complement strand
ACCACCGCGGACAACCTCTGGGCGTTATGCCGGCGTCATCACCGGATGAAATCCCACGGATTCCTCCACCCACCACCACAGAGGTCGGAACCCGATCCTGAGCCCGACCCTGGCCGAGGTGCCGATCCCGCTCACACGAACAGCGCCCATTCGCCCAGCGCTCATCTACGCATCGCACATGCACCCAGCGCTCTCTCACACACTGAGCACTGGCTGACTGAACGCGTCCTCGGGGACGATCGCCCTACCGACCGCCAATCTGCCGGCTACACTTCCGCCGAGGACACACCGCCTCCCGGATGTCCCGCAGCGGACCTGATCTGGCACGATGCCCCGGTCCTGTACGGCCTCGCCGCCTGATTTCCGCCGGCCTAAGCAGGTCTTGCCCAGGTCGTCTTGCCCACCCGCATCTGCGAAGTGCCACGCTAGGCGTTTCAGGTTTAGGCGTTACAGGCTCTAGGCGTTGGGCTTGAAGAGGCCCTCCCAGACCTGGTTGAGCCACTCGAGCAGCGCGCCGTCGGAAAGTTCCTCTCCGCCGATCTTCTTAGTGGTCGGCTTAGGCAGCAGAATCTGCTTCATTGCCACCTTCTGCTGGGCTCCGGGGTAAAGACGTTCCATACGCAGCTGGCGTGATTCGGGCAGATCCTCCACCGGCGCGAACCGAATGAACTTGCCCTGGACCCCGACGTCGGTAATCCCGACCGAGCGCACGCGGTTGCGGAACCGCGCAACCTCCAGGAGATTCTCCACTGCTGTAGGTGGTTCACCGTAGCGGTCCTGCCATTCGGCGAGCACCTCGGAGATCTTCTCCTCGGTATCTGCTGCGGCAAGCTTGCGATAAGCCTCCAGGCGAAGGGGCTCACTGGGCACATACTCTGAAGGCAGGTGAGCGTTAATCGGCAGTTCGATCTTCACCTCTGTGACGGTCTGCTCTTCCTCACCACGGAAATCAGCCACAGCCTCGCCCACCATGCGCAGGTAGAGGTCAAAGCCCACGCCCTCAATATGACCGGACTGCTCACCCCCGAGCAGGTTACCGGCACCCCGCAACTGCAGATCCTTCTTCGCCAGCTGGAAGCCAGCTCCCAGCTCATTATGAGCCGCCACGGCTTTCAACCGCTCCAGAGCATCTTCGCCCAGCGGTTTCTCCGCCGGGTAGAGGAAGTAGGCGTAAGCCCGTTCCCGAGAGCGCCCCACCCGACCACGCAGCTGATGCAACTGCGAGAGGCCGAAGGCAGAGGCCTTATCCACGATCAGAGTGTTGGCGTTGGAGATATCCAGACCGGTTTCGATGATGGTGGTGGAGACCAGCACATCGAATCGCCGTTCCCAGAAGTCATTCACGATCTGCTCCAGACGGGCCTCCCCCATCTGGCCGTGGGCCACCTCCACACGAGCCTCGGGCACCAGCTCCTTAATCCGGGCTGCGACCCGGTCGATGTCAGCCACCCGGTTATGCACATAGAACACCTGTCCCTCGCGCATGAGCTCACGGCGCACTGCGGCAGAAACCTGCTTATCCGTGTACGGGCCCACATAGGTCAGCACTGGGTGCCGCTCTTCCGGCGGAGTGTTCAGCTCAGAGGTCTCGCGGATGCCCGCCAGGGACATCTCCAGGGTGCGCGGAATGGGTGTCGCCGTCATCGCCAGCACATCCACGTTGGTGCGCATCTTCTTCAGCTGTTCCTTGTGCTCCACACCGAAACGCTGTTCCTCATCGATGACCACCAGGCCCAGGTCCTTGAACTGGACCTCCTTGCTCAGCAGACGGTGGGTGCCGATGACCACATCGATGCTGCCCTCTTTCAGCCCGGCCAGCACTTCCTTGGACTCCTTGGCGCTCTGGAACCGGGAGAGCGCACGAACCCGCACCGGGAACCCGGCGTAGCGTTCGGTGAACGTCTCCTGATGCTGAGAGACCAGCAGCGTAGTGGGAACCAGGACGGCCACTTGTTTGCCGTCCTGGACCGCTTTGAACGCAGCCCGGACGGCGATCTCGGTTTT
>NZ_HG005172.1:39719-53417 GCF_000455245.1 Nesterenkonia massiliensis | reverse complement strand
ATCTCGGTTTTGCCGAAGCCCACATCACCGGAGACCAGCCGGTCCATGGGGACCTCGGCCTCCATGTCTCGCTTGACGTCCTCCATGGCGCTCAGCTGATCCGGGGTCTCCACATAGGGGAAGGCGTCCTCCAGCTCAGCCTGCCAGGGCGTATCCGGGGCGAAGGCGTGACCGCGTGAGGCCATCCGTGCCGCGTAGAGTCGGATGAGTTCCGCGGCGATCTCCTTGACCGCTTTACGGGCTTTGCGTTTGGTGGCGGCCCAGTCGCTTCCGCCCATCCGCGAGAGCTTCGGCTCATCCCCGCCCACATACTGGGAGACTTGGTCCAGCTGGTCAGTGGGAACCATCAGCCGGTCCTTGGGCGCACCGCGCTTCGAGGAGGCATACTCAAGCACCATGTATTCGCGCATACCGGCAGTGCCTGCTTTGATCGCCTGCGGGGAGCCCACCGGGCGTTGAATCAGCTCAACAAACTGCCCGATGCCGTGCTGTTCGTGGACAACAAAATCGCCCTTGCTCAGCGAAAGCGGGTCAACGGCATTCTTGCGACGGCGAGCCGCGCGGCCCTTGCTGCGGCGACTGTCCTGTCGGATCGAGCGGCCGAGCATTTCGGACTCAGTCAGCAGCGCCAGCTGCAGCTCATCCAGGGCAAACCCCTCGGGGACGTTCGCGGTGGTGACGGTGATGGTCCCAGCTGAGGGGGCGTCGTCGAGGGTTTCCACCAGCTCATGCGGGACCTGGTGTTCTCCCAGCAGCTCCGCCACACGCTGAGCGGAGCCGCCGCCAGCGGTGGTGACCACCACACTCCACTGGTCCTTTGCGCGTCCGGCAAGGAACTCCATCACCTGTTCCACGCTGCCGCGGTAGCCGATGGGCTCACGCGAACTGATAGAGACGATGTCTGCGTCCTGGGCCAACTCGGCATCCAGTCCCAGGGAAGTGATGGACCACCAGCTGCTGCCGTGTTCCAGGGAGGCTTCACGGGTCTCGGTCAGAGTAGCGAAAGCACCACTGGCGAGGGAGGCTTCCTCCTGATCGGTGATGGCAATCGGGCTGGCCGCGCCGTCGCCGGAGGCTTGCCAGGCTGCGGCGAGGAACTCATCATTGGTGGCCGCTAGATCATGGGCACGAGTGCGCACCTTCTCCGGTTCGATGAGCACCGCCAGGGACCCCTCGGGCAGCTCAGAGACGAAAGGCACCATCTTTTCGGCCAACACCGGGGTCAGCGACTCCATGCCTTCCACGGCCTGCTTCTGGCTGATGCACTCCAGCATGTCCACCGCATGCGGCATCGTGGCCATGAGCTCCTTGGCACGGGCCGCAATCTCATCGGTGATCAGCAGCTCGCGGCAAGGCACCGCGTGCAAACCCGTCGGAGCGTCCTCAGCATCCAGAGAGCGCTGATCGGCCACGGAGAAGTGCCGCATCTGCTCCACTTCATCACCGAAGAACTCCACACGCACCGGGTGAGTCTCATTCGGCGGAAAGACATCCAAGATGCCGCCGCGGACGGCAAACTCGCCCCGCCGGGTCACCATATCCACCCGGCTGTAGGCGGCAGCGGCAAGGCGGGCGACGACGTCGTCGAATTCGTAGAAGCCACCCGTGCGCAGGCTTACCGGCTCGAGGTCCCCGAGCCCGGCCACGATCGGCTGAATAACCGCCCGAACCGGTGCGACCACCACATCAAGCGTGCCGGCCTGTTCAGGGTGGGCAAGGTGGCGCAGCACTCCCAAGCGCCGGCCCACAGTGTCAGAGCGCGGGGAGAGCCGCTCATGCGGCAGAGTCTCCCAGGAGGGGAAATGCGCGACGGCGGCATCGGGAGCGAAGCAGGTCAGTGAGGCCACCAGCTCATCGGCTTCCCGGTCGGTGGCGGTGACGGCCAGCACGGTGGCCTGCGGGTGGGCAGCACGCAGACTCTGCGCGATCTCAGCGATCAGCGCCGGTCGAAGGCCGGACGTGGCCGCGATCTGCAGTTCATCGGTGCGTTCGGCGGCTGGATGCTGCGCAGCTGAGGCCACCCGCTGGTAGGTGGAGCTTGCTGCCAGTGCCGCACGTAGACCACGCAGTGCCATGCCAATACACCCTTTAGTGAGTTTTAGGGGGAAAGAGAACCGCCCCTACATTACCGGGCTGCTGCCCCGGGCGTCTCCCCCAGTCCTTGGGATTCGGCCCACGGCGTGAGATGCTGGCGGCTATGACCGGCAAGGTTGATCTGAAGAAGACGCATGAGTCCTATCAGGCCCGCCGCGGAGAGTTTCGGCTACTGCAGGTACCACCTATGCAGTACCTCATGCTGGACGGCTCCGGGGACCCTAATTCCTCTGCCCAGTTCAGCACCGCGCTAGAAACGCTCTACCCGGTGGCGTACACCCTGAAGTTCGCCAGCAAGAACCACTTGGGCCGGGATTATGTGGTCCCGCCCCTGGAAGGTCTCTGGTGGGCTGATGACTTTTCTGCCTTCACCAGACCCTCGGGCTCTTGCCGTGTCTAGCAAGGAGTAAGGCATGACGGATGCTGGAAACACAATCGGACCTCAGGAGCTAGTTCGGGCGTTGTCCCGAGTCCGCCACAATTTCCTTGCCGGCTCTTTCCTGACAGAGAACCGTAGCGGAGAATTCCCGGGAGAAAGTGGTGACTTTCGATTCTTCAGCACAGGACTATGGGAGATCACATATCACACTGGTCGGACGCTTATCGCTGGCCCGCCCGGTGCCCTCAGCACAGATGATCAGGGGCATGTTATAGAACGAACTCCCCATCCGATTATCGCGCCCTCCAGGCCGCCGTGGTCCTTAGCCTTTCCAGTCGATTCAACTATTCTCGGAGGGTCCAGGGATGACTGGCGCATACATGCGAGTCAGCCAGCAACGCTCATCGGTGATAGCTACCGTTTCGCTCTGACAAACATGGATAACCCTCAATACGAGGCTCACGCTGAAGTAGATGCAACACGCTTCTTTATCAAGCTGCTGGAATTGCCACACCGACGGGAGTCTCTCTCAGTTGCCCGTTTTGAGCCAACAGATCAAGACCTCGCAGACCTGGCAAACCTGGAATCCCAGCTAGTCGAAAGCTAAGGCGGCGAAAGCCTTATCGACTTCCAGCGTCTCGGTAGGGGCTGGCTCCTGCCCGGCCTCTGTCCTCCGAGTACCCCCCCCCCAACTCCAATCACGTCGGCCGCATCCGGTCTGTCTGCAAGCTTACCGGCAGCTGTGGGACCGCAGCTGAACCGTTACTCAGCGGTGGGGTCGTAGACCACGCCCATGAACAGCGGCCAGTCTGTCTCGGTGTGCACTATCCGCAGCGTGTAGGGGCGGTCCACGTGCAGCTGCACTGGTTCCTCGAGTGTCCCAGAAGTGAGCCCCACGATCTCGGTCACTCCGGCGGCCACGGTCCCTTCTTCATCCACGCGCATCACGGTCTGATGAGCCACCTGGCTCAAGCGTGTACCCGGGGTGAGTTTACTGAGATCATCACCAGCGACCGTGGCCTCAAGGCCTAGCTCCAGCAGCAGGTCGATCAGGTCCTCGCTGGAGGAGATCTCCACGCGCGGCAGCATCAGATCGACTTCGGCACCGGCGGACTCCTCCCCCAGCGCAGCTGAAATCTCCAGCCAGTCCTCACCAGTGATAGCGGCCGGGTCCTGCCCCTCAGCGGGAAGCACGACATCCATGGCGAAGCCCTCGGTATAGGGCAGCCGGACCGCCTGGGCGCCGTCGTATTCGGTATAGGAGGCGAAAAGTCGCTGCTGCATCAGATCTGTACGGACGCTGGCTCCAGTGCCGGTGATGAAGTCTCCTTCTGCGGTCGCCGATTCACTGAAGGGCGATTGCCATTGCGCCGCCAGTACCACCGCATTCTGCAGCACGAACCGGATCCGGTCATCCGGGGCATGCACCCCGGATTTCTCGATGAGTCCGCCGGTGTGCTCATCAACCCAGACATCCAGCAGGTCTTTGGACTCCTGCTGCGCAAAGTCGGTAGTCACCAGCCCGGCGTCGTATGCGGAGGCCAGAGTTTCCAGCAGGTCATCATCGGGCTCCACGCCGTCCTGGATGACCAGTTGGTTTGCCAGATGCACTAGCGGACGCTCCGGCAGGTCATCCTCCTGCACTGCGGCAGGGTCGCCGTCGTACTCCCCTACCGCGGCCTGCAAGGCGCTGAACGCTTGCGCGCGGGACTCACCTGCTGCGCCGAGCAGTTCTTCCAGCTCCGCGGCGGCGGGCCCCTCAGCAGCTTCGGCCAGCATGGCCAACGCCGTAGTGAGCGAGGCGGGTGAAACTACCAGATTCTCCCCCGCCGCGAGGGCTTCAAGGGTCTGAGCCCCGAATCTGGTTCCGGCGGCCACCACATCCTCAGCCGCAGTTGCGGAACTCAGCGACGCCGGCTGATAGTCCACCTCGACCCGAAGCTGCGGGGCCTGCGGATCGGATCCGCAGGCGGTGGCCGAAAGCAGAGCGAGAGCCGAGGCTGCTGCCACGGTGCACGACCGCAGTGACGTGCTTGGCTGGGAGGTACGAAAGGAGCTCATTGTTGACGCTCGGCTTGTTCAGGAGGTGCAGGAATCGTGATGGGAGAGGTGTAGAAGTCTTCCTCATCATCACCGTACTCGCGTCTGTCTTCCTTTGCGGAGTGGCGCAGGCCCAGCTCGTAGCCGGCCAGGGCCAGGATCCAGACGGCGGTGATCGGCAGCACGAACCAGAGCATGGCGGCACTGAAGGGTCGCAGTGCGCTGTGATCTGCCGCCGAGAGGACCAGGTAGACCACGTAGCCCACATACATCACCACCAGCACGTAGCCCTCCCACTGGCGGATAGCTTGTCCCGTGAAAGCAAGGGGCAGCAGCACCAAGGCGACGGCGACCATCACCGGGAGATCGAAGTGGATGGCCGCTGATGCCACCTCCACACCTATCGGAGAGACAATGGCGGTCAGACCCAGCACAGCCCCGATATTGAAGATATTGGAACCGACCAAGTTGCCCACAGCCATATCGCGTTCACCACGCACTGCGGCAATGACGCTGGTAGCCAGCTCAGGCAGAGAAGTGCCGATGGCAACAATGGTCAGCCCGATGATCAGGTCGCTGACGCCCAAGGCGGTGGCGATGTCGGTGGCTGCCCGCACCAGCAGTTGAGCACCGACCACTAGCAGCCCCACGCCTACCAGAATCAGCACCAGGTCAACGGTGGTGGCGCGCAACTTGGTCGCCCGCAGCTTAGAAGTCAGCTTCCCTGTGCCGGAGTGGAGGACTTCCTCTACATGCAGTTCTGGGGCCTTGCCGCGAACGGTCCGGCGTCGGGCGTAGATGATGGTGGCCAGCAGGTAAGCCAGCAGAAGGCCCAACAGCAGAGCGCCGTCAAGGGTGGAGAGGTGCCCATCCAATGAGAGCAGCAGTGCAAGCACTGAGAGCACCACCATCATCGGAATATCGACTTTGATGAGCTGAAGGCGGACGTAGAGGGCGCCGAAAGCCGCGGTGAGTCCCAGTACGAAGAGGATGTTGGCAATATTGCTGCCCACCACATTGCCTACCGCAAGCCCAGGTGAGCCATCGAGGGCGGCGCCAACACTCACGGCCAGTTCCGGGGCCGAGGTGGCGAAGGACACCACAGTGAGTCCAATGATCAGCGAGGAGAGCCCCATGGTCTTGCCCAAGGATGCAGCCCCGCGGACCAGCGCCTCCCCGCCAAGGACGAGGAGCACAAAACCGCTGACCAGCAGAAGAAGTTGGATGAGCGTCACCGTCCACAGCATACCCTGAGTAGAGCCTGAAAATTAGGCTAAAGTTCACGTAATTTTGTTCGACGGCTGAACGCGTCGGCATCCGTTCTCAAGCGTCGGCCTGGTTAGGATGACAGCGCAGTACCACCACCTGTTTTCAACCCCTTGAAGGAGACCCCTGTGAGTCTTGAAGCCGAGAAGGTCATTCCGCACAGCGCTGATGCCATTGTTGCGGCCTACACTTCGCGTGATTTCCATGAACACCTGGCAGCAAAAGTGGGCTCCGAGCTGAAGGGCTTTGAACTCAGCGGCACTGCGGAGACTGGCTTCGAGGTGATCTCTAAGCAGGCCATGAGCGCCGACAAGCTCCCGGAGATCGCGAAGAAGGTCATCAAGGGCACTGTGAATGTGACCGTGACTGACAAGTGGAGCGCTCCGGATGCCTCCGGCTCGCGCCGCTCGGACACCACCGTAGATATTGCTGGTGCCCCCGTGAAGGCCGTGGCTTCCCAGACGCTGCACGCCCGCAGTGCGGCAGAAACTTTGGCCACTGTCCGCGGTGATGTGGACGTGAAGATCCCAATTATCGGCGGGAAGATCAAGAAAGCGGCCGAGCCGTATATGCGGAAATTCGTGGAGCTTCAGGCCACTGAGGTTGCCAAATGGATCGAGAAGAACGGCTGATATGACAGCTGCGGCAGCGCGGTCGACGTCGTCAGTGGACTTTATTCTGCGCCGTGGTCAGATCCTCGGTGATCAGAAGTTCGACGGCGTCGGCGGCGCGGTCGATGACATCAGGCAGCTGCTTCCCTTCTGCGCTGCTGAATTTCTGCAGCACATAATCTGCGGTGTCCATCTGCCCTGGGGGACGCCCGATTCCCGCCCGCACTCGCAGGTAATCACGGTTTCCGCCGAGGTGCTGAGTGATGGATTTCAGGCCGTTGTGCCCGCCCTCTGAGCCGCCGCGCTTGAGCTTGATGCGGCCGAAGTCAATGTCCAGCTCATCGTGGACGACTACTAAGTGCTGCGGATCCACGGAGAAATAGTCCATCAGACTGCGCACCGGCTTGCCGCTGGTGTTCATGTATCCCTCGGAGATCGCGAAGATCACTTTGGGACCTCCCCCGGGAAGCCGGGCGCCTACGGCTTTGGCTCCAACTTTAGTGCGGGAGTAGCTGGCCCCCATGCGGTCAAGCAACTCGTCGAGCACCATCTGGCCGATATTGTGCCGGGTACGCTGATAGCGGGCCCCGGGATTCCCGAGACCCGCTATCAGCCATGTCTCTGAAGCCATTGCTTCAGGCTACCTGTTTCTCTCGCCAGCTGAGGCGATTACTCGGCGGAGTCGCCGTCGCCGTCGCCCTCTGCAGCAGCCTCTTCCTCAGTTGTCTCGGCATCGGACTCAACGTCCTGCTCCTGGGGCTCGGTGATGGTCACCACTGGGGATTCCAGGTCAGTCAGAGCCAGGGTTGTGCCCTCGGGCAGGGTGAGGTGCTCGGGCAGAACGTTCTCTTCGCGACCGGTGATGTCCACGGTGACGGACTCCGGCAGGTTCAGGGCGTCGGCCTCGACAGCCACAGTGGGCTGATCCAGGAAGTACTCCATGCCCTGAGCGGGCTCACCGGTGACCTCAACAGGGACCTCGACGACGATCTTCTCGCCCTTACGCACGGCGAGCAGGTCCAGGTGCTCCACGAAACGCTTGATGGGGTCGCGCTGGATGTCCTTGGGGATGACAGTCTGCTTGTCGCCCTCGATGTCCAGAGTGATCAGCGCGTTGGGGTTACGCACTGCAAGCATGGTCTCGTGACCGGGCAGCAGGACGTGGCGGGGCTCATCGCCGTGGCCGTAGACGACAGCGGGGACTTTGTCCGCGCGGCGAGCCTGGCGTGCAGCGCCCTTGCCGAACTCGGTGCGGACCTCGGCGGAGATGACAATCTTGTCAGCCATAATGTTCCTTCATTCGTCGATAACGGAGCCTGTGGGGGTTCCCACTACTCCCTCGCCTTTTGGCACAGCTAGCTAGCTTAGCGCACTTAGGCGTGGCCGTCGAACAGGGAGGTCACTGAACCGTCGGTGAAGACTTCCTTGATCGCGCGGGCAACAATCGGTGCGATGGACAGCACCGTGAGGTTCTCGAAGCGCTTTTCCTCCGGGATCGGCAGCGTATTGGTCACTACCACCTCCCGTGCGCCCGAATTGGCCAACCGCTCTGCCGCCGGACCGGAGAACACCGGATGAGTGGCGGCGATGATGACGTCCTTGGCCCCGGCGTCTTTGAGGATCTTCACCGCTCCGGCGATGGTGCCGCCGGTGTCGATCATGTCGTCGATCAGCACACAGGTGCGGCCCTCGATCTCACCGACGACCTGCTTGGACTCAGCCTTATTGGGCTGGGTGAGATCCCGAGTCTTATGCACGAAGGCCAGCGGTGCACCACCGAGGCGCTCAGCCCAGCGCTCGGCCACCCGCACACGTCCGGTATCAGGCGAAACCACCGTGACCTCGTCATCGGCCACGGTGCCGCGGATGTAATCAGCCAGCAGCGGGATAGCGAAGAGGTGGTCAACGGGACCGTCGAAGAAGCCCTGGATCTGGTCGGTGTGCAGGTCCACGCTCATGATGCGGTCTGCACCGGAGGCCTTATAAAGATCTGCCACCAGGCGCGCGGAGATCGGTTCACGCCCGCGGCCTTTCTTATCCTGGCGCGCGTACGGGTAGAACGGGGAGACCACGGTGATCCGCTTGGCGGAGGCGCGCTTCATGGAGTCGATCATGATGAGCTGTTCCATGAGCCAGTTGTTCAGCGGGAATGGGTGGGACTGCAGCAGGAAGACGTCCTTGCCGCGCACCGATTCCGAGGAGCGCACGTAGATCTCACCGTTTGCGAAGTCATAGGCGCTGATAGGCAGCAGCTCGGTGCCCAGCTCCTTGGCGATCTCATCTGCCAGCTCGGGGTGTGCCCGGCCCGATGCGATGACGAGAGTCTTTTCAGTGCCCAGCCTGATTTCGTCCATGTGTCCTTCAGTCCTCTTTGCCCAGATGGGCTTTAGTTGTCACCGTCAGTGGTGTTGTCGCCATCGTGCTGTGTTGCCTGTTCTGCGGCTTCAGCGGCTGCCGAGCCCGGGCGCTTATTCTGCACCCAGCCTTCAGCATTGCGCTGCGGGGCCACCGAGAGCGCCAGGGCTCCGGCCGGCACGTCTTTTCGGACCACTGCCCCGGCCCCAGTGTAGGCACCATCGCCGACTTCCACCGGTGCCACGAAGACGGTGTTGGAGCTGGTACGCACATGGGAGCCGATCACCGTGCGGTGCTTGTTCTCGCCGTCGTAGTTAGCGGTGATATTGCCGCAACCGATATTGGTGTATTCACCGATCTCAGCATCGCCGGCGTATCCGAGGTGGCTGAGTTTGGATCCGCGACCGATGTTCACGTTCTTGGTCTCGTAGAAGGCACCGATCTTGCCCTCCTCACCCAGGACGGTCCCTGGGCGCAGGTAGGTGAAGGGCCCGACGACGCCGCCTGCACCGATCACTGCCCCGCTGCCGTGAGTCCGGGTCACCTTCGCACCCTCGCCGACGGTGACATCGGTGAGCGTGGTGTCAGGACCCACTACGGCGTCGCGGGCAATATGCGTCTTTCCGTGCAGCTGAGTGCCGGGCAGCAGTGTGGTGTCCTCTTCCAGCGTGACGGTGGTGTCGATCCACGTAGTGGACGGGTCGATCACCGTGGTGCCAGCACGCATGGCTGCTTCCACGGTGCGCCGGTTGAGCTCTGCGGAGAGGGCCTGCAGTTGCACCCGGTCATTGGCGCCTTCCACCTGCCAGCGATCTTCGGTGACCAGGGCTGCGACTCTCCCGCCCTCAGCACGGGCAAGACCGAGCACATCGGTGAGGTATTTCTCCCCCTGGGCGTTGTCAGTGGTGATCCGGGACAGGGCCCGGGTGAGCACCGCGGCGTCGAAGGCGTAGATGCCGGAGTTGATCTCGCGGATCTGTCGCTGCTGTTCGGTGGCGTCCTTATGCTCCACAATGCCGGTGACGGTATCGCCTTCACGAAGGATGCGTCCGTAGCCTGCAGCGTCTTCTAGAACAGTGGTGAGTACCGTGACGGCATTGCCTTCTGTCTCGTGCTGGGCCACCAGCTCTGACAGCAGCTGCGGGCTCAGCAGCGGCACATCACCGTAGGTCACCACCACAGTGCCGGATTCCGCTGGGGCTCCGGCAGCGGCGAGGGCTTCCAAGCCGCATTCCACCGCGCGACCAGTGCCAGGGATCTCATCCTGGTCAACTAACAGGGCGGCGTCGTCGTGACGAAGAATGTGCTCAGCGACGAGCTCGCGCTGGTGGCGCACCACGGCGACCAGCTGCTGCGGGTTCAGCGCCCGGGCGGTATTGAGCGCGTGCCCGATCATGGAGAGCCCGCCTACAGGGTGCAGGATCTTCGGTGTGCGAGATTTCATGCGGGTTCCCGCACCTGCTGCCAGGACAATGACGGCGGCGGGACGGGCGGCAGACTCAGACACGTACAGTGCACTCCTCATTAGGGGCCTAGTGTTGACCCATGTTACGCAGGTGCTGGTGATCAGCAGCTCGCGCGGCAGGGCCGTTCCGCCACTAGGATTCGAACCTAGACTGCACAGCTCCAAAGGCTGGCGTGCTGCCGTTACACCATGGCGGACCGCGCCAAAAAAGGCGCCGGTACATCTTCGCATGTATGACCGCACTTGTTCATCTTGGCGCTCCGTCAGAAGAGATCTTTGTGCTTGGCGTAGTGCTCGTGGGCCTGTGGCAGCGGCCCCGTGCCGTAGAGACGCAGCAGTTCCGCCAGCCGAGGATACTGGCCCTGGAGACCCTCTGCTGCCTCGCGAAGCTCACTGCCGGAGGCCACCGCTCGCAACAGGTTCCTGACCCCCTGAACGACGACGGCGTCCTGGGCCGCCGCAGCTGCTTCGGACTCTGCAGGGGCTGAATAGGCCCCGGCGAGCCGCTCGGAGGGCTGTGCTGCTGCCTGCCCCGCGGTCTGAGCAGCAGCGCGCTGGGTGAGCGTTCCGGTGGCGGTGCGGATCTCTTCCAGCTGCGCGCTGACCTGCTCCGGTGTCACAGTGCCAGTGTGCAGCGCCGCAGCCAGGTCATTGAGTCGCTGTACACGATGCAGCACCGCGGGGTTGCCGATCTTGACCCGCTGCGCGCTGTTGAGCTGGGAGAGCATCGGCGCTGAAATTCCCAGCACTTTGGCCAGTGCTGATTGGTTGATGCCGAAGGACTGCTTGAGCCGATCGAAGATGTCCCGCAGCGGCTCTCCATAGGCGGCGCGTTGAGCGTCCAGATTCGCCTGAGCACTTTCGCTCACTGGGCCTCCTGTGCCGGTGTCTTCGCTTTTGTGAATCCTAACGGATCCCGGTCAGTCCAGCGACCACAGAGCGCAATCGGGTTTATCTGATCGAGACATTGTTTTCTTTAGCAAACTCTTGTGTTGCGATTGCACACTTCTGTACTCTCGCCACAGGGGTGCCCATGGTGAACGGACCCTGAGTCAACCGGGGCGCGTCGGCAGGCGCGCCAAACGACGCCGGCTCCGCCCTCCACCAGGGGGTCTACCAGCTCGTATCGACCTGCGAAGATATCTCCCACCAATCTCCAGCCTAAGCCAGAGATATGTCACGTGTTGTTCACCAGGCTCTGGCAAGGTGCTGATATGGCCTCCTCAACGCTGCGTCAACCGAAGTACCGGATCCTGCACCTCACCGACACCCATCTGCTGGGTGATCCCTCAGCACGGCATAACGGAGTCGACACCTATAGGAACTTAGAGCGCACCCTGGAGCGTAGCGAGCACCTGGACCTCGACCTCATCGCGCTCACCGGAGATCTCTCCGAGGATGGCAGTGCGGCCTCATATCGGCGGCTTCGGGGACTTGTGGAACCCTGGGCCGAACAGCGCGGGGCACGAACCGCTTATGCCATGGGCAACCACGACCAGCGCGAGAGATTCACCCAGGTTCTGGGTGACCTGCGCGGAGCGGACGGCGGCGCCACCACCTCGCAGCAGGATTCGGCCGCCCTCTCCCCGAGGTCTTCGGTCACCTTCCTCGACGGACTGCGGATAGTAGTGCTGGACACCTCGGTGCCAGGCGCAGGATACGGCGAGCTCGGCCCGCAGCAACTGCAGTGGCTCCACGAGCAGCTGAGCGAACCTGCTGAGGACGGCACGGTGCTCCTGATGCATCATCCACCCATCCCGGCACAGACCGTATTGCTGCAGGCCCTGTCCCTGCAGAATCCACAGAGCCTGGCTGAGGTGCTGCAGAACAGCGATGTGCAGCTCATTCTCAGCGGTCACTATCACCATCACATTGCCGAGAATTGGATGATCGGCCCGGGAGAACACCTCCCGGTGCTCGTCAGTGCAGCTGTCACCAACCTCGTGGAACCACTGGGAAACCCCACCACAGAGGACATCCGCTCAGGTGCCGGTGGCACGGTAGTCGAACTCTACGAGGACCGAACCCACCGAGCGCTGCCTTTCCACGTCCCGCTTCCCTCGGCCGGTGAGGTGCTGGCACATCTGGATGCGGACACGGTCCAGCGCATCATCGCTGAAGCTGGCCCTGCTGGCGATTAGATCAGGGCCGCACGCCCGCCGCGGCCGGCTTGAAACCGGCCCGAATGTTCTCGCAGCACCCTGGTCGGCACACATCGAACCACGGGCCCAGTGCGGTGAGATGTTCACGCTTCTCGGGGGCCACTGCGTCCATGCGTTCTTGAATGAGATCGACGACGCCGCGTACAAACGCCGGATGCACCCCCGGCGTGGCGGTGCGAATGGCACGCAGCCCGGCCTCTTCGGCGGCTTCCATCGCCTCTTCATCCAGATCCCACATCACTTCCATGTGGTCGCTGAGGAAGCCCAGCGGAACGATCACCACTGCCTGTGCGGATTCCTGCGGCAACTGGGAGATCCGGTCACAGACATCCGGCTCGAGCCAGGGCTGGCTGGCCGGGCCGGAGCGGGATTGATAGACCACTTCCCAGCCGGGCAGGGCGCCGTCGCTGATCAGTCCATCTGTCTGCAGCCGCTGCATAATATGCTCGGCCACCGCCTCGTGCTGTGCCGCATAGGCACCTCCGGGACCGAAGTCCTGATCCCGGGGGCCCGAGCGTCGGGCATCATCGGTGGGGATGCTGTGTGTGGAGAAGAGCACGCGAATGCTGCCGGCGGGGATGCCCTCCTCGGTGAGCTGTCGCAGCGCCTGGCCCACTGATTCCACGAAAGGCTCCACAAATCCGGGGGCATCGAAGAACTGCCGGATTTTATCTATCCGCACAGTGGATGCCAGATCTGTGCTGACCAGCGCTCGGGCGAAATCCTCACGGTACTGACGACAGCTTGAATACGAGCTGTATGCACTGGTGGCCAGTCCCAGCAGTCGGGTGTGACCAGCTGCCGCAGCTTCTTTGACCGTGTCCTCCAAGTAGGGTGCCCAGTTGCGGTTCCCCCAATAGATCGGAACGTCAATGCCACGGCGTGTGAGCTCATCCTCAATGGCCTGGCGCAGCTGGCGATTGTGCTCATTAATCGGGCTCACCCCACCAAAATGCCGGTAGTGGTGGGCCACTTCCTCAAGCCGCTCGTCCGGTATCCCGCGGCCACGAGTGACATTGCGCAGGAAGGGGATCACATCCTCCTGGCCCTCTGGCCCGCCGAAACCGGCCAGCAGAATCGCATCATAGGCCATGGGTGCCTGGGCGTAGGGAGCACCTGAGGCTGAGGCCTCGGTGGCGAAAGGTACGACCTCGGTGGGTTCATCCTGGTTGGCCTCTGAGCTGAGCGAGGACATGCAGTCTCCTGGTACTGGTGCGGATACCCTGACGGCCGCCAAGGCAATAGTTAGTCTACCTAACTATTTGATAGCTTAAGGCGAGTCTCAGCGGTTTCAAGACTCTGCCGGTTCAGGACTCAGCGATATCG
>NZ_HG005172.1:22769-39229 GCF_000455245.1 Nesterenkonia massiliensis | reverse complement strand
AACTATTTGATAGCTTAAGGCGAGTCTCAGCGGTTTCAAGACTCTGCCGGTTCAGGACTCAGCGATATCGCTGGCCTCCAGCCAGGCCTCCTCTGACTCGGCCAGCTCTGCCTCTGCGGCGCTCAGCTCAGCCTGCAGTGCACTGAGCTTCTCCAGGTCCATGGCTTCGGAGGCAACAGCCATCTGCTGGTGAAGCCCGGCCACCTGATCGGAAAGCTTCTCCATCTGCTTCTCCACCCGCTGCATGGTCTTACGCGCCTGCCGCTTATCGGCCTCCGAGTAGGCGGAGGCCTGTCCTGCAGCAGGTGCTCCCGCTGTAGTAGTGCCCGTGCCCGCCGTCGTCGTCGGCTTGGTGCTGGCTGCGCTGACTGAGCCTGGCACCGCGGTGGCTGCTGCACTGGACTGGCCGCGGTAGGTATCGCGAAGTCCGGGTGCTGGTTCTTTGCCCTCGCGGATGCGCAGGTACTGCTCAACTCCCCCGGGCAGGGCGCGGATCTTGCCGTCTCCCAACAGTGCCACCTGATGATCAGTCACACGCTCCAGCAGGTAACGGTCGTGGCTGACCACAATGAGGGTACCGGGCCATCCGTCGAGAAGGTCCTCCATGGCGGCCAAGGTGTCAGTGTCGAGATCATTAGTGGGCTCATCGAGCATGAGCACATTAGGCTCGCCGGTCAGCAGCTTCAACAGCTGCAGTCTGCGCCGCTCACCGCCGGAGAGATCCCCCACCGGTGTCCACTGACGCGCCCGGCTGAAACCCAGGGTCTCCAACAGCTGTGCCCCGGAGAGCTCCTTGCCCCCAACGTCGAAGACGTTCTTGTCCTCGGTCATCACGTCATGGACGCGCATCCCGGCGCGTTCGCGCAGCTCCTCTACCTCCTGAGTGAGGATCGCGGTTTTGACCGTCTTGCCGCGCTTGACCCGGCCGGCGTCCGGTTCAAGCGCGCCATCGAGCAGGCGCAGCAGTGTGGACTTGCCAGCGCCGTTGACCCCGACGACGCCGACCCGCTCCCCCGGACCCAGCCGGAAAGTGACGTCTTCGAAGATCCGGTGGTCGACGTCGCCCGCTCCCCCAGTGTCGGCGGCCGGCTTGGTCACCGTGTAGCTGAGGTTCTCCAGGTCCAGCACGTCTTTGCCCAGCCGGGCGGTGGCCATCTTCTTCAGCTGCACCTCATCGCGGTGCTCCGGGACGTCGTTGATCAGCGCATTGGCGGCATCCACGCGGAACTTGGCTTTGGTGGTGCGGGCCGGTGCGCCGCGGCGCAGCCAGGCAAGCTCTTTTTTCACCAGCTGCTGGCGCTTCTGTTCCTCCACTGCCGCGGCGCGGTCGCGCTCTGCCCTCGCCAGCGTGTAGGCCGCATAGCCGCCTTCAAAATGATCCACGGTCGCATCGTGGACCTCCCAGGTCAGGGTGCAGACCTCGTCCAGGAACCAGCGGTCGTGGGTCACCACCAGGAAGGCGCCTTCATCCCTCCTCCAGCGGGTCTTCAAATGGTTAGCCAACCATGCCACGCCTTCGACGTCGAGGTGGTTGGTGGGCTCATCAAGCATGATCACATCGTGATCAGCCATCAGCAGCTGGGCCAGGGCCACGCGCCGTCGCTGACCTCCGGAAAGCGCACCCACCGGCTGATCCCAGCTGATGCCGCCTTCGCCAGTGCCGCCGTCAATGCCGGGCAGCAGGCCATCCACCACATCGCGCAGGCGCGGGTCTGAGGCCCACTCGTGGTCAGGGAGATCCCCCACCACGGCCTGCCGGACAGTGTCAGCGTGGACCAGGATATCCTGCTGGTCCAGGAACCCCACGGAGACGCCTCCGCGCCAGGTGACGCGGCCGTCGTCGGCCTCCATCTGCTTGGCCAGGATGCGCATCAGGGTGGATTTGCCGTCGCCATTGCGACCCACAATGCCAATGCGATCACCTGAATCGATGCCCAAGGTGATGTTGTCCAAAACGGTGCGGGTGCCGAAGGTGATGGTCAGTCCCTCGGCGCCCATGAGGTGAAGCCCTTGCTGATTAGCCATAGGGCATCAAGCCTACCGGGCGCGCCGCTGCTGGTGGACCGGGCGGCGGCACCGGGTGCGCGCGGGTGTGCCGCTGGTGCGGGATGGAGGCCGCGGTGCACCCACCCCCGCACGGTGTGGACGATTTGCTGCGTGTCAGCGGCCTGGAAGCGCAGCAAATCGTCCACTCGAGATCCCATGGCGCGCAAAGCACAACCGTCCCGACGGCGCTCTGCGGCATCGCCGCCGCACAGGCGGCCTACACTGTGCCAATGACACATGGACACCGCATCCAGGGCTCAGTGATTCTGCGTGAGCTGCTGCCCGAGGACGCAGAGCCTCTGGCTGCGGCCTACATCCGCAACCGATCCCACCTGGCTCCCTGGGAACCGGCACGTGATGATTTCTACTTCACTGCTGCTGGTCAGGCCGAGGATGTGGAGGCCAAGATCGCCGACTGCGAGGCCGGACGGTCACTGCCTTTGATACTGGAAGACGGCGAGCTGATCATCGGCCGGTTCAACATCACTGACATCGTGCGCGGCCCCTTCCTCAGCGGGCATCTGGGGTACTGGGTAGATCAGGCCTATACCGGGCGTGGGATTGCGACGGCGGCTACTCGCCAGGTCCTGTAAATGGCCGCCAATGACGGGCTTCATAGGCTTCAGGCTTCCGTGCTGGTCTATAATCAGGCCTCGCAGACAGTGCTGCGCACGGCGGGGTTCCAGAAGATCGGGCTGGCGGAGAAGTATCTGAAGATTGCTGGGCAGTGGCAGGATCACCTGTTGTTCCAGCGCTTGCTTGACCGGGACTAGGCCTGCGGTCCGCGCATTTCTGCGCCCTGTTCTGAGTAAAACCCAAGCGGCTAAAACCGTGCGAATAACGGACAAAGTGACCACTGAACTTGTGGTGGGGTCAGAAAAGCCGGGTGTGGAAAGGCAACGCAGGGGAGCTGGGGCAGAGAAACTGGGTCAGAGCAGCTGAGCGTGCGCGAACCGACGCACACTCTCCGTGGTGTCCAGCTGATCGATCTGCTCGCGGGTGAACCAGCCGACGTCGCTGACCTCTGCTTCAGCGGCGGTCAGCGGGGCGTCGTCGTCGGCCTCGAGCCGGTACATCAGGTCCATGTGGATATGCTCCTCCGGATCCTTCGGCGAAGGGGGAATCCGCTGTGCCGCCATAGCGAAAGGCGTGGGCAGCTGCATCTCTTTCCTCCCGCCGGCGCCAAGGTCCAGAGTATGAGTTCCGGCATGCCGGGCCCGCACCCCGGTCTCCTCCCAGACCTCACGCAGCGCGGTATCACCGGGGAACTCATCAGGATCCACATGGCCTCCCGGGGGTAGCCACAGCGTCAGGCCACGGTGGAAGATCATCAGCATTCTGCTGCGATCAGCGCTGACCACATATCCGGTGGCGGTGAACTGTTTCTTCAGCTCCGCGGCATCTTCAGTGAGTTCGCCCATCTGCTGGAGTCTATCGGCCCGGGCATCTCTGATGGGCACCGAGTTCAGCGCTGCAGGGGTAACAGGTGACGGGGTCAGTCCTCGCGGAGCTCCCGCCGGGCCTGGCCGATCACCCGGTCACGGCGAAAGATGCGATCCAAATGCTCCAGCTGCGCCTGCACCTCACTCTGTCCGGAGGAGAACACTTCGAGAGTTTCCCGGTAGCGGTCTTCGAAGAGTTGCCACTCCTCTTTGCTCAGCTGCGGGGCTAGCTCGCGGAGTTCCTCCACGGCGCGCTGAGCCTCCGCTCCCTGCGCATGCGCCTCAGCGGTGACATCGGCCAGCAGCTGCAGCACAGCTGCTTGGTCCAGCACCGGCGCAGACTCTCCGCTGAGCCACTTCGGCAGGTGGGCGATCACCATCACCCCGCCCACCAGGAACAGCGCGGCGAAGACCAGACCAAAGACAATTGCGACCGCTTCCATCCCTCCACCCTAGCCTGCAGTTTCGTTAGGCTGGCCGCATGCGCATCACTCATCTGGGCCATTCATGCCTGCTGGTGGAAGCTGCCGGGGCACGAGTTCTCATAGATCCGGGAGCCTTCAGCACCGACTGGCACGGGGTGACCGACCTCGACGCAGTGCTGATCACCCACCAGCACCCCGACCATGTGGATCCCGACCACGCCCCGGCACTGCTGGAGGCCAACCCGCAGGCCCTGGTCTACACCGCCGACGACGTCGCTCAGGCCGTCACGCTCCCCGGTGCCGTGCCGCTGACCCCAGGTGAACAGATTCAGGTTGGAGGCCTGACAATAAACGCTGTCGGGGGTGACCATGCGGTGATCCACGCCGATATCCCGCGAATCCACAACCTGGGCTATGTGCTGCACGCCGAAGGCGAGCCGGTCTTTTTCCATCCCGGGGATTCGCTGCAGGCGGTGCCCGGTGACGCAGCCCCGACGGGTGTGGATGTGCTGGCGCTGCCGATCATGGGGCCCTGGGCTGCCATGAAGGAGCAGGTGGAGTTTGTACGCGCATTGGGTGTGCCAGAAGTCAGTATTCCGATTCACGATGAGCTGCTCTCGGATCGAGGACGTGAACTGTTGAACCGGCAGATCGGCAACCTCACCGGCACTGAGATCGTGTCTCTGCGCGGCGGAGGAAGCCGGGAGTTCTAGCCCGTTGTCCCGGTGAGCTAGTGCCACCCTGGGGGCGGCAAAGACGACGCTTTCTCATCCCTTCCCTGCACAGGCGTAAGGTAGGACCTTGGTGCCGCTTGGATCGGGCGTTGGCCTGGGATGATCCGGCGGCAAAGATTCTGCTGTTTCTGTGGTGAGGTGCTGATGTCTGAAGGTGTGCTGGTGGCTGTCATCATCATCGGAATGGTGGTGCTGGCTACCGCACTTCAGCGGGTCACCGGTATGGGCTTCGCCATGATGCTGGCCCCTTTCCTGGTGGTCATGGTGGGCCCCCACAGTGGAGTCATGCTGGCGAATGTGCTCGGCGGAGTAGCACCGCTTCTGATGCTGCCGATGGTGTGGCGGTATATCGAATGGCGTCGTTTGCTCTGGATCGCCCCGGCCGCGGTGGCGGTCATGCCGCTCTTCGGGTGGATTGCGGCCATCATGCCGCAGGGGCCGCTCTACATTGTGGTGGCCAGCGCGGTGATCATCGGGCTGAGTATCTCCTTGCTGTTCAGCCGCAGCAGCTCTCAGATTGACGGTACCGGGACCCGGCTGCTCACCGGCGTCGGCGCCGGTGCAGGAGTGGTGCTTGCAGGAGTGGGCGGGCCTGCCATGACGGTCTACGCGGTCATCAGCAGGTGGAGCGTGGTCTCGTTCGCCGCAACAATGCAGCCGCTGTGGGTGCTGCTCTCAGTCACGGGTTTGCTGACCAAAGTCGCCTTCAGTGGCAGTGAATTTCCGCAGCTGCCAGTGTGGTTCTGGGTTGGTTCCTTGGCTGCGGTGATCGTGGGCCTGTTTATCGGCACAAAGATCCGCAATCGGGTCAGTGAACGTCTGGTTCGCCGAGTCGTCATTGCCCTGGCATTCCTGGGGGCGGTCCTGTCGCTGGCCACCGGTATCACCACCACCGTCACTGGCTAGAACCTCGGACGGACGTCAGAGCAGGCGGGCACCCAATGCGGGGCCGGTCACCGGGATCGCCCACACCTCGGTACGTTCCTCTAGTCCGGTGGCCAACTGTGCTGCAGCGGCGGCATCCCGAGCCAGGAACACCAGCGTCGGACCGGAACCAGAGACCATGCCCTGCAGCGCGCCTTCGGTCAGTCCAGCATCGAGCATGTCATCGAGGGCCGGAATCATGGAGACTGCAGGGGCCTGCAGGTCGTTAGCCATCAAGGTGGCAATCAGTTCGGCGTCCCCCGCGCTGACTGCGCCTACGAGATCCGCATCCAATTCAGGTGCCTCTGCTTCGATGCCGGCAGCCTCCCGCATGGAGTCCAGCTGCCGGTACACCTCCGGGGTAGACAATCCGGCAGTGGCCGGGACTATGACAAGGTGAAGCTCCCCGTGAGTCAGCAGCGGAGAGAGCTCATCCCCCACGCCCTGACCGACCGCGGCACCACCGAGGATAGCGAAAGGAACATCAGCCCCCAGTTCAGCACCGAGTTCAACCAGCTGTTCCTTGGACAGTCCGGCATCCCACAGCGCGGAGCAGGCCAAGAGTGCTGCGGCAGCGTCCGCGGATCCGCCGCCCATTCCTCCGGCAATAGGGACATTCTTGGTGATGGTCAGGTCAACTCCGTACTGTGGCGGACCCTGAAGCAGTTCACCGGTGGCGTCGCGGCGCGGGAAAGTCAGAGTCGACGCGTCGCGCTGGCGGAGAGTCTCGCGCAGCAGCGCAGCAGCCTTATATGCGAGATTCCGTTCGTCCAACGGGATCTCCGCAGTAACGGTCTCCCCGGTGTCAGGATCAGTGTGTTCCACGCCGGTGAAAGCGGAACGCTCGGAGATGCTGATGGTGATGGCACCGTCTTCCCGCGGAGTTGCCGTGATCTCCTCGTACAGCGAGACCGCAAAGTACAGCGTGGCGACGTCGTGATAGCCATCTTCACGCGGGGGCCCCACACGCAGGCTCAGATTCACTTTGCCCGGTGCCAGGGCGGTCACGTGACCGAAAAATTCGCTGTCTCGCATGTCATCCCACCCTAACGGTGGGCACTGACACGTGCGCCCGACGTCGCCGGCTCACCCCACGTTGCCAGTTCACGCGACACCGTCCTGCCGCTGGCGCAGCGCTGCGGCAATCCGGGCGAAGGCATGGACATCCAAAGTCTCCCCGCGAGCGGAGGGGTCAATGCCGGCCTCCTGCAGTGCCGCAGCGGCGGCATCCCCGGATCCCACCAGCCCTGCCAGTGCGGCGCGCAGGGTTTTGCGCCGCTGTGCGAAGGCAGCGTCCACCACCGCGAAGACCTCTTCGCGGGTCACTTGAGCGGATACCGGTTCGTGCCGGTCAAAGCGCACCAGTCCTGAGGAGATCCGTGGTTCGGGCCAGAAGACCCGTTTGCCGACCACACCGGCCTTGCGCATATGCGTATCCCAGGCAGCTTTGACGCTGGGCACACCATAGATCTTCGACCCGGGGGCAGCAGACATTCGGTCTGCCACTTCTTCCTGGACCATCACCAGGCCCTTACGCAGTGAAGGCAGGATCTGCAGCAGATGCAGCACCACAGGCACCGCTACGTTATAGGGCAGATTCGCCACCAGCACCTCCGGTGCCCCCAGGGAGAGATCGGACTCACCGCTCATTGCCGTGGCATCGGCCCGGGAGCTCTCCCCGCTGATCACCCTCGCATTCAGTGATCCCTCCTGAAGCTTGAGCGCATCCTGCCTGATCACCGTCAGGTTCTGCGCCAGCTCCGGGCGCATGGCGGCCACAGTCTCGGGCAGCTGTGCGGCCAGTTTCGGATCGATCTCTACAGCGGTGACTTTGGCCGCTTCATCCAGCAGCCCCAGAGTCAGTGACCCCAGGCCGGGTCCGACCTCGAGCACATGTTCGGTGCCATCGAGTTCTGCCAAGCTCACAATCCGCCGGATGGTGTTGGGGTCGATCACAAAGTTCTGCCCCCACTGCTTGGTGGGGCGGATCCCCAGGCCATCGGCAAGGTCCCGGATATGGGCTGCACTGAGTAGCTGTGGCAACTGCGGCAGGTCCTGCTTCTGACTTGGCCGGGTCTGGTCTGCGTCGTCGTTTGTCATGGAGTTCATACCCACTGCCCGTAAGCCTGCTGGGTATTGAACATGACCTGCTGGCACAGGGCGGAGAGCTCCGCGCTGCGAACCTCGGCCATCAGCCGCATTGTCTGCGGGATCAGATATGGCGCATTGGGCTGACCGCGGTAGGGATGCGGGGTCAGGAACGGAGCATCAGTCTCCACCAGGATCAGCTGTGGATCCGCGATGCTCAGGGCCTCACGCAGCCCATCGGAGTTTTTGAAGGTCACGGTGCCGGCGAAACTCATGTACCAGCCGTTCTCATTGCAGATCCGGGCGAGCTGCTCATCTCCGGAGAAACAGTGGAAGACCACGGAACGCGGCAGCTCTGGGGCGTCCTTCAAGATGTCGACGACATCCTCATGGGCATCACGGTCATGAATCTGCATGGCCAGTCCACGCTCGGCAGCAACGGCGATGTGGTCACGGAAGCTGCGGTGCTGGGCCGGGCGGCGGGATTCTCGGGTACGGAAGTAGTCCAGGCCGGTTTCGCCGATGGCCACCGTCTCAGGGTCCTGAGCGAGTTCAGCGATACGTGCGAAGGCGTCGTCGTATTCCCCCGCCTCGGCGAGGATGGGTGCATCATTCGGGTGCAGGGCGACGGCGGCCTTGGCGCGTGGCTCCTGCTGAGCGGCGGTCACGGCGAATTCCGAGCTGGCGACGTCGTAGCCCACCAGCACCGCGCCAGTGACACCCACAGCTTCTGCAGTATCCAGATGCTCTTGGACGGTGACCCGGACCAGCCCATCGCGGAAGTCAAGGTGCGCGTGGTTGTCAATCACTGGGACCGGCAGCGGCTCGGGGGCGGGGGGATATTCCAGGCGGCGCTTCTTACCGGATTTCTCCTCCGCCTGGCTGCGGCGGGGAGCCTCCTGACCGGATTCGCCCACGCCGTTGAGCGCTGCGCGCTCTGTCGCGGCGGATTCAATCTGGGGCTGCGTATGGTCTGCGGTGCCGGGCGCAGTAGCACTAGGCGTATAGACCGGGGGCGTCTGGCCGGGAGTCACACTCTTGCTGCTCATCAACAGGTTAGTCTAGTGCGCCCCGGCCAGAGCTTAGGTGTCAGGCCCGCGGATCCACCAGAATCTTCACGTGGTGTTCGGTGTTGTTGATCAGTTCGTCGAAACCTTCGCTGACCAGCGCATCGAGCCCGATACGACCAGTGATGAAGGGTTCGAGGTTGATCTTGCCCTGTTCGACCAGTTCGATAACGCGCGGATGATCATGCGCATATCCGATAGTTCCCACCAGCTGGAGTTCCTTCAGCACCAGATTCGGCAGGTCAACTGTGGGCTTGTGGCCCCAGATGGAGACATTGACGATGACCCCCGCGGGCCTGACCGCGTCAATGAGCATGTCCAAGACCGGCTCTGCCGACGAACATTCGAATCCCACATCGGCCCCGGCGCCGTCGGTGAGGCGGCGGACCTCATCAGCTACATCGACCTCACGTGGGTCGAAGACCTGGTCGGCAACCCCGGTTTCCCGAGCCTTGGCTTTGCGCGCCTCAGACAGCTCGGAGATATATACAGTAAGGCCTTCGGCCTTCAGGACTGCTGCTGTCAGCAGGCCGATAGGCCCAGCACCGCCGACAATGGCGACGTCGCCAGCCTTGGCGCGGGACTGGACGAAAGCGTGGTGTCCCACTGCCAACGGTTCGATCAGTGCGGCCTGGTCCAGGCCCACGTGGGAGGCGATGGGGTGCACCCATCGGCGCTCCACGACTACCTTCTCACTCAGTCCGCCGCCCCGGCCGCCCAGACCGATAAAGTTCATGTTGGGGCTGAGCTGATAATTCACCTCCGGATTATCCGAGGGCACATCATCACTGATGATGTACGGCTCAACTACGACATTCTGGCCCGGTTCGAGGTCATTGATGTCATCAGCCACTGCGGTGACGGTGCCGGAGAACTCGTGTCCCATGGTCACCGGCGCTGATTCCCCGGAGATCGGGTGCGGATGTCCTGCAGGCGGGATGAAGATAGGTCCTTCCAGATATTCGTGCAGGTCTGTGCCGCAGATGCCGCACCAGGCGACATCGATGGCGACGTGTCCTGGCTTGAGCTCCGGGGCCTCGACGTCTTCGATGCGGATATCTTTGCGGTCGTAGTAACGGGCTGCTCGCATAGTGTTCCCTCCAATAGGTGGACTCCCCCTCCGCAGGGCCCACCATACTGGGCGCGGAAGCAGAGGCACAGGGTTGGTGCCCCCTGCCGCGCGTTAGTGCAGATCTGAGGTGCAGGTCTAGGCCGGGCTCCCGGCCTGCAACACGTTTCGCAGGGGCTCCCCCGCCAGATAGGCCCGCACATTGGCTTCAATGAGTCGCGCAGCATCCAGCGGCCGACCCCCGGCAGCGTGTGGGGTGATGATGATGCCCGGTTCATCCCACAGCGGCGAATCACTCGGCAGCGGCTCGGGGTCGGTGACATCGAGTGCAGCACCAGCCAGCTTGCCTTCTCGTACTGCTTCGAGCAGGGCCTGCTGATCGATTGCCGTGCCGCGCCCTACGTTGACTACCCAGGAGCGGGCCGGCAGCAGGGCAAGCCTGTGGGCGTTGAGGGCATGGTGTGTGGAATCACTTCCGGGGAGGATCATCACCAGTACATCAGTGCGCTTCAGCTCCTCCTCAAGTCCCTCAGCCGCGACGACCCTGACGCCGTTCTCGGTCCGTGGGCGGCGCGCCGCGCCGGTGACTGTAGCGCCGAGGGCCTGTAAGTGTCCGGTCAGTTCGCGGGCAATATTGCCGTAGCCCCAGATCAGCACTCGCGCGCCGCGCAGTGTGGTCACGGCGTGGGGGTCATATTCGGGCTGCAGTCCGCCGAGCTCAGTTGCCCAGCGGCGTTCCTGCTGGGCGCGGACCGCCAGGTGCACTCGGCGCAGACCGGCGAGAATCAGCCCCAGGGTGTGCTCGGCGACGGGCTTGTCATGCAGGCCGCTGCCGCCAGTGACCAGCACGTGGTCGGGGGCCTGTGCCAGGACGTGATTGGGTCCGGCCGATAGGCTCTGGACCCAGCGCAGCGCGGGGAGCTGCGCGAGGGTCTGTGCTACTAGCGGAGCCGGCGTCCCCCATTCCACGATCACTTCGGCGTCGCGGTGCTCTTCAGGGATGGTGCCGCGAAGATCGAGGCTGACGAACTCGGCTCCGTCAATGCTGATCATTGGGAGTTCCTGATCAGCTGGCAGCAGGACCTTCACAGGACGACCTTCCATCTAGGCGTAGAGTTCCTCGACGGCCTCAGCGAAGTCCTTGATGACTTTCTGCCGCTGGAGCTTCATGGATGGGGTGAGGTGCCCGGACTCTTCTGAGAGCTCAGTGTCCAGCAGGGTGAACTTCCGGATCGACTCCGCGCGGGAGACTTTCTCATTGGCCGCATCCACTGCCGCCTGTGCCTCGGATCTCAGCGCACCCCGGGCCGCCGGATCAGCCAGCGCTTCAGACATGCTGAGCTCACCGAAACCGTGCTCAGCGGCCCAGCCCGGTATGCCTTCTGGGTCCAGGGTCACCAGTGCCGCCACGAACGGCCGCTCATCGCCGACGACGACCACCTGGCTGATCAGCGGATGGGCACGCACTGCCTCCTCCAATGGCGTCGGGTAGACGTTCTTGCCACCGGCAGTGACGATCAGCTCTTTTTTGCGTCCGGTGATGGAGAGGTATCCATCAGCATCCAGGGATCCGAGGTCACCGGAACGGAACCAACCGTCATCGTCGAACGCTTCAGCGGTGGCGTCGTCGTTGTTGTGGTAGCCGTCGAAGACCACTGAGCCCTTCAGCAGGATCTCGCCGTCCTCGGCAATCCGCACTGCATGACCGGGCACCGGCAGACCCACGGTTCCCATCCGGGTGGCCCCGGGGATATTCAAAGTGATCGGCGCGGTGGACTCGGTCAGCCCGTATCCTTCCTGCAGCGGCACGCCGATGCCGGTGAAGAAGTAGCCGATCTCCTGGTTCAGCGGGGATGCTCCGGAGACGATGTAGCGCACATTGCCGCCCAGCAGCGCGTGCAGCTTGGAGTACACCAGCACGGAGAACAGTTTGTGCTTAGCCTTCAGCGACGTCGAAGGGCCAGGGCCGACACCGTGAGCTGCAGCCTCTGCCGCCTTGGCGTATTCGATGGCGGTGTTCTTCGCGGCATCAAAGATCTTGCCCTTGCCTTCTGCGTGGGCTTTGGCCGAGGCCGAGTTGTAGACCTTCTCGAACACCCGCGGGACCGCCAGCAGCCAGGTAGGCCGATACGAGCCGAGATCCTCCAGCAGTGTGGCGGTGTCACCGGTATGGGCCACCTGGACACCTTGGTGCAGACACGTCAGCTGCACGGCACGGGCCAGCACGTGGGCCAGCGGGAGGAACAGCAGCGTGCGGGATTCGCCTTCACCGAGAATCGCCTCAGCAAAGGGCAGCAGGTTTGCGGCGCCTTCGGCAAGGTTCCGGTGTGTGATGCGCACGCCCTTAGGCTTCCCGGTGGTGCCGGAGGTATAGACCAAGGTGGCGACGTCGTCTGCTCCTGCCGTTGAGCGGGCGGCTTCCAGCTGCTGGTCAGTGACGTTCTCCCCGTGGGCGGCTACCGCCTGCAGAGCGGCAGGGCCGCTCATGCTCAGGATCTTGGCGTCAGCATCCTCCCAGCCGGCGGTCTGCGCGGCGGCCTGGGCCCGGTCCCTGAGGTCTGCGTCGCCGATGAACAGCAGCTTCGCCTCGGAGTCCGCCAGCAGCTGGCCGACCTGGTGGGCGGAGCTGGTCTCATAGATGGGAACCGACACTGCGCCGGCGAACCAGATGGCCTGGTCCAGAACGGCCCAGGAATAACTGGTGGCTGACATGACCGCCACTCGATCCCCAGGGGCCACCCCGAGCCCGATGAGTCCCTTGGCGACCGCTCGGACTTCGGTGAGGAAAGCTGAGATGGACACGTCCAACCAGCCGCCGCTGCCGTTGCGCACCGCGTAGACAGTGTGCCGGGGACTCCTGTGCGCTAAGTCCAGGACACCGTCGGTGACGTTGACATCGTCGGCGATACGCACCAGATGTTCATGAGCGGACTCGTGGACCGATGCAGTGTCAGTTTCGCGGGCTGCGGGGCGGGGCTCAGTAGTCACGCCGCCAGTCTAATGTACGTACTAGTCGGTAACTTGGCCTGGGCTTGAGGTCAGCGCTGTTTGAGCTTCTGAGCTGCGTCATAAAGCTCGCTGGCAGAAATGCCGTGGCTGGTACCGAGTTCTTTGGCCACGGTTTTGAGTTTTTCTCCAGCCGCCGCACGCTCCAGGACGACGCCGGCCAGCTCGTCCACAGTGGGCGCAGGTTCATCTTCCCGGTCGCCGGCGGCTGCTCCGGCGATGACCAGCACGAACTCTCCTTTGAGCCCTCCGGGTGTTTCCGCCCGCTCGGCCAGCTGCTGAGCCAGTTCACCGAGGGTCCCGCGCAGCACCTCTTCGTATTTCTTGGTCAGCTCACGGGCGACGGCGGCCCTGCGGTTCTCCCCGAGCCCCTCGGCCAGCTCAGCGGTCACTGCAGCCACCCGGTGCGGTGACTCGAAAAGCACCGTGGTCCAGTCTTCACTGCGCAGCCGCAGGATCAGCTGCTGTTTGTCACTGTGCTTACGCGGGATGAATCCGGCGAAGGTGAAACGGTCAGTGGGCAGCCCGGACAGCGCCAGCGCTGTAGTGACTGCTGATGCTCCCGGGGCCACGGTGACTCCCACCCCGGCGTCGATGGCTGCGGCAGTCAACCTGAAACCCGGATCGGAGACTGCGGGCATCCCGGCATCGGAGACCATCAGAATGCGCGCCCCAGGCCGTGCTTGTTCGATCAGTTCTGCAGAGCGAGAGGCCTCATTGTGCTCGTGCAGGCTCACCAGCGTGGCGCTGCTGCGCAAGCCCAGCGCGCTGATCAGGTGACGGGTGCGCCGGGTATCTTCGCAGGCGATGATCTCCGCAGAGCTGATCAGCTGCTTCAGCCGGTCGGTGGCATCGGCGAGGTTCCCAATCGGAGTGGCTGCGAGCACGATCGGAGCATCCCATAGCCCTTCAGCTTCTGCCTGTTGAGTCATATCGCCCTTACCCGCCTGTTCTGCCGTGCCCGTGGAGTGCTGCCCGGATAGCATACCGAGAGTGACCTCCGCTGACTCCCCTGCCGCGACCGCCACCGACCGCCGTGCCCTATGGGAGCAGCGACTGGGTGCCGTTGCCTACTCGCCGGGCCTGTGGGGGTGGCTGATTCCGGCAGTGGTGACCGTCTTCGCCGGCATCCTGCGGCTGCGGGAATTAGGCAATCCGCACGCGCTGGTCTTCGATGAGACCTACTACGCGAAGGATGCCTACGCGCTGCTTAGGTCAGGCTATGAGCTGGTGTGGCCGGAAGAGGCCAATGACGCTTGGATAGCCGGGGACCCGCAGCCCAGTGATGAGGGCTCCTATGTAGTCCACCCGCCGCTGGGTAAATGGCTGATCGCCATCGGGATTCGGCTCTTCGGTGTGGACTCCGCGCTGGGTTGGCGGTTCTCCGCCGCTATCGCGGGCACCCTGAGCGTGCTGCTGATTGCGCTGATCGCTCAGCGGATGTTCCGCTCAGTGTTCTTAGGGGGCTTCGCTGGCCTGCTGACCGCTATTGAGGGCCACCACCTGGTCCTTTCGCGGATTGCCATGCTGGATATCTTCCTGATGCTGTTCGTCCTGGCCGCCTTCGGAGCGCTGCTGATGGACCGCTACAGCTCACGACGACGCCTGGCGGACTGGGCTGCCCAGGTTGAAGACCCGGCTCAGCTCCGAAATGGCCCCTGGATGTGGTGGCGTCCCTGGCAATTGGTAGCTGCTGTGCTGCTGGGCTGCGCGGTGGCGGTGAAACTCTCGGCACTGGCGTTCCTGGCAGTGTTCGGGGTGATGGTTGTGCTGTGGGATCTGCAGGCCCGACGCACGGTGGGCATTACCTCCTGGCTGAGCAGCGGACTGCTGCGCAATGGTGTGCCGGCTGTGGTGACGGTGCTGCCGATTGCGCTGGTGACCTATGTGGCCTCCTGGAGCGGTTGGCTGGCGACAACTGGTGGATGGGGACGACTATGGCACCAGGAGAACCCGGCTACCGGCCTGGGCACACTGGTGCCAGGACCGCTGCGTTCACTGTGGAACTATCACACCTCTGCCACCGATTTTCATGCCGGCCTGGATTCTGGTCATGAGTACGCTTCAAATCCCTGGACCTGGTTGTTTATGGGCAGGCCGGTCTCAGTCCATTACCGCAGCATCTCCGAGGGAGAGACCTATGCGGACACCGGGGAGCTCTGCCAGGTCCAGACGTGTTCCTCGGCGGTGCTGGACTTAGCCAATCCGCTGATCTGGTGGACCGGGCTCCTGGCGCTCATCGTGGTGATCGCCCTGTGGCTGGGGCGCCGCGACTGGCGTTACGGTGCAATTCTCTCTGGCTATCTGGCCGGCTATGCCGTGTGGCTGCTGTTCCCGGACCGCACCATGTTCTTCTTCTACACCATCAGCTTCCACCCCTTTGTGATCCTGGCGATCACCGTGCTGGCCGCGCTGGTCTTGAGAATGGGTACCTCCGCCACCGGCGCCGATGGCTCCCCCCGCAGCCAACTGGCGATCACCACCGCCAGACAACGCAATACGGTGCTGGTGCTGTGCTTTGTCCTGCTGGCGGTGGCGGTGAGCGTCTTCTTCTGGCCTATCTGGACCGCAGAGCTGATCCCGTATGACCAGTGGCGGATGCGGATGTGGATCCAGTCATGGATCTAGGAGGCCAGCAGTGAGCGATGCTGTCCAAGAGCAGAAACAGCAGGTACGACGGCGCCTGCGTGCTTCCCGCTCGCAGCTGAGCCCTCAGGAGATCGCCCGGCGCGGGCTCATGCTCCGCGATGCTCTGCAGGCCCATATCAACCCACAGGCCGTGGTGGCCGGATACGTCCCATTTCCCGGTGAGCCCGATGTCATGCCGTTTCTGCACGCACATTCTGGTCTTTACGGGACGGTATACCTGCCGATGATTGACTCAACCGGCAGCCGCAAACTGCGCTGGGGCTGGTGGAATCCTGGCATCGCTCTGCAACCCGGCGCCTTGATTCCGGTCATGGAGCCAGCCGATGATTGCCCCGGAAGTCTCGATGACCTCGCTGCCCAGGCTGCCCAGCTGCACCTGGACGCTCATGACCCCTGGCGTAGTCCATTGCTGCCGGAACCGACCGATCCCCCAGCGCAGCTGGTGATCCTGGTGCCTGCCCTGGCCATCGACACCAATGGTGCCCGAATGGGTCAGGGCGGCGGCTTCTACGACACCACCCTGGCTGGACTGGACCAGCTCATCGCCGAGCATCCGGGCCTGCGGTGCGAGGTGATCGCCGTGGTGCATTCCGGAGAAGTTCTTGATCCTGGATCCTTCCCGGTGGAGGACCACGATCTGCGCGTCTCGCAGGCTGCCACGGAGTACCGGGTTTTCACCCTATAATTGGCACTCGAAACAATCGAGTGCTAACCCTTTTGGAGAAGGAATGCCCACCTACGCCTACCAGTGCAAGGACTGCGCCCACGCCTTCGACATCGTGCAGGCCTTCAGCGAAGATTCTCTGACAGTCTGCCCTGAATGCCAGGGAACCCTGCGCAAGAAGTTCGGCAACGTGGGCGTGACCTTCAAGGGCTCGGGCTTCTACCGCACGGATTCGCGCGGAAGTTCCAGCTCCAGCACCGCCAACTCCACCACCTCAAGCTCAGCCAGCTCGAACTCCACCTCCGGTTCATCGAGCTCCGGTTCCTCGGCCTCCGGCACGTCTAGC
>NZ_HG005172.1:21451-22732 GCF_000455245.1 Nesterenkonia massiliensis | reverse complement strand
GTTCACAACGTGTCGAGGAACTACATCTAGCTCAGCAGCAAGTACCACCTCCGCATCGGCAGCCTGAGCCGCTCCCTGTCCGCAACCTCATTCACCCACCAGACTCAGGTGGATCCTGCCCTGGTATGTGGCGTCGGCGATGGCTTCTGCAGTGTTGGTGTCCACTGCGAGGATAACCACCAGCTGAGAATCCCCTCCCCCACCGAGCCAGTTCTCAGCGGGATCCTGCGGGATCCACAGCACCGGGACATCATGGGCGATCCGCTGCGTGCCGCCCGTTGATTCCGGGGAATCCGAAGTAGCCAGCACGTCCACCCGCTGACCCGGAGTCAGCAGACTGATCAATGCGGTATCGGCTGGCCGCACCGGTACGGCCACCGTCCCAGCAGGATGGCCTTCCAGCAAGCCTGGACCCACCAGCTGAGAGGGGTGCACCACTGCTCCGGCAGGCAATGCGGCCGCCAGCGTTTCGCCAAGATAATCGTCGAGATCACCGCTGTGCCCCTGGGGCACCGCTGCTGCATCCGTTTCCAGTTCTTCCAGCAGCTGCTCGGTGAGCACCTCACCGGCCGGCACCGCGGAGACCAGCCGGACAGCCGTTGTGGTCTGAGCGCTCGAGCTTTCCGTGGCAAGCAATGCCGAAGCGGCCGCGCAGAGTCCCAGCAGCAGAGCCAGCGGGACCCGAAACCTGCGCACCCAACGATAGAGACCTCCTGGACGTAGCCGCCTGCGCACCCGAGGTGGCGGCGCATCCGGTGTGAATCGGCGTGAGCCCCGCGCCCCTGCACCCCGGGACCTTGAACCCCGGAACCTTGAACCCCGGGACCTTGAACCCCCGGCTCTTGCACCCCAGGAACCAACGCGCTGTGACCCCGAACCCCGTGACCGTGACCCCGGCGCGGCAGACCTACTGTGCCGAACCTGCGCAGTTTCGGTCGGTCGGGGGAAGAGTCGGGAACGAGCAGCCTGCACACTATCGGGGATGCCAGCTGGATCTGTTGCTGAAGAGTTCGCTGCGCGACCAGGTTCCGCCGGCACAAAAGGCACCGATGAAGGTGCCTCCCTGGGACCGCCTGCGGTGGCACTACTGCGACGTCGGCGCACCGGGGTGATCGCGGAGAGGGACTCACTGTTCATGTCCACCAGAATCACCCACCGGACAGACGCAGCGTCCACGCCAGCCACTGGGCTGTGAAGTACCGCCGGGTCGTCGTCGTAATCAGTGGGCTGGGGAAAACTCATCCCCAGTGCGGAGGTCGTTCCTCGATGAACCAGCGCTCT
>NZ_HG005172.1:18829-21191 GCF_000455245.1 Nesterenkonia massiliensis | reverse complement strand
GATGAACCAGCGCTCTCGTGGGCTGAGCTGCTGGGGCTTCTGGGCACCGGCCACCCGTGGCTTCTGCGCACCGGCAGCCGCTGAATCCGGTGCCTCAGATGATCCCAACGGGTTGAACGGATCAGCTTCTACCTCATTTGGCTGCCCCGAGGTGGGCGGTGCGACGACTCGGCGCGGCCCGCGACGTCGCGGTGGTTCTGGGCTGGGCTGTGATTTCGAACGAGGCTGTGTTCCTGGGCCGGGCTCCGGGTCACGCTGTGATTCTGGGTCAGACCGATCTAAGGACACGCAGGTACCAACCTTTAGCTGAAGCGGCTGCGCTCGCGCGGTGAGAGGTACTGCTTATTGATGCGATGGGCTTCCTCATCTGTGGCATCAGCTGCACCTCCAAAGCGCACCGGACCGGTGCTGCCCAGCATGCCGCGACCGTGCTCAGCGAACTCAGGTCCCGAGCCCAGACCCACTTTCTCCGCCACCTTCTCGGTGATACCGGAGGGGTCGGTGAAGACCTCAATGGTCCACAGCACCATGTAGTTCCAGCCCAGCTCCTCAAATCGGGCTGGTCGGAGTCGGGAACGTTCACGCACTGTCAGCGCGGCATAGCCGTCCGTGCCATCAGAGACCATCGCCAGCGGCTTAACCCGCGACTCTGCGGTGATCTTGCGCTGGCACGCAGCCAGATCCAACGTCCCGCGGAAACCATCTTCCACACGGCCGCCGCGAGCACGAATGCGGTCCACAAGATCCAGTACCAACGGGTCGGTCAGCTCAGCAGATGCACTCGGGTTACTGGCGGCACCAGCGCCCAGGCGCAGCAACTGGTGCACCAGCAGGGCTCCTTCGCGCAGCAGCGAGGTGTCCAGGTCATCTGCTGCGATAGAGCTGATGACGCGCAGCTGTCCGCGGGCCCGGGTGACCGCCTGGGCGAAGTACTCGCGGCCCCGCGGACCGGAGAGCTCACCCATCTCATGGGAGGCTTCGCCCTTGACGGTGCGGCCAAAGCCCAAGGAGAAGATCACATCATCGCGCACCAGACCGAAGGCGCGCTCCACCGGAGCCACCACAAACCGTTCACCGGTGCCCACCCCTGCAGCCCCGGAGCCGGAGCCGCCGGGGACCCCTGCGGCACCGTGCTCAAAGAACGGCGCAGCCCAGGCGTGGTTGGCCAGGTGCAGCCGGATGGCATCGGCCACCCGTTTGGCATGCCATTCGGAACCGGTGACCACCGCAAGAGAGCGGTTACGTCTGCGCCGGATGTGCTCGAAGACCAGGTCCACTACCCGATTGACCTCGGCGGTGGGTGATTCCACCGGCTCGCGTCCGCCTCCGCGCACACCCTCCAGGTGCTCCACGGTGAGGCGACGCCCCTGGCCGGTGAGCTGTGCGGCGTCGGGGAGTCTAGTCAGCTCCCCGCCGTAGAGCGATAGCGAAAGCAGCTCGGTCAGCTCCTGGTCCACCCCACGGTGAACCTGACGCAGCCGGTACTCCGGCAGGATCCTGGCCAGCTCCGCGTAGATGGACACGGGCACATGGGCCTCAGCTTCCCGTGCGATGGGATCAGCCGAGACCGTCAGCGGTTTGGGCGCACCCGAGACCGGATCTCCGAAGGCCACCACCTGTGCGGACCGGGAGATGGCGCCCAGCGCAGCGGGCACTGTCAGCGTCTCCGCGTCCAGCAGGAGCACGACGTCGAAACGCGGCTTCTGGCCCGCGCCCTCCCCCGCCGCAGTGGCCGGGAACTGCTCAGCCAGACCCAGCGGAGAGGTGGTCCAAATGGGCACCAGCGGCTGGGTCAGCTCCCCGGGCACCGATTCCAGCGCCTCCACAGTGGGCGCGGTGTCACGCAGCAGGCTGCGCAGCTGTGCGGCAGCCTCAGGGTAGGTCTCCAGGGCGGACTTCCAACGTACTGCCAGAGTGTGGTTCAGCCGTTGAGCGCCGGAGGCGATATGGGCAGCATCGGCAGCCCGGTACTCAGCTTCAATGCCGCGCAGGTTCTCACCGGTGGTCATCGCCAGGTAGTCATCCCCGGAGATCATCGCCTCCAGCGCAGACTGCCACCAGGCCAGCTCCAGCTCATCGGCGACCTGGGTGGCAGGCACCTGCCGGCTGGCGAAATCTTCCAGCAGCTCCTTGAAACCCTGTTCACGCAGCTGCTCGGCCAGCAGGGTGCGTTCGGGCAGAGTGTGCAGAGACCGCTCGTCCTCAGCCAGGGAGTCAATGGTGGCCTGAAGTTTCTCGGCGTTGATGTCAAAGAGCGTCTGCTCAGGCTCAGCCGGGGCCAGCACCGCCACCAGCTTCTCCAGGCGGGTCTGCACGGAGGCGACGACGTCGACCAGCCGCTCCAGCCGCTTGGGCACCTTCG
>NZ_HG005172.1:14604-18803 GCF_000455245.1 Nesterenkonia massiliensis | reverse complement strand
GAGGCTTCTGCGCCGTCGTCGCGGGTGGGCTTGGCCCATTTCATCCAGTCTTCGCGCTCAGACTGCACATCCACCAGAGAGGAGTGGAGGTCATTGATGGCGACACCGGGGCGGATGTATTCCTTGGCCACCCGGCGCAGCCGCGAACGCGCCATGGAGGTCATCTCCACATTGTTCTGCCGGCGCCACCAGCCCGGGGCGGTCGCCGCGATGAGGTCATTGACATCGCGGGCGTAGACATCGTGGCTGAAGCGACCCAGGGACTCCTGGACGCGCTGGAACAGCAGCACCTGGGCGTGCCAATCCGAGAAGCTCTCCCCCGGGGCCAAGCCTACCGAGGCGCAGGCGGCCTCAAGCTGAGCGCGGCATGCCGGCAGCTCTTCGCGCAGCCGCTGCACCAGCTCCAGGGCGTCGCGGGTCTCCTGCCGGTTGGACAGCCGTGCATTGAACCAGGGGCTCTTGCGGGTCTGCTCAGAGAACGCACCAAGTTCTGCGGCGCGCTTGAGCTTAATCGCTACGTGGCCGCGATCCACGGTGTTATCCAGCACCGAGCGCTTCAGCCGCACATTGGTGGCCGGTGCCGGGTGCAGGGCGGTCAGCGCAGCCAGGGCCTGCATCGCCTGGTACGGCGAGCACTTCCAGCGCTCACGGACCTTGTGCAGGCTGGCCACATGGTCGCGCAGCTGGTGGCGGCGTTCGGTGAGCTTCTTATGCAGTCCGCCCAGACGTGGGGGCTCGGCGCGTTCGGCGCGTTTGATGGCGCGGATGACCTGGGCACGCAGTTCAGCGGGATCTGCTGCGGCGGGCACGTTGACGGCCAGGGTGCCCACTTTGGCCGCAGAGAGCCTTTCGGTGAACTCGGTGAGCGTATCGGTCCGCTCCGCCACCACCAGCACTCGCTTACCTGACCAGGCAAGTCCGGCGGCAGCGTTGACTGCAGTCTGCGTCTGCCCGGTACCTGGAGGCGTGGAAACTACCGCGGACACTCCGGAGAGAATGGCGTCAAGGGCGGCCTGCTGGCCTGAATCGGCATCAGCCACCAGGCGTTCCTGGGCGGGGTTGCGCTGGTCCAATGGCTCCAGTGTGGAGGCGACGGCGAGCGCCTCGGCCTGCGCGGTATGCAGCTGCTGCAGGCTCTGTCCGCTGGCCAGCGAGGTCAGGACCGGGTGCTGCAGGTTCAGTTCGGCCGGGTTACCCAGATGCGCAAGATCCGCAAAGGTGGAGACGTAGAGCTGCTTCCACACCTGAAGCGAGGCCAGCGGAGACTCCGGGTTTTCAGCTGCGTGCCCGGAGGCCAGGCGACTGAGCAGATCAGCGGTGCGGTGCGGGTCAAAACGGGCAGTGACATAGCCGGCGTTGTGGAACTCCACCGGATCCAGTACGCAGCCGTGGGCGCTGGCGAGGTGTCGAGCCAGTGCCGGGTTCAGCCGCGCCGGAGCGGTGAACTGGATCTCATAATCACTGCTGGTGCCTGCGTGGGGTTTCTCGGAGCGCTGCCGCAGGCTGATGGGGATCAGCGTCACCGGGGCGGTGAAGCTCTCGGCGCCGGCGCTGGTGTGCTCAGTCCAGGAGGCGATGCCCGAGCCCAGGAAGCCCACCTCAATGCCGCGATCCTCACGCATTTCGCGAACCTTGCTGCGGATATGTGCGGCAGCCTTGGCCCCGGGCTCGAAGCTGCTGGGTTCATTCAGCAGAGTCGAGAGCCGGGTACGGCGCCCAGCCAGCAGCTGCATCAGGCCGCTGGAGTTTGCCTCAGTGAGGTCAATGGCGTTGTGCTGGCTGGGGGTAAAGCGCAGCATGGTGTCATTCTCGGTACCGGTGCCCAGGGACTCCACCCAGGCAGTGACCGAGGGCGCCTCCGGGGAGTCTGCGCTGGCAGCTGCATAGCCAGGCGACGACGACGCGGCTGGGCTCTGCTCTGTAAGGTCCTGCTCTGACGGACTTTGGGCGGAGGCCGCGGAATCCGGTGAGGCGCCTACAGGGGACTCCGGGGATACGGCCGGGCTTACGGCCGATCCAGCTTCAGCTTCAGCGCGCTGAGGATCGTCCAGCAGGGCTGAGCTGCTCTCGATTGGCGCGGTGGCGTCGTCGTCGGCTGGTTTCTGCTCAGCGGGCGCGGTAGGTTCCGGGCGCAGCTGATCAGGCTGTTCAGGACCCCGCTTATCAGGACCCTGCGCAGACGCGGCGGACTTGTGCTCGCTCACCTGTTCCTCCCAGACACATACATGTTTAGGAGGAGATTACCGCTACTCCCACTCGATGGTCCCCGGGGGCTTCGAGGTCACGTCGAGGGTTACTCGGTTGACCTCTTCCACCTCATTGGTGATGCGGTTGGAGATAGTGGCCAGCAGGTCATAGGGCAGGCGCGACCAGTCGGCAGTCATAGCGTCCTCGCTGGAGACCGGGCGCAGCACGATCGGGTGCCCGTAGGTCCGGCCGTCACCCTGGACACCCACTGAACGCACATCGGCCAGCAGCACCACCGGCATCTGCCAGACCTCCTGGTCCAGCCCGGACTTGGTCAGCTCCTCACGGGCAATGGCATCGGCCTTGCGCAGAATCCGCAGCCGGTCCTCGGTGACCTCACCGATGATGCGGATGCCCAGGCCCGGCCCCGGGAAGGGCTGGCGCTGGACGATCTCCGCCGGCAGACCAAGCTCGGCACCCACGGCGCGGACCTCGTCCTTGAACAGGGCACGCAGCGGCTCCACGAGCTTGAACTCCATGTCCTCAGGCAGCCCACCCACATTGTGGTGGGACTTGATATTCGCCGCACCCTCACCACCGCCGGACTCCACCACATCGGGATAGAGGGTGCCCTGGACCAGGAACTGGACCCGGGCGCCGTCGGCGGCTGCCTCTTTGAGCACCTCAGCTTCTGCGGCCTCGAAGGCGCGAATGAATTCGCGCCCGATGATCTTGCGCTTCTCCTCGGGGTCGGTGACCCCGGCCAGGGCCTGCAGGAAGCGTTCCTTCTCATCGGCGACGTAGAGCTTGGCGCCGGTGGCGGCCACAAAATCACGCTCCACCTGCTCCGCCTCACCTTCGCGCAGCAGACCGTGGTCAACAAAGACACAGGTCAGCTGGTCGCCGACGGCGCGCTGGACCAGTGCCGCAGCCACTGCGGAGTCCACACCGCCAGAGAGTCCGCAGATCACCCGAGCGTCGCCGACCTGCTCGCGGATCGCAGCGACCTGCTCTTCGACGATATTGCCGGCAGTCCATTCGGGATTCAGGCCCGCGCCGGAGTACAGGAAGTTCTCAATGATCCGCTGGCCCTGCGGGGAATGCTTGACCTCGGGGTGCCACTGCACACCGTAGAGTTTGCGGTCCTCATCGGCGAAGCCGGCTACGGGCGCAGCATCGGAGACGGCCAGCACCTCGAAGCCCTCCGGTGCCTTCTGTACGGAATCGCTGTGGGACATCCAGGTGGTCTGCACTTTGTCCGTGCCATCGAGCAGGCCGTGGGGTGCGGTGGTGGCGCGGACCTCGGTCTTGCCGTATTCGCGGTCGCCGGTGCGAGCGACTTCACCACCTAGGGCGTGGGCCATGGCCTGGAATCCGTAGCAGATGCCCAGCACCGGTACACCGGCTTCAAAGAGTTCCCGCTCTACGGTGGGGGCGCCTTCGGCGTAGACGCTGGAGGGACCGCCGGAGAGGATCACCGCAGAGGGTTTGCGGGAGAGGATCTCGGCGGCGGGCATGGTATGCGGCACCACCTCCGAGTACACGCGCGCCTCGCGGACACGGCGGGCGATCAGCTGGGCGTACTGGGCACCGTAGTCAACCACCAGCACCGTCTGCGCGGTGTGGTCGGGACGTTCGGCGGCGGGTGCAGAAGTCTCAGAGGTCACCGTCCCATCCTAAATCACGCGCTGGCGATGACTGACCTGAGTGCTCCGCCGTGGGATCAAGTGCCGAAGCTATCCGCAACGCGTCCCGCTACTGAGACTTCGGCGGTGATGACTCTGCCGTCGTGTTCTGTGGGATTCTCCAGCTCCTGGGCGGCGGTGGTCACCACAACTCTGTACGGAGGTTCCGCGGAGAGTGCGACTGAGGTCGGCTGGCTGGCCGGCACCGGGATTTTCTCCAGAAGCTGGCCATTCGGGGCGAAGCGCAGCAGGCACCCGCCACCGTAGACCGCCTGCCACAGGCAGCCTTCGGCGTCGACAGTCATACCGTCAGGATTGCCCTCGTCG
>NZ_HG005172.1:7192-14578 GCF_000455245.1 Nesterenkonia massiliensis | reverse complement strand
AGTCATACCGTCAGGATTGCCCTCGTCGATCTGCGCAAACAGTTCCGGGGACCCTACTCCCCCGGTCTCCGGGTCCACGGTGGCGCGCATGATGCGGCCTTCGCTGGTCTCGGCGAAGTACATCGTGCTGCCATCAGCGCTGAACGCCGGGCCGTTGGGGATGGTCATGGGTGCATGAACCGTGCTGATCTCTGCTGAGTTGATCTCTGCTGTGCTGATCTCTGCCGGGCCTGATCCGCGGGTCTGCACACGGGCCAGCAGCCCCTGACCTTCCTCGCCCTGCTGACCCATGGCTCCCGGCCAGAACCCCCCATGAGGGTCAGCCACGGCGTCGTTGACCCGCTGCTCAGCACTGTCCACCGGCAGCTGCGCAATCAGCTCGCCCGCGATGAGCAATCCTGAGCCGTCAGCTGCTGGAACCAGACGGATGACCGAGGTCCCGGCTGCAGCGATCCAGCCGCCGCCTGCGGTTCTCGCCGCTGCACCGAGGGGGACATCCAGGTCTGCACGCAGCACCAGCCCAGCATCAGGCTCACCAGTGGTGGAGAACAGCCTGCCGCTGGGGATGTCCACGCAGATGAAGTGCTGATCCCCAAAGCCTGCGCGTGCAGCTGCCTCGGTCCCGATGCAGCGGGCCCCCTCGCTGAGGGGGAACCGCCGGTCATCTACAGCTTCCCAGTCACCAGTGATGACAGAAGTTGAGTGGGTCGAACCATGGGCGGTGGATGCACTACTCATACCGCCAGCCTAGAGCCCGTGCCGCGGCACCGGAACCCCCGCATGTGGCGGATCTGCTGTGGGCACCCCCGCTACGGCGCTGCCTGGTCGCTCGCTGCAGTGCCGTCCGGTCACACGCTTTACCATGCCGAGTTCACGATACCTATCCGGATACGGGGTGGTATTGCGAAAACCGCATGGTAAAGCGGCCGGTAAGGAGAATCGGCGAGCCAGGCGGCCCCGGCGGGCCAGGAGGTCAGTAGCGCCAGGACCTCAGTAGCGACGGGCGGCGTCGGGGTTCTCGTCGATCTCGCGACGGACTTCACCGGCGATCTTGCGCTCCACGATAAAGCTCAGGAACGGCACCACGCCGCCGAGGACGATCACGACCAGCCGGCCGATCTTCCAGCTCATGAGGTACCACAGCCGGAATCCGGCGATCACATAGACCACGTAGATCCAGCCGTGCACCACCGCCACCCAGTAGGAGATGCCGGTGCCATCAACTACCGAGTCCTTGGGGTGGAAGCCCAGGGTGTTGGCCGCGCCGTCGGCAGTGGTGCCTCCGGCATAGAGCTCGTAGCCGAAGCCGTAGTCCATGATCATCTTGGCCACCAGGATCAACAGCATGATGCCAGTGACGAAGGCGAAGATCTTGTAGAAGGTCAGCGAACCGCTGATCTGGTCCACGGTGCCGGCGAAACGGCGCTTCTTCGGTCGCTGCGGCGCGGCGGGGACTGCGGATGCAGAGCCGCTGCCTGCGCCGTCGCGCTGGGTGGGATGATCAGAGGCTGGGTTCTCAGACACGGGGTTCTCAGACACGGGATTCTCCGGCACTGCTGGTTTCCTTCTGTTCGAGGGCGCGGGCGGCCTCGTGGTTGGCGATCTTCTCGGCCTCTTCGGGGCTGTGGCCGGCTTCATTGGCTTCTAAGTAGGCGCGTTTCCAGTGGGCTTCCCATTCGCGGTCCAGACGCTCGTCCTCAAGCCGCTTCTGGTGAGCATCTTTGACCATGCGCCACCACAGGTAGAAGGCGAATCCGGCGAAGACCACCCATTCCACCGCGTAGAACAGGTTCAGCCAGTTGACATCGGAGCCTTCTGGCTGTGGGCCCACCCATACCGGTTCAAGGGACGACGACGCCCCGGCGGCCTCTCCGCTGAAGTCCACCACGTATCCGGAGTAGGAATCCTCACCCCAAATATTGATCAGTTCTGCCACCGAGAGCGTGGGCAGCACACCCCTGGGAAGATCACGTGGGCCTCCACCCGGGGCCTCAGTGGGCAACAGCCGGCCCTGAAGCTGCAGCTCACCGGCAGGAAGCTCACCGACGTCGGGAGCGCTTCCCTGCTGACCTTCGGGCACCCAGCCGCGGACCACGGGGATGACCTCGTCTTCGGGGGCACCGTTGACGCGGAAGGCCGCTACAGACCAGAAGCCGTCCTCGCCATCGCGGAGCCGGTCATTGATCATCACCTGGGTGTCTTCCACGAATTCACCGCTGAGGTTCACGATGCGGTCGGCCTCATAGATGGTGATCCCGCGGCGGGGTTCGTAGATATCGGTGAGCTCTACGGGTTCTTCGGTGATCTCCTGGACGGGGTTTCCCTCGCTGCGACTCTGGCCGAACTGCCAGGCTGAGAGCACCACGAAGACGGTGGCCAGCAGGAGCGCGAGCCCCAGCATGGCGATCCATTTGGGCTGCTTGGCAGTTTCGAGCACCTGATAAGGATACGCGTCATAGCAAAAGTTCTACAGTCGGTAGAAATTCTGCGGCATCGCCGCGGGGAAGCCCGGATTTCTGTGATCGCGGCGACAGTGTAAGTATGGGAACCATGATGCGACTGGATCACGTTTCCTTTGCGGTTGGGCCTGATGGCATGGAAGCCACTGTTGAGCGGATCACCTCCGTTCTCGGTGTAGAGCGGGTGAAGGGTGGCATCCATCCCCGCTTCGGCACTCGCAATGCGATCATCCCGCTGGCCGGCCACAAATACCTTGAGGTTGTTGAGGTGCTGGACCATCCCAGCGCGGATAAGGCGCCCTTTGGTCAGGCCGTGCGCAACCGGTCGCAGGTCGGCGGCGGCTGGATGGGCTGGTGCGTCACCGTTGATGACCTGACCCCCTTTGAGGAGCGCCTCGGGCGCCGTTCAGTGCCGGGCAACCGAAAATTTCCCGATGGTCAGGAACTGACCTGGCAGCAGATCGGCATCAAGGGGCTCATCGCCGACCCCCAGGTGCCTTATCTGCTGCGCTGGGATGAGGGCACTGAGCACCTGCACCCCTCCCGCGCCTATGATCCCCAGGCCAAGCTGATCAAGCTGGCCATTGCCGGTTCCCCGCAGCGCGTGGCCGATTGGCTGGGTGAGCCGGACGCTGACCCGTTTGACGACGTCGCGGTGGACTGGATCGCACCATCGGGCACCCCGGGCATTATGAGCGTGACGTTCTCCACCCCGAAGGGCGAAGTCACCATTTAAGGCTTCAGCAGCACTTTGCCGACGGCGCGGCCTTCGGCGAGGATGCGGTGGGCCTCAGCGGCCTGATCCAGCGGCAGCACAGTGTCCACCATGGGTTTGATCTGCCCGGATTCAATGAGCGGCCACACGTTTTCGCGCACTGCCGCCACAATTTCCGCCTTTTCATGGAGGGGGCGGGCGCGCAGTGTGGTGGCAGTGACCGAGGCGCGTTTGCTCAACATCAGTCCCAGGTTCAGCTCAGTGCGCATCCCACCCATAGTGCCGATGATCACCAGGTGCCCGTTGTTGGCCAGGGATTTCAGGTTCGGCTCCAGGTAGGGGGCGCCGATGATGTCGAGGATGACATCGACGCCGCTGCCACTGGTCTCTTCGGCAACACGTTCGGCGAAGTCCTCGTCACGGTAGTTGATGGCGACGTCGGCGCCGAGCTGCCGGGCGGCGTCGAGCTTCTGTGCGCTTCCTGCGGTGGTGAACACCCGAGCACCCAGGGCGTGAGCCCACTGGATGGCGTGGGTGCCGATTCCGCTTCCGCCACCGTGGACCAGCAGTGACTGCCCAGGTCTCAGACCAGCGACCATCCCGATATTGGAATAGACGGTGCATGCCACCTCTGGCAGCGCCGCGGCCTCCTCGAGGCTGATCCCGGCGGGGATGGGCAGCAGCTGCTCGGCCGGAACGGCCACCTGTTCTGCATAGCCGCCGCCGGTCAGTAATGCGCAGACCTCATCTCCTATCGACCAGCCCGTTACTCCCTCGCCCAGTGCTGCGATGGTGCCGGAGCACTCAAGCCCCAGAATTTCGGAGGCGCCAGGAGGCACCGGGTATTTGCCGCGGCGCTGAAGCAGATCGGCGTTATTGATGCCGGCAGCAGCCACGGTGATCAGCACTTCGCCGGGGCCGGGAGCGGGGGCATCCACTTCGGTGAGGTTCAGGACATCTTCATCGCCGGGGGCGTCGAAAGTGATGGCACGCATAGCAGCCACCATACTCAGCTGGCCTTCTTCTTCTGGCTCTGCGACTCCGCCTCGTCCTGCTTCTCGTCGTCCTTGGCGTCTTTTTTGGCCGGTTTCTTGCCGTCCTTGGAGGTTTTCCGGCGGGCATCCACTGATTTCTTCAGCGCCTGCATCAGGTCCACCACATTGCCCTCACCGTCGTCATCCTCATCGGTCTCACCGAAAGTAGCCTCGGTGTCGATCTCTTCACCGTGCTCCAACTTTTCTTCGATCAGGGTCTGCAGCTGCTCCTGGTATTCGTCGTTGAAGCGTTCAGGCTCGAAGTCCTCGCTGTAGGACTCCACCAGGGAGGCAGCCATCTCCTGTTCCTTCTTGGAGATCCGGGACTTGGGGATGTCGAACTCAGGCTCACGCAGCTCATCTGCCCAGCGCAGCCCTTGCAGGACGATCACGTCATCGCGCACCCGCAGCACACCCAGACGGGTCTTTGAGCGCAGGGTGAAGGTCACGATCGCGACCCGCTCGGCGTCTTCCAGTGTGCTGCGCAGAAGCACGTACGCCTTAGCCGATTTGCCGGCCGGCTCCAGATAGTAGGACTTATCAAGGACCATGGAGTCGATCTGGTCCTCTGGCACGAACTGCTCGACCGCGATCTCTTTGGACTCATCGGCTGGAAGGTCTTCGAGTTCCTCTTTGGTGAGGATCACGGATTTCTCGCCGTCGTCATAGGCGCGGTCAATGTTCTTATAGTCGATGACCTTGTCGCAGACCTCGCAGCGGCGCTGGTACCGAATGCGTCCGCCGTCGGCATCGTGGACCTGGTGGAGGCCCACGTCATGGCTGGCAGTGGCGGAGTAGAGCTTGACCGGCACTGAGACCAGTCCGAAGGAGACTTCACCTGACCATATTGCGCGCATAGGACCATCAAATCACCGCTGACTTGTGAGTTCCCTGAATGCCGCTGCCGCCTATCATGGCAGGGACTGACTATGAGGCGATGAGAGAGGCACCGGCGATGGCGAAGAAGTTCACTGTGCACACCCAGACCGTGGGCGACGACGGCGAGACGGTGGTCTTCTTCCACGGCCTGTTCGGTCAGGGGAAGAACTTCACGCAGATCGCCAAGGGCTTGCAGCCACAGTTCCGTTCGGTATTGGTGGATCTGCCCAATCATGGGGGCTCGGATTGGACGGAGTCGTTCAGCTACATCGAGCAGGCTGATCTGGTGGCTGAGCTTCTGCGCAGCACTGTGGCCGCGGATGCTCCGGTGCATGTGGTGGGGCACTCCATGGGCGGCAAGATCGCGATGGTGCTGGCGCTGCGGGCTCCGGAGCTGGTGCGCAGCCTTGTAGTGGTGGATATGTCCCCGGTAGTGCGTGAGGACATGAGCGAGTTTGATCATCTGCTGGGCAGCCTGCGTGGGCTGGACCTGGAGTCGCTGGGGTCCCGGAGCGAGGCGGATGAGCAGCTGCAGGAACCGATCAAGTCGGCAATGGTGCGCGGTTTCCTGCTGCAGAGCCTGACGAAGGACTCCGAGGGCTTCCGCTGGAAGTCCAATCTGGAGCTGCTGCATAAGAGCCTGCCGGAGATCGGTGGGTGGCCGGAGTTCGAAGACACCCAGTACGAGGGTCCGGTGCTGTGGGTTGCTGGTGCGAAGTCCGATTATGTGCAGGAGGAATATGCCCCGGCCATGCGGAAGCTTTTCCCGCGCACTGTCCAGACCACTATCAAGCAGGCCGGCCACTGGGTGCATTCGGAGCAGCCGGCGGTGTTCACCGAGGTGCTCAAGCGGTTCTTAACCGGCCAGAACAGCTGAGCCGCTCACCGGGCTCACGCGTTGGCGAGAGCCTGCAGGTAGCGGGTGTTGACGTATAGCACTTCCCGCCCCTCTTCGCGCCTTTGCAGGACTTGTGCCTTCACCAGGGATGCCAGCCATTTTCTGGCAGTCGGCCGCGAGACGCTGCAGGCTTGCTCCACGTTGACGGTTCGTGTGTAGGGGCGGGCCGTCAACAGTTCGACCAGAGCGATGTTTCCGCCGGAGGGAACGGCTTCGGCCACAGCCGTTTTGATCTGCTCCTCCAACTCTTGCAGACGGTCGATGAGCTCCAATGTGGATGATGCTGTCTGCTGCACTGCATCCAGCATGAAGAGAGTCCATTCGAGAAACTCTCCGTGGGATGTGACGCGAAGCAGTCGGCGATAGTACTCATCCTTGTGGGCAATGATGTAACGGGACAGGTAGAGGACGGGGCTGGCCAGGAGTTCGTCCTTCACCAGCTGAAGGATATTGATGATCCTGCCAGTCCTGCCGTTGCCGTCGTCGAAGGGGTGGATCGCCTCGAACTGATAGTGAGCCAGCGCCATCTTGACCAGAGCGTCGTGCGTCCCAGGCTGATTAACGTACTGCTCCCACTCCCCCATGAGCCTGTCGAGCGTCTCATATCCGGTGGGCGGAGTGTAGATGGCAGCTTTTCGGCGGGTGCTGGCGATGATCGTTCCAGGGTTGCGCCGCAGCGTCACCTGTCGGCCGGCGAGTTCAGTGCAGATGGTCTCAGCGGTGTTGCGAGTGATGGTGCCCCGGTTTCGCACGAGCTCGAGCCCAGTGTAGAGCCCAGCTCGGTACCGGAGCGCCTCTTTGACGTCCGGGGATGCGCCTTCTTGGGTGTCGATGTGCCGGAAGAGCTCATCAGTGGTGGTGACGACGTTCTCGATCTCGGAGCTGGCCTGCGCCTCGATCACTGTCAGGGTGCTGAGAAGCACCTCAGGGTTAGGCAGGCGCCGCGCCGCCTGGTCCATGGCGGCCAGGGCGGACCTAGCCTCGATGAGCTTCTTGAGCACTTCCGCAGTCTCTACTTCCTGCTCGGGAGGCAGCGGCGGGAGGTTCTGGAAAGGTTGGCTCGGGTCCCAGGTTGGCGTGTCCGACATGGAAAGCATCTTTCCACGTTCCCGACGACGTGGAAAGGTTTCGCTGATTTTTTTCCACGTCGTGCCGAACCTGGCAAAAAAGTTTCCATATCGCACCTGCCGGTCCAGCAAACACCAAGCCCGCTGCGCCAACAATGGTCTGATCAGCAAGATCTCATAGGAGGCGATGGCGGGGATGGCGTCTAAGCAGCAGACGGTGACAGTGGCGGGCAAGAAACTGAAGCTCACCAGCCTGGATAAGGTCATCTTCCCGGAGACCGAGACCACCAAAGCTGAGGTCATCGAGTACCTGCAGACCGTGGCGCCGGCGATG
>NZ_HG005172.1:0-6268 GCF_000455245.1 Nesterenkonia massiliensis | reverse complement strand
ATGTTGCCGCATATGCGCCGCCGCGCGGTGACCCGCAAACGCTGGCCGGATGGACCCGGCACCGCGGAGGAGCCCAATGACGCGTTTTTCCGCAAGAACCTTGAGGACTCGGCACCGGCGTGGGTGCCGCGGCTCGGCTTGCAGCACTCTGATCACGTCAACATCTACCCGCTGGCCGAGGATGAGGCCGTACTAGCGTGGTTCGGCCAGGTGGGCGCGTTGGAACTGCACGTTCCGCAGTGGAGGTTCGACGCCGACGTCGCCCCTTTTATCCCGTCAGATGACAGCGGTGAGCCTCCGGTGGCGGAGCGCCGTAACCCGGATCGGCTGGTGCTTGACCTGGACCCGGGGCCGGGGACTGATCTGGCCGATTGCGCACAGGTGGCGCGCTGGTGCCGGGAGATTCTCGATGACATGGGCCTGCCGAGTGTTCCGCTGACCTCGGGGTCGAAGGGTATTCACCTCTATGCGGAGTTAGAGGGCACCTACACCTCGGACCAGGTCTCGCAGGTGGCCAAGGAGCTGGCGCGGGCTCTGGAGGCTGATCACCCGAAGCAGGTGGTGAGCCAGATGAAGAAGACCGCGCGCAAGGGCAAGGTGTTCATCGACTGGTCGCAGAACAATGCGAATAAGACCACGGTGGCGCCGTATTCGCTGCGTGGCCGACCGCAGCCCTGGGTGGCGGTCCCGCGAGAGTGGGATGAGCTGGATGATCAGGATCTGCGTCAACTGGATTTCCGCGAGGTGATGGAGCGTCTGGCCGATGGCCTGGACCCGATGCGGAGGTTCGGGCGGTACAACGACGACGACGCCGACGTTCCCGCCACAGCGAAGTCTTCGTCTAAGGACTCCGGAAAGAAGAAGGGGTCAGGGGGGAAGTCTGCTCCGGCAAAGGACATCGAGGACGCATTGACCAAGTACCGGTCCATGCGTGATGCGGCGAAAACTCCGGAACCGGTGCCCCAGGAGTCGCCGGCGGCCCGCGATGGTGACCCGATCTTTGTGGTGCAGGAGCATCACGCGACCCGCCTGCACTATGACACTCGGTTAGAACGCAACGGTGTGCTGGTGTCCTGGGCGGTGCCGAAGGGTCCGCCGTTGAAGGCCGGGCAACAGCGCCTGGCGGTGATGACGGAGGATCACCCGATTGAGTATGCGCAGTTCGAGGGCACTATCCCTAAGGGTGAGTACGGCGGCGGTGAGGTGACTATTTGGGACACCGGGACCGTGGATATTGAGAAGTGGGAGGAGAAGAAGGTCGTCTTTGTGCTGCACGGCAAGCCCGACGGCGGCCTCGGCGGTAAGCCTCGTAGATATGCGCTGGTTCAGACCGATGATGAAGGCAAGGACTGGCTGATCCGCATGACCAAGGATCAGCCGCGCGCTGCAAAGTCTGCGGCCTCTGCCAAGAGCGAGAAGCCGGAGGGCGACGAGGCCGGCGCCGGTTCCAGCACCAGCAAGTCGAAGAAGAAGCCTAAGAAGCCTGCACCGATTCCGGACCCGCTCCCCTCCCCCATGTTGGCAACTATGGGTGCGCCCAAGGACATCCACGGTGATGACTGGATCTTCGAGGCTAAATGGGACGGTTACCGGATCATCTCTGCGGTGCACGAGGACGACGACGGCACCAAGCGCGTGGAGCTGCGCAGCCGCAATGGGAAGGACCTGACCGGGACATTCCCTGAACTGGTGGAGTTGGCTGAGCTGGCGCCGGTGGGCACAGTGTTGGACGGCGAAGTGGTGGCGCTGAATTCATCGAACCGTCCTGACTTCGGGCTGCTGCAGCGTCGCGGACGCCTGACGAAGAAGCGTGAGATCGAACGTGCTGCGGAAAAGATCCCGGTGCATTACATGGTCTTTGATGTGCTGCACACGCCAGAGCGCGGTGACGTGACGGATCTGCCATATACCCAGCGTCGCGAGCTGCTGAAGGAGCTCGTGGAGTCGGGAAATCAGGTGCAGGTGCCTGATGATCTCGGTGAGAATCTGGATCACGCGATGGAGGTCAGCGAGGAGCTGAAGCTTGAGGGCATTATGGCCAAGCGTGCCGATGGCAAGTATCGGCCCGGCAAGCGTTCGGATGCGTGGATCAAGATCAAGCATGAGAATCATGCTGATGTGACGGTGATCGGCTGGCGGCAGGGCAAGGGCGGGCGCGCGAAGACGTTTGGGTCGCTGCTGCTGGGTATCACCGACGACGACGGCAACCTCACCTATGCGGGGCGTGTGGGTACTGGCTTCAGCGATGCGGAGTTAACGGAGCTGCGGGCACAGTTGGAGAAGCTGGTGCGTAAGACGCCGCCGGTTGCTGATGTCCCTGCGGAGGACGCCGGCGACGCCACTTGGGTGACCCCGAAGCTGCAGGCCGAGGTCAAGCACTCGGGCATCACCCGCGACCACCGCCTCCGCCACCCCACCTGGCGGCGGGTGGTTACAGAAGGCGCGTAGCCCTCTGCTCGAACGGGACGACGACATCCGTTCGCCTTAGACTTTCCACCCATGACGCCTTCGTTGGATCGCTGCAAGGTCTCCGCTAAGGTACTCAGCTTGTCCAGGTAGCAGGTATTTATGGCCATACCCTACACCTAGTACTCCTTGAGCGGTTCAGGTGCACCAACTGGTCGTGGCTCCGGTGCAGGATTGACATACCCGTGTGGCTTATACAATCAAGGCATGGATCACCGAATTGTAGGCTTCGAGATCACTGGGGATGCTGTCCTGGAAGACTCGTTCCTGCCGATGCAAGATGGCCTGACCGCAGTGTATGGGCTCAACGGCGCGGGAAAATCCCGTCTCCTGAGGGGCATACGCTATGCGTTGCTCGGTGAAAGCTCCGACATCGGTGTTTTTGTCGTGGTGCAGGCGACACCGGACGCTTGGGAATCGGATAGATTCCCGACCAGCCACCCGAGATACAAAACGACTGGGTACCGTCCAACCTTGCGCTACGCGATAGCCGAACAAATTGGTGGGTGGTCACCTGATGTTTCCTTTTCCGACGATAGAGACAGGTGGATTCAAGGCCTATCGGCAGACCAGGTTACAGAAACGGTTGAAGAAGTTTTTAGATCTCGACTCAGAAGCACAAATTCAGAGCTTGAGGAAGAGATTATTCATAATCTTTTCTTTCTCCTGCACCCACTCGGCACTTCTAACGCGCCCCGTTGGGAGGTGTGGCCGGCCTACGACTCCCAGTTGCCAGCTGCAAAGGCACATCTGACACGCCATGAGATGCTCCTAGCCGAAAACAACGGTAACTCGTCTGCAAGTCAAGTGCTGGATTTCTTGGACAATGGCCCAATACTTCCCCCGCACTTGTATCCCTTTCCTGCCTATGGGAAACAATATTTTCATCCGACTAGGTTTTCGCCTTTTGATGCCTACGAGGGCAGTGATCCTGATCCGATGCCAGGCATTCTCTTAACACCTGGGGCCAGAGCATTAGACTTCGGCATTGACCTTATTGAAGAATCGTCCGATCCAAACGGAACAAGCCTCGAGCTTCTGAAATACATCGCCGAGCAGGCGGCACCGTACTCCTTTGACGAGATTACCCACCAGACTGGCACTTCTTGGCTGGAGCGTGCCGGTCTACCGCCAACAACCATGACTCGAATTGCCCGCGCGGTACATATTACTGAGGAATCCACCCTTTTCTATCAATCAAATGGAATGAAGACGGCTGTTGATATTGCAGCCGCGCACACCGGGACATTGATCTCCCAGCGAGCACAACAGTACTTCGGGTCAGTATTGCAGGACGCGCCCGTTCCGGTCTTGAGGCTTGCCGCCGCTGAGGAGCGCTTTACAAGGCCCGGGGCCGCGTGGGAGTTCGACACTGATGATTCGGAGAGAGCCGGAAATGAGACTCGCACATTTCCCGCTCTTGGGCTGAACGAGATGTCCGGCGCTGAGCAGAAGTGGCTGCGTCTAGCTATTGCGGATGCCCTTTACTGGACCGGGCGAGAAATCGAGCGCGGAGAGGTACCGCGCCCGGCACTGACGCTCATTGATGAGCCTGAGGCTGCTCTTCATCGTTCCGCGGAGTCCACCATGGCCACAGCTCTCACTGACTTAGTTGCGAGTGATCCTCGTCGCGTGATGATCGTGGCTACCCACTCACCTGACCTTCTTGACAGCCCAGGGGCGAAACTGATCGAGATCAAGCGCAATAACGGCCCGCTGAGTGACGATGATCGCTACGTGGGTGCCAAGCGGGCGCGCTCGATAGTCCAACCGTTGGACCTAAAGGACAAGGATTCGCTTCAGACTCTCGGACTCAACCCCAGTGATTTGCTGCGATGGACCAAAGTGTTCCTGCTTGTGGAAGGCCACCATGAGAAACTCATCTTTGATGAGCTCTTCAGCGCCAGGCTGCAGAAGGCTCGGGTCGAGGTGATCACCCTTGATGGGGCCAAGAACCTAAAAGGGACAGCAGACAGCTACATCCTGTTTAAGTACACACGAGCCCATGTGGTGGCGCTTGTGGACAACCTGCAACACCAAGCGATCCAGAATGCATGGGCTAAAGCGCGTGAACTACGCAGCACCAGATCCCAGAAGGATGCAGTCGACCACCTCAACGTAGTGTTGAAGAGTCCCTCAGGGAAAAAAGCCCAGGAAGAAATCGGATTCATCCGCGGCTGGCTTATCAGGGCCCTCGAAAACGGGGTGGATTCAAGACTTTCCCCTCACGGATTGGGCGAGAAGGATATCCTCAACTACCTCCCCGTTGAAGCCTTCCTACCGAGGGCTACAAGCTGGAACGAGCTGTGGGAACAGCACGCAGAGGCGCGTAAAACCCGAGACAATACTCCGAGATCATTCAAAGATTGGCTTGTCTCGCAGAGCAACAGTAGACCCTTGAACGATGACACCATATTGGAAGCTGTCGCCAAACTCACTTCAATCCCCAAAGAGTTCGAACACCTCATGAAGCGCCTGGAAGCACTTTCTTCCGAAGTATAAGGCGAAAGAGGCGGTCCCCCTCTTTGTCAGCCTGGTTGTGAGTCAGTTGGGCAGATGAGGAGAGGAGACCAGGGATGTCGATTTCTCCTGGAGGTGGAGATTAGCCTCCGTTTGAAGGACGGCACTCACCGGATCATAGAACAGAGCGTTAGAGCTTTCCCGGTTGTCAGTGAGTAGAGAAAGCGACAACAGCGGCTCAAGCGAGGGGTAGGGCGTCTTCTCTTGCTTGTCATGGTCACACCAGTTTTCCTGCCCGGAGCACCGGGCACTAGTGCGACTCTCATAACTCGTGGACCGAAATCAGGGGATCATTCCACGACTTCTTGTCGAGCCTTATCTGGCTCATCGCAGATGAGAGTGTAGATAGGGTCTGAATCCTCCGGTGTCCAGCAGGGCTCGGGTGATGTAGTTGGTCAGGTTCCGGAATCCTAGGGCGGTGCCGCGCAGGTGTTCCAGCCGGCCGTTGATCGCCTCGGTGGGTCCGTTGGATGTTCCGGGCCGGTCGAAGTAGGCCAGGATGTCGGTGGCCCGGCGGTTGAAGGTCCGACCCAGCTTCTTCAGCTCGATCAGTTTCGCCGGGATTCCGCGGCGCAGGGCTGTGATGATTTCGGTGAGCATCTGCTTGCCGGTGGACTTCGATGAGTGCCGGTAGGCGGCGACGATCTTCTGATAGATCCACCAGGTCGCTTCGACCTCGACGTGCTCATCTGAGGCGAACACTGTCCGCAGGCGCATGTCTTGGCGCTCGGTGAGCAGCTCAGCCCCGGTGCGCAAGGTTCGCCGAGCACCGTAGAGCGGGTCACCTGTGCGGCCCCGGTGCCCAGTGGTCTCACGCTGAACCCGCTGTCGGGCCTGATCCAACGCGTCCCCAGCCAGAGCAACGACGTGGAAAGGGTCCATGACGGCGGTAGCTTGTGGGAGCTCTTCGGCGGTGGCGGTCTTGAACCCGGAGAACCCGTCCATGGCCACGACCTCGATGCCTTCGCGGAAGTCCTTGCTTTGGGCCTCCAGCCAGGTCTTGAACACGGCCTTAGAGCGGCCGGGGACCATGTCCAGCAGCCGGGCAGGTCCGGTGCCGGCGCGGACTGGGGTCAAATCGATGACCACGGTGACGTAGTGGGAACCGTGGCCGGTATGGCGCCAGCAGTGCTCATCGACCCCGATCACCTTCACGCTATCGAACCTGGTCGGGTCCTCGATCAGCAGTTGCCGCCCGGCGGTAAGGACGGCGTCGTTGACGGTATGCCAGGAAGACGCCAGTGCGGCAGCGACCCTAGCAATCGACATCCGGTCTATTACC
>NZ_HG005171.1:100702-109609 GCF_000455245.1 Nesterenkonia massiliensis | reverse complement strand
GCGGGGTTCACCGCTGCCAGCTTCTCTCCTATGCTGGCAGCCACATCACCACGCGGTAGTTCTAGGAGGGGCCGTGCAGCAGACACCCGCACCAGGAGAATCATCCCGGATTGGTGCCAGTGACGCAGCAGATTCGGCTGCGGCACTCGCCGTCATCGTGCAGACCACGGTGGGCTCCGAAACCGAGGCCAGTGAGTTGGCCGGTCGCGCTCTAGAGGCCCGGCTAGCAGCCTGCGCCCAGGTCAGCCAGATCCGCAGCCTGTACCGCTGGGCGGGTGAGCTTCAAGATGAGGCAGAACAACTTGTGAGCTTCAAGACCACCAGGGACGCCGCCGTCGAGCTCTGTTCCCTGCTGGAGCGCGAGCACAGCTACGAGGAGCCCGAAGTGGTGGTGCTGCCTATCATCGACGGCAGCGACGGCTACTTGCGGTGGCTTGAGGAAAGTACCCGGCCAGGCACTGCCTGAGCCGCACTTCCGCGTTCTGACCTGCGCCGATACGCAGGTGGCCCCGCTCCGGAACTGGAGCAGGGCCACCGTTGAAGGTACATCGAGCAAGGGAAGCTATACGCCGGTCGTGACCTTGCGGGTCTGCGGGTAGCGAATCTCTTCCACCATCTCCTGGACCTCCGCACTGGGCGGACGGGTCAGGCTGGAGACGATCATGGTCACCGCGAAGTTCACCACTGCACCGATGGTGCCGATGCCCTCCGGGGAGACGTTGAAGATGTGCTCGTTTGCGCTGGTGCCGAAGATCTCCAGGGTGTAGATCATGTAGCTTGCGCTGAAGATCAGACCCGTGAGCATACCGGCCGCGGCGCCCTTGGCATTGGCTTTCTTCCAGAAGATACCCAGTATCAGGATCGGGAAGAAGGTCGATGCCGCCAGGCCGAAGGCGAAGGCCACCACCTGGGCCACGAAGGCCGGTGGGTTCAGCCCGGCGAAGATCGCCACGATCACCGCACCGGTCATCGCCAGGCGGCCCACCAGCATCTGGGTCTTCTCCGAAGCCTTCTCCTTGGAGATCATCCGGTAGAAGATGTCGTGGGAAGCAGCCGAGGAGATCACCAGCAGCAGACCAGCGGCCGTGGACAGTGCCGCCGCCATACCGCCTGCGGCCATCAGACCCACAATAGGTGCGGGCAGCCCGCTGATCTCCGGGGAGGCCAGCACCAGAATGTCATTGGAGACAATCAGGTCAGCTCCGGAGGCCGCGCTGTTGGACACCGTCTCAATCACACCGTCAGTGGAGTTCAAGGTGACATAGCCGGCATCGGCCCATGGTTGGATCCAGCCCGGAAGGTCATCAGCAGTGGCGTTCTGGGCGGTGCGCAGCAGGTTCAGGTTGGTGAAAGCACCCACTGCCGGAGCCGTGAGGTAGAGCAGCGAGATAAAGAACAGCGCCCAGAAGGCGGAGAACCGCGCGCCGCGCACCGTCTTGGTGGTGTAGAACCTGATGATCACGTGCGGAAGACCTGCTGTACCCAGCATCAGCGAGGCAGTCACCAGGAACACATCCAGCTGCCCACCGGGACGTCCGGCGAAAGCGTCGGTGAACTCATGGAGACCGAACTGCACGCGCAGGGCATCCAGTTCAGCCAGGATAGTGCCGTAGGTGACCTGCGGGACCGGGAAGCCGCCGACGGCCTGTGAGACCGCCACCGCGGGGATCAGGTAGGCGATGATCAGCACAATGTACTGAGCCACCTGGGTGTAGGTGATGCCCTTCATGCCACCGAGCACCGCGTAGAAGAAGATCACTGCGGCTGCCACGACGACGGCCCACTCGGCAGAGAGCCCGAGGAAGCGTGCGAAGACCACACCGCCACCGGTCATCTGGCCCACCACATAGGTGAAGGAGACGACGATGGCGCAGATCGCGGCCACTACGCGCACCGTATCGCTGTAGCGGTCACCGACGAACTCCGGAACGGTGAACTTGCCCCATTTGCGCAGGTAAGGAGCCAGCAGCAGAGCCAGCAGGACGTAGCCGCCGGTCCAGCCCATCAGGTAGACCGAACCATCGGAGCCGAGGAAGGCGATCATGCCGGCCATACCGATGAAGGAGGCCGCACTCATCCAGTCCGCGGCCACCGCCATGCCGTTATAGAGCGTGGGGACGCCCTGGGAGGCGACGTAGAACTCCTTGGTCTCCTTCACCCGGGATCGCCAGGCGATGTAGATGTAGATCCCGAAGGTCAGGATCAGGAAGAAGAATGTCCAAAACTGCATATCGCTCACAGTCGCTTCCCTTCCTCATTGCGCTCGGATACTCCGAACTCATCATCGATACGGTCCATCCACAGCGCGTAGACCAGGATCAGGATCACGAAGGTGTAGATCGATCCCTGCTGGGCGAACCATAGGCCCAAGGGGAATCCGAGAATTTCGATGGTGTTCAGCGGTTCGATGAAGATCACGCTGAGGCCCAGCGAGACGAAGGCCCAGATGGCCAGCAGCACCGCCAGGACTCGGACGTTTTTCTTCCAGTAGCGCTGGCGCCAGCTCGAATCCTCCGCTGGCGGGCCGGAAGTGCTCTCTTGCGTCACATCGGACACGGGAGGCTCCCTTCATGTGCTTCAGTGCGAATGGCCCGCATCAGGGGCAGGCCGCACCCGGTTGAGTGCTTGCCACTACCACACTCTGGTGTGAGGTGGATCACAAGGACTTATTTATCGGACGGCTGGTCTGTGTTTCCGGACGGCCTTTCTGCAGCTGTGAGCGGGCGGCGAGGGGCCAGGTGCCGCTCATCGAGAGAAAACCGCCGCTTATAGGTCAGGTGGCACCTCTGGGAAGGTCGACACCTTCGAGGCGATGATTGTGGCCTGCATCACCTCTAGGATGCTGCTATGACCGCTACCGCGCAGAAGAAGCCAGCACGCTCCACGGCGGGTGTGGAAGACCGCGGACTCGCAGGGGTCTTTGCCCGTCTGAAGGAAGGCCGCAAACACGGATACGGTGTCTTCCATCTGGGAAGTTGGCCCATGCTGATCGGCGGAATGATGATGATCATTTCCGCGTTCCTGCCCTGGATCTACGTTTCCCTCACTCAGGGACTCATCGGCGAATCATTCGTCCTGCGAGGCACCGATGGCCCCGGGGTGCTGACGCTTTCCGTGGGGTGCCTGGCATTCGCCGGAGGTTTTGTGCCGCGGCGTCGGCTGGCTATTGCTCACGCCGCCATTCCGGGACTGGTGGTTGCCGCGATCGCCCTCCTGCAGGGTTGGAACCTGATTGTCGCCAATGCCTCCACCCAGTGGGGCTCCTTTATGCCCGGGATGGGGCTTGTGCTTGCCGGCGGTGGCGCAGTGCTGCTGATCCGTGCCGCGTGGAGTATGTGGAAGCGCTGGCCCGCCGCCTAAGGCTTGTGGCTCTAGACTCACTTCATGAGGTACGACGACGTCCCCTCGGCTGAGAGTCCGGTACAGGATGAAGTCCGGGACACCCCGGCTGAAGCTGATGCGGCCTTCCGCACGCTGCGTCGAATCGCCATCACCTACTTCACGGTATTCCTGGTGATCGTGGCAGCCTTCCCGGTGCTCACCATGACCCTGCCCTGGTGGACTGAATCCCGAGTCACGGGCAATCTCAGTCCGGGTTTTCTCTTTGCCGGTGTGGGCCTCTACCTGGTTCTTGCGGTGCTGGGCATTGCCGCAGCTACCCTGAGCTCGTCTGTGGAATCACGCATGCTGGGGCATCAAAGTCCGGGGCCCCAAAGTTTCAGCGCAGAGTTTGACCTTCCCGAATCCGGGGCAGCCGATGAGGCAGATCGATGACGACGACGGCGGTCATCACCCTGGCTGCAGTATTAGTGATTGTGCTCGGCGTCAGTGTGCTGACCCGACCTCGGCATTCATCCACCGTCGACTTCTACCTGGCCGGTCAGCGCGTGGGTGTCATCACCAACTCCTGGGCGATCAGCGGCGACTACCTCTCCGCAGCGTCCTTTCTGGGGGTCGCTGCTGCGGTCTATGTCTCCGGTCTCGACGGCGCCTGGTATGCGGTGGGCTTCGCGGCCGGTTTTGTGCCGGTGCTGCTGCTGGTGGCCGCTCCGCTTCGGCGCTACGGAGAATTCTCCCTGGCTGATTTCCTCGGCCGCCGGCTGGACTCTGACGCCGTACGGATCTCCTCGGTGGGAGTGGTTCAGCTGGTGATCCTCTGCTATCTGGTGCCGCAGTCAGTGGGCGGCGGCATCACCTGGGAGCTCCTGGTCGGACACGGGATATTCGGCCTGAGTCCCTACTCCACCGGGGTGCTGCTGTCCACGGCGGTGATCGCGGTGGTGGTGGCCTTCGGAGGTATGCGCGGGACCACCTGGAACCAGGCGGTGCAGTTTCTGCTCCTCTTCAGCGCCCTGATCTGGCTCGCCGTGGTCCTGACTGCTGACGGGTTCCGCTACGGGGACGCTGTGGAGCAGCTGAGCCAGCAGCCGCTGACCAACCCTGAACTGGTGGACTCGGGGGACCAGCAGTCCTGGCAGCTGGTGGAGGAGACAAACTTCATCCAGCCCGAAGAACCTGCGGTATTCGGTGAGCCCGGGGCCCGCTACGGTCACCTGGGGCAGGTGGCTCTAGTGGTGACCCTCGGGCTTGGCACAGCTGGGCTGCCGCATGTGATGAACCGCTACTTTACCTCGCCCACCGGCCGTGCCGCCCGTTCCACTACCGTCTGGGTACTGGTCCTGATCGGCGCCTTCTACGCCCTAGCAGTCATGATGGGCACTGCCGCCAGGGACATCATCCCCGCCGCTGCCCAAGAACACCCGTGGCTGCGTGAACTCACCGTGGACGGGGTCCTGCGCGTGCCCGAACATGCCTTACCAGTGCTGGGTCGGATCTATGGGGATGAGGCAGGGTTGGGGCTGGTGGCCGCAGCCGCCCTGATCGCGGCGATGTCCACAGTGGCCGGTTTGCTGCTGGCCTCTGCCGCCACCTGGGGCCACGATGTGTATGAGCGCCACATCAATCCGCGCGCCACCCAACGCCAGGCGGTATGGGCCGGGCGGCTGACCACGCTGGTTGCCGCTGCACTGGCGGCAGGTCTGGCCATTGCCCTGCGTCCCGATGCTTATACTCCCGCGATGCCGTCTCTAGTGGCCACCATGGTCACCTGGGCTTTCGCCGTGGCCGGCTCGGCGCTGACGCCGGTGATCGTACTGGCGATCTGGTGGAGAGGCACGACGGCGCCCGGCGCGCTTGCCGGCATGCTCACCGGGGCGTGTCTGGCTGTGGCGATGTTCCTCACGGCCGGGATGATGCAACCCTCGGCGCTGCGTGAACTCATGGCGGCGCCGACCCTGTTGGCGGCACCTGCGGCTGTTCTGGTGACGGTGCTGATCTCCAGAAAGACCCGGCCACCCGCCTCAGTGGATGCGGCGTGGGTCATCATGCACGGCACCGCAGCCGACCGTCAGGCAGAGCGGCTGGCGACTCTGACAGTGGAGGAAAGGAGGCGCCGTCGTGCGCGGTAGCGTGATTCTTGCCATTGCTGTGGTGGTGATCTGGTCGGTGGTCTACGCCATCACGCAGCGGATGGTGGTCCCAGCATTGCCGGTACTGCCCACCGTGGGAATCGGTGTGGCGCTGACCTTGGCGGTGGTGCTGGGTTATCCCTCGGTGCTGCGCGGCCCACGTGGCAGCCGGGGCCTTCTCGGCAGCCGCGCAGCTGCCCCACTGCGTGCAGAGAAGCCCCGGGGGGTCAGTGACCTGGCGGGCCGTTCGGTGCCGCTGCGCAAAGGCCTGACACCAGATGCCGCCCGTCGTACCTGTGAGCTGCTGCGGCCCATGCTCTCTGGGGACGCGGTGTGCATTACTGATACTGAAGACATCCTGGCTTATATCGGTCCCGGAGCGGATCATCACGTGCCCGGCGGGCAGATGCAGACGACGGCGGCCCCGCGCACTGTCAAAAAGGGCCGCACTTCGGTAGTGCACACCCCCGATGGGCTTGGTTGCCGGCACCCGGAATGCCAACTGCAGTCTGCGGTGATCGCCCCGCTGCGGATCGGCTCGCGCACCGTGGGCACCCTGGGTGTGTACCAAGCCACCACCAAGACTCCGCCGAAGCAGCTGGTGGAGGATATGGCCAATATGCTCTCGCTGCACTTGGAGTTAGCTGAACTCGACCGCGAGAAGCAGCTGGCCACTCATGCCCGGCTGGACGCACTGCGCGCGCAGATCAATCCGCACTTCCTGTTCAATGTGCTCAACACCATCGCTTCGAAGGCGCGAACCCGCCCGGAGGAGGCTCGGGAGCTGCTGCTGCGGCTCTCCGAGTTCTTCCGCTACGCCGTCCGCCAAGAGGGACACTTTGCGGAGTTCGCCCAGGAGTACTTCTTTGTACGCACCTACCTGTCCCTGGAACAGGCCAGGTTCGGGGAGCGGTTGCAGATCCGCTATGACATCGACCCGCAGGTGCTGACGTCCCGGGTGCCGGTGCTGACCATCCAGCCGCTGGTGGAGAACGCGGTCAAACACGGGATTGCCGGGAAGAAGGAAGGCGGTACCGTGCGGCTTCGGGCTCGGGTTGATCCGCTGACCCGCACCACTTCTATTCGGGTCTCCGATGATGGTGTCGGCATGGACCCGCAGGTGCTGGCTCGGCTGACGGCCCGGCAGACTGAGGTGGCCTCGGGCCAGGATTCAGCGCTGACCGGACCGGATCACGCCGGGGTTGGGCTGCAGAATATCTCCGAGCGGTTGGACTCGCTCTTCGGGGATCGTTATGACCTCTCTATCTCCACGCCGCGTTCCGGCGGCACGGTAGTGGATCTGAGCATTCCGCTGCGATGAGACTGGCGCATGTGAGCTGGCGCACTTTCCGCTTATACTTGCGGCATGCAGCCGCGCGCCCTGATCGTCGATGACGAAGCCCCCGCCAGGGAGGAGCTGCGCTATCTACTGGAGGAGGCCGCCGGCACAGAAGCCTCAGGTGCCGGACGAGTCCAGGTGGTGGGGGAGGCCACTAACGGCGAAGAAGCCCTTCTGCTGCTGAACTCGCTGAACTACGACTTGGTCTTCCTGGACATTAGGATGCCGGGTCTGACCGGTCTTGAGGTCGCACAGCGCCTGCGGGAGAACCCGCGCGGACCGCGGGTCATCTTCACCACCGCCTATCCGGATCACGCAGTGGAGGCGTTTGACCTCTCGGCTGCGGATTACCTGGTCAAGCCTTTTGATGCCGAGCGGCTCAGGCGTGCGGTGGAGCGGGCCCTGAACCTCGGCAAAGAGCCAGGGGCCAGGGACGACGGCGCGGCGCAGCCGGTCACCGCCGGTGGCGCAGCTGCCCCGCAGGGACAGGACATTCACAGTGCAGCTGCTGCCAACGGGACCGGCCAGGGACCGGCACACGGGCATGGAGCTCAGGAGCCGTCGTCGTCGGCTGTTCTTGATCCGCTGGTGCGCATTCCGGTGCAGAAGGATGGCCGTACGGTCCTGGTGGACGGCGAGGCGATCGTCTACGCAGCTGCCGCACGCGGGTATTCCTCACTGAAGCTGGCAGATGACAAGTTGCTGGTGTCTTTCTCCCTGAACGAGCTGGAGCGCCGACTTCAGGGGCATTTCTTCCGGGTTCACCGTTCCTACCTGGTCAACCTGCGCTATGTGCGTGAGCTGGTACCAGACTTCCGCGGAACCCTGGTCATGGTGATGAATGACCGCCAGCGTTCCCGGGTGGAAGTCTCGCGCCGGCATGCTCGCGAACTGCGCAAGAGGTTGGGCGTATAACCAAGGTGTCAGAACGTAGGCTGATCAGGTGGGAATGACCTGGTGAGCGCGGAGGTTCGTGTCAGTGGGACGGGCCGTTTCGGGCCGCCCATCAGTCAGAACTTCAGTGAAAGGTCACCATGACTGCAGTACCCACTATCAAGCTCAACGACGGCTATGAGATCCCGCAGTTCGGCTTCGGCGTGTGGCAGGTCCCTGCCGATATCGCTGAGGAGGTTGTGTCGAAGGCCCTCGAGGTCGGATACCGGCATATCGACACCGCTGCTGTCTACGGCAACGAAGAGGGCGTCGGAGCGGCAATTGCCAAGTCCGGGATCCCGCGCGAGGAGCTTTTCGTCACCACCAAGCTGTGGGTGGGGGACTTCAAAGACGGTAATACCAAGCAGGCGCTGCGGACCTCCCTGCAGAAGCTCGGCCTGGAGTACGTGGACCTGTACCTGATCCACTGGCCCTCCCCGAATGATGAGAAGTACCTTCAGGCGTGGAAGGCCCTGGAGGAGCTGCAGTCTGAGGGTCTGACCCGCAGTATCGGCGTCTCCAACTTCCTGCCCGAGCACCTGGACAAGGTGGCCGAGATCGGATCGGTGACCCCTGCGGTCAACCAGGTGGAAATCCACCCCGCTCTGCAGCAGCGCGACATTCAGGCCGCCAATGAGAAGTACGGCATCGCCACCCAGGCCTGGAGCCCGCTGGCTCAGGGCCAGGTCTTCGACGAGGAGCCGGTGAAGGCTGCCGCTGAGGCGCACGGGGTGAGCCCCGCCCAGGTGGTCATCCGCTGGCACCTGCAGCAGGGTCGCATTCTCTTCCCGAAGTCAGTGACTCCTGAGCGGATCGCCTCCAACTTCGATGTCTTCGGCTTTGAACTCACCGATGAGGAACTTGCTGCCATCGACGGGCTGGAACGCGATGGTCGCCTCGGCAAGCATCCCGCGGAGTTCTTCCCCGCCGGCTGATGCTGCTCCAGGTTGATGCCTGGTACTGATGACACAGGGCCCGATCACCAGGAATTGGTGGCCGGGCCCTGTCTCTGTTTCCTGGCCCCTCGGGTGAGCCCGGGGAAACTCCCTTTGCCCTGCTGGAGTGGACAATTCGCTGCTGTTTCAGCGCCTGTAGCCCAGCAAATCGTCCACTGAAAGTGACCAGGGCATGCATTTGGCGGACAAAAGTGCCCCCGGTGCGCAGACC
>NZ_HG005171.1:92167-100631 GCF_000455245.1 Nesterenkonia massiliensis | reverse complement strand
GCACTTTAGCGAGGTGACTTTAGCCGATCAGGCGTCGTCGTCCTTCGGCTCCGGTGCCACCACGGGGATGGTTCCGGTGGCCAGGGTCTCGTCGAAGAACTCTTCCGAGGAGTGTTCCCAACCAACATATGACTCCGAATACTCGGGGGTCTCAAAGACCTCATCGGTGATCGGGTCGCTGTATCCCTTGGAGTGATCCCAGCCCAGCACGCCTGTCTGCGGATCCACAGTGGTGGCGTGGGCGGGCACATCCTCGATGGCTATGACCAGATCATCGCTGGCCTTGCCTTCGGCGAGTTTGCGCGCCTCGCTGCTTGCCGGTAGGCCAGACAGAGTAGCGGAGGTGCCGCCGAACATGGCCCGCAGGGAGCGGGTCTGGCGGTTCAACAGCTCCAGGACCTTCTTCTGCACCGCTGGGCCCGCGTCCTTGCCGACTTCCTCGCGCGCGGTCTCCACCAGGGCAGCCTTGGTGGCGTGACGGCGCACGCGGACATAGCGGTTCATAGTGCGTCCCTCATAAAGGAATACCCGCACCTGGGCGATGACAGCCAGTGCCATCACAATCGAGAACGGCGCCGCTGAAGCGATTGCCGCTACCTGCAGCACACGCAGTGAGGAACCCGGATCATCACCGGCTGTCAGCAGCACGATGGCGGACACGGCGATCAGGGCAGTCCAGAACACACGAGTCAGCTTGGGGGTGGTGGTGCGCCCGCCATAGGCGAGCACATCGGTGACCAGGGAACCTGAATCGCCAGAAGTGATGAAGAAGATGGTGATCACAAGGATCGCAAGCACTGCGGTGATCGAGGCCAGCGGCAGGTGATCCAGCAGCTGGAAGAACGAAGCCTCCGTGCCCACCGTCTGGCCGCCTTCGCCGTCATCGATGAGCATGGTTCCTTCGGTCAGCTGGAAGTAAATGCCAGAGGAGCCGAAGATGGAGAACCACAGAATGCCCACTGCGGTCGGTGCCAGCAGCACGCCCAGAACGAACTCGCGAATAGTTCGGCCGCGCGAGATGCGGGCGATGAACATGCCCACGAAGGGGGCCCAGCTCATCCACCAGCCCCAGTAATAGATTGTCCAGTCTGCTGACCAGCCATTGCCCAGCAGGCCGCCTTGTTCATTACCGGCACCGGCGGCGTATTCCGCATTGGTTTCAAACATCAAGTTCGGGAAGGCCAGTGCGTACTCGCCGATATTGGAAACGATCGACTGCAGCAGGAACATCGTCGGCCCGGCGAAGAGCACGAACAGAGCGAGCGCGGCCGCAGCGAGAAGATTGACGTTGGACAGCCACTTCAGGCCCTTATGCACACCACTGATCACCGAAAACGTCGCGACGATCATGATCACGGCCACCAAGCCCGTGAGCAACGGCTGTGAGGTGGGATCTTCTACCCAGCCCATGAAGCCCATCCCCGCTGCGATCTGCTGAGCGCCGATCCCCAAGGAGGTCACGATACCGAAGACAGTGCCGACAATGGCGACGACGTCAATGATGTGTCCGACCCAGGATTCAATGAGCTTGCGGCCGAAGATCGGCTCCAGCAGCCAACGGATGGCCAGCGGGCGACCACGACGGAAGGTCATGTAGGCCAGCCCGAGCCCGATCACGACATAGATCGCCCAGGCGTGCAGACCCCAGTGGAAAAGCGCCTGACCCATAGCGGTACCGGCTGCGGAGGATTCAGTGGCTGCGATGATGTTGCCGTTCGCGTCAACCCCGGCCTCTCCGGTGATCTCCGGAGGGGCGATCATGTGCCATAGCGGCTCTGCGACTCCCCAGAAGACCAGCCCGATGCCCATGCCGGCGGCGAAAAGCATGCAGAACCACGAGCCTAAGGAGAACTCCGGCTTTTCATCGTCGCGACCGAGCCGAATGTTGCCGGCCTTGGACAGCCCTGCCCAGAGCGCGAAGATGACGAAGCCGGTGCACAGAAGGATGTACCACCAGCCCACGCTATTCACGATGGCGGAGTTGAGATCCTCGAATGCCTCGGCGCCGCGGGTATTTCCCCACCAGGCCGCGAAAAAGAGGGCGCTGACAATAATGATCACCGCGGGGATAAAAACCCACAGCTGCAGCCCGCGCCAGGCATCTGACAAGGACCAATCTTTCAATTCTGCTTCTGGCTGAGACGCCACGAAGTCCTCCTGTAGTCACTGTCTTACGTAGTTAATTCGTCAGTTCTGCGTCGACTCTCGTCATGCAAGCTGAGTCGGAGAATCCCGCGCGGAATTCTCGGTATCCGACATTCACCATATACCCAGGTAAATGTGAAAGGCCCAAGAAAGCACGGATGCGGAGACTCATGTCACTGTCAGGTCGCAGTACGGGGCTAGGGACTGAAGGTTGTATTACACCTTCGTAAAGTTTGCTGGAAATGTGTGCAAGGGCTTGGCGTGAGCCGGAGTGGCCGCTACCGTAGTGGTCATGCCAGCAGGCCCGAATGAGCCTGCGCGCCGGTTGAGGGGAACGATGAGGGGCGGCAGTGCCCTACTTCTTGCCCTGGGTCTGATGGTGACCACAGCAGCCGGGGCGCAGTCGTCCCAGCCAGATGATGAGATCGCAGCTTCTGCGAACTCATCGGCGGTGACCCCAGTTGCAGGATCCCAGCGGTATTACCCCGCGCCCGGACAGCCGTTCCAGCTCAGCTCGTCGGCAGATCCTTCCACTTCCACGCTGACGAAGGCCGAAGGCGATCTGCGGGTGGCCACCCTGCATGCCGAACTCACTGGCGATGGCAGCAGCGAACGTCCCCTCCAGCAGCTCATCGCCTCCTTGAGCGGTGGTCAGCACGCACAAGCTCGCGCTATTGCCCAGACTGCGCAGATCAACGACCCTGATGTCCTGGTTCTCACCGGTGTCACCTACGACGACGACGGCCAGATTCCCGAACTGCTGCGCACCCAGTACCTGGCCAGCGGTCAGCGCGGCGAGAGCGCCATCGACTACCCCTATGTTTATGCCGCCCCCACGAACTCTGGGTTGGAATCCGGTGCGGATCTCGACGGAGATGGCACGATCGGCGGAGCCGGGGACGCTATCGGCTATGGAGAGTTCGCCGGTCAGCACAGCACAGTGGTGTTTTCCAAGCACCCGATCCTCACCGATCAGGTACGCACGTTCCAGAACTTCCTCTGGCGCGACCTTCCTGAGAACTCGCTTCCGGAGTCACGGTTCTCGGACCTGGAGAAGTCCATTATCCGGCTCTATCAGGGCAGCCTCTGGGACATCCCGGTTCAGGTCGATGAAGATCGCGCACCGGTTCACATCATCGGCAGCGCTATTCCGCTGCCGGAGGATCCCACCGGTATTGATCTTGTCCGTGCCGATGACCAGCGTCGGGTCCTTGCCGAGTATGCGGCCGGAAACGCCTGGTACCTCACCGACGACGACGGCGCGCACGGCGGCCTGCCTGCTGGTCATCCTTTTGTGGTGGCCGGCCAGCATTCTGCTCCGCAGCCACTGGCCGCTGAGAGCGAAGACTTGGACATCCTGCTGGAGAATGCTGCTCTGCAGGATCCCCGTCCACGTGCAGTGACCGAACAGCCGCTGACCGGGCGCTCAGGAACCCCCTGGCACACAGACCACACCGCAACTCGCGCCGTTCCCGGCGAACGAGATGTACGGGCCTCATACGTCCTGCCTTCTGCAGCTTTAGGAGTCAGCCAGTCCGGCGTTTTCTGGCCGGCCGAGGGTGAGTACGGCTACGAAGTGGTGGACCCGCAGTCCCGCTTCGGTCTGCAGAATCGACTGGTCTGGGTCGATCTGCAGGATCTGGGCTGACGAGCACCAGGGATAACGCCTAGACTCTCTGTCATGGCTTCTCAACACGTGGTGCCCTTCTCCGCTGGCAGGAATGATGATGCCAGTCGCACATCGAAGTCTTCTGCGCGCGCTACGCGTAAGCCGCGGAAGAAACCCCTAGTCCGCACTGCTGCCACCGGGTATGTGGCCAGCCGCTCGATGAACCTTGTGGCAAAGCAGGCGTTCAACGACGACGGCTCGTTGACTCCCGGAGCTGAAACTTGGCTGACCCGTGCGGTGACCGTGCAGCGCCCCTTGGTGCTGGCGAATCTGCGCAGACTGCGCAAAGCGCACCCGACACTGACCAACCGGCAGCTGGCTGCTGAGCTCGATAAGGAGTTCAAGCGTTCCATGACCGGCGGTGGTGCACTCATCGGCGCCACCGCAGCCGTGCCAGCAGTCGGCACTGTGGCTTCACTGAGTCTCTCAGCTGTCTCCACCGGCGGCTTCCTGGAAATGTGCGCCCTCTACGCCCAGTCGATGGCTGAACTCTCCGGTATTACCACCGAGGACCCACAGAGAGCCAAACTCCTGGTGATGGGCATCATGCTGGGGGAGGAGGGTCGGCGATTGCTTGGTGAACTCTCTGACCAAGCAGGTGGTCGCGGTTCCGGGCCCATTGGCAGCATTGTACCGCTCTCCAGCCTCGCCAGCGGAAGTGCTGGATCCTCGACTATGGCCGGACTCGTGGCCAATCAGATCAAGAAGCAGTTTCTGCGCAGGTTCTTCGTTCGTCGGGGCATCACCATGCTTGGCCGGGCCATCCCCTTCGGCATCGGTGCAGTGGTGGGCGGCGTCGGAAACCGTGCCCTAGCGGGCCAGATCATCCGCACCGCACATAAGACCTTCGGCGAGCTGCCGGAGCAGACTCCTGCAGCTCTGGTGGAAGACTTCAAGCGCGGGCTCGAGCGCGAGCAGCTGCGTGCAGACCGCAAGGAGCGCCGAGCGAAGAAGAAGCAGATCAAGACCTCGGCCAAGGCTCAGCGCAAGAAGAAAAAGGCGCTGAAAAGCGAGAAGAGTGCAGATTCTCAGCCTGAACTACCGGCAGCAGGGCGCCCGGAGCAGTCCAGCTCGAGCGTGCGAACTGACCAGCCTATTGTCGGCGAACTCGCAGAAGAGAAGTAACCAGGCGAGACTGCCGGGCGTTCACCAGGAATTCACCCGATGTTCTGCCCTCATTTTGCCTGCTCTTTGCCTGTCGTTGACTTCTCGCTCGTAGCCTGAGGGCGTGACGATCACCTCGCCCGTCCACGCGGCAGATATGGCTCCCGCCCTCCCGCTCAGCCGGATCCCGGCTGCAGCGCTGCACACTATCCCCGAGGACCTGGAACTCTCCGCGGATTCGGCGTCAGCGGCACCGGCCCGCCGCGCCCGTATCTTCGCCCACCGCGGTGCCTCAGGACTCTTCCCCGAACACACTCGCGCCGCCTATATGCGCGCAATTGAAGAAGGCGCCGACGGGCTGGAAATCGACGTGCACCTCACCCGGGATGGCGAGGTGGTGTGTTTCCACGACCCGACTCTGGACCGCACCAGCAATGGTTCTGGCGCGGTGGCAGAGACGACTCTGGAACAGATGCGCCAGCTCGATGTCTCCAGCTGGAAGACCCCGGTGCTTCCCTCGCGCTACGGCACACGCGAGCAGCAGCTGATGACTCTGCAGGATGTGCTGGAGCTGCTGATCAGCGCCGGTCGGGACATTGCCCTAGCAGTGGAGCTTAAGCACCCTTCCCCGTTTGGTCATGCGCTGGAAGACCGTGTGCTGCAGGTTCTGCTGATTTACGGTTGGGATCCGGAAACTTCGCGTATCGCCTGCGGTGAGCACAGCGTGGAGATCACGTTCATGAGCTTTGCCCCCGGCTCGCTGCTGCGCCTGGCCGATATGGCTCCTGCAGAGAAACTGTGTGCGCTCTTTACGGACATCACCGAGGAAGACGTGGACGTTCAGCTGGCTCGTGTGCGTTTCTCCGCGGCGCTGAGGCCGGTGGTGGCCGCTGTGATGCGCGGTACCGTCAGGGACTCTGAAGCACTGGTATGGAACCAACGTGTGGGGATGGCCGGACCTGGCATAGATTACGTGCGAGATCATAAAGCAGCGGTCAAGGCCTGGATCGCGCGTGGAACCACTATGCGAGTGTGGACCGTAGACCGCGTCGCTGACGCCGAGCTGCTCCTCGAACTCGGTGTCCAAGAGATCACCACCAACTACCCGGCGCGCATACTTCAGCACGTCAGCTGAACAGCCGTAGGGGCACTCCGCAACGGTTTGGTGGAGACTCTCGCTCCAGCGGGTATTGCTCGGTACCATGTGGGCACACTACCTACGGGAGGTCCACAATGACGGATACATACCGCAAACAGCAGACAGAATCGGATCAGGCAGCCGCCCAGCAGAGCTCCACGCGAGGGGTGGTGGTCGGGGTCGACGGCTCTGAGCAGTCACTGCGCGCTGCACATTGGGCCGCCGCAGAAGCCCACCGGAGAAGCCTCCCCCTGACAGTGGTCACTGCCTATTCGATTCCTGCTTTCGCGGCCTCATCTATGGACGGCGGCTACGCCATGATGGATGACTCCAGTCTGCGTGCCGGAGCCGAGAAGGTGCTGGATGAAGCCAGACAGTTCCTGCGTGACTATCCCGGAGAGGTGAACTACTTGACTGAGTCAGGGGATCCAGCCTCCGTGCTGCTGGAGCATTCGCGGCATGCAGAGGTCCTTGTGGTGGGCACCCGTGGCCGGGGAGGCTTCTTGGGGCGATTGCTGGGGTCAGTGTCATCGGCCCTGCCAGCACATGCCAAATGCCCCACTGTGCTGGTTCCCCTGAAATTCTCTTCCAAGCAAGAGAACGCGCTCACGACCGCGACCGGGGCCATCCCGATCGTGGCAACTGCTGAGCAGCCTGGAGCAGGAGCGCCGGAATCGTTGCTGCAAGAGGGGGCCCATCCCATCAGCCCCAAGGACAAGCGTCCGGTGGTAGCCGGTGTGGACGGATCCGACTATGGCCGCGTGGCTGCCTTGATGGCCGCACAGCAGGCCGCCGAGCGGCAGACCACTCTGCGCCTGGTATGCGCGCTGCCGCCTCTTGGTGCCACGCTGGTGTGGATCCCCACCCATATTGACGACTCCGAGGCACTGCAGGATCTGCAGGAGAAGCTTGAAGCCGGTAAGCGGTGGCTGAACAGCCACTACCCACAGCTGCCCATTGAAGCCGAGGTCATCGATGGTGCTGCTGTCGATGTCCTGGTGGAAGAAACCCGACATGCGCAACTGACGGTGCTGGGAACCCGTGGGCGTGGGGGCTTCGCCGGAATGTTGCTGGGCTCCACCTCTCAGGGCGTCCTCCAGCACGCTGAAGGTCCTTTGATGGTGGTGCCGGAGAAGGAGGACGAGCGTATTGAGAGTCGGCCCGAATTTGGACCCGTGCTCTAGGCCAGGCCTGACTACTTGCTGATCTTCGCTGATCTTCTAGGGTCAACCGTGCGCATATAGGTGATGCCCCGCAGCAGTTGCTGCGGGGCATCACCTATATGCCGTGGCCGTCTGTGTTGGACCTGGGTTTAGATGACCCGGCGGACGGTGGCATTGGGGCTGCCGAAGATCGAGCGGACGGTGACCCCGCTGCTGGGGGAGCCGGCGTCGGCGATCCGTCCATTGCCCAGGTAGATCGCCACATGGTAGTCGTCCCAGAAGATCAGGTCACCTGGCTGCTTCTGGCTGTATGGAACGGCCCGGCCGGCATTGATCTGCCCGTAGGTGGTGCGTGGCAGGTTGATACCTGCAGTGGCGAAGGCTGCCTGCACAAAGCTGGAGCAGTCCCAGGCGTCAGGCCCATTAGCGCCCAGCTTGTAGTAGGTCCCGGAGCGGCCGGCAGTGTTCACCGCCCAGTTGATGGCCATCTGCGCAGAACCGGTATTACCGGCTGGAACTGCAGCAGGTGCCTGAGACTGAGTGGCTGTCGGGGCCGGAGCTTGAGTCCGGGTGGGTGCCGGTGCCGCCGGGGCCTGCGACTGGGTGCGAGTCGGTGCCGGAGCTGGCTGCTGCTGCTCCAGGTAGTTCACATGCCAGGTCAGCTTCTGCAGGGAGGCAGTCCCGTCACCGTTACGCAGCGCCGGGTTGTTCAGAACCGCACGGTAGTAGTCCTGGGCGCCGCCGCTGAAGCCGGGCTCCAGTTCAGCGCCCTTGCGCAGCAGATCCTTCAGCGAGCTTGTCAGAGCATCGTAGCCCGGGATCGACGGCGTGGGCGCCGGTGCCGGTGCCTGAGTCCGGGTGGGGCTCGGCGTCGGCGTTGCCGTGCGGGTAGGTGTTGGAGTTGCCGAGGCCGAAGGCGAAGGTGCTGCAGTCGCCGATGGGCTCGGTGTCGGCGCGGTCGAAGGGGTAGGGGTCGCCGAAGGGGCCGGGGTGGACTCGGCTTCCAGGTACCGCACATGGGCACTGACGGCATCCCAGTTTGCTCCACCGCCAGAGGTGGTCAGCGCTGAGTTGGTCAGCACCAGTGCGTAATAGTCCCGGGCGCCGCCGCTGAAGCCGGACTCCAGCTCAGCTCCCTTGGACAGCAACTGCTGTCGCTCGCTGCTCAGCGAATCGAAGCTGGCAACGGTGGCGGAGGGAGTGGGTGTGGGGGTAGGCGTAGCACTGGGGGTGGGGGTCGCTGAA
>NZ_HG005171.1:89911-92141 GCF_000455245.1 Nesterenkonia massiliensis | reverse complement strand
TGCCTCCGGCTCCTCGGACGGTGCGGCTTCCCCTTCCGTACCCTCCGAGGAGCTTTCGGCAGTCTCGGGTTCTGCCTCGGCGGGGGACTGCTCAGCGTCCTCCTGGGCCACAGCAGCCTGCTCGGCTTCGGCGCGCAGCTGCTGGACTCGGTAGACCAGCTGCTCGTAGTCGACGTCGCCGTCTTCAGTGAAGTAAGCGCTGGAACCGCTTCGAGCCTCGCCCAGCATCATCTCGAAGAACTCCTGGAGGCTTCCGTCAAAGCCTTCGAGTTCCTTCAGGGCAGCAAGCTGCTCGTAGATGTTCTGGCCAAGCTCTTCAACGTTCTCGATGGTCTGGTCGGTGCTCTGCTCGACGGAGGCTACGGCCTGCTGCGCAGATTCGGCCTCGCGCTGGGCCTGCGCGGCGAGCTCTTCTGCTTCGCGCTCAGCCTGCTCGGCAGCAACAGCGTCCTGCTCAGCCTGCTCCTGCAGCTGCTGATCAGTGGCGTCCTCGGCCAACACATCACCGTCGGAGAGCAGTACATCGGCAGCCGAGGTGTCCTGCTGCTGATAGTCCTCCGAAGCTGCGGCAGCCTGGATGCTGCGGGCTTCCTCGGCGGCAGCAGCAGCTTCCTCGGCCTCCTGTAAGCGGGCGACGGCCTGCGCCTGCTGGCGCTGAAGGTCGGCTTCAAGCTCATTGGCCCGCTGGCTGGCCTGGTCAATGCGGCCTGCGATGTCAACGATCATCTGTTCGCGAGCCTGCTGGGACTCCTTGGCCGCGGAGATCTCCTGCGCGGAAGGAGTCTCGGGCAGCTCAGTGACCACAACAGAGTCGGAGAGGTTCTGGTCAGTGTCGCGGTGCTCGACGGCTTCGGTGGCGCGATCAGCGACCAGGTCGGGCAGAGTGGTCCCGACAAGCGCTGTAGTCACGACGGCGGCCGTAATGGCTGCCACCGCGAGATTGCGGCGGTATTTCACGGTAGTTCCTCACTTTTCCTCACTGGTGCGGCACTGCGAGGAACTCCTCATCGGCACTAAGGAGCTCCTGGGTTCACCCGGTCAGCGGACGATCTGGGCGGGCCATAAGCGATGGGAAGCCTGGCCTGCGCAAATCGACGAAGATGGGAAACGCTGATCCGAGTGATCCTTCGCGGTGCTACGTGGCTCACGATAATTGCGAAAAGGTCACGCTGGCAATAGGCCGTGTCGTTTCTGTGATGAACCTGTGAGACAAAAACCGCGAGTTTCCGGGCATCCAGGGTTACAAAATGGTATAGCGGAACCTTCAAGCTACTTGAAGGTTGAGGTTCCGTGACTTCTCTCTGGGGCTGTGCTAATGACACCTCGCAGTTGTAAGTCAGCCCCAGCCGAGACGGTGAAGCGTGGCATCGTCGATGCCGAAGAAGTGCGCTACTTCGTGGACCACGGTAATGGCGATCTGGTCGATGACCTCTTCGCGAGTCGCGCAGATCTCTAGGATTGCGTCCTTATATAGAGTGATGCGATCCGGCATGGCCCAGGGTTCACCGCCGCGTTCGGTCAGCGGGATGCCCTCGTAAAGGCCAAGCAGCGTGGTCTCCGGGTCTTCCCAGGGTTCGGGCTGGTAATGATCCTCCACGAAGACGGCCACATTCTCGATCCTGGCGGCGAGACGAGGCGGAATGAGTTCAAGGGCAACGGCCGCGGCGGCGTCGAACTCCTCATCGCTCATCATGTAGGCCATGGGGACAAATACTACGGGCGAACCTCTCGATTTGCCGTGACAGAGTCTCTGGCCCTAAACTCTTACAGGTTCCCCTCGGAGCAGCGATGTTCCAAGGGTTCGGGCCCCCATCGTCTAGCGGCCTAGGACACCGCCCTTTCACGGCGGCGGCACGGGTTCGAATCCCGTTGGGGGTACTTGGTCAGATTGGCAGGAGCTGATTGGACCAAGGGGAAGAAAGTCTGATAGAGTTTCTCCTCGTGCTGATGAGGCACAAAGCAAAATAAGGCCCTGTAGCGCAGTTGGTTAGCGCGCCGCCCTGTCACGGCGGAGGTCGCGGGTTCAAGTCCCGTCAGGGTCGCAAGACGCCGGTTTTTAGTCCAGGCTCTGTAGCTCAGTTGGTAGAGCGTTCGACTGAAAATCGAAAGGTCACCGGATCGACGCCGGTCGGAGCCACGAAACCGGTGTCAGAACGAAAGCCCCCGAAGAAATTCGGGGGCTTTTCGTGTTTCTGCAGCAGCCCAGACGTCGGGCTATAGGAACACATAC
>NZ_HG005171.1:84103-89686 GCF_000455245.1 Nesterenkonia massiliensis | reverse complement strand
ACACATACGTGTAGAGCCCGGCGAGTCAGGAAGCTCCGCAGCCTGTGGATCTCATCGCCAGATCCGGCGACCAGTCTGTGATTCTGGCTCATCCCGCATAGGGCTATAGCCTTATGCCGCATTCATAGCCCTATGCCGAATCGCACGGCCCCGGCTACTAGCACGGTGTAGTCGGTCCTGGACCGCTCAGGCCAGGTCGACAATGACCGGGGCGTGGTCAGAGGCTCCCTTGCCCTTGCGCTCTTCGCGGTCGATGAAGGCGTGTTCGACCCGCTCGGCCAGCTTCGGAGAAGCCAGCACAAAATCAATGCGCATGCCCTCTTTCTTCGGAAAACGAAGCTGCGTGTAGTCCCAGTAGGTGTAGACACCGGGCCCTGGGGCGTGCGGGCGCACCACATCTGCGTAGCCGGCGTCGAGGAACTCCTGGAAAGCTGCTCGCTCAGGCTCGGTCACGTGGGTCATCTGATGGCGCTCGAAGAAGTCGATGTCCCAGACATCATCATCCTTCGGGGCGATGTTCCAGTCCCCGGTCAAAGCGATCTGCGCCTGCGGATTCTCCTGCAGCCAGGCTGAAGCGTGCTCGCGCAGCTGACGCAGCCACGCGAGCTTATAGACCATATGCTCATCCTCGCGGGTACGGCCGTTAGGCACGTAGAGGCTCCAGATGCGGACCCCGTCACAGGTGGCACCAATAGCGCGTGCTTCCTGGACCGGGTTCTTGCCGCCCTTGCCGAAGGGAGGCTGGTTGGGGAATGTGCGTTCCACATCCTTCATCCCAACCCGGGAGGCAATCGCCACTCCATTCCACTGGTTGAAGCCGAAGTGGGCGACGTCGTATCCGTTGTTCTCGAAAACTTCCCAGGGGAAGTTCTCATCCTTGCATTTGGTCTCCTGAATGGTCAGGACATCAATGTCCTGGCGCTCCAGAAACTCCTCCACCCGGTCGGCCCGGGCCCGCATTGAATTCACATTCCAGGTCGCGATTCTCACGCCGACCACCGTATCAGCGTGAGCACCTTGAAGGGGTCGGTAGCCCGCTTAAGGTGCACCGCTCAGGAGCGCCACCACTGATCCGCGATACTCACCGGGACCGTGCGCTTGTGGCGAGTGGCCAAGTATCGCTTCTCCAGCTTCTCTGCCTCTGCCGCGGGAATCTCGCGGCCTTCCAGGTAATCATCGATGTGATCGTAGGTGATGCCCAGCTCAGTCTCATCCAGCTGACCTGGGGTCTCATCCAGAAGATCCGCGGTGGGAGGCTTCATCCACAGCCGCTCATCAGCTCCCAGATGCTTCAGCAGAACGCGGACCTGCCGCTTGTTGAGCGTGTAGAGCGGCAGAACATCAGCGCCGCCGTCGCCGTACTTAGTGAAGAAGCCCGTCATAGACTCAGCGGCATGGTCGGTGCCCACCACCAGGGCCTGCTGTTCGCCGGCCACAGCGTACTGGGCGATCATCCGCAGGCGCGCCTTCACATTTCCGCGGTGGTAATCCAGCAGATTGCGGCCGAAACTCTCGTTGAATGCCACATCCACACCCGTGACAGCCTTCTCGATATTAAAGGTGTGGGTCTGATCAGGGGCGATGAACTCGACGGCGCGCTTGGCGTCATCCTCATCATGCTGGATCCCGTGGGGAAGCCGCATGGCGTGGAATGTCGCGTCCAGACCTTCGGCGCGCAGTTGTTCCACCGCCAGCTGGCACAACTTACCCGCCAAAGAAGAATCCACACCCCCGGAGATGCCCAGGACCAATCCCTTGGCCCCGGTGGCCTTGAGGTAATCAGCGAGGAAGTCCACGCGACGCGTGACCTCCTGCTCCGGATCGATCTCAGGCTTGACGCCCATCTCTTCGACAATGGCTTTCTGGAGTTCACGCATGAACCAGAGTCTAGTCAGCGCAGTGTTTCCGAAAGGTGAAAGTTCCCTGGACCTCGGCTGGAGGGCACGCGATTGGCTCTAGGATGGTGCTCATGATGACTGCCTCCGCCACAGACCCATCCGTTGACCGCAGCCGGCTCCAGGAGCTCATCGACCAGCTTGCGGTGGTCCGTGGCCGCGTGACTCTCTCCAGCGGCAAGGAGGCTGATTACTACATTGATCTTCGCCGTATCACCCTCCACCATGAGGCCGCCCCGCTGGTAGGTCGGGTCATGCTGCGGATGCTCGACGACGCCGAGCTGGACTTCGTCTCAGCCGGTGGGCTGACCATGGGTGCAGACCCGGTGGGAACGGCTCTGCTGCATGCTGCTGCCCAGCAGGGACGCGGCATTGATTCCTTTGTGGTCCGTAAGGCTGCCAAGACCTACGGCATGGGCCGTCAGGTGGAGGGTCCCAGTGTGGAAGGCCGCAAAGTGGTGATTCTGGAGGACACCTCAACCACCGGAGGGTCAGCACTGACCGCAGTGGAAGCTGTCCGCGCCGCCGGAGGGGACATTCAGGCGGTGGCCGTGATCGTGGACCGAGACACCGGTGCCCGTGAACGCATTGAGCAGGAAGCAGGGGTTCCATACCTTTACGCCTACTCCAAGTCAGACCTGGGTCTGGACTGACGGACTGAGGCTTGACCATGGGGCTGCAGGCGCGGGAGCTGCTCTGGTTGGCGCTGCTTGCCACAGTGCTGGTGCACAACGCTGAGGAACTGATCAGTGACCTGCCGGGCTGGAATCAGCAGCATCAGCTGATCCCCGGTCCGCTGCTCAATGATCCAGCTGCTTTTGTCGTCGCCGTCGCGGCGCTGAGCGTTCTCGGCGTTCTCGTCACCTGGATAGCAGTGCGTCAGCGCCCGGAATGGAGCACCCCGGCGCTAGCTACTGTGGCAGTGGTGATGCTGCTCCATGCGCTGAGCCATCTTGCCTTCAGTATGGTCAGCGCCAGCTATATGCCCGGGATGCTCACCGCCGCGGCCCTGGCGCTGCCGGTGTCGGCGCTGACTCTGGGCTGGCTGTACCGCGGCAGGAGTCGGGGTCGGCACAGCGCTGGCAGCCCGCAGGGAAATACGGCGCCTTCTCCAGGTTAAGAGACCGCTTCGGGTACGAAGTATCAGTAGGCTGTTTGGGTGAACGATGAACGCCCGGTGCCACTGACGGCCCTCCCGATGGTGCTCACCGGGCTGTGCATCACCCAGATTCTTGCCTGGGGAATTCTCTACTACGCCTTTCCGGTGCTTTCGGCACCGATATCTGCTGATACCGGATGGAGCCCGACCTCCGTCACAGTGGCCTATTCGGCGGGGCTTGTGGTGTCGGCGCTGCTAGGAATCCCACTGGGGAAAGTGCTGGACTACCGCGGTCCGCGCCTGGTGATGACTGCAGGCTCAGTGCTGGGGGTGGTCGCACTGCTGCTGATCGCCTGGGCGCCGACCTTCTGGCTATTCCTCTGCGGCTGGCTGCTGGCCGGTGTATCCATGGCGGGGACGCTGTATCCGCCAGCCTTCGCCGCGGTGACCCGGTGGTACGGCCACCGGAGGGTTTTCGCACTCACCGTCATCACTCTCATCGGAGGGTTAGCCTCCACAGTTTTTGCCCCGCTGACCGATGCCCTGGCCTCCGCGTTGAGCTGGCGGGAGGTCTACACGGTGTTGGCTGTGGTGCTCGGTGTGCTGGCGATCCCCATCCACGCGGTGGTGCTGCGCCGGCCCTGGCCGAGCAATGACTATGAGGCTCCGCTTCCGGCTGATGGGGACGACGTGGCGGGTCCGGCTGAGGGCGGCGTCGTCGTCGATTCTGAGCGTGAGTACGCCCGAGGCGTGATGCGCACCCCCGCATATCTGCTGATGACCGTAGGACTGACGCTGGGTGGACTGGCGATGTTCGCGGCAATGATCAATCTGGTGCCGATGCTCATTGACCGCGGGGTGTCTCCGACGCTGGCCGCCTGGGTCCTGGGGCTCGGGGGACTGGGGCAGGTCGTGGGCAGGCTCTTCTACTGGGCGATGGAACGCGGGATGAGCGTGCGGTCCCGGACCCTGTGGATCTACCTGCTGGTGGCGGTGAGCACTGCGGCGCTGGCGCTGAACTGGACCAATGCGGTGTGGCTCATCGCGATTTCCATGGTCGCCGGTGTGGCGCGCGGAATCTCCACGCTGCTGAAGGCCACCGCGGTGACTGACCGGTGGGGTCCACGGGCCTATGGGCGACTATCCGGGGTCTTCAATGCCCCGGTGATGCTGGCCATTGCCGTGGCACCGGCGGTGGGTGCGGCTCTGGCGGAGCTGATGGGCAGCTATGAGGCGATGTACCTGCTGCTGGCCGGAGTTGCTGTGCTGGCGGTAGCGGCACTGGCCTTCAGCGTCCCGAAGCTTGAACGCGCTTAGTCAGCCGAGCTGCTAGACCAGCAGGACTACGCCAGACCGGCTTCCCGTGCGAGGATCGCCGCCTGCATCCGCGAGGTCAGGTGCTGCTTAGCCAGAATGCTGGAGACGTGTGTCTTCACCGTCGCCGGCAGCCACCCTGCGGATCGCATCGATCAGCTGCCCCGGTTCAGCGGACTTCAGCAGGAACCCGGAGGCGCCGGCGCGCAGCGCACCGAAGACCACCTCGTCCAAGTCGAAGGTGGTGAGCATAAGGACTTCTGCCTGCAGTTCGCGGGTGATCTGTCGGGTCGCTTCGATCCCATCAATCCCGGGCATCCGGGCGTCCATCAGCACCACATCTGGGCACAGCCTGCGGGTCTGCTGCACCGCTGTGGCGCCATCGGCAGCCTCACCGACCACCTCCACTCCCTCTGCAGTCTCCGGCAGCAGGCGCAGACCGGCTCGGACACTGGGATGACCCCATGACCAAGGAGGGCAATGAGAGGAAACGACGCCGGGAGGAGGCGCGCGGCCGGGCTCATTCTCTATTACTGTGCGGTGATGATCACCCCCGCGCTGGTGCTGCTGACCGGCCGGGTGCTGGCCGGGCGTCTGCTGCAGGGGCCGCTGCAGAAGCTGGAGCAGTTCCTGAGTCGGCACGCCAGCGGAACGGTGGCCCTCATCCTCTTCCTGGTGGGTCTCTTCCTGGGCCTCAACGCACTAGAGGGTCTGAGCTAAGTGCCATTGCTGGGGTACGGCGTAGGCGCCGGTGGCATAATGACGCCATGGCCACAGTCTTCGTCCTGATCAAAACAGACCCGCACGGAATTCCCGAGGCAGCCCAAGAAATCGCCAATATCCCTGAGGTCGAGGCTGTCTACTCAGTCACCGGCAAATGGGACCTGGTGGCCATGGTCAAAGCAGCTGACTTCGAGGATTTGGCTGACCTGATCCCCGGCAAGATCGCCAAAGTCGCCACCATCCACGACACCGAGACGATGGCGGCCTTCCGCACCTACTCCAGTGTTGACCTGGAAGCCGGATTCTCCCTCGGCCTCGATGACTGACTCTGCAGAGCCTGCCGACCGCAGCGCGTCGGCTGACCGCACTGCGCCTGCTGACCACACTGCGCCTGCTGACCACACTGGGGTGAACGAGCAGCGCGAAGTCGGCGTCGGCCCATGGGAGGGCCCCTGGCCGGAGGGGGATCACTGGGACCCGGAGCTGCTGCGTGAAGGCGACCGCCGCAATGTGGTGGATGAGTACCGGTACTGGCGGCACGAGGCGATTGTT
>NZ_HG005171.1:60953-83613 GCF_000455245.1 Nesterenkonia massiliensis | reverse complement strand
GATTGTTGCCCACCTTGATGCTAAACGGCATGAATTCCACGTGGCCATCGAGAACTGGCAGCACGACTTCAATATCGGAACTGTGGTGCGCAACGCCAACGCGTTCCTGGCCAAAGAAGTGCACATCATCGGCAAGAAGCGCTGGAACCGTCGGGGAGCCATGGTCACCGACCGCTACCAGCATGTGCGGCATCACGGGTCAGTGCAGGAGTTCGTCGCCTGGGCCGACGACGCCGGGGTGCCGATCCTGGGTGTGGACCTCTTCCCGGACTCAGTGCCGATCGAGACCTATGACCTGCCGCGCCGCTGCGTGCTGGTTTTCGGCCAGGAAGGACCGGGGCTCAGCGAGGAGGTGCGGCAGGCAGCCGTGGACACCCTCTCCATTGCACAGTTCGGTTCCACCCGGTCGATCAACGCGGGCGTGGCCGCAGGTATTGCCATGCACGCCTGGATTCGTCAGCATGCCACCATCGCGCACTGAGCCTGCGGCGAACTATTGCGGGTCCTGCCAGCGGTAGCGCGCCAGGCTGATGCGGGCGCCGTCGGCCAGTACTCCTTCAGCCTTCAGCCGTTCCAGCTGCTCGGTGCGCAGATGGGGTGCGGGGATGCCGGTGGCGGGAACTATCCTGTGCCAGGGCAGGTCATGGCCGTCCTCTTTCAGTACTCGCCCCACCAGTCGGGGCGTAGACAGCCCCGCCAGGGCGGCGATATCACCATAGGTGGCGACCCATCCGGCAGGTACTGAGGCCACTAGGTCGCGAACCCGCTCGTGGGTCATCTCGTCCATCTCGGGCCTTCCTTCTCTGCTGAATCACTTCAGACCAGCCGATACGGGAGCTCGAAGCTCATTATTGCTGCCCCGGTACATCAGCCGCCGGCGCTGGTTGCCTATGGGCGTTCCCAGTCGGCCACCGGCCCTGGAACCACTCGGAAGAGGGGATGCACAGGCACTGGATCCGGCACCGGGCCAGTGCGGTGCCGCTCAGGGCTGCGCAGAGCGAGCTTGCGTTGGAGATGCTCCCACTCGAACTGCAGCTGGCCGGTGGTGACGGTCAGTGTTCGGTTCCCGGCAGTGCCTGTGGTGGTGTCCTGCACGGAGATCCTGGAGGCATCAAAACGGTATCCCCGCACCACAGCCTCCTCATACAGCCCATGGAGATAGTCCGCGACGGCGCCCGCCGGGTCCGCTGACTCCCTGAACCGCTGCAGCTGCGGGTGCCGGGTGTAACCACGGGTGCGACCATTGAGCACTGCTTGGGCGAGCAGCGCTTCACGCCAACCGGCCACCAATCCCTGCCGGTCCAGCAGCGAAGGGTGCAAGGACCACAGTCTCATCTGCCAGGCCTCATCCGATGACTCCGCTGCCCCAGATCAGCAGCATGGTCAGTGCTGCGCCGGCGGCATAGTTCAGCCACAGGAAGTGCCGCCAGCCGCCGTGGGCGCGGCCGGATGCGGCGTCGTCGAGATCTTGATACGGGGCAGCTGCGGCCACATAGGGCAGCGCCAGCAAGCCCGCCAGGGCCCAGGGCCAGCCGGTGCCGAGCATCACCAGACCTGAAGCTGACCACAGCGCCAGAGTCAGCCGTACTGTGGCGCGAGCTCCAAGCGCGGTGGCCACAGAGCTGATAGCCGCCTCCCGGTCCGGGATGATGTCCTGCACCGCCCCAAAAGCATGGCTGGCCATACCCCAAAGCAGGAATGCAGTCAGAGCGCAGACCACGGTGGCGCTTAAGGGTGTATCAACTAAGGTCAGCGCATACGCGGCTGGGGTAACAAAGTGCAGGCTCGAGGTCAGCGAATCCAGCACCGGGACCTCTTTGAAGCGCAGCGGAGGCGCAGAGTAGGCCACCAGAGCGAAGATGCTCACGGCCAGCACTGCTAAGGACAGCCCGGTACCCTGTATCGCCAGAAAAACTATGAAGGGCAGGCAGATCAGCGCCGAGAGCATGAGCATGGGGGTATGCAGCCTCGGGGCCAGCAACGCCCCTTCGGCGCCTCCTTTGCGCGGATTCGCGACGTCGGAGGCATAGTCGAAAACATCGTTGATCCCGTAGAGCGCCAGGTTGTATGGAACCAGGAAGAACAGCGTGCCCACAATAAGGATGAGGTCGATGGTGCCGCCGCCCAGCAGATACGCGGCGGCAAAGGGATAAGCCGTGTTGATCCAGCTCAACGGCCTGGATGAGCGGAGCAGCTCAGTGATCATCCTGCCTCCTTCCTCCACCGACTCGGGACAAGAGTATCCACAGGGCTGGCAGCAGGATGATCGCCGCCAGTGGATAGCTGAAGTCCTCCAGCGGCGCCAGACCCAATCGAATGCCGGAGATCTGTTCCTCGGCATAGCTGAACAGACCAACCGCAATCATCAGATTGTCGAAGATCGCCGTCAGGATCAGCAGCAGCACGCCTGCGGCTATCAGCGCCAGCCAGTTGAAGGGGGCGGGCCTGCCGGAACGATGCAGCAGCACCGCCGCACACAGCGCGACGACCACGGCGGCACCGAGGAATACGGCGGAGATAACAAGGTATGTCATCGCTGCTGCCTGCTTTCCAGAAGCCGCTGGGCTCCCAACACCAACACCATGGTCAGGTGGCACAGGAACAGCAGGAAGAACAGCTCCTCAAGAGGCAACTCGGGCCCGAGCATGATGCCGGTCATATAAGGGCCGGGCCCATGCAGGAAAATGCCCAGCGCAATTCCTGCCACATCCCACAGCAGGAAGAACGCGGTCCCTAGGGCCAGCACCAGCAGGGCCCGTAGTGGTTGCCGGAACAGGAAGAGTCGGTACCGCCAGTCCAGCAGCAGCATGCACCCACTGGATCCCAGAAGCGCAGCCAAGTAGAAGAAGTCCGTCAGCTCAGCGGGCAATGGGGGCCTCCAGCGGGCCGGCAGTGGAGTCCGAGCGCAGCGACTTCAGCACCAGCTCGGCGCTGATTAGGCACATAGGCACCCCGATTCCCGGCATCGTGGTGGCACCGGCGTAGAACAGCCCGGCCAGCTTCGATGAGCTGATCGGTCCACGCATAAACGCGCTTTGGCGCAGAGTATGCGCCGGCCCCAGGGCGCCCCCTTTGAATGCCCCGAAGTCCTGCGCAAAATCTGCAGGGCCGATGCTGCGCCGCACGGTGACCCGCTGAGCCAGATCCGGTATCCCCGCCCACTGGGAAATCTGCTCGATGGCCTCATCAAGCACCAGCTCCACACCGGGGTCTCCATTGCCCTCAGTTCCGCCATGGCCCAGGGTGGGATCAGCTCGCACCGGTATGAGGACAAAGAGGTTCTCGCTGCCTTCCGGGGCCACCGCGTCAGTGGCGCTGGGGCGGCAGACATACACTGAGCGCGGCGCCCCGCCGTCGGGCCGTTTGCCGCTGATCTCATCAAATCCACGCTGCCAGTCCCGGGTGAACAGCAGCGAATGGTGAGCCAGCTGCGGAAGCTCACCGGAGACCCCCAGCAGCCCCAGCACCGCACTGGGGCCAGGGTCCCGGCGACCCCAGAGGCGAGGTTTCAGGCTGCGGTGATCCGGGGCGAGTAACTGGGTCTCTGTGGTGTGCATATCTGCGGTGGAGACCACCACAGATGCCTGGAGGAATTGGCGCTGACCGTGCTCGTCAGTGAAATGCACCCCGGTGGCGCGGCCACGTGCGCCGGTGATGTGCCGGGCCTGGCAGTTGGTGCGGATCTCCACGCCTTCGCGCAGCGCAATGCGCTCCACGGCATTGACCACGGCGCTGAAGCCGCCTTTGGGATACAGCACGCCCTGGTTGATATCCAGGTGGCTCATCAGGTGATACAAGCTCGGCGCATCACGGGGAGAAGTGCCGAGGAAAACCGCTGGATAGCCCAGAATCTGCTGGAGCCTTTCATCGGACGTATGGCGGGCGATGAAGCGGTCCAACGGCTCGCCGAGCAAGCGCAGCAGCTTGGGGAGCCGGGTCAGCAACTCCGGCTCGAGGAACGATCGCGTGGAGGAATACGTGGAATACAGCAGCTTCTGTACGGCCAGCTGATACGTCTCCTCCGCCGAGGACAGGTACTTCTCAAGTCCATGCGGGTCACCGCTGAGGGCAGTGAGAGCAGCGGCGGCACCCGTGGCGGGCAGCTCGAAGGGCTCGGTGGCTTCCTCGAAGAACACCCGGTAAGCCGGGTCCAGGCGGACCAGGTCCAGTTGTTCTGCGGTGCTGGTGCCGCATAGCGCGAAGAAATGGTCAAAGACCTCAGGCATCAGAAACCAGGATGGGCCAGTTTCGAAGCGGAAACCGTCCTGCTTCCACTCACCGGCGCGTCCGCCGAGACTGGGTTGGGCCTCCAGCAGCGTGACCCGATGGCCCTCACGCGCCAGCAGCGCGGCAGTCGCCAGGCCCGCGAAACCGCCGCCGATGACCACTGCGTCCTGCGCGCCGCGTGCTCCCCGCCTTGCCTGACCGCGCCTCACCGCGCAGCTCCAGACTGCACGGACAGCACAGTACTGGCAAGCAGCCGTATTTTGACCCAGGACGGAACCGAGACTCGCTGTTCAAGCAGCTGTTGAGCCGGCGTGCGACGCAGTCGCTCATTGAGCTCGCCGAAGAGCGCTGCAGCCAGCGCGGTAGGCCGTCGGGCAGGTAGCGGGAGCTGCGGGATCACCTTCCATGCCGCATGCAGGTCGGCATCAACATCGGCCACGATCGCGGTCTTGCGCTGCTCACTGAGCTCTCCGCGAGAAGCCCCGGGGAAATAGCATCGGCCGAGGTGCTCGGCATCCTCAGCAATATCGCGCAGAAAATTGATCTTCTGGAAGGCTGCGCCCAGCCGACGTGCTCCGTTCTCCAGCTCGGCCAGATCCTCCTGAGTTGTGTGCTGCTCCTGGAGGAATACACGCAGGCACATCAGGCCTACTGCTTCGGCCGAGCCGTGGACGTAGCTGCGGTATTGTTCTTCACTTAGCGACGTCACCGGGTCCAGGTCCCGGCGCATTGAGGTGAAGAATGCGGTGATCAGCGGAATCTCGATACCGGTGCGACGAGCCGTGGTAGCGAAAGCGTGAACAATCAGATTCGCGCTGAACCCGCTGCTCAGGGCGGTAAGGGTTTCCTGCTCCAAAGCGTCGAGCACACTGCGCCTGGAGTCAGGGCCCAGACCCGCTTCTTCAGCAGTTCCGTCCACGATCTCATCGGCCACGCGCACCAAGGCATACACAGTGCAGATATCGGCACGCTGCTGACCCGGCAGCAGACGCGTGGCCAGCTGAAAAGAGGTGGAGTATTCCCGGATGACCCGGGAGGCGGCTTCGGCAGCTGTACGGGAGTAGAGGTCAAGATCTGAAGAAGGCTGTGGCGGATTCATCGTTATCCTGCAACGCTTTCTTCAGATGTAGGTGGCTGGTAGAGCTTCATCAGCTGTGCCTGCTCCACCAGCCATGGGGAGAATGCCCACGGGGTCTGTCGCAGTGCTCCACCGACCTGCTGGGGGGCGCTCCATCGAAGTTCGGCCACTTCGGCTGGATTCGGGCTCGGGGCGCCATCCGCCTGGGCGATGAATACCGGGCAGATCTCGTTCTCCACGATGCCGCAGGCGTCTGTGGCCCGGTAACGGAAATCTGGCAGCTGGACCTGGATGTCTTTCAGCCTCAGCCCCAGTTCAGTATGCGCATGCCGCCGTATTGCGGCTTCCATCGATTCTCCGGGCTGGGGGTGACCGCAGAAGGAATTGGTCCAGACTCCGGGCCAGGTGAGTTTCTGCAATGAGCGACGTGAGACAAGAACCTGTCCCTCGGTATCAAGGACATGACAAGAGAAGGCCAGATGCAGGGGAGTCTGTTTGCTGTGGACGTCCTTCTTCAGGACTGTTCCAGCAGGCCGTCCCTCCTCGTCAAGGAGGACGACCCGCAATTGTGTGTCAACCATCAGACCCCTCGATATCTCACTTTTCTTACTATTAGAACATCGAACCATCTGCGGCTACATCTTGTCGAGTCTGTTCAGCAGCGCTCGTCACACGCGCGGCCATCTGCCGGAAGATGACTGCGTGAAAGGGTGCCAGTGCTAACCAGTACAGCCGGCCGTTGAGTCCGGAGGGGAAAAAAATTGCTCGCTGGGTGTACCTGGATCCGTCTGCTTCTGGCTCTACTTTGAACTCTAACCAGGCCTGTCCTGGTACTTTCATTTCCGCGCGCAAGCGGAGAAGGCGATCAGGATGGAGCTCTTCAACCCGCCACCAGTCCAGTGTGTCGCCGAGGGCCAAGGAGTCGCGTTGACGCCGGCCTCTTCCCATGCCGACTCCGCCGAAAACCTTGTCGGCTAGGCCGCGAAGTCGCCATGCGCGGGAAAGGGAGAAGTAGCCGCGTTCTCCCCCTATGCCTTCTATGACAGAAAAGACTGCGCCCGGTTTAGCAGCGGAAACTCTGCTGCGCTCATCGACGAGAATCGTTCGTCCTGACCAATCAGGATCACTGGGCAGTGGCTCGGAAGGGACCTGAAGCGGGTGTGCGGCGGCCCATGTTGTCTCCACCGCATCAGCGGAGATTTTTGCCAGAGCAAGGCTGACCGCTCGTGCATAATCGGTCAAACCGCCTTCTGGCGGGGGAATAAGGGAGTCGATCGTGCGCTCCTTCACCACGCAATCGTGCTGCAGGGACTCCACCAGGGGCACCGCGAGGCTGCGCGGGATGGGGGTGACAAGGTTGACCCACTGTGCAGCCAGCCATGGGCTTAATACGGGCAAGGCCAGTACGCGCGGTTCACGCAAACCCGCCACGCGTGCGTAGATCTTCATCAGCTGTGCGTATGAGTGCACCTGGGGGCCGCCAATATCGCAGCGCATGCTTGTGCTCAGTGGCAGTTCGGCTGCCCCGGCCAGATAGTGCAGCGCATCTCGCACCGCGATCGGCTGTATGTCGTTATTGACCCAACGCGGCGCGGGCATCAGCGGGAGGATGTCGGTGAGATGACGAATCATCTCGAAGCTTGCCGATCCGGATCCGATCACCAACCCCGCCTGGAGCGTTAAGGTGGGCACCCCGCTGCTTTCCAATATCTCCCCTACTCGCACCCGTGAGCTCAAATGCGGGCTGAGAGTACCCTCAGGATGCAAGCCCGAGAGGTAGATCAGTCTTTCTATTCCCTGGTTCGAGGCGGCGTCCGCCACGGCCCTAGCACAGCGTTCATCTACCGACTCGAAATTCTTGCCCCCGCTCATCGAGTGCACTAGGAAATACAGCGATTGGGCACCAGCGCACAGCCGCATAGCAGTCTCTAGGTCGCTGAGGTCACCTTCCAGAACCTCTACGTCGTTCCTCCATGGCACATCCCGCAGAGCCTCTGCGCGCCTGGAAAGGACCCGTACTCGGTGCCCTGCTGCGAGCAACTGCGGCACTAGGCGGCCTCCGATATATCCGGTGGCACCAGTAACGGCGATGAGGGCCATAACAGTCCTTTGCTGTGTCGACTTTCCCACACGTTAGCATTTACAACCGTAGGGTTCCTGAGGGCGAATCTTTGGATTCTGCACGGCGACCGCCGGACTCCTGTCGCAAGATTTGCCTCTTCTGCAAAGTGTGTGCCTAGCTGAGACTCGGGTTCGGATGATGGACGTATGAGTCACGATTTTGAGGTCACCGGCCTTGACATCTCCTCCGCCGCCCTGAGCCGTGCTCGAACCCAGACTCGTCAATCAGGGTTGCAGGACCGTCTGAGATGGATACAGCAGGATGTCACTACCTGGCAGCCGCAGTGGAGCTTTGATCTAGTGTGACCAGCTACGCACACTCTGTGATCCCGCAGCTAGATCTCTACGAGCGCATCGCTCACTGGGTGCGACCAGGCGGGACACTCTTCGTGGTAGGGCACGCTGGACCTGAACCCGACAGACACTGTGCCCAGAATCTCGCTGTCGAAGGTCGCGATGCCTTCGGTCACGACCCGCAAGGTCATCTGCAGGGGCACGTTGGGGGAGGCGCACCTCCTGCAGCAGCCAGTGTGACAGTCAGGGACGTGGTGGCCCGCCTCCAGGGCTGGGAGGTCATCAGGGCAGAGAATTCCAGGCGAACTATCGAGACGTCTGACGGGCGTCAGATAGCGCTTCACGACGTCGTCGTCCGTGCCGTGCGTGCTGCAGGTGACGGTGGCGAGGAGTCGGCCGAGCAGCAGGGCGTGGTGGAACCCTAGGACGGCGTAACGTGCTCCTTCCTTGGGGTGGGTGCCAATCACCAAAGTTTTCTACAGCCTGTAGAAAACTGCGGGTAGAATAGAAGGCGACGGCAACGGTTCTCTATCACGGGGGTCGCCGTCGTCGTCGGTCGCCTCGCAGACCCCTGGGTAAGGGCAGTCATGGAACACGGCGTTCAGCACACCGGCAGCATTCCCTTCGAAGCCCGCAGCAGAGACCTCGGGGTCCTCATCGGCTTCGACGGCTCCGAGCACTCAGTGCTCGCCCTTCACTACGCAGCTCGCGCTGCCCGCCGGCGCGGGACGCGGCTGACAGTGGTCACCGCCTTCACCATCGGCGCCATGGCTCATGCCCGGCTGGTCGGGGTTCCGGAGTTCTCGGAGGAGAAGCTCAAGCAGGAGGTGGCCGAGAGCGTGCTGGAAGAGGCCCGTGGATACCTCAAGGATTATCCTGGCGAGGTCTCCTACCGCTCAGCCAAAGGCGATGCCGCAGGTGTATTGGTGGATCTCTCCGGCTCCGCCCAGTTAGCAGTGGTCGGTGCCCGGGGCCGCGGAGGGTTCCTCGGGCGGGTGCTGGGCTCAGTGGCCACGGCTCTGCCCTCTCACGCGAAGTGCCCCACAGTGATCGTCCCGCGCGGATACCGTATGGAGAACGACGACGCCGCGGACCCTTTCGCCCCCCTTGAGTCCAGCAAGCCGGTGCTGGTCGGCGTGGAAGGCTCGGCCTATAGCCGGGTGGCCGCCCTCCACGCTGCTGATGTTGCCGCAGCACGTTCGGTATCTCTGCACATGGTGATGGCACTGCCCCCGGTGGAGGGCGCGCTGGTCTGGTATCCAGAGCTGGCGCCCACTCATGCGGTGTATACCCAGCGTCGCCAGCGCGAGCTGGAGAATGCTCTCGAAGCAGAAGCCACCTGGCTCCGGGGCCATCTCCCGGAACTGGACATCATCACCAGCGTGGAGATCGGGGACCCGGTCACCGTGCTGACCAGGGCATCAACATCGGCGCAGCTGACAGTGGTGGGAACGCACGGCCGACGCAGCGTCGGAACTCTGCTGATGGGATCAGTGTCCCGCGGTGTGCTGCTCAGCGCCAAGGGGCCGGTGATGGTAGTGCCCCGGCTGAAGGAGGAGCGTCTTGCCGATCAACCGCATTTCACCAGCTGAACATTATGCTCCTAGGCCGTAGTCACTTCAGTCCTGCTGGTTCTCGTGCTCCATGGCGCCCATGGATAGGATGGGGCCAGAACCGCATCAACGAGGCTGCACCTACCGACGTGGACAACCGAATGGAGTTCTTCCGTGGCCATTGCAACACCGGATAAGTACAACGAGATGATCGATGCCGCCAAGGCTGGCGGCTACGCCTTCCCGGCGGTGAACGTCACCAGCTCCCAGACGCTCAACGCCGCCATCCGCGGCTTCGCCGAGGCTGAGTCAGACGGCATCATTCAGGTCTCCACCGGCGGTGCCGCCTACTGGTCCGGCCCCTCTATCAAGGACATGGTGGCTGGTTCGCTGGGCTTCGCCGCCTTCGCCAAGGAGGTCGCCAAGAACTACGGCGTGAATATCGCCCTGCACACCGATCACTGCCCCAAGGACAAGCTGGACGGTTTCGTGCTGCCGCTGCTGGAGGCCTCCGAGGCTGAGGTGAAGGCTGGCCGGGACCCCATCTTCAACTCCCATATGTGGGACGGCTCCGCAGAGACCCTGGAGGAGAATCTGCGGATCGCCGCTGAGCTGCTTGAGCGCACTGCGGCTGCCAAGCAGATCCTCGAAGTGGAGATCGGCACCGTCGGCGGTGAAGAGGACGGTGTGGAGAACGAGATCAATGAGAAGCTCTACACCACTGTGGAGGACGCCGTCGCCACCCTTGAGGCACTGGGCACTGGCGACAAGGGTCGCTACATCACCGCGTTGACCTTCGGCAACGTGCACGGGGTCTACAAGCCCGGCAACGTGAAGCTGCGCCCGGAGATCCTGAAGGACATCCAGGAGCAGACCGCCCAGAAGTTCGGCAAGGAGAACCCCTTCGATCTGGTCTTCCACGGTGGCTCCGGCTCTACTGAGCAGGAGATCGCCGATGCTGTGAGCTTCGGTGTTATCAAGATGAACATCGACACCGACACCCAGTACGCCTTCACCCGCCCGGTGGCAGATCACATGCTGAAGAACTATGACGGCGTGCTGAAGGTCGACGGCGAGGTCGGCAATAAGAAGACCTACGACCCGCGCGTCTGGGGCGCCAAGGCCGAGGAGAACATGGCCGCTCGCATTGTCGAAGCCGCCCAGCAGCTGGGCAGCGCCGGCAAGTCCATCGGCTGATACTCTCGGCTCATTTCGCCGCACCACAGAGAATCCCATCGGTTGTCGCACCAGAACCCCATCACAGGGAGCTGACGGTCACAATCGGTGGGATTCTTCTGTCTCGGCTCCCTAATGCCCTAATACATGTTGCGAAAGGCTGACGTGACACGCACCAAACTGCTGATCCTCGACTTCGACGGAACCCTCTGCCACGGCGATGACCCGGTGCTGGCCTATGCTGCTGAGGCCGATGCCATGCTGGCGGAACGGGGTCTAGGCCGGCAGCTGCGGCGCTCGGTCCGGGACATCACCGCAGAAGCCTTCGTCAGCAACCAGCTGTTGGTACCGGAGATCGCCTACGACGACGCCGGAGTGCCGCTGGCGGTGCTCGCTGACCGGGCGGCGGCCCAGGAGACTGCTGCGCAGGACACCGCGAAACCACACCCCGTCTCCTGGCCGCTGCAGGATGGCTACCAGCTGGTACAGCTGCTGGCCCAGCAAGCAGGTCTGAGCGCGGCCGAAACTGGACTGGCATTCCGTGCGGCCCGTCGTCGGCTGATCAGCCAGGGGTTGGCGCATTCAGATGTGCACGCCCCTGAAGGCGTGCATCAGTTACTCCAAGAGCTTCGCGAGTCCGCCGTCGTCGTTCTTATTTCCAACTCACCGGCCGAGGGCTTCGAGCCCTGGCTTCAGGTACTGGGTCTGGAAGGTGCCTTTGACACGGTGATCAACGGTGCGGGCAAGCCCTTCGGTATGCCTGCCGCGGTTGAGCAGGCCTGCGCTGGAACTGCGCATCCGGTGGCTGGCCGGGACATTCTCTCGGTGGGGGATATCTGGCTCAATGATCTGGCCTATGTTGATGAACTGGGTGGGACCACCGTGCTCATTGACCGATTTGGCACCGGGCTGGGGGCGCCCACACACAGGGTTTCCACCTTCGAGGCCGCTGCCTCGGCGATGCGGGCCTGGGCACAGTCCTCAGCGGAATGATGAGAGCGCCCTGTGCCAAGGAGTGGTGGCGCAGAGGGCACCAGCCCATCACCGGCAGCGGAACGTTAAGTAAATATCTGGTGAACTAGGGCTTCCCAGCTTGTGGCCAGGTTTAGTGCGTCCTAGGCTGACATGGAGCCCGCTGCTTCAGCTGCGGGCCTCGCCGATGAGAGGTTTCGGCAAGAATCCGGTCCTCGGCACCGCACCTGCACCTTGCATCTTGATAGAACTTAAGGAAGTTCCCATATGCGTATGAAGACCAAGTCCGCCTTCGCGCTGGCTGGCGTTCTGTCCCTGACTCTCGCCGGCTGTGCCGGCGATGAGGGAGACGTCACCGGCAACGACGCCGAGGAGACCGAGGCCACAGAGACCCCTGCCGGTGATACTGCAGACATCACTTCGGTGGACTCCATCACCATCGGCCTGGTGCCTGCCACTGACTCCGCCACTGAGGCCGAGGAGGACAACGCCAAGGCTCTGGCCGAGCAGCTCTCCGAGGCTCTGGGCGGCTTCGACGTGGAGATCTTCTTCGCTGATTCTTACCAGACCGTCATCCAGGGCATGCAGTCCGGTGACGTGCAGCTGCTGATGTCCGGCCCGATCGGCATGATCCAGGCTGAGGACGAGGTTGGCGGCACTCCGATCCTGCAGTCCATCCGCTACGGCTCTGATACCTATGTGACTCAGTGGTTCACCAATGACCCTGACACCTACTGCCTGGATGAGGTTGTCCAGAACGAAGAGGGTTACTCCTTCTGCAACGGTATCTACGATGAAGAGAGCGGCGAATTCGCCGACTACGGACCGGTCGGCCAGGACGCCCTGGAGCTGATCGAGGACGGCACTGCAGTGGCCTACGTGGATGAGGGCTCGGCATCCGGCTTCTACTTCCCGCAGACCCAGCTCAACGAGCTCGGCGTGGAGGTCGACGCCGAGTTCGCCGGCGGCCACGACGCCTCCGTGCAGGCTGTGTACAACGGTGACTTCACCATCGGCACCTCCTTCGATGACGCTCGCTCCAACATCGCTGAGGAGAACCCCGATGTGGGCGAGAAGCTCGTGGTGTTCGCCTGGGCCGGCCCCATCCCGAATGACGGAATCGTGGCATCGCCAGAATTCAACGAGGATGAGCTGCAGGTCATCACCGACGCCTTCCTGAGCTTCGCTGAGTCCGGCGACCTCGACGAGGGCGACCCGCTCTATGATGTCTACGAGATCAACGGCCTGGCTCCTGCTGACGAAGAGGCGCTGGACGTGGCTCGCCAGGTCTACGTCAACTTCGGCGATCAGTGAACCTGAGCTTTTAGCAGCTCACCTTTTGAGAGGAATCGCCTGACATACTCGCAGGTGCGGATCGTGGCACAACGCTCACGGTCCGCACCTGGGAGTAATGCAGGACTTTCATCATGATTACGTTTGAGAACGTCGATGTGGTCTACCCCAACGGGTTCAAAGGCCTCAGCAGCGTCAACCTGGATATCAAGCAGGGCGAGTTCGTGGCCATCATCGGTCTCTCCGGTGCCGGCAAATCCACGCTGATCCGTGCTGTCAATGGGCTGGTTCCCTACACCGGCGGCACCCTGACCGTGGGTGACACCGTGGTGGACCCGCGCAATAAGTCCAAGCTGCGTCAGCTGCGTGCCCGGGTCGGCATGATCTTCCAGCAGTTCAACAACGTCGGCCGCATCAGCGTTCTCAATAACGTGCTCATCGGTCGCTCCGCCGCGACCCCCACCTGGCGTTCCCTCATCGGCTGGTACGGTGCCGAAGACAAAGAGATCGCCTTCCAGTCCCTGGAACGAGTGGGCATTGTGGACAAAGCTTACAACCGGGCCTCCGCGCTCTCGGGCGGCCAGCAGCAGCGTGTGGCCATCGCCCGTGTGCTCGCTCAGGACCCCGAGGTGATCCTGGCGGATGAGCCGGTAGCCTCGCTGGATCCGCCGACTGCCCGCCAGGTTCTCGGGGACCTACGCCGAATCCAGCAGGATCTCGGCATCACCTGCATCGTGAATATGCACCATCTGGACCTGGCCCGGGACTACGCCGACCGGATCATCGGTATGCGCGGGGGCGAAGTGGTCTTCGACGGCCCCACCGCCGAAGCTACCGATTCGGTCATCGAAGAGGTCTACCAGCGCTCGCTGACCGCCGAGGACGTCGCGGCAGTCGAAGTGCCGGTGAAGCTAGATGAGCTGGCCCCGGCCGCAGACGATGACCTCCATGCGGCAACAGCGGATCCCGCCGCTGGTGGCGAAACAGGCGGGAAGCCCTGAGGTGACCGCCGTCGTCGAGCCAAGCACCTCCGCGGGGGCGCCGGCTGCTGTGCAGCGGCCTGAGCGTCCGCGGCCCCCGCTGCAGTCCTATCTGCTGCTGGCCCTGGTGGCCGTCGCCGCCTTTGCTTTCTTCTGGTGGACAAGAGAAGACACCTCGGTGCTCTTCATTCCGCTGGGTTTCACCACGCTATGGGCACCGCAATGGCCGCTTATCGGCTTCGCCGTGATGCTTGCGGTGCTGGTCCTCTGCTGGCTCACCCGCACCGGAGCCATGGCGGCTTTCGGTGCACTGGCCGTAGTGATCATGAGCTACTGGGCCGGTGCCAGCATCCACTTCCTGGACCGGATCGTGGAGGTTCCGCAGCGCCTGACCACGGGCAATACCCGTGACCAGCTACTGGGCTACCTCAACCCGGACTGGAGCTACCTGCTCTTCTCCAATGTTGCCGGCACCTCACGCCCCATCTGGGGAGAATGGCTGATCACCCTCTGCATGGCCGTGGTGGCTACGCTCATCGGCTGCTTCATCGGCCTGCTGCTGGCCATGCTGGCCTCACCGGTGTCCAGCCCGAATAAGGCCACCAGCCAGACGGTCAAGGCCATCAACTCCGTGGTCCGCTCCATTCCGGATGTGGGCTGGGCGCTGCTCTTTGCCGCATTCATCGGCGGTACCGCCTACGGACTCGGAGCCCTGGCTGCGGTGCTGGCGTTGATCATGTTCAACATCGGCATTGTGGCCAAACTGCTGGGCGAGTCGGTGGACGCCGTCGCGCTCGGTCCGTTGGAAGCAGCCGACGCCGCCGGGGCCAACCTGGTCCAGCGCGACCGTGTGGCAGTCCTGCCAGCGGTCATGCCGAGCTTTGTCTCCTACAGCCTCTACGTCTTTGAACTGAATATCCGTGCCTCCGCGGCCCTGGGTGTTGTGGGCGTGGCCGGTATCGGTGGCGAGCTCAGCCGTCAGATCGGACGTATGTCACAGGGCTATGAAAATGTCGGCGCCATCCTGTGGGCGCTGGTCCTGGTGGTCCTGCTTGTTGACCTGCTGTCCATGTGGATTCGGAGGAAGCTGCTGTGACCTACGGATACAAAATTGCAGCAGCCCTGGCAGGATCTGTGCTGCTGGCAGCCGGCTCCTTCCTGCTGAGCTACGTACCGGCAGCTGAATCTTCGGATGTTTTCCGCCGGGCGATGCTGGGCAGTGCCGCCGGCGCCGCCGTCGTCGCGTGTGGTCTTGCCATCTTTGGTCTGGCGTATCTGGGTACTACTAAGCAGCGCCGCGCCGAGACGCAGCGAGTAGCGCAGGGTCGGGAAGGCTACGCGCCGGACCGGTTGGATATGCGTCCGGTGAAGCCCAGCAAGTTCCTCTACAACATGGCGCTCATCTTCGTGGGCGTGGTCTTTGTGTCCTCCGCCGCTGGTACGGGCATGACCCTGAGTGCCCTGCTGGACATGCCGGCGCGGATCTGGGACTACACCACGCAGATGGTGGCCGGAGTGGCGCAGATTCCGGACGAAGAGGCGCGTGATGCCTGGTCTTCGGCCTTCGACGCGATGCTGGAGTCGGTGGCGATCGCCTGGATCGGCACCATCGTGGGCGCGCTCTTCTCACTGCCCTGCGGCATCCTCGCGGCCCGGAACATGACGCCGCTGGCGATCTACATCCCCATGCGCTTCATCCTCTCGATCATCCGCGCAGTGCCGGAGCTCGTGTTCGCCGTCGCGATCTTCATCCCGCTGCTGGGTGTGGGACCAGCTCATATGGGTGGTGCCATGGCCGGTGCCTTCGCGCTGGGCATCAGCTCCATCGGTACGCTCTCGAAGCTGATCTCCGAAGCGATCGAAGGCGTGGACCCGGGGCCGTTGGAAGCATCGCGAGCCTCCGGCGCCACCCACGTGCAGATGATCCGCTGGGCGGTGCTGCCGCAGGTGATGCCTGAGGTGATCGCCATCTGGCTCTACCGCTTCGAGGTCAACATCCGTGCCTCCGCCATCCTGGGTGCGCTCGGCGCCGGTGGTATCGGTCGCCTGATCAGCCCGCCCAACGGTCTGTTCGGGCAGCGCCCCTACGACTGGGAAGCCATCGGCATCACACTGTTCGTCATTATTGCCATCACCATGGTGGTGGACCAGGTATCCGGATTTGTCCGTCACCGGGTCATCCATGGGGCCACAGTGCGGCAGAAGCGCCGCGGCTTCGGTGGCCGGGGGAGAAAGGACACGGGCGGTCCAGGGGGCCACGACGACGGCTCTGGGCAGGGTGGAGTGAACCTCACCGAGGCCCGCGCTGAGGCCACCGCGGCGCGCTGAGCATCCTGTACGAAAGGCCCGACGTATCGAGAGGCCGGGAGCAGATTGTGGCATTCACCGTCACGTACTGCTGCAGGGGGCATAGGACGGTTTAGGCTTAGGCGCATGAGCATTCTTGGTCGTAACCTGATGGAGCCCGAACCCACTCTGCTGCCTGCTGAGCCGGAGGTGACTGAGTCTCTGGCTGCCGGTGAGGAACCGGTAGATCTGGCTGCCGAGCACCCCACCTCATCGCTGGTGTGGGCACTGCTGGGGGAGGACGCTCTGGATCAGGGCTACACCGTGGAGGGCTACGCCTACGCGCGTGTGGGCTACCACCGCGGGTTGGACTCCCTGCGCAAGGCCGGCTGGCGCGGATCCGGCCCGGTGCCGTGGAGCTACGAGCCTAACCGTGGATTCCTGCGGGCCCTGGCTGCACTGGGACAGGCGGCGGCCGCTATTGGCGAAACCGACGAGGTGGTCCGTATCCAGAAGTTCCTCAACGACTGCGACCCGCAGGCCGCTGAGGAGATCGCCAAGTTTCGCTGACCAGTACCCACGTGGCCAAGCTCTACTTCCGCTACGGAGCAATGAACTCCGGTAAATCCACTGGGCTGCTGCAGGCCGCCTTCAATTACGAGGAGCGCGGCCAGCGCGTTCTTCTGGCGAAGCCGAAGGTTGACAGCAAAGGCGATGACCAGATCGTCTCTCGGTTGGGGGTCACCCGGCAGGTGGACTTCCTGGTGGGCCCCCAGGACGGTTTCCGGGAACTCTTCAGCCAGCATGCCGCCGGGTCCGAGCCCGGTACCCTGCTGGAGGCCATGGGCAGTTCCGGGGAGGAACTCCATGCCAAGCCGGTGTCCTGCCTGCTGGTGGACGAGGCGCAGTTCCTGACACCGGAGCAGGTTGATGACCTGTTGCGGATCGCGGTGCTTGATGGAGTGCCGGTGCTGGCCTACGGTATCCGCACTGACTTCCGCACCCGAGCCTTCCCCGGTTCCGCGCGCCTGATGGACCTAGCCCATTCGTTGGAGGAGCTGAAAACCATCTGCCGCTGCGGACGCAAGGCGGTGTTCAACACTCGCAGACAAGGTGAACAGATTGTCTTCGACGGAGAACAAGTAGCTATCGACGGCGACCAGGTCTGGTACGAATCCCTCTGTGCCGCGTGTTATTTGGAAGCCTCTGGAGGCCGCCTGGGTTAGTCCTTGAGCCTGCTGGCACCAGCCATAGACTCACGCTGCTCAGCGGCCCCTGATCTTCGTTGCGGCATAGGCGCGTGCCCGGCCAGCAGCATTCTTACTGGTCTTGGCCGCAGCTACAGCAACCACGGCCTTGCCCGCAGCAATCGCCACTGGAAGAGCCACGACGGCGCCCGCAGTCAGGGCCGCACCTGTGAGAACTCGGCGGCCAGGCTGCCGTGAACGGCCACCCCAGCCGTCCTGAATGGTGGCCAGTTCCCGTGGAGCTGAGCGGTACAGGTTGCCGCTGTTGGCTCCTGCCGGTTCTTTGCGAGAAAGGTGCTTCTTATCCACCTGGACCGCCATGAAGTTCTCCACAGCAGCCGGGGTGGCACGGTGCTGCATCACCAGCTGCTTGGCACCGGGGCCCACCGGAACCTCGTGCCGGGGCTTCTTGGCTGCCTTCAGGACAGTGTCTGCCACTCGCTGGGGTGAGTAGACAGGAGGCATCGCCAGGACCTTGCGTCCGGTGTAGTTGGCGGCTTCGCCGAAGAACGGCGTGTCAACGGTGGCCGGCAGCACCGAGACCACGTGGACGTCGTCGCGCTTCTCCCGCGCCAGCTCTGAGCGAATACTCACCGAGAGGGCGTTGATGCCGGCTTTGGAGAGGGAGTAGGCGGCGGTGAAGGGCTGGGCCACCTCACCCACAACCGAGGAGATATTGATGAGCACACCGTGGTCTCGGCGCCGGAAGTGCTTCAGTGCCGCTCTGGCGTCGTGGACATAACCCATGATGTTGACATCCAATACGCGCCGGAAATCCTCCAGGGGCGTCTGGGATAACGGACCGAAGAGCGTCACTGCCGCATTGTTGATCCACACATCGAGTGGGCCTGGCTCACCAACGGTGGTCAGGCGTGCGGCTACTGCGGGGTGAGCATGCGATGAGCAGTGAGCTGGAGTGTGACTACTGCGGCACCCTGATCACGGGGCGACCCGTGACGGAAGGTCCTGACGACTTCTGTAGCTATGACTGCCTGAATCGGCACCTGGAGGAGACAGACGATGAGTAGTGAGTACACGCCGAGTACAGAGGCTGCGAGGGAGCATTACACCCGAGAGCAACCGCCGCAGATCGGCACGGTCAGCGAGAAGGGCGCAGAGCTCGACCGGTGGCTCGCCGCTGAGATCCGCAAGGTCAAGGCTCAGGCGTGGGACGAGGGTCGGTCCGCCGAGCAGGAGTATCGCTGGAGGCAGGACGACGCTGAAGCGGCAGGAATCTACGTGCAGATCGGCTACCCGCGCAACCCTTACCGGAGCAAACCCTCTTGCGGGTGCGACCTCAGCGGCATGACACCCCCAGCCGCTCACCTGGTGGACGACCACGAAGGAACAGGCGATGAGCGGTGAGTTCACGCCGACCACAGAGCAGGTCCGTGACGGCTACAGATACGACCCCGAGGCCGAATATCACGATCCGATCACACCACACCACGTCACCAATGGTCGCGCCTTCGACCGCTGGTACGCCGCTGAGATTGCCGCCGCTGAGAAGCGCGGTGCCGTGCGGGCTCTGAGAGAGGCGGCGGAAGCCGTAGAGTCAGCCGCCACCCCCAACTGTATCGGCCCATCGTCCTCATGTCACAGGGCCGACGAGACTCAGAGAAAGTCCCCGCGTAGCCAGGGGTCGTGCCTCATAGAAAAGTCCCCGGCAAAGGACGGGGTGGGGTTCGGCGACGATGGGGTATGCCGGATAAGGATGTCTCGTTGGCCACCAGGGTCGAGATCACCAAGAAATACGCTGCCGCCTACGAGGCCGCTTCGAAGAAGGACAAGTCGAAGATTCTGGACCAACTGGTCGAGGTCACCGGCTGGAACCGGGATCATGCCCGCCAGCAGCTACGACGCCGGCTGACCCAGCCGAGAGGACGCGCTACCGCCACTGTGGCAGTGATCGATCGGCGCAAGAGCCGGGGCCGGAAGTACTCCTACGACGCGATCAAAGTCTTACAGCACGTGTGGGCCACCGCCGGGGGTATCTGCGGCAAATACCTCGCCGCCTCAATGGCTGACTGGATCCAGGCGATGGAAGCCGCCGGGGCCCTGGTTCCTGGCCAAGACCGCTATAGCCGGCAGGTCCGGACTGAACTGCTGGCCATGAGCGCAGCCACCATCGATCGGTACCTGGCACCAGCGAAGGCCAGGGACCCTATCCGAGGGAAGTCGGCCACCAAACCGGGCAAACTGCTGCGCAACTCCATCAGTGTGCGCAAAGCAGGCGATGAAATCGAAGCCGAACCAGGGTTCTTCGAAGTCGACACCGTGGCCCACTGCGGGCCGACCTTGAAGGGTGAGTTCGCCCGGACGGTGAACTTCACCGATATGCATACCGGGTGGGTCTTCACCCGCGCGATCCGCAATAACGCGATGGTCAACATCGTCGCCGCCTTTGAGGAGTTCATCACCACGGTGCCGTTTATGGTCACCGGCATCGACTCCGACAACGGCAGCGAGTTCATCAACCACCAGGTGTTGGGTTGGTCCGCTGAGCGGAAGATCTTCTACACCCGGTCCCGGCCGTATCAGAAGAACGATCAGGCCACCATCGAGTCGAAGAACAACCACCTGGTCCGCCGCTACGGGTTCTACTACCGCTACGACACCGCGATCCAACGCGAACTACTTAACAGACTCTGGGACCTGGTCTGTGACCGGCTGAACTACTTCACCCCCACCACCAAGCCCACCGGCTACACCGCCGATGCCATCGGGCGTCGTCGCCGGGTCTACGACAAACCCCGCACCCCCTACCAGCGGCTATTCGATGCCGGAGTCCTCAACCCAGCCCAACAGCAGGAGCTGGCCACCTACAAGGCCTCGCTGAACGTCGTTGAGATCGCCGCTGAGATCGACACGATCCAGCAACGGCTGATCGCCTTGGCCGCGATCCCGACTCGGCGCCTGGAGCGGGAGCTCGAGGACCAAGCCGCTCGGGCAATGCCCGAGGCCGATTGGATCAAACTCTACGGCTGACCCGGACCTGTTTCGCGGGGACTTTTACATGAGGCACGGGGGATCACTTCCCGGGGACTTGACAGTGAGGCACCACGAGGGCGGACAAGATCATCCTCACTAGCCGCGCCGACCGGATCGAGGAGGGCGAATAATGGACGAGCTAAGAGACCGGATCGCAGAGGCGATCAAGGAAGAGGTCAAGGCGCGCACTGGAGGAACTATGGGCGCAACCGAGCATGACCTAGCCCAAGCCGTGATCGACACACTGCGTATTGAGGAGCACGTGACCGAAGTCCACGGCGGGAACACGATCCGCAAGGACTACTCGATTGGGTACAGCGAGGAGATCCACCTGTGACCGCTTGGCAGGACACCAAGCGGCCGATTTAGCCGCGAGGGCCGCCACCACGGCGATTCTGCCGCACGAGTCGGAATACGAGCCGGACCACACGGCGCACAATCATCAGAATCTGCATACCACCAGCGCACTCAGGACCGCTACGGCGGTCCTTTTATATGCCCTGGAGGAGGGTCGTTTCAGGAGCGTCGATCGCGAGTCGCCCACAGGACACCTGCGATCAGGACAGGCTGGAACACCAGCCGCACTGCACGCTTCTGGTCGGTGTCCAGCCCGAACCCGTCACGCTGGTGATACCACTGGGCCACGTTGCCGGGGAAGATCGCAGTGAAGAAGCCGGCCGTAGCCAGACCCACAGTCCGCTTCCGCTCACCGGGAATTATCAGTGCTGTCCCGAGCCCGATCTCTGCGACACCAGAGAGCAGTACTGTCGCGTCCTTCGACAAGGGAACAAACTCGGGTACCTGCGCTTGGAACTCGTCCCTGGCAACGGTCATGTGGGCCACGCCAGCCCCAACGAGTGCGACACCCATCAATACGCGGGTAGCCGCCCTGGGTAGAGACTGGTCTCCATTTATCTTGGTTAGTGAGACGGACATGGATCGACTCTATAACACTGAGCTATAAAGGTGGAGGAACATCAAAGCCATGGCCTTGCCCGCAAGTCGTGGACACGGTCTTAGTTCCTCAGGCGGCTGCCGGAAGCTGTTCTGATTTACCCGGCCGCCGGTCTCTGCGGAGGGATTCTTCGTATTCCACCGGTGGGAGCATCCCGATCGCCGAATGCAGCCTGCGGCGGTTGTAGACCTTCTCGATCCAATAGGCGACCCCTGTGCGGGCCTGGGCTCGGGTGGCCCAGGTCCGGCGGTCGTAGAACTCGGTCTTCAGCTTCGAAAACACCGACTCGGCCATCGCATTATCAAAACAGATCCCAGTCCGGCCTACCGACTGCTCGATGCCCAGGGTCTTACAGACCTTGTGGGTGTCCTCCGAGGTGTACTGGGTACCCCGGTCGGCGTGGAAGACCACACCTTCGGGCTTGTGATTCTGTCTGACAAGGCAGGCTCGGCGCAGCGCGGACTCGATCAGCTCGGAGTTCTGCACCGTGGACATCGCCCACCCCAGCACCCTACGGGTGTGAGCATCGGTGACCAGGCACAGATACAGCCATCCCTCACCGGTTCGCAGGTAGGTCACATCACTGATCCAGACCTTATCCGGGGCACCTTGGTCCCAGGTGCGCTTGACCCGGTCAGGAAGCCGGTGGGGCTTGACTCCGGCGATGGTGGTCACCGGGGTGAACATCGCCGGGCTGATGCCCTCCAGCCCCTGGCGGCGCATCGAGGCAGCCACCGTCTTCTTGTTCACCTTCACTCCTTCCCGGTCCAGCTGGGCGGTAACCCGTGGGGCGCCGTAGACATCATCAGAGTCAGCGTGAACCTTCCGGACCTTCTCATCGATCACACGCTGACGCTGCATACGCGGACCAGCCGGCTGAGCACCCCGGGCGACCCAGGCGTAGTACCCCGAGGCTGAGACGCCCAGCAGCCGGGCCATGCGGATGATCTGGTGGTTGTGCTTCTCCGCGTGCATCAGTTCAAACCGTTCCGATCCTGACGCTTCTGCGCGAAGAAGCTCGCGGCTTTTCCCAGGAACTCGTTGTCCTTCTTAGCCTCGTAGAGCTCCCGTGCCAGCCTGGCGTTCTCTGCCTCCAGCTCCTCGACGGTGCGGCGCTTAGCAGGCTGGGTGGCCTGCCGTTCGGCCTCGACCCACCGGCCCAGAGTCTGAGGCTTGACCCCGATCTCATCGGCTACAGCCTTGATCGTGCGCTCGGTATCGATCACCAGCCGAGCTGCTTCCTTCTTGTACTCCGGAGTGAAGCTCCGACGCTTCCTATTCATGGTTTCCATCGTGACACCTCTCTGGCAACAGCGGAGGCTGCTACCTATCTCAGATGTCCACTACTTCAGGGTAGGCCCAGCCAGTCATCGCGTTGGGATCGGTACATAGAGTTCGACCTCGGGATGACGCTCGAAACTACAAACGAAGGAGGGCCAATCATGACAACACCCGAGATGACCCAAGGCATGAGTCGAGTCGACTAC
>NZ_HG005171.1:59838-60916 GCF_000455245.1 Nesterenkonia massiliensis | reverse complement strand
CCCCACCATCCCCCAATAACCCAGAGGGGCATGATGACATCCTCCCCGTCAGCGCCTCGCGGCGCTAACGATCAGTTGTCACCAGTTCGTTCCCCACGCCCAGCCGTCCGAAAGTCTCCACCGCACGGTCTGCCACGCGCTCGACGGACTCTGCTGCGGTGACGTCCACCGGCACCACCAGTGCGCGCACCCCGTGGCGGCGGCATTCGGAGGCTACCTCGCGTAGGGCCTCCTCACGCCGGGCAACCATCACCACATTGGCCCCGGCCGCAGCAAAACGCAGCGCGGTGGCCCGCCGGATGCCGCTGGAGGCGCCCGTGATGACCACTGCAGAACCTTTAATTTTCGGTGCTGTACCCATGGAGGTCCCCCTAGGTAGGGGTACTGGATAGTGGCTGGATTCTTCCTCGGCTTTCGCTCAGTTGAGCTTGGTAGACTCCCTAAGGCCTTGATTCCAGTCTCGAGAGGACCTTTATGCCAGCCATCGTGATCGTCGGTGCCCAGTGGGGCGACGAAGGTAAGGGCAAGGCAACCGATCTCTTGGGATCGCGAGTCGATTATGTGGTGAAACCCAACGGCGGAAACAACGCCGGTCATACCGTGGTGGTCAATGGTGAGAAGTTTGAGCTAAAGCTCCTTCCTGCCGGCATTCTTTCCCCGAACGCCACCCCGGTCATCGGCAATGGCGTCGTCGTGAACTTAGAGGCGCTCTTCCAGGAGATCGACGGGCTAGAGGCCCGCGGCGCGGACACCTCGCGGCTGAAGATCTCCGCCAACGCCCACCTGGTGGCCCCCTATCACCAGACCATGGACAAGGTCACCGAACGTTTCCTGGGTAAGCGTGCCATCGGCACCACTGGCCGCGGCATCGGTCCGGCCTACATGGACAAGGTGGGGCGCCTGGGTATCCGGGTGCAGGACATCTTCGATGAGTCCATCCTGCGGCAGAAGATCGAAGGCGCGCTGCGGCAGAAGAACGAGCTGCTGGTCAAGCTCTACAACCGTCGCGCGATCACCGTTGATGAGATCGCCGAGCACTTCCTCTCCTACGCAGAGCGGCTCAAGCCCATGGTGGTGG
>NZ_HG005171.1:57274-59578 GCF_000455245.1 Nesterenkonia massiliensis | reverse complement strand
CTCAATGACGCGCTGGATGAGGGCAAAGTGGTGCTCATGGAGGGCGGGCAGGCCACCTATCTCGACGTCGACCACGGTACCTACCCGTTTGTGACCTCCTCCAACCCCACCGCCGGCGGAGCCTCGGTGGGTTCGGGTATCGGCCCCACCCGCATCACCCGGTCCATCGGAATTGTGAAAGCCTACACCACCCGCGTGGGTGCTGGTCCGTTCCCCACTGAACTCTTCGACGAGTGGGGCGAGTACCTGCAGAAGACCGGCGGCGAGTTCGGCGTCAATACCGGCCGACCGCGCCGCTGCGGATGGTACGACGCGGTGATGGCCCGCTATGCCGCACGCATCAATGGCTTCACCGATTACTTCCTCACCAAGCTCGATGTGCTCACCGGCATCGAGGACATCCCGGTCTGCGTGGCCTACGACGTCGACGGCGTGCGGCATGACGAGATGCCCATGACCCAGACCGAGTTCCACCACGCCAAGCCGATCTTTGAGCACTTCCCCGGCTGGACCGAGGACATCACCGGTGCCCGGACCCTGGATGATCTGCCGGAGAATGCCCGCAACTACGTGCTGGCGCTGGAGCGCATGAGCGGCACGCGGTTCTCCGCCGTCGGTGTGGGACCGGGCCGTGACCAGGTCATCCAGATCCACGACCTCATCGACTGAGCCCCTGCGGTCGGACGGGCTGAGAATCGCCCCAGAACTGGCCGTCAACCAAATGTTAGCTGAACATAAACTGTTAATCCCTCAGCAGTTGTGCTAGCTCGGCACCCGAGTGTCAGTTCTGGGATGCCCTGTCTCCCTGACTTGACGCAGGTGAATCCGGCGCACCGGCGGATCAGGAATCCGAGGCTTCCAGCCAAGAGGTGTTGAGTCGGTAATTGGATATGGCTAGCAACTCTGAGGGAGTCCAAGTGAGGGACAGAACTACAGATGCGCACCAGGCGGGAGCGAACCCTCCGGGGTCGCTCAAACGCCTAGGGGCGGTCTTCACCAGCGCCGCGCTGGTCTCGGGACTCACCATGGTGGGCAGCGCTCCGGCGTAAGCCGACGACGGTGAGCACCCCAGCCATGCACTGGCGAGGCTGATCGACGCCGATGCGCTCGGCCTGGACGCTGCCACCGTCGGCACTGCCGAGCAGAACTACGTAGACAATGCCGGCGATGATCCTGTCACGGGCACCGTCGATGTGGATGCCCTTGGGGGAGTCCTCAACCTAGATGTGGGGGGGTGCCTCTATGGTTTTCGTCAAGCCGCTAGGGCGTGCCCGGTTCCGCCTCTGATGGTTTCGGGGTCTTGGTAGAAGGTCCCGTCACGCAGCATGGCGTAGAGGGTGTCGAGGCGTCTTCGGGCTAGGGCGATGACGGCTTGTTTGTGGGTCTTGCCTTCGGCGCGTTTCTTGTCGTAGTAGGCCCTGGATGGGCGGTGGTGCAGGGCCGCGAAGGCGCTGTTGAACAGGGATGATTTCAATCTCTTGTTCCCGCCGCGGTTGGCGTATTCACCTCTGATCGAGGTCCCGGAACGCCTGGTGGTCGGCGCGATCCCCGCATAGGAGGCCAGGTGGCCTGCGGTCTTGAAGTTCTTGCCGACGACTTCGGTAAGGATTCTGGCGGCGGTCCTGACCCCGATTCCGGGCATCGAGGTCAGGACCTGGTGAAGAGGGTGGGCCTCCACCAGGGCATCGACCTGGGCCAGGACCTGCTGACGCTGTGAGTAGAGGTCCTTCAGCTGCCCGGCGATGATCGGCACGATGGTTGCTGCCGCCTCAGTGCCGGGAACCACTACCGTCTGGGCCTCCAGGGCGGTGAAGATCTCCTCAGTCATCGGCTCAGCCAGTCGTGGGTTGTGCTTCTTGATCCGGTTACGCACATGCCCCCGGCCGGCGTCTTTGATCCGCTGCGGAGTAGGCCACCGGCTCAGCACATCCAGGACCCCGTAGTGATGCAGCCGTGGCCCAATGACCCGTTCCAGGCCGGGGTGGATCTGGGTCAGCAGACCGCGTAGCCGGTTCCGGGCGGCAGTTGTCTGGGCCAGTAGGTCATCATCGAACCCGGTCAGCACCGCCAGCTCAGCGATCTGCTCATCCGAGGCTGCGATCTGCCGCAGGGCGGTGGGCATGGTCCGGGCGGTCTCAGCGATGATGAATGCATCCCTGGCATCAGTCTTAGCTGATCCGGCGTGAAGGTCGGCCATTCTGCGCATGGTCAGCCCCGGCAGGTAGGCCACCTCAACATCCTTAGCCTCCTGGGCAACAGCCACCGGCAGTGCACCGATGGTCGCGGGCTGATCCACCACCAGAA
>NZ_HG005171.1:31827-57248 GCF_000455245.1 Nesterenkonia massiliensis | reverse complement strand
GAAGAACTGGTGCCCTTAGAAGCTAACGGGGGAGTCTCGGTTCCCATCACGCTTGACGGCACCAACGTGGGGGCCGCCAGCAACTACGCCTCCACGCCGCTGCCGTCGGAGGCCACCGCCGCCTCGGGCACCATCACCGGCGACGGCGCCATCGACGTTGACGGCGCCTCCGGCGACTTCGCGACTGTTGATCTGACTACCGCGCTGCAGCAGTTGGGCGTGGACACCACCGGCGTCATTGATGCGGTCGAGCTGCAGCTGGGTGCTGTGGCTTCGAGCGCCTCCGAGGAAGCCGGTGTGATCAGCAGTGACTACATGCTCGCCGGTGCTGACCTGGTGATCGACTCCCCGGCGGTCGGCGCGCTCACCGATGACCTCACAGCCGTGGTCGCGGGCCTGGATGAGACTCTGGACGCGACGCTGCAGGACAATATTCTCGGTGAAATTCCCCAGACGGAGATCGACGTTCTGGGCCTCCTCGGAGTCCAGATTTCTGAACCTGTGGTGGGTGTCGATGTCGACCTGCAGTCAGCGCTCGCTCCCGTGCTGGAGGGAGAGCTGACCGGTAACTCCGGCGCGGTGACCATCGACCTGTCCACCGGGCAGATCCACGTGGATCTGGAGCAGCTGTATGAAGGCGGCACCCTGAACGGGTTGGACCCCAATACGCAGGTGCTGTCTGAGACCGAACTGAGTCGCCAGCCGCGAGATCCATAGTAGCCTCAGATCCTACGCCTTCGGAGAGGTCCTCGCCGGAGGCCACCAGGTCGCCGCCAGTTGCGCCATCGGCGTCGCAGCTGGCCGGGTCGGCATAGACCGCGTAAGACAAGAAGTCTGCATTGGCGCCGTCGGAGGCGACGATAGAGATGCCGTCCGCGGCCTCGATAGTGCCGTCCACGGTGGTGGCATCGTCAAGCCGCACCCAGAACGGGGCGTAGAGGGTCTCGCCGGGGATGACATTATCGGCGGCGAACTCCAGCACTGCGGCTGTCTCTTCAGTGTCGTTGTCGACGAAGGTCTCGCCGTCGGTGGAGCCCTCCAGATTGAAGGTTGCTGATCCGAATGTGCCGAGGGGGAATTCAGAGTCGTTCCACGCGGCCGGGGTGACGGCAGTGCCAATGCCGAGGACCACTCCGCCGGCGAGGACGGCCTGGACCTTCCGGCGACGATCGCTGGAGGATGCAGCGGGAGCGGAGTGCTGAGTCATAGATGCTTCTTTCGAGAGTTGCTGGAGGTGAGCCATTAGATTCGTGATGAGGCGGCCAGCAGAGTGCGCTGCCGCGGCGTCCGGCGGACGCGTAGTACCGGGAATGCCTCCCCGAGCTGAGAATGACACTCTCCATAATTCAGGTAGCCACGGTTTCAGGTTTCTGCAAGGTTTTTCAGCTGGTTTCCAGCTTTCAGGTGGGCGCTTCGCGTGCCGGGACCCCGCCAGATGGCGGGGGCTCGGCGGGGAAAATGCGCCGCGCTGGCGGTTGTGGTGCGGCCATCCGCACCACAGAATGTGATGTATGGCACAAGAATCCGCCCTGCAGGACACGGTGGGACGGGAGGGATCGGGTGGGATCGCTTCCCGGCCACCGATCGATCCAGAGCTGAGAGCAGGACTTCAAATAGTCGGCGGTGTCTTTCCGCCGACCATCACTGAGGACCTCATCGGTTTCATGCGCAAGTCCTACGCCTCACCTCCGCTGGAGCAGACCTTGCGGGGACGCCACGTAGTCCACGAGGAACTCGACTATCCCAGCTACGGCGGCGAGAAGGTGCGCGTCTCCATCTTCCGGCCCAGCAGCTCCACCGGTCCGCGTCCGGCAGTGCTCTACGCCCACTCTGGAGGCCTGATGTTCGGAGACCGGTTCAGCGCACTGCACACCAACCTGGACTGGGTCGAGGAATGTGGAGCCGTCCTGATCTGCCCGGAGTACCGGCTGGCCCCCGAGCATCCTGACCCCTACGCACGGGAGGACTTCTATGCCTGCCTCGAATGGGTAGCCAGCCACGCCCCGGAATTGGGCGTCGACCCCAGCCGCCTCATTGCCGCTGGAGCCAGTGCCGGAGGCGCGCTGGCGGCTGGACTGGCGCTGGCGGCCCGGGACCGCGGAGGGCCGGCGATTCTCGGCCAGCTGCTGATCTATCCCATGCTCGATGACCGCGGACACCATCCCTCTGTCCACCAGTTCGACGGCGTCGGGGTCTGGGACCGCATCAGCAACACCACCGGCTGGGACGCGATGCTCGGCTCTGGACACGAATCCTCCGCCGACGTCTCACCGTATATAGCTCCCGGACGTGCCGAAGACCTCTCCGGTCTGCCGCCGGCTTATCTGGATGTCGGGGCCGTGGAGATTTTCCGCGACGAAACGATCGATTACGCCCACCGCCTCTGGCGCAGCGGCGGAGCAGCAGACCTGCACGTCTGGTCCGGGGCGTTCCACGCCTGTGACGTCTTTGCCCCACATGCCGCCGTAGCTCAACAGATGATCCGCACCCGCAACCGCTGGGTGACGACCATGCTCGCTGACTGACCCATCCGCAGTCACTGAAGAAAGGCAGGACCATGTCACCAACGACGATCACCCCCTCAAGCCGCGCCGCAGCCGCAGAAGCCGCTGCGAAAGTCCTCGACGCGACCGTGGAGCAGGGGCCAGGGGTCCCCGGCGTCGTCGCCGGACTCACCGACGCCCAAGAGACCTTCTTCCTGGAAGCCCGCGGGCAGCGCGACCTGGAGAGCGGGGCGCCGATGGAAGAGGACCAAGTCTTCTCCATCTTCTCGACCACCAAAGCCATCGCTGGTACGGCCGCCCTGCAGCTCTACGAGCAGGGGAGGCTGGATCTCGACGCCCCGGCGAAGGATTACGTGCCGGAGATCGGCGAGATCCAAGTGCTGGAAGGCTTCGGAGCCGACGGCGCCCCTCAGCTGCGCCCACCAGCACGCGATATCACCACCCGGCATCTGCTGCTGCACACCGCCGGTTTCGGGTACGACTTTTTCAACGCCGACTATGAGCGGCTCACGAGCCAGCACGGGTATCAGAGTCCTTTCAGCGGCACCAAGGAGTCGCTGATGACCCCACTGCTGTTCGACCCGGGGGAGCGCTGGGAGTACGGCAGCAATATCGACTGGGTGGGGCAAGTGGTCGAAGCTGTGGCAGGCACGAGCCTCGAGGAGTATATGGCCGAAAACATCTTCAGCCCCCTGGGTATGAGCTCCACCAGCTTCCTGCTCAACAGTCTGGGGAGGGACCGCCTGGCCCGAATGCATCACCGGCTTGAGGACGGCACCCTGGAGGCCGGCGACTTCGTCCTGCCCGAGCCTGAGGTGCATATGGGCGGACACGGCCTCTACTCCACGGTCGGCGACTACCTGCGATTCATCAGGATGTGGCTCAATGACGGCGCCGCTGACTCCGGTGAACCCGTCCTGTCTCCGGAGACGGTGCGCTACGCGGAGCAGAATCACCTGGGAGATCTGAAGATCAAAGGCCTTCCCGGGGTGAAGCCTGAGCTGTCCAATGACGCAGAATTCTTCCCCGGTGAGCCGAAGTCCTGGGCTCTGACGTTTATGTACAACGACCAGACGGCCCCCACCGGCCGGCCTGCCGGCAGTCTGGCCTGGGCAGGTCTGGCGAATCTCTACTACTGGATCGATCGAAAGACCGGTATCGGGGGATATTGGGCCACGCAGATTCTTCCCTTCGTAGACCCCGGCTCAGTGGGAGGATACCTGCAGTGGGAGACCGAGGTGTATTCGGCGCTCACGCGATGAAACAGCTGCGTCGCAGCCTCCGCGGCGGCCGGAGTGCGCGGCCCTGCCCCGCGCGCTCCGGCAGGCCGATGTGGGCAGACTAAGCTGACGGGAACCGGCGCGGCGGCGGGAAGGGGAGTCTCAGATGCAGGAACTGCTGGGCCGAATCGCCGCCTTGGACCCTGACGCCAGCCTGGGTATGCGGGTGATCTCCTGCTTCGATGAGCTCATCCTGGGCCGGGTCAACACTGATGCGCTTCTGCGTACCGCCGCGGCTCTTGCGGGGTGTCCTGCAGGATTCCAGGCGGACCGCGGCTCCTCGACCCGTCGCATCGGCCCCGAGGGGCGTCCCCTCCAGGGGCCGGCGCCCGGCAGGCGGCCAAATCTGCCGGGATGCATCACTCCACCATGCAGTCCCATGTGGAAGCCCTCACCCGTGCACTCGGATTCTCCCCGATGGACGGCCTGGGTCAGGCTCGGCTGGGCCTGGCGCACCTGAAATGGAGACTGCGGACCTCTGCGGCGTTCAGCGCTCCGCCGCCGTCCCGGTGAGACGGGCCATCTCTGCCGCCGACCGTCTGGGCTACCAAGCGACGAGATGCTCGGCGATGAACTCGGCGGAACTCTCCAGATCCCGCTTCCCCTGGGCGACGTCGACGATATAGGTGAACAGCTCGTCGTCGGTGGCCTCCAGGCGGTAGCCGTTGAGGCGGAGGAATACGAAGAGTAGATAGACGGCGGCGCGCTTGTTGCCGTCAACCAGGGGGTGGTTGCGGGCCAGCGACTCTGTCTGCGCCGCAGCCGCCAGCGTCAAACTGCCGTAGGCGGGCTGGCCGAACGCGCTGGCCACCGGCCGCGCAAGGGCGGAGTCCAGGAGACCGACGTCGCGGACGTGCAGGCCCCGGACGGTCAGCAGTTCGAGCGCCTCATCGACCCTGACGCGGTGCATCAGGTCTTGGAGAGCCGGTCAATGACATCGCCGTGAACCGCATCCACATAGTCGGCAGCCTCGGTCACCAGGGCGCGCCGCCGTCGGGTTTCCAGAGCCAGGCGAGCGCCTTCTACCACCAGGGCGTGCTTGGATACCCCCTCGGCGGCGGCTGCAGCCTCCAGCTCGCGATCCAGCTCTTCGGGCAGACGCAGAGTCATAGCCATACCACCATGATACCAACCTGGTAGCAGGCCGGGGAGGCTCAGGCGTCGCGCAGCTGACGCTTGGCCGAGATCACCCCAGTGTCGAATCCGCCCAGATGCAGGTTACCGTGGAAGCGCCCATGCTCGATCTTGATGCAGCGGTTCTGCACCGCGTTCAGTCCCAGGTCAGTGGCGCGCTGCATGGCTTCTTCAGAATGAATCCCCAATTGCACCCATAGCGTCTTCGCGCCGGCGTCGGCGGCTTCCTCTGCCAAGCTGGGAAGATCTTCGGGCTTGCGGAAGGCCACCACAATATCTGGTGCCTCGGGGAGGTCGTTCAACGAGGCATAACCGGGCTCGCCCAGTACTGTTTTACCCACCAACCCGGGGTTGACCCAGTAGAGCTTGTAGCTGGAGTCAGCTTGTAAGTAGGTTGCCACAAAATAGCTGGCGCGAGCAGGTTTATTGGACATGCCCACAATCGCCACGGATTTCGCCTCCCGCAGCAGCTGCAGCCGCCGGGCTGGTCCTGGCTCCTCCCACCGGCCATGAGGGTACTCGGTGGTGTTCTCAGCGCTGGCGGTGGTCATCAGTTCTCTCCCTTAGTTGCTGCCGTGAGGGCCTGGTCCAGGTCCCAGATGATGTCTTCAACATCTTCAAGGCCCACAGAAATCCTGATCAGGTCCTCGGGGATGCCTGCAGCCTCCAGTTGTGCAGCAGTCAGCTGCTGATGAGTGGTCGAGGCCGGATGCAGCACCAGGGTGCGCGCATCGCCCACATTGGCCAGATGGGAGGCCAGCTGCAGGCTTTCGATAAAGCGTTCGCCATTCTCGCGTCCGCCGGCGATACCGAAGCTGAAGACCGAACTCACACCCTTGGGGAGCAGCTGCTGAGCCCGTTCGTGATGGCGGTGGCTGGGCAGTCCGGCAAAGTTCACGTAGTCCACACGGGGGTCTGCCTCAAGCCATTCGGCGACCTTCTGGGCGTTGGCCACATGCTCATCCATGCGCTGGGGGAGGGTCTCTACCCCCTGGATCAGCTGGAAGGCAGCCTGCGGGGTCAATGAGGGCCCGAAGTCGCGCAGCTGCTCGGCGCGGATTTTGGTCAGGAAACCGTATTCGGCAAAGTTCCCCCACCAGGAGAGCCCTCCGTAGGACTCCACCGGCTCGGTCATCTGCGGGAATTTGCCGTTGTTCCAGGGGAACTTCCCGGATTCCACAATCGCGCCGCCAAGGGTAGTACCGTGCCCGCCGAGGAACTTGGTCACTGAATGGGTCACAATATCTGCGCCGTGCTCAATGGGACGCAGAAGATACGGGGTGGTCAGCGTGGAGTCCACCACCAGCGGGATGCCGTGGTCATGGGCGACCTTGGCCAGTCCCGGGAGATCGACGACGTCGGAGCTGGGGTTGGCCACCACCTCTGTGAAGATCAGCTTGGTGTTCTCCTGTAGCGCGGCTTTGAAATCCTCGGCCTCATCAGAGTTCACAAAGGTGGTCTCGATTCCGAAGCGGCGCAGCGAAACATCCAGTTGGGTGACGGTGCCGCCGTAGAGCTTGGAGCTGGCCACAATGTGATCGCCTTGCTGGCACAGTGCGGCGAAGACCAGGAACTCGGCACTCATACCCGAGGCGGTGGCCACCGCTCCGATGCCTCCCTCAAGGGAGGCTAGGCGTTCTTCCAGGGCGGCCACTGTGGGGTTGCCGATGCGGGAGTAGATATTGCCGAACTTCTGCAGCGCGAAAAGGTTCGCGGCGTCGTCGGTGTCTTTGAACACGAAAGAGGTGGACTGGTGGATGGGCACTGCCCGGGTGCCGTAGACGGCATCGGGTACAGCACCAGCGTGCAGGGCGCGGGTGCGGAAGCCGAACTGCGTGCGCTCACCGCCGGTGCGGTTGGCTTGGGCACTGCCGGAGTTGCGCGCGCTGTCGTGCTCGCTCATGAAACAACCTCTTTCTTAGGAGCTGTGCTCCGCTGTTCGCAGATCTCTTTGATCTTAGGGACGCAGGGTTCATTCTGAAGACTTGTGGTGTCGCCGAGTGTGTCCCCGTCATGGAGCTGGGTCAGCAGCCGTCGCATGATCTTCCCGGAGCGAGTCTTGGGCACCTCCGGCACGGGGATGACTGTCCGGGGCTTAGCTACCGGCCCGATGACTCGGCCCACGTGTGCGCGCAGGGACTGGATGAGCTCTTCTTCGGCGGCAGCATCACCTTCAATGCGCTGCCTGGCGGCAGCGGAGAGCACTGTGAAAGCGACGGCGGCATGACCGGTCGTCGCGTCGTAGCAGGGGGCGACGCCGGCCTCCACCACATCCGGGTGGGTCACTAGAGCGGATTCAATCTCGATGGTGGAGAGCAGGTGTCCGGAGACGTTGATGGCGTCGTCAATGCGCCCCAGAATCCAGATATCGCCCTCGGCATCACGGCGGGCCCCGTCGCCGGCGAGGAACCAGCCGCGGCCATCTTCAGCATGGGCGTATTTCTCCCAGTAGGAGGTGTAGAAGCGCTCGGGATTGCCCCATACTCCGCGCGCCATGGAGGGCCCTGGACGAGTGATGACAATATTGCCCTGGATGTCGGTACCGCTGGGGTTGCCGAACTCATCGACTACCTCCACTGACCATCCCGGTAGCGGGCGAGCCACCGATCCGGGTTTGAACTGTTCAGGGTCGCGAAGCTCCGGGAGAGGGGAGAGGACAGTGGAGCCGGACTCGGACTGCCACCAGGTATCCACCAGCGGAAGCGCCGGGCGGCCTTGGGCGTCGCGGGTGTCCCGGCCGACTTCGCGGCGCAGCCAGTCAGCGGCCTCGGGGTTGACGGCCTCACCGACGGTGCCGCCCAGTCGGATGGAGGAGAGGTCGTACTCGGAGGGGATCCCTGAGGGGAACCAGCCCATCAGGGAGCGCACCAGGGTCGGGGCGGTGTAGTAGCTGGTCACCCGGTGGCGCTGGATGATCTCAAAATGCCGGCCAGGATGGGGCACATTGGGCACCCCCTCATAGATCACTTGGGTGGCCCCGGCGGCCAACGGGCCATACATCTCGTAGGTATGAGCGGTGACCCAGGCTAAGTCGGCAGTGCACCAATGGACATCATGATCGCGCTGGTCCGGATCAGGGTGGGCGAAGAGCCGCAGATAGCTGTAGAGGGCACCGGTGAGATACCCGCCAGTGCTATGCACCAGACCCTTGGGCTTGCCCGTGGTGCCGGAGGTATACATGATGAACAGCGGATTCTCCGCATCGAAGAACTGCGGCTCATGGTTTGTCGATGCGGTGTCGACGACGTCGTGCCACCACACATCTCGACCCAGGCCGTCGCCGTTGAGGTCATCAGTGGTCCAGGAGATGTCGCTGCCGGTACGGCGCAGCACCAGGACATGCTCCACGCTGCCGCCTTCATCGACAGTGAGGCCGGCGACGGCGGCGTCGGCATTCTCCTTCACCGGCACCGCTGTACCCCGGCGGTACTGCCCATCAGAGGTGACCAGCAGTTTCGCGCCGGTGTCCGAGACGCGGAAGCGCAGCGCTTCAGCCGAGAAGCCGCCGAAGACCAACTGGTGCACGGCTCCGATGCGGGCGCAGGCCAGGGTGATCACGATGGTCTCCACCAGCACCGGGAGGTAGATGACCACACGGTCACCGTGGCCAATGCCCAGCCGCTGCAGGGCGTTGGCTGCCTGGCTGACCCGGTCCTGCAGCTCTGCGTAGCTGATATCGGCGCGGTCACCGGGTTCACCCTCAAAGTGCAGTGCGATCTTGCCCCCGCGTCCGGCGGCCACGTGGCGGTCCACACAGTTGACGGCGGCATTGAGCTTGCCTTCTTCAAACCAGCGGATCACCGGTCCGCGGCGGGTCTGCGGGTTCGGTGGTGTCCAGTGGTGGGTGGTCTGCCAGGGGCGGTCCCACTCGAGAAGGGAAGCGGCTTGATCCCAGAAGTCCAGGCGCTGTTGTTCATCACCGCTGGCTTCGCTGGGCGTGTCCCAGGTGTGGACTTGGGCAGTGTAGGGGGACTGGTTGGTGCGGGGAGTGGTAGTGGGCACAGTTCTGCTTACGCTTGTGGAGACTTAGGTTGCGGACGGATCAGGCAGCTCAGGCTGCTTCGGAAAGCGGCTTGAATTCACTGCGATGAAAAACCAGGCCCGGGGCCTGCTCGTCGAGTCCGAGGTCCAGTACTTCTAGGACCACAATGTCGTGGTCGCCGGCGGTGAACTCGTTATAGACCCGAGTCTTAAGCCACAGCGGTGCGCCATCGAGGAGCAGCGCGCCGTCGTCGGTGGTGTAGTCCACTCCAGTAAAACGCCCGGCGCGGTCCTTGGAGGCAATCTGCCGGCACAGCCCGTGATGGTCGGCGCCAATCACTGAAACTCCCAGGTGGGAGGCACCTTCCCGGAGTCGGGGCCAGGTATTGGAACTGTGTTGGACGGCGAATGTCACCAGCGCTGGTTCTAGGGAGACTCCCACGGTGAAGGTGGAGGCCACCAGGCCTTCTGGGGCTCCGTTGATGTGTGCAGCCACCACCACTACGCCCTGGGGAAATTGCGCGAAAGCCCGGCGCAGCTGCAGAGAATCCAGGGACTGGACTCCGGAACTGGACGGATTGTGTGCGGTGGAGTGATCGCTGCTGGGCTTGTGCCCTGCATTGGGGTGGGCCAGAGTCGCCGCTGACAAGGTCATAAGGAATACACGCTCCCATCGGTCCTGGCGGTAGCACCCGGCAGTGCTGATAAAAACAGCTCCGGGTTGCTGCGGCGTCAAAGAGCCAGATCTCTCGGCCGCTCGAGATGGACGCTCTAACCGTACGCCGGGTTTCTTCAGCTGAGCAAAACCCGTGTCACATTCCGAGACATTGCTCAGTGTCCCGGAGGTAGGGTCTGGGGAAGAGGCGCCCGTGCCAGAGACGACCGTGGTCCGAGGGAAAGGCGTCTTACGGTTTGTGACACGCGCCCCACCGTGGATTGGCATAAATGATCAGCGAGCATTTAGAGTAAGTGGCTGTACAACCCATCCAGAGCGACTGAGGGATCTGGCCCGATGACGTCGCAGCAACCCGGTTCCCATCCCAGGGAGTCACGGTGCTAACGCCAGAACCGATGGAGACTCTTATGATTTCGCTACGCCATGTGTCCACCACTTTCGCGGCCCGCGGCCGTCCCCCGGTGACCGCAGTTGACGATGTAAGCCTTGATATTCCGCGAGGGAGCATTCAAGGGATTATCGGATTCTCCGGTGCGGGGAAGTCCACTCTGCTGCGTAATATCAACTTACTGGAGCGCCCGACCTCCGGTGAGGTGTTTGTGGGAGGGACCGAGCTGACAGCCTTGGCGCCGGAGCAGTTGCGCCGGGCCAGGCACCAGATTGGCATGATCTTCCAAGGGTTCAACCTGGTGAACAATCTCAGCGTTGCCAAGAATGTGGAGCTCTCGCTGAAGTTCGCTGGAGTCAAGGACGCCAGGGAACGGCAGCGCCGTGCCGCCGAGGCGCTGGAGATTGTGGACATCGTCGAGAAGGCCACTACTTATCCTGCCCAGCTTTCAGGCGGGCAGAAACAGCGAGTTGCCATCGCTCGGGCGCTCGCCACTAAGCCTGAGGTGCTGCTCTGTGATGAGCCCACCAGCGCTCTTGACCCCTTCACCACTGCCACCGTGCTGCAGTACTTGGCAGATGTGAACCGAGAATTCGGCATCACCGTGGTCATCGTGACCCACGAGATGGAAGTCATCAAGGCGCTGGCAGATAACGTCGCGGTGATGGAGGACGGGCGCGTGGTGGAACAGTTCCCGGCCACAGAGCTTCGCCGCGAAGGCTTCACCCCGACTACTTCCATCGGCCGGTACCTGGTCTCCGAGGGCATCAGTCTGCGCCGCGGATCCGCGGCGGCTGAAGCTGAGGCACCAGGATTCGACGTCGCCGCCGAAGGCGTCAGGAACTACGACGAGCACCAGCCCGCCGCCGGAGCGGACCCTGCTGCGCAGGGGACGGTGGAGGATGCCCGCGCTGGCAAGATCTTCGCCGGGGGTGTGCGCTGATGAACTGGGACATCGTCATTCAACGACTGCCTGAGATCAACCAGGCGATGCTGGAGACCTTTGCGATGATCGCGGTGGCCATTCCGCTGGCGGTCCTGCTGGGCACTCCACTGGGTATCTGGCTCTACAATCACGCACCAAGCGGAATAGCGCCCACTCCGCGGACCCACGCGGTGGTCTCGGCCCTGGTCAATATGGTGCGCTCCTTCCCCTTCCTGATCCTGCTGATCGCCATCATCCCCTTCACCCGTCTGCTGGTGGGAACCTCTGTGGGAACAGCGGCAGCGATCGTTCCGCTGACCATCAACGCTATTCCCTATTTCGCCCGGCTGGCAGAGCAGAACATGACCCAGCTGGGTCCCGGCGCCGTCGAGGCCTCCCGAGCCATGGGCGCCACTCGCGGGCAGATCATCCGCAATGTGCTGCTGGTTGACGCTAAACCAGCGCTCATCGGGTCCATCACCATCACCACCGTCAGCTTCATCTCCTACTCAGCCATGGTCGGCCTGGTCGGCGGCGGAGGCATCGGTGACCTGGCCATCCGCTACGGCTACTACCGGTACGAGACCGAAACCATGATCGTTGCCTGCGTGCTGATGATCGTTATGGTGACCCTCGTTCAATGGGGCGGATCCCGGGTTGCCCGGTGGACCGATAAACGCGTCACCGCCTGAACCTTCCCTCCATTTGCCACAGAAAGAAGCACCATGTCTCGCTACAGCTATGTCTTCAACCACCGCATCCTGACCTCTGGAGCTCTTCTTGCCGCTGCAGGTCTCACCCTGAGCGGCTGCGGTCTGGTGGAGGACGACAACACCATCAGCATCGTGGTCACCGAGTCCGCGCCTTTCCAGCAGCCGGCTGAGATCGCCAAAGAGATCTTGGCGGAACAGGGCTATGAGCTGGACATCACCTATATGACAGACATTGTCCAACCCAACCAGGTGGTCAACCAGGGCGAATTCGAGGCCAACTATTTCCAGCACCTGGCGTATCTGAACAATTTCAACAACTCCAATGACACCGACGTCGAACCGCTGTTCTCGGTCTACTACGCGCCCTCGGGACTCTTCTCACTGAAGTATGACTCCGTTGAAGAACTTCCCGACGGTGCTGAGATCAACCTTCCGGTGGACCCCTCCAATAACGGTCGGGCCCTGCAGCTGCTGGCCGATGCCGGGCTGATCGAGATCGACGACTCCATCCCGGTCATCGACCTGACGCAAAACCACATCACCTCTAACCCGAAGAACCTGCGCTTCGTAGAGACCGATCAGCAGTCCGGGGCCCAGGTGCTGCCTGACGTTGATGCCGGTTTCGCGTTCGTACGTTTGGTGGCCGAGGGTGGATACGAGGTCGACGACACTCTGCTCTATCTCGAAGACGGACGCGATGAAGTGCGCATCCCCTTCACCTGCGTGGTCGCTGTGGGTCCGGAGGGAGTCACTGACGAGCAGGCCCAAGCTCTGCAGGACGCCTTCCAATCCCCTGAAATTGAACAGTGGTTCCAGGAGTACCAGGGCGGGGTGATCGACTACAACGACTTCATCACTCTCGATAACGCCGACGAAGTCTGGTCAGACTTCACAGCGGGTGACGCATGAGCCGCAGGCAGCGCAGCCGGATCGACGTCGTCGTCTTGGGCACACTGGGCATCTCCGCACTGGCAGTCTCTAGCTGCGGTCTGGTGGGCGCCGTCGGGGAAGATCGGACCATCACCATGGTGGTCACCGAGAATCCGCCGTTCCAGGACCCCACGGAGATCGCCAAGGGGTTGCTCGCTGAGGACGGCTGGACCCTGGAGACCACTTATGTCACAGATATCATCCAGCCCAATTACGCGGTGAACAACGGTGAATACGACGTCAACTTCTTCCAGAATCTGACGTATCTTTCACAGTTCAACAAGGACCACGATCTGGATCTGGAACCCCTCTTCTTCATGTTCGAGCAGCCCTCCGGCATCTATTCCAAGGAATACGACTCACTGGAGGAGCTTCCAGAAGGAGCGCAGGTGGCACTTCCAGTGGATACCGCCAATAACGGGCGCGGCATCCGGTTGTTGGCACGCGCAGGTCTGATCGAGGTCGATGAGACCAAATCCACCCCGGAACTCAGCGTCAATGACATCGAGGAGAATCCGCGCGACCTGCAGTTCATCGAAGTTGACCAGCAATCAGTGGGCACTGTCTACGACGACGTCGACGCCGTCTTCGGTTTCGCCCGACTCCTCGCTGTGGTGGACGTCATGCCGGAGGAGGCGCTCATCATTGAAACGCAGGAAGAAGCACTGCCCTTCGCGATGACCATCGTGGCCCAGCCCGGGTTCCGTCAGGAGGAACCCGAGAAGTACGAGGCACTCAAAGAGGCCTACCACTCCGAAGAGGTCCAGCAGTGGTACGGCGACTACCTCGGGGGACTGCTCACCCCCGCCTTCGACAGAGACATCGACGCCGCATGGGAAGAGGCCAACCAGTGACCATCACCGCCGCACCCGCCACTACGCTCAGCCAGGAGCTGCTGGTCCAGATCGCCGCGGGCGCCCTGGACCGAGAGCTCAACCGTCGGCTGCCCTTCGAGGAGGTCCGGGCGCTGGACGAGCAGCGTTTCGGCGCACTGCGCGTCCCCGCCGAGTTCGGCGGTCCCGAGATCAGCATCGAGGAGCTCATCACACAGCTGATCCGACTCGCCGAGGCGGATTCCAATATCGCCCACCTCTACCGCGGGCACTTCGGGTTCGTGGAGGCGCTCAGATTCCAGCCCCGGCACATCCAGGAGTTCTGGTACCGCCGCGTTCTGGAGGGCAAGACAGTGGGTAATGCCTCCACGGAGAAGGGCGGCAACGCCCTGGGCACACTGAACACGCGGCTGCGCCAGGACGGCACCAGCTGGGTGCTCAACGGAGAGAAGTTCTACTCCACCGGGACCATCTTCTCCCACTACACCAGGGTCTCCGCCTCCCAGGAGGAGGGGGTAGACGGTCGCCGGTTCGCTGTCGTCGCCACTGACGCTGAAGGCGTCACCGTCCACGATGACTGGGACGGTTTCGGGCAGAAGCTCACCGGCACCGGCACCACTGAGCTGCAGAACGTGGTGCTCGAAGACACCAGTATTCTTAACCGGGTGGCTGGCTCCCATGAGGCCGTCCACGAAGCCGCGTTCTTCCAGTTATGGCTCCTAGCGGTGCAGGTAGGCATCGCCAAAGCGGCGGTCCGCGACGCTGCAGCAACCCTTGCCAAGCGCACCCGAACTTTCAATACCTCCGGCTCCGGGCTGACCTTCAAGCAGGACCCCCTGATCCAGCAGATCGTGGGGCGGATGTCCTCCAAAACCTTCGTGGCCGAGGCCGCGGTGTTGGGGGTCGCTCGCATCCATGATCGGGCGCTGAAAGCCGGGCTCACCGCCGGCACCGCAGATCCTCATTACAGCGGGGAGCTGCCGGCAGAGGTCTACGACGCCGAGATCGCCGTGGAACGGGCACAGATCACGGTGCCGGACCTTGTCCTGCAGGTCACTCAAGAGCTCTTCCAGACTGTCGGAGCTTCCGCCACTCTGCGCAGTAAGGCTCTGGACCGGCATTGGCGCAACGCCCAGACAATCGCCACGCATAACCCGATCGTCTTTCGCGCACGCGCTATAGGTGACTACGAGATCAACGGGACCCTGCCCGAGGGGCTCAACGCCATTGGGGACGCCAAGCCCACCGCGGGCTCCTGACCCCACTAGCTCACCAGCATCTGCTCGCACCTCGCCCTCGCCCACCACGGAGACACTCTTTGACACAGACCTCGCCCATCCACTTCAACGCCTTCGACATGCTGGTTCCGGTCCACCAGACCCCGGGCCTGTGGCGTCACCCAGAATCTCGGATCGATCAGTTCGATCAGCTGAAGTACTGGACCGAGCTGTCCCAGACCTTGGAGCGGGCTGGGTTCACCAGCCTGTTCCTGGCAGACATCCCAGGGATCTATGACGTCTACGGTTCCAGTCACGAGGCGGCTGCCCGCGGGGGAGTGCAGTATCCCCTGCTAGATCTTCAAGTGATCGTGCCGGCGCTGGCGCAGGCTACCGAGCATCTCGGCTTCGGGATTACCGCCTCGGTCACCTATGAGCAGCCGTATCTGCTGGCCCGGCGCTTCGCCACGCTGGATCATCTCACTAAGGGTCGGATCGCTTGGAACATCGTGACCAGCTACCAGGATTCCGCCGCCCGGAATCTGGGTCTGAGAGACCAGATCCCCCATGATGAGCGCTATGACCGCGCGGATGAGTTTATGGATGTCATGTATAAGCTCTTCGAGCGCTCCTTCGACGATGACGCCGTTGTAGCCAACCGTGAAAACGGCATTTTTGTAGACCCCGACAAAGTCCGTGGCATCGGGCACCAGGGACAGTGGTTCAGTGTCCCAGGAGAGATGCTCACCCATCCGGGGCCGCAGCGAACGCCACTGCTATTCCAAGCCGGCTCCTCAGCCCGCGGCCAGAAGTTCGCCGTCGATCATGGCGAAGCGATCTTCGTCATCAATGCCAAGCCCGAAAAGCTAGCCGCACAAGTTCAGGCCACCCGTGCCCAGCTTGCCGCTGCCGGGCGAGCGGCAGATTCGGTCAAATTCTTCGCCATGGCCACCATTATCGTGGGTGAGACTGAACAGGAAGCCCAGGAACGTTTCGCCGAATACAAGACATACGTGGACACCGAAGCAGCGTTGACACTCTTCGGAGGCTGGACAGGTGTGGATCTCTCCGGGCTCGATGAGAGCGACTATGTAGCCGATGTGCAGACCGAAGCGAACCAATCTGCGCTGGCCATGTTCACCAGGGATCCCTCAAAGAAGTGGACAGTGCGCGACGTCGCCGAGTTCATTTCCATCGGCGGCCGCGGTCCCACGATCATCGGCGACCCTGTGCAGGTGGTTGATCAGCTACTGCACTATAAGCAGATCTCAGGGGTTGACGGATTCAGTATCTCTGCAGCCGTTCGTCCGGCCGACTTTGAACGGTTCGAGCACTACGTGACCCCCGAACTCCGCCGTCGCGGACTGTTGCCCGAGAGGCCTCCCGAAGCGCGTACTCTGCGCGAGACGCTCCTGGGAGCAGGACCACACCTGGCCGCCGACCACCCCGGCAATCGACTGGACTAACGCTGGCTGGGCCAACGATGACCTGAAGCGTTGCTGAAACCGCACAGCAATCGTCTCGATCAACCTTAGGAGCACACGATGAGCTACCCCATCACACCGCAGGGCAAGCGCGAGATTCTTTTCAACGCCTTCGATATGAACTGTGTGGTCCACCAGTCCCCGGGGCTATGGCGCCATCCCGAGGATCGGGCTCGGGACTACAACACCATCGGCTACTGGACGCACCTGGCGCAGACCTTGGAGAAGGGACTCTTCGACGGTCTCTTCATCGCTGATGTGCTCGGCCCCTATGACGTCTACGGCTCCAGCCCGGAGGCCGCGCTCCGCTCCGGGGCACAGATCCCGCTGCAGGATCCCTTCCTGCTGGTTTCAGCGATGGCGGCGGTGACGGAGAACCTGGGGTTCGGCATCACTGCGGGCACCGCCTACGAACACCCCTACCCCTTCGCCCGCAGGCTGGGCACCCTGGACCACCTCACTTCCGGCCGGATCGGCTGGAATGTGGTCACCGGCTACCTGCCCTCCGCCGCCCAGAACATGGGCCAGGAAGATCAGATGGAGCATGACAGGCGCTACGACCACGCCGATGAGTACATGGACGTGGTCTACAAGCTGCTGGAGGGCTCCTGGGAGGACGACGCCGTCGTCGCAGATAAGGAAACCGGGCTCTTCACCGACCCCTCAAAAGTGCACCGGATCAAGCACGAGGGCGAGTTCTTCAAGACTCCGGGCATCTCAGTGGTGGAGCCCTCCCCGCAGCGTATGCCCGTGGTCTACCAGGCCGGCGCCTCCAGCCGCGGCCGAGCCTTCGCAGGCAAGCACGCTGAGGCGGTGTTCATCAATCCACCTACCAAGGAGCTGGCCAAAAAGTCGGTGGAGCGCATCCGCCAGGCTGTAGCCGAGGCCGGACGTGACCCCTACGACGTACGGATCTTCGCGATGCAGACCATCGTCACCGGCGAGGACGACGCCGCCGCCCAGGCCAAATACGACGAGCTGACCCGGTACGTCGACCCGGAGGGCGGGCTCGTGCTGATGTCCGGATGGATGGGCATCGACCTCTCCCAATTCGACCTGGACCAGCCCATTGGGGATGTGAAGTCCAACGCCATCCAGTCCACCGTGGAGACCTTTCAGAAGGCCTCCGGACGGGAAGATGAAGCCTGGACCGTTCGGCAGCTGGCTGAGTGGGTCGGCGTCGGCGGTTTCGGCCCAGTCATCATCGGCGACGGCGCCTCCGCGGCTCAGCAGCTCATTGAGTGGCAGGAGGAGACTGATGTGGACGGCTTCAACCTGGCCTACCACATCACCCCGGGCACATTTGAGGACATTGTGGAGTACGTGGTCCCGCAACTGCAGGAGCTCGGTCGGTACAAGACCGAATACACTCCCGGAACGCTGCGGCACAAGCTCTTCGGCGCCGGAGACCACCTGCCTGAGAACCATCACGGGGCGCAGTACCAGCTGCGCAGGCGGTAGTCCCGCGCCGCCCGAAGCTAGCGGGAGGCGCGTTCCAGGATCTCCTCCATCACCGCATCATTGACCCGTCGGGGTTCCCCGTAGGCGGGGTAGTGGAACTGCATGATGTTGGCATAGGGATTCACATCCAGGACCACAGCGCCCTCCGCCGATCCCAGTGAAGGTGCCAGCAGGTCCACCGCAGCGGCGCCGAGCCCGGGGATCGCCCAGAGACCCTCGACCGCAAGCTCCTTGAGCTCATCTGCGAGCAGATCCAACACGTCAACGGCAAGACCGCCGCCGCGGGTAGTGTCAGCGATGGCAGACAGTGGCTGCAGCTTTCCGAAGGGCAGCACAGAGTCCCGAGTCAGCTCCAGTGGCGCCAGCATCGCGTTGGTGACCTCGGGCTGACGGCCCTTCAAATACTCATTGGGTCCCCGGCGGGAGATCTCCGCATCAGCCAGGCTGCCCACTGTGGAGATTCCATCACCCACCACATAGAGCGGCAGTCGGGCCACAGCTCCGACCACGGTGGACCCCACCACATAAGCGCGGAGGTCCAGACCGGGAGTGTATTCCTCCATAACAATCAGGTACCGCGACTCACTGGTGGCCGAGCGTGCGGCCATGGCGGCTTGCCAAGCCTGACGCAGCTGGGATTCCCGGGTCACATTGACGGTGATGCCCTTCGACGCGCGCCCTGAAGAAGGTTTGACCGTCACAGGCCCACCCAGGGACTTCAAATACTTCACCGCACGAGAGAACTCTGTGGGGTTAATGGCTTTGCCCTTAGGGGTGGGAACATCTGAAGCAGTCAGATACCGCTTGGTCATCGCCTTGGAACGCGAAACTCGGCGAGCCTGGTGGCTGACCAGCGAAGTGATCACCCCGTCCATACCGCCGACGACCACACCGGAGAGGAAGAAGAGCTGATTGGAATCAGTGATCTTCTTAATCGTCATCTTCTTGCGCCGGGCAGCACGCTGAAGCAGCTCCTCATGGGGCAGCGTGGAGCTCCAGCGGCGCAGGGCCTCATGGCGTGGCTCGATGTGCTCAGCGATGAAGCGCTCAGTAGCCGAAGGTTCAGAACCTAGCTCTACATGAGGGCGTTGAGCCCGCGGTGGTGGCGGCGGAGCCGAGGCGGGAAAGTAAGTCTGAGCCATAAGGTCTAAGGATAACGTCCGGTAAGCGTCACAGGGCTGCGCTGATGAGTATCTGCTCAGCAATTGCATCGGCGACATCGCGCCCCGGACCCAGGGTAGGGACGTGATGGGGCAACAGATCAGCGTTCTCATCCACATCCAACACCACGGCTGAGCGCAACGACTCCAAAGAGAAGACCTCGAGGTCCACACCGGCGGCGAAGAGTCCCGGGACTGCCCGGACTGCATCCACGGCCAGAGAGCTGATGTATTCAGAAACCAGCTCGGTCACGTCGACGGCGATCACCTGCGGCTGCCCGGCACCGGAATCAGCGGCTGTGCTGTCCAGCAGGCGAACGGCCTCGGGGCCGCCGACGGCGTCGTCGTACTCATAGGGTGGGATCAGCGCCAGCATGCTGACCAGTTCTCGACCCACCACGAAACCGCGCAGCTGCAGCCCCGAAAGTTCCGCGCCTTCTTCGGCACAGGGGATATCCATCAACTTCAAGTGACCGCGCAGCGCTTCGGCGTCACCCAGCACTCTCCTGGCATGAGCGCTGACCAGAGTGGTCAGGCCGTGGGACAAACCGCCAATGACCGTGCCTGCGAAATAGAACGCCCAACGGCCCTCCACGATCTTCTTGACCTCAATCCGACGCCGAGCTAGGGCAGTGCCGAGCAGCTGAGCCGCACTGGGCAGCTGTTCGGCACTACGGAACTCATGTCGTCGCGGCTGGACATGCTCGGCGATGAAACGCTCGACCGCATTCTCCGGAAGCGGCTGATCTTCCGCCTCGGCGCCGGCGTCCTGAGTAACCGGCTCCTGTTCCGTCTCGTCCCCTGGGGCGTGGCCCGGGTGAGAGCCGGTATCACTGGTGAGTTCCGTTGGCATGCCCCACAGTTTATTGGGTGCTGCACCAAATGGTGCGCCAGTTAGGACTTAGCGCCGCCCTCGTTGGTCCAGGTATCAGCCGTTGCGTACTCCTCGGCGGCTTCTTCTACCTTGACCTCGGCTGCCTCTGCAGTTTCTGCGACCGTCTCGCTGCCTTTATTGACTGTCTCGGAGGCGAATGCCGCGGCCTTCTTGGTACTCTCGGCAACATCGTGAGCCACCCGTGTGGCGGTCTCAGAGGCCTTATGCACGAAATCCTGCACCTTGGGATCCTGCCAGGTCTCCTCGGCGGACTTCTTCACCGAGTCCAGGCGCCTATCCAGCTTCTCTTTACCGTTCTTGCTGCCCAGTACATAGCCGATGGCCACGCCTGCGCCGAGTGAAATCAGTCCCATGATGTGCTCCTTGTCGCGGTGGGTCAAAAGGCTGCTCTTTCAACTTAACGGGATAAAACCTCCCATGTCACTGGGAGAATCCCCCGAGTTAACCCTGAAAGAACCCTGATTTACCACGTACTCAGCCAGGGTGAGTGCGGACAGAGTTTCTGATGAAACCTGAGCTCGACTTCAACGACGACGGCCCAGTAGCGAACACCAGCTGCTCAGCGGGCGTCGTCGTACCTTTTCTCCACCAACGCCACATAGCCGCGGTGCCCGACCTCCACCAGTCCACAGCCCAGCAACGAAGCCACGAAGGCCGCTGCCAGCAGCTCGGCACTGGGCAGGGTGAACAGGTGATACTGCTGGGATATCGGTACCAAGAGCACCGCAGTCAGCAGCAGATACATTCCAGCGATCAGCACAATGCGGACTCCGGTCAGCGGTCGCAGGGCAGTGTTGAGCACCCACAGGCCCACCAGAGCCAGACAGATGAAGGAAGCAGTCTGGATCTCCGAAGCCTCCTCCTGGAAATGCCGGCCGAAGGCGCTGACTGCGATCAGGGCGGCACAAATGGCCAGCGAAGGTGGTAAGGAGAACAAGGCCGAACGTTTCAAGAACCCGCCGCGGTAGCGCTGAGTGTTAGGCATAATCGCCAAGAAGAACGCGGGGCAGCCGATCATCAGAAAATCCACAGTGGAGAACTGCCGGGGCAGGAACGGGAACTGCCAGAAGGCCAAGGCGAAGAACATGCCCAGGATGATGGCGTAGGTGGTCTTTGTCAGGAACAGATGTGCCAGGCGCTCAGTATTGGCGATGACTTTGCGGCCCTCCGCCAGTACGCCCGGAAGCCGGGAGAACTTACCATCCAACAGCACCATCCGGGAGACCGCTTTGGTAGCCGGAGCTCCGTTGCCCATGGCGATTCCGAGATCCGCGTTCTTCACCGCCAGGGCATCATTGATGCCGTCACCGGTCATCGCCACCACGTGACCATTGGCCTGCAGCGCCTTGACCATGGCGGATTTCTGCTCGGGAGTGACCCGCCCGAATACGGTATGCGTAGAGACCGCCGAACGCAGCGCCTGCTCGCTATCAGGAAGCTGAGAGGCATCAATGCCATCATCATCGAAGACCATGCCCACGTCACGGGCCACTGCGGCCACCGTATGGGGGTTATCTCCGGAGATCACCTTCAGCGCCACGTTCTGCTCGCGGAAGAACTCGAGGGTTTCGGCGGCGTCACGACGGACATTCTCTTTAAACGTCAGTAGCGTCACCGGGCGTATCTGGGCCGGGAGCCGGGCCGCAGCCTGATCTGCCGACTTCCCGGAGCCTGAGACTGTGGCTTTCAGATCCCCAGGATCCCCGGCTGGCCGAAGAGGAGCCCAACACAGCACCAGGGCACGCAAGCCCTGGGCGGCTATCGCATCAGTATGGGAGAGCAGCCGGGCAACATTGACATCAGGGGCAGCGGCCGGACTGCGCAGAATCTCGGGAGCGCCCAATACCCAGTGCCCGGCGAGCTCCCCGGCGTCGTCGGCGAAGCTCACCGATGACCAACGACGCATGGAGGAAAACTGTACGTGGGCTACCGGACGGTGCCGCGGCAGGGCGGTGAAGGGGACGTTCAGCGCTGCAGCCGTGGGGTTGGCCAGTTCATCAGCGCCGAAATGCGCCAGCACCTGCTGCCAGGGGCGGGTGCCCTCCAGCGCTGTGCCGCCCTGCATGGCCCGGCCCGGTGCAGCCGTCTCCGCAGCGCCTTCAACAGCTGTCCCAGCGGTCCCGCGTTCCCAGCGCAGCGGAATGCCATCCTCATCGAGCAGGCTTGCGCCGTGGAAAGCGATGGTGCCATCAGTGAGGGTTCCGGTCTTGTCAAAACAGACCACATCCACCCGGGCCAGAATCTCCACTGCGGGTTGTTCCTGGATCAGCACCTGGTTCTGCGCCAGCTTCACCGCCGCCACAGCAAAAGCAATAGTGGTCATCAGCGCCAACCCCGCCGGAACCATCGCGGTCACCGACGAGACGGCGGTGACCATCGCCTCGCGCCATGCCGTGGACTCCCACGCCGCAGCCCAACCGCCGTGGGCCTGCATCTGTCCGTTGAAGACCACCGCAGTAATAGGCAGCAGTGCCAACGAAAGCCAGAACGCGATCTTCTCCAGCGCCCGGCGAATCTCGGAGTTAATCTTCAGGTACTTCTTCGCCTCAGCAGCCAGCTTCACGGCATGGGCCTTCTCGCCCACGGCGGTCACCTGGAACCGCCCGGTGCCGGAAAGCACCGCCGTGCCGGAGAGCACCTGATCCCCGCGATGCTTGGAGACCGGTACGGCCTCTCCCGTCAACATGGACTCATCGATATCCAGCGCATCTGAGGAGAGCACTACACCGTCAGCAGGGACCTGATCTCCCCGGCGGAGCTCCACGACGTCATCGAGCACCACCTGTTCCCGATGCACCAGCAGCACCATGCCATCACGCAGGACCCGGATATTGTCCTGATGCAGCAGGGCGATGGCATCAAGTTTTCGTTTGGCGCTGTACTCCTGGATGAGGCCGATGATCACGTTGCCCACGGCGGCCACCGCGAAAAGCAGGTCAAGCCAGCGGCCCAGCAGGATGATCACCACCGCGCAGACTCCGATGATCAGGTTGAACAGCGTCATCAGGTGGGTGTGCAGAATCTCTGCAATTGAGCGCGAGGTGCTATGCGGCTGCACATTTGCCAGCGCTAACCGCTGCCGCTCGGCCACCTGAACTGAGGTAAGCCCTCTGACCTCCAGAACTTCAGGGTCGACGGCGGATCTCAAGTCCGCGGGATCGCGGGTTTCCGTCATCTCAGTGGGCACAGGTCGAGTCTATTCGAGGCCCGGATACACATCCCCCTGAGCTTGCCCTGAATGGTCCCTGATTTACCATCCTGCGGGTTCAGCCGGGGCAGCGTCACGTCCGGCCACAGTAATAATCAGGTCCTCGCCGGAGGCTCCCACCCGGACATCGAGGTCAAAGGGCACCTGTTCGGTCTCGGTGAGCTGTTCACCAGTGTGGTAGTGCCGAGCTTCGTAGCTGACCTCAGCAATGAGGCTCTCGTAGCTGATTTGCCACCCTTCGGCGTCAAAGCTGAGGGTCACATCCTCCGGGTCCGGGAACTGCCAGTCGATGGTGCTGGCATTGACCTGATGATTGGTGGTCACCCCAACGGGGCAGCCAGCTGGCATCAGCACCTGTTCTTCAGAGCAACCGTCGAAGAACTCCTGGATCTCCGTGTGAAGCAGCTCAACGGCTGCCTCCGAGGCCTCCAGGTCCAGGGTGACCCGTTCTGCGGAATCTTGATCCTGCGGGGGATGGACCACCACATGCTCAGCCGATCCCACCAGCCACTGGCTGTCCACCGAGAGCTCGACAGCGCTGGGGACAAAGGCAGAGAGCCGGGCAGTCTCCTCGTCAAGATTCACCGGTGCTCCGTTGACCTGGACCTGCCCAATGCCGCCCTGGGGTGCACCGGGGACTTCCACTTCAAACCAGGTGATGGCCGACGGCGCGACCCGCCAGTCATCGAAGAACCCCCATGTAGTACCGGCGAGCACGGTGGGCAGTGGAGTGCGGTAATTCTCAGAACCCACGATGAAGCTGACCTCAGCCATATCCTCATCACCGCCGATCTGAGCGCCTTCGACCAACTCAGCAGAACGCTGCAGGGCGTCACCGTCGAGCAGCACATGATCAACTGTGACCTGATCAAACTCCGGTGCCGAGGAGAGGAAGCCCAACGCTTCTCGACCCGCGCCCTGGTTCAGCGCCTCCCAGTAGTGCTCGGCGGCTGCTTCCGGGGTGTAGACACGTTCGTTGACCTGCCAGACCGCGACCACCGCCAGAATCACTGCCAGCAGCAGGGCCGCTCCCCAGCCCAGATACAGGCCATAGGCGGAGGCAGGTTTCTGCTCAGCGGCGTCGCCGTCGTCGTGGGCTACCCGGTCCATAAAAGTGGTTGACTCATCATCAGCGCTCAACCGCGGTGCTGGTGGGTTGGAAGGCTGATTCCGGTGGCCTTGGCCGGAGTGACCCGGCCGCGGTGGCGGTGGCGGAGTAGGGGAGGTGCTCATCGGCACAAGGGTACTGGGTTATCGCTGCGGAAGAGGCGTTATCCCATCAGCAGCGCCACGGCGAGCATCGCCGGAATGCCCAACACCGTGGTGACCAGAACAGTATCCCGAGCCACGATCTCACCTGTCTGATAGCGCACGGCGGTGACCAGCACATTCTGGGCCGTCGGCAGCGATGCCATCACCACGGCGGCGAAGAGCATGGTGCCCTCCAGCCCGAAGAGGAAAGCGGCAATCAGGTAGGCCAAGCCAGGGTGGATGATTAGTTTGATCACCGAGGCCAGCAGCACATCTCGACGGCGCCCTGAGGCCTTGTCCAGCGGATGGCTGCCCACCAGGGAGAGTCCAAAGGACAGCAGCAGCAGCGGAATCGCTGCACCGGAGAGCAGCTCGATGGACTCCTGGACTGGGCCTGGGAAGTGCCACTGCTGCCAGGAGAAGAGCAGGCCGAGCAGGGCGCCCACGATCACCGGGTTGCCAGCGGTCTGCAGAACCCGGCGCAGCACCGCAACCCGCGCAGAAGGCCGGACCTTAGCGGTGCTGCTCTGCTTGGCGGTGCACTGATCCAAGGTGGCTACCAGCACCGGCATATAGAGGGCCAGCTGGAACATCACCACCGGTGCAGCCAAGGAGATATCGCCGAGCACATACATCGCAATGGGAAAGCCGAGGTTCGCGGCGTTGACCTGGGATGCACTCTGTGCACCCACCACCAATTCAGAGAACCGTCGCCCGCGCAGCAGGAACTTACCAGCCAGCAGGTAGAGGCCCATTGTGGTGAAGGCCCCTACCGCTGCCACGCCGAACTGCGGTCCCAGCACCTGGGTGATGGAGGCATTGGAGATCGTCACAAAGAGCAGGCAGGGGGAGGCCACAAAGAAGACCACTCGGCTCAGAATCAGCCGCGCCTCGCTGCCCAGGATCTTGAAGCGTCCCAGAGCGAAGCCCACAGCGATAATCAGCCACACCACAGTGAAACCTGAAAGGACTGCGGTCATCCGGCGCTCCTTTCTGGACGGGGCAGGCTTATGGTGGCGCTAAGCCGGTGTAGGGGGCGGGAAAAGTCATCGCCTCAACCAATTGCTGCGGCCCACAATACTCCCCGGTGACCGACGGATCCCGGCTGACCTGCGGCGTCGTCGTCGTTCACCTTCACGTAACCCACATTTGAGGTGGCTTCACCGGAACTTTCCCGGCAGTTCACTGAACGATCAAAGACGGTCCACATCAGCGGAGGACACTGAGTTCGCGAACCACTCACATGCACCTAGTTGGAGGAACCTTCATGTCACGCCGCCTTCTTGCGCTCTCTGCCGCTGCAGCAGCGGTGCTCACTCTGGCTGCCTGCGGCAGCGACTCCGCGGAGGCCGGCGATACCGCTGAGGCTGCCGCTGCTGAT
>NZ_HG005171.1:10354-31801 GCF_000455245.1 Nesterenkonia massiliensis | reverse complement strand
CCGGGGCCTGCGCCGCCCACGAGCCGCTGCGCTTCTCCTACACCGGAGTCGAAGGACTGGAGACCCTGGTCCTGGAATTCGAGGACTTCCGGGTGGCGCTTGAAGAGGTCACCGGACTGGACGTGGAATTCCAGCCGATGTCCTCGCGCACCGCCGCTGCCACCGCCCTGGAGTACGACGACCTCGATGTGCTGCTCACCGGCCCAGCCGAAAAGGCAGAAGCCGACGCGATCCCGCTGGTGGGAGTCACCCGCGACAACTACAAGGCCGCCATCTTCAAGCGCACCGACTCGGATCTGGAATCGGTGGCAGACCTCGAAGGCGGCACCATGCTGACCAAGGTGGTCTGCTCCACCTCCGGACACCTGGGACCGCTGGAGATGCTGGACTCCGCGGGACTTGACCCGCAGGCCGGGGACGTGACCATCGTTCCGCTCTCAGATACTCAGCTGGAAGCCCTCGCCGGTGGCGATGGGGATGCCCTGGGCACCGGCATCAAGGGCTTCGATGAGCTGCAGGAACTCATGGGCGCCGACGCCGTGGAGATCCTCGAGGAAGGGCCGGACCTTCCCAACTACCTCTTTATCGCCTGTGTGGGGCTCGGGGATGAAGGCGCCCAGCATCTGGAGGACAGCCTGCTGGAGAACCAGGACATTCTGCTCGAGGCCATCGTGCAGACCGGCGAGAATGACAAATACATCGGTTCGGAATTTGTCGCCGCAGAGGATGTGGACTACGACCCGACGCGGCGTGCTTTCGAAGCCGCCGGCTTTGATCAGTACGCCGATCTGCCCGACGAGGATGAGCAGTGATCCAACCCGCTGCTGAACAGCGGGTCATCCGAGTATCCGGGTTGGTCAAGGACTTCCCCAACGGCACCCGCGCGCTCTCCGGGGTTGACCTTGATGTCTCCGCCGGAGAGACCGTGGTGCTGCTGGGAGCGAACGGCTCGGGCAAATCCACTCTGCAGAAGTGCCTCACCAAGCTGATCAGCCCCACCGCAGGATCCGTGGAGGTCCTGGGCACGGAGGTGACGACGGCGGGCAAACGCGAGATCACCGCACTGCGCCGCGACGTCGGGGTTGTCTTCCAGAAGATCAATCTGGTGCGAGAGCTCTCGGTGCTCACCAATGTGATTTACGGATCGTTGGGGCGGGCGCGGTCCCCACGGAACTGGTTCGCCTCCACGGCGCGCAGCGAGCAGCGCGAACAGGCGATGGAAGCCCTGGAGCGCGTGGGGCTCAGTGCAGAAGCCCAGCGCTGCGGGGAAGACCCGCCGGGCTATGGCTTCGGTGGAGGGTGGGCTGGTGATCCTGGACGAGATCACCCGAGCAGTGGATCACGGGCTGATCGACGCCGCCGAGGTCGTCCGGGCTGTACGTGCCCGGCACCCGAAAACCAGTGTCATTATGACCGGAAAGATCGGGCTGCAGGAGCTGGAAGAGGTCGCTGATACCGTCACCGTCTTCACCCGCAGCAAGCATGATCCTAAGATCGGCAAACCGCTGGCACCTTAGTGGCCGGTGTGGCTTCTGCCCCAGACCCCTGGGGCCGGGGCTTCGGTGGTAGCTTGGTTCAGTGCTGCTTTCTGATGCTGATATTCGCGCTGAATTGAACTCCGGTCGTATCCAGCTGGATCCCCTGGATGAATCGATGATCCAGCCTTCTAGTGTGGATGTGCGTCTGGAGAGAATGTTCCGGCTCTTCGACAATCACAAATACGCCCATATTGACCCTTCGGTGGAGCAGCCGGATCTCACACGTCTGGTCGAGGTAGACCCGGAAGAACCCTTCATCCTGCACCCCGGTGAGTTTGTGCTGGGGGCCACCTATGAGACGGTGACTCTGCCCGATGACATTGCTGCCCGGTTGGAAGGGAAGTCCTCCCTGGGCCGACTGGGACTGCTGACCCATTCGACGGCGGGTTTCATCGACCCAGGCTTTTCCGGTCAGGTGACGCTGGAACTCTCAAATATGGCGACTCTGCCGATCAAGCTGTGGCCGGGCTCCAAGATCGGTCAGCTCTGTTTCTTCAAGCTGTCATCGCCGGCTGAACACGGCTACGGCGCCGGGGTGCATCTGTCCCGGTACCAGGGGCAGCGCGGACCTACCGCCTCGCGTTCACACGAGAACTTCCACCGCACGATCATCTCCTAGGCCCACGCCCGCACCGCACAAAACGTAAGGAAACTGCCGAAACTCTCCTGATTTTGGGGTAGTTTCGGCAGTTTCCTTACGTTATTCAGTGTGCTGAGGCTAGCGGGCGGTGTTTCCCCGCCCGTGGGACTAGCTTTAGGCGTGAAGCTCGGCGTGAGCCCGCCGAGTGGAGCCGTGACGTCAGGGACCCGTGCGTCCGCCGCGCGGGGGTGCGGGCCACGTCATGGCCGTGGCGGGGTTTCCCGGCCCGCGGGACCAGTTTTAGGCGTGAAGCTCGGCGTGAGCCGAGCGAGAGTGTGGCGGGGTTTCCCCGCCCGCGGGACTAGCTTTAGGCGTGAAGCTCGGCGTGAGCCGAGCGAGAGCGTGGCGGGGTTTCCCCGCCCGCGGGACCAGCTCAGTGCTCCCGCATCTTGGCGGTGCTGGTGGGGTTGTGGACCTTCAGGATCAGCGCCAGGCCCACGGCCAATACGACGACGATGCCGATGATCAGCGCCTTTTCTGCATCCTCCACCTGCGCGTCGGCGCCCAGGGCCACTGTCAGCAGCACAGCGCTGATGCCAGAGGTCAAGAAACCCACAGACCGCCCAGCGGTGGCGTAGAGGCCGAAGAGCTCAGCGGCTCGTTCAGGCGGCGCCAACCGGCCCACGAAGGCTCGCGATGCCGCCTGCGCCGGGCCCACAAATAGGCACAGTGAGAGCCCGAAGACCCAGAATGCCCCCGTGGGTGTAATGGTCATGCCGAGGATCTCGCGCTCGACGTCGAAGAAGTACATGATGGCTCCCAGAGCCATGAGTGCGCTGACGCAGGTGATGATGACCCGCCGAGGGCCGAAGCGGTCGTCGAAGAATCCGCCGGCAATGGCGCCCAGAGCTGCCACCACGTTGCCGGCGATGCCGAACAGCAGAATGTCTCCTGCGGTGAATCCGTAGATGGTCACGCCCAGGATCGCGCCGTAGGTGAACACTGCGCTGAGTCCGTCGCGGTACACCGCGGAGGCCACCAGGAACCAGAAGGTGTTCCGATCGTCCTTCCACAGCCCCACCACCACTCGAATCAGCCGGCGGTAGGACTCCAGCACAGAAACCCGCTCATCAGCGGTGAACTGGTCTGCGGTTTTCATCCGAGTGAACAGCAATGGCAGGGCCCAGAGCAGGAACCAGGCGGCACCGACGAGTGCGACGACGCGGATATTGATCGCCTCGTCATCACTGAGTCCAAAGAGGAAGGGGGGCTCACCGGCGACTAGACCGAAGTAGGCGATGGCCAGGATGACGATGCCGCCGAGGTAGCCTGCGCCCCAGCCGATACCAGAGACCCGGCCCATGCGGTTGTGGTCGGAGATATCGGTGATCATTGCGTTGTAATTCAGGTTGGCGAACTCATCGAACAGCGTCATTGCTGCCATCAAGCTCACCCCCAGCAGCAGATAGGACTGTTCTGGCTTCACGAAGAAGCAGGCAGCGCACAGCAGAACCACCAGCAGCGTGTTGATAGTCAGCCACAGGCGCCGTCGCCCGGCTTTATCTGCGCGCTGGCCAATCACCGGTGCGGTCAGTGCGATGATGACGCCGGCTACCAAGTTGGCGGTGGTCAGGTACTGCGCACCTTGCCCGCCGGGGCCCACCGCATCGGCGATGTAGGTGCCGAAGACAAATGTCACCATCAGTGCACTGACGGTGGCGTTGCCCCAGCTCCAAAGACTCCATTTGGCAATAAGGGCCTTGTCCAGGGCTTGTGCGCTTTGCGCTGAAATAGTGCTCACGAGGCGGATAGTAACGCATACCTGTTAACATGGAGGGAAGTCTCAGGGTGTTGGAAAGGTTTCTTTAATGGTTGTAGTGCTTGCTGTGCTCTTCTCAGTGAGCATCGCGACACCCTGGATCTTCAGCCGCCTCGGGCGTCCCACGTTTTATCTGCTTGCAGCTATCCTCATGGCGGCCTTCGTCTGGACGCTGAGCTATATCCCGGCGGTCCTGGAGGCTGAGCAGGGTGCTGCCTCTGGGCAGCCCAATGCTCCGCCAGCAGAGATCTTCGAGTGGATTCCCCAGCTCGGCGTCGAGCTGGCCTTCCGCATGGATGCACTGGCGCTGGCGCTTTGCCTGCTGATCTCTGGTGTGGGCGCCGCGGTGATGCTGTACTGCGCACGGTACTTTCCGCCAGCCGAGACCGCCGCTGGCCCCTTTGCGGCGCAGCTGTTCTCCTTTGCCGCCGCCATGCTCGGCCTAGTGCTCTCTGATGACCTGGTGATGCTTTTCATCTTCTGGGAGCTCACCACGATCCTGTCTTTCCTGCTCATCGGCTACTCAGCCCACCGTGTTTTTGCACGCCGGTCAGCTATCCAGGCGCTGATTGTCACTACTCTGGGCGGGCTCGCCATGCTGGTGGGTCTGCTCTGGATCGGCCAACTGGCTGGGAGCTACCGGATCTCGGAGATCATGGCCGCCGCGGACACCTTGACCGGCGTGGCGGTGGATATCGCCATGGTGCTGATCTTGCTTGGCGCCATCTCCAAGTCCGCGCTGGTGCCTTTCCACTTCTGGCTGCCCGCGGCCATGGCCGCACCCACGCCGGTCTCGGCCTATCTGCATGCCGCGGCGATGGTCAAAGCCGGTGTCTACCTGGTGGCTCGCTTCGCCCCTGGCTTCCACGATTCCACGTTCTGGCTTCCCTTGGTGCTGGGCTTGGGATTGGCCACCATGATTGTCGGCGCGTACCGCGCGCTGCGGCAGACCGATATCAAGCTTGTTCTGGCCTATGGCACGGTCTCCCAGCTGGGCTTCCTGATGATGGTCAACGGCCTGGGCACCGAGGACGCCGCTCTGGCTGGTGCGGCGATGCTGCTGGCCCACGGTCTGTTCAAAGCCGCTCTGTTCATGGTGGTCGGCATCATCGACCACGAAACTGGCACACGTGACCTGCGCGTGCTCTCCGGAATCGGTAGGGCGCAGAAACCGCTGCTGGTCATTTCGGTAATCGCTGCAGCCTCGATGGCGGGCCTGCCCCCACTTTTCGGTTTTGTTGCCAAAGAGGTGGTCTTCGAGTCCTTCTACAGCTACGCGCTGCATCCGGCCGATACTGTCAGCCCCGTGTGGGGCTGGGTGGTGATGGTCGGCGTCGTCATTGCCTCGGCACTGACGGTGGCGTACTCGGCGCGGTTCCTATGGGGTGCTTTCGCGGCAAAAACTGACGACGACGGCGCAGCGCTTCCGGCTACCGCATTCCGCGGCACCCCTGATGCGGTATTCCTGGCCTCACCCGCTGTACTGGCGGGCCTGACGGTACTGCTGGCGCTGGTCCCAGGACCGGTGCAGGCGCTTATCGAGCCGTTTGCCACGCTCTTTGATCCGGTGGCACCGGAGGTTCACCCGACCTATCTGGCACTGTGGCACGGCTTCACTCCGGTACTTGGACTTTCGGTGCTGACCTGGGCGCTCGGTTTGGGCCTGTTCTGGCTGCGTGGGCGCGTGACCTCGGAGGCTCGCGCAGTTCCGGCGGCTCTGGACGCGGAGCGCATGTACCGGGCCACTATCAGGACGCTGGACGATGTGGCTGTCTGGCTGACCTCCAAGACCCAGCGTGGTTCCCTGGGCTGGTATCTCTTCATCATTCTGCTGGTGGCTACGGCGGCTCCTGCCGGCGTCATCGCCTTCAGCGGCCAGGTCTGGCCTGGCGAGGTCATTGTGGCCGAGCAGCCGATGCAGATTGTGCTCGCGCTGATCATCATCAGTGGCGGCCTAGGCGCGGTATGGGCGCCGAAACGCTTTATGGCGGTGCTGATGGTCAGCCTCTGCGGATGGGGCATTGCCGGTATCTTCGCCCTACAGGGAGCCCCCGACTTGGCGTTGACTCTGCTGCTGGTGGAGTCCATTGTGCTGGTGGTCTTTGTATTGGCCCTGCGCAGCCTGCCCTCTGGAATTTGGACGCAGAACCCCACCCGTTTCCGGGTGGGCCGCGCACTGCTGGGCGCAGCCTTCGGTCTGGTGATCATGTGCGCCACCGCGATCGCCATGGGCTCGCGTATCCATGAGCCCATCAGTCTTGAGTACCCGTGGATGGCCTACGAGGTCGGCCACGGACGCAATATCGTCAACGTCACGCTGGTGGATATCCGCGTCTGGGATACCTTCGGTGAGATCACCGTGCTGGCCGCAGCAGCCACCGGTGTGGCCAGCTTGATCTTCGTGAAGCGCCGAGATGTGCAGCGTCGCCAACTGCATGAGGTGCCCACCGGTTCGGTGGGACGGGTGCTGTCTGACAAAGCACTCTCACCTAACCAGATCAAAGAGGTGGAGGTCGCCCGCTCCTTCGCCACGGTGGCCCGTGAAGCCTGGCTGGTAGCGGGGCGGACCTTGGCCCCGGAGCACCGTTCCATCATTTTTGAAGTGGTCACCCGGCTGATATTCCACGCGATCGTCCTGCTCTCCGTCTACCTGCTGCTGGCTGGGCACAACACTCCTGGTGGAGGTTTCGCCGGCGGCCTGTTGGCGGGTCTGGCCTTCGTGCTGCGCTATCTGGCAGGCGGTCGCTACGAGCTTGAAGCCGCAATTCCGTTCTCTGCAGGTGCGTTGATGGGTTGGGGTCTGGCAGTGGCTTGCTTCACCGGTGTGCTCCCGCTGATCTTCGGCGGGCAGGCCTTCCAGAGCTTCATTGTGGATCTGGCGATTCCGGTGATCGGGGAACACCACTTGGTCTCCAGCGTGCTCTTCGATGTCGGGGTCTACCTGGTGGTGGTGGGCCTGATCGTTGATGTGCTGCGCAGCCTGGGTTCGGAGATCGACGTGCGTAGCGAACAGGAGAATCGGCGCAGCTCAACACTGGGCCACGGCATCCACGCCGAAACCAGCATGGGGGTGGCGCGATGACGCTGAATCTGACGCTGCTGGTAGTGATGGGCGTGATGATGGCGGTGGGCATCTACCTGCTGCTGGAGCGATCCCTGACTCGAGTACTGCTGGGCATCATCCTGATTTCTAACGGTGTGAACCTGCTGATCCTGCAGAGCGCAGGACGGGCCGGAGAATCGCCCCTTGTGCGGGACGGGATGGACGCCGAGGAATACCTGGACCCGATGCCGCAGGCCCTGCTGCTGACGGCCATTGTGATCGCCTTCGCGCTGGTGTCCTTCATGCTCGCGCTGATCTATCGCTCCTGGGTCCTGGCTCGTCAGGATGAAGTCGCCGACGACGAGGAGGATCGCCGCGTGGCCGAAGCGGTCGGCGCCTACGACCCCGAAGAAGACGCTGAGGTCAGCACCGAAACGTCCGAATTCATCGATGAGCTTGACCCCAATACTGGCAAGCTGCGTACCTCCGAGTACGTCCCCGAACCGGAGCAGGACACTGCAGACGAAGGACCTGCCAGCAAGCAGGCCGAGCAGAAAGAGGGGAGGAAGTAGCCATGGAATTCAGCATCATTACCCTGGTGCCCCTGGCGGTGCTCCTGCCCTTCTTCGGCGCGGCCTTCGCTTTTGCGTTCTACCGGCACCAAAACATTCAGCGCTCCATTACGGTAGGCACGCTGATCATTACCGTGGTGCTGGAGACCTTCCTGCTCTCTGAGGTTTGGAACGGTGGAACCCATGCGGTGAGTCTGGCCGGCTGGCCCGCGCCCTTCGGCATCTCGATGGTCATTGACCGGTTCTCGTCACTGATGCTGGTGATCTCCTCAGCCATCACTCTGGCCGTGCTGCTCTACGCAGTGGGCCAGGGCGCTGCGGAGGAGAAGAACGATTCCGGACCGGTCTCGATCTTCTACCCCACGTATCTGATCCTGGTGGCTGGTGTGTCCAATGCCTTCCTGGCCGGGGACCTGTTCAACATGTACGTGGGCTTCGAGATTTTCCTGACCGCCTCCTACGTGCTGTTGACCTTGGGCGGCGGTGAAGCCCGTATTCGAGCCGGGGTGACATATGTGGTGGTCTCCATCCTGAGCTCGATGCTCTTCTTGATCACCATCGGCCTGATCTACGCCGCCACCGGGACAGTGAACCTGGCGGATTTGGCGTTGAAGCTCGGGGACCTGGAGCCCAGCACCCAGCTGATGCTGCATGTGCTGCTGCTGGTGGCTTTCGGCATCAAGGCTGCAGTTTTCCCGCTGGCTTTTTGGCTTCCGGATTCCTATCCCACAGCCCCTGCTCCGGTCACCGCGGTCTTCGCTGGGCTGCTCACCAAGGTGGGCATCTACGCGATGATCCGCACAGAAACGCTGCTGTTCCCAGGGGAGCGGATCAATACGGCGCTCATGATTGTGGCTGCACTAACCATGATTGTCGGCATCATGGGAGCATTGGCCCAGACGGACATCAAACGTATGCTCAGCTTCACGCTGATCAGCCATATCGGCTATCTGGTGTTCGGCCTGGCGCTCTCCAGCATCATCGGTATGGCCGCCACGATCTACTATGTGGCCCACCACATCACTATTCAGACCACCCTCTTCTTGGTCACCGGTCTGATTGAACGCCGAGCTGGTACCTCGAATGTGGACCGGCTCGGTGGTCTGGCCAAGTTATCGCCGGCCCTGGCGGTGCTCTTCTTCATCCCCGCGATGAACTTGGCAGGTATTCCGCCGTTCTCGGGTTTTGTCGGCAAGCTGGGCATGATGCAGGGCGGCATCGCAGAGAACACCTGGATCACCTGGACTCTGGTGGTGGCCTCGGTGGTCACCTCATTGCTGACGTTGCTGGCAGTTGCGCGGATCTGGTCCCGCGGCTTCTGGCGGAAAGCCGAAGATGTTGAGGAACGCAGCCGGCTGCTGACGCCGAAGTCTCTGGCCCACGCGCGGGCGGCGAATAAGCGGCTGCTGCCTCCCACCATGGTGCTTCCTACTGCGGCTCTAGTAGTTCTTTCTGTGGCCTTCACGGTCTTCGCCGGCCCGCTGATGAATTTCTCGCGCGCTGCTGCCCAGGATATGTATGAACGCACTCCCTATCTGGAGGCGGTCCTGGGGGAGGAGCGCGTGGACGGTGTGCGTGAGGAGCTGGTGGAGTTCACCACCGGACATCTCATCGACCTGACCACCGGCGACGACGGCGCAGCAGAGTTTGCGCCTATTCGCACCTCACTGGAACCTGAGCACCAGACCGACGAGGACGGTTCCTCCACCGTGGAAGACGGCACTGAGACCGACGCTGATAACCCTGAACATGATCAGCATGAGGAAGGAAGCGGTGACTGATGCGTAGACCCAAGACTCCGCTGCGGCTGGAACTGCCACTGATCCTCTTCCTGGGTTTCTTCTGGATGGCGGTGTGGCAGAGCTTCGAGCTCGGCACCTTCATCATTGGCCTGGTCTACGCGGTGATCATCGTTCGGCTCTTCTATCTGCCGCCACTACGCGGTTCGGGGCGGATCAATCTATTCTGGGGGCTGGTCTTCCTGGTTCGGTTCCTGGGCAAGATGGTCTACGCCAGCTTCCAGGTCTCATGGATTGCTGTGGTCAAGGGCCCCCGGGTGCGCAACTCCATCATCTCCATTCAGCTGCGCAGCCATGATGATCTCATCGTGACCCTCACCGGGCATTCCCTGGCGTTGGTGCCAGGCTCCCTGGTGATCGATGTGGACCGCACTACCGCCACCTTGTATCTGCATGCGTTGAACGTCACCGATGACACCGACGCCGAACGTATCCGCCAAGACGCCCTGCGCACAGAGGCACTGATCATCCGCACCTGCGGGAACCGTTCCGATCTGGCGGTGGTAAAAGCCGAACGCCGACTTGGACGGATGGCAGGGTTCTCCAAGACTGAACGGGATGCTCCGCTGACTTCACTCTCGGATGACTCCCGGCGCTCGGCAGGTGAAGTCTGATGCTTGAGATTGCCTACTGGATCACTCAGGCACTGCTGGCCATCGGCGCTCTTTGCGCGGTATACCGGGTCTTCCGCGGCCCCTCAGTGCTGGACCGTGTGATCAGCGTCGATGTCATTCTGATCATCGTCGGGTCCGTGATGCTCACCGATATGGCTTTCAGGCGGCACCAGGATTTCATTCTCTTCGTGGTCATTACTGCCATGATCGGTTTCCTCGGGGCGGTGGCCATCGCAAGGTATGTTGCCGCAGGGCCTCACCAGAATGCGCCAGAGGACGCCACCGCGCCGGTGCCTATTGTTGAACCTGCAGCCCCTGGGGCGAGCGCTGCAGATGAATCAACATCCTGGTTCGCCGCACTGACCAAGTCTGGTTTTGTCCCGAAGAAGGAGGACAAGCAATGACGTTCATTCTCGCGGCGGCAGCCTCAGGGGGGTCTACGCTGGATGCGGTGCTCGACGGTACTGCCGCAGTCTTTCTGGTGGTGGGGGGACTGATGTCGCTGGCTGCAGGGATTGGCCTGGTGCGTTTCCCTGACCTGCATTCCCGGATGCACGCAGCCACTAAGCCTCAGGTGCTGGGTCTGCTGATGCTGGTCCTGGCAGTGTGCATTATGTGGCGGTCCTGGGTATGGGTGGCGGTGGCACTGCTGGCCTGGGGACTGATGATTCTCACCGCGCCGGTCAGTGCCCATGTGGTGGGCAGGGCCGGTTACCGGACCAAGCACTTGCGTCGTGATTTGCTCACTGATGATGAGTTGGCCACTGCTGTTGACAGGCTCAGCCGCGAAAAAGGAGTGCGGCGAGAGCTCAACAGTGATTAAAGTGGACCCATGATACTCAAGGTCGCATTCGCAGTGATGACAATTCTGGCCGTGATTGCCGGTGTGGTGGCCCTGACCGGCGAGCCAGCGCTGGCTGCTGGGTTCTCCTTCGGAACTGCAGTGCTCAGCGCCGTGGGCCTTGCCTATCTGATGGGCCGCGACGGCAAGAATAAGGTCTAAGCAAGCCCGCCAACAGTACTGAACCACGGGTTGGCGGTCAGTGCACGAGGATCCCGCTCAGACTTCCGAGCGTTTCCCGTAGGCCGCCTTGAGCTTACGTGTGGCGCTCTTAGCGCCCCGCTGCGAGAGAATCTGCACTGTGGCGGTAATAGCTGCGGAGCTGACCGCGAAAACCAGCGCCTTCTTGATGGAGACCGCATCGACGTCGTCGTGCTTAGGGGTTTCTTCGCCGGTGATCTTCTGCCAGGCGAAGTCAAAGGCCTTAGTGGCCACAAAGCCACCTGCCAGCGAGATTCCCATGGTGAGGGCCTTATCCATCAGCTTGTCCATCGGGTGCTCCTTTGAGTGCATCGAACGACCTCTGCCGAGACCAGCCTACCCCCGTAACCCTAAATGCGTAGAGTGAGACCATGCGAGTAGCGGCAGCCCAAATAGTCACCGGCAAGGACCTCCAGAAGAATCTTGACCTCATTGATCAGTGGGCCGGAAAAGCAGCGTCAGCAGGTGCTGAGCTGGTGGTCTTTCCCGAAGCCGCCCAACGCGCCTTCGGCTACAACCTGACCTCTATCGCGGAGCCCCTCGATGGCCCCTGGGCTCAGCAGGTGCGCAGCATCGCCGCCCACCACGGTCTGGTGATTGTCGCCGGCATGTTCACACCCGCAGAGCCTTCCGAGCAGGGCACCGCCCGTGTAGCCAATACGCTGCTGGTGAATGGCCCCACCAGCGAAGGCACTGTTGACACCTCCTACCAGAAGCTGCACCTCTACGATGCCTTCGGTTTCCAGGAATCCCGTACCGTGCAGCAGGGCACAGCGCCGGTGCGTTTTGCGGCCACGGGTCTGAACTTCGGCCTGGCCACCTGCTATGACATACGCTTCCCCGCTCTCTTCCAGCATCACGCCAGGGCCGGGGCGCAGGCCACACTGTTGTCAGCCTCCTGGGGGGCGGGACCAGGCAAAGTGGAGCAGTGGCGAGTGCTGGCCCAGGCACGAGCTCTGGATTCCACGCAGTATGTGATCGCCTGCGGGCAGGGGCTTCCTGAGGCTGCGGGGGTCGCGGCACCAGAAGGTGCACCCACCGGGGTGGGGCATTCGATGATCATCTCACCGGCCGGTGAGATTCTTGCTGAAGCCGGAGAGGCCCCCGAACTGCTGGTGGCTGATCTGGATCCAACGGTGGTGGAGAGAACCCGCGGGCTGATTCCCGTTCTGGCCAACGCACGGGACATCGGCTAAGCGCCGGATGAATCCCCGGCCGGGCCTCTGCGAGCTCAGCTCTCGGTGGGGTAGGTCTCGGCCAGGTCCTGGGCCAGGAAGTCCATCAGCGTAGCGGTGAGTTCGGTGCTGACTTCCAACTGATGATCATCTATACGGTTCACCGGTGACGCCAGGCGGACCGAGGAAAGCAGCCACACGTGCTGAGCGGCCTTCAGGTCCTCCGGGGTCACCGGTCCGTAGGCCAGTTTCCAGCCGGCCCGCTCCGCTGCCGCGAAGATCGCGCCCTGGCTGGTGCCTGGCAGGATTCCGGTGCTGAGTGTGGGGGTGGTCAGCACTGGGGTGCCCTCAGCGTCTTCGCTGTACATCAGCACTGTGGAGGTCGGGGCCTCAAGCACCTGACCGTCGGAGCTGAGGAAGATGACATCGTCGAAACCATGCTGACGCGCCCAGCGGCCAGCTGCCATATTCACCGCGTAACTCAGGGTCTTAGCGCTGAGCATCAGCCAGGGGGACCGCTCGGCAGCATCCGAGCTGTAGCCGCGGTCCAGCAGGGTGACCGCAATAGGCTTACCGCGCGAGGCCAGCATAGTAGCCGGCACTGGGGCAAGCAGGGCCCAGTAGGTGCCGGCGAACTGGGGGTCCTCACTGGCCGGCTCGCCGTCGACGCCGCGGGTCGCCGTCAGCCGGATGCTCAGCTGTTCGGGCAGCCCGCCGCGGGTACGGAACTCCTCCAAACCCAACTGGATGGCTGCTCGCCAGGATTCCTCAGGGGGGATGCCGATCTCAGTGATATCTGCTGAGCGGCGCAGCCGGTTCAGATGCGGGGTCAGCTTCCGCACGGCGCCGTCGATGACCAGCATGGTCTCAAAGACCCCGTCACCGCGGACTACGCCTAAATCGGTGACGCGCAGTTGAGGCTGGTGCGGGTCGAAGAGCACCCCCTGGGGATGCTCGGCGTCAATGCGAACGGCAACGGAGGAAACAGAATCTTCCTGGAAGTGCTCGGCCATGCTCCAAGACTATCCCCATCACATAGGATGGAGGGAATGGAGAATCCGGTGCATCTCAGCAGGTGGTCCCAATGATGTGGCCACTGAGTGGGCTGAGCATTGAGGCACTGCCGGACTGGATTGTCCTGATCGTTGCCGCGCTGGAGGTCGGTATCCGGCTGGCGGTGATCGGCATCATCCCCGATAACCGGCGACCTAATACCGCCATGGCGTGGCTGCTGGCCATCTTCTTCATCCCCTTGGTGGCGCTGCCGCTGTTCCTGCTGATCGGGCGCAATAAGCTCTCCGCACGCCGTCAGGAACGCCAGCGCAGGATCAACACTGCACTGCTGGAGGCCACCAGCCACATGGACCTCACAGACCAGCTGCGTGATTATGACGAGCAGCTCGGAGCCACCGCAGCCCTGAACCGCAACTTGGGGGCCTTCCCCATCCAGGAGGGCAATCACATCACCCTGTTGCCGGAGTACAAGGACCTCTTCGACAGGCTGGTCCAGGAGATCGACCAGGCCCAGGAGTATGTCCATGTGCTGTTCTACATCGTCGGAGATGACCCCGAATACTCAGGGCCAGTGCTGGATGCCTTGGAGCGGGCTGCCCGTCGGGGTGTGACGGTGCGAATGCTCTATGACCACTTGGGGACTTTCCGGGTGAAGGGCTATGGCCGGCTCAAACGGCGCTTGAAGCGCTCCCAGATCCAGTGGCACCGAGTGCTTCCGGTACGTCCGCTGCGGCGTCGATTCTCCCGCCTGGATCTGCGCAATCACCGCAAAATCGTGGTGATCGACGGCGAAACCGCGCTGACCGGCTCGGCCAACCTCATTGAACCGCACTACCAGCGGCGCTCGGCCAAACGCATGGGGCGGCGCTGGGTGGAGCTTAATGCCGTGGTGACCGGGCCGGCTGTCACCGGGCTGGATATCGTCTTCGCCTCCGACTGGTATGCCGAAACTGGGGAGAACCTGGGGCAGCAGCTGCTGGTGGACTTGGAGGCCGATGAGGCTGCCACCGGTGGTTCGCTGGTGCAGGTAGTGCCCTCCGGGCCCGGCTTCCCGGATGAGAATAATCTTCGGCTCTTCAACGACCTGATCTACCAGGCCACTGACCGGCTGGTCATCTGCACCCCGTATTTGGTGCCGGATGATTCGCTGCTCTATGCGCTGACCAATGCGGCTCACCGTGATGTGGACGTCATCCTGATGGTCAGTCGCAAGGCGGACCAGTTCACCGTCCAGCACGCGCAGCAGTCCTACTATCAGGCCCTTCTGGAGGCTGGGGTGCGGATCTACCGCTATCCGGAACCAGATGTGCTGCACGCGAAGTTCATGCTGATAGACGACGACGTCGCGGTCCTGGGGTCCTCCAATATGGATCAGCGGTCTTTCTCGCTGAACTTGGAGGTCACCTTGATGATCGTTGATGATGCCAAGGTCCGCGAGATCTATGAGGTGTTCTCTGGATACTTGGACATCTCAGAGGAGCTGCACCTGAACGAATGGATCTCTAGACCCTGGCATATCAGGTATCTGGACAATGTCTTCCGGCTCACATCAGGGCTTCAGTAGCCCCGGGCGCAGGCGATGTTCAGGCACAGGTGATAGTCGGTTTTACAGATTTCAACTACCCTGTACCCGTGCCCCACGTAGAAACCACCGGTCCAGCTTGGCTGGACGGCTTAAAATCTGCGGCGCTGCTTGCTGGAAGTGGCGCCGTTGCGCTGTGCGTTCTGAGCGCCTGCAGCGTGAGCGTGCACGGCTCCACCAACCTCGAGAGCACCGCCAGCCCGGTCACTGTTGAGGACGCATCAGCGGGCACCTCGCCAGCACCGCAGACCAACATGGAGACCAGCGCCGCTGAGGCGGCAACCGCCGAACTTGAGATCACCGATCTGACCGAAGATCAGATGATGGATGTCCTGCTGACTTCCTCAGATCTGGTGAATCCCCCTGAAGGACACTCCACTGATACCGGGCTTGCCTACTTCGAAGAGAAGATTGCGGTGAATCCGGGTGTCTACACCGAGATTTTCGGCCCGAATGCCTGCGCGCGCCAGATGGACGAGATCAATCTGAACCTGGTGGGGGAGGGGGCTCTCACCGGGGTGCTGCATGAGTACCGGCGCACCGGCGCTGACGGCTCGCCGGAGCTGCTCTTCGTCTGGATGCTGAGCTACCCCCGGGATGTTGACACATCCAGCACCTGGGAGAAGCTGCTGGCAGCCTGCGAGGGCCAGGGGCTGCGCAATGACACAGAACAGATCACCATCAGTGCACTGGACCACGAGCCCTTCTCCGGGGTGAACATGCAGTTCCTCAGCGAGGTAGAGGTAGAGTCCGGGGTCACCCAAGGCCAGTCAGCCAGCGCAGCCTTCGGGCAGAACCTGGTGATGATGAGTGCGATCAATGTGGAGGACCGGGACTTCGCGGTGCTGATGGATCGCCAGGCCGAGAAGATCACCGAGCTGGAAGCGTCTCTCGGGCAGCAGCCTCAGGGCTGAGCAGTGATATCTCACAAACGGATATCTGTCAGGCGGATATCTGTCAGGATCGCGTTGCTCCGCCGTCTTAGCAGGGATAGGGCTCTGTCGGAAACTCAGCGCCCAGGGCACCTAGGACACCGCGAGACTTGGTGAGGATCTCCTCCCATTCCGCCTGTGGCTCTGAATCGGCAGTAATGGCACCACCGAGGCCGAGATGAAAGTCCCAGCAGCCAGGTTCTCCTGCGGTCAGCACTGCGGCACGGATCAGCACCGAGAGATCGCAGGCACCGGTAGAGCTGAAATATCCGGCCACCCCGGAGTATGGACCGCGCGGGCCAGATTCCAGATCCTGAAGGATCTGCATCGTTGACCCTTTCGGAGCCCCGGTCATGGACCCCGGAGGGAAGGCGTCACAGACGGCTCGTGCCCGGGAAGCTCCTGGCTCCAGCTGGGCGCTGATGGTGGACACCATTTGATGGACGGTGGCATAGGTTTCCACCGCACAGAGCCGCTCGGTGCGCAGAGTCCCCGGTGCTGCGTGAATGGAGAGGTCATTGCGCACCAGGTCGGCAATCATCACATTCTCTGCCCGGTCTTTGGGATGGACGCGCAGATCATCTGCCGCGGCCGCGTCCTGATCCGGATTCAGATGACGACGACGCGTGCCCTTGATCGGCTCCGACCGGATCAGGCCTGCGGAGCTTACCTGCACAAATCGTTCTGGAGAGGTGGAGAGAATGACCGTGTCCTCACCGTCAAAGGCGGATCCTGGCAGCTGAAGGTACTGGGTGAAGGGGGCGGGATTCTGCGCGCGCAGCTGCAGGTAGCTCTGCCACGGGTCAGCGGTGAGGCTGCCGTTCACTGCTGTCGTCAGACAGACCTCGTAGGTGTTTCCGCGGCGGATCTGTTCCTGGGCCGCAGCGATCTTGCCAAGATACTCGGCCTGCGAGTCCCGGGCTCGCAGCTGGCGCAGCACACCGGGGGCAACGGCCTGCGCCGCGTTGGTCTGCAGCACGTCTTGGCGGGACTGGGCGAGCTGGCCTGACTGGGCGAGCTGCAGAGCCTCGGTGACGGCTTCCACCCACCCAGAGTCCTCGCCCAGGCTCTGCAGCTCAGCGGTGCCGGCATGGTGATCCACCACCACCGCGTGGGTGGCATAGAAGAACTGGGTGCGGTACTCATAGCCGAGGACTCCGACCCATCCCAGCTGAAATGCTGGGTCCTCCTGGGCGGCATGAGGAACGTCATCGGGGGCGTCCCAGGCGTGGGCGAGCCAGTTGAGAAACTCCCGGCGGCTGCGGTGCTGAACCGTTGTGGCCTGCGGACCGAAGCTGAACGCCAGAATGCTGTAGCGGCTGCGCTCTGGGCGTGGGGTGTGAGAATGATCGCTGCTGTCCAGGAAGGCCATGGGAACACCGGGCAGGCGCTGCCGCAGGGCACCGAAGAGCCCGGCCGCTGAATCCGCCTGGGCCAAAGATGCAGGCAGGGGCTGTCGGACAAGCGGAACGGGCATGCAGGAAAGTCTATGGGCCGCCAGCTGCGGCTACCATGTTGGCCATGGCAGACCAGGTACAGGCCGAATCCCGGCAGCGCGGAAGACCGCGCAGTGAGGCCTCTCATCAAGCAGTCCTGGAGGCCACTGCGCGACTGTTGTGCAGCATTCCCTACGAGGACCTCACCGTTGAGCGAATCGCCGCAGAGGCCGGTGTGGGGAAACAGACCATCTACCGCTGGTGGAAGAACAAAGCGGCAGTGGTCCTGGAGACACTGGTGACCGGCCAGACAGACATGGAGCTGGTGGATCTGCCAGATACCGGGGATCTTCGCGCTGACCTGCTGACCTGGACCAAGAGCATGATGAGCGAGGCCTTTACACCGAGCACTATCAGCATGGCCCGCAGTCTGGTGGCAGCGGGGGTGCAGGAAGACCCGGCCACCGAGGAGCTGCTCTCCGGTGCTGCTTTCTGGGACACCGGGCGGTTGGTCCAGCGGCTGCGGTCCGCTGAGGAGCGTGGAGAAATCCGCCCCGGGGCAGACCTGGCCGCCGTCACCGCGGCACTAGGGGACCCGTTCATCCTTCGTCTTCTGGTGGGGCAGCCTCCAGGGGAACGCTGGGCGCAGACGCTGGTCGACGTCGTCGTACGTGGACTTCAGCCGCAGGGGGCCTCCGACTGAGCCCTCCCTGCGCACCTTTGGGTGATATTGATCACATGAGAGCTGTTTCGTTCGCAACGGCAATTGCGAGACGGGGCGTTCCGTTTAGGATAGGTGGGTGGGTGTCGCACTGGCGCACCCTCTTGCTTCCTTCAGCACTGAAGAAGACCCTCTAGGAGCCTCTACACATGGCCAAGCTTCTCTACCGCCTCGGACTGTTCGCCGCCCGCAGGGCCAAGACCATCATCGCGGCCTGGTTGGCTGCGCTGGCGGTGGCGGTGACGGCCTTCATCGGATTCGGTGGTCAGCTCACAGACCAGATCACCATCCCGGATCTGGAGACCAGCGCCGTGGCTGACAGGCTCACCGCAGAGCTTCCCGACGCCAGCGCCGGCAGCGCCACCGCGGTAGCGCGCACTGAGTCCGGGGAGCCCTTCACCGAAGAGCAGCAGGCGGAGATCGCCCAACTGCTCGAAGAGCTGGAATCCCATGGAGCGATCGCCGAGGTCACCGACCCTTTCGCCACCCAGGATGAGCTTGAAGCCAGCCGTGCCGAGGTCGAATCCGGACGTGAGGAGCTCGATGCTGCCCGTGCTGAACTGGACGCCGGCTGGGATGAGATCGAAGCAGGAGAAGCCGACCTCGAAGCCGGGCGTCAGGAGCTAGAAGCCAACCGGCAGGAGGTTGAGTCCGGACTGGCGCAGCTGGAGGAGGCCGACGCGCAGCTGGACGCTGCCGTGGAGGAAGCCGTCAATGGCGGCTACTGGTCGTCGGTAGCTGCGGAGATGAACGCTCAGCGTGCTGAAATTGTGGCCCAGCGTCAGCAGCTGCAGGGCGCGCTGGCCCAGATCGAGGCTGGCGAAGCTGAACTCGAGGCGGGCGAGCAGCAGTTGGCCGCCGGGCGCGAGGAACTTGAAGCCGGTGAGGAGCAGTTCCAGCAGGAGGCCGGCGGCGCGCTTGAGGAGCTCGAGCGCGGCGAGCGCATGCTGGACCTTGCTGCAGGCGCCCAAATGGTGTCCGACGACGGCGATGTGGCCATCCTGATGATCAGTTTTGACAACGCGTTGGAGAACATCGGCACCGAGCAGCTGGCTGAGATCGCCGACACTCTCACCGAGGCAGGTATTGCCGGTGTAGAAATCCTGCCTTCGGGTGATCTGGCCTTTGAGATGCCGCACCTGTTCAGCATCGCCGAGGTCATCGGCCTGATCGTGGCGGCTGTGGTGCTGCTGGTAATGCTGGGTACTTTCATCGGCGCTGGGCTGCCGCTGTTCAACGCCCTGATCGGAGTCGGCATCGGCGTCGCCGGTACCATGGCGCTCTCCGGTGTGGTCGAAATGATGTCCATGACGCCGATTCTGGGGATGATGCTGGGTCTGGCGGTAGGCATCGACTACGCCCTGTTCATCATCAACCGACACCGGCGCCAGCTCAAGGACGGGCTTCCGCTCATCGAGTCCATCGCCTTGGCCAACGGCACAGCCGGCAACGCCGTGGTCTTCGCCGGAGCCACTGTGGTGATTGCCCTGCTGGCGCTGAACGTCACCGGGATCCCGTTCCTGGCCCTGATGGGTACGGTGGCGGCCTTCTGTGTGGTGATCGCCGTGCTGATGGCCACCACCATGACCCCAGCCCTGCTGAAGCTCACCGGCTGGAAGATCCTGCGCCGTAAAGAACGCCGCTACGTCGGCTTCGACACTGCCAAGAGTCGCCAGATCACCACTCCCATGGGCGGGCTGAAGGCTGCGGCCATCGCGCTGCTCTCCATCGCAGGACTGGCAGTTCTGGCGCTGCCCACCATGGACCTGCGCCTGGGCCTGCCTGATGCCAGCACTGAGGCTGAGGATTCACTCTCTCACCAGGCCTATGTGGAAACCGAGGAATCCTTCGGACAGGGCATGAACGGCCCGCTGGTGGTGCTGGCGGATCTGCCGGCTGACCTAGGGGAAGAGCAGCCCGAGGATTATCAGCTCGATGTGGCTGAAACCCTGCTGGAGCACGAGAGCATCGACGTCGTCGTGCCTATCACGCTCTCTGAGGACCAGACCATGGCCGCGTTCCAGGTGGTGCCGGTGGAGGGTCCATCGGCAGCCTCCACCGAAGAGCTGGTCCATGAGTTCCGTGATGGTAACCCGCTGGCGGGTACCGCCGTGGAGGACACCGAGCTTTCAGTAGCCGGTATCACCGCCGCGCAGATTGACGTCTCCGATGTGATCGCCGATTCCATGCCGCTCTACCTGGGCCTGGTCATCGGTCTCTCTCTGGTCCTGATGATTATGGTCTTCCGCTCAATTCTGCTGCCGGTGATCGCCACCCTGGGCTTCGTCGGTTCGCTGGCCGGTGCCATCGGCGTGGTGGTGGCGGTCTTCCAGTGGGGCTGGCTCGGAGACATCTTCGGGATTAGCCGGCCCGGTCCGATCATGACCTTCTTGCCGATTCTGATGGTCGGCATCCTCTTCGGTCTCGCCATGGACTACCAGCTCTTCACTGCCTCTGGGATGCGTGAGGCCTATGTCCACGGGTCGGCCCCCAGGCTGGCCGTGCGCCAGGGGCTGCACGCTGGACGGGCGGTGGTCACCGCGGCAGCGCTGATCATGGCCAGCGTCTTCGGCGGCTTCGTCTTCACTCCGGATCCCATGATCGCCTCCATCGGCCTGGGGCTTGCGGTGGGTGTGCTGCTGGATGCCTTCGTGGTGCGCCTGCTGCTGGTGCCTGCACTGCTGACGCTGTGCGGGCCCGCTGCCTGGTGGCTGCCTAAGTGGCTGGATAAGATCCTGCCCGACGTCGATGTCGAGGGTGCGGCACTGGAGCGCACGATGGCGGAATCTCAGCAGGGCGCTGGTATCTGAACCTCCTGCGGCATCCCTGAGTGGTGAGCAGCGCTCGTAGGTAGACTGCCGAAGGTGAGGCCGACCACAGACGCTCAGAGCACAGCCGAGCTCAGCGCGCAGCTGAGCAGGGAGCTGCTGCGGGCGGGAGTTCGCGGTGTGGATTCCTCCGTTCTGACGCGGGGGATGTACTCAGCTGACGCCAGCCTCTACCGGGTTGTTCCACAGGTGGTGGCACGTCCGCAGCAGCTGGAGGAACTCCATGCCATCCACGAGATTTCCCAACAGCTGCAGGTACCGGTCACCATGCGCGGAGCCGGGACCTCTATCGCCGGTAACGCGGTGGGTGAGGGCATCGTGGTGGATACCCGTGATCTGAACCGGATTCTGGATATCGACCCTGAGTCCCGCACCGCTCGGGTCCAGCCCGGGGTTGTCCATGCTGATCTGCAGCGAGCAGCTGCCCCGCATGGTCTGCGCTTTGGCCCGGACCCCTCTACGCACACCCGCTGCACTATCGGTGGGATGATCGGCAATAACGCCTGCGGCTCCAGGGCATTGGGATACGGACGCACTGCGGACAATATTGAGGCGCTCACCGTGCTGTTCGGCAACGGGGGGACCGGCAGCTTTGATGCCCGATCCGGACGCGCGCAGGGGACTACCGCCAGGCAGCTGTTGGACCTCGCAACGCAGAATCTGGGTCATATCCGCACGTCCTTCGGGCGCTTTGACCGTCAGGTCTCCGGGTACAGCATGGAGCATCTGCTGCCGGAGAAGCGCGGACGCGT
>NZ_HG005171.1:0-9430 GCF_000455245.1 Nesterenkonia massiliensis | reverse complement strand
GGTTCCTCGCCGGTTCCGAGGGCACTTTGGGAACTGTGCTGGAAGCTACAGTGCGGCTGGTTCAGGACGAACCAGGACGCAGGCTGCTGGTACTGGGATTCCCGGATGTGGCCGAGGCCGCCGATGCGGTCCCGCGCATTCTGGCCGCAGGTGCCGGCAGGCTCATTGCCTGCGAGGGGATGGACTCCCGGCTGGTGGCGCTGGTGCGCGGAGCAGGCAAACGGGTGCCCACACTTCCGCGTGGTGAGTCCTGGCTCTTCGTGGAGGTTGCCGGTGATTCTGCCGGCGATGTTCTGCAGCAGGTCAGCGCAGCTGCTGGTGCGGTGGGGGAGCGGCTGATCGATCAGGCAGGCGAAGCTTCAGCGCTGTGGAAGATCCGTGAGGACGGCGCCGGTCTGGCCGGGATCTCTTTGCCCACCCCGGCACATTCAGGGTGGGAGGACGCCGCTGTGCCGCCGCAGCATCTGGGGGCCTGGATGCGGGAGTTTGAAGCACTGATGAAGGAGTTCGGGCTGCAGGGCTACCCTTATGGGCACTTCGGTGACGGCTGCATTCACTGCCGCATCGACTTTCCCTTCCAGCATGGGGATCCCTCCAGCACCGCGGTCTTCCGCGAGTTCATGGCCGCCTGTGCACAGGCACTCTCCGGCTATGGCGGCTCCCTGTCGGGAGAGCACGGCGATGGGCGGGTCCGATCCGAGCTGCTGCCACTGATGTATGACCAGGCCTCGCTGGATCTCTTCGCCCGGGTCAAGCAGATATGTGATCCGCAGAACCTGCTCAATCCCGGGATTATCACTGCCCCCGATGACACCGGCACGGTGTCCCATACCGACCACCTCAAACCGGTCCAGCCGAAGCGGGAGCTGCCTTGGCCTGGAATGAGGATGCCGCATGATCATGGCGACTTCGGGGCCGCTGTCCACCGCTGCACCGGCGTGGGACGCTGTGTAGCTCCGCGCACAACCGGGGTGATGTGTCCCAGTTACCTGGCCACCCGTCAGGAGAAGGACTCCACCCGTGGACGCGGGCGCATTCTGCAGGAGGCTATGGATGGAACGCTGGTAAAGGGGCTGGCGGATCCTGCGGTGCATGAAGCACTGGATCTGTGCCTGTCCTGCAAGGGCTGCGCTTCAGACTGTCCGGCCGGTGTCGATATGGCCAGCTATAAGTCGGAGGCGCTCTATCAGACCTACGACGGCGGGGATCAGGACGGGACCACGCGACGTCGGCCCCGGTCTCACTACATTCTGGGCAGGCTTCCGCAATGGGCGAGGCTGACTGCCCCGGTAGCGGGATTGGCGAACTTCAGTATGCAGGTCCCGGTAGTGGCTGCAGCAGTGAAGTGGATCGCTGGCATCGATCAGCGCCGCGGTGTCGCGACCTTTGCCTCCACCACCTTTAAGCGCAGCCAACGACGCCGCAAGACCGAGGCGCTGACGGCGTCGGCAGAAGCGGATGTGTGGGTCTGGGCGGACTCCTTCACCAATCACTTCTTCCCGCAGTCAGGCCTCGCGGCGCTGGATTTTCTGCGCAGTCAGGGACTGAAGGTGGAGGTGATACAGCGGGATGGATGCTGTGGGTTGCCGTGGATCACCACCGGCCAGCTTGACCAGGCGAAGAAGCTGATGGACGAGGTGGTCAGCACGCTTGGACCCTATATCTCCTCCGGTGTACCGGTGATCGGGCTCGAGCCCTCCTGCCTGGCGACCCTGCGCAGTGACGCGCAGCAGCTCAGTGACCGGGAGGAAGCCAAGACTGTGGCAGACGGGGTGCTCAGCTTTGCTGAACTGGTCAATCGCCTCATGGACGAGGGGCGTATCCAGCTGCCGGATCTCTCAGGAGTCGATGTGGTAGCGCAGCCGCACTGTCACCAGTCTTCGGTGATCGGCTGGGATGTTGATCAGGCGCTGCTGGAGATGGCCGGGGCGAAGGTCACCAAGGTCGCCGGGTGCTGCGGACTCGCTGGGAACTTCGGCATGGAGAAAGGGCACTACGAGGTCTCCGTTGCGGTGGCCGAGACTTCGCTTCTGCCGGCGGTGCGTGCTCAGCGGGACCGGGATGGTCAGCGTCGGAAGGTGGTGCTGGCCGACGGTATGTCCTGCCGGGTGCAACTGGACCACCTCGAGGGTGTGCCGACTCTGCACCTGGCCGAGCTGCTGGCTGCCTGCAGCCAGCACGGCTGAGCCCAGGGACGCGAAGGCCTGTCTAGGCCCGAAAATGTGCGGTGGATCCTCGGATCTCCAGTCGGGCTGGAAAGATCTTCCGTTGCCAGGGCAGGTCAGGATTCTGAAGGCGTTTCAACAGCAGCTCCGCGCCTGCTCGGGCCATGGCCCGGCTGGACTGGGAGACGGTGGTGAGGCTGACCAGCGGCCAGGATGAGGCGGCGACGTCGTCGTATCCCAGCACCCAAGTCTGTTCGGGCACGGAGACTCCATGCTCCTTCAGCGCATTCATCACGGCCACGGCCATGGCGTCGTTGGAGCAGAAGATCGCCTCCGGGGCGCCATGCTGCTCCAGGTGCTGCTTCACCAGGCTGAAGGCGGCCGGAGCTGAGTAGTCCGCCGGCAGCTGCCGGGATTCGGGCACGGGTGCGCCGTGCTCCTTCATGGCGTCCAGGAAGCCGGCGCGGCGGTCACGTCCGGTGCTGGTGGTGAGGTCTCCGGCCACCAGAAGCGCATCGGTGCGTCCGGCGGCGGCCAGGTAATCCGCCACCAGGCGGCCTCCGCCGAGATTGTCGCTGACCACGCAGTCATAGTTGAGGGTGTCTGTGGTGCGGTTGATGAGCAGCAGCGGGCGTTCCGCCTGGAGTGCGGCCTGCATCTCCGGGGAGTCTTCGGAGAGCGCGGTGAAGACCATGCCGTCGATGGCGCGGTCTCGGATCGCGTTCACCGCGTCCTGCGCGTGGGCGCCTGCATGCCACACCATGGTGCGCAGGCCGGCGGAGGCGAACTGCAGGATCAGCTCGTCGAAGATCTCCTGGAAGAAGGGGTTGGACATCTCGGAGACCACGATCCCCACGGTGCGGGTACGGCGGGTGCGCATCGCGGTGGCGCCTGCGTGTTTCACGTAGCCCAGCTCTTCGACGGCTTTAATGACACGGCGGCGGGTGTCCTCGGAGATGGGGGCGCTGCCGTTGAGCACACGGGAGACGGTGGCCTGGGAGACGCCGGCCAGGCGTGCCACGTCCTTGCTGTTGGTCACGTCTGCTCCTCTCCGTGTGCGTGTCTGAGCCCGGTACAGCCTACCGAGCGTGAGAGAGACGGGGTCCCGAGAGTGTTGCACGCATCACTGTATACGTATACATTGTGGTGACCCACCTCTCTATAGGTGGATGCACCGTTACGCACAGCTTGCACCAGACCGTTCGACCGAAGGAGCAGGAATGATTGAGCAGACCTCCCATTCCATCCCGTTCACCACCCTCAAAGAGCCTGCCAAGCGGCACGCCCAGAAGGGCAGCGCACCAGAGGTTCGCGAGGCCGTGGCCAGCGCCCTGGAGGACATCCGTCAGCGCGGTGACGCCGCCGTGCGCGACTACGCCATCAAATTCGACAAGCACGACGCCGAGACCTACCGCCTCACCCAGGAGGAGATCGACGCCGCCATCGCCCGGGTTCCTGAGCAGACCCGCGAGGACATCAAGTACGTGCAGGAGCAGGTCCGGCGGGTCGCTGAGGCGCAGCTGGACTCCCTCAAAGAGTTTGAGATCGAAACCCTCCCAGGCGTGCACATCGGGCAGAAGAACGTGCCCATCACCGACGTCGGCGCCTATATCCCCGGCGGCAAGTACCCTCTGCTGGCCAGCGCGCACATGACCATCCTCACGGCAAAGGTCGCCGGTGTTCAGCGCGTGGCCGCGTGCACGCCCAAGATCCAGGGCGAGATCCCGGACGCTACCATCGCCGCCATGCACTTCGCCGGCGCGGACGAGATCTACCTGCTCGGCGGCATCCAGGCTGTCGGAGCGATGGCCATCGGCACCGAGACGATCAAGCCGGTCAACATGCTGGCCGGACCGGGCAACGCCTTCGTCGCCGAAGCTAAGCGTCAGCTCTTCGGAGAAGTGGGCATCGACCTCTTCGCCGGACCCACCGAGGTGCTCATCGTCGCCGATGAGACCGCGGATCCGTTCATCACCGCAGTGGACCTGCTCTCCCAGGCTGAGCACGGCCCGGACTCCCCGGCGGTGCTGATCAGCACCAGCCGCGAGGTGGCCGAGCAGACCGCCAAGCACATCGACGAGATTCTGGTGGACATGCCCACCAAGGACTTTGCTGAGCCGGCATGGCGAGACTGGGGCGAGATCCACGTGGTGGAGAATCTCGACGACGCCTACGCGCTGGCAGACACCTACGCCTTCGAACACGTTCAGATCCTCACCAAGGAGCCGCGCGAAGCGCTGGAGAAGATGCACGACTACGGTGCGCTCTTCCTGGGGGAGGGCACTTGTGTCTCCTACGGGGACAAGTCCATCGGCACCAACCACGTGCTCCCCACCCGCGGAGCAGCTCGGTACACCGGAGGCCTCTGGGTCGGCAAGTACATCCGCTCCGTCACCTACCAGGAGGTGACCAACCCGGAGTCCAGCGCATTCTTCGGCGAGCTCACCGGGCGTGCTGCGCGCGCCGAGAGGTTTGAGGGACATGCCCGCTCCGGTGATGTGCGTGCCGCCAAGTACGGCGACTACACGCTCAGCTGGACCGACCACACCTTCTGAAGCCTCCACGGCCTGAGAGCACTGTCCTATGCCTGCGTATCTGGAAGCCTTCGGGCTCATTGCCAGTCTGCTGCTGCTCATCACCTTGGTGATGCGCGGCATGAACCTGCTGATCGCCGCGCCCCTGTGCGCCCTGCTTCTGGCAGTGATCAGCGGGATGCCGCTCTTCCCTCAGCTGGTGGAAGAAGGTGACCCCAATTTTGTGGGCACCTACATGGACGGCTTCACCGACTTCGTCGCCTCGTGGTTCCTGATGTTCCTGCTGGGAGCCATCTTCGGGAAGGTGATGGAGGACACCCGCGCCGCCGAGGCGGTCTCGAAGTACCTGATGGACAAGCTCGGCCCGCGCTTCACGCTGGCTTCCGTGGTGGGAGCGTGCGCGATCCTCACCTACGGCGGTGTCAGCCTGTTCATCGTGGGCTTCACCGTGTTCCCCATCGCGCTGGCGCTGTGGCGAATGTCGGACTATCCCCGGCGGTTCATTCCTGCCACGCTGGCCTTCGGCTCGGTGACCTTCACGATGACGTCAGCGGGCTCACCGGAGATCCAGAACTGGATCCCCATCGACCATCTGGGCACCTCACCTCTGGCCGGCTGGGAAGTCAGCCTGATCGTGGCCGTGGTGATGATCGCCACCGGCTACTACTGGCTGAAGTGGATGGTGAAGCGTGCTGTGGCCCGTGGGGAGCGATTCGATGAGCGAGAGGGGGACCCGGTGCTGGTGGACCGGGACACCCCCAATCCGTACCTCTCCCTGATCCCGCTGGCGGTGGTCCTGGGACTCTCACTCTCCCTGCACCACCACTTTGGGACGTCCGCTCTGATCATCGCCCTCACAGGCGGCGTGCTGACGGCGTACCTGCTGGGCCGGCGCTTTGTGAAGGACATCTGGGAGACGGCCGGCAGCGGCACCACCGGCGCACTGCTGGCCATCGCCAACACTGCTGCGGTGGTCGGCTTCGGCTGGATCGCTCGAGACACCGAGGGCTTCCAGGCCGCCTTGAGCTTCATGATGGAAGTGGGAGGGGAGACCACTCCGTTGGTGGGCGCGGCCCTCTCAGTCCTGGTGATCGTGGGGCTCACCGGCTCCTCATCAGGCGGCATGAACATCGTGCTTCCGGAGATCGGCCCGAACTACATCGGTCAGGGCGTGGATCCCAGTGCTCTGCACCGTGTGGCGGCGCTGTCCTCCGGTGCGCTGGACTCCCTGCCGCATGGGGGCTACACCGTGACCAACATCCGCATCATCTGCGGGGAAACGCACAAGGCCGCCTATCCGGCCGCCTTCGCGACGACTGTGGCGGTGCCACTGCTAGGCGCCGTCGTCGCCGTGCTGCTTTTCAGCGTGGGTCTCTAAAGGTCTGAGTTATAGAAATGTCCCGTCGGGGCGTCGTTGTTCGGAGAGTATCCGGGCAACGACGCCCTGTTCTTTTGGCCCGGGGAGGCACCGTGGCTTTAAGCCTGGGTGGGGCGGCAGGAGCAGCCCGGCACGGCTTAAGCCGAGCCGCGAGCATCCTCAGAATCGACATCCATCGGCTCGTCCAGCAGCTCATAGACACCGTCGATGATGCGGTTGGGGCGGAAGGGGTAACTGGAGATGCTGGCCTGGGAGGAGACTCCCGTCATCACCAGAATGGTGTGCATGCCCGCCTCCATGCCGGCCACAATGTCAGTGTCCATGCGATCACCGATCATCGCAGTATTCATCGAATGCGCTCCGAGCCGGTTCAGGGCCGAACGGAACATCATGGGATTGGGCTTGCCGACAATATAGGGTTCGCTGCCGGTCGCTTTGGTGATCAGTGAGGCGATGGCGCCGGTGGCAGGCAGAACACCCTCGGGGCTGGGGCCCGTTGCGTCAGGGTTGGTGACGATGAAGCGTGCTCCAGCGTTGATGAGGCGGACGGCCTTGGTAATGGCCTCGAAGCTGTAGTTGCGGGTCTCACCGACGACGACGTAGTCCGGATTGGTCTCCGTCATGATGAAGCCGGCCTCATGCAGCGCTGTGGTCAGCCCCGCTTCGCCCACAACATAGGCACTGCCGGAAGCGTTCTGCTCAGGGGCCACCTGTTGAGCCAGGAACGTTGCGGTGGCCAGAGCGGAGGTCCAGATGCGGTCTTCGGGAACAACAAGCCCTGAATTGCGCAGCCGGGCGGAGAGGTCACGGGCAGTGAAGATCGAGTTGTTGGTGAGCACCAGATAGGGCAGATCCTTGCGGCGCCACTGCTCTAGCAGTTCAGCTGCCCCGGGGAGTGCTTCCTGCTCGCGCACCAGCACCCCGTCCATATCGGTCAGCCAGCATTCGATGTCGTTCACGCGCTCTCCGTCCTTACCTTTGGCTTCGAGCCGGAGCGGCTCCTGCCCTGCATCGCTTCTGCCTTCATCCTAGGCGGGGTCTTGACAGCTGCACTACTCCCATGGTTCATTAGTCAAGTAATGAACCACAGAGGTGGTGAACTGGAATATGCTGGGGAAGCTCATCGCAGTTGATGGAGAGGAGGTGAGCGTGGAAGAAGGTCGTCCACTGTTCGTGCAGATCGCCGAACAGATTGAAGCCTCAGTGCTGGATGGCACCCTGGCTCCTGGCGACAGGGCGCCATCGACCAATGAGCTCGCCGCCTTCCATCGGATCAACCCGGCCACCGCAGCCAAGGGGATCAACCTGCTCGTCGACCGGGAAATCCTGGTCAAGCGGCGCGGCCTGGGAATGTTCGTGGCCGACGGCGCTCAGGAGAAGCTCCGTGAGGAACGCCGCCAGCAGTTCGCAGAGAACTACCTCGCCCCTTTGCTTGCCGAAGCTCGCGCCATCGGGCTATCGGCGGAGTCCGTGATTCAGATGATCCGGGCTCGGGAAGACAAGACAGCTGAGCCATAGGGCGCAGCGCATTCGAGAGGAGTGCGCCGATGAGCGGCACCGCAGTATCGCCGGTGATTGAGGTTGAAGGCCTCACCCGGCGCCACAAGAAAGTCAGAGCACTGGACAACGTGTCAGTGAGCTTTGAGCAGAACATGATCCATGGCCTGCTCGGGCGCAATGGCGCTGGCAAGACATCCCTGATGTCCATCATCACCGCCCAGGATTGGCCCACCGAAGGCCGCGTTGAGGTGTTCGGCCAGAGCCCCTACGAGAACGAGCAGGTCCTGCCACGGATCTGCTTCGTCCGCGAAGACCAGCGCTATCCGGACGATGCGCTGGCAAAGCACGCTTTCAAAGCCGCAGCCAGTGCATTCCCGAACTGGGACTGGGACTTCGCCCAGCGACTGCAGGAGGACTTCCGGGTTCCGCAGAAGACTCGCATCAAGAAGATGTCCCGAGGTCAGCGTTCGGCGGTGGGAGTGATCATCGGTCTGGCCTCACGGGCAGAGGTCACCTTCTTTGATGAGCCCTATATGGGACTCGACGCCGTGGCTCGTCAGTTGTTCTATGACCGGCTGCTGGAGGACTACGCGGAGCACCGCAGGACAATCGTGCTCTCCAGTCACCTGATCGATGAGATCGCCCACCTCATCGAGAACGTGGTGCTGATCGATCAGGGCCGGATCCTTCTCCAGGAACCGGTAGAGGACCTGCGTGAACGCGCAGTGACCCTGGTCGGCCGCGCTGAAGCCGTCGCAGAGATCGCTGGACCTCGAGATCTGCTCCATCACGAGGAGCTTGGACGCATGGCCCGCACCACCGTTTTGGGGGCCCTGAACGACGCAGAGCGCGAGCGGGTGCGGCAGCTTGACCTGGACGTGGTGCCGGTCTCCCTGCAGCAGCTGATTGTCCGCCTCACCACCCGTCAGCAGGACCAGAACCGGATTGCTGACCGTACCGAGAACAAGGAAGGCTGAGCCATGACTGCTACCGAATCGATGCCACGATCAAGCTTCTCCCGCCTGCCAGCCGCCATTGGGCTTCAGTTCCTGGTGCCTTCATCCCTGGTCCTGGTGCCAGTGCTGGTCTTCTTCTCTGCCTGGGCCATTGCCGCAGGAATCGGCTGGCTGGTGCACAGCCAGGGCGGCATTGACGGCGGCCAGCCCATGTATACCGGTGCATCTCAGGCCACCTTGTGGTGCTTGGTGTTCATGGCTGCCTATGCCGCTTCGCATACTTTCCCCTTTGCGATGGCTTTGAGTTACAGCCGACGGGTCTTCACGCTGGGAACGGTGTTGGCATTCTGCATCGTCTCGCTGCTCTTCGGTGCGGCAGTGGCAGCAGCCGCAGCCATTGAACAGGCCACCGACGGTCTCGGTGTCGACTCCTACACCTTCGCGCTGCCCTTCCTGGTTGACGGCCCCGGAGGGGTGTTCGGCGCTGGCCTGGTCTCAGCCCTGCTGTGCTTGGCGCTGATGATCGCAGGGTTCGCGATCGTTATTCTGTACCGCCGCTTCGGCCTGATGAAGCTGTGGATCGGCATTCTCGGCTTAGTTGTCATACTTGCCGGAGTAGCAGGTCTGATTACAGTCAACGAAGCCTGGGGTGACACCTGGCGGTGGCTGACCGAACAGACAGTGCTGACCTTCTCCGGATACCTGGCGGCGGCTTCCCTGGTGCTGACAGCAGTCACCTACGCCACGATTCGGAAGACCACTCCGGCCTAGCCGAGGCTGCGGTGGAACTATCAGCCGAGTAGGCGCCGGAACTACCAGGGCCGCTGTCAGGTAGGCCCGGTAGGAGTTCGAAGATCTTGGGTTATAGGCCAAAATGTGTGTACAGAACGGCCTTGG
>NZ_HG005170.1:85464-132868 GCF_000455245.1 Nesterenkonia massiliensis | reverse complement strand
CGGGGAGGTCACGGGGATCCACTACATCCCACCCGGTGCGCCGTGGCGCAATGGGTAGGTGGAGTCCTTCAACAGCAGGATCCGGGATGAGTGCCTGAACATCACCATCTTCTGGTCTTTGACCCATGCTCGGGTGATCATCGGCGATTGGAAGAAGGAATACAACACCATCCGGCGCTACTCAGCGCTCGGGTACCGCAGCCCGGCTGAGTATGCTGAAATCTGTACCCATTGAAGAAACCGCGGCCCGCATAACGCGTGGACCTACTCCCGGGGGCAACCCACTGGGACGCTTCACGAATAACGAAGGGGGCGTTGCGAGCCCACAATAGGATCAGCAACGAGTCTCTTTGCTCGCACGAACGGTGCAAGTTGAGGCTCGGGATGTAGGCTACGCTCCGTAACTCCAAGAAGACGACTAATCCTGCTCGCCGGATCACATAGACTGCCCTAACCTTCACTGCTTTCAGCCGGCGCCCAAAACGGGCCCTGGTGATCCATCGACGAAGGGCCTGGGCGGAGAAGCCGGCCGTTTCAGCGGCCTCATCGACCAGTGAGCTTCTGGTCCATGATCTCTCCTGACAGCGCCGTCATATTACGATCGAAGAAGCTCCAGACAGCGGCGGACGCCGCTGCAGAACCCTCTCAGGAACCGGCCGATCTAGAGCACGACCCCTTTCTGACCAAGGCTTTTGCTGGACCTACCATTTGTTCCCCCTTAAGCAGCTTCCCGCAGGGGAAGTGAAGGGCAGCTGGTCACCTACCTCACCAGCCTCGGGGTCGAAGCGATCACTGGCAGGCCGGGTAGGCCGACCACCCAGGGCAAGAACGAACGGTTCCACCAGACGCTGTTCCGCTACCTGGATTCCCAGCCGATGGCCGAGTCCGTTGCTGAGCTTCAGGCCCAGGTCGATGTCTTTGACCTGATCTACAACACCCAACGCCCTCACCAGGGACTTCCCGGGCGGATAACACCGGCTGCTGCATGGGCGGCCACTGAGGCCGCTGATCCGCCCCGACCTGTCCCGGTCCCAAACCCTATGGTCCCTGAAGGCGCCCCACTTGCCGCAGGAACCACATGGGAAGGTGAATGCTCGCGAAAGGTCAAAAAGAGAGGCCAAGTCGTGATTAAGAAGGTCTGGTACCAGATCAGCACGCCCCTGGCAGGCCAACGCATACACGCAGTTTGGGACCACGCCAAGATCCTCTTTGTCGATGCCGATGGGGTCATCCTTATCGAGCATCCCCTCCCCAGCCCTGGGACCACCTATGTCGGTAACGGTCAGCGATCAGGACGCCGACCTGCCTCCACCGGGACTCACTGCTGATCAGCAGAAGTGTCACCGATGTGCTGAGACATCAAGTGTCACTGATGTCTTGAGACAGTTCTGTCACCGATCTCCTGAGACATCACACAATTCTCCCCTGTGTAACTGGGGTGCGATGGCGCGAAGTGGGGTGCGATCTTGGTTCAACGGCCCACGCGAGGCGGGGTTTCCCCGCCCACGGGACTGACTCAGTAGCGGTAGTGGGCGGGCTTATACGGCCCGGCCACATCCACGCCGAGGTAGTCGGCCTGTTCCTTGGTCAGCTCGGTGAGTTTCGCACCGAGCGCCTCCAGGTGCAGGCGGGCGACCTTCTCATCCAGCACCTTCGGCAGAACGTAAACCTCAGTGGCGTAGGCGTCGTCGCCGTCGTAGGACTTATGCGACTTGGCAAACAGCTCAATCTGAGCGATGACCTGGTTGGCGAAGCTGGAGCTCATCACGAAGCTCGGGTGGCCGGTGGCATTGCCCAGGTTCAGCAGGCGTCCCTCGGAGAGCACGATGATGGACTTACCGTCAGTGTTCGGGAAGACCCACTCGTGCACCTGGGGCTTGATCTCGATCTTCTGGATGCCCTCGATAGCGGCCAGACCGGCCATATCGATCTCATTGTCGAAGTGGCCCACATTGCCCACGATGGCCTTGTTCTTCATCTGCTGCATATGCTCAGCGCTGATGATGTCCTTGCCGCCGGTGGTGGTGATGAAGATATCGCCCTGGTTCACGACATCATCCAGGGTGGCCACCTGGTAGCCGTCCATAGCTGCCTGAAGCGCGTTGATGGGATCAATCTCGGTGACGATCACTCGCGCGCCCTGACCGCGCAGCGCCTCGGCCGCACCCTTGCCCACATCGCCGTAGCCGCAGATCACCGCGACCTTGCCGCCGATAAGCACATCGGTGGCGCGCATGATGCCATCGGGCAGTGAATGGCGGATGCCGTATTTGTTGTCGAACTTGGACTTGGTGACCGAGTCGTTGACGTTGATGGCGGGGAACAGCAAACCGCCGTCGCGGGCCAGCTGGTAGAGCCGGTTGACGCCGGTGGTGGTCTCCTCGGTGACACCGCGCAACTCAGAAGCGATCCCGGTCCAGCGCTTGGGGTTCTCGATCAGCGACTTCCGCAGGGTCTCCAGGATGACCCGGTACTCCTCCGGGTCCTCCGCAGCGGCCGATGGCACTGCACCTGCAGCCTCGAACTCCACGCCCTTATGCACCAGCAGGGTGGCATCACCGCCGTCGTCGAGGATCATATTCGCGCCCTTGGCCGGGTCCTCATCAACTCCGGGCCAGGCGAAGATCTGGGCGGCGGTCCACCAGTACTCTTCCAGGGTCTCGTTCTTCCAGGCGAAGACCGGCACGCCCTGCGGGTTCTCCGGGGTGCCGTGGGGGCCGACGACGACGGCGGCCGCGGCCTCATCCTGAGTGGAGAAGATATTGCAGGAAGCCCAGCGGACTTCAGCACCCAGGGCCACCAGGGTCTCGATGAGCACTGCGGTCTGCACCGTCATATGCAGGGAGCCGGCGATGCGAGCACCCTTCAGCGGCTGCTCCTCAGCGTATTCCTCGCGCAGGGCCATCAGTCCGGGCATCTCATGCTCGGCCAACCGGATCTGGTGGCGGCCGGCCTCGTGCAGGGAGATATCTGCGATCTTGTAGTCAAAGCTCATGGTGGTCCTTATGCGTTGTGGGGAAGCAGGTGGGGTACGCCGTCTTCGATCCGGTAGCGGCGTTGGGGATCCTCGGTGGCGATCAGCTCATCGCCTTCCTGTCGCAGCGGGCTGCCGGTGACCGGACAGCGCAGAATCTGCAGGATGTCATCGGTCAGCGGCGCGTTGCACTCAGGGGCGCGTTTCTGAGCTGCACGACTGGCAGCTGCGCTGTTATCAGCTGCACTGGTGTTAGATGCACTGTTCTGGGGCGCACCCGACGGCGCGCTGGAGGGCGTACTGGGCATGGGATCCAGCCTAGCGCTTCAGCTGGGGGCGGGTCGCCGTCGTCGTCATCTGCCGACGCATCTACGCTGAGCGCCGAACAGTGCGGTCAGCTCCCCGGGCGCATCCGGGGCTGCGGCGACTATTCGCGGATGAGGCGCAGGTGTCCGCGCGCGATTCCTGGGTCACCATGAGGCGGTGCCAGTGGGGTGCGGGATTCCCGAGCGGGCAGCGCCGGTGCACCCGGCACGGTGCTTTCTTCAGCTGATCCTGCAGGGACCGCTGCGTCCGTGTGGGCACGGGGGCTGCGTACGGCGTCGGCCAGAGCCAGCAGGTCATCGCCGTCCTCTGCGGGGGCTGCGGAGTAGTCCAGCCGCAGCACTTCCCATCCGCGCGGTGGGTTGACCCGGTCGGCGTGCTCGCTGCAGAGGTCATAGGTGTGCGGCTCGGCGTAGAGGCTCATCGGCCCCACCACCACAGTCGAATCCTGATAGGAATACGTCAGGGTCGCCACTGCTGGGCGTTCACAGCTGTTCCTGGTGCAACGGCGCTTGGAATCCACGGTGCCTGAGCCTACCCAGCGCAGCCACAGTTTTCTGGGAGCCGGCTGGGCATGTTGCGTCCGGCTGTGCCCAGCTCAACATCGGGCACCGACCCGGGGTCAGGCGTTATTGCCCGATATGCAGCGGGACGTGCTGGGCGCCGCGGGTCAGCGGACGCAGTGCAGTTGCGGTGAAGCGGCCATCTTCGCTTCGGGTGATCAGCGTTCCGTAGGCCGGGGCCTCGGCGTGATCCACGACGACGGCGGCCACTTCCCCGATCTCTGCTTCTTCGGCCCGTTCGGCCAGCTCCTCAGCGTCCAGGGTCAGTCCCGCCCCGGGGGTCAGTTCCACGGTGAAAGGCTCAGTGGAGGTCCCGTACGTGTTGACTAGCCGCAGGTTGACTCCCACAACGGCGGGAGTGTCCTCCTCAGCCGGGGCGAAGAGGCGCAGCTGAGATTCCAGCTCCACAGCATCCCCGCCCTCCGCAGTTTCGCCCTCCGGTGCAGCCTCATCCTCTTCAGGAGAAGCAGCTCGGGGCAGGAGCGCGCCAAAACCTGGGCTGAGGGCCGCCGCTGAGGCAGACCAGCTGAAATCCGGAGCAGGGTCCTCTTCACTCTGCTCAGGCAGGGCTTCTCCAGTGATGGGATCGAAGCCGACGCCAGTGTCAGTGATGATCGGCTCACCATCGCCGGGACTGCGCACCGCGGCCAGGCTCGGCACATCGGTGCGCACCACCACGTCATAGCTGCCGGACTCCAAGCCGCCTAGGTCCAGTACCGCGACCCGACCGGCTTCTGCTGAGAACACTCCAGGGGCCTCAGTGGGGACCTGACTGTTCTCATCAAAGACCTGCAGTTCAACGGTGGCCTGCTGATCACCGGGGATGTAGAGGTGAAGCTGTGCGGCGTCGTCGTCGGCTCCGGTGAGCACACCGGGCATCACATGGGACAGTGCGCTGGTCTGCGCCGGAAGCAGCTCCACGCCGAGGCCCTCTTGACCCGAGGTGCGGGCAGACTGCAGGGCTGCGGCCACTGGCGCCCCTGAGGCGTGGACCTGCACTGCTGTGGCCGAGTCCGTTGTCAGCCCGGCCAGATTCACACTGCGCACCGACTGCTCTGGGACTAAAACGGTGGTGGCGCCTGTTGATCCGCGATCTCCCTCACGGTCATAGGTGGTGATCTCCACCGTTGCCGGCCGGTCATGCGGGTTGGCCAGGCTCAGCAGGGACATCGCCCCGCTGCCGACCTCCGGACCTAAGAACCACTGATTGCGCTGCGGATTCGTGCAGGGGGCGGCGGCCAGGCCAGCCAGCGGACCGGATTCTGCGTAGTAGGTGAAGCCGGTGGCCAGGGTGACCCGGCGGGCACGAGGGTCCTCGGGGGTGTTTTCGGGCGTCTCTTCGGGGGGCTGGATCTCCAGGACCGAACCTTCGGTGTGGTTCTGCTGGGTGAAGCCCGGTTCGGCGTCCTCTGCTGATCCGCGACCTTCCTGACTCAGCTCAGCCCACTGAGCAACCGGATCCGTCTCTGCACCGGTGGGCAGCATGACGGTATCGATGCGCGAGGTGGCTGAGGGGTCACGCTCAGCGTAAGTCAGCATGCCCTGATCGGTGATCGAGTCCGGCTGTCCGGGCATGGCCGGACAGAAGATCCGTTCAGTGACCGCGGGGGCGCTGATGCTGTGCGCGGCAAGCCCAGCGGGGGCGCGCTCGCTGCTGCGGGTCAGATCGAATCCGGCGGAACCGGCCAGGGCAGCGATAAGTCCAAGACCAACCACGACGGCGGCCGCCCGGGTGCCGCTGCCGGGGGCGCGCTGGGAGTCTTCGGCTGCTAGCCCTTCCAGGACCGGCGTGGGCTCTGGAGTCTCATGGCTGGCGGTGTCCTGGTGGTCCGCGCTGTGCCTGTGGTCCGCGCTGTGGTGGGCAGCAGCGCTGGGCTGGGCACCTGCGCTGGGCTGTTCCCCTGCTCCATGACGCGGGGCCGGGCCGGTTGCTTGGGTTTGCTCTGACCCTGTCAGTGCCGGTGCCGCGGTTGCGTGTTTCTTACTACCGGCGCGTTGTGGATTCCGCGGGCTGCGCTGCGGTTTTGGCGTCTTGGCCGCCTGCTTAGCTTCGCGTTCACGCAGCTTCTCGGCACGACGTCGCTCGCGGCGCTGCTGGCGGATGTACTTGCTGACCTTCTTCGCACTCACAGCTGGGTCTCCTCCCGAAGCGGGTTGCGGGCCCGCTGGTCCGCAGCCCCGCTAATGACCGGCTGAATGCGCCAACTGCGCGGAAGCGGCATGGCGATCAACAGGAACAGCACTAGGACAAGGCCCACCCCGATGAGCACCGGGTATTGGAAGGTGGAGCGATGGTAGGCGCTGAGCTCACCGGTGTCAGCCGGCAGGTGGAAGCGCCGCATCCAAGGCAGCTCCTCCTCCCCGGTGCTGCGCTCGGTAGCTGGCCGTAGGGATTCTCCGTTCAGGCTGGCATGCCAACCCCCGGCACGTTCAGCGGCGACTTCCAGGAAGTACTCCTGGTCGCTGTCGAACTCCAGCGGCTCGCCCTCGGGGGTGCGGATACTGGCCAGATCCACCTCGATGCGTTGCTGGTGGCTGGGCAGCAGGGCCAGGAACTCGCCTTCGGCATCGACCAGGCGCGCCCAGGCGGTGGCCACTCCGGCGATTCCCGGTGCAGCAGGCAGGGCGCTGTCCTCGGGTACATCGGCGCGCCACAGGGCACCGGTATCGGTCTGACCCACGCGCACTAGGCCGCCAGCGGTATCGGCGGCATCTGCCAGCGGACCCTCGCCGGCGGGGATCAGCACAAAGCCGATGCCCAACTGCTGCATCAGCCCGGGAATGTGCTCTGAGCCCGGTGACACGATGGCGGCCACCAACTCCCCCAGGGACTGGTGGGCGGCGTTGAGCTCACCGGGTTCGTGGGGGTCTTCCTGCTCAGTGGCCCATAGCGGCAGGCCGTCTGCGGCCACGGCTGTGCGCTGCTTATCGAGGGTGCGTCCTGCTCCGGCGACCACTTCGGCGGAAACTCCGTGGGGGCCGTTGCTGAGCACCAGAGTGCGCAGTGCGGCAGGGCCGCGGCCCTGATCTGCCGCTGTGGAGGGGATCGTTCGTTCCGCACCGCGACCAATCAGCACTGGCTGCTCATTAATGGCAGTGACCGTCTGCTCTCCTCGTTCGGAGGCAGGCAGAATCCGCGGTGCAGCCCACAGCACTCCCGAGGCGAAGACGGCCAGTACCAGCAAGGTGGCAGCCACCGGGGCGAACAGTCCGCCGAAGACCGATTCCCCGGAACTGGAGACCTCCAAGGCGCTCAGTGCCGCCACAATCAGACACAGCACTATCACCGAGACCAGCGGCCCGGAGTAGGCCGGCAGCAGTTCACCGTCGGCGGTGCCTGCAGCAAGCAGCCCGCTCAGCACCGAGAAACCAGCAGCGCCCAGGGCGATCAGTCCGGCAGTAAGCACCAGACGTCGTCGCCCTGCGGCCACAATGGCGAGCAAGGCAATGACCAGCAGCGGCGCGCCAGTCAGCAGCGCGATCCGCAGAGTCCAGAAGCTGCCGTTGAACAGAGCCGGCAGCCAGGCATCAATACCTGAGGCACCGGGGAGTCCGGCAGCTGCGTCGAAAGCCTGCGAGTAGCCCAGCAGCTGCTGCCACAACGGGGCCGGCATACCGGCCTGGGCTGAACTGAGAACCCGGCCAGGTTCGGCCAGCAACACAGCGGCCACATTGGCGCCGCGGTCCACAGCAGATATCAGCATGGGCGCAAACAGAGCCAGCGCGGGCACCGGAATCAGCCACAGCACCCGGGCGGTGCGGCCACCTAGCAGGCCACCCACTGCACAGATCAGCACTGCCGGAACCAGCAGCACCGGCGCGGCAGCCGCAGTAAGGGCCAGCAGGATTCCAGCACCAGCGGCAGTTTCCCAGCCGGTGGCCAGCCGCAGCGAAGCCACCCGCGTGCCCGGTACCGAATCGTCTGCCGTGTGCAGCGCATGGGCTTTACGGGCACGCAGCGCTCGCACCCCGGCCATGACCACCAGCGGCAGCAGAATATGGGCGATCACAGCGCCCAGCCGGCCCTGGCCCACAGCAGTATGCAGGGCGGGCACCAGTGCCCAGATCAGTGCCGCCAGAACACGGTGGAAGGCTTTGCTGCTCCAGAGCCCGGCAGCCCACCATGCCGTCGCCGCGCTCAGCGGGGCCGCCAGAATCACGATCCACAACAGCACTGCAGAGGCGTGCCCGGCGCTCAGCACCGAGAAGACCAGCAGCAACAGTGAAAACGGGTCAGCGGCGGCGCGCTCCCCCAGCGAGTCGGCCGCAAGGAAGCTCACCGTATGCTGCCAGACCTCGCCGATAGAGCCGGAGACAGGCATGGCTGCTCCCCCGCCCAGGGCCGGGGCTGTGAGGAGATCACGGAAGGCCACCAGGGATACGCCGATCAGCGCGGTGAGCACAATGAAGAGTCCGAGCCGGTCCTCAGAGCGCCGGGCCGGCATCTCATCAAATTCGCCGTCACCGGAGCCGATATCGATCAGCGCATCATCCTGCTCGATGCTTCCCGGCTGGGTGCTGGACCGGCGCCCGGTACGCAGGGCATGCAGTCCCACTGTCTCGGCGGTGATGTCGCGACGGCGCTGAGAGCGCAGCTTCTCGCCATCGAGACGGTCTTGAGCCACAGCGCTGCGCCCGGCGGTGAGAATAGCCCGTGCCGCGGTTTTGTCTGCCGTTTTGTCGGAGGACTTGTCCGGGGAGTTCTTGTGGGTGTCCGTACTCAGTTGGCGCAGCCGCTCGGGTCTGGCCAATGCGGCTTTGCGTCCCTGCGCCCGGAAACGGCGCACATGGGCGACGGCAGCCCAGTTCAGCAAGGCCGAGGCGGAGGCGAAGAACTGCCCCAGCGCGGCGTCGGGAGCTTTACAGACCATCAGGGCTATCAGCCGCAGCGCAGCCGCCAACCAGAGCCCCACCCAGAGGAATGGCACTGCGATCGGGTTGGCCTGCGCCAGCCGGGCACGAATCTGTCCACGGCGCTGCGGGGCAGGCAGCCACAGTGTGCCGCCGTAACGGTGCACCACCTCGCGCGGGGGCGGAGTAGGCCGCCAGATGCGGGCGGTGGGTTCAAGCACGGTGAGCGCACCGACCTCGCGGGCCCGGGCACATAGGTCAGCTGCGGCGTAGTCCCCGGGAAGTGCCGGGTCGAAGCCACCGAGGTCGCCGAAGAGTCCGGCATGGATGAGCATGCCGTGGGCCGAGACGGCCGGAACCTGATCCCGTCCGTCGTATTGGCCCTGATCCAGCTCCCGGGGTTCGGTCAGTGTGACGACCTCCCCTGAGCCTGCGCTCCAGAGTCCGGCATTGACCAGGCGTGGCTCTGCCGCATCAGCGTGGAGCTGTTTGGCGCCCACGATCTCCACCTGGAAGTGTGTCGCCTCGTCCTTCACCGTGAAGAGCCGGTCCTCCAGCCGTTCCAGCGCATCAGGAGCGGGAACGGCGTCAGCGGGCAGAATCCACAACCACTGATACCGGGCGCTGAAGCCATCGGGAAGATGCCGTTCGAGGGTGCGCCACAGCTGCGTGGTTTTGGTGCCGCCCGGTCCTGCAGTCGTGGTCTGCTTGGCGTGACGCTTATTGCTCAGTAGCTTTGAACGCAGTGAACGGGAGAGGTCCTCAGGACCTGCGTAGCCTGCGGAGCTGAGTTCGATGACCGAATCGGGCTGCCTGGTCTGAGAGTCAAGGGCGGCACTGAGATTCAGCGCCCGTCCGGTGGGAGACCACTGGGCAGACGCTAAACCGCCGCCGTCGTGCAGTACGACGGCGGCGATGTGGAGTTGAGCAGTCGGGCTGATCAGACTGCCCGCTTCTTCAGTTTCCGGCGTTCTCGTTCAGAGAGGCCGCCCCAGATGCCGAAGCGCTCGTCATTGGACAGCGCGTAGTCCAGGCATTCCTGCTTCACGGTGCAGGCTGCGCAGACCTTCTTGGCATCCCGGGTGGACCCGCCCTTTTCAGGGAAGAACGCTTCGGGGTCGGTTTGTGCGCACAAAGCATCGACCTGCCAGGCCAACTCGCCTTCGACCTGCTCGGCGGGCATCAGGGTGGGGATGCCCAGCCAGACGGCGCCTGCGTCCTGGGATGCACCTGCACCCTGAGAAGTCTCAGCGCCGTGCTCAGTGCGGCGGGAAGGTGCCTCACTGAGCGCGGTCACTGTACCTGCGGAGGTATCCGATTCCACCGAGCCACCCGTTTCGGCGTCCTCCTGGGCAGCAAGGAATGCGGTGGCCTGCTCCTCCAGGGAGAGTCCGTGCTCCAGCTTCTCAGCAGCCTGGGGGTCGGCGGGGTCGACAAACCAGTCCGACGGCACATCCAGCCCGCTTCTGCGGACCGGTCTGGCGTCCTGGTCCGGGCTGATGTCGCTCAGCCGCTGTGCCTTCCCCATATGTGGGCCTCCCCTGAGTCGCTTTCTGTACGCTCTAAGCAGTTGGTGGTCGGTGTCTCTGCACCTAATTACACTGGCGTAAGTAAACATTCGTCAAGTGCTCCCGGCGAGTCGTCGAAGGCCCTGTGAACCTATCGAAGGATGTCATCCCTGATGAGCCCGCTGACCCTGAACTCCCCGTCCCAGCAGCCGCCTGAAGATTTCGCCCAACTGCTTGAGTCCCTGGCCTCCCGGCCGCAGCCCGCGGTGGTCCACTATGACGCCGAGACCGGGGACAGAGTGGAACTTTCCGGTCGGGTTCTGGCCAACTGGGCTATCAAGCTCATCGGGCTGCTACGTGATGAATATGACATCGAAGATGAGCCGGTGGGCGAGTCCCGGCCGCTGGTAGTCCTCGATATGGCGACCCATTGGAAGGCTGCCGCCCTGGTGCTAGCGGCTTCTGCGCTGGGGGCCGAGGTGCAGTTGATGCCCTCAGCCGACGACGCCGCCGAGGTCCTGCGCGCCAGCCTTGTGGTGACTGATCACCCCTCGGCATGGCTTGACTCCGAAGCGCTGGGAGAGGCAGATCTGGCGGTGATCTCCCATGGAATGCTGGATGCGTCCTTCACCGATGCCACCGGTCTGGAGGTCCCGGCGTGGGTCCTGGATATCTCTGCCGAGGTCCGCCAGCACCCCGACCGACTCAATGCACCGCTGCCGGTGGTGCCGTTGCCAAACACACCGCAAGAGCCCACACCGCAAGAGCCCAGCAGCCCGATGGTGGTCACCGCGTGGGCTAAGGACACCGCAGAGACTCTGCTGCAGACTTGGGCTCAGCAGGGCACAGTGGTGCTATTCCAGGGTGCCCCCGAAGGTGAGACCTGGAAGCAGATGCTCAGCAACGAGGGACTGGCCTGAGATGCAGACGGATGGCTCCTAACCGCTGCGGTGAGGGGTGCCCGGTTCTGGGTCTGCGCCTGCTTCAGGGCTGACCAGATCAGAATCCGCGATCATATGCGGAGATTGCTGGGACCCGCTGCGCTCAGCGGAGGCGGAGACTTCGTCACCGGTGAATACCCAGAACTTGTAGGCGACAAATCGGAAGCACATGGCCAGGATCATGCCGATGACGCTTCCGGAGATGAATGATGCCTGCGTTGAGGTCAAGCCCAGCACGTAGTAGGAGAAGGCCACACAGCCGGACTGAATACCGAGTCCGATCAGGTTCATGACAACAAACATCACCAGCTCGCGGCTGCGCGTCTTGGTGCGCTGGTGCCGGAATGTCCAGTATCGGTTGCCGATCCAGGAGAACAGCGTCGCCACTGCGACCGCAATGGCTTTGGATTTCACATGGGAGTCCGCCATCGGGCCGGAGATCAGCCAGATGAAGATGCCGGAGTCGATGATGAAGGCCATTCCCCCGACGACGCCGAACTTAGCCAGTTCACGCCACAAGGTGCGGAAGAGACCGATCCCTTTAGACCACAGTTGGGACATCATGCGTTGTCCCGCGCCGGCGAACCCTGAGCGATAGCGATGAAAATCTGAGCCTCCTGGTCAGTGCTGAATGTGATCTGCTCGCCTGATTCAATAAAAACTGACTCGCCGGCAGCAAGTGTGAGAGTCCTCGTGTCTTCCGCGGCCCGGGCGTGGGCCGTGCCTGCCGTGCAGATGGCAACGGCTGCAGCCTGTGGGCTCAGCGTGTGGGCTGAACCCGCTGCAGGGAAATCTATCCGTGTTAGCTGAAATTCTTCTACCGGCGGCAAGTAGTTGAGCACACCGCTCTGGGTGCTGACTGGTTCACAGTACGGCAGCGGCAGCACGTCTGGCTGAACAACAGCAAGGAGTTCGGGGACATCAATATGTTTGGATGTCAGGCCTCCGCGCAGGACATTGTCTGAAGCAGCCATGACTTCCACGCCCACCCCGCTCAAATAGGCGTGCAGGTTCCCTGCTGGCAGGAAGAGTCCCTCACCGGGGCGCAGATCCATCCGGTGGAGCAGGGTGGCCACCAGCACCCCCGGATCGGCGGGGAATGCAGCAGTGGTGCGCTGCAGGGTATCCAACAGCGCTGCGTTGAGTCCAACGTCGGTGAGCACGCCGTCAGCAGCCGCCTCACCCAGAGCAGCTGCCACGGCGCCAGCCTCGGGCGCTCCGCTGCGCAGCACCCATTCCAGGGCGGCGTCGTAGTTCTGCGACTCCACGTGCTGGAGGAGCACCTCCAACCCCGGGTAGTCCTTCTGCAGCGCATCAGAGAGTGCGCGCAGATCAGCGGCAGCCTCAGCATAGGGCCGGAAGCCGCAGAGCGCGGAGAATTCGGTGATCGCCACAATCAGTTCGGGTTTGTGGTGGGGGTCCTTGTAATTCCGCTGTGCGGCTGTGAGCTCAATGCCAGCAGAGTTCTCAGCCTCGAAACCAGCTCGAGCAGCAGCCTGGGTGGGGTGAGCCTGAATGGACAGCGGCTTATCAGCGGCAAGAATCTTCAGCAGGAAAGGCAGCTCGGACCTAAGGACCTCGCGCAGCGGCATGGTGGCATCGCGATTCTCCAGCTGCACCTCTGAGGGCGCACCCGCGTGGGTTCCCATCCAGATTTCGGCCTGCGGGGTCGCCGAAGGGGGCCAGCCAAAGAGCTCGCTGAACGCGTGAGTTGACCCCCATGCGTACTCGCGAACGGGGTTGATCATCCTGAACACCGGATGAACCATACCAGCGGGCTGTGCCCGGTCAGAGGTATTTCATGGCATCTGCAGGAGATTGTGGCCAAACTCCCAGCTTCACAACAAGCCGACGACGCCGCAACTGAGGTGCCCTGCGGTCTCAGCCACTGGTACCAGCTGCACTGGGCGTACGTTCAGCGGTCCAGATCAGCCTGTCCAGATCAGCCTGTCCAGATCAACCCCGCACCGGGGTGCACTCGTTGTTATCGCGGGCTGCTTCTTCCAGCACTGCGAGATTGCCTGCTTGCTCAGCCTCTATGAGGTATTCCATGGTGAGCGGCGAACCATCTGGTTGAGTCAGCTCAGCCGGTGCGGTCTCATTCTCAGCCGGTGGCATGTCACCAGAAACCGCAGGATCACTGTGCTCCGGTGTGGGGCCGGGGGCAGACCCAGCACTGGAATCCTCCGCAGGTTCAGTCTGATCCTGATCTGAGTTCTCTTGCGCCTGGTTCTCCGGGGTTGCAGTCTCTTCGGTCTCTTCTTCCTGACCTTCATTAGCGATCAGCTCATCCACGCGAGCGTGAATGCGGTCAAAGTCCGGGTAGGTGGAGAACAGTTCCGAGGGGGGACCGAAATCCGGGGCGCCGATGACTAGGCGCTGGGGAGTGTGCTTCTGGGCATCCACCGCCAGGTTCAGCAGGCTGCCCAGCTGGGACTGCGGGATATTGGTCTCGAAGAGATTCTCACTGGCCTGCATCAGTTCGGTGAACCGGGTCAGCAGGGTCTGCGGGGTGAACTGGGCGACCATGGCCTGCTGGATGCACTGCTGGCGCTGGATGCGGTTGTAGTCGGAGGAGTACTTCCGAGACCGCGCATAGGAGAGGGCTTGGTCTCCGTTGAAGGTATGGATACCGGGCTCAAACCACCAGTCACCCCAGCGGTCAGTCTCCGGGTGCCGGCCGTCATAGGGGACCCAGCCGCTGGTCTCCACGGTGACTCCGCCCATGGCGTCGATCAGCTCGGAGAATCCGCCCATATCTACCATCACGTAACCGTGGATACTCAGGTCAAGGGTGCCGGAGATGGCTTCCATCATGGCTTCAGCCCCAGGATCCTGGGCCTCTGGGTAGAGGTGGGAGTACTGGTTGGTCACCTCGGTGTAGAGGAAGTTGATAATGCACTCATTGCCGCGGTTATAACCCTCCGGGTAAACCTGTCGCATGGGAGAGTCTTCGCTGAAGCGGGCGTTCTGGAAGTCCCTCGGAATGGAGAAGATGATGCTCTCGGAGGTTTGCTGATTGACCGAGATCATGTGAATCGAGTCCGGGCGCACACCTTCGCGGCCCTCCCCGGAGTCAGCTCCCAATAACAGGAAGTTATAGCGCCCTTCCTCTGCCGGAATGGAAGGACCGGAGGAGAAGATCCCTGACAGGGCTTCTCGTCCCTGATTCACCAGGTGCGCCGCGTAGCCCAGTCCACCGCTGGTGAGGGTGATGAGCACGATGAGGGTCACTGCGATGATCGGTTTGAATCCCGGAGCCAGCGTGGCGAAGCGGATGAGCCGGAAAGTGTCCAGCCACAGCAGCAGCCATCCGATGGCCAGGCCTGCCAGCAGTGCTGCGGCCACCCACATGATGAAGGGCTGCGTCAGCGCACTGAGCAGCACTCCGCGCATGGTGAAGAAGAACGCTGCGCCTAAGAGCAGCAGGAACCAGCACCCGACGGTGACCGCCAGCGCCGCCCGCCCCAGGGCCCGTGAGCCTGCCGCGATCTGTGCGCCGCCGGGAATGAACAGTGTTAGTGCCGTAAGAATCAGTGCCCGGCGGGTGCGGTCCTGAGGGCTGGCAGTGCGCGGATCGCGCAGGGCATCGGCTGAGTCGCTGAACTCGTGGTAGGTGATGGTGGGGGTGGTCACGGTTTAAGCAGCGCCTGCGGCGTGGGGGGATTCAGTGCTGGGTGCGGCGTCGTCGGCTGCAGGTGAGTCGCTGCGCGGGCGGAAGGTGGATAGCTGCGCGGCTTCAGTACGCAGTGCTTCTCCCTTGGCGTGGGCTTCGGCCGCCAGCTTCTGCTGGAACTCCAGCAGCTTGTTCCGCAGTTCGGCGGCCATCTCGTCGCTGCCGGCGGCCAGAGTGCGCACTGCCAGTAGCCCGGCGTTGCGCGCGCCGCCCACTGACACTGTGGCCACCGGGACCCCGGCGGGCATCTGCACAATGGACAGCAGCGAGTCCATGCCGTCGAGGTATTTCAGCGGCACCGGCACACCGATCACCGGCAAGGGCGTCACCGAGGCCAGCATGCCCGGAAGGTGGGCGGCCCCGCCGGCACCGGCGATGATCACACGGATACCGCGGGTGTGGGCCTTCTTGCCATAGGCGATCATCTCTTCAGCCATCCGGTGGGCGGAGACCACATCCGCTTCAAAGGGGATGCCGAATTCGTCCAGCGCCTCAGCAGCGGCTTTCATAGTGGGCCAGTCCGAATTGGACCCCATGACCAGACCAACCAGGGGTGTCTCTGCGGTGCTCATGCCTGATTCTCCTGGGTGTGATCGTCGGGGCCGTCTACGATGAGGCGCGCTGTCTCTGCGGCAGTGTGCCGGGCACGCTCAAGCCGTTTGCGGGAGGCCTCGTAGGCCTCGGAGGGACGGGTGGTCTGGCTGAGAATATTGACGTGCCCGATCTTGCGTCCGGGTTTGGGGTCCTTGCCGTAGAGATGGATCTTTGAATGCGGGGATCGGCGCATTGCAGAGGGGACGGCGGCGTGCAGGTCCTGGTTGCGCCCGCCCAGCAGGTTCTTCATCACCACATATCCCCCGGCCCCACCGGTCACCGCGGTGCTGCCCAGCGGCAGGTTCAGCACAGCACGCAGATGCTGCTCGAACTGGCTGGTGACCGCACCATCCATGGTCCAGTGCCCGGAGTTGTGCGGGCGCATGGCGAGTTCGTTGACGTAGATTCCGGGGGCGACGTCGGCATCTGAGGTCTCAGTGATTTCGAAGAGCTCCACAGCCAGCATGCCGGTGACGCCTAAGTCTTCAGCGATGGTGCGGGCGATGCGTTCTGCCTCGGCAACATGCTCAGCACTGGTGCGCGGGGCTGGGGCGATGACTTCGTCACAGACCCCGTTGGTCTGAGTGGATTCGACCACTGGATAGGCCACAATCTCGCCTCGCGGTGAGCGAGCCACCTGGGCGGAGAGCTCACGGCTATAGGGAACTTTCTGCTCGGCCAACAGGCCGGTCTGCTGCTGCTCGGCACGGGAGAACCACTCGGTGACCTCGGTGGACTGGGCGGCCGCGGCGTCGTCGATAATCATCACGCCTTTGCCGTCATAACCCCCGCGCGGGGTCTTCAGCACTACCGGCCAGCCGATGGCGTTGCCGAAGCTGATCAGCTCCTCGGCGGTGTGGACCTCATTCCAGCGAGGGTTAGGCAACCCGAGGTCCTCCACGGCCCGGCGCATGGCCAGTTTGTCCTGGGCGAAGATGAGCGCCTGCGGTCCGGGGTTCATGGCGATGCCAGCCTCGGCGAGGGCATCGAGCACCTCTGCGGGCACGTGTTCGTGGTCAAAGGTGATGGCATCCATGGCCCGGCCATCCCGCCCCTTGGCGAAGGCCAGCACGTCCTCCACGCTGCGGTAGTCCCCGATGACGGTGTGAGGGATCACCTGAGCCGCTGAGGCTTCGGCGCTGCCGGCCAGCAGATGCAGCTCGATGCCGAGCTCCACAGCCGCCGGGGCCATCATGCGGGCAAGCTGCCCGTCGCCTAGAACTCCGACGCGTGGGGTTGAGTCAGTACCAGTCACAGTCCCCCATTATGCGCGCTGTTGACTGGTGCAAGCATCACGCAACACCGCGCAGGGCAGGTCCGGGGGTTCCGCGGTGAGGTGCCGGCCAGTAGCGTAGCCGTCACCGATACAGGAGAACTCAGTTACCGGAGAACTCAGCGCGGGCGATGCGCAGAACTGGAGCCGCCGACTATGGGACGATTCGTGATCTCGTTTGATACCGCCGATGAAGAGGTCCGGCACCGGGAAGCGCCCGGGCTGCTTCATACCCAGGGCTTTTCCACCGATATCTACTTCCCGCGGCTGGGCATTGGCGTGGTGGAGGATGAGCCCGAGCGCCTGGAAGCTTTTCGGGGACGCTGCGCTGCGCAGCAGCGGCCCATGCAGTACTTCCCGGAGCTGACCTATTACGCGATTAACGCAGGTGCAGATCGCGACGGCGGGGCCTCACCTGGTGCCGGTGAGTTCACCTGGGGTCTGGAGGCAGTACAGATCCGCCGGGCCGTGCAGACCGGTGTGGCGGGCGCCGGTGTGCGGGTGGCGGTACTTGATACCGGCTTTGACGCCTCCCATCCTGACTTTGCCGACAGGAGCGTCGTCGTGGAGTCTTTCATCCCCGGTCAGGGTCCGCAGGATGTTCACGGCCATGGGACGCATTGCATTGGCACTGCCTGCGGACCGTGGCACCCGGCCGCGGGGGCTGCGCAGAGCCCCGGCTATGGTGTGGCCTCGGAGGCAGAGATCTACTCCGCCAAGGTTCTCGGGGACGACGGCGCGGGCTCAGATACTTCTATCCTGGCGGGTATCGACTGGGCGCTGCAGAACGACTGCCAGGTGATCTCTATGTCTTTAGGAGCGGATGTGCCCCAGGTGCATCCTCCCTATGTAACTGCTGGTCGGCGGGCTTTGGAGCAGGGTGCTGTGATGATTGCGGCAGCAGGCAATAATGCTCACCGCAGTGCCGGAGACCACGGTTTTGTGGGCGCGCCGGCGAACAGCCCGTATGTGATGGCGGTGGCCGCGGTGGACGAGCAGCTGCGGATCGCGAACTTTTCTGCGCGATCGCTGCCGCATGAGGGCGGTGAGATCGATATTGCCGCCCCCGGGGTGGAGATCTATTCGGCCTGGCCGACCCCGCAGCATTATCAGAGCATCAGCGGCACCTCGATGGCGGCTCCACATGTCTCGGGGATTGCTGCAGTGATCGCGGGTGCCAGCGGACTGCGTGGTCAAGAGTTGCGGGATGCTCTGATTTCTGCGGCGGTCCCGATTCAGGGAGCTGCCGCAGAGGATGTGGGTGCGGGACTGGCGGCGGTACCGGCGAACCTGGTGTCGGAGTCGCCAACCACAGGGGGCGGCATGGCAGGGGCCGGCGTGCCAGGAACTGGGACGGCAGAGGCTGGCACGGCAGAGGCTGGCACGGCTGAACCCCAGCACTGGGTCATCACCGTCGATGATGAGCATCTGAGCCATATCGACGACGTCGTCGCTCAGTTGCAGGAGGCCGGCCTGGTGGTGGAGAAGGTGCTGCGCAGCCTGGGCCAGGTCACCGGGTATACCGAAGGGGCGTCAGTTCAAAGCGACGAGGTTTCGGGTACGCACAGGCTAAGCGCAGTCAGTGGCGTCGCCTCGATCGACGGCGCTCAGCGCCACAGTGTCGCCCCGCCTGATGCCGAGGTCCAGTGAGAGTCTCGCAGAAGCAAGACACCGAGCCATTACTTGGAAACTTATATAGCATCGGCGCAGGGCCGAGGTGGAGCAGGAGCATCGGATCGCTGAAGCTCGCTTGGCCGATGTTGAGCGCAGACTCCACCTCATTGAAAAGGAGCACCACATGTCATCCCGTGAAATCGTGAAGAAATCGCTGCCCGCCCTCCAGCTGGCAGCTCGTAGGTCCGTCGTGGCTGAACAGCCCCAGATCGCAGAGGTGGTGGGCCCCTCCTTCGATGCGATCGCCTCCATCATCGGCAGCACACCAGGGGCGCTTGAAACTCCGGTTGCCGCCTACAACATGACCGAGGAAGGCACCGAGGTCACCGTGGGCTACGCCTACTCGGGCCCGGAGCAGCAAGGGTTTGAGCTCATCACCCTGCGGCAGGAACCGGAGGCGTTCGTCACGGTGCATATGGGACCCATGATGCAGATCCACCACAGTTGGCAGGCCCTGCATGAGGAGATCCTTGCCCGCGGGTACGAACCCTCCGGCCCCTGCCGAGAACTCTACGTTCGAGCAGAGTCGGCAGATCAGTCGGACTGGGTCACCGAACTTCAGCAGCCGGTGCGCCGGGCAGGTTGATTCTGCGGAAACCGCTCAAGTCCGCAATCATCTGGCGATCATGCGTGGCAACGACGACGGCTGCCTTCGTCACCAGCAACGCTTCTGTCAGCTCGTCCACCAGTTGCATCGCCAGGTGATTCGAAGGCTCATCCAGCAGCAGCACATGAGGCCGCTCGGCTAAGCGCATCGCCAACTCGAGCCTTCTCTGCTGCCCCTGCGATAGATCTGCTACCGGTACTCGCAAGGCTTCGGATGGAAGCAGTCCCAGACCAGACAGGGACACGGCATCGCCGGGACTGATAGACCTGGAGCTCACCAGCGCAGCGACATGTGCTTCGAAGACCTCCCGAGCAGACTGCGACGCCGTCCACGCTGGGTTCTCCTGACCCACCAGGGAAATCCGGGCCCCGGTTCTGCGGTGCACGCTCCCTTGATCCGGGATAAGCGCATCGGAGAGGACGGTGAGTAGCGTTGACTTGCCGGCACCGTTGGGCCCGGTGACCAGCACTTTATCGCCGCCGCGAAGCCGCAGGCTCACCGGGACGAGCCGATCAGCCACCGCAATCTGTTCGGCGGAAAGGTACACAGCGCTCGACTTGGAATCCAGACGCGGAAAATTCAGCCGAAGCGGCGGTGGCGGCACACTCAGCTGGTGCTGCTCCAGCGCCTGAGCCTGGCGCTTGACCTGCTGCACCACTGAAGGAGCCCTGGACTGGCGCTGGTGTTTGCCCGTGCCTTTCTCCGGGCGCCAACCGGTGGAGAGCCGGTTCTGCGCGGCTGAGAGCGAGTCCTGCAGCCGACGGCGCTCAGTCATCTGACGCTCATACTCCTGCTCCCAGGATTCACGCTCTTTAAGCCGTCCTTGCTGCCAGCCCTCATACCCGCCCCCGTAGAGCCGAGCGGCGCCGTCGTGGGTTGGGTCCAGGTCGAGAAAGTGCGTCGCGGTATCTTTCAGCAGCTGCCTGTCATGGCTGACGATTGCTACTCCCCCAGGATGTTCGCGTATCTTCTGCGTCAGAAAATCCAAGCCCGAGGCATCGAGGTGATTTGTGGGCTCGTCCAGCAAAAGCAGGTCCTGCTGAGCACCGAGCAAGCATGCGAGTCGCACCCGGTAACGCTGCCCAACTGACAGGGCAGCAAGCGGGCGGGTGCGATCCGCGCAGGCACCCAGGGCCTCGAGGGCGATATCCACGCGCCGGTCAGCATCCCAGGCATTAAGTTGTTCAGCTGCCTCCAGTGCCTGGGCATACCGGTCAGCATGGTGCTGCGGATCCTTGGCCAGAGCCGTGGCAGCCGCATCAAGTTCCGCAACTGCCCGCCGCGAGGGCTCGACGGCCTGGGCGATAAGCACCCCCACGGTATCGGCGGGATCAAAATCCAGCGCTTGTTCGGCAATGGCTACCGTTCCTGACCGGCTGATACTGCCGGCATCGGGCGTCACACGTCCTAGCAGGGTGTGCAGAAGAGTGGTCTTGCCTCGGCCGTTCTCCCCGACAACGGCCAATCGGGAGCCGGCGCTGAGCCTGAAGGTCAGTTGGTTGAGTATGGTGCGGCCGCCGCGCACCACGGTGAGATCATCGGCGGCAAGGTGAAATGGTCTGAGTTTGAGGGTGGACACTGCTGCTCCGTTTGTTCGTTCAGCGGAGCCGGGCCCGCGCAGAAAATGCGCGGGAATCAGCAGGTGATAAATGGGCTGACGCTCGCCCGGCCAGATTTCTGCCGGTGCTTTCGGCGTGCAGTGTCAATGACCCGACGTCAGTGATCTGAAGTCAGTGACCCGAAGGGGTCAGCAAAGTGCTGCGCGCCGTCAGAGAGCAGAGCGCAGGCGGCGTGAAGGCATGCCCATGTGTTTCATCACAATCCAGGGTAGCAAAAAGTGCCGGCGGCACCTAGCCCACGTTTGACCGGGCCGAAACCTGCGTTATCGGAGCAATCCGGGCCCCAAACGCAGGTTCTGGCCCGGTCATCTGGTTGCTGCCGTAATTGCGTATGCTGAACGTAATCCTGGGCACGCATTTACGGCACGACCAGACTGGAGATTTCGGGGAACTCTATGCCAAAACCAACGCGCAGCCGCAACCCCAAGGACTCGGATCTGCCGGATGACCGCCACTTCCATGAGGGCACAGCTGCGGCGACGGCCCGCTACGGCAGGTTCAATTTGGCCGTTGTCGGAAATACCGGTGTAGGCAAGTCCTCCCTAGTCAACGCCGTATTCCGTCGAGACTTTGCGAAGGTCGGCAAGGGAATGCCGGTGACAAAGGGCATCGACTACTACCACGATGACTCCCTGGGGATCTGGGACTTCGAAGGCTTCGAGATCGGGACCAGTGAGTCACCCAAAGCCACGCTGAGGCGACACCTTGAGGCCATCAAGGGGCGGCCGAAAGACCAGCAGATCGATGTGGTCTGGTACTGCGTACTGCAGAATGCCGACAGGCTTACCGGACCAGATATCCAGATGATCCAGGAGCTCGATGCCGCTGAACTTCCGGTCATCCTGGTGATGACCAAAGTTCCCTGGCAGAAGAATCCCGTCACCGGGAAATACCGGGCCCCGGAGAGCACCGAGATCTTCAAGCAGTGGTTGGAGGCTCCCGTGGATCCCAACGGTGAACCCATAGACCTGCCGCTGCAGCACGTGGCACTGACGTCCACACAAAACAGCAAGGGGAAAGGTGCGGGGCACGGCCTCGGTGATCTCGTGGAGAAGACTCTGGAATTGGCTCCGAACTCCTCCCGGGATTCCTTTCGCGTGGCCCAGCAGATTAATCTTCCGTGGAAGCGAGAAATTGCCCGGAGGCAGATCGCCGCAGCCAGTGCCGCCGCGGGTGCAGCGGCAGCGACACCGCTTCCCGTTGCCGATGCCGTCACGCTGGCGCCGATCCAGCTCGCCATGATGGGGAAGATCTCCCATATCTATGGGTTGGAGCTGGCGTCCATGATGTCTTCCTCAGCGCTGGCCCAGCTGGCTGCGCAGCTCAGTGGGCAGGCGCTGGCACGCAGCTTCGTCAAGCTAGCACCGGGGATCGGCAGCGTGGTCAACGCCACCGTGGCCACGGCTATCACCGCAGCCATCGGGGAGGGCTGGGTGCGCCTGTGCGAGACCGTGCACACCGGCAAGGTCAGGCCCGACGAGATCACCGACGTGCTTGATCAATTCGGCCCCACTGTGGTCTCGGTGGCGAAGGAATGGTTGCGCAGCAAAAGCCCGGGGGCTACGTCGCAGCCTTAGCCCACGTTTGATCGGGCCGAAACCTGCGTTATCGGAGCAATCCGGGCCCAAAATGCAGGTTCTGGCCCGGTCAGCTGGTTGCCCCCGACGAGATCAGCGGGTGTAGGACTCCCATTTGCGGCGGCGGTGCTCAGCCTCAACAATCCGGACCGTGCCGGACTTTGAGCGCATCACAATCGACTGGGTGGTGACCCGGTCACCCTGATACCGCACTCCGCGCAGCAGGTCGCCGTCGGTGATGCCGGTAGCCGCGAAGTAGCAGTTATCGCTGGTCACCAGCTCTTCGGTGGTGAGGATCTTGTCCACGTCGTGGCCGGCGTCGATGGCCTTCTGGCGCTCCTCATCATCCTTCGGAGCCAGCCGGCCCTGAATCACGCCGCCGATGGCACGGATCGCACACGCAGTGACGATGCCTTCAGGGGTGCCGCCGGTGCCCATCAGCACATCCACGCCGGTTCCCTCGCGAGCGGCCGCAATAGCTCCGGCCACATCGCCGTCCATGATGAACCGAGTGCGGGCGCCTGCCTCGCGGATCTCTTCCACCAGCTTGGAGTGGCGCGGACGGTCCAGCACGCAGACATTGAGCTGGTCGATGCTCTTACCCGTAGCTTTGGCGATCAGGTGCAGATTCTGCTTCACCGGCAGCCGCAGATCCACCATGTCAGCCGCTTCGGGACCGGTGACCAGCTTGTCCATGTAGAACACCGCGGAGGGATCGAACATCGAACCGCGCTCGGCCACAGCCAGCACTGACAGGGCATTGTCATAGCCCAGGGCGGTCAGCCGGGTCCCGTCAATAGGGTCCACCGCAACATCAGCCTCGGGGGCGGCGTCGTTACCGTGGCGCCCGTTGCCCACACGCTCACCGTTGAAGAGCATCGGCGCTTCGTCCTTCTCGCCTTCACCGATGACGACGACGCCGTTGAGGTTCACCGTGTCCAGCAGGGAGCGCATGGCGTCCACTGCCGCGCCGTCGGCCCCGTTCTTATCGCCGCGGCCCACCCAGGCGCCACCGGCAATGGCAGCAGCCTCGGTCACCCGCACCAGCTCCAGGGCCAGGTTGCGGTCCGGCTCGGAGTCCCCCACCGCCAGTCGCGACGAGAGCTGCGCGAAGGACTGATCGTCGTGGTTGAGGGTGTCTGCCGTGTCGTTCATGGGTCACCTTGTCTCTAGACTCCGGCACGCCTTTGTCCGGTTCATCATTCAGCATATCGGGCCGGGACCGTGGCGCGTGAGAACCCTCGGTCCATGTGACCGAGCCGCCTCGTCACAGCAGCCGAGGCAGCCGGCCGACGATGAGAGAATAGAAAGCGTGACTGACCGAGACCAGGATGACTACACAGAGCCCACTAAGCATGAGGATGAGGCCGGCCTCTGGCGCCATTTGGAGGACGACGACGCACCCTCGGCTGCCGCAGGCGAGTCCCCGAAGCCACAGCTGACCCAATCCCAGGTCAAACGGCTGACCGCCCCCATGATCGGCATGATCATCACCATGGGTGTACTTTCTCTGGTGCTGCTGGCGCTGTGGTTCATGAACCCCGAGCCCGATGTCACCTATAGCCGTGATGAGAATGTTCCCGAGGCCGCATCCTGGGCTGCCAGCGTCACCGAATACGAGCCGATCAGCCCGCAGGTGCCCGAGGACTGGAGCGCCAACTACGCACGCTGGGAGACACGCGCGGAACACGGAGTCCAGGTGTGGGAAGTCGGCTACACCACTGCCGCAGTGAACTTTGTAGGCTTCGCGCAGACCGACCAGGCGAATCCGGCCTGGGTCAACGAAGAGACCCGGCAGGCCCCGGCCACCGGGACCGAGACTGTTCAGGGCCTGGAGTTCGAGGTCCGTGAAGAGGGCGACCGGCGCTATCTGGTGCTGGACGCCGAGCATAATACGATCGACGGCACCACTGTGGTCATCGGCGGTGACGCCGGTGAGGAGGAGTTCTCCCAGGCAGTGGAGGCCATTATTGAGGCCATCGGCCAGGAGGTACCCGAGAATGAGTGAGCAGACTCCCACATCCCAGACCGCTGATCAGCTGGCATCAGCTCAGCCCACCCCGGCCGAGGTGTGGCAGCTGCTGAAAGAGGGCAACGCTCGATTCGTCTCCGGTGACGTGCGCCACCCGAACCAGAACGCCGAACGCCGGTCCTCGCTGACTGACTCCCAGCATCCGGTGGCCGCAATCTTCGGCTGCTCTGATTCTCGGCTCGCCGCGGAGATCATCTTCGACGTCGGCCTCGGGGATGTCTTCGTGGTCCGTACCGCTGGCCAGGTGATCGACGACGCCGTACTGGGTTCCCTGGAGTTCAGCGTCGACACGTTGAAAGTACCGCTGATTGTGGTGCTCGGTCATGACTCCTGCGGTGCGGTATCGGCTGCTCTGCAGTCTGCGCAGAGCGGTGACATGCCCAGCGGATACGTCCGCGACCTGGTCGAACGCATCCTGCCTTCAGTCCTCAGCGCCCGCCGGGCCGGCTCCGAGACGGTCAATGAGACCGTGGAAGAGCATGTGAAGCAGACCGTGACGCGGCTGAACAACCACTCCCGCGCCCTGCATGACGCAGTGCAGGAGGGCCGCACCGCGGTGGTCGGAGTGACCTACCGGTTGGCCGAGGGCCGGGCGGATCTGGTCACCACCCTGGGCGATCTCTAGACCTCAGACTGCGGTGATGGTCCCGGTGGCCGGGTGCTCGGTGGGCATCCGGTCCCGGTCGTAGGTGATCTCGGCATAGCCGTGCGGTGCCGGCTGGCCGTGTTCATCCAGACTGACGAACACCAGCCGCTCCACGGTGAGGATAGTGCGCCGGGTGATCATGTTCCGCACCACCGCGCGCATGGTGATGGAGGTGCGCCCGAAATGTGTAGCGCGCAGACCCATCTCGATCAGATCGCCCTGCATCGCTGAGGCTTCGAAGTTGATCTCAGAGATGAACTTAGTGACCACCCGGTGATTACCCAGTTGGATGATCGCGTAGATAGTGGCTTCTTCGTCGATCCACCGCAGCAGACTTCCGCCAAAGAGCGTGCCATTGGCGTTGAGATCCTCAGGCTTGACCCATTTGCGGGTGTTGAATGTGACGCCCTCGGCCGGGACTGGACTAGCCGGTGTCATTTCGGTTCCGGAGGACGGCGCTGAAGACGGGCTATCGGGGCCACCGGTGGACTGGTTGCTGCTGTGTTCACTGCCCATATCTCCACCCTAGGAAGATCTGCCTGGAGATTGCCAGGAGTGCCGGCTGGGAGTTTAAGCAGAAGCAGTCCGCGGCGGTCTGGCCAGTACACCGCGGCTGAGCCGTCATCAGAGAGGAGGCTCCAGTTTCCACAGTTTCTTGCACGTCCTTTCGCCCTGCGCGGTTTTGTTTCTAGGCTTGGGTCGTGATCCCCCTCATCGGTGAATTACTGACCTCGGGCTCCCCCGGCCAGATGGTGGCCGGGGTGCTGCTGCTGGGCGGTGGCGCTGTTTTTGCGGTCTGCGCAGTGGCCCTGAGCCTCATCGACTTAGAAGAACACCGGCTCCCCAATCGGATTGTCTACCCCTGGGCCGGGATCACTGCCATCCTGTTAGTGCTCATCACCTTCCTCCTCGGTGACGGCCCCGGACTGGGTCGTGCCTTGGCATCCGGGCTGCTCTGGGGCCTGGGGTTCCTGCTGATCAAACTGATCCATCCGCCCTCGTTGGGCATGGGGGATGTGAAGCTCGTGGTGGTGCTGGGGCTCTATGCCGGGTTCCTGGGGTGGGAGACCCTTGCTGCCGCCGTCGTGCTCTCATTTCTGTTGGGCGGGCTGACCTCGGTGGCATTGCTGGTCACCGGACGAGTCCAACGCAACACGCGCGTCCCATTTGGACCGTTTCTGATCCTCGGCACCGCGCTGGCGCTGATCTTCAGTTGAGGATCCGCACTCACTCAGCGCAGGACGCATAGGCTGGGGACCATGCCGACTCCTGAATTCATCAAAGAGCTGCGTAAGGATATTGGGCATAAGCCGCTGTTCCTGCCCGGGGTGACTGCCGTGGTGCTGCGCCGCACTGACCACGACGGCGCCCCACTGCCCTCCCCTGAGGTGCTGTTGGTGCGCCGGTCGGACAACGGTCGGTGGAGTGTGACGTCCGGGATTCTGGAGCCCGGGGAAGAGCCGGGGTCCAGTGCTGCGCGCGAGGTGCTGGAGGAGACGGGTATCGAATCCCGTCCGGTCAGGGTGGCGGGGGTCTCCGATCACGGGCAGGTGCGCTACCCCAACGGGGATGAGTGCTGGTTTACCGATATTGCCTTCGAGATGGAGTACCTCTCCGGTGAACCGGTGATCGGCGACGATGAATCCACTGACGTCGCGTGGTTCCCGGTGGATGCGCTGCCTGAGCCGTTTGTTGAGCCCCACCGCGAGCGCATCCGGTGGGCGCTGGAGGCCGGCGCGCCGACCCGGTTCCGCTAAAGGACCGGTGCCGCTGAAGCCTCAGTCCGGCTCGCGACGAAAAAAGCGCCCCCGCATCCTTGATTCTGCAGGATGCGGGGGCGCTTTTTCGTCACTGGTGAGTGAGCCGTTGGATCACCCGGGCTGGGTCATCTTCATCACGTCAAGCGCGCTGTCCAGTTGCTCTTCGGTGAGTTCGCCGCGCTCCAGGTAGCCCAGCTCCACCACGGCCTCACGCACGGTGACCTTGTTCTTCACCGCGTGCTTGGCGATCTCGGCTGCGGCTTCGTAGCCGATGTGCTTGTTCAGCGGGGTCACCACGGACGGGGAGGCGCCGGCCAGGAAGGCTGCACGCTCTTCATTGGCGGTCAGACCCTTGATCATCTTGTCGGCCATCACGTAGCTGGTGTTCTTCAGCAGACGGATGGACTCCAGCAGGTTCGCGGCCATCACCGGGATGCCCACGTTCAGCTCAAAGGCACCATTGGTGGAGGACAGCGCCACAGTGGTGTCATTGCCGATCACCTGAGCGCAGACCTGAATGGCGGACTCGCAGATGACCGGGTTGACCTTGCCGGGCATGATCGAGGATCCGGGCTGCAGGTCCGGGATAGCGATCTCGCCCAGGCCGGTGTTCGGACCCGAGCCCATCCAGCGCAGGTCGTTGTTGATCTTCATCAGCGAGTAGGCGATGTTGCGCAGCTGGCCGGAGGCCTCCACCAGGCCGTCGCGGTTGGCCTGGGCTTCGAAGTGGTCGCGAGCCTCGGTCAGCGGCAGGCCGGTGTCCTCGGCCAGGCTGGCGATCGCCTTCTCAGCAAAGCCCAGCGGGGTGTTGATGCCGGTGCCCACGGCGGTGCCGCCCAGCGGAACCTCTGCCACGCGCGGCAGTGAGGATTCGATGCGCTCAATGCCGTAGCGGACCTGTGCGGCGTAGCCGGAGAACTCCTGGCCCAGGGTCACCGGGGTGGCGTCCATCAGGTGGGTGCGGCCGGACTTCACCACATGGGCGAACTCTCCGGCCTTCTCCTCCAGTGCCTCAGCCAGGTAGGCCAGGGCGGGCTTGAGGTCATTGATCAGCGCGGAGGTAGCGGCCACGTGAACGGAGGTGGGGAACACGTCATTGGAGGACTGCGAAGCATTGACGTGGTCGTTGGGGTGGACTTCCTTGTCCGAGCCCTTGTCCTTCAGGTAGCGGTTAGCCAGGGTGGCCAGCACCTCGTTGGTGTTCATATTCGAGGACGTGCCGGAGCCGGTCTGGAACACATCCACCGGGAAGTGCTCATCCAGCTCACCGGTCTCCACCTGCTCGGCAGCGGCCACAATCGCCTCAGCCAGCTCGGCGTCGAGCACGCCCAGTTCGGCGTTGGCCTTGGCAGCAGCCTTCTTCACACGGGCCAGCGCCTCAATGTGGGCGCGCTCCAGGGTGCGTCCGGAGATCGGGAAGTTCTCCACAGCACGCTGAGTCTGTGCGCGGTAGAGCGCCTGGGCGGGCACCTTCACCTCACCCATAGTGTCGCGCTCAATACGGTATTCAGTCTGGGATGCAGAAGTCTCTGTCATGCCCCTCATTCTAGGGAGCCGCGGCGCCGATGACATATCTGTGACGGTCCGGCGTCTAAGGCTACTCAGGGTCGAATCAGGGTGAGGTTCAGGGGCGGCCCGACGGCGGCGTCGTCGTGATTCTCATACGATGGCTGTATGAGCACCCACTTCCAGCCCGGCGGCGAACCTCGTGACACCTGGTCTGGCATCGGTCAGGACTTGAAGTCCACGTTCTTCCGCACCATGGGCCCGGTGGTGCTGCCGTTGGCGGCAATGTGGGTGCTGTATTTCATCAGCATTTTTGTGGGCAATTGGCTCAACCGCTCGCTGGCCTTGCAGGCACGGGAACTCGACGGGCTGATCGGCATCCTGTTCATGCCGCTGCTGCATGGCGGCTTCGGCCATATTCTGGGCAACACCATGTCATGGCTGGTTCTGGGCGGCATGATCGCGCTGCTGACCAGGCGATTCACCCGCATCATGGTGGCCATCTGGCTGCTCTCCGGGGCCATCCTGTGGATCATCGGCACCCCCTGGGTCTGCCATGCACCCGAGGGGCTGGGCTGTGTTGGCCTGCATATCGGCGCCTCAGCGGTGGTGTACGGCTTTGCCGGGTTCCTGGTGACCTACGGATTCCTGGCCCGGCGGGTGCTGGCGATTCTCTTCGCGCTGTTTGTGCTCTTCTTCTATGGGCTCTCGATGATCGGCGGGATGATGCCGTTCAACTCCGGCGGGGTCTCCTGGACCGGGCACCTCTCCGGGGCGATTGCCGGCGTCGTCGTCGCGTTCTTCTTCACAAAGGAGGCGCGTGCCGAACGTCTAGCACGCGCCTCCTCACGGCGGAACGACGGCGGGGACTTGCCTCCGCTGAGCTACCGCTAGATTCTTCGGTTACTCCTCCAGCAGTTCGGTGACCAGCGCGGCGATCCGGCTGCGTTCGGAACGGGTGAGTCTCACGTGGCCGAAGAGCGGATTGTCCTTGAGGATCTCCACCACTGCGGCCACACCGTCATGGCGTCCCACTCGCAGATTGTCGCGCTGGGCGACGTCGTGAGTCAGCACGATCTTGGAGTTCTGCCCCATGCGGCTCATCACCGTCAGCAGCACGTTCTTCTCCAGTGACTGCGCCTCATCCACGATCACCCAGGCGTCGTGGAGGCTGCGGCCGCGAATGTGGGTCAGCGGCAGCACCTCCAGTAGGCCGCGGGCCATGATTTCCTCCAGCACGTTTTCGCTGACCAATGCGCCGAGAGTGTCGTAGACCGCCTGGCCCCAGGGGTTCATCTTCTCCTGCTCGCTGCCGGGCAGGTAGCCCAGTTCCTGACCACCTACGGCATAGAGCGGGCGGAAGACGATGATCTTCTTATGCTCACGGCGCTCCAGCACAGCTTCTAGTCCGGCGCACAGCGCCAGCGCGGATTTGCCGGTGCCGGCGCGCCCGCCCATGGACACGATTCCGATCTCCCGGTCCATCAGCATGTCGATGGCCAGCCGCTGTTCAGCGCTGCGTCCGTGGAGTCCGAAAATCTCGCGGTCACCACGGACGATCTGGACGTAGCGTTTGGAGGTGGCGTCGATTTTGACTCGGCCCAGCGCTGAGCCATGTGTGGACTGGATGACCAGCCCGGTGTTGGTGGGCAGGTCCTCAGCTTCGTCCAGCTCGATGCGTTCGCCGTCGTAGAGTTCTGAGACCTGTTCTTCGGTGGCGCTGACCTCGGCGAGGCCGGTCCATCCGGAGTCGGTGACCCATTCGTTGCGGTACTCATCGGCGTCGAGCCCCATGGCGGAGGCCTTCACTCGCATGGGCAGGTCCTTGGAGACCACCGTGACCTCGCGGCCCTCATCGGCGAAGGATTTGGCCACCGCCAGGATGCGGGCGTCATTGTCTGGTCCGCGGAAACCGGCGGGCAGGACCTCCTGGCTGATGTGGTTGAGTTCCACCAGCAGGTGCCCGCCGTCGTCGTTGAGCGGGATGGGCCGGTTCAGCGCACCGTATTTGGTGCGCAGTTCATCCAGCAGCCGCAGCGCTGAGCGCGCGTAGTAGCCCAGCTCTGAATCGTGGCGTTTCTTCTCCAGTTCGGAGATGACCACAATCGGGATGATGACCTCGTGCTCAGCGAAGCGCAGCACAGCTTTGGGATCTGAGAGCAGCACGGAGGTGTCCAGCACGTAGGACTTCTGCGCCACCTGGCGGGCAACAACAGAATCAAGGTCCGGGGTGAGAGCACCTTCGGTGTGTGCGGTATTGGTGTGGGCCACAATGTCTCCAGACAGTAAAGGGCGCGCAGAACGCAAAAGGCCCCACAGCTGGGCAGGTATCGGCTTCGAGCTCGAAATCTTCCCCAAGATCGAGTTCGACGTCCTCTACCGCCTCGGCTGCAGGACCTGGTGTGTCCCCGCATCGATAGTCGGATGGTGGTCGGTCAGCCCCTCGCCAGCTGAACGGCTGGGGGCCGGACCGGCCCCTGGTGCCATAAGGCATAGCGTGTGGGCCTTCCGGTCAGTGTTCTGACACTTCCAAATCTAGGCCCCGCCACGGCCGGTGCTGCGCAAGAAACACCCAACGACACGTGACATCTGCGTAAACGGAATCTAACGCCTGGCTGGATGCTCCAGCGACGCGTCGATGGGGAACTGCCGTGAGCTGTGCCTTGTCATCCACTTGCCCCCGCTAGAGTGGTCAATTTGCTGCGCTTGAGGTCGCGTGAGACACAGCAAATTGACCACTCCATGATTAGTCCTGTGCCCGCAACCTGATCGCGGCCCCTATCTGCTGAACCGCCTCGCGAAATCCGTCCCGGAAGTCCTCCCGATTGAAGCGCAACACTAGCCAGCCCTGGGCAAGGAATGCGTTGTCGCGACGCTGATCCTCCCGAGCCCGCTGCGGATTGAAGTGGACCCCGCCGTCGTACTGAATCGCAATCTTCCACAGCGGGTATCCCATATCCGCGCGGTACCCCCTGGGCGCACCGGGAGTCGGGGGTACCTGCAGGACGGGCTCCGGAAGGCCGCTCCCTACTAGCTTCAGCCGTAGCTTGGTTTCGGGGAGCGAGTCTGCGCCAACTCTAATCATCGTCAGAGCAGCGACAGCTCGAGGTCTTCCTCTAAAACCTCTGCGGCCTTCGACGGCAGCTCGTAGTTGGACCAGTGAACAATAGGGTGCAGCGCGCCCCTCATAGCGGCGGTTCGGTATACGGACGAGGTGATCTCCGGCGACCACTAGATCGTCTACGCCACAGAACGCTGCCAGATCGCACCAGGTGCGTGCAGCAGAGGTGAGCCGTATTCCTTGATGGATCGTTACCTCTTCCTCACTTACGGCCGAGCGATGCCCCACCACATCACGACGCCGCACCCGAAAGTCCGTTTCACGAGAGTGGCTCATATGTACCTCTGGTGTGTACAACCGCCTAGGAAGAGGACAGTTAAACACTCGCGCAGCGGAGAGGTGGGAGATCCATCCCTGCGGGTAGTCGCTAGCTACTCCCTGAGCACGGAGAAGATAGAGCTCTTCTTCATCGGCAGCATCAGCTAGATGGCGCGGTATATATACGCCAGAACCGAGCGGCACGAGGTCTGCGCGCAGCAACCTATTCCGGGGTATCCCCCATCTCGCCAAGCGAGCGGCGGTGAGAGGCTGGCCCAGAAGCGGGGCGGGTAGTTCTTTGCTTCGCATACCTCGAGAATGAGGAGTTGTCCGCCGCAGCGCTTGCGCTGGCACTGCATCTGGGGAAAACGCAAGTGGACAATTTGCTGCGCTTAGTCCGGGGAAAACTGCAGCATATTGTCCACCCGAGAACGCCCGTACCCAGCTAAGCCCCCGCTCGCCTACCCGCGGGTCAGCTGCAGTTGGGCGACGCCCGGAGGCTCGAAGCCGAAGATCTGCCCGTAGAAGCTCAGCGATGCCTCAAAACTGGCCACAATATTCTCCGCCTTGCGGAACCCGTGCTGCTCACCGACGAATAAGAGGTAGGCGTGCGGGATGCCTTTGGCGGCCATCGCATCGCGGAACTTCTCGGCCTGGTTCGGCGGCACGATCCGGTCCTCATCACCCTGCAGCAGCAGCACCGGGCACTCCAGCGAGTCCACGTGGTTCAGCGGAGCCCGCTCGCGATAGATCTGCTCATCCTCCGGGTACCGGCCGATCAACTGATCCAGATACCGGGACTCAAAATCGTGAGTGTCCTGCGCCAGCGCCACCGCGTCAGCCACCCCGAAGCTGGAGACCCCGGCGCTGAAGACGTCGGTGCGGGTCAAGCACGCCAAGGTGGTCCAGCCGCCGGCGGATCCGCCCTCAATGCCGAGCCGGGCGCCGTCGGCGATTCCCTCCCGCACCAGGTGCCGCATCACCGCCACCGTGTCCTCCACATCTACCACACCCCACTGCCCTTTGAGCCTGTCGCGGTAGGCCCGCCCGAAGCCGGTGGAGCCGCCGTAGTTGATATCGACGACGCCGATTCCTCGGCTGGTGTAGTAGGCAATCGCCAAGGACAGCCCCACGGCTGCCTTAGCGGTCGGACCTCCGTGGACCTGCGCGATGAACGGCGGCAGTTCAGCCTCCGGCGCAGCGAAGCCCTCCTGCCGCGGCCGGTAGAGCACCGCATGGACTTCCTGCCCGGAATCGGTGGTGACGGTAATCGGTTCCGGCACTGGCAGCAGCGCCGGGTCCGGTGCGTCCTGGCGTGATGAGCGGATGGTCCGCAGCTGCCCCAGGCGCGCGCCGTCGTCGTCGGTGCTGAGCTGACCCACGGAGATCGCGGCGAACTCATCTGCCTGCACCCCGTAGACCGCCACCAGTCCATCGGCGCGGTATGCCACTGATCCGATGGCGGTAGCGGCAAGTCCCAGTTCCACTACGGAGCCCTCCGCCAGGTTCACCACACCCAAGGAATCTGTGGCAGTGCCGTGGATGCTCAATGCCCGGTCCGGGCCGATCATCTCCAGCCAGCTCATGCCCAGCTGCCACAGCGGACCGGCATATTCCTGCTCATCCTGCAGCAGCTGCGCCGGTTCACTGGCACCGGCACCGTCGAAGCTCACACGCCACGGGTTCCACCAGCCGCTGCGGTCGCTCACATACACCAGGGTGTCAGCATCAGCCCACTCTGGGTTCAGCACCGAGGTGCCAGTATCCCCATCCACCACAGTGGAGTTCACGACGACGCCGTCCTGGAGCTGCCCCACGTGCAGTTCGGTGCCGTCCCAGGGCATCTGCGGGTGCTCCCAGCTGATCCACGCCAGCCGGGCCCCATCTGCAGAGAGTCGAGGATGGGCCACAAAACGTGCCGAAGGCGTGACTCGGCGGATCGCCGCAGCGTCCTCAGCGGCTGAACCATCCAGCGGAACTGCGGCAATATAGCGCTCAATCAGCGGGGCACCGGAAGAATCACGGGCATCGTGGTGCTGCTCGCAGACCCACCAGACCTCCCGACTCCCGTCGGCCAGGGTGACCGGTGTGGGCTGAGCCCAGCGCAGCGAGGGACCATGCGCCGCGGGGACCTCCATCCCTACAGGGCTGATCGGGGCAGGCTCCTCGCCCTCCCGGAACCGGTAGATCCGCTGGTCAGCGAAGTTCACAAAAAGCACCAGCGGGGCGGCGTCGTCGTTCTCTGTCAGTGCGGTCCAGGAGGCCCCGCCGTATTCGTTGACCCGGGACCGGGCATTAAAGGGCGCTGGCAGTACCGTGACGGTCTCGGGTGATTCGGTTTCGGCGGTCACGGCTCCGGCGGTGCGCACAATCGCCTGCCGCCCCCCTTCAGCGGCAAGCCCCTCTGTCCACCACAGCTGGTCTCCCACCCAGGTGGGACCACCGAGGCGGTTGCCGCCCACTGCGAGCTGTTCGGCGGTAATGGGCGAGGGCCAGGATCCATAGGGCAGTGTGGTCACCATGGGGACAGCCTAAACGTTGCGGGTTCTCTGAAGCTTCGGCGGTAGCGTGGCGCTATGGCTCACCGACTCGCAACTGCTCAGTCCGCCTACCTCCGCCAGCATGCCGATAATCCGGTGGACTGGTGGCCCTGGGGCCCGGAGGCCTTCGCCGAGGCTGAACGCCGAGATATGCCGGTCTTTGTCTCCATCGGTTATGCCGCCTGCCATTGGTGCCATGTGATGGCTGGTGAATCTTTTGCCGATGACCAGGTCGCTGCGCTGCTCAATGAGCGGTTCGTGGCGGTGAAAGTGGATCGGGATGAGCATCCCGACGTCGACGACGCCTATATGGCTGCGGTGCAGGCAATGACCGGTCAGGGAGGCTGGCCGATGAGTGTGTTCACCCTGCCCAACGGTCAGGTCTTTCATGCCGGCACCTATTTCCCGCCTCGCCGAATGGGCCAGATGCCGTCCTTCACCGACGTGCTGCAGGCTGTACATGAGGCCTGGGTCCAGCGGCGGGATCAGGTCCAGGAGCAGGCCGGACAGATTGCTGCGGCTCTTGGTAACCAGCGTCGGCAGCAGTCCCAGCTGGCTACCCTGGCCGCTGAAGCCAGCACCGCTGATGCGCCAGCGGCAGGCAAGGACGGTACCAACACCGTGGGCTCACCTGTGAGAACACCTGAACAGGACGACGACGCCCCGTGGGCTGATCTTTCGCCTGGGCTGATGCAGGAACTCACCGACGCCGCTTTGGCTGCGCTCACCGAGCAGGAGGACCCGGTGTATGGCGGGTTCGGGCAGGGCACCCCGGCAGGCGGCACGCAAGGATCAGCCAGGGCAGCGCTGCCCGGCCCGAAGTTCCCGCCCTCTCCGCTGCTGGGATTCTTGCTGGAGGACTCCGCGTGGCGGGCCGATTCGCCAGCCTCCGGGCTCGCCCTGCGGACTATGACCGCCATGGGCGCCTCAGCGCTCTTTGACCAGGTGGAGGGCGGATTCGCCCGTTATGTCACCGATGGCGCCTGGGCTCTGCCGCATTTCGAGAAGATGCTCTACGACAACGCGCAGTTGCTGGGCCACTACGCCCGGCTGAGCATCCATCCGGCGGCAGATTCTCAGCAACGCGAGGATGCCGAACGGGTGGCCCGCATGACCATCGACTGGCTGCGGCAACGCATGCTGCTCCCTGCTCAGGGAACCGAGTCGGCTGGGCTGTTCGCGTCCTCCCTGGACGCGGATACGGTGCTGCCTGATGGCAGCCATGTAGAAGGCGGCACCTACCTCTTCAGCGACGCCGAGCTGCGTGAAGCTGCCGCTGCTGCAGGCTTAAGCGCGGAGCAGGCCGATCAGCTCGCTGCGGCGAATCGCGGTGTCCCTGCGGATGAACATGCGGTGGCCCGCGCGGCACAGTCTGGGGATTCGCTGGCCTACTCCAGAGATACCCCGCGCACGTTGAGCTTCCTGGCACCGAATATTGAGTATTCGCTCTCCGATGCGCTGCGTCTGGGATGGGAGCAAGTTCTGCCTGAGCTGCGACGTCGACGAGCTGCGCGGACTCAGCCGGCCCGGGATGACAAAGTTGTGGCCGCCTGGAATGGGCAGGTCATCCGCTCACTAGCCGAGGCAGCCGCCGCCTGGGATGACCAGCAGCTGCGGGATTTCGCGGAGTCTGTCGCTGAACAGCTGTGGCAGGTCCATGTGGAGCAGACCGGCAACTCGGCGCGGGTCTACCGGACCTCCTATGCAGGAATCCGCGGGAAACGGTTGGGCACACTGAGCGATCACGCTCAACTCATCAGCGCCTGTTTCGCATTGGCCAGCGCCGGTGCGGACCCGCAGTGGATCACGCGGGCTCAGGCGCTGCTGGACTTCGTCGGCGAACGCGCTCGGCAGCGCAGTCCCGACGGCGGGTGGGCACTTGCTGAAAGCCTGGAAGCCGATGATCTGCTCAGCTCCGCCCAGAACGGGCCCATGCTGGCCACACCGCTGGATGGCCCCGAGCCCGGCGGGATCGGCGCACTGGCCCAGGCTCTGCAGACCGCTCAGGCGCTGCAGACCGCCCCTGGCATCCAGGTGGATCCGCCGCTGCGGGCTGAGCAGATTCTGCATCATCTTCCGGTAGCCGCCGGCCGGATCCCCACGGCCGTGGGAGCGTCACTGCTGGCAGGCCGCCGGGCCGCCCTGGGCTCCCCGGCACTGCGGGTGATCTCAGCAACGGCAGATCAGCTGGCCGAGATTCGCCACGCCGGTGTGCTCTATGGGTTGCCGGTGGAGCCGGTGGATGAGGCCGCCGTCGGCGATGACCTGCCCCTGCGGCTGAGTCTGTGTCTGAACGCGCCGGGACGTATGGTGTGTCTTCCTCCAGTGAGCAGCGTGGCAGAGGTGCTCGCCGCACTGCGCTGAGGCTGGTGTGCCTAACCCAGGAAGGCGAACATGATCGCGATGTAGTGGCAGGTGAAGCCCACCAGGGTGCAGGCGTGGAAGAGCTCGTGGAAGCCGAACCACTGGATGCTGATATTCGGTCGTTTCAGCGCGTAGAACACTGCCCCGATGATGTAGGCGATGCCGCCGGCGCAGATCAGGATGGCGGCCACCAGGTCTGCGGCGAAGAAGTCACCGAGGAAGACGACGGCGGCCAGGCCCAGCACGATGTAGACCGGGGTGTATAGCCAGCGCGGGGCCGAGGTCCAGAACAGCCGGAAGGCCACTCCCCCGAGGGCACCGATCCACACTGCGGTCAGCAGGATGATGTCTTTGGGGTCCGGCAGCAGCGCAAGGGTCAGCGGGGTGTAGGTGCCGGCGATGATCAGCATAATGTTGGTGTGGTCCAGGCGCTTGAGCAGCAGGGCGGTCCGCGGGGACCAGCGGCCCAGGTGGTAGGTAGCCGAGACGGCGAAGAGCAGTAGGCCGGTGACGGCGTAGACGGCTGCGGCAATGCGCAGTGTGCCGGTGGGGGCCAGTGCCACGGCCACAATGCCGGCGGCCAGGGCCAGCGGCACCATCCCGGCGTGCAGCCAGCCGCGCATCCGCGGTTTCAGCGGGACATCGGTATCAAAGAGTCGGTCCGCCGGAGCGACATCACCGGTGGGAGTCTGGGCGGGAGCCTGCTCGGGGGCTTCGGGGCTGTTGTGCTCAGTTGACGTCATACGCGGATCACCCATACATACCAGTCTACGCCCCGGAAGTGACTGTTCAGTAACATCGTTGGGCGTACTGTCCCGCCGTCGACGTCGCTTAAGGTGGAGGCTGATCACTGGAGAGGAGCGCCTGATGAAACCACCCACGTTCGGTCTCTCAGACCTGGCCTACACCGTCTATGAGCGACGGCTCTCGCGCGCCCTGCCCAAGAACCAGATCCCGCAGCATATCGGCGTGGTGGTGGACGGTAACCGCCGTTGGGCCAAGCTAGCCGGCACTCCCACCGCCGATGGGCATCTGGCCGGGGCCAATAAAATTGTGGAGTTCATTGAGTGGTGCGCCGAGTTGAGCATTCCTACGGTGACCCTCTACATGCTCTCCACTGACAATATGAACCGCTCGGCTGCTGAGCTGGAGCAGCTGACCGAGATCATCGCTGACACGCTAGACCGACTGGCGGAATCCCGGCCGGGCGGACGGCCGGTGCGAGTGCATCCGGTGGGCCAGCCCGAGCTGCTCCCGGAATCCCTGGCAGCACGGCTGCGCAGCCTCAGCGGCAGCGGCGCCCCAAGCACCCACGACGACGACGCCGGCGAGACCGTCAGCACTGCCACCGGCTCCATTCGCCGCATTGCCGCCAAGGCTGTGGGGCGCAGCAGTGCAGCGGAGGATCAGCCCTGCGTTCACGTCAATGTCGCCGTGGGCTACGGCGGGCGGCAGGAGATCGTGGATGCGGTGAAGGATCTGTTGCGGGATGCAGAATCCCAGGGGCGCACACTGAGCGAAGTGGCCGATGAGCTCTCACCGGGCTCCATCTCACGCTGGCTCTATACCCGCGGACAGCCGGATCCGGATCTGATCATCCGTACTTCCGGGGAGCAGCGACTCTCCGGCTTCCTGATGTGGCAGTCAGCCTATTCAGAGTTCTATTTCTGTGAGGCGCTGTGGCCAGATTTCCGGCGGGTTGACTTTATCCGGGCACTGCGTGATTACGCCCAGCGTCAACGCCGCTTCGGAAGCTGAACCCGCCGGCGCTCGAGGCCCTCAGCTCTCTGGCTGGTCTTTCCGCGGCCCGAAGCGGGCTTCGGCGGCAGCGTCTCGGGCCCGCTGCTGAGCTTCAGAGATCCCGGCGGGAGCGATCTCCGCCTCCGCGACCTCATGCGGGAATTCAGTTTCCTCGCCTGCGTACTCGGCTTCAACCTGCGAACGGTACTTCATCCGGCGCATGCGCTTGGCCATATCGCGTACCACAATCACCAGCAGCACTACGATCAGGGCCGTGAAGAGGAAGCCCTCGATTCCGGGGCTGATGTCAGACTCTTCAAGACCGGGGCGCAGCTCCGGCGTCTCACCGCCGCCGCCTCCGGGCCACCAGTTCGTCAGTGCGGGTATGATTTCCACAGCACCAGTCTACGGCCCATCGGCCCCGGCAGAGAAACGCGCCGTCGGGACTAACTCACCGCAGCCCGGCGAAGAGATCGTATTCCGGAGTCTGCGTCTCCACTCGGCTGTGGGCCAGCACAAAGTCATCATAGGGCCACACCCGACGCAGGAAATCGTTGGGGGTGGCGAAGAAGAAACCTTCGGGCTCTACCTGTGTGCGGTGAGCGCGCAGGGCGGCGTCGCGCTTCTCTAAGTAGTCCCCCACCGGGATTTGGGTGGTGACTTCGTGATCCACCATCCACTCTGGGCGCTCGTCCCCGTCCAGCCAGGCCAGTCGTTCCGTGTAGGGAGACTCGAAGCCGGCCTCCAGCAGGGCCTCATGCACAGCGCGGAAGCGCGCAGGGTTGAAGGCGCGGTCATAGTACAGCTTCTGTGGCTGCCACGGCTCCCCGGTGCCGGGGTAGCGCTGCGGGTCTCCGGCGGCGTGATAGGCCTCCATGGTGATGCGGTGGCTCATGATGTGATCCGGATGCGGGTAGCCGCCGGATTCGTCGTAGCAGGTGATCACGTGGGGACGGAAGTGCCGGATCAGCCGCACCAGTGGGGCTGCGGCCTGCTCCAGGTCCAAGGTGGCGAAGCTGCCTGCGGGCAGTGGCGGCAGCGGATCACCCTCAGGCAGACCGGAGTCTATGAAGCCCAGCCAGACATGTTCAATACCCAGCGCTTCAGCCGCCGTCTGCATCTCAAGACGGCGCACACCGGGGAGATCCCGGTGGCACTGCTGGATTTCTGCTGCCGCCGGGTTGAGCAGATCACCGCGTTCGCCGCCGGTGGCAGTGGCCACCATCACCCGGGCCCCGGCCTGGACATAGGCAGCCATCATGGCCGCGCCCTTGGAGGATTCATCATCAGGATGAGCATGAACCGCCAGCAGCCGCAGACCAGCCGAGGGCGGAACCTTATCCGGCCCCTGCGGTGACCGTTGCCGAAGCTCATGCTCTACGGCTCTGCCCCGAGCAGCATCTGCCACTGCTGGTTCGTCAAGAACTGATTCACCCGGGGCTGCTTCGCCTGGGGCGTTGTCTTTCAGAGCGGTACCCTCGGTGCCGGTGTTCTCTCGCATGGGCAGTAGAATACTTCCTGATGACGGCCACCGACTCCCCCACCATGTCACAGCGTTATGGCGCACAGCAGCAGCGTATGTCCCCTGCGGCAAAAAAATGGTCGGTGATCAGTGCTCTGGCGCTGGCATTGGCGGCCGCCGTGTGGTTCACCCTCGGCAATTCCCCCGGAGAGCTGACCTTCAAAGATGTCGGCTACAACATCGAGTCTGACACCCGTGCAAGCGTTGACTATCAGGTCACCAAGGACTTTGACGCCACTGCACAGTGCATGCTGCATGTCATGGATTCTTCCTACGCCATTGTCGGTGCCCGCATTGTGACAATCGGCCCGCATGAGGGTGCCAGCACCGCTGACCGCAGTCAGCATTTCCGCTCGGAAGTGCGCACCGAGCACCGTGGTGTCACCGGAGTAGTAGACGACTGCTGGCTGCTGGACTAGCATGTTTTCAGTGCATCACCACCCCGCCGGGGATTTCCCGGTGGGGTCTTTGCTATGAAGGAGAGAAAACGTGTCAACGCACACCCCCGAGATGGATGAGAATGCCCAGTGGCTGAGCCAGGAGGCTTTCGACCGCCTCACGGCAGAGCTCGAGCATCTCAAGGGCCCTGGCCGCCAGGAGATCGTTGACCGCATCGCGTCCGCTCGCGAAGAAGGCGACCTGAAGGAGAACGGCGGCTACCACGCGGCCAAGGAGGAGCAGGGCAAGGCTGAGGCCCGCATCCGCTACCTGGAGCAGCTGCTGGAGAACTCCTATGTCGGTGACGCACCCAAGGGTGACGGCTCCGTTGCTCCCGGTCAGCTGGTCAAGGCCAAGATCGGCGACCGCGAAATGGAGTTCCTCTTCGGCAACCGTGAGATCGCCGGCAGCTCAGACCTTTCTGTCTACTCTGAGAAGTCCCCGCTGGGCGAGGCCATCAATGGCGCAAAGCCCGGAGACAAGGTCAGCTACAAGGCTCCCAACGGCACCGAGATGCAAGTCGAGGTCATTTCCGCTGAGCCCTACACGGGCTGATCAGCAGAGTTCTACGACAACGGCGGCCCTCCCCTTATGGGAGGAGCCGCCGTTCGCGTCTGGTGCAGTGGCCAGGAGGTGCGTCAGCGTCGCCCGGCCAGTAGCCGCTCAGTGCACGATGACAGGCTCGTAGCCGACGGAGCGCAGGGAGTTCAGCACGAGCGCGGAATGCTCCTTGCCCTTGGTCTCCATATTGATCTCGATAGAGACGTCCCCCATGGACAGCTGCCCGCCAATACGCGAGTGGTCCACGCCGATCACATTGGCATCGGTATCGGCGATGATCTTGGAGATGATCGCCAGTTCACCCGGGCGGTCTTTGAGCATCATGCGCACAGTGAGGAACCGGTCAGCGGCTGAGAGGCCGTGCTGGATGACCCTCAGCATGAGCATCGGGTCGATATTGCCGCCGGAGAGCACAGCCACCACACTCTTGGGGTCCACCCCGAGGTCGTGAAGCTTGCCCTCCATCAGGGCGGCGACGCTCACAGCTCCGGCTGGCTCCACCACGAGCTTTGAACGCTCCAGCAGAAAGATGATGGCTCTGGCGATGGCGTCCTCACTGACAGTGACGACGTCGTCGACGAGCTCTTTGATGATCTCAAAGGGGATCTCGCCGGGACGGCCCACCGCGATACCGTCTGCAATAGTCCGTACCGCATCCAGGGGCACCACAGCGTCAGCAGCCAGCGAGGGCGGGTAGGCCGCGGCGTTCTCGGCCTGTACTCCGATAATGCGGATCTGGCGGCCCAGTCGGGCAGCTTCCTGCTTCAGCGCCACCGCGCAGCCTGCCAGCAGGCCGCCTCCACCGATCCCCATGATGACGGTGTCCACATCAGGCTGCTGCTGCAGGATCTCCAGGCCGATGGTGCCTTGTCCGGCCACCACATCGGTGTTGTTGAACGGGTGGATGAACACCGCCCCGGTTTCGGTGGCGCTGCGTTGGGCTTCAGCCAGCGCCTCGTCCACATTAGAGCCGTGCAGCACCACTTCAGCACCGTGGTCCCGGGTGGCCGCCAGCTTGGGCAGTGCGACCCCTCGCGGCATGTAGATCGTGGCTTTGATGCCCAGCTTCTTAGCCGCCAACGCCACGCCCTGGGCGTGATTACCGGCAGAGGCGGCCACCACGCCGCGGGTCTTCTCCTCCTCGGAGAGCCGGCTCATCCGGACATAGGCGCCACGGACCTTAAACGAGCCGGCGCGCTGGAGATTCTCTGCCTTTAAGTGGACTGTGGCGCCAACCTGTCGGCCCAGTGCACGGGAATGCTCCATGGGCGTATCCACGATGACTCCGCGCAACAGCTCCTGAGCTTCTGCGATGTCTTCCAGTTGTACGCTGAGGTGAGTGCCGGCCAGCTGCCTGGCCGTGGGTGCCTGTGTCATTCTTTGCGTTCTCCGCTGTGCGATCCGGATGCACCGGCTTCGTCGTCGTCGACTGCTGCCTCTGCGGCTGGTTTGGGAGCCGGAACCCTCACGGTGGCGGTTTCCGCGTGGCGCCCGAAGGGACGGTCCGTGTGCAGCCCAGGCAAGGTTTCTTTGATGCGCCGCTTCAGGGTCTCCAGACTGGCACGCTCCTCAGCTTCGAGCTGCTCCTTCTGGGCGGCGCGCTTCAAGGCTTCCTCAGTCTCCATGCGTTCCATCTTTTGAGCCTCCGGGTCGCCGCGCCATTCCTCCTTCACCAGGTAATGGGTGGCGCGTTTGATGAAGGCCAGCACCGGCACTGCGAAGAGCGCACCGACGATGCCCACCAGGGTGGAGCCAGCGGTCACGGCCAGCACCACTGCCAGCGGGTGCAACTGCACGGCTTTGCCCATGAGGATCGGTTGCAAGACATTGCCCTCAATCTGCTGAACCAGGATGACGACGCCGAGCATCAGCAGTGCGGTGATGAAGCCTTCTGCCACCAGCGCCAGCAGCACCGCGACAGCGCCGGTCAGCACTGCACCGACCATCGGAACGAAGGAGCCGATGAAGACTAGCACGGTAATCGGCAGCGCCAGCGGCACGCCGAGGATCGCCGCACCGACACCGATGCCGATGGCGTCGACGGCGGCCACCAGCACCTGCACGCGCATATAGGTGCCCAATGCACCCCAGCCGCGGCGCCCGGCGCCGTGGATGGCTGGCCGGTGCTTGCGGGGAGCGAACATGACCATGAAGGTCCAGATCTTGCGGCCGTCGGCCAAAAAGAAGACCAGGGTAAACAGGGCAAGTACTAGGCCAACAGTGATGCTAGTCGCGGTGGAGCCCACAGCAGCGGCACCGCCCATAATGGCACCAGAGTTACCCTGGGCCCAGTGCTGAGCTTCCGCCATCCAGGAATTGAACTCATCGGCTGTGATCTCCAGGCCGAACTGCTGGGCGGTCTCATCAGCCCATTCGATCACCTGGATGATGCCGGTCTGGACTTGCTCGGCCATTTCGGCGAAGCCGGTGATGATCTGGTGACCCACCTGGTACAGCAGCGCGGAGACTCCGCCGACCAGTACCAGGATGGACAACATTGCCGAGAGCACGCGCGGGATCTTGATCTTGACGAAGAGATCGTGCAGTGGGCGCAGCAATGTGGCCAGCAGGGCTGCGATCATCAGCGGGATGATCAGCAGCGTGAGGTGGGAGAGCAGCCAGATAAGCGTTCCCAAGCCGATGAGGATGATCAGCACCCGCCAGGACCAGGCCGCGGCGATGCGCACGCCCCAGGGGATGTCATCCTGGATCCGCTGTTCTTCCTGGATCCGCTGTTCTTCCTTGATCCGCGGTGACTCTAGGCCAGCGCCTGAAGGCAGCGTGCCCACAGCTGCGGCATCAGGTTGGTCAGCGGTGTAGGTGGTCTGGTGAGTCTGCCTTGTAGCACCCGCGGCGGCCGGAGCTTTGCCTGCGGGGTCGCTGTGCGGAGTCTGGCCGGTACTCATGGGCTCTATCCTGCCATGAGAGACCGGAGCGTGGCACCGCGCAAAAAAGAAATGGCCCGCCGGAACTCCGGCAGGCCATTTCTTGGATCTGAGTGGTTACTCCGCCATGGAGCGGAGGATCGCGATCACACGCAGGATCTCGATGTAGAGCCACACCAGTGAGACGGTCAGGCCGAAGGCAGCCGACCAGCCGTACTTCTGCGCCACACCGGCCTCCACCCCTTCCTGAACATTGGTGAAGTCAATGACCAGGGAGTAGGTGGCCAGCAGGATGGCGAAGGCGCCGATAGCCACACCGAGCCAGCCCGAACGCAGTCCGAACATGGCGATGTCGGTGAACAGCATCAGGCCGAAGTTGACCAGGCTGAACACCAGGTAGGCAATCAGCGCGGTGAAGAACATCTTGTTCAGTTTCGGCGTGGCACGCACCCGGCCGGACTTGAACAGTGCCAGCACCGTGCCGAAGACCACCAGTGTGGCCAGCACAGCCTGCACTGCGATGCCGGGATACATGCTTTCCAGCACCATTGTGAAGGCGCCGAGGAAGAAGCCCTGGGCAGCAGAGTAAGCCAGGATGAGCCCCGGGTTGGGCTCCTTCTTGAAAGCGTTGACCAGGCCGAGCACAAAACCGGCCAGCACTGCCGGGAGCATCAGGGCCATGACCAGGTTGGGGAACATGAAACCAAGGGTCACCGCCGCACCTGCGCCGATAAGCACCAGGGCGAAGGAGGTCACGGTCTTGCGGATGACATCGTCATAAGTCATCGGAGCGCCCTGGGAGCCTGCGGCATCGGGCATGCTGTAAGCCTGCTCCAGCGGGTCTGCCTGGCCGCGGCCGGGCATGCCGTACTGCTGGGCGTAGGTCTGCTGCTGGCGGGGCTGCTCGGTGACGGTGCCCTGGTCAGAGTTCATGTGGAAGCGGCGGCGTTCGCGCTTCTGCTCGCTGAACTGATCCGGGAAAGCACCGGTGTTGAAGATCGGGTTGGCCATGGTGTTACCGCACTCCTTGGTCGGGGATCGTCATGAAGGCGACTCTCCGTAGGGTTCGTATACCAATACTAACGGTTGGGGGACCCCTTTTATGCCGGATGACAAGGATCGCGCCCTTTGTGGACTTCCTCCAACGGCGCTGGGCATTTCTTCGCTCTAAGCTGTGCCTCATGGTAGGCACCACACAAACGACGGCACGGCCGGGCCAGTCCACTCAGCACCGGGGTGTGACGCCGGCGGTCACGGCGATCTCGCAGATGGCAGTCTTCGCGGCTCTGGTAGCAGTTCTGGGCCAGGTCGCGGCCCTTCCGATAGGCCCGGTCCCGATCACGCTGCAGACTCTGGGGGTCATGCTCGCCGGTGCGGTACTGGGTCCGTGGCGCGGGGCTGGTTCCATGCTGCTGCTGAATCTGCTGACGGCTGCTGGATTGCCGCTGATGTCTCAGGGAGCCGGCGGCCTGGGAGTCTATGCAGGTCCCAGCGCCGGATTTGTGCTGGGTTTTGTGCCGGCCGCCTTCGTCATCGGGCTGGTGGTCCAGGCGAGTTGGCCGATGCGCTGGTGGCGGACGGTGCTGGGCGTCGTCGTCGGCGGTGTGGGCGTGATGTACGCCTGCGGCCTTCCGGTGATGATGTACCAGCTGGGGCTCGCGCTGCCGGAGGCACTGGCGATGAACGCGGTCTTCCTACCCGGTGACGCCGCCAAGGCGGTCTTTACGATCCTGGTGACGCATTCCCTGGCGCGTGCCTATCCGGCACCGTTTACCTATGCACGACGCCGTCGGCGGATTCCCGCGGCATGATTCCGCTCTACTGCCCGGGGGCATCGCTGCTGCACAGGATGCCTGCTGGTGCGAAGCTCCTGCTTCTGCTTGCGGTGGGCATTGTTGTCTCGCTCTGGCGTGAGAGCCTCTGGGCGCCGGCTCTGGCGTGGGGGCTGGTGCTGCTGGGGTATCTGCTGGTCCGCCAGCGCGCTGCCGCGGGCGTTCTCGAGGCGGCGGGGAACGGACTCTGGGTGCTGCTGCGTCAGCTGTGGCGGCTGAAGTGGCTGGTTGTCCTAGTGGCCGTGCCGCAGCTGATCTTCCTGGAACCGTCGACGGCGGCGCTGAACACCGCGCGAATCCTGGCGGTGATTCTTCTGGCGGGTCTCTTCACCCTGACCACCCGGGTCTCTGATGTCCTGGAACTGCTGTCTCGGGGGCTGTTGCCGCTGGAGAGAGCTGGGCTGGGCAGGTTAGGGCTGACCGCTGAGCGACTGTCTCTGGCGATGGCGCTGACCATGCGATCTGTTCCGGTGGTTTTCGGCTTCTACCGCGAAACTACCGAGGCGCGCAGGGCCCGCGGGGCCTCGACCTCACCTGCGGCAGCGGTATCGATGACCACTCCCCTGCTGGTCATGAGCCTGCGCCACGCAGAGGAGACCGCTGAAGCGCTGGCAGCCCGCGGAGTCCGCTGAGACCGGGTCAGGCCCGAAAACCACAAAAAAGCTTGTGATCCGTGCCACTCAGTAGTAGTTTGCTGAACATCTGCTGAACTGGAACGGGGAGAACGCATGAACAGGACACCAGGAAACCGTGTTGTTTCCTTGAAGGATTTTGGGCGCGCCGGAACCGTGGGCATCGCTGCGGCGCTGGTGCTGACCAGCTGCACACCAGACGGCGGAGAGAGTGAGGAGCTCGTCTGGGCTATCGGTGGCCCCGAAGCGCAGACCGGCGGATTGCACGAAGGCATCGTGGAGCTCTGGAATGAGCAGAACCCCGATACCCCTGTGCGCATCGAAGCCCTGCCCGAGGGCGCGGGACAGCGCGAACAGCACTCCCTGGTCCTGCAAGCGGAGGGTGATGATTTTGACATTTTGGCCGTCGACGTCGTGTGGACCGGTGAGTACGCGGAAAACGGGTGGGTCGAATCCCTGGAGGGCGTGCGGGATGAGATCGAGGCGGTCAGCCTCGCCGGTCCCCTGGAATCAGCGCAATGGGGCGGCGAGCTGTGGGCCGCTCCTTACAATTCCAACGGTGCCATGCTCGTCTACCGCACCGATCTGGTGGACACCCCGCCGACCACCTGGGATGAACTGTGCGAGGTGGCGCTTCAGGTCCAGGACGAGACGGACATTGGCGGACTGACCGCTCAGGGTGCCCGCTATGAGGGTCTGGTGGTCAACTGGCTGGAGTATTTCTGGTCCGCCGGCGGCGAGCTCTACAACGAGGACCAGACCGAAGTGGCCTTCGACGTCGAGCTGGCCACTGAGGTGCTGGAGTGGATGGCGGAGGCCAACGAGAGCGGCTGCTTCGCGCCAGGATTCAACACCGCCCAGGAGGACGACGCCCGCAACGAGTTCCAGCAGGGCAACGCGGTCTTCCAGCGGAACTGGCCCTACGTGTACGCGCTGCTGGAGGAGGACGGCGGCGAGGCCTCGGAGAACTTCGAGATCGCACCACTGCCGACCTTCACCGGTGAAGGCACGATCTCCGCGCTGGGCGGCTACAACAATGCGGTGAGCGCCTTCTCCAACAACAAGGAGGCGGCTACGGACTTTGTAGTGTGGCTCTCCACCGATGAAGAGGTCCAGCGGACCCTGGCGGAGGTCGGTTCGGTTCCGCCCACCATGGCCTCGGTCTACGACGATCTGGCTGATGATCCGGTGATGTCACTGCTCGGCGACATTCTGGAGGAGGCACGCTCACGCCCGCCGTCACCGGCGTGGCCGGAGATCAGCGTGGAGATGCAGCGGCTGATCTTTGAGGCCTACAACGGTGACATGGATCCGCAGCGCGCAGCTGAGGGGATACGCGACGTCCTCGAATCACACCTGTGATCCGATGACCGCAGCCCCCACACA
>NZ_HG005170.1:80682-85427 GCF_000455245.1 Nesterenkonia massiliensis | reverse complement strand
CGCGCCCTCGCCAGACTGTTCGTGACCCCGGCCGTGGGACTGATGGCGCTGGTGGCACTCTTCCCGGTGATCTACGCCGTCGTCGTCAGCTTTCAGGACTATACGCGCCGGCAGTACAACGGGTGGGCGGGGTTTGAGAACTACCTGACCGTCCTGGCCTCTCCGCGCTTCTACGAAGCCCTGTGGTTCACCGTCTACTTTACGGTGGCCTCGGTGGCCCTGGAGTTCCTCATCGGTCTGGGATTCGCGTTGCTGATGAACCAGGCCTTCCGCGGCCGGGGCATCACGCGCGCCTCGATCCTGATTCCGTGGGTGATTCCCACCGTGGTAGCCGCTCAGATGTGGTTCTTCATGTTCAATGTGAATCCCGGCTTCATCAACAATCTGCTGGGGCTGGGTGACATCAACTGGCTGGGGCAGTCGGGCACGGCGGCATTCGCGGTGATCTTTGCTGATGTGTGGAAGACCTCACCCTTTGTGGCGCTGCTGCTGCTGGCGGGGCTGCAGACCATTCCAAGTGAGCTGCACGAGGCCGCTCGGGTAGACGGTGCCGGCCCGTTCCGCCGCTTCTGGTCAGTCACCCTTCCGCTGCTGCGTCCAGCGATTCTGGTGGCGCTGCTGTTCCGGACAGTGGAGGCGCTGCGGGTCTACGACCTGCCGGAGGTGATGACCAGCGGGGCCTTCGGCACAGAGTCGCTATCCATGCTGGTCCAGCGCTACGTGGTGCAGACTCCGGATCCCGGCGTCGGCTCTGCGCTGTCCACTCTGACATTCATGGTGATCATGGTCATTGGGATGCTGTTTGTGATCATGCTGGGACGCGATCTGGTCCTGGGAAGGGATGAGCGATGACGCGCGCGAGAACCTCCACCGGCGCCGGGGCCCTCTGGGGCAGGACTCTGCTGCTGGGCATCATTCTGCTGTGGTGCCTCTTTCCGTTCTTCTGGCTCATCATGACCTCTTTGAAGATCGGCGACCGTGCACTGAACAGCCCGAACCTGTTCCAGGGTCCCTTCGGCCTGCAGAACTACATCGCGGTCTTCAGCCAGGACTTTCACCTGAACCTGCGAAACTCCTTTGCGGTGGCAGGCATGACCACCATCCTGTGCGTCATCGTGGGCTCGCTGGCGGCCTACGCCATCGCGCGGCTGCCGCTGAAGCGCAAGCTGCTGTGGCTCTCCGGGGTGCTGGCGGTCTCGCTGTTTCCTCCGGTGGCGCTGGTGCCTCCGCTCTATGAGGTCTGGAGGACCCTGGGCCTGCTCAACACCTGGGAAGGCCTCTACATCCCGTACACGTCCTTCACCCTGCCGCTGACCATCTTCATCCTCACCACCTTCTTCGCCGCAATCCCACGGGATCTGGAGGAGGCGGCAAAGATGGATGGGGCGACGCCGTTCCAGGCCTTCTACAAGATCATCTTCCCGCTGGCAGCCCCTGGGGTCTTCGCCGCGGCAATCATCATCTTTGTCTCCGCCTGGAATGAGTTCCTGCTGGCCTCAACTTTTGCGCCGCGCAACGCGGAGGTCGCCCAGACAGTGCCGGTCGCTATTGCCGCGTTCACCGGAGCGGTGGAGTTCCAGCGACCTATCGGCACCATCACAGCGGCCTGTGTGGTGGTGACCATCCCAATGATCATCATGGCGCTGATCTTTCAGCGCCGGATCGTTTCGGGTCTCACCGCCGGTGCGGTCAAGGGGTAGGGCACCGCCGCGCCGGGAGATCCACCCACCGTTCACTCACGATTTGCCCAGCCCATGCTCAGGTAGTCGGTGGGGGTGGACCGCTGGCCGCCAGCGGTACCGCTGGCGATGGCTGCCGTCGTCGCCCTGTTCCTGGGCATTGTCCTGATCCGCACCAGTCGCGCCGCCCAGCTGAGTCCCCCCACTGGGACTCGAACCCAGACTTTGCAGATTTTAAGTCTGCTGCCTCTGCCAATTGGGCTATAGGGGGGCGACAAAAGGGCCGCGCGGCCACGGCCCTTCCATCGTAGAGGAGCGCAAGGCGCTCAGCTCTTGGTTGCTGCCTTCTTCTTATTGCCGCCGGCGGCCTCGAAGAAGGCCTTACGCGGGGTGTCCAGGTTGCGCACCTCGGCAATGTCGCGGCCAAAGACGAACTCGTTGGCCCAACCGCCGACCACGCGCAGCTTACGCTCCAGGGTGGGCATTGCATAGCCGTGGTACCCGCGGTGCGCAGCCCAAGCGAACACGCCCTTGAGCTTGATGCCCATCGGGTTGCCGACACCCTTATATGTGCCCAGACCAGCGACTGCACCCAGCGAGTCGTGTTTGTATTCCTTGATCTCGCCGTTGCCGTAGCGCACTGAGAAAAGGTTCTTCGCCAGCAGCTTGGCCTGGCGCAGAGCGTGCTGTGCGTTAGGCACGCAGAAACCGCCCGGCCCAGCACCGGTGAGATCCGGAACAGCAGCTATGTCACCGGCGGTCCAAGCACCGGGGATGACGTCCCCTTCTTCGGAGATGATCTGCAGGGTGGCGGAGGCGGTGATGCGGCCGCGCTCGTCCACCGGGAAGCTGGAGGAACGCGCCACGGCGTTGGCTGCCACGCCGGCTGTCCAGACCAGGGTGTCGGCTTCAAAGCGGTCAACCTCGGACTTGTCCTTCATAGAGATCAGCACCAGCTCACCGTCTACAGCGGAGCTCAGGGAGGTGTTCAGCAGTACCTCGACGCCGCGCCCACGCAGGTGCTCCACCACGCCGACGGCTTGGTCTTCGCCAACCTCAGGCATGATGCGGCCCATGGCTTCCACCAGCACGAGGCGAACATCGGACTGGCTCAGCCGTGGGTTGTGCTTGACCGCATCGCGGATGATGTCTTCCATCTCCGCGATCGTCTCGATTCCGGCGAAGCCGCCGCCTACCACCACAAAGCTCAGGGCACGACGCTTGGCTGCCTCATCAGTCATGGTGGAGGCGCTCTCGAGGCGTTCCAAGATCTTATTGCGTAGGCTCACGGCCTCTTCAATGGTCTTCAGACCGATGCCGTGCTCTGCAAGGCCCTCAATGGGGAAAGTACGGGTATTGGCGCCTGCACCCATCACGATGTCCTGGTAGGGCACCTCAACGCTGGTGCCACCGTCGAGGGCGACCATGGCGATCTTTGCCTCGTGATCGACGGAGGTGACCTTGCCGGTGATCACCTCGGTGTCCTTCAGATGGCGACGGTGGGAGACTAATGCGTGGCGCGCTTCGATGTGGCCGCCCACGATTTCCGGCAGGAAGGGCTGGTAGGTCATGTAGGGAAGCGGGTCCACCAGGGTGACGATGCCGCCGGCTGCTTTGACCTTCTTCTGCAGCTGCTGTGCAACGATCAGGCCGACATAGCCGCCGCCTACAAGCAGGATTCGGGGTTTCTCTGAGAGCTTGAGTGCCATAGGAGCCATCCTAGTCGCTATTGGGTGTGGGTTTCAGTCGTGCTGGCCGCTGCCATCCCGGCGGGAGAGCAGGTGCACTACAGCCACCGTCATCAGCACGACGACGGCCAGGGCTGCAGCCCCGAGGGTGAGTGGTCCTGCCCAGTCCTGGGCGGTGCGGGTATCTGCGGCGCGCGGAAGATCGCGCGGCTCACCTTCGGGTCCGGCCACAACGCCGGAGTCCTCAGGGATGTCCTCATGGGAGTCGGTGTCCACTTCGGCGCGGCGGTGAATACGGATCCATTCCTGCAGGGTCTCGTAATCCGCGGCGATGAACGCCGGCACCTCACCGGAGACTGCCTCGGCCACATTGAGCACGCCATGGCCGTATTCAGGATCGATGCCGGCGGATCCGGCGGAATCGGCAGTGCTGAGCAGACGGTGCTTGACCTCTTGAGCGGAGAGCTCCGGGTGTGCTGACATCACCAGGGCTGCGGCACCAGCGACGATGGGGGCCGCCCCGGAGGTACCGGTCCACATCGCGTAGCCTCCTCCTGGCAGTGCACCCACCAAGGGCTCGGAGACTGCGGCAATATCAATGGCGATGCCCTGTGATGAGGACTCTGCGCTGATATTGCGATCCTCATCCACACCCGCCACGGTCAGCACACCGGGGATAGTCGCCGGTGCACCTACTGAATAGTGTCCCGAAGCCCTGTTGCCGGAGGCTGCCACCACCAGTACGTCATTTTCTTCGGCGTAGAGGAAGGCCTCATCCCAGGTCTCCGGCCAGTCCTGCATGCCGGAACCGATGGACATGTTGATGATGTCGGCGCCGTTGTCCACCGCCCAGGTCACCGCCTGCGCGATTTGATCCTCAGTGCTGGGACCGTGCGGGTTGGGGTCCTCCAGCACCAGTGAGATTGAGAGCAGATCAGCCTCGGGGGCAACACCGACGACGCCGGCGGGTCGGTCCTCGTCCACTCCGGGAAGGTCCTCTTCGGGCTGATCCTCATCCAACTCCTCCATACCGGGGAACTGGCGGGTCTCATAGAACTCATCGAGCAGTTCCTGGTCGACCTCTTCCTCCCAGTCCTCGCCGTAGGTGTCCTCCAGGTCGGCGAGGAAGTCATCGAACCATTCGTCCCATTCTTCTTCCGACATTTCCTGCAGGGTCTCCTGCTCCGTGCCGGAGTCTTCCGAGGGCTGGCCGCGGCCGGCCAACAATGAGGCCACCAGGGTGCCGTGTTCAGTGGCGGTCTGCTGCACCGGTCCCCCGGCGGAGGTTCCGCCGCCGGAGACATCGGTACCGCCCACCACTGCGCCTTCGAGAGCGGGGTGGGAGGCATCGATTCCGGTATCGATCACCGCAACGGTC
>NZ_HG005170.1:65554-80422 GCF_000455245.1 Nesterenkonia massiliensis | reverse complement strand
ATTGTGAACCGCGCCACATCTCGGCCTGCGCTGCCGGGGCGGACACCAGGGCTGGCACGCTTGCCACAGGGGCTACCAACAGGCCTGCGGTCACCAGGGCTGCGCCGCGGCGCAGGGTAGACAGAAACCGTGAGCCGCGGGGGTGCTGCTCACTCACCGGCGCCGCCTTCGGTGGTCTCAGCCGCTGCGGAGGGTTCGGCCTGAACCAGGCGGGCCTTCCCCGAGTGAGTACGGTCTGCGGCGATGCGCATAGCAATGCCGTCGAGGATGTCATTCTCGCTGGTGATGGCGCTGCTGACTCGACCTTCGGTGATCTTGTTCAGGTACTCCAGGATGGTCCCCCAGATCAGGGCACCGGCACCGATGACGTCTACCCGGCCCGGGTGCATGAACGGCATGGCCGAACGCTGGTCCCGGGTGGAGTGGACTAGCTGGTCCACGGACTGCTGGATGGTATCGAGGGAGAGTTCTGCGCCGTGGATGGCCTCAGAATCGTAGTCCTCAAGCTTCAGGGCGTGGGCGGTCACCGTGGTGATAGTTCCTGCGACGCCGATGACGGTCTGGGTTTCGTGCAGCGGGATCACTTGTGCAACGTCTTCGAGGAAGGAGAGGGTCTCGAAGGTTGCCATGGAGCATTCGGTCTCCTGGGGCGGATCGCTGCGCATGTGCCGTTCGGTGAATCGCACCGAACCCATATCGGTGGAGATGGCGTGCTCCACGCCTTCGCAGGTGCCCAGCACGAACTCGGTGGACCCGCCGCCGAGGTCCACCACCAGCACTTTGCGTTCGGGGTCCCAGTCCAGCAGCGAGGAAGCTCCGGCAAAGGACAGTCCGGCTTCTTCGGATCCGCGGATTACCTCGGGCCCGCTAAAGTCCGGGAACACCGTGCGCAGGCGCTGCCGGACACCGTCGACGAAGGCCTCGCGGTTGCTGACATCACGAGAGGCGGAGGTGGCCACAAAACGCACAGCTTCCACCTGGTGCCGGCGGATCAGTGAAGCGTAGTCATCCACTGCGGCAAAGGTCCGCTCCAATGCGGCTTCGGAGAACTCGCCGGTCTTATCCACGCCTTCGCCTAGGCGGACTACGGTCATCCGCCGCACCACGTCGGTGAGGCTGATCTCGCCCTCGATGGTGACATCAGCAATGAGCAGGCGGATCGAGTTGGTTCCGCAGTCGATGGCTGCCACGCGCACTAGGCGTCCTCTTTCTGTTGGTTGAGCCGGCGCACATGGCGGCTCAAGTCTTTGGTGGGCACCTCAGCTTCGTGGTCCCAGGCAGTTGCGCAGGTGCACATCTGCTGGTTCCAGTCTTCACTGATCAGCTCCAGAGCCTCATCGCCCAGCGGATTGATGCCCGGACCTACTGCCAGGGAGTGTCCCACCAGTACGTGCAGGCATTTCACACGTTCGGGCATTCCTCCGGCGCTGATGCCTTCAATCTCCCAAACTGGTTCCAGGCCGGCAACCTCACGGATGCGTTCGCGTTCGGTGAGGTAGTTCTGGTGGGCCTTGCGGTAGGAGGCGGCCAGGGCGTCGTCGTCCTGGAGCCGCTGGCTCATCTGCGCCATCACCCCTGCAGCCTCAAGCCTTGAGACGGCTGCGGTGAGGGTGGGGTGAGTCAGGTAGAACGTGGTGGGAAAGGGGATGCCGTTGCTCAGGCGCGGAGCGGTTGCGGCCACCAACGGGTTCCCGCAGCGGCAGCGAGCAGGGATTTCGACGACGTCGCGGACGGGTCGTCCCAGCTGCAGGCTGAGGGTGTCTAGATCGGCATCTGTAGGTGTCGCTGAGCTCACGGCACACCAGCCTACTCTTCCGCGGACTCGACTACCGATTCCCAGAGTTCACCGGTCCAGTCTTCGCCCTCGCCCGGGGCCTGCTCCTGGGCCTGCTCGGAGGAGGGAAGATCGGCGGGGTCACCGATGACGTGATAGCGCCGCTCCCCCGGCATGACCAGGTTGATGCGCTCGCGAGCCTGCTGCCGGACGAACTCAGGATCGTCCCAGCGAGCAAGCTCGGAGTAGAGCTGGGCCTGGTGCTGTTCCTCCTCGGCGATCTGCTCGGCGAGTTCGTTGATCTCGGCGCGCTGCTGCAGGTAGGTGCGCAGGGTGGGCACCAGGAAGGAGATGATCACCAGGGTCACGATGGTCAGCACGATCATCTGTCCGGAGAACTTCCGTTCGGGCACCAGAGTGCGCGCGCTGACTGGCGTGCGGCGTGGTGTGGCTGTTTGCCGCTGCGGTTTGTCGGTCCGGCGGGCGCGGCGGGCGGTGACCCCGGCGGGGGTGCGGATCTCCCCGGAAACTTGTTCGCGTTCGGCCAGTCGGCGCTGTCTAGCCTGCTCTTCTGCCCGGCGTGCGCGCGCCTGTGCCCGCTGGGAGCGTGCGGGCTTATGCGACGACGACCCGGCGTTCTCGGCTGGGGCTGCGTGTCGGGCCATGGTCTCACCGCCTTGGGGGAAGTCGCGGATGGGAAGAATGAGGCAAGACTCAGATTAGTGGGGCGGGAGTATAGGTAGGGGGTCTGACACGCGCAGACGGCGGGGATCAGTTTTACGCCGAGCCTTGTCGTTCGGTCACGCACTATTACCGTAGTTGGGACTCATTTGGCGCGAATTCCGCCGAAACTACCGTCACTTTGCGTGACCGAATGGGAAGGGACCCGACGACGGGGCGCCTCAGGCAGGACTCGTAGGGCGTGAGAGCCGAGGCCACCGCACGCCCCGTGCTGCAGATAACGTAAAGAAACTGCCGGAACTCCCCCGATTTTGAGGGTAGTTTCGGCAGTTTCTTTACGTTGAAAGCGTGCTGAGGCTAGCCCCCGCTGTGCGGGGGCGGGGGCACGTCATGCCGGGGCGGGGGTTCCCCGCCCGCGGGACCCTTCAGGCGTGAAGGCCCGCGCCACTGCAGCGGGCCGAGAGCCGCGCGCGGCGTGTACGCGCCGGCGGGACTACCTCAGGCGCTGTAGCGCGGGAACGCGGCAGCCCCGGCGTAGCGCGGGAACGCGGCAGCCCCGGCGTAGCGCGCGGCGTCGCCGAGCTCCTCTTCGATGCGCAACAGCTGGTTGTACTTAGCCACGCGCTCGGAACGAGCCGGTGCACCGGTCTTGATCTGTCCGGCGTTGACGGCCACGGAGATATCCGCGATGGTGACGTCCTCGGTCTCGCCGGAGCGGTGGCTGATCATGGTGGTGTACTGGCTGCGCTGGGCCAGGGAGATGGCGTCCAGGGTCTCGGTCAGGGAGCCGATCTGGTTGACCTTCACCAGCAGCGAGTTGGCGGTGCCGGACTCGATGCCCTTGGCAAGACGCTCGGGGTTGGTGACGAACAGGTCATCGCCCACCAGCTGCACCTTGGCACCGATCTGCTCGGTCAGGGTCTTCCAACCGGCCCAGTCGTCTTCATGCAGCGGGTCCTCGATGGAGACCAGCGGATAGGCATCCACCAGCTCGGAGTAGTAGGCGCTCATCTGCTCGGCGGTGCGTGCCTGGCCCTCGAAGGTGTAGGTGCCATTGTCGAAGAACTCGGATGCTGCCACGTCCAGGGCCAGCGCCACATCCTTGCCGGGGGTGTAGCCGGCGCGAGTGATGGCCTCGGTGATCAGGTCCAGTGCGTCACGGTTGGAGGGCAGGTCGGGGGCGAAGCCGCCCTCATCGCCCAGGCCGGTGTTCAGGCCCTTCTCCTTCAGCAGGGACTTCAGTGCGTGGTAGACCTCGACGCCGGAGCGAAGGGCCTCGGAGAAGGTGGCCGCTCCGATGGGGGCGATCATGAACTCCTGGATATCCACATTGGAGTCTGCGTGGGAGCCGCCGTTGAGGATGTTCATCATCGGCACTGGCAGCAGGTGTGCGTTGGGTCCGCCGAGGTACTTGTACAGCGGCAGGTCGGAGGCATCGGCTGCAGCCTTGGCCACAGCCAAGGAGACACCCAGGATGGCGTTGGCACCGATGCTGCCCTTGTTCTCGGTGCCGTCGAGGTCCAGCAGCACCTGGTCGATGACGCGCTGCTCGGTGGCGTCGAGGCCTTCCAGAGCGGGGGCGATGATCTCGTTGACGGCCTTGACCGCCTCGGTGACGCCCTTGCCCAGGTAGCGGGACTTATCGCCGTCGCGGCGCTCTACAGCTTCGAAGGCGCCGGTGGAGGCACCAGAGGGAACGCCGGCCTGGCCGAAGCTGCCGTCGTCGAGCAGAACATCCACCTCAACGGTGGGGTTTCCGCGGGAATCCAGGATTTCGCGACCGTAGACGCTGGCAATCAAAGACATGTGTGCTCCTTGTCGTGGGGTGTGAGGGAGGAGTCGACGCTGACTTACTGTCCACTCTATGCGAGTGCTGAGGCGGTTGGCATTCTTCGCAGCTTTATGCGGCGCCTTCGGCCGGGCCGGTGCGCCTGAGCGCAGCTTGTTCCGCCGCTGCTTTCTCGGCCGCCTTCTCTTCGGCCTTGATGCGGTCCCAGGCGGCGTCGATCTCCTCCACCGTGGCATCTGTGGGATTCAGCGACCCCTCGGGTGTGAAGACATGAGGGCTTCGCCGGATGAGTTTTGAGCCGATGGCTTCGGCGACGTCGTCGAGATCAAAGTCCCCGCGCTCCGAAGCGATGGCGGCGTGCAGTGCCACCTGCATCAGGACGTCGCCGAGCTCTTTGCGCAGTGAGTCGCCGGTGTTGCCCGCGGCGATCTCCTCCAGCACCTCCTGAGACTCTTCCACCAGGTATTCAGTCAGCGATTCGTGGGTCAGCTGCTGGGTCCACGGGCAGTACTCCCGGAGAGCGGCGATCACCCACTTCAGCCGTTGAAACTGATCCTGCGGCGCCTGCTGATCCTGGCTGGAGGGTTCGGAGGGTTGTGCGCTCATATGCTCGACGACGTCCTTCCGGTCGGCTGTGGAGGCTCTGCTCAGGCGTTCCAGGCTTCGAGGATGATGCCCGAGAGTGCCTCGCGTTCCTCGTAGCCCAGGAAGGATGCCTCCAGCGCGTTAATCTGGAAGTCAGCCAGCTCAGCCAGTCCGTAGCCGAAGGTCTCAGCCAGGGCCACCAGCTCACCGGTGAGGGTGACGCCGGAGACCAGGCGGTTGTCAGTGTTCACACCGACGTTGAAGCCCAGCTGGTAGAGCATGTCGAAGGGGTGATCTGCCAGTGTGGCCTCTTCGCCTTCGGGAACGAAGGCTGCGATGGTGCCGGTCTGGACATTGGAGGTCGGTGAAACTTCCAGATGAACCTGGCGGTCGCGTACCCAGCGGGCAACTTCGCCCAGCTCCACCTGGAAGACCTCTTCGCCGTCCTCAGTCGGGTCCTGCTCAGACTCCACCACGCTGATGTCTTCGGCCACACGGGTGCCGTGGCCCAGTCGCTGGGCGCGTCCGGAGACCAGGGCGTCACGCACCGACTCCACACCGTCGCCCTCGCCGGCGTGCACGGTGGCGGGCAGCATGCGGGTGGCCAGGGTGGTGAAGGCGGCTGCGAACTTCGACGGCGGGAAGCCGGCCTCGGGTCCGGCGATGTCAAAGCCGACTACGCCTTTGTCCCGGTGCCGCAGGGCCAGCTCCACGATCTCCTCGGAGTGGTCAGACTGGCGCATGGCCGAGAGCAGCTGGCCCACCACGATGATGCCGTCCTTCTGCGCCACGGATTCTGCGCCTTCGTTCAGCCCTGCCTGCACGGCTTCTACGGCCTCATCCAGGGTCAGCCCCTGCTGCAGGTGCTGCTCCGGAGCCCAGCGCACCTCGGCATAGATGACACCGTCAGCGGCCAGATCCTCCACGAACTCCCGCGCCACACGACGCAGGTTCGCGGCGGTCTGCATCACCGCAGTGGTGTGCGCAAACGCTTCAAGGTACTTCTCTAGTGACCCGGAGTTGGCGTTCTGACGGAAACGTACGGCCAGCGCATCAGGGTCGGTTTCTGGGAGCTCATGGCCGATCTCAGCGGCCAGCTCCACCAGGGTGGAGGGGCGCAGCCCGCCGTCGAGGTGATCGTGGAGGGACACTTTGGGAAGCTGTCGCAGCTGCTCGTGAAGATCGGCGGAGCCGGTCGAAGTAGTCATAGCTCAAGCCTAACGCGCGGACTACTTAGTGTCGCCGTCCTCTTCACGACGACGGCGCAGATGGATCGGCGGCTCGATATCGGCATCGGCAGTGTCCTGATAGCCCTCCGGGTCCAGGTGCACGCCCTTACGGTCCAGCCAGGCGGTGAAGAGCCGGAAGACCCGCTCGAAGACCCAGCCCAGCAGCACCGCCACAGCTATCGCCACCGGCAAGGCGATGAGCATGTTGCCGAAGATTGCGGTACCTGCGATGCCCAAGCCTGTCAGCCAGCTTGCCCAGACCAGCGAAGCTACTGCATCGATGATCAGGAACCGCCAGAATGAGAACCCGGTGGCCCCGGCGACGAAGTTGATGGCCACCCGGCCACCCGGAATGAACCGGCCCACGAAGATCACTAACACCCCGCGTTTATCCAGCTCATGCCGGGCCCACAGCAGGGTCTTGACCATGGCAGGTTTGCGCATCCAGCGGAAGCGGCCCCGCCCTTCCAGCATGCCGCCGCCGATCAGCCGACCCAGTTGATAGGCCACTGCATCACCGAGCACTGCACCGGCGGCGGCAACCAGGATGACCCAGATCCAATGCGGCGTGCCGGGCTGGCCCTGCACGGAGCCCAGCCCCACCACCAGGGTGTCCGAGGGCAGGATCGGGAAGAACCCATCGGCCACACAGAAGGCGAAGAGCCCAATCAGGGTCCACCAACCCGAGGCCGCGTCAAGGATCAGCTCATTGAGCAGATCCAGGTAGTCCCCGATGCCCATAGGCTGCTCAGAGGTCCGCGGCGGTGATGCGGGCGTGGATCAGGTCCGGCAGTTCAACAGGTCCACCAGAGGCGTCCACATCAATGGCCCCGGCCAGGGCCTCTTCGGCGCGGCTGATCCGGGCTTCGTCATCGGTGTAGAGGCTCAGCAGCGGCTGACCGGCGGTGATGGTATCGCCGGGTTTGGCGTGCATTCGGATCCCGGCGGCAGCCTGCACCGGATCCTCCTTGCGACCGCGGCCAGCGCCCAACCGCCAGGCAGCGACCCCCACCGCATAGGCGTCCATACGGGTCACTGTTCCAGAAACTGCTGCTGTGATGGTGTGGGTGTGCTTGGGCTCCGGCAGCGGAGCGTCAGGGTTGCCCCCCTGGGCCGCCACCATCGCTCGCCAGGAGTCCATGGCCTTGCCGTTGCGCAGATGCTCCCGCACATCAACTCCGGTGATGCCCACACCGGCCAGCATCTCTTCGGCCAGCGCCGCGGTGAGCTCCACGACGTCGGCGGGACCACCGCCGGCCAGGACCTCCACTGATTCCTCGACCTCCACACCGTTACCGGCAGTCAAACCCAGCGGCGTGTTCATCTCGGTGATCAGCGCGGTGGTGTTGACCCCGGCGTCGGTGCCCAAGGCCACCATGGTGCGAGCCAGCTCGGCGGCGTCCTCGGAGGTCTTCATGAAGGCGCCGGTACCGGTCTTGACATCGAGCACCAGTGCATCAGCGCCCTCGGCGATCTTCTTGGACATGATGGAGCTGGCGATCAGCGGAATGGACTCCACGGTGCCGGTGACATCGCGCAGTGCATAGAGCTTCTTATCCGCTGGGGCCAGCCCGGAGCCGGCGGCGCAGATCACCGCACCGACACTGTCCAGCTGAGCGAACATCTCATCATTGCTCAGATGCGCACGCCAGCCGGCGATGGCCTCCATCTTGTCCAGGGTTCCGCCGGTGTGGCCCAGCCCGCGTCCGGAGAGCTGCGGGACAGGAACACCGAATGATGCCACCAGCGGTGCCAGCGGGAGGGTGATCTTATCCCCCACACCGCCGGTGGAGTGCTTATCTGCGGTGAGCCGCCGGCTGCCATCGGCTGCTGTGAGCCCGCTGAAGTCCATGCGCTCCCCGGAGGCGATCATCGCCGCAGTCCACTGCGCGATCTCCTCACGATCCATGCCGCGCAGCAGAATCGCCATGGCCATGGCGCTCATCTGCTCTTCGGCCACACGCTCATCGGTATAGGCACCGACCAGCCACTGGATCTGGTCCTGGCTCAGTCGTCCGCCGTCGCGTTTGGTGCGGATGAGGTCGACGACGTCGAAGGTGCGGCTCATGCGATGCTCTCCAGGTCTCGGGGGCCGAAGGCTTCCGGCAGGAGTCCTTCAATGGTGGTGATGCCTGCGGCTGTCTTGATCCACAGCGTTTCGCCGGCGAACTCGTAGAGCAGCTGACGGCAGCGCCCGCAGGGGGTGATGTAGTCGCCGTCGGCGTTGACGCAGGTGAAGGCGCGCAGTCTGCCGCCGCCGGTCAGCTGCAGCTGGCCCACCAGGGCGCATTCAGCACACAGTCCCACGCCATAGGAGGCGTTCTCCACATTGCAGCCGGTGATAGTACGGCCGTCCTCAGTGAGCGCGGCGGCCCCCACCGGATAGCCGGAGTAGGGCGCGTAGGCGCGGGTCATGGCCTCGCGCGCAGCCGAGGTCAGCGCAGCGAAATCCACTCCGGGCGCTGTGGCAGAAGTCTCAGACATGAGATCAATCCTAAGAGGTGGAGTGAACGGCAGCCTCGGCCACGGCGGCCATGACTTTGACGCCCACCGTGATGGCACCCTCATCCGGGGTGTAGTCGCCGCGGTGCAGATCGTATTCTTCCCCGCCAGGAGTCTTAGTGCCCAGACGGAACATTGATCCGGGGATTTCGTGGGTCATCCATCCGAAATCCTCGCCGCCCATGGACTGTTCGGCCAGGACCACGCTCTTCGGCGCCAGCACGCGCCGGGCGGCCTCTTCGATCAGTGACGTTTCGGCCTCGGTGTTGTTCACCGGCGGGACTCCGCGCACGTGGTCCAGAGTCACATCCACCCCGTAGGAGGAGGCTGCCTGCTCCACGATCGGGGCCAGCACTCCCCCGGCTTCTTTCCAGGCGCCGGCGTCGAGGATGCGCATGGTGCCGTGCAGGATTCCGGTGGAGGGGATGGCATTGGCGGCGTTGCCGGCCTGGATATGCCCCCAGACCAGCGAGACTCCGGAGCGGACATCGATCCGCCGGGCCAGCACAGCGGGCACAGTGGTGGCGATATGCCCCAGTGCTCCCACCACGTCTTCGGTCAGATGCGGACGCGAGGTGTGCCCGCCGCGTCCGGTGACCTCAATGCGCACAATGTCCCCGGCGGAGGTGATGGGACCGATTCGAGTGCCGATGGAGCCCACGGTGAGCTTCGGGTCACAGTGCAGGGCGAAGATCTGCGGCAGCGGCTGAAGCAGTCCAAGCCGGACCACTTCTTTGGCTCCGCCGGGCATGGTCTCCTCTGCGGGCTGGAAGATCACCCGGATACGTTTGCCCAGGCCCTGCCGGTGACCTGCGGAGATCCGCTGGGTGTGCAGGCGCTGCAGGGTCAGCGCCAGGCCGAGCATCACGGTGGTGTGAATGTCATGGCCGCAGGCATGGGCGGTGCCCTCAACGGTGGAGGCATAGGGCAGACCGGTGGTTTCAGTGACAGGCAGGGCATCGATGTCGCCGCGGAATCCTGCCGCGAACTCAGCACCCTCGGGTCCGATGTCCACATAGGCACCGGTGGTCTCCGGAAGCGGCTGGGGGTCCAGTCCGGCCTCGCGCAGAGTGGTCAGGATCCGTTCGGTCGTGCGGGTCTCCTGGAAGCTAAGCTCCGGGTGGGCGTGGATGTCCCGGCGGAACTCCACCAGCTGCTGCTGCAGTTCGGCGATGATCTCTTGGATGCCCGCAGCCCCGGCAGTGGCCCGCTCAACTTCTGCGTCCACCTTCGCGGTGGTGTCAACGTCGCTCTCAGAGGACATCGCTGTCTCCCTTCTCCTTCAGCGCCTCCACTGCTTTCTTCACGCTCTGGGCGTGATCTGTGGTGGTGACCAGAAGAGCGTCCTCGGTGTCGACCACCACAATGTTCTCCACCCCGATAAGGGCCACCACGCGCTTGGTTTCGGACACTACGACGCCGGAGGCCTCCTCGGAATACACGCGCGCCTTTTCTCCCAGGACCGTCATGGACTCCTGATCCGCCGCCGGGTTCAGACGCGCGATGGCGGCGAAGTCACCCACATCGTCCCAGGTGAAGTCACCGGGGATGACGACGACGTCGCCGGCGGCGGCGGCCGGTTCTGCCACGGCATAGTCGATGGCGGTCTTGGGCAGCTGCGGCCAGACTCGAGCCAGGATCTCCTCCTGCTGTTCGGTCCCCCAGCTGCGGGCGATCTCGGTCAGCCCGGCGTGCAGCTCAGGCTCAGTCTGCTGCAGGTGCTGCAGCAGCAGATCCACCGGTGCAACGAACATTCCGGCGTTCCAGAGGTAGTCCCCGCTGTTCACGTATTGCTGGGCGATTTCTTCGCCGGGTTTCTCCACGAACTCCACCACCTGCTGAGCGTGCGGGGCGCCGTCGGCCTCAAAATGCTCACCGGCCCGGATGTAGCCGAAGCCGGTGGAGGGGTGGGTAGGAGTAATGCCGATGGTGACGATCTTGCCGGCGGAATCTGCGCTGGGGGCCGCGGCGGCTACGGCTTCGCGCACTGCCTCCTGGAAGACATCAACGGGGGCGATGACCTGGTCAGCTGCGAAGGAGCCCATGATGGTGCTTTCGCTGCGTCCTGATGAGAGATCGCGCTGGTGGAGGATGGCCGCTGCCAGTCCGATGGCGGCCGCGGAGTCTTTCGGCTCGGGTTCAAGCACCAGGTCCGCTGGTTCCAGCTCCGGGATCTGCCGGCAGACCGCCTCACGGTGCTTGATTCCGGTGACCACCATCATTCGCTCACCGGACAGCGGGCTGAGCCGTTCGTAGGTGGAGCGGATCAGGGTGGTGCCGCTGCCGGTGAGGTCATGCAGGAACTTCGGTGCATCGGCTCGCGAGAGCGGCCACAGTCGGGTGCCTACTCCTCCTGCGGGGATCACGGCGTGGAAACGTCGCAGCAGGGATTCGGTCAGCGGTTGAGTACGGGAAGTCACGTGACCAAGGGTAACGGTCTGGAGGATGCAGCATTGCGACAGAACGTTGCATATTTTCTACGTGTTGTAGAAAAACTGGTCCTGCGGCGGTTTTTTCCGATCCCTGTGCGCACAGGGCTAGGATGATCTGCGCAACATTGACATATCAGCAGCGCCGCGGCCTACGTCGCGGGCGCCGGTGCCTTAGGCTTGTGTCTAAGATCGCAGCTCGCACAGGCGTCACATCAGGAGGCTTCGCCGCGATCTGATGACCGCACCTAAGAAAAGGTGAAGCTTCAACGCCATGCGACGACGCAGGGAGGTTTACAACAGGTGACGCAGACAAAAGGCACCCTCTATAAGGGCCGCGAAGGCATGTGGTCCTGGGTGGGGCACCGGATTACCGGTGTCGGCATCTTCTTCTTTCTTCTGGTCCACGTGCTCGACACATCGCTCGTGCGCGTCTCACCAGAGGCATACGACGCCGTGATCGGCGCGTATAAGAACCCGATCATGATTCTCGGTGAAATTGGCTTGGTGGGCGCCATCGTCTTCCACGCATTCAACGGCATCCGGGTCATCCTGGTGGACTTTTGGAAGCAGGGCACCCGCTACCACAAGCAGATGTTGTGGATCGTGCTGGCACTTTGGTTCGTGACAATGGCCGCCTTCACCGTCCGACACCTGATGCTGTTCCTTGACGGCTGGGGAGGATTCTAGAACTATGACCACCGCAAACTCTGAAGCAGTGCTCCCCGCGCAGGGCATCGAGGCCCCGCGCTCGGGACGCATCGACCCTAAGTACCTGCGCAGGTCTTCATCCACCTCCGGCAGCTTCGAGATGGCCGCATGGCTCTTCATGCGTGTCTCCGGTGCCGCTCTGGTGGTGCTGATCTTCGTTCACCTCTGGGTCAACCTCATGGTGGGAGACGGCATACACCAGATCGACTTCGCGTTCGTCGCCGGCAAATGGGCGAACCCGGTATGGCAGTTCTGGGACCTGACCATGCTCTGGCTGGCCATGCTGCACGGCACCAACGGCATGCGCACCATCATCAATGATTACGCGGAGAAGGACTCCACCCGCATGTGGCTGAAGTCGATTCTCTTCCTCTCGGCCACCGTCATCATCGTCCTGGGCACCATGGTGATCTTCACCTTCGAGCCCTGCCTGATGAACGAAGCCGGTGAGCTGATGGAGCGCGCGCCCTCGTTCTGCCAGAGCGCAGTTCAGTAACGCGTAAGCCGAAGTCACCCGAGAATACGCACTAGCACCTAAGAAAAGAGAGCCGAAAGCAGATGCAGGTTCACAAGTACGACGTCGTGATCGTCGGCGCCGGCGGTGCGGGTATGCGCGCCGCCATCGAATCCGGCCAGCGCGCGCGCACCGCCGTGCTGACTAAGCTCTACCCGACCCGCTCCCACACCGGTGCCGCCCAGGGCGGCATGTGTGCGGCGCTTGCCAACGTCGAGGAAGACAACTGGGAATGGCACACCTTTGACACCGTCAAGGGCGGTGACTACCTGGTGGACCAGGATGCAGCGGAGGTCATGGCCAAGGAAGCCATCGACGCCGTGCTGGACCTGGAGAAGATGGGGCTGCCCTTCAACCGCACCCCCGAGGGCAAGATCGACCAGCGTCGGTTCGGCGGACACACCCGTGACCACGGCAAAGCCGCCGTGCGCCGGGCATGCTACGCCGCAGACCGCACCGGTCACATGATCCTGCAGACGCTGTACCAAAACTGCGTCAAGCACAACGTCGAGTTCTACAACGAGTACTACGTGCTGGATCTGCTCACCGTGGAAGAGGACGCAGTCCGCGAGGACGGCACCCCCTTCAAGCAGAAGCGCGTGGCAGGCGTGGTCTCCTATGACCTGGCCAACGGGGAGCTGCATATCTTCCAGGCAAAATCCGTGGTCTTCGCCTCCGGCGGCCTGGGCAAGATCTTCAAGACCACCTCCAATGCCCACACCCTCACCGGTGACGGCATGGCCATCGCCTACCGCGCTGGCATCCCGCTTGAGGATATGGAGTTCGTCCAGTTCCACCCCACCGGCCTGGCCGGCCTGGGCATTCTGCTCTCCGAGGCTGCCCGCGGTGAGGGCGGCATCCTGCGCAACTCCGAGGGTGAGCGCTTCATGGAGCGCTACGCACCCACCATTAAGGACCTGGCCCCGCGTGACATCGTGGCCCGCTCCATGGCGAATGAGGTGCGCGAGGGACGCGGCTGCGGTCCGAACAAGGACTACGTGCTACTGGACCTGACCCACCTGGAGCCGGCTCATATCGATGCCAAGCTCCCGGATATCACCGAGTTCGCCCGGACCTATCTGGGTGTGGAGCCCTACACCGAACCGGTGCCGGTCTTCCCCACCTGCCACTACGCCATGGGCGGTATCCCCACCAACATCAAGGCGGAGGTGCTGCAGGACAACGACACTGTTGTCCCCGGCCTCTACGCCGCCGGTGAGGTCGCTTGTGTATCCGTGCATGGGTCGAACCGACTGGGCACCAACTCGCTGCTGGACATCAACGTCTTTGGTAAGCGCGCGGGTATCTACGCTGCTGAGTACGCGCAGACCGCTGATTTCGTGGAGCTGCCGGAGAACCCGCATACCTTCGTGGAATCCCAGCTGTCCATGATGCGTGATGGCAATGGCGGCGAGCGCGTGGCCACGCTGCGCAGTGAGCTCCAGGAGACCATGGACGCCAATATGCAGGTGTTCCGCTCCGAGGAGACCATCCAGGAGGCACTGACCAAGATCGGTGAACTCAAGACCCGCTACAAGAACGTCCAGATCCAGGACAAGGGCCGTCGCTTCAACCTGGACCTGCTCGAGGCCGTGGAGCTGGGCTTCCTGCTGGACATGGCAGAGGTCATGACTGTTTCCGCGCTGCACCGCAAGGAATCCCGCGGTGGCCACTACCGCGAGGACTACCCCGAGCGCGACGACGACAACTTCATGCTTCACTCGATGCTGTACAAGGACGAGGAAGCTGAAACCGAAGGCATCAAGGGCATCCGGTTTGACACTAAGCCGGTGGTCTTCACCCGCTACGAGCCGATGGAGCGTAAGTACTGATGAGCACCCCCACTGTTGACGCCGCTGAGCCGGCATCCAAGATTGACCTCAACGAGTCGGGCGAGGGCGCCGGCGCCGTCGAGAGCTTTGAGATCACGCTGAAGGTTCGCCGCTATGACCCCGAGCGCGCTGAGGACGCGTGGTGGGATGAGTGGCAGCTGACCATGTACGGCACCGACCGTGTGCTGGATGCCCTGCACAAGGTCAAATGGGAGATCGACGGTTCGCTGACCTTCCGGCGCTCCTGCGCCCACGGCATCTGCGGCTCCGATGCCATGCGCATCAACGGACGCAACCGCCTGGCCTGCAAGACTCTGCTGAAGGATCTGGACACTTCCAAGCCGATCCTGGTGGAGGCCATTAAGGGTCTGCCGATCGAGAAGGACCTGATCGTGGACATGGAGCCTTTCTTCCAGTCCTACCGCGAGATCATGCCTTTCCTGGTCAACAACTCCCCCGCCCCCACCGCCGAGCGGCTGCAGTCCCCTGAGGACCGCGCACGTTTTGATGACACCACCAAGTGCATCCTGTGTGCAGCCTGCACCAGCTCCTGCCCGGTGTTCTGGACCGATGGCCAGTACTTCGGTCCCGCAGCGATTGTGAATGCTCACCGCTTCATCTTCGACTCCCGCGACGACGCCGGCGACATGCGCCTGGAGGTCCTCAACGATAAGGAAGGTGTGTGGCGCTGCCGCACCACCTTCAACTGCACGGACGCCTGCCCGCGCGGCATCGAGGTCACCAAGGCTATTCAGGAAGTCAAGACCGCAATCCTGACTCGCAGCCTGTAAGCCAGGTTCTCTTAAGTGGCTCTTCGCAGAT
>NZ_HG005170.1:62536-65528 GCF_000455245.1 Nesterenkonia massiliensis | reverse complement strand
AATATTGGGCGAGGATGAGAGACCCGCGCCCGCGTTGGCGTGCAGACCTGGAGAGGATGCAGAAACCGCTGCGCACACCCGCGAATCAGTGCCGGATGAGTATTGGGAAGCTATCGAAGCGGCTGCGGCGCATTCCGGGATCTCCACAGACGTGCTCGCGGCTCAAATCCAACAGGAGTCCGGATGGAACCCAAACGCGCAGAGCCCCGCGGGCGCTCAGGGGATCGCGCAGTTCATGCCAGGCACCGCCGCCCAGTACGGCCTAGATCCTTTTGACCCCATCGCCTCCATCGAGGCCCAGGGCCGCTATATGGCTGACCTGCAGGAGGAAGTCGGCAGCCTTGCCAGCAATGAGCGTGAACTCATAGAACTCACTCTCGCTGCCTACAACGCCGGCCCTGGTGCCGTGCAGCAACACGGAGGAATTCCCCCTTTCGCAGAGACCCAGCACTATGTCGAAACCATCCTGGAGTCCGCACAAGGCAACTTCTCCGCCAACTGCGCGCCTCCTGGAGGCTTCTACGCTGACGTGAGAGATCTCGGTCCGGGGGAGTGGACGCACCCGCTTCCAGGTGGCATCGTTACCTCCCGATTTGGCCCGCGACCATGCCCTATAGCGAATGCACTCAACTGCCACAACGGCGTCTCTGACCATCGAGGGATCGACATTGCAACGCCGCCTCCAGGATCTACCATCGTTGCGCCGATGGAGCTAGAGATCCGAGCCGTAGGCACCCAGCCCGGACTTGGGGAGACTGTGCTTGCGATCATGACGGAAGAGCCGTACCTGCACGTCGAATTCGGGCACTGCCGCTATAACTCGTTCTACGTCTCGGCCGGCGACATCGTGCCACCGGGCACACCCCTGTGCCATGAAGGCACGACTGGCAACTCCGCGGCTATTCACCTTCACCTGCAGTTTGGCACCCCCGACGGAGCCTGGGATCAAGCAGGTTGGGACAACCTGATTGACCCTGAACCCTTCCTCCGAGCGAAAGGCATCCTATGAAACGCGCGGGCATCATTAGCGTGATCATCATCGTCATTGCCGCAGCTGTTGCAGCAGTATGGGCCACGCAGCGCACTTCCGCAGAGGATGAAGTTGTAGGACCCACGCCCTCACCCGCAGAGTCGTCCTTGCCGGCTGCTCCGCAGCCATCGCCAGAAGACGATGAGCCGGCCATCGAGGACGCAGAGCGTGAACGCATGGAACAGCTGGCACTTGAAGCTGCCGAGGTCATGACTACCTGGGACCCCATCGAGGACTTCAACCAGACCGAGGCAGAGCTGCGCGCAGCTCATCTGATGACCGATGAACTAGCAGAGTCCATCAGGCCCCCAGAGCGTCCGACCACAGGCCCAAAGTGGCTCGATGCCGCTTCAGCAGGCGCAACCTCACGGCCAAGTGTGGAACCCAATCGAGCCACTAGCGATGAAGTGATCTCCGTCGAAGCGACGTGGGTATGGATTACCGAAGAAGGCTCAGTGATCAGCAATCCCACAGAGCGCAGGCTGTTCTTCTTCACTTTTGAAGAAGTGGCTGGAGAACTGCTGATTAGTGATTACAGCTGGGAGTCGGTCTAAAAGTTTGAGCAAAATGCAAGGCTTGTCAGTTCCCCCACCTTCCGACGAGGGAACTGACAAGCCTTGTCGTTACTAGTGAGACGAGGTGTAAGGGGTCTTGCCCTGAGGGAGATAGACCGATAGGTACCAGGTTTCGGTGCTCATCGGGCCGGTGTAGACAGAACGGTACGTCAACACAGCATTCTGGACACTAGATGAATGCTGCCGCCACGAGGACCGGACCGGAGTGGTGATCGAACCATACGTCGAGCTGGAGGCAGCGCTATGGCCGCTGCTGATCGATGACGGTCCACCGTTCGAGTGGCTATAGTCGAACCGGAACCTCATTGAGGTGACACCATTGCTGGAGAAGGCCAGGCAGTTGCTTTGGGAAACATAACCGCTACCGCTTCTTCCTTGGCACTGAGAAATTGCCATCGGCATGAAGATACCGTCGTCTTCTCCAGCCTCGAGCGGTTTATCCACAGAACTTACGCGAATAGAGCCGTCTTCAAATGTCTCAAGAGTCACCGTTGCTGTAGCAGTCTCAGTTACCTGAACATCAACAGGGTCTGATCCATCCATAGAGTGGAGGGTTCCCTCAGTCGCCAATTTGTGTTCGAGGCTGTCGATGGTCTCCTCAGAGAGTCCATAGGACTCAAAGAAGTCCCGAGCTTCGCCAAGCACATCAGTCTGGCTTGAGGCTGCGCTAGCAGGTGAGGAAACGAAACCAGTGATCAACACCGGGCCCTGGAACAGGAACTCGAGGTCATGCGCCGGGCTGCTGCCTACTTCGGTCAGGCTCAGATCCCGTCAAAATGAAGTACCCGCTCGTACGCGATCTCGCCGCCGTAGGAATCCCTGTGGCAGTGACGTGCCGGGTGCTGAAGATCGCTCGCCAGCCCTACTACCGGTGGCTGGCCAACCCCGTGACGGACCAGGAATGGGAAGAGGCCCATCGGCTCAATGCCCTGATTGATGCCCATCGTGATGATCCTGAGTTCGGGTACCGGTACCTGGCTGATGAAGCAGAAGAAGCCGGCTACCCGATGGCCCACCGGACCGCCTGGCGGCTGTGTGCCTCCCAGGGGGTGTTCTCGGTGATCAGCAAGCGCAAGAAGGGCAAGGGCACCCGCCCGGGGCCCCCGGTCCACGACGATTTGGTGAAGCGGCAGTTCAGCACTGTGAAGGCGCTGAACGAGGTCTGGCTGACCGACATCACCGAGCACCACACCGGTGAGGGCAAGCTCTACCTGTGTGCGGTCAAGGACGCCTGCTCACGCCGGATCATCGGCTATTCCATCGATAGCAGGATGAAGGCCTCCCTGGCGGTGCGGGCGCTGAACAACGCCATCGCCAACCGGGGCCGCACAGGGGCGGAGGTGGCCGGATGCATCGTCCACAGCGACCGCGGCAGCCAAGCCGTATT
>NZ_HG005170.1:58243-62510 GCF_000455245.1 Nesterenkonia massiliensis | reverse complement strand
TTCCGTTCCAACAAGTTCCTCCGTGCTTTGGAGCACCATAGCCTGGTCGGTTCCATGGGCCGAGTCGGTGCTGCTGGGGACAACGCGGCCATGGAGTCGTTCTACAGCCTGCTTCAGAACAACGTCCTCGACGCCCAGCCCTGGCGGACCCGAGAAGAGCTGCGGATGCGGATCGTTCAGTGGATTGAGAGGACCTACCACCGAAGGAGGAAGCAGAAGGGGCTGGGGAAGTTGACCCCGATCGCCTACGAGGAGAAACTGCTCACGCAGGCGCTGACTCTAGCGGCCTGAACAGGAAGCCCGACTTGTCACCCGTTCCTGCATCAGCCCCGAGTGGTTAGAAGCGGCCGAGGCCGGCGCGCCCTTGCGGCCGAGCGTGGAGGCCAACCGAGCCACTAGCGATGAAGTGTCTTCTATCGAAGCGACGTTGGCATGGATCACCGGGGAGGGGGCAGTTATCAGTAACCCTACCGAGCGTAGGCTGTTCTTCTGCGCCTTCGAGCATAACGACGATGGCGAGCTACGGGTGAGCGACTACAGCTACCAGTAGCTCGCCATCGGGACGAATAGGAGTGCTCATCTTATTACGAATAGTACGCGACTAAGAAACAGGGATGCTATTCTGGATTAATTACGAATATTTCTTGAATCCCAGAGAGTCTGCACTTCTCAACTAAGTCTTGCGGCAACACTGCTTCCATGTCTCGAGAGCCTCCGCCCACGCTGAAGGACTGATCAATGCCTAGATACTGACCCCCGGGCAGTTTTACTCCTTGCTCAGAAAGACTGCTCCCGTAAGGGAACTTTATTGCGGATCGTGCGTTTGTTTCCTCGTTGACCACTACCAGGCATCCGTACTCTTCCGCCCTAAGGGTGCCCTCCACGAGCGCATCCACTTGAGCGGTATTGGGATCAGGAGAACTACGCACAATGATCGAGTTGCCCCCGTAACTCAGTAGCTCTGTATCCTTCCCGAACACTTGGGAGCTATGACTCGGCGACGGTGCCTCACTATTACCAGGCCCGTCGGTAGGGGTTCCACAAGCGACGAGTGAAGCGGCTAGTACCGCGAAAGCTAGGACATATTCTGATGCTCTAAGCACAGGGGGCTCCCAATGGTCTTAGTTTCGGCGAATCGTTACATTCAAAGTCTGCTGCGCGTTCGTGGCCCGAGAGAAGGTGCTGTAGCCTCCAGACTTGCCGAAATGGATTCCGAGCGCCGCGTTGTTGCTATACCAGGGACCTCCAGAGTCGCCACCGTTGGTGAAGGACCCGTTTGTTTGCACCATGCCTCCGAGGACAGTTCCGTCGTAAGTAAATGCGTGGTTGGCATTCCGCACAGTTGTACAGGAGCTCGTGGGCCGAGTGCGACCGAAGTTGCAGACTGATGCACCACTACTCACTGCCCCTACAGAGTTCACCGGGCGAAAAACTGTTGGATTTGACGGCGTTGAATAGGAGCGAATGCGAAAGACGCCTTGTATTGAATCAGTAGTTGAGTGCATCTGGAAATCACCAGAGCCCCCGAAGTGGCCGCGAAGATATCTCATCGCAACGTTGCTGCCTGGTGGGGTGCCCGCACTGTTTCCGCAATGGGCTGCGGTAATGCCGCCTCGTGTCGTACCACTTGTCGCGGTAAAGCCCAGGGTGCAAGTATTCCCTGGAAGATGTTCCCCGCCGCGTACGACCTCCGGCTCGGAACCAATACCGGTTGCGGGGACAACCGAGATTTTCGGGGCATCCCCTTCTACGGCAAGTTCTTCGGCAAGACTTTCTTCTGCTAGTGCCTGAACATCGTCGGGGCTCACCCCTGCAGAGCGTCTGAGAGAGCTTACTTCGTACTGAATCTCGATATCGCCGGACTCATCAATGTTGCTTGCTAGGTTCTTAAATTTTCCCTCCCCTAGAAGGGACTCCATGACAGATACCTGTAAATCCTCGAGTTCTACCATGCTGTAAGAGGCGTCTACTCGAATATCTACCGGAACTTCAAGACCCCTGAAAATGGCGAGGACGTCAGGGCTGACACCAGAAGTGAAAGATACCCAAGCCTTGTAGCCGTCGGGCTCCAAATTGTCAGGTGTCCAAGCAGACGACGCGAATGTCTCCGGGGCAGCCTCTTGAGCTTCAGCAACTGCGTTGAGGAAGTCCTATTGTCCTTCCAAGTAGAAAGCTGCGTACTCTTCGCTACTCCCTAATCCTTCAGCAACGAGATTCAAATCCAGGTGATCACCGAACTCTGATTCGACACCATTGGAAGCCGATGAGGGGGGAGCTGAGAAGGACACTGCGACGAGTCCTAGAATAGAAACTAAAGCTGCACGGTGCGTAAAATTTTTTTTTCCCACTTGAAGACCTAACCGTTGGGTGACGAGTGAAACGGACCGAGAGTCCATCCTTAGAATCGTTGTGATGGGGTTCTGCGTCCAGCGCAATTCGACATTGTTATGGAGTCGTAACAATCTTCACATTGAGTGGGACGTAGGACAGCTTGCAGGCGGTAAGAAGCTTCTACTTGTGAACGATCCGCGCCGAAACCACTGGCTCTTTGAAAAGATCTCACTGTCGCAGCCGACTATCTTGCCCTGGTGGTTCGTAACCTCGGCTACCTCCCGCGCGGGTCGTGCTGCTCCACCGGAGAACAATTGCGCTAGGAACAGGCTGCGGCGACGCCGCGATAGAGACGAGATGGCTTGGGAACTCTTGCGTTCCCACTTGTAAAGACACGACGCGTTTGTAGGTCCCAGGTCAATGCCTGGCCGCACAACCGGTAAGGGCCTCTGTTTTAAGGAATTTTCTTGGATCAGCGGCCGTTGTTCTTTTTCCTGTGCCCCTGACCTGCGCTCAAGAATGCGGTCTAGTTATGTGGCTCTTCGCAGATGACCCTTCTATAGATGTCAAGTGGTGCTCGCTGTCGGGGTCAGGGCGTTGAGTGTTCGATAGACCCGCCTCGCGAGGTAGCGCTTGATGCAGCGGCGGATCTCTTTGACCGTGCGTCCTTCAGCGGATCGTTTCTCGACGTAAGCGCGGGTCTCTGGGTCGTGGGCCATACGGTTGATCGATACCATGTGCAGTGCCTTGTTCAAGCGCCGATCCCCGCCCCGGTTGAGGCGGTGCCGGACCATGTTCCCCGAAGAGGCGGGGATCGGATTCACGCCCGCCAGGGATGCGAACGCGGCCTCGGAGCGCACCCGGTCGGGATGTGACCAGGTGGTGAGGCAGATCGCCGCGGTGACCGGCCCGAATCCTTTCTCCTCGAGTAGTGGACCGGCCTCGCTGACGGCGACGAGCTCTCTGATCTGGGCGAGGTTCACAGCGAGGGTGTCATCGAGCTCGATGATGTGCTGGGCCAGCCGGATCGCCTCGGCGCGGGCCACAGACAGCGCGAGGGGTTCGTCGCGAGAACGCCACCGGGACACCTCGGTGATCTGGGTGCCAGTCAATGACCTGCGAGCGTCAAGACCGAGGTTGTTGGCGCGCAGCAGCGCGGTCAGCGTGTTTACCATCCGGGTGCGCTCATCGGTCATCGTCTCCCGAGCAGACACGAGCACCCGCAATGCCTGCCGGACGCCCTCGTTCAGGCGGGGCCGACGCAGTTGATCCTCGCGCAGCGGGAGGACAGCGGCAGCGATCCGGTGGGCATCGAGCGCATCGGACTTCCCCACACCACGGTGGGCTCGAGCGTTCATCCGTGCGGCCTCGGCAGCCTCGTACCCCTGAGCAGTGACGGCGCTGGTGAGCACGGCCCCGTAGGTGGCGGCGCCCTCGATCACCCACAGTGTGTCGGCATCGCCACCGGTCCTGCGTGCGGTCCAGGAGATCGCGCGGTTGATGCCCGCTTTGGTGCTCGGGAACTCGCGGGTATCGAGCAGTTCGCCGGTCGTGGCGACGATGGCGTAGACGTGGTTGCGGGCGTGGGTATCGACGCCGACGACAAACGAGCGTGAATGCGCGAGGATAGTCATAGCGGTCGCAGCCTTCCTCTATCGGGACATATGGTCATGGCCGCTGAGGGCCGGTGCCCAATCCGGGAAGAGGTCACTTCGGAACAGCTCTGTGATGAGTCACGCCCGTCTGAGGCGGACAGCCTTCTGATTAAGTTACCGAGGTGGGCCGGACAGGTACCGGCCGACCGCCTGGTGGGTGGACATGTCATCTGCGAGGCACCAATACTGGGCCAAAGGGTGTATGAGCCACAACCACAGGACGGAACGACCAGTACCTACCCTGCCAGCCAGTCCCAGACTAGCCACTACCAAGACTCACA
>NZ_HG005170.1:0-57319 GCF_000455245.1 Nesterenkonia massiliensis | reverse complement strand
TAGTGACTGGCCCCGCTCCGTTTGGACCGGGGCCATCACTATGCGGTGCCGCTGTCTACTGCAGGCGCTGCATCATCAGCTGCTGGAACTCTTCTTCGCTGATGATGTCTTCCTCAGCGGGCTCCTCAGGAAGCTCGGTGCTGTCCCAGTCGCTGAAGATGATGCTGAGGTCATCGCCGTCAGTGCCCTGTGTCATGGAATGCAGGTACGGGCTCTCCTCATCAGCCACGATCACCAGCTCAGAGCTGTCATCTCCGCTGTAGACCCATACGGTCTGACCATCTCGCTCTTCGACGGTGCCTTCCTCTGAGAATTCATCCGTCCACTCATCCTCATCGATCTCATCCAGGACATCAGCCAGACTTCCCAGGTCATCCTCCTGACCGGTATCGATCCAGCGCCCGTCAAGATCCTCGCGCAGCGCCTCGAGGTCGAACTGCTCAAGCTGATCCTGCGGTAACTGCGATTCGAAGATGCTCAACAGCGAGTCTCCGGAGAAGTAGGCCGCGTTGTCCACGGTCATCACCGACATCTGCACGCCCTCGGCAGACACCTCAGCCATGGCCAATGATCCGTCTCCCGCGCCGCGATAGACCATCTGCAGGTCCTCGGCGTTCTCCAGCTGTTCCTCCGCCTCGTCATCGAGGTCCTCGGCATCCTCGGCTTCCTCCAGGTCAGGATCCTCAGTGTCGCTATCGGAGCCCTCATATGCGAGACCAGGAACGCTGCCACTGGCAGTGATAGTCACCGATTCTGCCTCATGCAGTGTCTGGGTCACCTGATCCTGGATCTCAGACAGCAAGGGAGCTTCCGGGGAGACAGACTCCTGGGTTTCCTCACTTGTGCCCTGGGTCCCCGGATCAGCGGCCTCACCGGTCTCTCCCTGAACCTCGCCGGGCTCTTCGGTTCCCTGGGTGTCGTCCCCGCCGCAGGCAGTCAGGGCCAGTGCCCCGACCAGTCCCAGACCAAGCGCCAGTCTCACGTTGTCCGAATTGATCAGTCCGTTTCTGCTGATGCTGCTCACTGCGGTCTCCTCTTCTCCATCGATGAGCGATGGCGATCTGTGTGGTTGTAGAAGTTCAGCTGCTCGAACATGACCGTCTGGAGTTCAAATTCGGCGATGCTGTCCTTAAGTGCCGGCGCCTGGCTGGAAGGCGTGGTCTATATGCCAGCCTATGCACAAGAATTCGCCCGGCCGGGATCGAGAAAGTACATTCCAGAGATTTGCCAGGATATTTTTCCGCTTTATTTAGCTAGTTTCCCGCGGCAGTGCCGGACACGTGGTCGATCCAGCGGTTCATCCCACCTTGGCGCTGTGATCAGCGGCGGCAATCGCACCCCAGGCGGAGGCCACCAGGTAGACCAGGCTGAAGAGGTAGAAGTAGAAGAAGAGTCCCAGTACGGTCGCAAAACCTGCCAGCAGAGGGGCATCGGCATAGTTCTGCAGCAGCTGAGTTGAGCCCAACCGTAGCAACGACGCCCCAATACCGGCAATCAGCGCCGACTGCCAGAGGGCGCTCACCGGGATACTCAGCCGAGAGGCACCGCGCATCAGGACCACCGCCATGAACATATCCAGCCCGAAGGCGATCACCAGCGAAGCGACCCTGGTCAGCCGCGAGGCTACGCCATCAAGTTCCCAGCCCAGCAGATGCAGAATCTCTTCGATGAAAAGTGTGGTGAGAACTCCGATGACCGCAGTGCTCAGCACGATGATCACCAGCACCAGCATGATGCCCAGATCCCGGGCTTTGACCACCAGCACATTCTCCGCCATCAGCGGGCGCTCCCAGATGCTGCGCATCCCCGAGCGCAGTCCATGCACCCAGCTCAGCGAGGTCACTACTGCCACGACCAGCGAGACCAGCAGGGCAAGATTCAGACCCCGGGTCTGAAAGAGCTGTTTAGGGGTGGCCAGTCCGTCTTCGCCGATGATTCCCGGGATGGCGGTGTTGACCGCACGGACGATCAGCTCTTGGTACTCCTGGTTGCCGCCGATGACCAGTCCTGCAATGGCGAACCCCGCAAAGAGCATCGCAGCGACGGAAAAGAACATCATGTACGCTGCGCCGGCGGCCATTACTGTGCCGTAGTGGAAGAAGAAGAGATTGACCGCGCGCAGCACACGGGTGCGATTGGCCCGAGCGAGACCCCAGCCCAGGGCCGGCAAGACCAGACCGAATCCGCCCTTACCTTCCCGGCGCGCCCGGCCATAGGCCATCCGGGCTTGGAGTTCCTCCTGCTTGAGTCGTTCCACATCCAACGGGTTAATCTTCGCGCTGACCTCGCGGTTTTCAGCGTGCCGGGCTATCCGAGCACGGGCACTGTCCAAAATGCCGCCGGTGTTCCGCTGCTGATTTCCTGCACGGCCTCCCGCAGCACGCGGTCGCAGTCGGGAGGGGTAGACCATAGTGCTAGGCGGCGGAGGCCGGCAGGAAGCCGATCCTCTCATAGGCGGTGGCCAGAGTTTCAGCAGCGACGGCGCGTGCCTTGGCCGCCCCTTTGGCCAGCAGCGCGTCAAGCTCAGCGGGATCATCCAGCAGCTGGAGCGCACGGTCCCGGATGGGCCCCAGCTGGGCCACCGCGATATCTGCGAGGTCCACCTTCAGGTGACCGTACATTTTGCCTTCATACTCAGCAACGATGTCCTCGATCGCTTTGCCGGTGAGGGTGGAGTAGATCGTCAAGAGGTTGGAGATGCCGGGCTTGGACTCACGGTCAAAGCGGATCTCGGCGCCGTCGTCGGTGACTGCTGACTTCAGCTTCTTAGCTATCTGCTTATCGGTGTCCAGCAGGTTCAGCAGCCCGTTGGGCGACTCGGCGGATTTGGACATCTTGGCGGTGGGATTCTGCAGATCATAGATGCGGGCGCCGGCTTCCGGAATCACCGGCTCAGGCACCCGGAAGGTCTCGCCGTAGCGGTGGTTGAAGCGCTGAGCCAAGTTACGGGTGAGCTCCACGTGCTGCTTCTGATCTTCCCCCACCGGCACCCCGTGCGGCTGGTACAGCAGAATATCCGCAGCCTGGAGCATGGGATAGGTGAAGAGTCCGACGCCGGCAGAGTCAACGCCCTGCTTAGCCGATTTGTCCTTGAACTGGGTCATTCGCCCGGCTTCGCCCATGCCGGTCAGGCAGGTCATGACCCAGCCCAGCTGAGCGTGCTCAGGCACATGGGACTGCACGAAGAGCGTGGAGCGCTCGGGGTCGATGCCGCCGGCAATGTACTGCGCGGCGGTGCGCCGGACTCGATCGCGAAGCTCCTGCGGGGGCTGGGGCACGGTGATCGCGTGCATATCGGGGATGAAGAAGAAGGCGTCGTACTCCTCCTGCATGCGCACCCAGTTGACCAGCGCACCGAGGTAGTTCCCCAGGTGAAGGGAATCAGCAGAGGGCTGCATTCCGGAGAGTATGCGCTGCGTCACGATGGTCCTCACTAGTCAATTGGTACGTCCACGACAGATCTGTGCGCCCGGATCGCATGGATCGAGCGGGCGCACAGCCAGTCTAAAGGCAGCGGCAATTCGCTGGGGAATGATGAGTCTCTGCCCCTAGCGCCAGTCGGTGCTGAAGGAGGAGACAGTGAGGTCTTCAAGAAGCTGCTGCTTGACCGAAAAACCCAGTCCCGGTGCCGTAGGAACCGCCACCACGCCGTCGTCCATGGTGACTTCGGGCTCGATGATGTCCTCTGCCCAGTAGCGGGCAGACGGCGCAGTATCACCGGGCAGTGTGAAGCCCTCCAGCGACGCGATGGCCACATTGTGGGCTCGACCGATGCCGGTCTCCAGCATGCCGCCGCACCAGACATCGATACCGTGCTGACGGCACAGCTGTTCAATCTTCAGCGACTCGGCGATGCCTCCGACCCTGCCGATCTTGATATTGATGATCCGGCAGGAGCCGAGCTCGATCGCTTGCCTGGCATCCTCGGCGCTGTGAATGGACTCATCCAGGCAGACCGGGGTGCGGATGGCGGCCTGCAGGTGGCGGTGGTCGACGATGTCATCATGAGCCAGAGGCTGTTCCACCATCAGCAAGTCCAGCTCGTCCAGAGCCTGGAACAACTCCAGGTCCGCCATGGTGTAGGCGGAGTTGGCATCGGCCATGAGCACCGCATCGGGGAACTCGGCGCGGACTGCGCGCATCATCTGCAGATCACGGCCGGGGGCGATTTTGATCTTAATCCGCTTATACCCGGCATCCACTGCTGCACCGACAGTGTCGATCAGGTCAGCATCAGTGGGTTTGATACCAATGCTCAAGCCCACCTCCACCGCGTCTTTGGTGCCACCGAAGCTCTGTGCCAAGGACTGATTCTCACGCTTGGCCCAGAGCTCCCAGATCGCGCCCTCCACGGCGGCTTTGGCCATATTGTTGCGTTTGAGCGGGCTCAGCGCTGCGGATACCTCCCGCGGGTGGCTGATCTCCAGCCCCTGGAGTCGCGGCAGGATGTAGTCCTGGATGACCAGGGCGCAGGTGCTGGTGGTCTCCTCGGAGTACAGCGGCTCCGCGAGCGCCACGCATTCCCCGTAACCGGTGACTCCGCCGCTGTGGGCCTCCACAATGAGCAGGTCCCGGTGGGTCTGAGTGCCGAAGCTCGTGGTGAAAGGCGTGAGCATCGGCAGAGTCATTCGCCGGACTGTCACGGATTCCAGCTGCATAGGGCCTCGTCTCTTCTGGTGCGATCTCTCATCTGTCAGAGACCGCACGACGACGCCGGGCGACCTCCCTTAAGGAAGACGGTAGTCGATGACCAGGGGCGCGTGGTCGGACCAGCGCAGCGAATAGTCTGCGGCGCGGTCCACTTTGGGGTTGGTGGCCAGTTCCGCGAGAGCCGGGGTGGCCATGTGGTAGTCGATGCGCCAGCCGGTGTCGTTGTCGAAGGCCTTCCCACGGTAGGACCACCAGGTGTAGGGGCCGTCCACTTCCCCGGCCAGCGTGCGGGCCACGTCCACGTACCCTGCTTCGCCGAAGTACTGATCGAAAAAGGCACGCTCCTCGGGCAGGAAGCCGGAGTTCTTCACATTGCCCTTCCAGTTCTTAATGTCGAACTCCCGGTGACCCACGTTGAGGTCACCCATGACCAGGACGTGGTCGGTGCGCTCAGCGAGCTGCGGGAGGTACTCCAGCATGTACTGCAGGAACCGCATCTTGTGTTCCTGCCGCTCGGTCCCCACCTCCCCGGAGTGCACATAGACGCTGACTACAGTCAGCATGGTGCCGTCGCCAAGCTGATAGTCGGCCTCAATCCAGCGGCCATCATCCTCCGGGTGGCCTTCGCCTATACCGGTACGGGTAGCCAGCGGCGCCTGCTTGGAGACGATAGCCACCCCGGCACGCCCCTTCTGCGAAGCCTCGTGCTCGTGGATGTGCCAGGTCTCCCCGGTGGATTCGGTCATCTGCTGGACCAGCTTGGTGAGAGTGGAGCCGTCGGCGCGGACCTCCTGGAGGGCCAGGATGTCGATGTCGCGTTCGGCCAGCCACTCGCCCATGCCCTTGCGATGGGCCGCACGGATGCCGTTGACGTTCACGCTTGCGATCCGGCTTAAGTCCTCACCCTTGGGATCACGGATGATGTGCGGGCTGGTCTCTGCGGGGGTCTCAGTCATCATGTCCTCAAAAGGTCAGCAGCGTGTGTCAGCAGGGCTTGTCAGCAGGGTGTGTGTGCGGCGTGCGATCGGATGTGGTGCCGCAGGTGGTGTGCCAGAGGTGGCGCTCAGTCGACGATTTCGCCAGAGACGGTGCCCCCGGCGTCGTCGTCACGGTTCTTCTTCCGCCGGCCCACCAGATCAGCGAGCATGTCCCGGCCGTTGTGGGAGGTGATCTCCATGGTCTCCAGGGCGCGGTCCACCATTTCCCTATCCGCGTGCTCATCCTTGGCGAGCTCCTGCTTGATCACCCGGGCCTGGACCTGGACGATCTTGAAGGAGTGGTCCAGCTTCAGGTTGCGGGCGTGGGTGTCCTCATCAACGACGACGGCGCCCGGGTCGCCTCCGGTACGACGGGCAGCTGCGTCTGCACGAGCTGAGTCAACGGCGTCGCCGAACTTGCGAGCACCGCGCTGAAAGGCGATCACCATGATGGTGGCCAGCAGCAGCCAACCACCGGCGATGACCACCAGGATCCAGCCGATGATCTCGTTCTGGTTGGCGGCGAAGACCAGCGCGACCAGCAGCACGGTGATCATCACGGCGAAGACGATGCCGGTGCCGCGGCGGCCGGCGTTGCGCAGAGCAGCAGCTCCGGAGGGCAGGGAGGGGGCAGAACTCATGGGCGCAATTATCGCGTGTTGGCGCGATCGATGCGAATCCCGCTATTGGGACCTCTCGGGCGGCACGAGTAGTTCCGTAGGGCAGTCAGCCCGAAGCCTGAGTGGTTGACTGCTGATCTGCGTTTGCCAAGGGCGAAAGGAACCGGTGCGGAGGTGCCCCCGGGTGTGGACGATTCGCTGAGCTAAAACGTGGGGCAGAGCAGCACATTGTCCACGCGAGCAGAGCATAGGATGAACTCGGACCATCCAGCTAGGCATCCCAAGGAGCGGACTATGACCGTGCTTCCCGAAACTCCCACCGCCGACGGCGCCGAACGCACCACCTGGATGCGCCGCTACACGCTGGATCCAGCACTGGCTGATGAGTTCATCGAATTCCTCACAACCGAGGTGTTTCCCGCCCGAGAATCCCTGGGTTTCACCATCGAGTCAATGTGGCTGGATGCAGACAAGTCCCAGTTGACCTGGTTCGTGTCCCGCACAGGTGGCTCCGAAGAGTTCGCCGCAGCGGAGAAGGAGTGGGAGGAATCAGAGCTTCGCGCTGGCATCTTCGCAGGCCGTCCGAAGTACGTGACCGCCAAGGATCTGCGCGAGGTCACCCGCCTGCGCTGAGTGGTGCCCTCCAGTGCTGAGCAGCACCCGCCTGTGCTGCGCGGTGCCCGTCTGGGCTGACCGGTGCCCTGTTCCGCTAAACGTTGGCGGTCTGCACATTATCGTCTCGCAGACTTCGCTCCACGGGCTGCGCCGATGGCGGCCAGCACCGAGAAGACCATAATCCCAGCCAGCACCAGTGAGCTGATCTGCATACCGGCTTGATGCCCGCCGTCTCCCGCCACCAGGAAGTAGATGGCAGTGACCGCCGCGATGCCGATGGCCGTCACCACACGCTGGGCGGTCTGGGCGACACCGCCAGCAGCCCCGGCCATATTTTCCGGTACATCCTGCATGGACAGGGTCTGCGCGCTGGGAATGATCAGGGCCTGTGAGAACCCGTTGAGACCAAGCGCCAGGGCAATCCACCATAGCGACCCGTAATCGGTGCCCATCAGTGCTGTCGCAGCAGCCAGCGCCAGCATGGAAGCCACCGCCGCGGCGGTTCCTACCACCAGCATCGCAGGGCCGCTGCGTTCCACGCGCTTACCCACCTGCGAGGCTAGAAGCGTGACCATCACAGCACTGGGCAACGTGACCAGACCTGCAATGAAGGCCCCCTCGCCCAGTCCCTGCTGGACGTAGATGGCCACGATTGCCCAGATCGCCGGCATTCCGGCGAAGTAGAGGATCAGCACTGCAGAATTCCAGGTGTAGCTGGGCAGTGCGAAGAGCCGCAGGTTCACCACAGGGGCTTCCTCGTCCCGCTCCCCCAGGCGTTTCTCCCAGACCAGCCACAGCATCAACAGCCCGACGCCGGCCAGTCCGAGCACCAGACCCAGCAGGTTCTGGAACTGAATGAAGGGCAGCATCACCATCACGATCGCGGCTGCCAGAAGTACCACCCCGATCGGGTCCAGCCGGCGCAATCCGCGCGGTGAACCCGGTGGCAGTGCTGCCGGCGCATCGTCGTCGTGCGGGGCAGGCAGCCAGAGGAAGGCCGCCAGCAGCCCGATCCCCACCACCGGCACATTCACCAGGAACACTATCCGCCAGCCGAAATCCGCCGGCGCGAAGTCGATGAGGACCCCCGCGATCAGCGGCCCCAGCGCCACGGCCAGCCCGATCACCGTGCTCATCAGACCGTATGCTCGGCCTCGGGCGCTACCGGTGAAGAGCCGCTGAATCATGCCGATGATCTGTGGCACCAGCATGGATGAGCCCAGGCCCATGAGGATGCGCATCACATTGAGCATCTGCGGGTTGATTGAGAATGCAGCGATCAACGAGGTCAGCCCGAACACTGCAACGCCCGCTAAGAACATTCGGCGCCTGCCCCAGAGATCTCCCGCTCGGCCGGCTGGCACCAGACCGATTCCGAAAGCCAGCGCATATCCGGAGAGCACCCATTGCAGGTCTGAAGAGGTTGCGCTGAGACCCTCCTCAATAGCAGGGAGGGCCACCATCACCGAGGAGATGCTCATCAGGGAGGCAAAGAGCGGCAGCAGCAGCGCCGTCATGACTCGCCGCTGCGAGGGTGCCGGGCCTGTCTGCGGGTTGGGACTCACTGCTTCACTCTATCCCTCTAGTTGCAGGCAACAACGAAGTACGACGGCGGCGCAGTCGGCGTCGTACTTCGTTGCGGTCTCCGTGCGCGTTGAGTGGTCACTTTGTCCGTGACGATGGGCTTCCGGACCGGTTCTTAGCGGACAAACTGACCACTCGGCACCGGCTGCGGCCGGTGGTTATGGGCGGGCGTTATAACGGATGACGACGAGAAGAGCCCCGAGCCCTCCGCGCATGGCGAAGAGGACCGGGGCTCTCTCAACGGTGAGGATCAGCGGTTGAACTGCTCCAAGTAGGCCTTGACCTGGCCGTTGAATGCCAGGACCAGCCAGTAGATGTTCAGGGCGACCCAGGCGACGGTCAGCGCCAGGCTGACCAGGCCCATCCCGCTGGTCATGGCGCCGGAGTCCATCAGCAGCCCGCCCACGGTGAACACGGTGCCCAGGATGGCCAAGACTACGCCGGTGATGCGGGCCCAGTTCTTCTTAGCACGCAGGCCGAAGTAGACCAGCAGGTAGAGGCCCACGGCAATGACCGTCAACACCACAGCCAGGCCGACGCTGAATGCCATCGCGGCGTTGATGTCGTCGTCGGTCACCGGCATGTTCATCGCTGCGAACTGGTCGCGGATGACCTGCTCGCTCTCTGGGGTGAAGATGCTCATCAGACCGAAGATCTGGGACAGCACGTAGACGCCCAGCGACGCCAGAGTCAGGGTCTTCAGGGTGCGGAACTTATTCGGTTCCTCCATCGGAGCCCCGTAGCCGGCACCGGGGTTGTAGGCCTCGGTGCCGAATTTGCTCGGCTGTCCCCCGGGCTGACCAGCAGGCTGACCCGAATAGGGGTTGCCTGGGGTCTGCGGTCCAGCTGGGTATCCGGGATTACCAGGATTGCCCCACTGGGGCGAATTGTCATTGGGAGGGGTGCTCATCGCTACTCCTTAGCTTGCTTGTGATCCGGTGTGTTTCTGACCTTCAGCTCAACGCTTCCAACCGAAGCTGGACGCATCCTGAATAGTCACTGATATCGCTTGGCTACTCGTACCGCAGGGCCTCGATCGGGTCCTTCTTTGCAGCGCGGGCTGCTGGAAGGGTTCCCGCCAAGAAGGCGATGACGATAATGACGCCGAGGATGGCCAGCAGTGCAGGGACGTTCAACGCGAAGAGGGTCAACCCGCCAACGGTGCTCAACGGTCCGCCTGATCCAGTGAGCCATCCATTGGCCAGGAATCCTCCGCCGAGCCCCAATGCCACACCGATGACCGAGCCGAGGATGCCGATCACCACTGCTTCCATCGAGAAGAGTCCGAAGACCTTTCCAGACGACATACCCAGGGCCTTCATCAGGCCGATCTCTCGGGTGCGTTCCTGCACGCTCATCAGCAGGGTATTGACAATGCCGAAGCTGGCTGCCAGCAGCGCGATCAGTGCGAAGCCGTAGAGCACCCAGGCGATGGCGTCGATGACGCTTTGGATAATGCCCAGCATGTCCTCCAGGGTCATGCCGACCATTCCTTCATCCATCAGAGCGTCCTTGACGCGCTGCTCATTGGATTCGAGATTCTCCACGCTGGCCACAGCCTGCACGAAGGCATCGGGACGCTCAACGTCCAGGCCCGAGTTCTGGAATTCGTACAGTGCATCGTTGAGAGCATTAGAGGGCAGTGGAGCTCCACCGATGCCAGCAAGGTTCTGGGTCGATACACCTACGATCTCAGCATCAAAGGTGTCCTGCTCTAGGACCATATTGGAAATGCCGATCTCCACGGTCTCGCCCAGGGCGATCTCCGGGTCGATCTCCTCGTAGTCGTCGGCGTCCTCATCGAAGATCGTCAGCCAGGTGTCCGGAATCGTGATTTCCATGTTCTCCCGGGACGGGAGTTCACCAGCTACAAGCTCCATTGCTGGACCATTGGCAGGGAAGTCAAGATTGTTGAGTTTGTACTGATTTCCCTGAGCCTCCAGATAATCTGCACTCACAAAGAAGATGGGGTCAACGTTGGTGACTCCTTCAATGCCTTCGATGGTCTCAATGTCTTCATCGGAGAGCATCGCCTGGCCGAATTCGGACTCCTGGTGAGCTTCCTCAGGGTCGTACTCTTGTGGTCCTGGGCCGGTGTTCTCACCCATGCCCATCGCGGCGGCGGGCATGATGAACAACTCATCTTCTTCGCCATAGCCGGCCACCATGTCATCAATGGTCTGGTTCACACCGGCTGCCAGACCGGAGGTCACCGTGAGGGTGAAGGCACCGATGACAATCGCGATCACCGTAAGCGTCGTGCGCATCTTCGAGCGCATGGTGTTGCCGAATGCTGTGCGTGCTACATCAAATGACTTCACTGGGCGTCCTCCTGGTGGCTAGCCTCAGCGGGCAGGCTCGAGCCGGTCTCTTCGCGCACGATCAGGCCGTCCTGCATGATCAGGCGTCGCTGGCACTTAGCGGCCAGGTCTTCGTCATGGGTCACTACTACCAGGGTGATGCCGTGGTCACGATGCAGCCCGAAGAGAATATCCTCCACGATCTCACCGGTATTGGTGTCCAGGTTGCCGGTGGGCTCATCGGCAAACAGCACCGAGGGGTTGTTGATCAGGGCCCGGGCGATGCACACGCGCTGCTTCTGGCCGCCGGAGAGATTAGTGGCCTTGTTCTTGGCCTTATCCGCCATCTCCAGCTGCTCCAGGGCAGCCATACCGCGGCGGTTGCGCTCAGCAGTGCCCACACCAGCAATCTTCAGCGGGAGGGTCACATTCTCCAGCACCGTCTGGTTTGGGTTGAGGAAGAACTGCTGGAAGACAAAGCCGAAGATCTCGTTGCGCAGCTTGGAGACCTGCTTGGGCTTCAGCTTGTTCACCGGCTGGCCCTCAAGGGCGACGACGCCCGCGGTAGGTGCATCAAGCAGGGCAAGCAGGTGCATCAACGTGGACTTGCCCGAGCCGGACTTGCCCACGATCGCCACTGATTCGCCCTGGTGGATCTCAAAGGTCAGGCCTTTGAGGGCGTCGAAGCGTGATTCGCCCCGCCCATAGACCTTGACCAGGTTCTCTGTTTCGAGAACAGGTGCAGACATGTTTCCCTCTCTGAAAGGTGGGAGTGTGTACTGAAGTCATTCTTCAGGACTACTCCCTCGCCGTCGTCCTCCTTAGGGGTGAATTCGGTCAGAGAAAATGACCGATGACGTGTCCATGGCCATGTGTAAGCTAAGTCTCATGCCCACCGCTGCTGCCCCCGCCACACGTGCGTCCGCTGACTCATCGCTTTCACCCGCCATTGAAGCCGTGGACCTGACCAAGCGCTACGGCGATTTCACCGCCGTTGACGGCATCACCTTCAGCGTCACTCGCGGCGAGGCCTTCGGCTTGCTCGGCCCCAACGGCGCCGGGAAGTCCACCACTATGCGCATGATCGCCGCTGTGGCCGCCCGCACCTCTGGGCAGATGAACGTCGCTGGCCTCGATCCTGAGGTGGAGGGCCCGCGGGTGCGGGCTCGGCTGGGCGTGATCCCGCAGCAGGACAACCTGGATGAAGAGCTCACGGTCCGGGAGAACATCATCATGTACGGCCGGTACTTCGGGCTGCCGCGCCGATACCTGCTGGCCAAGGCCGATGAGCTGCTGGACTTCGCTCAGCTCAGCCACAAGGCCTCAGCTCGGGTGGAGGACCTCTCAGGCGGCATGAAGCGCCGGCTGACCATTGCCCGGGCCCTGGTCAATGAACCTGAGATCCTGCTGCTGGATGAACCCACCACCGGACTGGACCCGCAGGCCCGCCATGTGCTGTGGGACCGGCTGTTCCGGCTCAAAGAATCCGGCACCACGCTGGTGCTGACCACCCATCATATGGATGAGGCCGAGCAGCTGTGCGACCGCCTGGTGGTGGTGGACCACGGCACCATCATGGCCGAGGGTTCACCGGCCGGGCTGATCCGCGAGCATTCCACCCGCGAGGTGCTGGAACTGCGCTTCGGCATGGACCGCAATGCCGAACTGGCTGAGCACCTGGAAAAGATCCTGGGCGACGACGACGCCGCGGGCTTCAGCCATATCGAGGTGCTGCCGGACCGCCTGCTGGTCTACGCGGGCCAGGCTGAGACTGCGTTGGAGAGAATCCACGCGGCTGGACTGAAGCCCATGACCTCGTTGGTCCGCCGTTCCTCTTTGGAAGATGTCTTCCTGCGCCTGACGGGACGGTCCCTCATTGACTGAGTTAGTCCCGCGGGCGGGGGAACCCCGCCACGCTCTCGGCCCGCTGCAGTGGCGCGGGCCTTCACACCTAAAGACCCCCGGTTGTGGCCACGGCCTGAAGCGGAGTTTCACCTCATGACCTCGACCCAAGCGTCCCTTACTACTTCCCCTGCCCAGCAGAAGGACGCGCTGGCTGCCCGCACCGGCCTGCGCGGGGCGCTGTATCAGGCTGAGGCCACGCTGCGGTCCATGCGCGCCTACGGTGGCGTGGTCCTTGCCAGCTCCATCTTCCAGCCGATCATGTACATCCTGGCCATGGGGCTGGGCCTCGGCGTGCTCATCGGCGATGGCGCAGACTTCTCTGCCTATGGTGCACAGAGCTACCTGATGTATATCGCCCCGGCCGTGCTGGCCTCTACTGTGGCGATGTCCGCCGGCATTGAATTCACCTTCCCGGTGATGGAGGGCTTCAAGTGGCGGCGCAAGTACTACGGCGCCCAGGCGACCGCGCTGACTCCGGCGCAGATCGCCTCCGGGCACATCCTGGCAGTCTGCGTCCGGTTCCTGGTGCATTCAGTGGTGTTCATCGCTGTGCTGTATGCCTTCGGGGCGATCACCTCGCCGCTGGCAGTGCTGCAGATCTTCTCCGCCACCTTAGGTGGTCTGGCCATGGGACTTCCGATCATGGCCTATATCTCCACGCTGCGGGAGGAGAAGGGACATGCCGCCATCATCCAGCGCTTCATCATGATGCCGCTGTTCCTGTTCTCCGGCACCTTCTACCCGCTGACCAACCTGCCTGCTGCGCTGCAAGTGATCGGCTGGATCTCCCCCATCTGGCATGCCAATGAGCTGGGCCGGGTGTTGGCCTTCGGACAGCCAACGCCGCTGTGGCTGACAGCCCTGCATGCCGGATACCTGCTCGCCGTCGTCGTGATCTCCTGGCGTCTGGTCCAGCGGATCTTCATCCGCCGGCTCGGATACGAGGAGTGGCGCGGGCGTACTCCCGGTGCCAAAGCGGACGCCAAACGGCAAGCCCGCGTGGACGCCAAGGAGACTGCCGCCGGTGCGTATCGCCGCGCTGAAGGAGTGCCCCCGGTGCGGGTGCGCAGTGGCCTGCTGGCCAGCATGTACTCGGGCAATATCCGCGCAGTCTTCCAACGTGGCCTATCGGCTATCCGCAATAACCGCGGCGTCATTTTCATCTCCGGCTTCTTGGAGCCAGTGCTGTTCCTCACCAGCTTCGGGCTGGGCATCTCCCCGATGATCTCGGGGGTCGAGGCTGCCGACGGCGGCACCGTCAGCTATGCCGCGTTCATTGCACCCGCGCTGTTGGCGGTCTCCGCCATGAACGGTGCGATCTTTGACTCCACCTGGAATGTGTTCTTCAAGCTGAAGATCACCAAGCTCTACCAGACCATGATGTCCACCTCACTGGGCCCCTTGGACGTTGCCGTGGGCGAGATCTTCTTGGCGCTGTTCCGCGGTGGAATCTATGGGTTGGGCTTCCTGGGTGTGCTGCTGGCCACCGGGCTGGTTGACCCGCTCTCAGCGCTGCTGATGTGGTTCACCGCGCTGTTCATCGCCCTGGGATTCGCGTCGGTGGGTATGGCTGTCACATCGTTCATGAAACGGTTCCAGCAGATGGACTGGATGATGATGATCCTGATGCCGATGTTCCTGTTCTCGGCCACGCTGTTTCCCATTGAGGTGTACCCGCAGGGCGTTCAGTGGATCATCCAGGCGTTCCCACTGTGGCACGGCGTGGAGCTGATGCGCGACATCGCCTTCTGGGACTTCGGCACCATGACGCTGGTGCACATCAGCTACTACCTGGTGATGGTGGCGGTGGGCATGACAGTGGCGGCTTACCGGATGAAGAAACTGTTCCTGCGCTGAGCCCCGAACTTAGGTAAAGAAACTGCCGGAACTCCTCCCCTAATGGGGTGAGTTCCGGCAGTTTCTTTACCGTATTTGAGCCGGAGGTAGCTTCACCGATGGCGCGGGAGCTTACTTCCAGCCCAGTGGCTTGGCCACATGTTCCACGAAGTTGCTCATCAGCTGCGCGTTGTAGTCCACACCCAGTTGATTCGGCACCGTGATCAGCAGGGTGTCGGCTTCGGCAATGGCTTCATCCTTGGCCAGCTCCTCCACCAGCGCATCAGGCTCAGCGGTGTAGCTGCGCCCGAAGATCGCCCGCGTCTTCTCATCGATCATGCCGATCTGATCCTGCGCATCCCGCTGACCCAAGAAGTAGGCGCGGTCCTCATCAGTGACGATCGGGATGATGGACCGGGAGACCGAAACCCGGGGCTCGAAGCCGTGGTCATGGCGGGCCCACTCCTCGCGGAAGGCGCGGATCTGCTTAGCCTGCTGAATATGGAAGGCCTCGCCGGTCTCATCGTCCTTCAGCGTGGAGCTCATCAGATTCATGCCCCGTTGGGCAGCCCACTCAGCGGTGGCATTAGACCCTGCACCCCACCAGATCCGCTGGCGCAGACCCTCAGAGTGCGGTTCCAGGCGCAGCAGGCCCGGCGGGTTGGGGAACATCGGCCGCGGGTTCGGCTCAGCGAAGCCCTGGCCCTGAAGCACCTGAAGCATCACTTCGGTGTGCCGGCGCGCCATATCCGCGTCCGTCTCACCCTCAGCAGGTGAGTAGCCGAAGTACCGCCAGCCCTCGATGACCTGTTCTGGTGAACCGCGAGAGATGCCCAGCTGCAGTCGCCCACCGGAGATCAGGTCAGCGGCCCCAGCGTCCTCGGCGAAGTACATCGGGTTCTCGTACCGCATGTCGATGACACCGGTGCCGATCTCAATGCGTGAGGTGCGTGCGCCCACTGCTGCCAGCAACGGGAAGGGGCTGGCCAGTTGGCGGGCGAAGTGGTGCACCCGGAAGTAGGCTCCGTCGACCCCTACTTCCTCGGCAGCGACTGCGAGGTCAATGGACTGCAGGAGCGTGTCCGACGCCGTCTGAGTCTTCGAATGCGGCGACGGCGTCCAGTGCCCGAAGGAAAGGAACCCGATGTTTTTCATATTTGAAAGAACCATGCTCGCCTGCCAGACATTCCCGGCAGCTCACCGTCTACCGGACAACTCTCAGCCGGATCGCTCCTCAGCCAGAGCACCGCTCAGCAGGCCCGTCTCCTCACCGACGACGACGTCGACGACCTCCGACCAAGGGACCTCGCCGGTCATCGCCAGCAGAGCCCGACCCCGGATGCCGCGCTCAGACACACTCAGCTCAGTCTTCAGAGTCAGGACCCACAGCATTACCAGCGCTACCACCGCAATGGTGATCAGCATGGTCGGCTCGAAATCGATCACCAGCAACACCACGCTGGGGACCAGCGCCAGCACCGCTACCACCACCAGCAGCACGGTGAACTTCCGGTTCAGCGGGGTCACCGAAATGATCTGCTGATCACCGGTCATACGGAGCCCTCACGCTCAGCGCGCGGCGAGGGCCTGCTCAGCCGAAAGCACCACGTTCTGCAGCAGCTCCACCCGAGTCATGGGCCCCACACCGCCGGGATTCGGTGAATACCAGGAGGCAACGTCTTCAATACCGGGGGCGACGTCGCCGTAAATCTTCGCCTTGCCCGTCTCGGGGTTGACCTCTCGGGTCACACCCACATCCAGGACGACGACGCCGGGCTTGAGATCCGCAGGGTCGATCACGTGCTTCACACCTGCAGCAGCGACCACCACATCGGCGCGCTTGAGGTGCTCAGCGGTGTCCTTCGTGCCGGTGTGGCACAGCGTCACGGTGGCGTTGACGGCACGCCGGGTCAGCAGCAGTCCGATGGGACGCCCGATGGTCACGCCACGGCCGAGAACCACCACATGCTTGCCGTTCAGATCGATGCCGTAGTGCTCCAGTAAGTCCACGCAGCCCTTGGGGGTGCATGGCAGCGGAGAGGTGATCTCGTCGTTGACATTGGCCACCAGTCGGCCGAGGTTCATCGGGTGCAGCCCGTCGGCGTCCTTCTCCGGAGCGATGGCCTCGAGGATCTTATTGGTGTCCAGGTGCTTCGGCAGCGGCAGCTGCACGATGTAGCCGGTGCAGGCGTCGTCGTTGTTGAGTTTCTCCAGCTCAGTGAGCAGGTCCGCTTCGGAGATATCCTCGGGCAGCTCCACCTGGATGGAGTTGATGCCCACTTCAGTGCAGTCACGGTGCTTACCGCCCACATAGGACTGGCTGGCCGGATCCGACCCGACCAGAACGGTCCCGAGCCCGGGCACCACGCCCTGCTCTTTCAGTGCGGCCACCCGCTGGGCGAGGTCTGCTTTGATCGCCTTCGCAGTGGCACGGCCGTCAAGAATCTGTGCAGTCATCAGTTGATCACCACTCCTCGAGGCCCTCGTAGAGCGGGAAGTCGCCGGCCAGCTTGGCCACGCGCGCCTTCAGCGCCTCAAGATCTGCGCCACCCTTCAGCGCCTCGGCAATGATCTCTGCGACCTCGCGGAACTCGGTGTCGCCGAATCCACGCGAAGCCAGCGCTGGGGTGCCGATGCGCAGACCTGAGGTGGTCATCGGCGGGCGGGGGTCATTGGGTACCGCGTTGCGGTTGACGGTGATGCCGATCTCGTGGAGCAGGTCCTCGGCCTGCTTGCCATCCAGCTCCGAATTGCGCAGGTCCACCAGCACCAGGTGCACATCGGTGCCACCGGTGAGCACAGACACTCCAGCTTCTGCGACATCCGCAGCGACCAGCCGCTCGGCCAGAAGCTGGGCACCCTGCACGGTGCGGCGCTGACGCTCGGCGAACTCCTCGGTGCCGGCGATCTTGAACGCCACAGCCTTCGCGGCGATGGCGTGCATCAGCGGACCACCCTGCTGCCCGGGGAACACGGCGGAGTTGATCTTCTTGGCATGCTCCTCCTTGGTGAGGATCATGCCCGAGCGCGGTCCCGCCAGGGTCTTGTGCACGGTGGTGGTCACCACGTCTGCAAAGGGCACCGGGTTCGGGTGAAGGCCAGCAGCCACCAGCCCGGCAAAATGCGCCATATCCACCCACAGAATCGCGCCGACTTCATCTGCGATCTCCCGGAACGCAGCGAAGTCCAGCTGGCGCGGGTAGGCGGACCAGCCGGCCACGATCATGTCTGGTTTCTCTGCAAGCGCCTGCTCGCGGACCTTCTCCATATCGATCACACCGGTCTCGGGGTCCACCTCATAGGCGGCGACCTCATAGAACTTGCCGGAGTGATTGAGCTTCATGCCGTGGGTCAGGTGCCCACCGTGGGCCAGCGAGAGGCCCATGAGCTTATCGCCGGGCTTCAGGAACGCGGTCATCACCGCAACGTTGGCCTGCGCACCGGCGTGGGGCTGCACATTGGCGTGGTCTGCGCCGAAGAGCTTCTTGGCGCGTTCGATGGCGAGGTTCTCCGCCACGTCGACGAACTCGCAACCGCCGTAGTAGCGCCGGCCCGGGTAGCCTTCGGCGTACTTATTGGTCAGCACCGAACCCTGTGCTTCCAGCACTGCCCGGGGCACGAAGTTCTCGGAGGCGATCATCTCCAGGGTGCCGCGCTGGCGGCCCAGTTCATCGGCAATCGCCTGGGCGATCTCCGGGTCGACGTCGGCCAGGGGGGCGTTGTTCAGGTGCGCGCTGTTGATATTCGCCGGTGTGCTCATGTGATGAGTTCTCCTCAGGAGGACGGGTCGGAAGCCGTCGCCAGTCTATCCGGCTCACCGCGCCGACGAGTTATTGTGAGTTACTCATATTTGCTCGCTAAGATATCTGTTATGACAACCGCGATTCACAGCGTCCCAGGGGATCCGGAGGCAACTTATGAAGGCTCCGGTGATTTTGAGCGCTGGCCTGCGCTGCTGCGCGAACGAGGGTTACGCGTGACCAAGCAGCGCCTGGCCGTACTGGACGCCGTCGCCGAGAATCCGCACCAGCCTGCAGAAGCAGTCCATGCGGCGGTGGCTCAGAAGCTGCAGGAGATCACCGTGCAGTCGGTCTACACCGTGCTGCATGATCTCACCGCTCATGACCTGCTGCGCCGCTTCGATCCTCCGGGTTCGGCGGCCTGCTATGAGACTCGCACCCATGACAACCACCATCACGCCATCTGCACGGTGTGCGGACGCATCGAGGATGTCGACTGCGTCCACGGTGAGGCTCCCTGCCTGGAGGCTCCGCCCTCGCTGGGGATGACGGTGGAAGTAGCCGATGTGGTGTTCCGCGGCGTCTGCAAGGACTGCGAAGCCGCTCGCAACGCCGCCTAGGACCTCTCCCCTGCTAGCACAGACACGTGGAACTTTGTGGATCCACGCGAGCACCCGGGTTGTCCACTGACCTGAAGGAATGACTACTGACACGAAGAACCCCCTGAATGGCTCTGGCCGCTCAGGGGGTTCTTCAGTACTCATCCGCTCGACGGCGGACGCTAGGTGTTACAGATCGTCGTCTTCATCCTCGCCGACTCCGGGCTGGGCAGGATCGGCAGTGTCCTCAGTGGTGCCCGGATCTGCCGGATCCTCCATGCCGCCGTCGTCAACGCTTCCGTCGTCGGTGGTGCCATCATCAACGATGCCGTCATCCACGGTGCCCTCACCGCCGTCGTCGACTGTGCCGGTGTCTTCAGTGCCAGTGTCTTCAGTGCCACCGCCGTCGTTATCGCATGCGGTCACACCCAGAAGGGCCAGCGAGCCGATGCCGACGATACCTGCGAGGGAGCGAAGCTTGTTGTCTTCGGTAATAGCCATGAAGATTCTTACCTCCGTTTGACTGCACCAGGGTCTGATGCCGGGCGGCCTTTCCGCCTCCACCTCAGTGACGCGCATCACGCGAACGAGGCGTTCTGCATCCATCATGGACAACCGGATGGGGGTGAGGAAAGCCAGAATGGGCATTCTGCGGCAACTCTGAGAGGACTATGAGCCGCTGTTCAGCCACCAAGGCTGTCATGGGTGATTCATTCAGCCCGGGACCAGCTGACGCCGGGGGTACTCCCCGGTTTCAGCGGCTGCGCCTAGAGGAATTCAGCGACGATGGACTGCAGCTGGTCTATGCTGATGATCTGGTCGTCTTCGGGCTCCGCGGGCAACTCCACGCTATTCCACTCGGTGAAGGTTCCGTGAATTTCATGGTCGTCCTCGACCGTGTTGACCTCGCGCAGCAGCGGTTCGTCATGATCGGCAGTGATCACTATCTCGCTCTGCTCTGAGGTGTAGACCCATACGTCCACGTCATCACGGGTCTGGGCCTGTCCGGCATCGAAGTCCGCGGCCCCACCTCGCGATTCGTATTCCTGGCCAAGCCGGTCAATCACCGTTTCCGGGGTCTCTACCGCGTCGGCATATTGTGCTGCTGGAAGACTGATCCAGCTGCCCTGATCCGACAGGGCACGCCGGACCTCCTCTGCGTCCACGTCGAAGTCCTCAGCATTGGGTCCGGTCACGAAGGTACTGTCCACCACGTCATCGACGCTCTGGTACACAAGATCCCCGTAGATCAGCACCTCATAGCCGAAGGTGCTGTACCGCATATCCGCCCCGTCGAGCTCTCCGCTGACCAGGATCTCCACCGTGGAGTCATCCTCTAGGTCACGATGCAGCGGGGTAAGCCCGGCGGCTCCGGCGGGCATTTCCATGGTGACTGTCACGCTCTGCTGCGCCGCCGCGGTCTCCCAGATCGCTTCTTCCAGTTCGGCGAGCTCGGGGACATCGGCGAGGTCGCCCTCAGCCTGCAGTTCACCGCTGGGCTCGGCGGCACTCTCCGTTGACTGCCCTGTTGGCTCCGCTGTTTCTTCGGCAGCGAGTTCTTCCGAGGCACTGCTGGAGGCAGGCGCCGACGACGGGGCAGACCCGGCGGCCTGATCCGCATCACCGGCGAGGTCGCCGCCGCAGGAAGTCAAGACCAGCACAGCAGTACTCATCATGCCGGCGAGAGCAAAGCGCCTGGACGCGGACGGTCTGGGTGCTGGGGTTCTGGGGGCTAGAGGTCTGGAAGCTGAAGGGCTGGGGATCATCAGTGGTCACAGTCCGTTCCGTAGTGTCGCTCCGTAGTTCTTGCCAGGATCAGCTAGCGGGGTAGGTCAGGGCAAGAGTCCAGTGTTCTCTGCAAAGGGTGCAGGCTATGCCAAAAGAGCCGCCCCCGCGGCTGCGGGAGCGGCTCTGGGGTCAACTGATATGGAGCTGTGACCGGTTACTGCACCAGCGGCTGGATGATGGCCTCCAGCTCATCGGCAAAGATGATGGCGTCATCCTCGGGGCGTTCGGGCGCATCGGTTTCGTTCCAGTCGGAGAAGTCCACCTGGACCCCGCCGTCCTCCACTGCGATGGCCATCAGCAACGGCTCGCTCTCATCGGCAAGCACCACCAGCTCATAGCCGCCCTCGGCGTAGACCCACACGTTCTCGCCGTCGCGGGTCTCCACCTCGCCCTCCGCGCTGAGGTCACCAAGTTCGGTGCCGCCGGCGGTAAGGCCGTATCCATTGCGGAAGTTCTCCAGGAACTGTGCCGGGGTCTCCACACGCTCGGCGTGGGTAGGCGTCACCTCGATCCAGTCGCCCTCAGCGGTGAGCGCGTCGCGTAAGTCCTCCGGGGCAATCTCAGCCGTGACGCCCTGGGCCTCAGCACCGGCCTGGTAGTCACTCACGAATGTGTCCACGGTCTGCAGGTACTGCTCTCCCTCGTCGAAGACCAGGTACTCGCCGCCGCCTTCCTGGGTGTAGGTGGAACCACCGCCGTTGAGGTCCCCGGCGATGGTCATCTGCACGTCCTCGCCTTCGTCTTCGGTGTCCTCAACGTGGGGCAGATCGCCCTCCTCCTGGGTGCCGCCGAGGTTCTCCTGGGCCTGTTCCAGAGCTTCGGCAGTCACGGCCACGTTGATGGTCACCGAGTCCTGCTCCGCGCTGGTCTCCCAGATCTGGTCGATGATCTCATTCAGCGCAGGGGGGTCCATGGTCTCGTCATCGGGCACCGGGCTGGCAACGTTGTCGCCCTCTTCCCCGGCAATCTCATCGGAGTAGTTGCCCTGCTGCTCCGCACCCGAGGGGTCTACGCCTTCCTGTGCGTTGTCCTCGGGGTAGTCATCTCCGCCCTCGCCTGAATCACCGCAGGCTGTCAGGGCGAGAAGCGCGACGCCGAAGACGCCTGTGGCTCTGTAGAACCTGTCCATTACGATGCTCCTCACGTAGGGGGTCTGCTCTGATTAGGTAGTGGTGGTCGAGTCGTCCCCGGCGGATTCGCCGTCCTCGGAGTCATCGTTATTCTCGGTGATCTCCTCGGTGGGCCAGCCCTGGTCTTCGGCGATGGCCGCAAAGATCTCATCCAGGGTGATGATGCTCTCCGGCGCCTCCGGGGTGGGTGATTCGTTCCAGTCACTGAACTGGTAGAAGGACTCCCCTTCGCGAACTTCCAGCAGATACGGCTCGCCCTCGGCAGCCACCACGAATTCGGTATCGCCCTCATCGGCGCGGTAGACCCAGACTGGGCTGCCTTCGCGGTCCTCGGTGACAGCGCTCATAGAACCCAGTTCCTCGCCGTCGAGTTCCTGCTGCCAGGTGGTGATGACGTCCGCGGCGGAGAACACGCTGCCATCCCCGCCGTCGGTGAACTGCACCCAGGCATCGGCCACAGTTTCTTCGATGAAGGACTCATCCACTGCTTCAGCGATGTCTTCATCGAGTTCACTGATCAGCAGGGCTGCGAAGTCTTCCCCGCGGAAGTACTCCTCGCCTTCGACGGCGCGCTGGGTGAAGCTATTGCCGCCTGCGGTGAAGCTCATCTCCGAGTTGGTGCCATCAACGGCGCCGGTGATCTGCAGGTCGCCTACGGCGTCGTCGTCCACCCCCTCGAAGAGCGCATCCAGATCAGCGTCGCCTGCCTGGACTTCGCCGCTGATGGTCACCGAGTCAGCGGCCAGCATTGCTGAGAAGACCTCTTCGCGAATCTCCCCGAACTGCGGTGTTCCCGCCGGTGATGCCCCGTCCAGCTCGGAGGCGTCGAAGGGGTTTCCGCAGGCACTGAGCGCGGTGACGGCCACCAGGGCCACACCTGCCAACGGGGCGCGGTGTGCGGCGGAGGTTCGGGATGGGCGTGTGGTCACTGAAGTGATGCCTCCTGAATCAGTGGATCCCCGTGATGCTAGTCACGGAGACTGAATGGCGCCTTAGAAGCAGCCGGACGGTCGGTAATGAGTATGACCCTTCAGGATAGCGCCAACTCAGACCAGACGCGGGTCATCCGCGCGCTTGATCCGCAACCAGCGGTAGCCGTAACCATCCAGCTGAGATTCTGTGGAGCTGTCCTGATCCAGCTCGCAGGACTCCTCGGACATCAGGTCCAGCAGCTGCGTGCCGGGCTCTTCCTCTTCGAGGGTAAGCGGGACGACGACGGGCTCCGCTCCCAGATTATGCAGCAGCACCATAGAACGGTCCTTCCAGGTGACATGGTGTGCCAGCACCGAGGGATTCGGCTGATCCAGCACGGCGTAGTCACCCCAGCCCAGTTCCGGGGATTCACGGTATCGCTTCGCCAACCGGGTGATGTGATGCAGCAGCGAGTCCTTATTGCGCCTGCAGTCCGCCGCGTTGACGTGCGCCGGGCCGTAGGGACCCTCGGTGACTTGGCGGGCCAGCTTGGAGGGGGCAGCGCTGGAGAATCCACCGTTCTTCTCATCGGTCCACTGCATCGGGGTGCGCACGGCTTCGCGCCCATCAACCTCCAGGTTCTCGCCCATGCCGATCTCTTCACCGTAGAAGAGCACCGGGGTGCCGGGTAGGGCGAAGAGCAGCGAGTAGGCCATCTTCAGTCGGCGCGGGTCGCCGTCGAACATGGGAGGAAGACGACGCCGCAGCCCGCGTCCGGCGAACCGGTGTTCCTCTTCTGGTCCGAAGGTATCCAGCACCTCGTTCTGCTCATCTTCAGGCAGCAGGTCAAGGGTCAGCTCGTCATGGTTGCGCAGGAAGTTCGCATACTGCGGCTCCACACCGATGTCCTTGGGACGGGAGTTCAGCGCCTCGATCAGCGGGGCAGCGTCTTGGCGTGCCAGCGCCAGGAAGGTTTTCTGGTTGGTGTAGAAGTCGAACTGCATGGTCAGCTGATCGCCATCGGATCCGCCGAAGAATGTCAGCTGTTCCTCATGTGGCAGGTTGACCTCTCCCAGCATGATCGCAGCTCCGTTTCCGGAGGAGCGGCGGGCGAGGAAGGCGCGCAGGCTGCGCAGATAGTCGTGGGGCTCTTCGAGTTCGTTCTTGTCATGACCTTCGAAGGTGGTCTGGTTGATGGCGAAAGGCACCGCGTCCACGCGGAAGCCGTCCACGCCCAGCTGCAGCCAGAAGCCCATGGTTTTGGCGATCGCGTCACGGACCTGCGGATTGGCGGTGTTCAGGTCCGGCTGGGTGTGCAGGAAGTGGTGCAGGTACCACTCCCCAGTTTTCTCATCATGGGTCCAGATACCGTTCTCCGAGTCGGGGAACATGCTCTCCTCGGAGGTATCCGGCGGGGTGTCGGAGCGCCAGACGTAGAAGTCCCGGTAGGGGTTGTCCTTGGACGCCCGGGCTTTGCGGAACCACGGGTGCTGGTCAGAGGTGTGGTTGATGACCAGGTCGATGATCACGCGCAGACCACGATCGTGGGCAATGCGCACCAGTTCAACGAAGTCGCCGTGGTTGCCGTATCGCGGGTCCACTCCGTACATGTCGGCGATGTCATATCCGTTGTCTCGCCGCGGCGATGGATAGAAGGGCATCAGCCACAGGCAGGTCACCCCGATTTCTGCCAGGTAGTCCACCCGTTGGGCCAGGCCGTTGAGATCGCCGATGCCATCGCCGTCGGAGTCCAGGAAAGTCTCCGGGTCGATGCAGTAGACAATCGCGTTCTTGTACCAGAGGTCTGCGGTCTCAGTGATACGCATGGGGTCTTCGGCCTTCCTTCGGCTGTCCTGGTCTTCCTCGTGATGCTGCGCGGCGGTGTAGTTCAGCTGCTGCGGCGGTTCAGCTGCCTGTGCGGTTCAGTTACTCGGGCGGTTCAGCTGCTTTGACGAAGTTGCGGCAGCACATGCTCACCGAAGGTGTCGATGAAAGGCTGCTGGTGTTGGCCCACATGGTGCAGATAGACGGCGTCGAAACCGCTCTGAACAGCGTGCTGAATCCACTCCGTGTGCTGCGCGGTGGAATGTGAGGTCCAGACCGCTTCCAGGACGTTTTCGCGGGGCACAGTATCAGCGGCGGCATCGAAGTGTGCCGGTGTGGGCAGGTCCTGATCGAGCGGGGGGCCAAAGACGTTACTGCGCCACTGGCCGTAGGCGATCTCCTCGGCTTCGGCCTGCGTGGGCGCCCAGCTGAGGTGGATCTGCAGCATGGCCGGCCCTTCTCCGCCGGCGTCCCGATAGGCGCTGAGTACGTCGTTCTGCACGTCACCGGCCTGGTTTAGGGTGATCAGCCCCCCGGCCCATCGAGCTGCACGCCGAGCCGATTCTTCGGTGACACAGGCGGCGTAGAGCGGAATGGGATTCTCCGGCCGGTCATAGAGGTAGGCGTCGTCGACCTCGACGAGGCCCTTATGCCCGGAGATCCACTGCCCTGCATGAAGCTGGCTGATGATCTTGGCGGACTCTTCCAGGCGCCGTCGCCGGTCGTCCTGGCCGAGCCACTTCTCACCGGTGATGTGTTCGTTCATCGCTTGTCCGGCCCCTAGCGCCACCCAGTAGCGACCGGGGAACATCTCCCCCAGAGTGGCGGTGGCCTGAGCGACGACGGCGGGGTGGTAACGCTGGCCGGGGGCGCACACCGAGCCGATCGGGAAGGAGGTGGTGGCCAGGGCCGCCCCGAGCCAGGAGAAGGTGAAGCCGGAGTGGCCTTGCCGCTCTGACCAGGGAAAGAAATGATCCGAGCTCATTGCGGCATCAAATCCGGCTTCCTCGGCGCGCTGCACATCGCGCAGCAGTTGGGAAGGGGAGATCTGCTCCTGGGAGGCGTGGAATCCGATGGTCGTCATGTTCTACTCACCCAACGTTGGCGGCCATGTGTTCGTTAGGGAGCGACTTTATGAGAGCTCGCCGTGCGCGCAGTGTGTGCCAGCTGAATACCCCCTGGATGCGGCCAAAAGGGCTAAGGGGCGCAGGCCATGAACCACGCGCGGCCGTACCGGGTGAGCGCACCGGGTCAGATGGCCGGGCCAGCGCGGCCGCACTGGCGCAGGCCTACCTGCCTAGCCCCTACCAGCCGGCGCTCTAGGGTCCAGTCCGCTAGGGCCAGTCCGCTAAGGGCCGACGATGGTGGTAGCCCGCGGAGAGTCGGCCAGCCGCGCCGCTACTCGCCGGATATCGGCGCTGGTGACCGCTTCAACCTGAGCCAGTGTGTCGGAGATGTCCACGAACTCACCGCGGACCAGCTCGGCTTTGCCCAGCCGGGACATCCGTGAGCTGGTCTCTTCCATGCCAAGCACGGTGGAGCCACGCAGCTGGCCCTTGGCCCGCTCCAGCTCCTCGGCGGTGACTTCTTCGGTGGCGATGCGCTCCAGTTCGTTGCTCATGACATCGATGACTGCATCCACCTTCTCCGGCAGGCAGCCAGCGTAGAGACCGTAGAGGCCTGCATCGGTGAATGCGGCGGAGAAGGAATAGGTGCTGTAGGCCAGCCCTCTGCGTTCGCGAATCTCCTGAAAGAGTCGGGAGGACATCCCTCCGCCGAGGACGGCGTGCATCAGGGACAGCGCGAAGCGGTCTTCATCGTGGGCAGCCATTCCGCGGCCACCCAGGATCACCTGGGTCTGCTCCACCGGTTTGCGGTGATGTTCGGTGCCGGTTCGGACCGGGATGTGGATCTCTGCTCCTACCCGGCGCGGTGCCGGTTGGCAGTTCTGGCTGATGTCCCAGCGGGATCCTTCCAGCGCTGCGGTGACCAACTGGCACAGCTGCTCATGGTCCAGCCCGCCGGCAGCGGTGATGACCAGTTCCTCCGGGCGGTACCAGCGGGCGAAATGGTCCCCGACATCGTCGCGGCTGGCTTGTTCGATGGCCTCCGGGGTGCCGCCGATGGGCCGGCCCAGCGGGTGCCCGTCGAGCACCTGTTCGGTAAAACGTTCGTGGACGACGTCGCCCGGGTCATCCTCGGCCATGGCCAGCTCTTCCAGGATCACCCCGCGCTCGGTCTCCATCTCTGCCGGATCGATCACTGCGGAGGTCACCATATCGGTGAGGACCTCCACCGCTATGGGCAGATCGGTATCCAGTACCCGGGCGTAGTAGCAGGTGGACTCTTTGCCGGTCATCGCATTGGACTCGCCACCTACGGCGTCAAAGGCTGCGGCGATGTCCAGGGCCGAGCGCTTGGCCGTGCCCTTGAACAGCAGATGCTCGAGGAAGTGGGTAGAGCCGTACTGATGGTCAGCCTCGTCCCGGGAACCCACGGCAATCCAGAAGCCGATGCTCACTGAGCGGATCCCCGGCATCTGTTCAGTCAGCACCCGCACCCCGCAGGGCAGCACAGTTCGGCGGACGGTAGAGCCGGCGTCGGCGTTGAGGACACCTTCAGTTTCAGGAGCAATTGTGACGCGCATAGAACCCTAAAACTACCAGGCCTGCAGCGCCACCGGCGCAGTGGGGGACGCCGGCTGGACCTCAGCGTTTCCAGGCGTTGAGCAGAGTGTTGGCTTCCTCGCTCAGGGCGGCCTGCAGCAGCGGCCCGAAGCTGACCCGTGAGACCCCGAGCCCGGTGAGCTCCTCTAGGGACAGCTGATCCGGGATGGCCCCGTGCTGCGGATGGGCGGTGACGTTCACCGGTGTGGAGACCGCCTCCAGGATGCTGGTGAGCACCCCGGTGCTGGGCAGTCCCACCGGGTAGAGCGAGTCGGCACCGGCTGCCTCTAGGAGATTGAGACGGTGGATGGTTTCGGCCAGCGGGTCCGCAAAATCCTCGGCGTGCTTATACACATCGGTGCGCGCATTGATGACCAGGTGGACCCCGGCATCCTCTGCTGCGGCACGGATGGCGGCGATGTAGTCGGCATGCTCCTGCGGGCTGCGCATGCTGCCGCGGGAATGCACGGTGTCCTCGATGTTGATGCCGACCACCCCGGCTTCCAGGGTGCGTTCCACCAGTTCGGCGGCCTCGGTGTCATATCCGGATTCCAGGTCCGCGCTCACCGGGATATCCACCGCGGCGGTGATCCGGGCAATGGTCTTCAGCGCCTGACTCAGTGTCATGACCTCGCCGTCGGCGGCCCCCAGAGAATCGGCGAGGGGGTGGCTGCCCACGGTCAGGGCAGAGTACCCGGCGGATTCGATCAACTTGGCAGACCATGCATCCCAGGCGGTGGGCAGCACGACCGGTGTGTGACTGTGGTGCAGTTCCAGCAGCGTCTTGGCCTTGGCGCTCAGTACAGCGGTGTCGATGCTCATGAAGACAGCTACCTCTCAACAGTGGGATCACCGAAGTGACGTATCAGAAAAGGTACCACTTCTCACTTTTTTGAACTGACCAGTCAGTGCAATAGACTGGAAGGCATGCTGGAACTTCACTCCGTGGGCTTCGATGAGCACCATCACCAGCTCATCCCAGCCACCACCTTCGCCGTACCAGAAGGTCATCTATCACTTCTGCAGGTGCCCACCCGCATGGGACGTACCGCCTGCACACTCATCGCCTCCGGCCGCTTAGAGCCACACACCGGCGAGGTTCTCCTTGACGGTGAAGCCAACCTGAAACGGCTCCGCTGCGCCGCGGCTCCGGTGGATTCCCCCACCATCACTGAGCCTGAGCACCATATGAAGGTCAAGCATGTGGTTGCAGAGGCGCTGGCCCTGCACAGCCGCCCGCCGGGCACCTCGTTCATTCGCCACATGACGCGCACCGTCAGTCCAGCAACCTGGATTCGTGACAACGGCTTTACTGACATCGTCGAGGAGCATGTCGCAGCCCTGGATCCGGCATTGCGCCTACATCTACTGCTGAGCCTTGCCTTCGCGGATCCGCAGGTGCGCGTGGCGGTAGTGGACTCCCCCGATCGCCATGACATCAGCTACCAGGACATGCTGCGAGTACTCACCCGCCACACCAGTGCCGGAAGGAAAACTAGCAACCAGAGCCGACGCCGAAGCCGCAGCGTACTGGCGGTGGTGGCGCAGTTGCCGGCTGCTGAGGATCTTCCTGCCCACATGCATACGGGCGACATTAGTACCGGGGGTCTGCACACCGGCTGGGCCGGAGCGTCGCCGAGAACCACCACCGAGGCAGAAACCGGCGTACCCCCCGGAGAGCAGCAGGTGCAGCAGTGACGTTTATCCGACTTCTCCGCGCTGAGTTCACCCGCCTGACCTCCAGCCTGACGCCGTTGATCACTATCATCGGGCTGTCCCTGATTCCTTTGCTCTACGCCGGGGTGTACCTCTACGCCAACTGGGACCCCTATGACAATCTCGACTCCGTCGACGCTGCCCTGGTGAACCTGGATGAGGGCGCGGATTTCGACGGCGTCCAGCGCACCATCGGCGAGGATGTCACCGAGGAGCTGCTGGAGGACGGCACCTTCGGCTGGCATTCGGTCTCCAGCAGGACCGAAGCGGAAGCGGGCGTGGAATCCGGGGAATACCAGTTCGCGCTGATCATCCCAACTGATTTCTCCGCGGCGCTGGCCTCCCCCAGCTCGTTCTCCTTCGCTGAGCAGGCCATCCTCGAGGTCACGGTGAACGAGGCCAATAACTACCTGCTCACCAACATCGTGAACTCGCTGACCACACGCGTCCATGACACCGTCGCAGCCCAGGTGGGGAAGGAAACCGCTGATGCCATGCTCACCGGCTATGGGCAGATCCATCAGCAGCTGACCGAGGCGGCCGACGGCGCAGGGCAGCTGCGCGATGGCGCTGTTGCCCTGCAGGACGGCATGACTGAACTGCACCAGGGCTCCACTGAGCTCACCGACGGCGCCGTCGCACTTGATGAGGGCACACACCAGCTGCGCTCAGGCATTGCGGAGCTCAATGCAGGTTCCGGTGATCTCGCGGCAGGTGCAGCAGAGCTCAGCGACGGTACCGGTGCACTGCATTCGGGGCTTGGCGAGCTGGTCCAGGGTGGTGAGTCCGTTGAAGGGGCCGCTGAAGCCCTGAACAGTGGCGCCCAGGAACTGAGCACCGGCATGGAATCCCTCTCTGCGGGAGCTGACGCGGTAGCAGAGGGCAGTCACCAGTTAGCAGCGGCCACCGATGAAGCCGCTGAGGTGATTTCTCGCTTCGAAAGCAACGCTGCGGACCGGGTTCCCACAGCAGTTGAGGCGCTGATCGATGCCGGTCTCATCGACCAGTCCCAGGTTCAGGATGCGGAAGCGGCACTGGGGGCTATCGCAGATGACTCAACGGATCTTCAGCGTGCTGCCGCGGCTCGCCAGGAACTGGCGACAGCGCAAGAGTCCATCAACGAGCTGACCTCCGGTGCACAGCAGGTGGCCGACGGCGCCGCTGAACTCTCCGCGGGCAGCAGCACTCTGGCCGATGGCACTGCTCGGCTGGTCGCCTCAGCACCGGATCTGGTGCAGGGGCTTCAGGATGCTGAGTCCGCAGCGGCCCAGCTCAACGACGGCGCCGATCAGCTCAAGGACGGCGCGGACCAACTGCATACCGGCACTGGGACACTGGCCTCAGGTGCCGAGGAGCTCACCGCGGGCAGTGCTGAGCTGTCCAGCGGCGCGGCTACCTTGCGGGATGGACTCGGTGAAGCCCGGTCCGGCACTGGGGAGCTGAAGGACGGTGCCCGGGAGTTGGCTGAGGGCCTGGGCGCCGGTGCTGAGGAGGTCCCAAACCCTGATGGCAAAGCTAAGGAGCAGATCGCGCGGGTGATGGGGAATCCAGTGGCCGTGCACCAGAGCGCGCAGACCGAAGCTGGTAGCTACGGTGCTGGCATGGCGCCCTTCTTCCTCGCCCTGTCGCTGTGGATTGGCGCATTGGTGCTGCTTCAGGTCCTGCGCCCGTTCTCTGCGCGAGCACTAGCGTCGAATGCGCCCTCTGTGTCCATCGCGGCAGGCTCCTGGTTGTCATTCGCCGGGCTTGCCCTGGTCCAGGCATTGCTGCTGTACGCCGCCGTCGTTCTGGGCCTGGGACTCACTCCGGCGCATCCATGGTTGGCCTTAGCACTGCTGATTGCTTCCTCGGTGGCGTTCACGGCGCTCATCCAAGGGGCGGTGGCGCTGTTGGGCAATCCCGGAAAGATGCTGATGCTGGTGCTGCTGGTACTGCAGCTAGTGGCCTCCGGAGGCACGTTCCCCTATCAGGCGCTGCCGCCGGTGCTGCAGGCGCTGCATCCGCTGCTGCCGATGAGCTATGTGGTGGACGGATTACGGCATGTCATCTACGGCGGCCGGCTCGATGCACTGCAGACGGCTTTGCTCGCACTGCTGGTCACCGCCATTATTGGACTCTCCGTTCAGGTCCTGGCGGTGCATAAGAAGAAAATGTGGAGTCTGCGGAGGCTCCAACCGCCCATTCAGGAGGCAGCATGACCCCCGTTACCGCACCCGTATCCGATTCTGACTCTGCCACTGGCAGACGACGTCCCGCACGTATTCGCCTGCTTGAGGCCATGATGTCTCTGGATGAACACCGCAGCATCCAGGAGTACACGGTGGAGGAGCTGGCTGCGGTGGCAGGAGTGGCCAAGGGCTCGGTGTACTACCAGTTCGGGTCCAAAGAGGAACTGGTGCGGGAGATGCTGGTCTACGGTGCCGAACGGTTGCAAGAGATCATGGAGGACGGCGCGGCAGATGCTGGGACGTCGGTCTCATCGGCCAGGGCCGCATTCGCTGCCCAGCTGAGCAAGGCACTGGAGTTCCTGGATGAGTATTCATCATTCACCGGCCTGGTGGCCTACGCGCTGGCCCGCCGCGGAGCCGATGAGTCCGGTCAGCTGCGCGTGGAGAAACAGTCGATCGTCGCACTCGTTGCCCGTGGACTGCAGCGCCTTGGCCACGGTGACAACGCTGAGATCACTGCCACTGCGCTGCTGGCAGCAGCAGTGACAGTGAGCATTGAGCGGCACACCGCCCACCCCGAATGGACCACGGCCGAATGCGCCCGGGTCCTTATGGGCATGGTGTGACCACGGCTGCCGGGTATCGCAATGTTCGGGCAGAGATCGCCACTCCAGAAACCGGCACACCATGAACTGGCACACCATGAACCACCAGAGCATGAACCGCCACACCATGGGATCTCTGTGCCGCGCCGGGGCGGAGCCCTAAGAGTGCGTTAGGGTGTCTGTGGTACTGCACACCCGCGCCCGGACTCGATCAGCTCCTGCTCCGGCGCTTTCGAGAAGCGGAAGGATACGGACCTGAAGCGACGCATCCTCCCGCACGCTCTGGGATTTCTGACCGCCGGGGCACGTGTCATCTATGCCGTGTTCAAGCTGCTGCCGGTTCAGCGCAAAGTTGTACTGATCACCCGGGAGCCGCGGCAGATCTCCGTGGATTTCTCTCTCCTTCAGGAAGCGATCCGCCGAAAGCACCCTGATCACCGGATTGTGGTGATCAAGCATAAGAAGCTTTCGGTCTCCTACTTGGGCAAGGCCTTCCGGGAGATGTATCACCTGGCCACCTGTGCTGGCTGCCTGGTGGATGGCTACATCATCCCGGTCAGCATCCTCAACCACCGCGAAGAGCTGCGAATCGGCCAGATCTGGCATGCCCTGGGCGCCATTAAGAAGTTCGGCCATCTGGCTTCCGGCACCCGTGAGGGGCCTCATCCGCGGGTGGCTGAGGCCATGCGGATGCACCAGAACTACACCTTCGTGTGCGCCTCCGGCTCAGTGCCGGCCAGTATCTACACCGCAGCCTTCGGCATCCCGGCCGAGCGCATCAAGCCCTATGGCATGCCGCGGATCGACTATCTGCTCGATGACGCCGGCCAGCAGGACCGCCGAAAGAAGATCCTCCACCGCTTCCCTCAGTTTCAGAAGGCTCAGGAGGACGGCGGCCAGATCATCCTCTACGTGCCCACCTTCCGGCGCGGTAAACAGATTCCCTATACCCAGCTGGCCGCGGCCTTCGCCGATGAGCCCGGCACCCTGGTGCTGCTGCCGCACCCGCAGGACAAGTCCCCCCTGCCCGAGGCCGGCAATACGCTCATCGGCACCGGAACCGGTGTGGGCGTGCTGGACTGGCTGGCGGTGGCAGACGTGGTCATCACCGACTATTCAGCGGTGACCTACGAGGCCAGCCTGCGCAACATCCCCATGGTCTTCTGGCCCTATGACATGGAGGATTACCAGGATGCCCGCGGGCTGGCCGTGGACTACCAGGCCGAAGTGCCCGGACCGATTGTCAGCTCAGCCACCGAGGCAGTGGAACAGGCGCTGCGCCTGGGTGGTCTCAACGCTGAGGAGCTGAGTTCTGCCGCCCGTGAGGAGATGGAGGCCAATATCTTGCGCTTCCGTTCCCGTCACCTGGACTTCGTCACCGACGACGACGGCGCCCTGCCGGTAACTCCGCCGCGGTGTGCGGATCAGATTGTGGACGCCCTGCAGCTGCAGAGCTGACGCCTCCGCGCCGTCGTCGGCCTCCCCGCACGCCGGACCCGCGCTTTGTGTCATATCGAAGCCGATCCGCAGCCTCGGTGAAACAAACAAACTCTGTGTGTGAAGGGCTCCGCGGTGTCCCGCAGCGGACCCAGCGTGGGGAATCCTCGGCACCGGGGGCCACTGTCATTCCGCGTACCCCTGATCCGGCATAAGCTTGTGAACCCCGCAGACGCTTATAGCCTTAGGCAGATTTCATAAACCTAGGCGGAATTCTGATCTGGGGACCCAGGGCCTGACCTGGGGATCAGCCGACACGGTGATCGCCCAATCTGGAGATCAGTAGGGGTAGTGGCCGCGCTCGGAGATCTCGAAGCCGCCGCCGGTGACTGAGTTGTAGCAGGAGACCCGGTCGCTCATTGAGATGCAGACCAGGAAACCATCAGTGGCGGAGCTGTTGACGGAGAGCGTCTGCCGGTCGGTGCGCTCCACGGGATCTTCACAGTGCGGCCCAGCGGTGCCGCCGTCCACCTGCATCCGGTAGGTGGTGCCGCCGCTGCATCCTGCAGGGGCCGCGTAGCTGTGCTGGTAGGCGGTGCAGCGTACGCCGTCGTTGAATTCGCACTGGATATTGCCGTTGGGAGTGACGAAGCCGTCCATCTCCTGAGCGCCGCCCAGACCGATGCTTCGGTTGACCCAGTCGGTGCCCACCTCGGTGAGCAGCTCTGCAGCGCCGTTCTCTGAGCCGCCGTTCTCCGGGGCTTCGGAGCCGCTGCGGGCAGCTTCGAAGACTCCGGCAGCATGGGTGGAGGAGCATGCGCTTTGCAGTCCGGTGAAAGCCTGCTCCAAAGCATCAGCATCGTCCGCAGCCGCCGCGTCCTGGGTACCGGCGGCAGTGAGAAATGCGGTGACCACGCCTGCATCATCACCACTCTGGCAGCTGGTCTCGTCAGGAAGTGATGCCACCGCAGCACGCGCTTGGACGAGGGCCTCCTCATCGGCGCCCGGGCTTTCTTCCTCTTCGGGGGCCTCAGTCTCTTCGCCCTCTGTTTCTTCGCCCCCGGGCGACTCAGTCTGCTGCTGCGTGGGGGTGGGGGTGGATTCAGCCACAGGGGCCTCGTCGGAGCCGCCGAGCAGGTTGGCCACCAGAGCGATGATCGCGCCTATGGCCACCACGCCCACAACAGCTGCGGCGATCAGCACAAGGGGAGAACGACGGCGCGGCTGCTCCTCGGCAGCACCGGGCTCACGGTATGCGGTGGACAGAGCCGCCGGCGGAGGAACCACTGCCGCAGTCTCCTGCGCAGCGGGCAGGTATGAGAGCGCCTCCCGGCCCTCAGGGTAGGTGCCGTCCTCATCAGACTCACCAGCATCTCGCTCACCTGGCTCAGATTCTGCTGATTCAGGCCCTGCTGATTCAGGCTCTGCTGACACAGGCCCTGCTGACTCAAGCGCTTCTGGTTCAGACTCTGCCTCATCCTGAGCTAACGCCGAATCGGGAATCTCGTCCGCTGCATGCAGATGCTCGTAGGCGTGGGGCTCGGCTGCAGGCTCTTCTGTGGTGAAGTCATCAGAGGCGACATCCGCAGCGGGAATCAAGTGAGCGTCGTCGTGCTGCTGGCCATGGTCATCAGCGCCCAGCGGGTGGGCGGCAGCGTCCTGGTCAACGGGTGCCTGCGCCCACGGTTCCTCAGCATGGGGTTCGTCAGCATGGGGTTCGTGTGCCTGTTGTTCCTGCGGCTGAACATCCTCAGCCTCGTAGGTGCGAGCCGCGTAAGGATCGGTGTAGGACGCCGCCGCAGCATCCTCATGCTCACGGTAGGCAGGAGTATGGTGGGTCATGGTGTCCCACATACCGGCCATCGGGTTGGTGGCAGCCTGGGCGGAAGAGACTTCCTTGCCGAAGGGACGCAGGGCAATGGCAGCGTCAATATCAGGATCACCGAGGGCAGCCAGGGCGTCCACGAGTTCCTGGTAGGTACCGGGGTTGGCGGCGACGGCGGGACGCAGCTGGGGATAGTTCTCCGCAATCCAGTGGAGAACGTCCCAGTCGGTGTGCGGGTCTGAGGCCAGGGCCTCCAGTTCGGCTACGTCCAGATCGTCACTCATGATTGTCCAGCATACGTGCAGGGTTAAGAGGGCGCACAAAATACACCAGTCTCCCTGACAACCCCCGGATACCTACTGAGCCCCGGGTCAACGCCAAGGCCAGCGGTGCTCCGCCGCTGCCGTTTGAGCGCCTCACTGTCCCTGCGCCTGGCCCGCGGCAGGGCACCTGCGCGTGCGCCGACTCAGTGACTGGTGGCGTACTCGCTGAAACTGCCCTCGCGCATGGCCTGTCCAGCAGCGGCCATGGCGTCATAGTCAGGAACAATGATGGATTCGCTGCCGGCCTGACCTACGCCGTGGTTGGGCAGGGTGAACATCTGGATATCGCCGCCACGCACGTTCCGCAGCGACCATCCCAGATCAGCGATGAGATCAGCGTCCTGCAGCCCCGCATCTACTGTCATATAGGGCGCGAAGTTGGAGACCATATTGTGCAGGGTCACTGGATTGGTCAGGGTGGAGGGGGTGAGCACCTCGTTGAGGACTCCGCGCACAAAGGCCTGCTGATTGGCTACACGCTGGTAGTCCCCGCCGTCGAAGGCACGGCGCTCGCGCACAAAGCTCATCGCCGCAGTGGAGTCCATCGATTGCGGACCCTGGTTGAACTGGTAGCCGTCCCGGGAGGTGAAGGCCACCGGAGAGTCCACGGTGACTCCTCCCATGGCACTGACCAGCCCCTGGAAGCCCTGCATGTCCACCGCGGCCACGTGGTCGATTCGGACATCGAAGAGGTTCTCCACGGCGGCCACTGCGGTGCCAGGACCGCCAAAGGAGAAGGATGAGTTGATCTTGGCCTCACCGTGGCCCGGGATCGGCACCCAGGTATCACGCATGATGGACATAACCTGGATGGAGTCACGCTCGTGCGGGATGTGGACCCACATGATGGTGTCGGCGCGTCCGGCATTGGGCAGCCAGGGAACGTTCTCGGTCTCCCCGGAGCCGCCGCCAGCATCAGAGCCCAACAGCAGGATGTTGACCTGTTCATCATCGACCAGCTTGCCGTCGTCCTCCACCCGGGCAGGACGCTCAGGACGTTCGCTCTCCTCGGGGAAGGTCTCTTCTTCCGGGAGCACATTGACGGAGGTCTCGTAGGCGCCGCGCAAAGAGTTCAGATAGAGGGCAGCAGCGGTGACACCAGCGATCAGGAGCACCAGGGCTGAACTGAGCACGATCAGCGTGATGCGCCGGCGTCGGCTGGATTTAGGAGGGGCTTCTTCGGTGAGGAGCTCTTCAGACATCAGGGTCAGAGTACACGCGGCCCCTGAAAAGCTCCCTGGACGGCTCCTGGCGCGCAATACGCTCTACGAGGGCGCTGACGGAAACTCTCAAGAGTTTCTTGAAACCCGCTGTTTTCAGGAAGTTGTTATTATGCGCAGACTTGCACTGAAATAAATTTCGCACCTGACCCTGGGGCAGACAGTACACCCGGTACGACGACGCCTGCCCCGCAACTCGTTAACGTAAGGCATTGGCTGAGGGCACGCACGATGAAGAGGATTCTCACCTACGGCACGTTCGATCTGCTCCACTGGGGGCATATTCGGCTCCTCAAGCGCGCCAAAGCGATGGGCGACTACCTGATTGTGGCCGCCAGCACCGACGAGTTCGTGCAGGAAAAGGGCGCCCGCGCCAGCTACCACTCCTTTCAGGTGCGCAAAGCCATGCTCGAGGCAGTGCGCTACGTGGATCTGGTGATCCCTGAAGCCTCCTGGGAGCAGAAGGCCGAGGACGTGCGGCGCTACCGTGCCGACGTCGTGGTCATGGGCTCGGACTGGGAGGGCTCCCCGCGGTTTGAGAGCCTGCGCAGTGTTTGTGATGTGGAGTATCTGCCGCGCACTGAGGGCGTCTCCACCTCGCAGATTCGTAAGGATCTGCTGACTGAAGCCGTGACGTTCAGGGCGGCATGAAACGGGTCCTGACCTACGGCACCTTTGATCTGCTCCACTGGGGGCATATCCGACTGCTGCGCCGCGCCAAGGCCATGGGCAACTATCTTGTGGTGGGGCTGAGCACCGATGCGTTCAACGAGGCTAAGCCGGGCAAGCAACCCAGTTACCATCCCTTCGAGGTGCGCCAGCTGATGCTGGAGTCCATCCGCTACGTGGATCTGGTGGTTCCGGAGAGCACCTGGGATCAGAAGATCGATGACATCCGCAGGCATGAGATCGATCTGGTGGTCATGGGCTCGGATTGGGAGGGCTCGCCGCGGTTTGAGTACCTGCGGGACTACTGCGACGTCGTCTACCTCCCCCGTACCGAGGGCACCTCGACCTCCCAGATCCGCCGCGATCTGCTGTTTGAAGCGATCGAGTACAAGAAGGAAGCCGAGCGCAGCGTCAATCCCGACGCGGCCCCCGGCACTGCACGGCTTCCGGTGCTGCCCACACCGGCGCGCAGGCCGAAGCTCCCCCCTCCTCCGCGCAGCTGATCCTTCTGTTGGAGACCTCGGCTGGGACATCTGAACTAAGACAGTCCAATTAGGACAGTGAAAGAAACAGCTTCTCCAGCTCCTCCACAGTCAGCCCGTCTTCCAACTCGGCGGCACGCTCGGGATCGTTCACGCAGAACTGCATGGCGGAGGAGACCACGCTGAATCCGGCACGGTCCAACGCTGTGGAGACTGCAGCGAGCTGGGTGACCACACTGCGGCAGCTCTGTCCGGACTCCACGGCGTTGATCACCGCGTCAAGCTGACCCCGAGCCCGCTTCAGCCGGTTCAGGATCTTCCGTTGAGCTTCAGGATCTGCTTCCCTCATGCTTTCCTCCTTATTGAATGCGTAGCGCTTGTGCGCTCCTGCGTCGTCTGAGCAGAACGGCAGTCAGCACAATCAGGACCACGACCGCGAGTGCGGCCACATAAGGGGCGGGGAGCTCCTGCCCGAAGATCACCAACCCCATGGTCAGAACAAAGTATCCGAAGACGCTCTTCAGCGCGCCCTCAGGCACGAACTTCGCCACCGCTGAGCCGATGAGCGCACCGATGATGGTGACAGCGGTGATCAGTAGTACCGGCACCCAGTCGATGCTCACCGTGGTCAGGTAGCCGCCGAGTCCGGTGAAAGATTTCAGCGCGATGATCAACAGAGATGTGCCTACCGCGGCAGGCATGGAGAGCCCTCCCAGCAGCACCAGAGCGGGCATTACCAGGAAGCCTCCACCGGCGCCCACCATGCCGGTGACCACGCCCACTACCAGTCCTTCGAGCAGGATCTTCAGCAGCGGCAGCTGGGGACGAGGCGCAGCGGGGCCATGAGGCCGCCGTCCCGCAATCATCGCCAGGGCGGTAGCGATCATCATCACGGCGAAGGCCACCAGCAGCACAAGGTCAGGCAGCTGGCTGCCCAGTAGACCTCCGCCGAAGGCACCTGTCATGGCAGCAGCACCGAAGAGAAGTCCGGTGCGCCATTGAACGTTGCCCCGGCGCGCATGACTCAGCACGCTGATGGCCGATGTCACTCCGATGATGAACATGGAGGACGCGATGGCCTCTTTGGCGGGCATGCCGGCCACATAGGTCAGCAGTGGTACCGCCAGAATAGTGCCGCCGCCACCGAGGAGACCTAGTGTGATCCCAATCCCGACGGCGAGCACCAGGACTAGGACCAGGGTGGGGCCGGTCACCCGCGCTGACCTGCTGTGCCGGGGACCTGCACCGCGTTGGCGCGCGGAATCTCCGTCAACAGCTTCTCCAGGGTGGGGTGAGCTGCTGTCCTGTTCCAGGGCATCTTTGATAGGGCCGAGGCCATGGCACACGTGTTGCTCAGTGCGGAGAAGGTCAGCCCTGCTCCGATGGCTCCGGCGAGGTAGCCGAGTTTCGGCGAGATCAGTTTGCTGCCAAGGAAACCTGTGAGCACCAGCGAACCTGCCACCATACGCACTTGGCGGTCCATGGCCCAGCGCTGGGTGCCCCGAGCGGTGTGCTTGTGCTGTGACGCTTCGAAGGCGACGACGCCGCCCTCCAGCACCCGAGCACCGTTGACCCCTGCTGAGCGCAGCAGCTGCAGGGCCTGTTGGGCGCGGTTCCCGGTCTGGCAGATCAGCACCACCTCGCCTTGGAGCTGCTCGCCCAGCTGGGTCTGATGGTTCTGCAGCAGGTCCAGCGGGATGTTCAGCGAGCCGGGAATGTGCAGCGTCTCGTATTCACCGGGGGTGCGGACATCCACCATCAACGGTGCCTGCTCAGATGAGCCGGTAGCTGCTGCGGCAATCTTCTCCGCAAGCTCTGCTGGGGCCATGGGTGCTGCCTGGGCGGCAGGGGTCGTCGTCATCTGTCTCCTTCGTTGAATGTATGAGCGGTCTCAGGTGTGGGGTCGCGGGCCTGAGCTCTCAGCCGTGGGGCTCAGCCGCGGCCGGCACAGTGCAGGTTCAGCTGATGCGGGAGTTCTGCTGTGCCCAGTCTGCCCACCCGGCATAGCTTCCTACCAGTTCGCGAACGTCGTGTCCTTGTCGGCGCAGGGCGTTGGCAGCCACAGAGTTGCGCACTCCCGACTGGCAGTAGGTGACAATCGGCCCCGCAGCCGGCAGCTGGTCTTGGTGCCAAAGTACCCGGCCCGCGCTGAGCTGGACCGACCCGGGAATGTGTCCTTGGGCGTGCTCGGTCTTATTGCGCACGTCCAAGAGCTGGGCCGGGGTGAAGTTCTCCAGCTCGGCGGGGGTGACGGTGGCCGGGCGGTGCTGCGGCAGGCCAGTGAGAGTCGTGGTGTATGCGGTGACTTCGTCAATGCCCACCCGCATGAGCCGACGGCGCAGCTGCTCGGCGTGCTCCTGATTTTCTGCCAGCAGCACCAGGGGCGCGGTCTCATGCTCCGGGTCATAGGCCCAGGCCGCGAAGCTGGCGGTCTTGGCCCCGGCAGGGATGTTCAGCGCACCGGGGACGGTGCCCTGGTGCACCGCGGTATGCGGGCGGGTGTCCACCAGGATGGCCTGGTTCTGCTCCAGGGGCTGCCGCAGTTGTTCGGGGCTGACTTCGGGGAGGGCAGTAAGCGGACCGAGGACGGCGGGACCTTCTTTGTTCTGGCGCTTCATCCGTCCGAAGTAGGCGTGGGCGTCGGGCTGGCCCTCGAGCAGTTCAGCGATGAAACCGGCTTCGTCGTCGTTCTCCAGGTGCTTGGCCCACCACGCGTTGGCGCGTTCATAGCCCACTGTGGTGGCAGGCAGCGCGCCCAGGGCTTTGCCGCAGGCGCTGCCAGAGCCATGGCCGGGGTAGACCAGGACGTGCTCGGGGAGGGTGAGGAACTCTTGATTGAGGCTGCGGTAGAGCTGCTTGGCCCCTTCGTAGCGGGTGTCGACGCCGCCGGCGGCTTCGCCCAGTAAGTCCGGGCGTCCTAGGTCTCCGGCAAAGACGAAGTCTCCGGAGACCATGTAACCAGGGGCATCACTGAAGGCCCCATCGGTGACCAGGAAGACCAGGTGTTCTGGAGTGTGCCCCGGTGTGTGCCGGGCCTCGATAGTGATGTTGCCCAGGGTGATGGTGTCGCCGTGATGGAGCCGGTGGGCATCGAAGCCGTATTGCCAGTCCCGCCCTCCTTCGCCGGAGACATAGGCGGTGGCCCTGGCCGCGGCGGCGAGTTCTCGGGTCCCGGAGAGGTAATCGGCGTGGATGTGCGTCTCGACCACTGCAGAGATGGTCATCCCGTGCCGGGCGGCGATGGCGAAGTAGTCGTCGAGGTCGCGGCGGGCGTCGATCACGATCGCCTCACCGGTGGCCTGGCAGCCGACGAAGTAACTAGCCTGGGCTAGATCTTCGTCGTAGATCCGCTCTAAGAGCATGACAGTCCCTTTCTGACATACCGTCTGGATACGCAGGGGGGGTATAAGCGATAGCGTGTCACATACCCCCAGGGGTATGCAAACAGGCGTGGAAGGCTACGGCGAAGTCCCTTGCGGAAAAGTCCCTTGCGGAAGTGGTTCAGTAGGGAGGCAGGCTTGCCCACTCCAGGTCGGCCCGACGTTGGTCGCTGAGCTGCTGATCCTCGGCATCTTCTAGGCAGGTGTAGAGGCTCTGCCGCAGCTGGCGGACGTCGGTATTGAACAGTGAGATCTGATGTGCCACTGCGGTATGCACCCAGGTCACAGCGTAGGCACAGTGGAATGACTCATCCGCAGGCATCCAATTCCGTGGCGCATCACCACGCTTCTGGGACTGGGCGTCGCGGGTGGTCAACAGCAAGTTTCGGGGGTCGTTGTAGTACGCCTTGCGCGCAGCAGCATCTCTGCGCTGCATCTCCAGACCAGCGTGAGCCGGAGGCAGCACATGGTCCACTACAGTCTCAGCCGGTGAGTACTGCTGCTGTTCACCGGTGTAGGGGTCAGTGAACTCCCCCGCCCGCACCCCTGTGCGCGAGGAATTCCACTGGGGCTCCGCAATATCGCGGGCCAGGACCTCCTGCTGTGTGGTCAGCCCGTCCTCATTCACACCCCAGTAGCCGAAGTACTGGCGGCGCTTGCCGGCCGTGGACTCGATATGGAAGACCCCGGGATTGACCTCATCTTCCTCATCGAGTTCCGCGCGCAGCTCATCGCGCTCGTCCTCGGGACAGGAGGTGTCCTCAGCACTGATGACTCGTTTATAGCGCAACACATGCGGGCTGTCGGGTTGCCGGACGCTGAGCGTTTGGACCGCGCAGTCTTCAAAGTTCTCTTGCTCGACGCTGCGGATCCGCAGCTGATGCTCCATATTCCACAGCGCGTCAGCGTAATCCCGAGTCGAAAAAGCTGCCGTGGGACCCGGGCCCTCAGCCTCTTCAGCCTCCTTAGGCGCAGGGGCATGAGGCACAGGCGAGCTGCTCCGCCAGTCCAGATCAGGACTGGGCTCCCCCCAAGAATGTCCCTGACCGCCCTCGCCGTCCTGATCGCCCAGCTCATCTTCCATGCAGCCCCAGAGCAGTTCCCGCAGATAGTCGATGTCTGAACCGAAAAGTGAGATCTGGTGTTTGTGGGCGATGTGGGTCCAGGTCATCACATAGCTGCACCAGGCGTCTTCGTTGCTGGGCATCCACTCGGTGGGGGTGTGTCCAGCTTTTTCGCGGTTGATGGAGCCGATGGTGCTGGTGAGGTTCATGGGGTCGTTGTAATAGGCGACCCTGGCCTCTCGGCTGCGGTGCTGCATCTCCGGCCAAGTGTGCCCTACGGGGATCATGTGTTCGCCGTGGGTTTCGGTGCGGCCGATGTTGACTCGCTGGCCTGTGTAGTGGTCCCAGTAGGTGCCGGTCACCGCGAAGCTGGTGTTGCCCAAGTCCCGAGCGTGGATTTCCGTGCGGGAGGTGACGCCATTGCCGTTCACATCTGCCCAGCTGCCGTAGTAAGGCACCCGCTGGGCGGTGTTCTCATAGGGCCGGCCGTGGAAGAACTCTTCGCTGTCTTCGTCCTTGGCGTCCAACTCCGCACGGAGCTCATCCCCCTCCTCACCGGCGCACCACGTGCCATCAGGGCTGAGCACATGGGCATAGGTGCGCACCGGCTCCTGATCCAGAGGGTGGCTCACCGTGTAGGTCTGGGTGTCGCACTGGCTGTGGCTCTCGCGCTCGAGGGCGCGTACGCCAACTGAGGTTTCTAGGTTCCACAGCGCATCGGCGTAGTCCTGCGCAGAGTAGTCCTGAAACGGATTCGGCACCTCAGCGGGGCCGGAGTAGGCAGCAGCCGGGCTGAGGCCACTCAGCAGCAGCGCAGCTGAACCGACGACGCCGAGGGCGCCCAGCAACACAGGCCGGCGCCGCGGCTTACGCACATCTGCCCCCCGGGTTTGTATGAGTACTGGGTGAGTGTGGGTACGGAGTGAGTGTAGGTGCTGTGAACTGGTGGACTGCTGTGCTTCAGTCTAGAAGCCCGACTCAACTGCACCCATGAGGCACATCACAGCAGGCCCGATTCAGACTATGCCCGACCCACACTGTGCAGAACTCAGGCTATGCAGGACTCAGGCTATGCAGACAGTACGGCAGCCAGCACCTCTGGGGAGAGGTTGTACATCCGCAGTTTTGCGTAGGCGCGAATCTGTTCGTCGCTGAGTCCGCGAATCACTTCAGCCTCCGCAGCCGCCCCGCCGTCGATCTCCACTCCACCTTTGGGCAGTGAGCTGGAGAGCGGGCCCCCATGCAGAGGAACGTCGATGACCGAGATGGCAGCAGCCGTCAAAGAGATCACGTGAGACCGGTCGATGAGTCCCAGCCCCTCCAGCAGGGCCTTGGTGGAGGTCCCGTGGGAGACCACCACCACCGTGCGCAGGTCATAGTCAGTGTCCACGCAGGGTGTGGGCTCCAGGTCGGCCGCGCCGCGGATGATACCGCAGAATGCTTTCACCATGCGTTCGACGACGGCGCTGGGCTCCTCCCCTGAGGGTGGGGTCCCTTCGCCCTTCTTCCACGACTTGTACAGCTCGGCGTACTCGGTCTTGGCTGCGGCGGTCTTCATGCCCTCCCAGTCGCCGAGATTCTGCTCAATAAGCCCAGGTAGCTCCACCGGCGCGAACCCGAGCCCGAACTGATCGAACGTGGCATGGGTGCGCTTCAGCGGTGAGACGTAACCCGCGCTGGGATGCTGACCGCGTACGTAGAGCCCGGCGGCTCGAGCTTGGGCAAGACCGGATTCAGCCAGCGCCACCTCGGACTGCCCCTGTAGGCGGTGGGTCTTATTCCATTCGGTCTCGCCGTGGCGGACGCAGATGACTCGAATCATGGTGCTGCTCCCCCTAGAGAATGCTGATGCCGCGGAACTCTTTGGCCTCGGCGATGTCTTGGAGCAGCGTGAACTGGTCTTCCCAGTCGATGTCTAGCACGACGTTCTCGGGCAGCTCGTACATCTTCGGGTGTTCACCTACCCGGTCACCCACTTCGCGCATCACGCGGAAGGGAATCAGGTAAGCGCCGTGGTTGATCTCGAACAGCGGCTTGATGTCCTGGCTGCGTGGCCATTTCTCGTCGGTCGGGTCATAGTTGACCGGGCCGTTCTCATCCCAGAGGAAAGTCTGTAGCTTGGTGACGGAGAGCAGACTGTCGTGGCCGGCGTCGGCGGCTTCGCGCCATGCACTGACCAGTTCGGAGAAGTACTGGGACCCGATGAAGGGGTGGGTCACGTGGGTCATCATCATGGTGCCGGTCTCCTGGAGCTGCGCCACGTAATCGATGAACACACTCATGGGGGTGGAGGACCGGCCCAGCTCGTCGGGGCGCGGAAGCGCTTGGATCCGCTCATCGCCCTGATCTTCGGCAAAGCGTGCGGTGTAGTCCAGCACCACCGGGTCATTGGAGGAGACGATGATCCGATCAACCTCTTCAGTCCGGGTCAGCTGTTTGAGCTTCAGCTCCAGCAGGCCGCCCTCATAGGAGGCGAAACGGCGAGTGTTCTTATTCTTCACCCGCTCACTGCCGGCCCGCGCCGGCACGACGACGGTGATCTGATCGGTATCTACGGGTTTCAGGATTGAGCTGCTCACAGCAGCTGAGTCTACCTAGCCGGTGCTAGGGGTGAGTGAGGGGGTTCACGGAGGTGCCCGCGGAGAGGGCTCGCAGAGGGGCTCCAGGGACGGGTTTCAGGAGCGTCCAACGCGCCGCCCCAGCGGGCTCAGCTGCTCCAGACGCTCCAGATACTGCGCTTCGCTGAGCGTCAGCACCTCACCGGCAGTGCCGTGGGCGGTGACCAGTCCGCTGCGCACCAGCCGCTGGGTGAAGCGGAACTCGAAGCTGAGGTCATGCATCACCACAGGGTCATTCATGGGTGAGTGCGGACCGAACACGCTGGAGTCGGCAGCACGGTAGCCGGGGCGCAGTACGTGGGGGCTGGCGTAGAAGTCAGCGTGGAACAGTGAGAGCTCGGCCGGAGCAAACTGCAACAGGTCGTAGAGGATCCTCTGCAGCCCCAGCGGGGCACCGCGAAAGTAGAGGCCGAATTCGAACCTCGCGGCGCGAAGCCACTGCGGGGGGAGCTGCTGCTGTGCCAGCACCGGCCAGTAGAGCGGACGGGTGACCGCGAGCTGAAAGTCCCCGTTGAGCGCGGAGCGTTCGATCTGCTCCCAACCGCGCGTGAGATCCAGTCCTGAGTAGTAAGCGATATCCGTGCGGGAACCGATCCGCACCCGCTCTGTCTGGACGTACTCCGGGGTGAAACGGGGACGGACGACGACGTCGTGGGCGTCGATGAGTTCCCCTACCTCTTCGGCGGTGGCGGCGGGACCGACCACGGCGACCCGGCGGCCCAGCACCAGCTGGCGCATCCGCTGCTCCCCCGGCAGCTCAAGCTCAGCCGCGCGTTGAAGGCTCAGTTCCTGCAGCGGGGCAGCATCACCGGTCCAGAGCGCGGCATCTGCCCGCAGCTTGTCCACCTGCTGGTGAGCAAGCTTGTGCGGGCGGTCCACTGGGGGTTTTGCCGCAATCCTCTCCAGCCGCTGGTCCTGCTCGAGGTAGGCGTAGGCGCCCATCAGGTGCTTGACCCACAGCGCTGATTCCAGCGGGATGCCGCGCAGTTCGTTGACCCGGTTCTGCGCCATGGCTCGGCGGATCATCGTGCCGGTGAGGAATGCGCCTAAGAACTGCAGACGCACCGCCAGGGCCTCCAGCAGCAGCTGGTGCAGATCCGGCAGGTCCTGCTCATGCGCGGCGAGGACCGCTTCTGCCGCCTCAATCTGCGCGGCAGTGGGTTGGGCTGTACTGGAGTCGGTTGTACTGGGGTCGGCTGCGAAAAGCTGTTCCACCGGGTCCCAGAAGTCGGCACCGCTGAGCGTGCCTTTCGTGGGCCTCAGGGTGTGTACGTACGTCCAGATGCGCGCGAAGTCGAAGTGCGAACGGGCCCCGGAGCTTAAGATCCCCTCGATGGCGCGCAGGTCCTTCGGGTTGGCGGCGAAGGCCCGCTCATAGAACTCCGCGGATGCCTCGAACTCAGCGATATAGGACTTCCGGTGGGCCGCGGCCAGTGCCAGCAGGTTTCCGGCCCTGGGGTCCTGCTCTGCTCGCTGGCGCAGCAGCGGCAGGTCCGGGACTGGCTCGGCGCCAGCCGCAGGCACCAATCCCGCCACGGGGTCGTAGCTGACCGCTGCGGCGTCGTCGTCGGTGTGGTGGTCGCGCAGCGCGTCCTGCAGCAGTCCCGCCAGCAGTCCTCGGTAGGAGCCGGTGGCCTCGCCCTCAGGGGTCAGCCGGGTGGAGGCTCGGGTCAGCGCGTGTGCAGCAGCGGTGCCTGCCGGTCCGGGCAGCCGAGTGGCCCGCCAGGCAATCCCTTTGACCATGGCAGCCGCGGCGATCTTCAGCCGCAGATGATGCAGGTTCACCGCCATCAGCGTTCAGCTCCCGTCACCGGAGCGTTCGTCACCACAGTGCTCATGACCGCAGTGCCCATCATCTGAGCGCACCGCCGGTTTCGATGGCGTGGACGTACTCCTCCGGGGTCAGCGCGCCCACCTCGGCACTGCGCCCGTGCAGGGTGATGATGCCGGTGGCCTGCAGGCCCTGCAGGTACTTGAAGTCGAAGAGCAGGTCATGGAGGACGATCAGGTCGTTCATGATGGAGCCCGGCCCGTAGGAGGTGTCCTTGGCCTCACGATAGCCCGCGGCGAAGGGATCCAGTCCGGTGTACATATCGCTGTTGAACACGGCGATCTCCGCTGGTTCGAACTGCAGGATGTCGTAGATAAACCGCTGCACACCCAAGGGCGCGCCGTGGAAGTTCAGCGCGTAGTCCTGCCGGTAGAACCGCAGCCAGGGCAGCTGCCGGTCCAGGTGCTGCTGCAGGCTGATCGGCCGTGCCACGGCGAGCTGGAGATTGCCGCTCTCCACCGCGGCGTCCAGCTGCGGCAACAGTGGGTCGATGTCTTGTCCGTTGATGTAGACGATGTCCGTGCGGCTGCCCTGGGACTTCGTGTGCTGGGCCACGAAGTCCAGGGCAAAGCGGGGACGCACGACGACGTCGTGGCCATCGATCAGCTCTCCCAGTTGGTCTCCGGTGTCCACTGGTCCCACGATCGCCACTCGTTTGCCTCGGACCAGGGATTCCATGGTGTCATCCACCGGCAGTGGGATACGGGCACGCTGCTGCGCGGAGTACTCAAGATAGGGCCGGTGGTTGCCACGGGTGAGCTGCACATCGGCGGCGAGCTTCTGCAGCTGTTGGGCGGCCAGATCAGTCTGCGGCGGCCAAGGGGCGGGGTCGATGAGCCGCTGCGCCTCCTCTAGCCGGTCCAGGTACACCAGGGCCGCCAGAAGTTTCTGCCGGTGCCCAATGTGACCGCCGGAGGTGGTGCCCAGCCACGCGAGGCTGCGTTCGGCCAGCCGCTGGCGGATTTCGAAGCCCAGGCCTAGGTGCCCGGCGAACTGCAGCCGGTAGCTGATGAGCAGCGTGGTGGGCCAAGAGAGCCGGTGGCCGGCGGCCTCGGCCTGCTGCAGGGTCTGGACTGCGGAACGGGCTTCAGCCGCGCTGATGGCTCCACCGGCCGCGAGTTCCGTTGTGAACAGGGGCGCCAGTTGGTCCATCGCCGCACGGCGCTGGCTCTTGATGTGCGCCTTGGCGCGTCGGCTGCGGTGGCCTTCGTAGAGCTCTGCGCTGCGCCAGAGCCTGGGCCAGTCGCTGACGGCGCGGCAGCCGATGGTGATCACATGCCGGAAGGTTTGGTCCTGACCTGGGTCCAGGGCCAGAGCTTTTTCGTAGTGCTCAAGGGCCTTCTCAAGCTGCAGCACGTGGGGTTTGCGGAAGCGTTTGGCCGCATCGACGTGCCACACTGCGTTGGGCCGTTGGGAGACCGCTTGCTCAAGCAGTTCCAGTCCGCGATCGAGGTCGCCGTGGTCGAACTCCAGCCGTCCCAGTTCGTGCAGGATGGCGGGGTTCTCCGGTGCTAGTTCGGCTGCCCGGTGCAGGGCCTGGCGGGCTTCCTCGGTGCGCGGCTGGGGGCCTGTGGTCAGCCCGGCGATGGGATCACGCATGAGTCCGGAGCTGCTGGCCCGCTGCAGGGCCCTGCCCAGGGCCAGATGCCGCACTGGGTTCTCTGAGTCCAGCTGGGCGGCGCGCTGGCGCATGGCCAGGGCGGCGTCGTAGCGGTGGATCCGGTGGTAGCGGGCGGCTAGGCGCTCAAGGTAGTCCGCGTCCTTGATGGTGGAGATATCCAGGCGCTGCAGCAGTCGCTGGGCGCCGCTGCCGTTGGCTTCGAAGACCAGGCTGGCTGCTTGGGAGTGCAGCCGCCGTAGCGGCCGGTCCTCCCCGGTGAAGTCAGCTTCGGCGGCGGAGGGCACCGCGCGACCGGTAAAGACGATGGCACGCGCCAGGGCGGTGTCCGCTCCGGGGACTTTGGCCAGGGTGTGAACGGCCCGGCGGGCGGCTTCGGCGCCTAGGGCGAGTGACTTAAGCATCGAGACGGAAGTCTACTCACCCCTAGCTGACAGAGAGCGCTGCCCTCGCGTTCCTAGGACTTGGGTCCTCTTGGGGCTCCAATGCGCGATGCTGCCTTCTTGTACACTTTTCGGCCCATCTTCAGCGCTTGCGAGTCTGTGGACCCGAGCTTCTTCTGCTGCTCTACTGCGCGTAGCCCGGCGGCTTTATGCGCCTGCGTGAGGTACCGGTTGATGCGGCGCGCGGTGGCGTCGTCCTCGGCACCGTGAAGCAGGTCCTTCTGGGCTTCTGCCAGGCGTCGCGCACCCACGCTTCCGTGATTGTGCAGCAGGTAGCTGAAGCGTTCATATTCCGGCAGCGGAATCTGCGGGTGCTCAGCGAGAACCTGCGGGTCAAGGGACTGCAGCAGGGTGCTCCAACCTGCCGGCAGGTCCGTCTCCTCACCGTCGAGGCGGCGCTGGGCGTCACCGAAGAGCTGGTCGAACCGGTTAAGCATCTTTGGGCTGTAGGTGACGGTGCCTTTGAACTCCGCGCCGGAGGAGAAGGTGAATTCCCCGAAGTAGGGGCCATCCACCGTGTCATAAAGGTCTACCCGCACAAAGGGGGCATCTGTCATGGTGGACAGTTCGATCGCCCAGCGCGAGAGCATCACAGCTGAACGGGGCACCACCGGCACCGCGGGCTGAAGGTCCTTAGGCTTAGCCCAATAGTCCTTTCCCGGCGTAAAGGGTGTGAGATTGCCTTTGAGCTTGATCATCTTCGGCGGAGAAGAGTTGCGGTCAATCTGGGCGACCATGGCAATCTGCCCCTGGAACATATAGAACTTGTAGTCAAAGGGCACCTCCCCTGGCTGAGCTCCGCGGAGGAACTCTTCCACAATCCAGACCGGGTTCTTCCTTCCGAACGCCGCTGCCACAGCCTGCTGCTTCTCCCGGATGCGCTCCAGGGTGCATTCCCGCATGGCCATATGGTCGAAGTACCGGTTCTCGCCGAGTTTCTCCAGCAGCATGACCCCCTTGGCGGACCAACCGTGTGCGAATTTCAGCGCGGTCCGCTCCCCCAGGATCTCTGGGGTGATCTGCTCCGGTGAGGTCAGCTTGGCGTACTGCTTGGGCAGACCGATGGTGGTCCCGCCCAGGGTCTTGTCTCTGAGTAGCTCTTGGACATAGGTCTTATCCGAGAGCTGCTGACGCAACCTGGTGCCGCGTTGGCGGAATTCCGCAGCGGTGAACTGTAGGAAGGGTGACTTTTTGGCACGCGGGCGCGTCGCTGGTGGCATATAGGTGTGCTTCTCCTTTAGACGGGCAACAGCTTGGAGACTTTGCGGTAGACCCGCTTGGCCTGCTGGGTCACGCGGTTGCTGGGAGGCGCGCCCAGTCTGCGGGCGCTGCGTCGGGCGGCATGGTGGGCATCCACCACGTAACGGTTGATGGTCTCCTCCGCGCCATGTTCCACCAGTGCCTGTTGGGCTTGAGCCAGGCGGTAGCCACCCAGGCTACCCTGATTGTGCAGGTAATAGGCGTAGCGCTGGTACTGCTGGAGGTCCATCACCGGTTGGGCCGCGATGACCTCAGGCTCAAGAGTCTGGAGAGCTGTGCTGAAGGTATCCCGCGGGGTCACGGTCTCCCCGTTGAGTTCCCGTTGGGCCTCATTGAAGAGCTCGTCGAGATGGTCATCGATAGCTCGACTGTAGGTGACGCGTCCTTTGATCTCCGCGCCGGTGGAGAAGGTGAACTCGCCGAAGTATGGGCCGTCCACAGTGTCGTAGAGGTCTATGCGGGAGAAAGGCGCGTCGGTCATCTTTGCCAGCTCGATGGCCCAGCGGGAGAGCATGACAGCCGAACGCGGTACCAGCGGGACCGTCAGCTGGGTGTCATTGCGTCCTGTCCAGTAATCCCGCCCCAGCGTGAGGGGCTTGAGGTTTCCATCGAGCATCACTGCTCGCAGCGGGGATGAATTACGGTCAATCTGGGCCACCACGCCTATCTGATCTTGGAACATATAGAACTTGTAGTCGTAGGGCACCCCGCCGGGCTGGGCTCCCTGCAGGAAGTCCTCCACAATCCAAGCTGCCTTCTTCTTGGGGAACTTCGCCAGAATCGCCTGCTGTGAGCGGCGAATATTGTCCAAGCTGCGCTCACGCAAGCTCATGTGGTCGAAGTACTGGTGCTCGCCGATGCGCTCTAAGAGCATCACACCCTTTGCGGACCAGCCATGGGCGAATTTCAGAGCAACTCGCTCGCCGAGAACTTCATCAGTGATCTGTTCCGGCGAGGTGAGGATGGCGTGCTGAGTAGGGAGACCTATGTGCTGGCCACCCAGGGTCTTGTCCCGCAGCAGCTGGTGCACGAAAGTCTTATTCGTGAGGTCCCGTCGCAGCTTGGTGCCACGGTTGTAGTACTCCGCAGTGGTGAACTTCATAAAAGGCGAGTCACGTCTACGTTGAGGTCTAGCCACTGCGGGATCCATTCTGTAAGGCCGGCGGGAACGCGGCGGTCAGCACATTGTCCCCGAGCGTACCGTGGTCACCTTGACGCATCGCGCAGAACACCCTTGTGAGAAGCAGGGGCCACAGTGGTGCCGGATGCAGAGGAGAAAAGTTCTAGTAAGTTGTGACAAGTCCCAGACACAGAGGTTCCGCCCGAGAGCAGAGGCGATTGAGCATGTGCTGAGATCTGAGCACATCACAGTATGAGGAGAGGATCGGATGCCGCGCAGCTTCCTGCAGAAAGCCACTAGGCGGATCCTGCGCACAGGTACGCCGCGAAAGCGGCAACCCCAGGCAAACCCTCGCATCCCCTCGCCCAATCCAGCCAGTGGCACCGCCGTCCCCATCGTCACCGTAGGGATCACCACGCACCAGGATGCGCAGCGAGTAGGCCGCTGCCTAGAGAGCGTCGCCGCCCAGAGCCTGGGGACTTCCTATATTGAAGTGCTGGTGGTGGATGACGGATCCACTGATGCCACGGTGAAGACCGCCAGCGCCTATAAGGACAGCGCAGACTGGGCCGGGTTCACCGTGGCCCGCCACCGCGGAACGGGTAGCCCGTCGAAGGGCAGGAACACTATCCTCGACGCCGCCCGGGGCGAGTTTGTCTTCTTCCTTGACGCCGATGATTACCTCGGCGACCAGGCGCTGAACAGCATGGTGGCGCAGGCCCGTGAGACATCTGCCGATCTGGTGGTGGGCCGGTACGTGGGCGTGAACCGTTCAGCGCCGAACGTCTTGCCCCCTAAGGACCCTAAAGTGAAGGGCTACCACGCCGGCTGGCTGAACAGCCTGCACGTGCAGAAGCTCTTCCGGACAGATTTCGCGCGCAGGCTGCCCTACCGCTTCAATGAGTCGCTGATCTACGCCAGTGACCACCCGTTCATGGTGGCCGCGTTTCTCTACGCGGACAAGGTCGCCCTGGTAGAGGACGTGGACTGCTACTTCATCACCCTGGAAGAACCGGACTCGCAGCACCGAGTGCATGTGTCTCGGGCTGAGGTTCCGGCGCACCAGCAGCTGCAGTTCATTCATGACTGTTTTGGACTGATGGCTCTGGCGCGTGGCCAAGGTGGAGAGCTCGCGCAGCGGGCTGGGCGGATGCGGGCGGACTATTGGAACCGACTGCTGAAGCTGCACATCCCAGTACTGGTGCTGCGCAAGAGAGAATCCCAAGACCGCGCCATTCTGGACCTAGCGAGCCAGGCCAAAGCGCTGTCTGAGCTCTATGGTGCCCAGACCTCCCGAACCCGCCTAGTTCCTGAGGCGCAGCAGTTCTTGGCCGCCCTGGACTCTGCTGAGGAGGATACTGTGCGCCAGGCGGCGTCTGCCGCGCGCGGCGGTGGCGACTCGCTGACCAGCTAGCTGACAGCCGTCTCAGCGGAGGCGTCAGTGTCCAGAAGCGGGCGGACGCTGAGTTCTTTGAGGATCACGGGATTTTTCTTCCGCTTCGATATCACCGCGACTTCTTCCAACCGGAGTCCCTCTGGGCATCTGATGACCAGGTGCCGTTTCGGGCCTCGTTCGTTGGTGGCAACAGGTTCGAAGTACCCGGACTCCTGGTCGTAGTCCACCAGCTGCGCCGAGAAGTACTCGCGGGTGGCTTTATCAGCCACGTCCTGTCCCTCATCGGCGCTCACGGAGTAGCGGACTTTGACCTGTCCCTTCTCGAATCGTCCTTCGAGTTCCATGACCAGGACGCACCCGTCCTGGAATGGTGCGTTGAAGCGCGTGGGCTCCGCGCTTAGTTCAATGGGTGAGTCAACCAGGTTGACCGCCGAATCCACTGGCGTGAGGGCTTTGTGCACTCTGCCCTGCAGTATGGGGAATTTGGCGACGACGTCTTTGACGTCCTGTGGCTGCCAGCGGCGCATTTCTGCTACGGCAGCGGAGAGGAAATCTTGGCCTTTGTACTTGGCCAGAATGTTGTCCTGGCCTGAGTGCCGTGTGCGGAAGAATCCGGGATGCTCGGAATCGACGATGACGGGGCCGCCGGTATCGCTGTACTGGTGTGCGGTGTCGTGAAGGCCTTCCAGCTCTCCTTCGGGGTTGAGCTGAGCAACAGACATCATGCCCACGCTGGCCATGGGGTGATAGTCGCGCCGAGCAAAGTAGTACTCTCCCTTGGACCGTATGGCAGAGAACCCATATCCCAGGGATACGCGCCAGCCGGGTTCGGCCGCGGCACCGTAGCGAGCCATCCGGTCGAAATAGTCCTCAGCGATCAGGTCATCGTCATCCAAACGGTAGATCCCCAAACGCTGAGTCTGGCCATCAGTCCACCCCGCAACCGCACGAATCGCTTCGACTGGCGGAGCGGTGCCGCTGACGGCTGAGTTGACCTCATACAGATGCAAGAACTCGTATTTGTGCTCTGCATTCTGGAGAGCGCTGAGGTACTCGTCGGGCAGTGAAGGGGAGTAGCAGACCACATGGGCGACTTGGTGGGTCTCACCCATGGCGCGCTGGATCTGCGGAAGTGACTCGTTGATGAAGATCTCAGTCCGGGGGGCCATCCGCTCAGGAGCGTACAACCAGTTCCGGTAGCTCTTTTCATCTGACTTGCCGCGGGTGGCGGCAAACTTATCCGACTGATAGGAGTACACGCTGAAGCGTGTATGTCCGATGAACTGCATGGGTTCTCCCACTTCTGACAAATCGAAACGGCAGGGTATTGAACGAGCTAAACGCCCAAAGGGCACAGTTAAGTAGGTCTGGCTTTACTGTTGGGGACTGCGAGCTTCTTTCAGCTCTGCGAGCTCGTCTTCCAGCTGAAAGCGGTGCGCTTCGAAGGTGGCAAGGAGGCGACGCTCAGCAGCTTCAAGCCGCGCTTCTGTTGCCTCCATCATCTTGAAACGATCAGCAGTTCTGTCGTCAATGCGCCGGACTCCAGCTGCAATGTGACGGTTCTGCATCAGTTCTTGATCGATGGTACGTACCCGCGCCCGGATTATCCGTAGTTGCCGCTGCAGGAAAGCTAGTGTCAGCGCAACAAGGCCCATGAAAAACACTGCGCTGACGGTCGCGGCGCCGGCAGCGAATCGCCAGTGTTCCGCGAACACAGCAAGCGCAACCCCCAAGAGTGCCAGAGCGCTGATAGTGAAAAAAATGATCTGAGCAATGGGCAGAAGTTTCACCGGGATAATACCTCCGAGGCGTGGTCAGCGTGGCGTAGCAGTTGCTGGACGGGGTCATCCGAAACATGGGCCCCGTAAGTGCTCGCAAACTCTATACCTTGCTGCGATTGACGGAGGTATTCTGACGGCCGTTCCATATAGAAATTCACGGTGCTTCTTACGTCGTGAGCGTCGGCGTACACGGCGGCATCCCCGTAGATGGGGAGGTACGCCGGAGGAAGGACGACGATGCATCCGGAAGCCAAGGCTTCGAGGACCGCGAGACTGACGTCCGGCGCCTCCGAACCCCGGTCAAAGTGCACGAAGAAGTCCACCGACCGGTAGTAAGTGCGCCTACTGATTTCGTGCTGCCTGAAGCTCAGCCAGGACGCTGGCAGACGCGCGGAACCTAAAGCACGAAGAGCCGAGGACGGGTCACCGTAGAGGCGAACATCTGCAGAGCCGTCGGTGGGATAGATCTGCTCAATGGTTTCAGGCGAGTCCGGCCACAGGACTTCGCGATCTCCCGCCCAGCGTCCGATGACGGGGCGGGTATTACGGTGACGAGTTCTGCGGACCTTCCACTGAGCTGCGTTAACCCTGGTGACGTGGAGCTGCTCCAGTAACTCGTCCGGCTCTACAAAGCCTTTGAGCTCCGAGAGCACGTCAGATGACTGAGCGATCCATGTGGGACGTACTCCGAAGAAGACCTGGGCGTTGGTGGCGCAGTCCTTAGGTACATAGTGCACCTGGAAGTCCGCTGAGTCCCAGGGTTTCTTCCCCGCGATGACTGCCACAGTCCCTACGTCAAAAGCGACGCTTCCGTCCGGCACGAACTCTAGAAGCTGTGGGTTCCTTACCAACACAAGGTGAACCCTGTAGAAGTCCTCATCGGCGAGAACGGACGCGACTTTCCCCTGCGAGATGAGTTCTTGCACCGGGGCTATGAAAGTACGCGAGTATTCCGAAAGGTGAAGGGCGTTCTCCATGTGCATGACCCCCACTCGGCGACCATCCTTGAGCAGACGCCGGATTTCTTCCAGGGCGAGCTCTTGGGTTTCTCCTAGCTCGCACCAGTCAGCTACGAATACCGCATCGAGAGTCTGCGGGCTATCTGGAGGCGATGTGAATCTAGGCGGAATGTAGATAGGACTCGCCTGACCTGCGGCGCGACGAAGTTCAGCCGGCTTCGCGCGTGCGTGCCAAGTCTTGTAGCTGCTCCAGAACGCCCTGCGGGCTGGGTGCTGCCAGCCCGCCCGGAAGTCAGATCGCGAGAGGGAATCCGGGAGGATGCGCATGAAGATCAGTGGATCTGAGATTTGATAGACATCCGTGCCGGCTAGAGCCGAGATACGATCTCGCATCTCATTGTCGGCGGCTTTTCGCGCGGGGAGGTAACCGCCGAGCTCGCGCATGATGGGTGTCCTGACCATCAGCGTCGGCGCGCTCGGTATGAAGGGGAAGTATCCGCGCCGGATACGCACCAAGTCTTCCGTCATGTTGACTGTATAGACCTGGTTGCCGGGTCTCTGTGGGTTACGTAGCAGGTGGTTGACCTGGGTTTCGATTCTCTGGGGGTGTGACCAGTCATCGGCGTCCTGTCCCGTGATGAATTCACCGCGCGCTTGGGAGATGCCCACATTGCGAGCGGCGTAGGTTCCACCGTTGACTTCCAACCGAATTACCCGCACCCGGTCATCCAGTGCTTCAAGCTCGTCTAGCACCGGCGCCGAGTCCGCTGGCGATGCGTCATCCACGATAAGCAGCTCAATGTTCTTCCAAGTCTGCTTCAGTATCGAGCGCGCCGAGAGGAGAATGTCCTCACGCACAGGCTTGAAGCTGGTCATGATGACGGTGACCAGCGGTCCAGGAAGCTGAGGTCCGTGTTCAGGAAGACTGTCGAGACGGTTGAACGGGGTGCCCTCACTTGAGTTTAAGAACACTGGAGTCAACCCGTTGCGAATGAACTGACGGTTAAACCCTTCGAGCCATCGATCATACTCCCGAGCCGTCCCGTCACCTCTGATGAAAGGGCTCCGTGAATCCACTGCGATGTAGCTGAAGTAATGGGACTTGATGTCCGGGTACTGCAGAATCAGCGCGTCCAGCTCTTCGAGGCGCCCTTCTTCGAAGAGCAGCTCGGCCAACAGTTTGTTGAAGCGCCGAGGTTTGTCTCCCTGCTCTGCTACGGAGTTGAGCAAGGTAAATGCTTCGATGGCGAAGTCGGTGTCGCTCGCCCGGACATTCTGCAGCGCTACCGTATGGGCGAGGCGGCCTAGCCATTGCAGGTCTAGGGAATGTGCTGAAACCGCGCGCTGGAGGACCTGGACTTTGAGTCGCTCCCACGTGAGCGTGCCATGTGTTGATGCAAACGCTAACAATTCGCGCATCTGCAGAGATTCGCTGCGAAGCGCCGTGCGCTCAAGGCCGACACCGAATGATCCCGCGTTGTCCAAATACTGCTGAAGCAGCCGAGGTTTCAGCAGCGTCTGTACTTCATTCATTACTACTGCTCTCCTACTAGCTGTTCCTCACGACGCGTCATACTATGGCACGCCATATGAAACTGTATAGCTCGCCTTGCTCAGGTAATCCCTGCTACTGCCCGATCATGCAAGGATCCTGGCAGCACCCAACTCGTCGGCGGGATCGCGTTATGCTGCGAGAGCACGGACGGGAATCAAAGAAACGGAGAAGCTCCTAAATCGTTCAAGGACGTAGCCAGCTCGATTTATGCAGCGACGGTGCCCACCGCAGTAAAGCATGGTTGTGTCCACTTTGTCTGGACCAGGTAAGCTCAGTTTGTCTCATTCCCAAGGTGGGGTGGGGTTATTCCGGACTCATTGAGGTGGCAGTGAAAGCAAAGAAGACGTCGATATCTAAGCTCGCACACATACCCAAGTTGCGGTGGGAAGGGCGGTTCTCTATAGACCTCGCTCAGCACGCTATCTATAGTCACGTCGCTGAGGACAGCCTGTACGAGTTCATTTTTGCGCCAAAACCACAATCCAAGCGCTTGATCGTCTTTTTCTCCGGTGATGCCCGCCGAACCTTGTTCGATCCGCCCGTCTTCCAAAGGTGGAGCTGGGCACGAAAATTCCCTGCCAGCTGTATTTACTTTTCAGACCCAGCACTCCATCTGCGAGGGGACCTCGGATTGGGTTGGTACGCCGGGTCGGCCGAGTCTGACTACCTCCGTGGCATCTGGGATATTGTCAACGATTTTAGT
>NZ_HG005169.1:197217-224679 GCF_000455245.1 Nesterenkonia massiliensis | reverse complement strand
GTTCTGGCGCTACTGCCGAAGGTCATTGCCGGTTTTACCCGAGCCTATGCGTTTTACCGGCCTGTATACGGGTAGGTAAAACCGATAAGCCCGGGTAAAACCGTGGGGCGACGACGCCGGGGCGGGCAGCACCGGCCGAGCGCCACCGTCGGCGCACCGGGCGCATGTGCAGCGGGGCGGCCTCGCGGCTAGGGCCAGCGCCGTCGGCGGGCACCACCGCCGGGCATCACCGCTCGGACACCAGGCGCCTAGCTGTGCAGGATCAGGCTCATCGCCTCGGAGCGGGTGGCGGCGTTGCGCAATGCACCGCGAACTGCGGAGGTGATGGTCTTGGCCCCCGGCTTGGCAACCCCGCGCATGGACATGCACAGATGCTCAGCCTCGATCACCACAATCGCGCCCTGCGGCTCCAGGTGCTCCATCAGGGCATCCACCACCTGGGTGGTCAGCTGCTCCTGGACCTGGGGGCGTTTGGCGAAGATATCCACCAGCCGCGCCAGCTTGGAAAGTCCGGTGACTTTGCCCTCCGCCGCCGGGATATAGCCGATATGAGCGTTTCCGTAGAACGGCACCAGATGGTGCTCGCACATGGAATAGAAGGGCACATCGCGCACCAGCACCAGCTCTTGGTGGCCGATATCAAAGGTGGTGCCCAGCAGTTCGGCCGGATCCTGGCGCAGTCCCTTGAACGCTTCCTCGTAGGCACGGGCCACCCGGGCCGGAGTTTCCTTCAGGCCATCGCGCTCGGGGTCCTCCCCCACGGCAAGCAGAATCTCGCGGACCGCAGCTTCAATGCGCGGCAGGTCAACCTCACTCACCCGCGGGCTCCTGCCCTGCCTCGGCCGATTCGCCGGTCTGGCCCAGCGGGGCAGTGGCAGATCCAGCCTCGGCGCTGGCGGTGTCCTTGACCAGTTCACCGTTGACCACAATGGGCCGCTCCGGACTGGACTCCCAGACATTGCGCTTCGGGCGCTTCTTCACGTCCTTGAAGATCTCGGCGACTTCCTTGGCGCCGAGGGTCTCCACCCGCAGCAGCTCCTCGGCCAGCCGGTCCAGGACGTGACGGTTCTCGGTAAGCGCCCAGTAGGCCTCGTCGTGGGCTTCTTCAATGATGGAGCGCACCTCGGAGTCGACGACGGCGGCCAGCTGCTCCGAATATTCCTTACCGGTGGCCATCTCGCGGCCCAGGAAGGGGCTGCTGTCGCCGGAGCCCAGCTTCACCGAACCGACCTTGGCGCTCATGCCGTATTCGGTGACCATGCGGCGGGCAGTGTCGGTGGCCTTCTGGATGTCATTTGCAGCGCCGGTGGAGGGGTCGTGGAAGACGATCTCCTCAGCGACCCGCCCGCCCATGGCATAGGCGACGGTATCCAGCAGCTCATTGCGGGTGGTGGAGTATTTATCGTCCTCGGGCACCACCATGGTGTAGCCCAGCGCACGACCGCGCGGCAGGATGGTGATCTTGGTGACCGGGGCGGAGTAGTTCAGCGCAGCCGCCACCAGCGCGTGTCCACCCTCGTGGTACGCGGTGACCCGACGCTCGTGGTCCTTCATCAAGCGGGTGCGCTTCTGCGGCCCGGCCATGACGCGGTCGATAGCCTCATCAATGGCCCGGTCATCGATGAGGTCGGCATTGGAGCGGGCCGTCAGCAGAGCAGCTTCGTTAAGAACATTGGCCAAGTCCGCGCCGGTGAAGCCGGGGGTCTTGCGCGCCACGGATTCCAGATCCACATCCGGCACCAGGGGCTTGCCCTTGGAGTGCACGGCCAGGATGGCTTTGCGTCCGGCGAAGTCCGGGGCCTCCACGGGGATCTGCCGGTCAAAGCGGCCTGGACGCAGCAGTGCCGGGTCAAGCACATCGGGCCGGTTGGTGGCGGCGATGACGATGATGTTGGTATTGGCGTCGAAGCCGTCCATCTCCACCAGCAGCTGGTTCAGGGTCTGCTCGCGCTCATCGTTGCCACCGCCCACGCCGGCACCGCGCTGGCGGCCCACGGCGTCGATCTCATCAACGAAGATGATGGCCGGGGAGTTCTCCTTGGCCTGCTTGAACAGGTCACGGACACGGGAGGCGCCCACGCCCACGAACATCTCCACAAAATCCGAGCCGGAGATGGAGTAGAAGGATCCGCCTGCCTCGCCTGCCACGGCCTTGGCCAGCAGGGTCTTGCCGGTGCCGGGCGGGCCGTAGAGCAGCACACCCTTGGGGATCTTCGCGCCCAGTCGCTGGAACTTCTCCGGTTCGGAGAGGAACTCTTTGATTTCGTGGAGCTCCTCCACGGCTTCCTCAGCACCGGCGACATCGGCGAAGGTCACCTGAGGCATGTCCTTGTCGAACATCTTGGCCTTGGACTTGCCGAACTGCATGACCCGGGAGTTCCCACCGGACATCCGGGTGATCAGCCAGATGAACAGCAGTGCGATCAGCAGGAACGGGATCATGAAGCCGAGCATGGACAGCAGCCAGTTCGACTGCTCGGGCTGATCGGTATAACCCTCTAAGTCCGCATCGGCCACTGCCTGGGCGACGGTCTCAGCACGCGCAGTGGAGAAGTGGAAGTTGACGGCCTCGCCGTACTCCTGGCCGTCCTGCTCGAAGGGCTCGTTGAGGGTCAGGTCCACCCGCGAGTCGCCGTCGTCGATCCGTGCTTCTTTGACCTTGTCCTCGGCCAGCAGCTCCATACCCACATTGGTGTCCACGCGCTGTCCTGAGCCGGAGGAGGTGAACAGCAGCGGCACGACGACGAGCAGCGCCACCACTGCCAGCAGAATCCAGAACAGCGGTCCGGTGAAGATCTTCTTGAAGTTCATGCAGCTCCGTCACGTGCGAGATGTCGACTAAGGGATACCGTACCCGGGGGTCGAGGACGACGGCGACACGGCCGGATGCACTTTCGCGCCGGGCAGAGCGATGGCCGAGCCCGCGGCTCAGGCAGAAACCACATCCATCAGGGCTGCATAGTCATCAACAACGTCGTATCTCACTGGAAGATCTTGCTGGCCTCCAGCTGGTACGCCTGGTGCTTGAACTGCAGCTTCATGAGCGCCCCTTTCTTCGCGTAGTTTTTTCCAACGTTTATTTAGCAGCACACCTTCAAGTAAAGGCTGGAGCCGCCCCTGACCTGCAGCAACAGTGCATCTTGCGCCAACACCCGACAGGGCGGGATGGTTTAGTTAACTAAAGCGGCACATGCTTTAAGAAAGCTCCCACCGGGGGCGACTGCGACTTCCTACGTTGCAGTTGCGTCCACACCAGATCGAATGGCTGCTTTCGTGTTCAGAGCAACCAATGCACATGTGACGTCAGAGTTCACACCCTGAGAACGCCACCGGAGAAGGGCAATGACCCGAGCCAGCTTGTCAGACCGTCACTCGATCCGGCTCTTAAACTTCTGTTCATCTTGATGTTGAGAGATGCAGGCGAGGATTCTGACGATACGACGGTCCTCATCGACCACATACCAGAGCTTGTAAGGGAAAGAGCGGAGAAGGACTCTTCTCGTACTGCCTCTCACCCTGCGGAAAGCTAGCGGAGAGTCGCTGAGCAACACTTCAGCGTCAGAAATCTCAGACTCAAACCGCTGCACAACATGCGGCACGTTTTCGGCGTACCAGGCGAGCACCTGCTCCACATCCTGCAAAGCACGGGACCGGTACCGGACGGTGTAACTCATCCGAATTTGCTACGAATGCGCTTCCAAAACTCTCCCGACGACATCTCATCGTCAGGGTTAGCTTCCAGATCCGCCAGCCGCTCATCGATCACCGCAGCTTCATACGGAGTGACCACATCGTCGCCCTGCGCCTCATCCAATAGCGCATAAGCCAGCTCACGTTTCTGTGCAGCAGTCAACTGCCGGGTTCTCTCCAGAAGAGCCTGATCCACCATGCCCCTATGCTACGTCCGAGAGTCTTCCCGAGGAACACTTTTCCGTAACCGATGTGGTCGATGAGATTGAGTTGCGTCATCGCTTCGACCAGGAACAGATTCCGATACTGACGCGGAGACTTGGTACCTCTGACATAGTCATCAGGGTGTCCGTCGTAGAAGCTGCCCACACTGATGAACTCGAGCCGATCGGGGAACTCGGTGACGATGATGCTCCAGTTCTGCCGATAGTCCTGGTGAGCGATTCAGTTGTACAGCTCCTCCAGACCACTGCGCTGGTCGTATTTCGAGATCTCCCGGTCGATCAGCTCATCGGGTGGCAGCAGACGGATCTGGACATTTCGGATGCGGCGCTCGGGCTCCGAGGCGGAAATGAGGAACGCAGGCTGAAGTGCTCATAGGCGCGCGCCTGGCCCTCTAGCCTCCAGCTGATCTCGCACATTTGCGGGGAGAGCAGATGGGTCACCCTACGCGACCGGGGGGCCCGTTTCCGTGGCAACGAGCCGCCTGCCATAGCTGTGACAGCTCAGTTCAGCACTGGGATCAGCAGGCTGACCAGCAGCAGCACCAGAGCACCGCCGATGCGTGAGGAGACCTGCAGGAACGGCATCAGTTCCAGGCGGTTAGCCGCGGAGACCACCGCGACGTCGCCGGTTCCGCCCATATCTGTCATGCCCATTCCCACGGCGATGGAGGTTTCCACGTAGTACATCTTCACCAGCCAGCCCAGGGCACCGGAGACCACCACGGCGACGACGACGGCCAGCAGCACCAGCACCGGGTAGCGCCAGTCGGAGAGCAGCGCGCCGAGTTCATCGAACTCGAAGAAGGTGATGGAGATGCCCACCAGCAGCGCCGGGGTCAGGGTGCCGGAGACGAAGCCGAACCAGGTGGAGACTGCGTCCTCGAAGGACTCCGGCAGCAGGCCGAAAATCTTGATGGCTGCGGCCAGCAGGATGGTCCAGGCGTAGGCATGCAGACCCGGGACGAAGTTGGCGATCAGGCTTCCGGCCAGGAACAGCACGGCGGCCACGGTCAGGCCGATGATCAGCACATTGAAGGTGCCGCCGGTGGGCTTGGGCTTGCCGCTGAAGTCCTCGGCCTTGCCCGCCACGCGCACGATCTGGCCGTTGCCGTTGAAGCCCACGAAGAACTGCTGACCCTTATAGGTGATGCCGTTGAAGATGCCGGCGCAGAAGATGGTCAGCACATTGGCGATGATCACCGCCGGAATCAGCGTGGCCACATAGGAGGAGGCCTCGCCGCCCATCTGGGATTCGTAGATCTGGGACATCGGCACAATGCCGGCGCCCACGCCGCCACCCATAATGGGGGCTGCGACGAACAGCACGGACTCACGCAGACCATAGCCCAGGGCGGCACCGATCAGCCCCAGGGTGATGAAGACGACGGCGATGGTGCCCAGCAGCGGCACCGCGATGCGTGCCCCGGCCTTCAGCAGCAGTGCCCGCGGCATGCCGAGGATGGATCCGGCAATCAGGCTGGCCACGTAGAAGTCGATGAAGCCGATATCGGAGCCGTTGGTGAAGATCTCCATGTTCTCTGCCAGCGCGGTGGGGAACAGCCCGAAGTGCAGCAGGATGGCCGGGGTCAGGATGCACAGCACAGTGGGCAAACCGTAGTTGCGCAGCACTGGTACGCGCCCTCCGATCCAGTTCAGCAGCGCACCCACCAGGATGACGACGGCGAATCCGGCCAGCATGGCGTTGGGCAGTGCGCCCAGGGCCGCGCAGGCGATGACCACGGCGAAGAGGATCGCGAACCAACCGATGGGCAGGCCCATGATGCGGGTCCAGGATTCGGGCTGGCTGAACTCGGCGGTGGTGTCCGCTGCCTTGCTGATGCCTACTGCACCGGTGGTCTCGGCGGCAGGCGTCGTTGCCTGCGTCTGGGAGTGAGAGCTCACGGGTCTCCTAGTGCGAAAAGTGCTGATGTGATGCGCACCCTGTTGCACACATCACGCTGAGTGACCCGCATTACGGTAGTTGATACTTTATAAAATGCAAACTGAGACTCTGGTCACCCGGGCGGGGTAGCTTCACGTCATTCGGGCGGCAGCCCGGCGCACCACGTCATTGAGCCGGTCCATAGCCGGCGTCGTCGTAGACCAGTGCTGCCAATGCAGCTCCACATCATCGGGCTGAATCTCCGCGATGATCTCCAGGTCCCGATGAGTTCCCTCCTTCACCCCGGCTGGGAGCATCGATTCCGGGATCATCCCCCACCCCAGGCCGTATCCGACGGCGGCGTTATAAGCCTGCACCGAGGGCACCAGGTGCGTGATCGCCGGGGTGGTCACTCCAAGGGCCGCCAGCGCGGTGCGCTGAGTGGAGTCGCGGATGCTGTAGTCGATCTGCGGCACGCTCGCCCAGCGCACCGCACCGCCCTCCTCGCGGTGGCGGTCCAGCAACTCCCGCGAAGCCACCGGCCAGTAGCGGATAGTGCCCAGCGGCTCAGCGCGGCACCCGGAAACCGGTGTGGGGTGCTCGGTAACAGCAGCGGTGACCGTGCCGTTTCGCAGCAGCTCATGGGTGTGCTCCTGGTCCTCAGCATGCAGGTGCAGCTCGACGTCGTCCCAGGTGGCAGCCTCTTGGAGCACCCGCAGGAACCAGCTGGCCAGCGAATCGGCATTCACGGCCACCGAGAGCGTGGTGGTGGGGCTGTAGTTACGCGATGATCCGCGGAAACCCAGGCTGCGCCGGGCCTCATCCTCTAGCAAGACGGTCTGCCGGGCGATGCCCAGCAGCTTCTGCCCCGACTCAGTGGGCCTCACGGGGATCGTGCGGGTCAGCAGCACCTGTCCGATTTCCTTCTCCAGCGCTTTGATGCGCTGTGAAAACGCTGAGCCGGAGATGCGCAGAAGATCAGCAGCGGCCTCGAAGGTCCCTTCATCTACCGCGAGCACGAAAGCACGCAGGTGATCAGTGTTCACGCTCCCCAGGCTACGCCAATATCTGAAGGATGTCTTCAGCTACTGAAGAATCTTGAGCTGGAACGGACGCCTCCGGTTCCACAGAATGGTGCCTATGCTGACCGTTCTGCTCACCGGATTCCTGACCACCATGGCCCTGGTGGTGGCCATCGGCCCGCAGAGCGCGTTCCTGCTTCGCCAGGGTCTGCGCCGCGACCGGGTGCTGCTGGCCATCGCCTGCTGCTTGGCCGGAGATCTGCTGCTGATTGCGCTGGGCACCGCGGGCGTGGGCGTGATTCTGGATCACGCGCCCTGGCTGTTGGAGGTGCTGCGCTGGTTCGGCGTGGCCTACCTGCTCTGGTTTGCCGCACGTTCGTTCCGCTCCGCCTGGGAGCACCGGCGTGGCATGCGCGGCAACTTCGACGGCGAATCCTCCACTCCGGTGACCGAAACCCTGCAGGTGGTGATGACCTCCAGCGACAGTCCCGAGCCCGGTCACGGCAGCACCGCCCTGGCCCAGCAGGTACAGGTCACCAAAGTCTCCAAGATCTCCACCGTGGCCACTACCGCGCTGACCTTGAGCATCTTGAACCCCCATGCCTGGGTGGACTGCCTGGTGCTGCTGGGCACTATGGCCAACAGCTTCGGGGAGATGAAGTGGATCTTCGCCGCAGGCGCCGTAGTCGCCTGTGTGGTGTGGCATGCCGTTGTGGGCGGTGGCGGATCCGCACTGGCCTCACTGCTGAACAAGCCACGCACCTGGGTGGTGATCGACGCCGCCGTCGGCTTCATCATGCTGGGCGTGGCCACACTCCTGGCACTCAACGGCCTCTAAAGGTCAGCTGACACCGGTTGAGCCGACATCAACCGGCTGACCTCGGCCTCAGCTGAAATCTCGCAGCACCGTATGCGCCGCGTTCCAGCCGGCCATCCCGTGTGCTCCGCCCCCGGGCGGGGTTGAAGCTGAGCCCAGGTACACGCCGTCGACCCCTGTGGTGTAGGGCTTCAGCGGCCGAGCCGGACGCGAGAACGTCTGCAGCACCGTAGGCAGCCCCCCGCTGATGGTACCGCCCACCAGATTACGGTTCCAGGACTGCAGATCCGCCGGGCCCCATACCTTGCGCTGCAGGACGGCCTGCTGAAAATCGGGAGCCTGCCGAGCGATCTCCGCCTCCATCAGCCGCACAGCACGCTCGGTGCCGGCAGCATCAAGACCATAAGGCACGTGCGCATACGCCCACGCCACGGTGCGGTGATCCGGGGTGCGAGTGGAATCTGCGGCAGCGGGCTGCGTCACCAGCACATAGGGCCTGCTGGGCAGCACTCCGCGCGCCACGGCAGCCTCACTGGCAGCAATCTGACCCGCAGATCCGCCCAGATGCACGGTACCTGCCTCGGCAAGTTCTGGGGCGGCCCAAGGAATGGGGCCATCCACCAAGTAGTCCACCTTCACAATGCCGGGCCCATAATCCCAGCGGTTCATCGCCCGCTGGACTGCGCCGGGCAGCCTCAGACCTTCCAAGGCCAGCAGCTGCTGTGGAGAAAGATCCAACACGACGACGTCGGCGGGCTCCTCCGCGGTACGGTGCCGATCCCGCTTGCCTTCGGCCACCCGCGTGCCGCTGATCAGCCAGCCCTGGCGCTGGGCCTTATGCCGGCCTCGCTGGCTAGTCGAGGTCCCATGCAGCCCCTCCACCCGGAAACCGGTCTGCACCATGCCGCCATGTTCCTGCAGCACCTTCAGCAGGGCATCAACAATGCGCTGGGAGCCGCCTTCCATCACCGGCCAGCCACTGGCGTGGGCGGCTGCACCGAGCACCACCCCGAAGACCGAGGTCATCGGTCTACTCAGCGGTGCGGTGGAATGGGCGGCAAGGCCCGCAAAGAGCGCCTGCGCCCTACCGGTGCTGAAGAATCTGCTGGTCACCGCAGCAGGCAGTCCCCCGCGGGTGCCCAGCTGCAGCAGCGCTGAGGTCCTCGCCAGCAAGGATTCAGCCTGCGCCTCGGCGTCCATCCCGGTGCCGGTTCCCCACTCAGCACCGGCTCCGATCCCCACACCGGGTTCGGCAACTATCCCGCGCAGCGAATAGGGCCGGCTCGGCGGGGTGAAGGCCGCCCGACGCACCGCCTCCCAGTTCTCGGCCACCGGCTGCAGCAGCGCCTTCCAACGGCGGCCATCGGCCCCCAGCCCTGCCGCGGTCTCCTCCAGGGAACGGTGCAGCAGAACCGGTGGGCCGTCGTCGTACCCGTGTGCTGCAGGAATCTGCGGGTGTTTCCACGGCACCCCGGGCGCTTCATCAAGGCCAGCAGCGGGGTTCGGGTCGCCGGCCTCAGCCAGGAGCTGCTGGTACGCCGGCGAGGCCAGGTTCAGCGGATGCACGCTGGCGCCCAGATCGCTGATGAGCCCGCTGCCGAAGATCTCAGCCGAGCGCAGCGCCCCACCGGCAGCCTCGGCCGCCTCATAGACCACCACCTCCCAACCGGCCTGGGCCAGCACGCATGCTGCCACCAGCCCATTGGGCCCTGATCCAACGACGGCGGCGCGCATGCTCATCTGCTCATCCTTCTCTTTCAAGTGCTTTGGTGGGCGTGTGTTTGCCGTACTCGTTCCACAACGGCGGCGATGTTTCGGATAAAGACGATCAGCCAGGAGAACAGGATCGCGGCGGCGATCAGCTCCAGGGAGGTCAGATTGTAATAGCCCACCGGCATCCACAGCGCGAACGCGAAGACCAGCCCGAAGGCGGCTAGATAGCTCAGCAGGTAGAAGGTGCTGGGAAAGCCGGGCAGCCAATACGGGATGCCCAGCAGCAGAAACAGGAAGAAGAGCCCGAACAATGCGGTGACCAGCACATGACCATCGTGATGCAGGCTGATGGGGATAAGCCCGACGCCGGCTAAGGACAGTCCCATACCGATCATCGCCACCCGCACCACCATGATCCGTGGGGTGCGCCAATGTCCGCGCACCGCATTGGAGATCCGGGTGCCCAGCGGGAGCTTCCCGCTGTCGCGCCGGTGCTTCTCGGCACGTTCGGCCAACCGCTGCTTGACGGTGCTGCGGGCGTTCTCAGCCCATATCTCTAGATCCCGGGTGATGAACGCCGTCAGGGTGGTGATGATGATTCCCGAGACGATCAGTGTGGTGTTGAAGGTCCAGAAGCTGGTCAGACCGGCCTGGCCGGTGCCCAATTCGGAGAACATCACATGCCACCAGAACGGGTTCTCGGCGAAGATCATGGACACCAGCACGCCAGAGCCCATGAAGATTGCCAGAATGGTGGAAAGCGTGAAGGCGTTGATCCGCGCTCCAGAGTTAAAGCTGAAGTACGCGGCCACGCCGCCGACGATGGCCAGTAGGACCGATCCGGCCAGGTGGTCCACGCGCAGCCCGATGAAGGCCTCTTGGAATACTCGGAACAGCCCCAGGGCGACCATCACGGCAATGGATGAATGCACCACCAGCAGCGCGATGGTGTCCACAAGTTGGCGCAGCCGCGGCCGCTGGCCCAGCCAGATATTGGCAATCCGGGCGTTGAGCGAATAGCCCAGCAGAAATGCCAAACCGGCGGTGACACCACCGACAATTGATGCGTAGAACTGGATGGACTCCTCGCCCGCCAACGGTGGCCGCTGTCCGGGGAAGACGACCAGGCCGGCACCGAGGCCGATGAGCGCGCCTACTATTGCACTCCAGATCGCGCGGGACTCAATGAGCACCTGCAGCCTGGCTTGGACCTCTACCTGAGCCGGCGTCGTCGTGCTGGGATGGGCGGCTTCCTCCGCAGCAGCCAGTGCTGCCAGCCTGCGGGCTCTGCCGTGGGTGCCGAAGGAAGTCACGGCACCACATGTATCAGATCAGCGCTCAGGCGCAACTTAGGCGCCGGTGCGAGCCCTGTTGAAGGAGCGGCCGCGGTCATAGAGTAGGAGCTATGAGTCCTGTGCCGCAGCAGCCTGTCCCAACCGGTGAGGAACCCGGAGCATCCACCCCGGAACAGCCGGAGGAGATCCCCGCCGGTAAACATGTGCGCAGCTACCGCATCACGATTCAGGCACCTGCTGCCGAACTCTATGCACTGGTGGCTGATCCGCACCGGCATCACGAATTTGATGGCTCCGAGACGGTGCGTCCGAGTGCCGTAGGTCCGCACCGGTTAGAGCAGGGCAGCCGCTTCAGCGTCCATATGAAGAAATATGGCGTACCGTACCGGCTGCCGCTCCGGGTCACCCAAGCCGTGTCCCCAGCACCTGGGCGCACCGGGGTTCTGGAGTGGCGCCAGCCCACTGGGCACCGCTGGCGCTGGGAGTTCACTGCCGACGACGACGCCGGCTCGCCTCGGACTGTGGTGACCGAGTCCTATGACGCAAGTAGCCAGAACCGGCTGGTGCGCACTCTGCTCGGAGCAGCTGGCATTCCTGCAGAGAACGCCCGAAGTATCCGAGCATCCTTGCAGCGCCTGCGGCAGAGCTTCTAGCACGCCACTATTCCTGCGGCCGTCGTTCGACGCCCTCAGACTCTTGACTTCTCAGGACCAACCCCTATGTGAGAACTGGTGGTTTGTTCGTCGAGTTGGACATATCCCCTTGTCAGAGCGTTCCACCGCTAGACTGTGTTCGAGGTTCCTGTCACCGCGGGCCGTTCATCTCTGCGGTGCTGCGGGGACCTTTCGTTGCACCGCCCCGTCCGCGCTGCCGTTACCAGCGGTCAAGACGCACCATATTGGCAGGAGAACTGCATGTTCAACGCAGAAGTGAATCGCGCCCTGACGGCCGCCGCTGAACTCATCAATACTGGTGAGGGGCTCAAGAGCGCCAGGCACACCCCTGACACCCTGCACAGCGTCGAGGGGCTGAAGACCTATGTGGCGTCCCAGGATCCCGAGCTTGAGTGGACCACTGCTGATGCCAGCCGCAAGCAGGTGGAGAAAGTCCGTTACTTGCGCGAACAGCTCCGGAAGATCTGGACCGCAGCACCAATCACCGATGAGCAGCCGGTAGAACTCATCAATGAGCTGCTGAAGGGTGTGGGGACCAAGCTTGTTGCCACCGATGGTGATTCCTCCGGGCTGTGCTTTCAACAGCGTCCGGTGCCCTTGTCAGACCACACGGCAGATGTCATGACCGCCACAGTGGCAGCTGCTCTGACGCATCTGGTGGTGGAGCAGGAAACTGGTCGCTTGCGCATCTGCAAAGGCGATGACTGCGAGGCCGCGATCGTAGACCTCACCCGAAACCGGTCCAAGCTCTTCTGCGATTTTGGCAACTGCGCCAACCGGGCCCATGTGCGTGCCTACCGAGCCCGGCAGGCAGCCCGGCGCGGTGAGGAGTCAGCAGCACCGGTGCGCACTGAGGAGCTGGCGGCGGCAGCTGCTGAGCAGAGCCAGGGCAGCGGCCGAAAGCTGGTCAAGCCCTCCGCGGCGGAGAAGGCCGAGTCCATCAACAGGCCGACCTCTGCCAGTGCGATTGCGGCCAAAGAGTTCCGTGACCGTATGCGTGAGGAACTGATGGAAAAGCGTGGGAAGAAGCAGAAGAAGGCCGGCAAGGGCTGACGCTGCCGTTCTCCCACAAACACCCGTTTTGTTTCACCACCGCAGCCGCTGACGCCGTACGTGAAACAAAACCGGTGTAGGAACGGAATGGCTCGCCGGCTACTCGCCGGAGTCGGCGTCGCGACCGTAACGGGGCTCTTCACCCGAGCGGCGAGCTTCCTCCTGCTGCTGGCGGCGCCGCTTCTCACGGCGCTCGGCGACCTGCTGGCGGTAGACCTCCTCAGAGTTGCGGTTAACGCCCGCGCCCTCAGAAAGGTGCTTGGGGTTCTCCCGGGCCGCCAGCTGCAGCATCGAGACGATCAGCAACGAGGCAATAAATGCGATGCCGAAGGCCAGCAGCGCGAGGTTGATCGGGCTGGCGGTGCCACCTGCTGCGTGGTCAACTCGAGGATTATCTGATCCGCCGGAGGACGCGATAAGGGTCACGAATCCCGCCACTGCGGCGAGGATGAAGGAGAAGATCAGCGGGGCCTTCACGGTCTCCAGCAGGGAGCGGCGCCGCTTGGGGTCTTCAGTCACTTCAGTGGGTCCTTTACGCGATGCGTGGATCAGATGCCCCCTCATTCTACGCTTCGTAGAAGAGGGCGACCAGCCGGTTCGGCTCTGGGCGAGATACGCCGGCTCAGGCGGAGCGGCGAACTTCGTGGGTCATCCCGGCAGCATTGATCAGCAGCAGGACCGCCGAGAGGATCATGCCCATACCCGCAATACCGATCACTCCGTGAATATCCAGCCCCCACCAGGCGATCAGCCCGATACCGGTCACCGCCCCAATAGCACCTAGCAGCACGTGGTCACGGGCGGGCACGAACTCAGCGCGCAGCTTCAATCCCGCATAGAGCTCAGCGACTCCGAGAACCAGGAACGCCAGGCCCGCAGCCAGGGCCACCGGCGTCGTCGAACCCACCAGGATGATGACCACGCCGGCCACAAGCCAGGCAGCAGCCCCTACGGCCAGGGCCCCCTGGAGAACCTGCGGTGTGGCCTCCTGCTTGGCGTATTCCCAGATCATGGAGGCAGCAAGCACCAGGAAGCCGGCCAGCACAAAGCGCGCCACGGTCAGGTCGTTGCCGTCCCAGAAATCGACGAACCACGCATTGCCATGCCAAATAATGGTGAAGAAGGCGAATGCGGTGGTGATGCCAGCGCGCAGCCACGTGGGGCGCAGGAGCTGACGGGCGGTCTCCGCGGGAATCTTGGTCACAGCCACGGGCAGGAGTCTACTACCGGTTGCTCAACCGCCGGTGCTGCCGAAGCTGATCAACGAGCCTCACCGAGCACCATCCAGCGTCCTGTGGCGGTCCGCACTCCCAAGGACAGCGCCCGGGCCCCCATGAATACCACGGCAAAGGCCACCCAGAGCCACATGATGGTGCCGAGGCCGGTAGCCTCGCCTGCAACGTCGCTGCACACCGCTGACGGAAGGATGCGCCCGCTGCCGCAGAGGAAATCCCCTCCGGGCTGTGCTGCAGCCACCCACCACAGCACCGGCAGGTAGATGGCCAGGTTCACCAGACCGGCTAATGCCAGGTACCGGACATCGCCAGCACCCATGAGCACCCCGTCGAGCACGAACACATAGCTGGCCAGCGGCTGCGCCACAGCCATCACCAGCAGAGCCGCAGTGATCCCTGCGGCCACCTGCGGGTCTGGAGTGAACAGTCGCGGTGCCCAGGGCGCCAGGGCTGCTGTCACCACACCGGTAATCACACCGAACCCCAGCCCCCAGATGATCATGGTCCGGGTCATCTGCTTCGCGCGCTCCAGCCGGGAAGCTCCAAGTTCGCGGCCGATGAGCGCCTGCGCTGCAATGGCCAGGGCATCCAGCACAAAGGCCAGCGTGGAGAAGATGGTGAAGGCCACCTGATGCGCTGCCAGAGTCTCGGGCCCTAAATCCGTGGCCACCAGAACAGTGGCCACAATGGCAGCACGCAGGGTCACCGTACGCAGCATCATCCAGCTGCCCACACCCGCTGCTCGGCGAAGCGCCTGAGGTTCAGCACCCAGGGGCACCTGATGGGCTCGCATCCGCGGGATGAGGATCGCTAAGTAGACCGCCGCCATTCCCCACTGGGCAATGGAGGTGCCGATGGCAGCACCGGCCACACCCAGGCCCACAGGGTGGACCAGGATCAGGTTCAGCAGCGCATTGGCTGTAAAGCCCGCCGCAGCCACCACCAGCGGGGTTTTGGTGTCCTGCAGGCCACGCAGCATGCCGACGGCGGCAAAGACCAGCAGAATGGCCGGAACCCCGGGCAGGGACCACAGCAGGTAGTCCACGGCGTGGGGGTGAATCTCCCCGCCGCTTCCCATGGCGGTAAGCAGTTGTTCCCCGAAGGCCAGGCCCGCCAGGGCGAGAGCTGCACCGAGGATCAGCGCCAGCCAGAGCCCATCGCGACCAGCGGCCAACGCCTTGGCCATCCGCCCAGCACCCACAAAACGGGCCACCGCCGGGGTAGTGGAGTACGCCAGGAAGATCATGATGCCGGTGACGGTGTGCATCACCGTCACGCCCAGCGCGGCACCGGCGAGTTCAGCAACCCCGAGCCGGCCAATGATCGCAGTATCGGCCAGCAGGAACAGCGGTTCGGCCACCAGCGCACCCAGAGCGGGGATAGCCAGTGCCAGGATCTGCCGGGCCAAGCCACGCGGGTCCTGCGCTGCGGGGTGGGCCGCATCAGGCTGGCGACTGGCGTCGTCGTCGTGTGCTCCCGGGGCCTCCGGACGGCTCACGCCAGCACCGCCGCGCGGATCATCGGTTCCAGCGGGCCGAAGCGCTCCTCCACCCAGGGCAGCAGGAAGTACATATTCACCAGGGACATGAAGTTGTTAAACGCATGAAGCAGCCAGGCGTAAAAGAGGTTCCGTCCGGTCACGATGTAGGCCACGGTGAACAGGATGCCCATGGTTACATACGGGATCACCGTAATCAGACTGAGGTCATCCACCAGGCCCATCAGCGCCGGGATGAAGTGCAGCAGCGGGAAAGTGATCACGGAGATGGCCGCGCAGATCCACACGTTGATATGCCGGGAGAGCTTGCCCACCAGCAGGTGCCGGAAGAAGTACTCCTCCACATAGGGACCCAGCAGGGCAATGACCACGACGGCGGCCAGGAAAGGCACCGCGCTGAGCATCGCCTCGATGGACTGCTGGTTCTCCGACTGGGCCAGTTCCTCCCCTGTGACCATGGAGACCACGGTCACCAGTACCGCATTGAAGATGATCAGCACGACCCAGGCCACGGGGATCAGCAGCAGCTTGAGCCACCACAGGTAGGCCAGGGCTTTGATGGAACGCCACAGCGCGAATCCGGAAAGGCTGAAGGCCACTGCAGCCAACAGTCCGTAGCTGATGGCGTTGAGCAGGAAGAGCCCTTGCTCCTGGACTGTCTGGTCCGCAGAGTTCAGCATCCCTGAGAGCGGGATCAGCGCCAGCAGCTGGATGCCGCCGATGATGAAGCCCACCACATAGAACAGCACCGCACCGAGATCCCACCAGGTGAACCGTCCTGGATCGGAGTCCTGCTGGCGCTTGCGCGGGGCAGGCTGCCATCCCGGCGGAGGGCCATAGCCCTGCGGGGGCTGGCCATAACCCTGCGGCGGCTGGTTTGGGTATCCATAACCGGGCCCCGGGTGTCCTTGCGGCGCGGCACCGTGCCCTCCGGCCCCATAGGGCGGGTTTCCCTGCGGGGAGCCGGGCCACTGTTGCGGCTGGGACTGGGGTGTGGGGCCGTAGGGGTTGGGCACCGGAGGCGGCTGGTGAGCGTTCATCAGGATCAACACTAATGATCCGCAGGCGCCAAGGCATCCTCCCTAGGGCTGAAAGAAACGTGAGCCTTAAGGACATGGAGGCCTGAGTTAGGCACTTAGGCCAGAGCAGCCTCGTCCACTACGCCCTCATTGGGCCCGGCATGCGGACTGGGTGTGACCAGGGTGGCGTTGCGCAGGTCCCGGATGCGCCGGGCCTTCTCCGCCACGGCATGGTCCTCATCACTGATCGGTTCCCAGCGGGCGATTCGCCGCGCCGAGCCGGTGCCATCAGGGGCCACCATCACCGGCAGCCCATAGGCCACCACCTGCGGCTGCTTGTCCCAGCGATCACCAGCGCGCACGCGCACCAGCACGTGCATGGACTTTGAGCCGGTCAGCACCAGGCGGGCATCCACCTCCACCAGGTCGCCTTCGGTGATGGGGCGGTAGAAGCGCACTCCCCCGGTGAGCACAGAGGCGACGTCGTACCCGCAGTAGCGTTCGGCACAGATCTCTGCGGCTAGGTCGATCCACTTCATCACCGCGCCGCCGCGGATCTTGCCGTCGGGATAGCGCTGGTCAGTCTCGGCGATGAAGCGCAGGGTCAGCCCCTCGGAGGTGCCCATGGAGGCCGGCAGCTGCTGGATGGTCTCCTCGATCTGCTTGCGGTGAATCATCCGCTGCGCGGCGTCCACATCCCGGCGTCGCTCCAGTTCTGTACTGGGTGAGAAGGGAGCCACCGAGGTCGGTTCGCCATCCTCGCCGATGGCCACATAGATCATGAAGCACTCAGTGCACACCGTCCAGCCCCCACCCGGCTTGGCGATCAGCACGCGAGTCTGCACGTGCACGCTGGTGCGCCCGGTATGAACCACCCGCGCTTGCACTGTCACCGGAGTATCCCTGGGCACGGGCACGGCAAAGTGCATATTGCCCACATAGGAGGTCACACAGGAGGCCCGGGACCATGACGCGGCACAGGCATAGGCGGTTTTGTCGATCCAGTCGACGACGACGCCGGCGGCCACAGTGGAATCCCGAGAGGTCCCCTTCACCTCTCGGAAGGTGAGTTCAATGCTGGATCTGCGCGCCACACGCACGACGTTAGCACCCACCCGCACAATGGTGTTCGGGGTCACATCCACAAACTCTTTAAACAATGTGGCCTCAGCCCGAAAACTGCCTAGGATGGACCGCGTGCAAGGCCACAACTGTACGTCTGCCCTGACCGACCTCGACCACTTCTGCGTGAGGTAGATATGCACCCCTTCGAAAACCCCTTCCGCCACAGCGCTGAGGCCAAGCGGCACGCGCTGAGACATTTCCGGGCTGTCATCTTCGATATGGACGGGGTAGTCACAGACACCGCGGGCGTGCACTCCAAGGCGTGGAAGGAACTTTTCGACGCCGCCCTGCCGCGGATCGCAGCCGCAGCAGGCGCCCCGGCACAGCCGGAGTTCACCGAGCTGGACTACCTGAACTTTGTGGATGGTCGGCAGCGCCTGGATGGTGTGCGGTCACTGCTGGTGGCTCGGGGCTTAAGCGTCCCGGAGGGCAGCCCGGCAGATGCGCCTGGTGAGCTGACTGTCCACGGCCTGGCGGCGCAGAAGCAGACCTTCTTCGAGGCGGTCCTGAACCGCGACGGCGTGGCAGTCTTCGACACCACTGTGGAGCTGATCCACAAGCTGCGCCATGACGGGATTCCGATCGCCCTGGTGACCTCCTCCCGGAACGGGCGTGAGGTGCTGCGCCTGGCGGAGCTGCTTGATGTCTTCGATGTCATTGTGGACGGCACTGATGCTGCGGACCTGGGTCTGCCCGGCAAACCGAACCCTGATATGTTCCTTCACGCCTCGGCGCTGCTGCGCGTAGAGCCCGAGGACGCCATCGTCATCGAGGACGCGGTCTCTGGTGTTCAGGCCGGACGGGCTGGTAACTTCGGCATGGTGGTGGGCCTGAACCGCGGCGATGACCCGCAGCGGCTCAAGGACGGCGGCGCCGACATTGTGGTCAAGGACCTGTCAGTGGCAAAACTCGCCACCCGCACCACCAAACCCTATGACCCCAACTGGGTACTGTCCTATGATTCCTTCGAGCCGAAGGAAGAACCCACCCGCGAAGTGCTGATGGCTATGGCTAACGGCTATTGGGGCACCCGGGGCTCCTACCCAGGCTCCAGCGCCGATGCCACCCATTACCCGGGCAACTACATTGCCGGTGTCTTCAACCGGCTCAAGACCGACATCATGGGCAAGACGGTGGAGACCGAACATATGGTCAACATCCCCGACTGGACCTTCCTGCAGATCGTCCCCGAGGCCGGCAACCCGTTGGTGCCGGGCTCCCCTGAGCTGATCGACTACTACCAGGAACTGGATATGCGCCGTGGTCTGGTGACCCGCGTGGCTCGCTACCAGGATCTGCACGGACGGCGCACCAAAGTCACCATCCGGCAGTTCCAGTCCCTGGCCGGAGTCCACCTGGCCGCGATGGAGGCCAAGGTCGAGGCCGAGAACTGGTCAGGCAATATCAGCGTTCGCTCGATGATCGATGGCCGCGTGGCCAACCGAAACGTCTCCGCTGATCGCGAGCTTGCCGGTAACCATTTGGAGCCGGTGGACTCCCGTGAGATCGACGGGCAGACCGTTCTGTTGGAGACCCAGACCAACCAGTCCAAGGTGCAGATTGCGGTGGCAACTCGCACCACCGTCAACACCAGCTCCCACCCGATGCGCCGTCCGGTCATGGAAGGTGACCTGGTGGCCGGTCATGACATCTCGCTGAGCCTGGAAGCGGGGGTTCCGGTCAAGATCGAGAAGATCGCCGCGGCGTCGAACTCTCATGACCCTGCCATCTCCACGGTGTGGCACAACGCGGTCAAACGCGTGCAGCGGGCCAGCAGCTTCCGGGAAATGCTCACCTACCACGAGGAGATGTGGGGCGCGCTGTGGCACCGCTTTGCCGTCTCCATCGGCCCAGGCCATTCACGCCAGCAGCTGGCGCTGAATCTTCATACCTTCCACGTGCTGCAGACCGCCTTCGGTGCGCGCCGGGACTTGGACGCCTCCCTGGGTGCCCGCGGGCTCCACGGTGAGGGCTACCGTGGCCATCTCTTCTGGGATGAGATGTTCATGTACCCGATGCTCACCCTGCGCCGCCCTGAGCTGACCCGCGGCATTCTGATGTACCGTTACCGCCGGCTCGGCGAAGCTCGAGCAGCGGCTCGCGCCGAGGGCTACGCAGGCGCGATGTTCCCGTGGCAGTCCGGCTCTGATGGGCGCGAAGAGACCCCCACCGAATTGTGGAACCCGCGGTCCCAGATGTGGATGCCGGATAATTCCCACCGGCAGCGCCATGTCTCCCTGGCCATCGCTTACTCGGTGCTGCAGTACTTCGAGGCCACCCAGGATTACACCTTCCTCTCCGATTACGGCGGGGAGATGCTGGTGGAAGTCGCGCGGTTCTTCGTCTCCATGACCACCTACGACGCCGCGGCCGACCGGTATGACATCGACGGTGTCATGGGCCCGGATGAGTACCACGACGGTTATCCGGACACGCCTGGTTCGGGGCTGCGCAACAACGCGTACACCAATGTGCTGACCTCCTGGGTGCTGCGGCATACCGCACGGCTGGTCCGTGAGCTGGACAGCCGCGATGATCCGCTCTCCGAATGGCTGGACATCTATGAGGATGAGCTCAACGAGTGGGACCACATCTCGCAGCGGCTGCGGATCCACTTCCATGAGGACGGCGTGATCAGCCAGTTCGCCGGTTATGAGGAACTGCTGGAGTTCGATTGGGAGTCCTACCGCGCCAAGTACGGCAATATTGGCCGCTTGGACCTGATCCTGCAGGCCGAAGGGGATGCCACCAACCGGTACAAGCTCTCCAAACAGGCCGATGTGCTCATGCTCTGCTACATCTTCTCTGCCTCCGAGCTGGTGGGGAACCTCGAGCATATGGGCTACCAGCTGAGCATGGACGAGTTCGGCAAGACTGTGGAGTACTACCTGGCGCGCTCCAGCCACGGCTCCACCCTCTCGCGATTGGTGCACGGCTGGGTGGCCGCCCGGTTTGACCGCGCAGGTTCCTGGAACCTGTTCAAAGAGGCGCTGGAGGCTGACCTTTCAGATACTCAGGGCGGCACGACCCGCGAGGGCATTCACCTGGGTGCGATGGCCGGGACCGTGGATATGGTCATCCGCTGCTACGGCGGTGTGGAGACTCGCGCTGATGCACTGTGGCTGCACCCACTGCTGCCCGATGAGCTGCCTGAGGTCACCTTCCGGATGCGGTACCGCAACCAGCCGATCCTGGTGCATATCAACCACGAGCATGTGACCCTGAATCTCTCCGAGGGTTCGGCTGAGCCGATCGACGTCAACGTGGAGGGCAAGCCCAAGCGCCTGAACCCCGGCGAGGTCTGGACGGTGAAGCTGGAGCACTCCGCCCGCGAGCATCAGCGGGCCCGGACGACAGTCTGAGCCGCTTACCCTGACCCCGCCGACGACGGCGCTGTCGGGTACTCCACCGTGGCTCAGGCGGCTTTGACTGCTGTTGCGCGGAAGGTCCTCTCGATCTGCTCCAGGCTGCGCTCCTTGGTCTCCGGGACCTTCCACAAGGTGAAGAGGAACGCGGTGGCGCAGATCAGTGCGAAGCCCGCGAACACCCACCCCACCCCGAAAGCAGCCAGCACTGTGGGAAACAACAGGGAGACCAGTCCGTTGGCTATCCAGTGAGCGGTGGTCACCACGCCCATTGCGGCTGCACGGACGCCCAGCGGGAAGATCTCTCCCAGCACCACCCACACCAGGGCGCCCCAGCTGACCTGGAACAAGAAGATGAACACGCCCAGGCACACCAGGGTGATGACCCCCAGCGGACCGAACCCGTCAGGGGCGGGCATGGTGAGGTTGACCGCAGCCAGCACCGCCAAGCTCACTGCGGTTCCGGCGGCACCCACCAGCAGCATGGGACGACGCCCCCACCGGTCGGTGTAGGTGATGGCCACCCAGACCGCCAGGATATTCAGCGCACCGATGATCAGGTTGGATCCGATGGCGCCCTCGTCGGAGAAGCCCACGTTTTGAAGAGTGGTGGGAGCGTAGTAGAGCACGGCGTTGATGCCCATGATCTGTTGGTAGACGCCCAGCCCGAACCCGACCAGCAGGATGGACAGCACCCAGGGCTGTCTCAGAGCCCGCAGCCCGCCGACGCCGTCGTTCTCCTCCTGCATTCTGACGGCGTGGATCTCGGCGAGCTCGTAGCTGGCTTCCTCCGGTGTGCGGTCTCGCAGCAGCAGTTGGTGGGCTTCTTCCTCTCGGCCCTGCCGCACCAGCCAGCGAGGGGTCTCTCGCACCGCAAGCAGCCCCAGGGCGAACAGCAGGGAGGGGATCACGGAGAGGCCCAGCATCCACCGCCAGGACTCCACGGGCGCGAAGGCCACACCGATCAGGAACCCCAGGAACTGACCGATGACGATCGCCAGCACGTAGAACGCGGTGACTCGGCCACGGATGCGGGCCGGAGACATCTCGGAGAGGTACACCGGCAGCACGACGGCGGCCAGACCGGTGCCCAGGCCCACCATAAGCCGGAAGCTGAAGAGCACCTCGGTGGTGGGGGCCAGGGCCATGCCCACCGGAGCGATGGTGAACAGCACTGCGGTGATCATGAGCACCACACGTCGGCCGTATCTGTCGGAGAGTCGTCCGCCCACACCGGCACCCAGGACCGCACCGACGGCCAGGGCGGTGACGATTCCGCCCTCGGACCAGCTGTCCAGGGCAAAGTCCCTGCGCAGGTAGACCAGTGCTGCGGAGATGACACCGGTGTCATAGCCCCAGTTCAAGCCTCCGAGGGCGCCGAAGAGGTAGATGAGCAGCCCGCTGTTTTTGGTGGATCTCACAGAGATGCACTTTAGCCCCTGTCGACGCGGAGCCTCCACGTTTCACCTGCCCAGCAGGTAGGTGCCGTTTCTTATGCCGTGAACCTGCCACCCAGCCTGCATCAGCGGGTGCATGGTCTCTCGCAGAGCGGTGCGCCATTGGGCTGAAAGCTCAGGCTGAGATTGTCGCATCGCAGGAATATCCGCCGGAATCTGCAGTCCAACCACGCCCGCAGCGCCGACTGCTTCCGCAATGTCATTACCCTGGGCATACCGCAGCGGGGCGCCGTCGTCGTCTGGTCTCAGCAGCAGCAGCAGCTCCGGCTCTGCGCTGGAACGCGGAGCCATCTGGAGCAGATCCCAGGTGATCAATGCCCGGTCGCTGCCCTGCCCTGCGTTGGTCCCATCACGCATCTCTCCATAAAAATGCGGCAGGTACTCGGTGAATCGGGCGCCGAGCCGGTTGAGGTTGAATCCAGCGTTACGGGCAATCAGCGGATCAAAGGTCCACTCCATGGTGCGGACCCCGCGCTGTAAGCACCAGGTGCGCTGATCCAGCTTCATCGCCGCCCCCACACCGGTGCCCACCGCATGGGCAGCTACTCCGGCAATATGAGAATGCATGAGGCTGGCCTGCGGAGCCCCGAAGAATCCCACGGTCACGCCGATGAGCTCATCACCGGCATAGGCCCCGCCGACGTAGTTGCCGGCGTGTTCCAGCGCCACCAGCAGACCCGGCTCCATAGGGGTCTCACCCTGTCCGTCAGGGTTCCAGATGCGGTGCAGCAGCTCAGCGGCATCCATCGCCTGCTGGGCTGTGCTCAGCTGGGTCACGACGACGCCGGCAGCGGCTGCGGCCTGTCGGGCTTGGTCTGCGGCGGCCTGCAGCTTCAGCTGGAGATCCACGGAACCAGATGTCATTGCAGCTGATCAGTCCAGCTTGCGGGCCATCAGTCCGGCCAGCAGGGCAGTGCGCGGTGCGATGTGCTCCACCAGCGCATGCTCGTGTTCAGCGTGGGCGCCGTCGCCCACTGCTCCCATGCCATCCAGGGTGGGCACACCCAGAGCCGCAGTGAAGTTGCCGTCGGAGGCCCCTCCGACCTCGACACCCTTCAACTCCGGCAGTCCGAGTGTGGCTGCCAGTTCCTGGGCTTCGGCGAAGAGCCCTTCCGCGGCCGAGCGCTCCATGGGAGGACGGTTGATGGACCCCAGCACCTCCACTTCAGCGCCCGCCATACTGGAGGTCAACTGACGGATCTGCTGGTCCACTCGCTCCTGCTCGGCGATGCTGGTGGCTCGGGCATCCACGGTGACCTGTGCGCGGTCCGGCACGGTGTTCGTCGTCGTGCCGGCGGTGATGACCGTGGGGGTGACCGTGGTACCAGCCTCGGGATCACCGAGTGCTTCAATCTCGGGAAGCAACAGTCCTAATGCGATGCCTGCGTTGATGCCCTTCTCCGGCTCAAGGCCGGCGTGGGCGGCGCGGCCGTGGACTACGACGTCGTAGTTGGAGGTGCCCTTACGGGCGATCTTCAAAGCGCCTGCGGCAGCAGCTTCGAGCACAAAGGCCGCGCGGGCGCTGCGGGCCTCATCCTCGATCAGCTGACGCGAAGAGATGGAGCCGACTTCTTCATCTCCGGTGACCAGGATGCTCAGGCCATCAAGGCTATGGCCTTTCTCCTGCAGCATTGCGGCCGCATGCAGAGACATCACCACACCAGTGAGCATGTCGAACACTCCGGGACCGCGCAGCACTCCATCTTCATGGGTGAAGGGCTTACGGGCCAGGGTCCCGTGCGGCCACACCGTGTCCTGATGGTTGACCAGCACCACCTTGGGGGCGCCCGCACCGAACCGCAGCCGCAGGTGGGTCACGCCGTCGATCTCCACGGTTTCCGGGGTGACACCCAGCCGCTCAGCGGTCAGCGCGGCGACCTCGGCTGCACCGCGGGCCACCGCCGCCTTGTCCTCAGATGGTGTCTCCACCTCTACCAGGCGCTGGATATCGGCCAGCATCTGCGGCAGCCGAGCAGCGGCGGAGTCAAGGATTTCTGGGGTCACATCCGTCATGGCGGCCTTTCCTCGGGTCTGGATCACATCCATCCTGCCACGTCTCACCGCAGCGCACCCCACCTGCGCAATATTGACACCTTGCCTACCTCGGGGGCGATTGCGTTAAGTGGGGTGCGCTGCGCGCCGGAAGACGCGCCTTTCGGCTACCCAAAGATGCCGACCAGCGCGAAGTAGAAGACGCTGGGGCCCAGCAGGCACCCGAGCCCGGTGTAGAAGGTCGCGGTCATAGCGCCATAGGGCACTAACCGTTTGTCCGTGGCCGCCAGTCCCGCGGCCACCCCGGAGGTAGTTCCCATCAGGCCCCCGTAGGCCATGGCTGACTTCGGGTTGTTCAGACCGATCAGCGGAGACGCCACAGGTGCCGAGCGGGCTGCCCGCGAGCATGTGCTGGTCCAGGTCAAAGAGTTCAGTCAGCTGGTCAGCACGTGGCGCCGGCTCTCTGCCGGGGCACACTCAGCCAGCGGATAACTTAAGCGCAGGGCTCCCGCGAGCTGCGAAGACCCCGAGGTGCGAAGACACAGCGCAAAGGCCTCAGGCCTGGCGTCGGGTTGAGGGCCGGTTCAAGGGACGACGACGGCCTTCAGCGAGTTGGGCTCACGGCGCACCAGGGTCAGCGCTTCCTCGGTCTGCGGCAGATCGAAGCGGTGGGTCAGTACCGGAGCCACCTGCACAGCACCGGAGGAGATCAGCTCCAGAGCTGCCGGATAGCAGTTCCGGTAGCGGAAAACACCGGAGACAGTGAGCTCTTTGCCCTGCAGGGCGAAGACTTCCAGGGGAAGCTCATCAGATCCCATGCCGATCACCACAGCACGCCCTGCCCTGTCCAGGGACCGCATACCGGCCTTGAACGCCGGTGCTGCTCCCGAACATTCGAAGAGCACATCAAAGCTGTTCGTCGCTAATGCCTGATCAGCACGGCGTGCGTCGAATCCGAGCTCGCGGGCCACCTCCAGCCGGAAGTCAGAGAGATCGGTGACGGTCACCGAGCTGGCGCCGAAGGCCCGTGCGGCCTGGGCGGCAAAGAGCCCCACTGGTCCGGCACCGGTGACTAACACCCGGTCGCCCACGCTGACCTCAGCCTTGCGGCAGGCCCATACGCCTACAGAGACCGGCTCAGCCATCGCAGCCTGTTCAGCCGTCAGCCCGGCAGGCGCTGGGTGGGCGAAGGCGGCGTCATGCACCACGTATTTGGCGATGGAACCATCCACCGGCGGGGTGGCGAAGAACTGCACATCTGGGCAGAGGTTGTATCTGCCGGCCAAGCACTGGCGGCAGGACTTACAGGGCACACCCGGTTCAAGCGCCACGAGCTGACCGAGACGAGTGGGGTTGGGCTGACCCCGTTTGGTAGGTCCGGTGGTTGTGTGAGTCGTCCTGTTGCCCGGGGGTCCGGGCAGTGAGACTGGTCAGATCATGACGAACAGCAGGAAGCGTCACACCTCGGAGCAGGTCGTCCGTAAGCTCGGGCAGGCCGACAGGATGCTCGCGGGCGGTAGCGACATCGCCGGGGTGTGTCGAGAGCTCGGAGTGTCCGAGCAGACGTACTACCGGTGGCGGAACCAGTACGGCGGGCTGAAGGCCGACGACGCGAAGCGGCTGAAGGAGCTCGAGAAGCAGAACGCCACGCTCAAGCGGCTGCTCGCCGAGGCAGAGCTCGAGAAGGCCGCGCTCAAGGAGCTGGCTGAGGGAAACTTCTAGGCCCGGGCAGGCGCCGCGCCGCCGTCGACCACCTCAAGCGCAAGCTGCGGGTGAGCGAACGAATGGCGTGCCGTCTGGCCGGGCTGAGCAGGTCCGCATACCGTCGCCCGCTCCAGGGTGAGACGACAGCCGACCCGGACCTGGCGTTGCGGGACTGGCTGCGGGCGTATGCGAAGAAGCACCCGCGGTGGGGATACCGCAGGGCCTACCACGATGCCCGCGGCGAGGGGTGGGTCGTGAACCACAAGAAGATCCAACGGCTCTGGCGCGAGGAAGGGCTGCGCGTCCCGCAGCGGCGTCGCCGCAAACGCGTTGGGTCTTCGACCGTCGACGCCCCGGCAGCGGTCGCACCGAACCTCGTGTGGGCGGTGGACTTCCAGTTCGACGCGGACGAGCAGGGCCGTCCGATCAAGATCTGCTCCATCGTCGACGAGCACACCCGCGAGTGCATCGGCGGGCTCGTCGAACGGTCGATCACCGCGGACCGGCTCACCGCCCACCTCGAGGACCTCGTCGCCGTCCGCGGCGCCCCCGCGGTGCTCCGATCCGACAACGGCCCCGAGTTCATCAGCGACGCGATGGCCGACTGGGCCGGCACCCGCACCGGCCTGTTCTACATCCCGCCCGGCTCGCCCTGGCACAACGGGTACGTCGAGTCGTTCAACAGCAGGCTCCGCGACGAGTGCCTGAACATCAACAGCTTCTACTCGCTGCTCCACGCCCAGGTCGTGATCGGCGACTGGAAGACCGAATACAACCACGACCGCCGGCATTCATCGCTCGGCTACCTCGCACCCGTCGACTACGCTCGGCAATGCACCCATCAATCGGAAACCGACGACTCGCACAGCGACCGGACCGAATGAAGGGGGCGGCCCAGCCTCCCCCGGCATCTCGGGGGAACGTTCACAGTGTTCTCACGCGAAGGGACGCTGCTGCACGACGCGGAGAAGAGGTGCCAGGCCGCCCCGCAACACCGCGCGGGTCCCAGGATCACCGAGAGGCTGCCGCCGAATTCGATGGCCGGGCCGAGTGATTCGACCCATGAGGGCGCCGGTCCCGGACTCACCCCCTAGGGGCGGAGCCGACATGCGGCGACGGCGCCACCCTCGCAAGGGTGACGCGTCGCTCGGCCGGGCTCGGCGATGCAGGCCCGCCACAGGTGGGCGTGGTGGTGATGGCCACGCCCACCTGTGGTCGCTCAGGAGCGGGCGAAGAACATCTGGTTGACGGACTTGTTCGCACCCCAGGCGGAGGTGGGGCGGGCGCCCTTGCCGAGCTCCCACGCGATCGTCACCGAGCGACCACGCGTGATGGAACGCAGGCGCGAACCGGTGTGCACGTCACCCACACGCGAGGACGTCTTGGCGTTGATCACGGCCATGACCTGCGCCTTGCTCGCGTCGGCGGGCACCCGCACCGTCACGAACTGCCAGTTGTTCGCGCCCCAGAGGGCGCGGTCCTCGCGGTAACGCAGCACGCCGTCGTCGTCGAGGCGCGCCACGACCCGGGCCTGAGCCGCGGTCTTGGGCATGTACCGGTCCACCTGGAAGGTGCGCTGCACCGCCTTCACTGCGGGGACGCTCGGACGGGTCGTCGGGCGCGTGGTGGGCGTGGTCGTGGGGCGCGTCGTCGGCGCGGGCACCGTAGTCGCGGGCGACGTGGGCCGCGGCGTGATC
>NZ_HG005169.1:195379-197191 GCF_000455245.1 Nesterenkonia massiliensis | reverse complement strand
GTCGTCGGCGCCGGGCTCGTCGGCCGGGGGGCCGTCGTCGGGTACACGCAGCACCGGAGCGGGGACGCCGTTTCTCCATGTGATGTCCCGTGTCGCCTGTCTGATCGACCCCGGCCTCACCTTCCTTAGCCGCGATGCCGAGGCCCGGTCCACGTTCTGCGGGCCGTCCGGTCGTGGACGGGCACGCCCGGCGCCGGCACAGAGCGTCCGAAGTGCCACGGGGCGGGCCGGCAGGAATGATCCGGGCGGGACGCGGCCCCCCACCGGGGGTGACCCTGCCGGGCCGCCGGGTCCGGACCCGGTCACGCGGCTCTCGGGACGGGCTGGGCGCGTACCTGCCGCTCTCAGCGCCCGCGACAGGGAGTTCCGCGAGTGGGCGACGGAGGTCGGGGGCCGGACATCCCGTTGTCGGCAGGTACGATAGGGTCATACCGTCGAGCTCCCCGCCCGAGGGGCATGACGAGGAGGTCAGCATGGCTCTGCGCGAACTCGAGTTCACGTCGCACAACGGCACCGACACCATCCAGGCCTGGGTGTACGAACCGGCGGTCACGCCGGTGGCGGTGGTCCAGCTCATCCACGGTCTCGGCGAGCACTCCCGCCGGTACCTGCACATGACGGCCGCGCTGGTGGATGCGGGGTTCGTCGTGGTCGCGGACGATCACGCGGGTCACGGTCGGACGGCGATGCAGTCGGGGACGTGGGGTGACGCCGGTGACGAGTCGGCGACGGTCATCGTGCAGGACGAGGTGACGCTGTACCGGAAGGCCAAGGAGCTGTTCCCCGACCTGCCGTACGTGGTGTTCGGCCACAGCCTGGGGTCGATGATCGCGCGGGCGCTGGTGCTGCAGCCGGGTGTCGAGGTCGACAGGCTCGCGCTGGGCGGTATCGCCGTGGGCATGCGCGGTGTCGAGTCGACGCTGGATCGCGAGGCCCTGAAGGCTGCCGTGGCGGCCGACGGTTCCGCCCCCGCTGCGGATGCGTTGGTGGGCCAGCTGTTCGACGGCTTCTACGACCGCCTCGGCCCGGACTTCGGCCCGACGGACTGGGTGGCGCGCAACGCGGACGTCGTCCGTGATCACGGCCGCGACCCCTTCAACAACTTCGGCGCCCCCTTGAGCAACCGGTTCCTGCAGGGCTTCGTCGACGTGTACGACCAGGCCAACGGCGACGACTTCTTCGACCGCCTTCCGCAGGTTCCCGTCGCGATCTTCGCGGGCGCGGAGGACCCGGTGACCAACTACGGCGAGGGTGCGCGCGAGGTCGCCCGGCGCCTGGAGGAGAAGGGCCACGACGTCGAACTCCACATCTACCCCGACGTCCGCCACGAGGTTCACAACGAGCCCGAGACCCGCGCCGAGATGGAGAACTCCCTCATCGAGTTCGTCCACCGCGCCGCCGGGCGGGACGACGCCTGACCCCCGAGGCGCACCCGGCCGCTCGCGCCCAAGCACCGTGACGGGGCCCTGCCGTGAGGATCGTCTCTCGGCAGGGCCCCGTCGGTGATGTGAGGTCTCAGGCCATGACGGGACGCACGCGTCGCCCAGCGAGGGGCTCGTCCATGGTGACCTCGCGAAGCGGAGGATGTCGCCGGTGGCGCAGCGAGGGCGAGAGGCCTGGCCACGGGTGACCTCGCCGAAGTGAAGGCGAGGATGCCGAGAGCAGGCTCCGCGACGAGTGCCTGAACATCAACAGCTTCTACTCGCTGCTCCACGCCCAGGTCGTGATCGGCGACTGGAAGACCGAATACAACCACGACCGCCGGCATTCATCGCTCGGCTACCTCGCACCCGTCGACTACGCTCGGCAATG
>NZ_HG005169.1:193134-195353 GCF_000455245.1 Nesterenkonia massiliensis | reverse complement strand
ACCGACGCCGCAGGATCCCCCACCAACAAGGGCTCCACGCTCAACGGTGAATAGCCAAGAAAGTCCGATCGCGGAGTTGCTAAGTTACTCGAGAGAAGGTTAGATGTAACGCAGGTCACACCGATCTGTGGCGAGCGTCACTTTCGTGGTGCCGGTCGTCGCTGTCCGACTCTCTTTAGGAATCTCATGAACGCACACCATGCCGCACGGCAGCAAGGGTTGATGCATACCGTCATCACCGTGCTCCTAGCCTTATTCCTCATCGCAGGCCTTGCCCTCTTCGCGTTGTTTAGTGGCCAGGTATCCAAGGGAGCCGCCCAGCTGAACGAGGGGATGGGTCAGGCCAAGGATGGCATCAGTGAACTCGACGACGGGGCCGGCCGGGCCGCTGAGGGTGCATCCGAGTTGGCCCAGGGCGCCTCCGACCTGAATGACGGAGCCGCCGACCTCAAGGACGGCACGAGCACTGCGCACCGTGGATCCCAAAGCGTGACTGCGGGTGCGGAAGCTCTTGCCGAGGGATCAACGTCGCTGTCTGATGGAGCGGGGCGCGCAGCGGAGGGTGCCGCGGCGCTCGCCGAAGGCGGCCAGGCACTCGGTACGGGCGTGGCGAAGGTTGCCGACGGCGCGGGACGTGCAGATGTTGCCGCGAAGAAACTCGACGACGGGGCCGGTCGACTGGTGACCGGTGCTACCTCTGCTCACGAGGGGGCGAACCAGCTGGGTGCTGGAGCAGCCGAGCTCGGCGAGGGCGTAGGCGTCCTCGCGAACGGCGCGGGTCGGCTCGATGAGGGCGTTAGTCAGGTCGACGACGGGGCCAAGTCCCTCGCTGACGGGGGACAGGAACTGGGTGCCGGGGCCGGCGAACTCAAGAACGGCGCTGGCCGACTCGCGGACGGTGTATCGCAGGTTGACGCCGGTGCCGCGAGCCTGGCCGAAGGTGCGCAGGCCGCTGCTGAGGGTGCTGGCACCCTTGCCGGAGGTGCGGCCCAGGTCAACGACGGCGCGCAGCAGCTCGGCGCTGGTGTGGACTCTGCCAAGACGGGTTCCGGCGACCTGAAGGAAGGCCTCGATACGTTGTCGGCCGGAATCGGGCAGGCTTCCACCGGTGCAGACGAGCTTGCTGCCGGTTCGACGGAGCTGAAGGCCGGCACCGCGGCCGCCCTTGAAGGCGCGCGCCAGCTTGCCGCCGGTGCGGCCGAGGCCGGTCCGGGGTCACAGCAGCTCAGCGACGGTGCGGCTCAGGTCAGCGCTGGTACGGCGGAGCTCTTGCAGTTCGCCAAGGACAACCCGGCCGTTCCGGTGGGCATGCTCCTCGCTCAGCTCGAGGAGCTGAACAGCGGTGCCGGTCAGGTCGCTGACGGTGCCGCACAGCTCGCCGCGGGCAGCGGGCAGTTGCAGGACGGAACCTCGCAGCTCGCCGCTGGCCTGGAAGAGGTCGACGCCGGAGCCGCTCGTCTCGAAGCCGGTTCAGGCGAACTGTCGGCAGGGCTGAAGGAGCTCAACGCTGGCGGTGCGGACGCCGCCGAGGGTGCAGGCGCGCTCGATGCCGGTCTGGCTCAGATCCAGGCAGGATTCGTCGGCGACGGCGACGAGAACCCGGGCCTGCTGGCCGGCACCGCGCAGCTGGCTGAGGGTTCAACCCAGCTTGCTGAGGGTAACGGTGAACTGGCCAGCGGTGCAGGCAAACTGCGCGAAGGCACCGGTGCGTTGGGTCAGGGCGCGGGCGAACTCGTCGCCGGCACCGACCAGCTGGCCCAGGGCGCAGGTCGCCTTGCCGACGGTGCAACCCAGCTCAAGGCGGGTACCGGCGAGCTGAAGACCGGCTCGGGTGCCCTGGTTACAGGTACGGGCGAGCTGCAAGCCGGTGCGGGACGCTTGACCGCGGGTGCTTACGAACTCGCCGAAGGCAACGGCGCCATCGCCGAAGGTGCTGGCACGTTGCGGTCCGGTACGTCCGAGCTCGCGTCCAGGACCCCGGACCTGAAGAAGGGTGCGGACGACGCGGCTGCCGGAGCGCTCAAGCTGCGCGATGGCGCCAGCGAACTGCAGAACGGCAATGCACAGCTCTTCGAGGGCGCGCTGCAGCTCCGGGACGGTGCCGACCGGCTCACCGAAGGCTCCGGCAAGCTCGAAGACGGCCTGAAGAAGCTCGACACCGGCGCCGGTGATCTCGGAGAGGGGACGACGCGGCTCCATGCCGGAGCCGATGAACTCGC
>NZ_HG005169.1:180549-192943 GCF_000455245.1 Nesterenkonia massiliensis | reverse complement strand
CAATGCACCCATCAATCGGAAACCGACGACTCGCAGAGCGACCGGACCGAATGAAGGGGGCGGCCCAGGGTCAACCCCTTCACCCACGGAGGTGATCACACCGGCTGACTCATGGCCGATCACCATGGGTTCGTTCAGCACGAAGTCGCCGATGCGCCCGTGCTCGTAGTAGTGGACGTCAGAACCGCAGATGCCTACCGCACCGATGGCCACCTGCACCTGGCCAGCGCCAGGCTGCGGCAGCGGCCGGTCCTCCACGACGATCTCGCCCACGGCACGCAGCACAGCGGCAGGGTTGGTGACTGTCGTCATGAGGGGTCCCCTATCGGGAGTTTGGCGCGGAACCGGCGATGAGTTCCTGCGCGATGGTCTCTTTGAGGACTTCACTGGTCCCGCCGAAGATGGTCAGCAGACGCACCGCCAGGTACGCCTGAGCCACTGGGTACTCCAGGATGTAGCCGTAGCCGCCGTGCAGCTGGAGGCAGATATCCACGCACTTTTTGGCGAACTCTGACGCGTGCAGCTTGGCCTTGGAGGCACCCACCAGGTCCAACTGACCTGCGTTGAAGCCCTCCACCTGGGCAGCCAGATACCGCTGTGCGGCCTCCAGTCCGGTCTGCAGGTCAGCGAGCTGGAATCGGGTGTTCTGGAAATCAGCAATCCGCTCACCAAAAGCGTTGCGCTGGGCTACATAGTCCAGCGTCTGATCCAAGACCGTCTCCGCGACGACGACGGCTGCCGCGGCCACTGCCAGGCGACCCTGGGGCAGAATCGCTTTCACGTATTCAAGGCCTCGACCCTCTTCGCCGATGAGGTTCGCAGCAGGAATCTGCACGTCGGAGAAGAACAGTTCCGCAGTGTCTGAGGCCTTCAGCCCCATCTTCTCCAGCTGAGTGCCCGGGGTGTATCCGGGGTTGCCTTCCTTGGTGACCAGGAAGAGGCTGAAGGAAGTGGCACCGCCGCGCTGTTTCACATCCGAGCCGTCTGAGCGTGCCAGCACCAGGGCGCCGTCGCCGGAGATACCGTTGCCGATGAAGGTCTTCTGGCCGTTGAGCGTCCAGGAGCCGTCGTCGTTCTTGGTTGCCTTGGTCCGCACTCCGCGCAGATCTGAGCCGGCGCCGGGTTCGGTGAAGGCCACGGAGCTGACAAAACTGCCGTCCATAAACCGTGGGAGCCAACTCTGCTGTTGCTCCTCGGTAGCGAACTGCAGCAGGGCCGGCAGCACCCAGTCGTCATGGAGATGGAAGGCCAGTGCCGCGCCCAGGGCGTCGGCGCGAGCCAGTTCTTCGTCGATGATCATCCGGAAGCGGTAGTCGGCCAAACCCATGCCGCCATGCTCCTCCGGCACAGCTAGTCCCAGCAGACCGTTTTCTGCGGCGGCCTCCCAGAGCGCGCGCGGCATCATGTGGGCGGCGTCCCACTGCTTATAGTGCGGGGTCACCTCTCGGGTGACGAACTCGCGCACCACTTCGCGGAACTCTTCGTGAATCTCGTCATAGAAGCCTGTGTGCATCGTCTCGAATCCTACTCCGGCTGATCAGGGAACGCTGCCGGTGTCGAGCCGGAGGGTCCGGTTCAGCGCTGGCTCAGCAGCGCGCAGGCGTGAGCGGTGGTGTCTTCGATGAGCTGGGCAGCCTGCTCCTGGAGTTGAAGGAGGTTCGCTGCACCGGGCGCGATGGACAGCGCTGCCGTCAGTCCTGCCTGGCGGCACTGCGCCGGGCTCAGCTGGACCGCACCGGCAATGACGACGACGGCGGCTGACTCCGGTGCGTACTGCTGGACCGCATGGACCACTTTTCCGCCAAGTGACTGGGTGTCCAGGCGGCCCTCGCCGGTGAGCACCACATCAGCATCGGCCAACGCCTGCTGCAGTCCCACCGCTTCTGCCACCATGCGTGATCCGGGCAGAATTTCAGCCTGACCACCGGCCTCAGGGCCCAGCAGACTCATCACGGTGACCGGAATGCCGCCGGCGGCGCCGAAGCCTTCAGCCTCGCGGTAGTGCTGCGGATCTGCCCCGGCCTGCTCGGCGAGGACCTGCGCCAGGTGAGCTAGACCGGCGTCCAGTGCGGCGACGTCGTGGTCATCGGCACCTTTCTGCGGACCGAAGACGGCAGCGGCACCGCGGGGGCCGGTCAGCGGGTTGTCCACATCCACCGCCAGGCGCCATCGAACGCTGCGGGCCAGTGGGTGAAGGTTCTCGGTGTTCACGCTGGCGATGCGGCTCAGGCCTTCACCACCTGGAGGCACAGGAGCGCCGTGGCGATCAAGGAATTCTGCTCCGAGGGCCGTGAGAATGCCACTGCCGCCGTCAGTGCTGGCCGAACCGCCCAGGCACAGCAGGATCTCCTGGGCTCCGGAGGCCAGCGCTTCAGCGATGATCAGGCCCACTCCGTAGGTATCAGCGCGGCGCGGCTGCAGCGGGACATCCGACACCGCAGGAAGCCCGTTACCCTCAGCCGCCTCAATGACCGCAGTGCGGCCATCTGGGGATAGGCCCCACCGGGCGGTACGCGGGCGGCCGATGGCATCTACTGTCTCAACGCTGCGTGCCTGCTGATTCCACAGCGCAAGCAGGGCATCCAGGGTGCCTTCCCCGCCGTCGGCGAATGGCAGTTCGGTGACCTCAGCATCGCTGAAGATCTGCCGGGCTCCACGGGCCATAGCCGCTGCGGCTTCAGCGGCGGTGACTGAGCCCTTGAAGGAATCAGGGACGCACGCAATCTTCATGGCTACAGACACTAGCCCAGGTGACGGCGATCACTGTGCCGCGGGGCCCTCTGCGACAGAACCCGGAACCTAAAGTCGCCTTGACCTACGGTAGTCACCTGCTTACTGCTGCGTGCGCAAATAAAGTAAGGAAACTGTCGGAACTCAGCACTCCGAGGCGCTAGTTCCGACAGTTTCTTTACGTTATTTCAGGCAGAACCGGTGAGTACCCGGTGAAATGCTCCTGGCTCAGAGCATGACCGCAGCGAGACCCAGCACCACCAGGAACGCGACGACGCCCTGGATGGCAGTCGCGACGGTCAAGGTCCGGTACGCCGTTCCCACCGGGATCCTCGAGAGCTGTGAGACCACCCAGAAGAACGAGTCGTTGGCGTGAGAGACCACCATGGCTCCAGCACCCACTGCCAGTACGGCCAATACGGTGCCCTCTGTGCTCTCCAGTCCCAGTGAGTTCAACATGGGAGCAATCATGGCGGCGGTGGTCACGATCGCCACCGTGGACGAACCCTGGGCGGTTTTCAGCGCCGCGGAGATCAGGAAGGGCACCAGCAGCCCAAGCCCCATTCCCGCAATATTCTCGGCGAGGAAGTCGGTGAGCGGGGAGGCGTTGAGCACCGCGCCGAACGCCGCTCCGGCACCGGTGATCAGCAGGATCGGGGCAGCCACCCGGATGGCTTCAGTGATGTCCTCATTGAAGCGGGCCATCCGGCCATCACCTGAGATCAGGAAGACTGCAGCAATGAGTCCGAGGATCAGCGCGATCACCGGTGTTCCCAGGAACACCAGCGCATCGGTCACTACGCCTTCACCAAACGGCGCATTCGGCAGCTTCGCCACTGATCCCAGACAGATCAGCAGCAGCGGCAGAACAATCGGCAGGAAAGCCATGAACGCTGAGGGCAGCTTGCCGTAGGAGGCCCGCAGTTCCTCGTAGTCCTGGACCTCGAGGTCATCGTCACGCTCGGCAGGAAGTGCCGCAAACTCTTTGCTGCTCAACCGTGTAGCGAACAGCAGCGCGGCCAGGGCCGAGACCAGCGAAACCACCAAGCCCAGACCGATGATCAGCCCGAGATCCTCGGCCACCCCGAGCTCACCGGCTGCTGCCAGCGGACCAGGAGTGGGCGGCACCAGTGTGTGGGTGGCAAAGAGTCCGGTCATCAGCGCAGTGGAAGTGGCCAGCGCCGAAATGCCCGCACGGGCGGTGATTGCTTTGCGCAGGGAGTTCAGAATCACGTACCCGGAATCGCAGAAGACCGGCACCGAGACTACGTAGCCGATAAGCGTCATGGTCAGATTCGGGAACCTATTGCCGATGACCTTGATAATCGCGTCAGCCATAGCAATCGCGGCACCGGAGCGTTCCAGGATCACTCCGATCATGGTGCCGAAGATGATCACCAAGCCAATATTGCCCAGAGTGTTGCCGAAGGCCTGCGTCACTGTGGTGATGCTTTCGGCGACCGGCAGCCGGTAGAGGAAGGTGCCCAATAGCGCAGCACCCAGCAGCGCCAGGAAGGGACTGACCTTCCACCGGGCGGTCACCAGCACAATGCCGGTCACCAGCAGGATGAGTATCAGCAGATCGATCATGAAACGTCCTTGGTTCACTGTCGAAGGGAGAAGCCTCATTGCTGCTGCGGGAATGGATGTAGCTTAGACCACATGGCCTGCGCACCGGTTGCGGAATCATGCGACCATAGTTGCGCCTTATATAGGGGAGAACCCTGTGCCTTTTTAGGCCCACACCGGTAGAAAGGACCTCATGCCGGCACTTCACATCATCGCCCTGGTCAAATGGGTGCCAGATGCCCAGCTGGAGCGCCACTTCACAGATGGCCAGCTCCTGAACCGCGCCGAGGGCATTCTGGGTGAGTTGGATGAGTACCCGTTGGAAGCCGCACTGCAGATCAAAGAGGAGCTGCAGAAGAACAACGACGACGCAGCGGTCCGCGTCTCTGCCCTGACTATGGGCCCGGCCGGGGCGTCGGCGGCAGTGAAGAAGGCCCTGCAGATCGGCGCCGACGACGGCTATCACCTCAGCGACGAAGCCCTGCGGGGTGCCGATATCTGGGCCAGCGCGGCCGCCCTTGCTGTTGCGGCCCGCCATGTGCTGGATACCGCAGAATTCGCCGATGACGCTGAGTTCCTGATCCTCACCGGCATGGTCAGCGACGACGGCGAGTCTGGAGCGCTGCCGGCCCAACTGGCCGAGCGACTCGGCGTTCCTGCGCTGACCCAGGCCACCGGGCTGCGTCTTGAACTCGACACTGACACCGACACCTCACGCCTGGTGGTCACCCGCATCTCCGGGGACCGACTGCAGAAGGTGGCGGCCCCGCTGCCTGCCGTCGTCTCCGTCACTGACCAGGCGAACCAGCCGCGCTACCCCAACTTCAAAGCCATCATGGCAGCCAAGAAGAAGCCGGTCACCAGTTTTGACCTGGCTGAACTGGGGCTGACCGGCACCGCGGTGGAGTCCAAGCTGCGGATGGTCTCCGCCGACCCCCGCCCGGCCCGTGCCGCCGGTGAGATCATCACCGACGACGGCGAAGCCGGCGCCCGCATCGTTGACTTTCTGGCAAAGGAGCGCCTGCTGTGACCCATGTCCTGGTCTTCTTCGACTCCGTAAACGCTGCGCTCACCGGTGCCCAGCAGGAGCTGCTGACCCATGCTGATGCGCTCGGCGAGGTCAGTGTAGTCACCGGCTCTGCTGCAGAAGCGGTGACTGCGCCGCTATCACTGGAACCGGTGGAGAACGTCTACACCGGCGAAACCGCCATCACTGCCCCGGATCCGGCCCTGGCGGATCTGCTGGAGACCGCAGTGAAGGAAGTCAGCGCCGATATTGTGCTGGGTGCTCACACTCCCGACACTGTTGATGCCCTGGCACGCCTGGCTGTGCGCCTGGACACCGGCCTGGTGACCGCCGCCAATGGCGTCACTAGCACCGGGGTGGCCACCAAATCAGTGCTGGCCGGCTCCTACTTCACTACCGCACAGATCACCGAGGACGCCCCGCTGGTGGCCACCCTGCGTCCCAATACCGCTGAGCGCATGACCACCCCAGGGGCTGCCCCCGAGGTCACCGTGCTCCCGGTCTCCGCCTCCGGATCCCTGGAGGTCCTGGAAGAGACCGAGCTGCCGAAATCCGGTCGTCCGCCGCTGGCTGAGGCTCGGGTGGTGGTAGCTGCCGGCCGGGGCGTGGAAGGTGACTTGAGCCTGGTGGAGGAGCTGGCTGATGAGCTGGGCGCCGCCATCGGCGCATCGCGTGCCGCCACGGATGCCGGGTGGATCGACCACTCAGCCCAGGTGGGCCAGACCGGCGTGGTGGTCTCCCCGCAGCTGTATATCTCGGTGGGCATCTCCGGTGCCATTCAGCAGAAGGCAGGTATGCAGACCTCGGGCACGATTGTGGCGATCAACAAGGATGAGGACGCGCCGGTGTTCGAGATCGCCGATTTCGGCGTCGTCGGTGATCTCAACGAGGTGCTTCCGCAGATGATCGAGGAGATTCGCCGCCGCAAGGCCTAAGTAGCGATCACCGCGACACCACCGGCCGGTACTGTCAGCCCTGTCTCGGCCGGTTCTCCGCTGAGCAGATCCTCGCCGTCGGCGGTGACCGTCACCGGTCCGTCGTTGTGGTTGAGCACAAAGAGGTAGCTGGTCTCCGCGCTTTGCCGGCGCACCATCTCGACATCCGCATGCAGGTGCTCAGGCGTCTGGGCCAACAGGCTTGAGCGAAGCGAGCTGATCCCGGCTTCGGTCAGCACCTTATCCACCAGCTGCTGCGTGCCATCAGCCTCCAGCCGCGTCGGTCATGTATTGTCCGGTCACGGGGGCGTCGTGGTAGAAGAAGATCTCGCGTCCGTCCGCGAGCGTTCCCGCGGTCCTGTTCATCTATTCACCTTCCAGGGAGAAGAATCGTGAAAGTGCTTGTGACCGGCGGAGCCGGCTACATCGGATCGGTGGTTGCTCAGCAGCTTCTGGCGCAGGGCCATGAAGTGACCGTACTGGACAACCTCTCCACCGGCCATCAGGAGTCGGTGTTGACGGGGGTCGCTTGGCATCAGGGGGATATCTCCGAGGCAGCGGAGGTCCTTGATTCTTCCTTCGATACGATCATCCACCTGGCGGCGAAGTCTCTGGTGGCGGAGTCCATGAAGCACCCTGAGCGCTATTGGCATGGCAATGTGGTGGCTTCTTTGGGTCTCATCGAAGCTGCCCGTGCCGCCAATGTGCCGCGCTTTATCTTCTCGTCCACTGCCGCTGTCTACGGCAATCCGGTGACGGACCTGATCTCTGAGGATCATCCGACCGCGCCTATCAACCCCTACGGTGCCTCCAAGCTCGCCATTGACCACATGCTCGCTGCTGAGGCGGCGGCTCACGGGCTGGCCGCAGTGAGCCTGCGGTACTTCAACGTGGGCGGAGCAAGCGGCAGCCTGCGCGAGCAGCATGATCCGGAGACTCATCTGATTCCGAATCTGCTGAAGGTTGCTACCGGGGAAAGCCCGCATGCGCAGCTTTTCGGAACTGACTACCCCACCGCTGACGGGACTGCGGTGCGCGATTACATCCACATCAAGGACCTTGCCCGTGCCCATCTGCTGGCCATGGAATGGGCGAAGCCTGGCACTCATGAGATCTTCAACCTCGGCACCGGTGTGGGCTCCTCGGTGCGGGAAGTGCTGGACACTGCCCGCACGGTCACAGGTCGCCAGATCCCTGTGATCGAGCAGCCCAGGCGCGCCGGTGATCCTGCGGTGCTGGTGGCATCAGGGCAGAAGGCCGCGGAGACTCTGGGGTGGGTCCCGGAGTACTCCTTGGAGAACATCATCGCCGATGCCTGGACTGCCCTGCCCGACTCAGACTGAGGTCCTGGTGCCGCGTTCGCGCGGCACCAGCCTGGTCAGCTGGGTGACGTGCTTGGGCTCCAGCTCAGCGAGTGTGGGCACCTGCAGCAGCTTCATCGTTCGGTCGATCTGCTCGGCGAGGATTTCGATAGTGCGGTCGACTCCTGCCCGGCCCCCGGCCATCAGCCCGTAGAGGTAGGCCCGGCCGATAAAGGTGAACGTCGCCCCGTGGGCCACCGAAGCGACGATATCGGCACCGTTCATGATGCCGGTGTCGAGTCCGATCTCAATGTCGGTTCCCACTTCCCGGACCACATCCGGGAGCAGGTGGAAAGGCACCGGGGCGCGGTCCAGCTGGCGTCCGCCATGGTTGGAGAGAACGATGCCGTCCACGCCTAGGTCCGCTAGCCGTTTCGAATCCTCGACGTTCTGTACGCCTTTGACCACCAGTTTGCCGGGGAAGAGTTCACGGATGATCTTCAGGTCATCAAAGCTGATCGAGGGGTCCATGGCCTTATCCAGCAATTCACCCACAGTGCCGCCGGTCGAGGACAACGAGGCAAACTCGAGCGGTGGCGTGGTGAGGAAATCGACCCACCACCACGGTCGCGGAATGGCGTTGATCACCGTCCCCAGACTCAGCTGAGGCGGGATGGAGAACCCGTTGCGCTTATCCCGAAGGCGTGCGCCCGCCACCGGGGTGTCAACAGTGAAGAACAACGTATCGAACCCTGCAGCGGCAGCACGCTCGGTCAGACCATAGGAGATTTCCCGGTCTTTCATGACGTAGAGCTGGAACCAGTTGCGGCCGTTCGGATTGGCCGCCTTCACGTCTTCAATGGATGTGGTGCCCAGAGTGGAGAGGGTGAAGGGAATCCCTGCAGCGCCGGCAGCCGATGCGCCGGCCACCTCGCCTTCAGTCTGCATCAGTCGGGTAAACCCGGTGGGGCCGATGGCGAATGGCAGGGACGAGTGGCCCCCGAGAATGGTGGAGGACATATCCACTTCGGAAACATCGCGCAGGATCGAGGGGTTGAACTCCACATCCTCGAATGCCTGGCGGGCACGGGTCAGCGAGAACTCACCTTCGGCGGCACCATCGGTGTAATCAAACGCAGCCTTGGGAGTACGCCGCTTGGCAATCTTCTTCAGGTCCTCGATTGTCAGGGCTGTGTTGAGGCGTCGTCGTGATGCGTTGAAGTCAAACTTCTTGAACTTCATCAGGGGCGCGATGTCCCGGGGCTTGGGTAGCTGTCGCTGAACCATGGGTACCTCCTTGTCCCGCCGGTCAGATCCGGGGACGGTACGTAGTAGGTGTATGAGTGCGGGTAATGAGCTCGCGCAGGTCCTCCAGGCTTCCTGAGAGTGTGCCTGCGGTACGGGCCTGTATGAGGAGGTTTCCGATGGCGGTGGCCTCCACCGGGCCAGCGACCACAGGATATCCACTGCGGTCTGCTGTGGCCTGGCACAGCAGGGCGTTGAGCGATCCGCCGCCGACCATGTGGACGACGTCGATCGGCCGGCCGGCCAAGTCTGCTGCGGTATTTAGTGCCTGGGCGAAGCGAACGGCGATGGATTCGATGATGCTGCGCACCAGCTGCGGCTTTCCCTCAGGTGAGGGCAGATCGCGTTCGCCGCACAGCTCGCTGATTCGGGCCGGCATATCCCCAGGGGGAACAAACCGCTCGTCCTGCACGTCGAATACTGTGATGTCCCTCGCGGGGACCTCGGCGGCTGCCTTCAGCAAGGAGGTCAGATCCTGCGCGCGGCCTTCCTGCGCCTCCCAGGACCGCAGCGTTTCAGACAGCAGCCATGTCCCCATGACGTTGGTCAGGAACCTGGTGCGTCCATCCACCCCGCCTTCGTTGGTGAAGTTGGCCTCGCGACTGGCATCTGTCACCACGGGTTCCTGCAGCTCAAGGCCTACCAGTCCCCAGGTGCCGCAGGAAATGTAGGCGGCATCTGGGCTTGACAGCGGTGCGCCGACGACGGCGCTGGCGGTGTCATGAGATCCCACCAGGGTGACAGGGAGCTGCTGACCGCCCAGCCGGGCTGACAGCTCGGTCCGGGTCAGGCCCAGAGTGCTGCCGGGCGATGCGACAGGAGCAAAGAGCTGCTCATCGATACCGAGCTGACTCATCAGCCCGGTATCCCAAAGCCGGGTGTGTACGTCCAGCAGACCAGTGGTAGACGCGTTGGTGGCCTCTGTGCGCTGCTCGCCGGTCAGCCAGTAGCCAAGCAGATCCGGTATCAGCAGCAGCCGATCAGCCTGTCCCGCCAGCTCCTCTGCCGCTAGCTGGTAGAGAGTGTTGAAGGGCAGAAACTGCAAGCCGTTGCGCTGGTACAGCTGAGCGAAGCTGACTTTCGAGTGCACGGAGTCAACACCTACAGCGGTACGCCCGTCGCGGTAGTGATACGGGATGCCGAGCATCCGCATGGTCCCAGTGGGCGTCTCGGCCAGCAGCCCGTAGTCCACGGCCCATGCGTCTATACCGACGGAGGCGAGCTCACCGCCTGCTTCACGGCTAGCAGTTGCCAGTCCGTCAAGCGCGTGCTCATAGAGGCCCACGATGTTCCAGTGCAGTCCATCGGGCAGCGGTACCACCCCGTTGGGAAAGCGTGCCGCCTCGTGAAACTCCAGGGTGTCCGGTCCTACACGTCCCAGGACGACGCGCCCGGAGGACGCTCCGAGGTCGACTGCAGCGTGTGTGGTGGTCGCCATTGATACTCCGCTCAGCGCAGGAATGCAGCGGCAACACCGGCATCTACCGGTACGTGCAGGCCGGTGGTGTGGGACAGATCAGAAGAGATCAGTGCGAAAGCCGCATTGGCCACATTCTCGGGAAGGACTTCACGCTTGAGAATCGTCCGCTGAGCGTAGAACTTGCCCAGCTCCGATTCTTCGATGCCATAGGTCTTGGCGCGATTGGCACCCCAGCCGGAAGCGAAGATACCCGAGCCCTGCACCACGCCATCGGGGTTGATGCCGTTGACCCGGATCTGATGCTCGCCCAGCTCCGCTGCCAGCAGCCGCACCTGGTGAGCCTGGTCTGCCTTGGTGGCGGAGTAGGCGATGTTGTTAGGACCGGCGAACACCGAGTTCTTCGAGGAGATGTAGATGATGTCTCCGCCGAGACCTTGTTCGATGAGGACCTTGGCAGCGGTCTTGGACACCAGGAACGAGCCCTTGGCCATGACGTTGTGCTGCAGGTCCCAGTCCTTCTCGGTAGTCTCCAGCAGCGACTTCGACAGGCTCAGCCCTGCGTTGTTGACCACGATGTCCAGGCCACCGAAGGCCAACAGGGTCTCATTGATCGCCTGCTGCACAGCAGTCTCGTCAGAGACATCGGCGGCGATACCAATAGCCTTATCCGGTCCGCCGAGCTCCTGTGCAGTCTCCTGAGCTTTCTCCAGGTTCAGGTCAGCAATGGCGACGACGGCGCCTTCGGCCACCAGCCGTTTGGCGATGGCCTTGCCGATGCCGGAGGCGGCGCCGGTGACCAGGGCGATCCGGGTGGCCAGCTCCTTGGGCTTGGGCATGCGCTGAAGCTTGGCCTCCTCCAGCGCCCAGTACTCGATACGGAACTTCTCACGCTCATCAATGGGGGCGTAGGTCGAGAGTCCCTCAGCACCGCGCATCACATTGATGGCGTTGATGTAGAACTCTCCGGCCACCCGTGCGGTCTGCTTGTCCTTGCCGAAGCTGAACATGCCCACACCGGGCACCAGCACAATGGCCGGGTCGGCACCGCGAATAGCCGGGCTGTCGGCCTCGGCGTGGCGGTCGTAGTAGGCCTGGTAATCGGTGCGGTAGGCCTCATGGAGCTCACGCAGGCGGTTCACCGAGTCTTCGATGGACGCATCCGCGGGAAGATCGAGCACCAGCGGCTTGACCTTGGTGCGCAGGAAGTGGTCGGGGCAGCTGGTGCCTAGCTCAGCCAGACGGGGGTGTTCGGCGTGGGCGAGGAAGTCCAGGACGACGTCGTCGTCGGTGAAGTGACCCACCTGCGGACGGTCTGCGCTGGCAATAGAGCGAATGGTGGGCATCAGTGCGGCGGCCTTGGCGCGACGCTCAGCCTCATCCAGAGCTCCGTAGCCGTCCAGGGGCGCACCGAAGGGCTCGGGCTTCGAGTTCTCCTCGATGTACTTGGCCGCGGTGTCGATGATCCACAGCGAGTTCTGCTCGGACTCTGAAGAGGTGTCGCCCCAGGCGGTGATGCCGTGTCCGCCGAGGATGCAGCCGACCGCTTGGGGGTTGGCACGCTTGATCTCGGCGATGTCGAGACCGAGCTGGAAGCCGGGGCGGCGCCATGGGACCCACACGACCTTGTCGCCGAAGATCTTCTCGGTGAGCTCAGGGCCGTCTGCGGCGGTCGCGATCGCGATGCCGGAGTCGGGATGCAGGTGGTCCACGTGAGCTGCGTCAACCAGGCCGTGCATGGCGGTGTCGATGGAGGGAGCAGCCCCGCCCTTGCCGTGGAGGGTGTAGTCGAACGCGGCAACCATCTCGTCCTCGCGCTCCACGCCGGGGTAGGTGTTGACCATGGCCCGCATGCGGTCCAGGCGCAGGGTGGCCAGCCCCGACTCCTTCAGGGTGCCGAGGTCTCCGCCGGAGCCCTTGACCCAGAGGAGCTCAACGTCCTCACCGGTCACGGGGTCACGGTCAGTGCCCTTGGCGGAGGTGTTGCCGCCGGCGTAGTTGGTGTTCTTCGGGTCCGAACCGAGACGGTTGGACCGGGCGATGAGTGCTTCAACTGCTGGGTTGGTCATGGGGGCTCCCGAAGATGATGTTCGATAATGAGCAATCGAAC
>NZ_HG005169.1:176728-180478 GCF_000455245.1 Nesterenkonia massiliensis | reverse complement strand
CGATAATGAGCAGTCGAACAAAAAATATCACGCATGGGTTCGCAGGACAATCATGAAAAGTGCCCAGGCTCACACTAGGGGGAGCCGGGTCACGACCGAAAAGAGTGCCCGCCTTGCAGTCGGACTAGAGGAGCTCCACGGCAGGCCGATACGCGTCCAACCTGGGATGCGAAGGGTCAAGTTCGGTGACCAGGACATCCACCTCCTCCAGGCCAAGCGCCCGGGCGACCGCTCGAGAGTTCAACTTCGAGGAGTCCACGAGCAGCACCGTAATGTCAGCGTGCTCGTGAAAAACCCGCTTGAGCGCAGCCTCCCCCGCCGTGGCCTCCGAGCTGCCCCATTCCGCGTCCAGGGCAGCCGCCGACGTCATGAAGGCGGAGTAGTGGAGACTTGCCGCCGCCAAAGAAGCATGGGGCCCCACAAAGCTGTCGGTCCGGCGCTCACGGTGGCCGCCCACGAGGACCGGCGTCACGCCCGGCCGGTCTTCGGCCGCGCGAAAGTTCTCCGCGGAGTTCGTCACGACCGTCAGATCGGCCGCGTCGCTCAGCCCAGAAAGCAGCACCCCGATAGTGGATGAGGCATCGAATGCGCAGACCCCTTCGCGGGGAACCAGACACTGGGCTTTCTGCGCGATGAGTCGTTTCGCCGCGGCCTGTTTGCTGCTGCGCTCAGAAAAGCTCTGGGGCTGCAATGGCGCAACCGCACCGCCACGCACCCGTCGCACCTGACCGAGACTCTCCAGATCCCCCAGATCCCGACGCAGGGTCATCTCGGAAACCCCCAGGGTTTCAGCGGCGTCGCTGATCGTAATCCGCCCCTCGGCACCGAGGATTTCTAGAAGGCGAGAACGCCTCGACTCAGCGTCGAGCGACGAGGAAATGGCCATGCCTCGGAATGCTACCGGAGCAGGAGCCCCGGTCCGGACAGATCGATTCAGTGAAGCGTTCTCACCGGCTACTCGACACTCTCCGAGCAGAATCCCCCGTTTTGCAGGCTTGACAGCCTCCTCTTCTTGTGACTACCGTCACAGCATGCCGTGGTTCAATGAACCAAAGTCCCGAAGGGCCAAGTTCTTGGCCCCCGAAAACTAGGAAAGTGCCACATGAGCAAAGCTGGTCCTTACGAAGGCGTCACCTCCTCCCAGGAGGCCATGGAACGAGCAATGACTTCGGGCAACGGAGTCCTGCGCCTAGCTCCCGCCTGGGTGCCTCGGGCGTTCTGCACACCGGGCAAGCGCATCCGCCTGCACCCGAATGACTATTACCCCCTGGGCAAGGACCGCGGCGGAATCGATGAGCGGTGGCTCGCGTCCGCAATCCGCGCGGAGAACGGTCCAAGAACGGACCCCTTCGAGGGCCTGAGCCTGGTGGTGGACCCCGAGGGCGGCGTGATCCCCTTCGACGAGTTCATTGCCCACTTCCAAGACCAGGCCCTTGGAACACTCTGGGATACCCATCAGGGGTGGCCTATGTATTCGAAGTTCTTCGACAACCAGGCGCCTTTGCCTTTCCATATTCACCACCGCGACGAGCACGCAGCACTGGTGGGCAAGCCAGGGAAACCCGAGGCGTACTACTTCCCGCCGCAAATGAACAACCACCTGGGGGAGTTCGACTACACCTTCTTCGGCCTGCATCCCGAGACCACCCGCCAGGATGTACTGGACAAGCTGGAGCAGTTCCTCACCGGTGGCGATAACAACATCACCGCGCTGTCCCGTGCTTACCGGATCACCCTCGGGACCGGATGGGACGTACCTGCCGGCATCCTCCATGCTCCGGCCAGTGTCTGTACCTATGAGCCGCAGGCAGCCTGCGACGTCTTCGCCATGACAGAATCCTGGTCCAACCATCGGGAGGTCCCGGATGAACTGCTGTGGAAGGACGTCCCCGAGGAGCACCACGGGAACTTGGCCTTCGTTGTCGATCTCGTGGACTGGGACCGCAACGTGGATAACCACTTCTACAGCAACCGCTTCACTCCCCCCGTGGAAACTACAGCCTCCTCGCAGGGCCAGGGCTGGACAGAGAAGTGGATCACTTACCGTTCGCCAAGCTTCAGCGCAAAAGAGCTCACGGTACAGCCCGGCTCGTCTGTCGCGGTCGAAGAAACCGATGCCTACGGTCTCATCTGCGTGGGAGGTACCGGGAAAATCGATGGCCAGCCACTGATGTCGGCCACGATGGTCCGCTACGGCCAGCTGACCTGTGATGAGTACTTCGTGACAGCTCCCGCCGCCTCCGCCGGAGTGACTATTCGCAATACACACCCCACGGAAGACCTTGTCATTCTGAAGCACTTCGGCCCGGGGAATCGAGAGCTGGAGCGTGACCGGCTCACCCTGCCCTTAGGGACAGCATGAGCCTCGAATGGGAACTGCCGCACCGAATCTACGGTGCCGATGCAGCAGAGTTACCACGCCGAGTCGGGTCCCTGTCTCAGGTAGCGCGAATCGACCGCTTTATCGAAGAAGAGGGCAAAGCCCGGGGCGCCCGGCGGCTGCGTCTGGTCACTGGCGGTGGTCTTGAGCTTGAGGTTCATCCTGATCGCGCCCTGGACCTCGGCCACGCGACGTTCCGAGGAGTCCCCCTTTCCTGGATCTCCCCCACTGGCATCTCCTCGCCGGCACTGGGTGAGGCCCGCGGCCGCGAGTGGCTCCGCAGCTTCGGCGGTGGTCTCCTCGCGACGTGCGGCCTCGACACGTTCGGGCCGCCGTCAACGAAGGACTCTGCCGAGTACCCGATGCACGGGCGAGTCGGCATCACACCCGCGACGCTAGTCGAAGCCCGGATTCACGATGGAGAACTCGTCATTCGCGGGGAAGTTCGCCAAACGACAGTCTTCGGGGAGAACCTCGTACTTCACCGAACGCTTCGCTCCGCGATTGGCGGCACTAGCTTCACTCTTGAGGACACCGTCACCAACGAAGGTCTCACGGCCGCTGGCCACATGGTCCTGTACCACGTGAATCTCGGGTGGCCGCTGCTGGACGAACACGCCGTTCTCGATGTGAACTCCGCCAAAGTGACGCCGCGGGACGACGACGCGGCAGCGGGTGTCGCCCGCTGGCATGAGATCGAACCTCCCCAGGCGGACTATCGCGAGCAGGTCTTCCTCCATGACGTCAGCCAGACGGCCGCAGGCAGCGCGGTCATAGACAACCCTGCCCTCGACATTCGCTTCACCCTGACCTTTGACACCAAGACGCTGCCGGCACTCCACCAGTGGAAGATGGCAGGCCTCGGACACTACGTCATGGGGCTGGAACCAGCTAATACGGACCAGATCCAAGGTCGAGTCCGGGCCGAGGAATCGTCGGAGCTGCCTCAGCTTCAGGTCGGGGAAAGTGTGAGCTACCGGCTCACGTTCGATTTCGGTCCCTCTCTGAAGAAGGAGACACCATGACAGAAACCCCGACGGACTCAACTCTCGTCATGCGGGGCATCACCAAGTCATTCCCTGGCGTGAAGGCATTGACTGCGGTCGACCTGGACGTTCAGGCTGGCGAAGTTCACGCGATCGTCGGAGAGAACGGCGCAGGCAAATCCACCTTGATGAAGATCCTCGCCGGCGTACATCCGCCTGACGAGGGGACCGTGACCATCGACGGACAGGCGGTACGTTTCGATTCGCCTCTGGCGGCTCGGAAACAGGGCGTCGGAATGGTCTATCAGGAGATCAATCTGGTCCCGGATCTCACCGTGGCCGAGAACATCAGTCTCGGACAACTCCCCAGCTCAGCCGGTGTGG
>NZ_HG005169.1:165117-176702 GCF_000455245.1 Nesterenkonia massiliensis | reverse complement strand
GCTCAGCCGGTGTGGTCAATCGACGGGCCTTGAACCGTACCGCTGCGCGGGTCCTGCAGGAGCTGGGCGCTCGCATTGACCCCCAGGACTTGGTCGGACGGCTGTCAGTCAGCCAGCAGCAGCTGGTTGAGATCGCCAAGGTATATGCGAGCCAGCCCCGCATCGTGGTCTTCGATGAGCCGACATCCTCCCTGAGTGAGCATGAGGCTCAAGCGCTGTTTCGTGTGATCGAGCGTATGCGCGCTAACGACATTGCCATCATCTACATCAGTCATCGACTCAGGGAAGTGCTCGATATCTCTGACCGGGTCACGGTGCTCCGCGACGGCCGCATGATCGACTGCCGCCCGGCACAGGGCCTGACGCCTCAGGAGATGATCCGGCTAATGGTGGGACGCGACCTCGATGACGTGTTCCCTAAGCGTGAAGTCACCATCGGGAACCCTGTCCTCGAGGTGTCCGGGCTGAGCCGTGTGGGCGTCTTCGAAGACATCTCCCTGACCGCGAAATCCGGAGAGATCGTGGGGCTGGCCGGCCTGGTCGGCGCTGGCAGGACTGAGGTCGCGCGTGCCATCTTTGGTCTCGACCGGCACGACGCCGGCAGCATTCGGCTGAATGGGCAAGAGCTCACCATCCGCCGTCCTAAGAGCGCCGTACGCGCCGGAATCGCCTACGTCCCCGAGGATCGCAAGCGCGACGGCGTCGCGCTCTCCCTCTCGGTGAAGGACAACATTACCCTTTCGGTTCTGCGACGCGTCTCGAAGCTGGGATGGATTCGTCGCGGACAGGAACGCGTGTTGGCACAGCAGAAGGCCGAGGAGCTCTACGTGTCGCCTCCGGCAATCGATCGCAAGGTGGCGACGTTCAGCGGCGGAAACCAGCAGAAGGTCGTCCTCGCCAAGTGGCTGGCCACCGAACCTAAGGTTCTGATTCTCGATGAACCCACCCGTGGAGTTGATGTCGGGGCCAAAGCAGATATTCACACCATCATCGGCGAACTGGCCGAGAGAGGGGTCGCGATCATCATGATCTCCTCAGAACTTCCAGAGATCCTCGCGGTCAGCGATCGCGTCTATGTGCTTCACGAAGGGCGGATGACCGCTGAGCTGGAGCGCTCTGACGCCACAGAAGAATCAGTCATGAGCGCTGCGACGGGGGAGGTGATGGCAGCATGACCTCAGCAACGACTCTGCCCCCGCGGGTCACAGAGGAGAGGGCGACCCAGCGCATATTGGGATGGATTGCTCTGCCTGCGGGCATCGCCCTACTGGTCCTCGTCGGCAGTCTCCTGAGTGAGCAGTTCCTCACGACACGCAACCTCACCAACGTGCTGATCAATATGTCGCTGGTGGGAATCATCGTCGTCGGCATGACCTTCGTCTTTATTGTCAGAGGTCTCGCCGACCTCTCTGTGCCTGCCATGGTCGCCATCGGCGCCCTGCTTGCGCTGGGCCTGCAGCCGAGCCTGGGCAGCATCCCGGCAGCGCTGGTTGGAATCCTTGCCGCCTCTGCCGCGGGGTTGGTCAACGGTGTCCTCATTGGCTATTCCAAACTCAATCCAGTCATCACGACTCTGGCCACGGGCACCATCGTGCTGGGAATCGCTCAGGCCTCAGTAGGTGGCGTGATCGTCTATGGGAACGACCCTCAGCTGCAGTCGTTGCTCACCGGTCGCATCTTCTTCGGAATCCCCACCATCGTGCTGATCTTCCTGGCCGTGGCGCTCGGGGGGCATCTTCTGCTGGGCCGAACGACTTTTGGACGCTGGGTCTACGCGGCTGGATCCAATCCGCAGGCCACCAAAGCCAGCGCGGTACCGCTTGATTTCACCAAAGCCGTCGCATTCTGGATGACCGCCACTTTGGCCGGCTTCAGTGGGGTCCTGCTCGGCTTGACCCTTCAGACAGCTCGACCGGGCATCGGCACTGGCTATGAGTTCGATGCGATTACCGCCGTGGTCGTCGGTGGCGTGAGCCTGCTCGGGGGCTTCGGCAATATCCCTCGTGCCATCGGCGGGCTCCTCCTCGTCACTCTGCTGAGCAACATCATGGTGCTCAACGGGATCCCCACTCAGTCCCAAGGTCTCGTGATGGGTGCCCTCATCGCAGGAGCTGTGGCCTTGGATGTCTACCTGCGACGCCGCGGAGGTGCAGCATGAACTCGCTGAAGAGAGTTTTCGAGAACCCCGCTGTTCTCACTCTGATCCATTATCGCGTCATCGTCATCCTTGCAGCCACCCTCATTCTGGCCGTCTCCTTCGTACCAGGGCTCACGGAGTTCCGAACGTTAAGTCTCAGCCTCGACCGCACCGCCACCCTCGGGCTCGTTGCGGTAGGACTGACGGTGGTACTCCTGATGGGCAAGCTGGACCTGTCCGTCGGCTCAACCCTGGCCCTCTCAGGCATCGCCACCATAGGTCTGCAGGCCCAGTTAGGACCGACGGGCGCGGCCCTGGTCGGTCTCCTAGTGGGAGTGCTCGCCGGAGTCCTCAACGGTTTCTTGGTGGTTGTTCTCCAGATCAACTCGTTGGTCGCGACGCTGGCCTCGATGATCTTCCTGCGCGCCCTCTGCCACTTCCTCACGGACTCGAATCCGGTCAGCGGAGAAGACCCACTCTTCGGCCTCACCGTGACCCGGTCGCTGGGAGGGACTTTCTCCCCCCGGACGTACGTGTTCCTCATCGCCATCGTCCTGCTCTTCGTATGGCTGACGTACACCGTGGCGGGCCGTCACCTCTACGCCGTCGGCAGCAATGAGGACAGTGCCACGGCGTCGGGAATCCGTTCTAGCCGCTACGTCTTCGGAGCCTTCGTCTTCAGCGGTCTCACTGCCGGCGCGGCCGGTGTCATGCAATCACTGGCAACCAACACTGGATCCCCGGTCTTCGGCGAAACGGTTGCGCTGACCGCCATTGCTGCAGTCGTCATCGGCGGCACACGACTTGAAGGCGGCCGGGGATCGGCATTGGGCACCTTGGGGGGTGTGCTCGTGCTGGCAGCAATCACCACCACTCTGGAGTACGAGTCAGTCCCGACGTATTACCAGAACATCGTCACCGGCAGCATTCTGCTGCTGCTCATCCTCTTGGACCGCATCGCCTCCAACAGTCCGCGGTCGGCCCTGTCACTCACGTCGCTGCTTCCCTCTCGGAACAGCGAACGAGTACCCACCCAGTAAGAAAAGAAGGGATAGTCCCGTGAAATCACCACTACGCCTTGGAGCCCTCACTGCCGCTGGAGCGATGCTGCTCACCAGCTGCGGAGGCATTGGCAACGAAAACGCCAATGCTGACGGCGCAGAGTCGGCTGAAGGTCTCGACATCTGCTACGTAGCCGCCGCGGAGTCGCACGCCTATGCATCCCCCGCCAACGCCGCCTTCCAAGAGGCGGCTGAGGAGCAAGGAGTCAACGTCACCCTGCTCAGTCAGGAGTTCGATGCCCAAACCGGTACGGACCAGCTGCGCACCTGCATCGGCCGGAATCCGGACGGCATCGTCCTCTGGCCCGTGGACCCGCAGGCCTACATCCCCGGACTTGTGGAAGCCCAAGACGCCGGAATTCCTCTCGTGCTGATCAACAGTCCGATGGATGACGACGCCGAAGGTCTGTACACCTCGTTCACCGGTCCCGACACCTACGAACAGGGACGCTTGGCGGCTGACGTGCTGAACGACGAGCTCGGTGGAGAGGGTCAGATCGTCATCATTGCCGGGCAGGCCGGCAACGGTACGACTCTCGGACGCACCGGAGGCTTCAACGATGCCCTGGAGGAGATGGGATCGAGCATCGAAGTCCTCCAAACCGTCAATGCCGATTTCGACCAGCAACGCGCACTTGAGCTGAGCCGCGACCTCATCTCCCGTTACGGCGACGACATCGACGGTGTATACGCCAATGATGACACCATGGCTCGCGGGTTCATTGACGCGTGGACCGAATCCGGTCGCGACGTGGAAGACATGCCCGCCATCGTCGGTATCAACGGACAGCAGGACGCCTTCGAGAGCATCGAAGCTGGTTACTATACGGCGACAATCGTGCAGTCTCCCGAAGAGGACGGACGCCTGGCCCTAGAAACCATCGTCGCAGCTGCTACCGGTGAGGAGGTCGACAGCCGGATTCCGATCCCGCTGACAGTCGTTACCGAGGAAAACGTCGCGGATGAGGAGCCGGCGTTCTAGGACCTCTTGGTCAGCGCAACAAGGCCTGGGTGGCCTGTCTGATTCCTCAGGCAGGTCGCCCAGGCCTCCGTTGTTAAGCAGAATCCCTCACGACGAGCTCAGGTTGAAGGACCACGTGGTTGTGCCGGGGCCGTGAACTCACATCTTTGAACAGCTCCAGGAGCATACGCACGGCCGTGGCCCCCATCAGCTTTCGTGGCTGCCGGATAGTGGTGAGGGCTGGGGCAGAGACCTCCGCCCATGCGAGATCGTCATAACCAATGACCGCGACGTCCTCGGGCACTCTCAGTCCATGACGACTCAAAGACTGCAGCACTCCCAGGGCTAAGAGGTCATTTGCGCACAGGATGCCCGTGGGGCGTTCTTGCGGAGACATCTCGGCAAGTCGGGTACCGGCATATCGCCCCGTGTCCACCGTCCACGAGTCAGTCTCCAACACTTCCAGACGCACACCACCGTGCTTTGCCACGGCACTCTGCATCCCTTCCAGACGGGCACGCACCTTAGGGGACGTGTGAGGATGGCCTACCAAGGCGATCGAACGGTGTCCCGTGTTCATCAGGTGCTGAGCCGCCATCGCTCCGCCGCGCTCATCATCGACGATAACGCTCCACCCCTGAGTGGCGTTGCGGCCGACCCGGTCGACGAAGACCATGGGCACACCGCGATCATGGAGCATCTGCAGCCGTGAGGACGACTCGTCGACCGGGGAGATGATGAGCCCCTGGACCCGATGCTGGACGAGCAGATCGAGGTTCTGGTTCTCCACTTCCGGGTCGTAAGCACTATTGGTGATGACCACACCGATATCGTGCTGACGCGCCAGCTCCTCGGCTCCGAGCGCCACATCGACAAAGAAGGGATTGTCCAGGTTGGCGACAGCAATGCCAAGCGTCCGTTCCCGTCCAGGGCGAAACTGCCGAGCATTCTGCGTAGGGTGGAAATCGAGCTCGTCGATGGCCCGCAGAACACGCTCGCGCGTTTCTTCCTTGACGTAATAGGGACGGTTCAGAACGTTGCTGACTGTCCCCGCGGAGACCCCCGCGTGCGCAGCGACGTCACGAATGGTGACAGATCTGCGGGATGTGCGCCTGCCCTCGGCGCCATCGGCTGGAACAGTGGGGCTCATTGACGACATCCTACGTCGACCGGCACCCCCTCATCCCATGTGGTCCCGTTGATCACCAAGACATCTGGGTTCCGCCGACACGGTCGGCTTCGATCTTTTCCTGGTATCCGGATTCTGCATAGGCCCGCATGGGGTTCCCGGGCAGGCCGCGGGACTCACGCCAGGCCGCCAGATCAGCGCGCACATCAGTGTAGAACGCATCCATGAACACCTCATGGGCACCCAGCACATCCCCAGCCTGCTGGGCCTGATTCAGCGCATCGCAGTCCACAAGCAGGGCACGGGCGGTCATTTCCTGAACGTTGAGCACGCTGCGGATCTGGCCCGGAATCTTCTTCTCGATGTTGTGGCACTGGTCGAGCATGAAAGCCACACCGGAGTCGGGCTCATAGCCACCGCCGCGAATGACCTCAAAGAGGATGCGGAAGAGCTGGAAGGGGTCCGCCGAGCCCACGATCAGGTCGTCGTCGGCGTAGAAGCGGGAGTTGAAGTCAAAGGAGCCGAGCTTTCCAACGCGCAGCAGCTGAGCCACGATGAACTCGATGTTGGTGCTCGGCGCATGGTGGCCAGTATCCAGGCAGACCATGGCCTTCTCGCCCAGGGACTGGACCTGCACCAGAGCGGTACCCCAGTCCGGAACGTCCATGTGGTAGAACGCCGGTTCGAAGATCTTGTACTCCAGCACCAGGCGCTGTTCCTCGCCCAAGCGTTCATAGATCTTCTGCAGCGACTCGTTCAGCCAGTCCTGGCGGGCGCGGATATCAGCCTGGCCAGGGTAGTTAGAACCATCGGCCAACCAGATCTTCAGATCCTGAGAGCCGGTGGCGTGCATGATGTCGATGCACTCGAAGTGGTGATCCACAGCCTTCTGACGGATGGCTGGATCATGGTGGGTCAGGCCGCCGAGCTTGTAGTCGTCGTCCTGGAATGTGTTGGAGTTGATGGTGCCGATCTCCACGCCCTGCTCGCGAGCGTAGTCCGTCAGCGCACTGTAGTCCTCCACTTTGTCCCACGGGATATGCAGCGCCACCTTCGGGGCGAGCCCGGTGAAGCGGTTGACGGTGGCGGCGTCGGCGATCTTCTCCTCCACAGTGCGGGGGGTGCCCGGGGAGCCGAAGACTTTGAAGCGGGTTCCGGAGTTGCCGTAGGCCCAGGAGGGAACCTCGATGGCCTGGTGCTCCAGCTGGGGGGCGATCTGCTCGAAGGTGGTCATCTTTCCTCAGTTCTCGAGTGCATCTAACTGGTCCTCCAGATGGAAGACTTCGGTCAGTTCCAGGAAGCCGGTGTCCGGCCGGGCGCCGTCGAGGTCCACGAAGAACTCGCTCATCTGGGCCTGCCAGCGGGCGTTGACCTCTTCGGCATCCATGGCGGCCTGGGCGGCTTCCAGGGATTCCACCTCGACGTAGCCGATGAGGAGGCCGTCCTCGCGCAAGAACAGCGAGTAGTTGTGCCACCCGGAGCGCTTCAGCGCCCGCAGCATCTCGGGCCAGACAGCCCGGTGGTGCTCGGTGTACTCCGCCAGGCGCTCAGGTTTGACCTGGAGCTGGAAGCAGACTCGTCGCACGGCGTTCCTTTCTGTACTGGTCCTGCGGGCGGGGACCCCCGCCACGGCTGCGCTCTTCTCAACCAGTGCTGCGGTTTTCGTCGTCATGTCCGGTTATTCCGACGACAACAGCAACACCCGTTTCGGTGCAGTCACAGCCGCGGCGCATCCGGTGTTATGACCGGCCGCTCAGGTGCGGGGTGCATCTCATCATGTAATTGAATCGTTTTAATTCTTGCTATCCATCGTATGGCGAGCATCACAGCATGTCAACGAGAAACCGATTTCTCAGATTATGCTCCGCTGCCGACCTTCTCAACAGGGGGACGACGGCGGCACCGTCTCTTGGAAGCACGGTGCCGGCGTCGTCGGGTCCCCGCCTCGACTAGAAGTCGAAGTCGTCGATGTTCTCCGCGGTGAAGACGAACGGATCGCCCAGCAGGACTTCACCGCCCTCACCCACGGTGTACTCACCCAGACGTCCGGCCTCGAAGGTGTCTCCCTCGTTGCCCTCGATCTCACCGGTGGCCAGAGCGTGAGCAGCCCAGGCTGCCAGGTACCCCAGATCCTCCGGGTTCCACAGGGCGAAGGCCTCCACCGTGCCGTCCTCGATGTACTCCCGCATCTGGTTGGGGGTGCCCAGTCCGGTGACGGCCACTTCTCCGGCGTAGTTGGAGTCAGAGATGTAGCGGGCGGCCGCGGCGATGCCCACGGTGGTCGGGGAGACGATCGCGTCCAGGTCCGAGTGGGTCTGCAGCAGGGCTGCAGTCTGGTCGAAGGAGCGCTGATCGTCATCGTCGCCGTAGACCACGTCCACCAGTTCGATGTCCGGATAGTTGGCCTCCAGCTCGGCCTCCATCAGCTCAATCCAGTGGTTCTGGTTGGTGGCGTTGGCGGCCGCGGAGAGGATGGCAATCTGGCCTTCTCCGCCGATCTGCTCGGCCACCAGCTCCACCTGGGCGCTGGCGATGCCCTCGGCGCTGGCCTGGTTGATGAACAGGTCGCGGCAGTCGGGGCTGGTGTCCGAGTCGAAGGTCACCACAGCCACGCCCACGTCGCGCGCCTCATTCAGGGCGTCACAGATGGCGCTGGGGTCGTTGGCGGAGATCACCAGGGCGTCCTCACCCTGCTGGGCAGCGGTGTTGATGTACTGCACCTGACCATCAGGAGTGGCCTCCTGCGGCCCCACCTCGGAGTAGCTGCCGCCGAACTCCTCGATGGCCTCGGCACCGCCGGCGTTGGAGGTGTCGAAGTAGGGGTTGCCCAGGTTCTTGGGCAGGAAGGTGATGTTCAGATCCTCACCGTCGGAGCCGGCGTCGCCGCCGTTTCCGCCGTCGCCTCCGCAGGCTGTGAGGACCAGTGCGGCGCTCATGCCGGTCGCTGCCAGCACCGAGAGCCGGGTGCGCAGTGCGGTGTTCCTCTTCATGGTTACCTCTTTTCCTTTCCGGGTCTCCACCGTTGGAGGCCCGAGACAATCTGTGGGGCCATCACCGAGGCAATGAGCAGCACGCCGATGATGATGTTGATGACGTTGACGGTCACACCCTCCAGGCGCAGGGCGGAGGAGATCACGCCGATGAGCAGCACCCCGGCGATCACGCCGTGCAGCGCACCGCGACCGCCGAAGATCAGCACGCCGCCCAGCAGCACCGCGGCGATGACCTCCAGCTCCAGGCCGGTGGCGTTGTCACCGCGGGAATTTCCGAAGCGCAGCGTGTAGAAGATTCCCGCCAGTGCGGAGACCGCACCGGAGAGGATGAAGGTGGTCATCTGGGACCGCGCCACGTTGACGCCGCTGAAGCGCGCGGCCTCCTCGTTATGCCCGATGTCGTAGAGACCGCGACCGAACGGGGTGAAGTGCAGCAGGACCGCGAAGACCGCGATGAGTACCACGACCGGTACGACGACGGCGGGCACCCGGGACTCTCCCAGGGATGAGGTTGCCAGCGAGGTCCACTCCGGGTCGAAGTCGGTCAGGGCGGTGGTGCCGAGCAGGCCCACCGCGATGCCGCGGAACAGCGCCATGGTGCCGATCGTCACCGCCAGTGAAGGCAGCTTCACATACGCCACGAGGAATCCGTTGAGGCCACCGCAGAGGACGCCCACCAGGATCGCCAGCGCTCCGGCGACCGGGATGGAGAGGCCCCATTCGACGTGGAAGATGCCCACCAGCACGGAGGAGAGCCCCATGATGCTGGCGACCGAGAGGTCGATCTGTCCGGTGATGATCACTAGCGTCATGGGCAGAGCGATCATCATCAGAGGGGCGATGTCCAGCAGCAGGTAGCGCACGGTCAGGGGCCCGGAGAAGTTCTCCACCGAGACCGTCGCCCAGAGCCACACCAGCGCCAGCAGGGCAATGATGAGGAACTCCGTGGTGATGAAGGCGCGGAACCACCAGGGTCGGTGGTAGTTGGCGTAGCGGCGGCGCCGCTCGCCCAGCTGAACGGACTCGGCCGCCGCCGGTGCCGGCGTCGTGGTGGTCATCGTTGCCTCGCTTCCTGAAGCTTGCGGCTCTGGCGGGCGGACAGGTACCGGTCCAGAACAATGGCGCCGATGATGAGAGCGCCGACCACAGCCCGCTGCCAGAAGTCGGGAATGCCGATGATGGGCAGGGTGCGGTTGATGGTCATCAGCAGGATCGCGCCGAAGGCCGCGCCCCAGACTGTGCCGGAGCCGCCGAAAATGGCGATGCCGCCGATCACTGCCGCGCCGATGGCCTGCAACTCCCAGCCCATTCCGGCTCCGGAGCTGACGGTGCCGTACCGGGCGGCGTACATGACCCCGGCCAGGCCGGCGAGCGCACCGCCGACCACGAAGGCGGTGATCACACGCTTGGTGGTGGGCAGCCCGTAGAGGGTTGCTGCCTCGGGGTTGGAACCGATGGCATACATCTCGCGACCGCTGCGGGTGGAGGCCAGCCAGTAGGCGGCCGCCAGAAGCACGACGACGGCGACGATGGTCAGCAGCGGAATGGTGGCGACCTGGTAGGTGCCCAGGCGCAGGAATTCGCGCGGCATATCCGAGGCATTGATGCGGTCGCTGCCGGCCCAGGTGAGCACCGCACCGCGGTAGATGTACATGGTGCCCAGGGTGACCACCAGGGCGGGGACCTTGCCAAAGGCCACCAGTGCACCGTTGATGAGCCCGAGGCCGGCACCGACGAGGATGCCGATCAGCACCACCGCCACCACCGGGATTCCTGGGATATCGATGAAGAGGCGGCCGGTCAGGTACGCGGTGATCGCCAGGGTTGAGCCCACCGAGAGGTCAACGTTGCGGGTGATGATCACGATCGCTGACCCGACCGCCATGACGATGAGGATTGATGGGGTCAGCAGCAGATCCCGCCACCCCTGTCCGCTAAAGAGGAACGACTGATTCATGCTCGTCGCCACCGCAATCACCGCGAGGATGACTAGCACGATGGCTGTCTCGCGGGAGGCCAGGACGTTGCGGATCAGCCGTTGAGCGGTGCTCATCTGGCTGGGACGTGCCAGTGCCGCAACGGAACTGGCGCTCTGGGTGCCGTGCTCCTGAGTGTTGGTGCTCATGCGACGGCCTCCTCTCGGATGGCTTCGTGGCGGGCGGTGGCCGCGTGCATGACCTTCTCCGCCGTGGCCTCTTCACGGCTGAGCTCGGCGCTGATGCGCCCTTCGCTGATGACCAGAACGCGATCGGCCATCCCGAGGACTTCCGGCAGTTCGGAGGAGATCATGAGAATCGCCATGCCCTCCCCGGCCAGCTGCGAGAGCAGTCGGTGGACCTCAGACTTGGTGCCGACGTCGATGCCGCGGGTGGGCTCATCGATGATGAGCAGCTTGGGATCAGTTGCCAGCCATTTGGCGATGGCGACCTTCTGCTGGTTGCCACCACTCATGGTGGCGGCGTTCATCGACAGCGCGGACGTCTTGACCTGCAGACGCGACGCCCACGGTCCTGCAGCCCGGTTCTCGGAGGCTGCGCTGATGAGGCCCAGGCGCGCCAGGCGGGATCGGATGGCGGCCCCAATGTTGCGAGCCACCGAGGACTCCACGACCAGCCCCTGCTGGCGGCGGTCCTCGGGCACCAATGCCATCCCTGCGTTGATCGCCGCGGTGGGGCTGTGCTTGCCCACGGAACGTCCGTGCATCCGTACGGTGCCGGCGTCGTAGGGGTCCACGCCGAAGACAGCGCGTGCAATCTCGCTGCGCCCGGCACCGACCAAGCCAGCTAGGCCCACGATCTCCCCGGCGCGGACCGTGAAGCTCACATCGGAGAAGACTCCGGCGGCCGTGAGACCCTCAACCTCCAGCACGGTTTCGCCGATCTCGGCGGGGATCTTGGGGTAGAGCTCGGTGACTTCGCGACCCACCATCATGGTGACCAGCTCATCATTGGTGGTCTGGTCCGTGGGGGTGGTGCCCACGTAGGCGCCGTCGCGCATGACGGTGATGGTGTCGCACAGGTCGAAGATCTCGTCGAAGCGATGGGAGATGAAGACGATCCCGCGCCCCTCATCCCGCAGGCTGCGCGCCACGGCGAACAGGCGTTCGACTTCCACGCCGGAGAGCGCGGCGGTGGGCTCATCCATGATGAGCAGGTGCGCGTCAAGGGAGATGGCTTTAGCGATCTCGATGATCTGCTGATCTGCAATGGAAAGCCCCTGGGCCGGCCGACGGGGATCCAGGTCAACCCCGAGGCGGGTGAAGATCCGCTCCGCCTCGGCGATCATGGCCTGCTTGTCGATGCGT
>NZ_HG005169.1:143894-164892 GCF_000455245.1 Nesterenkonia massiliensis | reverse complement strand
CGGCCCGGGAGCGAGGCTGGCGCCCCATGAAGATGTTCTCGGTCACTGAGAGGTCGGGGAAGAGCGTGGGCTCCTGGTAGATGACCGCGATGCCGGCGTTCTTGGCCTCTGCGGTGGAGGAGAAGGCCACGTCCTGACCGCGGAAGCGGAAGGTGCCGGCGTCGCGCTGGTGCAGACCGGCCACGATCTTGATCAGGGTGGACTTGCCCGCCCCGTTCTCGCCTACCAGAGCGTGGATGGAGCCGGGGTGGACGGTGAGGCTGCCCTCGGCGAGCGCGGTGACGCTGCCGAAGGTCTTTCGCACGCCGGAGAGTTCTAGGACCGGCGTGGATTCGGTGTTCGTCATTGAACCTCCACGGTGAGAGTGCCGCCGTCCACGGGTGCATCGGGCGGTGAGGAGAGAGGAGGTGACCCTCTCGGTGACCGGTGATGCCGGCATATCGACCGAGTGAATCGTTCCAACTAGTGAGCCAGATCATATGACGCGTGTCACAGCAGTGTCAATACACTGCTATCCTCTTCACCCATGGGCGGGCTGATCACCGAATCCGCTCAGGCGTGTGGCTCCCGCGGGCCGGCGGCACAACGAGGTGCCCGGTGCGCGGGTCATAGGTGAACAAGGAGGGGGCCCACTATGGCGATGGCTCAGGTTCGCGACGTCGCAGCGCTGGCTGGGGTCTCTCCCGCGACAGTCTCTAATGCGCTCAATCATCCACATCGCGTCTCCGCGCGCACGCTGGCCAAAGTACAGGCGGTGATCGAGGAGCTCGGCTACGTTCGCAACGATGCCGCCCGGCAGCTGAGGGCAGGCTCCAACCCTGCAGTGGGGATGATCGTGCTCGACGCCGCCAACCCCTACTTCACCGATGTGGCTCACGGAGCCGAACAGCACCTCGCCGAGCTCGGACGACCTTTGCTGCTGGGCAACTCCGCCCAGCGGGAGGAGCAGGAGCTGACCTACCTGCGCCTCTTCGACGAGCAGCGCGTGGCGGGGGTGCTGATAGCCCCGGTAGGTGATGTTCTGCCGAAGCTGCGCACCCTCAAGGACCACGGCACGTCGGTGGTGATCATCGACCGGAAGGCCGGTGCGGATGAGTTCTCCTCGGTCTCCGTCAACGATGAGCAGGGCGGATGGCTCGTCGCCGATCACCTCATCGGCCAGGGAGCACGTCGCATTGCCGTGATCGGAGGACCAGGCAGCCTCCGGCAGGTCCGGCACCGCCTGCACGGCACTCAGCAGAGGGCCGATCGCACCGACGGGGTCACTGTGGAGTTTCTCGACACCGGAGCCATGGACATCGCCTCCGGGCGCGAGACCGTGCAGCGGCTCCTGGAGCGCCCCCGTGACGAATGGCCCGAGGCGATCTTCGCAACCAATGACCTGGTGGCCCTGGGCGCGCTGCAGGTACTGGCCAGGGCCGGCGTCGAAGTGCCCGGGGAGATCATGCTGGCCGGTTATGACGACATCGAGTTCGCCGCCAGTGCGACCATTCCGATCACCTCGGTGCGGCAGCCCTCGGAAGAGATGGGACGTCAGGCAGCAGAGCTGCTGCGTCAGGCCATTGAGGATCCCGCTGCTGCGGTGCAGCACACGGTCTTTCAGCCGGAACTGATGGTGCGGGAGTCCACCAGCGCGCGCTGAGGGTGCTGCCCGGGGCCCGAAACGCAGAAAGTGTGCCGAAACTTCAGGCAAACGGAGGGATGACCCCTGCTTCCTTCAGTTTCAGCACAGTTTCTGGCGGAGAGGCTCCGGCGGGCGAAGCCGGCGCTAGGATGCGGGGCGGTCTCCCGCAAGCGCCTCAGCACTGCGCGGGCCGTGCGCCTTCTCCTTGTGGAGCACCTGCGGCATCCGCGAGACCCAGAACCACCCGATGAGGCCGGCCACCAGGAGCACGCCCGCGATGGAGTAGAAGAACAGGGTGATGCTGGCGTCGAGGATGACCGGAGTCAGCAGGGCAGCACCGGCTGCCACGGCGCGAGTGAAGGCGATGGCAATGCCCTGGGCTGCGCCGCGGTATTCGGTGGGGAAGATCTCCTGAGACCAGATCTTGAACATGGGCTCACCCGAGGGCTGCTGAGCAAACCAGAAGAGGGCGGCCATAAGGAAGACGGTTGCCGTGGTGACTCCCAACATTCCCGGCAGCGCCCAGGCCAGAATGGCCAGGACCGTACCGATCAGGAACAGCGGCATGCGCAGCGGGGTGTCACTGAAGCGCATGACCAGGAAGGTGCCGACCAGGCCGATGAGCACTGCCACCACATTCAGCAGGGACGCCGTGGAGACGGAGGCGCCGCCGACGTCGGTAAAGAGGAAGATCGCGAACTGGCCGTTGGTATTGGCGGCGATGTTCTGGATGCCGTAGAAGAGGGAGACACCGATGAGTGCCCAGATGTAGGTACGGCCGAAGAGGACTTTCAGGCTGGCGCGGTCGATGGTGCCGGTCTCCACGGCGTTCTTTCTTCTCCTGCCACATCTGGGATTCCGGCAAGCGCCAGCGCAGGACCAGAACTACGAGAGCCACCAGCAGAAGGTGACCGTACATCAGACGGGCTCCGTCGACGCCCATGTTGCCGGCGAAAATGCCGATGACGTTGACGATCGGAATCACGATCATCCACAGGGCATGTGAGAGTGTGACGAACTTGCCTTCCTCGCCTTCCGGTGCCCACCTCTTCAATGGTGCTGTGTCTTCCCGCCCCGTTCGAGTCTCACCACGAGTCCTCATCAGAAGCGAATCGAGAACGCAGCCTGAGAAACCGCTTTCTCATATGTAGAAGATATTATGAGCCACGTCACACAGTGTCAATCTGGGAATGTCCTGTGTGTCATCTTGTGATGACTCCGCAACCTCCGGGATTCCGCGATTCCCGGTCTGATGAGGGAAAACAGCGGTTCTGGCGACCTAGGCCAAGAAACCGCTTACAGGATGCGTAGTGTCCCTCTTGGGGGCACCTGTTGAGGCGCGAACCTCCAGCCTCGGTTGGAAGACCATGTCGTGACCGGGCTCCTTGCCCTCGATCAGGGAGCGCAGTCGGTACCACGCCTGAACCCCCAGCTCCTCGTGCGGCACCGAGGCGGTCGTCAGCGCGGGAGCGATGTAGCGGGCAAAGGGAATGTCATCGAACCCGGTCACCGAGATGTCGTCCGGCACTCGGACTCCGCGCTCCTGCAATCGCCCTAGTAGCCCAATCGCCACCAGGTCGTTGTAAGCCATCGCGGCGGTGGCACCGGTCTCCATGAGCCGGTCCGCTGCCTCGAACCCGTGCTGGCTGGCTACTCCGCCGGGAATCCGCAGGACCTCCAGGTCGGGATGGGCGGCGGTGAAGGCCTCCACCCCCTGAAGGCGGTACTGATTCGAGACGCTTTGGCTCGTGCCCTCCACGTAGGCTACACGGCGGTGTCCCAGCTCGTAGAGATGCCCCAGCAGCCCCTCGATCCCGGCCCGGTAGTCCACGGTCAAAGACGGTGCGGCCGAGCTGGCCTTGCGGTTGATGAGGACCATGGGATGCAGACTCCCCGACAGGGAGGCCAGCTGCTCCTCTGCCATACGCGGGGCGCACAGGACCAGCGCGTCGGTGCGCCGACGAATGTCCCCGGCGAGCATGGGCTCCTCCAGCGCAGACTCAGCCGAATCCCCGATGAGCACTCGGTATCCATCCTCGTTCGCCGTGGCGCTGAGGCCCGAGAGCATGGCTTGGAACGCGGGGTTGCGCAGATCCGGGGCCACAAAGGCCACCGCCTGGGTCTGACCCAGCGCGAGGCTGCGCGCGGTATAGCTGGGAGCGTAGTTGAGCTTGGCCGCCGCACTGCGCACGCGCTCGGCAACCTCGTCGGCGCCTACGAATCGGTTGTTCATCACCCGCGAGACGGTGGCGGGAGAAACTCCTACCTCTCCCGCAACCTGTGCAATCGTGGCCGATCCCTTAGACCGTCCGGTTCTCTTCCGCGGTGCCATCCTCAGGAGTCTACTTCAGCGGATGTGTTCTGCATCGCACCCGTCCCAGCGGTCGGCTCAGGCGAACCGCAGCCCGAGCCCGGGCGCGTCGTGCACGCTGAGGGAGGCGTCCTCGATGCTGACTGGGGAGGCCTCGGTCAGGAAGCCCAGCGCGTGGAATCCGGCGTCTTCCACGTCCTCCACCCAGACCTCTTCCTCCAGGGTGACGGCGAGCTGGCCGCTGAGGTCGGGCAGCAGGTGCGGAGCCAGCCGCAACCCCTCCGCGCGCACCAGCTCAGCAATGCGCAGGAAGGGCGTGATTCCTCCGACTCGCACGATGTTCGGCTGCAGAATCTGGGCGCCTCCGGAGGCGATGACCTCCCGGAACCGGAAGAGCGTGTGAAAGTTCTCGCCTGCAGCGATGGGCACGCGCGGCCCCGCATGGCTGATGCGCCGGGCCAGCACGGCGTAGCCGAGAGTGTCATCAGCGCGCAGCGGCTCCTCGATCCACTCGAGGTCGTACTCTGCCAGGGTCGCGATCGCCCGCTCCGCAGCCTGAAGGTCCCAGCGCTGATTCGCGTCGATCATGAGCGCCCGATCCGGCCCCAGGATTTCTCGGGCGAGCTTCACTCGCTCCACATCCCGAGCGAGGTCGGGCGAGCCCACCTTCATCTTGATGGCGGGCTGGCCCTGGTCTACCCAGCGTTGGATCTGCTCGCCCAGCTCCTCCAGACTGTAGTGCAGGTTCACGCCTGAGCCGTAGGTGCGCAGCCTCTCGTGCCGGCGCCCCAGGAGACCGACGACGCCGGTTCCGGCTCTGCGCGCCTTCAGGTCCCAGAGCGCCAGGTCGACTCCGCCCATGGCGATGGTGGTCAGTCCGCCTCCGCCGGCCTCGTGCAGGTGGCACCACAACTCGTCCCACAGCACGTCAGGATCGGTGCTTCGTCCCACGATGAAACGGGCAATGTCATGGTCCAGGAGGGCCTTGACGGCTTTGGGGCCGATGGTCGGGGTCCATGCGAACCCGGTGCCGACCTGCCCCTCGCTGTCGGTGATCTCCACGACGATCACATGCATCCGCGGCGCCTCCGGCACCCATGGCCGCGCCATGTCCCGGGTGAGGTGACGCGTGCGGACTTCAGCAATCGTGGCGGAAGGTGACGTCGTCGTGCTGGTCACTGCCCCAGCTCCTGGGCGATCTTCAGACCGTGGTCGAGAAGATCCTCGAGCCTGGTGAGGTGGTCTTCAGTCGGGTCCACCAGCGGCGGCCGGACACTGCCCACCGGCAGTCCGCGCAAGCGGTTTCCTGCCTTGATGAGGCTGACCGCGTATCCCGGGGTGGTGTCCCGCAGCTGCACCAGCGGCAGATAGAACTCGCTGAGCAGACGTTCGGTGACGCTCGTGTCGCCCTCACGGTAGGCGCGGTAGAAGGCGATGGCGATCTCCGGCTGGGCGGCGAAGACCGCGGAGGAGTAGAGCGGAATGCCGATAGCCTGGTAGGCAGCCTGGGAGGCTTCGGCGGTCAGCAGACCGTTGAAGAAGAGAACATCCTCACGCACGGCACGGGCCGCCAGCACGATCTGCTGAGCCAGAGCGACATCGCCGACGCCGTCCTTGAGCCCCACCACGTTGGTGTGGTCCTGCAGCAGTTGAGCCACCGTCTCAGCGCTGAATCGGGCGTTGGTGCGGTGGTAGATGATCACGGGCAGGTCGGTGGCACGGGCAACGGACTCCACGTAGCGGCGCAGTCCCTCCTGGGGGCCTCCCACCAGGTACGGCGGCAGCAGCAGGAAACCGTCGGCACCGGCGGCCTCAAGCTCCTTGGCCGACTCGACCGCCTGAGCAACCGGTCCCCCGATGCCGGCGATGACCGGGACCGCACCGGCGACGACGTCGACGGTCTCCTTGACCACCTGGATCGACTCCGACTGCGCCAAGGCGTGGAACTCGCCGGTGCCGCAGGCGGGGAAGATCCCGCCCGGGCCCGCGCTCAGCCCCCGGCTGACGTGCTCGCGCAGCAGCTCGACATTCACGCCGCCCGCCGCAGGGCCCTCGGTGTGGAATGGGGTGACCGGGAAGAAAAACGGCCCGTCGGCAAAGTTAATGGTGGTCACGAGGTGGTCCTTTCTGTGCTGGTTCCGCGGGCGGGGAAGCCCCGCCACGTCCACGAGGTGGCCCGCACGCCCGCTGTGCGGCCGCACGGGTCCCTGACCTCGCGGCTCCCCTCGGCCGACGGATGCCGACCAACGGGCCTCATTTCCTTGAGTCGGTTCAGGCCTGCAGCGCTGCCGGGTTCACGCCCAGGCGCTCCAGAGCCTCGGGCGCCAGCTGGTTGCGCCAGCTGCGGGTTGGTTCCCAGCCGAGATCGCGCCGGGCCGCATCGATGCTGAAGAGGGATTCGTGGCCCGTAAGACCGCCGGCCAGATCGGCGATCTCCGGCAGGTACTGCGCCAGCAGCTCAGCCGGAGGCGCCACCGACATCGAATCTGCGGCTGAGACGAAGTAGCACGCACCGGAGGGGGAACCTTCAGCCCCCAGCCAGGTGTCCACAAACCCCGCGGCATCGCGAGCGTCAAGGTAGTTGAACAGCGAGACGGCAGCCAGCTCGGGCTTGGCCAGACGCTCCTCGACCGTGTGGCCCTGCTGAGTCGGGGCGCCCTCCCACTCCTCCGGAGCAATCACGTAGCAGGGGCGGAAAGAAGCCAGCCGGACGCCGGGGTTGGCCAGCGCGAAGCTGGCCACCATCTTCTCCAGGACCACCTTCGACAGGGCGTAGGCGTGGAAGGGCTGCGGAGTGATGCCCTCATCCAACGGGAGCCGGCCGGGGTGCCATCCGGAGCGGCCATAGCCCAGCACCGTGGGGCTGGAGGCGACCAGGATGTTCGTAATGCCGACGTTCACCGCCGCTTCCAGCACGGTGAAGCCCATGCCGGTGTTGACCTCGAAGATGGTCCGTTCCGGCGCACTGAAGGGCACGGCGATGGCTGCCAGATGCACCAGGGCGTCTGGGGACAGCGATTCAAGGATCTCAGCGGTCTGGGCGGGATCCGTGAGATCGGCGGTGATCTCGTCACCCACCCCGGTGGTGCTGCGGTCAATGGAGGTCACGTGGTGCCCGGCGGCTCGCAGTCCCTCGACCACGCTCCGTCCCAGCCGGCCTGCTCCGCCGGTCACTGCTACGCGCATGCCACACCTTTCTCCAGTCACAATCAGATTCGTCAGCTGCGTCAGGGGCACCCACCCTATGAAAGCGCTTTCTCACCAGACTAGCCTGTGACACACACCTCACTAACTGAGAAGGGCGTTCCGCGCCTCCCATCGCAGGAAAACGCTTTCTCACGTAGCCTGTGACAGTGACCACACTTGAGACTTCTACGTTTGATCTGACCGCAGAACGGGCCGTCAAGAGGGAGCGCGTTCTTGAGCTGCTGGAGGGCCCCGACAGTGCTGTCTGGCTCTCCAGCCCCGCCGCCGTCTCCTGGTATCTGGGGGGGAGCCCGCGTCCATACTTCGCTGGTGGGCCCGCCGATCGCCGGCGTCCTGGTGGGCCGGGAGACTGAGCAGGTGGTGACGTTCAGCAACGAGGCCGACCGCCTTGCCGCGGAGGAGCTGCCCGACGACGTCGACATCCGCACCGTGCCCTGGCACACTCCCCTGGAGAGCGCCGTGGCGTCCTTGCCTGCAGTCCGGCGCGAGGCTGAGCTTGACGCTCAGCTGCGAGCCGCTCGGGCCTCCGTGCTGCCCGGCGAGTTGAGCCGCTTCGAACGCCTGTGCCGGCAGTCGGCCGAGATTCTCACCGCCCAGCTCAGCGCCGTAGTCCCGGAGACCACCGAGCGGGAGCTCAGCGCGCTGGTCGCGGCAGAAATCCTGCGCATCGGCGCGGATCCCGTCGTCGTCATGGCCGCCGGTGCCTCCCGCCTGGGCTACAAGCACCCCCTCGTCACCGACGCACCCGTGGGGGAACGCGCCATGGTGGTGGTGTGCGCCCGGCGGCACGGCATGATCGCCAATCTCAGCCGCTGGGTCCGCTTCGGAGACGCCCCGGCGTCCGAGGCTGAGGAAGAACAACGTCTGCTACAGGTCGAAGCGGCATATCTGAGCGCCACCCGCACCGGACGCGCACTGGGCGATGTGCTGGCCGACGGCGCAGCAGCCTACGCAGCCCAGGGATTCCCGGCTGACGAGTGGCAGAACCACCACCAGGGTGGCGCGGCAGGCTACGCCGGACGTGATCCCCGGGCAGTGCCGGGAATCTCCGACCTGGTGCAGGACCGCCAGCTCTTCGCCTGGAACCCTTCGGCCGCAGGCCAGAAGGTGGAGGACACCGTCATCCTCGAAGGAGACCAGATCCGTCCTCTCACCGTGGATCCCGACTGGCCCACGGTGAGCGTCAACGGCGTTGAGCGCCCTGTAACGCTGCAGCGCTGAGCACGAGCATGACTGTGGCCGGGTCCCCTGTGAGGGTCCCGGCCACAGTCGTCTTTGCGCTCTGACCCACAGAGCCGCGGAGGATTAGTCAGCCAACTGGTACTGGCCGTCGAGTCGACGCGTCAGCTTCCAGGGGTTCTCATCCTGCACCTGCTCGGGCAGCAGTGCCGCAGGAACGTTCTGGAAGGCCACTGGCCGCAGGAAGCGGTGGATCGCCAGGGTTCCCACGGAGGTGGAGCGGCCATCCGAGGTCGCCGGGAAAGGCCCGCCGTGAACGATCGCGTCTCCCACATCCACACCGGTGGGCCAGCCGTTAACCAAGAGGCGGCCAACCTTCAGCTCAAGATCCTGCACCAGATCACGGGCGACGACGGCGTCGGCGTCGTCTTCGGGGTTCAGGTGGAGCGTGGCGGTGAGCTGCCCCTCGATGCCCTGAGCCACAGCGGTCAGCTGCTCAGGTGCGCTGTACCGGACCACCAGGCAGACGGCGCCGAAGATCTCCTCGGAGAGCTCAGGCGTGTTCAGGAAGGTGGCGACGTCGGTGGTGTACACGGCCGGAGCGGGAGCGTTCTCGGTGGCACCCTCAGCGCCGCGTCCAACCTGGCTGACGCCGGCGATGGAGCTGAGCTTCTTCTCACCGTTGATGCGTGCCGAGCAGATGCCCGGGGTCAGCATCGTGAAGCCGGAGGCCTCGGCCAGTGCAGTGCCGACCTGGGCCACGAAGTCATCGCCGTCGGCTCCCTCGGGCACGAAGATGAGCCCCGGTGCGGTGCAGAGCTGACCGGCCGAGCCGTTCAGTGAGGTCACAAAGCCCTCGGCGAGCGCGGTCCGCTCGCCTGCGAGGGCAGAGGAGAAGACGAAGATCGGGTTGACCGAGCTCATCTCCGCATAGACCGGGATGGGCTCGGGCCGGGCGTTCGCAGTGGCCATGATGGCGGTGCCGCCTCCGCGGGATCCGGTGAAGCCCACGGCCTTGATGCGCGGGTCCTCCACCAGGGCCTGGCCCACCTTCGTGCCCGGTCCGTAGACCAGGGAGAAGACGCCGCCAGGAAGGTTGTGCTCGGCCACGGCCTCGGAAATGGCCTGGCCCACCAGCTGACCGGTGCCGGGGTGTGCGTTATGGGCTTTGAAGACCACGGGGCAGCCCGCAGCCAGCGCGGAGGCAGTGTCGCCGCCGGCCACGGAGAAGGCCAGGGGGAAGTTGGAGGCGCCGAAGACCGCTACCGGGCCCAGAGGGACCTGTACCTGACGCAGGTCCGGGCGCGGCAGGGGCTTGCGCTCCGGCAGAGCAGGCTCAATGCGCACACCAAAGTGGTCGCCTGTGGCGGCGACCTTGGCGAAAAGCTTCAGCTGATTCACGGTGCGCGCCAGCTCGCCCTGCAGGCGAGGCTCGGGCAGGCCGGTCTCCGTCGTAGCGGTGGCAATGATCTCCTCACCGGCCGCCTGGATCTTCTCCGCAGCTGTGGTCAGGAAAGCCGCGCGGGCTTCGGGGCTTAGCCGGCGGTAGACGCTGAACGCTTCGGAGGCGGCCTGGGTAGCAGTCTGAAGCTGATCAGTGCCGAGGAGGGTGAACTCGGGACCGGTCTCGGCATCGGCAGCCGGGTCGATGGCCCGAACGGTGCCCCCGTTACCCGGCGTCGGTGTGCCGGCGATGAGGGAGTGGTAGGTGGAGTCGGTCAGTGTGCTCATGAGAGTCTTCCCCTGTCTGTGGTCAGAGTCACGTGCGTCCAATAACGAGCGTAATCGAGAAATCGCTTTCTTGCCGCCTAAAGCCGGGACCGTCGCACCCTGAGCTGAGAGAGTCGTTCAGCTCGTACCTGGCCATCGGCACAGATGGAAGTCGAGGCAACAGGTCAGCTGGAAGCACTCAGGTCTCTATAAACCGTGCGAAAGCCTCCATATATTCCTGGGCTCGCCCGGTCGTACGCTCGTCTGCGGTGCCGTCGTCGTTGAAGGTGTCCTTGCCCACCTGGACCGCAAGCAGGGGTGCGCCCATGATCTTCACACCGAGCGGGGGCAGGAACTGACGCAGCTGTGACTGCCCATTGATGGTGCCGAATCGACCGGGTGAAGCGCCGGTGATGCCGAGCTTCAGACCCTGCAGTTCGTTGGTGCCACCGCGGGTGAGGATATCGAGAGCGTTCTTCACGCCTGCAGGGAAAGACTGGTTGTGCTCCGGGCTGACCAGCAGCAGCGCGTCCTGGGCCCCCACCTTCGCCTTGTACTCCGTCATGATCTGCGGGAAGTCCTCATCCATGTCCCGGTGATAGAGGGGCAGCTCGTGGATGTCGATGTAGTTGAGTTCTACACGCTCACCTGACTTGGCTCACGGTTAGTACGGTGCCGCTGTCGCGTCCTCGATTTTGGTGAGTATCTCAGTGAGGTCTTCGGGGATTCCTTCTGGATCAGCATTGATCTGGTGGCCGTTGATCCTTACCGTGGCTTGCCGGTATTTCCTGGCTGTAGTGATGAATTTCTTGCGGGACCACCCGGTGATGGCCTCCAGTCGTTGGGCTACGGCTAGGGCGGCGGTGACGATGCTCAGATGGGCATCGATGGAGTCTTTCTGGCGGTGGAAGATCGGGCGGGCAGCCAGGTCGTGCTTCGAGATCCGGAAAGCCTTCTCGATGTGCCAGAGCTGGTGGTAGGCCCCGATGACATAGTCAGCTGAGGCGCTCTCGGGGGTCAGGTTGGTGATATAGGCCTTCCACCCGGCAAGGTCTCGGGCCTTGGCCTCTAGGTCATGTTTCAGGAACCGTTGCTCGCCGGTGATTCCGACGAACCTGTTTCGCTTCACCCGGGGCCTTGCCCGCCACGGCTTTCTTCGCCTTTGCGACCTGTTGATCGATCCCGCGCAGGGTCCGCTTCGCCCGGGCTTCCCGGTACTGGTAGTAAGTGATCGCCTTACGGCGTGCCCCGGCGGGGCCGTCATAGACCGGCCAGGAGAGGATCATCCCGTTAGCCGGTGCCTGCCCGGGATGATCCTCCATCCACTTTCGGATGGGGTAGGCAACCTCGGGCAGCTTCTCGCCGATGATGTAGGAGAGCTTGGCGGTCTCGATGGCTTTGCGGTTAGCATCTGAGACCATCCCGGCATCAGCGACCACGGTGATGTCTTTCAGCTGGTGGGTGGCCATGAACTCTTGAAGGACGGGGATCATGGTCTTGGTCTCTGCTTTGTTGCCCTCGAAAGCGGTGACCTTCAGCGGGAACCCGTGGGCATCGGTGAGCAGCCCAATGGTGATCTGTGGTTCCAAGCGACGTTCCTTGCTGAACCCGGGTTCGCGGAACCCGTCCCCTTGATCAGTCTCGAAATACAGGGTGGACACGTCGAACAGTACAAGGGCGTGTGGGCCCAGATCCGCCCTGACCGCCAGCGCCTCGGCTAGCCGGTGGCGGAACTCCTCGGTGGCGTAGGTGGGCAGCCGTCGCTTCACCGTGGCGTAAGAGACCGGCTCAAGGCCGATTTCCTCGATCACCCGAAGAGAATCCAACTTCGATGTCGGCTCGACCAGGCGGGCGATCACCTGCTGGTAGAACACCTGGTCACTATCGGTGGCATCATCGAACCCCAGACCCTTGTAGAGGGCGGTGAGGGCGTCAATGAGCACGCCCATGCGCAGATCCCCGATCGTAACCCCCGTGGAAGACCCCGCCCCAAACCTGGTGGGCTTGGCCAACTTCTCGGCATCCAAGGGCTGAAGATCCAGGTCGAGTTCAGGCTGGTCTTGCCCGGCAATGATCCGGTGGGCTGCTGCTTTCAACAGCTCGATCTCCGCATCAGTCCGCCCTGACCCCACATGCTGGATATCAGGCTTACCACGGTGCCATCCCCACACGATCTGAACCGCCTTCGAAGGAGGTTTCGTCGGGACAGTACGCACAGAAGGGGCCACCACACCATCCTAGAACCGCGCTTGTTAGTACGGTCCCCGAAAACAAAACCCCAGGTCAACGAATCACGGACCCCGCTATTTACGTGGCGTGAGCCAAGTCAGGCGGGAAGTCCTCATCCATGTCCCGGTGATAGAGGGGCAGCTCGTGGATGTCGATGTAGTTGAGTTCTACACGCTCAGGCGCCTGGTCCACCAGCACCTTCGCCAACTTCTTGTTGATCGAGGATTCGGCCGCGCTTCCAACGATGTATCCGATCTTGACCACGTGTGTCGCTTCCCTTCTTCCGTTGAGCATCTGACCTCACCCTAACCACATCAGGGTTCTGGGACAGTTCATCAGGAACACTGCACTGCCTATGACATGGCATCACACCGCAATGAGCCATGCCGCTAGCAGAGTCACAGGCAGCGCCAGAAAGGAGCTCCCGAAGATCACATCTTTGGTGACAGTCGCCGGCATCCCATGCTGTAGTCCGAAGAGGTAGACATTCTGGGCAGTGGGCAACGCTGCCATGGCAACGACGCCCAGGAGATCAGCACCCTCCAACCCCAAGACCGGTCCGCCCAACACCCAGGCCGCCAGGGGCATCACAGCACCCTTGCATGCGAGCGCTACCAAGCTGTCTGGAAGGCGCTCTCGAACAGTGAACGGCCGCTCTTTCCACAGAGCCATGCCGTAGATCAGCAGCAGCAGAGGAATGGACGCTTCTCCCAACATTCTCAGAGGCTCCCAGAGCGGTTCTGGCGGGCGCCAGAGAAACAGTGACAAGAGAGCTCCCACGAGGACACCCAGGGTCGTAGGATTCAGAACAGAGGAGACGATAGTCCTCATCGCGACCCCTCGACCCGCGGAGACGGACGAGCGCCCAGCGATGAGACCGAATACGGTCAAGTACGCCGGTGCCAGCACTAGCAGCTGCGCAAGCAGAACCGCTACGACAGGCCCGGTACTTCCAACAATGTAGAGGGCAACCGGCACGCCAATATTGCCCGCGTTGACATAGGAGCTGGACATCGCTCCGACCGCGGTATCAGCAGCGGATCTTCTGGCCAGAAGCGCAAACACGACGAACGCCCCGCCGGCGATGAGGGCAATCCCCAGGGCCAGCGGGGCGTACACGCCAGCCACTGAACGGACGTCAGTCTCGGCCACAAGGGTGACCATCAGACACGGGTTGGTGATGTAGTAGACCAACGGAGTGACGCCCTTCTGCATCGTGATCGATGCCTCCGGGGCCACGGCCGCAGTCAGGACGCCGACTCCGACAAGGACGGCGACGATGCTGAAGCCGAGCAGAACGCCATCCATTGGTCTATCGCATCACGTCGTGGATCTCAGCGGACCAAGCAGGGGCGCTTCGGGTCGAACTCCCAGTTGGGGATGAGGTACTGCATGGCGACCGAATCGTCCCGAGCGCCCAGTCCATGCTCGATGTAGAGCTCGTGTGCTTCGGCGAGCCGGTCCCTGTCCAGCTCGACGCCGAGGCCGGGCTTCTTGGGCACCTCCACAGCACCGTCCTGGATCTGCAGCGGTTCTTTAGTCAGGCCCTGGCCGTCCTGCCAGATCCAGTGGGTGTCGAGGGCAGTGATGTTTCCGGGCGCTGCCGCCCCTACCTGAGTGAACATCGCCAACGAGATATCGAAGTGGTTGTTGGAGTGTGACCCCCACGTCACGCCGAAGTCGTGGCACATCTGCGCCACGCGCACCGAGCCTCCCATGGTCCAGAAGTGGGGATCCGCCAGGGGGATGTCGACAGCGGTGGACCTGATTGCCGCAGCCATCTGCCGCCAGTCCGTGGCACACATGTTGGTTGCGGTGGGGAGGCCGGTTGCTCGTTTGAACTCTGCCATCACCTCTCTCGAGGAGAAACCATCCTCGGCACCGCAGGGATCCTCGGCGTAGGCGACGATTCCCTTCAGGCGCTGCCCCAGACGAACGGCGTCCTTCAGAAGCCAGCCTCCGTTGGGATCCAGGGTGATCCGGGCCTCTGGGAACTCTTCGTGCAGAGCGGTGACGACATCGACCTCTGTGTCGCCGTCAAGCACGCCGCCTTTGAGCTTGAAGTCCTGGAACCCGTAGCGCTGCTGGGCCGCACGCGCGAGATTAACAAGACTTTGGGCGTCCATCGCTTCTTCGCGGCGTAGCCGTTCCCATTCGTCTGAGCCGTCGGGCTCGCGCAAGTACGGCAGATCGGTCTGACCGGGGTCGGCGATAAAGAAGAGATACCCCAGCATCGGCACGGAATCGCGCTGTTGACCTTCTCCGAGAAGCTCCGCCACGGGAACCTCGAGATACTGGCCATGCAGGTCCAGCATCGCCGATTCAATGGCGGTCACGGCATGAACGGTGGTGCGCAGGTCGAAGGTTTGAAGGCCACGACCGCCCGCGTCCAAGTCCGCGAATTCCGTGGCAATCTCGCGCAAGGCAGAGCGGAACTGGGCCACCGGTCGCCCAATAAGACGTCGGGCAGCCTCCTGAATAGTTCGACCGATCTTCTCCCCGCCCGGAACCTCACCGAGACCCGTGCGCCCTTCGTCGTCAGTGACGATGACAACATTGCGGGTAAAGAAGGGCCCGTGGGCTCCGGAGAGGTTCAGCAGCATAGAGTCGTAGCCTGCTACGGGCACCACTTCTACCTCTGCTACGCGGGGTTTGTGAACGCTCATGCATCTCCTTCAATGCTGGGAAGCGTGTACTGTCCGTCCATCCGGCGGACCACACTCCACGGGTTCTCATCCCGGACCGCGTCTGGCAGCAGGTCTGCCGGAAGGTTCTGGTAGGCCACCGGACGCAGGAAACGGTCGATCGCCAGCGTGCCTACCGAAGTGGAACGACCGTCCGATGTGGCCGGGAATGGACCGCCATGCACCATGGCATCTCCAACGTCCACCCCCGTGGGCCAACCGTTGACCAGTACGCGACCGACCTTCAGTTCCAGATCCTCAACGAACGCCCGGGCGAAGGTGAGATTCTCACGTGCGGGATCGAGGTGGAGCGTCGCGGTGAGCTGCCCCTCAATTCCTGTCGCGACTCGATGGAGCTCATCTTCGCTTCCATAGCGAACGATGAGGCAGACCGAGCCGAAGATTTCCTCTGAGAGCTCTTTCGTCGACAGGAAAGTGGCGACGTCGGTCGTGTAGACCGCGGGGGCGGGCGCATTCTCAGTAGAGCCGGCCGTCCCACGCGCAACCTCAGTGACTCCGTCCAAGGTCTTCCATGCTTCCTCGCCCTCCACGCGGGAGGAGCAAATTCCCGGAGTAAGCATGGTGCTGCCGGCTGCGGCGGTCAACGCAGCTGAGACGCGTTCGACGAAGTCGTCGCCCGCTGGCCCTTCGGGAACAAACAGCAGTCCCGGCGCGGTGCAGAGCTGACCAGCAGAACCGGTAAGTGACGTGACAAAGCCCTCAGCGAGGGCCTCGTCGTCCTTGCCCAGCGCTGTGGCCAGAACGAAGATGGGGTTGATTGAGCTCATTTCCGCATAAACCGGGATGGGCTGAGGCCGGGCTGCAGCTGTAGCCATCAGGGCGGTTCCCCCGCCCCGCGATCCGGTAAAACCGACAGCTTTGATATGAGGATCAGCCACCAGAGCCTGGCCGACCACGGTGCCGCGACCATAGACGAGGGAGAAGACGCCTGCCGGGAGACCCTCTTCGGCTACAGCTTCACTGATAGCGGCCCCCACGAGTTGGCTGGTTCCCGGGTGGGCGTTGTGCGCCTTGAAGACGACCGGGCAGCCGGCTGCCAGGGCAGAGGCGGTGTCACCACCGGCTACGGAGAAGGCCAGCGGGAAATTGGAGGCACCGAAGACGGCGACTGGGCCGAGAGGGATTTTTACCTGTCGCAGATCAGGACGAGGAAGCGGCTTACGCTCGGGCATCGCCGGCTCGATCCGTACCCCGAGATAATCAGCTTGGCCGGCGACCTTGGCGAAGAGCCGCAGCTGATTCACGGTTCGCGCGAGCTCGCCCTGCAGTCGCGGCTCCGGCAGGCCAGTCTCGGTCATGGCTGTCGCAATGATCTGCTCCCCCGCGGCCTGGATCTTATCCGCTGCAGCATTGAGAAACTGTGCCCTCGCTTTGGGGGTGAGGCGACGGTAAGTGGGGAACGCTTCCGCAGCCGCCAGGGTGGCCTGCTGTGTCTGATCTTCGGAGATGAGGGTGAATTCGGGTCCAGTGGCCTCGTTGGTGGCGGGATTGATCGCCTGAGTGGTTCCGCTCGTGCCCTCGACCGGCTTTCCGCCGATAAGCGAGTGATACATCTTTTCGGTAAGCGTGGTTGTCATCGTATATCCCTGACCTTCCGTAATGGGGTTGGTGATCGGGTTTCGGGTGTCAGTCGAGCGCTTTGATGAGGTTACCGAGCTGCTCCTGCTCCTCGGGGTACAAGTCACGCAGGGGCGGACGAACCGGTCCAGCGTCCCGGCCTACTGCGCGTAGCCCCGCCTTGACGATGGACACGCCATACCCTGCGCCCCGATCCCGGATGTCCAGATAGGGAAGCACAAAACTCTTGATTTTATGAGCTACAGCATCGGCGTTCTCCCTGCGGACGTCCTGGTAAAACTCCAGGGCGAACTCTGGAATGAAGTTGAACATCGCCGATGAGTAGGTGCTCATACCCATTTTCAGCAGCGACAGAGCGTAGGTCTCTGCAGTCGGCAGCCCGCCCAGGTAGAAGAGACGGTCACCGTTGATCGAGGTGACGCGCGCCAGCTGCTCAAAGTTGCCCACCCCGTCCTTAAAGCCGATGAGATTTGGGTACTGCGCAGCAAGCGAAGCCACAGTCTCGGCTTCGTAGATCGCGTTGGCGCGGTTGTAGAGAATGACACCCAGGCTGGTCGCCTCCAGTACGGAGGCAACGTGGGCTCGGAGGCCCTCTTGGGTAGTTTCCGTCAGGTAGGGGGGAAGCAGCAGAATACCGTCTGCTCCAGCGCTCTCGGCCGAGCGTGCGAATTCGACTGCCTGTGCGGTGTTCCCGACCGCTGAGCCCAATACCGGAACACCCTCTCGCACGGTTCGGACAGCAGTCTCCACGACCAGCCGATTCTCTTCCAATGTGAGCGAGAAGCCCTCACCGGTGCCTCCAGCCACGAAAAGACCAGCGACGTCATAGCTGGACTGCCACTCCAAGTGTGTCGCGAGCTTCGTCGTGTCGATGCTCAGATCATCCCTAAATGGAGTCACGGGAAACGAGAGAAGCCCGTCCTTCAGCACATCGGCCAACGCGGCGGGGGTGTAGTCGGTCATCGGGATCCTCCGGGTCAAAAGTGAGGTACAGCACGTTTGTTCTCCCACCGTAGGGGCCGTAAGTGATGCCTGTCCAACGCCTGTTTCGTATAATCCGATGCACAAAAAGCATCGTTCACGGCGGTTAATTGAGCGCATCAGGCAATGTCCTACGAGCATCAAATGCAACGCAATATGACTTGGACGGGAATTGCTGGCCTTTCTAGAGTGTGAAGAGAAACACCTTCAACCGAGAGGTTCCCATGACCGACACTTCTATCCGCCGCAGCCGGATCAGCCGCATTGAGATCACCCCCGTAGCTTTCTCCGATCCCCCGCTGCTCAATGTTGTGGGAGTCCACGAAGAAGTAGCGCTGCGCAGCGTGGTCCAGATGCACACCGACGACGGGCTGGTGGGACTGGGAGAAAGCTACGGTGATGCCCAGCACCTAGCACGCATGCAGGCGGCGGCCGACGCCATCCTCGGCGAGGATCCGTTTAATACCCAGAAGCTGCGTTTACGTGTGGCCGAGGTGATGTCCCGCGACACCGTTTCCGGCGGTCACGGAATGAGCGGTATGGTCACTGGCTCAGCTACGGCCGACCGCGTGTTCTCACCCTTTGAGGTGGCAGCTCTGGATATTCAGGGACAAGCGCTGAAGGTGCCGGTATCCACTCTGTTGGGCGGGGCACTGCGCGACCAAGTGGAGTACAGCGGATACCTTTTCTACAAATGGGCTGGTCACCCGGACCAAGACGCTGATCCCTGGGGAGAAGCAATGGACCCTGAAGGTCTCATCGCTCAAGCTCACCGGATGGTAGACGGCTACGGGTTCCGCAGCCTGAAACTCAAGGGAGGAGTGCTGCCTCCCGAGGAGGAGGCAGAGGCCATCGAAGCGCTGCGCGCGGAGTTCCCTGACGTCCCTCTGAGGCTCGACCCCAACGGCGCCTGGACCGTGGAAACTTCGGTGCGCATTGGCAAGCGGCTCGAAGGACTCCTGGAGTACCTTGAGGATCCAACCCCGGGCCGCAAAGGCATGGCTGAGGTTCGTCGGCAGATCGATGTTCCGCTAGCCACCAACATGTGCGTGGTGAGTTTTGCCGACATCCCTGAGGCCATTCGCGAAGGCTCAGTGGACATCATCCTCTCGGACCACCATTTCTGGGGCGGGCTGCGACGCTCGCAGGAGCTGGCCGGACACTGTGAGACCTTCGGCCTCCACATGTCCATGCATTCCAACTCACACCTGGGCATCAGCCTGGCAGCTATGACACACCTGGCCTCTGCGACGCCACGCATCGATTATGCGTGTGACACCCACTGGCCTTGGAAACAGCCTGACCAAGACGTTGTCGCCCTCGACAGCTTCACCTTCGACGGCGGCTGCGTGCGCGTCCCTCAGACACCCGGCTTGGGGGTAGAGCTCGACGAAGACCTGTTGCAGGCCCGGCACGAGGCCTACGTGAAGACCGATGTGCGCGAGCGCAACGACACCGGGTATATGCAGAAGTTCCACCCGAACTTCGACCCCTCCACGCCACGCTGGTAGAGGCAGACAGATGCAGTGAAGGCCCGGAGATTCTCCGGGCCTTCACTGCATCTGAAGGTCAGAACGTGGGAGTCCTTGGGGCACCCTCCAACTCGGCCCGCTTCCGGGTCCACCGGGTAATCACAGGGGTCAGAATGAGCGCCATGACGATGGCGGCGATCAATGTGCCCGAGATCGGGCGGGAGACGAACCCCGTGACGTCGCCGTCGAACATCAGAAGCGACTGCCGGGCGGCAATCTCCATAATGCCTCCGAGGATGAAGGCCAGCACCAGGGGCGCCGCGTCGAAACGGAACTTCCGTATCAGGTAACCGATGACGCCGAAGAACAACACCAGCCACATGTCTACCACCGAGTTATTCAGCGTATAGACGCCCACCATGACAATGGAGACTGTGAGCGGCGCCAGAATCGCATTCTTCACCGATACCAACTTGATGAAGATACCGATCAGCGGAACCGCCAGGATCAGCAGGAACAGGTTGCCGATCCACATAGAGTTCACGACACCCCAAAAGAGATCCGGGTTGTTCTCGATGAGCTGCGGCCCAGGCGTGATGCCGTGGATCATCAGTGCTCCGAAGAGCACCGCCATCACAATGTTGGAGGGGATGCCCAGGGTCAGCAGCGGGATGAACGAGCTGGTAGCGGCGGCGTTGTTAGCAGCCTCCGGCGCCGCCACGCCCTGAATGGCACCCTTGCCGAACTCTTTGCGGTTCTTGGAAGTCTTCTTCTCTGCTGCGTAACCAATCATAGAGGCCAAAGTGGCACCTCCTCCGGGCAGGATCCCCAGGAAGAAACCGAGAACAGCCCCTTTGAGGATTGCCAACTGAGACGCGGTCCAGTCCTTAGCAGTGAACCAGACTCGCTGGATCTTCTGTGCACCCTTGGTGTTTCGTGCCTGCTGGTCCAGGTTGTAGAAAACCTCGCCTAGGCCGAGGACACCCATCACAAGAGGTACAAAATTGATGCCGTCAGCCAACTCAGGAATCCCCGCGCTCATACGATCCTGGCCTGTGATTGGATCCATTCCGACTGCTGCGAACATGAGTCCCAGTGCTGCCATCATGAGGCATTTGGTGAGGGTACCGCTGCCAAAGGTGGAGACCAGCAGGATCCCCAGCAGAGCCAGGGCAGCGTACTCAGGCGGTCCAAAGTCCAACGCCACCGAGGCGACGAGGGGCGCCAGGAACATCATGCCCAGGATCGCTAAGGATCCGCCGAGGAAGGATGCCACCGCAGCAATCGCAAGCGCTGGGCCACCACGGCCCTTCTTGGCCATTTCGTAACCGTCAATTGAGGTCACCACAGAAGAGGCGTCCCCGGGTAGCTTCAGCAGAACCGCGGTGATTGTTCCCCCGTATATGGAGCCGTAGTAGATGCCCGCCAGCATGATGATCGCCGGAATCGGGTCCATGGCGTAGGTGATGGGCAGCAGGATCGAAATGGTGGCGGTGGGTCCGAGCCCCGGGAGGACTCCGATGAACATGCCGATGACCACACCGATAAGGCAGAAGAGAAGGTTCTGGGGCTCGAGGACAATCGCGAAGCCCTCGAGAATCTGGGAGAAGTTATCCACGTCTGAGACCTATCCGATCAGTCGAGGGAGGGGGAGGCCCAGGGCCAGGGAGAAGATCAGGACGAATGCTGCTGTGCCGAAAAGGCCAAGCAGTAGTCCGTAGCGCCAGGACTCTTTGCCGATGAATCGTGCCCACAGGAGAAGCAGAAGAAAGAGGGGGATTTCAAAGCCCACCACGGGAAGCACAGAGATGAAGAAGGTCATGAGGAGCACAGCGCCCACCACCATCAAGGAGGACCGCGCGAAAGGTTCTGGCCAGGTCTCAGACTTGCGAGTCACGATCATGACGGCGGCAAGGACTACCAGCACGGCCCCGAAGAAGAATGGCCACAGTCCTGCGCCAGGGGAAGTCAGAGAGCCGAAGCCAAGCTGCAGAGCTTGGAC
>NZ_HG005169.1:118841-143404 GCF_000455245.1 Nesterenkonia massiliensis | reverse complement strand
GCTTGGACGACGAAAATGAGACCAACTAGCGCCGGGAGAGCAGCAGAGAGCAGGAAAAGTCGTTCCGAACCCGTCTCCTCCGACCGTGGCTCTGTTTCGATCTCCAGGTCCTGATGAGCTGAGGTTTCTTCAGTTGTCATGCAAATCGACTCCCAGGTCTTGGACGAGCTGCACATAACCATCAGTGCGCTCCACGATGTTCTCAGCGGCCTCGGGCCCGGCGTCGAGCTCCAATTCCATAGCCCATTGGTCCAGGGTGGCGAGCGCCTCTTCGCTCTGGGCCGCCTCCTGTCCCAAACGCTCCAGGAGTTCACGGACCTCTTCGTCCATACCTGGAGGACCCACGAACACACGGCGTTGCTGCAGATCCATATCGAATCCCAGCTCCTGGGCGGTCGGGACGTCTGGGAAAGCCTCGTTGCGCTCAGTACCCAAGACCACCAGGGGAATCAGGTCCCCAGCCTCCACGTCTGGTATCAGTTCCCCGGGGTGAGCGGCACCGATGGGCAACTGTCCGCCCAACACTGCGGTCTTAGCGGGACCGCCACCTTCAAAGGGAACCTCCACTACACGAGTGGGCAGGTGCTCCATGAAGAGCATCAACCCAGTCCCGGTGGTAGTTCCGGGACCGGCAGACGCGAAGTGGATAACCTCTTGATCCAGTTCGAGGAGGTCCTGTGCGTTTTCTATCCCGGCTTCCGGGCTCGCGTACACGACAACATCTTCGACCGTGATGCCGCTGATGACCGTAAAGTCTTCAACACCCAACGGGTTGTTCTCCTCGACGGTGAGGCCTCGAACCTCCAGGACGTTGCCCGGAAGCAATCCGATGCGGTACGGATCGTCAGCGTCGGCGATCAGGCGCATTCCAATGGTCGAACCCGCACCGGGCTTATTGACCGGAGTGACGTTGACATCCAGTTCGTCCTGAAGCCCCTGGGCAATGATCCGCGAGAGCGTGTCGTGACTTCCACCCGGCGCGGTGGGGATGATGAATTCAATATCTTGACTGGGGAACTCTCCCCCAGCACCTGCTGCGTGAAGCATGGTGCCGTGGCCACACGCCGTGAGACTTACTACCGCGGTACCTGCGGCGACGGCACCGAGGAAACGTCGTCGAGAGATTCTGCGCTGCATGCGCACCCTCCTCTCTTCAGATAGACAGAAGGGCCCGGCCGCCGTTGGCTCAGAGCTCGCTCCTGTGACAGTGATCACGTGGTATGCGTCATACTAAAGAGGCGGAACGATGCCTGTCTAACATCCGAACTGCATCAAATGATACCCTTCAGACATGAGCTACACCCTGGATCAGGTCCGCTGCTTTGTCGCCGTCGCCGAGGAGTTGCATTTCGGTCATGCGGCAGAGCGGCTCAACATGACTCAACCCCCGTTGAGCCGCCAGATTCAGAAGCTGGAGAAGAGCCTCGGGGTGGTGCTGCTCGACCGCACCAACAGATCCGTGCGCCTGACCGCCGGCGGCGAAGCTTTCCTGGAGAATGCACATCGCCTACTGACTCTCGCGGATGAAGCACCTTCGGCAGCGTTACGCGCCGCTGAGGGGGAAACTGGGCTGCTGCGCCTGGGCTTCACCACGACGTCGAGCTTTGATGCCCTGAATGCCTTCCTGGCCCTCATGGACCGCGTGGCTCCGGATGTCACCGTCGATATGCATGAGCTCGTGACACGGGACCAGGTACGGATGCTCCAGGAGCACCAGCTCGACCTGAGCCTTGGACGCCCCTCAGGGATTCCCGAGGATATTCACACGTTGCAGGTTCTAGAGGAGGACCTTGTCCTGGCCGTCCCTGCGGGACACGAACTAACCCGTCGGCCCCTCCCCTTGGACCCCGAGGACCTTGGTGGACAGGCGCTGATCATGCACTCTCCCCTCACCGCGCAGTACTTCCATCACCTGGTCACGCGTATAGCACCAATCAGGGAGGGGCGCGTAGTCCATCAGGCCTCGCAGGTGCTGACGATCCTGTCTCTGGTCAGAGCACGTCGAGGAATCGCGTTCGTACCAGCTTCGACCCAACAGGTTCACCTATCCGGGGTGACGTACCTGCCTCTGCACGACACCACACGCACAAAAGTCGAACTCCATGCTCTGTGGTCTCCGACGAACACCAATCCCATCATGGCGAAACTGCTCAGCCACCTTAAACAAACGGGGCTTGGATTGATGTCGCCGTAGTGTGGTCAGCCGCGCGGGCGCATGCGGCTGCTGGGAAGCTCCGGTGCCGGCAGAGGCGCGGCCTGACCCGGAGGGAAGTCCCCGAACTGCGGGAAGGGCCTGCCGTCGTCGTAGGCGGTTCCGGCGAGCGCATCGCGCAGCTCACCGTGCACGGGGTCTCCGAGTGCGCCAGCTTCCACGGTGACCTCCTCCTCGCTGCCGTCGGGGTGCGCGGCGGTCTCCGTGTCCTTGCCCACCGACGACGACGGCGCCTCGCCCCCGTGCAGCCCCAGTCGCTGCGCCAGCGGTGAGTCCTCGCCGGGAGCTTCAAAGCCCATCTCGGCTTGGTAGGCCGCGCGGTAGGCCGCGATCTCCTCGTGGGAGCGGCCGATGAAGTTCCACCACATCACGATCTGCTCCCCCAGCGGCTCACCCCCGATCAGAAGCGCCAGGACCGGCTCCTCCCCCGCTGTGACACGCAGGCTGGTGGCCCCCGTCTCGACCACGGCCAGGTGATCAGGGGGAACCTCGCACCCGTTGAACTTCACAGCGCCGCTGACGTGCAGCAGTGCATGTTCATGGCCCGCGGGCACGTCGATGTCCAGGACTGTGCCGGGCTCCAAGCGCAGCTCCGCGCCGGTGAGCGGAATATAGGTCTTCACGGGTGAGCGGTGTCCCAGGAGATCTCCGACAAAGACCTTGGCCTGCCAGCCCTCTCCGGCAACAGGTTCGGGATGGTGGGTCTCCAGGGAGGGCTCCACAAAGCGGTGCTCGTCCGGGAACGCGTACCACAGCTGAGCCCCGTGGAGGATCTTGGTGTCGGCACTGGAGTACTCGGAGTGGCTGATGCCGCGTCCGGCGTTCATCATGGCCACATCACCCGGCCGGACGGTGGCCCAGTTGCCGGCGGAGTCCATATGGTCGATGCGCCCCGAGAACAACCAGGAGCAGGTGGCCAGCCCCGTGTGGGGATGACGGGGAACGCGCATCGGGGTGGCCTCGGTGAGGTCATCGGGACCGTAGAAGTCCAGGAAGCACCACGCGCCGACTAATGAACGCGCCCGCTGCGGCAGCGTGCGCCGGACGTTCATGGCTCGCGGCCCGCCCAAGGGCACATCGCGAGGTTCCAGCAGCTGCACGCCTGATTCGGTGCGGGTGACGCCGTCGCGCAGCCCGCTGCTAGAGCTGGCGGGGCCGTCGTCGTCGCTCCGTCCACGGGAGTCATACGTGTAGGGGCCGTTGATGCAGATCTGCTCCTGCAGCTGTTCCTTCACCGGGGCGTCACTCATGTCCTCATTCTTTCAATCGTGAAGGAAATAAGAAACGGCGGTGCAGGAGAGACTTCATCCATACACCGCCGTCCGCGCTGCAGCTCAGGCATTCCGCTGCAGCGTCACTCAGACGCCATAGTCGATGACAACGCGCCCGTCGATCTTGCCGTGATGCATCTCATCGAAGACGGCGTTGATATCCCCCAGAGGCCGCTTGGAGTACGTCGGGTGGATCAGCCCTCGAGCGTAGAAGTCCAGCGCCTCCTCCATGTCCTGCCGGGTCCCGACAATGGACCCTCGAATGGTCAGGCCTTTAAGCACAATGTCGAAGATCGGGGCCGGGAACTCTCCGGGAGGAAGCCCGTTGAAGACAATGGTGCCTCCACGCCGGGTCATGGCAATGGCCTGACCGAAGGCGCTGGGGTGAACAGCTGTCACCAAGACGCCGTGGGCCCCGCCGACCTTCTGCTGGATCTCATGGGCCGGGTCCACGCCCATAGCGTTGAGCGTGATCTCGGCTCCGTGTTTCTCGGCGAGTGCCAGCTTGTCATCCGCGATGTCCACGGCAATAACGCGCATCCCCATCGCGACGGCGTACTGGACGGCGATATGACCCAGTCCCCCGATCCCGGAGATCACGACCCACTGGCCTGGTCGCACGTCGGTGACTTTCAGGCCCTTGTACACCGTCACACCCGCGCAGAGAACCGGGGCAATCTCATGCGGGTCCGAACCTTCAGGGATCACGGCAGCAAACCGAGCGTCAACAAGCATGTACTGCCCGAAGGACCCGTCTGTGGAGTACCCGCCGTTGGTCTGAGCCTCACACAGAGTCTCCCATCCAGTGCGGCAGTATTCACAGGACCCGCATGCGCTCCAGAGCCACGCATTCCCGACCAGCTGTCCCTCTTTGAGCTCCGTGACGCCTTCTCCCAGCTTCTCCACGACTCCGACCCCCTCGTGGCCGGGGATGAACGGGGGCGTAGGCTTCACCGGCCAGTCACCTTCGGCAGCATGGAGGTCGGTGTGGCACACTCCCGAGGCGATGAGCCGGACACGAACCTGGCCGGGGCCCGGTTCGGGAAGGGGATAGTCGGTGATGTTCAGCTCTTTACCGAAGTCCTCGACGACGGCGGCGGTCATGGTGCTCATAATCTCTCCCTGATCAGTGCGGCCCGGGCCGCAACCGGTAGATGCACCAGCGACGCTAGTCACTCCCGGGTTGCATCACCGTTGCATGCGGGCCACGAGAGCGGCTCGCTGAGGAGAATCCGCCGGGAGGACTCGCAGCGCGGTGTAGATGACCTCCTCGTCATCGGCAGCCTCGGGCAGCTGGAGGTACCGCCACAGCTCCTGCGGAGTGCCGTCGGATAACACCGCTTCCCGAAGCTCAACGGAAAGCTGGCGCCGCAGGTCCACCACTCCGGGGGCCTCAGAGGCCGGAAGCAGCGGCCCCCCGTAGATATCCAGGGCCAGCTGCCGTTGTCCGGTGACCAGGGCCTGGTGCACCAGGACCGCGTCCAGCTCCACGGGGCGATCAAGGCGATAGGGCTTGGAAACCAGATCCGCTCCCCCCGCCGCGGGAGTCGTCCTGAGCATTCGACGCAGGCGCACGACTTCGGCACGCAGTGTCACCTCGTGACCGGGCTCGCCGAACAAAAGCTCCGCAAGTTCCCCGCAGCTAAGCCCCGTGCCCAGCTGCGGCCCCCCGTGCCACGCCAGCAGGGTCAGAATCTCCGCGTGCCGCAGGCCAAGACGCACTCGCTCTGAGGCCGTTCCCATCAGCGGCATGGTGGTGCCCAGAGTGATGAGCTGAGTCAGTCCTGAATCCGCGGGCAGCACTTTCAGCTCTGCCTCAGCGGCCGAGATCGCGGCGTAGATCAGGGGCAGTGAGTGTGTGGCCACGGCCTTCTCGTCCCCGGTCAGATCAACCACCCCGAGGATAGCCCCGGTATGAGGGTTGCGGATCGGCGCAGCAGAACAAGAGAACTGATGCGCCGAGAGGGCGAAGTGCTCCTCCTGGTGAACTTGCGCCTCGCCCGGTGGCCAGGGCGACGCCGGGAGCAGACGTCCCAATGGCCTGCTCGGACCACCGCGCACCGGGCTGGAAGGCCGAGGACTCGGCGCGGCGCAGCGCCCCCCGGTCGCCGTCGACCCAGAGGAGCCGGCCTTCAGCGTCGCCGATGGCCACGATCAGTCCCGCTTCCGCCGCCGGGCGAATGAGCAGCTGATCAAAGACGGGAAGCACCAAACGCAGCGGATGCGCCTGCCGGATCTCAACGAGGTCATCCTCAGGGAGCTCCACCGGGGCCTGCGCGGCACCGGGATCACTGAGAAACGCCGCCGATCGACGCCACGATTCACGCAGCTCCGGTCTGAGATTCCCCCAGGTGCTGGGCTCGTCGGGGACGGCCTTCATGGTCACTCCTTCACCTTTGAAGAGTGTGCGTTACATCACATAGTAGGTCGCAAGCGTGCCTCCTGGCTATGCAACGTGACTGCACCCCCGCCGGACCTACCGTGAGGCCATACCGCGATGCAGATCACACACGCAGACTCATCGGAGGTTGTCATGACCATCTATTCACAGCCAGGCACCGAAGGCAGCATTGTGACCTTCAAGGAGCGCTACGAGAACTTCATCGGAGGCGCATGGGTCGCCCCGGTGAAGGGGCAGTACTTTGAGAACCCGTCCCCTGTCACCGGCAAGCCCTTTACCGAGATCCCCAGATCCACCGCTGAGGACATTGAGCTGGCCCTGGACGCTGCCCATAAGGCAGCTCCGGCCTGGGGCAAGACCTCGGTGGCAGACCGCGCCGTGGTACTGAACCGCATCGCCGACCGCATTGAGGAGAACCTCGAGATGCTGGCCGTGGCCGAGACCTGGGAGAACGGCAAGCCGGTCCGGGAGACGCTGGCCGCCGACCTGCCTCTGGCGGTGGACCACTACCGGTACTTCGCCGGGGCCATCCGGGCGCAGGAGGGCGGAATCAGCGAGATCGACCACGACACCGTGGCCTACCACTTCCACGAGCCGCTAGGGGTCGTCGGACAGATCATCCCCTGGAACTTCCCGCTCCTGATGGCGACGTGGAAGCTGGCTCCTGCCCTGGCCGCTGGCAATGCCGTGGTGCTCAAACCCGCTGAACAGACGCCCACCACCATCCTGCTGCTGATGGAACTCATCGCCGACCTGCTCCCCGAGGGCGTGGTGAACGTGGTCAACGGCTTCGGCGCGGAGGCAGGGGCACCGCTGGCCTCCAGCCCCAGGATCCGCAAGATCGCGTTCACCGGTGAGACCACCACCGGCCGGCTCATTATGCAGAACGCCTCGCAGAACCTCATCCCCGTGACCCTGGAACTGGGCGGCAAGAGCCCCAACATCTTCTTCGAAGACGTGGCACGCGCCGACGACGCCTTCTACGACAAAGCCCTCGAAGGCTTCACAATGTTCGCCCTCAACCAGGGCGAAGTCTGCACCTGCCCCTCCCGAGCCCTGATCCAGAGCAGCATCCTCGACGACTTCCTCGAGGCCGCCGTGGAACGCACCCGGGCCGTGGTCCAGGGCAATCCGCTGGACACCGACACCCAAGTGGGGGCCCAGGCCAGCAATGATCAGCTGGAGAAGATCCTCAGTTACCTGGACATCGGACAACAGGAGGGCGCTGAAGTCCTCATCGGAGGTGCCCGGGCCGACCTCGGCGGCGATCTTTCAGAGGGTTATTACGTCCAACCCACCATTTTCCGGGGCAGCAACAGCATGCGCGTCTTCCAGGAGGAGATCTTCGGGCCGGTGGTCTCCGTGACAGGATTCTCCGACTACGACGAGGCCATCTCGATCGCCAACGACACCCTCTACGGTCTGGGAGCCGGCGTGTGGTCGCGTGAGGCGAACCTCGCCTACCGTGCCGGACGAGACATCCAGGCCGGGCGCGTGTGGACCAACTGCTACCACCAGTACCCCGCACATGCCGCCTTCGGAGGCTACAAGCAGTCCGGCATCGGCAGGGAGATGCCATCTCATGATGCTCTCCCACTACCAGCAGACCAAGAACCTCTTGGTCAGTTATTCGGCCAACAAGCTCGGGTTCTTCTAAAACCAGCCGGGCACCGACCGTCCATCGGACGATGAAGGAGTCAGCCATGGGCGCCGAACGAGTCGCCATCACCGAACAGGCCGCTGCCCTGCTGAGGCAGCTGCGCGAGGAGCACAACAAGCCCCTCATGTTTCACCAGTCCGGCGGCTGCTGCGACGGTTCGGCGCCCATGTGCTACACCCAGGGCACCTTCCTCACCGGGGCCGCCGACGTCCTGCTCGGGGAGCTGGAGCCGGGCACCCCCGAGCCGGTGCCGGTGTGGATCTCCCGCAGTCAGTACGAGTACTGGTCCCACACCCACATCACCATCGACGTCACGGAGGGACGCGGGCGGCTTCAGCATTGAAGGACCCACCGGTCGCCGGTTCATCATCCGTTCCCGTCTTTTCACCGAGGATGAGCTCCAGCGCTTGAAACCGGTGACCTCCGGTTAGACCCACGTGGCGGCCTTGGTTGGGCAGCGCTCCTTCACTGTTGCGCATCAGGCGCCAGTCCTGTGGAATCAAGTGAGACGTCGTCGCCCCACCACCTGCCGGAGGAAGAACAGCCATGTCCGATCACCTCCCGCTCTTTGAGGACGCAGACATTCGCCGTGTGCTCTGTGTCGTCGCCCATCCTGACGATATGGAATACGGAGGCTCGGCCGCCGCAGCCCGGTGGACTGCCCGCGGCATCGAGGTCTCCTACCTTTTACTGACCGCCGGCGAGGCCGGTATGCGCTCCCGAGATCCCGAAGAGGTCGCCACGCTGCGCGCCGCAGAGCAGCGAGACGCCTGCGAGGCGGTGGGCGTTACGGATCTGAGCATCCTCGACTTCCCCGATGGCTTGTTGGAGCCCAGCCTCCAAGTGCGCAGGGCGATCGCCCGCCGCATTCGCCAGACCCGGCCCGACGTCGTCCTCACCCAGACCTGGGAGCTCGAGGTCGGATGGGGGCTCAACCATGCTGATCACAGGGCCACGGGCATCGCCACCGTGGACGCCATGCGCGACGCCGACAATCCCTGGGTCCACCGGGACCTCGCGGAGCAGGAAGGGCTCGAGCCCTGGGGAGCGGCGTGGCTGCTGGTCCACGGCGCAGAGCCGACCCATCTCATCGACGTCACCGGGGAGCCCCTCCAGCGCGGCATCGCCTCTTTGGCGGCGCATCGCGAGTACATCGCCGAATTGGGCGGGGACTTCGATCCCCGCAGCATGCTCGAAGGCATGAGCGCCGAGTTCGCCCAGCGCACCGCCGAGCCGGGCGTCGAGCACGCCATTGGGGTCGCGGTGCACCGCATGGTGTGACGCTCCTGGGCTTCACCATCGGAAGCACCACAGAGGCCCAGCAGACAGCAGCTGTGCGCCGCGCCTGCTGGGCCTCTGTGTCAGAGACGGTCAGGGATCAGTCGTCGGTGACGGTGACCTTCACGTCGATGTTGCCGCGGGTGGCCTTGGAGTAGGGGCAGAAGGCGTGGGCCTTGTCGCCCAGCTCCTGAGCCTGCTCCTTGTCCAGGTGGGGAAGAAGCACCTCAATCTCCACGGCCAGGCCGAACCCGCCGTCGTCGTCCTTACCGATGGAGGCCTTCACGCCCACGGCGGAGTCCGTGACATCAACACCGGAGTCACCGGCGATCTTGCGCAGCGCCCCGTGGAAGCAGGCTGCATAGCCGGCGGCGAAGAGCTGCTCCGGGTTGGCGCCCTGGCCGGATCCGCCGAGAGCCTCAGGGGCTGCCAGCTGGAAATCGACGGTGCCATCAGCGGTCTTGGTGCGGCCATTACGGCCATCGCCGGTAGCCAGGGCCTCAGCGGTGTAGAGAACTTCAACAGCCATGGTGGTGCTCCTTCTGCTCGCTTCAATGGGGACGACGGCGCCATGCTCACCGCTGGCGTCGCGCGTTTCTTACAACACCACACTCTGCTCGCACTGGCTAGACATCAGCTGGAGAATTCACCTGTAGCGCACTCACCGCGTCGCCAGCTGCCGATGGTGTCCTACCCCGGCCGCAGCGGTGGCAGAATAGGGCACCTATGCGTAACGACAATGCCCGCTGGCTATCCGCCGGCGACCCTTCTCTTATCGCCTCATCTTTGACCGAACGCTTTGCACAGCAGTTCGGGCGGGAAGCAGCAGGGGTCTGGTTCGCTCCCGGCCGGGCGAACCTCAACGGAGAACATATCGACTTCCACGGCGGGCGCTGCCTGCCCATGGCGCTGCCCCACGGCACCTATGTGGCCGCGGCGCCGCGTACAGACGGCCTGCTGCGGCTGCGCACCCTGGATATCAATCTGGACGAGGGCGTCATCGAAATCCCCGCCGGCCAGACCGGACCAAAGAAGGACGACGGCGAGTCAGTGGGCTCCACCGCCACCTGGACTCAGTACGTCTCAGGTGTCCTCTGGGCGCTGCAGCAGTTAGACGATGAGCATTCCGAGCTGCGCCCGGCCTCGGATTTCGGTGCTGACCTGTTGATTCGCACCACACTGCCGATCGGTGCCGGGCTGTCCTCATCAGCCTCCTTAGAGTGTGCCGCCGCGCTTGCCTTTGTGGCCGTGGGCACCCAGACCGGTGAGGAGAATGAAGGCGCAGAACTCACCCGGGCGCTGAGCGACCAGCAGCGCGCAGTGCTCGCTGAAGCCTGCATTCGTGCTGAGGTAGAAGTGGTGGGAGCAGGCACCGGCGGGCTGGATCAGACCACCAGCATGCGCGGAGCCGAGGGCAAACTGCTGTCTCTGGACTGTCGGGATTTCAGCCTCAAGCGCCTGGATATCTCCTTCCTGCTGCGCGGCTATCGGTTTATTGCTGTTGACACCGGTCAGCCGCATCAGCTGGCAGCCAGCGCCTTCGGGGACCGCCGCGCGGAGTCCGAGGCAGCTGCGGATCTGCTGGGTGTGAAGCGGCTGCGGGATGCGCTGCCGAGCACCTGCCGCAAGATAGACGTTGAAGAAGTTTTAGAGGAGTTCGATCGGCTCAGTGCGGGCCGCGCGGAGATCAACGGCTTTGACACCGCGGCCTGCCGACGTCGGCTGGGCCATGCGGTCACCGAAATGGTGCGTTCGGAGAAGATCCACAGCCTACTCACCGGCGAGGCCCACGGGGTGGATCACACCGCCACAATGATCGGGGATGCCATGACGGCCGGGCACACCAGCATGCGCGAATCGGCGGAGGTCAGTTTCGAGCTTGCCGACCGGGTAGTGGACACCGCCCTGGCCCAGGGAGCTGTGGGCGCCCGGCTGATCGGCGGCGGCTTCGGCGGTTCGGTACTGACCTTGGTGTCCAAGGACAATGCTGTTGAGATGATCGAGGCTGTTGCCGGGCTCTCTCCGAGTATCCGCTTCCTGGAGGTCACCCCCTCCGCGGCCGCCCACGCGGTGTAACGCTTAAGCAGCCGACGCCGGCGCGGACCTAAGCTTCAGTACATGACCACAGAGACCCGTCGTGTGCTGCTGACCGGATTCGAGGCCTTCGGAGGCCTGGACTACAACCCCTCCTGGGATGTTGCTCAGGAGGTCGCCCGACGAGCCCGCCTGCAGGAGCTGACCACTCAGCAGGAGCACAGCGGCGTCGTCGTCAGCACGGCGTGCCTTCCTGTGGAGTTCGACCGCGCCGGGGATGTCCTCAAAGCCGCTATCGCCGATCAGCAGCCGGATATGGTCATCAGCCTCGGTCTGGCGGCCGGCACCGACGCCCTGCGCCTGGAACGGGTGGGACTGAACCTGCGGGATGCCCGCATCCCGGACAATGCCGGCAATCAGCCCGACGACGCCCCCGTGGTGCCGGGTGCAGACACCGCCCTGTTCTCCACCTTGCGGCTTAAAGCAGCACAACGTCGGATCGCTGAAGCCGGGTTCCCCGTGCAGCTGTCCACCAGCGCAGGCACCTACGTCTGCAATGACGTCCTCTACACACTGCTGCATCACCTGATTGCCACCGAACAGCAGATTCCTGCCGGGTTCCTTCACGTGCCGGACCTGCACGCGCACAGCGCCCCACTGACCGTCTCAGAAGCGGCAACCGCGGTGGATCTGCTGATGGCTGAGTCCTTCGTCACAGCTGAAGACGAGGCCCGGCCCGCAGGCTCGTTGCACTGACCAGCACAGCGTCCAGGAAGGGCAGAAAGTGGAGGCAAAGGTCGACGCTGCGCACAGGTCACTTCCAGAGTTGGTGCTTACAGTCGATAGGCAGGAAGGACGAGACTATGACCCAAATCCGCCACCGCGCGGATGACCGGTTCTAGGCTTTTCCTCAGCAAGTCCATTGATCCGATCGACCAGCGAGGTCTTCATGACGTCACAGGAATCAGGACCGGGAAATACACCTTTCCAGTTCAGGTCCCCCCGCGGTGACGAGGAGCATGACATCCGCCCCAGAGATCCGGATGACCTTGGAGTCTCCGCCTCCAACCGGGCAGTCGGTATCACCCTTGCCGTTGGCATCGGGATGATGCTGCTGATCCTCATGCTCCCCTACATCGGCGGATAAGTATCACTATCAGCGCAGTACACACGCCCGGCGGCGATACGCTTAAGGGCGATGAGCAAGAACCAAAAATCCACGACGACGGCCCGGAGGCCAGCTGGCAGATCCAGCTCTAGTCGTCCTCCGGCGAAGAAGACCCCCGCCCCACGCAGCCGCTCATCACAGGCCCCTCGCAAAGGGGCCTCGTCGAAGAAACCCGCGGCGCAGAGCCAGTCTCAGCGACCCCAGCAGCAGAGACACAGGGCTCAGAAGCAGGGCAAGAAGTCCCGCCAGCACCTCGGCAGCAAAGCACCCAGAACAAGCAAAGCACCCAGAACACCGCAGACCACCAGCCACGCCCCCACCCGCGGGCAGACTGTGGCACGCGGTTCGCTACAGGCGGGGCGCTATCTCTGGGCAATAGTGACCGGCTTGGTCATCGCCGCACTGCTTTTTGAGCCCACCTGGTCCTGGATGGTCGGGGTAGGGGTCTTCTTCCTGGCCGCCGGTGAATTCAGCGGCCTGTGGATGCTGGTCTCCGGCTACATCATGGCCTGCACCCCGGCAGCCTTCGGGCTACTCATCGCCACCGGGCGCTTCTGGCTTTCGCTGACCCACTCACTGTGGATCGGCGCGGTCTACCTAGTGGTCGGCTTCCTGCTGCTGGACCGCATCCTCGGGGTGTTGGGCGGCGGCCTCTAGGCACCGTCGCCTCCGTTGCGCGCGCCGGGTCAGGGCTAGAAATCCCGCGCCATGTCCTGGAATCGGGCGTAATGACCCTGGAACGCCACCACAATGTCGCGGGTGGGCCCATTACGGTTCTTCGCCACAATGATGTCAGCCTCCCCGGCACGCTCGGTCTCCTTGTCATAGACCTCAGGCCGGTGCAGCAGGATCACCATATCGGCGTCCTGCTCAATGGACCCTGACTCGCGCAGGTCAGAGACCTGCGGTTTCTTATCCGGGCGAGATTCCGACCCACGGTTCAGCTGTGACAGCGCAATAATCGGCACGTCCAGCTCCTTAGCCAGCAGCTTCAGGGTTCGGGAGAACTCACTGACCTCCTGCTGGCGTGATTCCACACGCTTCCCCGAGCTCAGCAGCTGCAAATAGTCCAGCACTACCAGCTTCAGATTGTTGCGCTGCTTCAGGCGCCGGCACTTAGCGCGGATCTCCATCAGCGACATATTCGGTGAATCGTCAATAAACAGCGGAACCGAGTCCAGCTTGTCTACCGCCTGAGAGATCTTCTCCCAGTCGCTGTCCTGCAGATTGCCCTTGCGCAGATCACCGAAGAGCACCCGGGACTCTGCCGAGAGCAATCGGGTGGCGATCTCATTGCGGCCCATCTCCAGGGAGAAGAACGCGGCGGCCATGCCGTTGTTCACCGCAGCAGAGCGGGCAAAGTCCAGGGCCAGAGTGGACTTGCCCATTGCCGGACGTGCTGCCACCACAATCATCTGCCCGCCATGGAAACCATGGGTCAGTTCATCCAGTTCGCGGAACCCCGTGGGAATACCAGTGAGCGAACCATCATGGGCAGCATTGGTCTCAATCTCATCGATGGTGGGCGCCAGCACCTCGGAGAGCCGGACATAATCCTCGCTCTGCCGGTTCTCCGCCACGTTATAGATCTCAGACTGCGCCTCGTTAACAATGGCGTCCACCTCGCCGTCGGCGCTATGGCCCAGCTGCACAATCTTTGTGCCAGCTTCTACCAGCCGGCGCAGGATGGCTCGCTCACGCACGATTTCCGCGTAGAACGCCGCATTGGCGGCGGTGGGCACCGACTGCGCCAGATTATGCAGATACGCCGGACCGCCCACGCGCTGCAGCTGCTGACGCTTATTGAGGTGATCAGAGATGGTGACGACGTCGGCGGGCTCGCCTCGTCCATAGAGGTCAACGATCGCCTCGTAGATCATCTCGTGCGCAGGGCGGTAGAAGTCGCGTCCGCGCAGGATCTCCACCACATCAGCGATGGCGTCCTTGGAGAGCATCATGCCGCCGAGGACCGACTGTTCAGCCACCATGTCCTGCGGGGGCGTGCGGGATTCGGCGCCGGCTCCGGTGCTGGGGTCGTAGGTATCCATCGTCACCCGTTAAGGGTACCGGTCCTACGCCGAATCCAGGCCCCGCTCCAATGGCGCCCGCAGTCCGTAGACCAGTCCCGCCAGCCACGTCCGCATGGCCCGCCTGGCCTGCCGCGTATTGGGGTAGCGGCAGCGCAGATGCAGCCCGGATCCGTTGATGACAAACCAGATCATCACCCCGTCAGTGCGGATCACCGCCGAGACGTGCTGGGGGTTGAGCTCCTCGTCAACATTGACCGGCAGCTTCCGGTGATCCAGCCAGGACATGGCGAACATCCCCGGGGTCTGCGGCATACCCCCGTAGGGGCGCATAATCGGTGCCAGCGGGTAGGAGCCCAGCTTGATGGCTTCCTTCACCGCTGAGTAGCAGGCACTGTAGTCCTCGTCGTCGTTCTCCAACACGGAGTTGGTGATGAACCAGCCCACTGAGTTGAACCAGCGGGGGTTCTCCCGGGAGTGGACCGGAAAGACGGCCCGGAATGGGCAGCCGCTGAGCTCGCGGGCCAGCCTGGTCATCACCGAGATGGCGACGGCGATCAGTCGCACTCCGTGGGAGGCGGCGTACGCCTCCAGATAGGCCAGCTCCTCGGCATCAAAGACGTCGCGGATCTCCACCATCTCATCCACTGGGGTGGAGAGATCCCCCAGGTTCAGCGGGAAGGTCGGCATCGCGTCACCACCGGCTTCGAGGATCTCCTGCCAGCGGCTGAGCACCTGTTGCGGCGGCAGCGGCTTCTCATCCAGAAGCGCCGAATGATCACTGAAAGCTTCGGCCTCGGGCAGCTGCGCTCCGGGTTCGCGCCCGGCTAAGAGGTCTTCCACCATGGCCGAGAGGTCTCGGGCCAGCACCAGCAGGGACCAGGCATCCACATGGGCGTGATCTGCTCCGATGACGATCTGCGGCGGCTTGAGCTGATCCGGATCCTCGATCACGCACAACCGGTAGCTGGGCTGACCGAAAGGGTCACAGACCGCGTCAAAGTGAGCTCGAAGGGCTGCACGGATCTGCTCAGCGGACATCACAGCCTCGGGCTCCGCGGACCCCCCTGCAGCCTGGTGAGAACCGGCGCTGGTGAAGCCTGCAGCGACCGGGCTTGGCTCTGGCTTCAGCTGCTGCCAATCGCCTGCGCGCACGCTGACTGGGGAGAGGTTCAGTTCGGTCTCGGCCCCAGCGTTGGTCGCTGCATCGGTGCGGTCGGCAGGTGCCGGCGTCGTCTTCCAGGTGAAGACGCTGCGCAGCGTGCCGTGCCGTGCGATCACATGCTGCCAGGCTACGGCAATGATGTGCCGGTCGGCGACCTGCGGCAGGAAGAAGGCCACTGCCATCCACGAGCCGGGCCGCGAACCGAAGCCCACATGCCGGGCCTGATCGAAGGAGACCGGCAGGTGCGCGGCCTGGTCATCTAAAAACGCAGGGTGCACCGTCATGCTGCAGCTGAACAGCATTCCGGGCTGCACGTGCATCTGGGAGACATTGGTCAGCCGCATAGGCGTAGTGTAGATGCGTATCTGCAACGGCAGGTGTCAATTGGGAAACCTCCAGGTAACAGGGCCTGTTGAGGATGCGAAGCGCATAAAGGTGGACGAGCGGCTGTGGCCATATTCCAGACTGTCGGGGCAAAGCTTGCCTATGAGGTCACCGGGGAGGGCCCGCTTTTTGTGCAGATGCACGGCCTGACCTCCAGTGCCTGGCGTGAGCATCGTGCCGGGCTGGATATGACCGCCGACCTCAAGGGTTTTCGCGTGCTGCGCTATGACGCTCGCGGCCATGGTTCTTCAACCGGTCGCCCGGTCCCTCAGGATTACCTCTGGTCCCAGCTGGCAGAGGATCTGCTTGCACTCCTTGATGAGGTCGCCCCCGGCGAGAAGGTCCATACTGCAGGTCCCTCGATGGGCACTGCCACCCAGCTCTATGCCGCACTTGCCGATCCTGATCGTTTCGCCACGCTGACCCTGCTGGTGCCACCCACCGCCTGGGGAACCCGAGCACCTCAGGCTGAGTCCTATCTGAAGTCAGCCCAGCTGGTGGAGGATCATGGCATCGGTGCCTTTGTGAGGGTCGGGGCAAGTGTGCTGCCACCTCCGGCGCTGGCCGATCGCCCCAAAGAGCGCGTTCCTGCGGTGAGCCAGGAATTACTGCCGTCGATATTCCGCGGAGCCGCTCAGACAGATTTACCAGCAAAGGCGCAGGTCGCTTCGCTGCGCCTTCCAGTGGAGATCCTTGCCTGGGTTGATGATCATGCTCACCCGGTGTCTACAGCAGAGGAACTGCACCGGCTGATCCCGGGTTCACATTTGAGCATCGCCGAAACCCCTGAAGATCTGGAGAGCTGGCCGAGTCGGGTGGCACGTTTTGTTTCCCGGCACCGGGGCCAACAACCGTAAGGAGCGCGACGACGCAGCGCGGTGGACGGGACCGGATCGCCGGACTGGCGCATACGCGGTACCGGCAGGATCACGACGACTGCCGTGATCCCCTTCCCATTGCCGGTTCCGGCGATCCGATCCTGGGGGAGCAGGTGCAAACTTCAACCCCCGCTCGCCCTGTCCCTGGAGAGAACGGCAGGGCAGCCGCGAAGCGTGACCTGCCCTGTTTTCTCAGCCCGACAGCCCGCTGGCCGCCGGTAGTGATATGGATGAGCGCTGGGCGTACCCAGCCAATACCCACATCAAGTGCGAGCCCTAGTGAGCTCTGCCAGGAACTGCAGTGACATTCGCCATACAGCACCATGGTCCTCCAGGGACGCTTCACACTGTATGGCCCCGGCAACCCTGGAGCAATACCCTTCTTCACACGCCCTGTGGATAAAGTGTGGACTCCGCGGCGTGTCCTGTGCAGAACCTGAGGGTAACTCTGTGGATATCCACTGACCGTGTTATCTCATCCCGGCCTGAATAGGGGTTATGCAGCGACACACCTGTGAATTAATTATCTTTTTGTGGAGATTTCAGCGCTTTAGACAGGGTTGCTGTTAACTCCCTGTTGTGTGTATAGACACTTTTCTGGGCTAATTTTCCACAGGTTGTCCACAGGGGTGAAAATTGCACGGGCGTAGTTTCGCGCCAGCACTGGCCTCCACTTCCAACACTAGGCACTCCACGCTACGTGAGGTAGACTTAGTTAAAATTTGAAAGATTCGTACGACCCGGCCACGGTCAACTCAGGGAGCGGCTATGCAGTTCGGCATTTTTTCCATCGGTGACGTCACCCCGGATCCCACGACCGGCCGTGTCCCCACTGAACATGAGCGCATTGAGGCCACTGTGGCCATCGCAAAGAAGGCCGAAGAGGTTGGCTTTGATGTCTTCGCCATCGGGCAGCATCACAATCCCCCGTTCATTGCGCCTGCTAACCCGCCCATCTTCATGGCGTACATAGCGGCTCAGACTGAGCGCATCATCCTCTCCACGGCAACCACGCTGATCACCACCACAGATCCGGTACGCCTGGCCGAAGATTATGCTTACGCGCAGCATCTCAGCGGCGGACGCATCGACCTCACGCTGGGACGTGGCAATACCGGTCCGGTCTATCCGTGGTTCGGCAAAGACATCCGGGCGGGTATTCCGCTGGCCGTGGAGAACTATGCACTGCTGCATAGGCTCTGGCGTGAGACTGAGGTGAACTGGCAGGGCAGGTACCGGACTCCTTTGCAGGACTTCACCTCCACCCCCCGGCCGCTGGATGACACCCCGCCCTTCGTCTGGCACGGTTCCATCCGCTCCCCGGAGATCGCAGAGCAAGCCGCCTATTACGGTGACGGCTTCTTCCACAACAATATTTTCTGGAACAAGGAACACACCGGACGGATGGTGGACCTTTACCGGCAGCGCTTTGAGCACTACGGGCACGGCACCGCTGAGCAGGCCATCGTGGGCCTGGGCGGCCAGGTGTTCATGCGCCGGAACTCCCAGGACGCGGTGCGCGAGTTCCGTCCGTACTTCGACAACGCTCCGGTCTACGGCGGGGGCCCCTCGCTGGAGGATTTCACCGAGATGACACCCTTGACCGTGGGCACCCCGGAACAGGTCATCGAAAAGACCCTGAGCTTCAGCGACTACGCCGGGCATTATCAGCGTCAGTTGTTCCTCATCGATCACGCTGGGCTGCCGCTGAAGACTGTCCTGGAACAGATCGATATGCTCGGCGAAGAAGTAGTCCCGGTGCTGCGCCGCGAGGTCGCCGCCCGCCAGCCTGCAGGTACACCGCAGGCGCCCACACATGAGGCACTGAAACAGCGCCGCGCAGCTGGCCGTGAACCGATACCCGGCGGCAATCAGAACGACGACGCCAGCTAGTCCAGGACGTCGCCGGCTCCCTCAGTTAGTGTGTCAAGCCACGCTCGAGTGGACGATTTGCTGATGTTTCGGTGACACAGAACGCAGCAAATCGTCCACTGGAAGGGTTCAGCGCAGAGCGCTGAATCAGTCGCTGGGTCGGCCTTGGTGCAGGTTGTCTGCAATATCCACCCGGTCACTGGCCATCAGGTGCAGCCCGAAGTCATCGGTGAGCCGTTTGAACATCTCGACGCCCTGAACGCTGTTGCCTTCGTCATTGAGCCGCGGGGCAAAGGAGGCCAGCCCCAGCTGCCCGGGCAGCACGCCGATGATGCCGCCTGAGACTCCCGATTTGGCGGGAATGCCGATCTCAGCCAGCCAGCGGCCCGAGGCGTCATACATGCCGCAGGTGGCCATCACGCTCAGCGTCTGGCGCGCTGCTCTGGCCGAAATCACGCGTGTGCCGCTTTCAGGGTGCACGCCGTTATTCGCCAGAGTCGCTGCCATGCGGGCAATGTCCTGAACAGTCACCAGAACAGCGCATTGGTCGATGTATCCGCGCACCACATGAGCAGGTGCTGCGTCAAACACGTGGTGGGTGCGCAGCATGTGGGCGATCGCGAAGTTCCGGTAGCCCTCTTCGTACTCTTCATCGGCAGTGGCCCAGTCCACCTGGAGCCGACGCCCGGCGAACGCGGAGAGTCCGGCGATGATGCGTGCGGTACGACGTCGTACCTCGTCGGTGCGTCCTGCCCGTGAGGCTGTCTCAGGGAGCACGGTCGGCTCTCCGTGGGCACCGCTGATCAGCTGATGAGTGGCGATTGCCCCGGCGTTGATCATCGGGTTCAGCGGACGCCCTGTACCCCCTTCGAGGGAAAGCTCGTTGAAGGCTTCCCCTGAGGGCTCCATACCCACTGCCTGTTGCACGCCGTCGTGTCCGATCTCATCAAGAGCCATGGCGTACACAAAGGGCTTGGAGATGGACTGGATAGTGAACAGGTGCTCCCGGTCCCCAGCCGCGTATTCAGCCCCGGCGGCCGTCACCACAGCCAGAGCGTGGCGCACGGGTTCCGCGTCTGACTGTTCTTCGTCGGACTGTTCTTCGCCTGACTGCGAGCTTTGCTGCTCGCCCTCGGCTGACTCGCTGCCTTCAGTATCAGCCAGTTCGGCCTCGCTGGGCACGTGTCCGGACTCATCCTCACCGCAGTCAGCCAGGACCTGAGCCAAATAGCGTTCTACCGGGTCCTGTTCCTGGGTATCCGTCATAGGCCTACCCTAACGAGGCTGCCTGTGGGCATAGGCAAAGCGGCCCCGGAGAGTAATTCTCCGGGACCGCTTTGACCAGCTTGTGCTGTGGTCTGCTGAAGCCTTCAGGCTCCAGCTGCGCCTTACTTGGCGGGGATGACCTGCAGCTGAAGAGCTGCGGTGACATCGGCGTGCAGCTTCACCGTGGCGGTGTAGCTGCCCACTGCCTTGATCCGCTCGGGGATCTCCACAGTGCGGCGGTCGATGGCACCCAGGCCTGCGGCCTCGACAGCCTCGGCAACCTGAGCGGCACCCACGGTGCCGAAGAGGCGGCCGGACTCACCGGTCTTGACGCTGATCTTCACCGGCTGAGCCTGCAGCTTCTCTGCGATCTGCTGGGCTTCCTCGACGGTAGCGATCTCGCGAGCCTTACGTGCAGCGCGCATGCGCTCCACGTCCTTCTCGCCGCCCTTGGTCCAGGTCTGTGCGTAGCCGCGCGGCAGCAGGTAGTTGCGCGCGTAACCGTCCTTGACCTCGACGACGTCGCCAGGGGCACCGAGGCCGGTCACTTCCTGAGTCAGGATGAGCTTTGCCATATCAGTAGTTCCTTTCCTTCCCGGTCCGGGATCAGCCGCGGCCTGCGCCGGAGTACGGCAGCAGAGCCACCTCGCGGGCGTTCTTGATCGCCTGGGCGATCTTGCGCTGCTCCTGGACGGAGACGCCGGTCACACGGCGTGCACGGATCTTGCCTCGGTCGGAAATGAACTTCCGCAGCAGGGCGGTGTCTTTGTAGTCAATGACCTTGATGTCAGCAGCCTTCAGCGGGTTCGCCTTGGGCTTGGGCTTCTTCAGTTCAGCCTTTGCCATCGTGGTGCTCCTTCTCATATGTGGAGCCCGCAGCCCTCACGGGCGCGGGATGGTGGATATGTGGTGTGTTGTGTGAGCCGCTTAGAACGGTGGCTCGTCGTTGCTGGGGGTGTCCCAGCCCCCGGAGGAGGGCTGGCCTCCCCATGGGTCTGGCTGTCCGCCGCCCTGTGCTCCCCATCCGCCGGACTGCTGGCCGCCGTAGGAGTCTCCTCCTCCGAAGCCGCCGCCTGCGGGGGCACCGCCGCCGAAGCCCTGGCCGCCGGGGCGACCCTGGCCTCCCTGGCCGCCCTGACGCTGGACCTGAGCAGTAGCGAAACGCAGCGAGGGGCCGATCTCATCGACATCGAGCTCCCAAGAGGTGCGCTTCTCACCCTCTTTGGTCTCAAAGCTGCGGGCCTTCAGCCGGCCCTGGGCGATCACGCGGGTTCCCTTGGTCAGCGACTCCGCTGCGTTCTCAGCAGCTTCGCGCCAGAGCGAGCAACGCACAAAGAGGGTCTCCCCGTCCTTGAATTCGTTGCTCTGGCGGTCGAAGAACCGCGGTGTTGAGGCGATCACGAAGTTGGAGACCGCTGCACCGGAAGGGGTGAAGCGGAGCTCGGGATCTGCCGTCAGATTTCCGACGACGGTGATAATCGTTTCGCCTGCCATGGGGGTGCTCCTTGCGTGATGTACCTATGTGGGGAATTTAGGGGTGAAAGATCAGCTGTCGATCTTCTGATCCTCAGGGCGGATGATCTTGGTGCGCAGAATGGTCTCATTCAGACGCAGCAGACGATCCAGCTCCTTGGCGGAATCAGGGGTGGAGTGGAAGTTGACGACGGCGTAGATCGCCTCGGTCTTCTTCTGAATCTCGTAAGCCAGCTGGCGACGTCCCCAGACGTCGATCTCCTCAACGGAGCCGCCGTCCTTCTTGACGATTTCCATATACTTGCCGAGAGTCGGCTCCACGGTGCGCTCATCCACCTCGGGGTCGACGAGCACCATCAGTTCATAGTGACGCATGTGTGAACCCACCTCCTTCGGTCTTGCGGTCACGGGATTTCCGTAACAGGAGGTTCAATAATCACGTCGTGTGCGTATGGACGCACAACTCATAAAGTCTACTACACGCACCACCACTGGCTCCAAGGGCGGTGGAGCCCTCCCAGCGGTGCCTAGACGCTGAGCTCAGTAGTGAAGAAGCTGGCCACCGCATCACGCAGGTAGGCGACGTCGTGAACCCCGCACATTTCACGAGCCGAATGCATGCTCAGCAGTGCAATGCCCACATCTACAGTGCGGATTCCAAGCCGGGTGGCGGTGATGGGGCCGATAGTGGAACCACATGGGATGTCGTTATTAGAGACGAACTCTTGGGTCGGCACCGACGCCGCGCGGCAAACCTGAGCCCACATGGCAGCACCGGGGGCGTCTGTGGTGTAGCGCTGATTAGCGTTGATCTTCAGCAGCGGGCCCGAGTTCGGCAACGGACGGTTAGCCGGATCGTGGCGTTCGGAATAGTTCGGGTGCACCGCGTGCCCGGCGTCGGAGCTTAAGTGCCAGGATCCAGCCAATGCCTGAGCGCGTTGGGTGACCGTAGCCCCGAGTCCCTCGTAGATCCGCCCCAGCACCTCTTCCAGGAACGGGCCGGCAGCACCGGAGCGGGAGGCTGAGCCGAGCTCTTCATGATCAAAAGCCGCAAGCATGGGGATGACCGCACCGTCTGCGGCCGCATCCGCCACGTCCAGCAGAGCCTGGAGCCCCGCGAAGACCGAGGAGAGGTTATCGAGTCGTCCAGAAGCGAAGAACTCCCCGGCGGCACCGAACCGCGCGGGCACCTGCGCGTCTGCCACCACGACGTCGTAGCCGTCGATCTCCTCAGCGCGGACACCGGCGGCTTCAGCCACCACCTGCAGGACGTCTGCCTCAGCCGCCTGCTCGGCGCTGCCGGCCAGGCCCAGAATCGGCATGGTGTGCTGCTGTTTGCCCAGCTTCAGCCCCTCATTGACCTGCCGGTCGAGGTGAATGGCCAGCTGCGGGATGCGCGCTACCGGGTGTGTGGCTGCCAAGTGAGTGGCGCCGTCGCTGGTGACCAGACGCCCTGCCAGGCGCAGCTCACGGTCCAGCCAGGAGTTCAGCAGCGGCCCGCCGTAGACCTCCATGCCGGCCTGCAACCAGCCGGCCTTGATCACCGTGGATTTGGGCTTGAGCTTAAAGCCGGGAGAATCGGTATGAGCACCCAGAATGCGCAGCGCAGTAGTGGGGCCCGCGTTCTCGGGCACCACCCAGGCCAGCACCGCGCCGTCGCGGACCACCACATAGCGCCCAGGCGCAGCTGGCCAGTCCTGATGCTCCCCCAGCTGGGTGAAGCCTGCGCTGACCAACGTCGCCGCTGTCACTTCTGCAGCGTGATAGGAGGACGGGGACTCCATGACGAATCTCCCGAGCTTCTGAATCAGCTCATCTGCGGGCAGCGCAGCCGGGTTCAGGTCATCTGTGCTCATGGTCACCACCCTATGACAAGCGCCGCTACTGCTGCTCGGGCCCTACGAGGCCTGACTGGTAGACGTAGACCACCGCCTGCACCCGGTCGCGCAGCTGCAGCTTGGTCAGTATCCGGCGTACATGGGTCTTCACGGTGGCCTCGGAGAGGAAGAAGCGGCTGGCGATCTCTGCATTGGACAGCCCCTCAGCCACCGCGAACAGCACCTCGGTCTCGCGTGTCGTCAGTGGTTCCCGGGTGATGCCGTCGCTCAGCGCGGCGGAGACCTGCGCGCCTGTGGGGGTCCCGGGGGCCGCAGAGCGTGCTTGCGTGCCTTCGAGCTGCGGGGCGGCCTTAAGCGCCGGAACATCCGGACCTCCGGCTTGAGCCAGCCCGCCGGCAGCATTGCCCTGCCGCAGGTAGACCTCCAACAGCCGCTGGGTGATCCGCGGGGCCACCACTGCGTCCCCGGAGGCCACCACGCGCACCGCATTGGCCAGCTCGGCTGGTTCAACATCTTTGAGCAGGAAGGCGCTGGCTCCTGCCTGCAGCCCGGAGAAGGCGTATTCGTCCAGATCAAAGGTGGTCAGGATGATGACCTTGGTCTCGGCCCAGCGTTCCACTACAGCGGCGGTTGCCTCGATCCCGTCCATCCGCGGCATCCGCACATCCATGAGGACGACGTCGGGGCGCGCGTCTCCCAGCGAGTCGATAGTCTCCAGCGCCTCGGCGCCGTCGGCGGCTTCGGCCACCACTTCCAGGTCCTCCTCACCTTCGAGGATGAGCCGGAAGCCCATGCGCAGCAGATGCTGATCATCTACCAGCATGACTTTGATCGGTTCGCTCACTGTGCCTTCTCACTTTCTGCCAATGATTCGGTTCGCTTGGCGCTGCTGGCTTTGCCCACCGGCGGCTCGAGCACCGCACGCACGTTCCAGCCGCGATACTTGCCTGGTCCGGCGTAGACCGAGCCGTTGTAGAAGCCTGCACGCTCCTGCATGCCTTTGATCCCGAGCCCGGAGCCCACTGATTCCTGCGCTCCTGAAGGCAGCAGCGCGCCGTCGTCGCTGACTGAGATGATCACTTTGGGGCTTCCGGCAAGTCCCAGAGCCTCCTGCTCCTTCTCGGAGAATCCTTGGGCTTTAAGCTGCTCGCGCTCTTCGGCGCTGGTGACCGGGACATGCTCAATGCTGACCTGAACATCGGTGATCTGCTTGCCGTAGCGCAGCACATTGGTCAGTGACTCCTGCAGGATTCGGTGCACTGTAAGCCCGAAGGCCGCGTCATCCGGCAGTGCCGGACCAGTGGTGGTCACCGTCAGCGGCATTCCGGCCTGCCGGAATCCTTCGTAGAGCTCCTCCAGGGATTCGTGGATGGGTCGCCGAGCCTGGGCGACATCTTCGCCCTTCTTCAGCACCCCGATCACTCGGCGCATATCCGCCAAGGCACCGCGTCCTGTGGAGGACAATTCGTCGAGCACCTCACCGGCGCGTTCGGGGTTCTTGCGCATCACCACCCTGGCACCATCGGCCAGCGAGATCATCACCGAGAGGGAGTGAGCGACGACGTCGTGCATCTCCCGGGCGATCCGGTTGCGCTCACCGACCTGCGCCAGCTCGTGGGAACGCCGCGCCCAGTCC
>NZ_HG005169.1:83389-118804 GCF_000455245.1 Nesterenkonia massiliensis | reverse complement strand
AGTCCAGGATCTCCTGCTCGTGAGCGCGGCCGCGCCGCACTGCGGCACCGATGGCCACGGAGAATCCGGTGGTGAAGACCATGATCACCGTCAGAACCGCGAAGAACCACAGCGTAGAGCCGAGCTCACCGGCCGGAAGCTGAAAGACACCGGTCTCCCAGATACTGGCTCCATGCTTCTGAGTCCAGGCCGGTAGCCGCAGGTACGCCAGGCAGGCTGCGGCACATGCTGGCAGCGCTACCACCAGACCGGCTGCCAAACCGCGGTGCAGGCCCACGCAGTAAGCGGCGAACCACAGTCCCAGCATCTGCGGACCATTCCACGGGTAGATCATCAGCAGGGCTGCCTCGGCCAGCATGATCGCCACAAGCACGCTCACTGGCCAGCTGTGCCGGAAGCACAGCAGTGCGGCAATGATCAGCCAGCCGGGCACCAACCACCACACGTGGGTGCCCATATCAACAATTGCCATGGGCAGGGACCACAGCGCAAACAGCAAGTAGCAGCAAATGATCAGAGCATTAGTGCACCGGGGGTGTCGGCGCATCCAGCCCCGCACACCGCGCCGGCGCACCAGCGCAAGCTCATCAAAACCCGCCATGGGGCCTAGCTGCGTGGCGGAGGTGGTGCTCATGGTTTTTATACTCTCACTACCCTCGCGGCACCCACGCGGTGTCCGAGCGGTGCTCCTGAAAGGAACAGGGTGGTTTAGACGTCGCGGCGTGAAAAGGTCAGCCAGCCGAGTCCGAACGGTACAGCCGCCCAGGCGAAAACTCCCAGCAGTGACTGCCACAGTTCCATATCCCGCACTGCGTCAACGCTGGTGAACTCCATGACCAGGTAGGAGTACTCAGCGCGCATCAGCATTTCTGCCCATTCGGCACCCTGAGTGACGCCATAGAGGATAGCGACCACGATCTGCACCACAAAGATAATGATGGTCAGCACCACGATGCCGCCAGCGGAGCTGCGCAGCAACGCACCCAGACCGAAGCCCATCAGAGCAGTGATGATCACTGAGATCCAGTGAGTGAGGTAGACATAGCCCACCTCAGAGTCGCTGAACGGGGCCAGCACCTCCAGCTCTCCGGAGAACAGCGCAGCCACCAGATGGCAGGCGATGATCACTGCAGCGGTGACCACGGCCACCAGAAGCGTGATTGCGGTGGCCTTGGCCAGATAGAGCAGATTGCGGCGGGGCACCACGGTGAGCGAGGAACGAATCGCACCAGTAGTGAACTCAGTGGTCATACTGATCACCGCTAGTGCGCCCAGCAGCAACAGCCCGAAGTAGAGCCCTGTCATGGCGCCTTCAGCCAGCATCAGCTGGGAAGTCTCGTCACTGAAGCTGGAGAAGCCCCAGGCCACTCCGCCAGAGATCAGCGCAGAGAGCCCCAAGGTGATGGCTGAGAGCCAGTAGGTGGTGCGCAGCGCCAGTAACTTGGACAGTTCTGAACGCACCACGCCAAAGAAGCTCAGTCCTGGCAGTGTCGGATCAGGTTCAAAGGTGCGGGGGCCCCGCGTCGGAGCAGTAGCTGTGTCGCCGGATGCGAGTGCGGATTCAGCAGGATGGGGGACGGTGGGGTTCATGCCTGGCCTCCTTCAGCCTGGGCGGCGGCACCTGCGGCAGCGCCGGACTGGTATTCGACGTAGTCGCCGGTGAGTTTCATGTAGGAGTCCTCCAGCGAGGTCCGCTGTGGGGTGAGCTCGTGCAGTACCGCACCGATTTCAAGGGCGCGGCGGCCGATGCTGCGCGCATCCAGACCGGAGACTTCAAAGGTCTCAGCATCCCGGCAGGTGATGCTGATCCGGTCCCCGGCCAGTGCATTCATCAGATCCTTGGCCTGTTCGGTGCGCACCAGCACCCTGGACTCACCGCCTTCCAGCAGGTCCTGGATGGGGGCATCAGCAATGATGCGGCCCCGGCCCAGCACAATCAGGTGATCTGCGGTCTGCGCCATCTCGCTCATCAGATGGGAGGAGAGGAACACTGTGCGGCCCTCTGCTGCCATATCCCGGGCCAGTCGGCGCACCCAGCGCACTCCTTCGGGGTCCAAGCCGTTGACAGGTTCGTCAAAGATCAGCACGGCCGGATCTCCCAGCAGCGCCGCGGCAATGCCGAGCCGCTGGTTCATGCCCAGCGAGTAGCCCTTGATGCGCTTGCCGGAGACACTTTCAAGTCCGGTGAGTTCAATGACGTCATCCACACGTTTGTGGCTGATGCGGTGGGTGGCGGCCAGCGCTCTCAGGTGCTGGCGTCCGGTACGCCCGGGGTGGGTGGCGCCGGCGTCCAGCACCGCGCCCACAGTGCGCAGCGGTGCCGCGTGCTCAGCCAGGGATTTACCGGCAATGCTGATGTGCCCGGAGGTGGGCCGGTCCAGGCCTACGGCCATGCGCATGGTGGTGGACTTGCCTGAGCCGTTGGGGCCCAGGAAACCGGTGACTTTACCCGGTTCCAGCGCAAAACTGATGCCGTCCACGGCGGTCTTGGATCCGTAGGTCTTACGCAGATTCTCTGCTGTGATCATCGCTCGCTCCCAGATTCGCGTGCAGTGCGAGCCGGGTCTCGGTTCGCTGCTCTCACGCTACGTCCGCCCACAGGTGGAGGGCATCCCCCCAAATGCTGATCTAGCAGGATGATCCGGGAGCGGCAGTAGTGTCTGCATAGGATCAGTACTGGAAATGGGGCTTATGAACACCGCCATCACTCTTGTGGGGGTTCTGCTGATCATGGTGGGTCTTCGCGATATGTTCCATCAGCTTCTGCACCCGCCCAGCCACGGTTCGCTGAGCCGTGGAGTGTTCACCGTTGTCTGGCGGATGTCGCGGGTGATAAAGCATCGGCTCGGCACAGCGGTGGGCCCCGGCGCCATGGTGCTGGTCATCGCCCTCTGGGTCCAGCCTGCGGTTGCCGCCATTGCGCTGGAACAGCTCACCCGGGATACCTCGCAGAGCTGCATTGACTTCAATCAGTACGGTGAGACCTACTACTTCCGGGAGCAGCACGCCGACCTCAGCCTGGCGCGGTATCTGCCCTATACGTTGGAGATCCGTGCTGCGGCTGGGGCCAGCACCAGCCCGGATGTCCAACTCAGCGGCGAACGCTTCGGCTTTGCCCTTCAGAAGCTGAGCGAGAAGCTCAGCCACGAGTTCCTCAGCGGCAATACGCCCCAGGAGGTCTTCGCCGCCTACGCCGCGGACCACCGCGCACACCAGCGCTAGTGCGCGGCGGTCACAGCCGCGGTCGGAGGTACTAGTCCGAAGCGTTTCTCAGCGCTCGATCTCCCCGCGGATAAAGGCTTCCACCTTCTGCCGGGCTGCGTCGTCGTTGTACTGTTCCGGCGGGGATTTCATGAAGTACGACGACGCCGAGAGCAGCGGCCCGCCCACGCCGCGGTCCAGGCCGATCTTCGCTGCGCGGACCGCATCGATGATCACACCGGCTGAGTTGGGGGAGTCCCAGACCTCCAGTTTCAGCTCGATAGCCACTGGGGCATCACCGAAGTTGCGGCCCTCCATGCGGATATAGGCCCATTTGCGGTCATTGAGCCATGGGACGTAGTCGCTGGGTCCGATGTGCACGTCGTCGGCGGCCAGTTCAGCGCTGGTATTGGAGGTCACAGCCTGAGTCTTGGAGATCTTCTTCGACTCCAGCCGGTCACGCTCGAGCATGTTCTTGAAGTCCATATTGCCGCCGAAGTTCAGCTGGTAGGTGCGGTCCAGGTGCACCCCGCGCTCGGCGAAGAGATGCGCGAGCTCGCGGTGGGTGATGGTGGCTCCCAGCTGGGATTTGATGTCATCGCCCACGATCGGCAGCCCGGCGTCGGTGAACTTCTGTGCCCACTCTGGGTCAGAGGCGATAAATACCGGCAGCGCGTTGACGAATGCACAGCCGGCATCAAGAGCGGCCTGGGCGTAGAAGCGCGCGGCTTTCTCGGCGCCCACGGGCAAGTAGCAGACCACAACGTCCACCCGGGCCTCTTTCAGCGCTGCCACCACATCCACCGGGTCGAAGGCCGATTCGTCAATGGTCTCGCGGTAGTAGCGACCCAACCCGTCCAGGGTGGGACCGCGCTGGACGGTGACATCAGCGTAGGGGACTTCGGCGATCTGGATGGTGTTGTTCTCACTGGCGCCTATGGCCTCAGACAGATCCTTGCCCACCTTCTTGTCATCAACATCGAAGGCCGCCACAAACTGCACATCGCGCACGTGATAGTCGCCGAAACGGACGTGCATCAGTCCTGGAACATCCTGATCCTCTGGGGCGTCCCGGTAATACTGCACCCCCTGGACCAGCGATGCGGCACAGTTGCCCACGCCCACAAGGGCGGTGCGAATGGGATGACTCGATGATGGTGACAGGTCCATGGCTATTTCTTACCACGGAAGGATGGACGCTTTAGGCTGGAGAAGTGACGACGACGCCCCCCACCGCAGAGTTCGCAGAATCTTTGAGAAGCGCCAGTCGCCGAGACCCGGAGGCACCTGCGGCACGTCAGGCGCAGGCCGCTGAAGTGCCGGTATCGGCCACCGATCCGCTGCTGCGGCACTTAAGCGACCGCGCCGGAGGCCCAGCCGGACGCCGGCTTCGGCCGCGCCGCGGTGCGGGCGGGTTCTGGAGCATCCCGCGGGTGCTGGTGGCCCTCACCGTGGTGGGGATCCTGCTCTCGGCGCTTTCCGGCCAATACTGCCGTATCAACGGATGGGGCGGGGTAGGGGTTTACCACTGGGGTTGTTATTCGGATGTGGCAGCGCTGTGGGGCAGCCGGGACCTCAACGTCTCGCCCTGGGCGCCGTTCTCCGCTGATTTGGCGAGCTTTGAGTACCCGGCCGCGACCATGGCCGTGGCGTCGTTCTTCGCAGCCCTGACCCACTGGCTGGCGGAGACCACCGGCGGCTACTGGGGTGAGCGCGGCGGGCTGCTCTACTGGGATCTGACGTTCTTGGTTGCCGCTGTGCTATGGATCGCGCTGGTACTGATCACCTATGTCTCCGCCGGGCGGCGCCCCTGGGATGCGGCAATAGTGGCGCTTTCGCCGGCGATGATCTTCGCCATCGGCATCAATTGGGATATCTGGCCGGCGGTGGCGCTGGCTCTGGCGGTGCTGTTGTACCAGCGCAAACGCTGGCTCTGGGCGGGCGTGCTGATCGGCATCGGCGTCGCTTTTAAGCTCTATCCGCTGTTCATGCTCGGGGCGGTGTTGGTACTGGCGCTGCGCACCGCTCTGCGGAAGCAGGAGCGAAATCACGACGTCGACCTGGTGGTCTTCGCCAAGGTTGCCGCCGGCACGCTGATCTCCTGGCTGGTAATCAATGTGCCGGTGATGCTGATCAACTTTGAGGCATGGGCGCGTTTCTTCGTCTTCTCCTCCGAACGCGGTGCTGGATATTCCTCGCTGTGGCATGTGTGGATGGTGCTGGGCGAGGGGCCCACGCCGGAGACAGTGTCAGCCTTGAGTTTCGGGCTCTTTGCCGCCAGCTGCGCGGGAGTGCTGGTGCTGGGGCTGACGGTTTCGGAGCGTCCGCGGATGGTCCAGCTGCTGTTTCTGATCGTGGCGGCCTTCCTGCTCTTCAGCAAGGTCTACTCACCGCAGTTCATGCTGTGGCTGGTGCCGCTGATTGCCCTGGCGGCCCCGCGGCTGCGCGATGTGGTCATTTGGAATGCTGCCCAGGTGCTGCACTTCTGGGCAGTGTGGATGTATCTGGCCGATGTGGTGGGAGATCACCTACCTCAGCATGCCTTTGACGCGAAACTCTACGTGGCCGCGGTGATCCTGCATATGGCTTCCACGGTGTACCTGATGGCACAGGTGATCTGGGATATGGCCCGCCCGCAGCGGGATATCATCCGCGCTCAGCAAGACCTCGCCGCAGCGGCTTAGCGTTTTACCCGGGCTTCGGGGTTTTACCACCCCGTATACGGCCGGGTATTTCTCCGTGGCCCGGGTACAACGGGCCCCGGCGGCATGCACCGACACCGAGACCTGTGGGCGAGGCAGCTTGAAGGCTCAGCTGATGCCCTGCTCGGCCGCCCAGTCCTTCAGCAACTGCACGGCTTCCTCCTCGGCCACCGGCCCGTGCTCCATGCGATGCTCCAGCAGGAACTTATAGGCCTTGCCCACAGCCGGACCCGGAGCAATGCCCAGCACCGCCATGATTTGCTCGCCGTCCAGGTGCGGGCGGATCTTGGCCAGCTCCTCCTTCTCAGCGAGCTCCGCGATGCGGGCCTCGAGATCGTCATAGGCGTGATCCAGCCGAGCAGCTTTGCGCTTATTGCGGGTGGTCACATCAGAGCGGGTCAGCCGGTGCAGCCGCTGCAGCTGATCCCCGGCATCGGTGACATAGCGGCGCACCGCAGAATCGGTCCACTCCTGTTCGCCATAGCCGTAGAAGCGCATATGCAGCTCCACCAGATGAGTGACAGCCTTGATGGTGTCCTTGTCGAACTTCAGCGCCTGCATGCGCTTACGGGTCAGCTTCGCGCCCACGACGTCATGGTGCCGGAAGCTGACTGCTCCGCCGGGCTCAAAACGCCGGGTCTTGGGTTTGCCCACATCATGCATCAGCGCGGCGAAGCGCAGCACGAAGTCCGGACGCGGCACCGGGCCGTCGTCGTCGGTTTCTAAGTCGCAGGCCTGCTCAAGGACCTGCAGCGAGTGCTGGTAGACGTCTTTGTGGCGGTGATGCTCATCGGCGGTGAGCTTCAGTGCGGGGATCTCCGGCAGCACAATATCGGCCAGCCCGGTCTCTACCATTAAGTCCACGCCCGCCCGGGGGTGGGCGCCGCAGATGAGCTTGACCAGCTCTTCGCGCACACGTTCAGCAGAGACGATCTCCAGTCGCGGGGCCATGGCGGTCATGGCCTGCTGCACCTCCGGGGCGACGTCGAGCCCCAGCTGCGCGGCGAAACGCGCAGCACGCATCATCCGCAGCGGATCATCCGAGAAGCTCTCCTGCGGAGTGGCCGGGGTGCGCAGCAGCTTGGCGTGGAGATCCCGCACGCCACCGTGGGGGTCCACCAGCTCGAAGCTGGGAAGCCTAAGCGCCATGGCATTGACGGTGAAGTCCCGGCGCACCAGGTCATCCTCTAAGTTGTCGCCGAAGCGCACCTCAGGTTTACGGGAGGACGGGTCGTAGGCCTCGGCCCGGTAGGTGGTGACCTCTAGGGTCTGGTTTCCCTTCCGCAGGCCGATGGTCCCGAAGGCCCGGCCGATGTCCCAGTGCGCATCCGCCCATCCATCTACTGCGGCCAGAATCTGGTCCGGGGTGGCATCTGTGGTGAAGTCCAGATCGGGGGAGGTGCGGCCTAAAAAGAGGTCGCGGACGGGACCGCCGACTAAGGAGAGGTCGTGTCCGGCGGCGGCGAAGACCTCACCGAGCTCGACGACGACCTCGGGCAGCCACGCATGCGCGGGAAAACCGTGGGGAAGAGAAACCATAGCGCCAATCAGTTTCCCATACCGGATGCTTTCCAGCAGGGCGCTGGCGTCTGCGCTGGAGAATCCACCCTTTAAGGTAGTAATCATGACCAGGGCGGAAACTGGAGGTGAACGACGGACCCCATTGACAGTGTCAATGGGCAACCGGCGTGCGCCTGCAGTGCCGCATTCCCGCCAGAACGGGCACCTTCCCACCGTGGAGGAGGTCAGCGCCGGAGGTGTTGTGCTGCGCCCTGCCCGGCGTGGTTTCGACGCCGCGATCATCGCCCGTTATAACCGCGGAGGCCGCCTTGAGTGGTGTCTGCCCAAGGGGCACCCGGAGGGCGATGAGACCTATGAGCAGGCCGCAGTGCGCGAGGTGGAGGAGGAGACCGGTATCGCCGGTTCCATCCTGACCTCCCTGGGCAGCATCGAGTACTGGTTCACCGTTCCCACCCACCGGGTGCACAAGACGGTCCATCACTTCCTGTTGGAAGCCACCGGTGGGGAGCTGACTATTGAGAAGGACCCGGACCATGAGGCAGTCGATGTGGCCTGGGTCAATCTTGATGATCTCGACCGCACGCTTTCCTTCCCGAATGAGCGGCGGATCGTCAACGTGGCCAAACAGGTCATCCACGATTCTTTATGACCACTGGTCTATAGTCCTCAACTGATGTCCCCCCAACCTTCCCCGTACCGACCCCGCCACGGCAGCGCACAGCCGGCCTCGGCTCCGCCAGCGCATATGCCCAAGGAGGGTATGGCCGCAGCCAGTGCGCTGATGGCCGCTGGCACCCTGGTCTCCCGTGTGCTGGGCTTCATCCGGACGGCCCTGCTTGCTGTGGCTATCGGCTCCACCACGGTGATCGCCGACGTCTTTGAGAAAGCCAACAGCATCCCGAACATCATCTACCTGCTGCTGGCCGGTGGGATGTTCAATGTGGTGCTTGTCCCGCAGCTGATCAAAGCCGCCAAACAGCCCGACCGCGGCGCTGACTATACCTCGCGGCTGCTGACCCTGACCGTGCTGGTGCTGGCTGGTTTCACGGTGCTCATCACCTTGGCGGCCTATCCGATCATCAGTGTGCTCACCCTCGACTGGAGCCCCGAGATGCTGACTCTGGGCACCGCTTTTGCGCTGTGGACATTGCCGCAGATCTTCTTCTACGGGCTCTATGCGGTGACCGGCCAGGTGCTCAATGCCAATGCTCGCTTCGGCTGGTACATGTGGGCTCCGGTGCTGAACAACCTGATCGCCATTGGGGTCATCGTCAGCTTCATCTGGACCTTCAGCGCGCATTCGGCCGGTGGTGATCAGCTGGCGGAGTGGACCACGCAGCAGACCATCTGGTTGGCCGCAGGTCATACGGCAGGCATCGTCGCCCAGGCGCTGCTGCTGCTGTGGCCGCTGTCCAAGCTGGGCATCAAACTGCGGCCAAAGTTCGGGCTGCGCGGCATGGGCCTGCGGCAGACCGGCACAGTCGCGGGCTGGACTCTACTCACCATGCTGATCGGCAACGTCGCGAATCTGCTCTACCTGCGGCTGATTTCCGGAGCGACGGCGGCTCGCGAACAGATGGGGGCAGAGGGCGCCCGGGTGCCGGGCGAGTATGCCGCCAATGTCGCTGAACTCATCGCCATCCTGCCGCATTCGGTCTTTGTGCTCTCCATTGCCACCGTGATGTTCAATCAGCTTTCGCATTCCATGCACGAAGGTGACACGCCTCGAGCCCGCGAGCTGATCAATGAGGGCCTGAGGATCTTCGCCATCCCGGTGACGTTCTGCATGGCCGCAGTTCTGGTGCTCTCCGGTCCACTGGGCCGCATTTTCTCCGGAGCCGGCGAGGACGCGCATTTGGCCGGCGCCGCCATCGGACAGCTGCTGGTCATTCTGGCCTTGGGCATGCCGTTCCGCTCGGCGGCCTTTTATCTGCTGCGCGCTTTCTATGCGGCTGAGGACGCCAAGACTCCTATGTGGGTGTTCACCACAGCGGCCGTCGTCGGGCTCTCCACGGCCTATGGGGCAGCTCTGGTGGTCGAGAACCAGCACGTGCCCTACCTGGTGGTCGGCGTATTCTCCGGACTGCACCTGCTGCAGTACGTGATCTGCCATGTGCTGGTGGTGCGCCGCTGGGGCAGCTTCGATATGCCGGGAGTGCTGGCTGCCTATACCCGTTCTGGATTCGCTGCTGCCGCCGCCGGCGCGGTAGGGGCTGGGGCGCTCTGGCTGTTGGGCGGCTACAGCTTCGGCTTCGCCTGGAACTCCATCTTCACTGCGATCATCAGCTGCGCGGTCACCGGCACGGTGATGGCTGTGGTGTTTGTGGCGGCGCTGCGTGCCATGAAGGTCCGGGAGTTCTCCCAGTTCATGGAGCCGCTGTCGCGCCGTGTTCCCGCCCTCAAGCGCTTGGCCGGGTAGTCTTGTCCCAAGCTTTTTTTCGACCTGTTGGAGGAGGATCCGTGGCGCAGCCGTTCGGCGTCGGAGATGTGGTGGGCGGGCGCTACCGGATCACCCATCATGTGGTGACGTCAGCGGACCAGGACGTCGTCTTCCAAGCCACTGATGAGGTACTGGACCGCGAGGTCAGTGTCCTGCTGGCCGCCCGTTCCAATGCCAAGCAAGTGGCCACCTCAGCTAAGGAACTCGCCACCGGTGAGCGCTCCTCTGAGGTCCAGGTGCTGGATCTGGGGTTGGCTCAGGAGCGTACCTACCTGATCTCTTCGCTGGTGGATCCCAACCAGCTGCTGGACCTGGTCGTCCCGGATGCTGCCCCGTATGTTGAGCCGTATTTCACTGATTCCCTGGGCTCTGAGCTTTTTGGCCAGTCCCGAGAGATGGAGCCCCAGACCTACGACGACGACGCCGAGTACTACGCACAGCTGCGGGCCGGTCTGGATCCGGCTCAAGAGACCTCACAGCCTGCTGGCCGCTTTGCCCGCCGTCGTCCTGCCTTCCTGGATAGGGTGAAGGCTGCCTCGCAGGAGGACCAGGACGCTGAAAGCGCGGCCAGTGCGGGTCAGCCAGCTGATCTGCAGAATGCTGTTGAGTCCGCTGGGCAGGCCCTGGGGGTGGAGCCCGGCGACGGTGCCTTTGGTCTGCATTCCGATCTTGCCGAGGTAGCTGCTGATCCTTCGGCTGATACGCAGGAGACCATCGAAGCTGCCCGTAGCCTGCTTCCTGCTGAAAACTTTGAAGCTGCAGGCCCTCCCGCGCCGGTCGACTCTGGCCCGGAGAGTTCCGTGGCTGAGACCGATGATTCGGATGCTGATTATGCGCCCGAGGACTCCTATGGGCCGATCACTGAACGTGATCCTTCGGCCGCGATCTCCACAGTCTCTGTGGGCCCCCTTGCTGCGCAGCAGCAGCCAACCAAGGTGGATCAGATCATCGCCGAGGGTGAAGAGGTCATTGATAACCCGCCGGAGTCCCCCGAACCCTCGTATGACCGACGTACCGCGACTGAGTTCGGTGAACCCGCTTCGACGCCGGCCGTTGAATCGTATCCTGCTCATGCCCCCGCCCCGGATGGCGAACGTCCCGGCAGTTTTACCGGCCTGATCAGCGCAGTGCCGGCAGCCACCAGAAGCCCTTTCCCCGCCGGCGACTCACCGCATCGTGAGACGGCGCCGGCACCTGCTGCAGACGATGAAGCGGAACAGAAGCCAGCTCTTGGAGGATGGATCGCCGCAGCCGTGCTTGCTGCCGTAGTGCTGGCCGCGGCAGTGGTGATTTTCTTGGCTCTGCGCTCCGGGAACGAGCCAGATGCGGCTCCTGCTGCTCCCGAGCAAACTCAGGAGCAGCAGGAGCCAACACCTGAGCAGACAGCGGAGGATGATGCCGCAGCCGCTGAGACAGGTGAGACGGAACCAAGCCCTGAGGAGACAGGACCGGCACCGGCAGTTGCCACCGTGACTCGGGAGGTGCCGGAATCGCCGGGGTTGAACGCAGCAGCCGATGGGCAGCTGTCGAACCTGATCGACGGCTCTGCTGACTCCGCCTGGGCCACGCAATCCTTCGCTACTGCGAACTTCGGCGGCTTCGCTTCGGCAATGAACGTAGTGCTGGAGCTGGAAGAGCCGGCACAGGTCTCTGAGGTGAGTGTCCAGGCCCAGGGTGAGTATGAAGGCGGCTCCTTTGAGGTGCTGCTGAGCGACTCGGCCAGCGTCAGCGGTGCGAGCTCGATCGGCACAGGCGACTTCAGCGACCAGCAGGCCTCTGTCAGCACTGAACCGACCGAAGCGGCCTTTGTGATCATTCAGATCACTGAACTGCCGCAAGAAGTCTCTCCGACTGTGGCGGGCATGCCGTTCCGACTGCAGCTGGCCGAAATCGACGTCTCGTAGCCGCTGTCCTGGCAGGAATACCCCTCTGTCGGGGTACGTTGACCAATGCAGATACCTCACCTCGCGCTGATAGTTAAGTCTCGCGAGGTGCCGCGAAACCACTATTCAAGCGTGAGGACATACCTTCAGTGACTGAGCAGACCCCCGATCAGGTCCATGATGTGGTCATCATCGGTTCCGGCCCAGCCGGCTACACAGCGGCCGTCTATACGGCCCGCGCGAATCTGAGCCCCATTGTGTTGGCCGGCTCGGTGACCGCTGGCGGCGAGCTGATGAACACCACTGAGGTAGAGAACTTTCCCGGGTTTCCCGAAGGCGTGATGGGACCTGACCTGATGATGAATATGGAAGCCCAGGCACGTCGCTTCGGCGCTGATATTCGCCACGAGGATGCTACCGCTGTGAAACTGGACCAGCCCATCAAGGAGATCACCCTGGGCTCGGGCGCAGTGCTGCATAGCCGGGCCGTCATCCTGGCCACCGGTTCGGCCTACCGTGAGCTTGGTGTCCCTGGCGAGAAGGCGCTCTCCGGCCATGGCGTGAGCTGGTGTGCCACCTGTGATGGCTTCTTCTTCCGCGAGCAGGAGATCGCCGTAGTGGGAGGCGGTGACTCCGCTATGGAAGAAGCCCTCTTCCTCACCAAGTTCGCCTCAAAGGTCTATGTCATCCATCGCCGTGAAGAGCTCCGCGCCTCCCAGATCATGGCAGATCGCGCCAAGGCCAATGAGAAGATCGAGTTCATTTGGAACTCTGAGGTCACGGAAGTCCACGGGGAGGGCAAGGTCAATCAGCTCGCGCTGCGGAACACCGTGACAGGCGCTGCCTCCACTTTGGACGTGACAGGTCTGTTCGTAGCCATTGGTCATGACCCTCGAGTGGATCTCTTTAAGGACCAACTGCAGCTGACTGAAGACGGCACAGTATGGGTGGACGGACGCAGCTCCAAGACCTCGCTGCCGGGTGTTTTTGCTGCTGGTGATGTCCTTGACCCCACATACCGCCAAGCCATTACTGCCGCCGGCTCAGGCTGTGCTGCAGCAATCGACGTGGAACACTGGTTAGGGGCTATGGCCTCCTCAGATGCCCTCGAAGATCAGATGGCAGTCCAAGCTGCCTGACGCAGACCAAGACAAGAACGACTATCCGCACAAGGAAGGACTGACACTATGTCTCAGTTGAAGAGTGTCACTGATGCAAGCTTCGAAGACGATGTCCTGAAGTCAGACAAGCCAGTTCTGGTTGATTTCTGGGCTGAATGGTGCGGCCCCTGCCGTGCGCTCTCCCCCATCCTGGAAGAGCTTGCCGTTGAGCACGAAGAGAAGATTGAAGTAGTGAAGGTGAACGTGGACGAGAACCCCGCCATTGCGGCGAAGTTCGGCATCACGTCCATCCCGGCCGTATTCGCGTTCAAGGACGGCGAGCACGTGCACACCTCCATCGGTGCAAAGCCTAAGCCAGCCCTCGAGCAGGAGTTCTCAGACCTGCTGGCATAGTATCGCCTGTTCCATAAAGGAAGCCCGGGTAGTGATCTCTAGGATCATCGCCCGGGCTTCCTTTATGCCATTGCGGCTATTTACTGCTGCTGAGCACGTCCATAATGCGGTTGAGGTCGTCAATGGATGCGAAGTCGATGGCGATCCGCCCCTTCTTCGCTCCCAGGCTAATCTTGACCTGTGTATCGAGCCGGTCGGTCAGTGCTTCCGCATATTCATCAAGCTGCTGCAGCCGAGGACTCGGTAACCGAGGTGTTTCACGTGAAACGGGCCCCGTATCCCGCTTCATCATCCCGGCGGCTTCCTCGGCACCGCGGACGGATAGCCCTTCAGCCACAATCCGCGCTGCGAGCGTCTCCATCTGCTCTTCAGTCTCCAGACTCAGTACTGCCCGGGCGTGCCCGGAGCTCAGCACACCTGCCGCTACGCGCCGCTGCACGCTGGCCGGTAGACGCATCAGGCGCAGCGTATTCGAGATCTGCGGGCGAGAACGCCCGATCCGCTTGGCCAGCTCTTCTTGACTGATACTAAAATCCTCGAGGAGCTGCTGATATGCCGCCGCCTCCTCCAGCGGGTTGAGCTGTGACCGGTGGATATTCTCCAACAGAGCATCACGCAGCAGGTCCTCGTCATTGGTGTGACGAACTACCGCAGGAATGGTGTCCCGGCCTGCCTCCTGGCTAGCTCGCCAGCGCCGCTCACCCATAATGAGCTCATAGCTGTTTTCACCTGCGCGGCGGACGACAATTGGCTGGAGGACTCCAATCTCACGCACAGAATGAATGAGCTCCGCCATATCCTCTTCGTCGAAGACATCGCGAGGCTGACGCGGGTTGGGCCGGATGCTCGTGACCGGAAGTTCCAGAAACACTGCGTCTGCAGGGGAGCTTGTTTCACGTGAAACAGAGGACGAGTTCTCCGATGTGGCGTTCTGCTCCTCATTCGGGATCGCAGCCTCACGTCGCTCAGCTTCACGTCGTTCAGTCGCGCGCTGTCGACCGCCCGTGGTGCTCTTGGCTCCGCGTGACCCCAGAACGTCTGGCATTTCTGCGCGTTTAGCGCCGCTCCCCCGCCGCGGCGCCGTCGAAGGCCGCGATTCTGCACTGCGCTGCGGAGTGTCGCGGGTGACTCGCTGAGTGGCCAGATGCGACTTCGCGGAAAAGAAGACGTCTATAGGGCGCTCGGGCGGGGCCGATTGGTCCGAGGTTTCACGTGAAACGGGTTCAGCTGGAATCTCTGGCTCCACCGGGGGAACTACCTGGGCAGCTGCTCCGGTCGCGGGCTGATCCTCGTCGACGTCGCTGTTGATTAGTGCTCCTAGGCCGCGACCAAGACCCCGGCGTTTACGCTCTGCCATCATTTCCTCCAGTACTGTGCTGACATGAGCAATTTTAGGCGCCTTGCCTGAACACGACGACTATACGTTCATGCCCGACTCAAGGTGCGAGTTCCCAAGGGCTCTCGGTGAGAACGCGACATCCGCCGGCCCGCCTGTTGGCGTCTTTCTCTGAACGACTGCACACGTAGGCCTAGTTTCACGTGAAACATCTTCCGATCGGGTTTAGTGCAGACCGGCGGACATAACAGGCAACCAGACGCGCCCATCACTCAGGTCCCGCGCGTTCCCGTCAAACAAAAAGCCTGGCGACCCGCATCGGTCCTGGCGAATGCAGATGCCTGGACGTCGTCGTCACTAGCAGGGACACCCAGTGCTGGGCACATCCTGTCCGGCTGACCTACCATTAGTTTCACGTGAAACGTCGTGTGCGCCCACTTGCCGCATGGCTATACCTCGTGCATACCTGCTCCGATGTTCGCGACGAATGCAATGCATGAGCAACGTACTAACAGGAGCATCTCAGGTCCGGCACTCGCAGTGTTTCACGTGGAACGGCCTCAGCCTTGCCCTAGAACCTGTGGATTATCTTGATCAGAGAGTAAGAGAGAATACACACAGGAGGCGTCCGCGGCGTGGGTCAGACATGGGGGGGAGCAGCCGCAGTCGCGTTAGGTGTCGTTTCACGTGAAACGGGCCCGTTGCCCTGTTCGTCCCCAGCGCTGTGCCCGACGTCCCCGGACATTCACCAGTCAACTACACCAATAGTCAGCAGCAAAAACCTGCAACCATCACGTCAAGGACCCTGTCGTTTCACGTGAAACATCGGTGGACCGCTTTTCAGGTTCCCCACCCCGACGCGTGCACCGTGGGACACTACCCGAGTTTAAGCTAGCTACGGCGCACGATCTCAGCAGCCGCTTCGAGATATGCCAGGGCCCCCGTCGAGGAACGGTCGTAGGAAATCACACTCTGCTGAAAGCTAGGCGCTTCAGCAATACGCACGCTGCGCGGGATTTTGGCCTCGAGCACTTCATTGGGGAAATGATCTTTAACCTCATCAACCACCTGCGCAGCCAAATTGGTGCGTGCATCGTACATGGTCAGCAGGATCGTGGAGACTCGGAGAACCGGATTCAGGTGCTTTTGGATCATCCGGATGTTATTCAGCAGCTGACTCAGTCCCTCCAGTGCGTAATATTCGCACTGAATCGGAATGAGCACCTCCTTGGCGGCAACGAAAGCGTTGACTGTCAGCAGGCCCAGGCTGGGAGGGCAGTCGATGAAGACGTAGTCGAGACGATCAAGGCCCTCTGTCTCGCGGTACCGCTGATACTCCTCCAGTGCCCGCTGAAGGCGCTGCTCCCGTGCCACCAAGGACACCAGCTCAATCTCCGCTCCTGCCAGGTGGATAGTGGCCGGTACTACGGAGAGTCGCTCAACATCCGGGCAGTCAGCCACCACATCGGCAAAGCTCAGATCATCGATGAGCACATCGTAGATGGAGTCAGTCTCGGCTGAATGGGGGACACCTAGTGCTGTGGAGGCATTACCCTGTGGGTCGATGTCGATGACCAGAACGTTGAAGCCATGGTCAGCCAGAGCAGCCGCAAGGTTCACCGTGGAGGTGGTCTTCCCCACCCCGCCCTTCTGGTTGGATACTGTGATCACACGAGTCTCAGCTGGGCGCTTGAGCTTCAGCTCAGAGAGCTGGCGACGGCGTCGCTGCTCATCGGCGAGCTGCGCGGCAAGGGGTGAGTCAGACAACGGGTCACTTCCTGCTGACTCTTGCCTCTGGGTCACGGAATTCTGCTCGGTCACAGGTCCTCCTCTATACGGCAGCACACAGCAGTCTAAGCGAGACCGCTGAAGTGGAAACTAGCGACGGCGAACACGCACCACGGTGGTGGGTTCTTCCAGCAGGTCAGCACCCAGTACAAGGACCTCGGGCGTCCGGAGCCGCTGCTTCTTAATAACCTTCGATGCCGCCTCAATCTCCTCGCCCGCTGACCGACCCTTAAGGAGCAGCAACTGGCCGTCGTCATCGAGCAGGGGAACCGTCAGGGGTATCAGCTTCTTAAGAGCTGACACAGCACGTGCGGTGACCACATCTGCCATTACTTCGTCGGTGACCTCCTCAGCCCGTGCCCGAATGACCTGGACGTTATCGAGCCCGAGATCAGCGATGACGGCCGAGAGCCAGTCCACCCGGCGCTCCATAGGCTCGATGAGTGTCATCTCGATATCGGGGCGGGCAATTGCCACCGCTAGCCCGGGCAGACCTGCACCTGAGCCCACATCAGCAACATTGACACCCGCCTCCAGCACGGTGCCCAGCACGGCGCAGTTGAGCACGTGCCGAGACCACATACGGGGCACCTCCCGGGGTCCCAAAAGACCATGCTCGATGCCGGTCGTGCACAGATGCTCGACGTAGCGCTCTGCAAGCGCCAGGCGGTCCCCGAAGAGGGTCTGTGCAGCATTGCGCTCACTGTCGGTGAGCTGCGGCGTCGCTTCTGCTTCTTCGGGCCTCTGGGGATCCGCCTGTTCGCTCATCGTGCTGAAACCACCACGTGACGGCGCTTGCCCTCACCCTCGGACTCGGAGACCAGACCTGCGTCGGCGACAAAGTCGTGGACGATCTTGCGCTCGAATGCGCTCATCGGCTCCAGATGCACCTCTTCGCCCTGCTCCTTGGCTTCAGCGATGGCAGAGTCTGCAAGCTCCTTGAGCTCTTCGTTTCGCTTGGCACGGTGTCCGTTGATGTCCAGAACCAGTCGGGTGCGATTACCCGTGGCGGTGAGCACCGCTAGACGGGCCAGCTCCTGCAAGGCATCAAGCACTTCGCCTTCGGCGCCTACCAGGTCCTGAAGCTCTTCGCCGCCGTCTTCGGCCTGGATGGAGATGAACGTACGTTCACCGCGGATCTCGATCTCGAGGTCGCCGTCGAGATCAACGATGTCCAAGAGCTCCTCGAGGTAGTCAGCGGCGATGTCACCCTCGTCAGCGGAGTCCTCGGCGTCGTCGTGCTGCTGGCTCTCCACCACGCGCGCTTCTTCAGGGGCCACGGTCTCGTTGCCCTCTTCCACGATCTGCTCAGCCTCGGTGGGGTTCGTGGTCTCTGTCATCGCTGTCCCTTTTTCTTTTTCTTCTTCTTACGATTCGGCTGGGCTTCGCGTCCCAGATGCTGGCCCTTGGGCTTTTCCGCTTCTTCGCGGGCCTTGCGGGCTTCTTCGCCGACCGGGGGCAGGCCCTTGGCGGCCCGGCGCAGGTTCAGCTCCTTCTCCGCCAGCGACCCCGGGGTGGGGTTATTGCGGATGACCCACCACTGCTGGCCCATAGTCCAGAAGTTGGTGGCGGTCCAGTAGATCAACACGCCCACGGGGAAGTTCACACCGCCGATGACGAAGACCAGAGGCAACACGTAGAGCATCATCTTCTGGGTCTGGGCGAACTGTCCGGTCAATGCCGCCTCGGACATGTTCTTGCTCATCAGCTGCTTCTGGGTGAAGAACTGGGTGGCCACCATCGCCACGATCATCACCGAGGTCAGGATGACCACATTCCACATGGTGGGCTCTGCGTTGAAGCCCAGCAGGAAAATATCGGACATGCCCACACCGAAGATGTCCGAGCTGGAGAACCCGATGACCTCCTCAGGGCTCAATGCATAGTAGCCATCAACCTGGTATCCACCGTCAGTGCGCCCGATGCGGTTGAGCATCCAGAACAGCGCGAAGAAGATCGGCATCTGCGCCAGAATGGGCAGACAGGTCATGAATGGGTTGACCTTGTGCTTCTTGAACAGCGCCTGCTGCTCGGCCACCATCTGCTGACGCGATACCGGGTCCTTCTTGCCCTTGTACTTGGCCTGCAGCTTCTGCAGTTCCGGCTGGACAATCTGCATACCGCGCTGGGACTTGATCTGCCGGACGAACAGCGGGATCAGAATGACTCGGACCACCAGCACCAGCAGGATGATGGAAACAGTCCAGTTCCATCCGGAGTCGGTATCGAGTCCCAGGAAGGTCAGCACACTGTGGAAGGTGCTGAGGATGAACGAGACGGCCCAGCTGAAAGGCCACATTATCGCGTCAAGAAAAGCCATGTATCTCTCAAAAAGTCAGGCCGGGCGTCATGCATGGTGTGTGCCCGGCGCAATGGAGCGCAGAAGACCAGACTAGTCGAAGAACCTGGGGGTCCATCTCGACCACGGTCGGATCGTCCTTACTTATCCATTGGTGGATGGTTTGTCTCTATGATCCGTGGAACAACATGTCCGGGCCAAATCCTGCGTGAAACCGGGACGTGGTCGATCCCTCCACCGGTCCAAGGGTTGCAGCGCAGAATCCGCCAGGTAGTCAGCGCACTGCCTCGCAGCAGCCCGTGTACGGTCACGGCCTCCAGACCGTAGGCCGAGCAGCTGGGGTAGAAGCTGCAGACCTGCCCGTACAGCGGGGAGATGAGCTTGCGCCAGAAGGTGATGAAGAGGATCAGCGGCATGGCGGGTGCCTTGCGCAGCCACCGCCAGTATCCGCGCCGCAGCTCCTCCGCAGTGGGGACCGGCCCTGGCAGACCGGGGGTTTCGCCGTCGGGCACATAATAATCACTGTGCCTCAGCCAGCTGTGCTGCTCACACATGACGGTTCTCGGTCTCTGACTGCGGGGGAGTCGGCTCAGCGGCGGCACCAGCCTTGCGCAGCGCTCGCTTGATGCCGCTGCGCACGTCTGCGCTGAGCTGCTCATGGTCCAGTTCTGCCGAAGCTGCCAGGGCTCGCACGACGACGTCCATTCGAGTCCCCGCAGGCAGGGTGGCACTGAACTCGGGGAGAAGGTCCCGCACAATATGTCGCAGCCGACGCGTGGTGCGATGACGGATCACAGCATTGCCCACCGCTTTGGACACAATGAAGCCGCAGCGCCATGGCGCTATGTGATGCTCCGGGCGCTGCTGGGAGAGAACCAGAACGACGACGACGCTGCGTGTTCCGGCGCGCGTGCCAGTCTTCATCACGGTGCCGAACTCCCGGGGGGTTCGGATGCGGTGCTCTACAGGCAGCATGGTGTCCTCACCGGATCATGGCAGATTCAGGTACGCGAACGGCCCGCCCCGGTACTACCGGAGACGGGCCGTCGTCGTACGCTTATCAGGCCGAGAGTTCCTTACGGCCCCGGCTGCGGCGTGTCGAAATGATCGATCGGCCTGCACGGGTGCGCATACGAGAACGGAAGCCGTGCTTGCGGGCGCGACGGCGGTTGCTCGGCTGGAAAGTCCGCTTGCTCACTGTGTACTCCCAATTAGATGGATGTGAAGTCTGTTCAGGCCCGGGGTCGGCGCATAGATGCGCAGAGACCTCCAGGGCGACCTGTCAACACTAGGCGGAAATACCGCGTGTCGTCAAATCATGCTGCTTTCCTCGCGAATATCCGCTGAACACCGGAGCGCGGATATTCAGGCTATTGCCTATTGAATAGGCGTTCAACTAGCGTCGGCGCCATCGGGACAGGATCCTTCGGCGAAAACCAAGATCCTCTGCGCAGCCATTGATCTGTCTGGAGAACACGGGTTTGACCGTGTCACCGTCAAGGACGGGGCGTTGAAGGCGGGAGTATCTGCCCCGCTGGTCATCCATCACTTCAGCTCCAAAGCCGGGTTGCGCTCCGCCTGTGATGCCTATGTGGCAGAGCAGTTCAGGCGCACCAAGACCGAATCGGTTCGGCGCGGCCATATGCCGCGCAATGTGGCTCATGAGTCAACGAATCCTGAGGAACCTCCTGATGAACTCGCAGCAAACCGAGCGCAGCTCCTCGACGGCATGGTGGACGCCGTGTTCGCAGAGATCTGGCTGCCCGCCCCTGAGGCAGAGTGGAGGGAATCCATGCGCCGCCGCGCGGAGTCCGCCCGAGAAACACTGAATCGCCACCGCTGGGCGGTGAGCCTCATGGACTCCCGCAAGCATCCGGGCCCGGCAACTCTGCGGCACCATGATGCCGTGCTGGGCTGCCTCAGGGGCAATGGGTTCACCGTTCCGCAGGCGGCCAATGCAGTATCTGTGCTGGACAGCTACGTCTACGGTTTCGTGCTGCAGGAAGCAGCGCTCCCTTTCACGACGTCGGAGGAGTTGGACGAGCTCGCCGAGAGTATTTTCGCCGAACTGCCGAAGGATGAATTCCCGCATTTCACCGAACTGGCCGTCGAGCACGCGCTGAAGCCCGGGTACAGCTACAGTGACGAGTTCGATTTCGGTGTGACCCTGATCTTGGACGGGCTTTCCCGCATCAGGACGCCGTAAGGTGGCCCACGTGGCAGAAGACCAGACAACAACCCCGGGGGACGATGAACGTCAGCGCTGGCTTTCAGTCGCACGCAATGTCACGTTGGGCGTCGTCGTTCTGGGCCTGGTCTGGGTGGTGTTTAACGTGGAACTGCCCTCAGGCCGCCAATTGCAGGAGCAGATCGAAGCGCTCGGCTGGATCGGGTGGATCGCCTTTGTACTGCTCTATGCAGTAGTGGCCACCACCCCCATTCCAGTCACCATCATGGCCGTCACCGCGGGGCTGCTGTTCAACCTGGTCTCAGGCACAGTGCTCTCTGTTGCCGGAGTCATGCTGGGCTGTTGGATTGCCTACTGGGTGGCACGCGGACTGGGCAAACAGACCATGCGCAAACTGTTGGGCCGACACGGGCCCACGGTGGAGAGTCATCTTCAGGAATCAGGATTCTACGCAGTAGCCACCCTGCGGCTTATGCCGGGTCTGCCGTATTGGCCGGTGAACTACGGGGCCGGCGCGTTCGGGGTGAAACACACTCCCTACCTGCTGGCCAGCGTGATCTCTTGTATTCCAGGCCAGTTCTCGCTGGTGGCTATCGGCGCGTTCATTGCTGAGCCTTCGATCTTCACCGCTCTGGCCGTGGCTGTGGGCTGGGCGGGCGTCGGGGTTCTCACGGCTCTCGCCTATCAGCGGTGGAAACGCGACCGCCGAACGAGCCCCAACCCTTGAGAACTGATAGTCCAGCGCACCACCGCGCACCCGTGGGCACCTCCTAGGCCCCGCTGTACCTTCAACAGCGCGACGGATACCCACGTCAGTCAGCCACACTTGCTCTCCCACGCGGGACGAACACCCACCACAACACCAAGCCCGCAACTAGGGCCCAGAATGCCGCCCCGATACCCAGAGCGGTGATCCCGCTGGCTGCCACCAGGAAGGCCGCAGCAGCCGGGATCCGCCCCGCGGGTTCTGAGGTAGCGGCACTCACCGACGTCGCCAGCGTGGATAACAGCGCCAGGCCGGCAACGGTCTCCAGGAGTCCGGGCCGGGCGTGAGTAGCCATCATTGTCAGTGCTGAGGCACATAGTGCCAGCAGCGCATACACCCAGCCGGCGACCGCTGTAGCCCGCCAGCGCTGCGCCGGATCCCGGTGGGCTTCCTCCCCCGCCCCAAGGGCCGCAGTAATCGCTGCCAGGTTCACCCCGTGACCGCCTGCCGCGGCTCCAGCTACGGTCCCTAGTCCAGTCACCGTCAGGGCGCCACGCCAGGGCACGTGAAACCCGTAGGAGGAGATCACCGCCGCTCCGGGGACATTCTGGGAGGCCATCGTCACCAGATACAGCGGCAGAGCCAGGCCCACGATGGCAGCGCCGGTGAATTCCGGCAGCACAAACTCCAGCCGCGGCAGCAGAGTCGCAGTGCTGATCTGCGAGCCCCCCGGCAGCTCAACGGCGATCAGCAGCAACGCTGCAGCAAAGACTACCGGAGCAGAGAAGACCGGCAGCCACCGCTGCACCACCACCCAGATCAGCACCAACGGAGCAATCCACAGCGGGTCACCGAACAGCGCCTCCACAGGGGCCAGGCAGAGCGAGAAGAGCACTCCCGCCAGCATCGCCTGAGCGATAGGTGCCGGTATAGCACCTACGGCACGCCCTAAGGCTGGCCACAGTGCGGTGAGAAGAATAAGGAGGCCGACGACGACGAAGGCCCCCACTGATTCGGACCAGCCGTACCCGCCAGTCCCGGTACTGGCCAGCAGCGCCGCTCCCGGGGTGGACCATGCCAGTGTCAGTGGCCGTCGGTACCGATAGGCCAAAAAGATCATCCCCGCCGCTTGAGCCAGGCAGAGCACGATGAGGCCCGAGGCAGCCTGTCCGGCAGATGCCCCCACCGCCTGCAGCCCCGTGAGAACCACTGCGAAAGAACTGCCGAATCCCACCAGGGCGATCGTGATGCCGGTCAACGCCGGACGGTAGCGTTCCATAACCAGAACCCTAGCCTCACTGTTCTGTAAACAGAACACGGCTTAAGCTGAAGCTGTGTCCTCCTCCAGTGCCTTCAGCCTCCTGGTGGCAGAACGCGTGAAAGCAGCCCGCCTCACCCAGGGCCACTCGCTGAGCCACCTGGCGAAACAGGCAGGACTCGGGAAAGGGTCACTCTCCGAACTCGAGGCGGGGCGGCGCAATCCCACTCTTGCCACTCTGTACTCCCTGGCTGATGCCCTGGGCGTGCCGCTGTCTCATCTGCTCCCCGACGCGGGCTCACAGCAGCCACAGGCAGAAGTCGCCTCCCCCGGTATCCGGGCCACCCTGTTGCACAGCACAGTGACAGCCGAGCAGATAGTCGAAGAATTGTTTCTTCTAACACTCACAGCTGGGGAGAAACGCTTCTCCACAGCACATCCCGCGGGAACTACGGAGCACCTGTATCTCACCTCAGGCCATGCAGAAGTGGGCCCGACGGCGGCTACACAGACTCTCCATGCCGGTGAATCCCTGACATTCCAGGCCGATACCGAGCATAGTTATGAGGCACTGAGCACCACCGCACGCGCTGTGCTGACTGTTCTCACGCCGTTGGACCCCCGCTCCTAAGAGGCCTCCCCACCATTATTTCCCACAGACAGTGGGACTTATCCACAGACGCTGTGGAATACTGGAGCGGAACATTCCACCATCCCAGATCTTTTTCCAGAGGGGAGCAGCGTGCCTGCTGAGTCCGATGCCAGTGTGTCCGTGAAATGGCAGCAGGTTCTCACCGAACTGCGAGAGCATCACGGCATCACCGGGCTTAAACTCACCGATATTGGTCGCGCTATTCCGCAGAGCGAGCAGCTCATCGGTGACACCCTTCTGCTCGCCGTCCCTCATGAGCGGGTCCGCGAGCTGATGCAGGCCACCCTGCAGAATGAGCTTTCTACCGCCCTGCGCACTGTCTTCGGCAAAGACGTGCTCTGCGCCTATGTCATTGACCCGGAACTGGCCAAGAAGCAGAAAGAGGGCGAGGCTCTCTCCGCGGCCTCGGCCCCCAGTGCGGCCGCCCCCGTGCCTGAGCGCAGCTATCCTCCGGTACCACCGGCCGCCAGTGCACCCAGCCCGGGCTCCCCAGTCGAGCCCGCGCCGTCGTACTCTCCGCGCCGCGAGGCCGCCGGTGTGCGCTCGGCCCCAGAACCGGCTGTCTCCCAGCGGTCCTCCGGAACTGAGAGCTACGAAACCTCGCGATTGAACCCTCGCTATACCTTCGAGACCTTCGTGATCGGCTCCTCAAACCGCTTCGCCCACGCAGCTGCAAATGCGGTGGCTGAAGCACCGGCCAAGGCCTATAACCCGCTGTTCATCTACGGTGACTCCGGTCTGGGAAAGACTCACCTGCTCCATGCCATTGGCCACTACGCTCAGCGCCTCTACTCGGGCATTCGGGTGCGGTATGTGAACTCCGAAGAGTTCACCAATGACTTCATCAATTCCATCCGCGACGACGAGGGCGCGAGCTTCAAGCACCTCTACCGCAATGTGGACATCCTGCTGCTGGATGACATCCAGTTCCTGGCGGATAAAGAGCGCACGGTGGAGGAGTTCTTCCATACCTTCAACACCCTCTACAACAACAACAAGCAGGTCGTCATCACCTCAGACCTGCCGCCGAAACAGCTCTCGGGATTCGAAGAACGACTGCGTTCGCGTTTCGAATGGGGGCTGATCACCGATATTCAGCCCCCCGAGCTGGAAACCCGCATTGCCATCCTGCGCAAGAAAGCCAATGCCGAGAACTTCTCCTGCCCTGACGATGTCCTTGAGTACATCGGCTCGAAGATCTCCACCAATATTCGTGAGCTGGAAGGCGCGCTCATCCGCGTTACTGCTTATGCGGCTCTCAATAAGCAGGAAGTAGACCTTCCGCTGGCCGAGCAGGTCATGCGTGATCTGATCTCCGATGATCACGCCCAGGACATCACTGCCGAGCAGATCATCAATGCCACGGCCGAGTACTACTCCTTCACAGTGGAGGAACTGACCTCCAAGTCCCGCAACCGGACACTTGTCACCGCACGTCAGATCGCCATGTACCTGCTGCGCGAGCTCACGGAGATGTCGCTGCCCAAAATCGGTCAGGCACTGGGGGGACGTGACCACACCACAGTCATCTACGCAGAACGCAAGATCCGTGAGCTGATGGCCGAGCGTCGCGCAGTCTTTAACCAGGTGACCGAACTCACCAACAAAATCAAGCAGCAGCGCTGAAACCTGCCACTGGCACACTTTGTGATTCAGGCGCAAGCTCGTCCCTGACAGGTGTGGGAATTATTGTCATTCACAGCTCACAAGCATGTAGTTTCGCGTCACCAGCGCGATGCAGGGCGATTGACATCACCGTAATCCACAGTTTTTCCCACATATCCACAGGCGCCGGTGCAAAAATCCCACACCACTTCCCACACCTGTGGAAAAGACAGTGGAAAACCCGGTGAAGATGTGGAGTACATCTGGGGATAACTCAACGCTGGCTGGGGAAGAGCAAAATTCGGGCGGCTAAATCCTCCCCGTGTAGTTCACAGCCTTACCGGAGAATCTCCACTCCGATACTGACAAGTTCATCCGTGAGATCAGGCCTCTACAGCGAGTTCTCCACAGAATCCACATCCCCTGTTAACACTTCTGATCCTGTTAACCGAGAACTCATAAGCAACGAAGAGGGCCACTGGCACGCACGCCGCCAGCGCCCAAACCCAGATCTTGTGGTCAAGGGGTGAGTTTTCGGCTTATCTAGTAGTAAGCAGCTAGCGTGGCGGTCATCAGTGCCGGTAAGCTCATGCGCTAGACGCAAGCCGCGATTGAAACTTGTAAGGGAGTGACTGTGCAGTTCACCGTTGACCGTGACGTCCTGTCTGAGGCGGTGTCCTGGACTGCCCGTTCACTGTCCCCGCGACCCCCGGCACCTGTTCTTTCTGGTCTTCTGATCACCGCTGAGAACCAGACAGTCACCATTTCCAGCTTTGACTACGAGGTCTCAGCTCAGCTGCATATTGAAGCTGATGTCGCCAGCGAAGGCACTGTCCTGGTCTCGGGCCGACTCCTCAATGACATTGTCAAAGCACTCCCCCAGGCTCCAGTCACCCTTTCACTGGAGGAATCAAAAGTTGTGGTGACGTGTAAGTCATCGCGCTTCGCCCTGGCGACCATGCCGGTGGGGGAATATCCCGAACTTCCCAGCCAGCCTGAGGTTGCCGGCACCGTGGACGGTGCCGCCTTCGCTCGCGCCGTCGCACAGGTCATCACCGCAGCGTCGAGGGATGACACCCTGCCGATCCTCACCGCCGTGAAACTCGAGCTCGAAGGTGACACCATCACCTTCTTAGCCACTGACCGCTACCGGTTGGCCATGCGAGAAATTCACTGGGCCCCGCATCAGCCGGATATCTCAACTTCCCTGCTGATCAAAGCCAAGACACTTAACGACGTCGCCAAGTCCTTGGCTGGCGGTGGCGAACTGGCCATATCGCTTTCTGAAAACGATGCTCTGGTGGGCTTCTCCTCCGGAGGCCGGCGTACCACCAGCGTGTTGGTCGATGGTGACTATCCTAAGATCCGGCAGCTCTTCCCGGAGGAGACCCCGATTCACGCAGTGGTCAACACTGCTGAACTCATCGAGGCAGCACGTCGAGTCTCGCTGGTCTCTGAGCGCAACGGGCACGTCCGCCTGCAGTTCAGCGAGGACAACCGGGTCACCCTGGACGCCGGAGTAGATGACAATGCCTCGGCCTCTGAAGTCATTGAAGCCCAGCTCAGCGGTGAACCCATCACAGTGGGCTTCAACCCCGCGTACCTGAACGAGGGCCTGAACGTGATCGATACCGAGCACCTGCGGTTCTCCTTCGTCTCCGCGCCAAAACCGGCCATGATCACCGGCCAGAAGGACGCCGAAGGCGAGCACTCCACCGACTTCCGGTACCTGCTGATGCCAGTTCGTCTGCTCAGCCAGTAACCGGCAGGATTTCTCGGAAACGGCAACCACAAGGGAATCCATGCGGCTTTCCCAGCTGACCCTGCAGGACTACCGCAGCTACGCCCAGGCGCAGCTGGCCCTGGAACCTGGCCCGAATGTGCTGCTGGGTTTCAACGGGGTGGGCAAGACCAACATCGCCGAGGCCGTGGGGTACCTGTCCAGCCTCTCCTCACACCGGGTCACCAATGATGCTCCGCTGGTGCGTCACGGCGCCGAACAAGCGATCATTCGGGCGCAGGCACACCGCGGTACCCAGGCAGCATTCCTGGAAGTGGAGATCAACCCGGGCCGCTCCAACAGGGCAAGGATCAACCGTGGCAGCCCGGTACGCGCCACGGAGATCCTGGGAATTCTGCGCACTGTGCTGTTCGCCCCTGAAGACCTGGAACTGATCAAAGGACCTCCCCAAGTACGACGACGTCTGCTGGACACCCTGGCTGTACAACTTCAGCCTGCTCTGGGACGGGTCCGGCAGGATTATGAGAAGGTGCTTCGGCAGCGCAATGCCCTGCTGAAGTCGATCCGGCATGAAGGCTTCACCTCAACGCATGAGTCCACCTTGGCGGTCTGGGATATGCAGCTTGCCGACACTGGGGCACGCCTGCTGCGGGCCCGTCTGCAGGTCCTTTCTGCACTGCGGCCGCATGTCTCGGCGGCGTATCACGAGCTTTCGCAAAGTGTCCGAACTGCTCGCGTGCGGTATTTGTCATCACTGGATGGCACGCTCAGTGAGGATGAAGAGCCACAGACCGCCAGCGCGGCGGCTGAGGATCTTTCCCCCCTTGAACTCGCGGACACCGCACAGCTCTCCGAGCAACTGCACGCCGCCCTGCAGCAAGCCCGGAAACGAGAGCGCGAACGTGCGATTACGCTGGTGGGGCCCCACCGCGACGACGTGCTGCTGAGCCTTGATACGACACCGGTCAAGGGGTATGCCTCCCATGGTGAGACCTGGTCCTTTGCACTGGCTCTGCGACTGGCTGCCTACCGCGTGATGATCGAGGACGACCCCAGTGACGGTGCCCAGCCGATCCTCATCCTGGATGATGTGTTCGCCGAACTCGATGCCCGACGTCGTCGGCGACTGGCTGAGCTGGCTGCGGGGGAGGGCAGCGATTCGGCACCGGGACAGCTGATCATCACTGCCGCTGTCGATGATGATGTTCCCCAGCAGCTATTGGCCAACGCGTACCGGGTGGAGTCGCAGGACCAGCTCAGTACGGTGACTCCCTTTGGCGCCCCGGTCCAGGAGCAGGCGTGAGTTCTGAATCGGAGCGCGACGCTGTTTTGCCCGGGGATTCCCCGTCCGGGGAAGCCTTGAGGCGTGATGGCGAGCAAAGCGTTGCTCGCCGAGAGCGTGGCGGGGTTTCCCCGTCCGCGGAACCCTTGAGGCGTGATGGCGAGCAAAGCGTTGCTCGCCGAGAGCGTGGCGGGGTTTCCCCGCCCGCGGAACAACCAGAAGAGATCGACGCCGCTACTGCGCTGTTCAACCGGTTCCGCCGGGCGGCTGAAGAACGTGGGGAGCGCCGGCTCAAACGGCCGGTAGCTGGCTCATCTCTGTCAGCAGATCCACGCGCCACCGCACGGGCTGAGGAACGACGACGCCGTGGAGGTCAGGAAGCTGATCTGCGTGATCCCCGCCCCCTCGGCGGTGTGGTCAAGGGTCTGATCAACACCCGCGGCTGGACTGCTCCGGTGGCAGTGGGGTCAGTGATCAGCCGCTGGGACCAGCTGGTTGGTGCTGCGATCGCTGAACACTGCAAGCCGCAGAGCTTTGATGCCGGCGTCGTCGTCGTGCTCTGTGATTCAACGGCCTGGGCTACCAACCTGAAACTGATGAAGCCGAAGCTGATGGAGGTCTTCGACCGCGAACTGGGACCCGGAATCGTCTCGGAGATCGAGATTCGCGGTCCGCAAGCTCCCAGTTGGAAGAAGGGGCGCCTCTCGGTGCGCGGGCGCGGTCCTCGCGACACGTACGGCTGAGCGGAGCCTGCAGACTCATCGAATCGGCTCAGCGGCGATATGCCGCGTTGCGGGCCTGACGGATGACTACATCCCTATGGAGCGTTCCCCTGAACCCTTGCAGCGGCCTTCTGTGCCCTCCTGTCACCAATCAGGGTCCTCAGGAACCGTGGAAAAATGCTGGATTAGCCGGTGTAGACGGTAGACTGGTGCAGAGTTCGAACCATGGCGTCCTCTATTAGGAGAATCACGCCACACCGACCGAGGAGACGATTGAAGCCGGATGGCCGCTGAAGATCAGAACGCGCAGAACCACGGCAACTACGGCGCATCGGACATCACCGTCCTGGAAGGCCTTGAAGCCGTCCGCAAACGTCCCGGCATGTACATCGGCTCCACCGGAGAGCGCGGCCTGCACCACCTGGTCTATGAAGTGGTGGATAACTCCGTTGATGAGGCGCTGGCCGGCTACTGCTCCCATATCCAGGTGACCCTGCAGAACGACGGCGGCGTCCGCGTGGTCGATGATGGCCGTGGCATCCCTGTGGATATCCACCCCACAGAGGGCAAACCCACCGTTGAGGTGGTCATGACCGTGCTGCACGCAGGCGGCAAATTCGGCGGCGGCGGATACGCGGTCTCCGGCGGTCTGCACGGTGTGGGCATCTCCGTGGTGAACGCGCTCTCCTCCCGTGTGGAGACCACCGTCAAGCGCCAGGGCTACGAGTGGTCGATCGCCTTCGCTGATGGCGGCAACACTCTCAAAGAGCTCACCCAGGGCCCGGAAACCACTGAAACCGGCACCACCCAGGTCTTCTATCCGGATGCGGAGATCTTCGAGTCCACCGAGTTCAGCTTCGAGACCCTGCGGGCCCGGTTCCAGCAGATGGCCTTCCTCAATAAGGGCCTGCGCATCACCCTCCGCGATGAGCGTCAGATCGACGAGAACTCGATAGTCGAAGATGAGATCGTCGAGAAGTACGATGACCCCGAGCTGCCTGAAGGCACTGAGCCGGCGCCTGCCGCCCCCGGGGAAACCGAGACCGCTCTGGCTGAAACGGCCAAGGGCCGCGTGGTCGTCTACCAGTACGACGACGGGCTGCTGGACTACGTCAAGCATCTGAATTCCACGAAGAAGGCCGAGAACGTCCATGAGGACGTCATCGCCTTTGAGGCTGAAGACACCGATCGCGGCATTGCCGCTGAAGTCGCTATGCAGTGGACACTGAGCTATTCGGAGTCCGTGCACACTTACGCCAACACCATCAACACCCATGAGGGCGGCACCCACGAAGAGGGCTTCCGCGCGGCGCTGACAGCCCTGATCAACCGCTACGCCCGGGACAAGAACCTCATCAAGGAAAAAGAGGACAACCTCACCGGTGAGGACATCCGCGAGGGTCTCACCGCAGTGATCTCCGTGAAGCTCTCCGAGCCGCAGTTCGAGGGTCAGACCAAGACGAAACTGGGCAACTCCGAGGCCCGCGGTTTCGTCCACGGGGTGGTCAATGAACAGCTCGGGGATTGGCTGGAGCGCAATCCGCAGGCCGCCCGCGAGATCATCCGCAAAGCACAGTCGGCAGCACATGCCCGTCTTGCCGCCCGTAAGGCACGCGAGCAGGCCCGCCGGAAGTCCCCGCTGGAGACTTTCGGCATGCCCGGCAAACTGGCCGACTGCTCTTCCAAGGATCCCCGGGAGTCGGAGATCTACCTGGTGGAGGGCGACTCCGCAGGCGGTTCCGCCAAGCGCGGGCGTAATCCGCGCACCCAGGCGATCCTGCCGCTGCGCGGAAAGATCCTGAACGTGGAGCGCGCCCGCATCGACAAGGCCCTGGGCAACCAGGAAGTCCAGTCCATGATCACCGCCTTCGGCACCAATATCGGCGAAGAGTTCGATGTGGAGAAGCTGCGGTACCACAAGATCGTGCTGATGGCCGATGCGGATGTGGATGGTCAGCACATCACCACCTTGATGCTGACCCTGCTCTTCCGCTACATGCGCCCGCTCATCGAGCACGGCTACGTCTACCTGGCCCAGCCGCCGCTGTACAAGATCAAGTGGTCCAACGGAGATCCGGACTACGTCTTCACCGACGCTGAACGCGATGCCGCCCTGGCCAAGGGCCGCGCAGCAGGACGCAAGCTGCCCAAGGAGCTGGGCATCCAGCGCTATAAGGGTCTGGGCGAGATGGATTACTCCGAGCTGTGGGAGACCACCATGGACCCGGACAACCGCACCCTGCTGCAGGTCTCCATGGAGGACGCCGCTGCCGCGGACGAAGTCTTCTCCATCCTGATGGGCGAGGACGTCGAATCCCGCCGCAGCTTCATCCAGCAGAACGCCAAGGACGTCCGTTTCCTGGACATCTAGACGCTCCCGGCCTCACTACCGCAGAGAATCCGCGCCGTCGTCGTTGTCCAAAGACCTAATAGGGAAGTACTGACATGAGCGAGAACACCCCAGAGAACCCAGAGACCCCGGACGTCCCTGTCGAACCCACTGATGTTCCCACTGCGCTGGCCGCTGGTCCGCGTGACCGGATCAACCAGGTGGACCTGCAGACAGAGATGAAGCGGTCCTATTTGGACTACGCGATGGCTGTGATCGTCGGCCGCGCCCTTCCGGATGTGCGTGATGGCCTCAAGCCGGTGCACCGCCGTGTGCTCTATGCGATGTACGACGGCGGCTACCGCCCGGACCGCAGCTTCAACAAATGTGCGCGCGTGGTCGGCGATGTCATGGGTTCCTACCACCCGCATGGCGACTCGGCCATCTACGATGCGCTGGCCCGCCTGATTCAGGACTGGGTGATGCGCTATCCGCTGGCCACAGGCCAGGGCAACTTCGGCAACCCGGGCGATGACGGCCCGGCTGCTCCTCGATACACCGAGACCAAGATGGCGCCGCTGGCCATGGAGATGGTCCGGGATATCAACGAGAACACCGTTGACTTCCAGGACAACTACGACGGCAAGCAGCAGGAGCCGGTGGTCCTGCCCTCGCGCTTCCCGAACCTGCTGGTCAACGGCTCCTCCGGCATCGCTGTGGGAATGGCCACCAACATTCCGCCGCATAACCTGCGCGAGGTGGCCTCCGGTGTCCAGTGGTACCTGCAGAACCCGCAGGCCAGCCGTGAAGAGCTGCTTGAGGCACTGCTTGAGCGGGTCAAGGGACCCGACTTCCCCACCGGTGCGCAGATCCTGGGCACCTCCGGGATTGAAGACGCCTACCGCACCGGCCGTGGCTCGATCACCATGCGTGCGGTGGTCAATGTGGAGGAAATCCAGGGCCGCACGTGCCTGGTAGTCACCGAGCTGCCCTACCACGCCAATCCTGATGCACTGGCGCGCAAGATCGCCCAGCTGGTCAAGGATGGCAAGATCGCCGGCATCGCTGAGATCCGCGATGAGTCCTCTGGCCGTACCGGCCAGCGCCTGGTCATTGTGCTCAAGCGTGATGCGGTCGCCAAGGTGGTGCTCAACAACCTCTACAAGCACACCTCGCTGCAGGAGAACTTCTCCGCGAACATGCTCGCGCTGGTCGACGGCGTACCGCGCACCCTGAGCCTGGATGCATTCGTCCACCACTGGGTCATGCACCAGATCGACGTCATCGTCCGGCGCACCCAGTTCCGCCTGGCCAAGGCGGAAAAGGAAGCTCATATCAAGGTCGGCCTGCTCAAGGCCCTGGATGATCTGGACCGGGTCATCTCCACCATCCGCGAATCCTCCACCGTGGAGGTCGCACGGCAGAACCTGAAGTCGCTGCTGGAGATCGACGACGATCAGGCCCAAGCCATCTTGGATATGCAGCTGCGCAAGCTGGCCGCCCTGGAGCGCCAGCGCCTGCAGGATGAGTACGAGGAGCTGATGACCATGATCGCCGACTTCAAAGACATCCTGGCCTCTGAGGAGCGCCAGCGGCAGATCGTCGGCGACGAGCTGGAGAGCATTGTGGAGAAGTTCGGCGATGACCGCCGGACCCACATTGTGCGTGGCTACGAAGGCGATATGTCCATGGAAGACCTCATCCCCGAAGAGGATGTGGTGGTCTCCATCACCCGTGACGGCTACGTCAAGCGCACCAAGATCGACAACTACCGCGCCCAGCACCGCGGGGGTAAGGGTGTGCGCGGAGCCCAGCTGCGCGCCGACGACGTCGTTGAGCACTTCTTCGTCACCACCACGCACAACTGGATTCTGTTCTTCACCAACCTGGGTCGGGTCTACCGCACCAAGTGCTATGACCTGATGGAGGCCGGACGTGACTCCAAGGGCCAGCATGTGGCCAACCTGGTGGCGTTCCAGCCTGATGAGCACATCGCCGGGGTGCTGACCCTGAAGTCCTATGAGGATGCTGACTACCTGGTGCTGGCCACCAAGGGCGGTCTGGTGAAGAAGACCCGGTTGGCTGATTACGACTCCCCACGTCAGGCGGGTGTGATCGCCATCAACCTGCGTGAGGATGATGAGCTGGTCTCGGCGAAGCTGATCTCTGCCGAAGACGACATGATGCTGGTCTCCCGCAAGGGTCAGTCACTGCGCTTCACGGCAAGTGATGAGGCACTGCGGCCCATGGGCCGTGCCACCTCCGGGGTGACGGGTATGAAGTTCCGCGAGGATGATGAGCTGCTCACCGCAGATGTAGTGACCCCCGACTCCTATGTGGTCACCGTGACCGAAGGCGGCTACGCCAAGCGCACCTCAGTGGATGAGTACCGGGTGCAGGGCCGTGGTGGCCTGGGCATCAAGGTCGGCAAGCTCGTTGATGACCGCGGTGATCTGGTCGGCGCCATGGTGGTCGAAGACGACGACGAGGTGCTGGTGGTGATGGCCAGCGGCAACGTGGTCCGCTCCGCAGTCTCCGGTGTTCCAGCGCGTGGACGCGACACGATGGGCGTGATCTTCGCCAAGCCGCGTAAGAACGACCGTATTCTCAAAGTGGCTAAGGCCGCCGGTGTTGCGCTGGCCCTTGCGGGCGAGGAAGCAGGCGAGGCCGCCGATGACTCAGAAAAGTCCGCCTCGGATAACGAAGAGGCAACACCTGAAGCCCAGGTTCAGGAATCTGAAGGCGACAGCTAGCGCCATGCAGTACCGTGGTCTTTCGATCGAGACAAATGTGGACGCTGATGGAGGTCTTCAGTGAGCGCAAGCAACGGCGCAGATAACCAGGGGAGCCAGTCGGGTACATCCCAGCGCCCGGGCAGCAGGTTCCCAGCGCCGCGGCCGCGTGCCTCAGCGCCCACTGGCGGAGAAGCTTCAAGCGCGAATCACACCCAAGCGATGCCACGCCCCCGGCCCCGCCCCAACACCCCGCCCACGAGCAGCCGCCCGCAGGGCGGCAGCGCAGGACCCCGTCCGGCAGCCGCACGTCAGGGCGGGCGGCCACAGCCTCAGCTGGTGCGGCCCACTCCGAAGGCTAAGGTCCGCAAGGCCCGCCTCCTGGTGTCCAAGGTCGACCCATGGTCTGTGCTGAAGATGAGTTTCCTGCTCTCGGTAGCCCTGGGCATCATGACAGTGGTCTGCGCCGTCACCATGTGGACGGCCATGGACATCACCGGTATCTTCAGCCGAGTCAACGAACTGCTCGGCCAGGTCATCGGCACCGAAGGCGGTGGAACCACCTTCCAGATCGAGGAGCTGGTGACCGTGGGGCAGATCGCATCCTTCGCCACCATCATCGCGGTGATCAACGTGGTGCTGCTGACGGTGCTCTCGATGCTTTCGGCAGTGCTGTACAACCTCTCCGCCTCGCTGGTGGGCGGTATCGGCGTTACCCTGACTGACGACTGAGCCTATCCCAGCGGTATCTGCGGCCGATTTGGAGCCGATGCCTAAGCTGGTGTAATGTGTAGTGGTCGCCCGGAAGGGATGGCAACCCTCGTTTAGAGGTTCGGGCGTATAGCTCAGGCGGTTAGAGCGTCACACTGATAATGTGAAGGTCCGTGGTTCAAGTCCACGTACGCCCACAGCGCGAATAGCAGCGAAGCTGCTAGGAACGCTCACCACCTTCCAGGAGGAGGCAGCATGAAGAGACTGGTTCTCACTGCGGCAGCAGTAGCCGGGATCATCGTCTACCGCCGCTGGAAGGAAACTGAAGAGGTCCGGGACGTATGGTCCCAGGCCACCGATTCAGTCAAGAAGTAAATACCCATACGGGGCCTTAGCTCAGTTGGTAGAGCGCCTGCTTTGCAAGCAGGATGTCAGGAGTTCGAGTCTCCTAGGCTCCACAGATTGGTTGGATGCGGATTATCGTCCGTATTAGACGCCAAAGCAGCAAAGCCCCAGGTCAGAGCCCCTCTCCCCAGTTGGAGAGGGGCTTTTTCGTGTCTGGGCTCGATCCGGGGGTTATAGGGGCTCTTCGGGGTTATAGGGTTATTGGCCAGAATGTGTGTATGGCCCGGGCGTGTCATCCCGGGTTATAGGCCAAAAACGTGTTGCTGGGGGTTATAGGCCAAAAACGTGTTGCTGGTCCGGGCGTGTCCACCGTTTAGAAACGCTTGCCGCCCCAGCCCGATCGGTCCCAGAGGCCTTCTTCAGCACTGGTTGATCGTCCATAGAGTTCTGGGCCGATGGT
>NZ_HG005169.1:74612-83129 GCF_000455245.1 Nesterenkonia massiliensis | reverse complement strand
GGGTCTGCTGAAGGTTTGGTTGACTTCAAGACTGCTTAGAAAGCAGGAAGGATGGAAGTCATGCCGAAAGTCGTCTATACCGAGGAGTTCCGCCGGACCGCCGTGGAGCTGGTTGCTGGCGGGATGAGCCAGAAGCAGGTCTGCGCGGATATGGGCTGCTCGAAATCTGCGCTGCAGTCCTGGGTCCGGGCCGCGAAGCTCGAAGAGCACGGGATCGAGCCGGCTAAGGATGTTGAGGAGTCTCGGGAACAGGCGAAGATGCTGCGCCGGATCCGTGAGCTGGAGCAGGAGAACAAGGTCCTGCGCGAAGCTGCGGCGTATCTCTCCCAGGCGAATTTGAAGCTGGGTGGGGCCTCCCCAAAATGATGTTCCCGCTGGTCCGTGACCTTGCCGCCGCCGGGGTGCCGGTGGCGGTGACCTGCCGGGTTCTGGGTTTCACCAAGCAAGCGTTCTACAAATGGGCAGCAGCCCCGATTTCTCAGCGGGATTGGGAGGAGGCTCACCTGCTCAACGCCGCAATCGATGTTCATGCTGATGACCCGGAGTTCGGGCACCGGTTCATCGCTGATGAGCTCGCCGCCGCCGGGTACCGGGCCTCTGAGCGGCGGGTGTGGCGGTTGTGCTCACAGCAGCAGATCTTCTCCGCCACTCAGCGCAAGGGCGGGAAGAATCACAAGAAGCCAGGCCCGCCAGTTTGTGATGACCTGCTGGCCCGGGATTTCACCGCCACCAGGTCGAATCAGAAGTGGCTGGTGGACATCACCGAGCACCGTACCGGTGAGGGCAAGCTCTACCTGTGTGCGATCAAGGATGTCTTCAGCAACCGGATCGTGGGCTATGCGATCGATTCCAGGATGAAATCACAGCTGGCTGTGGCCGCCCTGCATGATGCGGTTTCCCGCCGCGGAGGACCCTCAGAAGTGGCCGGATGCATTGTCCATTCGGATAGAGGGTCGCAGTTTCGTTCACGGAAATTCCAGCGGGTGCTGAAGGGGTACAAGCTGGCTGGGTCCATGGGACGGGTCGGGGCTGCTGGGGATAACGCGGCGATGGAGAGCTTCTTCTCGACGTTGCAGAAGAACGTGCTCAACAGGCAGTCCTGGGCCACCAGGGATCAGTTGCGAGCCCGGATCATTCACTGGATCGAAGGGACCTATCATCGCCGCCGCCGACAGCGGAGGCTGGGTAAGCTGACTCCGGTCGAGTACGAGACCGTTCACAAGGATGCCGTCGCCCTGGCGGCATAAGCCCGACGGTCAACCGAACCTTCAGCAGACCCGAACCTGTACGCGAACTGAACTTAATGCTAATGTTCCCCTGGGTTGCGAGTTCGTCGGGAAGGCCGCTTGGGCAGCCTCAGGTCGCAAGAGAACCTACGTACATGACTGCTTCACACGGAGACTATGAATATGCTGCCAGCGATGCCCCTTGCAAGAGTGAACAACCACAGAAAGGGCGCCCCTTTTCTTGCGACTCTTGCGCTGGTGGTCGTCGCGATTCTGATCGCCGGGTTCCTTCCAACCGCGTCACAGCCGCAGACCCTTGATGCCCAGCCGGCCTCGGTCCAGGGGCAGCTCCAGTGCACCGAGGTGTACTCCATGCAGGGCACCTCCGGGGGGACCACCGTTGGTGGAAGCCAGAACCTCTGGCGGATCAACACCCAGACCGGCGCACAGACCCAGGTCGGGACGTTCAGCGCGCCGAACAACGCGTCTCAGGTCAACGCGATGGGAATCTCCGCCAACGGCGAGTCGGTCTACGGCATCTATCGGGTGGGGTCGCAGGCTGCGGGCACGCAGACCATCTTCCGGAACAACACCACCAACGGCACCACAACGACTCTGGGAACCACTCCGCAGGGAGTCGCCATCACCCACGGCGCCGTCAACCCGGACACCGGCATCTACTACTACGGCGGATTCTCCGGCGCGGTGCTCAACGTCTACGGCTTCAACCCCAATAACGGCACGAACCTCGGCCTGGTCGCCTCCGGCACCGTACCCACCTCCGGCGGCAATGGCGACTTCGCCTTCGACAACAGCGGAAACCTCTACTACGTCGGATCAGACTCAGCCAACACAAATAACCAGGGCAGCACGCTGGGAGTCATCGGACAGGCTCTGCCGACCACACCCAATTCAGCCATCACCATCACCGGCACCGCGATCTCCGTCATCCGTTCCGACCAGGGCATCAACGGCATCGCCTACGGCTCCGACGGTCTGCTGTACATGTCTAGCGGAAACCGTTTCTTCGCTGCAGACCCGACCAGCGGTGATGTGCTCCGCAGCGCCTCCTGGGGCATCGCAGGCACCACAGATATGGGATCCTGCGCCGTGCCCAGCACACTGACGCTGCAGAAGGACTTCGTCGATGGTCGCTTCGCGGCGGATGACCAGGTCACGCTCAACCTCACCGGGAACGGACTCGAAGTGGGCGGCGCCGGCAACACCGGTGTGACCCAGGGCAACCAGCCCGGCGTCCAGAACCAGCGCCCCAGCGAGCTTGCGGGTCCTGTTCCGGTCCGACCAAACCGCACCTTCTACTTCAACGAGGTCGGGGCTGGCGCGGACGAGCTCAACTACGACTCCAGCTACGTCTGTGTTGATCAGTCCACCGATACCGAACTGACCTCAGGCGTTGGCACCAGCGGTGAGGTGACGATCCCCGCCACAGCCGGTGGAAGCAACGTGGTCTGCACCTTCTCCAACGACGCACAGCGCCCGTCGATGTCTCTGCAGAAGACCAGCAGTCTTGCAGATGAGAACGAGAACAACGTCGCCGACGCCGGAGAGGTGATCACCTACACCTTCATCGTGACCAACACCGGTGAGACGGTGCTGGACGATGTGCGGATCGAAGATGACCGGGTCCAGGAGATCTCTCCAGCCTCGGTGGACGGGCTGGAGCCGGGTGAGACGGCGGAGTTCACCGCCGAGTACACGGTGACGCAGTCTGACGTCAACGGCGGCACCGACATCGAGAACAGCGCAGACGCACTCGCGGTCTCAGACCGCGGTCAGGACGTCGCCACGGGACCCTCCCAGACGAACACCCCCATCGCGGCCCGCGCGCCGGGACTTTCGCTGAGCAAAGACAACAGCATCCGCGGAGAGAGCACCGTGGCCGAGGTCGGTGACGTCATCGACTACACCTTCACGGTGACCAATACCGGAAACACCACGCTGACCGATGTCACTATCGACGATCCCCAGGTCGAGGGAATCAGCCCGGAATCTGCGGACCTCGAGCCGGGAGAATCGGCGACCTTCGAGGCCGAGTACATCGTCACCCAGGCGGACATCGACTCCGGCGCCCCGCAGATCACCAACACGGCCACCGCATCCGGGGCACGCCCGGGATCTGATGACCCGGTGAACTCTAACCCGGCATCGACAAACACCCCGCTGGCCGCCCAGGACAGCAGCCTGGGCCTGGTGAAGTCGAGCACGCTCAACGACGAGAACGAAAACAACGTGGCCGATCTGGATGAGACGATCGGTTACACCTTCACGGTGACGAACACCGGCAACACCACGCTGACCGACGTCACGATCGCCGATGAGCGCATCTCCGGCACAGATCCAGGCTCGATCGAGAGCTTGGCACCTGGAGAATCTGCAGAGCTCACCGCCACGTACTCCGTCTCCCAGGCGGACATCGACTCTGGCAGCGACATCGTGAACGTCGCCACCGCCGTGGGCTCGTCCCCCGGAGGCCAGGAGATCGCATCCCGCCCCTCGGAGACCAACACCCCGGTAGCCGCACAGGCCAGCGCCCTGAGTCTGCAGAAGACCGGCGCCCTGTTCTCTGACGCCGATGGCGACGGCCGTGCCGACGTGGGTGACGTCATCGAATACACCTTCCTGGTCCGCAACCAGGGCAACGTCTCCCTCTCTGAGGTCGGTATCTCCGACGAGCGCCTGTCCGGAACCGAACCTGGCGCAGTGTCAACATTGGCGCCAGGCGAGGAAGCTTCCTTTACGGCGCTCTACACGGTGACCCAGGCAGACCTCGACGCCTCCGGCACCGATGTACTGAACACCGCCACTGCCAGCGGCCTTCCCCCGGGTGGAGGTGACCGGATCGCCAGCGGCCCTTCCGTTGCCAACATCCCGCTCGCGGGGCGGGAGAACAGCCTGAGCCTGCAGAAAACCAGCGAGCTCAACGATATCGACGAGGCAGGCAATCAGCCCGGCGCAGCTGACGCGGGGGAGACGATCACCTACACCTTCGTCGTCACAAACACCGGAAACACCACGATGACCGGAGTTGACGTCCTCGATCAGACCTTGGCGGACCGACAGGTCAGCGTGAACGGTGGTCCGGTGGAGGCGTTGGAGCCCGGTGGCACTGCGTCGTTCTCGGCGGAGTACATCGTCACCCAGGGCGATGTCGACGCGGGTACAGACATCTTCAATTCAGCCACCGCAGTGGGCACCCCGGCCGGAGAGGAGGACCCCATCGAGTCCTCGCCATCCTCCGCCAACACCCCAGTCACGCCTCAGGCCACCGGAATCTCGGTGCAGAAAACGGCTGTCTTGGACGACACTGACGACTCGGGCATCGACAACGCTGCGAACGCAGGTGAACAGGTGACCTACAGCTTCGTTGTCACCAACACAGGCAACACCACACTCACAAACGTGAGCATCCAGGATGAGCTCCTCAACCAACGCGGAGTAGAGGTTACGCCTGGTTCAGTGGATTCCTTGGCGCCCAATGAGCAGGTCACGTTCACCGCCACCTACGAGATCGGCCAGGCCGACGTCGACGCGGGCACTGACCTGCTGAACACCGCCACCGCCAGCGCGGACAGCCCCGGCGGCGCTGTGCTCAGCGGGGAATCGACCGCGAACGTGCCGGTGGCAGCGCAGGCCAACGGGCTGGTGATCCAGAAGACTGATGAGCTGCAGGACGAGAACGGCAACGGCGTCGCCGATGCCGGGGAGACCATCAACTACAGCTTCCTGGTCACCAACACCGGCAACACCACCCTCACCGACGTGACCGTCGACGACGATCGCATCGACTCCGGCACCCTGGATCCCAGCGGCGTCGCCTCGCTCGCACCCGGGGAGCAGGCCAGCTTCACCGGCAGCTACCAGGTCACGCAGGCAGACGTGGACGCCGCTCAAGGCAGCGAATCCAACGGGTCCGAGATCGTCAACATCGCCTCGGCCACCGGCGTCTCGCCAAGCGGCGACGGCCTTCGAAGCGACACTGATACGGCCAGCACGCCGGTCGCCCCGGCGGCCGCGGGTCTCTCGATCCAGAAGTCGGCCATCCTCGACGAGGACAACGAGACCGGTGTCGTCTCGGTGGGAGAGACCATCACCTATGAATTCCTGATCACGAACACCGGCAACACCACGCTGTTCGGCATCGGGGTCGACGACGACAAGGTCGATGAGGTCTCCCTCGTGGAGCCCGAGAGCCTGGAGGATGGACTTGCTCCGGGAGACCAGGCGGTCTTCCGAGCCACGTACACCGTGACGCAGGCAGATATCGACTCCACTGACCCCGAGGACATCATCAATACCGCCTCGGCGTTCGGGACACCCCCCAACGGTGACTCGGCGAACCCGGTCCTTTCGCCCAACCCTTCCTCCACTAACACGCCGACCGAGCAGCGCTCGCCCGGGATCAGTATTGAGAAGACCGGGCAGATCGCGGAGGGTGCGGAGAGCGCCGGCGTCGGTGACATCATCGACTACACCTTCGAGGTGGAGAACACCGGGAACACCACGCTGACCGACGTCCGCATCGAGGATGAGATGGTCAGCGATCTCGATCCGGCCTCCGTGGAGTCCCTTGCTCCAGGCGAGACTGCCACGTTCACAGCGTCCTACCAGGTCACGCAGTCCGACGTCGACGGCGGTGCCGGGGTGCTGAACACGGCCAGGGTCGCTGCGGAGACTCCGGAGGGAACGACCATCGATTCCTTCGACAGTGCCGACACTCCCACCGACGCGCCGGACAACCAGCTGCTGCTGGAGAAGTCCAACGAGCTGGCAGACGAGAACGAGAATTCGCTGGCGGACCTGGGCGAGATCATCGAGTACTCCTTCGTGGTCACCAACCTTGGCAATACCACGCTCACGGATGTGACGATCGAGGACGAAAGGATCGACGAGGACTCACTGGACCCGCAGGTGGTCGATTCGCTGGCCCCAGGGGACTCTGCGACATTCACCGCGACTTACACGGTGACGCAGCAGGACCTTGATCGTGGCGAAGAGATCCTCAACACGGCGGTGGCATCGGCGGCGACCCCGCAGGATGGGCCCCGGCTGCTCTCCAACGAGTCGTCGACCACTACCCCGATCGATCCGCCGAATCCCGGGATCAGCCTTGAGAAGACCGCGGCACTGCTCGGCGACGGATCAGAACTCCCGGCTGAGTCGGGCGATGAGATCGGCTACACGTTCGTCGTCACCAATACCGGTAATCAGACGCTGACGGACGTGAGGATCAACGACGACCGTGTCGAGTCGGTCTCGCCGGAGTCGGTGGACACGCTGGCACCGGGCGAGCAGGCAGAGTTCACGGCTGACTATGAGGTCACCCAGAGTGACATCGATGCCGGCGAAGATGTGGTCAACATCGCCACTGCAACGGGTGATCTGCCCGCCGGCGGAGAGATCACCTCCGGCCCGGATTCCGCGAACCTTCCGGTGGCAGCTGGTGACCCCGCAGTCTCCCTGATCAAGGAATCTGAGCTGGCCGATGAGAACGAGAACAATGTGGCCGATGCGGGTGAAGTCATCGACTACACCTTCACCGTGGTCAACAACGGGAACGTGACGCTGACCGAGGTCACGCTCTCAGATGACCTCATCGATGAGTCCACGCTGACACCCAGCAGCATCGATTCTCTGGCCCCAGGTGAGAGCGCCGAGTTCACGGCCTCCTACACGGTGTCCCAGGAGGATGTGGATGCAGGGCAGAACATCGTCAACATCGCGACGGTCTCCGGTTCAGATCCCGACGGCGAGTCGGTGGTCTCTGGACCCTCGACGACCTCCACGCCGGTGGCGCCCGCTGCGGTCGCGCTGGTGCTCCAGAAGTCCGCGGAACTGGAGGACGCCAACGGCAACGGGCTCGCTGACGTCGGAGAGAACATCGGTTACACCTTCGTCGTGCTCAATGCCAGCAATGTGACCATCTCCGAGGTGGAGATCGATGACGACCGCGTGCCCGAAGTGGCACCGGCTCAGATCGAGGCCCTGGCTCCAGGTGAGACAGCCGTCTTCACGGCCGGGTACACGGTGACCCAGGCTGACATCGACGAGGGTGGGAACATTCTCAACACCGCGACGGCAACCGGAGCCAACCCCAATGGCGACTCGGTGGTCTCCAACGAGTCCACCGCCCGGGTTCTGGCGCTCCCGCAGGCTCTGGGAATCTTCATGGAGAAGACCGGTGTGCTCCAGGATGAGAACGGAAACGGAACCGCTGATGCCGGGGAGCTCATCGACTACAGCTTTGCGGTCATCAACACCGGCAATGTGACGCTGACCGATGTGCAGATCGACGACGATCGGGTGGACTCGGTCTCTCCGAGCTCTATCGATTCGCTCGCCCCCGGCGAGACTGCTGAGTTCAACGCTTCCTATGAAGTCACGCAGGATGATGTGGACGCCGGTACGGATATCGTCAACACGGCGACCGCCTTCGGTGACACCACCACCGGTGAAACCGTGCGCTCGGTGCCCTCATCGGCCAATGTCCCCGTCTCCGATCAGCAGGAGGGTATCTCCGTCCTGAAGAGCTCGGTGCTTGGCGATGCGAACGAGAACGGCGTCGCCGATGCGGGTGAGACGATTACCTACACCTTCGTTGCCACCAACACGGGGGAGCGGACGCTAACCGATGTCGGCATCATCGATGACCGAGTGGAGGGACTCAGCCCCGAGTCCGTAGACGCCCTCGCCCCAGGAGAGAGCGCCGAATTCACAGCGGAGTATTCGGTCTCCGAGGCCGATGTCGCCGCGGGTTCGGACATCGTGAATGTCGCGACTGCGCGGGCGGAGAACCCCGATGGAGAGTCTGTAGAGTCTGCACCCTCGCAGACCAACACGCCCGTCGCAGCTCCGCTCCCTTCGGAAGAGCCGACTGAGCCTGAGTCGGGTGACAGCCCCGACGGCGATACGCCTCAGGATGGTGGGCAGGCCCCCGACGGTGATGCGCCTGAGGATGGTGGGCAGGCCCCCGACGGTGATGCGCCTGAGGATGGTGGGCAGGCCCCCGACGGCGATACGCCTGGGGGCGGAGATTCGACGGCCTCGGGGGATGAACCGTCCTCTGGTGAAGGCGCATCGGAAGGCCCTCTAGCTATGACGGGTGCCCAAGGTCTGGCACTGGCGTTGGGCCTTGGTGCATTGCTGATTGTCATCGGTGGTGCGCTAATGCGGAGGTCGCGCGTCACTGAAGACTAGGCGACGACATGGGCAGCCGTAGGCGGAGCCAGGGCAGGTGTGACTTGCTCTGGCTTCGCCTATATCAAGCGTGTTT
>NZ_HG005169.1:34723-74586 GCF_000455245.1 Nesterenkonia massiliensis | reverse complement strand
CAGGGGGTCATTCCAGGACCACCGATCCCTCAGCGCGGCAATCGCCTCCGGGAGCCGGGCACCCTCGAGCTCGGCGGGCTGCACCGCCTGAACTGTACGGCGTGCCTCGACCAGTGTGCGTCGAGCCGAATCCTCGGCTTGGACAAGATGCTTGCGCGTCGCTTCCGCGTCATCCGGAGTCTGCGAGGCAGCTTGCAACTGCGCGAGAATTCCCGCCAACGACTGAGCAAGAGTGTCAAGAATCTCGGCAGCGAAGTTCCTTAGCCGAGAGGACGACCCGCCTATCCACCGATCGGTGGAGAAGCAGGCGGCACTTGTAGGCCTTGGGGCTATCCTGTGAGTCGTCACTACTGTGGGAGGTGCAATAACAGGTGCCCGTCCGGGGACAGGCAGCGCAGGAACGCTGAAGCGCTCTCTGCTGCTGATCATCGCCCGAGTAGCTGCAGCCGTGAGTCTGGCGGTGCTGGGGGTTCTCTTCTTCTCAGCTGGCCAGATGATCCAGAACTTTCAGGGTCTGGATCTTCACAGTACCTCAGCCGTTACCCTCCACATCAGCACCGGCGCGTTCGCACTGGCCCTCATACTGCATTCGGCAGTAACCAAGACTGGTCTTTGGGCCGCTGCAGGGTCAGCGGCACTTTTCGCACTGACATTCCTGCAGGCGGCCCTGGGCAGCTACCTCACACTGACTACGCATATCACCGGAGCGCTGGTTACTGTGGTGCTGTGCACGTGTCTCACCGCATGGATCTTTACCCTCCCCGGTCTTCACGTGCCAGCGAGCACCACCGGAGCAACCGAGCCTGAGGACAGCAGCCTATGAGCACCTTCGTCACCACCAATACGCGGCCGCGGCGTCGAACTCTGCTTCCTGTGGCACTGATAGCCCTGCTGACACTGGCCGGCTGCGGAGATTCAGAGGACAACTCAGGGGGCGAGCCTGAAGGCCCCGCGGAACAGCAGTCCCAGCAAGCGCCACAGGGTGAGGACACCATCACCATGGAGCAGGTCCAGGAGAACGACGACGCCGACTCCTGCTGGGCTGCCATCGAGGGGACGATCTACGACCTCACTGAGTGGATCTCAGCCCACCCGGGCGGCCCCAGCCGCATTGAGCAGCTCTGCGGAACTGATGCCACCGGGGCCTTCCATGCTCAGCACGGGGGACAGCAGCGTCCCGAACAGCAGCTGGCCGAGTTCGCCATCGGAGTCCTGGAGGACTGACGAGGCCTCTGTGATAGCCCCAGACCCTCAGACCAAAAGGTTCTAGTGACTCCGTCAACAGGTTCAATGACATGAGTGGGGGACGGGAGGGGCATCAATGATGTCTCCCGTCCCCACTCATGTGCGGACTGACTGAACCCTGAGAGTTCGTCTTGTGGGGCTCTAGCCGCCGCGGACCTCTTCAGCGGAAGAGCGGGCAGCGTCACTCACGTGCTCCGTCTGCGACTGGCCTTCGGATTTCAGCGTTTCCGCGCTGTCAGTAGCGGACTCTTTAACACGCTGCACTGATTCCTGTGCGGGTTGCTTCATCTCCTCGGCCATGGACTGGGCCTGGCTCTTGGCATCATCGACCAGCGGCTGTGCCTGGTCTTCGAGCTTGGCAGCTGCCTTCCGCTCCGCCTCGGATGCCGGAAGCAGCGAGGCCACCAACCAACCGGCGCCCAGTGCTATGAGCCCTGCTGCCAGTGGATTTCCTCGCGTCTTCTCCTTGGTCTGCTGCGGGACCTGGTGAGTGGAGTCGGCTAGATGCTCGGCTCCCTCACTGACGCGTGAGGTTGCATCGTTTGCGGTACCCATAACCTTGTCCTTCCATCCTGTCACGGTGTCGCGCACCTTCTCGGTTTGGCGGTGAGCCACCTTCGATGGCGAGACTTTCTCAGACAGGGCGTCGACGTCCTGAGACAGTTCACTGCGAGTTCGTTCTATCTCTTCGCGGATTTCATCGGGATTCTGTGTCATCGTGCTTCCTTTGACGGAGTGAGGGCATCGGGAACTTCCTTAAGCGTCTCCGCCGTTTGCGGGGCGCCTTCTGCTTCGTCGATGGTCTTCTTGCCCAGCAGTGCCAGCACCGCGGCGATGATTGCCCAGAGCACGGCCACAATCACCCCTGACCATCCGTAGCCGACCTCGGTATCTCCGATTGCGGCCCATAGAGCGAGGGAGAGGAACAGCAGAACGAAATGGCCTGCGACACCCGCACCGCCGAACATTCCGGCGCTCTTTCCGGCTTTCTTGGCGGTGTCGGTCATTTCTGCTTTCGCCAGGGCCATCTCCTGACGGATCAGTGTGGAGAGATCGGTGGTGATGCGGGACATCAGCGTGCCCAGCGATTCCTGCTCCGGTCGCGGCCCTGGTTCAGTGGGGGGAGGAACCTGACTCATCGGCCACCACCTTGTGTATAGGGATCGGTCACTGGGCTGTAGCCGGGTGTCTGGTCCTCGGGACGGGTGCCGTAGGCGGGCGCCCCTCCACCGGGTCCGGTGGCTGGGTTTCCGGATACTGGTGCTGACGCTCGTTCAGTGGGCGGTGTTGGTGCCGCTGGCGTGACTGGTGTCGCTGCTGTCGCCGGTGTCGCTGCCGGCTCTGCGTGATGATGCGGAACCGAAGCAGACTCACCGGGATGGCCTGATGCTGAATCCTCCGAGTGGTTTCGCATGATCCCTCGCGTGAGGCGACCTGCGGCGAAACCGACACCGGCAGAAATTGCCAGGAAAGCGAAGGGCCGCCGGCGTGCGAAACTCTGCACTTCATGGAGTACGTCTGCCGGCTCGTGCTGTTCAAGCCATGTAGCAGCGGCGTCGGCCCTGGAGCTCAGCTGTTCCACGAGGTCAGAAGCCACCCCCGGCTCAGGCTGTTCTCCCTTGGCCATGCGTCCGACGTCATCACTGAAGGTGCGCACCACACCGGCGGCACGTTCTAGCTGGTCAGATGCCTGTGACTGTAGAAGGGACCCTGCTTCTTCGCCGAGGCGCTTCGCTTCGCGTACGGTGTCGTCCTTCACGCTGGAAGCCTCTTCGAAAGCAGTGTCTTTGATGGCGTGCCCTGCGTCCTTGGCCTCATCGGCCACATCCTGGGCAGCCTCCTTGACCTGACTTCCCTCGTCCGAGGATTCGGCGTCGGAGTCTCCGTAGACCTGAGGCGCGGCGAGACCGGGCGTAGCCGCGGGCGAAGGCGGCACATAGCCAGCCGGGGGAGCTGGTTCAGTCGCGGGGGGAGTCTGCGGCACGCCAGTAGGCACATCTGCACCTGGTTCAGGGGCGGGTCGGTTCTGTGGGGTGTTGTATGGATCTGCCATGACTTACCTTTCGTCGGGGTCGTCGGCATCGCGACGAACACGATGTCGCTGAGTCTGACGCTAGGAACGTCGCCTTGAACTTGCCTGAGTCTTAGGCGTGCGTTGCCTCACAACTTCCCTCATAAACGCCCTACCTCGTCGTTGGTACCGCTGAGCGGTCGCTTCCGCGTCACGAGAGGTGGCTATCCAGACATCAGCGGTGACCCATCACATAAGGTGTAGAGGGCTGCGTCACAGGCGCAGGTCACAGCAATCTGGCCCCGACCGGAGAGATGCCCCACGATGTCTCGCATTACATGCCCCGTCATGAATTCCAAGCTCACCACTGCCGAGCGTGCAGCGGCCACCATTAACGACGGCGACCGGGTGGGTATGAGCGGGTTCACCGGATCGGGCTACCCCAAAGCCGTTCCCGCAGCCCTGGCCGAGCGGGCAAAGAATGAGGGCGGCGATTTCGGTATCGAACTGCTCACCGGGGCCTCTACTGCACCAGAGCTCGACGGTGTCCTCGCCGAGGCGGGCGTTATCCGCAAAAGGCTGCCGTTTCAGTCAGATCCAGCACTGCGCAAGAGCATCAATACCGGCCACACCGAATACGTGGACACCCATCTCTCGCACTCAGCCCAGCAGGCCTGGTTCGGCTTCTACGGCAATCTCGACGTCGCCGTCGTGGAAGTCTCTGCCGTGCTTCCCAACGGGCTGCTGGTCCCCTCCAGCTCAGTAGGCAATAACAAGACCTGGCTGGACCTGGCGGATAAAGTCATCATCGAAGTCAATGACTGGCATCCGCGGGCCTATGAGGGTTTTCACGACGTCTACTACGGCACCAAACTGCCTCCGGAGCGTCGTCCCATCCAACTGCTGGATCCACTGCAGCGCATTGGGGATCCCTATCTGCGGGTGGATCCTGAGAAGGTGGTCGCCGTCGTCGAAACTCATGCCCCGGACCGTAACCTGCCGTTCAAGGATCCGGACGAGAACTCCAAGGCCATGGCCGAGCATGTGGTGGACTTCCTGCGCTTTGAGATCACCCAGGGGCGGCTGCCGGAAGATTTGCTGCCGCTGCAGTCCGGGGTGGGCAATGTCGCCAATGCCGTGATGGCAGAATTCGCTCACTCAGAGTTCGAGAACCTCACCGCCTACACCGAGGTCATCCAGGACGGCATGCTGGACCTGATCGATACCGGAAAACTCACAGCCGTCTCGGCCACGGCCTTCTCCCTCTCGGCTGAGCGCGCAGCGTCGTTCAACGCCAAGGCCGAGGAGTACAAGGGGCGAATCCTGATGCGCACCCAGGAGATCTCCAACCATCCCGAAGTGATCCGCCGGCTGGGAATTATCGCCATCAACGGCATGGTCGAGGCTGATATCTACGGGAACGTGAACTCCACCCATGTCATGGGCAGCTCGATCATCAACGGCATCGGGGGTTCCGGAGACTTCGCCCGAAACGCGTTCCTGAACTTCTTCGTCTCACCCTCCACCGCCAAGGGCGGAAATATCTCCTCGATCGTGCCGTTCGCCAGTCACGTAGACCACACCGAACACGATGTTCAGGTGCTGGTGACAGAACAGGGATTGGCGGATCTGCGGGGACTCTCTCCCACCGCGCGCGCTGAGAAGATCATCACCAACTGCGCACATCCGGACTATCGGGACCGGCTGCAGGACTATATCGACCGCGCCGCAGCAGCAAACCCCAATGGCCAGCACACCCCGCACCTGCTTGCAGAGGCGCTCAGCTGGCATGAGAACTACCAGTCCCACGGGCATATGTAATTCTGCTCTGGGTGGGATTATCCACAGTTGTTATCCACAGTGTGGAGAAACTACAAGTGTGTAACTCCCCAGGTCAGAGCGTTTTCCACAGGGTACTGTGGAGTCTGGGGAAACTGTTACACAGGGAAAGCAACCATGGTGGAGCCCACGGCTGTCAGTGCGATCAGCACCAGGGCAATACCGGTGATGCCCGCCCACTGCCACAGCCTGCGGCTCTTCCCCCGCGGGGCACGGGCGATCACCAGCGCGCACAGCGCTCCGGCGACCAGACCGCCCAGGTGTCCCTGCCATGAGATATTCGGCACCAGGAAACTGACCACCATATTCACCGCCACCAGCGCCACAATCCCTCCGGTTTCTGCACCTGAGGCGCGAGAAAGGATGAACAAAGCGCCGAAGAGACCAAAGACCGCACCCGAGGCGCCCACAGTAGGGGTCAGCGGGTCGGTGAGGAAGAGGACGGCCACTGAGCCGCCGAATGCTGAGAGCAGCAGCAGGGCCACATAGCGGGCAGCTCCGACGGCGGGTTCAATCACCCGGCCCACGAATAGCAGCGCCATCATGTTGAACAGGATGTGCATTGCTGAAGAGGGCGAGTGCAGGACCGCGGCGGTGAGCATTCGCCAGGGCTCAAAGGAGGGGAACCAGTCCGAGGTGTAGGCCGGTGCATAGGCCAGGGCACCGGTGACATCCAGACCCAGACCAAGGCGCGGGCTTGCCAATTGCAGCAGGTACATCACTACGCACAGCGCGATGACCGTATAGGTCACCGTAGGACGGCCGCTGCCGACCGGGGTGCCGAACTGAGTGCGCTGCGCCGGGCGCCGTCGTCGTGCTTCTTCTACGCATTCCGGGCAGTGGACGCCCACCGGGGCTTGAACCTGGCACTCTGGACAGACCGGCCGCGAGCAGCGCTGACACTGCACATAGGCCGGCCTATCCGGGTGCCGGTAGCAGAGATTCATAGAGTCTGCTGGGTGAAGCTGAGGTTAGAGAGCCTCGATGGAGATGGTCTCGATGACCACGTCCTCCTTGGGACGGTCACGCATATCGGTCTTGACGTTGTTCAGCTGGTCCACCACCTGCTGGGAGGCTTCCTCGCGGACCTCACCGAAGATGGTGTGCTTGCCCTGCAGCCAGGTGGTGGGCACCGAGGTGATGAAGAACTGGGAGCCGTTGGTGCCTGGGCCAGCATTGGCCATGGCCAGCTTGTAAGGAGCGGTGAAATCCAGCTCCGGGTGGATCTCATCCTCGAACTGGTAGCCGGGGCCGCCGATACCCATACCCAGCGGATCACCGCCCTGGATCATGAAGTCAGAGATGATGCGGTGGAAGACGGTGCCGTCGTAGAGCGGGGTGCCGGTCTTGTCTTCACCGGACTCCGGGTGGGTCCAGGACTTCTGGCCGGTGGCCAGGCCCACGAAGTTCTCCACAGTCTTGGGAGCGTGGTTTCCGAAGAGCTCCACCACGATGTCGCCCAGAGTGGTCTTGATAGTTGCCTTATGCGTTGCGATAGCAGTCATAACGGCCATTCTCCCACTTCTGTACTGAGCAGTTTTCTGGATGTCACCTGTGAATTTACTCGGTGTATGCGTAGTACTTGGCGTTGCCATAGCACCGGCAACTCAAGACCACGTAGGCTTAGGCCTGCAACCGATCCTGATTCGGAGGACCACGTATGTTCGGTAAGAAGAAGAAACCGAGCCACAGTTGGGAGCACACTGTGCTCGCCGGAGTCGATACTGCGAAGGAATGGGCCGCCCCAAAGCTGGGCGTGGCTGCAGACTTCGCGGAGAATACCTACCGCAAGAGCGCCCCGAAGGTTCAGGACGCCTCGGCACGTGCGCTGCACGCGGTAAACGACGGTGCAGCTGTGGCAGGTGCCAAGATCAAGCAATACTCGTCCCTGGCCGGTGAAGGCCTGGCATCGCAGTATGACAAGCTCCCTCCTAAGGCCAAGAAGGAAGTGGAGATGGTGCTGTCGAAGTACGACAACGCCCGTGCTGATCTCACCAAGAAGTATGTGCCCGCAGCATCAGCCAAGCTGGGCGGCTACGCGGATAAGACCGCGAAGCTGATCCACAAGGCCGAGGTTGACCCACGGGTGGAGAAGGCACTGATCAAGGCCACTGGCGATAAGAAGATCGTCAAGAAGCTGAAGAAGAGCTCCGAGAAGTACGCCAAGCAGGCGGCTAAGGAGCTCAAGAAGCAGCAGAAGGCCTCCAGCCGCAAGAAGGGCCTGCTGATCTTTGGCCTGGTCGCAGCTGGTGTGACTGCCGGCGTGGCCGCCTGGCGCGCATCCCAGCCGGTGGAGGATCCGTGGAAGAAGCCGCAGCCGGTTTCCTCCTCCAAGATTCCTGCTGACTCGGCCAAGCCTGCAAACCAGGCCGAGACTAATGCCTCCACCAAGCCCACCGAGGCCGAAGTCCCGGCACCGAAGCCAGCCACTGACTGATGTCATGCTGACCTAGGTTGAACAGAACCTGAAGAAGAAGGACCCGGATGATCTCCGGGTCCTTCTTCTTTGTGCACCGTTCCGGGCGACCTCATCGTTCAGCGGAGCGGGCGGTCTGCGGGTGGGGTTCCGGATGTGCGATCCAGACCGCCAGGGGCGCTGCTCAGCGGATGGGATTGAGCTGCGCAGCCTGCTGCGCGGCACCCTGAAGCCCCAAGGACTCCAGCCAGTTGCCCAGCATGCGGTAGCCGCCCTCTGTCAGCACTGATTCTGGGTGGTACTGCATCCCCCACAGGGGCGCATCCTTATGGGCCAGTCCCATGATCACGCCATCGGCAGTAGTGGCTGTGACCTCCAAAACCTCCGGCACGGACTCAGGTACCACCGCTAGGGAGTGATAGCGGGTGGCATTGAAAGTTTCAGGGAGTCCTGCGAGAGAGGGATGACCTGTATGGGTCACCGGTGAGGTCTTGCCGTGCATCAGCTGCGGAGCGTGAGTGACAGTGGCACCGAAGGCCTCACCCAAGCCCTGGTGGCCCAGGCAGACGCCTAGCATGGGTTCCTGCGCCTGAGCGCACCAGCGGATCAGCTCCACGGACACCCCGGCTTCAGAAGGGGTGCCGGGGCCGGGAGAGATCAGCACGCCGTCGTGCTCCGCGGCCAGATTCTTGGCTTCTTCCAGAGTGAGGTCATCATTGCGGATCACAGTGGTTTCAGCACTGAGTTCGCGCAGGTATCCCACCAGGGTGTAGACGAAGCTGTCGTAGTTGTCGATGACGAGGATGCGGGTCATCAAGCTCCTTCCAGGGTGGAGTCGTTGAAGGGGCTGTACTGGCTCAACCACGGGAAGGCGAACTCCATCAGCAGAAACACGATACCGGCAACCAGAAGCAGGGCCAGAATAATCCTGACCCACAGCGGACCAGGCAGCACATGATTGAAGAACCAGGCGTACATCAGCGCTCTCCTGAAGCCTGCGGCGCATCGGCACCGGGAATGTGATGGGCGATTGCGGCGGGGATCTCCCCACCAGTCGGCTCGAAGTCCGTGATCCGGGCGTGGGTGATTAGTCGCTCGGCGTTGGAGTACAGCGGGTGGCAGGTGGTCAGGGTCAGGATCCCGGTGTCCGGTTCCGGCTGTGACTCATCGCCGGGTACCGGAAGCAGCACCTCGCGCTGGTGGGGCTGCACCACATAGGACTCGAATACCTCGTAAATGTAGATACCTTCAGCGGTCTGTAGGTACAACTCATCACCGGGCTGTAAGCGGTCCTGGTTGCCCAGCATGCTGGCGTAAGTATTGCGATGGCCGGCCACAGCGAAGTTCCCGGGCTCATCGGGCCACTGGGTAGTGGGATAGTGGCCGACGCCGCCGCGGTCTAGCTGCGTAGCTTCTACGCCCTGGCGCACTGGCGCCGCCCAGTTATCACCGAGTCGTGGTGCATAGAGTATGGCCATGGTGGACTCGCCATCGGCGAGATCTCGCATCGAGGGGCTGCAGCCGATCTCGGTGCCGTCCTCCAGTGTGTAGCAAGCCTCGAAGGTGGACTCATCACCGTTGCCGTTGACTTCGCCGTCGCCGCCGAGATCTTCACCTGCGGCCTGGATCTGGGAGTAGAACTCTTCAGTGGCTTCACGCCGGTCCCTGTCGGCGTCAATTCCGGTCCACCACAGTTCCCACACCACGAAGAGCAGGCCTAGTACGCCTAGGGTGATCAGCACTTCACCGAAGCCGCCCAGAATGCGTCCACCGATGCTGGGGCGGCGCTCAGCCCGGGCCGCCCGGCGCATGCGGGAGCGGTCTGCGGGGCGGATATGGCGTGGGGATGCAGTAGTCATGGTGGGTCAGTCATGCACTTTGCGTAGAATGGCGCGCAGACCATAGCGGCCATGCGAGGACCCGGCGGACGGGTCACTCTCAGCATACCCATACCGAGGAGCATCAGTGCCAGAGTCCAAACACCGGAAGAACCGCTCCAACCGCGCGGCTGCAGAGGCAAGCTCCTCCCCGCTGCGCGACGCTGAGCCCTTCGATTTTAAGGACCTCGACGGCGAGGATGACTCGCTTCCCACCTGGTACAAGGTGACCATGTTCGGCCTCATGCTGCTGGGGTTGTTGTGGATCATTCTCTGGTACATCTCCAATGGTGTGCTGCCGGTCAGTGCAGCTGGCAGCTGGAACATCGCGATCGGCTTCGGTGTGGCGATGGTCGGATTCTTTATGACCATGCGCTGGAAGTAATCAGGAGCTTTCTCGTGTGCAATCCCGCCCCTGATCCCATCCGTTGTTGCGGAGTAGGGGCGATTCTGGCCCATTAGCGCCACAACAGGTGGGATGACGTCGTCGTGGTGGCCTGCTTTCCCATGCGTTGTGGCGACTGCGATGGGCACTAGCGGGGCATAGAGTCTGCCGAGCCCGGGTGCCAAGTGTTTTCCACAGGTCCGAACACCCTATGGCCGAGCCTCTTGGCCTCCGGGCGGGATTGAGTGATGGACGCTCGGCGATTCACTCTGCTGACGGCGACTGGCATCGGCAACAGCTCTTCTCGTTACGCCCTCAGGCGCGCGGCCGGGCGGGGCCGACTGTTGAGAATCCGCCAGGGGGTCTATATCTCCGCCGTGGACTGGCAGGAGGCTCGGGCTTGGGAACGGTACCGGATCAGTGCTGCGGCGATCGCAATACAAACACCTGACACCATATTCTGCCGACAAACAGCCCTGACTCTGCGCGAACTGCCGCTGCTCTCAGTACCGCGGGAGATCTTCCGGCGAACCGTTCATAAGAGCCAGGTAGGCCGTCTCGATGCCGAAGAGTTGGCGGATGGGAGCCGTTTCTGGCCGGTGCGCTGGGTTCAGGTTCCGGTGCCACGGGGGATGTCGCGTCAGGATGCTGATGCTGCATACTCCGATGGATCCCTAGCGGTGCCGGTTGAGGCTCTCGAGCTGAAGGATGTCCTCGATGCCGCGGGGGAACCGGTGCGAGTCCGTTTGGAAGGCCTCAGCTTGGCCGTGGCCGATACGATGCGCTGCCTGAGCTCTGAGGAGTCTGTTGTCGTGATGGATGCGGTGCTGGCCGGCCGGTACGCGGGCGCCGTGAACAGTGATTGGACCTCCGGAATGAAGGTGTCGCAGCTGGATTCTGGCGCAGATTTTCTGCGTTCTGCTGCGCAGCGTCAGCAGTGGCGGTGGATCAAGGAGTTCGGCAGCAGCCGGTCCGAAAGTCCGGGGGAATCGCGTTCCCGCGCGTTGATGCACCAGCTTGGCTTCGCGATTCCTGATCTTCAGGTGTCTGTTCGGCTTTCTGGGGGACGAGTTGTCCGCCCGGATTTTCACTGGCCGGGTACCGGGGTTATCGGCGAGTTCGACGGAAGGGTGAAGTACTCACGGGCTCAGGACCTTGCAGGCATTGACGCGAACGAGCTGCTGTATCAGGAGAAACTCCGTGAGGATCAGCTGCGTTCGCTGGGATATCGCATGGTGCGGTGGGGCTGGACAGAACTAAACGATCCAGACCGATTCGCGCAGCTGCTGCTCAGCGCCGGTGTTCCCCGTGCCACGTTGTAGCGGTTGATGGGAACCTCGGGGGTGTGCGGATATGCAGGGTGCTGGTCGGTGTGCCAGGGCTTACCGCCATAACCGCCGCAACAATCGATGGGATTCACCTCCGAGGAGGTCCTGCCATCCCATCCTTTGTTGCAGATTTTGGGCTCCACGGCTCGATTTCCGCCACAACGGGTGGGAATTCGGTACTGGAGTTCGGCGCTGGGTCAGCGCGGCCGAGTAGCGGCGACGCTGCGGGCCTGGGCGGTGAGCTCGGAGAGTCCCAGTGCTGTGAGTCCTGGTGCGGCACTGTCGGCCAGGGCCTCGCCGTATTTCTTCGCTACTGCTGTGCCGATCAGGAAGTCTGCGATGGCCGGATTCTTCGGCAGCAGCGAACCGTGCAGGTAACTGCCGATCACGTTGCGGTATCGAGCGCCCTCGTGAGGGTCCTTCTCGTTATTGCCTTCGCCGGTGCGCACGGTGGCCAGCGGTTTCACGCCCTCGCCGAGGTAGGTCTGGCCGGAGTGGTTCTCATAACCCAGGATCTGGCCGAACTCCTCGGATTCAGAGACCACATTGCCGATGAGCCGGTTGTCGGTTCCGTAGGTAGTGATGTCCAGCAGTCCGATGCCCTGGATGCGGCGTCCTTCGCGGGTTTCGAAGTAGTGGCCAAAGAGCTGGTAGAGACCACAGATCATCAGCATCGGCGCATCGTTCTCCGCCAGGGCATGAAGCTTCTCGCTGATCCCCAGTAAGTCTTGCTGGATACGGTCCTGACCGGAATCCTGGCCCCCGCCGCCGACGACGACGTCGACCTCTTCGGGGAACTCGTCCCCGGGATCATAGGAGTGCATCACCGGCTGGTACCCGTACCAGGTCAGCCGTTGCTTGAGCACCAGGGCATTGCCGAAGTCCCCGTAGATATTCATATCCCTCGGGTACAGCTGAAGCACATGGACGGGCTTGGGGCTGCTGGTGGTGCTCATCAGAATCCCTCTACCTCGGTATAGGCGCTTAAGTGCTTGCGCAGCGCGAGCATTGCTGTGTAGGTGCAGAAGATGCGCTTGGGCTCTTCAGGGTGGGCGGCTAGGAAAGCCTCCAGGGCCGATTTCAGATTCGGCTCAAGGGCGGTCACATCGACGTCGTCGTAGGCTAGGCGCAGGCCCATGTCATAGGCACGCACCCCAGAGACCATCTTGACCCCTCCGGCAGCCAGGGAGTCGAAGGAGACATCCCACAGCCAACTCATATCCCGGCCGTCGGCATAGTTGTCATTGATGGCGATCATGGTGGCCACACCCTCTGCCGAGAAGCTGCTCAGCCCCAGTCGGAAACCGGCGGGGTTCTTCACCAGCACCAGGTCTAGTGGCTGCCCACCCACGGTGAGCGACTCTCCGCGGCCGAATGCCGGGGCCACCTGTGCCAGCGAGCTGATCAGGGCGTCGTCGTTGATATCAGCACCCAGGACCTGGCGGACCAGCGCCAATGCGGCTGCCGCGTTATAGGTGTTGTAGGCGCCGTTGACGGTCAGCTCGGTGGTGATGTCCTTGCTGCCCAGCCGGAAGCTTCCCCCGCGATTTTGCAGGCCGGTCAGCAGCACATCGGCCTCGGGCAGCTCTTCTGCTGGAGTGGAGATCAACCCGGTGCCTGCAGGCTCGACAGGCTCATTATCGGGGGTTTCCCCGCCCGTGCCGTCAGGCCCGCCACTAGCACTGTCTTCAGGTGTGATGGCCGGCGCCGCTGCGTCCGGCCGAGAGCGTGGCGGGGTTTCCCCGCCCGCGGAACTAGCACTGTGCATCTCGTCGTCGGAGGGGAAGAGTTTGCGCAACTCCGGGGCAAGGCCGAAGTAGCGAATCTGCTGGCTGTGCAGGGAGTCAGCGATCGCACGCACCCGGGCATCTTCACGGTTGAGCACCACGCCCTTTGTGGTGTGCTCGGCGATAGTGCGCAGCAGCCCTGCGGTAGCGTCGATTTCCCCGAAACGATCCAGCTGGTCCCGCATCACGTTCAGCAGCAGCGAGTAGTCGGGGTTGACTGCGCGCACAAAGTGCACCGCGTGGGCCTCATCCAGCTCCAGGACTGCGATATCAGCATCCAGTCGGCCGGTGAAGCTTGCTTCCCCCAGTACTGAGGCCACCACTCCTCGGGTGAAGTTGGAGCCAGAGGAGTTGGTGAAGACCTTCAGTCCCTGCCCGCGCAGCAGCTCAACCACCATTTTGGTGGTGGTGGTCTTGCCGTTAGTGCCTGAGACCACGACGACGCCGCGGGGCAGCTTGGCCAGAGCGCGGGCCAGGAACTGGGGGTCCAGCTTCTCTACCAGAAGTCCGGGGAAGGCAGAGCCGGAACCTCCGCGAAGCCTGGTCAGGCCGCGGGCAGCTCTACCGATCGCCACTGAAAGCGGTGCGGGTGGGCGAATCACTGCTTGCTATCCCTCGTCCTGGTTGTTGCCGTTGCCGTTACCATTGCCGCGGTTCCCGTTACCGCCGTTGCCGCCGCCGTTGCCGCCGCCGTTACCGTTACCGCCACCGCCGTTACCGTTGTCCCCGCCATTGCCGTTGGACTCTTCCTCCTCATCGGAGGTGGGCTCATCGGTGGGTTCTTCGGTGGCGTCAGGATCTTCGTCCTCTTCGTCTTCGTCTTCTTCGTCTTCGTCTTCTTCCTCTTCTTCTTCCGGGAAGGATTCCTGGCTGACGGCGTGGATGATGAGCGTGGCGTCATTGGGGATGCTCTCCCCGTCCTGAATCCCCTGGCCGTCAACGGTGAGTCCGAAGACTTCTCCGGCAAAGTACCCTTCGGGATCGCTGAGCTCCTGCCACTCCAGCTGGTAGCTGATGCCTTCCTCGTTCAGGATCCTCTCCACGTCGCTGCGCCACGCTCCCACCAGCCCTGTGGGCAGCTGGCGCATGCCGGTGGAGAGCACCAGGTCGACTGTGGAACCGAGCTCCACCTCAGTACCGGCCTCAGGACTAGTGCTGATCAACGTGCCCTCGGGCAGCGAGTCATGATCCTCTTCGCTGATGTCGCCAATCTCCAGTCCGATGTCTTCAAGAGTCGCCCGCACAGACTCCTCTGTTTCACCCTGGAGCCCATCCGGGATCCGCACAGTCTCCTGTCCCGAGGAGATATAGAGGATCACGGTGCTCTGCGGCTCCACAGCAGATCCGGCCTCGGGGTCGGTGCCGATGGCGTGTTCTTCGGCGATCTCGGGATGGGACTGAAGCTCAATCTCGGGTCTGAGGTTCATATCCGTCAGCTCGGCGACGGCTTCAGAGCGAGTCATGCCCTCGATATCCGGGATCTCCACGGTGGCCGAACCGTCCAGCATTCTGCTCAGGCCCCATGCCCCGGCCCCCAGTAGGAGGACGCCCAGGATGATCCAGAAGAACACCAAGCCGCCACGACGACGCCGCCGCGGTTGGCGGTAGTCGTCGTAGTAGTCGTCAATATCAGGGTCTTCCGGTGTCCGGGCTGAAAGCTGCGGTCCTGCTGCTGCGGCGGGAGTGACGAGATCATCAAAGCTGCTGCGCGCTCCGACAGCGGGCATGGCAGCTGTGGGGGTGTCATCTACGGGGATTCCGTAGAGCGCATTCTGCAGGGCCTGGTTGAACTCCTCCGCGGACTGGAACCGCAGTGCAGGGTCCTTGATCAGGGCCTTGGCGACTACTGACTCCATGGCCGGGGCCACGCGGTTATTAAAGTCGCTGACCATGGGCGGTTCTTCGCGCACATGCTGGTAGGCCACCGAGACCGGGGACTCCCCGGTGAAGGGCGGACGGTTGGTGAGCAGCTCGAAGAGCACGCAGCCCGCTGAGTAGAGATCGCTGCGGTGATCCACCACTTCACCCCGGGCCTGTTCGGGGGAGAGGTACTGAGCTGTGCCCACTACCGCTGAGGTCTGGGTCATGGTCTGCGCGGAGTCTGCTACTGCCCGGGCAATGCCGAAGTCCATCACCTTCACGTCGCCGGTATTGGAGACCATCACATTAGAGGGCTTGATGTCACGGTGGACTATCCCCTTGGCATGGCTGTAGCTCAGCGCTGAGAGGATTCCGGACATGTATCCGGCAGCCTCCTGCTCGGTGAGCGGCCGGCCCAGGGCGTGGTCGATCTTCTCCCGCAGCGGCGCAGAAATATGCGGGGCTTCAGGAGCATCATCCTCGGTCACTCCGAGCACATCAGAGCCGGTGATGGAGCGGGTTCCAGCGGTCTGGTCGCGGTTGATGGGTGCGGTGGCGCCGTCGGCGTCCTGACCTTCAGGCGCGGGGGGATTCTCGCCGGTGGGCTCGGCGGAGGGAGTGCCGTGCAGAATATGCCGCAGGGTCACGCCGTCGACGTGTTCCATCACGATGAACGGGGTGCGGACCTCGTGGCCGTTCTCCGGGATCTCCGCCTGACCGGTGTCATAGACGCCCACAATATTGGGGTGGTTCAGCGACGCCGAGGACTGCGCTTCGCGACGGAAACGGGTTTGGAACATCGGGTCCCGGGCCAGATCCGGGCGCAGCATCTTCACCGCCACTGTGCGGTGCAGGGAGAGATCCTGGGCGCTGTAGACATCGGCCATCCCGCCTCGCCCGATGAGCGAGATGATCCGGTAGCGTCCGTTGAGCACGCGGTCAGTGGAGTCGGTCATGAGGAAGATCCTGTGGGGAATGGGGCGAAGGCCCACTGTGCCGATGAGTTGGTATCACCGGGGGATGGCGTAGGGGGCGATGGTTCGCTGCCGGAACCTGGCTCTGGAGCAGCTGCTTCGTTATTGTTGGGGGGCTCTCTGGGCTCCTGGTCCTCACCGTCGTTACCGGTATCTTCGTCCTCACCGTCGTTATCAGGTGAAGAGGGCGGGGACGAGGAGCTCGACGCAGGCGTGCTGGGCGTCTGACTCGGCGTTGGCGTGGTGGGCTCCGGTGTCTCAGGAGGAGCCTGCTGCGTCTGGGTAGGCTGCGGGGCAGGAACCCAGGTCTGCGTCGGGGTCGGTGTCGGCGGAACGTAGTCGTCCTGGGCAGTGGAGTAATAGAGGGTCACCATGGTGCCCTCGGGTACCGCTCCCAACGGGGCGATATCCACCACTGTCCCGGCTGGCTCTGTGGCATTGGACCTGACCTGCGTGCGGACCTCAAGACCTGCCTGCTCTAAGAGCTCGGTGGCTTCTTCTACGCTCAACCCCACGTAATCCTCTGCCTCGAGGTTGATCATCTCCGGGCCCTCCGTCAGCGTTTGAGTGACGGTAGGGATGGGGGCAGGGGCTGAGGACGGTTCAGGCTCGTCCTGCTCCCCAGCCCACATGGGCAGGGCAATAGCCGCAAGCAGTGCAATCAGGACAAGCAGGATCAAGGTGATGACCGGCCAGCGCCAGCGGCCGCCCTCCTCACCATCCTCCGACGCGGAACGTGCCGAACTGTGGGCGGTTCCGGGGTTAGGCAGGGCCCCGGTGGCTGGCAGAGCAGCGGCAACAGGCTCAGGCTGTTCGGGGGTTCTGGCCGAAGGGGCGCCTCCGGCGCGGCCTTCCCCCGGTGAACCAACTCCGGAACCAGCAGCACCGGTGGCAATGACCTGGGTTGCGGTCTCATCATTGCCGCCCGAACGGGACGGCATATGATCCAGCATCGCTGGGACCGCCTCGATGGCCGAGTCCACGTCGTGGCGCAGCAGTGCCTCGGCGGCGTCGGCCATCTTCGTGGCATTGGCCGGACGCTTGTCAGCGTCCTTGGCCAGCATGGACATGACCAAAGCGCGCACCGGCTCTGGAATGCTCTCCGGAAGCGGCGGCGGAGGGTCATTGACCTGTTTCAGCGCAATGGCGATCTGGGATTCCCCGGTGAAAGGTCTGGTGCCGGCCAGCGCCTCGTAGCCGATCACCCCCAGCGCGTAGATATCAGAGGCACCGGTGGCGTGCTGGCCGGTGGCCTGCTCGGGTGAGAGGTACTGCACGGTGCCCATGACCTGACCGGTAGCGGTCAGCGGGACCTGATCAGCAAGGCGCGCGATGCCGAAGTCAGTGATCTTCACCCTGCGGGTAGGCGTGATCAGCAGGTTGCCTGGCTTCACATCTCGGTGCACCAAACCCTGATCATGAGCCACCTGCAGAGCCCGGCCAGTCTGGGCGAGGATGGACAGGGTCTTCTCCCAGGGGAGAGTCTTCTCCTTCTCCAGGATCACGCTCAGCGGACGCCCAGGCACCAGCTCCATGACCAGGTACCCCGAGCCGGCCTGTTCGCCGTAGTCGTAGATATCAGCGATACCGGGGTGGTTCAGCAGCGCAGTATGGCGGGCCTCCGCACGGAAGCGGCGCAGGAATGCCTCATCCCCGGTGTACTCCTCTTTGAGGATCTTGATCGCGACGGTGCGGCCGAGGACCTCGTCGTCGGCCTTCCAGACCTCACCCATGCCGCCGATGGCGATGCGTTCGGTGAGCTTATAGCGCCCACCCATGGTGATGCCCACTGCGGGTCTCATTCTCCGATCACCGCTTCCAGCATAGCCAGCATCTGCGGGCCGGTCAGCTCATTGCCCACCCCGGGTTCCAGGCGCTCATAGACCACTGTGACGGCGTACTGCGGGTTATCCGCCGGGGCGAAGCCGGTGATCCAGGAGTTCACCAGGCCCTCCCCGTCGCCGATTTCTGCAGTGCCGGTTTTGGCAGCCACATCGAAGCGCGAAGACTGGGCGCGCCATCCGGTGCCGGACTCCACAGTCTCCACCATCATTTCGGTGATCTCAGCGGCGACATCCGGTGACATAACCTCATTCAACACCTCGGGGGAGGGCTGAGAAAGGACTTGCAGGTCCGTGCCGCGAATAGTGTCCACCAGCTGCGGGCGCATCAAGGTACCCTCATTGCCGATGGCAGCGGCCAGCATATTGATCTGCAGCGCGGTAGCGCCAACGTCCTGCTGTCCAATGGCAGACAGCGCGAGCGCGGCGTCGGAAATTTCTTCCTCGGGGAAATGCGAGGGGGTGACGTAGAGCGGAATGGTCAGTTCCTGGTTGAACCAGAAGGACTCGGCGGCCTCCAGCAGAGCCTGCTGCCCCAGGTCCATGCCAGCCTCAGCGAAGGGGGTGTTGCAGGACTGCGCGAAGATCCAACGGAACTCTGCCTCCTGGCGCTGGTAGCAGTTTCCGGTCTCCAGGTTCTCCAGTTCATTCACAGACTGCGGCAATTGAATGGAGGGCGGGTTCTCCAGCTCGGTGTCCGGGTCATAGTCACCGGATTCCAGCATCGCCAGAGTGTCCACCAGCTTGAAGGTGGAGCCCGGTGCGATCCGGTTGCGGATCGGTCCCAGACTGTGCGGTGTCAGGCCCGGTGTCGCCTCGATCCTCTCGAGGTTCTGGAGATAAGCATCGCGCGAGTGAACGGCCAACTCGTTGGTGTCATAGCTGGGCCTGGAGGCCATGACTTTGATGTCACCGGTGGTCAGGTCAGTGACGATGATGGTGCCGCGTAGACCATCAGGGATCATGTCAAAGGCCATCCGCTGCCACTGACCGTTCAGTGTCAGCTCCACCTGTGCGCCCTGCATGGAATCGCCGGTGAACAGTGCACTGATCCGGTCAAAGAACTGCGAGTCAGACTGCCCGGAGAGGTAGTCATTCAGCGCGCTCTCCAGCCCGCTGGAACCGCCTTCAGTGGAGTAGAAGCCGGTGATGCCGCTGTAGAGCTCGGCGTCGCGATACACCCGCTGATAGTCATAGGGGCTGTTCTCAGCCGGGACTGAGAGGGCGATAGCCTCCCCGTCCACGGTGATGGGGCCGCGCGGCGAGCCAGCAGTGGCGATGATCTGGCGTGAGTTCTTCTGGTTGGCGTTCAGCTCATCGGTGAGCACCACCTGGATCAGGCTGAGGGCAGCGAAAAGCGCCACAAAAAGCGTCACCGAGACGATCCAGATATGTCGAATGGCGTGGTTCATCGCTCACCTCCCAGGAAATGCTCGCGGGTCTCGGCACGGGATTCAGCTGGCGCATGCTGACCGGTGTCGCTCCCGCGCAGCGGATCCTCAATACCGGTGGCTCCCTCACCAGAGGTGTTGACCATCGGACCCACCACAATCGGGCGGCGCGCGTTATGCGAGATCAGCAGCACCAGCGCCACAATCAGCCAATTGGCCAGCAGCGCTGAGCCACCGGCGGCCAGGAACGGTGTGGCCAAGCCGGTCATCGGAATGACGCGGGTAATACCGCCGACGACGACGAAGACCTGCAGCACCAGCACCACCGCGAGACCGGTGGCCAGCAGTTTGCCGAAGTGATCGCGAGTGCCGATGGCGGCGCGCATATAGCGGCTGAAGAGCATCAGGAATAGCAGCAGCATGGCTCCTAAGCCGATGAAGCCGAGCTCCTCGCCGAAAGCCGCGATGATCATGTCCGAGTTCGCCAGCGCCACCATGCTGGGGTTGCCGTTGCCCAGCCCGGTGCCGGTCAGTCCACCGTGGGCCAGGCCGAAGATGCCCTGGACCAGCTGGTGGGATCCGCCGAATTCGCGGTTGTAGATCTCGTCGTCGAAGGCATTGAACCAGATTTCAAAACGCTGCCGGGCGTGCGGGACCATCTGATATGCCAGCACCGCGCCCAGGGCGATGAACGCACCACCGATGGCGATCCAGGAGATCCGTGAGGTGGCCACGTAGATGACCGCCACGAACAGTCCGAAGAACATCAGCGCGTTGCCGAGGTCGTTCTGGATGATCAGCACGCCCAGGGCCACCAGCCAGGCGATGAACAACGGTGCCAGGTCACGGGCGCGGGGGAACGTCATGGGGCCGATCTTGCGTCCGGCCAGCAGAATCAGGTCGCGGTTATTCGCCAGGAAGCCCGCGAAGAAGATGGCCAGGGTGATTTTGGCGATCTCACCGGGCTGGAAGCTCATCGCGCCGATAGAGACCCACACCTGGGCGCCATACATGTCCTGACCCAGCCCCGGAACAATAGGCAGCAGCAGCAGCACGATGCTGGCTGCCAATGAGATATAGGTCAGCTGGCGCAGCTTGCGGTGATCCTTCAGCCACCACAGCAGCACCACGGCGGCCACCATGGACACCCCTGTCCACATCAGCTGCCGGTCTGCCACTCCGTCGAAGGCGGCGGTGAAGTCCAGGCGGTGGATCATCGCGATGCCCAGACCGTTGAGCGTCACCACGATGGGAAGAATGAAGGGATCAGCGTATTTGGCCCGGATGCGCAGCACCACATGGAACCCCAGGGCCAGGGCGGCCAGGATGGAACCCTCCACCCAGTAGGGGGTGGTGAGCTCATCGTCGAGAGCAAGTCCCACCAGCACCTGGGCGCCGATGGAGATCAGCAGAGCAAGCAGCAGCAGGACCAGCTCCACATTGCGCCGCGGTTTGGGATGATCGGCTGCGTTCACTGGTCCTCCTCCTCATTCTGCTCGGGCTCATCCGGTTCCGGAGTCGGGCTGGGAGTGCGGATAGTCCCGCGCAGGTCTTCAATGATCCGCTCAGCATGGGCGCGATCATCGGCGGGGATGCCGCGGGTGACCCGGTCCCGGTGGTAGGGCGCCAAGTCGTCGAGATCGATCTCAGCGTGCTCATCGACCTCCGAGAGGCTGACCGGGCCCAGCGACTGGGAGACGCCGGTGTAGATGGCCACCTCGCCGTCGTCGGCGCCCACGTAGTACTGGGTTTGGGTCCAGATATAGCCGAGGAAGGTCACCAGGCCCACCAGCACGGCCAGCAGTGCGACGAAAGTGGGCAGGAACCAGGAACGACGACGCCGCGCGGTTTGCAGGGCGTCAAGATCGTCGTCATCCAGCTCCAGCTCGTAGTCCTCATCCTCTTCCGGCTCATCAGGGGAGGGCGGGGCGGGCTCGGGAGCCGGGTCGGAGATCGACTCAGGTTCTGCAGGAGTCTCGGTGGGTTCACCGAGCATCTCGGAATAGGTATGCCGGACCGGGCGCAGCGGCTGACCCGTCAGCAGCACGGCCATGGGGTGTTCATCCACGTTGCGCGGAACCACGGGGATGGTGCCGGTTTCTGCTGCCTGGACGGCAGCGCCCACCAGGATATGCGGGCGGACACCGAGTTTGCGATGCACCATGGCGGCAGAGAGCGGGGAGAGCTCGTCCTCCTCGCGGTCCTGACCGGAGAGCGCCTCGGTGTTGACCACGGGGATCAGCTCCAGCTCCATAGTCTCTTCCGAGGCTGATGGCCGGTAGTCGGCGGAAGCCGCGGCCACGGCCTCCTCGCTCAGCGGGAGTGTGTCGGAATGGGAGAGATCCTCCTCATCGGCTTCGACCACTTCAAGAGCGATCACTGTGACGTTATCCGGTGCACCGCCCTCCAGGGTGAGGTTCACCAGCTGATCAACGATCTGTTCCAGCTCGAGGTTCTGGTTGCGCATCTTCTGCTCAATCAACCGGTCGGAGACCACTGCGTTGAGACCGTCAGAGCACAGCAGCCAGCGCTCACCGGCTTCCAGCGGGAAGCTGGTGATATCAAGCTCAGGGGAGGCATCGACGTCGCCGAGCACCCGCATCAGCACGTTCTTATGCGGGTGATACTCCGCGGCTTCCGGATCCAACCGTCCTTCGTCCACCAGCCGCTGGACAAAAGTGTGGTCCTTGGAGACCTGTCGGAATCGGCCCTTCTTCAGCCGGTAGGCGCGGGAGTCGCCGATATGAGCAAACTGCAGCCGATCCTCAGTGATCAGGGCCGCGGTGATGGTGGTGCCCATCCCGGAGAGCTTGGGATTGGTTTTGACCAGCTTGTTCAGGAAGGCGTTTGCGGTCTGGATCTCATCAGGCAGCACAGTGTCCGGCTCAGCGAAACCGCGGGTGTCCAAATGCGCGAGGTCAAGCACCGTGGAGGCGCTGGCGACGTCGCCTCCTGCGTGTCCACCCATACCGTCGGCGACGACGGCGAAGAAGCGCCCTGCATAGCCGGAGTCATCGTTCTTAGAACGTACTTTGCCGGCATCGGAGCGTGCGGCGAAGCGAAAGACCAGTGCCATAGGCTCAAGTCCTCAGCTCTAGGACGGTCTTGCCGATGCGGATGCGGTCTCCGGGTTCCACCGTGGAGGCGCGGGTCAGCTGCTCATCTCCGAGCCAGGTGCCATTGGTGGAGCCCAGATCCTCCAGGAACCAGCGTGAGCCCTGCGGGAAGAGTCGGGCGTGTTTGCCGGAGGCATAGTCGTCTTCGAGGACCACAGTGCATTCTTGAGCGCGGCCCAGCATGATCGGGGCGGAGCCCAGCTCCACCTCGGTGCCCACCAGCGGCCCTTCGGAGACCACCAGGCGGCGCGGCCGCGGCCGGGGAGCCTGACCGGTTTGATGCACGGTGGCCGGGGTGCCGGAGTCATGCGGGGCAGGGGCAGGTTTGTCATTGCGGCGATCCCGAGTGCGGGAACGCTTGGAGACCATCATGTCGCGGCCCTGGGCGGCGATGATGGAGAGAATGAGGATCCACAGCAGGAGCAGCAGCCCGAACTGCAGAACAGTGATGGCGAGTTCGCTCATAGGTGGGCCCTCTTAGCCGAGTCGGAAGCGCAGGCGGGCATTACCCAGGGTGATCAGGGCGCCGTCGAAGATCTCGATCTCCGCATCGCGCAGTTCCTGGCCGTCCACGTAGGAGCCATTGGTGGAGCCCAGATCTCTGGCGTACCAACGGCTGCCCTCACGGATGATCTCCAGGTGCCGCCGGGAGATGCCGGTGTCTGTAATGGTGATATCCGCACTGGAGGAGCGCCCGATCACGGTGATGTCCTGCTGCAGGCGGTGCCGCGCGCCCTCATGCTCCAGATGTGCGCTGCGCGGTGCGCGTGGTGGTGGTGCAGAACTGCGCATGCGTCCCGGCAGCGCCGCAGTGGCTGCTGGTCCGGCTGCAGATGAGGCTGCTGGACGCGACGGTGCTGAGGCATCCACATCCTGGTGGCTCTGGGTCTCGATGCTCATCTGTCCGCGCTTGAGCTCGGTGTTCTTCACGAATGTTGCTTTCACCGGGCCGGGCAGTGTGTAGCCCTGGGAGTCCGCGTAGCGGATGATCTCCTCGCACAGCTCCTCGGCCAGGGCCACACCGTATTTCTTGGCGTCGGTGAAGTCCTCTTCGGAGAGACGAATCTTGTACAGGTTGGGTACCAGGGACTGGCCGGACGGCACAGTGCTGGACTCACGGTCCATGTGGCGGCGTACTGCTGTGGCGATCTCCACGGGGCCGACGCTCCCTCCGCGTCCTGAGAAGGCACCGCGGACAGCTTTTTCGATCCCGCGCTCCAGAGAGTCGAGAAGTCCCACAGGTACCTCCTTATCAACGTCTTCTAAGCGATCCCCTCCGGTGCTGGAGGCTGGTCGCACTACTGGCAGTCTTGCAGGTGAGTCTACTGTGCCAGCCCGGTGATGACTGGGCAATTTTGGTGGCGCAGGGCACTTCCGGGCCGGTGAGGCGTATTCGACGCCGCCTGGTTCCCTGCATCTAGGCGCTTAGTCGCCGCGGTCGTTTTACCATCCAGTTTTCACAATTCCTGCCCGGATACGGGGTGGTAAAGCGAAAAGTGGATGGTAAAGCGGGCTTTCGCCGGTGTGCCGGCTTCGGGCAGATGGCCTAGCCGGGCCAGGGGCTTCTGGGCATCTCGTGGAGAGGCAGTGGCCGGTAGAGGCCGGCATGTCCTGGGCAGAGCGGCTGGGCTTGCGCGGGGCGGTCGGCGCTGCAGGAGCTGCAAGCTCATGGGGTACGGATTCCGGAGGATATGGCGGTAGTCGGGTTTGATGATTCTCAGATGGCAAAGCTGACCCGTCCGCCGCTGACCACTATTCTCTCCACCGCCACCGGTCTGGCCGAGACTGCCGTGGAGATGCTCACCGCGCTGCTGCGGGGGGATCCGGTTGACCCGGTGGTGCTGCCCACCGAGCTGATCAGGCGCGGCTCAGCGTAGTGCCCGTTCGGAGTGTTGATCACATCAGGTGAATGAGGGCAGATAGCGGTGCCCGGAATAGTTGAGCCGCGGCGTCGTACGTGACCTTTTGTGAAGTTGCTTCAATTTTGAAATAAAGTGGGGTAAGCTTGGTTCTGTACGGTGACCGCCCGTCACACCGTGCGGAAGCTTGAAGCACCTACTTAGATCGACTTGAAGGAGATCAACATCATGGCAGCAACTCTGACTCCGGGAACCTGGACCCTCGATAACGCTCACTCGGAGATCGGTATGACAGTGCGTCACGCCGGTATCTCCAAGGTCCGCGCTGTATTCGACGAGGCCTCCGCCACCCTGCAGGTTGCCGAGGACGGCACCAGCGACGTTCATGCCGCAGTGAAGGCTGAGTCCTTCAACTCTAAGAATGCTGACCGCGACGCCCACGTGCGTGGCGCTGATTTCCTGGACGCCGAGAACCACCCGGAGCTGACCTTCGTGGCCACCGGCTTCAAGCCCGCTGGCGAAGAGTTCGAGCTGACCGGTGACCTGAGCATCCGCGGCGTGACCAAGGAAGTGACCTTTGAGGTGGAGTTCGGCGGCCAGGCCGTTGACCCCTTCGGCGCCACCCGCGCAGGCTTCTCCGCCTCCACCGCGATCTCCCGCAAAGAGTTCGGTCTGACCTGGAACGCTGCCCTGGAAGCCGGCGGCGTGCTGGTAGGCGATAAGGTCAGCATCGACCTGGAGCTGGCCTTCGTTCACCAGGGCTGAGCCCCATAAACCACAGCTGGCAGTGATCCGCGAACGTCACCGCTAAGCTGTCCCCCCGCGGCTCCTGCCGCACCCAAGTAAAAGAAGGACCTCCGCGCCGGATACCTCTCCGCGGCGCGGAGGTCCTTCTTTGTGTGTGAGGACGGTCCCCTGCCTGAAGTGGTCAATTTGCTGCGCCTCAGGGCCGGTGGAGTGCAGCAAATTGACCATCTGAGGCTGCCGCCGCGCCACCTACGAAGTTCAGTGGCGACTTCGTCCGGCGAAACCCGGGCGGGTTCCCAGGGCCTTTTCGCGGACATATTGACCACTCGACCGCGAAGACGCCGACTAGCGGTGAATCTGCCTGAGCGGTGCCGGAATAGGTGGGAATCAGGAACGCGCCGAGGGTGACGTTCCATAAGCTGGGGCTATGCACCCATATGTCATCCGCCGGCCGCGGGAAGATGAGGGCAGCGCGGTCGGTCAGCTGCAGAACCGCGCCTGGGAGCAGGCCTATAGCGGGTTATTGCCCGCCCGCTTCTGGAACGCCGAGGCACTGTCTCAGCGTGAGGCGATGTGGATCCACGGGTTCTCCACAGACACCGGTCGCGCTCAGGTTCGTGTGGCTGAGCACCAGGATGCAGCCGGCCAGAGGCAACTCATCGGCTTCGCGGCCAAGGGTCCCGTCCAGGACGACGACGTCGCCGTCTCCACCCAGCTCTACACCTGTTATGTGCTGGCCGAACACCACGGAACCGGTGCAGCAAGTCAGCTCATCACTGACCTGCTAGGGGCGGAATCTGCCTCCTTATGGGTCTTCGAAGGCAACCCGCGGGCGCGCCGCTTCTACGAGAAGCACGGCTTCACCGCAGACGGCAAAAGCTGCGACCTCGGAGAAGCAGAACAAGACGAGGAAATCCGCGGTATCAAGGAGATCCGTATGGTCCGCTCTGAGCCAGGACGGGCTCCAGTACAGTGAAGAACATGCCGCGCCCCTGGACTATCCGTACCCCCACCGTGGAGGACGCCGCAGCCCTGGGACGCATGCAGAATCTGGGCTGGAAGCAGGCCTATCAGCACTTTCTCCCCGCCTGGTACTACGGCCCCGAACGCGAAGCCCAGCGCATCCAGAAATGGACCGAGCTGCTCTCCCAGGGGCTTGCCGCGGGGGAGAAGCTGCGCATCGCTGAGGACCCCGCTGGCGCCGTCGTCGGCTTCTCTCACTACGGTCCCGCACATTCTGAAGACGATCCGTGCCCTATGGAGCTGCACAGCATCTATGTGTTGGCCTCCCACCACGGGACCGGGCTGGCCGGTCAGCTGCTGGAGCAGACCTTGGGCAGTGGCCCGGCATTCCTGGAGATGTTCAAGGACAACACCCGCGCCCAGCGTTACTATCTCCGGCACGGCTTCCGGGTGATCGACGGTGAATGGGATGTGGGGCAATGGCGAAACGACGACGCCGCCCGTGGCATCAAAGTCATCCGCATGATGCGCGAGGGGAAGAAGGACACCCATGCCTGAGCTTCCCGAAGTTGAAGTGGTGCGTCGCGGCATCCAGCGCTGGGCCGCCGGCCGCACCATAAGCTCGGTGACCGTCCACGATCCACGCAGTCTGCGCCGCTTCCCCGACGGCGCAGACGCGTTTACACAGTTACTCTCTGGCCGCACCCTGGGTTCCCCGCAGCGCCGCGGAAAGTACCTCTGGATCCCCTTGGCCGGGGAGGACTACGCGCTGATGATTCACCTGGGCATGAGCGGACAGGTCCTGATGGAGGACTCCAGCGCGCCGGCGGAGAAGCACCTGAAGATCACGCTGCAACTGGAGAGTGACACCACGTGGGAGACTTACGCAGCCGACGACGTCGACGCCGTCGGCACCCAGCAGCAGGTACCTGATCAACTGCGTTTTGTGGACCAGCGAATCTTCGGCGGTATGCAACTGTCCCCGCTGATACCTACTGTGGGGTCGCTGCAGCATGATTCCGGCACGGTGCCTGAGGCAGCTGCACATATTGCTGCAGACCCGCTGGAGCCGGTGGTCACGGCCGAGACCTTCTTCCGGGCGCTGCGAAACCGCCGCTCTGGCCTGAAACGCGCCCTGCTGGATCAGACGTTGATCTCCGGGGTGGGAAATATCTATGCCGACGAGGCGCTCTGGCGCGCCACACTGCACTATGCCCGGCGCACTGAAACCATCACCCGCGCCCAGGCTCAGCTGCTGCTGAGCAGCATCCAGGACGTCATGGCGGCCGCGCTCGAGGCAGGCGGCACTAGTTTCGACTCCCTCTATGTCAACGTCAATGGTGCATCCGGCTACTTTGACCGCTCGTTGCAGTGCTACGCGCAGGCGGGAAAACCCTGCAGCCGCTGCGGAGAGATCATCCGGCGCGATAAATTCATGGGTCGCTCCTCGTACTGGTGCCCGCGCTGCCAGCCCCGCCCGCGCACCGGCCGCTGGTAGGCCCGCCCCCTACCCTGGTATGCCGGGACAGGCGGGTCAGCCCATCGTCCGAGCCACGCGCTGCTGCAGGCGGCGCCACTGATCTGCGGGATTGAGGTTCGCAGAGAGCGTGTGCAGTTCCACCTGCAGCGAGCGCGAAGAGCCAGGTCAGCAGCATCAGCCCGGCCACGCTCCAGCTGCCCAGCCACAGCGCGGCCCCGGCCAGCACCAGTCCCAGTCCCAGGTTGTCCGCCTTGGTGAGGGCGTGAAGCCGGGAGCGCACATCGCCGAAGCGAATCAGCCCCAGGGTGCCCACGCAGAAGAAGAAGGTCCCGGCCAGAATCAGCAGGGCACTGGCCGCCCCGGTGAGGATCTTGGTCGTATTCATCCAGTGCCCCCTTCATGGGTGGCACGTTCGCCGGAGCCTGCGGAGTCATGGCCGCTGCGGGCATCGTCACGGGTGCGGGCCCCTGCTGCCGCCCGCACGGCTGCGGTGAGCGCCCCCGTGCCGGTGAGGATCACCGCGACATCCACTAGCCGCGCTGGGGAGCCGCATTCTCACCACGGACCGTCTCCAGGACCACCAGCAGTGCCACCAGGCCGGCGCCGGTTGTCCCGGTCAGCAGCACCACCAGCAGCCAGGACTCCTGAAACCCGTAGCGGCGGAACGCCAGCAGGGCCACCACCACATTGGCCAGCAGCACCACCAGGACCACGGTGAGAAGCACGGCCATCACCTGGTCCAACGGGCCTGTCCTCCTGGTCGGCGGAATGGGTCAGTTCACGCAGCGGCCCCGCCCCAGGGCCCCTATGCGCCTCTGAACTGGGCTTCTACCGGCACCAACTTTTCATCCGTGCCTGGAAATTCCCGCAAGTGTGACGCCCCGGGGCGGGGTGTGCGCGCGAGGTCGTCGTCGGCTGTTCCATTCAGCGCCCAAGGCCCTCCGGCCCCGCTCACCGCTCTCGTCCCGGCTGCTTTTACCTACCCGCCGGACAGCGTCCCGTCCCGCTCCGGGCCGAGGTCCCACGCCACCCGGTGCGAGGCACCTCCGGTTACCCGCGGCGGGTGCGCATCCAGTTGGTGCCGACCTTCTGGGTGTGAATGCGGGTGCGGTCCGCCCGGAAGAAGTCGTGAGCATATTCCGCGGGGGCGTCGTCGGGATCAAAGGTCACCCGGTGCACCTCCAGCAGTCCTGAGCCCTCGGGGATCCCCAGGGTCCGGGACTGCTCAGTGTCCGACGACGTCGCCTCCACCGTCTCCTCTGCCCGGTCCACCGACAGTCCATAGCGCGAGGTCAGCAGCAGGTACAGTGATCCGGTCAGATCCTGTGACAGGAGCCCGGGGTAGCGCCGGGCGGGCAGCACCGAAGTGTCCAGGGACCAGGTCACCCCGCCGGCCAGTCGCAGGCGTACGATCCGGTAGACCGCCGAATCCTCCTGAAGCTGCAGCGCACGCTGCTCCTCGGGAAATGGTGTGGAAAGTACGGCGCGGATCACCCGGGTCTGAACGCTGTAGCCCTGCTGGCGCACCATATCCGGCACACCCTGCACAGTGTTCAGGTGCCGCTGGATCTTCCCGTCGTCGGCGAAAACTCCCCCGGTCCGGCCCAGGGAGCGGCGCACCAGATGTTCTGACTCCAGGTGCTGAAGAGCCTGCCGCAGCAGACTGCGCGGCACCTCCAGCTGCTCCGCCAGGCCGCGTTCGCTGCCTATGCGCTCACCGGGACGCAAGCGCTGCTGGCTGATCAGCCTGCGCAGCCGCGCAGCAAGAACCTCCGCCGCGGATCCGGGGTCAGGCGCCCCGCCGGGGGTCTCGTCAGCAGGGGGCTGCAGCATGAGCGTCATCTTAGAACCACAGGCGTCAGGTCAGCATGCGCAGGGACTCGTCCAGTGCCTGCGCAGCCCAGGGGATATCGGCCTGGCTGAACGGCAGCGGTGGACGCAGCTTCAGCACATTGCCGTGCGGGCCGGCCACCGAGGTCAGCACTCCGCGGCTGCGCAGCTCCTCCAGCAGGTTCAGCGCCAGATCCCGGTCAGGCTCACGGGTGCTGCGGTCCTTGACGAGTTCGAACCCGATGAACAGCCCGGCTCCGCGCACATCACCCACCGCCGGGTGGGTCTCGCCCAGCTGCGCGAAGGCCGCCAGCGCCTGCGCCCCCACCTCAGCGGCATGCTGCTGCAGCCCCTCGGAGCGGATCACCTGGAGTACCGCCTGGGCAGCGGCCATCGAGACCGGGTTTCCCCCGAAGGTGTTGAAGTAGGGAACCGAATCGCTGAAACTGGCCAGCACATCCGCCCGCGCCAGCAGGCCGGAGACCGGGATGCCGTTGCCCATCGGCTTTCCCAGGGTGATCATGTCCGGCACCACATCGTGCCGGGCGAAGCCCCAGAACGCATCCCCGGTGCGGGCGAAGCCGGGCTGAACCTCATCGGCGATGAACACACCCCCCGCGGCGTGGACGACGTCGACGGCCTCCTTCAGGTACCCGGCAGGACCGGGCAGCACGCCGTCGGAGGAGAAGATCGAATCTGCGATCAGGCCCGCGAACTTCACGCCCTTGGCTTCCATATCGGCGATGGCCGCACGGACCCTGGTCGCGAACCAGGCCCCGATATCGGCCACCCCGGTGCGGTAGGTGTCCGGGGCCGGGACCAGCCACACGTGCTCCCCGATGGGCTGCCCGGAGCCCAGCGCCGGCGAGACCGAAGAGGTCAGCTCCGAAGTCCCGTGATAGGCCTCGGTGGTGGCGATCAGCCCGGTACCGCCGGAGTAGGTGCGGGCCACGCGCAGCGCCAGATCATTGGCCTCCGATCCGGTGCACATGTACATCGCCTTGTAACCGGCGGCGTCCACCCCAGCCGGCAGAGTGGTGCGTAAATCCTCGGTGTAGTCCAGGATTCGCTCGTGCAGGTAGCGGGTATGAGTGTTCAGCTGCTGCATCTGCTGGTGCACGGCTTCAACCACCGCCGGGTGAGCGTGCCCGATGCTGGCCACATTGTTGTACATGTCCAGGTACTTGGCACCCTGGGCATCCCACAGGTACTGGCCCTCACCGCGCACCAGGTGCACCGGCCGGCGGTAGAACAGCCGGTAGGAGCCACTCAGGACCTCCTGGCGCCGCTGCGTCAGCTGCCTGGTCTGCTCATCTAGAGCCCCAGCATGCTCGGCGCGGAAGGAGTTGGTGTCCATGATGGTGGAGCGGGTGACCATTAATAGTCCTCACAGTTGAAGCGGCACAGATGGAAGAAGGTGCCCAAACCCTCGGTGGTGTGCTGGAAAGTGCCTGACTCAATGGTCTCAGCAGATGCCGCTCAGCGAGCACCCGCTCTGTTTCGGGGATGTAAAGGAATGCGGTTTACGGATAAATGGCCTGTTACAGATGCCCTCATCGGTGACAGGCGTGTAAAACCTTCCCCCGCTTGCTTCCTGAACCCGCCGTCTTCGTGCCACAGTAACCATGGTGCCCAGCCCTCCTCTCGCATAGAGGAGCATCTCCGTGACGCAGACCGTCTCTGCCGATCCCTTCACTGCTTTTGCCATGTTGCGCAAGGGCGACGCCGCCCCGGCCTGGCTGGTTCGCGCCGTCGCCTCTGGCTGGGGGTTAGATTGCCAGCGCATTGACGCCCGGCTCATTGCCGTCTCAGAGAACGCCACCTTCCGACTGGAGGTGGACAGGCATCCCTATGCGGTGTTGCGGGTGCACCGGCCGGCCTATGTGGACCCGCAACAGATTGCCTCGGAGCTGACTTGGGTGCAGGCCCTTGCCGCGGGCACCGACGTGAAAGTGCCGCAGGTCCTCCCGCTTACCGACGGTTCCCTGGTGCTGGCAGTGGACCAGCAGCAGGCGGATCTCGACGGTGGGGACGAGGCCGCGGATGATAGCCGCCAGCCCTGGTATGTGGTGGCCTTCGCATTCGTAGAGGGTGCCGTGCTGGAGGACGTGGCCGATACCCGGCCCTACTACCGGCGGATTGGGGAGATCACCGCGCAGTTCCACGACCACGCCGAGCAGTGGCAGAAGCCTGGTGGCTTCGACCGGTTCACCTGGAACCTCGAGGACATGATCGGGCCTACTTCCCGGTGGGGGGACTGGCGGGCCGCGGCGCTGTCCCCGGCTCAGCTGGAGGTAATGGGAGCCGCCGAGGCCAAGGCCCGGGACGTCATCGCCCCGCTTCGGGAATCCACCGCGAGCCGCGGCCTGATCCATGCGGACCTACGGCCCTCCAACATCATGATCTCCGGGAACCAGCTGACCGTCATTGACTTCGACGACTGCGGCTTCAGCTGGTTCCTCTACGACTTCGCCTCCGCGTTCTCCTTCATCGAGCACGAGTCCTACACCCCCGCCCTGGCCAAGGACTGGTTGGCCGGCTACACCGCGGTGCGGCCTCTGGGCGAGGAGCAGATCCAGCAGGCCTGCGCACTGAGCATGATCCGACGGCTACAGATGGTCGGCTGGACCACCACCCACCGTCAGGACGCGCTGCCGGCCCAGATCTGGGACCAGCAGATCCCCGGTACAGAGCGCATCGCGGCCCAGTATCTGCGATCGGGTACATGGCTCGTGGACTGAGCTGCTGGTGGTGCGAGCGGCAATGAATCGAGCAGCTTTATGTACTGAATGGCTTGGAGAGTGACCGGCCGGATTGAGGGGATTGAGGGAGAAACACATGTTCAGCACTATGGAGAACCGCAGCGTCATCGTCACCGGCGGCAGCAAGGGGATCGGGCTCGGGATCGCCCGGGTCTTCGCCTCCGCCGGAGCCAAGGTGATGCTCGCGGGGCGAGATGAGGCCGCCCTGCAGAAGGCCGCAGCGGAGGTCGCAGAGGAGTTCGACGGCGGGATGGTCGCCACCTGTGTCACCGATGTGGCCGATCAGCCCTCCTGCCAAGCGCTGGCGGCAGCCACGGTGGAGACCTTCGGCGGCATCGATGTGCTGTGCGCCAACGCCGGCATCTTCCCCTCCGCCAGACTCCAGGAGCTGGACCGTGCCGCCCTGGATGAGGTGATGGGGGTCAACTTCTACGGCACCGCCTTCTGCGTGGCCGCGTGCCTGGAGGAGCTGAGCCGGTCCGAGCTGGGCCGGGTGGTGGTGACTTCCTCGATCACCGGTCCTATCACCGGCTATCCCGGATGGGCGCACTACGGCGCCTCCAAGGCTGCCCAGCTGGGCTATGTGCGCACCGCCGCTATGGAGCTGGCCCCCAGGGGCATCACCATCAACGCCGTGCTGCCGGGCAACATCCTCACCGAAGGCCTGCAGGACATGGGACAGGAGTATCTGGAGGGCATGGCGGCGGCCATCCCGCAGCGCAGGCTCGGCGCAGTGGAGGACATCGGCTACGCGGCCCTGTTCTTCGCCTCCGCGCAGGCCGGCTACGTCACCGGACAGAGCCTGGTGGTCGACGGCGGGCAGGTGCTGCCCGAGGATCCCGGCGCCCTCCAGGAGATGTGACCTTCACAAAGCCGCATGAGACCCACCTAAGACACGTCCCCCAGACACATCCGCCCTGATACATCCCATCCATATCCGACCCTGACGTTTCGACCCTCACACCCCGGAAGGACCCCATGAACACCGTCGCCGCAGAAGCCGCCCCGCCGTCAACAAGCTTAGGAGCCATCCACCCTCTGGAGCCCTTGGCCCCGCAGGAGATCACCGCAGCCGCCGCGATCCTCAAACAGCACCCGGACTTCACCCCGGAGATGCGCTTCGTCTACATCGAGCTCAAGGAGCCCTCCAAGGAAGTGGTCCGGTCCTTCGATGCCACCGGCGGTCACTTTCCCCGCGAAGCCTTCATGGTGCTGCGGGATCGCGTCGCGCAGCTGACACTGGAGGCCGTGGTGGATCTGCGCTCCGGCAGCCTGGTCAGCCTCACCGAGGTCCCGGATGCGCAGAACCCGATGACCGCGGAGGAATTCACCATCTGCGAGGAGCTGATCCGCCGCCACCCCGAGGTGCAGCAGGCCCTGGTTAAGCGCGGAGTCACCAGCTTCGAGCACGTCATCGTGGACAAATGGGCCGCCGGCTACACCATGCCCGAGGACCATCCCGGCACCCGACGGATCTCCCGGCCCCTGCTGTTCGTCAAAGAGGGCGACGACGACGCCAACGGCTACGCCAAGCCCGTGGAGAACCTCGTGGTCACCCTGGACCTGGACACCAAGGAGATCCTCGAGGTCAACGACACTGGCGTCGTCGCCCTCCCGGGAAAGAAGGGAAACTACACGGCTGAGGCGATTACCGACCCGGCCAACTCGCCGCACTTTGAGCAGGTGCGCCCTCCTATGAAGCCCATCTCCATCACTCAGCCCCAGGGCCCGTCCTTCACCATGGCGGGCCACGGCATCCAGTGGGCCAACTGGAGCCTGCGTGTCGGTTACACCCCGCGCGAAGGCCTGGTGCTGCACAACATCACCTATAACGACCGCGGCACTGTGCGACCGGTGCTCTACCGGGCCTCCCTGGCGGAGATGTATGTGCCCTATGGGGATCCCGGGGATACCCACTGGAACAAGAACGTCTTCGATGAGGGCGAATACGGTCTGGGCGGCATGGCCAACTCCCTGCAGCTTGGCTGCGACTGTCTGGGGGAGATCACCTACCTGGATGCCTATGTGTGCACCCAGGACGGGGACCCGGTGAAGATCCCCAATGCCGTGTGCATCCACGAGGAGGACTCCGGCATCGGCTGGAAGCACACCGACTACCGGACCGGTCAGGGCGAGGTGCGCCGCAACCGGCGGCTGGTGATCAGCATCTTCACCACGGTGGGCAACTATGACTACGGGTTCTACTGGTACCTCTACCTGGACGGTTCCATCGAGTTTGAGTCTAAGCTGACGGGAATTCTCTCCACCGGGGCCTTCGAGGGGGAGGCGCCCAAGTATGGGACAGTGCTCGCGCCCGGGCTCTACGGACCCAATCATCAGCACTTCTTTGCGCTGCGGCTGGACATGGCGGTCGACGGCGATCGGAACAGTCTGTACGAGAACAACGCCGTGGTGGCTCCCGAGCAGGAGAACGTCTGGGGCAGTGCCTGGTACGAGGCCAAGACGCAGCTGAAGACTGAGGCGCAGGCTCAGCGCACCGCGGATCCGCTGCACGGCCGCTCCTGGGTGGTGGTGAATCCGGAGAGGACCAATCCGGCCACGGGGGCCAAGCCCGGCTACAAGCTGGAGCTCGGTGGGAGTCTGGCCATGCCGCTTTCCCAGCCGGGGTCCCAGCAGTACGAGCGGGGCGGGTTCACCCGCAATCACCTGTGGGCCACCGCGTTCGCCGAGCGGGAGCGGTATGCCGCAGGGGAGTATGTGCCGCAGAACCCCGGCGGTGACGGGCTGCCCAAGTACGCTGCCGCCAACCGGTCGCTGGACAATGCCGATCTGGTGCTGTGGCCGGTGCTATGCGCACACCATGCACCGCGTCCGGAGGATTGGCCGGTGATGCCGGTGGCGAAGGTGGGTCTCCACCTGAAGCCCTCCGGCTTCTTCGACGGCAACCCCATGCTGGACTACCCGGCCGAGACCATCGGCCACTGCCACCGCGGATAGCTCCCTGTGTCGGCTCAGGCGCTCTGCGGGGCGGAGACTCCGGCTCTTCGCAGGGCTGGTGCTCTGGGTGCAAGGTCAGTCCCGCACCCCGGTGGTGCGTGGGCTGCTTGGGGCAGCGGCGCTGTTGTCCGCGGTGCTGCACCTGCTGATGCTGGGCCATGGAGGGGTTGTGCTCATGGCCGTCATGGCTGTGCTGGCCGTGCTGTGCTTCCCCTGCGCCGGCCACCTCTGGCGTGGGCCCACCAGGAGCACCTGGGCCACACTGGCAATCACCAGCACAAGCATGCTGGGCATACACCTGTGGCTCATTGCCTCAGGGGTCTACTACGGGGGAGAAACTGCTGAGGTGGCGGCTCCGACGCACGCCGGCCACGGTCACGGGGCCCTGCAGCTGGGTTTCTCACCGGAGCTGGTCCTCTACGGAGCCACCGCCCTGGCGTTGCTGGAAGCAGCTGCGGCAGCCTGGTTCCTCCTCAGCTCGGCGCAGAGAAGACACCGGACAGCACTGGGCTGCATTACACCGCGAGGCAGCATGGAGTAGGACCGTTGTCAGACAACCATCGCCATCCCGTCGCTGCGAGGATCGCTGCCGGCAGTCACCGTCCCTGAGTCCGGGTCGATTCTGATTGCAGCTCGGCCACTTTCCGCACCTTCGAGATATTCATCGTGGCCGCGATCTACTACCTGCTTCTCACGACAGTCTGGACAGTCATCCAATGGTTCATTGAACGGCACTACAACCACAAAGTCGGGTTGCCGTATGAGCTCCCCATGGCTAACTGGCTCAGAGGGCGCCGCCGTGTAGTGGAGTTATCACATGAGCCGGAGATTGCGGAAGTCAAAGTGGAGGCGAAGGTGTGATGCAGGTGATGGAGAAAGAAGAAACTGGGTTGCGTGCCTCTGTGCTGCGCGCCGAGAGCATCTCCAAAGTATTCGGTACCAAGTCAGTTTTCCGAGAGATCTCCTTGGACGTTGCCGAAGGAGAAGTTGTCACGCTGATCGGGCCCTCTGGCTCGGGCAAGACCACGTTCTTGCGCACTCTTAACCATCTTGAGGAACCGAGCGAGGGCGTTGTCCTTCTTGATGGCAAGCCCCTGGGTCAACGGTTGCGTAACGCGGCGTGGCTGCCGGACTCTGCTCAACTGCGCGCAGATCAGCAGCGAATCGGATTTGTGTTTCAGCAGTTCAATCTCTTTCCGCATATGACTGCTGCCGAGAACGTCTGGCACGCCCCGGTCCGCGTGAAAGGGGAGGACAAGACTGAGGCGATGGCGCGGGCTCGTGAACTACTTGAGCGGGTGGGGCTCGAGCAGCAGGCAGATCAGAAACCCGCCACGCTCTCTGGGGGACAGCAGCAGCGAGTGGCCATTGCGCGGGCATTAGCGATGAGGCCACGCCTGCTGCTCTTCGACGAGCCCACTAGCGCGTTGGACCCGGAGATGACCCAGGAAGTGCTGCGCACTATCCAGGGGCTTGCCCGTGAAGGGGTAACGATGGTGATCGTGACTCACGAGATGAGCTTCGCCCGGCGCATCTCTGACCGCGTAGTGGTGATGGAGGATGGTCTCATCATTGAGCAGGGTCCGGCCACTGACATCTTCTCTGATCCGGAGAACGTCCGGACTCGAGCTTTCCTTGCTTCGATGTCTGAATGAGCTGAATAGCAGCCGAGGTCGGTTGAGGCTGGCGGCGGGAAATCGCGTGTGGTGACTTCCCGGCACGCGATTTTTTCGTAGTGGAGACGTCATGTTCACCTGTCCGAAACACACTAATCGTTTACTAGCGTTATACGTTGATTCCCAACAGTGAAAGGTGGCAGTGATGGCCTCACTCTCGCTCAAAGATTTGGTGGCCGAGCACGAGACCAAGTTCATCCTTGCCCTCTTTGTGGACCTGCACGGCAAGCCATGCGCCAAGCTGGTCCCCGTCGAGGCGATTGACCAGCTCATCGAAGAAGGCGTGGGATTCGCCGGATACGCCGCAGGCGCCATGGGCCAGGAACCCAAGGACCCCGACATTATGGCGATGCCGGACGCCTCCTCCTTCACCCCCGTCCCATTCATCCGCGAGGGGCTGGCCATCGTGCACTGCGACCCGCATGTGGAGGGTAAGCCCTGGGGCTTCGCGCCCCGGGTCATCCTGAAGAATCTGCTGGCCGAAGCGGCCCAACAGGGCTTCGAGCCACATGTGGGAGCCGAGGTGGAGTACTTCCTGCTCAAACGCGATGACAACGGCAACCTGGTCACCGCCGACGACGCCGACACCGCCGCCCAGCCCTGCTACGACGCCCGCGGCGTCACCCGCATGTTCGGCCACCTGGCCGCCATCTCCCAAGCCATGAACTCCCTGGGCTGGGGCAACTACGCCAACGACCACGAGGACGGCAACGGACAGTTCGAGCAGAACTTCCATTACGCCGACGCGCTGACCACTGCCGACCGCGTCGTCGCCCTCCGTTACATCATCTCCATGCTCGCCGAGGAGCGCGGGATGATCGCCACCTTCATGCCCAAACCCTTCGGGGACCGCACCGGATCCGGCCTGCACCTGCACCTCTCACTGACCTCCAAGGGCAAGCCCGTCTTCCCGCTCGGCCGGACCTCCAGGAAGAAGGACTTGCACGGGCTTGGGCTCTCCGAGACCGCCTACCACTTTGTGGGCGGCCTGCTGCAGCACGCCTGCGCAATGCAGGGACTCATCGCCCCCACCGTGAACTCGTACAAGCGCACCGGCGCGATCTCCACCACCTCCGGAGCCTCCTGGGCCCCGCGCACCGCCACCTACGGCGGCAATGACCGCACCCACTACATTCGCGTCCCCGATGATCAGCGCATCGAGCTGCGCGGCGGCGACGGCTCTGCCAACCCCTACCTGGCCGTAGCAGCCGCCGTCGGCGCCGGCCTGGACGGCATCGCCCGCAAAACCGACCCCGGCACTCCCGGGGATAAGCGCGACGACGCCCCCAAGCTGCCACTGACCCTGATGGACGCCATCGAATACCTCGAGGCCGATCAGACCGTGCTCGATGTGCTCAGCGCGGTGCATCCCGGCGTCGGCAGCTACTACACCACCCTCAAGCGCGAAGAGTTCTACCAGTACCACTCCCAGGTCACCAACTGGGAGATCCAGCGCTACCTCACCGCCTTCTGAGAAAGGACCCGATATGTGTGGAATCGTCGGACTTCATCTGCGCAATCCCGAGCTCTACCCACGTCTGGGCGAGCTGCTGACTTCCATGCTCTGCGAAATGGAGGAGCGCGGCGCAGACTCCGCTGGGGTGGCCGTCTACGGCGACCCTGTCTGGTCACCGCCGGGCACCGTCACCGTCTCCGTGCTGGAGTCCGGGCTCAGCGCCGAACAGCTTGCCGCCGCCGTCGGTGACACGCTGGGCACCGCTGTCACCGTCGAAGAGGCGGACCAAACTCAGTTGGTCAGCATGCCGCTGGCTGAGCACAGTGACGACGACGGCGCCGACCCGGCCACCGCTGCCGAGACGCTGAAGAAGGCCGTCCTGCAGGCAGCACCGGGCGCGCTGATCTCCGGCTTCGGCCAGGACCTGGCCGTCCTCAAAGGAGTAGGCCACCCCCGCGCGCTGGCCGAAGCCTACGGACTCCGGCAGGCCCAGGGCTGGCAGGGCGTGGGGCACACCCGCATGGCCACAGAATCCGCGGTAACCCCCGGCGGCTGCCACCCCTATGCCGTGGGCGAGGGCCAGTGCATGGTGCACAACGGCAGCTTCTCCAATCACGCCACCATCCGCCGGGAACTGACCCGCCGAGGCGTCGAGTTCGACTCCGAGAATGACACGGAAGTCGGCGCCCGCTTCATCGCGGAGAAGATGGCATCAGGCGCCGGAGTGAAGGAGGCCGTCGACGCGCTGGCCCAGGCGTTCGACGGCTTCTACACCCTGCTGGTCTCCAACCGGGACTCCTTCGCCGTGGTGCGTGACGCCATCGCCTGTAAACCCGCCGTCATCGCCGAGACCGAGGACTGGGTGGCCATGGCCAGCGAGTACCGCGCCCTGGCAGATCTGCCCGGCATCGAGAACGCCCGGCTCTACGAGCCCGAGCCCAACCACATCTACGCATGGTCTAGAAATGCGGAGTCCAGAAACGAAGCGTCCGGTAGCGGGCAGTCCCCCGCACGGGCCGCCCGGCAGAGGGAGATGAGCGACGCATGAGCACCGTCACCGATACCCGCACCTTCAATCTGGCCGACACACCACTCCGCGAGGTCAACCGTGCTCTGCACCAGGACGACGTCGCCGGGTCCATCGCCATCAGCAATCCGCGCGGAGCCCACTCGGTGGCCGCCGGGGTCAACGCCCCGGTGGAGATCACCATCGAGGGCCATGTGGGCTACTACGCCGCCGGCATGAACCAGCAGGCCTCCATCACCATCGCCGGGAACGCCGGGGTGGGAGTGGCGGAGAACATGATGAGCGGGCGTGTGCACGTGCGCGGCAACGCCAGCCAGTCCGCCGGCGCCACCGCCCACGGCGGGCTGCTGGTCATCGACGGCGACGCCGCCGCCCGCTGCGGGATCTCCATGAAGGGAGTGGACATCGTGGTGGGCGGAAGCATCGGGCATATGAGCGCCTTCATGGCCCAGGCCGGACGCCTGGTGGTCCGCGGCGACGCCGGAGACGCCCTGGGCGACTCCATCTACGAGGCCCGGCTCTACGTGAAGGGCCAGGTGGCCTCCCTGGGGGCGGACTGCGTCGCCAAAGAGATGCGCCAGGAGCACCACGACGAGCTGCGTGAGCTGCTCGACGCCGCCGGGTACCCCGAGGATGACACCTCCGACTACACCCGCTACGGCTCCGCCCGACAGCTCTACCACTTCAAAACCGACAACCTCAGCGCGTACTGACTCCGCCCCCGGCGGGGAGCCCGATGACGCCGCGGCCGCCGCGCCGTCCTCGCCCTGCCAGACCCGGCCAGACCCGAAGGAGCACCCTTGACCCACACCGCTGATACCCGCGCGGTGCGCGGACTGCGCGAATCCGCCACCTTTGACCGCGCCACCATCGCCGATATCCGGCGAGCCGCCGCCACCGGGGTCTACGACATCCGCGGCGGCGGCTCCAAACGCCGTCTGCCGCACTTCGATGACCTGCTCTTCCTGGGCGCCTCCATGTCCCGCTACCCCCTGGAGGGCTACCGCGAGCGCTGCGACACCGACGTGATCCTCG
>NZ_HG005169.1:17201-34697 GCF_000455245.1 Nesterenkonia massiliensis | reverse complement strand
GGCATGACCACGGCAGCTCCCACGGCAGTTCGCGGATCTTCCGCCGCGCCTATGCCGACCCCTTCTACGTGCAGCTCACCGGAGCCGCAGAGCCCTGGTGGCAGCAGCTGGAAGCCCAGAGCGGACAGCAGCTGCGCACCTTCACCGGGGGACTGGACACCGGCACCAAGCGCAGCACCGCTGACCTGCAGCAGCTCCTAGCCTCCTCAGGCGTGGCCGCGGAGCTGCTGGACCCCGCTGAGGTGGCCGAACGCTGGCCGGGACTGCGCGTGGACGAACCCGCCTGCTTCCATGAGCACGCCGGCTGGCTCAACGCCGACGCCACCCTGGAGGCGATGACGGCACTCGCGCAGGCCGCCGGTGCGCAGCTGGTCACCGGCGCCGCCGTAGAGCGTCTGGAGACTGGAGGTGCCGGCATCACGGTGCACACCAGCGGCGGCGCCTCCTGGCAGGCGGCCCATGTGGTGCTCTGCACCGGCGGATGGCTGCCCGAACAGCAGCCCACCCTCTTTCAGGACCTGGACCTGGAGAGGGCCAAGGTGCCGCTGCCGGACTTCACCGTCAAGCAGCAGGAGGTCTTCCACTTCCGGCAGCGTGACCCGCAGGCGCACTATCCCACGGTGGTGCACAAGGGCCTGGCTGAAGCCGGCGACGGCGAGTTCTACACACTGCCCTCAGGCTCCGACGGCGGCCCTGAACCTGCCATGAAGATCGGCCAGTTCGACAGTGCCGTGACCACCACCGCCAGCGGGCGGGACAAGGTCATCGACCCGCGGGCACGGCAGGCAGTGCAGACGTACCTGCAGCGGCACTTCCCCGGACTGGAGCCGCAGCCCACCGCAGAGATGAGCTGCCTGTTCACCATGACCGGGGACCAGGACTTCCTGCTGGATGCGGTGCCGGTCGGCGAGGGCTCACTGACAGTGGCCTCACCCTGCTCCGGGCACGGCGCCAAGTTCGCCCCGCTGATCGGGCGGCTCATCAGCGACCTGGTCGAGGGCAGACCGGCAGTTTCACGCTTCGCCCTCCGCCGCTGAGCACATCGTTCCAGAGGCCGTCCCGGCTCGCGCACAGTCTCCTGGTGAGAAACGTCCATTATCCTGGGTGGATGACCTCGCGCCCGGACCCCTTGCTTCGCAATATCGCCGGCAGCGCCCGTGAGCGCAGCGCCGGAGAGCCGCTGGCACATGAGAACCTGGCGGAGATCATCGGCTTCAACGTCAGGGCGCTGCGCCAGCAGCACGGTCTCTCGGTCTCGGACATGGCGGCCAGGATGGGGCTGTCCAAGGCGATGCTCTCCAAGATAGAGAACGCCCAGACCTCCTCCTCGCTGACCACTCTGTCCATGCTGGCCCAGGGGCTCGATGTGCCGGTGACCTCGCTGTTCCGCGGGGCTGATGCCGAACGGGAAGCCGTCTACACCGCCGCGGGCAGCGGCCCGATGATCACCCGCAACGGCACCAAGGCCGGGCACGCCTATGAGCTGCTGGGTGCCCTGCGGGGTCAGCACAAGCGGCTGGAGTCCCTGATGGTGACCCTGAGCCAGGACTCCGATGCCTATCCGCTGTTCCAGCACCCCGGCACCGAGTTCATCTACCAGCTGGAGGGCGTCATGGAGTACGGCCACGGCATCTCCAGCTACCGGCTGAGTCCGGGGGACTGCCTGCAGTTCGACGGCGAAGCCCCGCATGGCCCCACCAAGCTGGTGGAGCTGCCCATCCGGTTCCTCTCAGTGATCGCCTTCCCGGACAACACCTCCCACTGATCGGTGCTGAGCACGGCGGGCTAGGGTTGCCGTCGGCGAAGCCGCCGAGCCTGGTTCAAGCGCTGCACCCCCCAGTTCAGTTGCTTGGGCACTTTCTCCGTTCTCACCCGGAAAATCCGCGCTCATAGCGGAGAAAGTGCCCAAGCAACGCGTAGAGGTGCCGGGGACGTGCCCCGAGGGCATCACTGAAGGTCAGCTCAGCGGTGGTTCGGCGCGGGGCGGACGGGCTGCTGCAGCTCGGTCACCCAGTCGGCCTGGTCCTCGGACTCAGCCCGGACGTAGAGCTCCCGGCAGGGCCCCGAGGGCTCGAATCCGCGCGCCAGGATCTCCTCATGCAGGGCCTGCCAGCTGTGATGGATCCGGTCCATGGCCCCGAGATGGACGGTGACGAACGCCTGCTCCTCCGCCGGCAGGGTGATGATCTCAAAGCCATCCCTGGCCTGGCCGCCGTAGGCGTATCCCACGGTGACATGGGTGCTGTCCTCGGTCATCGAGTAGACGGCGATCGGGGTCTCCAGGGTCCCGCAGGCATCGCCGATGATGGCAGCGATGCTGTCGAAGGCCGGACCGACGACGCCGGCGATCTCCGGCTGCTCGCCCACTGTGGAAGTCCGGGCGGCCAGCCGCACCGAGGGCAGTGATTTCTTGATGATGTCCATCTGGGACACGGGACTCTTCCTTTCGATGAGGTGGAGCCTCCGCTGCACGTCGGCAAGCCGAGCGGCCGCCGTCGTGTACTCCTCCTCCACCTCGGCGCGGCGCCGCCACAGCATGGCGGTGAGCGCCTCGGCGTCCACCCCATCGGAGAGCAGAGCCGCGATGTCCTCGATCCCGAAGCCCAGCTGGCGCAGCGCCATGATGCGGTGCAGCCGCTCGAGCTGTTCGGGGTCATAGGACCGGTAGCCGGTGAAGGGATCAGTGTGTGCAGGCACCAGGAGGCCGGCCCGGTCCCAGTGCCGCAGCATGCGGTGGGTGACCTGGCCGATCTGTGCGAAGGCTCCGATGGATAACACGGTTCCACCTCATCGTCTGACACTGTGTCAGGGTCAAGCCTGGCACAGCAGGGACCCCGCCGGCGACGACGTCTCCTCGCCCCGCACAGCAGACAAGGATGAGGTGCCGCTCCCTGGAGAAGCAGCACCCCCGGTGATGTTGCTTGGGCACTTTCTCCGTTCTCAGCGGGAGAACCCGCCCTCATAGCGGAGAAAGTGCCCAAGCAACTGTGGAAGCGCCATCTTAGATGGCGTCGGCGCCGTGCTCGCCGGTGCGCACCCGCACCACGCCGGAGAGCTGGGTGGACCAGATCTTGCCGTCGCCGATCTCCCCGGTCCGGGCCGCGGAGGCGATCGTCTCGATGATCTCCTCTGCCTCCTCAGCAGGGATGACCACATCGATGCGAGTCTTGGGCAGGAAGTCCACCGTGAACTCCTTGCCGCGGAAGATCTCACGCCGGCCCTTCTGCGTGCCGTGGCCCTGCACGTCTGAGACGGTGAGGCCGCCCACGCCCTTGGCCGCGAGAGCCTCGGTGACGTCGTCGAGCTTCTTCCGCTGGATGATGGCGGTGATGAGCTTCATAGTTCAGATCCTCACTTGATGTCGTAGGCGGTCTGGCCGTGCAGGGTGAAGTCGAGGTCCTCCTCGGTATCCTCCGTGACCCGGATCCCCATAGTCTTGTCCATGACCTTGGCGATGATCCAGGTGACGCCGAAGGCATAGATGCAGGTGACGCCGATGGCGGCGATCTCGCCCAGCAGCAGGCTCCATTCTCCACCGAAGATGATGCCGCGGATAGGCTCATCGGCGGTGTAGGTGGCCCATCCGAAGAACACCACGAACAGCGCTCCGACGATGCCGCCCACACCATGCACCGCGAACGCATCCAGCGACTCATCGATGCCCAGCTTGACCTTCCAGGTGCAGGCCCAGGCCACGAAGGCTCCGGCGATGAAGCCCAGCGCCAGGGCGCCGAAGGGCTCCACGGCGTCGGCTGCCGGAGTGATGGCCACCAGTCCTGCGATGATGCCCGAGCACATGCCCAGCACCGTGGCCTTGCCTGTGCGGATCTTCTCATAGGCCATGAAGCCCAGCATGCCGGTGCCTCCGGCGAAGAGGGTGGTCATGATGGTCCACTGTGCCAGGTAGTTCGCTCCGCCTGCTGTGCCGCCGTTGAAGCCGAACCAGCCCATCCACAGGATGCCGGCACCCAGCAGCACCAGCGGCATACTGTGCGGACGGTCATCCATATCTTTGCGTTTGCCCAGCACTAGGGCCAGCGCAAGAGCCCCGAATCCAGAAGCCATATGCACTGCGGTGCCGCCGGCATAGTCGTGGAAGTTCAGCGTGTTGATCATCCAGCCGTCGCCGAAGACCCAGTGGCCCAGCGGGAAGTAGACCAGCGTGGCCCACACCACCGAGAAGACCAGCCAGGCGGAGAACTTCATGCGTCCCAGCGCGGCTGAGGCGATGATCGAGACGGTGATGCAGGCGAAAAGCGTGTAGAAGGCCAGGTCGACGGTCTCCGAGAAGCCGCCGTCGACCCCTGACTCCTCATGCCCCACCATGCCGAAGTAGTCGGCGGGGTTGCCGATGATGCCGCCCAGGGATTCGCCCAGCACCATGCCGTGCCCAAAGAGCACATAGATGGTGGCGACCGTGCCCAAGGTGGTCAGCGTCATGGCGAACATGTTCAGGACGCTCTTGGATCCTGACATGCCGCCGTAGAAGAGCGCCAGGCCGGGGAACATCAGTAAGACCACTGTCATAGCGGCCAGAATCCACGCAACGTCTGCCATTTCCTGTGGATCTACCATCCGTGCAGACCTCCATTCAGTTAGTGCGAGTGATCGGTTCAGTGTGGTGAGTGCTATTACGCAAGTGCGGTGAACTGGAGTGAAAAACGCGTGTCTCAAACGAGTGAACAGCGTTTTATAACAGTAAACAGCGGTTTATTTCAGACAGGTGTCGCCGGGGCAATAACTGAGTAACGAAAGTGACCTCTGTGATTTTGAAGCCCACCCCGATTTGATTCGAGATCTTCACTCTGGGTTCACCTTCTCGCCACCTCGACGTCGATTCGCCACCACACAATGACGCGGAAGCACAGAGAGGTTCACCACACCCATGGCAATTCAGACCCAGGAGCGGCGCGCTGCGGAAGAACCGCAGACCCCGGCCGATCCGCCCACCGCCCCAGACGAAGCGGTGCTGGCAGTTGAGCGCAAACGCGCACGACGGCGCCAGAGCTCCAAGAACTGGAGCCTGTTCCTGCTCTTCGCCGGACCCAACATCCTGCTGATCCTCGCCTTCATCTACTACCCGCTGATCAGCAACATGTACTACTCCACCCTCGACTGGCGGCTGGGCTCCCCGCGCGCCACCTCGGTGGGCCTGGACAACTACATCCGCTTCTTCACCTCACCCTCCGGGGTCGAAGTCTGGCGGGTCACCGGCATCTTCACCGCCGGGGCCGTCATTGGCTCCATGGTGCTGGGTCTGCTGATCGCCCTGGTGCTGAACAAGAAGCTGCCTGGACGCACGATCGCCCGCACGGCAGTCTTCAGTCCCTATGTGCTCTCCGGTGTGGGTATCGCTCTGGTCTGGAACTTCATCTTCGACCCAGCCCGCGGTGCGCTGAGCCATATTCTCGGCTTCTTCGGGATCGCCTCCCCAGAGTGGTACTTAAACGAGGACTGGGCGTTGCTGATGGTCATCATCGTCTACGTCTGGGCCAATCTCGGTTACTGCGCAGTGGTCTTCCTGGCCGGGCTGCAGTCCATCCCGCAGGACCTCATCGAAGCTGCCACCATCGACCGGGCTGGTCCCATCCGCCGGTTCTTCAGCATCACCCTGCCACTGCTGACCCCCACCGTGTTCTTCCTGCTGGTCACCAACATCATCTTCTCGATGACGCGCGCCTTCGACATTCTGCGCACCATGACCCCCACCGGACACGGCACCAACACCATCATCTTTGAGATCTACCTGCAGAGCTTCGGTGCCTATCAGCGTGCCGGCTACTCGGCTGCCATCGCCGTCGTCCTGTTCTTCACGCTGTTCGTGATCACCGCAGTCCAGCTGCGCTTCGTGGAGAGGAAGGTGCACTACCAGTGAGCCTGACCAACACTCCCACTACTCCTGCGGCCGCCGCGCGGGCAGTCAGCCAGCCCACGGTCAAACCCCGGGCCGCCTGGCGACGCGCCTTCGAGCCTCGCCACCTGGCCGACACCCTGCTGACCGGTTACCTGCCCATCATCATTGCGATGCTGATCATCGTGCTGCCGCTGGGCTGGATGATCTCCTCCAGCTTCAAGCCCGCCGGTGAGATCGTCACGCTGAACCCCACCCTCCTGCCTCAGGAACCCACCCTGGATAATTACGACGCCGTGGCCAGCCGGGTGCCGCTGCTGACCGTCCTGGGCAACAGCATCTACGTCACCGTCATCGGCTCCACTATCAAGGTGCTGCTGGCCATCACCACCGCCTACGCGCTGGTCTTCATTCGCGTCCCGGGCGCCAACCTGATCTTCCTGGGCATCCTGGTGGCCCTGATGGTGCCCGCCGAGGTCTCCATGCTGCCGAATTACCTGACCATCACCGGCCTGGGCGGACGCAACACGCTCTGGGGCATCATCCTGCCCGGACTCGGTACCGCCTTCGGCACCTTCTTGCTGCGCCAGCACTTCAAAGCACTGCCCAAGGAGCTCTTCGAAGCTGCAGAGCTCGACGGCGCCGGACACTTCCGCAAGTTGTTCCAGATTGCGCTGCCGGTATCCCTGCCAGCCATCGCCACAGTGGCTCTGGTGACCGTGGTCAACGAATGGAACAGCTTCCTGTGGCCGCTGATCATCACCGATACCCCGGACAAGATGACTCTGCCGGTGGGCCTGAACCTGCTGCGCTCGATCGAAACCACCACCGCCAGCTACGGCATCCTCATGGCCGGCGCGGTGCTGGTGATCGTGCCGATGCTCATAGTCTTTGCCGCCCTGCAGCGCTACATCGTGGCGGGCCTGACCCAGGGGGCCGTGAAATAGCCCCTTAGGTCAGGGTCCGGCGTCGTCGTCGGCGTTGCGACAACCTGAATCACCCATGAAGAACCACCTGTTGAAGAATCAAGGAGCACCATGAAGAAGCTGTCTACCGGTCGTGCCCTGCGCGGCACCGCGGTATTCTCCCTGGCCGCCCTGGCACTGACTGCCTGCGGCCCCGACACCTCCGGCGAATCCGCCGAAGCAGAAACCAACGACACCGACTGGTCCTCCGTGGAGTCAGCTGACTCGATCATCTTCGCCACCAACCACCCCGGTGGCTCCCAGGACATCGAGAACGAGCTGATCGAGGAGTTCACCGACGAGACCGGCATTGAGGTGGAGGTCATCACCTCCGGCGCCAACTACGAGGAGACCTCGCAGTGGTTCCAGACCGGCGGCGGCTCCAACGCTGATGTCATCGTGCTCTCCGACGCCACCTGGTTCCCCAGCTACCTCAACGATGCGCTGGCACCGGTTGATGAGCTGCTGGAAGCAGCCGAGGTAGACACCAGCCGCTTTGTGACCGCCCTCTACGATGACTACCTCTACGAGGACGCTCACTACGGGGCACCTTATGCACGCTCCACCCCGCTGTTCTACTACAACGCAGACCAGTACGAGGAGCTCGGCCTGGAGGTGCCCACCACCTGGGAAGAGGTCGCAGAGAACGGTCGCGCGCTGGTGGAAGCCGGTCTGACCGACTCCGGCTTCTCCTTCCCCTCCGCTGACTCCTACGTGTCCTGGACCGCTGCCAACCTGGCGTGGGCCTACGGCGGCGCATGGAGCGAGGACTGGGACTTCTCCGCCATCGCCTCCGACGGCACTGTGGAGGCCCTGGAGTTCGCACAGGACGGCGTCGGCGACTGGGCCACCGTCTCCTCCACCACCCCTGATGATGACTTCGGTGCCGGCGTGACCTCCCAGGCCATCGCCTCCACCGGCTCCCTGGTGGGCATCCTCTCCGTGGCCGACTTCGAGGTGGGCACTGCCTTCCTGCCCGGTGGTCCTGCCGCTGAGGGCGAGACTCCCACCGGTGGTGCGGGTCTGATGATCGCCTCTGCCTCCTCCCCGGAGAAGCAGCTGGCTGCTGCCATGTTCATCGGCCACATGACTCAGCCTGAGAACACCGCTCGCTTCTCCCAGGCCACCGGCTACGTCCCGGTCAACCAGGACTCGGATATGAGCGATGTCTACGCCGAGACCCCGCAGTTCGAGACCGCTGTGGAGCAGCTCTCCCGCAGCCGCAGCCAGGACAACGCCCGGGTGTTCCTGCCCGGCGGTGACCTGGAACTGTCCCAGACCCTGCAGGCCATCCTGACCGGCGACGGCGACGTCCGCGAGCAGCTGGAGGCCCTGCAGACACAGCTTGAGGAGCTCTACGAATCTGAGCTGGCCTCCGAGCTGGACTAATCCTTAAGAAGGAACCCGCCGGATCGTCCCATCCGTTGTTGCGCGAACCGCCCATTTCCGGGCCTTGAGCGCAACAACGGGTGGGACTTTCTGTCTCTAGCTCCGGCGAATGCCAGCCGTTGTGGCGGCCTGTTGTGGCGGCGTCGTCGTTAGCTACAGTGAGCTGCAGGGGGACGCACCACAAGACCTAGATCTTCAGGAGGGCACATTGGCCGAGAAAACCCCGCATCAGAACGTCACCTTCCCTTTGCACAACGACGGAGTGTCGGCACCGGCAGAGGTCACCGACACCGGCCACGGCTACCTAGCCACCCCGCCCTCAGGATCCGGGCCCGCCGTCATCGTCATCCAGGAATGGTGGGGACTGACCGACCACATCAAAGAGGTGGCCGACCGGTTGGCAGTCCAGGGATTCGTCGCTCTGGCCCCCGATCTCTACGGCGGCTGGATCACCCACGACGGCGAGGAGGCCGGTGAGATGATGTCCAAGCTCCCGGCCGAGGAGGGCGCACGTCAGCTGGCTGCCGCCACCGACTATCTGCTCGGCCACGAGGCGGTGACCTCCAAGACCGTGGGTGCCATCGGTTTTTGCATGGGCGGCGGATTCGTGCTCGCACTGGCCGCACAGCAGGGCGAGAAGGTCTCTGCCGCAGTGCCGTTCTACGGTGTGGGCCAGGGCATCCCGAACAGCTACGCCGGGGTGCGTGCGGCCGTGCAGGGACACTATGCCGAACACGATGAGAGCTACCCGGTGGACCAGGCGCGCGCTCAGGAGCAGCAGATCCGCGAGGAGTCCGGCGCTGAGGTGGAGTATTTCTACTATGACGCCGGCCACGCCTTCCACAATGACGAGAACCTCATCGGCACCTACGATCCCGACGCCGCCAGACTGGCCTGGGACCGGGCGGTGGACTTCCTGCGCAAGAAGGTCGCGTAAGCCTCTCCGCGGGCGGGGTTACGCGTTCGGTCACGCGGCTTGACGGTATTTTCGGCCTGTCAGCCTCGGTTTCGACGTGAACAAGGGTCACAGTGCGCGACCGAACCGGTGACATAGGGTTAAGTCATGAGTACGTCATACCGCTGGAGCACCCTAACCACCGCTGATACCGCGGCGTGGGCGGAGTTGGTCAATCACCTGGCCGTCGTGGACGGTACTGAGGAGTTCTACTCGGCCGAAGACCTTGCTGAGGAGCTTGAGGACCCCCACCTGGACCCCGTCCAGGACACTGTGGCGATATGGGCGGACTCTGAGAGCGGAACCGAAGAGCTGGTGGCGTTCGGAGTAGCGCGGCTACGCCAGAGTCTGGACCACGAAGGCAATGCCGGGGTGCCGTTAGAAGGTGGCGTGCACGTGGAGCACCGCGGTCGCGGCATCGGGACCCAGCTGATGCAGAAGCTCGAGGCCCGCGGTGCGCAGAAAGTCGCGGATCGCTACCCCGGAGTGCAGTACTACTTTGCCACCGGCGGCGGACTGGAAGAGTCCTCAGCGCGGACCTTCCACCTGGCCCGCGGCTACCAGGTGGCCCGCTATTTCAATCTGATGAGCCGTCCGCTGAGCTGGAACCAGACGCACTCCCCGGACTCCGCTGCCGCCATCACTGGGGGCCGCCAGCTCCCTGAGGGAGTTACCGTGCGGGCACCGGAGGAGAGTGATGAGAAAGCAGTGTTCGAAGCCCACGCAGCGGCCTTCGTGGACCACTGGGGCAGCGCCCCGCCGTCGCCTTCGGTATGGCATGAGACTTGGACCTCCCGCAGCAACCGCGCGGCCGTTTCGCGGATTGCAGTGGATGCTTCTGGGGCCGTGCTGGCCTATGCGCTGTGCGGCCAGTGGGTGGACCGCGAGCTCTATGTGAACCTGGTGGGCACAGTCCCCGCTGCCCGCGGCAATGGGCTGGGCAGCGCGGTCCTGGCGCACACTATCGAAGCCGCAGCCAGCAGCGGTGACTACGACGTCATTGAGTTGGACGTGGACTCCGAGTCCCTCACCGGCGCCACCAGGCTGTACGAGCGCCTCGGATTCGCTGTGAAACACACCAGCGCCGCCATGCGCCGCTACCAACAGCCGGCTGACAAGCACTGATCTTCTGACCATGTCCGACCTGACCATGCCCGAACAGAACCAGTCCGAGCAGGACCAGTCCGAGCAGGATCAACCGGAGGGCGCGCCCAGCCGTCCAGCCGGGATCCGGCTCGCCGCGCTGCCCGGAGCCACACCGGATAAATGGGCGCACCGCTGGCGGGACCGGTACCGGCATATCCCGCTGTGCGTGGACTATTACGACGACGACGCCCGCCAGCCACAGCGCCTGGAAGCCGGGCTGGCGGATGTCGGCTACGTGCGGGTGCGGGCGGAACAGGACGTAGACACTGATGTGCTGCACCGGGTGTGGCTCTACGAGGAGCTTCCGGTGGTCTGTGCCTCGGCCGAACACTGGGTAGCCGCAGCTGAGGATGTGGTGCCCTGGGCGGAGATCGAACAGGAAACCTTCTTCACCCCGGACCAGATGGTGGAGCAGGATCCGGAGCCTGATGTTCCTAAAACGGGGGCGGAGTTGGGCCGCGGTGAGCGGATGGCCCTTGAGGTGGTGGCTTCCGGTGCAGGTCTGCTGATCCTGCCGAACTCCGTGGCCCGGATGCTCTCACGTAAGGACGTGGTGATCCGCACCGTGGAGGGGCTGCCCGGCTGGCAGGTGGGTCTGGCCTGGCTGCGCGAGCGTGACAGCGAGGACATCCAGGAGTTCGTCGGCATTGCCAGGGGTCGCAAGCCAGGCTCTGGACGCAGCGAACTGCAGCAGACTCAGTCCGCAGCGCCGAAGAAGGCTGACACCAAAGGTAGCGGCAAGGCAAAAGGAGCCAAAGGCGCGACCGGCAAGCCGGCTGCACAGCGCCGGGGGCCTGCCCCGCGCGGATCCAAGCCAGCTAAGGGCAGGAAGCCCTCGCGCCGTCGCTAACCCGGCAGCTGTTCGCGCAGCGCCTGCGCGGCAGCCACGGTGTCTGCTGCCTCGGTGACAGCCCGAACCACCACAACCCGCTCGGCACCGGCCTCGGTGACCTCGTGCAGATTCTCAGCATTGATGCCGCCGATGGCGAAGAACGGTTTGGCAGTCTCCAGGACTGAAGCGCGTGCCGGGAGCTCAGTGCCCACAGCGGCCCGGCCGGGCTTCGTGGGGGTCTCCCATACGGGCCCGGTGCAGTAGTAGTCGATGCCGATGTCCTCCACTGCTGCCCGCACCTGCTCGAAGGTGCGGCAGGAGCGGCCGATCACGACGTCGTCGCCCAGAATGGCGCGCGCCTGGTCAGTGGAGAGATCCTCCTGGCCCACATGGAAGACATCCACCCCGGTGATCAGCGCCAGGTCCGCCCGGTCATTGGCGGCCGAGAGTCCACCGTGTTCATCGGCGACCTGTTTCAGCAGGGTCAGTGCGGCAATCTCGGTCTGCACTGAGACGTTCTTATCCCTGACCTGGATAATGTCCACCCCACCGGTGAAGGCGTCCACGTAGAACTGACGCAGGGACTCAAGATCCAGCTCATCCACGGGTCCGGCGTCAGGCCGAAGAATGAATCGCTGAAGATCCGTGCAGACGTAGAGGCGGGCGGACAGCAGTCGCTCACGGCGCAGCTGGCCCAGTTCGGAGGGCTCGGGGGTCAGGGCGGATTCGCTCATGCTTCCGAGACTAAAGCAGAAGGCTTCGCATCTGCTGGATTCCCGCCGGTGCCTGCTGAGACGGCGCTGACCTGCGTCCATATGGTGAGCAGCCTGATAGCCGGCGTTGACCGTGGACACAGGTACTCCGAAGATGTGAGCTGTGTCCCGTTCTACATCACCGGCTGAGTCCCGCACTGCGGCACCGGCTGACCAGTCTCCGCGCAGCGCGAAGCTCGCTGTCACCGTCTTCCCGCTGCTGATCATCGGTGGCGCCGTCGCCGCCCTGCTGGCTCCGGCGACGTTCTCTCCGCTCAGCGCCGGGGTGACCTATGCGCTGATGATCATCATGTTCGGCATGGGCCTGACTCTGACTCTGCCGGATTTTGCGTTGGTGCTGCGCAGGCCCGTTCCGGTCATTGCCGGTGTGGCCTTCCAGTTCGCGCTGATGCCGCTGCTGGCCTTTGCCATTGCCTGGGTACTGCAGCTGCCTCCGGCCCTGGCTGCCGGCATGATCCTGGTGGGCTCTGTCCCCGGCGGGACCTCGTCGAATGTGGTGACCTATCTGGCCCGCGGCGACGTCGCCCTCTCGGTGACCATGACCTCTATCTCTACCCTGCTCTCACCACTGCTGACTCCACTGCTGACGCTGTGGCTGGCAGGTCAGTATTTGCCGGTGCCTGCCGGTGATATGGCCAAGAGCATTGTGCAGATTGTGCTGATCCCCGTGGTGGCAGGCATTGTGCTGCGTCTGCTGCTGCCGCGCATCGTGGTGGCTATCCAGCCTGCACTGCCCTGGATCTCGGTGCTGGGTATCACTTATGTGGTGCTCGCCGTGGTCTCAGGCTCCCACGACGTGCTGGCCTCGGCCGGAGTGCTGCTGATTGTGGGCATCATGATCCATAACCTGATGGGCTACGGACTGGGCTATGCCGCCGCGGCACTGACCCGGGCACCGGTGCCCACCCGACGCGCGATCTCGGTGGAAGTCGGCATGCAGAACTCCGGGCTGGCCGCCGGTCTGGGCAGCGCGCACTTCTCCCCGGAGGCGGCGCTCCCGGGAGCGATCTTCTCGGTCTGGCACAACATCTCCGGCGGCCTGCTGGCCTCCTACTGGGGCAGGCGCCGGGCCGCCCCTGAGGTAGCCCAGGACTGAAGAAGTACTGCCTGAAGAGTACCGGTCTAGAGGTTCCGGTCTAGGGAACCCCACACACGACGACGGCGGCCCTCCTGTGTACCAGGGGAGCCGCCGTCATCGTGCTTAACGTCATTGTGTCTAGTGGTGATCAGGGCGCTTCTGAGTCATCTGAGACTAAGTCCAGGAAGGCCTGGTTGAAGTCCTCCAGGTCATCGGGAGTCCGCGAGGTGACCAGACCGTCGCTGACCACTGCGGATTCATCCACCCACTCAGCGCCAGCGTTGGTCAGGTCTGTCTTCAAAGACGGGTAGCTGGTGACCGTGCGGCCCTGGACGGCGCCGATTTCGGTGAGGATCCAAGGTCCGTGGCAGATCGCCGCCACGGGCTTGCCGGCGTCGAAGAAAGCCTTGACGAACTTCTGGGCGTCCTCGTTGATGCGCAGCGTGTCTGCGTTCAAGGTGCCGCCGGGCAGCACCAGTCCGTCGTAGTCATCCGGGTTCGCGGAGGAGAGAGCAACGTCGACGTCGAAGTGATCGGCATGCTCCCAGTCACCCTTCATGGCCTGGATCTGCCCCTCCTCGGGGGAGACGAGGACGGGAGTGCCGCCGTGTTCCTTAATGGCGGCAAGGGGCTCGGTCAGCTCGGGCTGCTCCACGCCGTTGGTGGTCAGCAGGGCGATCTTCTTACCAGTGATGTGGCTCATGAAGTCCTCCTTCTCGGGTCAAAGCAGCATGCGCTGTCGCTGATCACGCTAGGAGTCGCAGCTTGGGCCGCAGGGGACATCGGCTCAATGTTCCCTGGACGGCCAGCGCGCGATGGTGACCGCGGCCGCATCGCGGAGCTCAGAGCACCTGGGCGGCGTCGTCGAAGTCCAAGCGGCCACCGCGGGGACGGATCGCATCCTCATCGGCAGGGTTGGGCCCGTGGCCCACATTGATGACCACCAGGGTCTTCCATCCGTTCTCGGTATGCACCACTGAGTCCACTCCAGCAGCATTCAGGCCGGTCATGGGGCCCACCTCCAATCCATGGGCGCGCAGTGCCAGCAGCAGGTAGCCGATCTGAATCAGCGCTGACTGCTGGCCGACACTCTCACGCATGCCGCCCTTATTCGCGAAGCTCTCGCGTGCACCCTCGCGCTGCGGTGCCAGCACATCCATACGCTCGTGCCAGTCAGCGGTGTAGGCAGCAACGATGGTCAGCGGAGCCGCCTTGGTCTTGGCCTGGTTGGCCTCCATGAGGTGCTTGATGACGGCGTCGCGGGTCTCCCCGGGGGTCAGCACGGTCAGCCGCAGCGGCTGGGAATTGAACGCGGTAGGAGCCCAGCGCAGATCCTCATATGCGCGCTGCACCAGAGCAGGGTCCACAGGCTCATCAGTGAATGTGTGCGTAGTATGCGCACCGGTGAAAAGACGGTGGAGTGCATCGGGCTCCAGTTCCTTCAACAGGGTGTCGGTGGAAGGGCTCTGCTGCGTGCTCATCAGGATGATCTCCGTGGGGTCGGTGAATTGGTGTCGAGGGTCTGCAACGCGGGGATGAGCCAGGTTCTTCCGCGGCCGTGAAAAGCTTGAGCTATGTCACCTCGTATTGCTGTTGTGGGCGCAGGGATCGCCGGAGCCTCCGTAGCTTTCGCGCTGGCGCGCAGAGGCGCTGCCGTGACCATCATCGATGACGGCTCGCCGGGGCAGGCGACGGCGGCCAGTGCCGGCATCATCGCCCCATGGGTATCCACCGCCACCGGGCCCTTCTATGACCTCTATGCCGCAGGCGGCGCCTACTATCCCGTGCTGCTGGAGCAATTAGCAGAGGCTGGCATCACCCGCACCGATTACAGGCGGACTGGTTCTTTGATAGTGAACCGGGATGCTGCGCTTCTGCACGCGGCAGAGGAGAGGGTCCGTGCCCGGGTCGAGGTCGCCGGGTCAGTAGCGGGTGAGGTCCAGCGGCTGACCAACGCTGAGGCCCGGCAGCTCTTCCCCGCGCTGGCAGAGGATGTGGAGGCGGTGCTGCTCACCGGTGGCGGTCGGGTGGACGGGCGAACGCTGCGGGATGCTCTGCTCACCGCAGCCGGGACGCTCGGAGCACAGCGGATCACTTCTGATGCCCAACTGGTGAAGGATGGAGCCCGTACTGCTGTGCGCGTAGAGGATGGCCTGCTGGACGCTGATGCCGTCGTCGTAGCGGCAGGGGCGTGGAGTGCTCAGCTTCTGGAGGCTGCGCATGCTCCGGTCCCGGTGGCCCCGCAGCGTGGTCAGATCACCCACCTTCGTCTTGAGGGGGCTGACACCTCCGCGTGGCCGACCATTGCCCCCCTGTCGCACCACTACATTGTGGCTTTCGACGGCGGCCGTGTGGCCGTGGGTGCCACGCGTGAAACGGGCAGCGGATTTGATCCCCGGGTCACCGCTGCTGGGCAGCTGCAGGTCCTGCAGGACGCTCTCGGTATTGCCCCGGGACTCGCCGAGGCGACGGTGCTGGAGACCCGGGTGGGACTGCGGCCGCTGGCTGATCATGGGCTGCCGGTGGTGGGTACGCTTCCGGGGCACGCGGATGTCTGGGTGGCCTCGGGGTATGGGCCGGCGGGGCTGACCATGGGACCGCTGTTGGGAGATATCTTGGCCCGCGGTGTGCTCGGCGAGGACGTCCCGGAGTTGGCGCCACTGGCTCCTTGAGAGCTTCTTGAGTACGGGCTTTCGGGTTCGGCCTCGACCGGCTCAAATCGCGCCTCGAGCAGCGCTTGAGGCCTGGTCCCATTGATAGCGCCTGATCGGAGTACACTAATCAGCACGTCGTCACGGTGGGATCACTCGCACTCATGGCGGCGGCCAAGCGGGCGTAGCTTAATGGCAAAGCTTCTGCTTCCCAAGCAGACGACGCGGGTTCGATTCCCGTCGCCCGCTCCGCATCTACGGCGGCTCACTGGACTCTGTTGAATCGGTCCGGCGGGCCGCCGTTGTCGTCTGTGCCGGGATGTCAGCTCGGTAGTGGGATGGGCGTGGCGCGGCCCAGTGGGGGCTCAGCGGCAACAACCGATGGGATCCGCCGAGATCCGCTCCCCGTTGTCCCATTCGTTGTTGCGCTGAAGGCCCGGAAAAGACCGATTTCTGCACCATTGGATGGGAATTCAGCCTGGAGAGCTGACCCCCGGGCAGGAACAAGAGCATGATGGGCCTAGCGGGCGCGGACCCAAGCACTGGCACCGCTGGGACATTATTGCCCGACGTCCTGCAGCCTGAACCCCCGGGCAGAATTCGCTGCCGGTTTCAGTAGGCTAGAGCCATGGCTGAGCGCAGGGAGATCAGGACCGCCGTGGTCGGTGCCGGAGTGGTCGGGCTCCTTTCCGCCTGGCGGCTGCGGCTAGCCGGACATGCGGTGACCATCATCGATCCCGCCCCGGTCAGCGGAGCCTCATATGCCGCCGCAGGCATGCTCGCCCCCATCAGCGAAGTCCAGTACGGGCAGCAGGAACTCTGGCCACTGATGGCCGCCTCCCGCACAGAGTATCCGGAGCTGCTGGCCACTCTGGAGCAGGCGACGACGACGCCCACCGGCTACCTCGAGAACGGCACCCTGCTGCTGGCCGCTGACCCCGGTGACCGCGCCGCCGTCGTCGACTTAGTTGACCTTCAGCAGCGCCACGGCATGCAGGTTGAACCGCTGACCTCCAGTGCCCTGCGGCGCCGTGAGCCTGCCCTGGCCCCGGTCGCCAAAGCCTGGGACGTGCCCAGCGATCACCAAGTGGATCCGCGCCAGCTGGCCAGATGCGCCACCGCGGCGCTCAGCGCCGATCTCAGCGGCACATTTCCTGAGGCCGGACCTGCTGCGCAGTGGGTAGCAGCTTCCGTCACGGAGATCGAACGTGAAGCTGGCAGGGTCCGGCTCACTACCGAAGACGGTCACCATATCCAGGCGGACAAAGCACTGCTGGTGCCCGGGCTCGGGTACACCAGCATCGGCGGCATCCCGCAGCGGCACCCGCTTCACCTGCGACCAGTCCACGGCGATGTGCTGCGGCTGCGGGTACGCCCAAGCCAGCTGCTGCCGGGGGAATCCCATGTGCTCAGCACTACGGTGCGCGCCAAAGTCGGCGGCCGCTCGGTGTACTTGGTGCCGCGTGCTCATGGGGGACTAGTCATCGGCGCATCCTCCCGTGAGGACGACCTGGCCGACACTCACGCCGGTAGTGTGCTTGAGCTGTTGGAGGATGCCGCCACAGTGCTGCCTGCGGTGCGCGAGATGCAGCTGGAGGAAATCACTACTCGCGCCCGCCCTGGCACCCCGGATGACCGGCCATACCTCGGTCTGCTGGCAGCTGATGAGGGCGACGGCGCCGTCGCCGTCTCCACAGGCTTTTCCCGCCACGGGATCCTGCTTGCCCCGCTGGCGGCTCGACTGGCCGCAGCCCTGCTCGGTGGTACTACCTCCGGGACAACTGGCCTCAACGACACTGGCCTCGACAACACCGACCAGCAACTCCTGGAGACCATGTCTCCGGCCCGCTGACCGA
>NZ_HG005169.1:0-16277 GCF_000455245.1 Nesterenkonia massiliensis | reverse complement strand
ACAACCTCACGGGGAACTACAACTAGGCGGCCAATGCGGCCGTTCCGGCCAGCGCGCCCAGACCCAGAATCAGCAGCAGAATTCCCAGCAGTCTCTTACGGGGGTGTAAGGCGCCAGCCACAGCGGCTCGACGAAATCTATGGGCCCCGAGCGTAACCGGCTGCCCGCCCCTGCAGGAATGATGGATGCGCCGTAGACTGGAGAGGCTATGCCCACCGTTCACATTAATGATGACCAGGTCGCCTTCGCTGAAGGAGCCACTGTTGTCGACGCCGTCGCGCACACCACCGGACGCCAGCTCAGCGCTGACGGCACCCCTGCTGATGGGGGACGCCTCGGCGTCGCCGTCGCACTGGCCGGTTCCGTCATCCCGCGCAGCCGTTGGGCTGCCACCGAGCTCAGCGAGGGTGTCGAGCTTGAAATCGTCACCGCAGTCCAGGGAGGCTGACTAAGTGTCTGACACAGCCCAGACCGGACCAGCATTCGACGCCGGCATTCCACCGCTGGACATCGGCGGATACACCCTGGCGAACCGTCTGATCATGGGTACCGGTGGCATCACCGATCTCGCAGCCCTGGAACGCGCGCTCATCACTTCCGGCACCACGCTGACCACAGTGGCCATGCGCCGCTTCAGCCCGGACACTAAGACCTCGGTCTTCAGCATGCTGGAGCGCCTGGGCATCGATATCCTGCCCAACACTGCTGGCTGCTACACCGTCAAGGACACTGTCCTGACCGCAGAGCTCGCCCGCGAAGCCCTGGAGACCAACCTCATCAAGGTCGAAGTCATCGCCGATGAGCACACCCTGCTCCCGGATGTCATCGAGACCCTGGAAGCCACAGAACAGCTGGCTGACCGTGGATTCATCCCGCTGGTCTACACCAGTGATGATCCCGCCGTCGCCCGCCGTCTGGAGCAGGTCGGTGCTGCAGCGGTCATGCCCCTGGGTGCCCCCATCGGCACCGGGCTCGGCATCCTGAACCCGCACAATATTGAGCTCATTGCCTCCCGCGCCTCAGTGCCGGTGGTCCTTGACGCCGGCATCGGAGCCGCCTCTGAGGCCGCCCTGGCCATGGAACTCGGCTGCGAGGCAGTGCTGGTGGCATCCGCGGTGACTCGCGCGCAGAATCCCTCTGCGATGGCGCATGCAGTGAAGGCTGCAGTAGAGGCCGGCTGGCACTCCCGGCATGCCGGACGTATCCCGCGCCGTGAGCATGCCCTGGCCTCCAGCCCGATGGAGGGCATCATCGACCCTGTGGAAGACCTCACCTGATGACTGATCTCTCCGCGTTTTCGCGATCGCAGGCCGAACGCTTCCAGCGCCACTTCGCACTGGCCGGCTTCGGTATCGAAGCCCAGGCCAAACTGCTGCGGGCGCGGGTGCTGGTGGTCGGTGCAGGCGGCCTTGGCGCACCGATCCTCACGTATCTGGCAGCGGCCGGGGTGGGCACCATCGAGGTGATTGACCACGACGTCGTGGACCGCTCGAATCTGCACCGCCAGGTCATTCACTCTGAGGCCACCGTGGGACAGCCCAAAACGGCTTCAGCCGCAGCAGTGATGCGCGGGCTGCATCCGGAGGTCAATGTCATTGAGCACCGCCAGCCGTTGACTGCGCAGAACGCGCTGGAGCTGGTGGAGCCGGTGGATATTGTGGTGGATGGCTCAGATAATTTCGCCACCCGCTATGTGGTCTCTGATGCCTGTGAGATCGCCGGAGTGCCGTTGGTCTCCGGATCCATTCTGCGGTTCGCCGGGCAGGTCAGTCTGTTCTGGTCCCGGCTGCCTTCTGGTGAACGCGGACCCACCTACCGTGATCTGTACCCGGAAGCTCCCGACGCCGGGGAAGTCCCCACCTGCGCTGAGGCTGGCGTGTTGGGCGTGCTGCCCGGGGTGATCGGCTCGCTCATGGCCACTGAGACCATCAAGCACCTCGCCGGGGTGGGGGAGACCCTGCTGGGGCGAGTGCTGAGCTATGACGCGCTGACCGCCAGCTTCCGCGAATTCCGCTTGGAACCGGATCTGCAGCGAGAGCCGGTCACCAGCATCGGTGCTGATGTCACTGGACTCGGCGGCGGCCCGGACTTCGATGCTGCCTGCGAGGTACCCGCCCACCAAGCAGACGACGACGGCGCGGCGGCTGATCTCAGCCTGATGGATTCCGCTGCCGTGGAAACAGCAGCGGAGGACAGTGTGGACGAGGATATCGACTTCAACCCTTTCACCGGGGACCCGAAGCAAGCCGATGATCTGACTCCGCGCGAGTTCCGCCAGGCGGTGGCCCGCGGGGAGATTGCCGGCGTCGTGGATGTTCGTGAACCGTGGGAGCACCAGCAGGGCACCATCGAGGATGCGGTCAATATTCCGCTGATGACGCTATGGCGGGAGTCCCCGGAGGTTCCCGGCCTGGACCAGGCTGCAGATGACCGACCAGTGGTGGTCTATTGCGCCCACGGTGTGCGTTCCCGCCAGGCGCTGCAGCTGCTGTCCCAGCGGTATCCCGGCGCGCCGGTGAAGAATCTGCTGGGCGGCTACGAGCTCTACCGGCAGCAGTAGGACGGCGTCTCGGGCGCGCGTGGCCGTGTCCGATTCTTCGTCGGTGATGACCACCGCAGTACGATGGGCCTACTTGCCAGTACTAATGCCCTGACACAGCTTGCCGCACAGGCTCAGAGCGACCGATTCCGGGTAGTGTAGAGGCGTGAGTTCATACCTGGCGGTCATTGGCGAGTGCTTGGTAGATGTGGTCCATTCGGAGACATCTGCCCCAAAGGCGCACGTCGGGGGCAGCCCCTTCAATGTTGCGGTAGGACTCGCTCGCCTGGAACACCAGGTCGTCTTCGCCGGACGGCGCGGCGAGGACGATTATGGTCGAATGATTGCCCGCTCACTGCGCGCCCAGGGCATCAACTCCCTGCTCGAGGCAGATGACCTGCCCACCTCAGTAGCCCGGGCCACATTGGACCCCACCGGTCAGGCCAGCTACGAATTCTCACTGGACTGGGCGCTGCCCAGCGCAGACGAGGTGGAGGAGAAGTTCGCTACCTGCTCGGGGGACAGAATCCACCTGCACACCGGCTCTATTGCCGCGATGGTCCAACCCGGGGCCGAGACCGTCAAGGGGGTCCTGCACCGGGCTCGGGAGACCGCCACCATCTCCTACGACCCCAATTACCGGCCCACCCTGGTGCCCAACCGCGAAGAAGCCCGCCAGCAGGTAGAAGAGTTCATCGCCCTAGCTGATGTTATTCAGGCCTCCACTGATGACCTAGATCTGCTCTATCCCGAACGCAGCCACCGGGACACGATGTCCGCGTGGCTGGAACTGGGCCCCTCCCTGGTCACCGTGACCCGCGGTGCTTCTGGTGCGATAGCCCTGGCGCGCAGCGGTTTCGTTGAGCAGCAGGCTTTCTCCGTGGAAGTCGCTGACACCGTTGGCGCTGGTGATTCTTTTATGGCCGCCACCCTCTCTAGCTTGCAGCAGCGCGGACTGCTGGGAGCCCATCACCGTCAAGCACTTCAAGACATCAGCGCTGACACCGTCTCCGAAGTACTGCGCAGTGCCGCGCAGGCTGCCGCCATCACCTCCTCCCGCTTTGGCGCTCAGCCGCCGAGCGCAAAAGAGCTTGCCGCCGCCCTCACCGCCGCCGACTAATCCCTAAAGAGACGATGACTTCACAGCTTCAGACACCCGGAGGCGGGATGTCCGCCAGCGCCGCACCCACCACTGAATCCGCCGAGGCTGCCCTCAACCACCCAGTCCTCGACGACGCGGCCGCGCCACAACTTGCTGGAACTCCGGTCAAGCTGATCGCCAGCGATATTGACGGCACGATCCTCTCCTATAAGCTCACCGCCTCCGGTGCGGTGTCCCCGCGCACGGTCGAAGCCTTCCAGGCCGCCAGCGAAGCAGGGGTCGTCGTCGTATTAGTCACTGGACGCCCGGTGCGCAATATGCGGCCAGTCAGTGACACTCTCGGTGAGATCGGCCCGGTGATCTGCTCCAACGGAGCAGTGATGTATGACTTGGCGCAGGACAGGTTAGTCTCCTCCTGGCCCATGCAGGCCGAGGCGCTGTTCTCAGCCAAGGACATCATCCTCGACTTAGACCCCGGTGCTTTCTTCGCCGCCGAGACGCTAGAGCACCTGCACCTAGAAGACGGCTTCGCCAAAGACTCACTCTTCTACGATGATGCCAAGCGCAAGGGCGCCGGCATCGGTGAAGAGCAGCTGCTCTTCGGCCCGCTGGATGAGACCTTAGAGCGTGGCACCCGCGGTGAGGTGCGCACCCCGGACAGCGAGGTTGGTCAGGACCACGTCGCTGACCGGGTGGTGAAGCTGCTGGTGAAAACCCACAGCATGGATCCAGACACATTCCTGGCCGAAGTGCGACGGCGTGCCGGTCACCTGGTCAGCGTCACCCACTCAGCACCAGGGGTGAGCCTGCTGGAGCTGGCAGCCAAGGGCATCAACAAGGCTGCAGGTCTCCAGCGCTTCGCCACCTCCCTGGGCGTCAACCAGCAGAACGTGGTGGCCTTCGGAGACATGCCCAATGACATAGAAATGCTGCAGTGGGCTGGCACATCTTGGGCGGTAGGCTCTGCCCACCCGATGGCACGCGCTGCGGCAAACCATGTGACCTCAAGCTGTGATGACGACGGCGTGGCTGTGATCATCGAAAAGCTGCTGGCAGGTCAGCTGTGACCCGGCTCAGTCCCTACCGGGCCCATCCCTACCGCGACATTCCCTATCTGCTGAACTCTCAGCCCGGAGCTCTTCAGAACGCCCCGCTGGCCTTTGCTCACCGCGGAGCGGATCCCCGCCGCGAGAACACCATGGGCGCCTTCCGGCACGCCGTCGAACTGGGGTACCGGTACCTGGAGATCGATGTCCGTACTGCAGCCTGCGGCACCCTGGTGGTCTTCCACGATGAGGAGCTGGGCAGGGTCACCACCGGCAGCGGTCGGCTGAGTGAGAAGACTTGGGAAGAGCTCAGTGAACTCCGCGTCGGGATGGACGGCCGGTTCACCGAGCCGATGGTGCGCTTCGAGGATCTGCTCACGGAATGGGATGACGTCCATTTCAACGTGGACCTCAAAGACGGAGAAGCCGCCGGCCCCTTTGCGGAGATTGTTGAGCGTCACGGAGCTCATCACCGAGTGCTGGCCGCCAGCTTCAATGACGCCCGTCGGCATCGGGTGAATAAGCGGCTGAGCCGCCCGGTGGCTACCTCCGGGGGGTGGGTCTCTACGGGCTTGATTGTGCTGCTGGGTCCGCTGGGATTCCTGCGCCGGATCAGTCGCCGTCTGGCTGGGATCGATTGCCTCCAGGTGCCTATCGAGCACTCCGGGGTGCGCATTGTGCGGCCGAAGTTCATTGAGCGCTGCCATAAGGCCGGGCTGCAGGTCCATGTATGGGTGGTGGACGATCCCGCTGAGATGCACCGACTGCTGGATATGGGCGTTGACGGCCTCATGACCGACGACGCCGAAGCGCTGGCCGATGTCATGGCCGAACGCAGTATCTGGCCCCAGCGCTGACTTCTCCGGCAAAACTCCAGGCAACGCCCACTAGGGATCAAGCTGCTCGTCAGCGGTGCCACCTACGCTGGTGCCGTGTTCGTGCCGCAGTTGTTCTCCGCTCTTGCCGCAGCCACCCCTGCCGGCAGTGAACCGTTGCCGTGGTGGCTGCGTTTTGGTGGCATCCTGGCAGTGGCAGCTCTGGCAGCGGCCCTGATGGTTCTGATGCAGACCCGCCACCAGCGCCGAGCCGGCGTCCTGTGGGTTCTGGTGATTTTCTTGGTCCCCATCATTGGCCCGCTGACCTACATCATCGCGCAGAGCATCAGCTATCACCGGCATAATCCCACCGCCTCCAAAGGTCGCGCGGAAAGAATGGCACCGGAGGAGTACTCCACTGGGCAGGCGAAGACAACAGACGACGACGCCGGGCCCGCGCGCCGTCGTTAAGCATCCCGGCTGAGCCTCCTCGAGTGGTCAATTTGCTGCGTCTGACCGAGGCTTAAGCGCAGCAAATTGTCCTTACGAGAATGGCGCCGTGGTTAAGCCCGGTCGATAAACCCGGAAGCCAGCAGCGGGCAGTTTTCATCCTGTGGTCGGAGGCGGAGCGCCACCTAGCTCCCTAGACTGGGAGCATGACAGAACTCGGGCGCCTCCCACCGCATGTGCGCACAGTGCGGTTCTTCGAGGAGCGACCCTGGTTGGGGGACAGTCTCTTCAAGGTCGCCCCGCTGACCCTGATGGCACTGCTGATCTGGGGCTTAAGCGCGTCGCACTACGGATTCATCGGCAACGCGGTTGACCCCCAAGTCATGCTTCTGCTGGAACTGATGGCCATCGTCCCGCTGGCGATCTCCAGGATTCAGCCAGGGGTGGCCGCAGGGATCATCGCCACTGCCGCGCTGCTGCAGATCCTCACACTCAGCGGACCCGGTGTCTCCGCTCTCAGCGTCCCGCTGGTGGTCTACACCTGCGCCAAATACGGCAGCCGTCGAGTCTCCCGCAGCTATCTGACCATAGCTCTGCTCGGTGCGGTGCTCCTGGCCATCTTTGTGGGATATCAGCAGATGGTGGCCAGCATCTATCCGGCGGATGCTCCCACGGCCATGGTCAACCTCCTGCTCATCGGTGGATTCGCCGCCGCCGTCGTGCTGGTGTTCTGGCTCTTCGGCGACCTCGCCGGACGCAAGCGCGCCCAGCTGGAAGCCGTGGAGGAGAAAAACCGGCTGCTGGAACGCGAACGCGATCAGGAGGCCCGCTTAGCCGCCGACGCCGAACGCATGCGTATCGCCCGGGAGGTGCACGATGTCATCAGTCACTCCATGTCGGTCATGATCGCCCAGGCCGACGGCGGCCGGTATGTCCTGCAGCAGGACCCTGCCCGCGCCAGTGCAGCCTTCGAGACCATCGCTGAGACAGGCCGCGAAGCGCTGACCGAGATGCGCCGCATGCTCGGAGTGCTCCGCGAAGAACAGGAACAGCTGAAGAAGCGCCCGGCGCCGGGCATCCTACGGCGAAATGATCGAGATGGTCCTGCTGATGGTGCTGGTGCTGCTGGCCGCAGCCATCATTGTGGCGGTCATCGGCGTCAGCAATACGCTCTCCCTCTCGGTCTTTGAGCGACGGCGTGAAGCGGCACTGCTGCGCGCGGTGGGAATGAACCGCCGCGCCGTCGGCTCCATGATCTCTTTGCAAGCGCTGCTGATGGCTGCAGTCGCATTGCTGCTGGGCACGGTCCTGGGCGGTTTCTTCGGCTGGGCTGGGGTCAGCTCGCTGGTGGCGCGCGAGGACTGGAGTGTGGTCCTGGAGATCCCCTGGTTGCGGATTGCTGCCATCTGGGCTGCCACGCTGGTGGCCGCGCTGCTGGCTGCCTGGCTGCCGGCACATCAGATGAGCCGAGTACAGCCCGCTTCCGGGCTCAGCCAGCAGTAGCCTCCAGTGCTCACGACGACGCCCCGGCCACCTCTTCTAAGTGAGAGGTGCCGGGGCGTCGTCGTCGGTTGCCGTATGGGTTAGGTCAGTACGATCACCAGGATGACGATCAGGAGGATCGTGGTGATGCTGATGGGGATGTAGATGCCGCGCATGGTGTTTCACCCTTTCGGAATGGTTGACGGCGGTGCATGATCACTGACGTGAGTGATCCAGGACTAGGTCAGCGCACGGATCAGATACAGCACTCCGAGCACGGCGAGGATGCCGACGATGACGGAGCCTGCGATCCCTGCGGCGATCTCAAATACGGTGATCGCCAGCCACAGCAGGACGATCGCAATAACGATCGTGATGATAATGGACACTGCGCTTCTAGCCATGGCTCCACCCTAGGAATCTCTAACTGGACAGTTACTGGATATCTGCTGTTTGCCTAGTGTGAATATGTAAAAAGCGCCGGAGAACCATCGTTTTCGATGAGTCTCCGGCGCTTTTGTCAGCACCTATAAATGCTGTGCGGCTTACTCTTCGCTGTCCTGCAGTGCTTCCACATCTGCCAACTTGGCGTGCGGAGTATTCTCCGGGATCGCGCCGTTGAGCCGGAGGCCGGTCTCCACGTCGAAGAGGTGCACATGGTCCACATTGGGCTTGATGAAGACCTTGTCGCCCTTCATGGGAGGACGGCGGCCATCTACACGGACGATCAGCGGCTGGAAGGTGTCAATGCCCTCCGGGGTGCCGTAGATGTAGGCGTCTGCGCCGAGCTCTTCGACCACGTCGACGACCATCGGCAGGCCGGTGCCGTCGGTGGAGATCTCCATGTCCTCGGGGCGAACGCCCAGGGTGACCTTGTCGCCGCTGCCCTTGGAGAGGTAGCCGCCGGGGATGTTGAAGCGGTCGTTGCCCAGGATGATGTCATCACCGGTCTTGGCCACCTGGAACAGGCTCATGGCGGGGGAGCCGATGAAGCCTGCCACGAAGACGTTGGCGGGTGTGTCGTAGAGGTTGCGGGGGCTGTCCACCTGCTGCAGGATGCCGTCCTTGAGGACCGCCACACGGTCGCCCATGGTCATGGCTTCCACCTGGTCGTGGGTGACGTAGACGGTTGTGGTCTTCAGCTGCCGGGTCAGGGCTGCGATCTGGGTACGGGTCTGTACGCGCAGTTTGGCGTCCAGGTTGGACAGCGGCTCATCCATCAGGAAGACCTTGGGGGAGCGCACGATGGCGCGACCCATCGCCACGCGCTGACGCTGACCACCGGAGAGTGCCTTCGGCTTGCGGTCCAGGTAGGGAACCAGGTCCAGGATCTCAGCGGCCTTCTTGACCCGCTCTGCGCGCTCTTCCTTGGAGACTCCAGCGATCTTCAGGGCGAAGCCCATGTTCTCTGCCACCGACATATGGGGGTAGAGGGCGTAGTTCTGGAAGACCATCGCGATGTCGCGGTCCTTGGGAGAGACGTGGGAGACGTCCTCGCCACCGATGAGGATGCGGCCCTCGTTGACCTCTTCGAGGCCGGCCAGCATGCGCAGGGCGGTGGACTTACCACAACCGGAGGGGCCCACCAGGACGAGGAACTCGCCGTCGGTGATCTCCAGGTGGAGTTTGTTGATGGCAGGCCGCGCCCCTGGGGTGTAGATGCGGCTCGCAAAGTCATAGGTCACTGAGGCCATGATGTTTCCCTTTCACGGGCAGGTACGTGCCCGACGATCCGTAGTGAAGGTGGTGACACTGCCCATCCGCCGATGTGGCATGACTCACAGTGCCGCCAGAATCACACCATAGAAGTTCGCTCAAGTCCATTTGTGACACATACAACGAAATGAGGGCCCTCACCGCTATGGGTGAAGGCCCTCATGGAGGCAGTTGTGCGCGGGTGTCCGCGTCAGTGGTGAGCGGCGTCCGGATCGTGGTGGGCTGCGCCGCCGCCGTAAGTGTCGGGGCCATGCTCCAGGTGCTCAACGGTGGACTCATCGAAGCCATCCGGCAGAAGAGCGCGGTACTCGGCAATGCCGCCGTCGAGGACCGTGGCACCGACGGTTTCTTCAGTGCCGTTGATGGAAATAGTCACGTCCTGCATCGCTCCGGGGGCTGCCTGAATCGAGGAGACGATGAGCTCGTCGTCGTTCTGGAGGTTGATGGCCTCACCGGAGGACAGGCTGAAGGGGAAGGTGTCGCCAGCTGCGGAGATTTCCACCTGGGCATCCTCGGCACTGTTGTTGCTCAGGAGGCCGACTAGGCGAGCAGGGCCGCCCTCCTCGTTGGCGATGAACGTCAGGTTGCGCACTTTGACGCCCTCGGCATCGAACATCACGCCGTCTGACGCCGAGTAGACGTGGGTGGTGGCCTGATAGTTCACGGCGCTGCAGCCGGTGGCCAGCACTGCTGCCAACGCCAGAGATGCGGCAGCCGCGCGGCGGGTGGGGGAGGGGGCGAACTTCACGTCGGAAATCTCCTCATGAGGTCGGTGCGACGTTGTCGCGTCCAGACTACTTGATCAGCAGTAATTCTACATGGCGTAGAAGAGAATTGTGCGCGGCGAACCTTATGCCCACTCCCCGGAGCTTGCATCACGACACGCCGATAAACGCCTGTGCGTGATAAACTGGACTGCGGGAAAGGGGAATAATTACATGAATTTCGAAGTCGGAGAGACAGTCGTATACCCGCACCACGGTGCCGCCACCATTGAAGAGGTGGAGATGCGCACTTTCAAGGGGGAGGAAAAGACCTACCTCACGCTGCGAGTCTCTGAAGGCGACCTGACCATCAAAGTTCCGGCTGAGAACGTTGACCTCGTGGGTGTTCGCGACGTGGTGGATGAAGAAGGCCTGGATCACGTATTCGGCCTGCTGCGGGCCGAGCACACTGAAGAGCCCACCAACTGGTCCCGCCGTTACAAGGCAAATGTGGAGAAGCTGGCCTCGGGTTCCATTAACAAGCTTGCCGAGGTCGTTCGTGACCTCTGGCGCCGTGAGAATGACCGCGGACTCTCCGCTGGCGAGAAGCGGATGCTCTCCCAGGCTCGGAGGATCCTGGTCTCGGAGCTGCGGCTGGCCAAGGAACTGACCGAAGAGGATGCAGAGCAGCTCCTCGATCAGGTGCTCTCCGAAACCTCAGCCACCGCCTAAGCGCGGTTCAGCTTCGAGCTCACCGTAGAATCGCATATATGACTCAACGCCCGACGGATGCCCTGTTCAGCACAGGAGATCCTCGGGCGTTAGTCATTGTTGCCGCCGGTTCCGGCACGCGGCTGGGCTACGGGATACCCAAAGCAGCTGTGCCGCTGGCTGGGCGCAGCATCCTCTCCCGGGCCCTGGATGCGGTGACTGCTGACCTCGGACTCGGGTTGCTCGTGGTGGTCGTGCCATCGGATCCCAGCGCAGAGGCGACCCGTCAGCAGCTGGTGGCAGAAGCCAACGCTGTCGAGGCCACCGGAGTTCGCGTCGTCGTCGTCTCAGGTGGGTCTACCCGGGCTTCTTCGGTCAGCGAGGGCCTGGCCGCAGTCCAGGAACACGCCAGGCACCATGACTGGTCGGCGGAGCGAACCACAGTGCTTATTCACGACGCCGCCCGTCCGCTCACCCCGCCCGAGGTCTTCCAGCGGGTGCTGCAAGCAGTGGAGAGCGGTGCTGAGGCAGTAGTGCCGGCAGTCCCGGTCACCGACACCATCAAACAGATCAGCACGGCCGGCACGGATGCTTCGGCAAAAGGCGAGATCGTGGCCTCCACCCCGGCTCGCAGCCAACTGCGCGCAGTGCAGACCCCACAGGGCTTCACCCTGGACCTTCTGGAGCGCGCCCTCGAGCACACCATGGGATTGAGTGATGAAGAGGCCGCAGCGTTGACTGATGAGGCGATGATCGCTGAGCACTTAGGGGTGGAGGTCGCCGTCGTCGCCGGTCACCCCCGGGCGCTGAAAATCACCACAGAGACAGACCTGCTCACAGCCACCGCGCTGCTTCAGGAGACACACATGCCCGCTGCCCAGGTCCCATTACCCCGAGTGGGCATCGGCCATGACATTCATGCCTTCGCCCCCGAGGATCAGCCCACCGAACTGTGGCTGGCCGGCCTGCACTGGCCCGGTCAACAGGGACTCTCCGGGCATTCCGACGGCGATGCCGTGGCCCATGCTTGCTGCGATGCGCTCTTCTCCGCGGCAGGACTGGGAGACCTGGGTGTGCATTTCGGCGCAGACACTATGGGCACATCTCGCCCTGAACTGGCCGGTGCCTCCGGAGTGATGCTGCTGGCCGAAGCGGCGGCAATCGTGCGTCGGGCCGGCTTCCGCATCGGATCACTCTCCGTGCAGTTCATCGGCAACCGGCCCAAGTTCGGGCCGCGCCGCGAAGAAGCCCAGCGAGCGCTCAGCGCGGCAGCCGGTGCTCCGGTGGCAGTCTCGGCCACTACCGCTGACGGACTCGGCTTCACCGGCCGGGCCGAGGGCATCATGGCTACTGCCACTGCCGTGCTGGTCAAGGACTAAACGCTCCAGGGCTGAGCGGGGCCGCTGCGGTACCCTTGGGCCGTGGTACTGCGACTTTACGACACCAAAACAGCCGAGATCCGGGACTTCACCCCGCTGCACGAGGGACGGGTCTCGCTCTACTACTGTGGTGCCACTGTTCAGGGCAAGCCCCATGTTGGCCATGTGCGCTCGGCGGTGGCCTTTGACATCCTGATTCGCTGGCTGCGTGCCAGCGGCTATGACGTGCTCGCGGTGCGCAACGTCACCGATATCGATGACAAGATCCTGGAGAAGTCTGCGGCTTCCTACAGCCCGGACTTCCGCGCGGACCAGGACTACCCCGCCGAGGAGCCCTGGTTTGCTCTGGCGTACCGGTTCGAGCAGGCCTTCCACGCCGCCTATGACGCCCTGGGCGTGCTGCGCCCCAGCTACGAACCTCGTGCCACCGGGCACATCACGGAGATGTTTGCCCTGATCCAGCGGCTTATCGACGCCGGGCACGCTTACCCAGCACCTGATGGCTCAGGCGATGTCTACTTCGACGTGCGTTCCTGGCAGAACTACGGGGAGCTCACCCGGCAGCGCGTGGAGGATATGCAGGATGCTCCCGACGCCGATCCCCGCGGTAAGCGCGACCCCCGGGACTTCGCCCTGTGGAAGGGACATAAAGAAGGGGACCCGGAGACCGCTGCCTGGGATTCTCCCTGGGGTCGCGGTCGTCCCGGCTGGCACCTGGAGTGCTCGGCAATGGCGACCAAGTATCTCGGGGAACAGTTCGATATCCACGGCGGAGGCCTGGATCTGCGCTTCCCGCACCATGAGAACGAACTTGCCCAGTCCAGGGCCGCCGGTGATGACTTCGCTCGGTACTGGCTGCACAACGGCATGGTGACCTATCAGGGCCAGAAGATGTCGAAGTCCATCGGCAACACCATCTCCCCGGAAGAGATGCTCTCCCAGGCGCGCCCCAAGGCTGTCCGCTACTTCCTGGGTCAGGCTCATTACCGCTCCCAGCTGGACTATCGCCCCGGTTCCCTGCAGGAGGCCGAGGCCGCCGTCGAACGCATCGAGGGTTTCCTGGCCAAATCCCTGGGGGAGCAGCCGGTTCAACTGCAGCTTCCTGAAGCCTTCCGCGCCGCCATGGATGATGATCTCAATGTTCCGGCAGCACTGGCTGTGTTGCACGAGAGTGTCCGTGCAGGTAACACCGCCCTGGCCCAGGGACAGAAGACGGTGGCCGCAGAACGTGCCGCAGAGGTGGCCTCCATGGCGCAGGTGCTGGGACTGGCGGATGTGCCGGAGCCCGACGGCGCAGGCTCGGCCGAGCATGCGGCACTGGGTACTCTGGTGGATCACCTGTTGACCGAGCGGACAGCGGCCAAAGCCGAGAAAGACTATGCCCGCGCTGACGCGATCCGCGATCAGCTCACCACCGCAGGCGTGATCATCGAGGACACCCCAGAGGGTGCCCGATGGAGCATTGCCGCACAGACCAAGGGGGACACACATGGCTAAGGACTCTCGTCCCAAATCGGCCGCTGTCCGGAAGAACAAGAAGGGCCCCACCTCGGGCTCGGGTGGACAGGGCCGCCGCAAACTCGAAGGCAAGGGTCCGACTCCCAAGGCAGAGGACCGCGTCTATCACAAGGCTCACAAGCAGAAGCAGCTGGCCGAGCGCGCCGCTGCAAAGCGTGAGGCGAATCGGCCTCGTACCCGCGGTTCCGGCTATGGAGCTGATGATGTGGTGGCCGGCCGCAATCCTGTGCTGGAGGCGCTGGTTGAGCGTGTCCCGGCGAAGGAGATGCTGGTGGCTGCTGACATTGAGTCTGATGGCCGCGTGCGGGAGGCGCTGCAGCACTGCGCCGAGCAGGGTGTCCGGGTACGTGAGCTGACTCGTCGGCAGTTGGACAACGCGAGCGGTGACGCGGTGCATCAGGGTCTGGCTCTGGTGCTGGAACCCTATGAGTATGCCGACGCTGCGGAGCTGACCGAGGAGCTACTGGAGAAGGCCGCCAAGGGCTATATCGCGCATCAGCCGCTGTTGGTGGCCTGTGATTCCATCACTGATCCGCGCAACCTCGGCGCCATTCTGCGTGCCTCGGCAGCTTTCGACGCTGATGGGGTGCTGGTGCCTGAACGTCGCAGCGCCGGTGTGACCGCAACCGCCTGGAAGACTTCGGCCGGCGCGGCTGCACGCATCCCCGTGGCCCGTGCCAAGAACCTCACCCAGGCGCTGAAAGAAGCCAAGAGCTTGGGGTATTTCGTGGTTGGGCTCGACGGCGGCGGCGAGATGTCCTTGCCCGGACTCTCTCTGGCCGAAGAGCCGCTGATCGTCGTCGTCGGCTCCGAGGGCAAGGGGCTCTCCCGGTTGGTGGCTGAGACCTGTGACGCGATTGTCTCGATTCCCATCACGAAGAGCACCGAGTCGTTGAATGCCTCGATGGCGGTGGGCATCACGCTCTATGAGATTTCTACAGCGCGCCAGGGGGTCCGCCAGTCATGACCACGGTGCGCATCCGCGGCGAGGAACAGCCTGGTTTCCTGGAGATCCTCAGCAATTGGCTGCCGCATCAGCCGTGGTTCCCGGCCCCGCGCGGGCGCCGCAGCCTCACTCGGGTGGGCGGCCTCCGCCTGCCAACCCCCCAGGGGGATCCTGACTCGGGGCTCTTTCTGGAGCACCATGTATTCGACCTCGAGCTGCCCCAAGGGCCGCAGCGGATCTCTGTTCCGGTGGCGCTGCGCAGTCGGCCCTCGGCGCTGGCGGGCAAAACGGCTTTCATCGGGAAGCTGACCGACCAGAACGGCAAGGATCTCTGGGTATACGACGGCGCCCGGGATCGGGCCTTTCTCGCCGCCTGGCTTGAGATGGCCCGACGTCGCCAAGGCAGCCGCAATGGGCGTTCCCGCGGGGAGGCTCTAGCTGGATTCGAATCGTGGGACGCCTTTGAGCTGAAGATGCGCCGCAGCGCGGTGCAAGCACAGGATGCTTCCCATACGCGCACCCTGGTTGCCCCTGAAGATGCGGCCGAGGAAGGTGACTGGGAGAAGAAGGTAGTGGTGGACTTCCTGCGTCGCCCTACTCAGCAGCGCACACCGCTGTTGGAAACAGTGCTGACTCTGACTCGGGCCAATAGTCGTTCCGTTCCTCGAGTGCTGGGCACCATCTCCGGCGCCTGGGAGAAGACCGCCACAGCTGCTGACGAGGCCGAGTGGGAGAACGGTGATTTATCGGTCATCCGTGAGGCCGGCGTCGAAGCCCCATCCGCCTGGGATCTTGCACGGGCTGCTCTGAAAGCCGGCCGCAGCTTCTCAGCCGAGGCCGGTGAACTCGGCCGGTGGCTCGGGACATTCCATGCTGACCTCGCCGGGGCCTTCGGTGCGCACCCGCAGTCAACTGCTCAGCTGAAGAGCATGGCCCAGAACGCCCAAGCTGCCTTGAGTTCCCAGTGGGCTGGCGTGCGCCAAGAGTTCGACGAGGACGAAGCTGCTGACCTGCACGAGGTCATCGACCTGATGACCATGCAGCTGCGCGATGCTGGTGAGCCCTTGATGCTGCAGCAGATTCATGGGGACCTCAGCCTGGGTCAGGCTCACCAGATGACCCCCCAGCGCTGGGTCTTCAATGAATCCGACGGACTGATTGAGCGTGCGCTCGGTCTCCGGGATGTGGTCACCATGCTGATGTCAGCAGCCAACCTGGTCATGGAAGTCGCCAATGAAACACCGGAAGCTTCCAGCACTGAAGAGGGGGAGGCGCAGGCCCCGGTGAACTTCGGCCAGTGGTACGAGGAGTTCACCAAGTCCTTCCTGAAGGGATACCGCAGCTCAGATGTCGATGCATCTGGAGTGGATTCGGTCTTCTTCCGGGCCGCCATGCTGGCAGAAGCCCTGGAGCTTTTCGCCCAGTGGGAGGGCAGCTGGGTCTTCCGACCCTCCATGCTGCTCCAGGCTGAGGGCTAATTTTCCGCGGAATCACGGGGAAGTAGGACACCTTGTTCACCTGGAATTTACATCCGGGGAAAAGTGGTGGTAGAGTTTCATCTCGCGCCGCTGATCGAAAGCAAAGCTGAGGTTGGCAGCGAGACGGAAGATCTGATAAGATTCTCCAGCTATCGAAAACAGGTCGGAAACACGGAGTTGACACTCCGAAAACGAACTGGTAAGATAGGAAAGTTGCTCCGGAGCGACTCGGAAGGATAACTTCTGACGGTGCCGGAAGCGCTTGTTGTTTGAGAACTCAATAGTGTGCCAAGTTTTTTGATACCAAATTATTTACTATTTATTTGGTAGTCACAGCAATCACACCCCGGTGTGAATGACTGTGACATGCCAGATCAATCATCTATCTTTT
>NZ_HG005168.1:291607-298821 GCF_000455245.1 Nesterenkonia massiliensis | reverse complement strand
CTTCGGTGCGGTGAACAACTACTACGGTTACGACGCGTTCGGCACCTCGATCTGGCAAAGCGTGCCGTTCCTGCAGGTGGGGTCGCTGGTGCCGGGGACACTCAACGCGATTGAGAAGTACCTGGCACAAGGAGTGACCACTGTCTTTGAGAATCACATGATGGACGGCGACCAAGCCGGTACCTATCAGGCGCTCCGTGATGCTGGCCGACTCCGCATGAGGGTCATGGTGGCCCAGGAGTGCGCCCCTGTTGGGCTGCCTGGCCAGCACGAAGCACCCTTGGCTGAGACCTTGTTAGAAGCGCGCGACTCCAAGTCCCTTGACGATCCGTGGTATCGCCACTGTGGACTCAGCGTGATCTGGGACGGGTTGTGCTCGACCGGCCATGCACTGATGCGCGAGCCGTACCCAGGACCGGACGGGGCGCCTACGCTCGGGCGTCTACAGGTGCTGCCGGAGACGATCGAAACGATCATGCGATTCTGTGCTGAACACCGGCTCAGGCTCAACATCATCGTCGGGGGCCTGCGAGCCCATGATGAGAACCTCGCCCTCTTGGAGCGACTCAGAAGGGAGTACGATATCGCTTCGCTGAATTGGCTACTCGTTCACAGCCCGTTCCTCGAAGCCGATCACATCCGCCGCTACCGGGCCCTGAACATCGACCTGACCACCACGATGATGTTCGCCTGGGGCAAGGGGGACGTCTATCGTCAGAACTTTGGCACCGACACTCTGTCCAGACTGCTTCCGCTGCGGGACTGCCTCGACGCGGGAATGACCGTAGCAGCAGGAACCGACTGGGGACCGAAGAATCCGTTTGAGCAACTCGAGATTGCGTTGACTCACGCGTTCGGACAGTCCGGTTATCGCAATCGCGGCCCTGCGCAAGAGATCTCATCGAGCGAGGCACTGTCCATGTGGACGACCGAAGCTGCACGCCTCCTCCACTGGCCAGAGATCGGCTCACTCACCCCTGGCACCTACGGTGATGTGATCGTCACCGATCAAGACCCACTGACGGTAAACGTCGACGAGATCAGCAAGACCCAAGTACGCCTGACCATCCTTGGTGGCAAAGCTGTACACGACCCAGAGCGACTCATCGGGTCCTGACATGAGGAGACTCACCATTGTGGGTGGATTCTGGACAAGCTAGGACTTGTGCCGGTCTCATCCCTCCAGATGCGGCAGGTGCTTGACGTGGCCGATGGCTTCGTCAAGTAGTTCTACAACATGGTCGTCGAAGAGCGAGTAGGAAATGTGCCGGCCGTGGCGGTTGCCTGTGACCAGGCTTAGGTGCCGCAACAGTCGCAGGTGGTTCGACACGCTGGTCTGGTTCACTCCTAGCTGGTCACCGAGTTCGGTGACTGTGGTCGGTTCGGAGCGGAGCACACTCAGGATGCGGAGGCGGACAGGTGATGCGAGGGCTTGCATGACCTGTGCGAGTTGCTCGGCGTCTGCCTCGGAGAGCGGTGTTGCGACCGCTGGTGTCTCATCCGTCTTCACGTGCTCCATTGTGCCCGACGACAATGACTCTCAACAACATATAGACACATCACAATATTGTGATGTATAAATGTATCCATGATGACAACTTCGACGCCCGCTCCGGCCATTGGCACGCAGGAGAACGCTCACGCACACGGCTCGCCCCGGTAGGAACTATGGTTCGCCATCGCCGCGGGCATCACCTACGCCTCAGGCATGATCGCCGAATACGCACTAGGCCTGCCCATGATCGGGTGGCCGCTGGCGTTCTTCCTTGCCACGTACTTCTTCGGCGGGTACTTCACGATCCGTACTGCGATCTCCTCGACGCTGCGAGGAAAATTCGAGGTCGATTTCCTCATGCTGGTCGCGGCACTGGGCGCGGCTCTGATCGGACAGTGGGGCGAGGGCGCTGTGCTGCTGTTCTTGTTCAGCCTGGGTCATGCGCTGGAGGAGTACGCCCTGAGCCGTGCCAGCAAGTCCATCGAGGCCCTTGCCGAACTCGCACCCCGCACCGCCCTGGTGCGCCGTGGTGACAACGAGCCCGGCGAGGTTCCCGTGGAGGAGATCATCGTCGGAGACATTGTGGTCGTTCGCCCGAACTCCCGAATCCCCTCCGATGGCTTCGTCGTGTCCGGCTTGTCCGCGGTGGATCAGGCAGCGGTCACCGGTGAGTCGATCCCGGTGGAGAAGGAACCGGTGGCCGACCCGGGCCGAGCCAGGCTCACCGTCGATACCCTTCCGGCGGCGAACCGCGCTTTCGCTGGCACCGTCAACGGCTCTGGAGTGCTGGAGATCGAGGTCACCGCCACAGCGGCAGACTCAACCCTGAGCAAGGTGGTCGATCTCGTGCGTACCGCAGATCAGGCGGCTTCACCGACCCAGCAGTTCATCGACCGCTTCCAGCGCTGGTATGTTCCCGTGGTGATCCTCGGCGTCGCCGTCACACTGCTGGTCTCGATGTATGTCTTTGGACAACCTTTCGCCGATGCTTTTTACCTCGCGATGACGGTGCTGGTCGCGGCCAGCCCCTGCGCCCTGGCTATCGCGACCCCTGCCGCTGTTCTGGCTGGAGTAGCCCGTGCGGCCCGCGCCGGTGTCCTCGTTAAGGGAGGTGCCCCCTTGGAGACCCTGGGGCGGGTCAAGGCAATGGCCTTCGACAAGACCGGCACTCTGACCTGGGGAGCACCGCGAGTCACCTCCGTGATCCCAGCCGACGACGCAACCGAAGCAGACCTGCTCGCAACCCTGGTGGCCGTGGAATCCCTCAGCGACCACCCCCTGGCCAGCGCCATCGTGCGCGACCTGGGCGACCGCGTTCCCACATCCCAGCGGCTAGAGGCCACGGATCTCCACGCCGTCGTCGGCCGCGGTGTCCGAGCCAGCATCGGCGACCAGAGCATCGAGGTAGGAAACCTGCGCATGTTCGATGAGCAGCAGATCACGCTTCCCGCCAACCTCCAGCAGGCCTATGCTCAAGCCCTCGACTCCGGCCAGACCCTGATGATCGTCCGCCGCGGTGATCGGTTCCTCGGCCTCGTCGGAGTCATGGATGCCTCCCGCGCGGAATCGGCCCATGTCCTGCGAGCTCTCCGAGAGACCAACGTGGGCCAGTTCATCATGATCTCAGGTGACAATCAGCGCGTTGCCGATGCCGTCGGCCGCGACGTAGGGGTCGACACAGCCATTGGAGACCTGCTCCCGGAGGACAAAGTCGAACAGATCACGCGGCTTTCCGAACGCTACCGTCCCATCGCGATGGTCGGGGACGGTGTCAACGACGCCCCGGCCATGGCACGGGCCAACGTCGGCATCTCCATGGGAGCCGCCGGCTCGACAGTCGCGCTGGAGACCTGTGACATCGCGCTCATGAGCGATGATCTCGGACGCGTGCCCTTCGCCGTGCGCCTTAGCCGCGCCACCAGCCAGATCATTCGACAGAACCTCATCGCCAGCCTCGCCATCGTAGTCATTCTCATCGCCGCCACATTCCTCGGGTTGAACATCGGCGCGGTCGTGCTCGTCCACGAAGGCTCCACCCTCATCGTGGTCGCCAACGCGCTACGACTACTGAACTTCGACAAAGGCAAAGAACACGCCGGCATCGAACACGAAGACAAACCTGTCCACCTGTCTGAGGGTTAAGCGACCAAAGCTTACAAGCTGTTGGACAGGACATCGGCAACCGGGCGGCTATTTATATCCAACTCGATAACGCTGGTGACGGTCCGTTCGGTCGGCTCCGCGAAGACAGCCCTAGTGCCGTAATCCTTCACGCGGTGGCGAAAAGTGCGTTCCGTGCGTGGGCTGCTGCCTTAGCACGGCGCCATTGCCGAGCCCGGCAGCTGCTCGGCCTGGCTGAGTCCGAAGTCGGCGCTGGTGGCCCAGCGGGGTTCGAACCCCATAAGTCATTCAACGAAAGCTGATGATGGTCACGGCCCCCTCACTTCACTCAGCAGTGCTGGAGCGGGAGCGTGCCGTCCAGTGAGGTGTTCCCATCGTGCAATGGCATGGGCGTAGCGTCCCCAGCGGTGAAGATGTCCTCGATCAGTGGCCACAGCATCTCAGATTCGTCGATTATTTACAGTGCGCCCTCGGGCCCGTGGAGCACGAGATCTTTGATCTGGTGAGACAGCGCGGATGGTCCTACGCCGAGCCTTCACCTGTTCCAAACTCTCCCTGCCACGGGAGGAGTCCGACGTCAGCGGAGCCCGGAACAGAGGGATGGGCAAGGACCAAAACGCGAAAGCGATGATTGGAAGCTCTGATGAGTGAAGTGAGGGGCCGCGACCGCACTTGATTCGGGAATTGGATGGCGTGGTTGCTTCGGTCATCGGTTGGTCCTTCTGGGGTGGTGCGGACAGCAGGTGCGGAGAGCAGTCCGCGAACGTTCTCAATCATCGTCCACTGCGGTTGCAGGGCTTCGACCGCGGCGGCCATGTGCGACCAGAGCCCAGACCGCGTGTTGAGAGCCAGACCCACTTACCTACGGTCGAGACGTCCTGACAGGGAACCTGTCTCAGAGGATGTCCGCCGGCGGTACTTCGTTCCAGTCGATGGGGGCGATGTCCCCAGGTTCGGCGCGTCGAGCCAGTGATGGGCGAAGACGCGGGCGACGGGTTCATCGATTTCGGAGTACCAGATGGTTTCGGCGTTGAAGACGTCCTCGATGGCGAGGTTAGGGCCGCCGTATCCGGAGAACAGCGACCCCGGACGCTGAACCCTTATGGAGCCTATGTCGGGCTGATCACCTATCAGGTGCACCACTGCAGACGCCGATGAGCTCAAGCCGCCCGGTCGAATCGCCTCGCCGGCGGCCAATCTCAGGAACCACGCCTCGGCAGTCGCCTCCAGCTACCGATTGAGTTGCCAGCTCAGGTCCTCTTCTATCGACCCGCAGAGCTATCACACCTCTTGCAGATCGAGGGCTAAGTCCGCGAATCAACTCAGAGTTGTCCGCTCAGGCGGGTGCAGGGCTGCGAATGGCCCACGGCTCGATGCTGAGCTCGTTGGGGGCAGTGGTATCGCCACCTTGTGGTAACTTGTGTTTGTCATTGTAAAACTAAAGTTGACAATTTGGAGTGATGTGGTGGCGGAGGTTCCGGGGTCTGCGCGTCTGGTGCTGGCCTCGGGCGTGGTTCATATGGACGAGCAGGCGGCGGTGTTCGCCGCGATGCTGGTCGGGTGGGAGAGGCAGCAGAAGTCCAGACTGCTGGCCGAGGCGACGATCGAGCCGCGGATGGCGCTGCTGCGCCGTTTCGCGGAGTTCGCAGGTTCGTTCCCGTGGCGGTGGGGTCCGGTCGATGTGGAGGACTTCACGGTCTCGCTGATGAGTGGCGGGTCGAGGTTGGCGCCGTCAACGATCCGCAGCTATCACCTGACGTTGCGGATGTTCTGCGACTACCTGCTCGATGGCCGTTACGGGTGGGTTGGCGAATGCGAGCAGCGGTTCGGGTCGATCCCCTCGCAGGTCTGTCATGACTTCAACACGGTCGCGCATCTGAACGATTACGAGGGCCGGCCGGGCAGGCGCCCGTTCACTTACGAGGAGTTGCAGCACCTGTTTGACTTCCTTGACGCGCGGGTGGAGCGCATCACCCGCTCAGGTCGTAAGGGTGCGTGGGCTGCGTTGCGCGACGCACAGATGGTCAAGACCTGCTACGCCTACGGGTTACGCCGCCGTGAACTCTGCAACCTCGATATTGCGGACCTGCGCCCGAACCCGCACATGCGTCAATGGGGCACCTACGGCGCGGTCCACGTCCGCTACGGCAAAGCAGTCCGCGGTGGCACGCCCCGGCGCCGGAGTGTGCTCACGGTCCCCGAGTTTGACTGGGTAGTCGAGGGGATGCGGCAGTGGGCCGAGGAAGCGCGGCCGTTGCTTGTCTCGGCTGATCGTGACGCTCTCTGGCTGACTGAGCGGCGCCAGCGAATCTCGGTGAACACGATGGATCGCCGGTTCTCCTGGTTGCGGGAGCAGGCCGGCCTCGGCGCGGACCTGTCGCTGCACTGTCTGCGGCACTCCTATGTGACGCATCTAGTCGAGTTCGGCTACCCTGAACGGTTCGTCACCGAGCAGGTCGGTCACTCCTACGCCTCCACCACCGCGATCTATACCTCGGTGTCCAACGACTTCAAGACCAAGACTCTCAAGGCCGCACTCGCGCGTGTCTACAACAGCAAGGAGGAGCGATGACCAGGAAGCTGACGATGCGCTGGCACCTGCGCCAGCTCATGGCTGCCAAGGCCATGTTCGCCACCACCGATCTGGTCGATCCGCTGCACGAGCGCGGGATCGAGATATCCCGGCAGATGGTGCACCGGATCGTGACAAAACCACCCCAGCGGATCAACACCGACCTGCTCGCCGCGCTCTGCGACATCCTGGACTGCACCCCCTCAGACCTGCTGGAGCTACACGTCGAACAACAGCGCCAGGCACCGGCCGTCAATGACAGCGGTCCCGGAATCGGCGACCTGCGCCCGGTGCGTGCTCGGGTTCGACGCCCTGACGGCACCACCGAGTGACCCGCACCAAACACCGGGAATGCGCCCGCTGCGCTCACCTCACCGCCACGGTGATGCTGCCAACCGGGCCGATCTGCTACCGCTGCCGCCGCGACATCGCCTACCACCCGGCCCTCTGCCCCGAGTGCTTCGAGCTACGACCGATCGCCTACCCCTCCACCAGCAGCTACGGGGTGCTGGTCTGCGCAGGATGCGCCGGCGAGGAGTCCGTGTTCGCCTGCGCCGAGTGCGGACGTGAGGACCACCCCTACGGCGCAACCCGTTGCGCCCGCTGCATCCTCACCGAGCGTCTCACCACCCTGCTCACCGATCCCTCCACCGGGCACATGGGGCTGATGCAGGAACGGGTGACAGGTGGGGTTTCCTTGTCAGGCCGCTAGAGTCAGGGCCTGGGTCAGTAGTTTCTCCTCGAACTTGACCGGGGTCAATTTCCCGAGTTCCTTCTGCTTCCTTCTTCGGTGATAAGTCCTCTCGATCCACCGGACTATAGAGGTCCGAAGCTCCTCGCGGGTGGCCCAGGGCTTCGCGTCGAGGACGTTGTTCTGCAGCAGGCTGAAGAAGCTCTCCATCGCGGCATTGACGCTCCTATAGCAGTCAAGTCGCGATCTCACCGGTTCGAGGGTTCATCTTGATGAGGTGGTAGACCTCGCGGATGACGTAGCGCTTGAGGCAGCGGATGATGTCGCGTTTGCTC
>NZ_HG005168.1:272904-291581 GCF_000455245.1 Nesterenkonia massiliensis | reverse complement strand
TCCGGCAGCACCGACTCTGCCCATCGAGCCGACCAGGCTGTGATGCTCCAGAGCCCGGAGGAATTTCTTTGCTCGAAATTGAGACCCGCGGTCGCTGTGGACTATGCATCCGCCCACCTCAGCGCCAGATCGAGCTCTGTTCGCCACGGCGTTATTCAGGGCCCGCACCGCCAGTGAGGACTTCATCCGGGTGTCGATGGCATAGCCGATGATCCTCCGGGAGCAGGCGTCCTTGATCGCGCACAGATACAGCTTGCCCTCACCGGTGTGGTGTTCGGTGATATCGGTGAACCACACTTCGTTGACTTTCTTCACGGTGCTGAACTGCCGCTGCACCAGATCATCGTGGACAGGCGGGCCCGGACGGGTCCCCTTGCCCTTCTTACGCTTGCTGATCACCGAGAAGACCCCTTGGGTGTGGCACAGCCGCCAGGCGGTGCGGTGGGCCATGTGGACCCCGGCGACCTCCTCCACGGCGTCGGCCAGGTATCGGTACCCAAATTCGGGGTCATCGCGGTGGGCATCGATCAGAGCGTTGAGCCGGTGAGCTTCTTCCCACTCTGCGTCAGTGATGGGGTTGGCCAGCCACTGGTAGTAGGGCTGGCGGGCGATCTTCAGCACCCGGCACGTCACCGAGACGGGCACACCGTCTTCGGCGAGATCGCGTACGAGCGGGTACTTCATTTTGACCGGATCTGGGCTTGACCGAAGTAGGCAGCTGCCCGGCGCATCACCTCCAGCTCCTGCTCCAGGGTGCGGTTGCGGCGGCGCAGAGCACGTAGCTCGTCCTTCTCATCAGTGGTCAGTCCGGGCTTGCGATCATTGGGGTTTCCGGCGTCCAGTTCGGCCTGGCGAACCCATTTGCGGATGGTCCCTTCATGCAGACCGAAATCAGCAGCTACTTCGGCCAGCGTGGTGTTCTCGTCCCTGTTCTGGGCAACGCGGACCACATCGTCGCGGAACTCTTTGGGATACGGCTTGGGCATGATGACAATCCTTCCAGGCCCGGGGTGACCGAGCCAGACTAGTTGACCTGCCCTACCTGGGGGTTACCACTTCAGGTGTAGCGTTCAGGTCCTTATCGGAAGGATCTGAGAAATGCCGAAAGCCTATCCCGCTGAGTTCCGCCACCGTGCGGTTGCGCTAGTGCGTGCAGGGCGAAAAATCCCTGTGGTGGCAGCTGACCTTGAGATCAGCGATGCTGTGCTGCGGCGCTGGGTCCGTCAGGACCGCATCGACAAGGGAGAGATTCCCGGTATCGCCACTACTGAGAGTGTCGAGCTGCGCAAGGCCCGTAAACGGATCCGCGAGTTAGAACAAGAACTTGAGATCCTGAAGATCGCCTCGAAGTTTTTGGGTGAGGAGGCGCCTCACCCAAAAGGATTCACCCGGTGATCGACACCCTGGTCGCCGCCGGGTTTCCGGTGCTCACCTGTTGCCGCATCCTCGGAGTCAGCAAGCCTGGCTACTACAGGTACCTACGTCGTCCTACTGCGCCTTCTCAGATGCGCCGTGAATGGCTCACCGGTCTCATCCGAGAAGTCCACACCGCCTCCCGTGGAACTTATGGCTACCGACGCATCCACGCTGAATTGACCATGGGGATGAGTGTCCCCGTCAGTTCTCGGCTGGTCTTCAAATTGATGCACAACGCGGGGATTAACGGCCTCCCAGGCCCAGTGAGAACGAAACGGCTACGCGGGGTGGTGACCGCAGATGACCTGGTCAACCGTAAGTTCCACCGTATCCAGCCCAATGAACTCTGGGTCACCGACATCACCGAACACCCCACCGCCGAGGGCAAAATTTATTGCTGTGCGGTGATGGACACCTACAGCCGGAAAATCGTGGGTTGGTCCATCGACAGCCAGCAAAACACGACCCTGGTGCTCAATGCTCTGGACATGGCGCTCAAAGCGCGGACGCCCGGCCCTGGTGGCATCGTTCACGCCGATCACGGCACCCAATTCACCTCCTGGGCCTTCGGTGAGAAAATCCGCCAGGCCGGGCTCATGCCCTCCTTCGGCACCGTCGGTGATGGGTTGGACAACGCCATGATGGAAAGCTTCTGGTCTTCCATGCAGATCGAACTGCTCAACCGGCAGCGATGGAAGACTCGGATCGAACTGGCTAACGCCATCTTCGACTACATCGAGATCTTCCATAATCGGAAACGCCGCCACTCAGGGCTAGGATACCTCAGCCCCGCAGACTTTGAACTACGCTCAACCGTGACACCCCTCATGGCCTGAGCGCTACACCGCCGGAGGTAACCAAACCGTAGGGCAGGTCAAGTTGTCACCTATCCCTGCATCAGCCCCCCCTCTCTCAAGGGACTCACCTTGGCTCCTGGGTAGTACGAGGCTAGGGCTCTTGAGCCTGAGTTGCTGATTACCAGCACTTTAGAGGCATTTCCTCGCTGCATGGCCCGGTACGGATGCATCTACGGCGTTGCGAGGACATCGCGCCTGACGCAGCCGGGATGTATGTCCGAACCTCGCCATATAGTGAACTTCATGACGGAACTACGGAAGGTTCAGGAGCTACTCGATTTCGCTCTCGACCACTACGACGATGCGGGTGTGTCGATCAGCATGAACGCGCGTCGGGCTCAGAGGATCGCTGCTTTACGCCGGGACTATGTCAACCAGCTCTGGCTCCAGGTCGAGCAGTCGGATTTCACCGTCGGCAAGGGTCTCGACCCTGCTTCACAGAAGATTCGAGATCAGCTCAACACGCTGGTTGGCCCGGAGGAAGCTAACCGGAGTATAGGCCGGGCGTACCTGAAGTTTGAGCGAAACCGTACTTTCAAGGATGAAAACGGTAGAGAGCTACAGCACGCATACTCCGTAGGGCAGATCGAACGAGAGCTCGCCCTGATCAGCAAGGTCTACGATGACTACAAGGTCCCGGAGAACCTTACCCAGATCGATACGTACGTTGCTGCGCAGAGCATCGAATCAGGCAAGGCAAAGCTCATCCCCCAACTGCAGATGCTCCCTGGGATTCTGGAACGCATCAAGAGCTCGGTTCATACTTTTCTCGTTGCTACAGAAGCCGAGCTGAACCAAGGCCAGTGGGAATCTCCACTCTTTCTCCGAGCTCAGCGGTATATCGACGAATCGCTCCAGAAGCTAGCACCCGACGCGCTAGCCAGTTTTCAAGGGGCCCGCGATCGACTCTATGACGGCGGTTCCGAAGAGCTCTCACAGGCACTGACCTCCTGCAGGCGGATGATCAAGGCGCTCGCTGATGCGCTATATCCGCCTACAAACGAGGTCATCACCGGAGAGGATGGTCGAGACCGAACCATGTCAGAAGACGCGTATCGAAATCGGCTTGTCCAATACGTCAAAGACAATCTCGGCAAACACAAGGAAGGCGAGGTTCTCCAGAAGCTCCTAGATGAACTCGGTAGTCGCCTGAACAGTCTGGACAGTCTTGCCAGCAAGGGAGTCCACAGCGATGTATCTGTCAGGGAAGCGGAGACCTGCGTCCTTTGGACATATATGTTGGCTGGAGATCTGGTGCGCATAGAAGACGGAAGCTCGGCACATCTACAGTCGGAGTAGAACAACACAGAGCAGCGACACGACGAGAGCCTCTACGCCGCGTCGTCGATAATGCGCTTCTGAATCTCTAGCCGGTACCGCAAGTCCACAATGGGGTTACCGTCTGACGTCGTCGGCGCTTCAGGAACCTCGCCGAACTGAACTTCGTTCGCCTCGGCGAGCTTTCGCGTGTAGTCGGTAACCAAGCTCACCAGGGCTGTGGACTGCTCGGTTGAGAAGTCAAGAGTCAGATCGCCGTCGCGTGACTCGCTCTGGAGAGCCTCGAGCGCGCTGTCCAGTCGTTCGAGAACCGCGCTGTCGATCGTGCCACTCTGCACGGCCTCCAGGTAGGCCCTAAGAGCAGCGTTATACTCGAGGACTGACCGCGGCGTCGAGGCGACTTCTGGAGTATTAGCGACCTTGGCCTTCTTGGTACCGGCCCAGTATGCAACGCCGCTTGCCGTGACAACCGTGACAGCAACGGCTGCCCCCAGCCCAAGGAGTACCTTTGGGTTCTTGAGAGAAGCCGCAGCAGCGGACCTGAGCTCATCTATGTCGACACCTTCGGTCGGCACAGAAACTTCCTTTAGATGCGTGTAGATCTGCCTGCCATTGCGCACCACGCTGCCGAACCGCTTATGCTCGCCTGACAGGATCTTGCTGAGGATCTCTTCCGGAATGTCGTAAGCAGTCGTGACGATGGGCATGGGTGCTCCCTGATCTGGAGTGAGTGCGCTAGCTGGCACGTAGCAGTGGTTTGAGTATAGCCAGCGCGGTCGCGGGTCATGAGTCCGCGTCGACACCTGCGCCATCTCAGACGGCCAGGCCTACTGCTGGGGGCCGTAACAACTACGGCCATCTTGGCATTGGTAGCACTAGCAGAGTTCTTGCACCAGACAGTCCCGTCCAGTTCCCCTGGGGTCAGTACTTCATCTACTAGCCCCACAGCATCTCTATTTCGCCCGTTGTCTAATGAAATGGTGGCAACTGCCTCTGCAATTATATCGACGCCGGTGACTCGAGTGGCCAATAGCCTCTTGGGCTATTCACCGAAGCGCCTAATTGTGAGATAATAAGAACGATTCGCAAGTAGCCGTTCCGAGCCTCATTGCTCCCGCTCTGCGAGGATCCAACTCCTGGTCAGATTGGTGTCGTGCGCAAGTCCACGTCCCGGGTCGCCAGTAGTGTTGGATGACGAGTCACGTAATGCACCTGAGGGTGAGGGAGAACTTCATGAAACAGAGATCAATCTTGGTACCTTGCGACCACTCGAGGGTGGTGGCGTGACGGTGGCGCTCAAGAAGTCGGACCTCTACAGCTCGCTGTGGGCCAGCGCGGACCAACTCCGTGGCGGCATGGATGCCAGCCAGTACAAGGACTACGTCCTGACGCTGCTGTTCATGAAGTATGTGACGGACAAGGCGAAGTCTGATCCGGACAGTCTCATCGAGGTACCCGAAGGTGGTTCGTTCGACGACATGTTCGCCGCCAAGGGCGACAAGGAGATCGGCGACCGGTTCAACAAGATCATCGGCAAGCTCGCCGAAGCCAACGACCTGCGCAACGTCATCGACCAGGCCGACTTCAACGATCCGGAGAAGCTTGGTAGCGGCAAGGAGATGCAGGACCGCCTCTCCAAGCTGGTGACGATCTTCAACGATCTCGACTTCAGCGGATCACGAGCCGAGGGCGATGACCTGCTCGGGGACGCCTACGAGTACCTCATGCGGCACTTCGCCACGGAGTCGGGCAAGAGCAAGGGCCAGTTCTACACGCCTGCAGAGGTGTCGCGCGTTGTGGCGAAGGTCGTCGGCATCGGCCGCCAGACCCGCCAGGACGAAACGGTCTACGACGCCGCAGCCGGCTCCGGATCGCTCCTGCTCAAGGCTGCCGCCGAGGCACCCCGCGGCATGACGATCTACGGCCAGGAGAAAGACAACGCCACCTGGGCGCTGGCCAAGATGAACATGATCCTCCACGGCAACGAGACCGCGGAGATCTACAAGGGCAACACGATCGCCGATCCTCAACTGACAAACGGGACGAGGCTCAAGACTTTCGACTACGTTGTCATGAATCCGCCGTTCTCCGACAAGGCGTGGAGTAACGGGCTCGGAGAGGATTACGGGCGCTTCGAGTACGGCAGGCCGCCCGAGAAGAACGGCGACTACGCCTTCCTGCTCCATGCGCTGACATCTCTGAAGTCCGACGGCAAGGCGGCGGTGATCCTTCCGCACGGCGTGCTGTTCCGCGGCAACGCTGAGGGTAATATCCGTCGCGAGCTGCTCAAGCGCGGTTTCATCAAAGGCGTCATCGGTCTGCCGGCGAACCTCTTCTACGGCACGGGTATCCCTGCCTGCATCGTCGTGCTCGATAAGGAGAACGCCGTTGGCCGTACCGGCGTGTTCATGGTCGACGCCAGTAAGGGATTCATCAAGGACGGCGCCAAGAACCGCCTGCGCGACCAGGACATTCACCGCATCGTCGATACGTTCAATAAGCAGATCGAGATCGAGCGCTACTCGCGCATGGTGCCGATGGGCGAGATCGCCGATCCGAAGAACGACTACAACCTCAATATCCCGCGCTACATCGACAGCTCGGAGCCCGAGGATCTGCAGGATCTCTACGCGCACCTCAACGGCGGCATCCCGAACCGCGACATCGAGGCACTTCAGAAGTACTGGGAGGCTCTGCCGTCACTGAAGGACGCACTCTTCGAGCCGCTCGGTGAGGGATACTCCAGTCTCAAGGTCGAACCGAGTGAGGTGCAGGACTACGCGCTTCACCGCAGCGGGCTCGACAGCCTCCGGGCACAGGTCGCGGCCATAGTTGACGAGTGGTTCGCCGCCCATCGTGACGAACTCTTGAACCTCACGACCGAAACCAGGCCCGGCGACCTGATTACGACGCTGAGCGACGACCTGCTCGAGCGGTTCAAGCCAGTGCCGCTCCTCAACGAGTACGACGCCTACCAGCAGCTCATGACCTACTGGCATGACGTCATGCACGACGACCTGAGCCTGATTATGGCGGAGCTGAGCGCAGGTGGAGACTGGGCGAAGGCTGCGGCGCCTCGCCCGACCATCGAGGACAAGGAGCGCAAGCTCACCGAGGACCCCGATCTTGTCCTTGGCACCGGCAGAAAGGCCACCAAGTACAAGATGGATCTCATCCCGCCGAGCCTCATTGTCGCCCGCTACTTCGCAGATGAGCAAGCCAAGGTCGACGAGCTCAACGCCAAGTTTGAATCCGCGTCCGCCGCAGTGACTGAACACGCAGAAGAGCACGGCGGTGACGAAGCACTCCTGGCTGAGGCCACCAACGACAAAGGCGCTTACACCAAGCAGCTCGTCACTGCGGCGATCAAGGAGGCTAAAGCGAGCGGCGACCAGGAGGTTCTTGAATGTGCTAAGACCGCTCTTGAGCTGGTGAACGCCGAGGCCGCGGCGAAGAAGGCCGCCAAGGAGGCGCAGGCCGCGCTGGACGACATGACACTCCGCAAGTACGGCGACCTGACAGAGATCGAGGTCCAGTCGCTGGTGCTCGACGACAAGTGGCACGCCACCATCGCGACAAAGGTTGACGGTGAGGTCAACGCACTGACGCTTGCGCTCGTTGCTCGTATCGAACAGCTCGGCGAACGTTATGCGGTGACTGTTGGTGACCTCGACGCGCAGTTACAGCAGCTAGAAGCAATGGTCAGTGGGCACCTGACGGCGATGGGGGTCGAGTAATGACGGTGGCTGAAGCCAAGCCTCTCGGCCAACTGCTGCGGCGTCCGCCCCGCTACGGAATTAATGCGGCGGCGGTACCTCAAGGTCTTGGTGTGCCCACCTACCTCCGCATCACAGACATAGATAATTCTGGACGGTTCGTGCCGGAACCGAGAGTAGGCGTGGCGCACCCGAAGTCCTCCGACTATCGGATGGGCCCCGGTGAGCTCGTATTCGCACGTACCGGCGCGAGCGTCGGTAAGTCGTACCTTTACGATCCTCGTGACGGTGAGCTGGTGTATGCCGGGTTCTTGATCAACATCGCTCCCGACCCGACGCTCCTGAACCCGAAGTACCTGTCCCTTTTCGCGCACAGCAAGGACTACTGGGACTGGATTGCGCGGACGTCTGTGCGTAGTGGCCAGCCGGGGGTGAACGGGCGAGAGTACGCCCAGCTCCCAGTACCGGTGCCCGACATCGAGGTTCAGAACACGATCGCGGCCGTGATGACTGACGTCGACGACCTGATCTCAGGGCTGGAGCGGATGATCGCCAAGAAGCAGGCGATCAAGCAAGGCATGATGCAGCAGCTCCTCACCGGCCGCACTCGCCTCCCCGGCTTCGCAACCGAGTGGCGGGACGCGCGGCTTGGATCCCTGGGGATGTTCCTCAAGGGGCGCGGCATCAAGCGCGATGACGTGCGGTCAACGGGTGTGGCGTGCATTCGGTACGGGGAGATCTACACAGCATTCGGGGACTACACCGACGAAGCGCGCTCATTCGTCACGCCAGACGTCGCATCTACTGCATTGCCTATTCGTCGGGGCGACGTGCTCTTCGCAGGCTCGGGCGAGACGAAGGCTGAGATTGGGATGAGCCTGGCCTACACCGGGAAACGTGACGCTGTCGCCGGCGGAGACATTATCGTACTTCGAGGGACAGGATTTGATCCTGTGTTTCTCGCTTCGCTCCTTAACTCGCCAGCAGTATCTGCGCAGAAGGCACGCAAGGGCCAGGGCGACGCAGTGGTGCATATCAGCAGCCATGCGCTGGCGGATGTGGAGCTTAAACTTCCTGGTTCCGAAGAACAGGGCGCCATCGCAACGGTGATCAAGGACGCGGATGCAGAAATCTCTGCACTGGCTGGGCGTCTCGCGAAGACCAGAGCGATCAAACAAGGCATGATGCAGCAGCTCCTGACTGGCCGCACTCGTCTCCCGGTGGAGGATACGGTATGAGCGGGCTGAACACCGAATGGGCGCTCAATGAGCTGGACAAGTTCGTCGAGCAGACAGCGATGCGCAACGCGAGCACGTCAGGCGCTGGTTGGGTCAGCATTTCCAACAAAGACCTCACTGCGGCCCCAGACGCCGAGGTGGCGAAACAGGCTCAAGTCGTCGAGAAGATTCTTGAGCATGTATTGCCGAACTGGCGGGATGACATCACGGGCAAGATGGCCAATAACCGCTGGGCGAAGCACCGCGAGGCTGCCATCCGTGCGCGTGAAGAACTGGTGCGTGCGGAAGAGATTAGGAAGAACCTCGGCGACAACGCGCCGGAGATTTCCGCTGCCAACCTGCACCCGTGGATCTGGAGCGGCGCGCGCTCACTCTGGCAGTCGGGCCACTACGTTCAGGCAGTGCGCGATGCCGCGACCAAGCTGAATGCGGAGACACAGAACAAAGTCGGCCGCCGCGACGTCAGCGAGACGGATCTCTTCAAGCAGTCGTTCTCGCTTGACGGGGCGAAGCCCGGCAAAGCACGGCTTCGTCGCCTGACCCCGGAGGACAGCGACACGTACCGTTCGGTACAGCGTGGCGCGATGGCGTTCGCGGAAGGCGTCTTTGCAGGGATCCGGAATCCGCTCAACCACGAGGCGGACCAGGAGATGTCGGAGCAAGTGGCACTTGAACACCTGGCTGCGTTGAGCGTGCTCGCGCGGTGGGTGGATGAATCAACTGTGGAGCACGCAGGAGAACCGTCATGAGCACCGTAGGCCAGATCGAACGTAAGACGCAGAGTCGCGTCGTCAAGCTGTTCAGGGAGCAGCTCGATTACGAGTACCTCGGCGATTGGCACGACGGCAACCGCACCAGCGGCATCGAGGACGATGTGCTGATCCAGAATCTGCAGGCGCGCGGATACAACGCGACGCTCATCAGTCGCGCACTCGACCGTCTGCACAAGGCAGCGGCGGTTGGTCCGGGCCGCAACCTCTACGAAGCGAACCGCGATGTCTATGAGCTGCTCCGCTACGGCGTGAAGGTCAAGGCAGCCGTCGGCGAGCAATCTGAGACCGTGCATCTCATCAACTGGGTGGATCCCAACGCCAACCACTTCGCAATCGCCGAAGAGGTCACGGTATTCGGCCAGCACAGCAAACGCCCTGACGTTGTGCTCTACGTCAACGGGCTGGCACTCGGCGGCATCGAGCTCAAGCGCTCCAAGGTCTCGGTCAGCGAGGGCATCCGTCAGAACATCGGTAATCAGAGCAAGGACTTTATCCGGCCGTTCTTTGCGCCGACGCAGTTCCTCTTCGCTGGTAATGATGCGGAGGGGCTCCGGTACGGCGTGATCGACACCCCCGAGAAGTACTGGCTGGAGTGGAAGGAAGATTCCGACGTCCAGTCCCCGCTGGATCGTGCGCTGCTGCAGATGTGCACGAAGGGCCGCTTCCTTGAGCTAATCCACGACTTCATCGTCTTTGATCGGGGCACCAAGAAGGGCCCGCGGCACAACCAGTACTTCGGCATCAAGGCCGCACAGGAGCGCATCGCCAAGCGTGAGGGCGGTATCATCTGGCACACCCAAGGATCCGGCAAGAGCCTCACGATGGTGTGGCTCGCCAAATGGATCCGCGAGAACCAGCCGGATGCGCGCGTTCTTCTCATTACCGACCGCACCGAGCTCGACGACCAGATCGAGAAGGTCTTCAACGGTGTCAGCGAGTCGCTCTACCGCACCAAGAGCGGCGCCGACCTCATCGCGACACTCAACAAATCGGAGCAGTGGCTGATCGGCTCACTCGTCCATAAGTTCCGTGGCAGCGACGATGAGACCGCGGAGGACACGGACGACTACATTAAGCAGCTCAACGCTGCGCTCCCTGCTGACTTCAAGGCCAAAGGCAATATCTTCGTCTTCGTCGATGAGGCTCATCGCACGCAGTCGGGCAAAATGCACGATGCGATGAAGAAGCTCCTGCCCGAAGCGATGTTTATCGGCTTTACCGGTACGCCGCTGCTCAAGCAGGATAAAGCCACAAGCATCGAGACCTTCGGCTCGTTCATCCACACCTACAAGTTCAACGAGGCAGTCGAGGATGGCGTCGTGCTGGATCTAAGATACGAGGCGCGCGATATCGACCAGGAGATGACGTCACCGCAGCACGTCGACAAATGGTTCGAAGCAAAGACCAAGGGCATGACCGACCTCAGTCGCGCCGAGCTGAAGAAGCGCTGGGGCACCATGCAGAAGGTGGTCTCGAGCAAGTCACGGGCCTCGCAGATCGTGGCAGACATCCTGTTCGACATGGACACACGCCCGAGGCTTATGGATGGTCGCGGCAACGCGATGCTCGTCGGATCCAGCATCAGTCAGGCCTGCACTTTCTATGACCTCTTCGAGGCTGCCGGGTTCAAGGGTAAGTGCGCAATCGTCACCAGCTACGAACCGAGTGCCAGTGAGATCTCCAAGGAGGACTCCGGGGCTGGGTTGACCGAGAAGATGGCCCGCTACAACACCTACCGGCGTATGCTTGCGGACTACTTCGAGATGTCCGAAGACGAGGCGATGGGCCGGGTCGAGGAGTTCGAGGCGGCGGTCAAGAAGCAGTTTATCGATGAGCCCGGCCAGATGCGCCTGCTTATCGTGGTGGACAAGCTGCTGACCGGCTTTGACGCGCCGAGTGCTACCTATCTCTACATCGACAAGAAGATGCAGGACCATGGCCTGTTCCAGGCCATCTGCCGCGTCAACCGCCTTGATGGAGACGACAAGGACTATGGCTACATCGTCGATTACCGAGACCTCTTCAAGTCGCTCGAAAAGGCCATCGACGACTACACGACCGGTGCGTTCGAAGGGTACGACAAGCAGGACATCGAAGGTCTGCTCTCTGACCGCATCGACAAGGCGCGCGAGAATCTCGAGGACGCCCTTGAGCGGATTCGTGCGCTCTGTGAACCAGTACTGCCGCCGAAAGGCACCGACCAATACCGTGCCTACTTCGTTGCTCGCGAGGCCGGAAATGCACAGCCGATCAAGGACAACGAACCGAAGCGCGTCGAGCTCTACAAGGCGGTTGCCGGAGCCACACGGGCGTTCGCGAACATCGCCAACGACATGAACGCCGCGGGCTACAGCCCAGCCGACGTCGAAAAGATCAAGGCTGAGATTGCTCACTACAGCGACGTGCGCGCAGAAGTGAAGCTCGCAGCGGGCGAGGACGTCGACTTCAAGGCTTACGAAGCAGATATGCGCTTCCTGCTGGACACGTACATCAAGGCCGGCGCGTCTGAGGTCGTCTCGGACTTTGAGGATGACGCCCTTATCGACCTGATCGTGAAGCTGGGCGCGGGCGCGATCGACAAGCTGCCGCCGGGCATCAAGAAGAACAAGGAGGCCGTGGCCGAGACCATCGTCAACAACACGCGCAAGCTCATTATCGATGAACACGGGACCAACCCGAAGTTTTTCGACCGTATGAGCGAGCTCCTCGACGCCGTGCTTGAAGAGCGACGCCAACAGGCGCTCGAGTACGAGGAGTACCTGGCGAAGATCCTCGACATTGCCCAGCAGGCTGGCAACAAGGAGACCGGCAAGACCTACCCGTCATGGGTGAAGACCGACGGGCAGCGCGCAATCGTTGACTCGCTAGACGGAGACGCTGACCTGGCGCACGAGGTGGAGTCTGCCGTGCGCAATAACAAGCAGCATGGTTGGAAGGACAACGCGCTCAAACGCAAGCAAGTCAAGCGCGCGATAGCCCGCGTACTTCCGGGTGACGACGTGCGGCCCGATCTTATCTTTAAGGTGATTGAGGCGCATGATGACTACAACTAGCGCCTACCTGACCGTCCGCGGCATCGACATCGACGTCGTCTACAAGGACATCAAGCACGTGCACATCGGCGTCTATCCGCCCGCTGGTCGTGTCCGGGTTGCGGCGCCGACACGCTTCGACGACGACACCATTCGACTTGCAGTGGTTCAGCGTCTTTCGTGGATCCGCCGACAACGCAAGGAGCTGGCAGGAGCAGTACGCCAGTCGACGCGCGAGATGGTAACCGGAGAGAGCCACTACGTCTGGGGGACGCGCAAGCGCCTCAAGATCGTTGAGCGGCCTGGACGATCTCACATTGAGCTCGATGGAGAGCGTCTCGTGCTCTACGCCTCGACCAACTCCACGTCTGAGCAGCGTCGTGTGGTTCTTGATCGTTGGTATCGGGAGCAGCTGCGCAGTGCGCTGTCGGACCTCATATCTAGATGGGAGCGCGAGCTAGGTGTCACAGTGCCGAAGTGGACGGTTCGCAAGATGAAGACCAAATGGGGCTCCTGCAACCGCGAGACGCGCAACGTCTGGTTCAACGTGGAGCTGGCGAAGAAGGACCCGGTGTGCCTGGAGTACATCGTGGTGCACGAACTCATGCACTACTTCGAGCGAGGGCATGGCGCGAGGTTCGCAGCGCTCATGGACAAGTACCTGCCGGACTGGCGCATGCGTCGGGATGAGCTGAACGGGGCTCCGCTCGCCGAGGAGGAGTGGGACGTATGATCTTCATCTCCGGAAACCCTAGATGCGCTAGGTGGACAACGAGCGCCCGCCCGGTCCGGCAAAGGACCCTGTCATGACCGGGCCTGTCGTGAAGATCTTCAGGAAGCTGCGCAAGCACAAAGTCGAGGATGCGATATCGCCCGAGATTGCTGACTCCGTTTGGGATCTAACTACCCTCACGCCCGAGTTCCTCGAGTCCGAGCATGCACAGTACGCGGCCGCGATTGGCCATAACCTGAAGAAGGACGATGTCCTCAACATCGCGCTTTCGGGAAACTACGGAGTAGGCAAGAGCAGCATCCTGCGCCGGGTTTCAGAGGATCATGAGGGCCGCGTCGTGGAGCTGTCGCTGTCGACGCTGTCGCCGATCGAAGGGTCCACGCTCGACGACTCCGTACCTGCCCAGGCAACAACGCCGACGAATCGGATCCAGCAGGAGATCGTCAAGCAGCTCCTGTATCGCGAAGAGCCGAAGTCCGCTCGGGGGTCACGCTTCCGGAGAATTGAACGGTTCACCTGGGGCCGAGAGACCTCGCTCGCCCTCATGGCTGGCGTCGTCGTCTCCATCGCCTTCATGATTCTCGGGTGGGCGGCGACAATTGAGCGAACGCTGCGACCGCTCGTCGAGCTGGACCTTTGGATCTATCCAATTCTTGCCGCCGTAGTTGCGGGCGCTGTTCTTGCTACCCGTGTGCTGTTTCATGGCCGCATACACATCAGGCAGTTCTCCGCAGGGCCAGCCGCTGTCACCTTGGACGAGAAGTCGGTGTCCTACTTTGACCAATACCTCGACGAGATCGTCTACTTCTTCGAAACGTCGAAGCGCGACATCGTCATATTTGAAGACATCGACCGATTTAACGACTCCCACATCTTCGAGACGCTGCGCTCCCTGAACGCGCTGCTCAACGCATCACCTCAGATCAAGAAGCCGATTCGCTTCATCTACGCCATCAAGGACAGCATCTTTGACCGGATCAGCCTCGAACACGAGCAGCGCAAGGTCGATGCCGCCCTGATCGAGGTCACAGACCCCGCGCAAGCAGAGATCATGCGCGCGAACCGCACGAAATTCTTCGACCTCGTTATACCCGTCGTCCCATTCATCACGCATCGCAGCGCTCGCAACCTGACGACGCAGATTCTGCGCGGCATCGATCACGACGTGTCGGCTGACCTAATCGACCTCGCGGGCCGGTTCGTGCCCGACATGCGCTTACTCAAGAATGTGCGTAATGAATTCGTTGTGTTTCGCGACCGGATCTTTGCCGGAGACGGCCAGCAGCTCGAACTCAGTGAGACTCGTCTCTTCGCCATGATGCTCTACAAGAGTACGCACCTTAGCGATTTCGAGGCGATCCGTCTCGGCAAGAGCGAGCTCGACACGCTGTACGAGTTCAGCCGAACGCTGGTGACGGAGAACATTCGACGAGTCGAGGGTGAGCTCCGCTCCGCACGTGCTGCCATCTCGCGCCGCGCCGCTGCTTCTCGGAGGGCCGCTCGTCTGGGAAAGCTGCTCGTTTCGCGCATCGATCTCATGGTGCGCGCCGGAAGCTATCGGACGGGCTCAAATAGCGCGTACCTGCGTGACGGTCACGTTATCGATGCGTCGTTATTCCAGACCATCGAGTTCTGGCGTGAGCTTGCCGAGGGCAGCGATAGCGACACTGTCGGCTGGCGCAATCCGCAGTACAGCGGACATCGTATCGATCTCAATCGGTCCGATGTGGCGGCGCTTGTCGGTGACGCGCTTGACGCCGAAGCCTGGCGGGAATCCGACGATGAGGCCGAGTCCGAGCGGGTGCGCGACCTGGAGCAGCAGCGGGCATTCCTCCGAACCGCTGACATGGGCGATCTCATGAAACGGTCTGAGTTCCTTGTGGACTACGAGGGCACCGCTAGCTCGCTCGAAGCGATCGCGGAGACGTTACTGACAAAGGGCCTGGCCTACAATCTGGTTCGGTCGGGCTACATCGATCGGAACTTTACGCTCTATACGTCGACGTTCCACGGCGATCGAGTGAGCCCCGCCGCGACGAACTTCATCATTCATCACGTTGAGCGCGGACTGATGGACGAGCAGTTTGTGCTCACGGCGGAGGATGCGGAAGCAGTGATTCGCGAGCGTGGCGCGCGTTCGCTCTCTGATCCGGCACTGTTCAATATCGCGATCCTTGACTACCTGCTCGGGTCGAACAGCTCGGATGTTAACTTAATGGTCACTGCACTGGCGCGCTTCGACGCCGCTAGCAAGCGCTTCCTGCAGAGCTATCTCAGTAGCGGCGCATCTCGTGAGCTACTTGTAAAGAAGCTCACGGCGCAGAGTCCTCGTATGCTCAGCTACCTTGTAGCCGAGGCCGAGCTTGACGACGAAGCACGGCAGGAGCTGGTCAGCGTCTGCCTGGTGAGCCTGGCTACGAATCCGAAACAAACCATCACCAAGCAGATAAAGGCGTACCTAGCTGCGAACTACGCACAGCTCCCAGCTATCGCAGACCAGAATGTCTCGGCGGCTCAAGCGGAGCGCCTCGCACTTCTATTTAAGGAAGCTGGTCTTCTGCTGCCCGAGCTCTCGGCGACCGGCGAGTCGGTGCGTCCGGCATTCGTGAAGCATGGCATGTATGAGATGAGCCTGGACAATCTACGTGCCGCCGTCGGCGACAAGGCAGGATTGGCGCTTGACGAGCTTAGGGCATCCTGGCCTGATGATGTGTATCCGAAGGTGATCTCTGAACTTTCGGGTTATCTCGATGCCATCGAGGGTAGCAACCCGACTACCGAGTCTGCCGATGGCTTCGTGTCCGTGATCAAAGACGTTCACGAGGCAGCAGCCGGATTGCTCGACCGCGTCGTAGGGGGCGCCTCCGACCGAGGTCGGGTCGAAGATGTAGAGGAGATGCCGCAAGAGACCTGGAGCATTCTCGCGAGATTCGATCGCTTTCCGGCAACGTTCGCGAACGTGTCGAAGTACATCGAGCATGTCGGCAGCGTCGACGAGCACCTTGCAGTCGTGCTTGAACGCGCAGAAGCTATTGACGGTCACGAGTATGCGACGGAAGACGACAAGCGTGCTCTCGCTGTGACGCTGATTGAGGCTTCAACACGACTTGGTGTAATCCTACGAGCCAGGCTCGCAGAGAGCCTCCAACTCGAGGAGTACATATCTGCGAGCGCCTTGCCGATCGAGAACGGTACGCTCTATGAGGAGCTGATTTCTCGGCAGGTGATCTCGGGCAGCGCAGCGACATATGAGCATCTGTTCGCTGCCGATTGGGCCACGCGGGAACGCGTGATCAAGGTGTCGCCAACCTTCAAGGAGTGGGTTACTCCTGAGCTCGTTGCAGGTGACCTTGCGAGTGTCCTTGCGAGCGAGTCGGTCACGGAGGAGGCGAAGCGAGCAGTGCTGGATCGAGCAGATGAGTACACGCCTGCGGGTGGACGAGAGGGTCTAGTCGAGGTCGCCCGGCTGGCACAGGCCTACGACCTCGAGGTGGACTTCGCTATCGTCGAGCAGATGGCGGCGAATCGTGTCCGAGCCGCCGACGTGATCGCGCTCTTGCGCCCGTACCTGGATTCGCTAGCGGATGCGCAACTGTTCGGTGTGCTTCGAGACCTTGGTACCCCCTACGCGCAACTGACAGAGGTGGGGCGCGATAGGCCGAAGGTCGCGAACACGGAAGACACCAGGGTTCTCTTGGAGTCTCTGCACCAGCGAGGAATCGTCGCGCGTTTCGATGACAGTCGCGACCCGATCAGGGTGAGCAAACGACACAGAGACCCGAGCTGACCGTGATGCGAGAACGCTTACACCAGACCAGCGTTTGGAGCTCATTAACAGTAGAATTGAAGAGGCTTTGAGGTGCAAAACCTGGACCCTTTACGTCGCTGGAGACGAGGAGCAACTTGCATGGGACGCCGCTGTGCAGACCTTCGTGGGGGTATCTGGGTCTCGCATGCATCTCCTGCTGCCACGTAGTTCGTGAACGGGAGGTCGCGGGAGTCCTCTCCTTATCTCCCGGTTCGTCTGAATGGTGAACTTCCCAGGAGCTGGGAGAGAAGCGGGTTGGGCAAGCATCTCAACCAGGTGAGTATGCATAATCTTCTACCTCCAATCCTGATTAATGACCTTCGGCGCTTGAAGGACCTCAGGAAGCCCTACGGGCACTGGAAGGCGGCAGACCACGATGACGTATGACGGAGCGTGTACGGGTAGAGCGGGAACGCAGCGACCACAGTGAACCAAGGAACCTCGTGGTGCGCATAGTCGTGTGTGACGCCACCGAGGCAATGATGACCACGATTCGTCTCTACTTTGGCAACTATGGTCTCGGTGGTGACGTTGGACTGGCCGGTGTAGGCGTGGTCTGACTCGACTCAGCTCCCGCGGATGCAGCGGCGATCGCCCGCCCAATGCTCGCCAGACTAACCCCGAACATCTCCGCTAGCTTCTTTCGGGGAACTCCGTCGGCTGCCAAGCTCCGGACTTCTGCTTTTGCTTCGTCGCTGAGTCCACGGCGACCATCCTGCATTTGGATTCCATGTTCTTTTAGTACTTTGCGTACAGTGCCACGCCGGATGCCGAGAGCGCGAGAGATCGCGGAGATTGAGTCGTGTCCCTGTGCTGCCGCCAGAATACTGACTGTGTCATCCCGCGAGAGCTCACGTGACCGGGGTGCGGGTGGATCCGACTTGCGGTGAGACTTCCGCGCCAGCTCTAGAATCTGACGCCACCTAGCCGCCACGAGGGATTTTTTGGAATAAGCACCCGGGAAGCCCACCAGATCGTCGTTGTTCAAACCGCCGACATCCCCGGTTTGAGTCCTACTGAGCTCTCCGTCCGCCTGGCGACGTAGTGCGGTGGCCTGGACTACGGGGTTGAACATGATGTTGAACGGCACACCCGACTCCCCGTCCACGGTGTCAGCCTCGGCGACGTAGAGCTTGTCGAAAAAGGCCTGGTTCGCGATCCGGCGCAGCGAGTCATCGATGCTGATGTAGGTAGCGTGGCAGTCCTTCGCCAGGGCTAGGCAGTCGCCCATGTGTGCCTGAGCTTGTTCATACTCGGTGGCACCGGCCTCGATCTGTGCCTCTAGGAAGGCCAGGCGTTTGCTGATCCTGTCCTGCTCAGTCTTCAAAAGGTCCAACGGCACAGCCCCGGCGTAGTGGGCCTGGACCCCACCCGCGGCATGACGTTCACCCAGGTCAACGGCAACAACCCGATGCCCCTGGACACCGCGCTCATCCACGAGAAACTGACCTCGCCCCACCCCGTAATCGCAATGGCTGTCTCGCTCGTCGCGTTCCACGCCCTGACCGCGAAACAGGTCTCCGAGCTGCTGGTCTCCGACATCGTCGACGGACGCCTGAACCTCGTAGGCCGAAGCATCCCGCTCGACGCTGCCGTCCGCGAACGCCTCGCTCGATGGCTCGACTAGGGGCGGCATCTTTCTTCCCAGCAACGCGTCTTATTCGTTGGCCCATCTACGGCGAGGTCGCTGCCATAGAATCCGGAGCAAGAAAGCCGAGTATCCCTCTATCTCAGGAGGCCGGTGTCGCGAGCGGTGGCGACGGCGGCGGTCCGGGAGGAAACGCCGAGCTTGGTGTAGATGTGCACGAGGTGGGATTTCACGGTGG
>NZ_HG005168.1:240047-272878 GCF_000455245.1 Nesterenkonia massiliensis | reverse complement strand
GCACGAGGTGGGATTTCACGGTGGCGTCGCTGATGTGCAATTGTGCCGCGATGTCGTTGTTCGTCGCGCCGTCTGCGACGAGCCGCAGGACCTGGGTCTCGCGGGCGCTGAGGGTCGGTTGCGGGGAGCGCATTCGGGCGAGCAGGCGGCCTGCAATCGCGGGGGCGAGGGCGGTCTCTCCTGCTGCGGCGGCGAGGATCGCGGCGATGAGCTCGTCAGGCGGGGCGTCTTTGAGGAGGTACCCGCTGGCACCGGCTTCGACCGCGCCGAGGATGTCGCTGTCGGTGTCGTAGTTCGTGAGCACCAGCACCGCCGGAGGCGCGGGCAGAGCGCGGATGCGACGGGTTGCGTCGGCTCCGGTCTGTTCCGCGCCGAATTGCAAATCCATCAGCACGACATCCGGTGCGAGCTCGGCCGCGAGAGCGGCTGCGTCGTCCGGAGTTGTGGCTTCGCCGATCACCTTGAGGTCGGGGTCACCGGCAAGCATGGCGCGGAGCCCGGTCCGGACGACGGGGTGGTCGTCGGCGAGCACGATCCGGATCATGATGCCGCCCCGCTTCCCGCCGGGAGTGGCAACAGCGCGGTGACCGTGGCGCCGTCGCCGGGTGCCGAGGTGATGGTGAGGGCGCCGTCAAGTTGTTCAACACGCTCGCGCATGGCTGACAGACCGAAGGAGTCGGCCTCGTGTAAGTCGGCGACGGCCGAGGACACGTCGAAGCCCTGCCCGTCGTCGCGTACGACCAGTGACACGGCGTCGTCCTCACGTTCGAGCTCGATGGCGATCCGGGTGGCGTTGGCGTGACGGATCGCGTTCGACAGTGCGCCTTGGGCGATGCGCAGCAGCGCCGTCTGGGTTCCCATTGGCAAATCGAGGTCTTCGGCGGTGACCTCGACAGGAAGCGACGCGCGGTCGGATTGTTCCTGTCCGAGCCTGCGCAGAGCGGCGGCGAGGCCGTCGTCGAGTCGGGCAGGGGTGAGCTCGCGGATGATCTGCCTGGTGTCGGCGAGGCTTTCGGCCGCGGTCTCACGCGCGAGCTTCAGGTAGCCCGCGCCGGGCTCCGGGGTGTCGCGTTCGGCCGCACGCAGCAGCATCTGAATCGAGGACAGGCCCTGAGCGACGGTGTCATGGATCTCACGGGCGAGGCGTGCCCGCTCCGCCAATGCACCTTGTTCGCGTTCGGTCTCGGCGAGCTGCTGCCGGGTGCGGATCAGCTCGGCAAGAAGTCGTTCGCGTTCCTCGGCTTCACGCTGCAGTGCGCGGTAGGCGAGTCCGATCAGGAGGGCCACACCGGCGCCGACGAGGGGGCCGATGACCCCGCCGACGCTGAACCCGAGATGCAGCCCCAGGGCGAGGATCGAGAACGCGGTCGTGACCACGATCGCCGCGACCCCGCCCGGGCCGGGCAGGACGTGGAGGTAGAGGAAGAACAGCGGGAAGACCAGGTACGCCCCCTCGGGGCTCAACCACGTCAGCACCGCCCACAACAGGGTCAGCGCGGCGACCCAGACGACCGCGAACCAGTGACCGGACAAACCTGCTGCGCGACCTGAACGCGACGCCCATGCGCCGGCGAGGTAGACCGCGACGAACAAGACCCCGACGAGCAGCGTCAACGCTGCGACCGGGGAGAAGACGACGAATGCGCGCACGACCGCGAAGCCTGCAAGCCCGATCAGGAGGGCGTGCAGGCCGAAGCGGAGGCCGGTGAACACCGGGGTGAGGGTCGAGTGCGGCATGACAGCTCAAGCCTATGCGAGCCGGGGTCGCCCGCCATCAACCGAAAGTTTGATCGCGAATCCCACGGTTTAGGCGATGCCCGGCCACGCCCCTTTGAAAGGAGGGTTGAAGAGTAGCTCGGGCAGAGTGTTCGAGCGGAAAGGCATCATCGTGTTCGTCGCGTGGAGAGAGCTGCGGTTCGCCCGCGGCCGGTTCCTGCTCATCGGGGCCGTTGTCGCCCTGATCACCCTGCTCGTCGGCTTCCTCTCCGGCCTCACCGGTGGACTCGCCGCCCAGAACGTCTCCTCAGTGCTCCAGCTTCCGGGCGACCGTCTCGTGCTGCAGCAGCCCGAGAACAGCGACCCGAGTTTCGCTACTTCTTCAATCGAGGAGCACACCGTCATGGCATGGGAGCAGGCCGACGGTGTCGAGTCGGTGACGCCGGTCGGAATCGTCCAGTCGCGGGCTTCGGCCAACGGTACCGACGACCCGAGCGGGGTCGCCCTCTTCGGACTGCCCCTGGACGCTCCGGACACCGAATCGAACCCGCTGTTCGAGCTCACCCCGGATTCCGATACCGAGGTCGGCCTCTCATCCGGCGCTGCCGACGACCTCGGTGTCGAAGTCGGCGACACCATCTCGATTACCGGCAACGACTTCACCGTCGGCACTGTTGGCGATGACCTCTGGTACAGCCACACCCCGGTCCTCGTCATGACCCCGGACGCGTGGAGCGAGGCGAGCAAGCGCGTCGGCGGCACCGGTGAAGCCACCGTGCTCGCCGTCACCGGCGACGCCGACTGGGAGTCCGTTGGTTCCGAAACGGGCACGGTCGCGGAAACGCCACTGGCGAGTCTGACCGCGTTAGAGGCCTTCCAGTCAGAGATCGGGTCGCTCGGGCTGATGATCGTGATGCTCTTCGGGATCTCCGCGCTCGTTGTAGGCGCGTTCTTCACCGTCTGGACCATGCAACGCGCAGGCGACATCGCCGTCCTCAAAGCATTGGGGGCCACGACCGGTTCGCTCGTGCGGGACTCCCTCGGGCAAGCCCTCATCGTACTCGCCGCCGGGATCGGCGTCGGTCTCGCCGCAGTGATCGGACTCGGTACGCTCGCGGGTCAGGCGCTGCCGTTCATCGTCAGTCCGCTGACCACCATCGCCCCGGCCGTCGTGATGGCGCTCCTGGGCCTCGCCGGGGCAGCGTTCGCGCTGCGCTCCGTCACCAAAGCCGACCCCCTGACCGCACTCGGGAGCAACCGATGATCGAACTGCAGAATGTCACCCTCACCTTCCCCGACGGGGACAACCGCATCACCGCCGTCGATAACGTCACCCTCCGTGGAGACAACGGCACCGTCACCGGCATCACCGGCCCCTCCGGATCGGGCAAATCGAGCATCCTCGCCGTCGCCGCGACCCTGATCCGCCCCGACTCCGGCGGCGTCCTCATCGGGAACGAGTCGGACTTGATCGACGCCGCCCAGCTCTCGAAGACCGAGGCCACCGAACTGCGCCGTGAGCGCATCGGCATCGTCTTCCAGCAGTCGAACCTGCTTCCGGCGCTCACCGCCCGCGAGCAACTGCAGGTCATGGCCCGGCTCGGCGGTGGCACCAGCCGGAACAGGCGCGCGAGAATCGACGCCCGTGTCGAGGAACTGCTCGACGCGGTCGGCCTCACCGAGCATGCTGACAAGCGCCCCCACCAGCTCTCCGGCGGGCAACGCCAACGGATCGCGATCGCCCGCGGGCTCGTCCACGAACCCGAGGTGCTGCTCGTCGATGAGCCGACCAGCGCGCTGGATCAGGAGCGCGGGGCAGAGATCATGCGGCTCATCGCCGGCCTCACTCACGAACGCGACACCGCCACGCTTCTCGTCACCCACGACCTCGTGCATCGCGATGCCCTGGATGATCTCGTCACAGTCATCGACGGCCGCATCACCACCCCTGTCACAGGGCACGCGCTTACACGCTGAGCTGGACGGCAGAACGATGAGAGATGAAGCGCCCTGGGTTTGATGGAGGCTCCGGCTATTGGGATTCCACCAGGTCGGTGACGCTGGTTGGTTCAGTAGAACAGGTATGGCTACACCCATACCAACTAGATAAGGTTCAGCTCGCGCAGCTTAGTCTCGACGTCGGCATTGCTGGGCTCCACCTGGTGTGTGGCATCCGGGTAGAGCACCACGGGGATGTTGGTCCGGCCGGAGATATCCCGGGCCACATCGGCGGCGTCGGGCTCTGCCACCAGGTCAATATAGGTGTAGGCAACGCCCAGTTCATCCAGCTGTGCCTTGGTGCGGCGGCAGTCTCGGCACCAGTCGGCGCCGAACATCTTGATGGTCTGGTCTGCGAGCTCAGTCATGGCACCAGAGTCTATTCCTGCCGCCGGGACGTCTGCACCCGCCAGTGTGTCCTTGGATTCTCTGGTGGAGGCGATCGTCGTCGTGCTGCTCATCCCGCTGACGCTGGCGACGACGCTGCGCTGGGTCAGCCGCAGAGCTGATCTGCTTGCGCTGGACAGCGCCAGATTGGACAGCTGGGCATCGCCGTCGTGGCGTTTCCGGATCGTCCGCTCATCGCCCTCGCCCTGGTGCTGGGCCCTCTGGTGGAGCTCCCGGTGCTGGCGGTGCTTTCCCAGGTGCTCCGCCACCGAGAGCGGCGGACTCTGGATTGAGCCGGTATTCCCGTTACCGGTGTTGAGATATCTCACGCAGTCATCCCTTTGACCGCGACGGGTCTCAGGCCCCACACTAGAATGCAGGTGCCGGGCTGCAGGTAACCCCCGGGCTCCAACCTTTAGCCGCTACGAGCGGCCACGCGCCGTGAGGCGTTCCCAGCCCGGCACCACCTTCTTTCCTGATCCCGCGCCCCTCACCTGGGGTTTTCACATGCGGCGAACTGTTCACTTAGTGGCTATAGACTCTGCATCTGTACGTCACTTTCTGTTCACCTTCGCCGCACCGCTTAAGGGAATCAGTACTGCATGATCGCGCTTCACCGTCAGCGTCACACCCAATCGACGGACCTGCTCACTGAGATCGCACAGCAGGTCCGCGCGGGTGCAGGCCTGCTCGCACAGCTGCTGGGCACACCCGGCGGCGAACGTGCAGCTCACCGAGAGGAGCTGCTGAGCCTGGAGGGCCGGACTATGGACCTCCACTTCGCCCTGATGACTCATATCCGCAGCGTGTTCCTGACTCCGCTGCCAAGGGAGGACATCTATAACCTCTCCCAGCAGCTGAACCGCACCATGGAACATGTCACCGCCGCCGGTGACTTCATCCTGACCCGGCATCATCTGCAGCTTCCTCCGCAGAGCCACGCCCAGCTGGAGACGCTGTCGCGGCAGGTGGACTTGACGACCACAGCTATGAGCCGCCTGGAGGACTTCGATCACCTGGAGGACTACTGGGCGCAGATGCAGCGCCTGTCCAAGCAGGCCAATCGCACCCATCGGGAATGGGTGACTTCTACTGACTCAGCTTTCCAGCCCAATATCGCCTTGCAACAGTCTGAGCTGGCCAAAGAGATCCTCGCCGCGGTGCATGCCCAACGGGCCGTCGCCGTGATCTGCGGTTCCATCATTGTCCGGGAGTCGTAGAACCCGGTGGAACTGCTTCTGATGATTCTCGTCGGCGTCGTGATGATGCCGACGCTTTATGTGGCGGGGCTCCATGATGTGCCCAACTCCATTGCTATCCCGGTGCGCACCCGAGCGCTGACGCCTAAGCTGGCGACCCGAGTAGCTGCCCTGTTCAACACCCTGGGTGTGCTCCTGGCGCTGCCGCTGGGCCTGTACATGTACTCGTGGTTCGATTTTCCTGCTATGGACCCGGGGCTGACCCTCGCGGTGATTCTCAGTGCGCTGATCAGTCTGCTGGGCTGGAACCTCTTCACGTATTTCCAAGGCGTACCCACATCGACGACCCACGCGCTGCTGGCAGCGCTGCTGGGCGGTTCCCTTGCGGCGGTGCAGGTGGCTGATATTGCCACTGAAGAAGTACTTGCTCTGCCCTGGCTGACCCCGTTGTTTACTCTTCTGCTTTCCCCACTGGTGGCCTTTGGTGCAGCGTATCTCCTGGTGTTCCTCGCCGTGCGATTAGCCCGCGGTGAGGACCCCCATGAGGTGAATCGCATCTCTCGCGGAGTTCAGTCGGTTAGTGTGGGCTTAACCAGTATGGGGACCGGGCTGCAGCAGGGTCAGCGCTTCGCCTTTGTCCTGATGCTCGCCCTGGCCGCAGCCGGGGTCACCGATCCAGAGACGTGGATGGCCTGGTCGTATGTGCTTTTCGCCCTGCTGATCGGTGCGGGGTGTCTGCATGGCGGATGGCGTATCGGCCACGTGCTGGGACACCGCTTGGTGGCTATCGATCCGTTGCGCGGCATGGTGGCCACCACCACCACTTCCGGGCTGCTCTTTGCAGGTTCCTTAGGACTTGCTCTGCCGCTGTCCACCTCGCTGACCTCGGCCAGTGCCATTATCGGCGCAGGTTCGAATCAGCGCTTCGCCACCATCAACTGGCGGCAGTTCCGACGCATCATCATCTTCTGGACGGCCACCCCGCTGGCATCCGGTCTCAGCACTGCAGTACTGACTCTGGTGATGGCACCGCTGGTGCTTTAACGCCGGCGCCCGACGCTCAGCACGCAAGACGAAACGCCCCGCCGCAGCACTTTGCAGGTGCCGCAGCGGGGCGTCGTCGTTGGTGGTACCTCCGGTTTATCCGAACTTGCCCGAGACGTAGCGCTCGGTCTGCTCGTTGGAGGGGTTGTTGAAGATGGTGGTGGTATCGGCGTACTCGATCATCTTGCCGGGCTTGCCGGTGCCGGCGATGTTGAAGAAGGCAGTCTTCTCGGAAACGCGGGCTGCCTGCTGCATATTGTGGGTCACGATGACGATCGTGTACTCCTTCTTCAGCTCGGAGATCAGATCCTCGATCGCCAGAGTGGAGATGGGGTCAAGTGCCGAGCAGGGCTCATCCATCAGGATCACATCGGGCTTCACCGCAACGGTGCGTGCGATGCACAGGCGCTGCTGCTGACCACCGGAGAGGCCTGATCCGGGCTTATCCAAGCGATCCTTGACCTCGTTCCAGAGGTTGGCACCACGCAGCGCGGTCTCCACGATCTCATCAGCCTTGGAACGACTCATGCGCGCGCCGTTGAGCTTGTAGCCCGCCAGCACGTTCTCGCGGATGCTCATGGTGGGGAACGGGTTGGGGCGCTGGAAGACCATGCCCACCATGGTGCGTACTGTCACCGGATCCACACCGGATCCATAGATGTTGTCATCATCGAGCAGCAGCTCGCCTTCTACGCGAGCGCCGGGCAGCACCTCGTGCATCCGGTTCAGGGTGCGCAGGAAGGTGGTCTTGCCGCAGCCGGAGGGCCCGATGAAGGCGGTGACCGACTTAGCCGCGATCTCGATGTTGACGCCTTCCACGGCCAGGAAGTCGCCGTAGTAGACGTTGAGATTCTTAGCGGTAATGCTCTTGGACATGTCTGTTATCTCACTCTTTCTTCAGCTGCTTCGGCGGGCTCTAGCGGCCGGTTTTCTTCGGCGCGAAGATCGTGGCGATAATGCGGGCAATAAGGTTCAGGCCCATCACGATCAGGATCAGGATCAGTGCCGCCGCCCAGGCACGCTGGAAGGACGGGTCATGGTAGGTCGGATGCATCGGTCGGGTGAACTGCTGATAGATGAACACCGGAAGGGTGGTCATCCATCCCTCGAAGGGGTTCCAGTTCACGCGGGTAGCGAAGCCGGCGGTGAGCAGGATCGGTGCGGTTTCACCGATCACGCGTGCAATCGACAGCGTCACGCCCGCAGCAATACCGGAGATCGCCGTCGGGATGACAACTTTCAGGATGGTCCGCCACTTACGCACGCCCAGCGCGTAGGAGGCTTCGCGCAGCTCATTGGGCACCACGCGGAGCATCTCCTCGGTTGTGCGTACGACGACGGGGATCATCAGCACGCTCAGCGCAATGGCGGCAGTGACACCCATGGTGGAGCGGCCCGGGACCGGGATCCCCAGTGAGTCGGCGAAGGAGAGGAAGCTCGCCATCGCAGCAGCGCCGAAGAGGCCGGCCACGATGGAGGGAATACCGGTCATCACATCCACGAAGAACGTGATGGCACGGGAGAGCGGCCCGCCCTGGGAGTACTCCACGAGGTAGATGGAGGTCAGCAGACCAATAGGCACCGACACCAGGGTGGCCATGAGGGTGATGACCAGTGAGCCGATGATGGCATGCCGGATACCGCCAAGGACTCCGTGCTCACCCTCCTGGGTGCCGGCATCTGTGCTGGCGTTGATGCCCTGCATATCCGAGGTCAGGAATCCAGCGTTGGTCAGACCTTGGAAGCCCACGATGGCGACCGACATGATCACCGAGACCAGCGGCAGAAGGGCCAGAGTAAAGGCTACATAGATCAGGTTTCGCCAGAACATGTCCTTGGCTTTGCGCCGGTTGATGCGCACTAGCGTGATCACATAGGCCAGGACCAAGTGGATGACTGCTGCGAAGACGAACCAGAGTGCCCAGTTGATACTGAACTCTTCGGCGTCGCCTAACAGCACTACCAAGGCAAAGCTGAGGAGAAGGCTCACTGCAGCGCAGGCGGGCAGGAACCAGCGGGGCTGGATATTTCCGGTAAGACTGTTGGGCCGCAGCATAGCGGCCGGCTCGTGGGGCGGCTCGTGTCCGCCGGCCGGGCCCTGGACTGATGCCGGGGTGGGATTCTTCGTCTGTGTGCTCTCGATCATCAGTTGGCTCCTGAGAATTCCTTATGGCGGGAGACGATCCAACGCGCAAGCATGTTCACCAGCAGGGTGATGACGAAGAGCACCAGGCCGATGGCAATGAGTTCATGCCAGTGCACGGAGCCTTCGCGCGACTCCGGGAAGTTCGAGGCGATATTTGACGGGATCGTGTCATGGCGGCCGGATTGGATGATGGACCAGGCGATGGGGCCGGAGGAGAGCACCAGCACCACTGCCATAGTTTCGCCCAGTGCGCGGCCCAGGCCCAGCATGATGCCCGAGATGATGCCACCTCGAGCGAACGGCAGAACCGTCATAGTGATCATTTCCCACCGGGTGGCACCTAGTGCCAGGGCCGCTTCTTCGTGCAGCTTCGGGGTCTGGATGAAGATTTCGCGGCAGACGGAGGTAATGATGGGCAGGACCATTACCGAGAGCACCACACCAGCGGTGATGATGGTGCGTCCGGTGGGTGAGGGGGATCCGCCGAAGATCGGGATCCATCCCAGATATTCGTTGAGCCAGTTGTACAGGGGCACCAGCTGTGGGGCCAGGAAAGTCATGCCCCAGGCGCCGTAGACCACAGAGGGGATGGCAGCCAGCAGATCGATGACATAGCCGATGCTGCGTGAAGCACGTGGCGGTGCGTAGTGGGAGATGTAAAGGGCGACGCCGATGGCTACCGGAGCCGCAATCAGCAGCGCGATCACCGAAACAATGAGCGTACCGATGACCAGTGGCCAGGCGTGGCTGATGAATTCGCCGATATGGAAGCTTGCGCTATCTGCCTGGCCGTCCTGATCGTGGTAAATCGCGCCCCAGGAGTTGTAGACCAGGAAGAACGCTACGAAGGCGAGGATGATGAGAATACCGATACCGGCGAATCTCGCCAGCCCAGCAAAGCCTCGATCCAGGCCGGCACCAGCCCGGTCACCGCTGGCCAGCGAGTTCCCGGTCGCTTCGCTGCTTCGGGTACGACGGCCGCTACGGGTCTGGAGCGTCTGTCCTGATGACTGTGACTCGTCCGAGCTCACGTGCTCTCCCTTACGAAGATGCAATGGGTTCAAAGAATATTCTGGTGCCCAGTGATTCCCCTGAGCAGGGCACGGACGCCGGGGTCATGCCTTCCGGGATTAGCCCGGAAGCACTGACCCCGGCGTCCGCTTCACTCGCACCATTTGAGGATGGCTTGACGAATCAAGCCAGCTTAATCGGGGGACTTAGATAAGTCCCGCTGAATCAGCCAGCGGAGATCTGACCGATTGCCTCGAGGGCTTCCTCGCGCAGTTCCTCCGAGATCGGGGCAGAGCCGGCGACATCAGCTGCAAGCTGCTGAGCTTCCTCGGAGACGATGTAGGCAGCGAAGGCCTGAGCGAAGTCAGCATCGTCCTGGCTGGGGTACTCGTTGCACCAGATGGTGTAGGCGATCTGGATGATCGGGTAGGTGCCGGCCTCTTCGGTATCGCGGGCGATCTCGAAGGCCATGTCGTTCGGGGCGCCACCGCCAGCAGGCTCGGAGGCGCTCACCACTGCAGCCGCAGCCTCGGAGGAGATCTCGGTGTAATCGCCGCCGACCTCAACGTTGACAGTGACGAAGTTGTCGTCGATACGGCCAGCGTCAGCGTAGGTGATGGCTCCGTCGATCTCAGAAGCCAGACCGATCACGCCACCGGTGCCCTCAGCGGACTCGGCAGTGGCCTCAGAAGGCCACTCGCCGTCTGCGTCCCACTCCCAGGTGGAGGATGCCGCAGCGAGGTACTCGGTGAAGTTCTCGGTGGTGCCGGAAGTGTCCTGGCGGTGCACCACGGTGATGTTCGTGGAAGGCAGGTCCAGATCCGGGTTGTGCTCGGCGATGGCCTCATCATCCCAGCTGGTGATCTCACCGGAGAAGATGGAGCCCAGGGTGTCGGCGTCGAGGTTGACGTTCTCGTCAACGCCTTCGAGGTTGATGGCTACGCCGATGGGTGCGATGTAAGTGGGCAGGTGGAATGCGCCGTCGGGACCGCACTGGTTAGTGGAGTCCTCGTACTCGCCCTCGTCCATTGCAGCGTCGGAGCCAGCGAACTGGTACTCGCCGGACAGGAAGCCGGAGCGACCGTTGCCGGATCCCACGGAGGCGTACTCAACAGCTGCACCGCCGGACTGGCCCTCGAACTCGGAGATCCACTCGAGCATTGCAGTCTCGTGGGAGGATGCGCCGCCGCCGTAGAAGTTGCCGGAAATGTCAGCGGCAGAGGGAAGATCGCCGGAAGCTTCTTCCTCCGCACCGCCTTCGGTGCCGTTGTCGGTGGCCTCGGTGGTGGCCTCGTCGGTGGTGGTGTCCTCACCGTCGTTGCCGTTGTCACCGCCGCATGCCACCAGTGCCAGCGATGCCACGGACAGAATGGCCGCTGCGCGACCGAAGCTTGCTACCTTCACAATGTCCCTCTCTGAGGTTTGACCTGGGCGTTGATTTTTCGCCCGATGCCTATGGTGCTTGCAATTGGTTCGCGCCCGATAGAAGCCGGAGCCGTGATGTGCAAGATGTGCACACTGCAGCGCTGAGCGAACCGGATGCCACGCTAGGCACATCAAGTGACAGAAAGTCACCGTGGAGGTAAACGCAAAGTGAACAGATAGGGGCTAAACAGTTTAGCTATCGAGGTGCAGAATCATCCGGGTGTTGCCCAGGGTATTGGGCTTCACCCGAGCCAGATCCAGGAACTCGGCCACACCCTCATCGGGAGAGCGCAGCAGCTCAGCGTAAACATCTGGATCGACCGGACGCTGGTCCTCCATCACCACAAAACCGTGACGGCGGAAGAACTCCACCTCGAAGGTCAGACAGAAGACTCGTTGCACACCCAAGAACCGGGCCCGTTGCAGCAGCCCCTCCAGCAGCGCCGAACCGATACCGCGTCCACGGTGGCTGGCATCAGATGCCAGGGTGCGCACTTCAGCCAGGTCCTCCCACATCACGTGCAGTGCCCCGAAACCAAGCAGCTGTCCGTCGTGATCCTCAGCGATGAGGAATTCCTGGATGGATTCGTAGTAGGCCACCGCCTCCTTGGCGACCAGCACGCGCTTGTCCACCAGCGGTGAGGCCATCTCCATAATGGACCTGACATCACGGGTGCGCGCCGGGCGCACGGTGAATGGGCGGGTGTCGGCTGGATGCTGTTGTGCGGTCACGGGGTCACCCCTGCTAGCTCAAAGGCATGTGGTTCTGAGCTGATGCCAGAGACTGAGACCCGCAACTGGTACTCCCCGCCGGTGAGTTCAGCAGGCTTAGCGCAGTCCACCGCGGAATCTGAGCGCGGCCACACCATCTGGGCACGTTCGATCTGCCCGGGTGCAAATTCCATCTCCAAAGAACTACCGCGCAGCTCGCACTGGGTAGTGGTGAAGATCTCGCGACCCTCCCGGGAGACCCGGAAAGCCTGCTGCGTTGTCCCCACGTCAAGGGTGCAGGCTTCGTTTCCGGTATGCGTGATCTGCATGACCAGCAGTGGTGCCTCATCCGTAGAATAGGCCTCTTTATCGGTGGAGGCGACCACCTCAATATCGGCAGGCGCGCATTGGCCCTCCGGCACTTCTTCCGCCTCGGTTTCCGGCTCCGGTTCACCTTGTGGGGAAGGCGCGGCCGCGGCGTCGTTGTCCTGCGTCTGGGAGGTCCCTTGCTGGTGCTCGGAGGGATCCTCCTCCTGGGCGAAAAGTCCCACCAGCCCGGTGACACCCCAGATGATCAGGGCGAGCAGGAAAACCGCCACTAGTGCCGCTACCAGCTGACGTCTGCGATAGACGGCAGGAGACGGTCGACGGCGCTGGTTCATAGTTCAAGCCTATGACGTGGGGCTGCTATTGCCGTGGCGCAACTCCGGGCAGACCAACGCTGGAGGTTCCTCAGAAGCTGGGGTCGTGACCGTAGCGGCTGGCGTAATGGGCGTCGAGAATTTCGTTGTATCGACGACGCCGACGGTGCACCCTCATCAGCCAGGCGAAGAGCACCATCGTCACCACCATCATCACCACAACAAAACCCATACCGGTGACGGCCTGCCCGATATCGTCCTCCAGAATGGACTCCAGGAAGACACCCGCCGAAGCCATAGTGAAGATCATGCCGAACGCTGCAGCGGTCCACAGGACGGCCACTTTCCATGTGCTGAGATGACCTCGGGGTGGCGGTGGTGCCGACTCACGGAAATCGCGGTCCATTGCCGCTTGTTCAGCAGCCGTTCCCGGTCTTTGCATCCTGCATCCCCCATACACTTCGCTCAGCACGAGCACTTCTGCTCCGCTGGGTTTAAGTGTATGAGTTGGACCATGCCCAGCGTTGCCGGACGGCCACGGGGTCAGCGCGCGCGGTACTGGGCGGTGAGCGGGCACTCCATGGGGTCAGCGTGACCCAGCCCCACCTCGTTGAGGTAACGGATGACGATTCCGTAGGACTCCACCAAGCCAGCCTCGGTATAAGGGATGCCGCGCGCAGCGCAGAACTGCTTCACCATGGGCTGGACCTTGTGCAGACATCGTCCGGCGCACCCACCCAGATGTGGTGCTGATGGACATCCGTATGCCGCGGGTCAACGGACTGGACGCCGCTCGGTCTGTGCTCAGTATGCCTGGTGAACCACCTCGGATCTTGATGCTCACTACCTTCGACGCCGACGAGTATGTCTTCTCCGCCCTGCGCGACCGGACCCAGATCGTCGTCGCCGCCTATGAGTCCGGTGTGGTGCGCGCCGGGGAATAGCGCCAAGCCCGCGACGTCGTGAAGTGGTCAGTGATTGAATGAGAGCAACTGTGCTTGACAGCACGGCACCCACAGCCCACCTGACGACGACGGGAAGCGAAGATGACGACGACGCCGGCCTCCAGCACCGCGCAGACCCCACAGGCGCCTCGCGCCAAGCAGGTCCCCACTGAACGGACTCACCACGGTGAGACTTTCATCGACCCCTATGAGTGGCTGCGGGAGAAGGAATCGCCTGAGGTGATCAGTCACCTGGAGTCCGAGAATTCCTATACCGAGGCGGTCACTGCCGAGCAGCAGCCGCTGCGTGAGGCGATCTTCGCTGAGATCAAGCACCGCACGGTCGAGACCGATCTTTCCGTGCCGGAGCGCCGCGGGCAGTGGTGGTATTTCGCCCGGACTATTGAGGGTGAGCAGCATCCGGTGTTCTGCCGGGTGCCGGTCCAGGAAGCAGTGGCTGGCCTGGATACTGGTGCCGGTGGACTAGGGGCTGGTGGGCGCGGTGCTGGTGGACTCGGTGCTGAGGAGATTGTCCCCTCCGAGTTGTCCGCCTGGACTCCCCCGCAGGTGGAGCCGGGTGTCCCGCTGGAGGGAGAGCAGACCTACTTCGATACCAATGCTGAAGCCTCCCAGCACCCGTTCTACTCCCTGGGTGGGATGAGCATCAACGATGCCGGGACTCTGCTGGCCTATTCGGAGGACACTAGCGGGGATGAGCACTACACGCTGCGGTTCCGGGACTTAGAGAGCGGGGAGAATCTCGCTGAAGTGGTGGAGAACGTTCACGGCGGGCCCACCTTGGATCCCACCGGTGAGCGCGCCTATTACTTGGTGGCTGATGCGTCCTGGCGTCCGTACCGGCTCTACGAGCACATCGTGGGGACCTCCGCGCAGGAGGATCGGCTGCTGCTGGAGGTGGAGGATGAACAGCTCTGGAGCGCCATATGGCTAGCGGCCGACAAGCGCGAGCTGATCATCTACTCGGGCAACTCCGAATACAACGAGACCCGCATTCTGGACCTCTCCGAGCCAGGTGCCCAGCCGGTGCTGCTGATCGGCAAGGACCGCGGCCTGGAGCACAATATTGAGCCATTTGAACTCGACGGCGAGCGGCTGCTGCTCATTACTCATAACCAGCACGGGCCGAATAAATCCGTCTCACTGACCACGGCTGGCGCACTGCTGGATCAGGCCGATAACGAATCGCTGGACCTGGGACGCACAGTGCTGGAGCACGAGGACACCGTCAAGCTGGATGATTCGGTGACGATCACCGCCGCCCAGATTCTGGTGGCAGCGCGGGTGAACACCATCCAGTCGGTGTACCTGCTGCCGTTGGACACGGTCCGTCAGGTCCGCGATGGCGGCGCTGCAGTGAAGACCTCCTCGCTGGCCGGTCCGCAGTTTGATGAGGAACTGTTCACCTGTTCTGTCTCTCAGGCCGAGTACGACGCTCCGCTGTTCCGGGTCTCTTATACCTCCTGGCTGACGCCTCCTCGGGTGTACGACATCCCGCATGAACCCGCCGGCGGTTCCGGAGTGGAGCCGTTGCTGCGCCGGGAGACTCCGGTCAATGATGTGGACTTAGATGCATACCGGGCCACCCGGGTGTGGGCCCCAGCTCCGGACGGGGAACACGTGCCGGTGACCGTGCTGCACCACCGCGACGTCGCCCCCGGCGAGGGTGGTCACCCGACGCTGGTCTACGGCTATGGCTCGTATGAGATCAGCATGGACCCGCAGTTCGGAATTGCCCGACTGAGCCTGCTGGACCGTGGCGTCGTGTTCGCGGTGGCGCATATCCGCGGTGGCGGTGAACTGGGCCGTAAATGGTACGACGACGGTAAGAAGCTGAAGAAGATCAACACCTTCACCGATTTCATTGCCGCTACGGACTACCTGGTGGACACCGGATGGGCAGATCCGGTCCGGGTGGCTGCCCTGGGTGGATCTGCCGGGGGTCTGCTGATGGGCGCGGTGGCCAATATGGCCCCGGAGAAGTACGTGGCGATCCTGGCGCAGGTGCCGTTTGTGGACAACCTGACCTCGATCCTGGACCCCGACCTGCCGCTGTCAGCTCTGGAATGGGAGGAATGGGGCAACCCCATCACCGACCCCGAGGTCTACCAGTACATGAAGTCCTACTCGCCGTATGAGAATGTCCGGGATACCGAGTACCCGGCCATCGCCGCGGTCACCTCATTGCATGACACTCGCGTGCTGTATGTGGAGCCGGCGAAGTGGGTGCAGAAGCTGCGTGAGCACCAGCAGGCTCAGGAGCCCATTGTGCTGAAGATTGAGATGGACGGTGGCCACGGCGGAGCCTCGGGTCGTTATGAGCAGTGGAAGGACCGTGCGTGGGACTACGCCTTCGTCGCCCACTGGCTGGGAGCTACTGAACGCAGGTTCTAGCCCTTAGAAAGACTTGTGGCCCCTCACCCGGACATCATCCGGCGAGGGGCCACAAGTTTTGAGCGTGGAAGGGGTAGCTCAGCCCTTGAAGCGCTCGATGGAGCGCTGCAGCTCGGCCTCAGCCTCTTCGCGGCCGGCCCAGCCTTCGATCTTGACCCACTTACCGGGCTCCAGATCCTTGTAGCGGGTGAAGAAGTGCTCGATCTCCTTGACCAGGAAGTCGTTGAGATCGGAGATGTCCTGGATGTCCTCGAAACGCTTGTCGTCGGGGACGCAGACAAGCTTGGCGTCTCCGCCGCCGTCGTCGGTCATGTTCAGCACACCGATGGGGCGGGCCTCCACCACAACGCCGGGGAAGAGATCCACATCCGGGATGTACACCAGGGCGTCCAGCGGGTCGCCGTCCTCACCGAGGGTGTCATCGAAGTAGCCGTAGTGGGTGGGGTACTGCATGGGAGTGAAGAGCACGCGGTCCAGACGCAGGCGGTGCGTCTCGTGGTCGATCTCGTACTTCACGCGGGATCCGGCGGGGATCTCGATGGTCACATCGCGGACAATTGCCACGCTTCCTCCTTGATCTAGTGGTCAATGACTCACCGCTCAGCGTATAACGCCTGGACGCAGGAGCGCTTGTTGCCGCTCTCACGCCGCCTGCCGTTTACTGCGTTTTGCTCGGGGTTATTCGCTTTACTCGGGCGAATCCGGACCTGCAAAGTGAACAGTCACGAGCAAAACGGTGACCAGAGTCGGGTTATCCACAGATTTGATAATCCCGTCCCGCTGAAGCGGTAAACGGCGAATACTTCAAACCATGAGTTCACTCCAGAACCGGCCGCCGGCACAGGCTAACGATGGCCCGGCGCGCCTCATCCTCGCAACGCTGCGCGACGACGGCGTCCATACCAGTCGGCAACTCAGCGACTACGCTCAATCGGGACGGGCTCTTCGGCTACGGCGCGGTGTCTACATCAGCAGGAGGCGATGGCAGGAGGCTCCGCCCTGGACCCGGTACCGTATGGCCACCGCCGCAACTGCACTGGCGCCAAGTCCACCGGTCTTCTGCCACGAGACAGCCCTGATGCTGCACGGGCTACCGCTGCTGAATCTTCCGCCGGCGGTGCTGGTCCGGTCTTCCGGCCCGTGGACAGACGGTACGCGGCGGGTCCCAGCTCTGACTGACACCTGGCCGAATATCCCCACAAAACTGGTGGAAGCTGCGCTGCCCTCGGGCAAGACTCGCCCCCAGATGCGAGCCGAAATAGCCGACGGCAGCACCGAACCACCCTGGATGGCACTCCCCGCCAGCGCACTTAGTAGCGTGGAAGGACCGGAAATCTACCGCGTCGAGCCGATGGAGCTTGTGCTGGTGGACACGGTGAGTCGTATGCCGTTCCCTGATGCGGTGGTGGTACTTGATGCGGTGAAACGGCAGGGGAAGGTGAACATTCAGCCTTGGCGGGCGTACTTGCGGTCAGCCCGGCGCAGTGCGTTTTGGGATCGGGTCTGGGACTTCGCCGATGCTCGTTCGGAGTCCGTGTTGGAGTCTGAGTCTCGGGCTGTGCTTCACAGTCTCGGCTTTCCTGCTCCTGATCTGCAGACCGAAGTGCTGACCCATCTGGGCACGTTCCGTCTGGACATGTGCTGGCCTGGGGCGCGCATCGCGGGTGAGGTGGACGGGCGTGTCAAATATGCCGACGAGGCCCTGCGTCTGGGCCGCAGCGCCGAAGAGGTGCATTTCCAGGAAAAACTCCGGCGTGAGGCAATAGAGGAACTGGGCTGGAGGGTGGTGCGATGGGGCAAAGCGGAGTTGCGGGAACCGGAGCGCCTGCGACGCCGCCTGCTCCGGGCCGGGCTGTCTCTTAAGTGACGGGCCTGCCGGCGCCGTCCCGCCGTCTCTCGTTTTACTCGTGGCTGTTTGCATTACTCGCACGAATCCAGGCCGGCAAAGTAAACAGCCACGAGTAAAACGGCCCGGGGTGCCGCAGAGCGCCGTGCACAGGCGGTACGCCATTCGCTTCCGACTACACGGGCAGCCACACGTCGCATAGGGACCCGTGCAGATTGGCTGGTGCTGCTCACCATCCCGGTTATTTTCCTGGTGGGCTATGGAACTTCCGTGGTCTTCGGTGAAGGCACGCTGCCGGCTGTGCTTGATTACCTTTTCGACTGCGTCAACGAGTCAGGTGCGCAGGCCGAGCCGGTACTCAAGGTTGACCTTGGCAGTGGGCCACTCACTGTTGATCAGGGAGAAGATGACAGTGTCCCGGACTGTGCCGTTGGGGAGGACCTGATGGTTGCGCAGCACTGCTTCCTGTTTGGCGCCCAGTTTGGCGATTGCGGCCCGGGACTGGTGGTTGAACCAGTGGGTGCGGAACTCCACCCGCAGACAGTCCAAGTCCTCGAACGCACGCTGGAGCAACAGCAGCTTGGCTGCAGGATTCATCGCGGTCCCCTGGGCGCTGCGTCCCAGCCAGGTTGAGCCGATTTCCAGTCCGCGGTTGGGTGCACTGATATTCATGAAGGTGGTCATACCCACTGCCTTGTTTGTCTGCGGGTTGATCACCGCCCATGGAGCCATCGTCCCTTGACGCTGCAGGTCTAGGCGGCGATCAATCTCTGCGGCCATGGACTCCGGTGCGGGCACCCGGGCGTACCAGGTGCGCCAGAGGTCTCCCTCGGAGACCGCCGCAATAAGATCATCAAGGTGCTGGTGGCCCAGCGGTTCCAAGCGGACATACTGGTTGCTGAGCGCTTCAGTGGCGGCGAACTCCAAGTCATTCTGCATCGCTTCAGCCTACTGGGGAGGCCGCCACCTAGAGTGGGGTTGAAGCTCAGATTGGTAGCGGGAAAGTAGGCAGGCGTGGCAGCTGAACCGGGTCCGAACATCACCACCCCACGGCTGCGACTGCGCCCACCAGTGACAGCCGACTCAGACTTCGTCCAGGACATGTACTCTCGCGGTGCCGTGATGCGCTTCATCGGCACAGGTCAGGTACAACCGACTAGGGATCAAGCCCTAGATCGGATACAGCGATACCGCCGACTATTCGGTCCGGGGACCGGCGCCTGGCTGCTGGAGGGCATCACCGATGGAGCTCCGCTGGGCTTCGCGCTGTTGAAGCACATCCCCTTCTCAGCTGACATCAGCGAGGCAGATCCCAGCGCCGCCCCAGATGTGGAAATTGGTTGGCATCTGCACCCGGATGCCTGGGGTCGGGGCTACGCGGCTGAAGCTGCCACCGAACTCATTGCCCATGCTCGCGATTGCGGCCATCAAGATCTGGTGGCGGTGACGCATCCGGATAATCACCCCTCTCAGGCGGTGGCCCGCCGCATTGGGATGACCTCAGCAGGTCTGACACAGCGCTATTACGACACCGTCTGTGAGCTGTTCACCCTCACGCTCTGACCGGACTCACCAGGCAGCTGAACGGCTGTACCTAGCTGCCGGGCCAGAGTAGAGGCTGCTGCTTTAGTCCGGGCGGTGACGCTGCGCGCCGGCCGCCCCGACTCGGGGAAGACGGCATTGAGCTGCAGCACATCCCCCACGCGTTGTAAGTCGGTACGCCCGATCAGCTCTGCACCTGAGAGAACGGCCATCACGTAGTGTCCGTATAGACGCTTATCTCGGGGCACATAGGCCTCGAAGGTGTAGTCAAAATCGAAGATCCGACGTGCTCGCCCACGGTCACGAAGCAGCGGGTCGAAGGTGCCGATGAGGCGAGCTTGCCTGACCTCCCCCAGTCCGGCGTCGTCGTAGTTCTCCTCCAGCAGCTGCGGCAGACAGTAGGCGGTCTCCCTCCAACCCTCTACGGCAACCGGAACAAGACCAGCCAAATCGATGCCATGTGCCGCATCTGTCTGGCTCAGGTGATAGTGGTGGGCGAAATCAGCCACGGTCATCACCGCCAGACTTCCTGCCGCACGGCGCGCCAGACCAGCGCGCAACTCATCCGGGGGTAGCTGATCAGCCTCCCGCAGCTGCTGCGGCAGAGCGCGCTCAGGCAGATCAAAGAGCCGCACCACGCCTTGCCTAGAGGTGATCACCAGGTCACCCATGCGCACCATGAGTTCTGCTGCCTGCTTGATCTCAGACCAGTTCCACCCGGTGGTGCGCGCTGAGCCCAGAGCCGTTTCGATAGTGCCGATCTGAACACCACGTGGCTGTGAACCCACGACCTCAATAATCTGGGCACGGATGGACTCCCCCAGAGTTGGCGCATATTTCTCCCGGAACTTTTGCCGGCGCAGATGCAGCAGCGGCCAATCCTGCAGCGGGAAGACACAGGCCACTTTGGTGAAGGATTCGAAAGAAACAGGTGCTTCTGCAGGCCACAGGGCAGCATCTACTGACTCCGCCCGATATTTCCGGGGCAGCCGGGTCAAACTGGTCAACCGCTGGGCGGTGGAGACCCTGGTGAGCGGATCCAGCTGTATCAGCCCGATGCCGCGCAGGACCTCCGCAGCATCCCGGTACTCCCCCGGACCCGCCGGATCAGGGATGAGCTGAGCGGCGACGACGGCGGCACGCACCCACTGCGCAGAAACAGTCACAGGCTTCACTGGCATGGGCTCATCCTTCCACGCGCCGCTGACACACCAGATGCGTGGCGAACAATCGCCTGCCGCTTGGACTATTCAGCGGCCGATTCGCCGGTCTTGTCCCTGAGATGCCGGTCGCTGAGCAACATGAAGTCCTTCAGACGCTCATTGCCGCTGACAGTGACGTTCCACGCAGGCCGCAGAAAATCGTTCTTGGCCATCCGGAACTGCAGCTCCCATTCAGCCTGCTTGCCGTAGGCATCGGCCACGCGGCGGGTCCCGCTGGTGAAGTACCCCAGTGAGACGGACACCCGTTTGGAGGCCTCGTTCCAGTCATAGGCGCCAGATTCGGCGTACTCAGCGCCGAAGTGGTCAAAAGCCCACATCAGCAGCGCCGCGCGCTGCTCTTTGCCGTATCCGTTACCCTGCTCGTCGCTGCGCAGCCAGCTGGCTGAACCGATAGTGCGCAGCACGCGCCAGTTCTCCGCGAAGGCATCCTGCATCCCGATGAGCGGGCCCTCTGAGCCGTCGACGTTGCGCTTGAAGACCGCCAGCATCAGGTACCAAGAATCTGGCCCAATGCTCGAACGTTTGGACCACAGCCAGGTCAGCGAGTTCTTCGCCATCTCCTCGGGCGGATTCTCATCCCAGGGAGAGATGAAGGGACTGCGGTCAGTGTTCTTGATTCCCGAGGTCGCTGCCGCGAGGTACTGCGGAAAGTCAGTTTCCCGGATTTGGCGCAGCACAAGACGCGGGGACTCGATGCGCAGACCAAAGGGCGGCCAGATGTCCTCCAGCGAATGGCCCGGATCATCAGCGTTAAGGCGGAACTCTTCCATGAAGCAACCCTACGCCGAGCCGAGAGCTCGTACCGGAACTTTGGAAGAACCAGCTCATAGTGCGGAGAGCTCGAACTCCAGGGTGAAGTTATTCAGCAGAGCCGGCAGGTTCCCCGGTTCCAGTGTATGGCTGGTCAGCTCGACGTCTCGTTGGCCCAGAATCTGCGCTAAGAAATTGGAGGTCAGCAGCAGGACCAGATGCCGTCCGGGGCAGATGGCGGTGCCGCCGGAGAACGGCACCAACGGCCAGTCAGCCCGGGTGCGCGGCTTATCCCATACCTCGGGTGCGAACCGGTGGGCGAAATCCAGATGCCGCTCATCGCGGTGGAAGAAGGGCGCGAAGATCAGCACCGTAGTGCCCGCTGGCATCACCCCGTGCTCAAACTCCACGTCCCGGGTGGTCTCGCGCAGAATCATCGGTGTGGTGGCCCACAGCCGCAGCGACTCCAGCACCGAGGCGCGCAGCAGCGGCAGCATCGGTGCCTTCTCCTCCTGCCCCTGGGCGATCTGCAGCCGGGCAGCATCGAGCCGGTCAGGATGGCTGGCCAGCAGCGCCAGCGTCCGGAAGCTGGCCATACCTGCAGGGTCGAATGCGAAGAGCCACTGGGGAATCTGGTTCTCCGGCGAAGACTCACTGCCCATGTCCAGGCTGCTCATAAAGGCAGCGATACTGCCGGACTCACCCTCATCCAGGGCAGCCTTGATCTGCTGCAGAAGTGATTCGCGGCCGGTCTTGTCCACCGGCTTGAAGAACGCCCAGTTTCCATCTGCACGCAGCTTCTCGGTCAGCTCCGTCAGCTGCTTGTCATCTCTGTAGGATTCACCAAGCACTACCCGGCGCACTACTTTGAACCAGGCGTCTAAGAAATCCGGGTAGGCCAGCACTCCGCCCTGAGCATCAACTGTTTTCAGCAGCTCGGCAGCTTCCTGCTCTACCACCGGCATGAAACTCTCGGCCATTCGATGGATGGGATGCCCATGATCTAGCGCCTGCTCATTCAGTTTCCGGCGCTGGGTGCGTTCGCCGCCGTGGGAGATCAGCGAGGACTTCGGCTCGAAGTGTGTCAGTGCGTTGCGTTTCAACATCTCCGCGGGCGCAAAGGGTTCCGGAGACTCCTCAAGAATGCGGTGGACATGCTCAGGATCCAGCACCGTGGCCATGTTCATCCCCGGTATCGAGAGCATCAGCGGGCCCTTGCCGTATTTCTCGCTCACCTTCTGCATGCGTTTGACCGCGCGGGCCTCCAGGCCTAGACGCTCGACGACGCCCACTACCTTCGGGCGCCTGATGATGGGCCCCTTAGCAATCGTCGGCAATTCAACTTCGCTCAGAATGATCAGAGTTTCCAGCGGATTCGCGTGAGGCAGCGGATTGTGAACTGCGGTGGCGGAGGCGGAATGGGCCGCCTCCCCAGGGCGCATACTTCCGGTGGTGGGTCGGTTGTGTTCAGGGCTCATGGGTCCAGCTCTCTTCGCAGTGTGTACTCATGGGTCCGCGCATCTGGGGCCGTACCATTCGGCGCGCGCTATGCCCACAGAACCAAACTGACCTGGACAGTCGCTGTGACAATCGCCGACGACCTGGTCAGCGCCACAGGCTGAGGGTGTTACACACGTCTCACCCTGGATTATTATGAGCTGAATCACTCACTCGTTCTTTGGAGGCCCACTATGGATGCACCCAATTCCTTGGTGCTAGCAGTCATCGGTGTTGCGATGATGCTCACCGGGTATTTCCTCTATTCGAAATTCTTGGCAAAGAAGGTCTATAAGCTCAACGCCGAGTTCAAGACCCCTTCACATGAATTCAACGACGGCGTGGACTACGTGCCCACCAACCGTTACGTCCTCTGGGGTCACCACTTCACCTCCGTGGCCGGTGCGGCTCCCATTGTGGGTCCCGCCGTCGCGGTGATCTGGGGCTGGCTGCCTGCCTTCCTGTGGGTGACCATCGGCACCGTCTTCATCGCCGGCATGCATGACATGGGCGCGCTGTGGGCCTCCCAGCGCAATAAGGGGCAGTCCATCGGCACCCTCTCGGGCCGTTACATCGGTCCGCGCGGTCGCAACCTCTTCCTGGTGGTTGTCTTCCTGCTGCTGCTGATGGTGGTGTGCGCCTTCGCCGTCGTCATCTCCAACCTGCTGGTGGCCCAGCCCGGCGCGGTCATCCCCACCTGGGGTGCACTGATCGTGGCACTGCTGGTGGGCCAGGCGATCTACCGGTTCCGGATGAACCTGCTGCTGGTGACTGCTGTGGGCGTTGTTGCCCTATACGCACTCATCGTCCTCGGTGACAGCTTCCCGGTGACGCTGCCGGATGAGTTCCTGGGCCTGAACCCCAATGGCCAGTGGATTGTGCTGCTGTTCATCTATGCCGCAGTGGCCTCGCTGCTTCCGGTGTGGGTGCTGCTGCAGCCGCGTGACTACATCAATGGTGTGCAGCTGTTCATCGGTCTGGGCATCCTCTACGGCGCCACCTTGATCGCCACTCCCACCGTGGTTGCACCGGCTATCAACAACAACCTGCCCGAGGATGCGCCGTCGATTGTGCCGCTGTTGTTTGTGACCATCGCTTGCGGGGCCATCTCCGGCTTCCACGGCACAGTGGCCACTGGCACCACCTCTAAGCAGCTGGATCGCGAAACCGATGCGAAGTTCGTCGGTTACTTCGGTGCTGTCGGTGAGGGCCTGCTGGCACTGGGCGCGATCATCGCCTGCACCGCTGGTTTCCAGACCGTTGCCCAGTGGGAAGAGATCTACAGCTCCTTCAGCGCCGGTGGTGTGCCGGTCTTCGTGGAGGGCGGCGGCGCCATCGTCAACAGTGGCCTGGGCATCCCGGTGAGCCTGTCGGCCACCATCCTGGCCACCATGGCAGTGCTCTTCGCCGCCACCACTATGGACACCGGTGTGCGCCTGATGCGCTTTGTGGTCCAGGAGATCGGCGAGATCGCCAAGGTCCGGATCAACATCTACGCCGGCACAGCAGTGGCGGTGCTGGTGGCTGGTGCGCTGACCTTCTCCCAGGGCGCCGATGGTTCTGGCGGCATGCTCATCTGGCCGCTGTTCGGCACTACCAACCAGCTGCTGGCTGCGCTGACTATGGGCATCATCACCGTGATGCTGCTGCGCAAGCGCCGCCCGTTCCTGCCGGTGCTGATCCCCATGGTGTTCGTGCTGGTCATGAGCCTCTACGCCGCACTTGTGCAGATCGGCAACTTCTTCCAGGCGGAGAACTGGCTGCTGTTCACGCTCAACGTCATCATCCTGGTGGCTGGCACCTGGGTGCTGGTGGAGTCCGTGGTCGCCATGCTTGCCACCCGCAAGCAGGATCCCGAGCCCGAGGATGACGCTCTGACCCCGGATCAGAAGCTGACCACCGGCTGAGATCAACGTGGGTTTTCTCAGACGTGTCGAAAGGGGGCTGCGTGACTTCTACGTGGCCCCCTATCGGCGCGTTTTCGCTCGGGCCAAGCGTGATGAAGAGGACCTGTTCATGATGCTGGTGCTTTCGGAGGCACTCGGGGTCCCCAACCCGGCCTCCGGTGCCACGTTGGAGCTGCTGCCTGAGATGCTGGAGCGCATGCATGACTGGCATACCCGACAGGGCCTGGATTCCTCCCCCATCGATGGGCTGGCATGCTGCTGAGCGCACAGAACCTGCCTGCGTTGGCGCGCAGCCGAAAGGTGCTGTTCATCGGCGGCAAAGGCGGGGTGGGCAAGACCTCTACTGCCTCCGCCCTAGCTCTGCAGCAGGCCCGCGCTGGCCGTCGCGTTCTTCTGGTCTCCACCGACCCGGCTCATAATCTGGGCCATCTGTGGGAGCGCCCTGTAGGTGATCGGCCGGTGCTCCTCGACGACGCCGGGGCCGGTGTGCTTCTGGGCGTGGAGATCGATCCCGGTGCCACCCTGGATGCTCATCTGCAGGAAGTAGGGGCTACGCTGCGGGATTTTATGCCCGAGCATCTGCACCGGCAGGTGGAGGCCCATCTGCAGTTGGCACGGCAGTCCCCTGGAACACATGAGTCGGCCATCCTGGAGCGCATTGCGGAGCTGGTCGAGAACTCCGATGACGTCGACCTGATCATCTTTGATACCGCCCCCTCAGGGCATACTGCCCGGCTGCTGGCGCTGCCGGAGATCATGTCCGCTTGGACCGAAGGGTTGCTGCAGCGGCGGTCCAAGGCGGAGAAGTTCGGTGCCGCTATCCGGGCATTAGACGGCGACGACGACCCGGCCTCCAGCACCGGCGCGAACCGGGACCGGCGGATCCGGCAGGTGCTGACTCAACGGCGGGCTCGGTTTGAGCGACTGCGGGAGCTGGTCACCGACGCTAAGCGCTGCAGCTTCGTCGTCGTTCTCACCGCGGAGCGGCTGCCGGTATTGGAATCAGTGGAGCTCTATGAACAGCTGACCAAGCTCGGGGTACACGTGGGCGGGCTGGTGGTGAACCGGCTATCCCCCGCTGATGCTGGTGAATTCCTGGCCGCCCGAGCCGAGCAGGAACAGAAGCATCTGGACGAGCTTCGCAGACTGCTGCCGCAGGCGCAGGTGGATACTCTGCCGATGCTCCCGGGTGATCTGGTGGGAGTCCAGGCCCTGGAGAAGCTGGCGCAGCGGCTGGGCTAGCGGCGTCGTCGGCTCGCCTCAAGGATCAACCTGCTGTGAGCTCAGCCTGCCTCGAGCACCGAATAAAGCACTGACACCAGCCCGTCCTCATCCACGGTGCCGGTGGTCTCATCGGCTACTTCCACCACTTCCGGGACTGCCTGGCCCATGGCCACACCGCGGTGTGCCCACTGCAGCATCTCGATGTCATTGCGCCCGTCACCACAAGCCAGGGTGGACTCGTGCGGGGCACCAATACGCTGCCGCAGAGCCTCCAGAGAGGATGCCTTGGTGACGCCGGCAGCCGACACGTCCAGCCACGCGGACCAGCCCACTGCATAGGTGACTCCGTGCAGCCCAATCTCCTCTACGGCCTTGGCAAAGTCCTGTGCGGTGGAGTCATCGGAGTTGACCACCAGGCGAACAGCTTCTGCCTGCTTCATCTCCTTGAAGCTGACGGGCTCAGCGTGCAGACCGAAGCTCATGTCATCAAAACGTTCAGTAGCGATGAACTGACCAGCTGAGGTCTCAATGGCGTATCGCGCCGTGGGCAGCCGTTCACCCAGTGCCTCCAGGGCCGGGGCTGGATCAAAGACGCGCCGATCCAGAATCTCGTAGCCGTCCTCCAGGGAGGTATCAATACGCACCGTCACTCCACCGTTGGAGCAGACCGCATACCCATGAGTGATACCAAACGTCTCCACAATTGGAAGGGCCGCAGGAAGCGAGCGTCCAGTGGCGATCACCACAGTGTGCCCGTCTGCCACCACAGCGCGGCCTGCCTGTTTCACCGCTTCTGACATGAGCCCATCGTGGTTGACGATGGTGCCGTCAATATCCAGGCAGAACATCATCTTGCCCTGCTGGTGGATGAAGCTGCCACCGTCGCCGGCTGCGGGCCGGGAGAACTCTGGCTGCTGGGTCTGCTTCGAAGTCTCAATGGGTGAATTCATGGTGTCTTCAGTCTACGGGTATGCCATTGTCTGCAGAGTGGGCATCTGACCAGGCGTTTAGCTAGTGTTGAGGCAGGTGTTAGCTGCGTTCAGGTCTTAAGTTTCTGGCCGGAATCAGCGGCGCCGCCCCCAAAGACATAAGGAGACATCCCATGAGCACCTCATCGGTCACCATCGCCGCAGGCGGCTACACCGCTGAGATCGCCCTGCGCGGCGGTCAGTTGCTGAGGCTGACCAGCCAGGATCCCGCCACTGGCAACGCCCAGAACCTGGTGGTCCCTGCCACGGCAGCCCCCGGTGGCTTTGCCGGTGCCGTGCTGGCCCCCTGGCCCAACCGAGTGGCAAAGGCCGCCTATGTCTTCGAGGACACCGAATACTCCCTACCCGTCAACGAGGAGGAGACCGGTGCAGCGCTGCACGGACTGCTCTATGACGTGGAACTCTCGGTAGACGCCCAGCGCCCCTCCGAGGTGCGCCTGACTGGAGTGATCGAAGCCACCGAGGGCTACCCGTTCCGGCTGGAGACTGTGCTGGTCTACCGTGTGGCAGCGGACCTTGGCCTCTCAGTGAGCCTGATGGTCCGTTATGCACCCCAGGGCGACGACGCCGCCGGCTCAGCACCCTTCGGCGCGGGCTTCCACCCTTACCTCACCGCAGGCGATACACCCCTGAAGGACTGCCGACTGCGCCTGCCCGCCACCACGGTAGCCAAGACCAAACCCAGCGGCAAGGTCGTGGACCGCGGGCCAGTTACCGGTGACCTGGACCTGACCAACGGTCCGCTGCTGGTCAACCGTCAGATCGACCATGCCTTCACCGGACTCCCCGACGGCGCGTGGTTCGCCGAACTCCTGCACGGTCCCTCCGGGCTGCTGGTGCGGATGATCGCAGATACTCCCTGGGCGCAGGTGTACACCGGAGAACGAATCGACCGTGCAGGTGTAGCAGTTGAGCCGATGACCTGCCCGCCGAATGCCTTCAACTCCGGTGAAGACCTCCTGGAACTTGCAGCTGGCGAGTGGTTCCGGGTGGGCCTCAGCATCGAAGCGATTCGTCTGTAAGCGTCTCGCGCCGAGTCCGCGTCCCTGCGTTTTACCCGGGCTTGCGGGTTTTACCCGGGCTTGCGGGTTTTACCCGCCCATATATGGGTGGGTATTTCGCCTAAGGCCGGGTAGAACCAGCAGTGGCAGCCAACGGCGCGTGCACCCCTTGGGAGCGCCAGCGAGGCAGCAGCGCCCTGACCGAACGCTCTAGGGAATCCAGTGCTGCGGGGCGTCCACGACGCCGCGCAGCGCGCGCAGTGCTCCGCCGCTGACCGCCGGGGCGATTCCGGTGCCTGATTCGCGCACCCGCACACTGGCCCACTCAGCCGCCAGCACGCGCTGCTTCAGCTGGTGTTCAATATGGGGCCGGAGCAGGTCCGTGAGCGGCCCGAACTCCCCGCCGAGCACTACCTCATGGACGTCCACCAGGTTCATCGCGCCCGAGAGCGCCACGCCCAGCGCCGTACCGGCACGTTCAATAGCAGCACGCGCGCGCTGACCGGCGTCATCCTCCCACTCGATGACGCCGACGAGATCCTCTGCACTGGCCCGCGGGTCAAGCCCCGCTGCCTGCAGCAGGGCCCGCTTGCCCGCATAGACCTCCAGACAGCCGCTGGCCCCGCAGCCGCACTGCGGCCCTGAGGGCTCCACCGCCACATGCCCGATCTCTCCGGCCCAACCATGCGGCCCGGCTTCCACCACGCCGTCGATGACCACCGCCGAACCCACGCCCATCTGCGCCGAGACATAGATGAAGGTCTGCTCCTCCCCCTCGGCTGCGGTGAGCTCCTGAGCCACTGCCAGGGCAGCGAGTTTCGCCTCATTGCCGGCCGAGACGAAACCACCGAAGGTCCCGGGAGAGTCCTCCTGCTGTGACTGGCTCAGCAGCTCCACCAGGTCCAAGCCGTGCCAGCCGAGGTTCGGGGCGCGCATCAGGGTGCGCTCGTCATGGCCGACCAGACCGGGAATCGCCAGCACTGTCCCGATGATTCGGGCGCCCTGGGCCTCAGCCTCAGCGGCAACCCGCAGAGCCATGCTCCCCACAGCCGGCAGTACCTCGGCGGGGTCAGAATCGCGCTGATCGCTTTCGATGATCTCCTCGGCCAGCACCTCGCCAGTGAGATCAAGTGCCCGGGCGGCGGTGAAATCCACATTGACCTCCACGCCCAGTCCGGCCAGGGTCTTGCGTGCTGGGGTCAGCGGCACCGCCGGACGTCCGCGCGTATGGACCGCCACCGGCGATCCCTCGCGCACGATCCCTGCGCTGAGCAGATCATCAACCAGCCGAGACACCGTGGAGCGGGTCATCCCTGTCCGAATAGACAGGTCCGCGCGGGAAAGCGGCTCGGACGAGGCGAAGATCTCCTCGGTGATGAGCATCAGATTCGCTTCCCGCAAGGTCTCCTGGCGGGCTCCGGGACGCAGCGCTTCCTGGTGCGCCGGGCGGTCCCGTCGCTGCGGACGCTGAAAGTCGTGCCGAGCGGCGTCACTGTGACCGTTGACGCTGCCGTTGACGGCGCTGAGACCACGCGTCAGTGAGCGCCGTCCTAGCCGTGCCATGGACCCCGGGCCAGGTACCGGTCCAGGCAAGGGCGCGGCGTCGTCGTCGTTCTTCTTGGGCACACTATTCTCAGCAGCAGGTTGGTCAAAAGTGGCGTACGTCACGAACTTGATCTTATCCCCCAAAGCATTTAGGTTTCATCTAGAAACAAATTGAGGGCCGCGTCACATCAGCGGGCGGCCCTGACCTCGACTCTTCAGGAGACCACTATGGCAGCGACGTCATCATCTGAATACAAGTTCTCGTTCGGCCTGTGGACTGTTGGATGGACCGCGCGTGACCAGTTCGGCGAGGCGTCCCGCCCGGCCTTCGACCCGTGGGATTACCTGCCCAAGCTCAAGGAAGCCGGCGCCTCCGGCGTGACCTTCCACGACGACGACGTCGCCCCCTTCGGCACCGATGAGACCGAGCGGGAGAAGTACTTCACCAAGTTCAAGGACGTTGCTGACCAGGTGGGCCTGAAGGTGGAGATGATCACCACCAACACCTTCTCCCACCCGGTGTTCAAGGACGGTGGCCTGACGTCCAATGACCGCTCCATCCGCCGCTTCGGCCTCCGCAAGCTGCTGCGCAATGTGGACCGTGCCGCTGAGTTTGGCGCCGAGACCTTCGTGATGTGGGGCGGCCGTGAAGGCTCCGAGTACGACGGTGCCAAGGATCTCTACGCTGCCCATGAGCGCTACGCCGAGGGCATCGACACTGTGGCCGCCTACATCAAGGAGAAGGGCTACAACCTCCGGGTCGCACTGGAGCCCAAGCCCAACGAACCCCGCGGTGATATCTTCCTGCCCACTATCGGCCACGCGCTGGGGCTGATCGCCAAGCTGGACAACGGCGACATCGTCGGCCTGAACCCGGAGACCGGCCACGAGCAGATGGCAGGCCTAAACTTCACCCACGGCATCGCCCAGGCGCTGTGGGCCGGCAAGCTGTTCCACATTGACCTCAACGGCCAGCGCTCCATCAAGTACGACCAAGACCTGGTCTTCGGCCACGGCGATCTGACCTCCGCATTCTTCACCGTGGACCTGCTGGTCAACGGCTTCCCCGGCGGCGGACCGAAGTACGACGGCTGGCTGCACTTTGACTACAAGCCCTCTCGCACCGACTACGTCGACGGCATCTGGGACTCCGCGAAGGCGAACGTGGAGATGGTGACCCTGCTGGCTGAGAAGGCCAAGACCTACCGCCAGGATCCTGAGGTGCAGGCTGCGTTCAAGGAATCCGGTGTCTTCGAGCTCGGGGAGTCCACTCTGGGCCAGGGCGAATCCTTCGCCGACTTCCTAGCAGATAAGTCCGCCTACGAGGAGTTCGACGCCGAGAAGGCAGCTCAGCGGAACTTCGGCTTCGTAAAGCTGAACCAGCTGGCGATGAAGCACCTCATCGGCTAATTTCGCATCCCCCTGGCTCGGGTGGACAATTTGCACGTTCTTCGGCGCTCATCGCGCAGCAAATTGTCCACCCGAGCTTCTGCGTCTTGAAAGGATCCACCATGACGACCCTCGTAGCCGGCATCGACTCCTCCACCCAGTCCTGCAAAGTGGTCATCCGCGAGGCGGAGACTGGAGCCCTGGTGCGGCAGGGATCTGCCAAACACCCTGAGGGCACCGAAGTCAGCCCGCAGGCGTGGTGGGATGCGCTGCTGCTCGCCATTGAGCAGGCCGGAGGACTCCACGACGTCGCCGCAGCAGCCATCGGGGGTCAGCAACACGGGCTGGTGGCGCTGGACGCCGACGGCGAGGTCATCCGTGATGCGCTGCTATGGAATGACACCCGCTCTGCTGATGCGGCAGCAGCACTGATTGCCGAGTACAGCGCCGGAACCGGCCCAGAGGCTGTCAACAGTGGTGCTGCCGCCTGGACCCAGATGACCGGCTCTGTTCCTGTGGCATCGCTGACGGTTACCAAGCTGCGCTGGCTGGCCGACTCCGAGCCGCAGAACGCTCAGCGCGTGGCTGCGGTGGCACTTCCGCATGACTGGCTGACCTGGCAGCTCTCTGGTGCCGCGGCTCTGGAGGACCTCACCACTGACCGCTCGGAAGTCTCCGGCACCGGCTACTACGACACCGCCCAGGGACAGTACCGCTACGACTTGCTGGCCCGCGCGCTCCGCATCAACGAGGATCAGGCCCGGAGCATCATCCTGCCGCGCGTACTGGGTCCTGCTGAGCAGGCCGGAACAGGTGACGCGGCCCGCGGTTGGGGCCACCTGGTGCTGGGCCCCGGCGCTGGTGACAATGCTGCAGCAGCCCTGGGCCTGGGCATGAGCACCGGAGATGTGGCCATCTCCATCGGCACCTCGGGCGTCGTGTCTGCCGTTTCACCGAAGCCCATCCAGGACCCGGCCGGGGTGATCAACGGCTTCGCAGATGCCACCGGCGAGTTCCTTCCACTTGCGGTGACCCTCAATGGTTCGCGGGTGCTCGACGGCGCAGCTCGAATGCTGGGGGTCGACCATGCTGGCCTGGCGGACCTGGCGCTGACTGCTGAGCCTGGAGCCCACGGACTGAGCCTGATTCCCTACCTGGAAGGTGAGCGGACCCCGAACCTGCCACACGCCACAGGCAGCTTCATCGGCCTCTCGCTAGCCTCCATGAATCCTCAGGACGTGGCTCGCGCCGCCGTGGAGGGGCTGTTATGCGGACTGGCTGATGGGCTGGAGGCAATGACCACATTGGGTGTGCCGGTGAACTCCATCCAGCTCATCGGTGGTGCAGCCCGTTCAGCGGCTGTCCAACAGATCGCGCCGGCTATCTTCGAACGCGAGATTCAGGTTCCCGAGCCCGGAGAGTACGTGGCCGACGGCGCCGCGCGTCAGGCTGCCTGGGTGCTCTCCGGTTCTGATACAGCCCCGCAGTGGACAACCTCAGCGGTGCAGACCTTCACTGCCGAACCAGCCCGGCATGTGCGGGAAGCCTATGCCGCACGCCGCCATCTGTTCGCAGAGCGCAGCTGACGCTGAGACGACGCGCCGGCTTGTCTGAATCAGGCCGGTACCGGATCAGGCCGGTACCGGATCAGACCTGTGGCGGAGCTGGCCTGATCCGGCTCAAGGCTGCTGAGTGTTCAGCTCAGGGTCCTCAAGTTCCACAACCTCACGGTCCCCTAGCGGTTCTTCAAGGTCAACTGTGATGGCAATGGCTAGGGCTTCCTCCGTGCAGACATCTGCGGCGTCGGCTCGCCAGCCGGTGATGATGGCCACGGCGACCTCTTCCGCGGTCTCCTGAAGCTCATAGCGTTGGCCGTAACATGCCTGATTGCCAGACCAGGAGAGAAAACGCAGCTGCGTCTCGGAGAGCACCTCGTACTCCATCCAAGCCCCGGAGACTTCACCGGTCATCTCTTCGACCAGTTCCGCATCCTGCTCGGGGAAGGGGATGCTCGGCACGTCCTCGTTGCCGGGGAGTTCCGTCACATCCGGCTCCGCCGGTGAAGTAGTGGGCACATGGGCATCGGTGCCGTCGCCCGGGGCATCGGTGCCCGGGCTGTCGTCTGCGCTGGCGTCACCGGCGTTCCCGCAGGAGGCCAGCAGCAGCACGACAGCTGCGCTGAGGAGGACGGAGGACAGTCTGCTCAGATTCACAGCCCTACCGTGTCAGGCGGGGCAGGCATTGTGAAGTAGCCGCAGATGATTGTGACGATTCCGAGACGAAG
>NZ_HG005168.1:228055-239856 GCF_000455245.1 Nesterenkonia massiliensis | reverse complement strand
CCTCAGCAGCACTTCCGGTGTCAGGCGGTCCACGTCTGTAGCCGACCGCACATGCCGAATACCCGCGGCTGCGGGCGGGGCTGGCCTCGGATGACTCTCGCCTGGTCAAGATGGCTGCCGTCCCCCAGAGCCAGGGCAGTGAGATTAGAATGCACCCGCTGCGTCTCCGCGCCCACATTGGCCTCGAAAATTTCAGTCCACTCGGCAATCCGCGGCCGCACCAAGTTGACCGCATGGTGCCGGAACCGGTCAAAAGCCCCAGAGCCCTCCGCTTCGATGGCCTCCAGCAGCTGCCGGTAGCCCTCAAGTGCCAGGTCCCCGGCGCGCTCGCGCGGCGTCGGCGCGTTCAGTTTCGCTGCCTTCGGCTGGCAGTGCCACGGCCGCCCGGTAGGCCTCCGGGTCAGCCACGATCTCTTCCGGAAAGGTCAGCACCGCATCCCCCGCCTCGGGAAGCCCGGCGTTGGACATCACCACTGCCAGCTCGAGTTCTTCTATATTCACCAGCCGGTGAATGGTCCCGGGGGTGAACCACAGCAGCGCACCGGGTGCCAGCGCATCGCGCGCCGGTCCTTCCGCACTGATGGTGTGCACCTCACCGCGACCGGCGGTGACCACGTAGGCCTCGGTGGAGACAGTGTGCAGATGCGGCGAACCGCCGTGCAGGCCGTCGGCAGTCTCCCAGTCGTAGACGCAGAGGTGGCTGACAGCGGTGCCGCCAGGGAAGTCCGGCAGGGAGCGTGAGTCCTGACCCGATCGTGAATCGGTCACTGGTTGAGGACAGTCGCGAGGACTTCCCCCTGGCTTAAGCTCACCGAGGCGCCGCAACGCAGTAGTGCCCGGCGCCTCTCAGGCACCGGGCACTACTGCGAATTGCTAGAAGGTCAGGCGCTGACCTTCTCCAGATGGCTGCGGATGAACCACTGGAACAGCTCAAGCTCCTTGGCCTGGCCGATCAGCAGATCCTCCGTGATGGGGTCAATATCGCCGACCTTGCTGAGCACCTGGCGATGATCCCCGATAACGCCGGTGTATACCTTGTCCAGCTCCGTCAGGTGGCTTTCCGCGTCTGCCTTGAAGAGCGGGTAGTCGCTCCAGGAGCGGTCGCTGACAAGTTCACCGCTGAGCCCGGAGGGAGCCTGGCCCAAGGTCGCAATGCGCTCGGCAACCTCGTCAGCAAACCCGCGGACGACCTCGGTCTGGGGATCAAGCATCTCGTGGACTGCAATGAAGTTCGGACCCACCACATTCCAATGCACATGCTTGAGCACCAGATGCAGGTCGTTCAGGGCGTGAAGGCGGTCCTGCAGCAGGCCGGCGATCTCGCTGCCGTTGTCCTTGCCAAGGCCGGGGACGGTGTAGTCAGCAGACTTCTGGGTCATCTCAACACTCCTTAGGTGGTGTCGGCGACGCCGGCTTTTTGTCGGCGGTGCCTCAATCGTAGGAACCTCAGGCCTAGCAGCGCCAGGAAGCACAGGCTCCCCTCACCTTCAGGCCCGAAAAGCTCATGACTCTTGCCTATCGAGCCAAGGTGAGTGAAACCTGTGTGGTTTCTGGATGCTGGGCGAAGCCGCAGAACGACGACGGCGCCTGTGCCCCTCGTTATAGGCACAGGCGCCGTCGTCAGCTCATAGCTGTTTTCGTGAGATTAAACCGGCTCGATGACTTCGAGGCCTCCCAGGTAGGGCCGGAGCGCTTCGGGCACGCGCACGGACCCGTCGGCCTGCTGGTGGTTCTCCAGGATGGCCACCAACCACCGCGTGGTGGCCAGGGTGCCATTGAGGGTAGCCACCGGGCGGGTAGCAGCCCTGCCGCCGTCGTCGTTCTGAGTACGTTCACGAATATTGAGTCGGCGGGCCTGGAAGGTGGTGCAGTCCGAGGTGGAGGTCAGCTCCCGGTAGGTGTTCTGGGAGGGGACCCAGCCTTCGCAGTCGAATTTGCGTGCCGCGGAGAGCCCGAGGTCTCCTGCCGCGATGTCCACCACCCGGTAGGGCAGCTCCATCTTCTGCAGCATCTCTTCTTCCCAGGCCAGCAGCTTGGCATGCTCAGCAGCGGAGTCCTCCGCAGAGCAGTAGATGAACATCTCCAGCTTGTTGAACTGATGCACGCGCAGAATTCCGCGGGTGTCCTTGCCGTGGGATCCCGCCTCGCGGCGATAACAGGTAGACCAGCCGGCAATCCGCTCCGGCCCGCGGCCTAGGTCCAGGATCTCATCTGCGTGGTAGCCGGCGATGGCGACTTCAGAGGTACCCACCAGGTAGAGGTCGTCACGTTCCAGGCGGTAGATCTCGTCGTCGTGCTCCACGTCGAAGCCGGTACCGGCCATAGTGTCCGGGCGCACCAGGGTGGGGGTGATCATCGGGATGAAACCAGCCTTGACGGCCTGGTCCAGACCCATCTGCATCATGGCAAGCTCAAGGCGGGCACCGATGCCTTTGAGGAAGTAGAAACGAGCACCGGATACCTTCGCCCCGCGCTCCATGTCCAACGCGCCCAACCGCTCAGCCAGCTCCAGGTGGTCCTTGGGCGCGAAACCCTCGGCGGCGAAGTCGCGCGGGGTCCCCTCAGTGCGCAGGGTCACGAAGTCCTCTTCGCCTCCGGCGGGCACACCGTCATGGATGAGGTTCGGGAAGGAACGCTGCAGCTTCAGCAGGGCCGCCTGTGCATCATTGGACTCGGACTCTGCGGCCTTGACGTCTTCAGCGAGTTGCTTGACCTCGGCCAGCAGCCGCTGCTTCTCCTCGCCCTGGGCCTTGGCCACGGTCTTGCCGAAGGCCTTCTGCTGCGCCCGCAGAGTCTCAAAACGTGTGATCGCCGCAGATCGGGCCTCCGAGGCGGCAATGAGGGCATCCACCGCAGATTCATCCGCCTGTCGCGCACGCTGGCTGGCTTTGTACTTCTCGGGGTTCTCGATGAGGTCCTTGATGTCGATCACGGGCTACAGCCTAGTCCACCGGCTGCGCCGCCGGGGCCCGCAGTTAGACTTGGGCCCATGAATGACGCCGCCGTCTGGATCCTGCCAGCTGCTCTGGTAGTGGTGTTCGTGCTGCTGATCATCATCGCGCAGCTGAGCAGCCGCCTGAAGAAGTGGAAAAAGCGCGCCACAGAGCTCAAGCACAACATCGAGGTCAGCTCTGCGGTGGCCGCTCATCCCAAGAAACTGCATGAGCGCCTGGTGGGCGTCGTGGTCAATGTCAGCAAGGAAGATGCTGATGAAGCGGTCCGGCTGGTTGAAGCCGGCTGCTCTGCGGCGGGGATGCCTGAGCCGCTGATCATGGCCTCCAGTGTGGAGGACCCGGGTTATCTGATGACCCGGCGCGCTCTTAAAGCCGGCTGTGATGTGGTCATCGCTGCTGGCGGCGATGGGACTATTCGAGCAGTGGCCAGTGAACTTGCAGGCACCGATGTGGCCCTCGGAGTTCTTCCATTGGGCACGGGCAATCTCTTCGCGCGGAATATCGGGCTTCCCTACCAGGACATCGTAGCCTGTGTTGATGAGGCGCTGCATGGCCAGCCGCACAAGGTAGATACTCTGCAGCTGAGCCTTGAGCGGCCCGGCGGCCGTAAAGACCACGAAGTTTCCCTGGTCATCGCCGGCGGCGGACTCGATGCAGAGGTCATGGAGGACACCCGCGATGTGCTGAAGCAGCGCGCGGGATGGCTGGCCTATGGTGAGGCCGGACTGCGTCATATCATGGGGTCCCGCAAGACCATCACTATCCAGCTCGACGACGGCGACCCCTCCACTGTGCGAGTGCGCTCTGTCCTGCTGGCCAACTGCGGTTCGCTGCAGGCTGGCATCGAGCTGGTTCCCACGGCGCTCTTCGACGATGGCCATATGGATGCGGTGCTGCTGACTCCCCGGCATGCCTGGGACTGGGCGCGCATCCTGGCGAAGACCACTATGCGGTTCTCTTCGGAAATCCCGATGATGACAGTGCGTCAGGCCGTTCGTGGACGCATCCGCATGGAAGAGCCCCTGCCTTTCCAGATCGACGGCGATGCTGTGGGTGAGGTCATAAGCGTCAAAGCTGAGGTGGCGCCGTCGTCGTTGATCGTCAATGGCGTCCAGCGCGCCACGCTGGATAAACCCGACGACTGACCCCGACCCCCTACGGGAAGAATGGGACTGCTCAGCAGGGCCTCACCGGTCCTGCAGGGAAGCGATCCACGTCTTGGCGGCGCTGAAAGCGGCTTCGGAGACCTCCGGCAGCACCTGCTGGGGCTTCTTATCCGCCCGCGGGTAGGAACCCAGGAAACGCAGTTTCGGGGAGATCCGGTGGATGCCGGCCAAGGCGTCAGCCACCCGGTCCTCCTGTATGTGGCCCTCCAGGTCAATGGAGAAGAAGTAGCTGCCCAGTCCGTTACCGGTGGGCCGGGACTCGATCCGGCACAGATTGACCCCTCGAGTGGAGAAATGCTCCAGGATCTCCATCAGCGCACCCGGCCGGTCTTCCGGCAGTGGAATCATGATGGTGGTTTTATCCGCCCCGGTCATCTCCGGGATCGGGCCCGGCTTGGCGGTGAGCACAAACCTCGTCACAGCACCGTGGACATCCTCGATTCCGCTGGCGATGATGTGCAGCCCCAGCTGCTCTGCCACCAGCGGGGCACAGATGGCGGCATCGGCAATGGGACGTTCTGCCAAAAGACCGTGGGCTGCCGCGGCCGTGGATGACGCCGGGACATATTCGGCGGTGGGCACAGTAGCCTCGGCCCAACGCCGGACCTGCGCCCAAGCGTGGGAATGGGTAGCTACTGAGCGGATCGCACTGAGCGCTAGCGGCTCTTTTGAGACCAGCACGAAGCTGATGGGCACCAGCGCCTCAGCGACAATGTGGAGGTCATGGGCCACTGAGACCGCGTCCAGCGTGGCGGTCACTCCGCCTTCCACCGAGTTCTCGATCGGCACTACGGCGCCGTCGGCCTCCCCGGTATCCACCATGGTCAGGGCCGAGAGGACGCTGGCGGTGGGTACCCGCTGGCAGGAGGCACCTCCGGGCATCTTCTCCAGGGCGGCCTCGGTGAAGGTGCCGTGGGGCCCCAGGAATGAATAGGTGAGAGTGGCAGCTGTCATAGAACTCGCGGTTCTCCTTCTGCGGATTCAAGGGGGCGCCCGTCCTGGATCCAGGCGTCATATCCGCCGACGACGAAGAACACGGAGTAGCCCTGGGTGGTCAGCCATTGGGTGATCTGCACGCTGCGTCCGCCGGTTCGGCAGATGACGTAGTAGTCCTCGTCCGGGTCCAGCTCTTGCTCAAAGCGGGTGGGAATCTCATCGACGGGGATATGCAGGGCGCCTGGGGCGTGCCCGGCGTCGAACTCATAGGTCTCCCGCACATCCAGCAGGTATGCATCAGCTGGAACCTGCTCAGCTGGAACAGTCTCAAAGTCCATTCTGGCGCTCCTTCCCGTCTTGCGAGGACTTGCCGCTCCAGGGTATCCCGTCCTGTACCACCAGGGTCTTGGCGGGACACGTTGGTCCACATAGTGTGGTGACATGGAGCATCTGCCAGCAGCACCTGCCCCCTCTGCCGACCACATCACCGACCGCTCCATGACTGATTTTCGCGCTGCCGCTGCCTGGCAATGGCGTCAGGCAGTTCTCGATGGCGAGGTCTCGGTGGTGGAGCTTGCCTCCGCTGCACTGACTGCTGCGGCAACCAGGAGCGGGCTCGGTGCATTCGTTCATCTGGACCCGGACTACGCGCTGGGCCGGGCCGAGCAGTTGGATCGGACCATTGTTCAACTGCGTCGGATTCAGGGAACGACGACGGCGGCCGCGGAGCTTTCTGCTCGTGCGCCGTTATTGGGGCTGCCTATGGCGTTCAAGGATCTCGTGCCAGTGGCGGGCATGCCGCTCACTTTGGGTACGCGGGCGTTGCCGGTGCAGATCCCAGCGGTGGATGCACCTTTGGCGCGGAGGCTTCACCGCGCGGGAGCTGTCAGCATCGGTAAAACTCAGGTGCCCGAGCTGGGACTGCACTGCTATTCGGAGAACCAGATTGCCGCTGCTGCCAGGAATCCGCTGGATCTGTCCAGGACAGCTGGTGGGTCTAGCGGAGGGTCGGCCGCCGCTGTCTCTGCCGGAATCCTGCCATTTGCACCGGGTAGCGATGGAGGCGGGTCAGTGCGGATACCTGCGGCTGCCTGCGGACTGGTGGGGCTCAAGCCAGGACGCGGCAGGCTGCCTGATGATGATCAGGACCCAGGCGTGCAGAACCTGCCTGTTTCCGGACCACTGGCGTCCTCTGCGGAGGATGCGGCGTTACTTTTTGATGTGATGGCCGGGCATCGATTTACTTCGCCCACTGGTAGCCGCGTACTCGGGCCGGCCACGGGGCCGGCTCAGCGCAGGGTGCCGCACGCTCTGAGTCAGGGACTGGAGCCGCTGCGCGTGGGGGTCACCATGGAGTCACCTTTCTCTCCAGAGGTGGAGATCGTACTGGCAGATGATGCTGTGGTCGCCGTGCAGGAGGGCATTTCCCGGCTTCAGGATGCCGGGCACATGATTCAGGGGACAGATCACTGCACCGGTGCAGACCGATTCTGGCCCGCGGACTACTTCGAGAACTTCACCTCCCTGTGGACTTCCCGGCTAGCCGGTGCAGACTTCCCTGCTGAGGTATTCGCTGAACTGGAGCCCCTGACACAGCACTATCTGGAGCTGGCGGCCTCGCGCTCAGCCGCCGATGTGCAGAAATCGCTGGCAGCACTTGAGGACTTCAGCGCCGGAGCTGAGGACATCTTCGGGCCCTGGGACGTGATTCTGACGCCACTGCTTGCTTCAGCACCGCCGGAGATCGGCTGGTTCTCAGCCCTGAGTCCGGAGCAGAACTACGTGGAGCAGTGCCGTTTCACTCCGTATAGCTCAGTAGTCAACGTCCTCGGGCTCCCGGCTATCAGCGTGCCTGTGCATACTGACAGCCGGGGCCTGAGTTGGTCAGTGCAGCTCATGGGCAAACACGGCTCCGAGGAACTGCTCCTGGCCCTTGCTGCGCTGATGCTGCGCCGGTGACCTCGGGCGCAGCATCAGTACTGCCGCGGCAGTAGATGATAGGCGCGGATGGCATCCTCGCGGCTCTTCTCAGCGGCTAATTGCGATTGCAAGCGTGACCACTGCTTTTCTGCGCGCTGGGTCCGGCGCTCGTGGCTGGCTGCTGCGGATTGCTGAGCCCAGCGAACCAGCTGCTGACCTATATGGATACTTAATCGTTGGGGTATCGAGTAACGGTAAACGGTAGACATAATGATCCTGTTTCATGGCAGAAGACATACTCCTGCCTGGGAATTTTTGGGCACGAAAAATGAGCGTGACAAATGACTAACAAATCAAGAGTCAAACTTGAGATACACACTGCTTCTGGCGCCGATTTAGATGAAGAAGTGAGGGCGCTCTAAAAACAAGTGCGGTGATGTGCTTCATTGAAGCGGACGCAGTGGTGCGCAGATCAGTTCATATAGATCTACGGCAGCAGCGAGAGTCCCGACGCCGGGCCCCGCGAATCATAGGGGATTCAGCAGGCGGCAGAGACGGATCTGCCGAGTTCGCGGGGCCCAAACACATCTGGGAAACCTCCCAGACGGTTCACCGTTGCTGTTGAAGCATTCATCCTGGTGATATTCATGTGCCCCTCCTCTCAAAGGCTAGATCCGATTAGTGACGTTTATGAAGATAGCACGTAAATTCCGGTCGCGGAATCTTTTCGACGAAATTATTGCGAACAAGTTTCTGCGCAGCTGACCGGCATTGTTTCGACCGATTTCCTGAGGGTATGCAGAAGGCCCTCACCAGATCATGTCGATCCGGAGAGGGCCTTCAAAGGCAGGTAGACGAGGCTGCGGCTACCGGGCGTCGTCGTTGTGCATCTTTTCCAAGTCATCACGGTTGACCGGCGTCGCCAGAGCGGCGTCGTCGCCCTCCTCGACGCCGGCATCCGTGCCGCGCCAGCGAGCGATCGCACTGAGGACGTGGTAGATCAGCAGAGCGGCGATCGAGCCGATAGCGATGCCCTCCAAGACAATCTCCCCGAAGGTCATTGTGAAGTTGGCAATGGCGATGATCAGCGGCACCCCGGCAACGGCGAGGTTGATCGGGCTGGAGAAGTCCACCTTGTTCTGCACCCAGATACGCACGCCGAGGATGCCGATCATGCCGTAGAGCACCGTGCCAGCACCTCCCAGCACACCTTCTGGGACAGTGGCGATGAGCTGACCCACCGGAGAGATCAGGGCCAGCAGGATCGCGAATCCGCCCGCTACCCAGTATGCGGCGGTGGAGTAGACGCGCGAGGAAGCCATCACGCCGATGTTCTCTGCGTAAGTTGTAGTACCTGAACCACCGCCGCTGCCTGCCAGCATGGTGGCAAGGCCATCTGCCATCAGAGCACGGCCGGTGACCGGATCCAGGTCGCGATTGGTCATCAGCGCCACAGACTTCACATGGCCGACGTTCTCGGCCACCAGAACCAGCACCACCGGAAGAAACAGGCCCAGTACCCCGATGTGGAATTCCGGCGCAGTGAACTGCGGCCACGCGAACCACTTCACCTGCAGCAGAGCCGAGAGGTCGCCGTCGAAGACCTGGTAAAGCGCAGGATCCATATCCGAGAAGTCGACTTCCCCGCGGAACAACGCGACGAAGTACCCGACTACTACGCCGAGCAGGATCGACAGCCGCCCCAGCAGCCCCCGGAACAGTACGCCGGCCACCAGCATGGACACGATGGTCACGGTGGCGGTGATCGGTGCACCTTGGACGTTGCCCCAGGCTGCTGGCGCGAGGTTCAAGCCGATCAGCGCGACGATGGCGCCGGTCACCACAGGGGGCATCAGCACCTGGATCCACCGGGCTCCGGCAAAGTGCACCACAACGCCGATGAGAACCAGCAGCGCGCCAGTGGCCAGGATGCCGCCGAGAGCCCCGCCCATTCCATAGCTTCCCATCGCGGCGGTAACCGGGGCGATGAAGGCAAAGGATGAACCGAGGTAGCTGGGTACGCGGCCCGCGGTGATGATCAGGAACAGGATGGTCCCGATACCTGAGAACAGCAGCGTGGTGGAGGGCGGGAAGCCTGTAATGAGGGGCACTAAGAACGTGGCACCAAACATGGCGACGACGTGCTGGGCCCCGATGCCGAGGGTCTGGAACCAGTTCAGCCGCTCGTCAGGGGTGACGACAGCGCCTGGGCGGATGGTCTTGCCGTCTCCGTGAAGACTCCAGCCAAAGCCGGGAAAGATCTGATTATTCACGGACCACTACTCTATCGGGCAGTTGTCCGCAGACACAGACATGCCGGGCAGGATGTTCAACTCCTGCCCGGCACGTTGTGTGAGTTTGTAAGACCTCAGGTCCGGTTGTTGTCGCTAGTCAGCGAGTCCTTCGCTTTAGAGGCTGCATCCTTGACGTTCTCTCCAGCGTCCTTCAGTTTGCCCTTGAGGTTCTGACCCTGACCTTCACGCTCAGTCTCTTTGTCCCCAGTGAGCTTTCCGACGCCTTCTTTGGCAGAACCAGAGGCCTTATCGAACTTAGCATCAAACTTGTCATTGAGTCCCATATGGTGACTCCTCTCTGTCGCGGACGTTCCACCCCTCACGCTACAAGTCGCCAACAGCAGTGTGAAGCCACTCAAGTAGATTCAGTGCAATCTCCCAGTCACTATCCAGACTTAAAAACCGCTCCGGGGTGCAAAAGTTAATCACGAATCAATAACTCTCTCATCTATTCTCAGAACAATGAAGGCACCGCCCAATGCATCCCGCGGCACGACAAGCCTGTGACCTCACCGCTTTTCTGACAAGAATTGACCAGGCGGACCTTCAATGTCGCTTTTTTGGTGTTTTTCATGCCTTCTCCGGTTGATTCCCAGGAAAGCCTCACTAGGGTTGAGCCGTGATGAGTAGCGCCGAAACTTCTCCTGCCCAAAACAGCCCAGAAGCCGATACAGAGCCGATTATCCTGCGAGCTCCTACAGTGGCCGACGGCGCTGACCTCTGGCGTCTGGCTAAAGGCACTGGGGTCCTGGACACCAACACCCCCTACGCCTACATCCTGTGGACACGCGACTTCGCAGAGACCAGCGTGATCGCTGAAATCGGCGGAGAACCCGCAGGCTTCATCTCCGGCTACCACAAGCCCTCAGACCACCAGACGCTCTTTATTTGGCAGGTGGCCGTGGATTCAGAGTTTCGCGGTCGCGGTCTGGCCAAGAAGATGCTCTTTGAGCTGGTCTCACGCTCCGGCGCCAGTCGGCTGGAGACGACCATCACCGCAGACAACCAGGCCTCGATTGCCCTGTTCACCGCGCTCGCCCGGGAACACGGCACCGAGCTGCAGCGCAAACCGCTGTTCACCGAGGATTACTTCCCCTCCCCCGATGAGACTGGCGAAGACCATGCCGCCGAAGATCTCTACACGGTAGAACCCCTGCAGCAGAGCTGACTGACCCCCTAAACCCCATATCCACACATTCGAACTAGGTATACAAGGACTCACATTATGGCTACTGACATCTTCGAGACCCGCGAATCCCAGGTACGCAGCTACTGCATGAACTGGCCAGCGGTGTTTGAGAAGGCTTCCGGCTGCTACCAGTACACCGAGGACGGCACTCGCTATCTCGACTTCTTCTCCGGGGCCGGCGCTCTGAACTACGGCCACAACCATCCTGAGCTGCGCGACCTGCTGGTGGAGTATGTGGCCAATGATGGAGTCACCCACTCCATGGACATGAAGACCCCGGCAAAACGCCGGTTCCTGGAAACTCTCGAGCAGCTCATCCTGAAGCCTCGAAACCTGGACTACAAGGTGATGTTCCCCGGCCCGACCGGCACCAACACTGTTGAGGCGGCCCTGAAGCTGGCCCGCAAGGTCACCGGCCGCCAGCACATCCTCTCCTTCACCAACGCCTTCCACGGAATGACCCTGGGTGCGCTGTCGGTGACCGGTAACTCCATGAAGCGCCGCGGCGCCGGGATTCCGCTGACGAACTCCTCGAAGATCCCCTACGACGACTACTTCGACGGCGATATCCCAGACTTCATCTGGCTGGAAAAGGTTCTGGAGGACTCCGGCTCAGGCGTGGATAAGCCCGCGGCGGTCATTGTGGAAACCGTTCAGGGCGAAGGCGGCCTCAACGCCGCACGCATGGATTGGCTCAAGGCTCTGGCTGACCTGCTCAAGCGCCACAACATCCTGCTGATCGTCGACGACGTGCAGGCCGGCTGTGGACGTACCGGCAAGTTCTTCTCCTTCGAAGAGGCCGGCATCTACCCGGATATCGTCTGTGTCTCCAAATCCATCTCCGGCTACGGCCTGGCTATGGCTCTGACCCTGTTCAAGCCTGAGCTTGATGTCTGGGAGCCCGGTGAGCACAACGGCACCTTCCGCGGGAACAACCTCGCGTTCGTCACCGCAGCCCGCGCATTGGAGCTCTTCTGGTCAGACGACTCCTTCCAGCAGGAGCTCGGTGAGAAGATCCAGCAGCTGCGCGAAGGTCTGGAGAAGGTCTCTGCACATGTGAAGGACTCAACCGTGCGTGGCCGCGGTTTCCTCACCGGCATCTGGTTCCCCAACCCCGATACCGCCGGCAAGGTGGCAGCCGAGGCTTATAAGCGCAACCTGCTGCTGGAAACCTCCGGACCCGAGGATGAGGTCGTCAAGCTGATGCCGCCGCTGAACATCAGCTCCGAGGACCTGCAGAAGGGCCTGTCCATCCTGGAGGAAGCCGTCCTCGCTGCCACCGGACAGCACGGCGAACCTTCCCGCCTGCGTCCCCCGCACTGAGCTGGTCCCGCGGGCGGGG
>NZ_HG005168.1:223740-227984 GCF_000455245.1 Nesterenkonia massiliensis | reverse complement strand
GGGGGAACCCCGCCACGCTCTCGGCGGGCAAGGCCTTGCCCGCCATCACGCCTAAAGGGCTAGTCCCGGCGGCGCGCGCATGTCGCGCACGCCTCTCGTCCGCGTACAGTGGCCGCGGACTTCGCGCCTAAAGGGCTAGTCCCGCGGGCGGGGAAACCCCGCCATGCTCTCGCCCGGCTCACGCCGAGCATCGCGCCTAAAGGGCTAGTCCCGGCGGCGGGCACGGGTCCCGCAGCTGCGGCGGGCTTTAGTAACCCGGGCGCAATCTCTGGTTGGCAGTATGAAATACAGGTACGGCACCGTCGTCCCTCACCACGTACTTAAGGAGTGAGTATGTACACCCTGAACATCAACGATCTCAACGGCACCGACCGCGATATCGATACCCCCAACTGGCGTTCTCGCCGCATGGTGCTCGCTAAGGAGAAGGTCGGCTTCTCCCTGCACGAGACCACCCTGCGCGCCGGCACCCACAACGAGTTCTGGTATGCCAATCACATCGAGGCCGTGTACTGCGTGGCCGGCAAGGGCACTCTCACCAATCTGGAGACCGGGGAGAAGCACCAGATCACCGACGGTTTCCTCTACCTCCTGGACGGCCACGAGAAGCACCAGGTGGACGTCGAAGAAGAGATGCGCATGGTGTGCGTCTTCAACCCACCGGTCACCGGCCGCGAGGTCCACGATGAAGACGGCGTCTACCCGCTGATCGTCGAAGAGGACTAATAGCGCCCTTACCTAGCACTACTGAGGGGTCCTGTGCAGCGCCGCTGCACAGGACCCCTCAGTAGTGCCGCCAGCCCCTCACCGCGTCATTCGGTCACGCATTGTGACCATATTCTTACGCTCTGAGCTGTTGAATCAGAGGAAAGTACCGTCATATCGCGTGACCGAACGATGCGGCTAGGACAACGGTGCGACGAGGAACAGACTAGGGCTAGGCCGTGGCCTCGGACAGCATTCGGCGCAGGCGCGCAGGATCAAACTTCCAGAAGTCGCGGACGGTCCCGTTGATGCGCAGCACGGGGATCTCCTCGGCGTACTGAGCGCGCAAGGCGTCGTCGTCGCTGATATCCAGCTCGGTGTAGCTCAGCCCGAACTCGGCACAGGCCGCCGCGGTGACGGCCAGGGCCTCCTCACACAGGTGGCAGCCCTGTTTGGTCAGAACTTCCACCGAAACTTGCTGTGTCATCTGGGCTCCTTTGCTGCGGTGCGGACTAAGGATACAGAAAGACCCCGGCTGCTTTAGCCGGGGTCCACTGTACTGAGAAGAAGCTACTACTTCTTATTGCGCCGCTGGTGGCGGGTCTTCCGCAGACGCTTGCGGTGCTTCTTCTTCGCCATGCGCTTGCGGCGCTTCTTGATGACTGAACCCATAGGGGAATACGTCCTTTGTCTGTCGGGGGGCGGGGCACGCGGTGCCCCTAGGCCAAAAAGGTCTCAAGGTAGTGTAACGATTCCGCGCGAACACGGCGAACTGAAACCCCACGACGCCGCCCGCGGGCCCCTCAACGGCCGTGAGCAGTCCGCCCGCGGAACCCTTCAGGCGTAATGGCGGGCAAGGCTTTGCCCGCCGAGAGGCGAGCGCGGCGTGTACGCGCCGTCGGGACTCTTTAGGCGTGATGGCCGCGGCCACTGCACGCGGCCGAGAGGCGAGCGCGGGGTGTCCCCGCCCGCGGAACCCTTTAGGCGTGAAGGCCGCGGCCACTGCACGCGGCCGAGAGGCGAGCGCGGCGTGTACGCGCCGCCGGGACTAATCAGTCGAACCAGGGGTCCAGACCGTGCAACGGGAAGATCTCCTTACGGGTCTGGATCACCGCGCGGTCCACAGTGTCCTCGGGGTCGTAGCCGAGTTCCCAGGTCCGCCACCACAGTTCGGCGTCGTCGGACATCTTCTCCGGTGCTTGCACGCTGTAGGTGGTCTTGATGTGTTCCCGCCAGGACTGCGGCGTGGCTGTGGCTAGCGGAACCGGGTTTCCGGCGGCGATGGCGGTCAGATGCGTCCACGCCCGTGGCACCACATCAAATACCGAGTAGCCTCCTCCGCCGGTGGCGATCCAGCGGGACTCGCAGTGCTCTTCGGCCATGTGGCCGATATCAAAGGCCATCTGCCGCTGCGCATCCACGCTGAGGTGAAGGTCGCTCATGGTGTCTGCGGAGTGGGAGTCACAGCCGTGCTGAGAGACGATGACCTCGGGTTCAAAGGCTGCGACAAGCGCAGGCACGACGGCGTGGAAGGCTCGCAGCCAGCCGGCGTCACCGGTGCCTTCAGGGATCGCGATATTGACGCTGGTGCCCTCAGCCCCCGGGCCGCCAGTTTCATTAGGGAACCCGGTGCCGGGGAAGAGCGAGACTCCGCTTTGGTGCAGGGAGATGGTCATGACTCGGGGGTCGTTGTAGAAGATCTCCTGGGTGCCATCCCCGTGGTGGGCATCCACATCGATGTAGACCGCACGGCGGGCGCCCAGATCCAACAGCCGCTGAATGGCCAGGGCGGCGTCGTTGTAGATGCAGAATCCTCCGGCCTTAGCGCGGGAGGCATGGTGCATCCCTCCGGCGAAGTTCACTCCGTGCACTGCGGTGCCGGTGTGCAGCTGCTCGGCGAGCATCAGGGTTCCTGAGGCGATGCGTGCGGCGCCCTCGTGCATGTCGGCGAACACCGGGGTGTCCTCGGTGCCCAATCCGCATCCGCCATTGGGGTCGCCGCTCTCAGCAGCGCGCTTGACCGCCTCGATGTACTCGCGGTCATGGACGCTCAGCAGCTGCTCGTCACTGGCCAGGCCCGGTACCAGCATGCTGAGGTTCGGGGCATCAAAGACGCCGAGCCCTCGGCACAGCCTTTCGGTCAACTCCAACCGCACCGGGTCCATCGGGTGGGTGGCATTGAACTTGTAGTTCAGCAGAGCGGGGTCCCACACCACCGATGTGGGAAGGGCGGAGCCTGATGAGCGCTGGGTCACAGCCCCAGGGTACCGCCCAGGAGGGTCTCTTCTCCCGTTGTGAAGCAGGAGGTGAGCGCGCTGGCTAGGCGTGATCTGCGAAGTACTCCAGCTTATGGACGTCGCCGGAGACCACGATGGTGTCTCCGGGAGAGATCAGCGTATCCGGCTGTGCGTAGACGAACTCCTGGCCGGGGGACTTCACGCCCACAATGTTGATTCCGTGACGCTTGCGCGGCTGGGATTCATCAATGGTCTTCGACTGCAGCGCCTTGGGCGGACGCATCTTCACGATCGCGAAATCGTCGTCGAACTTGATGAAGTCCATCATCTGTCCCGAGACCAGGTGGGCGGCACGGACCCCGGCGTCGTGCTCTGGGTAGATCACATGGTGACAGCCGATGCGGGTGAGGATCTTGCCATGGGTGGGGTTGATAGCTTTGGCCCACACCTGGGTGACGCCGAGGTCCACCAGGTTCGCGGCGATCAGCACACTGGACTCGATGGAAGTACCCACGCCCACCACCGCGGAATCGAACTCCTCGGCACCAAGCTGACGGAGCGCTTCGATGTCTGTGGCGTCGGCTTCGACGGTGTGGGTCAGCGAGTCAGCGTACTTCTGCACCAGCCCGCGGTGCCGGTCCACGGCCAGCACCTCTTTGTTCTGGCTGACCAGTTGCTGAGCCAGGGCGATGCCGAAACGCCCCATGCCCACTACCAGGACGGGCTTATTGGTCTTCTCGTTCCTTTTAGCCAATGATCGGCCTTCCCTCGGGATAGCGGTAGCGGATGCGGCTTTGGCGGATGGTCAATGCCGCAGCGAAGGTCATGATGCCCACGCGACCGGCGAACATCAACGCTGAAAGGACGTAGAGGCCCGACGGCGGGAGCTCTTCGGTCAGCCCTGAGGTCAGCCCGCAGGTGGCGAAAGCGGAGATGGATTCAAACAGGGGGCGCTCTAAGTCTTCCCCGGTGATGATGATCAGCGCCAGAGTGGAGAGCAGGACGAAGGTGGCGCCCATGGCCACCACGGAGACACCCACGCGCACAGCCTGAGCGGGGATAGTCCGGCCGTGGGCAGAAGAGTCCTCGTGGCCGCGGGCCTCGGCGAGGAAGGCCAGGAAGATCACCGCGAAAGTGGTGACTTTGATGCCACCGGCGGTGGAGGCCGATCCGCCGCCCACAAACATCAGGGCGTTGGTGATCAGCATGGTCTCTGAGTGCTCCATGACGTTCTCCACCACGGAGAAACCGCCTGAGCGCATCATGACCGAGGCGAAGATCGAGTTCTGGATCTTCTCCCCG
>NZ_HG005168.1:190569-223714 GCF_000455245.1 Nesterenkonia massiliensis | reverse complement strand
GGACAGCAGCGAGTCCATTCAGCATGGTCTCTGAGTGCTCCATGACGTTCTCCACCACGGAGAAACCGCCTGAGCGCATCATGACCGAGGCGAAGATCGAGTTCTGGATCTTCTCCCCGGTGGTCATGGTGCCGATGGTGTCGACGTGGTTCCATTCAAGGATCGCGTAAAGCACTGCGCCCACCACCAGGAATAGTGTGGTGATCTCCATGGTGAGCTTCGTGTGCAGGCTCCAGCTCTTGATATGCCAGCGGTATCGCCACAGCAGCAGGAGCACCGGGAATCCGAGACTTCCGACAAATACGCCGACCATAAGCGTCCACAGCACAATAGGGTCGTGGTTGACTCCGGCGAGGCCGTCGGCGTGAATGACGAAGCCTGCATTGTTGAAGGCGCTGATGGCGTAGAAGATCCCGTGCCAGAATCCGCGCAGGATGTCGCCTTCAATGATGGTCAGCCGGGGTATCAGCACCAGAGCGAGGATGGCCTCGGCGACGACGCTGCAGATCACCACGGTCTTGATCAGTGAGCCGACTTCGCCGAGTTTTCCGGTGGAGATGCCTTCCTGAGCCACCAGACGAGTGCGAAGACCCAGGTGATGCGTCACTGAGGCTGCCACTAGTGAGGCCAACGTCAGGATGCCCAGGCCGCCTACTTGGATGCCTGTGAGGATGACGATCTGCCCGGCCAGCGACCAGTGCTCAGCGGTGTTGACCGGGGACAACCCGGTCACTGAGACCGCAGAGGTGGCCACAAACAGCGCGTCATGGAACTCAGGGGACTCACCTGTTGCTGTGGACCAGGGCATCATCAGCAGTGAGGTGAACAGAGCGATCACCGCGGCGAAAATCAGCAACGCCATGCGCGGGGGTGAGGATCGAGTCAGTCGGCCGACTGCTCGTTTGATCGTCTCCCACGCGGTTGATGTGGCTGCGTCCCCTTGCGGCACGCGCCTACTCTACGACGAATTCCGCCCAGAGGTGATTTCGCAGCATCAGGGAATAGTTGAGCCGCCGAATGTCAGCACCAGCAGAAGTCCCTTATTGCGGTGCCGAGAGCTCCTCAGTGATCTCCGCTGCCCGGGTGGATGAGGCTTGTGCTCCGGACCGGATCGCGGAGCCCATATCCGCGGCGTCGAAGGTCTCGATGGCTTTCTGGGTGGTGCCGTTGGGGCTGGTGACGTTGCGGCGCAGCTGGGCGGCGTCGTGGGTGCCCAAGTTTTCCACCAGCATTTTTCCGGCACCGTAGATGGTCTGTGCGGCCAGATCTGCGGCCAGCTGCGGATCCAGCCCCATCTCCACGCCGGCAGCGGCCATATGCTCGGCCAGGTAGAAGGCGTAGGCGGGCCCTGAACCCGCTACACCGGTGAGCGCATCGATCTGCTCCTCGGGCAGCACGTGGACGCGCCCAGAGGTTCCCAGCAGCTGTGCTACCTGCTCGGTGTGCTGCTGGTCGGTGCTGCGCCCGGGGGTGAGCCCAACGACGCCCAGTCCGACTGAGAGCGGGGTGTTGGGCATAGTGCGGATGACCGGCTGTCCGGGATTCAACGCCTGTTCCATCATTGCCACAGTGACGGCGGCAGCCACGGAGGCGACGACGGCCCCGGGCTTCAGCGCATCCCGGATCTCGGCGCAAAGCCCGGTGATCTGCGGCGGTTTCACACCGAGGAAGACTACGCCTGCGGATGCGGCCGCGCGCTGATTGGCCTCAGCTGTGGACTCTTCAGCCAGGACTTGGACTCCGTACTGGTCTGCTTTGGCCTGAGCTGAGGCTGCAGTTCGGGTGGTGGCGGTGATGTTCTCGGCGGGCACTCCAGCACCCAGCAGTCCAGCCAGGATGGCTCCATTCATCGAACCCAGCCCCAGCATCGCGATTTTCGGTGCAGTCATGTCTCCACTCTAGAGGCCCGGCTGCGGGGACTGAGGTTCCGCTACCCCCGCTCCACCTACTCTTGGCCCAGGTGGTTGCGGGCGAAGGCCAGCGATTCAGCGAGCATGCGCTCGCGCTCCCCCACCTGTTTGGCGCCACGGGTGGTGACCTCCACCGCCACCACGCCGTCGAAGCCCAGCTGTGGGAGCAGCTCAATGGTCTCGGCCACCCGCTGCTCGCCATGGCCGGGCACGAGGTGATCATCTTTGAACCCGTTGGACCAGCCGTCGGTCAGGTGCACGTGGCGCAGCCGCCCACCGAGTTCACGCACCGCCTCATAGGAATCCGCCTCTGCCGTGGCTGCGTGGGAGAAATCCCAGGTCACATGGGGGTACGGCTCAGGCACCGGGTCCCAATGCGGCAGGTACATGGTGGCCTCTCGGCCGCCGGCCCGCCAGGGGTACATATTCTCCACCGCGATCAGCACCCCGGTGTCCTCCTCGATCTCCGCGATGCCGTCGGCGAAGCCCAGCGCGTAGTTGCCCTGCCAGCGGAAGGGCGGATGGGCGACGACGACCTCAGCGCCCACAGCCTTGGCCAGAGCAGCCGAGCGGTGCAGTTTGTCCCAGGCGGATCCCCAGACCTGCTGAGTCAGCAGCAGAGTCGGAGCGTGGATGGAGTAGATCGGCAGCCCGAAGCGCTGTGAATACTCGTTGAGCTTCTCGGCTGACTGCGTCTCGGCACGATGGGTGACCATCACCTCCATGCCGTCGTAACCGAGGTCCTCGGCAATGGAGAACCCCTCTGCCACCCCCATGGGGTACACCGAGGAGGTGGACAGTGCCACCGGAATTTGCGGGGTCTGCTTCTCAGGCACGGGCATGCTCCACGGCGAGTGCTTTGACGTCCTTATGAGTGGGTCTGCGCAATTCCCTGGCCAAATCCACGTGTCCGACGGCGGGGGCGTGCGGGATCTCTACTCCGGCCTCCCGCGACAGCGCGTCGAGCCGGCGCAGGATCAGTCCTTCACGCAGCGCCCACGGGCAGATCCTCAGCTCTTCCACCTCAAAGGCGCGCATAGCTGCCTCGGCAGCTACAGCACCGGCATAGACCTGTGCTGAGCGCATTGCTGAGACACCGGGCAGCTTGGCCCGCTCAGCGGCGGTCATCTCCCCCAGCTGCTTCACCAGCGGCTTGAGGTCCCGGTAGGCCAGGGTGCGCGGCACATAGGGACCCTCCGCAGAGGGCGCGGCACCGGTCATTCGCGCCAGCGAGCGGAAAGTCTTGGAGGTTGCGGTGATCTCGGTGTGCCGGTTCAGCGAGGGGAACTCCCGGCGCACGGCTTCAAACTCTTCCCGGACGTAGCTGCGCAGCGCCTTGATCTGAGCCTTCGACGGCGCTGCGCCGTCGGCATAGGACTCCGGCAGCCACTCCCTGGTCAATCGGCCAGCGCCCAAGGGCACTGAGAGCGCCGTGGAGGGCAGCTCGTATTGGCCGTAGGCCAGTTCAAAGCTGCCGCCGCCGATATCGAAGTTCAGGATGTGCCCGGCACTCCAGCCGCGCCAGCGTCGGACCGCGAAAAAGGTCATCGCCGATTCCTGCGCTCCGGTGAGTTCGGTGAGTTCCACGCCGGTCTCGTTCTCCACCAGGGCCAGCACCTCAGCGCCATTGGCCGCCTCCCGGACAGCTGAGGTGCAGAAGCTGAGCATGTCCTCGGCCCGGTGCCGGGCGGCGAAGCGCACCGCCTCGGAGATGAAGCCCAGCAGTTCCTGCTGGCCCTCAGCGGTGATAGCGCCGTCGTCGTCGAGGTACTTCACCAGCGACAGCGGCCGCTTATGTGAGGCGAAGGCCTCCGGTTTGGCGCCGATATGGGCGTCCACCAGAAGCAGATGCACGGTGTTCGACCCGATGTCGAGCACACCTAGACGCATAAGTGTTGTCTCTCCCCGTTAAGCCTTGGAGGCTGCTTTCTTGGCCCCGCCGGCGGTTTTCTTCGCCGGTGCTTTCTTCGCCGGCGTCTTCCGAGCAGTGGACTTCGCTGCGGTTTTCTTCACCGGACCCTTGGCGCGCTTCTCAGCCAGCAGGGAGAAGGCCTGCTCGGGGGTCAGCGCCTCAAGGGTCATACTGCGCGGGACCGTCACATTGGTCTCGCCGTCGGTGATGTAGGGGCCGAAGCGACCATCCTTGACCACCACTGGTTTTTCTGTGGTCGGGTCCGTGCCGAACTCAGCCAGCGGCGGCTTGGCTGCAGCACGGCCGCGCTGCTTCGGCTGGGCGTAGATCTTCTTCGCCTCATCGAGGGTGATGGTGAACAGCTGCTCCTCGGACTCCAAGGAGCGGGAGTCGCTGCCCTTCTTCAGATAGGGGCCGAAGCGTCCATTCTGGGCGGTGATCTCTTCGCCGTCGTCGTCAGTTCCCACCACACGCGGCAGGGACAACAGCTGCAGAGCCTCCTGAAGAGTCACCGTTTCCAGGGACATGGACTTCAGCAGCGAAGCCGTGCACGGCTTAGGCTGCTTCGGCTTCTTCTTGGGCTTGGGGTTGCCGTTCTTGTAGTACTCGGTGGGCTGAGCGTCCAGATAGGCCTGGATCTCTTCTTCGGTCATCTCCTCGATGACTTCGGTGACGTAGGGGCCGAATCGTCCGTCCTTGGCCACGATCTCCCGGCCGGTCTCCGGGTCTGTACCCAGAACCCGGCCGGAGTGCTGAGCCTGTTCGAAGAGCTCCTCAGCTTTGGCTGCGGTCAGCTCATCGGGGGCCAGGTCCTCCGGGATGTTGGCGCGCTCCATCTTCAGCTCGCCGTTCTCATCGGCTTCACCGTCTGCATTGGGTCGTTCCAGGTAAGGCCCATAGCGGCCTACCCGCAGGTTGACCCCGGGGGCGATCTCGATGGAGTTGATCGCGCGGGCGTCAATTTCACCGAGGTTGTCCACCACGGCTTTCAGGCCCTCTTCGCCGGTGGAGGCCCCGAAGTAGAACTCCTGCAGCCAGGCTTCGCGCTCGACCTCGCCGCGGGCGATCTGGTCTAAGTCACCTTCTAGACGGGCAGTGAAGTCATAGTCGACGTACTGGCCGAAGTGTTCCTCCAACAGTCGGATCACGCTGAAGGCAGTCCAGGATGGCACCAGGGCGGAGCCACGCTTGGTGACATAGCCGCGGTCCATGATGGTGGAGATGGTGGGAGCGTAGGTGGAGGGGCGGCCGATCTCACGCTTTTCCAACTCCGCCACAATGGATGCTTCGGTGAAGCGCGGCGGCGGTGAGGTCTCGTGCCCCTTGGCCTCAATATCCTCGCTGGTGAGGTTCTCACCCTCCTCCAGTTTGGGCAGGCGTTTGTTGCCGCCGCGGGAGTCGGCGTCGTCGCTCTTCTTCTCCGCATCATCTGCGACCTCTTCATAGGCCTGCAGGAACCCGGGGAAGGTGATGACCGTGCCGGAGGCTGCGAAGGTGGCCTCGCGGTACTTCGAGCCGTGGCCGTCTGCGGCAGTCCCAGTGAGACGCACCGAGGCGGTGAAGCCCTTCGCGTCCTCCATCTGGGAGGCCACAGTGCGCTTCCAGATCAGCTCATAGAGCCGGAACTCATCAGCGGAGAGTTCGTTCTTGACCTGCCGCGGAGTGCGGAAAGAGTCACCGGCGGGGCGAATGGCCTCGTGGGCTTCCTGGGCGGTCTGGCTGCGCTTGCCGTAGACGCGCGGGGAGGCGGGCACGGACTCCCCGCCGTAGAGTTCGGTGGCCTGCTTGCGGGCGGCGTTCAGCGCCTCATTCGACAGCGTGGTCGAATCAGTACGCATATAGGTGATGTAGCCGTTCTCATACAGCCGCTGCGCCACCTGCATGGTCACCCGGGAGGAGAACCGCAGGCGCCGGGCCGCATCCTGCTGCAGGGTGGAGGTGGTGAAGGGCGGTTGCGGCCGGCGTGAGTAGGGCTTCTCCTCCACCGAGTCCACGCCGAAGCGGGTCCCGGTGAGGCTTTCGGCCAGGCTCTTGGCGTCGTCTTCGGAGAGCACGACGACGTCCTTGCGGCTCTTCTTCAGCTCACCGCGGTCATCAAAGTCACTGCCGGTGGCGATGCGCGCCCCGTCGACTGCGTTGAGCTTAGCGGCGAAGGTCTCACCGCCGTCGGTGGAGAAGGTGCCGGAGAGATCCCAGTAGGAAGCTTTGATGAACGCCATGCGCTCACGCTCGCGCTCGACCACCATGCGGGTGGCCACTGACTGCACACGTCCGGCGGACAGGCCCTTGCCAACCTTGCGCCAGAGCACTGGGGAGATCTCGTAGCCGAAGAGCCGGTCCAGGATGCGCCGTGTCTCCTGGGCGTCCACCACGTGCGTGTTGATCTCCCGAAGGTTCTCCATTGCCCGGCTGATGCCTTCTTTGGTGATCTCGGTAAAGGTCAGCCGGTAAGTGGGCACCTTAGGCTTGAGCACCTCGTAGAGGTGCCAGGCAATGGCTTCACCTTCGCGGTCGGCGTCAGTGGCCAGATAGAGTTCATCGGCCTGCTTCAGCTGCTGCTTCAGTTCCCGCACCTTGGACTTCTTGGAGTCGGAGATGACGTAGTAGGGCTCAAAGCCGTTCTCCGGGTCCACCGCGAATTTGCCGAAGGGCCCCTTCTTCATGTCCTGGGGCAAATCAGAGGGCTGTGGCAGGTCACGGATATGCCCGGCGGAGGCGTCCACAATGAAGTCATCACCAAGGTACTTGGCGATGGACCGGGACTTCGCGGGGGACTCGACGATGACGAGCTTTTTGCCTGCTGGCACTGATCTCCTTGGAGGCTTACGGGGTTTCAGCACGGCCGACCGGCCGTCGGATGCTCACTATAACAGTGCCTAGATCACGCCGTGGAGGCGTTCATCTAGGCACTGAGGAACCCATCTATATAGAGGTCAAGCACCTCGGCGGCCAGAGCATCCTCTTCGGTACCGGTGAGAGAGCAGACTGCGGGGATCAGCTGTGCGGCGTTGAATTCACCATCGGCGGCACCGAGGAAGCCAGCCGCTGCCGAGCTGACCGGCCGTGCCCGGCGGAATCCCGAGCCCTGCCGGGCAATGATCACTTCCGGATGTTCGGCACCGAAGCGCTGGTAACGCTCCTCGGTGACATCTTCGGCGACCGTTAGCGGCTGCTCCAGGATCTGCTCGGAGCTGTGCTGGGCAAAAAGGGCGCGTTCTGCGGTGCGTCCGATCGCTGGCCCCAGCGGCTGCTGAACGTCTCCGGTGATCTCTTCGAAGCGCTGCCACAGTGCGGCGTCCGGGGTATCCGGTTTCTGCAGCCACAGCAGACCGAAGCCCACGCCTCCCACCTGGCGGGAGGCGAAGTCCCGCAGATACTCGGCATAGCGCTGCTGGTACTGCTGCTGGTCACGTTCTTCAGCGGCATCACGCAGCCAGATCTCCGCATACTGCGCAGGGCTCTGCCGGTCACGCTGGATGACCCAGGCATGGAGTCCAGCTTGCTGTACCCAGCTGCGCGGACGGTCCTCCCAAACGTCAGCCTGCTCTGCGCCGGTCTGGTCTGCGCCGGGCTGCTGGGCATCGGCCTGGTCAGGTTGATCTGCGCCGGAAGCGGCCGAGTCGTTCACCTGGATCTCCCAGTTGCCCAGCATCTGCGCCGTCCCGCCCGGGTTGAGGGGCCTCCGGATCTAACCGCAGGGCCGGTGCATTGAGCAATAAGTTGAAGCGCGCAAATTCCAGGGCGCGCTCGGAGATGTCGGTACCCACCACATGCTCTGCATGATCCAGCAGATGGACCAGTTGGATGCCGCAGCCGGTGCCCAGGTCCAGGGCCGTCTTCACAGTGCGGCGGTGAGTGGCGCTAGCCAGGGTCAGACTGGCCCCACCCACACCCAGGACATGATCATGCGGCAGCGCCCCGGCCAGCTGGTGCGCGGCGAGATCACTGCTGATCCACAGATCCGCCTCCCCGGTGCGGGTCTCCACCTGGTAGGGACGCAAGTCAGCCCGCGGGATCACCCGCCCGCCGTCGTCGGTTCCGGTGGCCAGGACATCAGCAAGGTTCAGCTGCTGCAGGCCGTGGGCTCCAGTGCGCGGCAGGGCCCGGGTCAGCTGATGACCGGTGACATCGGCTGAAACCAGCCACAGCCCGGTGAGCACTGCGCAGGCGTATTGCTGCCGGGGCAGGGAGTCTTCGCGCAGCAGCTGCTGGATGCGCAGCTGACCAGCCACCAGCTGATCCCGATCCAGGGCTGCCACTGGCTCTGCACCGAGGACTTCGGCCACGCCCTCATTGCTGAACCCGGCCTCCGCCAGGTCCTCACGCAGTGCGGTGATCAGCTGAAGGTCGTCGCTTGCAGGTGGAAGCGTTCCGGGGTAGGAGAGCACTTCGGCGTCGTCGGGGCTCATGCGTCAGCTGCCAGTGGTTCAGGCTGCGGGGTGCCCGTGCGCTGCGCAGCGCTGGCCGGGCGCCGGGTTTTCTCCAGCGGACCCGAGTTCGGATCGGAGGGGTTCTGGGCCAGGCGTGCCTCACAGGTAGCGCAACGGGTGTTTTCGGGGACGTGCTTGCAGTTCTCGCAGTACAGGGCCAAGGTGGAGCACCCACGGTCCACACAGTTATAGAAGGTGGAGGTGGGTCCGGAGCAGTTGACGCACTCGCCGATGGTCTTGGCATCCTCGCTGAACCGGGTGTTCATCCGTCCGTCGAAGACGTAGAGCTCACCTTCCCAGTAGCCGGAGTCCTGGTAGGTCTCTCCGTAGCGCACTATGCCGCCGTCGATCTGGTAGACCTCTTCGAATCCGCGGTTCTTCATCAGCGCGGAGAGCACTTCGCAGCGAATTCCTCCGGTGCAGTAGGTGATCACCGGCTTGTCCTTGAGGTGGTCGTATTTTCCGGAGTCCAGTTCGGTGATGAAGTCACGGGTGGTCTCGGTGTCCGGGACGATCGCGTCTTTGAACTTACCGATCTGGGCTTCCATGGCGTTGCGACCATCAAAGAAGGCCACTTCCACGCCCTGTTTCTTCTTCTCCTCGATCAGCTCGTGGACTTCCTGGGGCTTCAGGTGCTGACCACCGCCGACGACGCCGTTCTGGTCCACCTTGACCTCGCCCGGTACACCGAAAGCCACCAGCTCGGGTTTGACCTTCACAGAAAGCCGTGGGAAGTCCTCAGCGCCGCCGTCGGACCATTTGAATTCCATCTCCCGGAAGGGCTGATAGCTGCGCGTCTGCTTCACATATTGCTTGACGGCCTTCAGCTCACCGCCCACGGTGCCGTTGATGCCGTGCTCGGAGACGATGATGCGCCCTTTGAGACCCAGATCGCGGCACAGCGCCTGCTGCCAGAGTTTGACAGCCTCGGGGTCAGACAGCGGGGTGAAGTGGTAGTAGAGGACAATTCGGGACATGCTCACGCCTACCAGGGTACGCGGGGTCAGGACCGGTACGCGCGTTGGCCGCAACGCCTCGATTGTTATCTGACAGTTGCCTGAAAGGGCTACCTTGATGTGCGACTTTGCTTATATGGTCGAATCATGACAGCAGAACTCAGCGACGCACTTGTCAGCACCTGGGTCACCGGTTGGGCCCGGACCCACGGCTATGAGGTGCAGCACGAAGGCAAGGTCCACTCGGTTGGCCTTCCCGGAACTGACCGCGCCGAATGGGAGTACGTGCTTTACGCGCCATCTGAGAGTGACCTGCGCAAAGTGGCCTCAGCAGTCTCCAAGAGCCCCCAGCGGCTGCTCACGGTGATCGCCGAACCCGGTGCCGATGTGCTGGATGTCTCCAGCGTTGATGGCCTGGAGCTGATCAGCGATGAGGAGAAGCTCATGGTGGTGGATATGGACAGTCAGGACGTGGAGGATCCCATCACTCCCGAGACCTTCACCACCCAACGCGAGGACTTCGACGACTGGACCCTGCTGACTGTTCGGCAGGGAGAGAATGTGGCCGCCCGCGGACGCATGGCGGTGGCTGATGACTTCTGCATCCTGGACCGCATCTATACCGCCCCGGATTATCGCCGTCAGGGGCTGGGCACCTTCGTGACACGGGCCCTGCTGGCGCTGGCCCATGAGCATGACGTCTCTGAAGGGCTTTTGGTGGCCACCGCTGACGGCCAGGAGCTCTATGAATATCTGGGCTGGACGCTGCTGGGGGATGTACACGTCTTCGGCGCTCCCGGCTCCACAGATTTGCGCCGGCATTCACACTCCCTGGATGTCGAACAGCTCAACGAGTGATTCAGCAGATCCTGTCGCGGTGCCTGCGGAAGGACGGCGCATTTTCCCAGTATTTGAACATAACTTGCTGATGTGACGCCGATGTGCGCTATAGTCGTGGGCACCGCCATGGAATGTTCAACTGTACGGCCGGATATGCGAGGCCTCGCCTCGGCCGCTCCTGACGTGGCAGCTTCACGTCCCACGACTGAAAGGAGCGGTGTATGACCGCCCCCGCATCTCTGCTCGACCGGCTAGACGCCGGCCCTGTCATCTGCGCCGAAGGCTTCCTCTTTGAGCTGGAACGCCGCGGCTATCTCACTGCCGGGGAATTCGTCCCCGAAGTAGCCCTGGAGTTCCCGGATGCGCTGCGGAATCTGCATGTGGATTTCCAGCGCGCCGGCTCCGACATTGTTGAGGCCTTCACCTACAACGGCCACCGCGAGAAGATGCGGGTCATCGGCAAGGAAGATCTGCTGGAGCCGCTGAACCGTGCGGCCCTGCAGATCGCCAAGCAGGTGGCTGATGCCAAGCCCGGCAACCTCATGGCCGGCAACATCTCCAACTCCAACATCTGGGATCCCGCCGATCCCACCAAGCAGGCCGAGGTCCGCTCGATGTTCGCCGAGATGGTCGGCTGGGCCGTAGAGGAGGGCGCTGACCTGATCATCGGCGAGACCTTCTACTACGCCGAAGAGGCGCTGGCCGCCCTGGAAATTGCCAAGGCCTCGGGCCTCCCGGTGGTGCTGACTCTGGCTCCGATGGGCCTCAATGAGATGGCCGAGGGCGCCAGCGTGGTGGAGACTGCTCAGCGTCTGGAGCAGGCCGGTGCGGACGTCGTCGGGCTCAACTGCTTCCGCGGACCCGACACGATGCTTCCCTATCTGAAGGAGATCCGCGAGAAGGTTTCCTGTCATGTGGGTGCGCTGCCAGTTCCTTACCGCACCACTGCGGAGGAGCCGACCTTCTTCAACCTCTCCGATGTGCGCGCCTCGGTGCCCTCCCCGCATGGCCGCACCTTCCCCACTGCGCTGGATCCGCTCTACACCAACCGGTATGAGATCGGCGCGTTCGCCCGCGAGGCGCACGACCTCGGGGTCAACTATCTGGGTGTGTGCTGCGGTGCCTCGCCGATGCACATCCGTCAGGTGGCTGAGGCCGTGGGCCTGACTACTGAGGCCAGCCGGTTCTCCGAGCGGATGGAGAACCACTTCATGTATGGGTCCAACGAACGTCTCCCGGAGAACATCGTGGCGCTGGGCGCCCGCGCCTAGCGGGACAGCTGGCCGAGCCGCAGCACGGCAGCACGCAACTACACCGGGTTTTGCTTTTTGGAGCGGGTTATTTCCTGCTCCAAAAAGCAAAACCCGCTCCAAATGTGAATGACCGGGTAGTCTGCCCAGACCGCATAGTCTTATCTGGTGACCGAGCAGCAGCAGTACGACGCCGCCCAAGACGCCTTTGGCGACCCCGCAGCGATGGACCTGCTGCGGGCCGCTGGGCTGCCGGTGCGGGTGGGCGAGGGCTCGCCGATCAAGCACATCCGCACTCTGCCTGCGCGGACTGCCACAGCGGCACCGTGGCCGGACTGGGTGCCCGCCGAGCTGCGGGCTGCCTACCGGCAGATGGGCGTACCCCAGCCCTATGCGCATCAGGTGGCTGCTGCCCAGGCTTTGCACGCCGGGCGGCACACCATTCTTGCCACCGGGACTGCCTCAGGAAAGTCGTTGGCCATCCAGCTGGCGGGGCTTTCCGCCATCCTCGGCGTCCCGGCTGCCGATGCTGTCACCGCTCATCCCACGGGTGAGGCCACCATCCTCTACCTCTCACCGACCAAAGCGCTGGCGGCCGATCAGCTGGATGCTCTGACAGTGCTGGCCGAAACGGTGGGGCCGGCAGGACCGCACGGAGGTATTCGGCCGGCCGCCTATGACGGGGACACTGATCCGCAGACCCGGCAGTGGGTGCGCCAGCACGCCAATGTGGTGCTGACCAACCCGGATATGCTCAACGCCGGGATCCTGCCCAATCACCGGGGCTGGGCGAGGTTCTTCTCCCGGCTGCGGTATGTGATGGTGGATGAGGCTCATACTGCTCGCGGTATCTTCGGCTCTCATATTGCGTTGCTGCTTCGGCGACTGCGCCGGATGGCCCGCTCCTACGGAGCGGACCCGATCTTCGCCGGCGCCTCAGCCACCTCGGGGGACCCAGCCGTCTCCTTTGCCCGACTGATCGGTGAAACCCCGCCCGACGTCGTCGCCATCACCGAGGACGGCTCCCCGCATGGTGCGGTAGATGTGTACCTGTGGGAGTCAGCGGACTCGGAGCAGACCGGGGATAACGATGCGCCGCTGAAACGCAGCCTGACGGTGGAAGCCGCCGATATCCTCACCGATCTGGTGGTCTCCGGGCGGCGCAGCCTGGCATTTATCAAGTCCCGCCGCGGAGCCGAGACCATCGCCAGGATCGCCGCGGAGAACCTGATGGAGGTGGACCCCTCCCTGACCGGCCGAGTCTCGGCCTACCGCTCCGGGTATCTGAAGGAAGAGCGGCGGGAACTCGAGAATGCGCTGCGCAGCGGAGAACTGCTGGGCGTGGCCTCCACCCCGGCCCTGGAGCTGGGCATTGATATTTCCGGACTCGACGCCGTAGTGATTGCCGGTTGGCCCGGGACCCGCGCCTCGTTTTTTCAGCAGCTGGGCCGGGCGGGGCGTTCTGGTCAGCGCGGGGCGGCGTTCTTTGTGGCTGGTGATGATCCGCTGGATTCCTATCTGCTGGCTCACCCTGAGACGATCTTCGACGCCGGGGTGGAGGACGCCGTCACGGATCCGCAGAACCCGCATGTGGCGGCCCCGCATCTGTTGGCTGCCGCCCAGGAGCTGCCGCTGACCACGGAGGACACCGAAGCTGGCGGGCTTTTTGCGGGTCTGCGGTGGCTGGTGGATTCACTGACTGAACAAGGGCATCTGCGTCGTCGTCCGCGGGGTTGGTTCTTTGGGCACGACGACGCCTCCGCGGCTTCCTGGGTGAAGCTGCGTTCCGATGGCGCTGGGCCTTACACGATCGTCAACGCCAAGGATGGCACCGTGGTGGGAGACATGGGTGCCGCACAGGTGCAGCCGCAGGCCCATCCGCAGGCGGTGTATGTGCACCAGGGGCGCACCTTCATCGTGGAAGAGCTGGATCTGCAGCAGAACACGGTGCTGGTCAGTCCTGCTCTGCCGCCGTATTACACCCAGGCTCGGGAGACGACTTCCATTGAGGTGCTTCAGACGCTGCGGCAGGAGCCCTGGGGTGCGTTCACGCTGTGTTTTGGAACCGTGGAGGTGACCTCCGCCGTCGTCGGCTTCCAGCGCAAGGCACTGGGGACCTCGGAGGTGCTCTCGGATGAGCCGCTGGATCTTCCGCCGTCGCAGCTGCGGACTCAGGCGGTGTGGCTGACTGTTCCGGAGACCACGCTGACTGCCGCGGGGGTGACAGTTGAGCATATTCCGGGTGCACTTCATGCCGCGGAGCACGCGATGATCGGGTTGCTGCCGCTGCTGACCAGCTCGGATCGCTGGGATATCGGCGGGGTGTCCACCGCGCTGCACCGGGATACTGAGCTGCCCACCATTTTTGTCTACGACGGGCATCCAGGCGGGGCCGGTTTCGCCGCACGCGGGTATGAGCTGGCAGTCGAATGGGTGCGGGCGACGGCGGCGGCCATCGACCGTTGTGACTGCGCTGATGGCTGCCCCAGCTGTGTGCAGTCCCCTAAATGCGGCAATAAGAACAACCCGCTGAGCAAACGCGGGGCCCTGGATCTGCTGCGCGCGGCCGGGGAGGCTAAGGAGTCTGCGGACACCCGTAGCGGGTGAAGTGCTCCTGTCCGTGGCCGGGCAGCTAATTTCCACACTTGCGTCGGCCGGCATGGTGCCGGATCCGCGGACCACCACGCTTTCCTGCTCAGTGCGACCTGGAGTCAAGCTATCCACGGCGGCTTGCATGGCCTAAACCATGGAGTAGGTCTCCAGGACCGTCTGGCTGCCGTTGGTGGCGCGCCAGGTGTCGCCAGTGCGCTGAACCTTCGCATCGGCCCCGTCCGGTGAGCATTGTGCAAACGGATTGGAGTTATTGCCGCGGTCGGTCACAGGGGTCAACAGCGGCTGCGGCTGAGCGGAGACCCCGCCGGCGTTGACGGCCAGCACGGTGTAGTAATAGTTGACCGCGCTTGCTCCTTCGGCGAAGTACGGGGTCTTCTCGGTTGTGGCGACTCGTTCGAACCCTCGGTCCGGACTCAGCGAGCGGTAGACGTGGTACTCCAGCACGTCATCACCGCCGTTCCAGGTGATGGTGGTGCCTTTCCGGTTGGCTTTGCCCAAGCTGAGCGAGTCAGGTGCCGCTGGTGCAACCACTGTGGGATCGACGACGTCGGCGCACACCGGGGCGCTGTAGCCGGATTCCACACCTGCCACGCTCATCTGGGTCAGGACGTAGTCGTAGCTGTATCCCAGCTCCACTGACTCGTCGGGGAAGGTGTTGGTCTCCACAGATCCCAGGGCCTCGTACTCTGCCCGGTCTGCCGGGGACCTGTACACGGTGTAGTTGGAGGCACCTTCGAGCTCCTCCCAGTCCAGGGTCACACTGGGCGGGACCGTAGCGATCTCACCCAGGCTGACTTCACTGGGCGCGGCGACCTGCGAGATGTGGAGCCCGTTGATGCGCCCGTCATTGAATAGCTGGAGGGTCAGTGTGCCGTCGTCGACGGTGGTGTAGAGGCTGTGCTCGGCAAACTCACCTGTCCCGCGGGGCTGCAGGCTTCCTTGGTCTTCGCCCTGGACGGTGAGCTGGGTGTTGTTCGAGGCGATGGCATCCCCGGAGATCACAGTGACGTGGTATTCACCGTCTGGGAGGTCTACGCGGAACTCCTCTCCGCCGGCAAGGACGAAGTCTCGGCGCATGTCATCTAAGGATCCGCGGTCTCGGCAGGCCACCGGCGCACTGAGTCCGTAGCCGGTGTTGGGGTCGTAAAGCGTGGATTCGGTGACTTCGGTGTAGCTATCGGCTACGGGGCCGCCGCTGCAGCCAAAGTCAAAGGACAGAACGTCACCGGCGCTGTTCATTTCAGCAAGACCCCCTCTGGGACACGTCTAGCGAATGTAACATTGCACAGGGTAGATTGGTTCCAGCACTATGACGCACCGCACATCTTGCGCTTCGCACCTGCTGGAGGGGCCTAATGGAAACTACCCACATCGTCGTACTCGTCCTGTATTTGGCAGGACTTGTCGCCACCGGACTGTGGTTCAGCCGCACCAAGAAAGTCTCCACCGGAGACGACTTCATCTTCGCCGGGCGGCAGCTGCCCACCATCGTGATGGTCGGAACGCTGATCGCCACCTGGGTGGGCTCAGGCACCATCATCGGTGGTGCCAGCTTCGTCTACAACTATGGCCCACTGGCGGCCATCATCTTCTTCGGAAGCGGCCCGGTGGGCATGGTGGTCCTGTACTTCTTGGCCCAGCGCATTCGCGTCTCTGGGTCCTACACGGTGCCGCAGATCCTGGAGCTGCGCTTCGGCATTTCGGTGCGCATGCTGGCTGCCATCATCACCGTGCTGGCCTATGTGGGCATCGTGGCCTACCAGTTCACCGGCGGCGGCAACATCATCTCCATCGTCACCGGCCTGACTCCCGGCCAGGGCGCCATCATCGCCACCGCCATTATCACGTTCCTGGCCCTGGGCGGCGGACTGAAATCAGTGGCATGGTCTGACTTCTTCTCCGCGGTCATCATTGTGGTGGGCCTGATCATTGCCGTTCCGGTGGTGCTGGGACAGACCGATGGATTCACCGGTTGGTGGGAGAACCTGCCTGATACTCATCAGAACTTCTCCGGGGGCTTAAGCGCACTGGCTCTGCTGGGCTACTTCCTGCCCACGTTCCTGCTGATCATCTCGGATCAGAACATGTACCAGCGACTGGGCGCTTCCCGTGACCCTGCAGCTGCCCGGCGGTCAATGGCCGGAATGTTCTTCGCCTCCTTCCTGATCTACGCCCCGGTGACCATTCTGGCCACTGCAGCCGTGACGCTGATGCCCGACGGCAACCCCGACGACGCCGTCCTGGGCCTGGCAGGAGACGGAACCCTGCCCGTACTGCTGGGTGCACTGGTCCTGGCCAGTGCCCTGGCGTTCATCATCACCACCGGATCATCGTTCCTGCTGTCTGTGGGCGGCAATATCGTCTATGACGGTTTTGCCCGCTTTACTGACAAGCCACTCAGCGACCGGAAGCGCCTGCTTATCCACCGCATCACCATCCTGGTCATCGCCGTACTCGCTTATGTGCTGGGCACCTTCTTCCCCACTGTCCTTCAGCTTCAGATGTACTCCTACACCGTCTATGGTGTGGCACTGGTGCCGGCGCTGATGGCCGCATTCTTCTGGCGTCGAGCCACGACGGCGGGCGTGCTGGCCTCCATGGGACTGGGCGTGGTGGTCACCATCGTCTGGGAGCAGGCCGCCAACAGCGACCTCAACGCCGTCGTCGTCTCCCTGCCGGTGGCCGTGGTGACGCTGCTCCTGGTCAGCCTGGTCACCAAGCCGAAGACCACTGCTCTTCCTGAAGAGCAGGTTGAGCAGAACGCCTGACCTCGGCGTCTGACCCGGCGTCTGACAACACCGAGACACGCGAAGGGCCTGCCTCCCGCATTCCGGGGTGGCAGGCCCTTCGTCTTGCTGCTTGGGTGGGGGTTAGCTGACGACGACGCCGGCGCGGATCACGGTCCGTTCACGCGCCTCATCCCACAGCACTGAGGCGTCATCCAGCGGGTTCTCCTGAAGCACCAGCAGGTCCGCCGGGGTGCCTTCTTCGAAGGTGGCCAGTTCTGGCATGCCGATGATCTCTGCGTTGACCACGGTCAGGGAGCGAAGCAGCTCAGCCGGGCTCTGGGCTTCGGCCTGCAGGGCGATGCCGATGAGCTGATCGTCTTCGAGGTCACCCATCAGGTCACTGCCCCAGCCGACCTTCACCCCGGCGTCGGCGGCGATACGCACCGCGTCCTTACCCGCATGGAGTACCTCAAGGTTCTTCTGCTGGCTCACTGGCGGCAGTCCGGCCTCGGGGCCGCGGCGGTTCATGGCGTCATAAGCCACCAGGGTGGGGACCAGGTAGGCTCCGCGCTCGGCCATCAGCTCGGCGGCGCCCTGGTCGATGAGGTTGCCGTGTTCCACGGTGCGCACCCCGTTGGAGACCGCGTGGATGACGGCGTCGGCGGTGTAGGCGTGGGCGGCCACGTAGCTGCCGCGGCGGGTAGCTTCCTCTACTGCCACCTTGATCTCCTCGGAGGAGTACTGGGGGATGCGCAGCGGATCGGTGGGCGAGGCGACGCCGCCGGAGGCCATGATCTTGATGGCGTGGGCGCCGGTGCGGAAGCGTTCACGTACGGCACGGCGCATGTCATCGGCACCGTCGACCACCTCGCCGATGTGCCCGTGGCGTCCGTGGTTGAGGCAGAGGTCGTATTCGGCGGGGCGGGCGTCACCGTGGCCACCGGTCTGGCTCAGCCCCGGGCCGGTGTAGAGGTAGCGGGGGTTGGGCTGGTCATCTGCTTCCAGGGCCTGGGCGAAGCCGAGGTCACCGCCGGCGACGTCGCGGATAGTGGTGAACCCGCGGCGCAGGGCGGCCGAGCAGCGGCGCAGCCCGTTGATGGCCACGTAGCTTAAGTGCCGGGTTTCTAGTTCAGGGCCGCTGGTGGCGTGGGCGTAGGCGTGGAAGTGTGCGTCGATCAGCCCGGGGATGACAATGCGCCCGCCCAGGTCGACTTCTTCGTCGAAGGCCCCGCTGATGGTGCCCACCTGGGCGATGACGCCGTCTTCGATGAGCATGTCACCTTCTGTGATCTCCCCATCTGCTGGGTTCAGAAAGCGTCCGCGGCGCAGCGCGAGTGTGGTCATCGGTGATCTCCTTCGGGTTGATGGGCCGGCAGGATGATCTGCCGACGCGGTTCTTCATTGCCAGCCACATCAGTGGCCGCGAATTCAATAATCTGTTTGGTCTCAGTCAAGGCTCGCATAAAGGGCCCCTGGTAGGTGGCCCAGAAGGTTCCTGGGCCTTCCCACTGCACCCGTTCCACCCCGGATACTGAGTCTTCTGCCCGGAGGCGGATTTCAGCACCGGAGCCGTTGATGAGCACCTGGTGGGCGGTGACCGGCGCGGTGGTGTCGATCTGCAGGCGGGCCTCGGCGAGATTCGCAGTGCCCTCGGCGGTGGTGACTCGGGCGCGCAGCCGGTGGACGCCTTCCACCTCCAGGATGAAGGGCGCGCGGTAGGTGTTCCAGGCGCCGTCGTCCACCTGATACTCCAACTGCAGGTCTTGGTCAGTGCTGTTGGAGAGCTGCTCGGCGGTGAGCGTGATCTGCGGGTGTTCGGTGTGCCAGCCGGTGGGCGAGACGTGACCGGTGATGCTGATGGAGACCAGCGGGGGCGCGGTGATCTGGTGCCAGTGGACCGGGAGATGCCAGGTGACGTGTTCGACTGGCTTGTGGTTGGTTGGCTCGTGATCGGCTAGATCGTGTATCGCGGGCTTGCGTTCTACGGACTCGCATTCGGCGCTGTCTTCGAACGTGACCCGCTGGCCCGTGCCCTGCACCGTACTGCTGGTCCGGGCAGGCGGAGCACTGTGGCCCGGGGAATTGAGGGGCGCCGCGTTGAGGTGCGCGGCATCCAGGGGCGCGGTGGCAGCGGTGATCAGCACCGTTTCGGCTTCGGTCGCGGAGAGCACGCCCTCTTCTCGGGCTGCGGTGACTACGTCTGCTGTGCGCTCCAGGAACCCGTGACGACTGGAGAATCCGCCGTCGGCCCATAGGCTCTCCAGGACGGTTTGCCCGTTGGGGCGCAGCCGGTTGGGCACGCCCGAGTCTTTCCCGGCGAAGGCGATGGTGTCATCTGCTGCGGTGACGTACATGTGATAACTGGCCTCATTGCCTGAGTGGACGGGCTCCCATTGCAGTCCGGCAAAGTCCAGGCTGCCGGTCCGGCGCAGCTGTTTCAGCATCTCCTCGGTGTTCGCGGTCGAGCCCTCTCCCCCGCCGGTTGGCGTATCCGGGATGAGGCTGCCGTCCAAGGCACGTAAGCCCAGTAGCGGCAACTGCAGTGAGCTCTGCTGGTCGCTGATGGCGGCAAGCACCACTGGGCCGATCTGCAGGTGCTGCACAGAGGGGTCGTCAATGGTGGGGATGGCGCGCAGACGCATGGGCAGGTGAAGGTCGACGACGTCGCCGGGCTGCCAGTCCCGCGTGAGTGAGAGGTAAGTGCCGGGCTCAGGGGTGAGGTCAGACCGCTGACCGTTGACCTTCACCACCGGGCTTTCCTGTGCTGATGATGCGGGTGCCAGCCATCCGGGGATACGCAGGTGCAGTGTGTGATCGGGGGTGCGCTCATGGACAGCGTCAACCACGATGCGCACTTGGATTGAGTAGGGGTAGTCCCCTTCAATGCGGAGGCCTATCCCGTTGGCCTCGGCGGAGAGCTGGGCTGGTGAGTACAGGTTGATCCAGGTCTGGTTCGGTGCTGTGAAGAAGATGCTGTCCTGGTATTTGACGTGGTTTTCCAGGCCGGTGCCGCCGCAGCAGGTGCCGGTGTTGCCGTATTCTCGGCGGGCACCGGGGTGGACCGGGAACATGTAGGTGACTTCGGGGCTGGTGTCTGAGGGGATGCTGTCCGAGTGGGTGCTGCCCGAGGGGTTGCTGGCCGAGTCTGCGTTCTTCCGGGAGCCGAGGATCTGGTTGGTCAGCGCTTGTTCGATGTAGTCGGTGTAGATCGGATCAGCTATGCGCATGAACAGCTCGCGGGCCAGTTTGATCATGTTGTAGGCCACGCAGGTTTCAGCGTTTCGGCGGCCGATGTCACCGGCTTGGGTGTTGGGCGGGCCCCATAGCTCGGATTCCCCTGAGCCGCCGTGGGCGTAGGTGCGCCCGGGAACCACCATGGCGAACAGCCCGACGGCGGCGTCGAAGTATCGCTGGTCCCCGGTGAGGTCGTATTCGTGGAGGTAGCCGATGAACTGCGGGATGTGCTGGTTGGCGTGTTTGCCGTCCAGGACGTCTTCGCCGCGGGCGCAGGCTTCGAGCAGTTCAGTCTGGTCGAAGAATTGGGCTGCGGCTAAGTGCTCGGGGCGGCCGGTGATCTTGGCTAGCCGGGCGAGGGTCTCGTTCATGCCGCCGAATTCCCCGGCGATGTAGAGGGACCACATCTGCTGTCTGCGCTCGGGCGTGAGTTTGTGCAGGCGGTAGTGGACCCAGTCGGCCATGCCGGTCAGGACGCTGAGTGCCTGTTGGTTGCCGGCGAGTTCGTAGGCGTCCAGCAGCCCGGCCATGATCTTGTGCGCGGTGTAGTAGGGCGCCCAGATTTCTCCGTAGGGCGCGAGGTGTTCTAGGCGAGCGAACTGCCATTCACCATAGGAGGCGAGGAAGCCGGGGTGGCTGTAGCGGTCGGTAGTGGCAAGGGCCTGCTGACATTGGGCAAGTCCATCGACGACGTCGTCGACTTTGGTTTTGAGGTGTTGGTCCTGGGTGCCGGCGTAGGCGAGGGCAAGCATGGAGAGGAAGTGCCCGGCGTAGTGGCCGCGCAGCAGGTTGGCGGTTTGGGCTTGGTCCCGGCCGGGGTAGTCCCGTTCGCCCCAGGCCTGCTCGTTGGGATGGCCCCAATCTTCCCAACCGCCGGGCGGCTCAGCGCCGCGGGCGTCCAGTCCGGCGTTGGCCCGGAACACGGCGAGGATTCTGTCGACGGGATAAACCTGTGCCAGGTGCAACATCTTTTCTCGGGCAGGAGCGAAGATGCCATAGGTGTCCATCACAGCCTGTGCGAGTGGGACACCAACAAGACAGGCCGATTCCGGGGTAGCGAACACCCTGGGCACCTGAGGCACTGAATTCGACGGCATGGCCAAGACCCTCTCTCGCTGTGTAATTTTACATATTACTAAGTTTCACACTCACCGCAAACACTGTGCGAGCGCGAAGATGGGAGGGCACCCCGCGCTCATGAAAACTGACCTCGAGCCCGCTCTATACCCTCTCGGAGATCAGGTTCCCGAGCGCACGCTTAAATTAAGGCCTCCGAAGCGGACCCCAGGCCGGACGCCGCACTATCGACTGGCCGCACCCCCGGGCCAGGATCGCGCAGCAACCGAGTGTGCGCTCTCCCTGATGGGCATGTCCGGTCACGATGGGCCAATAAACTATCTCGACGTTCTCGAACTGGCGAGGGGACTGGATTGAACCGTCCCAGCGACCCTGAACGACATCAAGTTAGCCGCGCGCTTCTGCGACGCCCTCGTTGTCCTGCACTGGGCGGATGGCCACCAGGGGCCGCCATCCGCCGGCTTGACGAGCGGGCTCACGAAGCCCTCCACTTCCAACCCGGTGACGAGGCCCTCGCTTTGTCGCACGGCGATTAAGAGGAAAATCCAATCACAGCTCAGGATGCAGGAGACCGGGGTACCGCCTTAATGGCCTCCTGGGATGCTTGCTCACTCTTACCGCGCCAGAGTCGTGGACCATAGGTGGCAAGTATCGGACCAAGGATAGCCAGCACAAGGACATAGAGGCCGGCGAACGGTGTGAGCCGAGGGTCTAGGTTCGCTGCGGCTGCCATAGTTGCCAGAATCAACGCGAATTCTCCCCGGCTGACCAGCATGAGACCAACCTCAACCCCCGTGGTCAGGGGTAGACGTTGCAGTCGGCCAGCTATCACACCAGCAGCCACATTTGCGACCAGAGTGATCAGAACGGCAACTATGACTGGCACGAGCACTTGGCCGAATTCGGAAGGATCCAGGGTAAGACCGAAGCCGATGAAGAAGACGGCCGCGAACGTGTCCCTAAGCGGATTAATGGCCGTCTCCGCACGGTGACGCGCGTCAGTTCCGGCAACGATCAGACCCACCATAAAGGCTCCGATGGCATCGGAAACTCCCAATTCTTCCGCTGCTCCAGCAAAGAAGAGGGTGATGCCGACCAAACCGACGATGAACAGCTCCGAACTCTTTTCACCAACGATACGGCTGACGATCCGGCTGCCGCGGCGAGCCATGATGAACAGCAGAATAAGGAAGCCCACAGAGATCAACAGCTTCACTGCCGAAGCTCCTAGGTTGTCGGCAGGGTTGATCAGCACGTTCAGAATCGCCAGATAAAGGGCCAGGAAAACGTCCTCGATAACGATGGTGCCAAGAATGAGAGAAGTCTCGGGTTTGCCGAGTTTTTTAAGGTCGATCATCAACTTGGTGACTATCGCTGACGAAGAAATACCGGTCATTCCAGCGATGACAAAGGCTTCAGCGCCTCCCCATCCTAATGCGAACCCTAGGAGCAGACCGGCCCCGAAATTGATCACAATGTAGGAGACACCAGCCAGAATCAGGGTCCTTGCGTCCTTTGCGAAAGCCGCGGTATCGAACTCCAGGCCCAGGTGGAAAAGGAGCAACACTAATCCGACCGTGGCTAAAAGCTGCACGTCTTCGTAAGAAATGTGAAGCGGGCTTATACCCACGGCAGGACTAGCGAGCAAACCTACAAGCATATAGATCGGAACGCTGGGAAGTCCGACCAGACGGGCGGCTCGCCCAAGATAGGTCGCCAAGACTAAGAGGACGCCGAGTCCGAGTAGTGCTTCACCCATAAGAGTCTCCGAGCTAGTGTCCAGTATTGATCACATAAAGACTAACAGTTAGGTTAGATCTAACCAAGAGGTCCGGCCGCGGTAGAGAAAGTAGAGTGGACTGATGTGCTCTTCAGATGCCGATGAGCTGATTAAGCGGTACTTCGATGAAAGGCTCGCCCTACTGCGACTGCGTGGAAGCAGTCGCGTAGAGCCATTCCTCGACATGGAATTAACGATTCAGCAGCTTCGGATCGTTCTTCTGGTGGCGTCAGGCGCCGCGTCCACTGCATCTCGTTTGGCGATGGTCCTGGGAGTGTCGAAGGCGACCATCTCGGTTGCTGTAGATCAGTTGGTGAAACAGGGGCATCTCCAGCAGTCAGAATCTCCAACGGACCGCAGGGTAAAAGAGTTGACACCAACCACAGAAACCCTCCAGCTCTTCGATCTCGTCATGGATCGACGTGACACCTCCACTGAGCTACTTGCCTCACTTGATTCGGCGGACCTGGCTGCTCTCGTCCAGGGTATGAGCGCATTGCGTCGTGCACTACAGGAGCGATCTGAGCCGCAGTGAGGTCCACAAGACCCGCGCCAATGGTACGAGGAGCAACTCTTCAGCCAGCAGGACGCCTGATTCCGTCGTCGAGCTGCAGCAAGCTCAGATCGTCGTGCGCAGAGGTTCTTCGCGCATCAGTGCGTTGCTGATGATGGCAGGCAAGCTGATGCACGCCGCCACCAGGAATGCCACCGCCCCCGCCTTGGCATACGTCGGGTCGCCGTGCCCCACCGTCGGGGTGGCAACCGCAAGTGTTCCCACCTGCACCGCCATCACAGTGGCCAGTACTGAGTTCCAGGCCGCGCCGCCGTAGGTCCGGAAGAATGCGATCAGAGAGCTGGCCTGCCCCACACGCGTGACCGGCACAGTGTTCTGCACCGCAATCATGAGGTTCTGCATCTGCGCACCAAAGCCCAGCCCCACCACGAACAGCACCACGCCGGTCACCCACACCGGCGCACTCCCAGCCGCAGCGGCCAGACCCAACAGCCCGGCAGTAAGAACCACAGCTCCCACCACCAGGTACCTCTTCCAACGCCCTGACCGGGTCACCCACCGGCCAGTCACTGTAGTGGCCACAAGGTTCCCGAAAATCATGGGCACCAGCATCAGCCCCGCCTCAGTAGGCCCCAATCCTCTGCCCAACTGGAAGTACTGCATCAGATACGGCGGAAGCGCCCCCAAGGACACTGCAATGCACACCGAGGACACCAGGGCTAAGAACGTGGTCCGATTGGCGATCATCCGCAGCGCCACCACCGGCTCGCTGCTGGCGCGCTCCACCAGAGCAAACAGCGCCAACAGCAGTACAGCGCCAAAGAGAATCGCACCCGACTGCCAAGACACCCACGCGAAATACTCCTCCACCCCGGCGAAAGACAGCCAGATCAGCAGCGCCGAAGAGGCCGCCACCAACAGCACCGACCCCAGGTAATCCACCTTGACCGGCCGCTTCTCCTCTACCACCTGCAGCACCTTGGTCAGCAGCACCCCAGAGATCACCGTCAGCGGGACACCGATCGAAAAGCACCAGCGCCAGCTGGAAACATCCACAATGAACCCACCCAACAGCGGTCCGCCCAGGGTAGAGGTGGTCATGCACAGCCCCAACCAGCCGGCGTACTTACCGCGCTCCCGGGGCGGCACCACAGTGGCCATGATCGCCATAGTCAGTGTGGTCACGCCACCCATCGCAGTGCCCTGCAGGAGCCTCCCAGCCAGCAGCACCTCCATAGTCGGAGCGAAACCGGCAAGCAGGCAGGCCACAATGAAAATCACCGCAGCACACTGAAACAGCCTCTTCTTTGAGACCATATCCGCCAGCTTCCCCCAGATGGGCGTGGAGGCAGCATTGGCCAGCAGGTTGATGATGACCACCCAGGAGTAGTGGATCTGGTTGCCATCTAGGTCACTGACAATCACCGGCAGCGCGGTGAGCACAATGTTCATTGAAAGCCCGGCGGTGAAGAACACCGCCAGGATCCCCGCGATCGCCCAACGAACCTGCGATGGGTTCATCGCCGGTGTCATAGGGCCAGTCATTCCTGAGTCAGCTCCGGCTCCTCTGCCAGATCTCCCAACCGCATCGGCACCGCCAGCGGCCGCTTAGCAGCACTGAGCGCGGCCGCATGTTCAGCCTCGCGCCCAGATGATGCTCCACCTTCGCCAACATGTGCCTTCTTGCTCAGGCACTGCGCGGCGAATCCGCACATCCGGCCCTGACACCAGCCCATACCTATCCGGGTGCTGCCCTTGAGCCCGCGCGGCTCCTCAGCAGAAAGCTCCTCAGCCGCGGCACGGGCGGTCTCCCACGGCACTTCCTCGCAGCGGCAGATGAGCGTCTCATCCTCCAGCCACTGGGTCCAGCCCTCCGGAATGGGGTGCGCCTTTTGCATCACCGAAGCGAAGCGCCGGTGCGCAGCGCGGGTAGCCCGGTCCTGAATATCAGCAACGCCTGCCCGCACAGCCTGACCCACCGATGACGACGCCGCACGTCCTGCAATCCGACCCTCAGCCACCGCCGCAGCGGCCCCGGCCACACCGGTAATCTCCCCAGCCAGGTACAGCCGCGGGATGCTGCTGCTCTGATCAGCGTCAGCCACCCCCACCAGGGAACCGTCCTCGTCCAGCGTGGTCTGCGCGCCAAGTTGCAGCAGCAGCTCCGGCTGCGGCACAAAGCCCCAGCCCAGACCCACGACGTCGACGTCGTTAACTTCCCTGCCCGAACCCGGGACCGGAGTGCCCGAGGCATCCAACGCAGATACAGTCACCGAACGAACGGCCCCCTCCCGGGCTGCATCACCGTGAATGGCAGTCACCGCAGTGCTCCGGTAATAAGGCACTCGATGCTTGGCCAACAGCGCCACATACCCGGCACCCTCAGCAGCCTTCGACGGCACCAGGGCCGCCGCTGCGCCGCCAGGGAACCACCCGGTCAGGCTGTTGCTCTCACAGATGGCCGCCACCTCGGCACCGGCGTGAATCACCGACGCCGCAGCCGAGAGCAGGAACGGCCCAGTCCCGGCCAGCACTACTCGGCGACCCGGTGCCGCACCCTGGGTTTTGATGAAAGCCTGCACTCCCCCGGCTGCCATCACACCGGGCAGAGTCCAGCCCGGCACCGGCAGCTGCCGGTCATAGGTGCCTGGGCACAGAATCAGTGCGCGCGCCTGCAGCAACTGCGGGGCCTGATAGGAGCCAGGTTTCTGTGCCTCAGGAAGCAGTGAAGCCTGCAGGAGGAAACCCTCGGCACCGTCTCCACCGGCTTGTTCTCGGCGTACTGAGACCACATGGGTTGATGCCAGATGCCGGATCCGTCCTACATCCACGGCATCCCGAACCCGCTGCGTCAACCGCTGGTAGATGCTCCACCCGTGGTGCCAGCGTCCGGGATCGGTGTCCTCAGCCTCAGGGGCGGCATGGCGCCAGTACTGGCCACCAAACTGAGTGCCAGCATCCACCAGCAGCACCGAGCAGCCAGCGGCTGCGGCTTCCCCGGCAGCTGCCAAACCTGCCGGACCGGCACCCACCACTGCAACGTCAAACACTTCTGCAGGCGCTGCTTCGGCTTCCTGAACTCCGCCGGTCATGACTTATCGGTCTCCACGCTCATGCCGTCTTCCACCTGCACCATGCAGCCGCGCAGACCAGGAGTGCCATCCACGGTGATCAGGCAGTCGAAGCAGGCGCCTATGCCGCAGAACAGTCCGCGCGGTTCCTGGTTGAACCGGGTGCTGCGCCATGCGGTGCGCTGCTGTTCCAGGGTCAATGCTGCGGCCACGCTGCGGCCGGATTCGGTGCGCACTGACTCACCATCCACGGTGATGGTCACAGGCTTGGCTGTCATGCCGCTGCCTCCTTCGCTGCTCCAGACTGTGCTGCTTCAGAATCTGCCGCGCCGAACCGGTCCGGTGCGAAAGCCGCCAAATCCAGATCCGTCGGCTCCCCCGCCACAGCCTGGGCGATCAGCTTGCCGGTGCCTGATGCCAGACCGATGCCGGCACCTTCATGGCCGCAGGCATGCCACAGCCCCGGAGCACGCGGGTCCGGACCAATCACCGGTACATGGTCCGGACTGTAGGGCCGGAACCCGAAATAGTGCCGCAAGATTCTCACGTCACTTAAGAAAGGAAAGAGCTCAACAGCGTTGCGGGCGATGTCCCGGACCGCCGTCGGACTGAAAGTGGGATCAAAACCCACCCGCTCGCGGGAGGAGCCGATGAGGATGCTGCCCGCGGGTGTGCCCTCCACCACCGGGGAGGTCTGCAAGCCGTCATCAGAGGACCCGACATTGTCGATGTACTCAGCGGCATAGACCTTGTGGAAGACCTTCGGCGGCAGCGGTTCGGTCACCAGCACGTAGCCGCGGCGCGGCTCCACCGGCACACTGACCCCTGCCAGCGAGGCCAGCTGACCAGACCACGGTCCAGCAGCATTGATCACCACATTCGCCTGGAACTCCCCGCGGTTGGTGGTCACCCCGGTGATCCGCTCTCCCTGGGAAAGGAATCCGGTGACTTCAGTGTCGGGGTGCACCTGCGCCCCGTGAGAGCGCGCCAGGCGCAGCATATGCGCGGTGAGCAGCATGGGCATCAGTTGCGCATCATCGGGGTAGAAAGCAGCACCGACGGCGTCGTCGCTGATGTTGGGCTCCAGCTCGCGCAGCTGGGGTACGTCGATCTCTTCCACCCGGATGCCGTGCTCACGCTGGGTCCGCAGGGCACGCTGCAGGGACGTCATAGAGGACTCGCGGGAGGCCACAATGATCCCGCCCTTGTTTTCGAACTCCCAGAGGTGACCGAACTCCTCCAGCTCCCCGCGCCACAGATCCAGCGAGTAATTGGCCAAGTCCAGTTCCGGGCCGTGCTCTTTATCAGAGACCAGCAGGTTGCCCTCGCAGCGGGAGGAGGTTCCGCCCCCGGGTTTGCCCTTATCCAGAACCGTCACTGACATGCCGGCCCGCGCGCAGTAGAACGCGACGGCGGATCCCACCGCACCTGCACCGATCACCAGCACATCAGCGCCAGTCCGGGGGACAGCACTCATTCGGTATCCTCGGCCCGATTCGGCAAGTCACGCACCAGAAGAGGTGTCACCTCCACGACTTCGGAGGCTTCAGTGCCTTCAGTACCCTGTGCCCACAGCTGGGAGGCATGGCCCAGATGATGCATGATGACCTCATAGGCACCCTCAGCATCCCCTGCCTGCATACGGTCCAGCAGCGTGATGTGCTCGTGAGCAGACTCCACCAGGCGACCTTCATCCACCAGGCTGCGCAGCGCCTTCAACCGGGTCTGCCCGCGCAGTCGGGTGCAGAGATCTACCAGGCGGGTATTGCCGGTGTACTGAAGGATCGCGGCGTGGAACGCCCGGTCCTCTGCCAGATAAGTGCGCAGGTCTCCCTCAGCGGCAGCCGCGCTGATCTCTTCGGCCTTGGCTCGCAGCTCCGGGAACGCTGCCTCCGGGAGGCGGCCGGTCAGGGCACGCACCGCCGGCGCCTCCAGCAGCTGGCGGACCGCGGTGGTTTCCCGCAGGTCTTCAGGAGTCATCTCGGTGACCCGGAAGCCTTTGTTCTTGACCGGGACCACCAGGCCATCATTGGTCAGATCCATCATGGCCTCGCGCACCGGGGTGGCAGAGACTCCCAGCGGCTCAGCCAAGGCCGGGGCGGAGTAGAGTTCGCCCTCTTCGAGGTCGCCGACGATGATGGCGGTCCGCAGCGCCTCCGTCACCGTGCTGCGCAGGCTCCGGTACTGCTGGATGGTATCCAGTGGAATGTTGTGGGCAGGCATCAGAGTTCGAATCCCTCCGGGTAGGGGTCAGTGGGGTCTAGGAAGTATTGTGCCGTGCCGGTGAGCCAGGCGCGCCCGGTCACCGTGGGTACGACGGCGGGAAGTCCCCCTACCGTGGTTTCTTCCACCAGCCTGCCGATGAACCTGGAGCCGATGAAGGACTCGTTGAGGAAGTCCGTCTCCAGCGGCAGCTCACCCTTGGCATGCAGCTGGGCCATGCGGGCGCTGGTGCCGGTCCCACAGGGAGAGCGGTCAAACCACCCCGGGTGGATGGCCATGGCGTGGCGTGAATGTTCGGCGGTAGACCCCGGTGCCTGCAGGTAGACGTGATGACATCCGCGGATGTCCTCGCGTTCGGGATGCACCGGCATATCCGCGGTGTTGATGGCTTCCATGATGGACAGCCCCGCCGCTAACAGCTGATCCTTAGCCTTGCGGTCAAAGGGCAGCCCCAGTTTCTCCAGCTCCACCACTGCATAGAAGTTCCCGCCGAAGGCCAGGTCGTAGGTGACCTCGCCCAGTCCGGGGACCTCCACCGTAGCCTCTTGGCGCAGCAGGAATGAGGGCACATTGCGGATGGTCACTGATTCGGCGCGGCCGTCTGAGACCGCGACGTCGGCCACCACAAGTCCGGCTGGGGTGTCCAGCCGGACTTGTGTGACCGGTTCGGTGACCTCCACCATGCCGGTCTCCACCAGGACGGTACAGACACCGATCGTGCCGTGACCGCACATGGGCAGCAGACCGGAGACTTCAATAAACAGCACGCCCCAGTCGGCGTCGTGGCGTGTTGGGGGTTGCAGGATCGCTCCGCTCATGGCGCTGTGCCCGCGCGGTTCCCGCATCAGCAAACGACGCAGGCCGTCCCGGTGCTCCATGAACCACAGGCGGCGTTCAGCCATGGTCTTACCCGGAATGGGCGCGACGCCGCCGGTGATCACGCGCGTGGGCATACCTTCGGTGTGCGAGTCCACCGCGTGGTAGATGTGGGACGTCCTCATGCCAGCGATCCTTATCTGTTTATGTTCAGTCTATTTGTATCCGTTGGCCAGGGCCTTTTTGGTATCTGCGGTAATCGCTTCCGCCATGGATGCTGAGAGCGGACCGCGCGGTGGCCGACAGTGACCACCCTTGCGACCTGCGATGTCCATGGACAGCTTGATGGCCTGCACAAACTCAGTCTTGGAGTCCCAGCGCAGCAGCGAATGCAGGTCCGTGTAGATCTCCTTGGCCCGCACCAGGTCCTCCACCTTCCCGCTGGTGGAGAGGCGGTAGAGCTCAATGGTGGACTCCGGAATGGCATTGGGATATCCGGAGACCCAGCCGACTGCTCCGGCCAAGCCCATCTCCAGCACAGTGTCGTCGGTGCCGATGACCAGATCCATCTCAGGAGCAAGCTCCTTGATTTCGTAGGCACGGCGGACATCCCCGGTGAACTCCTTGACTGCCACCATATTGCCTTCGCCGTGAATGCGGGCGATCAGCTCAGGGGTCAGGTCCACTTTGGTGTCAATCGGGTTGTTGTATCCCACGATCGGCAGGCCTGCTTTGCCTACACGTCGATAGTGCTCGACGACTTCCTCGTGATTGGCCCGGTAGGAGTTCGGGGGCAGGAGCATGACGCAGTCTGCGCCGGCTTCTGCAGCCTGCTGGGCCCACCGCTCGCTCTGCAGGCTGGAGTAGGCGCCCACACCGGCCATCACGCTGAAGCCTTCGGGGGCAGCCTCCACAGCGGTGGTGATGACGCGAGCACGCTCTTCATCAGTCAGGGTCTGGTACTCGCCCAAGGATCCATTGGGAGCCACCCCGTCACAACCGCTTTCTGCCAGCCACTTCACATGCTCGGCATATGCGTCGTAATCCACTGAGTAGTCATCACGGAAGGGCAGTGCAGTGGCAACGATGACGCCGTGCCAGGGTTTGTGCTCGGTCATGAAAACGTCTCCTTATTTTTGAATGGACTGTCCGCCTGGGGACTCATCATTTTGTGAACTGTAACATTGTACCAGTTACTGACTGGTGATATTGAGGGAAACTACGACCCCTGTCCGTGGTGACTGGGCGGTTCTGCAGGGAGGTGAGAGCTTCTGTAAGCCACTTCCTCCTCCCAATGCTGTGCGCCTGAGATTCCCAGCTTCTGCGGGTCAAACACCGGATTGACCCCGGCCCGCATTTGCTCGTCGTAGTCCTTGATGACTTTGCGCACTACAGGCGTCATCGCAAGGATGACCAGCATGTTGACCCATCCCAGGAGTCCGTAGCCGATGTCTCCAAGTCCCCACATCAGGTCCGCCGAAGCCACGGAACCGAAGAAGGTGATCGCGAGGAACCCGATCTTGAGCACCCATTCAGCAGCACCGCCGCTGCGGCGTCGGATGTAGGCCAGGTTGGTGTCCGCGATGTAGTAGAACGCGATCAACGCAGTGAAGGCGAAGAAGAACAGCGCTATGGCAACAAAGGCTGGCCCGAACCCGGAGAACAAGGTGTTGACGGCCTCCTGGGTGTAGGCCACTCCCGCCTGCACCCCTGGCACATGTTCAATGACGGTTTCACCGTTGTGCTCCACATTGAAGGAGTCGGTGATCAGAATCATGACTCCGGTGGCGGTGCAGACAACAACGGTGTCGATGAAGATCGAGAATGCTTGGACCAGCCCCTGTTTGGCAGGGTGGGAAACAGCGGCAGCTGCTGCCCCGAAGGTGCCTTCTCCAACTCCTGCGACATTGGAGAAGACCGCGCGGCGCACGCCCCACGCAATCGCAGCACCTGCCATACCGCCCAGGACCTGGTCCATTCCGAAGGCCGCCCCCAGAATCATCTGCAGGGTGGGGACCACCTGGCCGAGATTGGCTCCGATGATCAGGATCGCGAAAACGATGTACCCGACAGCCATCACCGGGACCATGATCTGCGCGGTCTTCACAATGCGGCGGGTTCCGCCAAGGATGGTGAACGCAAGCAGTGCGGTGAGACCAAGAGCAGTCAGCCAGACCGGCACATTAAAGGCCACTTCAATGCTGGAGGCGATGTTGTTGGACTGTACGCCCGGGAAGACGAATCCGTAACCCAGCAGATAGAGCGTGGAGAGCACGACGGCGAGCCAGCGGAGCTTGAGTCCGAACTCCACATAGAACGGTGCGCCACCTCGGTGCTCGCCGTCGATCTTGCGCTTGTAAACCTGCGCCAGGACCGTCTCGGCGAATGAGCTGGCTGCCCCGACCAGCGCTGCGACCACCATCCAGAACAGCGCGCCGGGCCCTCCGGCCAGTAGCGCGGTGGCGACGCCGGCGATGTTTCCCACACCGATGCGGCTAGACAGGGTCAGCAACAGCGCCTGGAACGAGGAGATCCCGTCGTCGTTGTTCTTCTTCTCCGTGATCTGACGAATCATGTCCGGCAGGCGCCGGAACTGCACGGCTCCGGTGAGGATGGTGAAGAAGAGCCCCACCGCCAGGGCGAAATAGGCCATGGGATTCCAGATCCAGTCATTGACAGCACCGATGAGTTCCATAAAGAACGGCTCCTACGGGTTGAGGGTGAGAGAGGGCAGATGTGACGTGCATCTCATTTATTCTTTGTCCACTAGTGGCAAATGTCAACTGTGACATTGCACGACTACAGGTAGGCATCATGTACTTACGGATGGCATCTTCAGCTGTCCCCCCCTAGTTCGATCGCACGATGGCAACGAGCTATCGAATCAGCTCGGGCAACCACAACACAGCGCCCGGGAACAGGATCACAACGATCACGCCAATGCTCTGCAGGACGATCACAGGGACAGTTGCCTGGTACAGGCTGCCGATGCTGACAGTATTGCGCAGAGCGCTCTTCAAATAGAAGATCGCAAACCCGAATGGCGGCGTAACGAAGGCCAGTTGCAACACCACCATGAAGACAATTCCCCACCAGAGGGGATCGAATCCCTGCGCCACCACGAGAGGAGTCAGGATCGGGGCGGTCAGCATAATGAGCGCCATGGTTTCCAGGAACATCCCCAGAACGAAAATCAAGAGCACCGCTACTATGAGCACACCCCATCTTCCCCCAGGTAAAGACTCACCGAGATTCATCACAGCTCGGTTCCCTCCAATGCCGGAGAAAATCGCACTGAATGCAGCCGCACCCGCCAAGATCCAACCAACCATGCCTGTCATGCGGATGGACTCCATCAACGAGTCGACGAAGTCGGCCCGTGTGAGGCGCCGATTCAACAGTCCAATGACGATAGTTCCCACGACACCAACGCTGCCTGCTTCAACAGGAGTTGCGATGCCGCTGAGAATCGAGCCCAACACCACTACGACCAGTAGAATCGGCAATACCACCGACTTAAGGGAGATAACTTTCTCTTTAATCGATGCACGGTTCTCAGGCTCCAGCGATGGCGCGAAATCCTTGTTCATATATGAGCGGATCAGGATATATATGACGAATATGGCAACTAGTACTAGGCCCGCACTGAAGCCTCCCGCAAACATGCTTGAGACGGAAACTCCCGTCATAGCCGCGTAGATAATCATATTCAGGCTGGGCGGGATCAGCTGTCCCAATGTGCCGCCCGCCATGACTGTGCCCAGACCTAGGTTTTGGTTATACCGATATC
>NZ_HG005168.1:184657-190344 GCF_000455245.1 Nesterenkonia massiliensis | reverse complement strand
GATATCGCATCATATGCGGATATGCGATGAGTGCGAGTCCAATCACACCTGCAGCCACGACCCCGGAGATCGCCCCGATAATAGCCCCGACCAAAATCGTGGCAACGGCCAGCCCTCCTCTGAGGCCGCCAGACCACTTATAGATAGCATCGTAGAGGTCGCCGATGATCCGCGTCTTTTCCAGAAGGACAGACATCAGTACGAATAGCGGAATCGCCACAAGCGTAAACGAATTCTGGACACCCCAAACGGCGCTGCCGGTCAGACTCAATCCTCCCGTACCCCAACCGATCAAAGCAAACGCAATCGCGGTTCCAAACAAGGCGAAAGCGATCGGGACCCCGATAAATAGAATTACCAGGAGGACAAGGAACATCAGCAGTGGAAGCCACTCAAGCAGCATTGAGATCCTCCTTGTCTTTGTTGAAGTAGACAATCTGATCGCCGAGCTTCCTAATGCTCTGCAGAATCAGCAATGCGGTAGCGATAGGAAACACCCAGCGGAACCACCAGATGGGAGGTCTGAACGTGGTCTGTTGGGATGAGCGCTCACCGATCAACGTGGATTGCCACGCAGACTGGATTCCCTCGCCCATAATGACGATGGCAACGATGATGATAAAGACCGTAATGATGATCATGAGTACTTTCCGGGGATACTCACCCAGCAGCCTAGGAAGAATATCGACAGAAACATGTTCGTTCTTCCTCAGAACTTCCGCGCCCGCCAAGACGATTGCGGTGCCGTAGATGAAGATGGATACTTCAAAGGCCCAGTCCGGATTACTGGTAACCTTCCTCATTACCGCCGAATAGAAGACAACGATGGTCAGCGGAATAAGCAAGATCCCTGCGAACCACCCGGTCCACCGTGAGATCGAGTCAATGACGCGACCTATGTTCTCCCAACGAGTCTGCATCACGAATAGCCTCAGCTCGAGTATCCGAGTGTTCGAGCGTATTCTTCATAGCCGAGGTTATGAAGCACCTCTGCGTATGTTTCGACATAACGCTTGGCGTATTCGCTGCTGTCTTGGACCCCCAGGAGCCATTCAGCTGCGATGTCGCGCATCTCTTGAACTTCGGATTCGGGCAGCTCAATAGTTTCCGCCCCTTCCGCGATCCATTCCTCGCGAGCCTCTTTATTGGCCTCAGCGTAAGAACCACCAGATATCTCCATCACATGGTCCCGAGCATCCTCAACGATCGCCTGAAGATCCTCAGGCAGCGCGTTCCAGGAGTCTGGGTTAACTATCAGGTCCTTATCGCTATTTCCTCCCACATGAATAGCAGGCTCAATGACGTAGTCAGTCACCTCATCAAGACCCATCTCGCCGTTCACCAAAAAGTCATTGTATTCAGCGGCATCCACCGTTCCCAGCTGCAGGGCTGTATAGATCTCTGGAGCAGAGACCGTCACCACCGATGCCCCGAGTGCGTTGTAGAAAGAAGCAGCGCTGCCTGCGGCGCGAATATTGAGACCGCTGAAGTCCTCCACCGAGTTGATCTCGACCGTGGACATAAGAATCTCGAGCGGTGCGTAGTCGAATGCACCGAGGAACGTGATTCCGTAGTCGTTGTACGCCTCTTCCAGAATGGGCTTAATTGCCTCATTACGCACAAGGACATCGTCATAGTCAGTGATCGGATCTCCCGGAACACCCGGCTGCAGGTTGAAGACCTCATCACGACCTGACCAGAATCCTGCATAGATGGCCGCGGCGTCAACAGTTCCGTTCGCTACTGCATCGAAAGTCTCATCGGTCGGGAAGAGGTCATTAGCACCGAAGACCTCAACAGACAGCCGTCCATCCGATTCTTCTTCGATGTACTCCACGAAAGGAACCACCGTCTCCTGGTAACGAGGAGTACCAGGAATCTGGTGAGTCACCAGACGCCAGGAGAAAGTCTCATCACCCCCGCCGTTGTCTGAACTCCCGCCGACTACACCACCACCACAACTTGCCAGCGCGAGGGTCGAAGCCACGGCCACTGCCAGTGCTCCTAAAGTCTTCTTGCTGCTTCTCATGCGTTTCTCCTTATTTTTCCTTGAGCATCGGGAACCTCAGAGTGCGCAGACTCTGATGCTCTCCCGAAATTCCTTAACAGTTGGGGCTCGGCGGGATCGGTTCTCCCACCAACTAGTCACCAATTTGAGCCAGCGACCTCGTCTGCGATCTGTGCGTAAGCACCGTGCCGCACTTTCACCCACTTATCAGCTCTTCCATCAATCGAAATTGTCGCGAGAGCAGTTCTCATCGTGACTTGCATCACGTCATATGTCAACGGTACAATTCTACTGAAATAGAGTGTTTCGTTTTTGTTTCGGGCGCGGGGCCATCGGCGCCGTCGAAACTCAGGCCCGCCAATCCGCACAGCGGGTCATCTATAACCCTGTCAGCGGTCGCTCCATTAGCAGACAAGGGTGTTGTGCACATGTATCATGTGAAATGTTATTGAGTCGACAAGTGGAGGGCCTAGCATGAGTGAGTTGTCAGATTCGACGTATCATTCTCTCATCGCAGGAGAGAACGTACCCGGCACCAGAGGGCTCTTCCGAGCCACTGATCCGTCCACTGGACAGAAAACGGGCCCAGAATTCTCACTGCTGAGCAAAGGTCAGCTCGAAGCAGCAGCAATGGCTGCCGGAGAAGCCTTCCCTGCCTACCGGGCTTTGACTCCAGAACAACGATCGTCGTTCCTCCGCACGGCTGCCGAGAAGATCGAGACCTCCGGTGAACAGATCATCGCCACGGCCATGAGCGAGACCGGCCTCCCACGGCCTCGGCTGCAGGGGGAACTGGGCCGTACAGTCAACCAGCTGCGGCTCTTCGCAAAAGTCGTCCTCGAAGGTGATCACTACGGTGCACGAATCGAACACCCATTGCCGGATCGTAAACCACTGCCTCGCCCTGACATTCGGCAGCTGAAACTCCCTCTTGGACCCGTGGGCGTCTTCGGCGCATCAAACTTTCCACTTGCCTTTTCCGTTGCGGGCGGTGATACCGCCTCAGCATTAGCGGCGGGCTGCCCTGTGGTCTTTAAGGCTCATAATGCACACCCTGGAACTAGCCAACTGGTTGGCAAGGCGCTCATCGCTGCTGTGGCGGAACACAACTTGCCCTCAGGCGTATTCTCCTTGATCTATGGACCCGGTCAAGATGTAGGTCAGGCTTTGGTGAAAGACCCTCGAATCAAGGCCATCGGTTTCACCGGTTCTCGCAGCGGCGGTCTGGCCATCCTAGCGACGGCCAATGCCCGTCCGGAACCCATTCCGGTCTACGCCGAAATGAGTTCAGTCAATCCGGTCTTCGTCTTCGACTCGGCTGCCAAGAGTGCCCAAGAGCTAGCTCAGGGATTCATTACTTCGCTCAACGGATCTGCCGGCCAATTGTGCACAGCCCCAGGACTGCTGTTCCTCGCCGAGGGGGAGGTCGGGGACTCCTTTGTCAAAGAGGTGAGCAACCAGCTCGCTGAAGCCACCGGCGTCACAATGCTGACGCCAAGCATCTGTTCTGCTCGAGTGGACGGAGAGAAGAAGCTCGCCGACATTCCTGGTGTCCATCCGGTTGGATACGGAACCGCTGGGAGCACTGAGAATGCGCCTGCTCCCGCGGTGTACTTCACAGATGTGAAGACCTTCATCGGAACCCCCGAGCTGTCCGAGGAGATATTCGGGGCCGTGTGCCTGATAGTCCGCTACCAGCACAATGATCAGCTGAAAGCTGCGGTTCACTCCTTGGAAGGACAGCTCACCGCCACACTTCACCTTGACACCGAAGTCACCGAAGATCTAGGTGCGGCCCAGGATCTACTCCCCCATCTAGAGCAGAAAGCAGGCCGGATTCTTGTCAATGGGTGGCCCACAGGTGTCGATGTGGGTGAAGCAATCGTGCACGGAGGCCCATTCCCCGCCACTTCGGATGGACGTTCTACTTCTGTAGGCACCTTGGCTATTGACCGATTCCTGCGCCCTGTGGCCTATCAGAATCTGCCCGAAAGACTGCTCCCTGAGGCGCTCAAAGAGGCTAACCCCTGGCTGCTTGCTCGTCGCATGAACGGAGAGAACCAACCTGCACCAGAGAGACGAGGAGCCTGAGGTGAATATCCCCTACTTTGGAGCTGAAGCAGTCCGCTCAGCGCTCCCTTTCGACCGCGCCATTTCAGGCATCGAAGAAGCTCTCAACGGCGGCGTCGACCCGGAAAATGACAGTCCCCGGATTTTCAGCCCTGCCCCAGATGGCGAGTTCCTCCTCATGCCGACGAATGCTACTCCCATGACGGGAGTGAAAGTGGCAACGATTGCGCCGTTGAATAAGGACAAGAATCTTCCCAAGATCCAGGCTCTGTACATCCTTTTCGACGCTGACTCGCTGAGTCCAGTAGCCATAGTCGAGGGAACCGAACTCACCGCTATACGCACCCCGGCAAGTACCTTGGCTGCCGTCAAACACCTAGTTGCCGCTGACTCATCCTTTCCTAAAGCTCCACGCATTCTGGTCTTCGGAGCTGGCGTCCAGGCGCTCAATCACGTTCGGGCGTCGCTGACCGTCTACCCGGCTGCGTCATTCGGTGTTGTCGGGCGCACGGCCTCACGAACAACGCAGCTTATCGAGACGCTTACCAATGAAGGGGTTGAAGTACAGCAGGAGGAACCCTCCGCTGTTGCCAACTACGACATCATTCTTTGTGTCACGTCATCCTCTGAACCTGTCTTCGACGGACGGCTCCCACAGGATCACGCCGTAGTGGCTTCCGTAGGCCAACATGGATTAAACGCCCGAGAAGTGGACACCGCCCTCGTACTCCGTTCAGATGTTTATGTTGAAGGACGCGCGTCTTCATGGCGAGAGTCTGGCGACTTAGCTCTGGCGCGAGACATCAGCGAATGGCAAGCCATGGATCTCGCAAACATCCAGGATCTCGTTCGCGGTGAGTTCACCCGTAATCTCGGGCGACCGGCGCTCTATACCGGTGTCGGCATGGCTTGGGAAGATCTTGCGCTAGCAACAGTGATTTACAAGAACCTATAAATCTCGTCTTAGACCCGCACTCAGCCCCGGGGACCCCGGGGATGCTCCTGCCTGCCGTGGAAGCGGCCGTGCACCAGGTAGTAGATCAGCAGTCCGAAGAACGCGATCACTCCTGAGGTCGCGTACATGGACTGGTACCCGAAGTGCTCGACCAGCAGCCCGAGGATGAAGGGGCCACAGGGGAAGCCCATATCCATGAAGATGAACGAGGTAGAAATGCCAATGCTGGTCTGCTGCGGTGAAAGTTTGGATGCGATGATCGCCTGGATCGAGGGGAGCATCGATCCGAAGCCGAAGCCCAACAGGATTCCCCCAGCCCACAGCACCGTCGGGTTCGGGGTCCAGGACACCAGCAGCAGACCGAGGCCCATCGCCACCAAGGCGGGGTAGAGCACCGCATTGTCTCCGTAGTGGTCCTGGAGCCTGCCGACGGTCAGCCGCGAGAGCAGCACCACGGAGGCATAGACCACGAAGAACAGTACGGTCGCATCGACCATGCCCAGGGATTGGGAGAAGCCGTTGATGAAGGTGTTGATACCGGAGAACGCCGCCCCCACAATCATCACCAGTGCAATAGGCGCTGCCTTGGGCTGAATGATCTCGCTGAGTCGAAGGCCCAGATGGTCACGGATTCTGCCGGCGGGCCGGTTTTCT
>NZ_HG005168.1:123060-184167 GCF_000455245.1 Nesterenkonia massiliensis | reverse complement strand
AGTTTTCTGGCAGCCGGATGATCAGCGCAGCGAGCATGGCCACCCCGGCCAGAGAGCTGGCGGTGACAAAGACCGCCTCGAAGCCGAACCGCTGGGTGAGCTGAATAGCAGAGAGCGGACCCACCGCATGCGGCAGCGAATTGGCCACCAGATAGTCGCCGGCACCTTCGCCGCGGCGCGTGGAGAGGATGATGTCGAAGATCGCCGCATTCAACGCAGACTGTCCGAACCCGATCGAGGCACCATGCAGCACGCGCAGTCCGATCAGCAAGACATAGGAATCCACCCAGAAATACCCGATGGCAGCCGCAGTGAAGATCAACAGACAGATCACCAATGACCGCTTGCGACCCAGCACATTGACGTACTTCCTCGCCGCCGAGCGAGCCACTAGGGCCCCAACCACAAACCAAGAGGCCGCAAATCCTGACGCCATCTGACCCGCGAGAAATTCACTGGCCGCATAGACCGCCATGGTGGTGATCAGCAGAAACCAGACCGTGGCGGTGAACATGTTGATGCAGATGCCCAGGAAAAAATCTCGGGTGAACAGCGGTGCCGGATTCTGCTGCCCCTGCTGGTCCGCCCAGTTCTCCCGTCACATAGTTCGCATTCTCAACGGAATCAATTTTGAGCATACTCCTGCCCGGCTACACCCACCGTTTCGATGCCCCACGGAGTTTTCCCCAGACTGGTCCCAGAGCGATCCGACACACCGTGCTCTCCACAGATCGGTGAGGAACTTCACCGCTGTGACCCCGAATCAATGAAGGTGAGAGGAGCCCTTGCTACCCCAGCAAGCGGCACCTCAACGATAAGGAGAGCACCGTGAATACAGGGCAGAAAAATTGTTCCATGAACACCCTGCAGCAGGAGGAGGACGGCTTGGCCACCGCAGAGTACGGGATCGTCATGCTTGCCGCAGTTGCTTTCGCGGGGCTGCTGACAGCTGTGCTGACCTCTGACACTGTGCAGGGCCTTCTGGAATCAGTGGTCCAGCGAGCACTGAGCCACTAACTCCGATGCCAGACCTGAAGGGACGACGACGCCGGGCAGCGCCAGCGCAGACTGCCGAACACGGTTCAGTCACCGCCGAGTTCGCGCTGGCGCTGCCTGCCGTGGTGCTTGTGCTGCTGCTGGTGCTCGGCTTAGGGATGCACGGGGCCGCCCGTGTGAGTGTGGAAGAGGGTGCCCGGATCGCCGCCCGGGAGTTGGCCCGTGGAACGTCTGCCGATACGGCCTCCCGGCTTGCCCGCGAAGCCGCGGGGCAGGATAGCTCCGTCCACCTCGGTCATGAGGGCGAATACGCCGTCGTGACCCTTCGGCGCCCGGTCCAGGTCCTGGGGCTGCTAGAGCTGACTGTGGATCATGAGGCTAGGGCCCATGTCCGCATCGAGCAGTTGCCCGGAGCCCCCTGATGACCTGCGGTCCTCCACGGTACGACTTCCGGCCCGGCGAGGACACAGGTTCGGGCACTGTTGCGGCCCTGGCCATCATCTTCGCGCTGTTTATCTGTTTATCGCTGGTGGCTATCGTCAGCAGCGTCAGCGCCGCCTCAGTGCAGTCGGCAAGAGCTGCGGATCTGGCCGCATTGGCCGCAGCAGATACCGCACGCGGGCTGCGCCAGGGGGACCCTTGCACTGTGGCAGAGCAGGTGACGGCGCGCAACGGCGCAGTACTGGAGGCATGCCAGGTGGGCGGACTCTTCCCTACGGAAGTCACCGTGACTGTCAGCCGTGAAGTGAGTATCGGCTCACTCGCTCAGCAACTGAACTTTCCGGGACTGCGGGTGCACAGCTCGGCCCGGGCCGGCCCACCCGAAGCCCTTCCGTAAGGCGTCAGCTGCTGAGGGGCCGTTAGGACATCGCCATGGCCTTCTGCTCATCGTGAGCGCTTTGGTAGTCCAGGGCAGCTTGCTGTTCCTGCGGCGCCTCCGCGTGTTCAGTGGTGACTGCTGTCTGCTCCTGCAACAGCTGCAGGATGCGCTGCACAGCGGGGCTATTCAGCAAGGTCCCCTTAGTGCGCACCAACAGCGTGCGCGTGGGGGTGGGATTCACCACGCTGCGCAGATCGCCTCGGAGACTCCAGGAGTAGACTGCCAGCCCTCATGACCATCTATATCGACCCGCCAATGTGGCCAGCACACGGCACCGAGTTCTCCCACTTGATCTCCGACCATTCGCTGGAAGAGCTCCATGCCTTCGCCGCTGGCGCCGAGCTCTCCCCGCGGGCCTTCGACTTAGACCACTACGATGTGCCCGCATTCCGCTACGAGACTCTGATTACACGTGGAGCGGTGCCGGTGAGTTGCCATGAACTGGTGCGGATCCTGATCGCCTCTGGCCTACGCGTCACAGCTAAGGAACGTCGCAACCTGCGCCAGCCCACATAGCCACGGCGGGAATGTCCCACACCGTTGAGCTGCTGATGCCCATGTGAGGCTCTTTTTATCACTGCCACTGCCGAACCATGCAGCCGAACACCTTCAGGAGGCAGTGCATTCAGTAGAGGCCGCAGCCCCGCAGACTCCGGGCAATCGGCGGCCCGCACTGCGCTGGGTGCCTGAAGAGCAGCGGCACCAGTCCGCTGGCTGCGCTGATGCGCCTCTGCGAACAAGCGGGATCCCAGTACAGCACCAGCGGTACACCGGCACCGGCCAGGGAGCGACGTCGGGCCCATGTCACCCTGGCCCGGGCCCGCGACAGGCGCCGAGCTGCAGAACAGCTCCAAGCCCGGGCGGCCGCCCTCTCAATCTACGAAGGACCCTCCTGGCGGGCTGACCAGGCCCACCTGATGCTCTCGGAACTCGGAGCCGGAAAATCTGGTGGGCCGCAGCATACGCTGCTGGACCGCGTGCCGTTGCGCGGTTGAGGGGTCGATTGGGCAGGCACTGCCCTTCCCTCTGCACCTCCGGCGTGGTGGGATGAACCCATGAGTTCCGAGTCCCTTCCGCTGTTTGATGACTCCGAGATCACCCGGGTGCTGTGTGTGGCCGCCCATCCTGATGACATGGAGTACGGGGGTTCTGCCGCTGCCGCCCGCTGGTCAGCCCGCGGCGTCGAGGTCTCCTACCTGCTGCTGACCGCTGGTGAGGCCGGAATGCGCTCGCGTCATCCGGAGGAGGCGGCGGCCCTGCGCGCACGCGAGCAGCAGGAAGCCTGCGCCGTCGTCGGCGTTGAGGATCTTAAGATCCTGGATTTCCCGGATGGCACCCTCCAAAGCGACCTCGCCACTCGCCAGGCGATCGCCAGGCATATCCGGCAGCTGAAACCGGACCTCGTCCTGACCCAGACTTGGGACCTTGAAGTCAGCTGGGGGCTCAACCATGCCGACCACCGCGCCACCGGACTGGCCACGGTGGATGCCATCCGTGATGCTGATAATCCCTGGGTCTTCCCGGAGCTGGCCCAGCAGGGCTTTGAACCCTGGGCGGTGAGCTGGCTGCTGGTCTTCGGCGGATCCGCCGATCACCTGGTGGATGTCAGCGGTGAGCCGCTGCAGCGCGGCATAGCCTCACTTGAAGCCCACGCCCAGTACCTGGCTGAGCTGGGCGGGGATTTTGATCCACGGATGATGCTGGAGTCCATGACCGAAGCGGCCGCCCAGCGCAGCGCAGACCCCCTGGTCAGCCACGCACTGCCAGTGGCCGTCTATCCCATGAGCTGACCCCGAGCCCGTCATTCAGCAGCGTCAACTGCGCACTAGACTCCCAGTCATGAGCGATGGCATTCATGCTGCTGATTCCCACGACGTCATCCGGGTCCAGGGGGCTCGGCAGAACAATCTCCAGAACGTGTCGGTGCAGATCCCTAAACGGCGTCTGACGGTTTTCACCGGCGTCTCCGGCTCGGGCAAATCGTCATTGGTCTTCGGGACCATCGCCGCGGAATCCCAGCGGATGATCAATGAGACCTATTCAGCATTTCTGCAGGGCTTCATGCCCACCCTGGCACGTCCTGATGTGGATGTTCTGGAGGGTCTGACCACCGTCATCCTGGTGGACCAAGAGCGCTTGGCGGCCAATATTCGCTCCACCGTGGGCACCTTCACCGATGTCAACGCCATGCTGCGGATTCTGTTCTCCCGGTTGGGTCAGCCGCATATCGGTTCGCCCAATGCCTTCAGCTTCAATGTGGCGACCGCCTCCGGCAAGGGTTCGCTGACTGTGGAGAAGGCATCCGCCACTAAGAAGCCGGCACGCGCGGAGTTCACCGTGCTGGGCGGGATGTGCCCACGATGCGAGGGCACCGGGCATGTCACCGACCTGGATCTGAACCAGCTGGTGGATAAGTCCCTCTCTTTGAACGAGGGGGCCATCACCATCCCCGGCTATAAGCCTGGCGGCTGGTCCGTGCGGTTCTATGCCGAGTCCGGGTTCTTCGATCCGGATAAGCCGGTGGGTCAGTACACCGAGACCGAATGGCATGATCTGCTGCATCGTGAGCCGGTCAAGGTCAAGATCGGCGGGGTGAATATGACCTATCAGGGTTTGGTCCCGCAGATCCAGAAGTCCTTCTTGTCTAAGGACCGTGAGGCTATGCAGTCCCATATCCGGGAGTTCGTGGACCGCGCGGTCACCTACATCAGCTGTCCCGACTGTGCAGGCACCAGGTTGAACGCCTCGGCCAGGTCCGCAAAGATCGCCGGCATCAATATCGCCGAGGCCTGCGCCATGCAGATCACTGACCTGGCCGAATGGGTGGACGGGCTGAAGGAACCTTCGGTGCAGCCGCTATTGGACTCACTGAGCAAGACCCTGGGGCACTTCACGGAGATCGGTTTGGGCTATCTGTCCCTGGACCGGGCTTCCAGCACACTCTCCGGCGGCGAGGCTCAGCGGGTGAAGATGATCCGCCACCTTGGCTCAGCGCTGACCGATGTCACCTACGTCTTTGATGAACCCACCGCGGGGCTGCACCCCCATGACATCCAGCGGATGAATAAGCTGCTGCTGCGTCTGCGGGATAAGGGCAATACCGTGCTGGTGGTGGAGCATAAGCCCGAGGTGATGGCTATTGCCGATCATGTGATCGATATGGGTCCGCGTGCTGGTTCCGCTGGCGGCCAGGTGGTCTACGACGGCGATCTGGAGGGTTTGAAGAGTTCTGGCACCCTCACCGGGCAGCACCTCTCATACCGGGCCCAGCTGAAGGACAGCGTGCGCACACCAGCCGGGCAGTTGCAGATCCGCGGCGCTGGGACACATAACTTGAAGAACGCCGATGCCGATATCCCGCTGGGCGTGCTGAGCGTGATCACTGGTGTGGCAGGATCCGGCAAGTCCTCACTGATCCATGGTCACGTGGCGGGCCAGGACGGTGTGGTGGCCGTTGACCAGTCCGCTATTAAGGGATCGCGGCGCAGCAACCCGGCCACCTATACGGGCCTGCTGGAGCCCATCCGGAAGGCCTTCGCCAAGGCTAATGGCGTCAAGCCCGCCTTGTTCTCCGCGAACTCGGAGGGCGCCTGCCCAGCCTGCGGCGGTGCCGGAGTGATCGAGACCGATCTTGGTGTGATGGCCTCGGCCTCGGCCCCCTGTGAGGAGTGCGAGGGTCGGCGCTTCCGTCCGGAGGTCCTGGAATACACCCTCGGTGGTAAGAACATCGCGGAGGTGCTGGATCTGCCGGTGACTGAGGCCGGCGAGTTCCTTGCTGCCGGGGAGGCCAAGCTGCCGGCTGCCCATAAGATCCTGCTCCGGCTGGCCGATGTGGGGCTGGGGTATGTCCGTCTGGGGCAGCCGCTGAACACCCTTTCCGGAGGCGAGCGGCAGCGCCTGAAGCTGGCGGTTCATATGGGCAATGACGGTGGCATCTACATCCTTGATGAACCCACCACGGGCCTGCACCTTGCGGATGTGGAGAACCTGCTGGGCTTGCTGGACCGGCTGGTGGATTCAGGGAAGACGGTGATCGTCATCGAACATCACCAGGCAGTGATGGCCCATGCCGATTGGATCATCGATCTTGGCCCAGGAGCAGGGCACGACGGCGGGGAGGTGGTCTTCACCGGAACCCCGGCTCAGCTGGTGGAAGCTGACACGCTCACCGCGCAGCACCTGAGCCGCTATATCCGCTGAAGGCTGCCGCCTCGGCGTAGTGGTGACCGCAGCTCAGCTGTCCCACTCCCCGAGGTCACCGTCGATCAGCCAGTGGTACCGGATGGTCAGGGCGCGCTCCAGAGCTGCCAGGCCACCGGCGATCAGCAGTGCGGTGTTGGCCCATGCGGGCAGCTGAATAGGTGAGGTGAAGGTCCCGATGTTCTCGGCCACCCAGGGAACATGGGTGATCGCTTCGATGGTCTGCGGGATCCCCAGAATCAGCGCGACCAGCAGGACGACGACGGCGCCGCGGCCGATCCACGCGCTCACTGTGGGGTGACTGCGGTCCAGGGCGGCACGCAGTCCCTCGCCTGAGCGGGGCTCCGGTGTCAGGAGGCGGCCTTCTTTGGCCTGGGCGCCCTGGGGTATGAAGTGGATGCGTTTGAGCCCGGTAAGGGTGGCTGCCACTTCGATATGCCCTCCCGGGACGCTGAACAGCGCCGGCAGGTCAGCGGAGGCATGGTGCTTACCGTTGCGGTAGAGATCGGCCCGGTAAGCCCCGGAGGTGCTGCTGAAGTCGAAGTAGTCCACGGAGACGGTGTAGGTCTCTGTTCCCCCGTCCTGGGTGCGGTGTTCATGGCTGAACATGGACCGAGTCAGCGGCTGCCACCAGCGGTAAGGCTTCATGGGGTGCCCGTCCCCTGGTTTCACCTTCTTCAGCTTCCGGTCGCGTCACCATCGATTGAGCATGGTTCTACGCTAGCGGCTGCGAAGCCCGACTGCGGCTTTAGATGCCGAGTGCGTCAGGGATCATGCTGATGACAACCGGCACCACACCGAGCACGATGAATGCCGGCAGGAAACAGGCTCCCAGGGGAAGCATCATCTTCACTCCGAGTTCAGCTGCCCGGCGTTCGGCTTCCTGGCGCTGCTCTGCCCGCGCCTGGGCTGCGGCGGCTTCGAGCATGCTGGCGGTGGGCGCCCCGGTGGCATAGGCAAACCGCAGGTGCGAGCAGAACCTGCCCAACTGCGGGTAGGGCGCCAAGTTGTGCACGCTGTGGTCCCAGGAGGCCCCAGCGGCGAGACTGCGATAAACCTGCGCTAGCGGTTGTGCCCCGGGGGCGGCGCGCGAAAGCCTGTCCAGGGCCGCTTCGATTCCTGTTCCGGCATGAAGCAGTGCTGCTGTGAGGTCCAGCAGCGTGGCGGCATCAACTTCTCCATCATTGGCGGATGGTTTCTTCGTCCGCGCACGCCAGACTCGCAGCGCAGCAGCGTGGCGCCTCGGGGTTCGCGCCGGTGCTGGCACAAGAAGGAGCACCGCCGCAATAGCCAGGGCTGCAGCGGCTCCGGCCAGCAGGGCGCTCATGGCATCTCCTGCAGTACGGAGGAGATCAGACGGTGGCTCCATAGTCGCCCGAGCAGAAGGCATACTGCGCCGATCACCAGGCATAGCATCCCCAGTCCGCCGCCGAAGAGAATCTGCAGCGGGTCAGCTCCCATCAGGTGTCCCAGCAGTATGCCTCCGGCGGGCAGCAGAGTGAGGATCAGCTGAGTGAGCTTCGGCCCGGCGGTCGCGGTCTCCACGGCTGCCCGCAGTTGGGCGGCTTCTTCGAGGGACTGCGCCATCTGTTCCACCAGTTTCGATAATGGAGCTCCAGTCTGGGAGGACAGTGTCGCTGCTGTCATCAGGCGCTGCAGCAGTCCGCGGATCTCCGGGTCGGTTGCTTGTTCGGCACAGCGCCGCAGGCCCTCAGCGCTGCCGATTCCGGCTTGTAAGGAGCCGCTGACCTGCTGAGTGATGTCACTGAAAGGGTGCTCTGCTGCACTGTGGCTCCAATGCCGATGCAGCTCCGCCCAGGCCTGGGCCTCCCCGCGGCCAGACTGCAGGAGTGCGACGAACTGCCGCAGTAAAGATGCTGCCTCCTTGCCCAGCTGCAACTGATGAACGCCCCGACGTCGCAGCCAGCTGCTGCCCGGCCGCTGGTGCAGGCCCCTCCCCGGGCTGCTGGTGCCTACGGAACCGGCATGTACTGAGCCAGGCGGTGTGGGCCGAATCAGTAGCAGCACCGCCGAGATGATCAGCAGGCCGACCGCAGCTGCCCACAGCCCGGTCATTCTTCTTCCCTATGCCGGGGCCCCGCTGCAGGGAAGTCCCCACCTGCGCTGCCCGGTGGCAGCATCATCCGGGAACGGGGAAGGTCAGGGAAGAACCGGTCCCATTCTTCCTGTGGTTCTGCTGCGTCATGGGTGACGGTGAGCACCGGCCTCATCCGGATGGCCCCGTCCTGATAGGTCAGTGCCGAAAGCGCCACAGGAAGCCGACTACTGCCCCGGCGTTCCACATGAATGACTGCATCCAGGGCAGCGCCGGCTTGCAGACCCACTGTCTCGGGGCTGAGTCCGCCGAGGGCTCCCATGGCGATGAGCCGCGCTGGAACGGCATGGGGTGAGTTGGCGTGCAGCGTGCCACCGGCACCGTGATGTCCGGTATTCATCGCGGTCAGGAAGTCACGCAGCTCCCCACCCCGGCACTCCCCCACGATCAGCCGGTCCGGCCGCATCCGCAGGGTCTCTCGCACCAGCTGACCCATCCCGATCTGACCGGTGCCTTCGATATTGCCCTGGCGGCCCTGCAGATGCAGCACATGGGGGTGCTCGGGCATGAGCTCGGCGGTGTCTTCCACCACGATGATCCGTTCGGTGGCGGGAACCTCGGTGAGCATGGCCGCCAGAAGCGATGTTTTCCCTGAGCCAGTGGCTCCTGAGATCAGATAGTTCATCCGGTGCCGGATCAGATATCGCAGTACCGGCAACCAGACCTGCGGGCTGATCCACTGGGTGGCCAGCTGTTCAAGTGTTGCTGAGGACCCCCTGGCCACACGTACCGAGATCATGGTTCCTTCCACTGCGACCGGGGGCAGCACCGCATGCACCCGGTAGGTCCCGATTCGCCCGTCTGCGCAGGGATGTCCCTCATCGAGTCGGCCACCAGCCACCGAAATCAGCCGGCGAGCCAGGGCACGGGATTGTTCCTCACTTTCGAGTCTGACTCCGGTGCTGCGCAGCCCGCCGTCGCCGTCGGTCCAGATCTCTCCATGGCCATCAAGGACCACGTCTGTAATGCCAGGCTGTTCAGCAAATTGCTGTAGCGGACCCAGGCCCACTAACTCATCGCGGAGTTTCTTGACCAGCTGCTGTGTGGTCCCCGAGCCCAGCGCCAGGCCCTCGGAGCGTACGGCTTCGGCGATCCGGGCCGCTGTCACCGGTTCAGCTGAGGTGGTCAGCTTGTCCCGCAGCGCCTCGAGCTGCTCAGTGCGCACTGGTCACCCCCGATGTCTCCAAGAGGCGCCCGATCAGGGCTGCTCCGCGGGAACTGCGCAGCATGTCATAAGCAGTGCTGAGGTCATCGCTGCGACGCAGCCAGCGCTGTTCGGCCACATCGGCAATCACCGGCACTCCGGTGGCCTGCTGCATCTGTGCACTGTCCCAGCCGGTGGCAGCACGGCCATTGGTGACCACGGAGATCTCTGGCTGCCGGTCGGACTGCCGGTGCAGCTGGGATATCAGCTCCCGAGCGGAGGCTGCGCCCCGTGGGCATGGTGGTGTGATCAGGAATAGGTGGTCAAGGTAATCGGCGAGTCCAAGAATCGTCTCGGGCCGGTGACCGGCATCTATGAGTACTGCGTCGAAGGATCGCCTACCGGCATCCGCTGCAGCCAGCACAGCTTGTGCCTCCGGAGCCGGTGTCCGCCCGGTCAGTACCGCGATGCCTTCCCATACCGGCAGCCCGGTGCGCAGATGCGCCGGGGAGAGCCGACCTTCTGTCTGAGAGAGCAACTGCCAGTCCAGCTGACCGCTCAGGTCTGCTACCGGGTCTGCAGCGCTACCGCTGCGACGACGGTTACCCGCCCGCCTCCGGGACCGGATACCTGAGTTCTCCGGGACCAGTTCTAAGATTCCGCTGCCGGGGCCGCTGCAGGCGTCCAGCAGAAGCGGTACAGCCTCCCGCACCGCCAGCTCGGCGGCACACAGGTAGGCGATAGTGGTGCAGCCGACCCCGCCGAAGACCCCTGCCACCGCAACGACCGGGGCGCGGTGCTGCTCGGTGATACGGCTGCTCAGATACTCACTGAGCCACGCTTCAGCTGCCGGAAGCGGCACAGGAGTCAGCTGCGGATGCTCGGCGGCGGCCTCCCAGAGGTTTCCCGTGGCACGGCCCACTAATAAGACCGGTTCATGAGTGGGGGCCGTTGCGGCAGCCTCCGGCGAACAGAGCATCGCCACCGGTCTGACCGGCTGACTGTCCCGGGACTTCAGCGGCGCCTCTGGTCGCGGACCGCCCGGTGCCGGCCACTGGCTGGAGCATTCCAGGCGGGCACCGATCACCGCGCTGATCAGCGCAATCTCATCGCGCAGCTGATCATCAGTGGTGACCAGCAGCAGCCGTGGTTCATCACCGGCGGCGGCTTCATCTGCCGGTGATGGTGAAGTCCGTTCTGCCGGTTGGGCGCGAGTCATGTTTCAAGACTGATCCCTCACCTAGGAACCGCGCAGGCTTCCTGCTACTGACTGGGGAGTCTGTCGGCGCGCCAGAGCCGTTGTGCCGGCCTGGGGAAAACCCTGTCTGGGGAAACTCTGTCCGCTCAGCCACCGGCGGTCCCGGACAGATCCAGCTAATCCCGGCGGAACTGCCGAGGGTCCAGCTCCCGGTCGGGATCCCACGGCTCAGCCCAACCCAGCCGATCCAGTATCCGGTCCAGCAGAATCCCGGTGAACCCCCAGACAAAGGAATCGTTGGTCCAGAACGCCGGTGAGCTCAGTTTCACGTTGTCACGCATCAGCACTGCCGAATAGCGGCTCTCAGCGGCGACCAGTTCCTTCACCGGAAGCTGCAGCACCCGCGCCACCTCGTCCTCCGAGGGAGTGAGCACACCGCAGTCCCTGGTCACCGCCAGCACCGGGGTCACCATAAATCCGCTAACAGGCACCGGAGCCGGGGGCAAAGTACCCAGCACGACGACGGTGCTCGGGTCCAGTGCCGTCTCCTCCTGGCTCTCCCGCAGGGCGGTGGCCACAATGTCCGCATCAGTGTCATCGGCGGAGCCGCCGGGGAAGGATATCTGTCCGGGGTGCTTGCGCAGCCCGGCCGCCCGCTCGGTGAGCAGTATCCGGGGGCCCTCACCGGACCCGGTGCAGCTCATCAGCACCAGTACGCCTGCCTGACGTGCGTTCAGCGGATCCACCGTCGGGGTGGCGGGCGGCTGCTCCAGAGGCAGCGGATTCCACCAGCCGCCAGCTGCCGCGGCCTCAGGGAACGCCTGCCGATAACCCCGGGCGGAATCGAGCAGTCGGGTCAGAGCCGAGGCCACGCCGTCGTAGTCTGTGGGCACCGGTACGGCCGGCTCCGTGCGAGAGGCAGCTGCCCGCGCCGCAGTGGGCTCGGGGTCCAGCGGGTCTGCCTGATCCGGTGCCGTCATAGTCGTTGAAACCCCTTCATCTGCGCCTCAGGCGCTGAGCGGATAGCCCTCTGCGCGAAGCTGACGGCGACTAGCCCCGGCCAGCATCTTCTCCAGCAGGTCCTCCCGCCCCGGAGCCAGCTCATACTTCAGCAGCTGCTTGGCAAGCTCTGGGTTGGTCTCACCCTCGCCGTAGGAGGGGCACAGCTGAGCAATCGGGCACGCACCGCATGCCGGACGGCGAGAATGGCAGATGCGCCTCCCGTGAAAGACCAGCCGGTTGGACAACGCCGTCCAATCCTTGGGCTCAAAAAGAGCCGCGACCTCGTGCTCGACCTTCACCGGATCCTGCTGCTGAGTCATCCCCAAGCGCCTGGCCAGCCGCCCGAAATGGGTATCCACCGTGATCCCCGGCCGACCGAAGGCATTGCCGAGCACCACAAACGCCGTTTTCCGGCCCACACCGGGAAGCTTCACCAGCTCCTCCAAGGAGTCCGGAACCTGGCCCCCGTGACGCTGGACCAACGCCGCGGAAAGGCCCAGCAGCGAGGCTGTCTTAGCCTTATAAAAGCCGGTGGGTTTGATGATGTCGCTGAGTTCCTGCTCATCGGCATCTGCCATGGCCGCAGCATCGGGGAACCGCCGGAAGAGTTCGGGGGTAATGGCGTTGACGCGCACATCGGTGGTCTGCGCTGAGAGCACAGTGGCCACCAGCAGCTCGAAGGGATTCTCGAAGTCCAGCTCCGCTGTGGCATAGGGGTAGACCTCGCCCAGTATGCGATTGATCCGGCGCACCCGGCGCTTCTTACCCGTCAGCGTCTTGTCCATCGCCTCCATCCTATGCACCCGCAGGAGGTTACCGGGCATCACGGACGTTAACCGTTCGTCGCCGCAAAACAACCGCTTATCTGCAATAGGTGTCACCGAACTCTCGCGATCTCGCCTGTACCGCCTCACCGCGTTATTGTGATGCCTGACACACACGTCACCCAAGGAGGATACGTATGACCACGACTCCCGCTTCTGAGAGCGTCCAGACCTTCCCTCCCAGCGAGGACTTTGCTGCCGACGCCGTGGCAACCGCGGAGAAATATGAGACCGCCGCAGCCGACCGGCTGGGCTACTGGGCCGAGCAGGCTCGCAGCGTGCTCTCCTGGGACAAGGACTTCAGCGAAACACTCGACTGGTCCGATGCCCCCTTCGCCAAATGGTTCGTCGGCGGAGAGCTCAACGCCTCCTATAACGCGGTGGACCGCCATGTGGAGGCCGGCAATGGGGACCGCGTCGCTATCCACTTCGAAGGTGAGCCCGGGGACACCCGCACCATCACCTACGCGGACTTAAAGGACGACGTCGCCCGCGCGGCTAACGCGTTTGAGTCCCTGGGAGTCACCAAGGGTGACCGCGTGGCCATCTACATGCCGATGATTCCCGAAGCCATTGTGACCATGCTGGCCTGTGCGCGCATCGGCGCGATCCATTCGGTGGTCTTCGGCGGATTCTCCTCCGACGCCCTGCGCTCCCGCGTCGATGATGCTGAGGCCAAACTTGTGGTGACCGCCGATGGCTCCTATCGCCGCGGCAAACCTTCACCGCTGAAGCCCAATGTGGACAGCGCCCTGGCCAAGCCCGGGCACACCGTAGAGCACGTCGTCGTCGTCCAGCGCAATGGTGAGAGCGTGGACATCGAAGAAGGACGCGACCTGTGGTGGCACGAGCTGGTCGCCGAGCAGTCCACCGAGCACGCCTATGTGCCCCACGATTCCGAGCACCCGCTGTTCATTCTCTACACTTCCGGGACCACCGGTAAGCCCAAGGGCATCCTGCACACCACCGGCGGATACCTGACCCAGACCGCGGTGACGCACCGGGACTCCTTTGACCTAAAGCCTGAGCAGGACATCTACTGGTGCACCGCCGATGTCGGATGGGTCACCGGCCACAGCTACATCGTCTACGGTCCGCTGGTCAACGGCGCGACCCAGGTGGTCTACGAGGGCACCCCGGACAGCCCGCATAAGGGACGGCTCTGGGAACTGGTGCAGAAGTACAAGGTCACCCAGTTCTACACCGCACCCACATTGATCCGCACCTGCATGAAGTGGGGCCGGGAGATCCCGGATCAGTACGATCTCTCCAGCCTGCGTGTGCTGGGCACCGTGGGTGAAGCCATCAACCCCGAAGCATGGCTCTGGTTCCGCGAAGTCATCGGCGCCAATAACGGTCCAGGCAATGCTCCCAAGGAGCACCCGGCACCCATTGTCGATACCTGGTGGCAGACCGAGACCGGCGCGCATATGATCGCCCCGCTTCCCGGTGTCACCGCCACCAAGCCCGGCGCAGCACAGACCCCTGTGCCCGGCATCGAGGTCGGTGTGGTGGACGAACTAGGCGAACCCCTGGGCAACGGCCAGGCCGGCCTGCTGGTCATCAAGGAGCCCTGGCCCGCCATGCTGCGCGGCATCTACGGCAACCCCGAGCGCTATAAGGAGACCTACTGGTCCCGCTTCGGGAACCTGTATTTCGCAGGCGACGGCGCCCGCTATGACGACGACGGCGACATCTGGCTCATGGGCCGTGTGGATGACGTCATGAACGTCTCCGGTCACCGACTCTCCACCACCGAGATCGAATCCGCCCTGGTAGCACATGAGGCAGTGGCCGAGGCCGCCGTCGTCGGCGCTAAGGACGCGACCACCGGTGAAGCGGTGGTGGCCTTCGTGATCCTGCGCGGCAACCACGAAGGTGATGACAAGGACGCGCTGGAGCTTCAGCTGCGCGCACATGTGGGCAAGGAGATCGGGCCGATCGCCAAGCCGCGCAATGTGCTGGTGGTCCCGGAGCTGCCGAAGACCCGCTCGGGCAAGATCATGCGCCGCCTGCTGAAGGATGTGGCCAATGGCAATGAGGTCGGCGACGCCTCCACGCTGGCTGATCCGAGCGTGATGATTCAGATCGCTGAGGATATGCGCGCCAAGCACGGTGCCAGCGCCTGATCAGCCGGATCACCGGAACTAGCGAAAACGGGGTTCACCGCACGTGCGGTGGGCCCCGTTTTCGCGCACCGGACTTTCACACCCCCGGACGAGTATGGTGGGTCACATGACAGAGACTGGACGGCTGCTCATTGTTCATGGACCGAATCTGAACCTGCTGGGCACCCGCGAACCGGAGATCTACGGTGCCGAGACCCTAGAGGACATCAACGAGCTGTGCCGCAGCACCGCCGCTGAGCGGGGCTTCGCCGTGGACACCGTGCAGTCCAATCATGAAGGCGAACTGGTGGATGCCATTCAGGCTGCGCGCGGAGCGCAGGAGGGCATTGTGATCAACCCGGCCGCCTACACCCACACCTCAGTGGCGATTGCCGATGCGCTCAAGGCAGTGGACCTGCCGGTGATCGAGGTGCATTTGAGCAACGTGCATGCCCGCGAGGCCTTCCGGCAGCACTCCTTTGTCTCCCCGCTGGCCAGCGCCGTCATTGCAGGCGCCGGGTCCAACGGCTACCGATTCGCCGTCGAACATCTGATCTCCCTACTGGAACAGCAGGACTAGCCCAACGCTTCAGCGCCACCGGTGCGAGGCCCGAGACCGGGCTGCCGCAGTCGCCCGCCGGCGTTTGATAGGGCTGAAACCTGCGGTATGGGGCGGAAACGGCGCTATTCGGCAGGTTTCAGCCCTGTCAGACTCACCTGGTGCGCAAGATGTGCGGCACCGGGCCTATAAGCCGGCCTCAGCGGTCCACGCACTGGCCGGTGGAGACGGTGTCCACGTAGCTCTCGGGACTGCTCAGTACCTCGCCTGCTGCCTCTGCGGTCACGGCGAAACCAACTGCGGTGCCTTCGACGGCGCGGGCGAACACTACCCCGACTGCCTGACCGTCGTAGTTGATCAGCGGTCCGCCCGAGTTGCCCTGCCGGACGTCGGCGTTGACCTGGTAGATCTCCAGCTCACTCGGTGAGCTGCCGTAGATATTGTTCACGCTGGAGACATCCCGGGCCTGGACCACTGCGCTGCCCGCTTGGAAGGGCCCCCCTGCCGGATAGCCCATCACGAAGGCCCGGGCACCGGGATCCAAGGGACCACCGATGGGCACCGGCGCTGCATTCAGCGGTTCCACCGCCAGCAGCGCCAGATCATTACCGGGGTCGAAGTACACCGCACGACCAGTGACCACCTGCCCGTCTGGCATTTCAACTGAGGGTTCGGCCACACCGGCGATCACATGCGCATTGGTCACCACTCGAGTGGGCGACACCGCGAAGCCGCTGCCGGTCTGCGACTGCCCGCACTGTTGGGCCACACCGCTGATCCGCCCCACCGATGCTGCCGCCGTGGTTGCCGCGGCGGTGAGGTCCTCGTTGCTCGGCGGCTCGGGGGACTCCGGAACCAGCAGCTGGGCCAGTTCCGGAATGTCTGAGGCCAGGACCGTGCTGCGGACCTGCGCAAACCAGCCTTCCACCTGTGCCGGCAGAGCACGGTCAATGGTCTGCAGCACCACCGACTGCCGCATATGCTGATTCACCGCGGGGAAGCCCATGGCCTGCACCGAGAAGCTGAGCGCAGCAATCACCACGACGGCGACCACCAGGTTCACCACGCCGCCCACCAATGAGCCCAGGGTGCGCATAGTGGGTGAGCGGAACATCCGCTGCACCTCAGCCCCTGCGGTGGTGCCCAGTGCATGACCGGCAACCACCAGTACGATCGCGGCGCCGATGACGGCCACGATCCGCCACAGCGGATCTGGAACCCACCCGGCAACCAGCGGGATGGAGAAGAACGCCGCGGTGGCTCCCACCAGGAAACCGGCAGCACCACCGATGGTGGCCCAGACCCCGCGCGCTAGTCCCGCGGCCAAGAAGCCAATCAGCACCAGCACCAGAATTACATCGAGCAGGGTCACGCTCATCCGCCGTTTCCTTCTTTCTTCATGCAAGCCTCACCGCCGCGGCTAGCCAGTCCGTCCCCAAGAATCCCATATTCCGGTCACGCCCAGAGCAGACAACACGGCCAAATCGTTTCCTTAGGAAGTGTCCTACCTGGTAACTTCTAATCAACCGCTATCACGCCTTACCCAAGAAGAATGGACAGGCCCATGGATCTCGATGTGCTGCGCCGCGCACCTCTGTTTGCCACGCTCGACGACGAAGTCTTCACAGCGCTGACCAAGGAGCTCACCGAAGTTGAGCTCTCCCGGGGCTCCTCCATCTTCCATGAGGGTGACCAGGGCGACCAGCTGTACTTCATCATCTCCGGCAAGATTAAGCTGGGGCGCTCCACTCCCGACGGGCGCGAGAACCTGTTGGCTGTGCTCGGCCCCGGTGAGATCTTCGGCGAGATGGCCCTGTTCAACCCGGCGCCACGCACCGCCACTGCCACCGCGGTCTCCGAGACCCGCCTGGCGGGCCTGAAGCACGAGAACCTCAAGGACGTCATCACCTCGACCCCCGAGGTCTCTGTGCAGTTGCTGCAGGCACTGGCTAAGCGCCTGACCCGCACCAACGAGTCCCTGGCCGACCTGGTCTTCTCCGATGTTCCCGGCCGTGTGGCCAAGGCGCTGCTGGACCTGGCGGACCGTTTCGGGCGTCCGGCACCGGATGGCGTCCTCGTCGCCCACGAGCTCACCCAGGAAGAGCTGGCTCAGCTGGTGGGCGCCTCCCGCGAGACGGTGAACAAGGCCCTGGCGGAGTTCGTTCAGCGTGGCTGGCTGCGCCTGGAAGCGCGCGCCGTCGTCATCCTAGACATCCAGCGCATCCGCCAGCGCTCCCGCTGACCTACGTTAGGCTGAAGGCATGGCTGACATGACACAGTGGGAATACGCCACCATTCCGCTCATCATCCACAACACCAAGGGCATCCTGGATCAGTGGGGTGACGACGGCTGGGAGCTTGTCACCGTCCTCCCCGGACCTGACGGCAATGCTCCAGTGGCCTACCTCAAGCGTCCCAAGCAGGTCTGAGGCACCGATGTCCGCAGTGGAGCAGCGCCTGGCTGAGCTGGGCCTTACCGTGCCCGAGGTTGTCCCGCCGCTGGCGGCCTACCAGCCAGCCGTCATCGTGGACAATGTCGTCTATGTCTCCGGCCAGCTTCCGCTGGTCAACGGGGAACTCGCGCTGACCGGCAAGGTCGGAGCCGAGGTCTCCCCGGAGCAGGCATATGACCTGGCACGGATCTGCGGCCTGAACCTGATCGCTGCCCTGAAGCACGCCGTCGGGGATCTGGATCGGATCACCCGCATCGCCAAGGTCGGCGGCTTCGTCGCCTCCACCCCGGACTTCACCGGCCAGCCCAAGGTGATCAATGGTGCCTCCGAACTGCTCGGCAAGGCCTTCGGTGAGGCCGGACAGCACGCCCGCAGTGCTGTGGGCGTACCTGTGCTGCCACTGGACACTCCGGTGGAAGTTGATCTGATCGCCCACTTCAGCTGAGGAACTGGTTCTCTCGTGTCGACCCTGAAGAAGGCGGCTGCTGCTGCCGATTTTGTGCCCGTCATCATCGGCACGGATCTCAACGCCTATCACATGGCGGCCTCCTTCCATGAGGCCTATGGGGTAAAGCCGCACCTGCTGGGCAAGATCCGCATGGGCTTCACCCATTACAGCTCCATCATCGCCTCCACCACCCTGGTGGAGAACCTCGACGACGCCGAGGTCTTCGTCCGTGCGCTGCAGCAGTTCGCAGAGAATCACGACGACGGCCGTCCGCTGCTGCTGGTGGGCACCAATGATCACTATGTCCGGCTGATCATTGAGAACGCATCCACCTTGGAGACCCTCTACCGCTTCAACTACCCCAGCCTGCAGCTGCTGAATCAGCTGCAGGTCAAGGACGCGTTCTACCCGCTGGCTCAGGAGCACGGCCTGGCCATCCCGGAGACTCATATCCACCATGTGGGGCAGCCGGTGGACTTAGACATTTCGCGCTACCCGGTGATCCTGAAGCCCGGCAACGGTGTGCAGTACTACCGCAATAAGTTCGATGGCCAGGAGAAGGTCTACCGCCTCTACTCACTGGAAGAAGTGGTGGCCGTCATCGAGAAGATCGAGGCCAGCGGGTACCGAGATACCCTGATCATCCAGGACTTCATCCCCGGTGATGACACCTACATCTGGGATTCAGTGCTGTACCTGAACTCCGAAGGCCAGGCGGAGTTCGTGAACTTCGGGCAGGTCATGCTGCAGGAGCATGAAGCCAGCGCCATCGGTAACTACACAGCCATCCTCTCGCGCTTCAACGAAGAGGTCATGCAGCAGTTGAAGGGCTTCCTCGAAGCCATCGGGTATACCGGCCTGGCGAACTTCGATCTGAAGTACGACGCCCGCGATGACGAATTCAAGGTGCTGGAGGTCAACGTTCGGCAGGGCCGCTCCAGCTGGTACGCCACCGCACAGGGGCATAACCTGGCCGGCTATCTGGTGGAAGATCTGATCCGGAACAATCGCAGCAGCCAGTGCACTTTTGTAGAGAAGGAAGTTCTCTTCAGCGTGGTGCCTAAGTACATCCTACGTGAGTATGTCACCGAGCCGACTGTCCGCGACGACGTCGCCAGGCTCATCCGCGAGAAGAAAGTCCGCAACCCGCTCTACTACCGCGGGGACAAACATCTGCTGCGCCGTGCCTGGCTGGCCGTGCGTGCAGCACGCTATCGCAGGAAGTACGCCACCGCCACTTGGCGTGAGCAGCTCAGTTAGAGGCCTGCAGTGCGCAATCTCCAGACTGGAGCCCCACCGGCCGCGGCAACGTTGTGCCTCTGCGCGCTCCTGGTGACCGCGTGCAGCCCGGCGGAGTCTGATACCGCAGCTGTTGCCGGAGCCGCCGATGTGCCCAGTCTCGAATCATTGACGCATACACAGAAACAGGATCTTGAGGACGCCGGATACTCGGTGCCCTTCTCCGGCAGCGGACAAGGTGATTACGGGGCCTTCTCGTTCGAGTTTCCAGCCGACTACCAGCGGGAATGGCTCACACTCTACTTCTACTGTGCCGGTGCCGAGGGCGAAGGGCAGGTGACTGTCAGCACCGCGCGGAGCACCTCGCACCAATCAGCACCGTGCCCGGCGGATGAGGCACCACTGCCGCTGACCGGAGAGTTGTGGCCCTACGGGGACGGGCTGGAGGTCACAGTGGAGGACATGCCCGACGGCGCGGCCTGGAGCTTCTCTTTCGCCGCTGCCGCAGAATCCCGTTGACCCCCAGCAGGGACCCGGTGCAACCTTACGCCGGGGTGATCTCCAGCAGCGTGGCTTCCGGCGGGCAGTTCAACCGGATCGGGGCCTTCGCAGAGGTTCCGATCCCCGCAGAGACATGCACGGCGATGTTCTCGCCATGGGATCCTCGACGGTAATGCAGTCCTTTGGCGTAGCGCCTGGGCAGATCGCAGTTGGTCACGATCGCCCGCTCTCCTGGCAGGCATACCTGTCCACCGTGGGTGTGCCCGGCCAGTACCAGATCTGCCCGGGCATCGACGAAGGTCTCCAGTACACGCAGCACTGGCGCGTGGGCCACTGCGATCCGTAGATCTGGCGTCTGGGATCTGTCGGCAGTCTCGGGCCAGCCGGTGAATTCGTCCCGGCCGATATGCGGGTCATCAACGCCGCTCAAGTGCAGGCTCAGACCGTTGATTCGTACCGCAGCGTGCGCATTGCTCAAGTTGGCCCAACCCAAGGACTCAAAACCTCCAAAGAGCGCGTCGGTGGGAAGCACCTGCGCCTCAGGATCCAACGTGGAAGGTCCCAGCAGATAGCGCAGTGGGTTCTTCAGCTTCGGTGCGTAGTAATCATTGGAACCAGGCACAAAAGCCCCAGGGAACTCACGCAGCGGAGCCAGTGCTTCGAGGACTTCAGGCACAGCCCGGTGGTGCGAGAGGTTGTCACCGGTATTGATCACCAGGTCCGGCTGAAGTTCAGCCAGTTCCTGAAGCCAGCGGAACTTCTCTTGCTGCCCCGGGACGTAGTGAATATCCGAGATATGCAGAATCCGCAGGGAGGTGGGCACCCCAGCTACTGGCACACTGACCCTGCGCAGGGTGAACTTCTTCAGCCCCACTTGATTGGCGTAGGTCAGAGCACCCAGGCCAGTGACTGCAGTGATTGCTGCAGCCGCGGCTGCAGCCCGCAGTCCGGTGAGCCCTCTCGAAGACCAGCGACCGTCACGACGACGATCAGTCGTCGTCATCGTTGTTGTCGTCCTCGTCCGAGCTGTCGTTGTTACCGGAGTCGTTGTCGCCGTTATTCGAGCTGCCACCATTACGACCGCCGGGCAGAGCGCCGGAGCGCGGGTAGCTCTCTCGCCGATTGTCGAACTCGGAGTTGGGAGACTCCCGGAAATCTCCGGTGTCGTAGTTCCGTCCGACTTTTTCGATGTACTCGTACCACATGGGCTGCGCCATCGAAGAGCCGTAGAACCATTCGAACGGGCCCTGATTGCCGATTCTTCTTTCGTTCAGCGACTGGATGTCCTCCAGACGGCCGATCTGGGCCACGGAGGTCAAACCCTTAGTGCTTCCGGCGAACCAGGTGTGCGAGTTCTCACCGCTGGTGCCGGTCTTGCCCAGCATGGGGAAAGGCGGGTTGCCCGCAGGGAAGGGGCTGTTGTTGGTGGGAGAACGCTCGGCAATATTAACCAGGGTGTCATTGACCTGAGCCACTACGTCCGCATCGAGCTTTTCGCTGCAGTCCTCTTCCGGGACGGGGTAGGAGTTCCCCTGCCAGTCAGTGATTTCCAGGAAGACGCGCTCCTCGCACTGAACTCCATCATTGGCGAAGACGGTGTAGGCCGAGGCCAGGGTCAGTGGCGCGAGTTCGGTACCGCCCACGGTAAAGGAGGGCTGAGAAGGGTTCATGCCCTCACCGTCACTGGCGCGCACAATATCCAGGCGGTCAGTCAGATCGGTGATATCGCACATGTCCATATCGAAGGCCGTGGCAAGAGTCGCAGTGTTCACGGAGTTGTACAGGCCGTGGTCAATGGACATACGGCGATTCATATTCTCGCCGACGTTCTCCACGCTCCACATGTCGCCTTCTTCGCTGTCGGCTTCAACGCCGAGGCGGAAGCCACCGCCAGGTAGACAGGAGGCATCCACCCAGTCGCCCTGTTCGAATTCAGAACCGGTGGCATCAACAATGTCATTCATAGAACCGCCCTGCTCCACCCAGGCAGCTGCCACGAAGGGCTTCAGCGTAGAGCCCACCGGAAGGGCGTTGGGTCCACCGCCGAATTCAGGTCCGACATTCATATTCAGCGTGGTGGCCCCGTCCGCAAAACTCCGATCTGGATCGTATTCAGTGGACTGGGCCATGGCGACGATATTGCCGGTATTGGGCTCGACAGAGATGATGGAGGCCACAGCACCGGAGTCGTCCCCAGGGGGCACCGTTGCCATGACTTCGTCTTCGGCGGCCCGCTGGGTGTCAGCGTCCAAGGTGGTGACAATGTCCAGGCCGCCGCGGTAGAGCATCGTCTTGCGTGCTTCCTCATCCTCACCGAATGCTTCGTTCGCCAGCACCTGGCGCTGGACGAAGTCGCAGAAGTAGTTGGCGAAGGACGCCTGCGCACAACCGTGCGGCTGCGGGTGCGGGTCCACTCCCAGCTCAGCTTCGCGTGCTTCGCGGTGCTCCTCCTCGGTGATGTATCCCAGGGAGAGCATGTTGTCCAGGACCACATTGCGACGCCACTTGGCGTTGTCCTGGTTGTATTCAGGGTTGAAATAGTTCGGTGACTGCACCATGCCGGCCAAGGTCGCGGACTGCTGCAAGTTCAGTTCGCTGGCCGGAATGCCCCAGTAGTACTGCGCTGCGGCTTCCACACCATAGGTCTGTCCGCCGAGCAGGACGATGTTGAGGTAGCCCTCAAGGATCTCGTCCTTCGTCATTTCCTGCTCTACAGCAACGGCCAGCTTCATCTCCCGAAGCTTGTCTGCATAGGTCTTGTCATTGATGCCGGAGAAGAGCACCCGGCCTTCACCGCGGACCACTGCGGCGTTGTTGAGCACGTTGTTCACGTACTGCATGGTCAGCGTCGAGGCACCCTGCTGAGTGGAGCTGGTGAGGTTATGCACCAGGGCGCGGGCTGCGCCGCGGGCGTCCACACCGCCATGTTCGTAGAAGCGCTCGTCCTCGATCGCCACAATGGCATCCTTCATGTACTGGGAGATCCCATCCGAGCTAACCGGCTGGCGGTTCTCCTCGTAGAAGGTGGCGATAAGCGTCTCGCCGTCGCTGGCATAGACACGCGTTGGGGTGGAGAGTGGCTCCTCGGACAGCTCAGTGGGAATTTCTTCCAGTACGTCACTGCCAGCGGTGGCCGCAGCACCTCCGGTCGCAGCCAGGGGGAAGACAAGCCCTGCGGCGAGCAGGCCGCACAGGGCGCTCACACCCAGGAAGGACATGATTTTGCCCACGGTGGTAGCCGTGTCAAAAAGGGGAGACTTGCGAGACGCCATGAGATCTATGGTAACGAGGCCGTCAACTTATTCTTCCCAGGAAACCCCGTGCGGCCCACCAGGGGCTCTTCCGAGATCCTCTTTGGGACCCTTCCCTTAGCCGAAGCCCAGCATGTAAAGTTGTTGCAGTATGCAACGATCGGATGGGACACAGGAACGGTACGAAAGCGGGCGTCGTCGTACCCTTTGGCAGTCCATGAAGCGCCTGGGTCCCTATCTCGAAGGCCTGAAGCGGCGGTGGATCTTAGGTGTGTTCGCTGCCATCGGCGCCGGAGTCGTGGCGCTGACGATTCCTCAGGTGCTCGGCTCCCTCGTTGACCATCTTGGAGACCCCACTGCTACTACCGCCGTAGTCTGGACCGCGGTGGCAATCACCCTGGGCCTGGGGATCCTCGAAGCGGTACTGGTGTACCTGCGGCGGCTCTTTGTCATCCCGCCGGCCTCAGACGCTGAGACCTCCATGCGCACCACGCTCTTCGGCAAACTGATCCACCAGTCGGCGGCTTTTCACTCCGCCTGGGACGCCGGTCAGCTGCAATCACGTGCCATTGCGGACCTGAATTTGCTGCGACGGTTCTTCGCCTTCGGCTCACTGATGCTGGTGACCTCAACGGTCATCATCATCTTCGGCTTCAGCCTGATGTTCCGTGAGTCCGCGCTGCTGGGCTTCCTTTTCCTCTGTGCTGCGATCCCGATCATTCTCATCGGCCCGCGCTTCCGCCAGAAGTTTGTGCACTTCTCTCGCGCCTCACAGGACAAAGCCGGGGACGTCGCCACTCGGGTTGAGGAGTCCGTGCACGGAATCCGCGTACTGAAGGCCTTCGGCCGCGGTGACTACGCCCGGCAGGGTTTCGTGGACGAGGCAGATGAGCTGCGCGGCCTGGAGGTCTCAAAGGCCTACACCCTGGCGCGGTTCCAGATGCTCATGATCCTACTGCCCGAAGGCGTACTGGGGGCGTGCTTGATCGCCGGGCTCTACCTGACCGCGCAGGGTGACATGAGCGTGGGCGCGCTCGGCGCCTTCTTCACCACCGCGGTGATCCTGAAGAACCCCATTGAAGGTGTGGGCATGCTGCTGGGCATGGTCTTTATGGCCAAAACAGCCATTGACCGTCATGTTGACGTGATCGACGTGGAACCTGAGATCACCGAACCTGCAGAACCCGTCACTGCCGCTGAGCAGGGTCTGGTGGAGCTCGACGACGTGCACTTCCGCTACCCCGATCAGAAGCCTGAAGAGCGCGATCTGCTCAATGGTGTGAGCCTGCGCATCGAACCCGGTGAGACCATGGCGCTGGTCTCCGGCACCGGCGGTGGCACCTCAACGCTGCTGAATCTGATCCCTCGGCTCTATGACGTCACCGGCGGCACCATCCGCATTGACGGAACTGATGTGCGCCAGCTGAGCCTGGCAGATCTTCGCTCCCGGGTGGCCGTGGCCTTTGAAGAGCCCACCCTCTTCTCGGCCTCAGTACGCGCCAACGTCCTTCTGGGCACCGGACACCAGCGTGATGACGACGACGCCCAGCACCCCCAGCGCCCCGGCGCACCAGCAGATGATCAGCTCGAGGATGTGCTGACCGAAGCACTCCACACCGCCGACGCCGAATTCGTGGAGAACCTACCCGACGGCGTGGACACCCGCATCGGCGAAGAAGGTCTGAGCCTTTCGGGCGGTCAGCGCCAGCGCCTGGCCCTGGCCCGCGCGATCGCCGCCAAGCCCTCAGTACTGCTGCTCGATGATCCACTGTCGGCATTGGATGTCCGCACCGAGGAGCGCGTCACCGCCCGGCTGCGCGAAGTGCTCACTGGTACCACCACGCTCATTGTGGCCCACCGCCCTTCCACCGTGGCGCTGGCAGACCGCGTGGCGCTGCTGCATGAAGGCCAGATCATCGATGTGGGCACCCATCACGAGCTGCTGCAGCGCAGCGAGCTCTACCGCCGGGTGATGAGGCCCCCGGCCCCTAGTGGTCAGGACCTGATGGACGCCCTGGACCCCGCCGAGGCGAAGCCCACCAGCGAGAGCTACCAGGAGGTGCGGCCATGAGCCAGCAGCAGAGCCCCGAGCCCACCCGCCTGGTGAGCCCCACCGAAACCACCGACCACTCCACCGCCGGTGAGCCCGACCCGTTCGAACATCTGCGCGGTACCGCCGGAGAAGAACAGGTCAGCCTCAATAAGGCCGAGCGGAAGTTCATTCGCCGTCGTTCCTGGAAGCTGCTGGTTCGCACCTCCAAGGGTGTGCGCCTGAAGCTGCTGCTGACCGCCCTGGCGGTGATCCTGGCCCAGGCCTGTCAGGCCGCCACTCCGCTGATTGTCAGTCTGGCGATTGACTGGGGGCTGCCGCGGGTCATCGATGGGGAAACCCAGGGACTGTGGATCCCCGGCGGCCTCTACGTCACCTGCGCGGTGACCGCCGGCATCATGCTGTTCCTCTATACCCGCATGACAGCGGAGGCCTCCCAGCAGATGCTGTTCACCCTCCGCGACGAGGTCTTCCGCAAGACCCAGGAGCTGAGCCTGGATTTCCACGAGGACTACACCTCCGGGAAGGTCATCTCCCGGCAGACCTCGGATCTGGAATCGCTTCGCGAACTTCTCGACGGCGGGGTCAACTCCCTGGTCCAGGGCCTGATGTTCATGTTCTTCACCACTGTGACCATCTGGATCATGGACTGGCGTTCCGGGCTGGTGCTGCTCGCTGCTGCGGTGCCGATCGCGTTCCTGGGCCGCTGGTACCAGAAGAACTCAGAGGTGGCCTACCGGCGCACCCGCATCTCCTCAGCGCGGATGATCGTGCACTTCGTGGAGAGCATGACTGGCATCCGAGCGGTGCAGGCCTTCCGCCGGGAAAGCGCCCGCACCCGGCAGTACAAGAAGCTCGCCAAGGTCTACCGCGATGACATGGTCCGCTCCATCGGACTCTTCGGTGTGCTGCAGCCGGGTCTGATGCTGGTGGGCAACCTCAGTGTGACCGCAGTACTGCTCTGGGGCGGCTTCCGGGTGCTCGACGGCGACCTGGGCGTTGGTGCGCTGGTCGGCGTGGTGCTGGCCACCAAGCGTGTCTTCCAGCCCCTGGACATGATCGCGATGTTCTACAACTCCCTGCAGTCAGCCACTGCTGCCCTGGAGAAGGTCTCTGGTCTGCTGGAGGAACGGCCCAAGGTGCGCGAGGCCAAGAACCCGGCACTCCTGCCTGAGGCACGCGGAGAGCTGGAGTTCCGTGACGCTGAATTCCGGTACAACCAGGATGGCCCGTTGGTGCTGAAGAAACTGGACCTGCATATCCCCGCCGGACAGACGGTGGCAGTGGTGGGGCGCACCGGAGCCGGCAAGACCACATTGGCCAAGCTGTTGGCGCGCTTTTATGACGTCAGCTCCGGGACCGTGACCCTGGACGGAGTGGACCTGCGCCAGCTGGCCACAGCCGATCACCACCGGCATGTGGCGATGGTGACCCAGGAGGCCTTCCTGTTCTCCGGCACCATTCGGGACAACATCGCCCTGGGTCGCCCCACAGCCACAGATGAGGAGATCGTCGCCGCGGCCAAGGCCGTAGGCGTCCACGAGTTCATCACCGCCCTGCCGGAGGGCTATGACACCGACGTGAATAAGCGCGGTGGCAGGCTTTCTGCAGGACAGCGGCAGCTGGTCAGCTTCGCCCGCGCCTTCCTGGCCGATCCGGCGGTGCTGATCCTGGATGAGGCCACCTCATCCCTGGACCTGCCGTCTGAGGCGCTGGTCCAGGAGGGTCTGGAACGCCTGTTGGGCAACAGGACCGCGCTGATCATCGCCCACCGGCTTTCCACCGTGGCGATTGCTGACCGGGTCCTGGTGGTTGATGCCGGACACATCGTGGAGGACGGTTCACCGGAGGAGCTCATCGCCGCTGGCGGATACTTCTCCAAGCTGCACTCGGCGTGGTCCGCCACAATGGGCAACTGAAGCGCCTACACCTTGACCAGCGGAATCACGGCCGAGAGATCCGCACGAATTCCGGAGGCCGAGATTCGCCCCTGTCCCGATGCGTCCGCCCAGGACAGCTGACCGGTAGCAAGCTGAAGCCAGGTCTCGGCGTCGAACTCCACCACATTCGGCGGGGTGCCCCGGGTATGGGTGGGCCCTTCGATGCACTGGGTCACCCCTAGCGGGGGCACCCGGACTTCCACGGAGTTCCCTGGTGCCCGTTCGGCCAGCTCTTCCAGCAGGAACCGCACGGCAGTGGCCAGGGTGCGCCGGTCAGCGGCTCCCCTGTTCCAGGAGTGAACGGCAGTCATGCCTGCCTCGGCGGTAATGCGGCGTCGTGCCATGGGGTGTCCTACAGGACTGCCGTGACGGAGTCCGATAGCCGCAGGCTGCCCACCACAGCATCTGTGACACCGCCGGTGATCGCCGGGGTGATCTTCTTCAGCACCGGCCCCAGGGCCTCGACGTCGATGGTCCCGTGTGCTGCCAGCAGGCTCAAGCCCACCAGGGAGTTTGCGCGGTGGCTTCCGTCCAGGGTTTTCACTGCCACCGCGGTGCCATCAGGTGCAGCTACCACCAGGACGCCTTCGGCCCCGTATTTGGCCAGCACGCCGAGTTCTTCCATCACCACGGTGTTGGCCTCGCCGCGGCCTTGGACGGCCCAGGGGTAGTCCAGCATGGCCTGCGCCACGGTGAAGGCGTGAACCTCTGCCTCCCGGCCCCGCGGGTTGCGGTAGTCCAGCGCAGCCGCGACTTTGCCGATGCCTCGGGCCAGTCCCGTCAGTGAGATGGCAGGGGCGGGGGCGCCGCACCCATCAACACCTACTGCTGCCGGTTTCTCCCCGCAGTATTCCTCCAGGACCTCCATCACTGTCTTCTGCAGTGGATGCTCGGCCTCGGCATATGTGGCCAGCCGCCAACCGCTGGTGCGGCAGGCCGCCAGGAATGCGGCGTGTTTGCCTGAACAGTTGAAGGCCAGGGCCGTTTTGTCCTTGCCTGCCTCAAAGTGGACCTTCAAATCATGGGGGCGTGCCGGCAGCGCGGTGGGGCATTTCAGGTAGGACTCGTCCAGGCCTTCCTTGGCCAGCACCTGTGCGGCCAGCTCTTGGTGCTGGCGGGAGCCCACGTGGGATCCGCAGGCCAGGGCTACGGCCTCGGGGCTGATGAGCGCACCGGCACGCAGCGCTGCCACCGCCTGCAGAGGCTTCAGGGTGGACCGCGGAAACACCGGCTTCTGCGGGGCCCCCAGTGAGGTGATGACTTCACCCTCGGGGCTGACCAGCACAGCCGAGCCGATATGGCGGGATTCAACGACGTCGGCGCGGGTCACCACGGCCAGTTCAGCGGACTCAGCGGCGGAGGCGGTATGCACGGAGCTCATGCACTCCAGCTTATCCACGCCCGCTGCCGGTGCTAGCCGACGTCGGCTCCCGCCGCCGGCCCAGCCGACCAGCCGCTTCCCTAGCCACCCTTGCCCCGCCGTCCCTGCCCCGCCGCCGGCCCAGCCGACCAGCCGCCGCCCTAGCCGGTCCGCCTATCCCAGCCACCCGAGCCACGCCGTCGCCCCCTCCGCCGGCTCAGCCACCTCAGCCCCCTAAGGCACCCCCGCCCCCTCCGCCCTCGTCATCGCACCATAGTTCTGCAAATCCAGGCTTGCGCAGCTGGGGGGTGTTTGCGCGAAGTGGGGTGCGATGACGCGTCCCCACAGACCAGCCGCCGCCCGATAGGCTTAAGCCTCGTGAAGGTACTTGTGGTGGGCCCAGGCGGCCGAGAGCACGCAATTGTCCGGGCGCTTCTGCGCGATTCCTCCGTGACCCAGGTGCATGCCGCACCCGGTAACGCCGGCATCGCCGGTGACGTCACCTGCCACGCGGTAGATGCCTCCGACGGCGCCGCAGTCACCGAGTTGGCCCAACGCGAGTCCTATGACCTGGTGGTGGTGGGCCCGGAGGCTCCGCTGGCAGCAGGGGTCTCAGATGCTCTGCGCGCCGCCGGTATCCCGGTGTTCGGCCCCTCCAGGGACGCTGCCCAGCTGGAGGCCTCCAAAGCGTTCGCCAAAGACGTGATGGCCGCCGCAGGTGTACCTACCGCCCAGGCCGTCCACGCTGCTGATGCCGAGACCGCCGCCGCGGCGCTGGACCGCTTCGGCGCCCCTTATGTGGTGAAGGACGACGGCTTAGCCGCGGGCAAGGGAGTGGTGGTCACCTCAGACCGTGACGCCGCTCTGGCTCATGCCCAGGCTTGCTTCTCCGCCGGCGGCACAGTGGTAATCGAGGAGTTCCTCGACGGCCCCGAAGTTTCTCTGTTCGTGCTCAGCGATGGCCAGAATCTTGTGCCGCTGAGCCCGGCTCAGGACTTCAAGCGCATCTTCGACAATGATGAGGGCCCCAATACCGGCGGCATGGGCGCCTACACCCCGCTGGATTGGCTGCAGGGCTACACCGAGACCGGCGACGACGGGGTGACCCGTGATTTCACCGGCATTGTGATGGACCAGGTGGCCCGGCCGACTGTGGAGGAGATGGCTCGCCGCGGCACACCGTTTATCGGGGTGCTCTACTGCGGGCTGGCCGTCACCTCCCGCGGAGTCCGCGTGGTGGAGTTCAATGTCCGCTTCGGCGACCCCGAAACCCAGGCGGTGCTGGAGCGCCTGGAGACCCCCCTGGGACAGCTGCTGTTAGACGCAGCCACCGGAGAGCTTGGTGCCGGTCGGCAGTTGGCATGGCGCGATGGCTACGCCGTCGACGTCGTCCTTGCCGCCCAGAACTACCCGGACGCTCCGCGCAAGGGTGATGTGATCACCGGGGTGGAAGAGGCCGAGGCATTGGCAGGTGTCGCGGTGCTGCACGCCGGGACTTCCACCAACGACGACGGCGCCCTGGTCACCGCAGGTGGCCGCGTGCTGGCCGTGGTGGGGACCGGTGGCACTCTTGCTGAAGCGGTGGAGCGCGCCTATGCCGGTGTGGAGAAGATCAGCTGGGACGGTGCCCAGCACCGCAGCGATATTGCCGCCAAGGCCCTCGCCGGACACATCAGTGTCAGCTCACCGGAAAGGCAGGCATGAGCGTGGAGACCGCATCCCTTGAGGGCTGGCAGCATCTGGCCTCCGGCAAAGTCCGCGAGATCTACACACCCGCGCCCGGCTCCAGCTGGGAAGGCCAGGACGTTCTGCTCATGGTGGCCACCGACCGGATCAGCGCCTATGACCACGTGCTCTCCCCCGGCATCCCGGATAAGGGCAAGATCCTCACCCAGATGAGCCTGTGGTGGTTTGAGCAGCTGGCCGCCGCTGGCATCAATAATCATGTGGTCTCCACTGAGGTAGGCCCCGGGGCGATTCCGGAAGCGGTAGCTGGCCGGTCCATGATCGTGCGCAAGCTGAAGATGGTCGAGGCCGAAGCGATTGTGCGCGGCTATCTCACCGGCTCCGGACTGGCAGAGTACCGGGCCAGCGGAACCGTCACCGGCATTGCACTGCCCGAGGGCCTAAGCGATGGTTCCCGGCTCCCCGAACCGCTGTTCACCCCTTCTACCAAGGCGGAGCAGGGCGATCATGATGAGAACATCAGCTTCTCCCGGCTGGAAGAGGTCATCGGCGGCGAACTGGCGCAGCGGCTGCGCGATGCCGCACTGAAGGTCTATGCGCTGGCGGAGGAGACCGCTCGGGCTGCAGGCATCATTCTGGCTGACACCAAGTTTGAGTTCGGACTGGATGAGCACGGTGCGCTGATCCTGGCTGATGAGGTCCTGACTCCGGACTCCTCCCGGTTCTGGCCGGCAGCGGGCTGGGAGCAGCACGTTCAGGCAGGCACCGCCCAGCCAAGCTTTGATAAGCAGTTCGTGCGCAACTGGCTGACCAGCTCGGAGTCCGGATGGGAGCGCGACGGCGACCTCGCCCCTCCAGCTCTGCCCGCCGATATTGTGCAGGCCACCCGGGAGCGCTACCTGGATGCTTTCCGCCGCCTCACCGGCACCGAACCTGCACTCTGAGATCCTGCTACTGCAGGGTGTCGGCGATCTCGTCCACCGTGGCCTGGTCTTCGCCGGAAACAGCGGAAGTATCGGCCACTGGCACCGCATGTTCGAGCTCCAGCTCACCGGCATTGGAATCCCGGGCTTCCGGGGATTCAAAAGTGCTCAGCGCCAATTCACCCAGCTCCGTGTGAATGCAGGAGATCTCGGTCTCCACTCCGGTGGCCATGGGCATGGTCTCCGCGCACTGATATCCGCGTTCGGCAGCTGCGGAGCTGAAGTCCTGGCTATTGGCGGAATCCTCCCCGCTGCATCCGACCAGCAGGATCGCGGCGCTGAGCCCGGTGAGGGCGAGGAGCATTCGTTTCTGCGTCTTCATTGCAGGCATCGTAGGCAGTAGTCCCCCGCGTGATTCAAGGGTGGGGCGCGGATCGTCACTGGACTGTGATGTGCCACCGCCCCCACAGCCAGGCAGCTGCCCGCGTCGCACAGCAGGTGTGCGCTTGGGCAACACGCGGCTCGGATGACCGGCTATGGTCTCCCGGTGCTGTCACTATGTGTGGCAGAGGTCTCTGCTTCCCCCGCCTTCCCCGCTGTCTTCCCCCAGAGGCCTCCAGAAGGAGCCCGCTGTGCTGACGCATCAGCCCTCCGCACGCACCGAGAAGGTGCCTGCGGTCGAGCCCAAGCGCCCTGTGCCGTCCCCACGCGGAAGTCTCCGCACCCGCCATGCCATCCAGCGCGCTGCCGCCGAGCGTGAGAAGGGCCGCATCCATGGCCTTGACGCGCTGCGTGCTCTTGCCGTGGTGCTGGTGATCGTCTACCACATCAGCCCTTCGTGGGCTCCTGGCGGATTCATCGGCGTCGATGTCTTTTTTGTGATCAGCGGTTTCCTGATCACCTCACTGCTGTTGCGCGAATACCGCGACCACGGCCGCATTAACCTGCGTCAGTTCTACCTGCGTCGGGCCAGGCGCCTATTGCCGGCCATGGTTCTGGTGGTGGCCATCTGCACAGCAGCGGCTGCAGCGCTTGGCGGGGACGTGCTCTCCGGGCTGGGTCTTCAGCTGGCAGGAATCGCCACGTTCACCGCCAACTGGGTACAGCTGGCAGGCAGCTTCGACTATTTCAAGACCTCCACCGCCGGGCTCTTTGATAATTTCTGGTCACTGGGCATCGAGGAGCAGTTCTATCTGCTGTGGCCGGTGGTGCTGATCGCCTTCCTCGTCCGCGCCCGGTTGCCCCGGCAGGCGTTCTCCCGGATGCGATCCCACCTGGTGGCCGTAGCGCTGCTTTCCGCGCTGCTGATGGGCGCGCTGGTCTGGTTCGGCTACTCCAATGCGGCGTATCTGGGCACCTTCACCCACCTCTACGGGCTGCTGCTGGGCGCGGCTCTGGCGATGAGCCCGCGTATGTTCCGTCAGCGCGCACTGGCTATCAGCACCGGGACACCGACGGCGACGGTGCCCCCGGGTGCAGCTGGTGAGGTCTCCGGGCACGCTGGCGCCGCTGAAGCATCCGCGGATCCGGCCCCGCCGGCAGGTGCATCTTCGCCATCGTCGGCAGGATCTGCGCCGGCGAGTGCGGCCTCCACCGCTGCCTCCCCGTTCTCCGGGATGCTGCACAGCGCAGGCCGGGCAGGGCTGAGCCTGATCCTGGCCTTGACCGGTCTGGCCGCCGTCGGCGTATTAGCTTTCAGCCCCCTCGGTGAGGTTCCCGGACGTGAGCCGCTGCTGACCCTGGGCGGCACGGTAGCCGGGCTGCTGCTGGTGGGAGCCTGCTTGGTGGCACCGGCACACCGAGCACGGCTGCTCGACTCCGGTGTGGCCGGGTGGATCGGCACCCGCTCCTACGGTCTCTACCTCTGGCACTTCCCGCTGATTGTGCTCACCGATCAGCTGGTGGCCACCTTCGGCACACCGGCCGGACTGGATCACACCCAGGCCCGGATCCTGGCCGTCCTGGTCTCCGTGGTGGCTGCCGACTTAAGCTACCGGTTCGTGGAGGTGCCGGTGCGCCGGAACGGCTTCGCCTTCCTGGCTCAGGTTCCGCTGCGTGCCGCTGCTGCCGGTCTGGTGGTGGCGCTGCTGGTCAGCTCCGCGGTGTGGGCGCACACCCGGGCTCCGCAGCAGACCACCCTGGAACAGACGCTCTCCCAAGGGCAGGCCTATACCGAGTCCTTCGGCGATGATTCGACGGATGCCGACGATTCCGCTGAGGACCAGCCCGCAGCTGCACCGCAGAACGACACCGCAGAATCGGATGAGGCAGTGTCCGATGAGGCGGTGTCGGATGAGGCTGAGGCAGACGGAGCAGAAGCCCCCGACCGTGAGGCTGACGGGCAGGACGCACCACAAGCCCCCGAACAGGATTCCGCTGCGCAGGGCTCACCCCCGCAGGATTCACCCGCACAGGATTCAACCCCGCAGGATTCAACCCCGGCCGACGCCGAGTCAGCGCCATCGTCGTCGGCCGCTGAACCGGAACCTTCCACTGCCCCGCACACGCCCCCGGCACAGACCCAGCCGCCGGCCCCCGAGGCAGCGGATCCTCCGGCCCGTTCGGCACAGATGGTGGCGGTCGGGGATTCGGTGATGCTGGCCTCCTCCGAAGCGATGAGTCGACGTTTTGACGTAGTCATCGACGCCGCCGAATCACGACAGCTCATCCACACACCCGAGCTGGTGGCACAGGCGGTGGCGCAGGTGCCCGCGGCCAGCACGGTGATCCTCGGGGTGGGGATCAACGGGGTCGGCGGCGAATCGGACCTCCGTCGGGCCATCACCAACGCTGGCGAGCGCACCGTAGTGCTGGTCAACATCTATGGCCCGATGAGCTTCACCGCCTCGCACAACGCGATGCTGCAACGCGTGGCGGCAGACTACGGTCACGTGGTGGTGGCCGACTGGCACGGCTGGATCAGTGGGAGCACTCAGCACTTGCAGGCAGACCAGGTGCACCCGATCGGTCCAGGCGGGGACATCTACGCAGATGCAATCGCCGCTGCCCTTGGACGGTAATCCGCTGTAGGCCGCAATTCGGAACCTCGCCCCTCTCCGAGCACAAAGAGGTGGGGGCCACCCCGCTCTCGCGAAGATGGCCCCCACCTTTATTATCTGGAGACTAGGCCCAGGTCAGTGTGTTGGATGAAGCGATCAGCGTCACCAGCAGACCATTGATCAACCCCGGCAGGTAAGGGTTGTTCGTCTCGCGGTAGATCTTCCTGGAAATCACGGTGGTGACGGGAAGGATCACCAGGAAGGTGTAGAGCCAGACAGTCTGCATATTGGCATCACCGAAGGGCAGGAAGCCTGTGGTGAAGAACCCGGTGTACTGCACCAGCAGCACTGCGACTACCGGCAGAACACTGAAGACCGCCAGTACTGTGGTGTTGACCCATTCACCTTCCAGCTTCCTCCGACCGATCTGCACAAAGTTGATCGCATTGGCCGCCACTGAGGCTGCCACGAAGTAGATCAGCAGCAACGGCAGGGTCGGGAAGAGCGCAGTCCAGAATGTCTCCACAGGGAATGGCTTCACGGCCAAGGTCCACAGCCGGAAGTCCGTCTTGAAGAAGTAATCCGTGAGGAAGACCGTCAGGAAGGACGCACCCACCACTGTCAGAGCCAGCAGCACTGTCTTGCCGCCCCCCGCCAGAGTGAGGGTAAGACCCCGGTCAGCGAGGCTGACGCCGCGCGGGCGGATGTAGAACGTGTAAAACAGGGCGAGCATCAGCAGGATGAATAGACCGTTGGCCGCTGCCCACATGCCGATTCCGTAGGGGGAGCTCTGCGCCCAACCGCCCCCTGCTACGGTGAAGGAATCCACCGAGGTCAGGATCGGTAGGTAGGACACACCAGCGAAGATCGCAGCGGCGGTGAGCGTTGTCCAGAACCATACTTTTCCTGCTCGATCTGCGTGCCGGATACGCACTGGCTCAGCCACTGCCAGGCTGCGGAAGAAGGTACTGCGGACCAGCACCAGCGTCACGCTCACCACGAAGATTCCAAAACCGATCAGGCCCAGTGCGTTGAACGCAGCTTTCCACTGCCACACCTGCTGACCTGCGGGAACCGGCTCGGGAGCACCTAGAGCTTCATCGAAGAATTCGATGGTGGACTCGGTGGCCTGATGAGAAAAGTGCGACCAGGCGTGGGTGATGGCGGGATTGTGAATGATCCGCAACGCCTCTTCCCCGTCGACATCCTGGGTGTAGAACTCCCCTGGTTCCCGGCGGTCCTGGCCGGGGTCCGTGCCGAAGTGCAGGAATGATTGGGCGTTGGAGTAATCGATGAAGTCTCGCGCTGCAGTGGTCTGACCCTGGTCATCGACGTCGTCGAAGAAGAACTCGTCATACTGCGGGGCAATGATGCCCACGTCCCGGGAGCCATAGATGTTGACGAATTCCGCGGTCTCCGGGTCCGAGTAGACGGCGTCGGCGGAGTTGATCAGAACAGCCGATATCAGGTCGGTGCCGAACTCATTGTCCAGCTGCACTGCAACGTTGCTGGACATTCCTCCCAGCGAGTGACCGGTGATGCCTATGCGATCAGTGTCGACGTAGTCCAGGGTCGAGATCTTGCTGACCGCCTGATACATCCCTGTGGTCAGCGTGCCGATATCGGCAACGGGCTCGGACCACCCGTGGGAGTACATGTCCATGGACAGCACCACGTAGCCCCGACGCGAGAGTTCGACGTAGTTCGCCTCCTGCATCTCCCGGTTGTTGTACATCCCGTGGCTGACCACGATGCCCGGGGCGGGGGCCTCGGCTGATGCCCCTTCAGGGACCAGCAGCAGACCGCTCATGGATACGCCCTGGGACGTCTCCCACTGCAGATCTTTGACTTCGACGTCGCCGCCGGAAGTCTGGACGAACGATGCGCCCATTGCGCTGGTCAGCATCAGAACCAATGACACCGCCAGCCATACCCATATCTTGCGCGACTTCATTGTCACCATCGTGCCCTCCTTGTGCTGAGTGATTCTGAGACAGCGTAGGCAGCCCGTGGTGATCCAGCCCACAGAGGTGAACATACGTGCACAGTTGCTCAGAAGCCCTCGGAACACCTGGGCTAAGAGCCCTCCTCTCGCCTGACTGTGGTGAACAGATGCGCACGACGGCGCCGCGCGCGGGCCGCTCAGCGTCCGTGGGCCAGGGCACTGGCGGTGCTCTGATCTAGCACCAGGTCGGTGACCAGTCCCGCCTCCAGCACCGCCCGCAGCGCCGTAACCTTATGGGGACTGTTGACCACACACAGCCGACGCGGAATTCGGCGCAGCACATCAGGTGGCATTCCCGAGCACCGGCTGTTCAGTTCGATATCCCTCCAGGAGCCGTCACCGCGGAGGAAGACGGTGCAGACATCTCCGACAGCCCGTTCGGCATTGAGCTGATCCAGGTCTTCGCGGCTGAGATACCCCTCGGAGTAAACCTGTGACGGCGCACCCCCGGAAAAGGTCCCCACGCCGAAGACGGCCAGTGACACTCTGCGCTGCATATCCAGAATCCTGCGGGTTGAACGCTCCCGCCAGAGCGCCTGCTTGGTCTGCTCATAGTCGAAGAAGGCGGGAACCGCGAACAGATGCGCACGGCCGTCATAGGCCCGTGCGAAGTGTTCCACTACTCCCATACCCAGGTTGATCCCTGAGGGGGAGTCCATGAACTCCGGTTGCGAGTTGACCGCCCCGTTGAGCTGCACCGCCTGCACGCCGGGGACCTCGCGACCTTGCAGCCGCCGGACCACCGATGTCATGGTGGCCCCCCATGCCAAACCCACAATACTGTTGGGTTCCACCAGTTGATCCAGCACTGCTGCAGCCAGAACCGCGGCGGCGTCCGCGCGGTGCGCAGCGGAATCCCGGGTCCCTGCCTGCGCCACATGGGCGTTGACCCCAAAAAGCTGGGAAAGCTGATGTTCAAGCGCGCTGGCCCGGTCCATGGGTGGGTGAACTGAGATTCGGACTATCCCCTGCTCCCGCGCTTCGCGTAGCAGCCTGGAGACGGTGGAGCGTGAGACGCCCATTTGGTGGGCGATGTGTTCCATGGTGCGGTTCTGCACGTAGTACATCTGTGCAGCCGTGAACTCCGCCTTTTCTCGGAATGAGGTACTCATAAATGCCCATCATCCCCGGTTCTGCACGTTTGTGCACCCCCGTTGAGAAAACTGTCTCTCGGGTGTGTGATAAGGAACGCATCCGTCACCGCCGACGCCGATAAGAGGACCTATGCAGCCACGATCACTCAACCACAGCGCACGCAGCCGTGCCCTTGAGACCCTTGAGGCCACCACAGCTGAGAAACCCCTGGACCTCTTGGTGATTGGCGGGGGTGTGGTAGGGGCAGCCGCCGCCTTCGACGCTGCCACCCGCGGGCTGAAAGTGGGGCTCGTTGAAGCACGCGACCTGGCCCAGGGCACATCATCCCGGTCCTCCAAGCTCGTCCACGGAGGACTGCGCTACCTCCAGATGCTGGACTTCAAGCTCGTCGCGGAGGCGCTTCGTGAGCGAAACCTCCTGATGACCCGGACAGCCCCGCACCTGGTGCGCCCGCTGCCCTTCATCTTCCCCTTCCAGAAACCCCTCCTGGATCGGGCCTTCATCGGTTCGGGGGTGACGCTCTATGACGGACTCTCCGTGGGATCCACCACCAGAAGCAAGGGGCTGCGCTCCCTCTTCACCCGCGGCACCCGGGCGCCGCTGCACCGACATATGACCAGGAAAGGTATGGCAAGGCGCTTCCCTGGGCTGAATCAGCAGAAGTTCATCGGCGCACTGGAGTACTTCGACGCCCAGGTCGACGACGCCCGCCTCGTCCTGACACTGGCCCGCTCCGCGCACAGCCTGGGAGCAGCCATCGCCACGCGCACCGAAGTCATCGACTATGTGCGGCAGCCTGCGCAGGAAGCGGGATCTGCCGAGGATCGCGTGCACGGCGTCGTCGTCCGGGATCGCGAGACCGGCCGCGAGTTCACCGTCCATGCCTCCGAGACCCTGCTTGCAGCAGGCGCCTGGACAGGCGAGCAGCAGAACCGTGCCTATGACACTGCCGCGGAGACCACTGCCCCCAGACTCAAAGTGCTGGCTTCGAAAGGCATTCACATCACCGTCCCCCGCGAGAAGATTCCCGCTCAGGACGGCGTCGGGGTCATCAGCCAGACTGAGAAGTCGGTGCTCTTCATCATCCCGATGGGACACTACTGGTCTATTGGGACCACTGATACCGCCTGGCATGAGCCCGTCGATGTGCCTGCCCCCAATGCCAGGGACATTGACTACGTCCTGGAACACGCCAATGCCGTGCTGCAGACCAGGCTGACTCGCGACGACGTCCTCGGCACGTGGGCAGGCCTTCGGCCGCTTTTGCAGCCGGTACAGTCCGAAGAAGCCGCCTCGGCCAAGATTTCCCGGGAGCACACCGTAATGCGGCTTTCCCCGGGTCTGACCGCGGTGGCTGGAGGTAAGCTCACCACTTACAGATCGATGGCGGAGGACGCGGTGAGCTTCGCAGTCTCCGAACAGTTCAAGAACCGCGAATCGCTGACCGAACAGTTGCCGTTGCTAGGCGGCCAGGGCTTCGGCGAATGGACTGACCGCGCTGCGGAGATCTCAGCCACCTACAACTTCTCGGCACAGACGACGCAACGGCTGCTGTACCGCTACGGATCCCTGCTGGAGGAGTTTCTGGCGCTCATCGACGAACAGCCTGAGCTCGCCGAGGAAGTCTCCGACGCCGCTGGCTACCTGCGCGCCGAGTTCGTCTACGCTGTGCGGCATGAGGGAGCGCTGCACTTAGAAGACCTGCTGGAACGGCGCACTCGGCTGTTCCACGAGGTCGCCGACCGCGGACTGAGCGCGCTCGATGAGATACTCGGCGTCGTGGCTGAAGAACTCGGCTGGGACCAGGACCGCCAGGCCTATGAGAAGCGTGCCTACACCAGTTACGTCGAAGCGCATCTGCGTGCCGAGCAGACGGCCAGCGATGCTGAGGCAGCCCAGGCCATGCGTGAGGCGCTTCCGGTGCACCAGCAGCTGCTCACCACCTAGAGCACTTCTGTATCCACTGGGGGAAGAGCGCAGCCAGCGAACCCCCTGCTTTCCCTTTCCATCCTCGGCAGAAAGATGTCAATGACGACAGCCCCAGCCCCGACCGCCCAGCATCGCGACGCTGAAAAGAAGTACGTCCTCTCCATCGATCAGGGCACCACTTCTACCCGTGCAGTGGTCTTTGATCGCACCGGGCGCTTAGTCAGCTCCGGCCAGCGAGAGCACCAGCAGATCTTCCCCCGCGCAGGGTGGGTGGAGCACGATGCACGCGAGATTCTTCGCAACACTCGCGAGGTGATCGGACTTGCACTGGCCGATGCTGATGTGAATCGGCACTCGTTGGCCGCAGTGGGCATCACCAATCAGCGCGAAACAACACTCGTGTGGGACCGGCACACCGGAGAACCGATCTATCACGCGATCGTCTGGCAGGACACCCGGACTCAGGGGATCTGTGACGAACTGGCAGCCGAGGGTGGGGTCGACCGTTATAAGGAACGAACGGGACTGCCGCTGGCGACCTATTTCGCCGGTCCCAAGATCCGCTGGATTCTGGACAACGTTGAAGGTGCTCGCGAACGTGCTGAAGCCGGAGATCTGCTCTTCGGCACCACTGATTCCTGGTTGATCTGGAACCTCACTGACGGGCTTCACGTCACCGACGTCACCAACGCCTCACGCACGCTGCTGATGAATATCGACACCCTCGACTGGAACGAGGAGATCGCAGCAGATATGGGCATCCCGCTCTCCATGCTTCCGGAGATCCGCTCATCCTCGGAGATCTACGGCCACGGACGACGGGACTCATTACTGATCGACACCCCCATCGCCGGCATTCTGGGCGACCAGCAGGCAGCCACCTTCGGCCAGGCATGCTTCACCCCCGGGCAGGGCAAGAACACCTACGGCACGGGCAACTTCATGCTGATGAACACCGGGGAGAAGATCGTCGCCTCAGAGAACGGGCTGCTCACCACAGTTGCCTATCAGCTGGGCAAACAGAAGCCGGTCTATGCCTTGGAGGGTTCCATCGCCGTGACCGGCTCCCTGGTGCAGTGGCTGCGCGATTCACTCCAGCTCATCTCCTCGGCTCCTGATGTGGAGACCAAAGCGAAGCGGGTCAAGGACAACGGCGGGGTGTTCATCGTTCCAGCGTTCTCCGGCCTCTTCGCCCCACACTGGCGCTCCGACGCACGCGGGGTCATCACAGGCCTGACGCGTTTCGCGGATCAGAACCACATCTGCCGCGCGGCTCTGGAGTCTGTGGCCTATCAGTCCGCTGAGGTCGTCGAAGCGATGAGTGCTGATGCTTTCGATGCACTCACAGAGCTGAAGGTCGACGGTGGCATGGTGGTCAATGAGACGCTCATGCAGTTCCAAGCAGACGTGCTCGGGGTCGACGTCATCCGCCCCGCGGTCATTGAGACCACGGCTCTGGGCGTTGCCTACGCAGCGGGCCTCGCTGTGGGGTTCTGGGAGTCGGTCGATGAGGTCGGTGCCAACTGGGTGGAGGATAAGCGCTGGACACCCCAGATCACCCCCGAGGAACGCGCACGGCTGATGCGGCGTTGGAAGAAGGCCGTCACCCGCACCTTCGACTGGATGGATGAGGATGAGGAGTGATCAGCCCGGAGGTGAGCTCCTCCACCCCGGGAATCGGCACCGCGCGTACCCGGTAGACTTGGGCCCATGCCTTCTCACGAGCAGCGCCGTCAGGTGACAGTTCGTACCACCCCTAAGCTCGTCCCGTTTCTCGTGGCTGGGCTGGCGGTGGCCTTCACCGCAGCCGTGATCACTGTCTACGCCACAGCCCCAGCGGAGAACTACAGCCGCCCGGCATCCCTGGGATATATGACTTTCGTGTACTGCCTACCGGCGCTGGCCCTCAGCGCAACCGCCTGGTTGGCCACGGAGAAGGTCCTACGGCGTCGAGCGTCCACTTACGACATCACCCCCGCGGAGAGGAAGTAGCCGCATGGCCCGCCCCGACGGTCGCCTGAACCACAACCTTCTTGACGAGGACCCCCTGCCACAGGATGAATGCGGGGTCATCGGTGTCTGGGCACCTGGGGAGGAAGTCTCCAAGCTGGCCTATTACGGCCTCTACGCCCTGCAACACCGCGGTCAGGAATCTGCCGGAATCGCCACCAGCGACGGCAAGCACATCAAGGTGTACAAGGACGTCGGCCTGGTCTCCCAGGTGTTCGATGAATCCACGCTGAGCGCCCTGACCGGTCATATCGCCCTGGGACACTGCCGCTACTCCACCACCGGCGGCAACCAGTGGTCCAACGGGCAGCCCACCCTCGGCGCTACCCCGCACGGGACCGTAGCCCTGGGGCATAACGGCAACCTCACCAACTCCGCTGACCTCTATGACCGGATCGTGGAGCGTCACGGACGCACTGACTTCGGCGAGCTGGCCCAGGGCAACACCACAGACACCGCCCTGGTGACCGCGCTGCTGCGCGACCAGCCCGGGGAATCCCTGGAAGAACAGGCACTGGCGCTGCTGCCCACGCTTAAGGGTGCGTTCTGTCTGGTGTTCATGGATGAGAACACGCTCTACGCCGCCCGTGACCCGCAGGGCGTGCGCCCGCTGGTGCTGGGTCGGCTCGACCGCGGCTGGGTAGTGGCCTCGGAGCAGTCGGCACTGGCCACCGTCGGTGCCTCGATCATTCGCGAGATCGAGCCCGGCGAGTTCATCGCCATCGACGCCGACGGCATCCGCAGCCACCGCTTCGCCGAGGCCAAACCGGCCCGCTGCGTCTTCGAATACGTCTACCTGGCCCGGCCAGACGCTAGTATCAACGGCCGTAGCGTCTACGAATCCCGTGTGGAGATGGGGCGTCAGCTGGCACGTGAGGACACCCACGACGCCGATATTGTCATCCCCGTGCCGGAATCAGGCACCCCGGCCGCGGTGGGCTACGCCGAGGAGTCCGGGCTGCCCTTTGCCCAGGGATTCATCAAGAATGCGTATGTGGGCCGTACCTTCATCCAACCCTCGCAGACCCTGCGTCAGCTGGGTATTCGACTGAAGCTCAATGTCCAGGCCCATGTGGTGCGCGGAAAGAGGGTCGTCGTCGTCGACGATTCGATTGTTCGCGGCAACACCCAGCGTGCCATTGTGCGGATGCTCAAAGAGGCCGGCGCGGCCGAGGTCCACGTGAAGATCTCCTCACCGCCGATCAAATGGCCCTGCTTCTACGGCATCGACTTCGCCACCCGCGCGGAGCTGATCGCCAACGGCGCGACCATTGCGGAGATCACCGCGGCCGTGGGCGCAGACTCCCTGGCCTATATCTCTGAAGATGGCATGATCGCCGCCACCGGCCAGCCGCGCTCCACGCTGTGCACCGCCTGTTTCTCCGGTGAGTACCCCATTGAGCTGCCCCCGGAGGATCGGCGCGGCAAGCTGCTGCTGGAGCAGCCCGCCTTCCCCGGGATGTACAAGCGGGTGCAGACCGGCTGCGAACCGGGTCCGGACAGCGAGTTTGAGCTTGATGACACCGAGCGGCCGCTGCGCGATGCGCTTGGCGAAACCGACCCGAGCGCAACCAGCCCGAGCGAGTCAGCACAGAGCGAGTCAGCACAGAGCGAATCCGTACCGGAGGATTCTGCCCAGGACACTGCCGAGTCCCTCACCACGAAAGCGAGCCGATGACAGAGACCAGCAGCCGCACCCCCACCACCTATGCCTCGGCAGGCGTGGATGTGGAAGCCGGTGACCGCGCCGTCGAACTGATGAAGGCCCATATTGAGGCCACCCACACGCCTCAGGTGATGGGCGGCGTCGGTGCATTTGCTGGACTCTATGACGCTTCTGAACTCAAGCGGCTGCCGCGGCCTCTGCTGGCCACCTCCACTGATGGGGTGGGCACCAAGGTGGCTATCGCCCAGGCGATGGATATCCACGACACCATCGGCTACGACCTGGTGGGCATGGTGGTGGATGACATTGTGGTCATGGGCGCCAAGCCGCTGTTCATGACTGATTACATCGCCTGCGGGAAGGTGGAGCCGGCCCGGATTGCCAGCATTGTCTCGGGCATCGCGAAGGCTTCGGCTGAGGCCGGCACCGCACTGGTGGGCGGGGAGACCGCGGAACACCCGGGGCTGCTGGGTGAGCATGAGTACGACGTCGCAGGTGCAGCCACCGGTGTGGTGGACGCCTCCGCTGTGCTGGGCCCGGATCGGGTGCGCGCCGGTGATGTGGTGATCGGCATGGCCTCTTCCGGCATTCACTCCAATGGCTACTCGCTGGTGCGCCGCATCGCCGCAGATGCTGGCTGGGGCTATGACCGCGACATCGCGGAGTTCGGCCGCAGCTTAGGCGAGGAGCTTCTGGAGCCTACGCGTCTCTACACCCAGCCCTGCCTGGATCTGGTCACCGCGCTCAACGGTGATCCTGCCGAGGGCGAGATTTCTCCCGAGGCGCCCGTGCGCGGCTTCAGCCACGTCACCGGAGGCGGTCTGGCTGCCAACCTGGCACGAGTTCTTCCAACCGGCCTGCTGGCCACTGTGGACCGCTCCACGTGGGCCTGGCAGCCGGTGTTCCGCGTGCTCAGCGAGCTCGGGAGCGTGCCGCAGGCCGATGCTGAGCGGACCTGGAATCTGGGTGTGGGCATGGTGGCCGTGGTGGCCGCAGAGCAGGCTGATGCGGCTATCGCCCAGCTCAACGCCGCGGGTCAGCGCGCCTGGGTGATGGGTGAGATCAGCCGCTACGACGCTGCTGACTCCCGTATCGCTGCAGCTGGTGAGGACTTTGTGCAGGGCGCCAAGGGTGTCGACGGCGGCGGCGTGCTGCTGACCGGCTCCTACGCCGACTGAGGCTCCGGCTTTCTGTTCCGCCCCGATGCGAGAACTGCGGCTCTCGGTGGATCGTTATTAATTTGCAATAGCAACCTGTTGTTTGCCGCTGCAATGTAGGTCATGCTGGTGGCACACCATCTGTCGCACAGAAGGAAGCCGCTCATGACTGCCCGACTCCGCACTTCGATACTCTCAGCGCTGGCCGCCTTCGGGCTGATCTTGGCCGGTTCAACGGCTGCCTCGGCGGCCGGTGAAGAGATCCCCTTTGATCTCCACGGCACCGTTGAAGGTTCAGAGATCACCTTCGAATGGGAGGAGATCCCCCAAGCCGAGGCCTACCAATGGACCTTTAATGTGGCGGGCACTGACGGCGTCTTCGACTCTGACGAAATTACCGAGACCAGCGCAGTCATCGACGTCGAGGAGATGGGTCTGGCCGGAAACGAACCAGAAGACTATCTGGAGATGGACCTGACGCTGGGCTTCGGTGTTGCCGGTGTCTTTGCTGACCCTCAGCAGTACTATGCCTTCGAGCAGCTGCGTTTCCAGCTGGTCCAGCTCGACGACGGTTCCTTCACCGTTGGCCCTCCTTATTCGGATCCGATGCTCAGCGAGAAGGAGGCTGAGGCGCACTTCGCCGAGCACTTCACCGTGGTTGAGGATTCCGCAGAGACAGAATCTCCCACTACCGAGCCCTCACCCACTAATGAGAGCCCCGAGCCCACCGAGGAGACCACCAGCGCTGAACCGGAGGAGACCAGCGCATCGCCCACACCACAGGAGACTGACTCTCCGGAGACAGCCCCGGCCAGCCAGGAGGACCCGCTGGGCGGCTGGGGCACTCCGCTGATGATCGGCCTGGGAGTGCTGGGACTGGTGCTCATCGGCGTCGGCATTGTCATGGCTGTCCGACGCGGGCGCGCCTAACGCGGCTGAGCGTCCCGCTCGCTGTCCACTTGCTTGGCGAAGATCCGCAGGCGGGCTGCCGCCCAGGCGAACAGCATGCCGACTGGCAGCAGAGCCGTGCCCAGAATCGAGAAGATCAGCTGCGCGTCTGTCTGCTGACCTAACAGGGGCGTCAACCGAGCGACAGAGATCAGCCCGTTGAATATCAGCGCGAAAGCAGCGATACCCATCAGCAGCCAGCTTCCGCGGCCGGGGTCGCCGAACAGCCGATTCGCCCGCTGGGACCACGGGCGGCCGGTCTGAAGCTGGCGCTGCCGCAGCAGTTCTTCGCGCTGAGCCACAGTGATGTTGCCGGGCGTGACCGTGCGCTGTGTTCGCCTGGGCTCATCTGCACGAGACATGAAGGACCTCCTACCTGCCACGCTAGGTCAGGCTTTGCCGCTCAACAAGGGGGTATCCAGCAGGCGTAGCCGAGCGGCGACGGCGCCGCGCCACCCACTACCCCCGCCCGCCACCGGACCCTCGCCAGCTACCCAGCGCCACCTACCCCTCGCCACCCACCCCGCGCCAGCTGCCCAGCGCCACAACGGATGGGAACCAGCAGCAGTTCCGCGCGAATCTCCCACCCGTTGTTGCGGTTTTGACCGGAAATCCGGCCCGCGGCGCCACAACGGATGGGACGCGGTGGCCTTCCCCGGCAGAATAGGCCTTGTGATTCGGCTTTTTATTGACTGCGACCCGGGTATCGACGACGCCATCGCCCTGGGTTATGCCCTCTGCCAGTCGGACGTGGAGATCACCGGCATCGCGGCCAGCGCCGGTAACGTCCCGGTGGATGCGGTCACCCGCAATGCGCTGGCCTGGCTGGAACTCACCGGCCGCACCGACATTCCCGTGCACCGCGGGGCCGAGAACCCAGTAGCGCACCGCGCGGGCGACCCGGCTCCGATCTTCGCCGACGACACCCACGGTCTGCTGGGTGCAGGTCACGCAGTGCTGGATGAACCGACGACGACGGCGCATCAACTCTCCGCCGCCGAAGCCTGGGTGCAGACCGCCCGTGCACATCCGGGCGAAGTGGTCGGCGTCGTTCTGGGTCCGCACACCAATCTGGCACTGGCGCTACGCCTGGAACCGGAACTCCCCACCCTGCTGAAGCGGCTGTTCATCATGGGCGGGGCTTTCAACTACCGCGGCAACACCCATCCGACCACCGAGTGGAACATCACCTGGGATCCGGAGGCTGCCGCTGAGGTGTTCGCGGCCTTCGGAGCTCCGGGGACCCCGCTGCCGGTCATCGGCCCCATCGAGGCCACCGAGGCAGTGGTGATGACTCCGCAGCTGATGGAGAAGATCACCTCCTCATCCTCAGCAGCATCCGGTTGGCAGCAATATGTGGGGCAGCTGGCCGAGGCACTGCGCTTCTACTTCGAGTTCCATGAATGGGACGGCCACGGCTACTTGGCCCAGATCCATGACCCCTATGTGACCGCCGCGGCCATCGGCTGGGCACGAGCACAGGCGGCAGATTCGCTCCCGGGCGCTGAACAGGAGATAATCCCGTGGGCGCATACCGCAGATGCCGCCGTCGATGTTGAACTGACCGGCACCCTGACCCGCGGTGAAACGGTGGCCGATTGGCTCGGCCGCTGGAACCGGCAGCCCAATGCCACCCTGATTCGCAGCCTGGATGCCTCGCAATTCTTGACGCACCTGGCCGAGACCCTGATGAGAGGACCTGACCAATGAGTACCGACCCGACCTCTGGGCAGGGGTCCGCTGCAGCCGCGGCGGATCCCGGAGAAACCCAAAACAGCACCCCCGCCCACCACACGTCCGGCGCTTCTGCCCGCGCCGCGAAGGCTCCCGCAGCCTTCGCTCAGACCGGCAGCCAGTTCTACGCAGTGCTGGTCTCACTGCTCGCCGCGTTCTACCTGATCTCCAATATCGCCGCCACCAAACAGATGGACTTCGGCGGCTGGGTGGTCGACGGCGGCGTCTTCCTCTTCCCGCTGACCTATCTTCTCGGCGGCGTCATCTCCGAGGTCTACGGATTCAAAGCCGCCTTCCGCGCCATCCTGGTGGGCTTTTCCGTGATGCTCATCGGTGCCGTGGTCTTCGGTCTGGTAACCATCTCCCCGGCCGTCAGCGATGCCTATAACCAGGAGGCCTTCGAGGTCCTCTTCGGCTGGGACGGCATGTACGTGCGCATCCTGATCGCCTCACTGCTGGCCTACCTGGCCGGGCAGCTGATGAACTCCTTCGTCATCGTCTGGGTCAAAGGACGATTCGGTGAGTCCAATCTGTGGGCCCGTATCGCCAGCTCCACCATTTTCGGCCAAATCCTGGATACCGCACTCTTCGGGCTGATCGCCTTCACCGCGCTCTTCGGCCTAGACCCGCTGATGAGCTGGGGACAGTTCGCCAGCTACTTCATCTTCGGTGTGCTCTATAAATGCGCGGTGGAGTTTGTGCTGATGCCGGTCACCTACACCGTGGTCGCTCAGCTCAAGCGCCGCGAGCCCAGCTACGGCGCTCACTGAGCACACCCCTCACCGACGTCGGGCCCTGGTGTCGGGCCTGAATCTACCAGCCCGGATCTGCCGGACCGGATACCCGACGCCGCGCCTTAGGCACTGCTGCTGCGCCCTGCATCTGTGAACTGCACCTGCGCACTGCACCTGCGGCCTGCTCCGCTCATACCTCACCACCACCCGTACCTCACCACCGGCAACAACCCTGCTGCCGGTCCCTAGGAAAGGAACACCTGATCATGTCCGCTGAACCAACATCTGGGCAGGGATCCGCCGCCACCGCCGCGGGTCCCGGAGAACTCTCATCCTCGCGTCTGCCAGCACCGGCCTGGACTCTGGCTGCCATTGCCGCCGGCTCCCTGGTCATCCTCGGCACCTATCTGTGGGTGCTGACCAGCCAGCCAGCCACCCTCGGCCAGGACCTCGGCCACACCACACTCGGGGTCATGCTGGGCTACCTGGTCGGCGCGGTGCTGATCGCCGCTGGCACCCTGCCCCGGATCCCGCGCGGCATCTTCGCGCTGATGCCGGTGGCCATTGCGTTGAATATCGTCACCGGACAGGTGGTGGGCACGATGACCCCCATCCCGCTGTACCTGGACTCTTTGGGTACCGTGCTGATCGGCGTGTTGGCCGGACCTGCCGCCGGTGCACTGACCGGGATTCTCGGCAACGTCATCTGGGGTGTGACCATCAACCCCACAGTCATCGCTTTCACCGCCGGTGCCGCCTTCATCGGTGCTGCAGCAGGCTGGGCCGCCCGCTTAGGAGCCTTCCGCGCACTGTGGTGGGCAGTACTGGCAGGTGCCATCGCCGGTATCCCCAGTGGTGCACTGGGCGCCCCAGTTGCGGCCTTCCTCTTCGGCGGTGGCCTCGGTGTAGGCACCGGAGGCGTCGTCGCGACCTTGCAAGCAGCCGGGCTGGAGATGCTGCACGCCACCTTCGCTCAGAGTGTGGTCAGCGATATTGCGGACAAAGCCCTCATCTTCGCGCTGGCCTTTGTGGTGATCTGGGCACTGCCACGCCGCCTGCGCTCGCGCTACCCCTTCACCGGACATTCCTTCACCGCCCGCGCCGCCCGTCCGGCGGCGCAGCAGACTGCCCCACGCAGCCAGGCCGAAACAGCTCAGTGACCTCTTCAGCAACTGCCCGCCGTCTGCACCCCTCCACGGAGTTGGTGCTCCTGCTGTGCGGGCTGCTGCTGGTCTACGGGGTCCCTTCGCCGCTGGTGCCGGCAGTCGTGCTGCTCAGCGCGGCAGTCGGCGCTGCGGTGACGCGGCATCTGCGGCTGAAATCCTGGGCGCTGACACTGCTGGTGCTGGCGGGGCCCATGCTGGTGATGGTCACCATCATCCAGGGCTTGTTCTACCCCGGCGAGGCTGTACATATCCTCTGGTCGGCCGGCCCGGCGGCGATCACTGCGGAGGGTCTGGCTGTTGCCCTGCAGCTGTGGCTGCGGGTGGCGGCCATGATCGGTCTCTGTGCCTTATTCGCCTTCGGCGCGGATGCCGCTCGGGTCTTTGACGCGATGATTGGACTGCGGTTGCCGCTTAATGTGGCCTATGTCTGTGCTGCGGCCATGAATCTGCTGCCGCTGCTACGCGAACGCACCGCGCGGACTATGGCGGCCCGTGCCGCTCGAGGTTGGGACACCACTTCCTTGCGGGTCCGGCTGCGCTTGCTGCCCGGTATCCTCTCGGGCCTGCTGACAGCGCTGCTGGTGCAGTTGGATCAGCGTCATGATGCACTGAATCAGCGCGGTTTCGGCGCGGTCCCACGGCCAGCACCGGCTCGGTTCTACGCGTCAGGCACCGGCCAGCAGGTGCTGCGCTGGTCGGCGGCCCTTGGCAGCAGCGCTCTGGTGGTCCTGGCGCTGCTTGATCTGTTGCCGCTTCCCACCGCCAGTGATGTTCTGGAGGTCCTCTATGGCTGATCCGCTGCTGGACGCTGCGGGGCTGACTTTCCGCTATTCGGCCAGCTCTGCCGCCGCACTTGATGGCATCACCCTCCGGCTCGCCCCTGGGGAGTCCATGGCGGTGCTGGGCCCGCTTGGCTCCGGGACTTCTACGCTGTGTCGGGCGGCAGCGGGGATGCTGGTTGATCACGGCCAGTTCAGCGGCGAGCTTCGGGCATCCCCCGCCGGGCTGCTCGGCGATGATCCAGAGGCTCAGCTGACCGGCATGGGTTCTACTGTCTGGGACGAGGTGCTGCTTCCGGCCCGGCTGACCGGACTCAGCCTTGAAGCGGCAGCGCATCAGGCGCTAGCACTTCTGGACCAGCTGGGCCTGACCGAACTCACCCACCGGCCGGTATTCGAACTATCCGGAGGACAGCGCCAGCTCACCGCCTTAGCCTCGCTGCTGGTCATGGGTCGGAAGCTGCTGATCCTTGACCAGCCCGGCCTTTCCCTGGATGCGACTGCGCGATCCACACTGCGCCGGGTGCTCGCCCAGCACTGTGCCGAAGGTGGTGCGGTGCTGGTGGCAGGGCATCAGCATGATGAGCTCTCCAGGTTCTGCCAGCGCACCGTCTTTCTGAATCAGGGCCGCCTCAGCGGCGTCCAGGATGAACAGCCCTCCCGGGAACAGCTGAGTCTGCATGGAGTCTGGGATACCGCCGACGACGCCCCCGGGTCTGAACGCGCAAACTCAGAGACCTCCTCGCCTCACCCGGGAAACACATTGCTTCAGGTTCAGGGCCTGTCTCTGCGCCGTGGCGGAAAGACAGTGCTCGACGGCGTCGGGCTGGATCTGCGCGCAGGCGAAATCACCGCAGTGCTTGGACCCAATGGGGCTGGCAAGTCCAGTCTGCTGCTGGGCCTGGCCGGGCTGCTGCCTAAGGAATCCTCTGGCCGGATCATCGGTCCCGCCGGGGTGGAACTCAGTACAGCTGGCGCGCATCGCCGGGCTGGCTACCTGGCCTGGGTGGGACAGGACCCCGGGGATCAGCTTTCGGCGTCCACTGTTGAGGCCGAACTGCGCTACGCCACCCCGAAGAGGGCCTCCGGGCAGGACATTGCGGACCTTCTAGACCGGGTAGGGCTGGCGGATCACGCCGAAACCCACCCTTATGATCTCAGCGCGGCACAGCGTAAGGATCTGGTGCTTGCCACGGCCCTGTTGCTGCGCCCTCGGGTGCTGTTATTGGATGAGCCGACTCTGGGGCGGGATAAACCGGCCATGGATCGGATATCAGCGGTGCTGAGGGGCTTTGCCGACGACGGCGGGGCAGTGCTGGTGACCACCCATGATCATCGCTGGGCAGCGCAGATCAGTCAGCAGATCCTGCGCGTCCCAGCTCAATGATCCGCTCGACAAGGCGCTGCCGGGCCACCGGGTCCAGGGTGCGCGGGCTGTTGGCCTCCCAGAACCAGAGCCCGTCAGCTGCCAGTTGTGCGATAAATGCCCTGAGCTGGTCTTCGGAGGCATCGGCACCAGGCTGGGGCACGCCCCAGCGTGACTCCACGCTGTCCCAGGCGGCCTGGGCCTGCGGGTCCTCGGCGGCCTCGAGCATTAGCAACAGCTCGGCCCGGTCGGGGTTCTGCGAGGCCCTGACGTAGGCGGCCAGTCGCTCCTCGGCGCTGAGATCCTCTAGCCGACGATCCTCGAGTCCGCGCGCCCCAGCCGCCTCGCCGTCGTCGTGGTTCTTGGTGGCGCTGGTGCCGGCTTCCTGATGCAGGTGTTCTTCCCACTGCCCGGCCACATGTTCATGCAGTCCGCGCAGCAGGTCCTCACGGGAGGGGAAGTGGTAGATCAGCCCGCCCTTGGTCAGCCCGGCTTCCACCGCCACGGACTCGTAGGTCAAGGCGGTGACGCCTTCGCGCTGGACGATGCGCTTGGCGGCTTCGAGGATGTGATCACGTTTGGACTGTCTCATCAGGAGTCAACCTTAGGCATCGGAGTCAGTGGTTGTTCGGGTATGCCTGGGATTCGGTGCCCGGGGTGTAACGGCGCAGCAGCAGGGCTGCAGCGACGGCACCCAGGACCATGACGGCGGCGACGGCGGCCAGCACGGATAGGAAAGCGGTATCGAAGGACTCTGCGGCCGCGGCAACCACTGCGGCATCTGGGGCGTCCAGAGCTACTGCCGGTGGCTGAGCTGCCCAATCGCTGAATTCGGCAGGCAGCGTGAGCGTACGCGTGTACACAAGGGTCAGCAGCGACCCCATAGTGGCCACACCGACCAGTCCGCCGAACTCGTAGGAGACCTCCTCCAGGGAGGCGGCCATACCGGCCCGCCGCGGCGGAACGTTGCCGATGATCGCGGTGGAGGCCACAGACATCGAGGCACCAAGACCCGCACCGACCACCAGGATCCCGGCCACCAGCAGCGCCAACGAATCCTGCCAGGCCGCAACGACAGTGATGAGGCTGCCCACGGCGGCGGCGCTGATGCCACCGCCGATGAGCACCAGCAGACCCACCCGGTGCAGCACCGCGCCACCGAAGAGCGCAAAGGGCAGTGAGGCTGCCGCCAACGCGCTGACCACCAGCCCTGCTTCCAGCGGGGTGAAGCCTTCTACCAGCTGATACCGCTGGGTGACCACCAGCTGGATGCCCACAATGCCGAAGATGCTGGCTCCGGCGGCCACCACCCCGCCGCTGAAACCACGGTTCTTGAAAATCGCGAAGTCCACGAGCGGCTCGGTGTATCGGGCAAGACGCAGCTGGCGGCGGGTGAAGATGGTGAGCACGACGACGGCCACCACGGTCGCGCTGATCGCCACGGTGTAGTGGATAGGCGCTTCGGCCCAGGTTTTAATCGCCAGCACCGCCGCAGCCATGCCCACCAGAGCCTGACCTGAGGAGAGGGCATCCCAGCGGCGAGCGGGGTTGGTGAGGTTGCGCGGGCCGACCAGGATCATCAGGATGCTGGCGGCGATGACGAGCGGGACGTTGATGAGGAAGACCGAACCCCACCAGAACTTCTCCAACAGCAGCCCGGAGACGATGGGCCCCAGAGCCATGCCCACTGTGGCGGTGGCTGCCCAGACGCCGATGGCGATATTGCGTTCACGCTCGAGGGCGAAGCTGATGCGGATCAGCGCCAGGGTTGCTGGCATCATGGCGGCGGCGCCGACTCCCAGAAACGCCCGGGCGATGATGAGCTGTTCGGCCACCGGGGCGAAGGCCGCCGTCAGGGAGGCCAGCCCGAAGATCACCAGGCCGATCTGGAAGATCCGCTTATGTCCGAAGCGGTCACCGAGGGAACCTGAGCCTAGGAGCAGACCTGCCATCATCAGCGGGTAGGCGTTGATGATCCAGAGCTGCTGGGATGAGCTCGCCTCCAGTTCACTGCTGAGGGTGGGCAGTGCGGTGTAGAGGATCGTATTGTCCAGGGCGATCAGCAGCAGCGCCGTGGAGACGATGCCGAGCACTGTCCAGCGCTGCCATCGAGACAGTGAGGTGTCCGGGGCGGTGGTTTTGAGGGAGGCGGTCACCTAAAAACTGTACCGTACGTACGGTAAAGTTTGACTGTTGTGTTGATCACCCGAGATCCTCATCCAGCTGCTTCAGTGCGGGTGCAATCCGGGTGCGCCAGCGCCAGTCAGCCTTGGCATCGGCCCGTGAGGGCCCGCCATTGAGCACTGCCACCGGTTTGCCTGCCCGGTGCATGCGCAACGCGATGGAGAACCCGCTCATCACCGCCATTGAACTGCCCACCACCAATAAGGACGCGCTGTGCTGGATGAGTTCATCAACGGCCGCTTTGCGCTCCGGTGGAACAGTCTCACCGAAGTAGACGACGTCGGGCTTGAGGGTATCGGCCCCACAGACCAGGCAGAGCACCATGTGGAAGCGGTGCACCCATGAGGGGTCCAGGCTGACATCACCGTCGGGGTTGACGTTCTCAGCAGCCACCATGGCCGCTTCGGCATAGCCGGGGTTCGCATCTTCAAAGCGCTGATCCAGATGCCTGCGGTCTTCACGGCTGCCGCAGGTCAGGCAGTGCACGGTGGCCAGGTCGCCGTGGAGTGCAACCACCGGGTCGCTTCCGGCGGCTGCGTGCAGACCGTCCACATTCTGGGTGATGAGTCCGCTGAGGATTCCGCGCTGCTGCCAGCTGGCCAGCAGATGGTGAGAGGCATTGGGGACGGCAGCCCCCATATGCCGCCAGCCCACAAAGCTGCGCGCCCAGTAGCGGTGCCGGGCTGCGGCGTCGTACTTGAACTCCTGGTAGGTCATCGGCCGGTGCCGGTACAGGGAGCCTTCGGGGCCGCGGTAATCGGGGATGCCGGAGTCGGTGGAGACACCGGCGCCGGTCACGCAGAGCACGTCCCCGGTTTTGAGCATGGCAAGGATGCCCGCGTGCGCAGCCTGCTCGGGCTGCGGGGGCACGGAGTCTTCGACGATTCTGGCGATTGAGCGCAATGCTGCGCGGTGGGCTTTCTCAGCCTGCGCCGTGAAGACCGCTTCTTCGGCCACGTGGGGCCTAACGATCATCCTCGTCGTACTCGTAATAGATGTCCGACTTCTCATCGGACTCGAAGCTGCTGCTTTCAACGCGATCCGAACGGTCTCCCCGAGCCTGGGCGAGTTCCCTCTCCAGTGCAGTCAGGTCGGTGTTCGGGGTGAAGTACTTGATCTCCCGCGCCTGCTTAGTCGCTTTCGCCTTCTGACGGCCACGCCCCATGAGCGGGACCCCCTTAACGTCGTCTCTGTGCAGCTCTCGCGATGGCTGGCGGGCTCATCGCGGGCATGACTATGTGGATGAAGTAGTTCGTGCCTTCTAGGTTAACATGAGAGCCACTGTTGCGTCGCACTGAGTGGGAGGGGCAGAGGCGGTCAATGAGCGAATCTGAACTGAAAGATTCTTCTGAAAAACCCTTGTCCCGCCGGGCAAGGCGGGCTGCACGCGGGGATACCGGCAAGCGGTTGAACGCGATTCCGTTCCTGATTGCCGCTGTAGTTGTGGTGGTTCTCACGATTGTGCTGCTGTGGTGGTTCCTGATGAGAGAGCCCGCCGCGGAGGAAGAGCCCTGGGTCTGGAACGATGAACCAGGGCTTGACGGTCTGCACGCCCACCAGGTCCCTTCCGAGGACTGGGAGACCGGCTGGTGCCTGCGCGATTACGAGGATGAGACCACTCCGGCCGATGTTGCCGACTGCGACCGCGGCTATGACGCACAGGTGCTGTTGCGGCGCAATATCAGTGACGGCCCCTATCCCGGCGATGAGACGGTCATCGATACCGCCCATCAGTGGTGTCATGACGAGCTGGAGCTGGACTCTGCTGCGGTGGACAGTGCCGACTACGAGCTGCAGATTCAGTTGTGGCATCCCACCGAGTCCACCTGGCGCCGCGATTATGACCGCATGGTCTCCTGCTTCTTGACCCGTGCCGACGGCGGGCAGCTCACCGGCAGCTTCCTGCCCGACTCCGAGGACGACGAGACCCCCTCACCTGATGATGAGGGGGCCGGCGTCGAGGTGGTGGAGGAGCCTCGCGATACTGAGGACTCCGATGAGGGTGAGGACGAACCTGCGGAGGAGTCGGACTAAACCTGCTTCTTCCGCACGGTGAGCCCGTGGCCCTCGGCACCCTCCAGGGAGAGATCCTCGCGGTCCACCTCTACGGTGTCGCCGTCCTCGATCTCCCCTGCGAGCAGGGCGCGGGCCAGCTGATCACCGATCTCCCGCTGCACCAGACGGCGCAGTGGCCGGGCGCCGTAGGCCGGGTCGTAGCCGGTGAAGCCCAACCATTCCTTGGCAGCTTCGGTGACCTCCAGGGTGAGCCTGCGGGAGTTCATGCGCTCCTGCAAGGAGGCGATCTGCAGATCCACAATCGAGGTCAGCTGCTCCATGGAGAGCGGATCGAACATCACGATGTCGTCCAGGCGGTTGAGGAACTCGGGCTTGAAGCTGGCGTTGACAACGCTCATCACCCGCTCCTTCTTCGTCTCCTGATCCAGGGATTGGTCCACCAGGAACTGGGAGCCGAGGTTGGAGGTCAGGATCAGCACCACGTTGCGGAAGTCCACGGTGCGGCCCTGCCCGTCGGTGAGGCGCCCGTCGTCGAGGACCTGCAGAAGGATGTCGAAGACCTCGGGGTGGGCCTTCTCCACCTCGTCCAGCAGGATCACCGAGTAGGGGCGACGGCGCACAGCTTCAGTCAGCTGGCCACCCTCGTCGAAGCCCACGTACCCCGGAGGGGCGCCCACCAGCCGGGCCACCGAGTGCTTCTCGGAGTATTCGGACATATCGAGGCGGACCATGGAGCGCTCGTCGTCGAAGAGGAACTCCGCCAGCGCCTTGGCCAGCTCGGTCTTGCCCACACCGGTGGGACCGAGGAAGAGGAAGCTGCCGGTGGGCCGGTTGGGATCAGCCACACCGGTGCGCGCCCGGCGCACGGCGTCGGATACGGCGGATACGGCCTTCTCCTGGCCGATGAGCCGGGCTCCGATGAGCTCCTCCATCTGCAGCAGCTTGGCGGTTTCGCCCTGCAGCAGTCGGCCGGCGGGAATCCCGGTCCAGGCGGAGATGACTTCGGCAATGGCGTCGGCGTCGACCTTCTCCGGGACCATGCGGTCCCCGGTTTCCATGTTGGCCTCGGCTTCTTCGGCGGCGATCAGCTCCTTCTCCAGGGCTGGCAGTTCCCCGTAGAGCAGGCGTGAGGCCTCACCCAGATCACCTTCGCGCTGGGCGCGTTCGGCGGCGGATTTAAGCTCATCCCTGCGGGCACGAAGCTCACCGGATTTAACGTGGGCGGAGCGCTCCTGCTGCCAGCGGGCCTGAAGCTCACGCAGCTGCTCCTCCTTATTGGCCAGCTCTTCCTGCAGGGCGGCCAGGCGTTCCTGGGAGGCGGGGTCCTTTTCAGCGGTGAGCCACTGCTCCTCGACCTTGAGGCGGTCCACTTCACGGCGCAGTGCGTCGATCTCCACCGGATCGGAGTCGATCTCCATCTTCAGCCGGGAGGCAGCCTCGTCCACCAGGTCGATGGCCTTATCCGGCAGCTGGCGACCGCTGATGTAGCGATCGGAGAGCGTGGCTGCCGAGACCAGTGCGGCGTCGGAGATCTCCACACCGTGGTGGGCCTCATACTTCTCCTTGATCCCACGCAGGATCGCCACCGTGTCCTCCACTGATGGCTCTCCCACGTAGACCTGCTGGAAGCGGCGCTCCAGGGCGGCGTCGGCCTCGATGTTCTCGCGGTACTCATCAAGGGTGGTGGCACCGATCAGGCGCAGCTCACCGCGGGCAAGCATGGGCTTGAGCATATTGCCGGCGTCCATGGAGCCGTCAGAGGAGCCACCGGCGCCGACTACGGTATGGATCTCATCGATGAAACTGATGATCTGACCTTCGGCGGCCTTGATCTCGTCCAGAACGGCCTTCAGTCGCTCTTCGAATTCGCCGCGATATTTGGATCCGGCCACCATGGCGCCCAGATCCAGGGAGATCAGGGTCTTCCCGCGCAGTGCGTCCGGAACGTCACCGGCCTCAATACGCTGGGCCAGACCTTCGACGACGGCGGTTTTGCCGACGCCGGGCTCGCCGATCAGGACGGGGTTGTTCTTGGTGCGCCGCGAGAGGACCTGGATGACGCGGCGGATTTCGGAGTCACGGCCGATCACCGGATCCAGCTTGCCGTCGCGGGCCAGAGCAGTGAGGTCAGTGCCATATTTCTGCAGCGCCTCGGAGGTGGTCTCCGGGTCCGGGGTGTCCACGGTGCGGCCTTTGCGGATTTCCGGCAGGGCCTTGCGCAGCGCTTTGGCCTCGGCGCCGGATTCTTGGAGCGCTTTGCCGGCGGGACCATTCTCCTCGGCGACGGCGATCAGCAGGGTGTCGGTGTTGATGAAGGTGTCCCCGAGCTTGGTTGCCTCGGCTTGAGCGGCACGGACAATGTTCAGACCTGCCGGGGAGAACTGCGGCTGCGCTACGGAGGAGCCGGAAGTGGAGGGCAGCTGCTGGATAGCCGCGGAGGCGCGCTCGGAGACCAGATCCGGATCAGCGCCAACCTGTTTGAGCAGGCGGACGCCGTCTGACCCGCGCTGGTCCATCAGCGCTTTGAGAATATGGGCCGGTTCGATCTGCGGGTTACCGGCGATGCTGGCGTTGTTTGAGGCAGCTGAGATGGCTTCTTGGGACTTGGTGGTCAACTTCACATCCATGGGCTTAGCACGCCCCCTTTCTGGTTCACACAGTAATCAGTGACGCCCATTCAGCGATAGGGTTGCCGGACGCCAACAAACTTGAGTCAACCATACTCAACTTATTTCGGCTCAGCTCTATTCCCGACATTGAATGGTCTCGTCAGTCATAGCTAGCAGGGTCGCGACGTGACCGACATACGCTTTGTAACCGCTGTTGGTCAGGCCAACCCGAACATGGCTGCGCCCACCTTTGGAGAACCTCTCCACCTCCACGTAGCCCGCTTCGGAGAGTTGCTTGAGGTGTTTGCTCAGTACCGATCAGCAACCTCGAGTGCATGCCGCAACTGACCAAACTCAGCCCCGCAGACTTTTTACTACGCTCAACCGTGACACCCCTCAACGCCTGAGCGCTACACCGCCGGAGGTAACCAAACCGTAGGGCAGGTCAACCTGTCACCCGTTCTTGCATCAGCCCCTCGAGGGCGCGACCCCCGGTCGCAGCGGCAATCTGGACCTGCCCGAGGCGTTTACGAAGCCGCAGGGACACGATCCGCGTCGTCAACGGTGCTCGGGGTAACCGTCAACAGAAAATGGCTGCTGCTGCCAGGCACCGTTCTGCCGTTTCTCTTTCAGCACGCCGTGCGAAGGGGGTGCCCGCCTGTGGTTCTCTTCCGGTGCCTGGGCGTGCGCACCCACAAAGAGATTCAGCTAGAGAAGTCCGCCCTCAAGATTTTCCGTGGTGATTTCGACTCCCCCACAGACACCCCCGACGCCGAAGGTGCGTTTCGCAGAGCCACCCGCTAGACAACCCAACACCGGAGTAGCTCTGCACGTACCCGGATCCTGGAAAAGCGCCCCGAGGAGGAGACGATCATGTCTTATACCCGCACCCTCACTATCCGGTTGCCCTACGCCGAAGCCGTAGAACGTACCCGCGAGGCCTTGGCAGAACAGAGCTTCGGCATCCTCAGCGAGATTGATGTCAAGGCCACCTTTGAGAAGAAGTTAGGCGCGGAATCCGCCGAGGCCCTCGGTGACTCGTTATCTTGGGGGCCTGTAACCCAGGACTAGCCAGTAAGGCCCTCGCCGCCGAGCCTCAACTCGGCGCATTGTTGCCGTGCAATGTAGTGGTCCGTCGCGGTATCGAAGGCGACCAGAGCATCATCTACGCGGTCGATCCTCAGACCCTGGTACAGCTCAGCGACGCTCCCCGGGTGCGCGAAGTCAGCGAAGTCGCCGACGCTCGATTGCGTGCAGCCTTAACCTCACTGGCCAACGCCGACCCCATCACGCCTGAATCTCCATGACGGACTAGGGCTGGTCGGCCTCTCCACCTCAGAGATCAACCCGGACCCATCTGGCGGCCTGTTCCCTGTTCAGGCCAAGGAGAGGAACAGCTTCTCCAGCTCTTCCACCGTGAGTCCATCCTCGGTGTCCGCGGCCCGTTCTGGTTCAGTGACGCAGAACTGCATCGCTGAGGACACCACGGCGAACCCGGCCCGGTCCAATGCCGTGGACACGGCCGAAAGCTGGGTAACCACGTCGCGGCAGCTTCCGCCGTTCTCCACCGCGTTGATCACCGAGTCCAGTTGGCCGCGAGCTCGCTTCAGACGGTTCACGATCTTGCGCTGGGTCTCTGGATCCGCTTCTCTCATGATTCTCTCCTGTTTCTCGCGCTGCCTGGTGTCTCGCCGGTTGTCTCTATGATGTCAACAATTGTCCGCGTCGGCGGTACAACAGAGTCCCCAGCAGCCCGGCAATCACCACGGCCGCTGTGAGCCCATATGCCAGCGGCAGCTCCTGGAGGAACACCACCACACCCATGGCCAGCACCAGGTACCCGAAGGCCTTCTTCAGCGCCTTCTCCGGGACGTGCTTGCCCAGCGCAGTCCCGATCAGGGCACCAATCACGGTGATCACAGTCATGATCAGCACGGGACCCCAGTCAATGCTCACCGAAGTCAGGTATCCAGCCAGCCCGGTGAAGGACTTCATCGAGATGATCAGCAGCGAGGTGCCCACTGCAGCGGGCATAGACAGCCCACCCAGCAGCACCAGCGCCGGGACCACCAAGAACCCGCCACCAGCTCCGACCATGCCGGTCACCAGCCCCACCACAAGCCCCTCAAGGAGAATCTTGACCAGCGGCAGCTTCTCCCGTGGTCTATCAGCAGCTTTGGGCCGTCGGTCCAGGATCATCGCCGACGCGGTGGCGACCATCATGGCGCCGAATGCCACCATCAGCACCACACTGGGCAGCCGGCTGCCGAGCAGGCCACCGCCGAAGGCCCCGACCATCGCCGCCGCCCCGAAGATGAATCCGGTCCGCCATTGCACGTTGCCACGCCTGGCGTGAGCCAGGACACTGACTGCGGAGGTCACCCCGATGATGAACATGGACGCAGCAATGGCCTCATGCGCAGGGAAGCCTGCCACGTAGGTCAGCAGCGGAACGGCGAGGATGGTGCCCCCGCCGCCGAGCAGGCCCAGGGAGAGCCCGATCCCGACGGCGAGGACCATCGCCAGAATCAGACCCCCGTTCATCCTCGCAACGCCTGGGTTTGGCCTGCCTGGATCGCGGTGGAGCGTGGGATCTCGGCCAGCAGCTTCTCCACCGTGGGATCAGCCTCGACCTTGTTCCACGGCATCTTGTTTAACGCCGCAGCCATCGCGCAGGAATCAGTGAGCGCGGAGAAGGTCAGCCCGGCACCGATCGCGCCGGCCAGGTAGCCGACCTTCGGTGAGATCAGCTTGCTGCCCAAGAACCCGGTGAGCACCAGGGAACCGGCGACCATCCGGACCTGGCGGTCCATGGCCCAACGCTGCTGACCCCGGCGGGTGTGCTGGCTGTGCTGTGCCTCCATCGCGACGACGCCGCCCTCGAGCACCCGAGCGGTGTCCACACCTGCAGCACGCAGCAGCTGCAGGGCCTGGTTGGCGCGGTTGCCGGTCTGGCAGATCAGCACGATCTCACCGCTGAACTGCTCGGCCAGGGCCTCTTTGTTCTTCTGCAATAGGTCCAACGGGACGTTGTGTGATCCGGGGACCCGCAGCGACTCATACTCTACAGGCGTGCGCACGTCCACCAACAGCGGAGCCTGCTCGGACTGGAGCTTCTCGGCGAGCTCGCTCGGGCTCATGGGTGCGGTGGCCGCGGAGGCCGGCGTCGACGTGGTGGTGCCGGTGCTTACAGGGTTCGTGGTGGTAGCCATAGAGCGGGAGGTTCCTCTCGAAAACGAATGGGGTTGTGTCTCAGTTGGAGTGCTTGTATTCCGACCAGCCGGCGTAGCTGCCGACCAGTTCCCGGACGTCGTGGCCCTGCCGGCGCAGCGCGCTGGCCGCCACCGAGTTCCGAGTCCCGGACTGGCAGTAGGTCACGATCGGACCGCTCTTAGGCAGCTGGTCCTGATGCCAGAGCACCCGTCCGGCGCTGAGCTGCTTGGAGCCAGGGATGTGACCGTCTGAGTGCTCGGACTTGTTGCGCACATCCAACAGAAGCGCCGGCTCGAAGTCCTCGAGCTCCTCCGGGGTGATGGTCGCCGGCTGAATCTTGGGCAGATCGGCGAGGCTGATCGTATAACCCTTCACCCGGTCGATGCCCACCCGCATCAGGTGGTTGCGCATGTCCTCGGCCTGGTCCTGATCCTCAGCCAGCAAGATCAGCGGCCGGGTCTCGGCCTGCGGGTCATAGGCCCAGGCGCCGAAGCTGGCGAACTTGCCGCCGGCCGGGATATTCAGTGCCCCGAGGACGGTGCCCTTCTTGACCTCGTCGTTGGTGCGGGTGTCCACGAAGATCGCCCGGTCCTCCTCCAGGGCGTTGCGGACCTGGTCT
>NZ_HG005168.1:121002-123023 GCF_000455245.1 Nesterenkonia massiliensis | reverse complement strand
GGGCCTTCTTTGTTCTCGCGCTTCATCCGCCCGAAGTAGGCGTGAGCGTCAGGCTGACCGTCGAGGAGCTCATCGATGAAGCCCTGCTCGTCATCGGCGGCAAGGTGCTTGGACCACCAGGCATTGGCCCGCTCGTAGCCGACCGTGGTGGCCGGCAGTGCGCCCAGGGCCTTGCCGCAGGCGCTACCTGCGCCGTGGCCGGGATAGACCAGGATGTGGTCGGGCAGGGTGAGGAACTCGTTCTTCAGGCTGACATAGAGCTGCTTGGCGCCCTCAAAGCGGGTGTCCTCTCCCCCGGCAGCCTCATCGAGGAGGTCCGGGCGGCCGAGGTCTCCGGCGAAGACGAAGTCTCCGGAGATCATGTAGCCGGGGTCATCGCTGAAGGCGCCGTCGGTCACCAGGAACACCAGATGCTCTGGGGTGTGGCCAGGGGTGTGCCGGGCCTCCACGCGGATGTTGCCCAGGGTGATCACGTCACCGTGCTTCAGCCGGGTGGCATCGAAGCCGTACTGCCAGTCCTCGCCCCCCTCGCCGGAGACGAACGCTTCGGCACCTGCCGCGGCCGCGAGCTCACGGGTGCCGGAGAGGTAGTCGGCGTGGATATGGGTCTCGGCGACCTTAGTGATGCGCATGCCATGGTACGCGGCGAGGTCGAAGTATTCGCCGACGTCGCGGCGGGCGTCGATGACCATGCCCTCGCCGGTGGCCTGGCAGCCGATGAAGTAGCTGGCCTGGGCAAGGTCCTCGTCGTAGATGCGTTCTAGAAGCATGAGATCGCTCCCCTTCCTGACAGTCGATGGATACCCCGGGGGGTATATATGCCAGTCTGACATATACCCTCGGGGGTATACAAGTCGGGGCAGAAGCGCCCTGGGTTTCTTGGAGACTTCATCGTTTGAAAAGGGAGATGGAGATATGCCTACAGAGATCACCCCGGGGAACCCGAATACGCGGCAGTACTCCAAGCAGGAGAAAGAAGCCGCGGTACGGATGCTCCAGCAGCTGCGTAAGGAGCTGGGCATCGACTATGGCACGATCAAGCGAGTCGCTACCCAGCTGGGCTACGGGGTTGAAACTGTCCGGAAATGGGTGCGGCAGGCTGATATCGATAAGGGTGAAGCCTCTGGGGTGAGCACCGAGCAGCCTGAGCGGGAGAAAGCCCTGGTACAAGAGGTCAGAGAGCTGCGCTGGGCTAATGAGATCCTGCGCCGGGCTGCGACTTTCTTCGGGGCGGTGCTCGACCGCCAGTCACCGAGGTAGTCGCCTTCATCGAGGCGAATAAGGACCAGATCCTCGAGGGCAAAAGGCTGGGAGTCGAGCCCATCTGTGCTGTGCTGCGCGAGGCAGGCATGCAGGTGGCTGCCAGCACCTACTACGCCGCCCGCAACAGGCCACCCTCGGCACGGGCGGTCTGGGACAGGCAGCTGATCCCGAAGCTGCAGCAGATCCCGCTCAAAATTACGGGGTCTATGGGGTGCGGAAGCTGTGGAAGGCCTTCCAACGGGCAGGGGTGAGCATCGGTCGGGATTAGACCGCCAAGGTGATGAAAGCAGCCGGGTTGGAAGGTGTTCAGCGGCGAAAGGAAGTCCGCACCACCAAGCCTGATGCAGCAGCGTCTCGGCATCCTGATCTGGTCAACCGGCAGTTCACCGCTGTTGCCCCGAAATCGGCTGTGGGTCACTGATCTGACCTTCGTGCCCACCTGGGCAGGTATCGCCTATGTGTGTTTCATCATCGACGCGTTCAGCCAGATGATTGTCGGCTGGCGGGTGGCTTCGAATATGCGCACCGAGACCGTGCTGGACGCGATCGAGATGGCCCGCTGGGCCAGGGGGACCGAAGCATGAGCCCTCGCTCTTCCCTGATCTTCTTCTGCCTCGGAGTAGTGCCCATCGAACACCTCCATCGGGTAGGTGTTGCGACGACCAGTTGAATACGGCCAGTTTCGTGCACGGAAACTGGTGGGTGCTCTGAACCGGCATGACTTGGTCGGATCGATGGGCCGATTCGGTGCCGCGGGT
>NZ_HG005168.1:116904-120742 GCF_000455245.1 Nesterenkonia massiliensis | reverse complement strand
TGCGGCGATGGAGAGCTTCTTTGCGCTGCTTCAGAAGAACGTCCTGGATCGCCGTTCCTGGCAGACTCGCGATCAGCTGCGGATCGCGATCGTGACCTGGATCGAGCGGACCTACCACCGCCGCCGGCGGCAGAAGCGGCTGGCGGGATTGACCCCAGTGGAGTACGAAGCAATCATGAACACCGGCGTTGCTCTCGCGGCGTGACTTTAACTGTCACCTATCGGTGCGGCAGACCCCTTCGTGTCCAGGGTCATCGCCGGTTTCGACTAACACCATCCGCATGCCAGCTTGGCGTCCCTTCTCGAATGAATGCTCCATTAGTGTCTGTCCGATCCCCGGACCTAGATACTGCGGATCCACTACCAGTACGTGGATCTCGCTCATAAGTGATGCTCCTGCGCCTCGGCTAGGTCCGCCGAATCATTGTGCTGGCTCCGCCGTTTGAGTGTGAGCCGCAGACTCAGGGCCGAGTAGTAGACCACATAGCCACCGGAAAGGGCGATGAGCCACAGGCTGGGCGAGGGGTACTGCACCAGGATCACTGCATAGAGCCCTAACCACACAGTGGTGAGCGACATGGTCAACCACCATGCCGTCTCGGTCTGAGAAGGGTAGACGTACTTGATAGGGACGAACACCAGCACTGTCAGAACCAGCAGCACCGTGGTTGTGGTGGCCACTCCAGCACCGAGCACGATCAGGTAAAACGCGGCAATGTTCCAGTAGCTGGGGAATCCGAGGAAGAAGTGGTCATCGGTTTTGGCATCGCTGCGGCAGAACTGGAAGCAGGACGCCAGCAGCGGCACCGAGGCCACGACGCCGCCAAGCCAGCCATCCGGCAGAAAGCCTGTGCTCCAGAGCAACACCATCGGGGCGAAGGCGTAGGTGATGTAGTCGACAATATTGTCCAGCAGCGCTCCATCAAAGCCGGGCGTCACTTCCTTCACGCGGTAACGACGCGCCATGAACCCGTCGGAACCGTCGATGATCATTGCGGCCAAAAAGAGCCACAGCACAATCTCGACCTCGCCGGCATAGGACATGTGCACCATCAGCAGCGCGAGGACCACACCCAGAGCCGTATACGTATGGACTAATACCGCGCGCAGGCGGTGCCAAGGGATGGATTCCGGTGCAGACATGGCCCAACCCTAGTCTGCGCAATGTACCGACAGCCACATTCGCCTGACATGCCACCGCGCGCCCTAGGCTGAACCTATGTATGAGAAAGTTCAGCCCGCAGCCTCCGGCCTGCTGATGGCGAACGACGGCCAGGGCATCTACTGGGAGGAATCAGGCAGCCCAGAAGGGATCCCACTGGTGTATCTGCACGGCGGACCCGGCGGCGGACTTGGCACGCGTGGTTACGTCACGAAGGCCGATCCCAGCCGGTTCAGGATCATTGGGCTTGATCAGCGTGGGTGCGGTAAGTCTGTGCCGCTCGCCGTCGACCCCAAGCATGACCTTGCCGCCAACACCACGGCCCGGATGATCGCAGATCTGGAAGAGCTTCGTGAACATTTCGGGATCCAGCGCTGGGTGATCAACGGTGTCTCGTGGGGTTCAACGCTGGCGATCGCCTGCGCCCAGGCGCACCCGGAGCGGGTGCTCGGCGTCGTCGCGATGGCGGTGACTACCACCTCCCGTTGGGAAGTCGACTGGATCACCGAGACCGTTGGAGCCATCTATCCGGAGGAGTGGGAACTCTTCGTTGGGCACGCTGAGCAGGCGGTGCCGGGCTATCACAGGGGTCAGTCACGGCTGGTGGAGACATACCGGCAGCTCATTCGCCATCCCGACTTAGAGGTGCGCGACGCCGCCTCCCACGCCTGGGCGCGCTGGGAAGACGCTCACATCGCAATCGGCACCGGTGGGATTCACCGTGACCCGCGTTGGGAGGACAAGGATTTCCGGCACAACTTCGTCACCCTGGTCACGCACTACTGGGCCAACGACGGGTTTTGCGATCCACCGTTGTTGGACCGGATTGATCGCCTTACGGATATCCCTGCTGTCTTGATCCACGGACGATTAGATGTCAGCGGGCCGTTGCGCACCGCGTGGGAACTTCATCAACGCTGGCCCGGCAGCCGGTTGGTGATCGACGAAGGTGAAGGTCACGGCGGTTTCTCCATGGTGGAAGCTTGGCGCCAGGCCAACGACGACATAGCATCGCGCCTGCCCCGCTGACCGGCCGTATTACTCACACACAAGCGACCCTATCCGGGTTTATAAACGGTGCCTGATACCCCCGCGATCGCGAACCAGCCCTGTCCCGTGTCGCCGTGATCATCAACGGACGTGACCCATTCCTGCTCCTGGGCGCTTATGGATTGCGCTAACTCATCAAAACGCGCAGCGGCTCTCACATTGTCAGCAGGACCGGTCGCCCGGAATCGGTGCACCGGAACATCAGGCTCGTAGGATTGGAACTCCACTTCATACCTACGGCCAAGCTCTTTCGCCACGCGAGCGGCAAGGTGGTCGCCCCTCACGGTGAACCGACTGGCCAGCTCCGGTGACTTCCACTCCTGATCAGGCCCCAGCGCCTCGTAGTAGAAGCGCTCCCAGACTTCAAGGTCGCGAACGAGTTCCGCGGACAGCCCCGACGCGTCGTAAGGAACAGGCCCCTGGAACCACAGCACGGTGTCCGCATAGTCCGGAAAGAACCGAACAACCTGCCGATCAGCTCCGATGCCCATGCGGAAACGCTACAACAGGAACTCTTCCTCGGCGGCCGCACGCTGAACCATGGAACGGACTCACGCCTGTGCGCCGATATGGTGCTGCCATGACGGTTCGATTCCTCTCATCGGCAGACCGACCGCTCCTCAGAGAAGCCACGCTTGCGAATATGAACTGGAGCGGGCCACGGTTTACCTTCGACGACGTAGACGCTGCCCATGAGATCTCGCACTACTTCTCCACTTTTCCCTCAGGACGCGACTTTGGACTGGCCCACCACAACGGTGACATCGTGAACGCCGTGGCGTGGCTAGTGTTTCTTCCGGCTGAGGACCCGGGCTATGGGTTCGTAGATCCCGAGACCCCGGAGCTGTCTCTGACCACGTTCGCAGGGTCACGCGGGCAGGGCATTGGCAGTGCCCTGTTGCAGCAGCTCATTGCCGAGGCGCGGCGTCGTAGGATCTCTGGCATCAGCCTCAGCGTCGAAGACGGCAACGCTGCGCGGCGCCTCTACGAGCGCGCCGGTTTTCATGTCGTCGGGCGCAATGGTGGTTCCGAGACGATGTATCTCTCGCTGACCTGACTGGGCTCCGTCCGCCTGTGGGCAGGACCCGGATAAGCCCTGATCGGGTCCGCGCGTAGCATCATCCGTATGCACCTCAACGACATTGCCGTCCGTATCGAGAAACTCAGTGAGCGGTACGCGGAGATTCACGGGGTCACCAGATCCGCCGAGTGGGCTCTTCTCAAACTCACCGAGGAAGTTGGCGAGCTCACCCAAGCACACCTCACGGCGACCGGGCAGAGCAAGGACCGCGGACTCAGCACGGAAGAACAAGAACGTGTTGTGGCCAGCGAACTCGGAGACGTACTGGGAATGTGCCTGGTGTACGCGAGCCAACTCGGCATCAACCCAGAGACCGCCATCGCGGAGAAGTGGTTCCCCCATGAGCAGGGCCCCAGCGGCCTGTCCGACTGACGCGACTCAGATTGAGTCAGCACCCCTTGTTGCGGAGATGATTCTTCCCGACTGACAACAACCGGTGGTCGGCCCCTGTCTCCTTGCGTGGCTCACTTACTGCAGCGGGCGCAGGGCCCACTTGATCAGCGGCAGTTGCACCGGCAGCCGCGCGAAAGCTGCAGCGCGCATCA
>NZ_HG005168.1:113512-116878 GCF_000455245.1 Nesterenkonia massiliensis | reverse complement strand
CAGCGCGCATCAGCTGCCGCTTCGGCGTCGACCCCTTCTTCGTGACCGCTCGGTGCGCGTCTACGGCCATCTGCACGTTGGCGGGGAAGACGGCGATGAGAAGCACCGCGGATCCCAGGCCAGCTGCGCGCCGGGTACGCGGCAGAAGCAGTCCGGCTCCGCAGAGCAGTTCGGCCACCCCTGAGGCGTAGACCAGCTCGCGCTTGAACGGCAGGGGCGCAGGCATGATCGGTTCGAACACCTGTGGCCGCACCAGATGAACGACGCCGGACACCAAAAACGCCGTAAGGACAGTCTTCGTGCCGCTCGTGAGGGACGTCATGCGTCCATTCTCGCAACTGATCGCGGCGAGCACTACGACTTCACGATTGGCGCACGTGGGCGGCCGCGGGGCTCGCGGCGGGAATGCTCTCGGATTTTCGATGCTGCGAACAAGGGAAACGGGCTGGCAGGCACCGAAAATCCGAGAGAAACGTGCCCGGGGGGCTGCTCGGCGCGCGTCAGCGGCGTCGTCGTCGGGGCAGCACTGCGTGCAGGAACGGGATCAGTGAGAGTCCGGCGACAACCGAACCTAGCGCGACACTCTCAGCGCGCAGCAGGATGCCGGCCAGTAGCAGCCCGGTGAACAGCACCGCCGAGACGATGCGCCGCCCAGTCCGCTCCAGCGCAATAAGCCGTCGCTCAAGGTCAGGGGTCCGCACCGCAATACGGCCATCCTCCACTCGCGCGATGGTCTCACTGATCCGGCCTGGCAGCCGCAGCGCGGTGGAGGCCGCAATCGCCACCTGCCGAGCGGCATCCTGCACTGCCGGTCCGCGCTGATCACGGATGAGCTGCTGGGCGTAGGGCTCGATGGCATCCCAGATGTTGAATCGCGGATCCAAGGTGCTGCACACCCCGGAGATCAATGACACCGTGCGCAGGGTCAGCAGGAAATTCTCCGGCAGTTGGAACGGCAGCGAGCGGACCAGGTCCCCGAACTCCTGAGCAAACTGCCGGAACTCCCGCGGATCCACTTCGCGCAGCTCAGCGAACCCCATGCCGCCGAACCGGGCGAAGAGCTGGGTCATCGCCCGTTCCAACTCCGCGGTATCAGCTGAAGGCAGCAGCACCCCCACGTCCTGGATGCCGTCCACCAGGCTCTTGCCATCCCGCGAGGCCGCAGCGATGAACACCCGCCGCAGCCCATTGCGCAGAGTGTCAGGAATTTCGCCCATCATGCCGAAGTCGATGAACGTCAGATGCCAGTCCGGAGCAGACTCTTCTGCTGCGGAGACCGCGGACCTCGGCGTCGGCGTCGGCGTCGGCGTCACGAAGATGTTCCCAGGATGGGGATCCGCATGGAAGAAACCATGGACAAAAAGCTGATCGAACATCACGTTCGCGAACTGCGCCGCCACCGCGGAGGGATCAATGCCGGCTTTACGTAGCGCCTGCACATCATTGATCTTGATGGCTGTGACGTCCTCCAGTGTCAGCACTCGACGCGTGGAGCGCTCCCACATCACCTCTGGAACGGACACCCGCTGATCTTCAGCGAAATTGGTCGCGAAGCGCTCGGCGTTGGCCGCCTCCTGCAGGTAGTCGATCTCTTCAAGACTGGTGGCAGCAAACTCCTCCACCAGTGCCGGGGCATCCACGCGGTCACTGACCAACCGGATATGTGAGAGCCAGCGGCCCACCCTCCGCAGTGCTGCCAGATCGACGTCAACCACGGCGTCGATCCCCGGTCGCTGGATCTTCACCATGGCTGCGTCAAAGCCTGCTGCCGCAGCGTCCTCAGCTAGTGGTCGCGCACGGTGAGCCTGCCCGAGGGAAGCTGCAGCCACCGACGTGGGATCCACCCAGCTGAACGCCTGGCTCAGAGGCAGCCCAAGATCAGCCTGAGCCACCGCCGCGATGTCTTCAAACGGCACCGGACTGACTTCGTCCTGCAGCCCTTCAAGCTCCTTGGTGATCTCTGGCGGAAGGACATCCAGTCGCGAGGACAGGAACTGCCCCACCTTGATCATCAACCCGCCCAAGTCTGCTGCAAGTACGTGGAATCGTTGCGCCAAACGTCGCATTCTCGAAGAGCGCCCGACGGCGGCCACGCGGCTGAGTCCCAAGCGAGGCAGGAACAGCTCGAACCACCAGAGTTGGATCAGGTGAAATGCAGCAAACCGGAGGATACGCCGGTAGCGGGCGCGCAGCCTTTTGGGTTCTGCGCTCACGCGGCTCCCTGGCGCAGCCGGGCAGTTCCGGAATCCGTGCTGAGCACTCCGGTCAGTCCTGCGCGAGGATGGCGTAAAGCTTCCGGCGCAGCTGTGCGAGTTCCCGCTCTGCCTGACGAATCTGCTCGGGAGAACCGGAGCGACCCACCTGGGCTGCTGCCTGGGCTACGTCCATACCCGCTTTGGAGAGCCCCCGCAGCGCGTCACCGCGGTGTTCAGGTCCCTGGCCTTGCGGCGCCCACGGCTCAGACGCGGCAACTGTCTCCTGGCCTTCCTCGGTGAGCGAGTACGTCTTTCGTCCAGCCTCTGTCTCGGCGCGGACGAGACCCTCATCAGCCAGCAGCTGCAGGGTGGGATACACCGAACCGGGGCTGGGCTTCCAGGCTCCAGCGCTGCGCTGTTCAATCTCGTTGATGATCTGGTAGCCGTGCATGGGCCGCTCGGCGAGCAGCGTCAGCACTGCCAGTCGGACATCGCCGCGGCTAGCTCGCGGCGGGGATTTGTGGGTGAAGGCGCTGCGCAGCTGGTCCAGGGCATTCCACATGTCCCCTGGTGCGCCGGGCATACCGGTGCGGCGGTCACCAAAGACTGAGTCACCGAACATGGACCTGAAGTGTGAATCGCCGGCAGATGGGCGTGTCATCACTACCTCCTCTATCCGTCACTCGGGATGAGTGCGGTACATCTCAACGATATATCGCCAAACCCGCCCTGGCGAGGGGCTGTCGAGAAGGAAACGCAGACGCGAAGGCGCCGCCACCCAGTAAAGGGCGGCGGCGCCTTCGCCAGCAGAGAGTCCTCCGTGGCTGGGGATCAGCTCTCGGTGGGGTGCTTCGCGATACGCACCAGACGCTCGTTGGTGAACTCCCGTAACGCCCACTCCGCGTTCTCCCGGCCGTAGCCGGAGTTGTTGACGCCTCCGAAGGGGAACTCAGGGCTGGAGTCCATGTGAGTGTTCACGAACGTCATACCGGCCTCGATCTGCTCGGCGAAGTTCCGTCCGCGCTCGCGGTCCTGGGTCCAGACCGAGGCCATCAGACCGTACTGGGTGCTGTTGGCGATGCGCAGGGCATCATCCTCGTCCTTCGCCTTGAACACCATCACTGCAGGCCCGAAGAGCTCGTTGCGCCCGAGGTCGCTGTCCAGGTCAATA
>NZ_HG005168.1:98969-113486 GCF_000455245.1 Nesterenkonia massiliensis | reverse complement strand
CGTTGCGCCCGAGGTCGCTGTCCAGGTCAATATCCGTCAGCAGAGCCGGGGACATGAACCAGCCGTCGCGATCCAGCTTCTGCCCGCCTGTGTGCAGCGTGGCACCATCCTTGACGGCCTGCTCGATGCGCTCCACCACTTCGTCCCGAGCATCCTCAGAGGACAGCGGTCCCATATCCGTGTCCGGGTCGTCGGCCGGACCCACCTTCACTGCTTCGACGGCACTCTTCGCTGCGGCGACGAAGTCCTCATAAAGATCCTCCACCACGATCAGCCGCTTCGGTGAGGTGCAGACCTGACCGGCGTTGGCGGTGCGCAGCGTCACCAGCGTCTTCGCCAGTTCATTGACGTCATCGGTGTCTAGGACGACGGCGGGGTCGTTTCCGCCGAGTTCCAGCACCGATTTCTTCAGGTACTTGGCGGCCAGAGAGGCCACGGAGGCACCGGCGGCTTCGGAGCCAGTGAGGGATACTCCCTTCACCCGGAAGTCCTGCAGTACCTTCTCAGCATCGCTGCTATTCAGGTAGAGATTCGTGTAGACGCCTTCAGGAAGACCCGCCTCCTCCAGGATGTCCTGGAACGCCTGCGATGAACGCGGGCAGATCGCAGCCTGTTTCATCATCACTGCATTTCCCACCAGCAGATTGGGCACGGCGAAACGCGCAATCTGGTTGTAGGGGAAGTTCCACGGCATGATGCCCAAAAGTACGCCGATGGGATCATGCTTGACGTAGGTTTCTTCAGCGCCTTCAGCCTCAGGCAGCTTGGTGGGCTCCAGGTATCCGGGGCCATTTTCAGCGAACCAGCGGAAGGTGAACGCCACCTTCTTGACTTCGGTTACCCCCTGCTTATGGGGCTTGCCCATCTCGGAGCCGATGATTGCTGCCAGTTCCTCAGCTCGAGAGTCAAAGAGTTCGGCGGCAGCACTCAGAACAGCTGCGCGTTTCTCCACTGGTGTGGCCTTCCAGGACTGATACGCCTGGTCAGCGGCGTCGATGAGAGCAGGGATCTGCTCCTCGGTCACCGAGTCGAAAGTCTCCTCGGTGCGGCCGGTATTGGGATTCGTCACTGCAAAAGTGCTCATAGATGCATTCAACGCCTGTGAGCGACTTCAGTACAGAGATTTCGACATGGGCATAATCACCCATTCACTCGCCACTGAAACCTTATTTTTTCCCCGAAACAACCTGAGTGCAGGCCTGGCAGTCGGTCGCCGGAGCTGTACGGCGGGGGTCACGTCACATCCAGCTCGCTCGGCGGGTTACGGTAAGTCAGTGTCAGACTCTTCAGCCCGCTTCAGCCAGCTCACCCGACCACGTCTGGATCGCCACAGCGATGAACGGCACCGGGAGGAGTGGCTTCCGGAAATCTGGGAACTTGCCGATACCAAAGTACTGCGCATGGATGGCGGGAAAGCACCGATCGCCGAAGTCCGAGACGCCGACTCATCAGAGCTGAGACCAGAACTGGCACTGACCGCAGCGAAGGGCACACTGCCGGAGAACGCCCTCTATCTCGGTGAAATCATCAGCGGCAGCACCGGAGAGAGCAGCGACGGTTCCAGCTCACCCGGCACCCATGTGGTGGCGCTGCGCTTCGATCCCGAGTCACCACAGAACTCGCAGACCCCTGAGAACATCCACTGGCAAAGTATGCGCCAGGTGGGGCATGTGCTGAGCGCCCTCCACGCTGATCTGCTGACCCACGCGGCGGCCCTGACAGCCTGGCATTCAGCGGCAACCTTCTGCCCAGTGTGTGGAGGCACCACTGAAGTCCGCGGTTCTGGTTGGTCCCGGGTGTGCACCCAGTGTGAGCGCACGCAGTTCCCGCGAACCGACCCCGCGGTGATCACCGCGGTGGTCGACCAGCAGGACCGGCTGCTCCTGGGCTCAGCAGTGGCCTGGGACCCGCGCCGGTTCTCCACCTTCGCTGGTTTCGTAGAAGCCGGGGAGTCCTTGGAGGACGCCATTGTGCGCGAAGTCCAGGAGGAGGCGGGGGTCACCGTGGAATCCGTGGAATACATCGGCTCCCAGGCGTGGCCGTTCCCCCGCTCACTGATGCTGGGGTTCTTGGCCCACACCAGCGCTGTCCAGGCGACGGCGGATGAGGAAGAGATCCGTGAGGTCCGCTGGTTCACCCGCAAGAGCCTGCACGACGACGTCGTCTCCGGCGCGGTGGTCCTCCCACCGCGCTCAGCGGTCTCTCACGCCCTCATCACTCACTGGTACGGGACTGCCCTGCCGGACGGCCCGGCAACCAGCGACCCCGCGCCGGCTGGTCGAGCTCAGTCAGCCTGAGCCCCCCCAAAAAAAACAAATCAGCGCAGCGTCAGCTTCAATGCAGCCCCAGCTTTAGAGGTGCCCTTAGCGCGGCCGTTAGTCCTTCTTGCTGGTGATCAGCGCGATGGCGATGGCTGCCAACCAAGAGTCCTTGGCCAGCGCGGTGCCGTCCTGGGAAGGGCGCACGCCGTCGGACTGGGTCATGGCGTCATTGCGAAAGTACATGCTCAGCATCCCTGCCGAGAAGCCGCCCAGTGCCAACCCGGCGAGCCTGTTGCTGACGAAGGGAGTCAGCAGAGCGGCGCCCAGGCTGATCTCAGCGTAGGCCAGAGCTTTTCCAAACTTCTGCGGCGGCAGGTTCTTCACCGCAGGAACACCGGTGGAGGCCATTTCTTGCAGGCCAGCGGCGGAATCCTTATCCAGCTTAAGCTTGCCGATTCCAGCGTTGAGGATGAACGCACCAGGGACGGTGCGCAGAGCCAATGTAGAAAGTTTCATGACCTTCTCCAGACCTGTTGATAGGGGATGCGAGACCGTGAGAGCCTCCGGAATGTTCCTCCAGGTCACAGCCTATCGCGCACCTCTGCGCGGCGTATCGGCAAACACTGCACAATAGAGCCCATGCAGCAGCTGAGCTTCCAGGGCCTGTCCATCTCCTACGACCACCACGTGCTAGAACCACGGCCGTGGACCGAGGCGCAGTCTTCGTGGGCCGCGGAGCTACTTGGCGATGCCCCAGCTGGTCCGGTACTGGAGCTCTGTGCTGGCGTGGGACACATTGGACTGGCAGCTGTGCGCGACTCCGATCGGGACCTCGTGATGGTGGACATCAACCCCGTTGCTCAGCGTTTTGCCCTGGAGAATGCCGCGGTCAACGGCCTGGGCTCACGGGTTGACTTCCGGCTGGGCGGAATCGACGCCGTGCTGACCTCCGAGGAGCAGTTCGCCCTGATCGTGGCAGATCCGCCGTGGGTACGCTCCACGGAGACCACCCGGTATCCAGCGGATCCACTTCTGGCCATCGACGGAGGCGACGACGGCCTCGACCTGGCACGGACCTGCGTGGACCTCATCGGCGCCCACCTGGCCGCCGGCGGCACCGCGCTGCTGCAGATCGGCACCCCCGAACAGGCCCAGGACATTGAGGCTTATGCCACTGAGTCATCGGCGGGATCCCTCAGCGTCGTCGAAACCCGTGTCTACGACCGCGGGGTACTGATCCAGCTTTCCCGCTGAGACCTTCCCAGATTCAGTCCCGAGAGCGCTGGCGCATGAACTTATGCGTGCCATCGCACCAGGGCTTGATCTGCGATCCCCCACAGCGGCAGACCGCGCTCACCGGACGGGTGGTGCGGTGCTCGTTGCCGTCCTCGTCCTCGACAAGATGATCCCCGCGAAGCAGCATCGGCCCATTGGCGCAGAAGATCACATCCGGATGATTCAGCTCGCGGTTCTTACCCGTGTCTGCACTCATTTCCGAGCCATCCCTCACGCTGCCCACTGCTCTAGCATTCGGGCGGCGTAGCGGTCCTCCAGGTCCAGTGACGTCCATGCGCCGAAGTACACGTCGTCGTGAAGCTCCGGCTCTTCCTCCAGGAGAGCGCCACAGATGGTGCGCACGGCAAGCTGTTCGTGCACTGCATCGGCTTCTACGTGCTCCGTGTAGTAGCCCACCATAGAAGCTGGGAATCCCAGCCTCTCCAGTCCTGCAGCCATGCGCCGCGAAGGTGTGGAGCTAGTCGCCTCGAAGGCTGCCAGGAACCCTAGTGAGGCCCCGCGCAGCCTGCGGTTGAGACCGAAGAGGGACATCGCGTTGTTCTCCTCCAGAACCTCCAACGGAGCCTCGTCAATATAGGCCCCATAGGTTGGGTCCAGTCCGCTGTCGCGTAGACCGAGAGTGAATAAGTGCGCGTGGAGACGGTTGGGTCGCCGTCGCCGTATTCATCGAACTGCAGCTCCATCACCGCGGCTTTGACCCGGTCCGAAAGACGCGGGATCACCCACGTGGTGTGGTCGGATTCCTTCAGGTGGTAGATGGAGCGGTGCCGCAGCAGCTCACGCACCTGGTCCTCGGTGGCCGTGCGCTGCACGTAGGTTGCCACTGACGGGCCGTCATGATCGGAAACAAAGGCGAAGAACTTCTCGGCGAAGTCCTCGGGGCTCGGTAGCTCCGGCACCCGGGCGCGCAGTACCTGTTCGAAGCTGGTCTCCAAGTCCTGGCGGACACTGATCAGGCGCGGGTTCCACTCCATCTCCCCGGCCACATCGTCGAAGCCCCGGTAGTGCTGTTCGTAAAGCGCCCACAGCGCAAGCTGAGCGTCCTCCTCATTGTCAGGCTGGGGAGCATGGGTGAGGTGGTCCGTTTCCCCCGTGCGCATCGCCTCCAGAACAATCTCGCTCAGCGCGCCTCGACTCTGCGGGGTCAGCATGACTGCACCCGGTCCTTCCTGCGCTTCGGCCGCACAGCCACAGAACGAAAGGGCAGGCTGCTCATCGAAGTCCTCATCTCGTGCCGATCACGCGCCGCAGCGCCCGGCTTAGGGGTCATCACGACGGCGAGAATAGCGCATCTGACCTGGAGCGACGTGTGTACCGTTCTTCCGATGACACCACCGATTAAGGTGATGCTATGAGCCGAGCCACTTCCACGGGCAAGATCACCCGACGGCTGGTGTCCCCCAAGACCCTTCCGATGGCACTGGCAGCTGCCGCTGCGGTCCCACTGACGGCAGCGATCTCGGTAGTCACCCTTGACCTGCTCAAGCAGGAACAGCGCAAACAGCGAGACGCACCCCGGCCGGGTACTTTCTACTCGCAGGTAGAGGAATCACCGCTGACCATCTACACCGACGGCGAAACGCTCTATGAGGACATGATCGAGGCCATCGACTCTGCTCAGGAGACGATCCTCATGAAAACCTACATCTGGAAGAACGATGAGGTGGGGCAGCGCTTCATCGATGCCTTCAACGCCGCAGCGCGCCGCGGAGTCAAAATCTTCATCATCTATGACGGCTTCGCCAATCTGGTCGTAGCCCGCTCCTTCTACGCCCAGCTGAGCGAGGACATCCAGGTCTTCCGCCTCCCCCTCTTGGGAAGAAGCTTCTGGAAGGCACCGGTGCGCTACACCGGCTTCAACCACGCGAAGATCCTGGTCACCGATGACACCGTCGGGTTCGTGGGCGGTTACAACATCGGTGCGCTTTACGCGAAGAAATGGCGGGACACCCACCTGCGCGAAGTCGGACCCGCCGTGTGGGGACTTCGCCAGACCATTGCTCGGCTCTGGAACGAGGACCGCGCCCCCTCGGAGCAGATTACGTGGATTGCTCCTGACAGCTGGAATCCCGCGGTCCGCGTCGTGGCCAACCTGCCTGTGGATCTGGTCTATCCGATTAGGAACATGTACTTGAAGGCCATCGAGAGATCCGCGCAGAGGATCTGGATTTCCACCCCCTACTTCGTGCCGGACCAGCAGATCCTACGAGCGCTCATCAAGGCATCCCAGCGTGGGGTCGATGTGCAGATCATGATCCCCAAGGACTCCAATCACGTGATTGCAGACTGGGTCTCCCGCGGTTTCTTCGGAGAGACGCTCGACGCCGGAATCACGATCCTGCTCTACGCCACCAGCATGATGCACTCCAAGACGGCAACCATAGACGGCGAGTGGTCAACAATCGGCACCGCCAATATCGACCATCTCTCCCTCTCTTTCAACTACGAAGCAAATGTTGAGGTGATCGACGCCGACTTCGCTGCCGAAATGGAAAAGGTGTTCCGCCGCGACCGAGAACACTGTGAAGCGGTAAGTTCACGTGCCTGGCGCCGGCGCCACCCGATGGCCCGACTGACCGAGCGTGCCCTGCAGCCACTGCGGCCGATGCTCTGAGGCTGTCACTATCCGCACATCCCCCAGCAGCAGACCCGGTGCCGGACTTCAGTCGCGGCGCTTCAGAGTGGGCGACTACGAGGTGGACGTGCGCGGCACCTTCGCACCGCAGCGCCCACCAATCGTGCTCGTGCACGGGATAGGCGTCTCGGGGGAGTACTTCCTGCGATTCGCTGACGTGCTCGCTCCCGACTATGACGTCTACACACTGGACCTCCCCGGCTACGGGAAGACCCCGAACCCAGAACACGCCCTCACCGTACCCGAACTGGCAGAGACCGTCGCAGGGACTGTCGCTGCTCTAGGGGTAGTGGATCCCGTCCTCATCGGTCACTCCATGGGATGCCAGACCGTCTTGGACGCCACAGCAGAGAACCCGGGGCTTTGCGCTGGTTTCATCCTCATCGCGCCCACTGTGGATCCTTCAGCCCGGAGTCTTGGCGGCCAGGCCCTGAGGCTGTTGCGCGACATCCTCCGGGAACCGCCCGCCAGCAACGCCGTCATCTTTCGCAACTACCTGCGCATGGGACCGCTGCGGTACTTGAAAACCACCCAACACATGCTCGCCTACCGCACAGAGGACGCCATTGCGCGCTGTGCAGTACCAGGACTGATAGTCCGAGGATCACAGGATCCCATCGCCTCCGCCGCGTGGGTGCAGCTGTTGGCTGAACTGGCGCCACGAGGCGACGTCGTCGAAGTTCCCGGCGGGCCCCATGCTGTTCAGCACAGTCAACCCCGAGAGCTGGCCGCGGTCTGCGCACCGTTCCTCAACACCTTTGACAGCCACCGCCTCCGGCGCACTCCCGGGTACATGGCGCGCGTGGGCCCCGATGAGACTGATTCCGGCACTGACGACGACGCCGAATCCTCTCTCGGGCTGCAGGCTCTGCCAGGGAGGATCAGGCAAGCCGGGACAAATCTCAGCGCGTGGATTCGCGACTACACCTACGCTGCACGTCGCCAAACCGCCGGAGTGCTGAGCCGAACCGACCCACAGACCTACCGTCATCGCGAGTCGGAGCATCCCACTGTGGTACTGCTGCCCGGTATCTATGAGACGTGGGCGTTCCTGCGCCCGGTCGCGGACACCCTGCGAGGAAACAGCTATGACGTGCGCGCCGTCGTCGAACTGGGCTACAACGGCGGGACTCTTCAGGACATGGCTGACCGGGTGGAGGCCTATTTGAGCCGGGAAGGCATCCGGGGCTGCGTGCTGGTAGCGCACAGCAAAGGCGGCCTGATCGGCAAACTGTTGCTCACCCGGCAGGCGAACGACGACGCCATCAAGGGTCTCGTCACGCTCAACACTCCATTCGGCGGCTCACCCTTGGCTCGGCTGCTGCCACTGCCAGCCCTTCGCGTCTTCCTGCCGCGCTCACCGGAGCTCGCCGAGTTGGGAGCCAGTAGCGACGTCAACACGAAAATTGTCTCCATCTATGGCCAGTTCGACCCGCACATCCCTGGAGGAAGCCACCTAGAGGGGGCGCACAATGTGCAGCTGGGCACGCGCGGACACTTCTTGCCGCTCAGTGACCCTCGAGTTCACGAGGCATTCCTCCAGGGCGTCCGCCGATTGAGTCGCGACAGTTAAGCGGTGGTGAGAATCCGGCACCGAGTTCAGATCTGACCTTCAGGCCTTCCGATCAGGTGTGGCGTTCAAGTTCGCAAGTCTGGTCCCGCGCCAAGGCGGATGGGCCCACGGGCGTGAATATCGACGTCTTCACCCTTTTGGGTGATGCGGACCTGCCCTTGCTCAGCCAATTCCCCGGCAACCTCCCGTGCCGCGTCCATGAGGTCACGCCAATCCTCCCCGCCCACCGCACGCGCGGCATCTGAGGGACAAATGGTGGAGCCGTCACGGTGTCTGAGCAACGCACGGATCACTGACTCCAGACGTGTGCGGCGCCCCTGATCTGTGGGCTCCCACCACTCTTCCCCGCGTTCGCCCAGAGCGACCTTGGCGTCCTGGACCCTGAACCGGACGTCATCTCCGCGGGTCTTGACCAGCCGACGGGCCGTCATCAGCTCCTTGACCAGCTCCGCTTGCAGACGCTCCGGAATATTCGGGTCTGACGCGCGCCAGCGGCGTCCATCCACTACTACATAGCGGCCATCTGGAGTCCGTTCCTGTTCTGTCATTGCTGCGCGTCAGCTCCCACGCCTGCTCCGGCTCCGGCGCCGACTTCTTTCTGCGGGGCAGGATCGGGCATCGGGGTGCGCAGCCATTCATCAATCAGCTCCACAGCAGGACCGGAACCGATGACCTCTGACCCCATCGAGAGCACCTGGGCCCGATTGCGGGTGATGGAGGTCCGAATGGAGAACAGATCGTGGGCAATGACCGCATCCACACCGTCTACTGAGTTTGCGGCAATCATCACGCCAAGCCCGTTGCCGCAGAAGACCAGCCCGCGGTCCGCGTCCCCGGCCGCCACATGTTTTGCCACGGTGATGGCAGCACGCACGGGATCTGCTTCCGGGTCATCTTGAGCAAAGGCACCTACATCGGTGAGTTCACTGACGTCCGGATGATCCTGCAGATGACGGGTCACCGCGTCCTTCAGGGGGAAGCCGGACGCGTCTGACCCGATGACAATCCTCAGTTCCACCATGTGCTTAACCTCCATGCTCTGGGGCCTGCGCCCGTTGATGCCCTCGAGCCTAGTCGCTACAAGCCTGAGGACGTGGCCCAGATCACGCAGGAGACAGGTGGAAACCTTCCGCAGCATGCCACACTGACCGCATGGAGGATACGTCTGAGATCAGCGCCCAGCAGTCGACCCTGCAGGAATGGACAGCGGGACTGGCAGAATCCAGCGGCTTCCCCGGTGGAGGGGCCGGCAGCGGAGTGATGCTCAGCATTGCCGCTGCCATGGCCTCTATGGTTGCCGGGTACTCCCCGTCTGCAGAAGAGGATCAGGAGCGCAGTGACGATGTGCGGGACCGCGCGCAGAGCCTTCGCAAGAGGGCACTGGAGCTCGCCGACGACGACGCGAAGGCCTCCGCGGCGTTCGGCGCGGCCTTCCATGAGGAACCGGGCCCTGCCCGCCGTCGGGCTATCGCTGACGCCGCCCTAGTGGCCGCGGAGGCCTCAGCGGACCTCGGTGAAGAAGCGCTGCGCGCTCTGCCGGACTTCGAGTGGCTGGCCCAGCACGGCCGACCCTCCGTGGTCTCGGATGTGGTGGTGGGCTTGGGCGCACTGCGCGCGGCATTGGCAGGTGCCCGCACCAACGTCAGCTTCGATCTGGCCACTCTGACCTCTGCCGGGGAAAGCCTGGAAGAGGTGCATCGGAAGCATCCGCGCCTGTGGGAGATGGTCACCAGACTCAGCGCAGGTCTGGAGCAGATCGATGAGCTGGTGCGAAGCATCGATGACCGGGCGGCACCGACTGAAGCAGCCGAGAGTTCTGGCGCAGCCGAAGACTAGGGGGTACCGCCCCAGACCGTGGTCCCCTAGGGTCAGAGGATGAGCCCCCTCCCCCAGTCCTTCGGACGTCCGGTATCCACGAGGCTGTCCTCCACACGTCCACTGCCCGCGCTGCCGCTGTCCATATTGCCGCTGTCCGCCTTACCGGTGACCGCGCTGGGACTCTCCGCAACACTGCTGCTGGCCAGCTGCGCAGACGAGGGAGGCGATGCTAACGCCGAGGACGAGCCTGCGGCAGCCAGAGACACCACCTCCGAGACTGAAGACGGGGAGGCCTCGGGTGAGGACACCCAGGGCCAGGATGCTCAGGACCAGGGCAGCCCCGGCCAGGACAACCCGGGCACCCCCTTCGTCGTGGAGGAGCTGGGCAGCTATGACTCTCCGTGGGCCCTGGAATTCCTGCCCGGCACCGATCAGCTGCTGATCACCACCCAGCCGGGGGAGCTTGTTCTCCACAGCACTGACACCGGCGAGGAAATCGCCGTCTCCGGAGTTCCGGACGACATCGTGGTCGCCGGGCAGGGCGGGCTCGGGGACGTGGTCGCAGCCCCTGACTTTGAGCAGAGCCAGCGGGTGTACTTGAGTTGGGTCAGCAGCGGGGAGGGCGGCACTGGCGCCGTCGTCGGGCACGCCCAGCTGGTGGAATCCGGGGATGCCGCGGAGCTGCAGGATCTGCAGGTGATCTGGCAACAGGATCCGCGCGCTGAGGGTTCCGGTCACTTCTCCCACCGGCTCGCCTTCAGCCCAGATGGAGAACATCTTTTCATCACTTCCGGGGACCGGCAGCTACTGGACCCGGCTCAAGACCTCTCCAGCGGTCTGGGAAAAATCATGCGGCTGACACCTGAAGGAGACCCGGCCTCGGGAAACCCCTTTGCGGACCAGGGCGGCGTCACCGAAGAGATCTGGACCTACGGTCACCGCAACGCACTGGGGATTGCCTTTGACGCCGAGGGGCGCCTGTGGTCCTCGGAGATGGGACCCGCCGGTGGCGATGAGCTCAACCTCATCGAAGAGGGTCAGAACTATGGCTGGCCGGAAGTCTCCAACGGATCCCATTACGACGGCGAAGAGATCCCCGACCATACCGACGACGACGGCTTCACCGCTCCTGCTGCGTCCTGGAACCCTGCCATCTCACCGGGAAGCCTGATGATCTACCAGGGGGAGCTCTTCGAGGAGTGGACCGGTGATGCGTTTCTGGGTGCCCTCTCCGGGGAGGCGCTGGTCAGGGTGGGGCTGGATGAGACCTCAGCGGCCGAGGATGAGCTCTGGGAGATGGACGCGCGCATCCGCGACCTGGCCGAGGCCCCCGACGGCAGTATCTGGCTGATCCAGGACGGTGCCGGCGCCCAGCTGCTGCGGCTGACGCCCGCACAGTAGAGTCGAGGCCCTGGGACTTCCCCGCATCTTCACGGTGAAGCTCATGCCACAGGTGGAGACAACTCCTACTTCGGGGGGATCACACTGGGTGAGGGGCACAGAAGACTGGAACACGTCATGATCCGCCTATGAAAGGACCTTTCGTGTCTGTCCCCTCGCCATCTGTCAGCCCATCCGCGGCGGCGGTGCGCCGTCGTCGTCTGTGGGCCGGTGCTGGAACTCTCGCGCTGAGTCTGACGACCTTGGCCGGTTGCGGTCTCTTTCCTAGCGCCTCAGCTGTCACCTATGACCTTGAAATCCTCGACGATGCCCCCGCCGAGTCCTTCACGGAGGTGGAGTACACCGGGCGGCAGACCGGCCTCTCGACACCGGACACCACAGAGGAGCGGCTCACCCCTGAAGAGCTGCCAGCCCGTTTCGAAACCCTGGGACAAACTGATGACACCCTTTCCATAGCAGCCGAGGGCATTCCCGATCAGCTGCTGCGGTGTGCAATCACTGTCGATGGTTCTGATCAGCTGGACCAGCAGGAGTCAGCTGCCCCCGGTGAAGGCGTTACCTGCTCCGCCACGCTTCCCACCACCGACTGACCACTGAAGGGCCCCGCCGATGCTGCACTGGATTCTCATACTTCTGCTGATCAGCGGGACGCTTATCGCTGCCACCGGGCTGTTCAGGTTTATCCGCGACGGCCGCCGTCTTGCGGCGCTAGCTGCTACTGCCGCCGGTGCCGGGACCGCGCTGCTGGCCGCAGGACTCATAGAGCTTCAGCAGGGCCAGGTAGGGGTGTTCCTCTTCGTCAGTATAGGACTACTGGTGGCGCTGGCGCTGGGAAACCTTCTGGGTTACCCACTGCTGACACTGTTCCTGCTCTGGAGCGGGGTGACCGTGCTGCGCAGGGAGAGCCGAAGCCTGGGCAACGCTCTGGCCCTGGCGGCAGGCTTGTTCATGCTGGTGCTGCCATGGACCCTGCAGCTGCTGGAACCTGCCGAGACCGTTCAGGACAATGCGGGATACATGATCCGCTATGGAGCGCATACCGCCGCAGTCATGCTGGTGGCCTATATCGCGTTTAGCTTTGCAGCCGTCCTCGCGGCGTCCTGGCTCTACCGGTTGCGCCGGACTCGGTTCACCCCTGCGGCCATCATCATCCTCGGTTCAGGTCTGGTCAACGGGGCAGTCCCGCCGCTGCTGAAGAAACGGCTGGAGCGCGGGCTGCAGGCTCACGCCGAGTACGACGGCGCACCGCTGCTGATCCCCACCGGAGGTCAGGGCCCCGATGAGCCCGTGGCAGAAGGCGAGGCCATGGCGCAGTATCTTCTGGAACAAGGGGTGCCTGCACAGAAGATCCGGGCAGAGACCGAGGCTAAGAACACCGAGCAGAACCTGCAATTCTCACGCCGGCTGCTCAGCGATCCGGCGGACCCGGTGTTGGTGGTGACCAGCAGCTACCACGCCTACCGCGCAGCCCTGCTGACCCAGCGCATGGGTATGCAGGCCCGCGCCATCGGCGCCAAGACCGCCTGGTACTTCCTCCCCAGCGCGCTGTTGCGCGAATTCATCGGGGTGCTCAGAGACAACGCGCGCCTGCATGCACTCGCGGCGCTGTTGATCATCGCGCTGGCCGCTGCTGCCGCCACTGTGCTGGTCCCGGCGATGACGCCGCCTCCGTAAACGGCGCTGAACTGGAGCGACGGCACTGATGTCCCGCACAGCCCCATTGCGCCACGGCGTCGGCGACCCTTGCCCAGACGTGCCCACAGGCATAGCGTGACCCCTATGGAAACCAACCTGAAGGTCCTTGCCCTGAACTGCACGCTCAAGCCCTCTCCCGGTGAGTCCAGCACAGATGTCATCATCGAGGAGCTGCTGGAGCAGTTCCGTGGACACGGCGTCGCCGGTGAGACGGTGCGCGTAGTGGACTATGACGTGAAGCCCGGTGTGGAAGCGGATATGGGTCACGGAGATCAGTGGCCCCTGATAGCCGAGAAGATCAAGGCCAGCGACGTGCTGATCTTTGCTACGCCCACGTGGGTGGGACATATGTCCAGTGTGGCCCAGCGCGTGCTGGAGCGCCTGGATTCCGCACTCTCTGAAACCGATGAGCAGGGCCGTCCGGTGATGTTCGGGAAGGTGGCCATTGTGGCGGTAGTGGGCAACGAGGACGGCGCCCACGCCATCATCGCCGATGCCTTCCAGGGGCTCAATGACATCGGATTCACCATTCCCGCCCAGGGAGCCACGTACTGGAACCACGAAGCGATGAACCCCAAGGACTACAAGGATCTGGACCAGACACCGGAGGCGGTCGCCGCAACCAACAAGACCTCTGCGTCCAACGCTGTGCACCTGGCGCAGCAGCTCAGAGCAAGCCTCTATCCAGCGCCCTGAGCCTCGTCAGAGATCTCTCAGCACGGTGGGGCTTCGAGTGACGACCTGAGCACTTTCTAAAAATTTCAAGGAAATGTGCAACCTTTCTGATCCACCGACGGTAGTCCTGGTGTGAGCACAACAATGTGAGCACACTCACTGCCATCAGGCACTAGGAAAGGACACAGCTATGCGCACGTCACTGCCCCTCGCCGCTACCGCCGCACTCGGGCTGGCACTTGCCGGATCTGCCGCACCTGCCTTCGCGGACCAGCACGAGGACTCTGCCGCACACCTCTCCGTTCTGCACGCCGTACCGGACCTGCCCGTCGACGTGTACGTCGACGGTGAGCTCACCCTTGATGACTTCATGCCGGGAGACCTTGCCGGACCACTGGAGCTTCCAGCAGGCGACTATGAGGTTGCTATCACCGCAGCCGACGCCGCCGATGACTCCGAGCCGGTCCTGGGACCGGTCAGCGTGTCCCTGGAAGAGGGCATGAACTACACCGCGGCCGCACACCTGGATGCCGAGGGGGCACCTACCGTGACGCCCTTCGTCAATGACATCTCCGAGATCGCCGCAGGTGAGGGACGGCTGACCGTGCGCCACACCGCTGCTGCCCCCGAGGTCGATATCTGGGCCAACGGTGAAGTCGCAGTAGAGTCCTTGGCCAACCCAGATGAAGCTTCCTTGGATCTGCCCGCTGGCAGCCTGGAAGCTGCAGTCTCCCTGGCAGGCGAGACCGACCCAGTGCTGGGCCCGCAGAGTCTCGACGTCGCCGAGGGTTCCCACACCATCGTCTACGCCTGGGGCTCCGCTGAGGACGGCAACCTTGCGCTGGCCACCCAGGTCATCGATGGTATGCACTCCGCCCCGGACGGTGTGCCCACCGGCAACGTCCAAGTGCCCAACCAGCAGTCACAGCTCGCACTGATCACCGGTGTGGGAATCCTTGGACTGCTTGCAGCAGGCGTAGCAGCCGTGAGCATCCGTCGAGCACGCGCATAGTATGAGCACTCGCCGCTACGCACACGTTCCGCAGCCAGCCGCAGCCTTCACGGCTGCGCTAGTGGTAGGCACCCTGCTTGTGGGGTGCTCGCCACGTGGGACCGAAGCTGCCGGCGACAGCCTCCCAACCACCCCTGCCCCGAGCGGCTCG
>NZ_HG005168.1:0-98045 GCF_000455245.1 Nesterenkonia massiliensis | reverse complement strand
AACGGCCGCTCCAGTTATGCTGGACTACCCCGCCATCGATGCCAACATCGCCGTCGAACCCTATGGTGTCTCCGCTGACGGGCAGATGGATGTGCCCGACGACGCCGCGCTGGCTGCGTGGTACCAATTCGGCAAGACTCCGGCCGATGGTGTGGGCACCACGGTCATCGCCGCCCACGCGGGGTCTGAGGAAACTCCCATTGGTCCCCTATATGCCTTGAAGGACGCCAGGCCCGGAGAGGAAGTGACGGTCACCGACGAGGACGGCCAGCGACACCAGTATCACGTCTCAGAAGTCCAACAGCTGGGCAAAGAGGGCTTGGACTTCACGCCGTTCTTCGAGCGCACCGGAGAGCACCGTCTTGTGTTGATCACCTGCGGAGGCCAGTGGATGCCCGAGGAGAGCAGTTATGCTGACAACGTCATAGTGATCGCCGAGCCTGCGCAGCACTGAAGCGCAGCAGCGCCCACGGGTAACGCATCGCAGCCCAGCTGCGGGAAGGCGACTAAGGAGGCACTTTGGACAGGGACAGCCTGGGAGCCAGGTTCGCAGCTGGCGAGGAAGACGCTATGGGCGAGCTCTTTGCTGCGCATAGTTCCTTGGTCTTCTCCCTGTGCCTAAGCGCTCTGCGCCATCGCCAGGATGCCGAAGATGCGGCTCAACAGGTCTTTGTCCGTGCCTGGAAATTTCGTGAGTCCTATGATCCGGGCAAACCCCTTGGTGCGTGGCTGACTGGCATTGCTCGCCGTGTCATTGCCGACACCTTCCACGCCAGGCAGCGGCAGCTGCGCTCTGCCGAGGCCGGTGGGGCTGCCCTGCTGCACGCCGCACCGGATGAGCCCATGGACACGGTCGTGGACCAGGTGCTCATCCACCAGGCGCTCAGCGAACTGGGACCGCCGCAGGATGAGATCCTTCGGATGGCCTACACGCAAGACTTGCCAGTGCGAACCATCTCCGAACAGCTGGAGATGCCGGTGGGCACTGTGAAATCGCACTTGCACCGTGGACTGGCCCGATTACGCAAGACATTGGAGGTGGCTCATGACTGAGGCTCAGTACAGCGATGAAACCTTCACCTCTGATGGTCACCTCACCGAGGCCGCACTGACAGCGGCAGCATCCGGATCCTCTGATGACTGGGATGGCCTGGATCAGCGTGCCGCCCAGAACCATGTGGAGCAGTGCTCGCTATGCGCAGCCCACCTTGGCCGCACGAAACGAGTCATCACCGCCCTAGCGGCGCCCAGCCCTATGGAAGCAGCGCCCGAAGGTCTCTGGGACCGCGTTGCGCAGGAGCTGCAGATCAGCAGTGCGGCTTCATCTTCAACTGCGCTCTCCCCGCACAACACCGGAGACGGCATCGATGCTGATAAGGACTCGAACCCAACCGACGGACGGTTCTCGACCGTGCAGCAGCTGCACCCCCAGCTTCGCCCCCGGCGATCGGCAGGGGCTCGATGGCTGACGATATTCGCCGCGGCAGCCGCCGGCGTCGTCGTCGGTGCAGCCGCGGTGACATGGTGGCTTCAGTCTGGCCAGGACGAACAGCCTCCGTCCGCCGATGCCCCGACCGTCGTCGGTGATGCAGTGTTGGAACCCGTGGCCAGCGATGACCTGACCGGTCAGGCACAGATGGTGGACCGCGGGGACGGGGAGCTGGAGCTGCGAGTTGATCTGAGCGCGACCGCGGACCCAGCTGACGGATACTTCGAGGTGTGGCTGCGCGATGAGGACGCCAACCGTCTGATGTCACTGGGCGCAGCTACCGCTGAGTCGACTACCCTCCAGGTACCGGCTGGCATCGACCTTTCGCAATACCCCATAGTAGATGTGTCACACGAGCACTTCGACGGCGACCCCACGCACAGCGGTACTACTTTGGCTGCGGGGCCCATGGAAGGCGTCGATGAGTAAGCCCGAAATCCCGGGACTCTCCGTACAGGCACGGCGGCCACACTCCTCAACAGATCAGCGAGTACGCAGGTGAACGCACGGATTGTCTCCATCGGTACCGCAGTACCCGGACCTGCGGTACCCCAGGAGCGGCTGCAGTCCTTCTTCGCCGACCAGCCCGGTGCCTCGAAGCTGACCAAGCGTTTGATCAGTGCCGTCTTCGACGCAGCGGCCATCAGCACTCGACACACGGTGCTGAGCGGCTTCCACTCCAGCAGCGATCTCAGCAGCTCCGCAGACGGGGTCTTCATCGGCCAGGACGGCGAGTTACTGAGCCCCAGCACAGGGGTGCGCAATGAACTGTTCCGCCAGCAAGCCCCCGCCCTGGCGGAGGAGGCCGCTCGCGACGCGCTTGCCCAGGGCCAGGTACCTGCTTCTTCGGTGACGCATCTGGTCACCGTCTCCTGCACCGGGTTTTTCGCTCCGGGGGTGGACTTTCACCTGATCAGGGACCTGGGTCTGCCCGGTTGTGTGGAGAGAGTTCACTTGGGTTTCATGGGATGCGCTGCTGCGATTCCAGCTCTGCGCACTGCCGCTCACATCACCGCGAACCAGCCGGAGGCAGTAGTGCTGGTGGTGTGCGTGGAACTGTGCTCTCTGCACATCCGACGCAGTGCGGACCCGGAGCAGATTGTGGCCTCCTCCGTCTTTGCCGACGGCGCCGCCGCCGCCGTGGTCACGGCTGATCCTGCGCGTGGAACCCACCGGACGCTGAGGCTTGAGCGCTTCGCCACTGCTCTGACCGAGGAGGGAGAGACAGATATGGTGTGGACCATCGGCGATGCCGGCTTCACCATGCGACTCTCCGCAGAGGTTCCCCGCATTGTGGGCCGCGAAATACAGAGTGCGGTCAAGCGCCTGATCGGCACCTCGCACTCCCCCTCGCATTGGGCGGTCCATCCCGGCGGTCGCAGTGTGCTGGATCGCGTGGAACGCGGTCTGGCACTGGATCCCGCTGCCCTGGAGCACTCACGTGCCGTGCTGCGCGAGCGCGGCAACATGTCCAGCGCTACGATCCTCTTCATACTCCAGCGCATACTCAGCGACCCCGAGGCCACCGGGAGCCTGGCCGCGCTGGCCTTCGGTCCAGGACTGACGGTGGAGTCGGCCCTGATCTCTATCGACCAGCGGGATGCCGCATGAGCCGACCCTCGCTGGCCCGCCGTGACGTGCATCTGCGTGAGCTGATGGATGACCCGGACTGTGACCCCCAGCGCCTGCAGGCCACATTGCGGCGCTTCGGCGTGGTCAATCGGTTCGTCTCCGGCTGGGATGTCCTCTACCGCAAACGTATCCGGCCGATGCTGCAGAACCAGGGCGGCACCGGCAGGATCTTGGATGTGGGCTCCGGTGGCGGTGACGTCATCCGGAGGCTGAGCTCATTGGCAGAGAAGGATGGCTTCACAGTCCGCTGGACCGGTGTTGACCCGGACCCCCGTGCCTATGAGACCTCCAGTGCAGCCTCGCCGCCGAACGCACAGTTTCTCTGCACCGACGCTGAAGCTTTGTGGTCCACTGGTGAACGGTTTGATCTGGTGATCTCCAACCACGTGCTGCACCACCTGGGCGCTGATGAGCTGACCAGTTTTGCCGAATATTCCAGGCGCTTAAGCTCCGGGCTGGTCTTGCACAGCGATATTTCCCGCAGCCGACTGGCCTACGGCCTGTACTCCGCAGCGATCCTGCCCGTCGCCCCGGGGACGTTTCTGCGCGTCGATGGGCTGCGCTCCATCCGGCGCAGCTACACACCGGCGGAACTGGCCGCGACCCTCGGCTCACCGTGGAGAACCTCGGTTCCCTACCCGTTCCGGGTCCTGGCGGAAGCGCCGGGCAGTGCCTGAAGTCCTTGTCATAGGCGCCGGGCCGGTGGGACTGCTGGTGGCGGGACAGCTGCAGCGCCACGGTGTGGATGTAGTCCTGCTGGAGCAGCGCCCCGAGCCCGGATCCGGCAGCCGGGCCATCGGGATCCACCCTCCGGTGCTCAGGACACTGGAGCCCGGGGGTCTGACGGACGCGCTACTGGCCAAGGCCCAGCGGGTCCACTCAGGTCAGGCCCGCGCCCAGGGAAGGCTGCTGGGCACAGTGGATTTCAGCGCGCTGAACGCCAGGTTTCCGTTCATCGCCACCGCCCCGCAGGCAGCCACAGAGGCTGTCTTGGCGGCCCAAGCCCCGCAACCCCAGCGCAGGGCGGCAGTGCAGTCCATCGAGGTGGGCGCCGCGGACGTCACCGTGACCTTGAACGAACGCCATATGCGCGCGCCGCTGGTCATCCTGGCCGGAGGTGCACGATCCCGCAGCTTGGTCTACCGCCAGCCCGAGGCCAGGCACTACCACGACCGCTACTTGATGACAGACACGGAAGGCACGGCCGCCGAAGATCCCGCCGTCGCGGTCATCCATCTTGACCCGCGCGGAGTCCTGGAGTCCTTCCCGCTGCCTGACGGCCGACGACGCTTCGTCACCTGGGACGCCGCCGGTGACCACGCAGCAGCGGGAGCCCGGCAGCGGATGAGGATCGCCCTGCAGGGTCGCACGTCAGCCGAACCTGAGGAGGTGCATGGCTTCGGGGTGCGGCGTTTCGTAGCCGAGCAGATGCGCCACGGGCGGCTGTTCGTCATCGGCGATGCCGCCCACGAGGTCAGCCCCATCGGTGGACAAGGGATGAATCTGGGACTCTTGGACGCGGTGACGCTGGCTCCCCTGCTGGCACGCTGGTCCCAGACCTCAGTCGCTCCGGAACAGGAGCTGCGGCACTGGGAGAGCCAGCGGCTGCGCTCGGCCCGGCGGGCGGCTGGTCTTGCTGGCCTCAATACCCGTCTGGGTCGTCCGGCTGGCTACTGGTCAGACACTGTCCGACGGCGGGCTGTGCGCACCATGCTGGGACCGGGCCCACGCAGCATCTTCACCAGGGCATACGCCATGGGCTTCGATACTGCAGGCTGATCATCCCAGCTGCGGGCTGATCATCCCAGCCGCGGGTCGAACATCAGCGGACCAGAGATCAGTGGACCAGAGATCCTCCGGAGATCACCAGCTGCACGGCAAGCATCAGCGCAGCCAGCATCACCACCTGAAACTGCACCCGACCCGGGCGTCCCGTGAGGCTGAGGAGCACGGTTACAGATGCCAGCAGGACTACGACGCCGCACAGCAGCCAGGAGATGGCCGGAATGTCACTGATCTGCCACTGCACAGGACCCGCAGCAACTGCCGCTGCTCCAAAGACGAGCGTCACCGATGCCACCGCAGCTGCTGCGGTGCCGCCCAGTCGGTGGGGCAGCCCGCGGATGCCGGTCTGAGCGTCGTCGTCGAGATCCGGCAGCACATTGGTCATGTGCAGCGCGACTCCCAGTGCCGCTCCGGCCACCCAAGCCCATCCCGACGCCCACTGGCCGGAGTCATGTGCCAGTGTGGCCAGTGAGGGGAAAAGCCCGAAAGTCACCATGTATGGCACCACGGAGACCACGGTGGCCTTTAGCCCGAGGTTATATGACCACGCCGAGACCAGCGCCGCGGCATGAGCGATCAGCAGCACCCACCCCAACGGTGCTGAGAGCAGCAGCGCCAACAGCAGAGAACCTCCGGCCCCCACCCAGGCGGCGCTCACACTGATATCCCCCCGGGCTATGGGCTTATCCTTGCGCTGGACCGCCCGATCCCGCTCAGCGTCGATAGCGTCATTAGACAGCCCCACGGAGAGCTGACCGAAGAAGACAGCTGCCACCAGCAGCAGTCCGCGCCACAGGTCAACGCCGGCACCTACGGCCAGTACGCCCGAGAGAGCGGTGACCACCAGCGTCGGACCGGGATGTGCGGACTTCCAAAGTCCCGCTGTCGATGCCGAGATGGTCCTCATGGGCTCCAGTCTGCCACTGTGCTGCGACAGAACTGGCTACTCATCGGGGCAATGCTCAGCGCTTGGAGGCTCGGTAGCCGGCGGCCCGTGCTGCAGCTTCGGTGGCGAAGCATTCCTCAGGATTGGTGGCAGCGTAATACTGACCTCCGCGCACGTGGTAGATCCATTCTCCGCTGGAGCTGCGGTTACCCTTCACCGGGTACCCGGCTGGGCAGTTCCACGTTCCCGACTGCGGCGGCCGGCTTGAGCCGGAGGTTCCGGCAGAAGCGGCCGGGGCCGCCTTGACGGCCGCTGTTGCTTTGGAGGACCGTGTCACCGTGGTGTGCCCGGACTTCTTCCCGGTCACCCTCACGGTGAGGGTCTTGCCCTGCTGTCCCGAACTGATCTTGTAGGTGCGCTTGGTGGCACCGTTGATCTTCTTTCCCGCTGAATACCACTGGTAGCTGAAGCTAGCGCCTGAGGTCCAGGTGCCGGGTGCGGCGGTGAGTGTCTTCCCCACCTGCGCAGTGCCGCTGATACCCGCGGTGCCGGCCCGCATCACCTTCGTGGTTTTCGCTGAGCTGCGCTGCGCCTGTGCGTGTCCGGATTTCTTGCCCGTCACCTGCACACTGATCTGTTTGCCCTGCTGAGCTGTCCCGGGAGTGAAGGTGCGCTTGGTGGCGCCGCTGATCCGTTTGCCGTCGGCCAGCCACTGGTAGCTGAAGCTGGTACCGGAACTCCACGTGCCGGTGCTGGCGCTCAGCGCGCTGCCTACTACGGCGGCGCCTGAGACCTTGGGAGCTGAGGTGCGCAAGGCCCGCGCAGTCATCTTCGAGGTGCGCTCCACCGTGGGGTGGCCGGACTTGGTCCCGACCACGGTGACGCTGACCCGCTTGCCGGCGTCTGCCGCACGCAGCGTGTAGCTGGCACTCTTCGTGCGGCTGACTACTTTGCCCTCCACGCGCCACTGGTACTTGAAGGATGTCCCGGAAGTCCACGTTCCCGGTGAAGCTGTCAGTGTGGCTCCGGCGCGTACGCTGCCCGCGAGAGTCGGCGTGGAAGCCTGCGCTACGCGCAGAGTGGCCGCGGAGGACTTCCGCGCGCTGCTGAATCCGTGCGCCGTACCGGTGACCCGCACTGAGATGCGCTTCCCGACCTGACCAGAGCTGACCTTGTAGGTGCTGCTGGTGGCGCCCTGAATGGTCTTGCCGTCGCTGAGCCACTGGTAGCTCAGCCGCGCGCCGGAGGTCCAGCTGCCTGGCCGTGCCGTGAGCGTGGAGCCGACGACGGCGACCCCAGTCACCGTGGGAGTCCCAGTCTTGAGACTCTGCGGCGCGACAGTCCGGGTGGCAGACGGAGAAGGTGACGCCGACGGCGAGCGCGTCGGTGCAGGACTGGTCTGCACAGGACTAGAGGTCGCAGGGCTGGACGGGGTGGGGCTTGTGGTTGCAGGAGCCGACGGGGTCGGACTGTCCGTTGTAGTGCCGACAGGCGCCGGGCTGGGTGCCGAAGGTGCCGCAGACGCGGGCACTCCGGCACCGATGAGCAAAGTGGCCGTCAGAGCCAACGTAGTTGCGGCCGCGCTGAGGGCGCGCGCTGCCTCGGTAGTTTTCATGAGGTCCCCTGTGAGTGATGCAGAGCGTGATGATGCTTGAATGATTCACGCTCTCCACAGCGGGGCGTGCTGAGCGAAGCTTATACCAGGATTCCCCTACTGTGTGAGGAAATTCACCATCACGGTTCCAGGGTGGTGGCCAGGGGCTTTTCCTGTACGAACATCAGCAGGATTGCCGCCACCAGCACCAGCGGGACCATCCAAAGGAATAAGGGCACTAGCGCCTCGTTGTATGCCCCGACGACAATCTCATGCAGTGGTGCAGGCAGGCTGTTGACTAGCTGCGGGGTCAAGGAATTGGTCCCGGCCCCTGTAGCGGCCTCCGCCGGGAGCCGGTCACGGAGCAGCTCCCCCAGCCGGGTAGCGAACAGCGAGCCCACCACGGCAGATCCCAGCGTAGCGCCGACCTGCCGGAAGTAGTTCTGCCCGGCTGTGGCAGTACCCACCAGACGCAAGGAGAAGGAATTCTGGGCGACCAAGGTCAGCAATTGCATGCTGCAGCCCAGACCCAGCCCTAGCACTGCCAGGTACAGGCACTCCAAGACCACTGGAGAGTCCACCGTCAGCGTGGACAGCAGCCCCAGACCGCCTGCGGTGATGAACGTTCCCAGAATCATCACGGTCTTGTACCGGCTGGTGACGCTCACTCGGCGACCCACCACCACCGAAGCCACCAACAGAGTGCCCATCATCGGGATCATGAGCAGCCCGGCCTGGGCGGGGCTGTAACCGGTGACCATCTGCAGATAAGTGGGCATGTAGCCCATGACGCCGAACATGGCCACGCCAGTGATGAGACCAGCAATCATGGTCAGCACAAAGTTGCGGTTGCGGAAGAGCAACAGCGGCATCACCGGCTCCTTCGCCCGGGACTGCACCCAGATGAACAGCAGGGAGGTGACGACGGCGGCCGCAGCCAGACCCAGAATCAACGGGGAAGTCCACTCGTATTCCGCACCGCCCCAGGTGGCCACCAGGACGATCGCGGAGGTGGCCACGCCCAGCAGCGCCATGCCGGCGATATCAATGCGGCGACGTTCCTGCTTCTGCCGGGCTGGCAGCTTCAGCAGTACCGCGACGCCCACCAGGGACAGCAGCCCCAGGGGCAGATTCATCCACAGCGTCCAGCGCCAGCCGGGACCGTCAGTCAACCAGCCGCCCAGCAGCGGCCCGGCCACAGAGGAGAAGGCGAAGACGCCACCCATGACACCCATGTACCGGCCGCGTTCACGTGCCGGAACGACATCAGCGATAGTGGCCTGGGAGAGAATCATCAGCCCTCCGCCGCCTAAGCCCTGCACGACGCGAGCTGCCACCAGCTCCCCCATGCTCTGGGCCGCTCCGCCGGCGCCGGAACCAATGACAAACAGCACGATCGCGACCAGGAACAGGGGCTTGCGTCCGAACATGTCGCCGAGCTTGCCGTAGACCGGCATCATGATGGTCGAGGCCAGGATGAAGGCCGTGATGACCCAGGCCATGTGCTGGACCCCGTCGAGCTCGCCCACGATTGTCGGCAGGGCGGTGGCGAGCACCGTCTGCCCCAGGGAGGCCATGAGCATGGTCAGAATGAGCGCGGAGAAGATCAGCCCGAGATGGGCGTTAGGGCCGGGATTTTCAGCCGTGGGCGAGGGCGAGTGTGGAGAATCAGGCGTACTCATCAGTTCTCGCCGACCACCTTTCGGAATAGCGCGATGGATTCATTGATGAAGGACTCGAGATCATCGGCCGCAGCCCTTTGGTAGCGGAGGAAGGCGTGCTTGGTGATGGCCCCGGAGAGCAGGAGTCGAACATCGAGCAGGTCCGCTGCCGCGTCGTCGACCTCATGAGCGGCGGTTGCGGCTTCCACGGCCTCGCGCACCAGATGCTCGACATCAGTGACCAGCTGCATCACCCGGCCGCGAAGCCCGGGGTGGATCGCCACGATCTCTCGACGGCGCAGGGAAGTCTGCTGAGGCAAAGCGGTGCGCAGGATAGCGACAAACAGGTGCGCCACGCGGGTCAGCTCGTCCTGCTGCGACTCTGCGTAGCGACGGGCAGCATCCTCGGGCACCTGGGGCAGCCGGGTTCCCAGGATGGCGTCTTCTTTGGTGGGGAAATAGTTGAAGAACGTGCGCCGGGAAACTCCCGCTCGCGATGCGATCTCCTCCACGGTGGCGGCGGACAGCCCCTGACCTTCGGCCAGTTCGTAGGCCGCCAGATGGATGGCATCCCAGGTGTCACGCTGGTTCTGTTCACGACGCGTCAGCTTTTCTTGCACTAGTGCAGTTTATGCACTTCCGCATTTTTGCATAAGTGCAACTTTTCCCGAGGTGATGGACCGCTCAGCCCAGCAGTAAGGAACGGATCGCGGACTCAGGCGTTCGCGAAGTGTCAAGAAGATTGCCGCGACGGTACTGCTTAAAGACCCTCGGGTCGATATAGGAGCTCTTGGCCACGGCGGGAGTGTTCCCGAGCCCCTCGGCGCAGGCCTCGATTGCCGCACGTTCAGCCCTAGCCCGCTCCCGCGCAGTGGACTTCGCCCCTGTGCGCGCCAGGGACTCAGCCGCCAGGATGGTGCCGCGCAGCGTGCGGAAGTCCTTCGCGGTGAATCGGCCACCGGTGACCTGGCGAATATAGGCGTTGAGCTGCTGGGGCCGAAGCGCGGCTCGTCGTCGTCCCTCTCGCCAGGACAGCAAAAGCGAGCGGGTCCGCCCTTGAACCAGTTCCTCAAGCTGCGGTGCCAGCTCCGGATCCGAGAAGCTGACCTCCTGGACCTTGCCGCCCTTAGCCGGAAAACAGAAGGTCAACGTGTCCCCAGCTACCACCAGATGCCGGCATTGCAGTGTGGTCAGACCCCGATTGCCGCTCTGCCGCAGATAGGTGCGCGAACCCGCTCGGATGGCGGACCGATCGAGGATGCGAAAGGAGATAGCCAGTACTTTCTGCCTGTCCATCCCCTCCTCTTTCAGCGCCTGGGTGACCCTGGCACGCGCTGCAGGCAGCTTTGAAGCAAGATCGAGGGCACGGGAGAATTTGCCGCGATCCCGCCGGTCCGCCCAATGCTGGTGATAGATGTATTGCTTGCGTCCGGCGTCGTCGGTCCCCACCGCCTGCACATGGCCATGGGCGTCCACACAGATCCATACCTCTTTCCAGGCCGGCGGGATGGCCAGTGCATCAATACGTACACAGTCCTGCTCTGAGGCAGGGCGGCCGTCATCATCAACATAGCGAAAGTCGGAATCGCCACTGAGGCGTTGGAAGCCGGGGTCCTGGAATGGGCGGACGCGTTTGAGTCGCGGCATATGCGCCTCCTCTCTGACCCGCCAGAGACTAATACCCCCTGCTCAGCGCAACCTGGAGATGGCGCTGGGTGCAAACGCTCGAGAGCCGCTGCAACGTTCGCCACGCTTTGAGATACGCCGCAGGGGTGACGACGTCGCGGCCATAGTCCGCAATGATGAGACCTATGATCAACGCACTTTCGCTGAGCATGACCGCTGGCACACCCGATGACCTCAATTTAGTCCAGGAGGACTCCTGGATCAGTCAGCTGCAGAACTGGGTGGATGGACTGCCCGAAGCCCTGCAGTGGCTGGGCGTAGCGGCCATCGGTGCGGTGCCGTTCATCGAGTCCTACAGTGGACCGTTCATCGGCATGATCGTCGGCCTGCCGTGGTGGGTCGCGCTGATCTGCGGCGTGCTGGGCAACGCCGCAGCAGTAGCGATTCTGATCTACGGCGCCCACGGGATCCGCTCCGCGGTCACCAAGAACGCCGAACCCAAGGAGCTGTCCGAGAAGCAGATCGCGCGACGGGCAAAGATCAAAAAGTACTTTGACCGCTTCGGTGTGCCCGGTGTGGCCATCCTGGGCCCCTTCGCACTCCCCAGCCAGTTCACCGCACCGCTGATGGTCTCCTTCGGCGCAAACCGCCACCTGGTGATGATCTGGATGGCAGTCTCGATCGTGCTGTGGGGTCTACTCTCGGTGGGCCTAGGCTTCGCGTTCCTCTACCTAGCCGGCTGATCCTGGCGCACCAAAAGCTGCCGAGGGCTAGCGCTGCTCATCATCGGGTGGGTAGCGCTGGGCCTCGCGTGAGCCCTGGGTGAGGTTCTTCAGGTCGGTGTCGTCATCAAAATTCGAACCGATGGCGCCGGCTGCGACTCCCATGGAGGCCGAGAGCCACGCCACGTCGATGTAGTTCATCAGCGTGGCCTCCTCCACTCCAATATTGTTGGCCATAAATTCTGGCTCAATCAGCAGCAGCCCCATCACCAGGATTCCTCCAAAGAGCATCAGGTACAGGGCGGTGACGCTGACCAGAAGGGTCGCCACAGTGGAGGCGTTATACATAAACGCTTCTTTTGTGCCCCCGACGGTACCCGGGCGGTCCCAGAGTTTATTGGAGAGCAGCAGCCACAGCACCACGAGCAACACCACCAGCACTGACACCATTGCCAGTCGCCACGGCGGCAAGAAGTTCGCCATCTCCCAGATGGTGCTGAAGAAGATGCCGAAAGCACCGGTAGCGGCAGCGGCGGCGAAGACACCGGAGAGTTTCGGCAATGACAAGAGCGGCTTACTGGCGGCCACCATACCCAGGGTCATCCAGAGCCGTCCGGGGAACAGACCCGAAGGCGTGACGAAGTAGGATTCCCGACCCTGTTGCTGCTCCACATGGGTGACCAGGCCGCCTTGCTCATGGGCCTCATCCACTGAGTCATAAACCAAGGCATCCACGCAGCGACGCAGCTCTTTAGACAGGCTGGACTTCACTGCCACCGGGCCCATGGCCGGCAGGGAGACCACACCGAGCTTCTCGACAAAATGCAGTTCCGCTGACTTGACCTTGCGGCCCGCGGTGCGAGGGACTTCCGTAATGACGATGGAGACATCTGCACCGTCTTCGCGAGCCCACTCCAGGACCCGCTCCAGATCCAGGGTGGCGTCCTGACGCAGCGGGATCAGCAGCTGCTTATGCTTGATGGTGGCACCACGGCTCCAGCCCTCACCCTCATCCTCTAAGAGTTTGCGAACCTGATGCGATGTCCGGCCGGGGTCCGAATACAGAGCGATGGTGAAGTTCTCGGCGTCTCCAGAGGTCTTGTTGAGCCGGTCGATTCCTGGCTTCCGCTGCTCTGCGGCAGCACTTTTAGCCGCCGCCGATTCCTGCGCGTCGTCTTGTCCCTGCGTGTACTCAGTCTGCCCCTGATTCGGCTGGGGCTCCGAGCGCTCTTCCTCACCCTGTCGATCATGCTGATTCACGGTGCACACGCTAAACACCGCCGCTCGCCACGGCCTTGACAGATGCTGGACGCTCCCAGGACGCCGCCAGGTCTTCTAGCGGCGCCTCGTCAGCTGTCTCCTCACCAGCGAATAACGTAAAGAAACTGCCGAAACTAGCCCCTCAACGGGGGCAGTTGCGGCAGTTTCTTTACGCAAATTACTGGAGCCGCAGGGCCATCACGCCTGAAGACGCTCAAGCACCAAGGGCTTGACCTTGGCCCCATACAGCTCGATAGCCCTCATCATGTGCTCGTGAGCCAGGGAGCCGTTGCCGTACTTCAGGCCGAAGCGGGAGATCCCCAGCTGATCCTTGGTCTTCACGATCTTCTCCGCCACCGTCTCCGGTGAACCCACATACAGCGCGCCGTGGGTGATCTCCTGCTCGAACTGATCGCGGGACGGGTAGCCGTTGCCCCAGCCGCGCTCGCGACCCAGCTGCGCCATAGTCTCCGCCCACGAGGGGTAGAAGATGTCCTTGGCCAGCTCATCGGTGTCGGCAACAAATCCGTGGGAGTGACTGGATACCCGGAAGTCTGCAGTCTCCGGACTGGTCGCGTGGCCGAATTCCACCAGCGCCCGCTTATACAGGTCCACAAACGGCGCAAACCGGTGGGGGGCACCGCCGATGATCGCCAGTTCGAGCCCCACGCCGTGGCGTGCAGCGCGCACCACCGAGGCAGGTGTTCCTCCGACGGCGATCCAGGTGGGCAGGCCATTCTGATGCGCAGTTTTGGGGAAGATTTCCTGGCCCTTCAGCGCGGCCCGGGTTTCACCGTTCCAGCTGACTTTGCCCTCACTGCGCAGCTTCACGAAAAGGTCCACCTTCTCTTCGAAGAGCTTTTCGTAGTCGCCGAGGTCGTAGCCGAACAGCGGATAGGACTCGATGAAGCTGCCGCGGCCCAGCGACACCTCAGCCCGCCCGCCGGTCAGCCCGTCGATCGTCGCGAAACGCTGATAGACGCGCACCGGATCATCCGAGGAAAGCACCGTGACAGCTGAGATCAGCTTGATCCGTTCGGTGGAGGCACCGATCGCCGCCAGCACCACATCCGGGGCCGAGATGGCGTAGTCCGGCCGGTGGTGTTCGCCTACACCGTAGACATCCACCCCGGAGCGATCAGCCATCTGCGCCTCGGCCAGCACGTTGCGCAGCACTTCCGGGTGGGAAAGCTCGCGAGAACCATCAGCACTCTTGGTGACATCACCGAAGGTATGCAGGCCAAATTCAAACTGCTCGCTGTGCCGCTCAGTGCTTAAGGAGGGGGCGGACTCAGTGCTGGAGTGCTCAGTGCTGAGCTCTGGGCTGCGGGGCTCTGGGCTGACGGGCTCTGGGCTGGTGCTCACGGGATCTCGCTTCCGGTGCCTAGGGGGTTAGGTGAGCCCCAGGTGCTTTCAAGGTCACCCAGAGCTGCTCTCACTGTGGTGAAACGACGACGCCGCCGCGTCCATTCCTTAAAATTTGAAAGTCTTTCTCAGCTGGACTGGATCTGCTGCAGCGCCACACGGCGGCCTTCTTCAATATGCTCCTGCGCCTCTATGACAGCCGCCGCGGCGTCGCCTCTCAGCACAGCCTCCACCAGGCGGCGGTGCTCCCGCAATGATGCCTGCCCTCGGGATTCGTCCAAGTAAATCCGCTGCGAGGGGTAGGGCATCCCTGCCCAGAGCTGCTCGATGAAACTGACCAGCTGCTCATCACCGCTGAGCCGGTAGAGCGCAAAATGCAGCTCTTCATTCAGCTCCGCCAGCCGGATGGGGTCAGAGAGCTCTTCGCTCCGCTGCAGCAGCAGTTCAAGGCCCTCAGCTCCCGGAACATCACCGCCAGCCGCGCCCCGCATGGCGACCATCTCAGCAGCAAGCTTCACCGCCATCGGCTCCAGCACAGCACGCAGGCGGTAGATCTGCTCTACCCGCTCACGGCTCTGATCAGCAATAAAAGTTCCGCGGTGAGCATCATGGACCGCATAGCCCTCGGAGACCAGCCGGTTGAGCGCCTCCCGGACCGGCGTCAGGCTCATCTCGAGCAACTCGGAGAGTTCCTTCAGCGTCACCCGCTGACCGGGAGAAAGCTCACCGGTGCGGATACTGCGCCGCAGTGAGGCATAGGCCGCGGCGGCCTTACTCACCGGCTGGACAGGCGAATGCGCCACGGATACTCCCTCACGCTGTTCTCTTGGTGTGGGAGCCGATTCTACAGGCGAGGTGACGCAGCGCACACCGGCTGCGGCGTCGTCGCCGGTGCAATCACTCGTAGACGTGGGGCGCAAGGATGCCGATGACATCCAGGTTGCGGTACTTCTCGGCGAAGTCCAGGCCGTAGCCGACCACGAACTTATTGGGGATGTCCATGCCGACGTACTTGACGTCGATGTCCACCTTCACGGCCTCCGGCTTACGCAGCAGGGTGCAGATCTCCACCGAGGCCGGGCCGCGGGATTCCAGGTTGGCCTTCAGCCAGGACAGTGTCAGGCCAGAGTCGATGATGTCCTCGACGATCAGCACGTGGCGGTTCATCAGATCGGCGTCGAGATCCTTCAGGATCCGCACCACACCGGAGGACTTGGTGCCCGAGCCGTAGGAGGACACCGCCATCCAGTCCATGGTCACATGTGACTTCAGGGCACGGGAGAGATCCGCCATGACCATGACTGCGCCCTTGAGCACGCCGACCAGCAGCACGTCCTTGCCAGCGTAGTCGCGGTCGATCTGGGCGGCCAGCTCGTTGATGCGTTCCTGGATCTCTTCAGCGGTGTAGAGAACCTCGGTGAGATCGTCCTTGACGTCAATCGCGTCCATATGAGGTGCGTGCTCCTGTTATCTGGGCGGGGGAACGAGCACCAGTTTCCCATATTCAGCGGTTCCGCGTGCGCCACGGTGAACGCTGACCTCCCCCTCCAGCTGGACCGGCCCAGCAGAGCGGCTTCCGGTGATCAGTTTCTCCGCCGCCGTGAGTCGCTCAAAGCTGGGGTTGGGGGCGCCGACGGCGACCGCGGCCAGCGCCAGTACACGACGACGGATGGCCGGTGGTTCCTCGCGCAGTGGCGTGAGTTTCAGCCGTAGGGTGCCGGTGTGATCGGGGTCTTCCAGCAGCTGGGCGAAGACTTCTTTGGCGTCCTGTTCCAGATAGGCGGCGTCAGCTGCGGCGATATCTGCAGTACGTGCCAGCGACTCCCGGATGGACCCGGAGAGCTGCTCCTCGAGAAAGGGCAGGATCTGGGTGCGGATGCGTGAGCGCAGATAGCGCGGATCCGAGTTGGCAGGATCCTGCCAGGGATCCAGGTGGTGGTGGGCGCAGATCGCCTCGGTGTCCTCCCGGGCGAGATCCAGCAGCGGCCGGTGGAAGGGACCGCGCTGCCGCGGAATACCGGCCAGCGACCGGGTCCCGGAACCGCGAGCCAGCCCCAGCAGCACCTGCTCTGCCTGGTCATCGCGGGTATGAGCCAGCAGAATCCGAGTGGCGCCGAGTTCTTTCATTGCGGTGCGGAACGCCCGGTACCGAGCAGTCCGGGCGGCGGCCTCAGGTCCGTCTGCAGAGTGCAGGTCCACCTGGGCGGGGAAGATCCGCACCGGGTCCAGCCCGAGTCCTTTCAGCTGCCGGACTGCGCGCCCGGAGATCTCAACGCTGTTGGGGTGCAGATGATGGTCCACCACGACGGCGCCCACCCGCGCACCGGCCAGCGGACCATTGGTGCGCTGATGGTGCCAGGCAGCGGCGGCTGCCAGCGCCAGCGAGTCCGCGCCGCCGGAGCAGCCCACCAGGGTCAATCCCTCGGGGTCCAGAGCCTCCCCCACTGCTTTGCGGGCGGCGTGCAGAGCCGCAGGCGCCTTAGCCACCTGACCGCTGGCCCTGCAGACCCATCCGCTGGATCCAGAGATCGGGCTGGTGCAGTTCATCCTCGGTGGGCAGGTGCTGCGGGGCTTCCCAGATGGTGTTGAAAGCCTCCATGCCCACCGCATCCACAATGTGACTCACGAACTTCTGTCCATCGCGGTACTGGGCGGCTTTCATATCCAGCTGCAGCAGCTTCCGCACCGCACGCTCCAGTGGGCTGCGACGGCGCCCGCGATCGTTGAACCGGCGTCGAATAGTCTTCACTGAGGGAACAATCGAGGCATCGACAGCATCCATCACCACGTTTGCGTGGCCCTCCAGCAGGCTCATCACCGCCGTCAGATGGGACATCACAGCCCGGTCCTCCGGGGACTGGATGGCCTCCAGGAGCCGGTTGCGGGGACGGGTGGATGAAGCGCCTTCTGCCGAGGGGTCCGCGGAGGCGTCGTCGTGCCCGGTGTCCTTTCTGCCTTTCAGCTCGGCTTTGAGCTGCTTGGCGGCCTCGGCGAGCTTCTGCGGCAGAGAATCCGCCTGGCCCATGGTGTTGGTGGAGAGCTGGGTGATCTGCTCTTGGAGGTGTTCAGCCAGCCATGGGGCGGCAGCGAACTGGACCCGGTGGGTCTGCTCATGCAGGCATACCCACAACCGGAAATCAGCGCGGTCCACATTCAACTGGGTAGCAATATCCACCACGTTGGGGGCTACTAGCAGCAGGCGCTGCTGGTGGAATGGCTCGAACTGACCGAGCACATTGGCCGAGAGGAAGGCCAGTACCGCCCCGAGTTCGGCACCGGTGACTGCAGAGCCGACTACTTGACCAGTGCTGCCCTCCTTGGCCAGCTCCGGTTTCTTCTCCACGGCAGCTTTCAGAGCCGGAGCCAGCATCTGCCGGAAGCTCTCCGCATTGGCGGCGGACCATCCGGCACGGTCCACGATCAACACATCGGAGGTGTCCTCCCCTAGGCCGCGGGCGGCATGGAGGCCGGTGATCTGATGGACATGCCCCACAGCCTCAGTGGCGGCCTCGCGCAGGGCTTGGACCTCGGCGGCAGCCTCACGCCGAGTCAGCCGCGGGCCAGGGGGTGCCAGTCGCGCGGCTGTGCTGGCGGCCAGCTCCCAGTTGATGAGCAGTTCGGCGGCCTGAGCCTCGGTGATCTCCTGCGCAGAAGTCATGGACCCATCACACCACAAGGGTCGGGCCCTGGATACGGGCATTTCGCTGCCGGCACCAAGCCAGCGGAACCGGCTGGTCAACGGGTACGGCGGATACGCTTAAGCGACTATGACTACCGACCCGCACCCTGATCACCCCGGCCAGCCCTGCGCTGAGACCTCCGGGGAGAGTTCTGCCCTCACATCCGGGACTGATGCCGGCACCGGCGAGCACCGGCCGTGGACAGAAGACCCCGAGTTCGTCACCCTCTACGACGTGGAGAACGCCGGAATGTGGGACACCGACTTCTATCAGGACCTGCTGGATGAACTTGGTGTGCAGACGGTGGCTGATATCGGCTGCGGCACCGGCGGACTGGCCCTTGAGTTAGCCGCTGCCGGCATCCGGGTCACCGGTGTGGAGCCGGCGGGGGCGATGATCCAGGTGGCGCGGCAGAGGATCGAACAGCGCATCGCCGAGCCACCTAGCAGCGACCACCCCGGGGCTGCGCTGGCTGAGCGCATCACGCTGATTCATGGTTATGCCGACCAGCTGGAATCCGACGCCGCTGATGCTGCGGTGATGGTAGGGCATGTGGCGCAGTATTTCCTGCACCGCTCTGAGTGGGACCAGGTGCTCGCCGAAGCGTTCCGGGCGCTGCGGCCCGGCGGGTGGCTGGCGTTTGAATCTCGCAACCCTGCGGCCCTGGAGCTAGATGCCTGGGATGAAGAGAGCACCCGGGAGACCCAACCGCATCCTGGAGGCGGGGAGTTCACCTCCTGGCTGGAGGTGCTGAGCATCGAGCCAGATGACGACGACGGGGACCTCATCACCTGCCGGGCGCACAGCATCATGCCTGACGGGCGGAAACTCAGCGCTGATGAACCGCTGCGCTACCGACCGCTGCACGTGCTGCGCGCCTCCCTGGAACAGGCCGGTTTTGTACTCGAGCAGATGTGGGGCAACTGGGACAGGTCCGAGCTGGACGAGGACTCCCCGGAGATCATCATTCTGGCGCGCAAGCCCGCTGCTTCCAAGGAAAGCAGCCGCTAGCATCCACCGCGCTAAAAGGGGCGGGTTTTCACTCCAAGCTCTTCGCATACTGTCCGTGCGGACCGGTGCGCGCCAGCGGTTCGCCGTCCAGGGCAAGGATGAACCCGGACTGGTCGGGATCCTCCCGGGGCAGCTTCGCGGCGATCTGCGGGAAGACCCCGAGCCCTTCATTGCTGACCCAGCGCACTCCGGAAGCTTGCACTTGCTCAACGAAATGCGCCCGCTCCTCAGTGGAGAGATAGACAAGCACCGCGGAGTGGAACACCACCGGCACCGCGTCCTCGGGTACCTCAGCCAGCGCCTGCGGCAGCAGCTCGTTGAGGTCACCGGTGAAGATTCGCGGCGGCTGCTCGCTGACTAGCTGGGCGCCGGCTTCCAGACGTTTGAGCCGATACTCCATGCCAGGCCACACCAGGGCTTTAAGCCAGTCCAGATCCTCAGGATTCCGCAGGTCCAGGGGGTTGAGGTCGATCCCGCCGCGCCACGCCACCTCCGGCAGCTTCTCTGGTGCCTGAATCCCGGTGAGTTCGCTGGTCAGCTCTACTGCGGAGTTCAACACACCCCGCGGAGTCAGCCGGGCGCTGTCGTGCGCTGTGCTCTTGCCCGTCTCCAGATCAGCGGGCTCACCGTTGGCATCGGCCGCGGTATCGGTGAACCGGTAGTGGATCGGCCAGGCGTCGGGGTAGAGGCAGAGTCCGGCGCTGCTGCCTACTTCCAGCAGTGCCAGCGGCTGCCGGGTCTGCTCCGCGATGCGAGCGAAAGGCAGGTTCAGCACAGCTAGTCGGCCTGCCTCATTGGTCTGGGTACGCCGGGTGAGCATGAGATGGCGGATCTGGTCCCACTGCTGCAGGACTGCCTGACGGACCTGCGCCCAGGGCAGCAGCGGCACCTGAGCGATCCCGGCCGCAGCGAATAATAGGTTCGCCTGGCGCTTGGGGGCAGGAAGCTGCAACAGCTTCTCCAGGAGTTCGGCATCGGCAGCAACCCCTTCGGCCCAGTCCTGGTACAGCGGGGACACCGGAGCGGCTTCCACCTGAGCGAAATGGCGGTAATACTCCCGGAGCTCCGAACTGGCATCATCAGCAGGCATCTCGCGCATGCGCTCAACCTACCCCGACCTCTGAAAAGTCGTCACCCCCGGCGTCGCCCCAGGCCAGGTGAGGACGCCATGGAAAGCTGTGACCGCCAAGATGCGTCACTGTCCCAGGAGCCAACCCGGGGAAGTCGTGGAGGGCTGATCCATCGGGGTTGTCACAAATAGCTGAGCTTCGGCAGCCTGTGCGAAAGTACCGGGTATGAGTCTGAGGTTTGGGACACATCGCCCTGCGCCTGCTGGCTGTTCGAGCAGCAGCTCTCGCAGCACCTCTGCCCCCGGGGTTGTGGCACTGGCAGGGCTGCTGGGCCTAATGCTGAGTTCCTGCGCGGAGAACCCCTTTGATACCGAGAGTGAACCTGCCAGTACCGGACTCAATCCCGAGCTTCAAACCCCAGCAGCTGAGCCGAGCACGCCGGAATCCCCCGCCGCGTCTGGTCACTCCCCCGAGGCGACCTCCCCGGATCCCTCGGGCACGGAGACCACAGCGGGCGCAGACTCTGCAGCGGAGGGAAATGGCCACGAGCCAGTCGGGACGCAGCTATCGGAGGAGCTCTCCGTGCCGCAGGAATGGCTCATCAGTACGGGCGAAGCCTGGCCAGAATCAGCCGGTCATGGGGCATCCATGCCAGTGTTGAACCACCAGGATGAATGCCTGCTGCAGGAACAGATGCCTGAGATACTCGGCCGCACCGCAACTATTACTGACACCGGGTTTGGCCCCCTGGGGGTTGATGCCCAAGCGCAGGATTCCTACCGGTACCTGTGTAATTTCTGGTCCCGTGGCCATTACTCCGGCCGACTGAAGCTGCTGGTACCGGGCTCAGGCGAGGATGCCGCGGCCATTGCTGAGAACTTCCAGGACCAGCCCAGCACCGAGGTGCAGGAGAACTCCGTGGAGACGGTGAAGCTCGGGGATGAGGAGTTCCAGGTACTCAGCCGTTGGTACCCGGTGCCCGAGCATGGGCTGTACGAGGCCTTGTTCTACGACGCCGATCAGGAGGTTTTTGCCGTGCTGGAGGTGAACTCACTGGATGAAGAGGCGTGGGAAGAGGACTCACCTGAACAGGTCGCGGAGTACTTGGGGCACATCCTTGCCGGCGAGTGAGGCTGAACAGAACCCCACACCCCGCCACGGGCACTCCGCCGGTATCTGGTGGATTTCGGACTCCTGCACCGGGCTGAGGACGGCTCCCAGTACCGTCGGTAGACTCATCTCTTGTGACTAGCTCTGACTCCCGCAATGACGCACACCCTTCCCTTCCGCCGCAGGTCTCGGACGTCTTCGATCCTCTGCAGTGGCGGCTCGTGGAAGGCTTCGAGTTCACTGACATCACCTATCACCGGCGGGTTGAACGCGACGACGACGGCGCGGTAGTCCGCGATCTTCCGGCAGTGCGCATCGCTTTCGACCGCCCTGAAGTGCGCAATGCCTTCCGCCCGCACACAGTGGACGAGCTGTACCGGGCGCTGGATCATGCACGGATGACCCCGGATGTGGGAGCAGTGCTGCTCACCGGCAACGGCCCCTCCCCCAAAGACGGCGGCCATTCCTTCTGCTCCGGCGGAGACCAGCGCATCCGCGGCCGCGACGGCTACCGCTACGCCGAGGGTGAGACAGCCGAAACGGTGGATCCGGCGCGGGCGGGACGACTGCACATTCTGGAGGTACAGCGGTTGATCCGCACCATGCCGAAGGTGGTGATCGCTGTGGTCAACGGTTGGGCTGCCGGCGGCGGTCATTCTCTGCACGTGGTGGCTGACCTGACCATTGCCTCCCGCGAGCACGGGAAGTTCAAGCAGACTGACGCCACCGTGGGGTCCTTCGACGCCGGTTACGGTTCGGCGCTGCTGGCCCGCCAGATAGGCCAGAAGAAGGCCCGGGAGATCTTCTTCCTTGCCCGGGAGCATTCGGCCGAGGAGATGGTGGCCGCCGGCGCGGTCAATGAAGCAGTGGAGCATGAACGCCTGGAAGAAGCGGCTTTGGAGTACGCGGCGGATATTGCGCGACAGTCACCGCAGGCTATTCGCATGTTGAAATTCGCGTTCAACGCAGCCGACGACGGCCTGGCCGGTCAGCAGGTTTTCGCTGGTGAGGCCACCCGCATGGGCTATATGACTGATGAAGCGGTAGAAGGCCGCGACGCATTCCTGCAGAAGCGCGACCCCAACTGGTCCGACTTCCCGTACTACTACTAACACCGGCCCGGGGCTGGGTGCGCTGCCACTAGTAGGCTCCAGCAGCAGGTTCACAGCGCATTGCGCTTTGTGCCTACTTGTCCCGCGTCAGATTGCGGAAACTGACTAGTCCCCTGGTGACTGAATTGCGGGACTTCGGTGAGGCGGTTTCCCGCATGCGGCGGGAAGTACTTAGCAGTGCCTGACGCGATCGCGTACAAGTAGGGATTATTTAGCTCGCCACATCTCACTAAGGTCGATATTGCGCGCTTAAGACGCACTCGGTTAATCCATAGCTGAGGGGGACTTTTGTTTTTTCTAACCGACCTAGTGATAAACCAACCCATAGATTCCGGCGAACATGAGCTCCTCACGCATAGGGGCAGAGGTCGCTGCCCCATGGCAGACCTCACTCCGGCCGGTCGGCCTATTGGAAGCTGCTCCTGATGGTGGAACTCGCACGTCACGCCGACCTTGAACGGCTGAATTCTCTACTCGTTCATCATCATGTCGCTGCTCTCACCGGGCGCATCGGCTCAGGAACCAGTCTCCTGCTCCACAGCCTGGAAAAGCGTTGGGCAGGTCGAACCGTCCAGATCCCCTATCACCGTGCCGAAGCTGCGATTCAACGCTCTGGTCTCGACATAGTTCTGGCGGGACTACGGTCCCTGGACGCGGAGACGTTCTCCATCGATGTCGAAGGCCAGAACGTCCCGGCCTTCGATCTTGCATCGACGGTGCTGAAGGCTCTGCATGCGGCGGAGATCCCCGATAATACGCTGATCATCATCCCCGGCTACGACGACATGGATGACACGTCACAGGCCGCGCTGGGCCACCTCCTCCGCCGTATGAGTGATCCTCGAGTGCGGATCGTCATTTCCGCCCGGCGCGTCACCGATAAGAGCCCGTTTGCGGGGATCCCCCACCTGAACCTGCGGACGCTCAGACGTGAAGAAATGATCGATCTGGCTCACCGCGCTACAGCAAAACGCATCTGTCCTGCGGCCGCAGCACTTGCTGTCCGCGCCGCCGCGGGCCGTCCTCATGCTCTTGATCTGATCCTTCAGGACATGACCGAAAGCCAGCAGACAGGCAACTTCGCCATGTCCGTCCCTCTTCGCCTTGGTCCCGAAGCGGTGTCCTTGGCCCACGATATCGTGGGACAGCTCGACGGGACTCTTGAGTACATCCTCAAGATCCTCTCCCTGGCACCATTGACGTGCTTCAGCGCGTTGCAGCGCGAGATTCCCGATGCGGCTTTGCATGTGGCAGAACTCGAGTCCCGAGGGGTTGTGGAACGTCGCGGCTCGCTCTTGATGATGACAGATGAGCTGGTGCGCTCCGCTATGCATTGGTCCATGAGCGGCAGCACGCGCAACGCTCTGCACCAGAAGCTCATTAACAGCTGCTCCGAGCACCATGTGGAAATGGGAAACTGGCATCGCTCCTTCGTGGAATTGGACGAGCAGACCGCAGCGGCTCTCGCGGCCAACGCGCTGAGCTTGGTCAGGGACGGACTAGTCGATGCCGGCATCGAACTCATCGAACGGTCAATCAACCTGTGCGCAGAGGCCAGTGCGCTCGGAGAGCGTCTGACCGATTTAGCGGAAGCGCTGATAGATCGCGGCGAGTTCGTGTTTGCTGCCCGGTACCTGCAATTCGCTCGCGAGTCCACCGAATGCCCTGTCACGGTCCGGGCTCGCGGCCTCGAGATTCAGCTCGAGTACCTCCAATCCCAGACACTTCCTAACCGGCTTCTCAACAACTGGACCCGGGGCGAGCGTTCCGCAGCTCCCCGGGAGGTTGCCAGACTTCAGCTGATACTGGGCCATCTGCACTGCGACCGCCGCGAAGTCGCCGAGGCGCGCCAGTTGCTCAAAGAGGCAGAGGCGCTGAAGGAACACTTCAGCTTGGATGAGAAGCAACTGTATGACGGACTCAGAATGTCCGTTGATGCCGTTCACGGAGACGACCAACTCGCTCTGGCGCGGTTCAATGAGCTCAGCGCTCTGGAGTCCGAAGAGCTCAGCCCGCAGTATCTGCTGAACATGGCCTCGGCGCTGATGATGACCGAGCACTACGAATCAGCCCGCGCCTGCTTGGACGTGCTAATGCACACACGCTCCGACAACGCGACCTGGGCAGTCCAGGCTATGTACCTCAAGATAGAGATCGCGATCCGGATGGGGCAGATCGGTCTCGCGATGGTGCTCCTGGATACGCTGACGGATGGCCTGCACCCTGAACACGAGGTGCGCAGGGACAGGCTCCTGCTCCTGCAGTGCTGGCACCTGTTGACGAGCGGAAGAGCCAGCGACGCCGAAGAAAAAGAAGCGGAACTGGCTGCCTACGCCAACAAGACCGGCAACGGGGCGATGTTGGCGGCACTTAGCGCTTTACAGGGCAATTATCTACTGCGCGTGGGTCTTCACGCCGAAGCAGCACGGCATCTGCAGCGCTGTGACGAGCGCTGCCCCGGCGAACTGAACCCCAACCAGTACCGGCACGAACCGGACCTTATAGAAGCGCTCATTCGATGCAATAGACGCGAACATGCCGCACTGGTCCTGCAACGACTACGGACGAGAGCTGTGCGTGCCCCTTCCGGCTGGGTGCAGAACGCGATCAAGCGCTGCGAGGCTCTGCTTGCCTCTGGGCAGCAGTCCGTAGAGCTGCTTCAAGATGCACTGCGAGATCATCAGGGTTCCGTCTACGCCCAGGCACTGCTTCACACCGCCCTGGCTGATCGCCTGGCGACACTGGGGCTAGCCTCACGTTCTCGCGATCACACGCTCATCGCGGCTTCCCTGTTCAGGGAGATCGGCGCCAAACAACCTGCTATCCCGGAACCACCCGCGCGTCCGGGGTCGAGCGCGTCCAGATCATTTCCTCCAGAACTGAGCAATCTCAGCGATGAAGAACGCCTGGTCGCCGAACTGGTCAAGGCGGGCTTGAAGAACCGTGAGATCGCAGCACGAATCTACGTCTCGTTGCGGACGGTCGAGCTGCGTCTTACCAGCGTCTATCGGAAATTCGGAGTTTCCTCACGCACCGAACTGGTCGCACGACTAGCCGGCACCCCAGTGCGCGAGGACGTCAAGAACCCGAGCCCGCACCCCTCCAATAGCTAGCGCACATACCGGGATAGCGGCTTGCCGCAGCACCCCCGCGGGGGTCCGCAAGAAGCACTGAGATGGCTTTAACGGATGAATTTCCACACCTAGCGTGAAGGTCACCGCAGGAATTCGGACGTCCTCAGAAGCTCTACCTGCTTCGAGAAATACGGACTCAGCTTCACGGGAGTGGACATGATCGAGACACACTATCCGGCACCGGAGATTGCAGCACCGGGCAATCGCAAGCCTGCCAAGCTCGCTCGCGGTCTTCGGAAACACAAAAACTGGTTGCAGATTCTTCTGGACGCAATCGCCTGGATCTTGGCGGCCACGCTGGTTGGGCTGGCTTCTGAGAACCCCTGGACCATAGGTCTCACCTTTGCTGTGCTCATAGCCATCGTCCTGCACCCGGGGATGCTCCGCTTATACGGCAGCCGACTCCAATATGGCAGTTTGTCCGAGTACGGGGCACTCGTCGCGCTGACAGTGCTCCTCGGATGCGTCTTCTTACTCGTACACCCCACTGACACCGCGCTCGCGGTGCTGATGGTCACCGCCTCGCTGGTCCTGATGTCCGGAACCCGCTGGCTTCTTCTATATATCCACCAGCGGACATCGCGTCCTCGATCGGCCGAACGCGTATTGATCATCGGAGCGGGAGACGCCACAGAATCACTGGTTCGGCAGATGCTGTCAGATCCAGCTGGCCCCTATCTGCCCGTGGGGTTGATCGACGATGATCCGCGCAAACGGCAGCTGAGCATACAGGGCGTGCGCGTCCGCGGAAACAGCGAGGACGTCGCAGACCTGGTTGATGGCCTCGACGTTGCAGGAGTCATCGTCGCTATCGCCGACTCCAAGCCTGAGTTCCTCGCTGCCTGCCGCGAGCGGCTGCGATCCTCCGGGTGTTGGCTACGGACCATTCCCCCACTTGCCGACCTCGTGAATCGGCGAGTGGACGTCAGCGATATTCGCGATCTCAAGGTCGAAGATCTCATTGGACGCAGTCCCATTCACACAGATATGACAGAGATCCGGGCCCAAATTCAGGGCAAGCGCGTGCTGGTCACCGGGGCCGGAGGATCCATCGGCAGCGAACTGTGCCGCCAGCTCTGGGACTTGGAACCGGAGAGCCTCGTCTTGCTAGACCGGGACGAGACTGCTCTGCACGGTGTAGAGCTGGCCCTCTACGGTTCAGCCCTGCTGACCTCCCCAAACACGGTTCTTGCTGACATTCGCGATCAGCAAGCGCTGGATCGCATTTTTGCTGAAGCCAGACCGCAGATCGTCTTCCATGCTGCCGCACTGAAACACCTCCCGGTGCTGGAACGGTTCCCCCAGGAAGCGTGGAAAACGAATGTGCACGGCACACTCAATGTCCTCCGGGCGGCAGAATCAGTTGGAGTCGAGACCTTCGTCAACATTTCAACCGATAAGGCTGCCTCTCCGACCAGCGAACTCGGACGAAGCAAGAGGGTTGCTGAACGCTTGGTCAGCGGCATGACGAGAACCTCCACCGGCACATATTTGTCTGTGCGCTTCGGGAATGTGCTGGGTTCACGCGGGTCGGTGCTGCTCTCCTTCCAAGAGCAGATTCGGCAAGGGGGCCCGGTGACCGTCACCGACCCAGAGGTGACCCGTTACTTCATGACAATTCCCGAAGCCTGCCAACTCGTCCTGCAGGCCGCGACCATCGGACAGGACGGTTACGTCATGGTTCTTGATATGGGCGAGCCAGTGAAGATCGTAGACATCGCGCGCAATCTGATCGCCATGTCTAACACCCCCACCGACATCGTCTTCACTGGTCTGCGCGCCGGAGAAAAGCTCGAGGAGGAGCTCTTCGGTAACTACGAAGGATCAGTCATGAAGATTCACGACAAGATCAGCCGGGTTGAAGCTCCCGATCTAGAAGCCCGGTTACTTCCTGCCACTGATGCCTCACGGCAAGAAATTGAGCTTTTCTACACCAATGTTTGCACTGGTCCACTACCCCAACTCGTTGACTTGACCAGAGTCGAAGCGATCGGAGAGTCGCATGCTGCCTGAGCCAATGTCACCCGGGGCAACGGTGCTCTACCCTGATCAGCACGGCCTGCAGGTGCTGTGCGCCGACAACCCACAGGACTTCCAGATCTGGCTGAGTGCCTGGCACGAATGCGCCGGAGGGGATACGTTCTCCCACCCGGCATACCTCGCGGAACGCGCGGGAATAGGCGAGCGCCCCCGCGCCGTGGTCTTCTCCCACTGCAGTGGATCACGGGTGCTGTACTCCTTTTTGCAACGTCCCATCTCCCAGGACGCGTGCGGACACCCGGTGCCGGAAGGGTATTACGACATCACCACACCGCTGCTCTACGGTGGTCCACTGCTGGCACAGGTCGAAGGAGCAGATGCGCCCACAGTAATGACTGACTTCTGGGAGAGGTTTCGCGACTGGGCACTTACCGAGGGCATCGTCAGCGAGTTTCACCGGGTGAATCCGGTCATCGGCACTCTGCCCGGCTACCCCGGAACGTTCCGCGAACATGCTCCTCATGTTGTGAAGAGCCTCGCCGGCAAAACCGAAGACGAGCTGCTGCTGGATACGTCCAAAGACTTCCGGCGAAAGCTACGGCGGACACGCGAGGCCGGGATGAAGCTTCTCGTAGATGAGACCGGTCACCATATCGAGACCTTCATTGATCTCTACTATGCGACGATGCGTCGCCGGAACGCCGACGTCAGATTCTTCTATGACGAAGAATTCTTCGACATGGTGCATCGGGTCTTCGAAGGACAGATCGCGTATCTGTTCGCCATCCACGAGGGAGCTGCAGTTTCCACCGAAATGGTCCTCTACTGCGGAGACACCGCCTACTCCTTCCTAGGTGCCACCGAGGAGTCCAGCCTCAGGACGGGAGCCAATATCTTTCTGTCCCATAGTGCATTCGTCTACGCGCAATCTCGCGGAGTCCAGAACTATGTCCTCACCGGCGGAATCACCAATACCGAAGAAGACAGCCTGCTGCGCTACAAGTTCTCGATGGCCAAGAGTGGCCGTCGCAGCTATTACACAAGCCACCAGGTGATCGACCTGGACCGCTACACACAGTTGAGTGCGTGCCGGCCGGAGTCCACCTTCTTTCCCTCCTACCGGGCACCACAAGTCTCGTGCACGGGTCTCTGCTCGGCGGACAGAAAGGTCCGAACATGAATGCTCCAGTGGAAATCTGGGACGCCGAAGTGGAACAAGAGCGCGCACGCTGGAGCAAGCTCTGGACAGACTCGCCCATGAAACATCCCTTCGCGCACCCTGACCTATGCAAGCTCCTTGCGCCCGCGAACGGACGCCTCATGGCTGCCGTGCTCAACGACGGCCGAGGCCACGTGCTTTACCCCTTCTACCTGCGCGAGATCCCCGAGACGACGGCCCCCAGCAGCGATTCAGGAGCCGTGGCGGGCAAGGACATCACCTCGCCCTACGGCTACGGCGGGCCGCTGCACTGGGGATTGAAAGACTCCAATGCCACGGCCGCCAGATTCTGGACTGAGTTCGATGCCTGGGCCGCAGCTAAAGGGGTTGTCAGCGAGTTCGTCCGGTTCTCCCTATTCCCCGAGGAGCTGCTGCCCTACCCAGGACCAACTCGAGCCCGTCAGCTCAACTACGTTCGGGACCTCGATGTCCCGGATGAGGAGCTCTGGGATGGAGTTGAGTCGAAGGTGAGGCGGAACGCCCGACGCGCCCGACGCGAAGGGGTCAGGATCATCATCGATGACCAGGGAACCAGAGTTGAGGACTTCCTGCGTATATATCTGGGCACCATGGACCGCCGTGCTAGTGCACAGTGGTACCGCTTCGATCGCACCTTTTTTGAGGGCCTCCATCTGGCCCTGCCAGGACAGTTCGCTTATGTCATGGCAGAACTCGACGGCGAGATCGTCTCTGCTGATCTGCTGCTGCTCGGAACCACGACCGGTTACTACTTCCTCGGCGGAACTGAAGAGACGTCGTTCTCGGTCCGACCCAACGACCTCGTCAAAGTAGAAGCGATGAACTGGCTGCGCGCAACTGGCCGGCGCCGCTACGTACTCGGCGGCGGCGTCCAGCCCCAGGATGGCCTAGAGCGCTATAAGCGCGGCTTCGCGCCCCACGGCGCAGTCTCCTTCAGCACCGGGGAACGTGTCCTGGCTCCGCAGCACTACGAGAGACTGGTGGAACGAACACGGAAGCACTTTTCTGACTGCGGTACAGCCTGGGATGACTCCGATGACTTCTTTCCTCCTTACCGCCGCCAGGTCCCGGCGCGGTTACCCGCGCTGCAGACTGCTGGAGGTGCCAGCTCATGAGCTATGCACGAGTAAAACGTGTCCTCGACATACTGGGGGCCCTATTCGGACTCGTGATCCTCAGTCCGCTCATCGCCGTCATCTCCCTGCTGGTGCTGATATTCCATGGTGCACCAGTGATTTTTGTTCAAAAACGCGCCACCCAACATGCGAGGGTCTTCCACCTGCGCAAGTTCCGCACGATGCGACAAGTGGACCCGCAGCGTGGTCTGGTCACCGACGAAGACCGACTGACAGGGTTTGGGCGTCTCCTGCGATCAACCAGCCTGGATGAGCTGCCCAGCCTATGGAATGTCCTCATCGGTGACATGAGTCTGATCGGTCCCCGCCCGCTGACCACCGACTACCTGCCGCTCTACACTCCCGATCAGGCAAGGCGCCACGAGGTACGCGGTGGGCTCAGCGGACTGTGCCAGGTCAGCGGACGCAATGAGCTGCCCTGGGACGAGAAGTTCGACCTCGATATCGAATACGTCGACACCATGAGTTTCACTCTCGATCTGAAGATCCTGCTGAGAACCTTCACTGCTGTCATCAGCCGTCGAGGCGTGACCACGGAGAACAAGGTCACTGCGACGAGCTATGGCGGGTCGCTGAGATCTGACCGTGTAGTGTTCCGCCAAGACGCTGCGAGTCGGGACAAAGTCACCTGGACTGTGGAGACAAAGTCCGGTCAGCGCGTGGGGAGATGCACCATGCTCAAAACCGGGGAACGCTCACAGATGATCGGCTTCCATCCAGAGCCCGCGGTTGATGGAGAAACCGAGCGGGAACATCAAGCCCTCTACCCCGAGATCCTCAGATTGCTGCTGAACCGCGTGCGCAGTTCAGACGCGGATTACGCGGTGTGCTCGGCCTCGCCGGTGGGCACCGATACCGAGCAGCTATACCTCAGAGCGGGATTTCACCTCCTGACGTCCGATCTGGTGCCTACGGTGCTGCCGATAGCAGAACTCATTTCGGAACGGGAGACCTTCATGTACCAGGTGCTGCACGAGGCGAACGGTGACATCGCTGAAATGAGAATGGCGTCATGACCGCTTCTGGAGCGCAAAGGGGCGCCACCGGCTACGCCGCGACAGCAGAACAGATCCTGCTCTCTTCACCAGATGTGGGCCCCCTGGAGGAGGACTATCTGCTGAGAGCCTTCCGCAGCGGATGGATCGCACCGGCGGGGCCGGACATCACAGCTTTCGAGGAGGAACTCGCCTCACAGGCAGACGTTGTACACGCCGTCGCGGTCTCCTCGGGAACAGCAGCCTTGCACCTGGGGCTCCTCGGTGTCGGAGTCAACCCCGGAGACTCCGTGGTGACCTCCACGATGACCTTCGCGGCAACAGCGAATGCCATCACTTACTGTTCTGCTTCTCCGGAGTTCATCGATTGCCTCGACGACGGCAACATGGACCCGAAGCTGCTGCGCGAGAAGCTCGATGAATCAAGCAGACGAGGCCGCCTTCCAGCGGCCATCGTGCCGGTGGACATCCTGGGACGACCTGCGGACTATGACCGGATCCTTCCTCTTGCGGCTGAGTTTGGCATACCTGTGGTCGTTGATGCTGCAGAATCCCTGGGTTCACGCTACGGCGAGCGTAGGGTCGGCGGCCTGGGACAGGCGAGCGTGGTCTCCTTCAACGGAAACAAGATCATGACCACCTCCGGGGGCGGAGCGCTGCTGACCAACGACGGCGAACTTGCCGCGTATGCCAGATACCTCTCTTCTCAGGCCAGACAGCCGGTAGCTCACTACGAGCACACCGAGATCGGGTTCAACTACCGGCTCAGCAACCTCTTAGCCGCCCTGGGCCGGGCCCAATTGATCCGTCTGGACTCGATGATCTCCCGACGTCGAATGGTGAGATCCCGCTACGCGAGCCTGTTCCGTCGCGTTCCTGGAGTCGAACTGTTCGGAGCCGAGAACCCACACCGTGACAACTGCTGGTTGACCGCGGTGCTCATCGATCCGGACCAGGCGGGTTTCACATCCTCAGAACTGTCAAAGTGGCTGGCCAGCTCCGGTATTGAAACTCGGCCCTTATGGAAGCCCATGCATCTGCAGCCGGCCTTCGCACACTGCTCTGTCCTGGGCGGCGCAACGGCGGAACGACTCTTCAACACAGGCCTAGCCCTTCCCAGCGGTTCGGCCATGAATGACGACCAGGTTGACCGAGTACTCCTTGCCATCGACCGTTTCCTCTGCGGGTGACCGCTGACCTCCTGCGGTGGTCCGCAGGCGCCCATTCAACCTCTGGTCTGCAGCACATCAGCGGACCTACGGTCAAGACAGTGCTGATCGGCAGATAGGGACCGGTCGTGACAACAGCACCTGAAGAGCACAACGGGTCTTTGCTGATTCGATCGGAGACAGACATGAAACTCAAGGAGCACCTCGCTCTCCTGCGACGCTACTGTGCTCTGCTCATCGTGGCCACCCTTCTCGGTGGATTCGCTGGTGCAGGAGTCTGGCTGCTGATGCCTACCACCTACAGCGCTAGGACTGAGCTCTTCGTCTCCGTGGATACATCCGGCGGCGCCTACGAACTGCACATCGGGTCGAGTTTCATTCGCGAACGCATACAGACCTATGTGGGGATGACCAACAGTGCCCCGGTCCTCCAACCCGTCATAGACGAACTCGACTTGCACACCACTCCCGATGCGCTGGCCTCCCGGGTCGAGGCCTATACCGACCCCCGAACCGTGCTGATCACCGTAGAGGCTACCGAGGATTCCCCTGAAGCCGCCCAGCAATTGTCCGCTGCCGTTGCCGACAGTCTCGTCTCCGTCATTGAAGATATCGAGAACCCAGAGAATGAAGCAGCGAACCAGATTCGCCTGACCGTCTCCAATCCTGCCGTGGCACCCCAGCACGCAGACGGACCCGCCGGGTGGCTCTACGTTGCGGCAGGTCTTCCCGTAGGTTTCGCATTAGGCCTGGGACTTGCTCTGCTGAGGGCGGCTTTGGATAACAAGCTGCGCAGCCGAGAGGATATAGAACGGCTCAATGCTGGACCCGTACTCGGGTCGATTCCTCAGGACACTCGCGCCAAGAGCCCGTTGCTCGTTTCACAGCTGCGCCTGGACGATGCACACGCCGAAGCCTTCCGTCGATTGCGCACCAACCTGCGCTTCGCCCAGGTGGATGACCCCAACCCGGTCGTCCTGGTCACTTCAGCCCAGGCTAAAGAGGGGAAGTCCTCCACCAGCATCAACCTGGCTATCACTGCGGCACAAGCGGGCAGTCGGGTGGCTCTGATCGACGTTGACCTCAGGCAGCCCACGGTGGCAGCCAGAATGGGCTTGGAGAATGCGGCCGGTCTCACCACCGTACTGCTGGGTGCCGCCGACGTCTCCGAACTGCTGCAGCCGTGGGGAACCGATGAACTCTACGTGCTCACCGCCGGCGAGATGCCGCCAAACCCGGTGGAGCTGCTGGACTCCAAAGCGATGAGCACCCTGATGACTCGACTCAGTGCTGAGTTCGATCTCGTCATTCTCGACAGCCCCCCGCTGCTTCCCGTGGCAGACTCTCTGGTCCTCACCAAATACGCCGGCCAGGTCCTTCTCGTAGCCGGCGTCGGTGAGGTGCGACTCAATCATTTGATGGAGGCGGTAAACAGCCTCAGCGCCTTCCATATCCCCACAGGCGTTGTGCTGAATAAAGTGCCTCGGTCCATCAGCGACAACTATGGCTACTCCGCGCGCTACCCCAGCCGGCCGGCCAGCACCAGCACCTCAGAAGCCGAACGCAGTAGCGATCCGCTACGGAATCTCGGCATAGGTCCCACCCCACCTATCTGGACGGCACAATACGTACACCCGGCATTCCCCGAAGATATGAGCCCAAGCACCAGCAAGCTGAGGAGTCAGTCATGAGGATCGGGGTGCTGGCCAGCGTGGGCCACATGGTGGATTCATTCTTCTCCGACATCATCGCCTCTTGGACACAGGCCGGTCATATAGTCCGGGTCGCCGCAGGTACCGGCACAAGTGACGGATCCGGGCATGTGATCGAGGGACTGACACGCCGACCGGGCCCCGGCGCGGTGCGTGCGTGGTCGGGCCTTAGCTCCTGGGCGCACGAGGAGAAACTCGACGTAGTCCTCACGAACACAGCTACCGCTTCTGCCTTAGCCCGCACAGCACGTCTGACCATTCCCGTTGTGTATTTCTGTCACGGACTGCACTGGAACGAAGGGCGAGGAGCTTCTGACCGCATCTGGCAGCTGGCGGAACGAGCACTTCTGCTGAAGACCTCAGGGGTCATCACAATCAACTCCGACGACCACGCGTGGTTCAGCGGACGCATTCCGGAAGATCGGATCCTGCGCCTTCCTACTGGTGTCGGCCTCCGGCCGGAGTCATACCCTCGCGTCGCTCCTCCGTCGGCAGAAGGCGGTTCGGAAAGAACCGTCATGCGACTTGCATGGATCGGAGAGTTCAGTACCCGTAAGCGACCTCATCTGGCCCTCGACGTCGCCGATTGCCTGCGCAAAGAAGGCGTGGACTTCACACTTCAGATGGTCGGCGAGGGTTCGCTGCTGGATTCAGTCAATGCCGCTATCAGCCGTCGCGGGTTCGAGAAGCACGTGGCGGCCGAGGGAACCGGGAATACAGCCCAGGTACTGGCTGACAGTCATGCGCTCATTCATACATCCGCATGGGAAGGTCTGCCGCGGGTCATGATGGAAGCACTGGCCGTTGGTCGGCGGACCTACGCATTCGACGTCAAGGGGGTACGAGACATACCCCAGGCTGTCCTCTTCCCGGAGCGGGAACCGCGTGCACTAGCGGGCCAACTGGCGGCAGACTGGAGAGCCGGTCGCCTCCTGCAACCGATCGCGTTCGATCCTGCCACCCTGGACGTGTTCCGCTCTGCCGAGGCAATCAGAGTTTTCCTCGAAGAAACGGTCAGCGCCTCTGCCAAAGTCCACAGGATGCCCTCGCCTGTAGAGACTGAGCCTGCCAGGTCCCAGACCGCCTATGAGACGACATGAGTACCCAGCAGCCTCTCGTCTCTGTCATCATCCCCGTATACAACGGCGAGAAGCACCTAGCGGAATGTCTGGACTCAGTTCGACACCAGTCATACCGGAAGCTTGAAATTATCGTCATCAATGACGGTTCAACCGATAACACCGAGAGCATTCTGCGTGACTTTGCGCAGCAGGACCGCCGTATCATCGTCACTCACCAGACCAACGGCGGTGTCTCCTCTGCCAGAAATGCAGGTCTGGAGGCAGCCAGTGGCTACTGGGTCATGTTCGTCGACGCCGACGACAAGATGTGCGATCCGAATCTGGTCCAGACCGTAGTCCTCGCCGGTGAGGGTGATGCGGACCTGATCTGCTTCGAGACCTCCAGCGACGAAGACCGCAGCACATATGACAAGGACTCGGACACCACCACAGAGCAGCCGAGCGACATCGTAGAACGCGCCCGGGAATACAGCATCGACGGCAATGCCCTGGCTGAGATGATCGCCGGCGAAACCCTCAACGCTCTCTGGGACAAAGCCTATCGCCGCCACACCATCACCGAACGGCTTTGCCGTTTTCGTCTAGGCACCAGGATGGGGGAAGACCTCATGTTCAACCTCAGTTACGCGCGTGTTGGCACGAAGGTGCTCTCGCTGCCAATGGTCGGGTACTTCTACCGGCGGTCCAATACCGAATCCGCGACCAGCCGATATCTCCCCGGAAAGTACGACGACCTCATGGAGGTGTGCGACTACATCCATCGATGGGCTCACCAGTTCGACGTCGAACAAGTACGCGGCGCCGCCGACTACATCCGGGCCAAGAACGTCGTCTCCTGCATTCGAGACCTTCACCATCACGACTGCGAGCTCTCTTACCAACAGCGGCTTGCAGTCGCACAGCGCTATAAGTCGCTGGTCCCTTCAGTACGTGTTGTCGGAGTCGGTCCCAAGAGAAGGCTACTGGGAGAGTTCTACAACCGGCTCGGGTACCGTTCAGTCTTCCAGCTGACTCGAGTGCTCGCTCGTTCCCGATGAGTGCCGAATGGGATCTCATGGAGCAAGGATTCACGGTACTGGCCGTGTGCACTGGCAATGTGTGTCGCTCCCCGTTGACCGAGCGGCTGCTGCAGCATGCACTCGATGACATCGCTCCCGGTCAGTTCAGTATCTCCAGTGCGGGAACACTTGGGCTGACAGGACAAAGTGTGGAACCGCAAATCGCCGAAATCGCTGCGGAGCAAGGAGTCTCCCTGAGCGGTTTCACAGCAAGGGAGCTGACTCCAGATCTCATCCTCCAGGCCCACCTCATCCTCACCATGGAGCGGGACCACCGCAGTCGCATAGTGCAACTGGTCCCGGCAGCGCTTAGAAGAACCTTCACCCTGCGGGAGTTCGCCCGTATTCTTCCCCACGTGCCACCCGAGACATCAGCTCAGCCGGCCCAGCGGTGGCACTCGTTGGTCGCGATGGCACAACGGCACCGGCGCCCGCCCGAGAGCCCGGAACTCGACGACGTCATAGACCCCTACGGGTGCTCAGACAAAGTCTATGAGGACATGACTGCCCAACTAGTTCCCGCGGTCAACGCGCTGATCGACTGGGAACGCGGATGCTCCTCGAAAGCGTCGTAGCACCATGACCCTGCTTCTTTTCTCACTCGCCTCACTCTGGATCGCGGCGTTCACCCTCTTGGGGCAGGTACGCTACGTGCGCCACTGGACGAACACCCTCTTCCCGCTGGCAGCGCTGGTCGCCCTCAACACCATCATCGCTGTTCGCGAGAACTTCGAAGTTGTCGACAAGATGCGCTATGGACGCGAGTTCGAGGTGTTGAGCTTCACTCCATTCAGCGAAGTACTCACGGATTTTGTCACTAACGGCAGGGAACCGGCTTTCCTGGTGTTCAACTGGATCATCGGCCTGTTGACCCGGGACATGATGGTTTTCTTCACGATTACTGCCATAGTCTGCAATCTTCTGCTGATCCTGGCGCTCTGGATAATACTCGGATCCGGTTGGCAGACCGCCGTCGTGCTCTTCGCGACCTTCTGCTTCGGCTTCTTCCTCGACTACTCCAGCTTCTTGCTCAGGCAAGGACTGTCCATTTCATTTCTGATGCTCGGGTTGGCCCTGGTCTTGCGCAAGTCCCGATTTCTGCCAGTGATCGCAGTACTGACGATCGGAGTGTGCTTCCACTGGTCGGCATTGCCAGCCGCGCTGGTAATCCTGCTGGTCAAACTGGTGCGCTGGCGGAATGAGGTAGTGCTAGGACTTTGGCTCCTGGTCACCGCCACCTACTTCACCGGAGTAAATGCACGCCTGGCAGAACCCCTGGGGTCAAGCATCGAACAGGTGGAGACATACTCCAACCCAGATCTAGCCATCAATTACGCAGGGGGGACTAATCGACCGATCTTCTGGGTCTTAAGCGCTGTCCCTCTGGGCATCTCCTACCTAGCAACCCGTACGGCGAAGTCCCTGCCCAGCTGGTATCCCCAGCTGTTCACCGCTTACGTACTGCTGAACTGCTACTTTCTGCTGATGGGCTTCGTGTACTTCAGCGACCGTCTTGCAGCCTATTCATGGTCTCTCATTCCGCTGCTTATCTGCGCCCCGGTCCTGTCCTATCACGGCCGAGGGCAGACGGCGGCGCGGCTAGGTCTGCTGGCCGCTTTCGCCATATGGGCGATCTACTTCGGCTCCTTTGACGCCTTGACTCCGGCGTAGGCGGCCCAAGCTCGGGCACGATAATCTTCCGCGGACCGACTCCAGGGGTGCCTGACGCGCTGATGGTGCATTGAGCCGGTGCCAAGAGCGCTGAGCGTACCGCTCAATCCGGTGAATCTCGGAGCCACGAAAGGTGGGACGATGCCAATGTCTCGGGCAAAGGCCGCGCATTTCTCGTGGTGATCAACAATTGCTACAGGGGTCCCCAGCAAATAGGAGACGATAGCGCCGTGCAAACGCTGGGACCACACCAAGCTGGCGCGCGAGAGAATACCGACGACACCCGCAATGCCCACTGCCCCGTAGTCGACTACCTGCACTGAGCGTCCTTCTCGTCTCAATTGCCCGGCGATCCTGGTTGCCAGGGCATGGTCACCCAGCCGCGGATGGGCGTGCAGTGCCAGCAGGGTGATCTCGGGATCCGCTGAGCCAAGCGCACTGGAGACGGCATCGGCGAGTTCATTCCCTGACATCCCGGCGGCGCTGGAGGGACAGATCACCAACCCATTGCGCGGGCCCTGTGCTGGCCCCAGGCGGCTGCTGAGGGCTGCCAGATCTCCGCCGAGTACACCGTCACCCTCCATGCGGTCGAAAGACTCCTGATCACGTACCACCACCCTGTCGAACCTTCGAAGCTCGGAACCCACAGCACGGTGGTTCGCTGCGTTCGCGAAGGGCCCGACCGAGACGCCCAGGGCCTCGTAGGATCGGTTCGGAAGATGTCCGCGCAGCCTGGCAATGCCGGCGACCTCGCTGAAGACTGATCCGCCGGCATATACGAAGGTGTCGGCCCAAGCAGCCCCGCGCGCGGCACTGACCAGACGCCGGAGTGCCGCGTCTGGTCGCGGATGAGAGAAGTTCTGCCGCGGCCGTTCAAAAGCACGCACCTCGGCCCCGGGCCACAGGAGGCCAGCGTTTTCCTCGCACACCTCTCGAAACAGATCGTCGCCGAAATTTCCCCATCCGAAGTAGCCCAGCAACTGCACTTTCGGTGTTCTGGATGTCATGAGCCCGCGCCTCCCCTGTCAGTCGTTGACAGCGCCCCGGCCTGTTGCGAGCGTGCCATCAAGTCTGCGCCGATATACCGGCACAGAACGCCGACCAGAACCGCCATGCTGCCGGCCTCGATGGCTCCCATCTCGGCCACTCCGCTGGATATGCCGCTTACTCCCACAACAGCAATTGACACCATCCCGACGACGGTCATCACCCAGTACCGGTTGAGCACCAGATGGAAGGATGACAGCAGATACGTCGGAATGCAGATCATCGCGGCAAGTGCGAAGAGGAACACCGCCAGCCTAGAGATCTCGAAGTCCGCACCGTAGACCAGCTGCAGGAGTGCAGGGCCGGCCGCTACCGCCACTACGACCATCGGTGAGAGCACCGCCATGGTGAGATAGCCGTTCCTGAGGTTCATCTGTCGCAGCGCCGCTGGTCCCTGACCCTCCAGGTGGCGACGGTAGGCCGGCAGGATGGCTGTCTGGACCGAAGCGCCCAGCAGGTGAGCGAAGGTCACCAGGTACGCTGCACTGGCGAAGACACCGATATCCGCCGTCGTTCCAATGGAACCCACGATCACCAGCGGCAGGTAGGTCAGCACGGACTGGATGCCCTGAGACATGGCCAGCGGGATCCCGTGGGTGATGAGGAGGCGAATATCCTGGGTGAGCGGCTGACGGACTGTCCGGCCTTCCGGGGGTGTTGCCGAGGCAAGGAAAACGGTCACCGCGGCGCCAAGAATAGCGACGGCGGCGCCCACCCACAGTGCGGTGACCACAGAGCCGGAGATGAGCATCACCGCGGTGGTGGCCATCATGGTGACCAGCGCATCGAGCATAAGCAGCGCACCGAAAGCGCCCAGCCTTTCGGTGCGCTGAATGCGTGCGAGGTACAGGTCAGCGGTTGAGTTGGCGATTTTGATGACCAGAATCGCACCGGCCACGCTCCACTCCTGCGTGGGAGCTAGCATTACGAGCGCACCGAAGGACAGGACTACCGCGGCAGCGATTCCCCCTAACCTCAGGAACAGATAGGCTCTCCAGCTGACCGCTGACTGCAGGGTGATGTAGAGGTTGCGCAGTCCAAGCTGAGCTGTGATGAATATCGGGGCCATTACTGCGATAAACGATGAATAGACACCAACAGCCTCCGGACCAGCAAAGCGGGCAAAGAGCCAGACCACGTACCACTGAGCAGCTGCTCCGGCGATATTGCCCGTACTCACCGCAAGGATCGCCACACGATGACCGGTCACGTTGTGAGTCACTATGAGGTCTTCGCTCTACCGGGCCGCAAGACTGTGGTCCGGGTGTTTATCCTGCGCACCTGTGTCCCGAGGGCAGCGTACAGGGGAAGCACTCGAGTGAAAGCTGCATAGAGCCACGGTTGCAGTGGCAGATCCCACGCGCCGATGTACTCGTACGCATCTGCCCCCATACCGGCCTTGAACCTGACAAGACCGGCCGCGGGGTCCTGATCGTCGACGGTGTCATCCACCCCGCCGAGATCCAGGAGATCAGCTTTATCGCCTATAGCCTGCTGGATGATGGACCAATAGGCGGCGTTTGAGGGTCTGAGATCGGGGCGCTCCATACTCATGGCTGAGAGAACCCCTTCGGCGCGTCCTCCGACCTGGGCCGTAGCAAGGACCGCCACTGCCGATCCCTCATGCTGAGCTATGTGCATGTTAAAACGTCCAGGGAATCCGTTGCCTAAGGTTTCCCACATGGCTTCGAAGTAACTATAGGGCTGGGCTGCGAACGCATTTCGGTGAGCCGTCTCAGTGTAGAGCCGGTAAACGTCGTCGAGATCCTGACCGGAGCCAGGTAACAGCTTGACTCCGAGTCGATCGGCCCGCCGAATACCCTTGCGCCATGCTTTGGTCATTCCGGCTAGGACCGCCCCCTCGCTGCGTCCTTGAAGGTGCAGCCAAAAATTGAAACGCGGATGGCTGGCATCACTTTGCGCGTCCTCCGGCGCCTCACGCCACCCGGCAGCGCGCAAAGTGCTGACCAGCCGGGTTCCTATCGGGCTGATCTCCGTTGGGGTCATGTCAGAGATACGGCTGACCTCCGGATCGGCCAGCCCCGCCTTCACCGTGGCGGCGTCCCACTTTCGCAGACTGACCACTGGCGTGATCCGCACCCCGAAGACGCCACGTGAGCGCAGGTAATGACCCAGTGCTGCCAGCTGCTCGGCCACATGCGGATCGTTCCAGTCAAGCAGGGGACCCTGCGGAATGAAGGCGAATGATCGGCTGGTCCCGGGCACGCGGCGGTAGCGGAGAACGGCGACGGCGTGCACGCGGGACTGCTGGTCGAACCAGCCGATGAGTTCAGGTTCCCACTGGGCACGTCGAGCGTCGCCCCATTCTGGAGTTTGCTGGTAGCTCGCTTCTGGGTGCTTGCGAAGGAACCACCAGTATTCGTCCTTCGAGATCACCTCGACCGTATACACATGCCCAAGGTATCCCCACCTCAGCCCGTTAAACCCAGACTTTGCGGTCCTTCGCACCGAGATTGCGGCAACCCGCCGTGATGCCCCAAAAATCGCCGGTATACCGAAAAACCGACCGGACCCTGTTGACGCTAAAGGTCAGCACAATCGACTGTTGACGCATGAGCACAGATATGTCGGCGGTCGCACTGGGGCGACTTCCCCGGCGTCAGGGCCAGCAGTGGCCTGCTCACCATAGACGCCCTCCGGCGACGGGGCACCCCCCTGCCCCTCGTCGGAGGGTCTGCGGCACGTCGCGGGGTGCTCCACCGCCGCGTCCTTCCTCAGCAGTTCATTGCCCGGTACAGGGTGAGCCGTTGCCATGCCCAATGCTCGAATAGGCCCGCCGAGTCCACCCGTCGAGCAGAAACAGCGGAAGGTGCATTCGCTAAGCTGACACTAGACCGCATTACTCACTGACCACTACTGACAGGGGAGCTGACACATGCCTTGGATCGCATGGGTCGCCATCGTGGGGATCATCGTCTTCGGCCTGACACAGGTGATCAGCATGGTCACCGGCCGTCCCCTCCCCGGCGGATCGGGCACCTCCGAGGAGCTCGAGGAGCTGCGCAAGCGCATCAAGAAGCTGGAAAAGGCCCACTCCGCCGGAGAGCTTGACCCGCCTCGCGTCCCTAGCAAGGCAGAGGAGAACATGGCAGCCGAGGATCGCTGGCGCCTCGACATGTTGGAGACCCGCCTCGAAGAGCTCGAAAAGCGGAACAAACCCGACGACGGCGCATGAGCACCTGGACCGACCGCGCCCTCCACACTCTGCGCGAGGCCATGGCGGGCCAAGTCCCGCCGGTGGAGTTCCTGCCTGCAGAACCAGGCGGTGAACCACGGTGGATACAGCGGCCAGATGTCCTCCGCACCCACAATCAGGCGGTGGGTTCCCTGCAGTGGCAGGCGGATCCGGGCACCCAAGCGCAGATGACACACCGCTCAGATTCAGAAGCGGCGAACCCGGCCGCGGCAGAACACCCCGCCGTCGTCGTACGTACCTCCGGTTCCACCGGCACTCCTAAGCAGACGCTGCTGTCAGCTGCGGCTCTGCACGCCTCAGCCCAGATGACCGCCGAGTACCTCAGCCGGCGCGGTCTCGGCGGACACGGCCAATGGCTGCTGACCCTGCAGCCCTCCTATGTGGCCGGACTGGCGGTGTTGAGCCGAAGCATCGTGGCGCAGACCCAGCCGGTGGCACTGCTGGAGAACACCACAGACCCTGAGACGTTCGCCGCTGCCGCCGAGCAGCTCACCGCTGAGCATCGCTATGTCTCGTTGGTTCCCACGCAGCTGAAGCGACTTCTGGATCATGCCGCAGGCAACGACGACGCCCGCCTGCTGGCCGCCCTACAGCGCTTTGACGCGATCCTGCTCGGCGGCGGGGCATCCAGCACTGAGCTGATCGGCGCGGCTGAATCCGCTGGCCTGCATGTGGTGCGCACCTACGGCATGAGCGAGACCTGCGGCGGCTGCGTGTATGACGGCATTCCACTGCCTGGTACGGAAGTAGAACTCGACGACGACGGCCGGGTGCTTCTCTCCGGCCCCCAAGTAGCGCTGGGCTACCTGGATGAACAGCTGAGCGTGGAGCGGTTCGATACTGATGCTTCCGGCCAGCGCCGGTTCCGCACCGATGATCTCGGTGTCCTCACCGACGGGGTGCTCTCCATTACCGGGCGGATCGATGATGTGATCAATACCGGGGGCGTGAAAGTCTCCGCGGAGAAGATCCGGCAGGTGCTGGAGACGGATCCGAAAGTCAACGAAGCTTTCGTAGCCGGCATCCAGGACGCTGACTGGGGGCAGCAGGTGGCCGCAGTGGTCGCTCTGAAGGACTGGCCAGAGGGAGACTTCGCTCCACTGCCGGCCGACGGAGCCTCCGAGGCGCCGTCGTATCCGCCCGCCGGGTGGTGGAGGGACCTTTCCGCGGAAATCCGGCAGCAGTTGGGCCCCGCCGCAGTCCCCAAGTCGATCCACTACGTCAAAGATTTCCCGCGGCTGAGCAGCGGCAAACCGGACCGGCAGGCAATGATCAGGATGCTCTCCCGCGCCGATTAACGTTCGGTGGCGCAGTATGACCATAATTTGTGAGGTTTTCGGCCCGAACTATCGACAAACTGCGCCACCGAATGAAGCGCGGGCCCCAGAAAGGGATGATCATGGCAACTGCCGCTCAATGGATCGCCGGTTCCCGGCCCCGCACTCTCCCTATGGCGGTCGCGCCGGTGCTGATCGGCGCGGCAGCGGCATTCGCACAGCCGCGACATTTCGGCTGGTTTGCCTATGCTCCGCTGGCTGAGACGACTTGCAGCCCTCCGAGTGAAGCCGTCACGGCGCAGCTCATTGCCGCGCTGCTGGCCTTGGTGGTCTCGCTAGCCCTGCAGGTGGGCGTGAACTACGCCAATGATTACTCCGACGGCGTCCGCGGCACCGACGACGACCGCGTGGGTCCCATGCGGCTCACCGGTTCCGGCGCGGCCAAGCCGGCCCAGGTCAAGGCCGCAGCTTTCGGCAGCTTCGGAGTGGCCGGGCTCGCCGGGCTCGGCATTGTGCTGCTGACCGGACAGTGGTGGCTCATTATCGCCGGAGTCATCTGCGTCCTGGCCGCCTGGTGGTACACCGGCGGATCAAAGCCCTACGGCTACATGGGCCTGGGCGAAATCATGGTGTTCATCTTCTTCGGGCTGGTGGCCACCCTGGGCACCAGCTACGCCGTGATTGAGACCGCTGCTGCTCGTGGGGTGGAGGCGGAGTTCCCGCTGACTACTGCACTGGTGGGGGCGGTCAGTCATGGGCTTATTGCCAGCGCACTGCTGATGGCCAATAACGTCCGGGACATCCCCACTGATCGTGAGGCCGGGAAGCTGACGCTGGCGGCCCGGGTGGGGCAGCGTCCGGCTCGCTGGGGGTATTGCCTGATGCTGGTGATCGCCGTGGTGATCCCGCTGGCCTTCCCGCTGACCGGTGACAGCCTGTGGTTCCTGCTGGTGATGCTGTCCTGGCTGGTGGTGCTTCGTCCGGTGCGCATCATGTGGCCCTACCGCAAGACCCTACCCAAGGGGCCGGCACTCATTCCGGTGCTGCAGCAGACCTCGGTGGTGGGACTGGTTTTCGCAGCCACCTACAGTGCCGCGCTCCTGCTTCAGGCCAACGTCTAGCAGTTCAGGGCTTGCCGGTCAGGCTCTCACAGTTCAGGACTGGGGCCTGCCGCCCTCGTCTGTCTCACCGGGGCCCTCAGCACCGGGGGCGCCGTCGTCGGAGTTCTTCTGCTGATTCTGCTGACGCTTCTTGCGCTCGGCTTCGGCGCGCTTGCGGGCCTCCTCCTCGCGGCGGGCGGCCTGGCGGCGCTGGAACTCGATGTTGCGCAGGAACTCGGGATCGTCATCAGGAGCTGTGGGGCCCTTCCGGGGGGCGTTGCCGCCGGTGCTCTTACGCCGGCCGAAGGCCATCCACAGGCCCGGGCCCAGCAGCGGAACCAGCAGGATGATGGCCAGCCACGCTGCCTTGGGCATCACCCGCACCCGATGCCGCGGGGTCTGGATGCACTCAATGAGGCAGTAGATGAGCAGGCCGAGTGCCACAATCCCGAGCCCGATGAAGAGTCTTACCATGTCAATAAGCCTAATTCACGCAGCTGAACACCGCGGCTGAGCGGGCTGAAACCTGCTGAATGGAGCCGATTCGGCCTCATTACGCAGGGAAGAGCCCTGTCAGACGCGGAGGCAGCAGCCGCTGCGGAGGGTGCAGCAACGCCGAGGTCGTCAGTTCGGCTCAACGCTGCGAGCTTCCGGCCGCGTCGTCGTCGGATGGGGGGTTCTGACCGGTTTCCTGGGTGCGATGGAACTCGTCCGCCAGCTCATCTTCGGCAGCGTTGTCATCGGCCTCATGATGGCCCTGCTTTCGGGCCCCGCCGAACCGGCGCGCCAGCTGCTCACCGGCTTCAAGACGCAGCCGGTTGAAGAACAGGTACCCCACGGCCCAGGAGATCAGCAACCCGCAGATCAGCGCGAATACCATGGTGAACTGCCCCAGATCCAGGAACAGGCAGGCGTAGAAGACGACGGCGAAGACGCCCAGTCGCAGCAGCGAGTACTTCAGAATAGCCATGCCGGGCCTATTCCGGGAGTCCTGCGTAGGAGTGCAGTCCAGGGAAGTACACGTTGACCACCGCGTAGTTAAAGATGATGCAGGCGAAGCCGATGATGGAGAGCCACGCTGCACGGTTGCCTGTCCAGCCGCGGGTGGCGCGAGCGTGCAGGTAGCCGGCGTAGACGACCCAGATCACGAAGGTCCAGACTTCCTTGGTATCCCAGCCCCAGTAGCGGCCCCAGGATTCGCGGGCCCAGATAGCTCCGGTGATCATAGGGCCGAGGGTCCAGAACACGAAGGCCACCGCGTTGATCCGGTAGGACCAGTTCTCCAAAGCGAAGGCACTCGGCACCAGGCGCAGGAACGAGGCACGCGCCAGCACCCGCTGCACCCGGGTCTCTGCCCCGGCAAGCAGTGCTGCTTCACGCCGAGCCTGGACCAGCTGCAGCAGGCTCATCGCGAAAGTCAGCACGAACAGACCGATAGACATTGCGGCAAGGGTCACGTGGATGGCGATCCAGGGGCTCTGCAGAGCCGGCTGCACATGCCCCACCGGAGTCGGGAAGCCGATGGTGGCACCCACCATCATGGTCACCACAAGGCCCAGCACGAACACGCCGAGGAAGCGGACATCGCGGCGGATCAGCACGATCAGGTACACCAGCGTCACCACCAGGGCGGCACCGGTGAGGAACTCAAACATATTGCCCAGCGGCCAGCGCGAGGCTGCCAGGCCGCGGGCGATCACGGCGAAGGCATGGGCCAGGGCAGCGATGGCAGTGAAAGCGATAGCCACATTGGCGATCGGGCGCCGGGTGCCCACATAGGCCATGTCCTCATCCACCAGCTCGGCCCCGCTAGCGGAGTCAGCGCCCCCGGCGGAGTCACTGTCCCCGGTGGAGTCACTGGCCACGCCACTTGTCGAGGCAGTATCTGCGGAGGCGGCGTCGGACTCGGCGGGCTCACCAGCAGTGGAATCAGCGGACCCCGCGGCCACCAACTTCTTCTCCCGCAGCGCTGCGCGCTCAGCCTCGGTCTCCTGCGCCAGCTCTGCCTCCACCCGGCGGATAGTCGCCGAGCTGCGAGCAGCGTCGATGGAGAACAAGATGAACGCCAGGGTGTAGATGAATGCAGCGATCAGCATGAACAGTTCGCTGTACTCAGCCAGCTGCACATTGATAGTGGGCATGACTACCTCTCAACCTCTCGGGCAGGGTCAGCGGGATTGGTCTTAAGCATCGGTGGCGGTCTCCTCATCTGGCTGCGGGGGACGCACCGTCCACGTCTTCTCAAACTGTTCGCGCAAGGCGATGCTCTCTTCGCGCAGGCGGAAATCCTCGCCGCGGGAGAGCAAGCCGTAACGAACCAGTGTACGCCCGGCGTCGTTGGTCTCCACCGTGACCCAGGCACGACGGCGACGCAGGAACAGGCTGATGATCAGCCCGCCGGTTGCGGTCAGCGCAAAGATCAGCACACCGGTCTCGCCGGGGTTGTAGTGGATATCGATGGCGATGTAATCCTGGACATCTTCAAAGGTCAGGGTGCCCATGCCATCGGGCAGCTCGTGAGTCTCCCCCGGTGAGAGCACGATGCCGCCTGCCTCCACCTCGCGGGAATTCAGCACCTGAAGTTCCTCAGTATCGAGGACGTAGACGTTCTGCGGCACCCCCTCATCGAGTCCGAGGTCACCGGCATAGGCGTTGAGGTGCAGCTGCGGGTTGTAAAGCTCGGGGTCCACGGAGACGGCTAGCCCATCACCGGTGTCATGCGCACTCGGCAGGAACAGGCCCACAAATCCCAGCTGTTCGGGCTGGGCATCTGGGGCCTTAATCACCATCATGGAGGTGTAGACCCCGTCATCTGGGCGGGTGATGACCGGTCCGGAGAAGGCGATTTCACCTTCGCCGTCGCGCACCGTGACCACCGGTGCGTAGCCGTTGCCCACCAGGTAGAGCTGCGCCCCGCCTAAGGTCAGTGGGTGATTGACCTGCAGCGTGGTGTCTTCGGGCTCAGCGTCCACGCCGTCCTGGATGGTGACGTCCGCGACGAAGCCCAGGGCTTGGCCGTAATTGGGGTTGGGCTCATCGCCGAACATCTGCCGGTCGAACTCTCGCTGGAACCCGTTGAGCCTGATACTGAAGGGATCCAGATCCTCTTCCTCGAACCAGGTGCCGGGGTAAAAGTTATCGTAGGCCACCAGGGCGTTGACGAAGCCTTCGTCCTCGATCAGCACCTTCTGTCCGCGGTAGCTGAACATGGAACCGGCGGCCACAAAAACCAGCACGCCCACCAGGGAGACGTGGAAGAGGATATTGCCGATCTCCTTCAGGTACCCCTTTTCGGCACCTACCGAGGTCTCACGGAGATCAACCCGGTAGCGACGGCGCTTGAGCACCGCGGCAGCATCCTTCAGCGCCTGCTCAGGCGTAGGGCCGCCATCCTCCAGTTCCAGGGCGCCATACTCGGGCAGCCGCTGCAGCCGCCGGGGAGTGCGCGGGGGCGGCGTGGTCATCTGCTGCCAGTGCTTCCGCGCTCGCGGGATGATGCAGCCGATCAATGAGATGAACAGCAGCAGGTAGATCGCAGAGAACCAGACCGAGGAGTAGACGTCGAAGAACTGGAAGAAGTCCAGCACCGGGCCGATTTCAGGATTGTCATTAATCCAGCTCTGCACAGCGAAGGCGTCCTGCACGCGCTGCGGGAAGATCGACCCGGGCACTGCTGCGACGGCCAGCAACAGAAGCAACATTAGTGCGGTGCGCATGGAGGTCAGCTGAGTCCAGGCCCACCGCAGCATGCCGCTGACGCCCAGCGCCGGTGCCGCCACGTCTTTCTTGGACACATTGCCCTGGGCGGCGTTGACCGCATCTTCCCGAGCGTTGTCCCGGTGGGCTGAGGGCTGGATGTTTTTGGCCATCAGATCGGCATCCTCACCTCGTTGGCGAACCAGTCCTGCAGCGCCCAGACCCAGGTGTTCCAGATTCCGGAGAGCATCAGCAGGCCCACCAGGATCAGCAGCCCGCCGCCTACCCGCATCACCGCGAGCTTATGGCGCTTGAAAAAGTCCAGGGTGCGCATGCCACGACCCATCCCCAGACTGATCAGGATGAACGGGATGCCTAGGCCCAAGCAGTAGATGAAGACCAGCAGGGCTCCACGTGCCGGGTCGCCGCCGGCGGGGGTGGCCAGCAGCAGGACTGCAGCCAGGGTCGGGCCGATGCAGGGCGCCCAACCGAGCCCGAAGGTTGCCCCCAACAGGGGTGCGCCCAGCAGACCATCCGGCGGGCGGCGGTGAATTTTGGCTTCGCGCTGGAAGAAGCTGAAGGCTCCCATGAAAATCAGCCCCATGAGGACGACGACGCCGCCCAGTGCCTGGGTGAGCCAACCACCTTCGACGCGCAACCAGGTGGTGGCCCAGCTGAACACCACGCCCACCAGGACGAAGACCACAGAGAAACCCAGCACGAAGAGGCTGGCGCCGAGGACCATGCGGGACTTGGAGCGTTCCTGAAGCTCGACGCCGGAGAGTCCGGTGACGTAGCCGAGGTATCCCGGAACCAAGGGCAGCACGCAGGGTGAGAGGAAGGAAACCAGCCCGGCCAGCAGGGCCACCGGCGCGGAGATCAGCAGCGAACCGTCAAGAACCAGTTCGGCGAAGGGGTTGTTACCGGTCACCCCTCCTCCAGGGCGGTGGTGATCAGCGCCCGGAGAGTGCCGGGTTCGGCGATGCCGAGGATGCGGGCTGAGACGCGCCCTTCGCGGTCAAGGACCAGCGTGGTGGGCACCGCTGAGGGTGGGACGTAACTGGTCATGGCCATCATGACCTGTCCGCTGCGGTCCTCCATTGAGGGGTAGGTGATGCCGAAGTTGCGCTCGAAGGCTTCAGCTGTGGCTTGTGTGTCTCGGGTGTTGACGCCGTAGAACTGCACGCCTTCGTCGTCGAACTCTTCGTGGATGGCCTGCAGGTCTGGGGCTTCAACTCGGCAGGGGGCACAGGCGGCGTACCAGAAGTTGATGACGGTGACTTCACCGGCCCAGCGCTCGGGGCTGACTTCGGAGCCGTCGAAGAGCGTGGATTCGAACTCGACCGGCTCCCCGCGGTTCTCGGGAGCGTACTCCTGCACGGAGCCGTCTCCGGCCACATAGTTGGTGCCGTCATTGGAGGCGCGCTGGGCGAGATCGTCGTTATCGGATCCGCAGGCCGTAAGCGCCAGGGCAGAAATCATCACGGCCGCAGCTAGGGCGCGGAACGGCGAGCGTGGAAGTGAGGATTCAGTCGGCATCAGTCATCTATTCTACGTTCTTCTACGCCGCGTAGAAAATAGTGACTTTGGCCTCGGTCTCCCGGCCCCACTGGGGCGGCCGACCCTCAGCCCTGATAAGCCCCCGGCTGCTGCGGTGGAGAGTAGGATCCGTACCCCGGTGCCGAGTAGCCGCCAGAACGCTGGAACTCCTTATAGGCCCTGCGGTCCCGGATGTGCTTATTCGACGCCGGGAGCCAGAGCATCACCAGGGCGGCGAAGCTCAGCACAACAGTCGTCAGGATCAGGCCGTATGAGCCGCCGTTGTACCCGAAGAAGAACAGGAACAGACTGCCGGCGATCCAGATGGTGGCCAGAATGCGGCCTACGTTTCCGGTCATTGTGCCCACGAAGGCCATCGCCACATAGATCACCGCCACAACGACAGCCCAGACCAGTGCCATCACACCCAGGCTCAGCAGTATCAGCTCCAGAACCTCAGCCTCGCTTACACCCTGGAACTGTGGGTCAGCCTGCATCTGCTCGATGAACATCTGCTGGTAGCTGGGAGAGAGGATCTGGTCCGGATTCTGCATCGGCAGATCCGCGAAAGTGTAGATGCCCCACGCCAGTGCGCTCACTGCAGCGCCGATCAGCAGGAACAGCGCACCCATCAGCGTTCCGGCGCGCTTGGGTTTGCCGGAACTGCCGAAGGGCTGGTCACCCGCGGACGGATAGCCAGCGGGCGCATAACCACCGGGCGCCTGCGCGAAGTCCGGCTGCGGCTGGTAGGAGCCGGCCGGTGGATTCTGCCAGCCCTGGCTCTGCTGCGGCTGACCCCAGGTGGGCTGCCCGTAGGGGTTGTACTGGCCCCCGCTGTAGCCGCTGTCACCGCCGGGATTTGCGGGCTGTCCGTAAGGCGAGCCCTGGTCAGCGGAGTCGGACCCATCCGGCTCGCCCGTTGTGCCCGAAGTGCTGGAAGCATCCTCGCTGCGCGGAGCGTACTGTCCGTAGCGGGGTTCGGGACGGGGGTCCTGTTCAGGTGCGGAGGCGTCGTCGTCGGGGGTCTGACCATACGGGGTGCTCATGGACGTTAGCCTAGTCCCTATGGGACATACCGCTACAGTCCATTTGGTGCGTCACGGCGAAGTGCATAACCCGGACAGGGTGCTTTACGGCCGGCTTGATGGTTTCGGCCTCTCCGAGCTGGGTAAAGAGATGGCGCTGGGCATCGCTGAGCACTTCGTGCAGCGTGCCGAGCAGGGCCGACCCGTTCATATGCTGGCGGCTTCTCCACTGCAGCGAGCACAGGAGACCATCGCCCCGCTGTCAGCCCGCCTGGGTCTGCCGGTGACCATCGAGGAACGTGTCCTGGAGGCGGAGAACGCTTTTGAGGGTCTTTCCTCGATGAAGCGGCAGCTACGCCGCCCCAAGTATTGGCCGCTGTTGGTCAACCCCTTCCGACCGTCCTGGGGGGAACCCTATAAGCAGCAGGTTTCCCGCGTGCTGGCTGCGGTGAAAGACCTCTCGGATCAGGCCATTGCTGACCATGGCGAGGGCGCGGAGGTGGTGGTGGTCTCCCATCAGCTGCCTATTTGGGTGACCCGGTTGTGGGCCGAGAACCGGCCGCTGTGGCATGATCCGCGCAGCCGCGAATGCACGCTGACCTCCATTACCAGCCTGCATATTGGCCCTGGTGGCGTGGAATCGGTCAGCTACGAGGAGCCGAATAAGGAACTCTCCAAGCAGACGCTGGCGCTTCCCGGTGCCTGATTCAGCTGGTGCCTAACTCAGCTGAGCAGAATCCGGCGGTCGGCGATGTCGGCTAGCACCTGCACCAGCAGGCGGCGCTCTTCGGCTTTGATGCGCTCATGCAGGGAGTCTTCGTCATCGTTGTCCAGCACATCGACTGCCGCCTGCGCCAGGATCGGGCCAGTGTCCACACCTGAGTCCACCTGGTGCACGGTGCAGCCGGTGATCTTGACTCCGTGGGTGAGTGCATCGCGGACCCCGTGGGCGCCGGGGAAGCTGGGCAGCAGGGCGGGGTGGGTGTTGATCACCGGGACCCCGATGGTCTCGAGGAACTCAGCGGAGAGAATCCGCATGAACCCGCTGGAGACCACCAGATTCGGCTCATAGGCGCTGATCGTTTTGCACAGCTCCCTGTTCCAGGCGGCGCGACGGTTCGGGGTGGCGCCTTTCTCCAGTGGCACCGCGAATGTGGCGATGCCGGCGGCTTCGGCGCGCTTCAGCCCACCGCAGCCTGGAACATCAGAGCCGACGGCGGCGATATCCACGGCCAACTCACCACTGGCCGCGGCGTCGATGACTGCCTGCAGATTTGTGCCAGAACCGGAGACCAGAACCACGATGCGCATAGTCTCCAGCCTATAGGCTGGGTGTGATGAGCGCGCCTTCTCCAGATCCCACTACCCCGCAGCTGAAACCCGGTAAGCCCGATCCTGCTGAGCAGCCCGAGAGGCTGCGCCGCCATGCCCGGCTAATGGGATGGCTGGTCCTCGCCATCATTGTGGCCTACGGGGCCTTCCAGCTGCCGCTGCCGTGGAAGCTGCTCTCCCTTGCCGCCGGTGTAGCCGGGGTCGCCGGTGGGATCGTACTGATCGTGCGGTGCGTGAAGGACAAGACTCCGGCGCTGTTCTGGATCTCCGCGGTGCTGGTGATCATCTGCTGCGGCATGTTTGCGCTGCTGGGCGCTATGCAAGCGATGTTCTGGGAGGCCAGCGTCACCTTCGACCAGTGCCGGGTGACCGCAGTGACCGAACGCGGAATGGCTCGCTGTTTCTCCGAGTACCAGGAGAACATGCTCTCCAGTGTGCCCGGCAGCAACTGAGGCCTCCCGCGCTGAGCAAGCAACTGGCTAGCGCTACTTCGAAGCCGTGAAGCTCTCTGCCTCGTCATCGTTGCGTGCGTGATCCGCGCCCGCGCCGTCGTTTTTGAGTTTCTTGAACCGGCGGGGAGATCCCTGCTCATCCTCGTTGGTCTCCGCCTCATCAGTTTCAGCCTCATCAGATACCAGGCGACGACGACGCTTCAGGCTGGTGGCCGGGGCGATGAGATAGCCCAGCACCGTTCCAGCAGCGACCCATCCGCCCAGCATCACCGCAGCGAGCAGGGCGTGCGGGCCGATGTCACTCATCCGCCCAAGGCCTAGTGAAATATGCGAGAGCCACAGCGGCAGCACCGCAAGCAGAGCGGTGACCAGACCGGTCAGCAGTCCAAGCGTCAGCGTGGACAGCGTCAGGGATACCGGACGGAACCGGATGCGCAGCACGAACCAGTCATCCAGATGATTCTCGCCTTCGCGCATCAGCCACCAGCCGGCCAGCACTCCGGCCAGCAGCGGCAGGCCCAAGACCGTCCAGGAATATTCGTACACCTCAGCGGGCAGCACAGCGAGCACCGGCACATCCGGCACAGCCCCGAGTTCAGCGGCGAACGGCGACAGCTGCGTCCCCGAGCCCACCGAGAATCCGGCGCCGGTGGAGTAGGAAAGGGCCCACAGCACCATATTCGGCGCTGCTCCCAGCTGCAGCAAGGTCAGTCCAGCCGCCCCCCAGATCCCCGGGCCGATGGCCTGGTAGGCATTGGCGACATCCATCCAGCGGAAACCGATCCAGCCCCCCAGCAGCAGAGCGGAGAGTCCGACGGCGGCAACAGCGGCAACCGCACCGGCCCGCAGCACCGCCCACAGATACGCTCCGGCCCATTTCAGGTGCTGGGAAAGTTCCTCCACTTTGGCCTCGAGATCAACCCCGATCATCCGGGTTGCGCTGCGGGCCTCGGCGTAGCAGCCGGACAGTGAACCCAGGGCTGCCACTGCGGCGGCGGCTGCCACACTGGCAGGTGGGGCGGCGGTGATGGTGCTCCCTTGAGCCAGCTGGGCAATACCACCGGCCGCGGCGGCATAGACCAGGATGAAGCCGGTCAACCCTTGCCAGAGCTGATCCGGATAGGAGCCCTGCGCCAGCCGTCGGCCGGCCCGCCACGCCAGATAGAACGGGATCAGGGTGAGCCCCAGTGGTACCAGACGGAACCAGCCGCTCTCCTCAGTCAGTTGCAGCGGCGAGGCGTTGAGCACCAGCCACACCTGGGCGGACAAGGAGGTGACCGCCCCGCCGTCGAACCCTGCACCGGCACTGCCCAGTGCCATAGCCAGCACCGGCACGGTCACCAGAAGCGCAAGGGCCAGCACCGCCTGAACCGCCTCGAAGACGCCGAAGAGCCACAGCGGCAGGTCGGGCAGCCGGAAGCGAGAAGGGGACTCAGCAGTGCTCATTGGTTCCATGGTGCCAGCTGGTGGACCCTGCCCCCCGGATTGACTCCCCCAGCGGGCGAAAACCCATCCAGTCTGATGGTGCAGGTCCGGCAGCGGGAGCCCGAGGAAGGATTCACAATGTGTTCACCTGAAATCAACCTCAGACACGACTGTTCATCAGCGGAAGCTCTTATTCTTAAACCGTGAAAGTCGTGGTGGTTGCTGAGTCTTTCTTGCCCCATATGAACGGAGTGACTAACTCTGTTCTGCATGTTCTTGCGCATCTGCGCCGACGCGGGGATCAGGTCACCGTCATTGCGCCCAGTGATTCCCTATTCGACTCCAATCCCCTGGCAGAAGAAATCCCTGATCAGCCAGAGCTTTGCCATGGTTTCACGGTGATCCGCGTACCATCGCTGCCACTGCCGGATTATCCCAAAGTCCGGGTCGCGGCCGGGTTCGTGATGCGCATCCGCCATATTCTGGAGGACATCCGGCCCGACGTCGTGCACGTGGCCTCCCCCTTTGTGCTGGGCTGGCGAGCCATCCAGGCCGCAGACGCGCTGGGACTGCCCACGGTCTCCATCTACCAGACCGAAGTGCCGACCTATGCCGCCCGCTACCGGTTGCCCTGGGCCGAGGAACTGCTCTGGCAGCATGTTCAGCGCATGCACCAGGCCTCCACGCTGACTCTGGTGCCGAGCTCCTTCTGCAAGAGCCAGCTGCGCGAGCGCGGCATCAAGCGCCTGAAGACGTGGCGGCGCGGCGTGGATCTGCAGCGCTTCAACCCCGGTCGCCGGGATGAGGCACTGCGGGCGCTGATTGCTCCGCATGGTGAGAAGCTCATCGGCTTCGTGGGTCGACTGGCGGCGGAGAAGCAGATCGAGGACCTGGCCGTGCTGGACTCACTGCCCGGGACTCGACTGGTGATCATTGGCAACGGCCCAATGGAACCTTCCCTTCGGCGGCGGCTGCCCAAGGCCTATTTCGCCGGTTTCCAGTCCGGGGATGACCTGGGCGCCCATGTGGCCAGCTTGGATGTCTTCGTGCATCCGGGAGAGGCTGAAACGTTCTGCCAGACCATTCAGGAGGCGATGGCCGCGGCCGTCCCGGTGGTGGCGGTGGGGCGCGGTGGACCTTTGGATCTGGTGGACCGGGGGCGCACCGGCTGGCTCTATGAGCCCGGTGATCTGCCCGGGCTGCGCTCGGCGGTGGAACACCTGGTGAGCGACGACGACGCCCGCGCATCCTTCTCGGCTGCGGCCCACGCGGAAGTGCAGGGCCGCACCTGGGAGGCCATCTGCAATCAGCTCATCGGGCATTACTCCCGTGCCGTGGAGGTCAATTCACGGCTGCATGCCGCTCGCGCTAAGCGCTATATCCAGGAGCAGAACCGCCTGACCGGCGGCTTCCTCTCCGGATTCTGACTCGGCGGCGCCCCGGGAACGGTTTAGGGCCGCCCCCTGCCGGTCACCGGAGTGCGCTACCCCTGCGCCGTCCGCTGTTCCGGGTTGCGCCAGCGACGCTCACGCCTTGCTGCCCGCGCCTGCGCGCTGAATCGGGCGAGCCGGAACGTGCGTGCCGAGTCGTGCGTGCCGAGGCTGCCACTCCACGCCGCCCCGAGGTGACCGCGCCCCGCACCGCTTTACCATCCACAATTCGTTTTACCACCCCGTATACGGGCCGGTAATGCGAATGCGGGATGGTAAAACGACACCCCAGGTCAGAACGGGCCGGGCGAACGAACCCCCGCCCGCGCTACCCCGGTCAACGCCGTGCCGGTGCTGACTCCGCTCGCAGCGTTTTACCCGGGCTTATGCGGTTTACCTATCCGTAGACGCCCGGGTAAAACCCCGAAGCCCGGGTAAAACCACAAACACCGACTCAGCGGCGTCGCTCCGCGGGCCTATCGATGCTGGCACTCCCAGTTCAGTGCCGCAGCTCAGTGCCGCGAGGGCCCGAGCAGACCCTGCTCGGAGAGCTGTTCGGAGATCGCCTTGCCGTCAGGCCCATAGATCCACGGGATTTGGTACTGCCCCACGGTTTGGACGCGCTGGGGGTTCTCGCCGCCGTTGGTGGCTTTTAGAAGGTCCTCACCATCAGGTGCCTCGGCACGGCCACCAGCCAGCACCGCCTCGGAATAGGTCAGTTCCCGAATGATGACGGCTTGTACCGCCTGGGGGTGCCGTCTGGCGAAATCAGCGTAGATCACCGGGTCGTGCTGGCCGTCGTCGCCCATCAGCACCCATTTGATCTGCGGATAATCCCGGTGCAAACGCTCCAGCTGTTCGTCCTTATGCTGCTGTCCGGAGCGGAACCAGCGGTCCTCGGTCGGACCCCAGTCGGTCAGCAGCAGCGGTCCAAAGGGGTAGAGGTTGCGCGTTAAGAAACGGGTCAGGGTCTGGGCCACATTCCAGGCGCCGGTAGACACATAAATGACCGGGGCACCAGGTGAAGCACTCAGCAGCCGCTCCATCATTACCGCCATGCCGGGGGTGGGTGTACGGGCGTGCTCATCGAGGACAAAGGAGTTCCAGGCCGCCAGGAAAGGCCGTGGAAGCTTGGTCACCACCACGGTGTCATCAATATCGCAGATCACGCCGCTGGTGACATCGTCTCCGATGATCTGCACTTCAGCGGTGGTGGCCTCAGCCCCGGCGGCTTCGAGCCGGACTTCCTGCCACCCCGGTTCCAGAAGGTCTTCGCCCAGGTCAACCTGTACATCCACGATTCCGCCGCGGTCGGCCGAGACCTCGTAGCTTCGCCCGGCGATAGTCACGGTGACCTCGGCGAAGGGCACCGGGGCCGAGACGAAGTTCCTCCAGCCGCGTACGCCATCGGCAATGACCTTGGCCACGCGACGGCCGTTCTCAAAATCTGTATCCGGTGCCATCACCACGCGGGAGAAAACTCGAACCCAGCGCGGTGATCCGTAGCCGGTCAGCGACAGCATGGTCACGTGCTGCTGCTTCCGGCGCGCCAGGTTCAGCCGCAGCTGGTGCCAGCGGTCTTCGATCTTCATCGCCCGATTGCGCCGGGGGTTCGTGTAGTGCTCCCGCAGTGCGGTCAGATCCTGATGTACTTCAGTAGGCCTTTGGTCTTCGGGGCTCTCTGATTCAGCGGGCACAGCCCTCTCCGGCGTCGTCATCGTGGTCCATAGTAGCGGTGCTGCATGTCCCGGAAGTGTCCAGCGGATCCAGGGCTCAGATGGTGGTGCGCAGTGGGACTTCTTTGATCAGCAGATTGAGCACGACGGCGGGCAGGGTCAGGCAGGCTGCCACTAGGAACATGGTGCCACTAGCGTCGGCATAGGTGGCCGAGGGAGCCGTTCCGTTGACCTCCGCCACCGAGACACCCACCACCTGCATTGCCATCACCGACCCCAGAATGGCGGTTCCCGCTGCCCCGCCGAAGACCCGGAAGAAGGCGATCAGCGCACTAGCCTGACCCACCCGGGTGACTTGCACAGTGTTCTGCACCGCCAGCATGAGGTTCTGCATCTGCGCCCCAAAGCCCAGCCCCACAACCACCAGCACAGTCAGGACAAACCAGAACGGCGTGCCGGAGTCCACTGTGGCCAGGCCGAACATGCCACAGGTGAGGATGAACGAACCGGCCACAATATAGGGCTTCCAGCGCCCATACCGGGTGATCAGCCTGCCGGTAGTCATGGTGCCGATCAGGTTGCCCAGCACCAGCGGCAGGATCATCATGCCGGATTCAGTAGGGCTTAGGCCTCGGCCAATCTGGAAGTACTGACCCAGGAATGCGGGCATCCCGAAGAGGCATACAGCAATGGAGGCCGAGGACAGCGCCGCGAGCAAGGTGGTGCGGGAGACCAGCATGCGCAGTTGAATGATGGGGTTGGATACTCGGCGCTCGATCATGACGAAGAACACCAGGAGCACCATGGCCAGGGCCAGCAGCACCGCTGATTCCCAGGAGATCCAGTCAAAGAACTCAGGTGTACCGGCGAAGGAGAGCCAGATCAGCAGTGCACCTGAGGTCAGCACCAGCACCAGGGCGCCTAAGTAATCAATGCGGCCGCGGACTTCCAAGACGGGCACGCGCAGGGTGAAGCCCACCAGCACCAGCGCCATCAGGGAGAGCGGCACCCCGACAAAGAAGCACCAGCGCCATCCCAGGGTGTCTACTGTGATACCGCCCACCAGCGGGCCAAGCGCAGTAGCTGTGGCCAGGCAGGCTCCGAAGTATCCGGCGTAGCGGCCGCGTTCGCGCGGGGAGACGATGCTGGCCAGGATGGCCATGGCCAGTGCCGTCAGTCCGCCCAGCCCAATGCCCTGGACGAACCGGGCGCCGATGAGGGTCTCCATATTCGGGGCGAAACCAGCGGTGAGCGAGGTGAGGAAGAAGATGACATTGGCCACTTGGAAGAGCGTCTTCTTGCTCATCATGTCCGCCAGCTTGCCCCAGACCGGGGTGGATGAGGCGTTGGCCAGCAAGGTCGCGGTGACCACCCAGGAGTACTGGATCTGCGTGCCGTGAAGTTCTGACACGATCACAGGCAACGCAGTGACCACCACGTTCATGGAGATCATCGCGGCGAAGAAGACTCCTAGGATGCCGGTGATCGCCCAGCCGAGGTCTCGGCGGGTCATACCGTCAGGCAGCACTGATGGGGTCCTATCCGACCGCGATTTTAGTTGCATATGCGAACTATGCTAGGCCCGCCCTTGCTCTTTGGCAATGCTGGAAGTCACCGGTTGCGGGCCCGTCGTCGTCACCTCAGCACTAGTCTTTAGGAGCAGGCGGCGAGCAGTTCTGTCACGCGCCGATTACTCAACAGTTCCAGCACTAGGCTGGATGACTGTGAGCGAATCAAACACCTCGACCGCCCAGCCCGTTGCCCCCTCCCCCAGCTCCGACGACGCGGCTAGCGCCGCAGAATTGCCCAGTGCTGCAGAACTACCCAGTGCTCAGCAGCTGCGCGGCATCGCCAAAGAGGCAGCATGGGCCGTAGGGCCTGCGCTGAGACTGGCATTCCGGGCGCAGATGGATATTGATATCAAGACCAGCGCCCATGACCTGGTCACCATCTATGACAAGCAGACCGAACAGCAGCTGGTGCAGCTGTTGAGCCAGGCGATACCGGATTCCCGCTTCACCGGCGAGGAAGGTGGCGCACAGGGTTCCGGCCGAGTGGAGTGGATCATCGACCCCATCGATGGGACCAGCAATTTCGCCCACGGTTTCGCCATGTTCAGCGTCTCCATTGCCGCAGCCGTAGATGACCAGGTGATCGCCGGTGTGGTGTATGACCCGGTCAATGAGCTGACCTTCTCCGCCGACGACGACGCCGCCTATCTGCAGACCAGGGAACAGCCCGAGCAGGCGCTTAAGCCGACCCCGAAGCTGGCCGCCGACGGCGATCCTCGCCGTGAGAACCAGCTGAACCTGGTGACCAGCTTCCCGGGCGCGGAGATGCTGGCCCGCCGCGGGACCGAGGCGTTGGAAGGATTCGCGGAATTGGTGACCACCTATTCCAGCGTTCGCCGGGTGATCTCCGGTGCCCTGGAGCTCTGCCATGCCGCTGCCGGGTGGGCCGATGTTGCCGCCGGAGGCAAGACCAACCCCTGGGATGTGGCGGCCGGTCAGCTGGTGCTGCGCCGGGCCGGCGGACGATACCTGCCCTTCGGCGCTCGCGAGGGCCGCAGCTGGGAGGGCGCAGAATCCCCGGATGCCCACTTGGCCCCTGGCTATGTGGGCCTGGCCCCCGGTGTTGAGGCGCCGACGGCGGCACGAGTCTTCGCGGACTTCGCCTACCGCGGCTGAACCTGAGCGGGGGCGCCTCGTTTAGGTCTGCCAAAGGCTTAGGGGTGCTGAAGAATCGTCACACCCGACGCCAGCGGCAGTCATGCCGCAAGAATGGAGCAGTGACCGAAGAATCCTCCGGGCCTGCTGCGCCCTCGCCCACACAGGTCCGTCGCTGGCGCAAGTATCTGGCCGATGAGATCGCTGAAGCCAAGCTCTATGAGGACCTGGCACGTCGCAAAGACGGCGAGGAGCGCCAGATCCTACTGGGCTTAGCTGCGGCAGAGCAGCGCCATCAGCAGCACTGGCGTGACCTGCTGGGCCCTCATGCCGAGCGCCTTCCTGCCCCGTCCCTGCACCGTGTGCTGCTGGGACAGCTGGCGCGCATCTTCGGTTCGGTGTTCATTCTGGCGCTGGCTCAGCGCGCAGAGGGAGACTCTCCATACAGCCGGGATGAGGATGCCACCCGCGGGATGGCCGCTGATGAGGAGATCCATGAGGAGGTCATCCGCGCCCTGGCCGCCCGCGGTCGGGAGAAGCTCTCCGGCGGATTCCGCGCAGCGGTCTTTGGTGCCAATGACGGCCTGGTCTCCAATTTCGCGCTGATCATGGGCATGGGTGGCACCGGCGTTTCTGCCACAGTAGTGCTTCTCTCTGGGGTGGCCGGATTGCTGGCCGGTGCACTGTCTATGGCGGCTGGTGAGTTCATCTCAGTGCGCAGCCAGCGAGAGCTGCTGGATGCCACACGACCGACTCAGGCCACCCTGCGTGCCGCTCCGGATTTGGACCTAGACCATAACGAGCTGGTGCTGGTCTACCGGGCCAGGGGGCTCAGCCCCGAGGATGCCGAGCATCGCGCTCTTGAACGCCTGGGCATCTTCGAGTGCAACTGCCGGCCAGAGATGTCACATAACCCCGAGGAAGTCGCCGACGAATATGAGGCCGTGGGCTCAGCCTGGACGGCTGCCGGCTCCAGTTTCTGCTTCTTCGCGGTAGGTGCGATCATCCCGGTGCTGCCCTACCTCTTAGGTGCCGAAGGGCTTACCGCGGTGGTGATCTCCACGGTACTGGTGGGACTGGCACTGATGGCCACTGGCGCCGTCGTCGGCCTGCTCTCGGGTGCCTCCCCGCTCAAGCGCGGCCTTCGCCAGCTGGCCATTGGCGTGGGCGCGGCAGCCATCACCTACGCCCTGGGCTCCGCCCTGGGCGTCACCGTGACCTAATTTTCGCCACCGGTGCATAGCGCGCAGCCTTCCGCTGACCGCGCACCCAAGGCTCACCGAACGTAGGGCTACTACGCCCAGGACAGCTGCACCCGGAGCTGCAGTGGTCAATGTGCTGCCACTGCGCGGCTCTCAAGCGCAGCAAATCGACCACTCCGGCGGCCAGGCTCCAGCGAGCAAGACCACAGCAACGGAGCTCCACAAGCATCGCCCACGAGTAAGGCCCGCCTCCCTATGCAGGAGACGGGCCTTACTCAGTTAGATCTTCAGGCGGTTCAGCCCTGGAAAACCTCGCGCAGCAGTGCGGCGGTCTCAGATGGGGTCTTGCCCACCTTTACGCCGGCTGCCTCGAGGGCTTCCTTCTTGGCCTCAGCGGTGCCGGAGGACCCGGAGACGATGGCGCCTGCGTGGCCCATGGTCTTGCCCTCAGGAGCGGTGAAACCTGCCACGTAGCCGACAACCGGCTTGGTGACGTTGTTCTTGATGTACTCGGCTGCGCGCTCCTCAGCGTCGCCGCCGATCTCGCCGATCATCACAATGGCCTTGGTCTCGGGGTCAGCCTCGAAAGCCTCAAGCGCATCGATGTGGGTGGTGCCGATGACCGGGTCGCCACCGATACCGATGGAGGTGGAGAACCCGATGTCACGCAGTTCATACATCATCTGGTAGGTCAGGGTGCCGGACTTGGAGACCAGGCCGATGGGACCCTTATTGGTGATGTTGGCCGGGGTGATGCCTGCCAGCGCCTCACCAGGGGTGATGATGCCGGGGCAGTTGGGGCCGATGATCCGAGTGACGGGCTTGCCGTCGGGGCCGGTCTTGGTCAGCGAGAGGTTGTAGAACTCAGCGGAGTCCTGCACCGGGATGCCCTCGGTGATGACCACCAGCAGGCCGATGCCGGCCTCGATAGCCTCAACGGCTGCGTCCTTGGCGAACTTCGGGGGGACGAAGGCCACGGAGACATCCGCGCCGGTCTTCTCCATGGCTTCGGTGACGGAACCGAAGACCGGGAGCTCGATGTCGTTGCCGTCCTTGTCCTTGTGAGCCACAGTGGTGCCGGCCTTGCGGGCGTTGACGCCACCCACAATGTTGGTGCCAGCCTTCAGCATCAGTGCGGTGTGCTTGGTGCCCTCGCCGCCGGTGATGCCCTGGACGATGACCTTGGAGTCCTTGTTCAGGTAGATCGACATGTCTGTTCTCTAATCCTTACTTGTTGGCCAGCTCGGCAGCCTTATCGGCACCGGCGTCCATGGTGTCGGCGGTGGTGACCAGCGGGTGGTTGGCCTCTGCCAGGATGCGGCGGCCTTCCTCCACATTGTTGCCGTCGAGGCGGACCACGAGCGGCTTAGTTGCAGCGTCGCCCAGGATCTCCAGGGCCTTCACGATGCCGTTGGCCACGGCGTCGCAGGAGGTGATGCCGCCGAAGACGTTGACGAACACGGACTTGACCTGGTCATCGCCGAGGATGACGTCCAGGCCGCTGGCCATGACCTCAGCGGAGGCGCCGCCTCCGATGTCCAGGAAGTTGGCCGGCTTCACGCCACCGTGGGCCTCACCGGCGTAGGCGACGACGTCCAGGGTGGACATGACCAGGCCCGCGCCGTTACCGATGATGCCGACCTGACCGTCGAGCTTGACGTAGTTGAGGCCGTTGGCCTTGGCTTTGGCCTCCAGCGGGTCCTCAGCGGACTGGTCCACCAGCTCGGCGTGGCCGGGCTGACGGAAGCCAGCGTTCTCGTCCACGGTGACCTTGCCGTCGAGAGCGATGATCTTGCCCTCGCCGGTCTTCACCAGCGGGTTGACCTCCACCAGGGTGGCGTCCTCTTCCTTGAAGACGGTCCACAGCTGCTGGAAGACATCAGCCACAGCCGGGGCCTCCTCAGCGGAGAAGCCTGCCTGCTCAGCAATCTGAGCAGCAGCAGCGGCGTCGATACCGGTGTTGGGATCGAAGTTGTAGCGCACGAGCTTCTCGGGTGCTTCCACCGCGAGCTGCTCGATCTCCACGCCGCCCTCCTTGGAGGCCATGGCGAGATAGTTGCGGTTGGCGCGGTCCAGCAGGATGGAGAAGTAGTACTCCTCTGCAATATCGGCGCCCTGGGCGATCATCACGCGGTGCACGGTGTGACCCTTGATGTCCATGCCGAGGATGGCCTGGGCGTGCTCGTAGGCCTCGTCGGGGGTCTTGGCGAGCTTCACACCGCCAGCCTTACCGCGTCCGCCCACCTTCACCTGAGCCTTAACGACGACGACGCCGCCGATCTGCTCAGCTGCCGCTTTGGCTTCTTCCGGGGTCTGCGCCACGATGCCGGCGAGCACGGGAACTCCGTGCGCCTCAAACAGATCGCGCGCCTGGTACTCATACAGGTCCACGGGTGGTGTCCTTCTGCGTCGAAGTCATCTTTAACTTACGAGTGCTGGGGGCACAGTGGTGCCCTTACCCAACCTTCTCAACTGGAGCATATCGCAGGAGCAGGCGCTTCTCAGTTCCGCTGAAACTGACCTTCGCCACAGTTTTATCCCCGGTGCCTTCCAGTGCAATGACCTCTCCGACCCCGAATGAGGCGTGACGTACCTGGTCACCGGGGTTCAGCGCGGGTATCTCGCGACCAGGGTTGACCTGGGTTCGCTGCTGGCTGCGCGGCGGCGGGGTAAAGGACACATCTGACATCAGAGATGGCTCTGAGTTCCATCCGCTTCCGGTGCCGGTGCTGCGCGAGGACCCGAATCCGCGGTCTGGATACCGGGGGCCGCGGCTGAATGTGCTGGCAGAATCCGGGGTCTGTTCCAGCAGCTGCTCCGGAATCTCCTCCAGGAACTGGCTGGGCGGGTTGTACTGCTGCTGACCCCAGAGGCTCCGGGATTCAGCGCGGGTGAGGAACAGCTGCTTCTCCGCGCGGGTAAGTCCCACATAGGCCAGCCGGCGCTCTTCGGCCAGCTGCTCGGTGTCCCCCATCGAACGGGAGTGCGGGAAGACCCCGTGCTCCATTCCTGTGAGGAAGACCACAGGAAATTCCAGTCCTTTAGCTGTGTGCAGCGTCATCAAAGTGACCTGCCCCTGCTCGGCTGCGATGCGCTGGGATTCGGCGTCCCCGGCGGAGGGGATGGCATCAGCATCAGCAATGAGCGAGACCTGCTCCAAGAACTCCGCCAGGCTGGGGGCTTCGGTGCCGGACTCGTATTCCTTCATCACCGCCACAAGCTCACCGAGGTTATCTGCTCGGGACTCATCCTGCAGGTCTTTGGATTCACGCAGTGCCTGCATCATGCCTGATTGCTCCAGCACCGCTTCCAGCACCACTGAGGGTTTCTGATCGGCGGCCAGTGCGGCGACGTCGTCCATCATCCGCACAAAGGACTCAATAGCTTTTACCGAACGGGTGGCGATGGCCGGTGCCTCATCGGCTCGGCGCAGCGCCTCAAAGAAGGTGGTGCGTTCCCGGGCGGCCAGTGCTGCCACTGCACCCTCGGCGCGCTCACCAATGCCGCGTTTGGGTTCGTTGAGGATGCGGCGCAGGTTGACGTCGTCGTCGGGGTTATTGATGACGTGCAGGTAGCCCAGGGCGTCCTTGATTTCCTTGCGGTCGTAGAACCTGGTGCCGCCGATAACGCGGTAGGGGATGCCGCGGGTGATCAGCCGCTCTTCCAAGGAACGGGACTGGGCGTTAGTGCGGTAGAAGACGGCCACGTCAGCAGGACGGATGCCTTGTTCATCACCGAGCCGGTCGATGGTGCGCGCGATCCATTCGGCTTCATCGTGCTCGCTGGCGGCCACGTGCAGCGTGACCGGCGCGCCCTCTCCGGATTCGGTCCACAGCTTCTTCTCCGTGCGTGAGGGGTTCTTGGAGATCACCGCGTTGGCAGCGTCGAGGATGTTCTGGGTGGAACGGTAGTTCTGCTCCAGTTTGATCGTGGTGGCCTCAGGGTAGTCGCGCTCAAACTCCACAATGTTGCGGATATCTGCGCCGCGGAAGGCGTAGATGGACTGATCCGAGTCACCCACTACGGTCAGTTCCGCCGGTGGGGTCTGCACCTCATCGTTGGGGGCGGTGAGTTGGCGGACCAGCCGGTACTGGGCGTGGTTGGTGTCCTGGTACTCATCCACCAGCACGTGGCGGAAGCGGCGTCGGTAGTTGTCCAGGATCGCGGGGAAGGCATCGAACATGTAGACGGTCTCTGCCAGCAGATCGTCAAAGTCATAGGCGTTGGCTGCGCGCAGCCGCTGGGTGTACTCCCGGAATACGGTCGCCACGGCCTCACTGAAGGGCTCATTGGGCGCCTTGGCCTGGAACTCTTCGGCGTCCACGAGCTCGTTCTTCAGTGCGGAGATCTTGTTCTTGATGGATCGCGGGTTGAAGCGCTTGGGGTCCAGATCATGAGCCTTGGCAATGCTGGTGATCAGCCGAAGAGAATCCGCTGCGTCGTAGATGGTGAAGGTGGTCTTGCGACCCAGATTGCCCGCCTCGGCGCGCAGGATGCGCACGCAGGAGGAGTGGAAAGTGGAGATCCACATGCGCTGGGCGGCAGGACCTACCAGATCTGCGATGCGGTCCTTCATTTCCCGGGCGGCCTTATTGGTGAAGGTGATCGCGAGAATCTCATGCGGGCGGGCCGCGCCGGTTGTGAGCAAGTGAGCGATGCGTCGGGTCAGCACCCGAGTCTTCCCCGAGCCCGCCCCAGCCACAATCAGCAGCGGGGTGCCGTGATGGAGGACAGCCTGCTGCTGCTGTGGGTTCAGCCCCTCGGTGGCATCCAGCAGCGGACGCGCCGGTGCGCTCTGCAGGACCGCAGCGCCGTCGTCGTCCCATCCGGTTGACGAAGACGTGCCGGCGCTGCGCTGTGCGGTTTTATGCGGCGTGGTGCCACCTCGTTCAGAGGGAGGGGTGAACAGAAAATCCATGGTGCATCCAGTCTACGGGCCGCCCCTGACAGTGCTGCGGTGCCCAGCACGCCATCGGTGCCCGCTAATGCCTCAGGGCGCACAAGCTGCAGTCGGGTGGTGAGGCCGACGACGGCGGGCGCGGTCTGGGAAGATGGGGCTATGTCCCAGCGCAGAAAAAGCACCCGCGGCAATCCCTCCGGCCAGAAATCGCCCTCGGGGATGAATCCGCAGCCTGATCAGCGCGCGGCCCGAGGCCTGAAGGCCTTTCGCGAGGCTGAACGCAAGGGTCAGAGCGCGGCTCAGACCCCGCAGCGCCGGCCGCAGGATATGAAGGACGGCTTCCTCACCGAAGCCAACCACCGTGCCGCTGAAGGCGAATATTCCTCGCCGCGGATTCTTGTGTACGCGCTGCTGGTGATTGCCGCGTTCATGTTCAGCTACCTGCATCTCTACGCGATGCCTCAGCTGCGTCACTTTGCCGGGGGGCTGTCCATGCCTGATGCCCGCCTGACCGGCTATGACGTGGAGGATCTGCAGCAGCTGCGCAGCGTCATGGAGGACAGCGCGGCCGGGCAGCTGAGCTTCCTGCACATCACCGCCGGAGTCATCTTCCCGGTGGCTTTCTTCTTGGCGACCTGGGCGGTCATGGGTCTGCTGCTGGGTCCAGGGCGAGTGCGCTGGGTAGCTGTGGCGGCAGCTGCGGTCTTCGCCGTAGTGGATATTACGGAGAACATTCTGATCGACCAGGCTTTGGCGCAGAATGAACCTTCAGAGGGCTTGGTGGCCACCGCATCACTGCTGACCCAGATCAGCTGGGCCATGCTGATCTTCCTGGGGGCGGCAGTAGTGCTGGTGGTGTTGGCCGATGCGGCGCGGATGCGGCGCGAGAAGTCCCGATAGGCGGGCCTAACCGTTACCATGGAACCCGCGACGGCGACGTCGCCCCCGCCTCCGTAGCTCAGGGGATAGAGCAACCCTCTCCTAAAGGGTAGGTCGTTGGTTCGAATCCAATCGGGGGCACCAAGATTCTGAGCTGAAATCCCATCCAATGTGGCGCCAGAACGCCATTTCCGGGCCTTCAGCGCAACAACGGATGGGATCACCGGAGTTGAGTCTCGGCGGATCCCATCCGTTGTTGCAGCCGGAGCACCAATCCGCCGCGCCTGCTCCCGCCAGTGGGCCGGTCCCTGCGAGACCAGACTCCCGCTGCACGCGGCTCGGCACAGGGTGTGCGCTGAGTGTTAGTTGACCGCGACGAACACGGCGTCACCGAACAACGAGGGCGAGACCTTCAGCGTGCCCTCCTCGACTGACTCAGCCGGCACATGGAGCCCGATATTGCCGCTGGTGGACGCGCCCTCATAGAGAGTGCCCAGAGAGTCGAAGCTGTCCGGGACCACCGCGAAGACGTCTGCAGAGGTGAAGGTGTTCCCCGCCGGGGAGACGTACTCAACTCCGACCCACGGGGTCTCCCCCTCGGCGTCATCGCCGATGTACTGAGCAGTCAGGTTGACCAGGATGTAGGCATGGCCCTCTTCCGGAGCGTCGTTATACGGGTTCTCCTCCAGAACCGCAGCGGTAGCGTCCAAGTCCACACTGTTCACGGTAACCACCCACTCGGAGGTGGAGATTTCAGCGCCTAATGGGTACGGGTTCGCACGGGTTCCCTGCTCACCGTCACCCTCCTCAACAGCCGAGTCCTCGCCAGCAGTGTCCTCATCTGAGGTTACGGCCGCCGGAACCGTCTCCTCGGCTGCTGGCTCTTCATCATTCTGCCCGACGGACACGTTGGTTTCATCGCTGAACGCATCGTCGAACGCGTTACCCACCACTGTAAGGAAGACGACGACGCCGATGATGGTGCCCACCACCGAGAGAATCAGCGCAGCGATGCCAGCGCCACGCTTCTTTCCCCTCAGGAACAGCGACACCAAAGCCAGAATGAAGGCGATCGGCAGCAGCACCCATCCCAGGATCAGCGCACCCGGCACGCAGGCGAAGATCGTCCCCAGTATCGCGGTGATCAGGGCGATGATCCCAAGGACGTTCTTGCCCGGCGCGGCCTCGACTGCCGCGGGTTCGGTATAGGTGGAGGTCATTGATCTACCTGCTTTCTTCATGAGGTCTGCGAGTAATGGCACGGTGTGCTGCTACCACTTTGGCCACCCCAAAACGTTGCCGGCACCACGGATCGGACAGAGCGCGATGCCCGATCGGGTAGACCTCAGTGCCTGATCGGCCGTGCCCGCAGGTCAGCGCCCCTCAGTAGACTGGCGCCATGTTCCCCCATTCGTGGCCTCGGGCCGTGCGCCTGTTGCTTTCCGGACTGATTGTGGTGGCCATGATCACCGTCGGGCTGTTTGTGCTGGCGGTGGGAACCATGAGTGATCCTGAGTTCATCGACCCGGCCACTGGAGAAATCACAGATTTCGGTGCCGCCAGGGCGGCACTCGGGATGCTGGTCCTGCTGGTGCTGCCTTTCTACCGGCGTGCGCCCCTGGTGACGATGATCGCCGGTGCTGTCGCCGCCCTGGTGCTGCAGCTGGATCCGTTCGTACTGGCGGTGGGACTGACGGTGTGGATCGTGCGAGCACGGCAACGATGGCAGTGGGCGGTAGCGGCCGCTGGGTTGGCTGTCATCCTGATCAACGCTGGTCTGCATGCCCGCGCCCTGACGGCCTGGCCGGATGAGGACTATCAACGCACCGGCTACGTGCTGCTAGCCATGCTGACAGTGCTGTGCTTGGGCCTAGTACTGGGGATTTCCTTCGGCGTGCGCCAGCGGCGTTCCGCCCTGGCCGCTAAAGCTCAGACCCGCGACGCGACCCACAGCAACGAACAGCTCAGTGCCCAACTCACGCGGCAAAAGGAACGGCAGGACCTTGCCCGCGAGGTGCACGACACCCTGGCTTCGGACCTTTCCGGGCTCTCACTACACGTCGGTGGACTGGAGAAGGCCGCTCAGAGCGCAGGTGACCCGAGCCTCAGCCAGGAGCTGCGCACCACCCGCCGCTATGCCGACCAAGCTTTGACCAACCTTCGCACACTGCTGACCTCCTTGCGGGAGAGCGGCAACGACGGCGCCCCAGCACCGTCCCCACAGGGGCTCCGCGATCTCCAGACCCTGTTTGCCGAGGCTGCGGCCAGCGGCGTGAAGGTCCGACCATTCGTGCTTGTAGACGGTCTATCCACCGCCCCGCATGCCCTGCAGCACGCCATCCGCCGCATTACCCAGGAGGCGCTGACTAACGTGCTGCGGCATAGCAGCGATCAGACCGCTGAGGTCAGCATCACCGGTGCCCCGGGCCAGGGGATCGAGCTGCGAGTCACTAACCAGGTCCCCGATGAGCCCCGCTTCACCTCAGGCTCCGGCACCGGACTCATCGGGGTGACCGAACGCGCCCGGGCGCTAGGCGGCAGCGCAGAAACCCATCAAAAACTCGGGCAATTCACCCTCACCGTGCAACTGCCCTGGCCCGCACCGGAGGTCGCATCTGATCCGGTGCGCTAGTCTCGGCGGTGCCCGCGTGGGCACCGAGAGCACGCATCAGGATGGAGCCGGTTAAGCTTGATCTGTGCAGCTCTCCATAGTGATGGTCGACGATGACCCCCTGGTCCTGAGCTCCCTGCAGAACATCCTCGCCAATGAGCCGGACATCACGGTGGTCGGCACTGCCCAGACCGGTCCAGAAGCCGTTGCTCTCGTACGCAACGTGAGCCCCGACGTCGTGCTCATGGACCTTCACTTAGGGGGCGCCGGTGACGGGGTGGAAGCGATCGGCAGCCTCCGCGCCCTCTTGTCCCCGCCGGCGATTCTCGCGGTGACGAGCTTCGACTCCGACTTCTACCTGCGCGGGGCCCTTGATGCTGGTGCCACGGGCTTTCTTCTGAAGAACGACGCGGTGGATCTGCTCGCCACCGCAATCCGCATGACCCACGACGGCGACCCGATGATCTCCCCTGCCATGACCTCCCAGCTGATTGCCAGCTACATTGCGCCTGCCACCGATCCGGTGTGCGACGAGGCTCGCCGTCGCGTAAGGGACCTGAGCGACCGCGAGATTCAGGTTGCCCGACTCATCGGCGCGGGCCGGACTTACGAAGAGATCGCTGGCGAGCTGTTCGTCTCCCCCAGCACGGTAAAGAGCACCATTCGACGCGCAATGGACAAGGTCGCTGCCGATTCTGGTGCGCAGCTGGCGGTCCTCGTCGCCCAGGCCCGCCTGGACCTGCTGGGACATGCGTGACACTTCAGAAGCAACGCCGTAACTACTAGGTGGCCAGCGGCGCCCACCCATGGCGGTCATTGCTCAGACGGCCCGCGCCTGCTCATCGATCTCCACGATCTGACCGTTGCGGGGCAACGACCCCTTGAACCTCATCTGCACAGCGGAGGCACGTTCGATATCAGGGGTGTTGATCGCTTGAATATGCAGATGCGGCTCTGTGCTGTTGCCTGAGTTTCCGCAGCGACCGAGCAGCTCACCAGCCCGGACCCTTTGCCCTGCACTGGGTTTCACCGATCCCTGCTGGAGGTGGCAGAGGACAATGAACGCCCCCCCCCCGCTCTCCAGCACCACATAATTGCCGGCCAGGGCCGTCCAACCTGCGGCCGCTCGGCGCGACTGGGTCAAGGCGTACCGAAGTGAAGGCAGGCCCCGGTAGGCAGCATGGTCGGGTTCACTGTCATGAACGGCGACAACGGCCCCGTCGGCAGGAGCGAGGACCGGGCGACCGAAGCCTGGGAACTTCTCCGGCGGTTCCGGACGCAGAAGTGTCGCGAAGGTCACCGGGGCTGTGCGGTGGGTATCACCAACCGGTACGAAGTCGATCGCGTAGGAGGTGGCGAATACCGTTTTCCGGTGGCTGGGCACTCGGTTGGCGGGACTGTTCTGGACCAGCCAGCGCCCTGTAAATGGGTACTGCAGATCGACGACGCCCCCGTACCCCGCGGCTTTCATGTCCGTCTCCGCCTCGAAGCAGCCAAGCCCGCTTCACCCGGCCTCGGAGCCCTCACCGAGTTCGCGCTCAGGGTGCGGGCCGAAGCGGAAATGCCGGCCGCTGAGTTCGGTGGGAGTGATGCGGACATAGTGATCCTTATAGGTAGGCACCCAGGAGACCAGTCCCAGTGATTCAGCAGAGGCAAGCTCCGCTGATGTCTCCAAGCGGTGAGCTTCGCCTCGCACGATGACCGACCACGCCTGGTCAGAGAGAATCCCATCAGCCTCGAGCAACACCTGTTCGGCAACTGCCACTTCAGCCAGCTTAGTTCCAGGGGCCGTTCTGAACACCAGGGTTCGGTCCTGTACTGCGAAGTTGATGGGGAAGATATCCGCCCTGCCGTTGACCACCGTCACCAGCCGCCCATGCTGGGTACCCTCGAGCAGGCTCCAGATCTGCTCCTCATCCAGCACCAGAATCGGCTCATCCTCATGATGTTCGAACATCTCGGATCGTTCCTCTCGTCACGGTGATCGACGTCCCCCGGATACGGCTAGTCTACGGAGCCTGCGCAGGGTTTTCGAGGACGGGATGTGGACGATGGCGCTCGCGCTGCGCTGATCGGCAGGAATGCGCGAAGCCTGCCCGGGGTTGGCCACCGGTGGACTAGTTGGCGAATATGCGCGAAAGGACGATTGATGCCCCACCCCACCTCCGAGAGGTTCTTCAGTCCGGTCAGCTTGGGATCCATCGAGCTTCGCAATCGATTGGTGATGGCCCCACTGACCCGTATTCGAGCTGATGAGCAAGGTGTGCCCACTGATCTGATGGTGGAGCATTATGCGCAGCGGGCTGGTGTAGGGCTCATCGTGACCGAGGGTACCTGGCCGGTGGGAGAAGGCCGCACCTGGATCGGCCAGCCCGGCATTGAAACCGCCGAGCATATCGCCGGTTGGCGCCGGGTCACCGAGGCGGTTCATGCGCGCGGCGGGAGGATCGTCATGCAGATCATGCACGGCGGCCGGATCGGGCACGAGGCCATCTCCTCCACTGGCCGAGTAGTAGCACCCAGCGCGATTGCCGCTCCCGGCCAGATCCGCACGCCCGAGGGCAAGCAGCCGCTTCCGGTGCCGCATCCGCTGAGCACCGAGGAGGTCAGCGAGGTGATCAACCAGTTTGTCCAGGCCGCGCAGAACGCAATAGCCGCAGGAATGGACGGGGTGCAGATTCACGGGGCCAACGGCTATCTCATTCAGCAGTTCACTGCTCCGGCTAGCAACACCCGCACTGACCGCTATGGCGGATCCGCAGAGAACCGTGCCCGACTAGCCGTGGAGGTCGCTGCGGCGGTCGCCGAAGCCATCGGTTCAGAACGCACCGGGATCCGGCTCTCCCCGCAGCACAACGTCCAAGGTGCCCTGGAAGAGGATCACGACGACGCCCTGGCCACCTACCAGGCGTTGGCCGAAGGATTGGCACCGCTTGGCTTGGCCCATGTGGATGTCCTTCATCCAGAGCCGTCCGCCGCCTTAGTGCAGACAATCCGGCAGGCCTCAGGCGCACCCCTTATCGCTAATACCGGTTTCGCCTCGCCTACCAGCCGGGAAGAAGCCTTCAGCATGGTTGAGCAGAACCTGGCCGAGGCTGTCGGGGTAGGGCGAGCAGTCATCGCCAACCCTGACCTCGTGCGCCGCTGGCAGCAGGGACTACCGGAGAATGCGCCGGATCCGGCGACGTTCTACGTCGGCGGCGAGCGCGGGTACACCGACTACCCCACCTACGAGACCGAAGAAGATCGCTAAGCGGCAGGAATGTGTCGACCATCAGCCCAGGCCATGCAGAACCCAGAAAGACCGCCCGGTGCGGTTTCCGGGGAGGGTTGAGGTCCGAGGGCGCGTGGCAGGCCTAGGCTGCGGTCAATTCCGTCAGCTGTACGGCACATCCTTGGGCGCACCGTAGCCGGAGCGCTGCAGCGGAACGCGCAGGAACCCCGCAATACGTTCTGCTTCCGCCAGCAGCGGCTGCCGTCCGCCGAAACCCGAACGGCTCTCCTTGGCCAGTACAACCTCTTCACCGGCGCGGGTATTCAACAGGATTGTGGAAATCCGCTCCCGTGAGCTGCCTTTGTCGTGGTGACGAATCCGAAGCTCGGTATGAAGCAGCACATGCTGGCTGCCGGCGGCATCGAAGGTACCCTCGTGGCGCCGCAGCCCGAAGAACTGAGAAGTCCGCCATTCACTGTGACCGTATCGGCGCAAGGTCACATAAATTCGCTTCGCTAAGGCCCCGAAGGTCAAACCGACGATCAGAAACACCAGGGGCACCAAAACAGCCCACCACGCGCCGGACTCTCCCGGCCTTGAGGACTGAGATGAGATGAGGGAAAACGCCACGAACCCGCTAAAGAGAGCTCCGCCAAGGCCAATCGCCATTCCCACGGTGGGGATCAGCAAGCTCCCGCTGCGCAGCTCGATAGCCTCAGCTCCCGCCTCATCGATTCTCATATGTGGCCCCTTCTCGCTGTCGGCTATTGCTGTTCCGCCCCCAGCATATGCACAGCACTGCTGAACCTGCTGAGCAGGCCCAGAGGGCATGAAAAAACCGGCCCTTCCCCCAGAGATCTGGAGGGAAGGACCGGTTTTTAGGGGTTCAGATCATCGAACCCTCAAGCTGTTTACAGCGGGGTGACGTTCTCAGCCTGCAGACCCTTGGGGCCGCGGGCGGTCTCGAACTCAACCTGCTGGTTCTCCTCGAGGGAACGGAAGCCGGAAGAAGTGATCGCGCTGAAGTGCACGAAAACGTCGTCTGAGCCGTCTGCGGGTGCAATGAACCCGTAGCCCTTCTCAGCGTTGAACCATTTGACGGTGCCAGTGGCCATGATATTTCCTTACTGTGTTTCTTTGAGCGCATCGATAAATCACGATGCTCACCCGTTTCCCCCTGGCCAGGCGGAACGGAGATCTTTATATAGCCACTGACTGATGAAGCAATGACGTGTCATTCCTCAGACTACGCTACTAAGGCCCATACGCCAATAGTGTTGAGGATTCTTATCCGACGGCGTTGCTTCGGCGCTGCAGTAACCGTTCCGCCACGCGAGTAGCGGCGCGGGAAGCAGTCTCGAAATCTGCCTGCCCAGACGCTTCTGCAAGTCCGGAGACATAACCCACCAGGAACGTGGTCACGGCCCCGGCATCACCGTTGACGGCATCGCGGGCCTGCTCCGCCAGCGTTGTCACAGCGGCCGCATCAATATTGATGTCTTCAATCTCCAGGTGATGGGCCAGCTCTTGGATCCACAGCTGGAGAGATTCATCAACTGTCTCCGGGGCGCTCTGCGGTTCTTCGTTCTGCTGCGGTTCGCTCATTGGTTCACTTTCTCTTCTCATGTGAGGACGCTATACGCTCGCATGGTCAAGGAACGGCATCCATGCCTCGTGCGGGGCATCAAGCTCCTGCGGCAACCACATATGGTGCGGCGGTGCCTGTGGGGTGATGTTCAACCGCCAGCCCAGCTGCTCCAGGGTCTTATCCCCTTTCCGCACGTTACACGGACCGCAACAGGCCACCAGGTTGTCCCAGCCGGAATCCCCGCCGCGAGATTTGGGAATGACATGGTCCACAGTAGCGGCGGCCTTGCCGCAATATGCGCACTGGCGCCCATCACGGCGCAGAATTCCTCGCCTGGAGGGGGCGCTGGGTCGGCGTCGGACAACACGCACGTACTGGTGGAGCAGGATCACTGCCGGCCGTGGCATCAACATGGAAGGAGAGAGGATGGGCTGACCATCCTCAGCAAGCATGCTGGCCTTACCTCGCATCACCAGCACCGCGGCACGCCGCGATGTCACTACGCTCAGCGGCTCATAGCCTGCGTTGAGCACCAGCGTCCGCATATCAGTCCTCCCGGACGGTATCGGGGAAGAAGGTCATACTGCGATTCTCTACCAGAGATCACTATATCCCCACGGCAGCGCGGGGAGTTGTGCGGATATAGCAGTGGGGCGTGACCCAGATGGATCACGCCCCACTGCTATGGACATCTTGTGGGCTTAAGGATCAGCCGCCGGGCCGCAGGTAAGCGGTCACCTGGTGCCAGCCCTCATGAGCGCCGTGCAGACGCACGCCACCGGACGAAGTGGCGGAGATGACCTGACCGTTGCCAACATAGATGCCGCCGTGTCCCTGTCCATTGGCGATGACGATGTCGCCGGGCTGCGGGGTGGAGACACGGGGCAGGCTGGCCATCATGCCATGGGTAGTGCGGGGGAGGCCGCCCCGACCTGCACGGGCGTAAGCCCAGTTGATGAAGCCGGAGCAGTCGAAACCAGCAGTGGAGGTGCCACCCCAGAGGTAGGGAGTGCCAATACCTGCGTAGGCAGCCCTGGCCACGGAGCCGTTGCCACCGGAGGGAGCCTCTGCCGGTGCCGAGGTGGCTTCGCTGCTGGAAGCCGCGGTTGCGCCGCTGGACTGGGACTGCTGAGCAGGTGCCTGCTGGCTCTGCTGGGCGGGTGCCTGCTGGCTCTGCTGGGCGGGTGCCTGCTCTGCGGTCTGGCTGTAAGTCTGGGTGCTCTGCTGAGCGGGTGCCTGCTGAGCTGCCGGGGTCACGGCTGCCTCAGTGGCTACAGGAGCCTGAGCCTGTACCGGCTCAGGTGCGGGGCTGGTGGAGACCACCGGGCGATCGAATGCCAGGTCCACTTCGTGGGAGGCAGTGACGGCCACCGGTGCAGAGTTGCTGGTGCGCTCCACTGCCAGCTCGGAAGCGTTGACCTGGAGGATGGTGACCTCGCGGCCCTCCTGGCTGGGGCCCTCAGCGGATGCATTTGCCGCCACGCCGGAGGTGATCACCAGGCCGGAAGCAGCAAGGGCAACAGCCGCGGTGCGACCTGCAGTACCTGCGTTGGAGGCCACGGCGCTGGCAAGGGTGTTGCGAGCGCGGCGCTCACGGCGCGAGGCGATCGTGGTGTTCTCTGTCACTTCTTCTGAAACCTCTCCCTGGTTCGGCGGGTCCGCCGGTGTGGAACGGGCAGCCGGGATGCTGCTGGTTCCAGGTCGTTAACCGACCGCGGTTCCCGCCCCCTGCCATGCGGTAGTTTGCGAACTTTCTCTGATCGGCTGCAGGGATTTCGCCGATCCGAGGCGCCTGGGGCATTTCGGACATCTGCCCCGGGCACGTCGATGACTTTATAACAGGTTGATATAAATGTCACGCTCAGGTCACGGTAAGCGTGACCTGAGCTGGCGCAACCCTTGGGTTATCCCGGAAATCCTCGGCTTCTGGCCCGGAATTCCGCGGTTGATCACAAGATGGTCGCGAGACCGAGCAAGTTTGTCACAGATGTGTCACATTCACAAAAGGGTCTCCTCAGCCCAATTTCTCGCCGCGAGACTCCCCGATGCGCGCCACCAGCGCCTGAGACGGGAGGTCAGGACGCAGTGATTTCGTGCACGAAGATGTGCTGAGCGACTTCCAAGGGCAGTTCCACTTCGAAGGTTCCCTCGGTGTCATCGAGCACAGTCAGCAGCGCATATGCAGCACTCAGCCCACCGACCTCAACCCTGGCACCGGGGCGCAGACCGACCTCCAGGAGCTGCTCCAGGACCTCTGGTTCGACTTGAATGGACTCCGCCAGACGCTGCACCTTCCAGGAGGAGACCCCTGCCCCGGCGTCGTACTGTTCTGCAGCCTGACGCAGGGTAGTACGCGCCAACGCAGCGGCCGAGGAGTAATCCATTCCCAGCTTCTCCAGACCGGGAATGGGATTGCCGTACGGGGAGACCACCGGATCCTCGAGGATCTCCAGCAGCCGACGCTCCACCCGCTCGCTCATCACGTGCTCCCAGCGGCAGGCTTCCTCGTGGATATAGGGCCACTCCAGGCCGATCACATCAGAGAGCAGTCGCTCTGCCAGGCGGTGCTTGCGCATCACCTGCACCGCCAGATCGCGCCCCTTCTCGGTGAGTTCGAGCTGACGTGAGGCATTGAGCACCAGCAGGCCATCTCGCTCCATCCGCGCCACAGTCTGGGAGACAGTGGGCCCTGAATGCTCCAGGCGCTCGGCGATACGGGCCCGCAGAGGAACAATGCCCTCCTCCTCAAGATCGAGGATTGTCCGCAGATACATCTCCGTAGTGTCGATGAGGTCGGTCAACGTCAGCACTCCGAATCAAACTAGTATGAGGGCGGCAATCGATTCATTACATCATCTCACTCCAGGAGACCCTGTGGCCGCTGAGCACGTGACCATCCCCGGCGAACTGATTCCTTCTGACGGGCGGTTCGGTGCCGGTCCTTCCAAGGTCCGACCCGAGCAGATCCGTGCCCTGCATGATGCCGGACGGCGCCTGCTGGGCACCTCCCACCGGCAAGCACCTGTGAAGAACCTCGTGGGCAGCATCCGTGAAGGTCTGGGTGAGCTCTTCACCCTTCCGGAGGGCTATGAGGTAGTGCTCGGGGTGGGCGGCTCCACAGCATTCTGGGATATCGCCGCTTTCGGATTAGTGGAGAAAAAGGCCCAGCACCTGTCCTTCGGCGAGTTCGGTTCCAAGTTCGCCAAGGCCACCCTCCAGGCGCCCTTCCTGCAGGACTCCAGCATCCTCACCGCCGAGCCCGGCACCCGCCCCTCCCCTGTTGCTGAAAGAGGAGTTGACGTCTACGCCTGGCCGCAGAATGAGACCTCCACTGGTGTGGCCGCCCCGGTGAAGCGGGTGGAAGGAGCCGACGACGGCGCCCTGATCGTCATCGACGCCACCTCGGCAGCCGGTGGTCTGGCGGTGGATATCAGCGAAACAGATGTGTACTACTTTGCCCCGCAGAAGAACTTCGCTTCCGATGGCGGGCTGTGGCTGGCGATCATGTCCCCGGCAGCCCTGGAGCGTGCCGAGCGGATTGCCGCCCAGCGCTGGGTCCCGGACTTCCTGAATTTGACCACAGCGATCGAGAACTCCCGCAAGAACCAGACCTACAACACTCCTGCACTTGCCACGCTGGTGACCCTGGAGGACCAGATTCGCTGGATCAACGAGTCCGGAGGCCTGGACTTCGCCGCAGCCCGCACCGCTGACTCGGCATCCCGCGTCTACAGCTGGGCGCAGGCACATCAGCTGGCCCAGCCTTTCGTCGCCGCCGCCGAGGACCGCTCCAATGTGATCGTCACAGTGGACTTCGACGAGTCGGTGGACGCTGCAGCACTGGCTTCCACGCTGCGGGCCAACGGCATTGTGGACGTGGAGCCCTACCGCAAGCTCGGACGCAATCAGCTGCGCATTGCCACCTTCGTCTCCATTGAGCCCCAGGACATCAGCACTCTGCTGCGCGCCATCGATTATGTACTGGAACGCTGAGCGAGAAACTGGCTCAGTCTAGACACTGGCCCACTCCAGAAGCTGGCCCAGTGCAGCATTCGGAGGCCCTCGCCCTAGGCGGGGGCCTCCGCTGCATCCTGGACCTTCTCAGAATCACTGACTCTCGCGCTCCAGGGCACCCATTCCGGGGCTAGCAGCGCCCCGGCCCCGGGCAGGAGACCAAGTTCACAGATGGTGACCTTCTTACTGCGCGGTGAGCGCGCAAGGGTCACAAACCACTCCCAACCGGTATAACCAGGCTTCAGAGCTGTGAATCGATGGGTGATCAGCCGCTCGCCGTCTGCCACAGCGCTCAGATGCTCGCCGATCTGTTCAACCGGGGTGATCTCGGCAAGTGCCTCACGGGCGGTATCAACCGCCTCTGTGAGCAATGCATCCTTCTTATAGCTGGGCATGGTTTTCCTTAGGCGTCGAAGTCGTCAGCTACGCGGCGCAGCAACGCAGCAATCTTCTTGGACTGCTCAGACTTAGGGTAGTGCCCCTTACGGAGCTGACCTGTGGTGTGATCCAGCAGGTTCACCAGATCCTGGATGACTTCTGCCATTTCATCAGCAGGCTTGCGGGTGGCGCGCACCACTGAGGGGGCCTCGCTGAGGATCCGCACGCTCAGCGCCTGCTTACCGCGCCGCCCGTCGGCAATACCGTATTCCAGACGGGTTCCGGACTTCACTGCCGCTGCCGAGGATGGCAGAGCCGAGGAGTGCAGGTACACCTCCTGGCCGTCGTCGCCGGTGATGAATCCGAAGCCCTTCTCAGCGTCGAACCATTTCACTTTTCCGGTTGGCACGTGCTCCACCTTCTGTGTCTCATAAGGATGAGGTCCCTTCCCCGAGGCTCCCTTCAATGGGGACTGCGGGACGGAACCTCATCTGTGTCAGTGTTCTTGTAGAACATCTAGGGTACCGCTGAAGCTTCCCGATCGTGCCACCTGACTTAGAATCAGGTCTATGTCCACGCTTTCTGCCGCCCCCAGCCCCCTGGCACGTGCGGTTCTCATACTGGGTGTGGTGATCACTGCAGCATCCTTTATTGCCCTGCTGCTGATCATCGGCCTCTACTTCGCGCAGATCACACCCCACGCAAGTCTGTACTGGACCGCCCTGTGGGGTTTCCCGGCGGGATTCGCGCTGATGTGCACCTATATGCTCATCATCGTGGCGAGACGGCGTCGTCGTCAGCTGGCCTGAGTACCGGTTGCCGGTTGCGGCTAACCCAGCACTAACCAGCCAATCAGGATCCTCACAGCAAATCACCAGGATCCGAGGGAAAACTGACGCCTGTGACTGACAAGACTCCGGAAGCCAAGCTGCTCGTCGTCGACGATGAGCCCAATATCCGTGAACTGCTAGCAACGTCCCTGCGTTTTGCAGGTTTCGAGGTAGCAGCGGCCGCCAATGGCCGCGAGGCACTGGACACCGCTGAGGAGTTCCAGCCTGACCTCGCCGTGCTGGACGTGATGCTGCCCGATATGGACGGCTTCACCGTAACCCGCCGATTGCGCGCGGCCGGCAAGCACTTCCCGGTGCTGTTCCTCACCGCCCGTGATGACACCGAGGACAAAATCACCGGCCTGACAGTGGGCGGCGACGACTACGTCACTAAGCCGTTCTCGCTGGACGAAGTGGTCGCTCGAATCAAGGCCGTGCTGCGCCGTACCGCACCTTTTGAGGATGAGGACGCCGTGATCACCATCGACAACCTTGAACTCGACGACGACGCTCATGAAGTACGCCGCGACGGTGAAGTCGTAGAGCTCTCCCCCACCGAATTCAAACTGCTGCGCTACCTGATGATGAACCCCAACCGGGTACTGTCCAAGCAGCAGATCCTGGATCATGTCTGGGAGTACAACTTCAATGGGGATGCCTCCATCGTGGAGTCCTACATCTCCTATCTGCGCCGCAAAATCGACTCCGGCGCCGAAGGTGCCCCGGCCATCCAGACCAAGCGTGGCGTGGGATATGTGCTGCAGACCTGGGAGCGCCGCCAGCGCAGCCAGGGCCTGTAGATCACTGCCGACTCCCCGCAGGTTCTGCACCTAGACTTTCGCTATGCGCTTCATCTCCTCGCTCAGCCGCGCCTGGCGCAGCGCTTCCCTGCGAACACAGCTGGTGGCAATCACCTCAGGGTTGCTGCTGCTGACGCTGTTCGTGACCACTTTCGTCTCGGCGTCGCTGTTCCGGCAGGAGATGGTGCGGAACCTGGACGAGGAGCTTCGGGACAACGCTCAGAATGTTGCCCAGTACTTGGGCTTCCAGGTGGATCAGGGCGGATTCCAGCCCTCCATTATTCGCTTCCACGGACGCATTCTGGATGCCGAGGGAACACCGATCGAAGGGCGTTCCACCCATCCAGTGGTGGAGGGTTTCGACTCCCCGCAGCTACCGGAACTTGATGCGGATCAGGCCAGGGAGCTGGCCGGGCAGTCCTTTGATGTTCCCGGGACCACGGAGAATTCCCGCGGCTGGCGCATGCAGGTCCACCCCTTCACGAATGAAGACCGCGAGATCCTGGTGATCGCTCTGCCGCTGAACTCGGTGGAGACCTCGGTGGAGCGCGCCACGTTCCTGGTGGCCACGATCGGGCTGCTGGCCACCCTGGGCGCCTCCATCATCGCTTACTCCTTGGTGACCCGGGCGTTCCGCCCGCTGCTGCGCGTAGAGAAGACGGCGGCAGCCATCGCAGGCGGTGACTTCTCCCAGCGCGTGCAGACCACAGCACCGGCAGAGACTGAGATCGGCCGCCTGGCGAACTCACTGAACATCATGCTGGCCCATATTGAAGCTGCTTTTGACTCCAGGGTTGCGTCAGAGCAGAAGATGCGCCGCTTCATCCAGGACGCTTCCCATGAGCTGCGCACCCCACTGGTCACGATCCGCGGCTTCTCCGAGCTCTACCGGCAGGGCGGCATCAGCGACAACCCAGAGGCGGTGGGCATGGCCATGGGGCGCATTGAATCCGAAGCCACCCGGATGGGCCAGCTGGTCGAGGACATGCTGACCCTGGCCCGGCTGGATGAGCAGCGTCCTCCGCAGATGCGGCCACTGGACCTCAATATCATCGCCCATGAAGCAGTCATGGATCTGGTGGTCAATGCCCCAGACCGCGAGGTCAAAGTCATCGGACTTCACGACGGCGCCCCTAAACCGGCACCCGCCCTCGGCGATGAGGGCAGGATCCGGCAGATTGTGACCAACCTGGTCACCAATTCACTGCGCTACACCCCCGATGGCACGCCCATCGAACTTGCAGTAGGCACCCAAGTTGGCGAGGACGGCAGCGAAGAGTCTGTTCTGGAAGTTCGCGACCACGGCGATGGCATCTCAGCTGAGGACGCGGAGAAGATCTTCCAACGCTTCTATCGCGCAGATAATTCTCGTCAGCGTGAAACCGGTGGAACCGGACTTGGGCTGGCCATCTGTGCAGCGATTGCAGCTCAGCACGGAGGGAGTGTTCGGCACTCGGATACCGTCGGCGGCGGTGCCACGATGACTCTTCGTTTGCCCAAGGGTGAGGATCTTGACACCGATCACGAACATGACGCTGAGCTGGACGAAGAGGAGATCGAGCACCTGCGGCTGGCGGCCTTGGAGAGCCGGGAGCAGTGAGTGTGCTGAGCGGCTCTTAGACGGGAGGCGCGTCGAGAGTTTTCCCCAGGCTACTGCGCGGCGCTCGCAGGTGCTGTGTCTTCACAGTTGAGGTTCGTCCCCGGCCTTAGGGCTGAGCGCTCCTCCTAAGCTTCTGAAGCAGGAGGTCGATAGTGCCTCCGCCCCTTCACCCCAGATCCTAGGAGCCGCAGTCATGGCCGTATTCCAGATTGATACCGCCGACCTTCTGGCCAAGAGCCAGTCCGTAGAAAGCACTCTGAGCCGCATCCAGTCTGATGTCAACATGATGGAAGGGCAGCTTCGGCAGCTGCAGGACACCTGGCGGGGCTCAGCCTCGGTGGCCTTCCAGGATGTCCTGACCCAGTGGCGCAGCACCCAACTGCAGGTGGAACAGTCACTGGCCAGTGTCCGTCAAGCCATGGCAGCCGCCTCGCAGCAGTACGAACAGACCGAGACCGCCAATACTCGCATATTCGGACGCTGAGCCGAGGACCGCCGCAAGAAACAACAAGGGCCCCGCAGGAAAGTCCTGCGGGGCCCTTGTCAGCGTTGAGGCGGTGATTACATCATGCCGCCCATGCCGCCCATGCCATCCATGTCAGCACCAGCGCCGGCCGGGGTCTTCTCCGGCTTATCGGCAACTACTGCCTCAGTGGTCAGGAAGAGGGAGGCGATGGATGCAGCATTCTGCAGTGCAGAACGGGTCACCTTCACCGGATCGTTGACGCCGGCCTCCAGCAGGTCCTCGTACTCGCCAGTGGCAGCGTTGAGGCCGGTGCCGTCGGGCAGTCCCTTGACCTTCTCAGCGACCACGCCAGCCTCCAGGCCAGCGTTGATGGCGATCTGCTTCAGCGGAGCCTCGATGGCGACCTTGACGATATTGGCGCCGGTGGCCTCATCCCCTTCCAGAGAGAGGTTTTCGAAGGCACGCTTGCCAGCCTGAATCAGGGCCACGCCACCGCCGGCGACGATACCCTCATCCACGGCAGCCTTGGCGTTGCGCACAGCGTCCTCGATGCGGTGCTTGCGCTCCTTCAGCTCCACCTCGGTCGCGGCCCCGGCCTTGATGACTGCCACGCCGCCGGCCAGCTTGGCCAGGCGCTCCTGCAGCTTCTCACGGTCGTAGTCGGAGTCGGTGTGCTCGATCTCAGCCTTGATCTGGTTCACGCGACCGGCGATCTCGTCGGCGTCGCCGGCGCCCTCCACGATGGTGGTCTCATCCTTGGTGACAACCACCTTGCGGGCGGTGCCCAGCAGATCGAGGGTGGCGTTCTCCAGCTTCAGGCCGACCTCTTCGGCGATGACCTGACCACCGGTGAGGATAGCGATATCAGCCAGCATGGCCTTGCGGCGGTCGCCGAAGCCCGGTGCCTTCACGGCCACGGACTTGAAGGTGCCCTTGAGCTTGTTGACCACCAGTGCGGCCAGGGCCTCACCCTCAACGTCTTCTGCGATGACCAGCAGCGGCTTACCGGACTGCATGACCTGCTCCAGAACGCCAATGACGTCCTTGACGGAGGAGATCTTGGAGTTAGCGATCAGGATGTAGGGGTCTTCCAGGACTGCTTCCTGACGCTCTGCGTCAGTGACAAAGTAGCCGGAGAGGTAACCCTTATCGAAGCGCATGCCCTCGGTGAGCTCCAGCTCCAGGCCGAAGGTGTTGGACTCCTCGACGGTGATGACGCCTTCCTTGCCCACCTTGTCGAGGGCCTGGGCGATCAGTTCACCGATCTGGGTGTCTGCAGCGGAGATGGAGGCAGTGGCAGCGATCTGCTCAGTGGTCTCGATTTCCTTAGCGGACTTGAACAGCTCGGCGGTGACGGCCTCCACGGCCTTGTCGATGCCGCGCTTCAGGCTCACCGGGTCGGCACCGGCGGCCACGTTGCGCAGGCCTTCCTTGACCAGTGCCTGGGCGAGGACGGTGGCGGTGGTGGTGCCGTCGCCAGCGACGTCGTCGGTCTTCTTGGCGACCTCTTTGACCAGCTCAGCGCCGATCTTCTCGTAGGGGTCCTCCAGCTCAATTTCCTTGGCGATGGAGACACCATCGTTGGTGATGGTGGGGGCGCCCCAAGACTTCTCGAGAACGACATTGCGGCCGCGGGGGCCCAAGGTGACCTTGACGGCGTCGGCGAGGGTGTTCAGACCCCGCTCAAGGCCGCGACGGGCCTCTTCGTCGAATGCAATAGTCTTTGCCATAGTGGCACGTGTCCTTCCTGGACTCGGCTTTGTCTAAAAACCAGTGGGTGACAATTCAGACGTTTTCGCGTCAGCTGGGTCGAACCTTGTCAGATGCCCGCGACGGACGGCCTAGCCCCGGCGTCACCCAGGGCTTCAACGGCCTCACCTGTCAGGTTCTACTTAGCAGTCTCGACACGAGAGTGCTAAGTCAATTTTTAGCACTCTCACCCGCCGAGTGCAAGGCACTTTGAGTCTTGCGCCCAGGGCGAAGGAGAAGGCTCGGACCGGGCGTTTAGCTCGCTGAAGAAGCAGGCAGGCTCGCTACTGCGCGCTCTCCACGCCGACAGCCACGGCAATCACCCCGGCATCGGTCCAACCGTCACTGGCGCAGGTAGCTGCACCCAGCTCCTCGGCGATCCTTGCGGCCACGGCCTCCTGCGCCGGTGGATGCACCACCACAGGCGCAGTCTCCCCGCAGGTGTTCCAGCCAGCGCTCCAGTTGTCCTGGCCGGTGACGTTGAAGCCAGCACCTTCCAGCTGGGTGCGCACGCTGCCAGCCACACCGGGTGTGCCGTCGTAGTTGTACACATAGATGGGGAAGTCCAGATCGGCCTCGGCACCCTCTTCAGGCTGCTCATCCTCAGGAGACTCGCCCTCTTCACCTTCGGGGGCGGGCTCAGCCTCATCCTCATCAGCCGGCTGCTCGTCCTGAGTCTGCTCGTCCTGAGTCTGCTCTTCCTCGGCCACCGGCTCGTCTTCTCCGCGCAGCCATGAGCCGCCGAAATAGGCCACAAGTCCCACGATCAGCGCAAAAGCGGCAAGCAGACCGATCCATTTCAGGCCGCCGCCGGAAGCTCCCGATGCCACGGCGGAACCCGGAGCACGGTGCTTGCCGACTTCGTCCGACTGGTACGGGGGGACGTCGTCGAACTCATCGTGGGAGTACTGGCTCATGGGCCACATTCTACGGGCGAGGCAGTTGTCTCAAGTGCATTGGGCATTTCCAGTGCCTTTCGGCGTGTGCTTTACAGTGGGGGCGTGACGGAGACAGCTGAATTCATCGCCCCTCTGGAATCGGGCTGGGAGCAGGCCCTGGCCGGGTGCGAAAGCCACTTCGCCGCCCTGCGCCAGCAGCTGGATGCACGCCGCAGCAGCGGGGAGCAGATCCTTCCGGAACCCGCCCATGTGCTGCGTGCATTCCGTCAGCCCTTTGATGAGGTCCGGGTCTTGATTCTGGGTCAGGACCCCTATCCGACGCCGGGGCACCCCATCGGCATGTCCTTTGCGGTGGCTGCAGATGTCCGACCGCTGCCGCGCAGTCTGCAGAACATCTTCAAAGAGCGCGAAACGGATCTCGGCATCCCGCCCAGCCCCCACGGAGACCTCACCGCCTGGACTCAGCAAGGAGTCCTGATGCTCAACCGCGTGCTGACGGTAGCCGCTGGAGAGCCAGGCTCCCACCGCGGCCTGGGCTGGGAAGCAATCACCGAAGCTGCCGTGAAGGCACTGGTCGCACGCGGCACCCCGCTGGTCTCGATCCTCTGGGGTGCCCATGCCAGGCAGCTTGAACCGCTGCTGAGCAGCGGGGAACACACTGAGGTGATTGTCTCCGCCCACCCCTCGCCGCTGTCGGCACGGCGCGGGTTCTTCGGCTCCCGACCCTTCTCCCGTGCCAATCAGGCCCTGCAGCAGCTGGGCGCCGAGCCGGTGGACTGGCAGTTACCGACGCCGGCCGCGTAGCCGTTCGTTGGATTGCAGGCCTGAGGTGAATGGCCGCATCGTGACGTCGCCGAGCACGATGCCGGCGGCGATCGCCATGATGATGATCAGCGCATTGAACAGCTGGAAGAGACCGGCCATCATGAACGTCGTCGAATTCTCGATGGCGATCTGATACATACCGCGGAAGATCATCAAACCCGGCAGCATGAACATCATGGCCGGAACGGCAACCACCAGCTGCGGTGCCCCTAAACGCAAGGCCACTATCCGTCCCAGCGCACCCACGACGACGGCACCGATCACCGGAGTCACTCGCTCCCCGAGCCCGATGATTTCACCGATGTAGAAAGCCGTGAAACCCAGAGCGGAGACGACGCCGGTGGGCAGCAGCATCCGCCAGCTGGCCTGCTCCACCACAGCAGCAGCGATGGCCGCCAGGAATACCAGCGCCACCAGCACCGTGGGATGGTAGATCCGGCTCAGCCCCTCGGCCACCTCAATGGGCGGTGCCCCCAGCAGGTCAGCAATGACCACAGCGGTCATGATGCCGCTGGTCATCCCGGCGAAGGCGATCATGGTGGACACTAATCGTCCGGCTGAGGTGATAGGGAATCCGTTGATCGCATCCTGGATCGCCGAGACGATCCGAATACTGGGCAGCAGGATCATCAGCCCACCGGCCACCACCATCGACGGCGTGACTTCGGCGTCGAGCATAAAGGCGGTCATGGCGATGCCGGTGACCACAAAACCGCCTGCAGCCAGGGTGAAGAACTCCGGAACCCGCCAGGTGGTCAGCTGCCGCGTGATCCACAGGACCACGATGGTGGCCGCAAACCCCACAGCAGAGTCCAACGGGGGCGCCCCCAAGAAGGAACCGAAGGCACTGGCGAAGATCGCACCAGCGAGGGTGACCAGCCAGCGCGGATAGGGCTTGGGCTCGCGGGTGATCTCCTCAAGCTGCTGTTGGGCTTCACTGCGCGTGGTTCGGCCGGCGATGATGTCCGTGACCAGCTCATGCACGGAGGCAAGAGCCTGAAAGTTATTGGACCAGGAGCGGACCACCCGCACCCGGGTATAAGGAATCTTGCCCTCAGGTGCCCAGTTCAGCACGATCGACTGGTTGGTGATATCCACATCGGTGTTCTTCATACCGAACGCGGCGGTCACAGCAATGATCGAAGACTCCACCTCAAGGGCACCGGCACCGTACCGGAAAAGCGCCTCACCCAGGTCCAGCACATAGGCGATAGTGGCCAGTTCATCGGCCTCCACATGCTGCTCTGCCTGGTAGGGATTCTCGTACGGGGTGCCGGCCAGACGGTCGATGAGCGACTGTTGGCCGGTCTCCGGACGATCGGTCTGCATGATGCGCCGAAAAACATGCTGCGGATTAACCCGCCGATCGAACACCGCGCGGTCAAGGATCTGCCCGGACTTGAGCTGACTGCCGAAGTTGGGCTTGAGCCAAGACGGGCGCAGAACCGAACGACGGCGCAGCGGGATTGCCTCAGTCACCGGACCCAATCCCGGTAGGGCGGCGGTGCCAGTCTGGTTCAGCGGGTCATGCGGACCGCCGCGGGACGGCATCGCTCCGGTCGGTGGTTCAGCAGAATCAGCGAGGCTGAAGTCCTCGGTGTACTCGTGCCGGGCCGCCTCCGCCTCTGCAGCTTCGGCCTCCTCCGCAGCGCGCGCTGCAGCTTCGGCGTCGTACTCCTGCCACTCAAGGGCGGCTTCCTCTGCTGCGGACTGCCAGGAGGAGGCAATGGAGCCGGTGAGACTCTTGACGAAGCCCTCGTCCTCATCATCTTCGGTGGATGACGGGCGCACCAGCGGAATCAGGCTGGTATCCGTAGAAGGCTCCGAGATGACCGGATCGATCGGAGTGGTCTCATAGGTGCCGGAGTCGGGGTGGGCAGCAGTGTTCATGGCAGCCTCGTTGGTATGGGCCTGCTGCTGGCCACTTTCGCGGTGGCCGGCTGGGTTCTGCTGTGCCATAACCCCTCCTCTCAAGCAAAGTCCATCACAAATAGGCCCACCATGTGGCAGGCCTAGTGCGAAATCTTAAGGAAAGATGCCTGTGAGTCAGGCCAAGAGAGATGAGAAACTCATCAGTGGATCTGATTGGACTCGAACCAACGACCTCTCGCGTGTGAAGCGAACGCTCTAACCAACTGAGCTACAGATCCATCTAGCACCATCTGCGCAGCGCGCGGATCAGTGCCGTAAAAGGTTAGCACCCCCACCGCGCTATCCCCAACTCAGTGTTAGTTCCGCGGGCGGGGGAACCCCGCCACGCTCTCGGCCGCGTGCAGTGGCCGCGGCCTTCACACCTAAAGAGCTCAGCGAGGAGTTGAGTGGTCAGTTTGTCCGCTAAGACGCGGGCAGAACGCCCCTTGGGTTTTGATAGACGAAATGACCACTCACTTCTGGCCACCGTTGCGTAAAGGTCAGTTATCGGGGCCCTCTAGGCGGCGAGTCACCTGCATTCCTCAGCCGAACTTGACCCGATTTCCGCAGGCAACTCACCGCCCAGCACACCTCGCGCCGGGCAGAACAGCTTCCCGAGGAGTGATCGGCAGCTACGCGCCTAACTGATGGCCTCAGCGATCGGGGTGGTTCCGTCGAAGAAGTTCACCGTCTCGCGGTGACCCGCGCCGGTGTTAAGCACATGCGCGATCACCTCTGCCACATTCTCCCGCGACGTCTCAGTCGCCTCATTGCCACCCTGAGAGGTGGTTGCCGCCGCTGCCTCAGCATCGGTGACCAGGATTTTGCCGCTGGCTGGCTCCAAGGTGAGCTTCCCCGGACCCAGGATCGTGTAATCCAGGCTGGTGCCGCGCAGGTGCTGATCCGCGCGATGCTTAGCCTCTGCATAGGGGTAGAACGAGCTGGACTGATCCAGAGTGTGGACATCCACCTGGCTGCGCACATAGGACACCATGACGTACCGCTTCACGCCTGCCGACTCGGCCGCATCCATGGTGCGCACTGCTGCCTCATAGTCAACAGCTTTGGTCCTGGCGGGGTTGCCACCGCCAGCACCTGCCGAGAACACAACCGCCTCAGCGCCAGCAAAGATCTGAGCGATCTCCTCGGTGCTTGCCTTTTCCACATCAAGGAGCTCTGCCGTTGCCCCCGTCTGCTCCACCTCGGATATGTGTCCGGGGTTCCGCACGACCGAGGTGACCTGCCAGCCGGCAGCCACCAGCTTCGGCGCCGCCAGCAACGCGATTTTTCCGTGACCGCCGATGATGACGACCCGCTTCTGAGTTGTGTCTTCAGCCATGATTTCGCTCCGTTCGGTTCGCTTCACGTCCTACACCCCCCCAACAGCTCAGTCGGGGCTATATTCCCTGCCTGATCGGGCACCCAGGCATTTCACAACATGAGTGTTGCGTAATCCCGACGGCGTGTCGTAAGGTGTTGCTCACTTGGGTGCGACAGGGGCCCGCTCGGTGCGGGCGGGCCCCGCTTCCCAAGAGCCACCACCTTCTGAAGCCCACTGCGACGGTGGCAAGCTTTCCGGCCCGGAAAGCCCCCTCAATACAGCAAGGCCCGCCGGATGATCATCATCCGACGGGCCTTTTTGCCTAGCTGTGACGGTCAGGCGCCTTCTGCCTTGGTGGGCTTCAGGGTCGAACCGATGATCAGAACCACCACGCTCAAGCCAGCAGCCATCCGGAAGGCCGCGCGGAACCCTTCCACCGCAGACTCTTCGGCGCCGAGTCCGTTGGCGGCAGCCGCTGCGGCACCAATACCCATCACGGCCACCAGAGCCGCAGTGCCAATAGCTCCAGCGAGCTGCTGCAGGGTGTTCAGCACCGCAGAACCATGCGAGTACAGTTCGCGCGGAAGCGGGTTCAGCGCAGTGGTGAAGGCCGGGGTGAACAGCAATGCCAAACCGCCGGAGAGCACCAGGTGGATGGTGAGGATGAGCGGAACAGGCGTCGTCGCGTTCAGCAGTCCAAAGCAGAAGAGCGCGCCGATCAGGATGATCGCACCCGGGATGACCAATGGCCGGGGACCGATCTTGTCATAGAAACGCCCCACGAACGGCGCCATCAGTGCCATCAACAGACCACCTGGCAGCATCAGCAGACCGGTCTGCAGGGTGTCGAGTCCGCGGACAGTCTGCAGGAACATCGGCAGCATGATCAGCGCACCGAAGAGGGCGATCATCATCAGCAGCATCATGATCAGCGACCGGGTGTACATGGAGTACTTGAAGGGCTTGAGGTTCAGCAGAGCAGAGTCCGTGCGCTGCAGACGGACCTGCAGCAGTGCGAATGCCGCCAGGCACACCACGCCGATGATCAGCACAGCAATGGCCACCGGATCCACGCCGGCTCCGTCGGCAGCTTCCACTTCAGCGGCACCGTGTCCGCCGCCGATCTGGCTGATGCCATAGACCAGGCCGCCGAATCCGGGAACGGCCAGCAGTACTGACGAGATAGAGAGCCGCTGACCCTTCACGCCCGGATCGTTGTTCAGTCGCGGGCGGCCCAGGAACAGTGCGATGATCGCGATCGGCAGGATCACCAGGAACAGCCAGCGCCAGTCTGCAATGTGCAGCAAGAAGCCTGAGAGCGTGGGGCCTACGGCCGGGGCCACGGAGATCACGATGGAGATATTGCCCATCACCACACCGCGGCGGCGCACCGGCACCAGAGTAAGCACGGTGGTCATCAGCAGCGGAAGCATCACCGCAGTACCCGCGGCCTGCACGACGCGCCCCACGAGCAGGAAACTGAACGTCGGCGCGAACGCGGCCAGCGCTGTACCGGTGATGAACAGCCCCATCGCCAAGCTGAAAACTGTCCGCAGGCTCAGACGCTGCATCAGGTAACCGGTGGTGGGGATCACAACGGCAAGGGTGAGCATGAAGGCAGTGGTCATCCACTGCACAGTGGGTTCACTGACATCGAAGACATCCATGAGTCTGGGCAGCGCCACGTTCATGATGGTCTCGTTGAGAATCATGACGAAGGTGGAGACCAGCAGCGCGCCAATAGTCAGCTTCTCTGCACTGGTCATGGTGTCATCGGTCGGTGCTGCAGGGCCTGTCGACTGCGCCTTGCTAGATGAGGATTTTTTGGGCACGACTGGGCCCGAGGCAGTTTTGGGTTCCACGCCAGGATTCTCCTAAGCAGAGTGCCGCGACGGCGGCCAAAAACTAGGCTCAGCTCTTAAGCCTTCGAGCCCCCTCCCGGGTTCGAACCGAGGACCTACTGTTTACAAGACAGTTGCTCTACCAGCTGAGCTAAGGAGGCGTGGTGGGGGATGATCCGTCACCAGCTAGACATAGTATGCCCAGCCGGCGGCTCAGATCAACCCGTCACCGTATTGGCTGTGTTCCACAGCCTAAGGAAGGGCTACTCGTCTTCGCCGTCGTCGGTAGAACCGGCATCCTCAGGGGCCTCTGCCTCACTCTGCCCGATGTCTTCGGCGTCGAGCTGCTCCTCGGCCTGCTGGACAAAGTCGGACTCAATACCGGCCTCCTCGGCGTACTCGCTCACCTCGGTCATGAGCGCTTCGAAGAAGGTGTTCGGCTCGTACTGGGAGTCATCCACGTAAATAGTGGGGGTGCCGCTGACTCCCTGCTCCCAGGCGGTATTGCTGACATAGGCGACAAAGGCGCGGTAGGTGGCGTCATTGATGCAGGATTCGATATCCACGCCGTAGCTGTCCTGGGCAATCGCGGCCAGGGACTCGTTGTTGATCTCCTGGCCCTGGTAGTTCGCAGTCACATTGGAGAGGTAGCCCTTGTAGTTCTCCGGGGAAGCATCCGCCATGCAGGCGAAGGCGTTGGCCGCACGCGCAGAGTAGTTGCTGCGCGACTGCAGATAGGAGACCGAGCGGTACTCCAGGGTGATCAGTTCCTCATCCAGAAGCCCGCGCAGAATCTCCTCGTAGGCACCTTCAAAGTTCGCACAGTGGACGCAGTGAGCATCAGTGAAGATGGTCAGATGCGGCCGCTGGCCCTCTTCACGCGGCTGGGCGCTTGCCGGGCCGTCACCTGAGGGGGTGTCCTCGGCGTCGATAGTCCCCAGATCCGCTCCCTCGGCAAGCTCCGTGCCGGAGGTCAGCACAAAACCGCCTTCATCGGTCGCCGCAGCCGGGGCAGGGCCCTCGGTGTAGTTGCCACCGTTGCCGTCGCGGGTCAGGACCACAAGAGCAATTGCGACGACGGCGATGACCGCGATACCGACCACGCCGATGCGTAGCAGCAGCGACTGGCGCTTCTGCTTGCGCTCTTGCTCCTGCTGAAGCTTGCGGGCCTGCTCGCGCGCGCCGGCGCTGGTGGTATTACGTGCCATGTGCTCTCCACAATGCGGTAGAAGAAGGTGTACGGATGAGAGCCCAAGGGACTCCAGACAACTCCATCCAGAGTACCTGTTAGGCACGACGACGAGGCGGACCTTCATCCAGCAAACGTCCAGCCTTCTCGCGCAGAGTGACAAGAGCCCGCGTCAGGGGGCACGTAGGGTGGAAACACGAGAGATCAAGGGGTGCTTCCATGGGCCAGAGCGAGCAATCAGTGAGCAACGACACACAGCAGCAGGAGCAGCAAGCTCCCACGGGATACGACTTTGTGGTGGTGGCCAACAGGCTGGCTGTCAATCGCGTCACACTCAGTGACGGCAGCACTGGATGGCAGCGCTCCCCGGGCGGTTTGGTCACCGCATTGGCTCCCATCATGGCCGCCTCAGAGGGCGCCTGGGTGGGATGGCACGGGGCTCCGGATGAAACATTGACACCCTTTGACCATGAAGGCATGCACCTGCATCCTGTGCCGCTGTCATCCGAAGAGGTTGAGGATTATTACGAGGGCTTCTCCAACGGGACGCTCTGGCCGCTCTATCACGATGTCATCGCCCGTCCAGACTTTCACCGCCACTGGTTCGAGGCCTATCGGCGCGTCAACCAGCGCTTCGCTGAAGCCGCAGCCAAAGTGGCAGGTCAGGGCGCCACGGTCTGGGTACAGGATTACCAACTGCAGCTGGTCCCTCAGATGCTCAGAGATCTGCGCCCGGACGTCAAGATCGGATTCTTCAATCACATCCCGTTCCCGCCTCCGGGTCTTTTTGCACAGCTGCCCTGGAGGCACTCGGTGCTTCGCGGACTGCTGGGCGCGGATCTGATCGGCTTCCAGCGTGAGTCCGATGCCCGGAACTTCCAGCGTGCAGTCCGGCACAGGCTGGGGCACTACATACGCTCGGACAAAATCTATGTGCTGCTGGAGGAGCCTAGTGAGACCAGCTCGCAGATGAAGGGCTTCAATGTGGATCCCAGCCGCGGCACGGCTCCCCGGCAGCTTTCTGCACCGGGTGAGGGTACCTACCGGATTGCAGAGGCCAAAGCCTTCCCCATCTCCATCGATACGGACAAGATCGTAGAACTGGCTGCCCGCGAGGACATCATCGAACGTGCCCGGCAGATTCGTGAGGATCTCGGCAACCCTGAGACAGTGTTCCTCGGCGTGGACCGGCTGGACTACACCAAAGGAATCAGGCACCGAATGAAGGCCTACGAGGAGCTCCTCCAGGACGGCGAGCTCACGGTGGGTCAGGCCTGTTTGGTGCAGATCGCCTCACCCTCGCGAGAAGGTGTGGAGTCCTACCAGCAACTGCGTGACGAGATCGAACTGGCCGTGGGACGGATTAACGGTGAGTTCGACAGCATGGCTCATACCGCCATCCGGTATCTCCACCATTCCTATCCGGTGGAGGAGATGGTGGCCCTCTATCTAGCCGCAGACGTCATGCTGGTCACCGCGCTGCGTGACGGCATGAACTTGGTGGCTAAGGAGTATGTGGCGGCCCGTGCCGACGGCACCGGGGTGCTGGTGCTCAGTGAGTTCACCGGGGCGGCCGATCAGCTCCGGCAAGCGCTGCTGATTAATCCCCATGACATCGATGAGCTCAAAGCCGCCATGGTCAAGGCTGCCCATATCGACCCGCAGGACGCGACCCGCCGGATGCGGAGTCTGCGCCGCCAGGTAGTCTCACATAACGTCAACCGCTGGGCACGTGACTTCCTGGACCGCCTGGCCACGCTCTGACCCGTTTCCCACGACGACGCCATTCCACGCCGAGGAGATCTTTGTGACTGCTGACGCCCTATCCCCTGAGCTGCGTGCTGCCGCCGAACGTTTCGCTGCGGCAGATTCGCTGTTGATCTGCCTCGATTTCGACGGTTGTGTCGCCGAGCTGGTCGCCGACGCTTATTCAGCCCGGCCGGTAGCTGTCAATGCTGAGGCTATCCGCCGCCTTGCGCCCCTGAAGGATGTCACCCTGGCCTATGTCTCAGGCCGTCCGCTGGTGGATCTGCAGAATCAGGCTGATCCGCCGGAGGGCACTGTGCTTGTGGGCTCCCATGGGGCCGAGAAATATCTGGGGCCGGACTCGCCCGGTTTAGAGCTCACCGCTGCACAGGAGGCTGCCCGCACAGAGGTGGCTGATGTCCTGGAGCAGATTGCCGGGCAGTACGATGGCGCCTGGGTCGAGCATAAGCCCGCCGGTGCTGCTATTCATGTGCGCCATATAGATGATGACCAGGCCGCGGAGCAGGTGCTCAACGAGGCCCGCGCGGCGCTGTCAGTAATTGATGGCGCCCATGCGAAAGAGGGCAAGAAGATTCTGGAGGCCGTCGTCGTTCTTGCTACTAAGGGCGAAGCCATCCAGGAGCTGCGCGAGCTGCTGAAACCCGCGGCGGTGTTTTTCGCCGGAGATGACGTCACAGATGAGCATGGTTTCGCGGTGCTCGGTGATGGTGATCTGGGTGTGAAGGTCGGAGAAGGTGACACTGCCGCTGAGTTCCGCATTCCCGAGCCCGCCGCATTGGCCCAAGTTCTCAATGTTGTGGCTGAGGCCAGGGAATCGGCCCAACCTAGGGAATCAACGCAGCCCAGACACTAGACTGCTCCCATGAGCCCCCGTCCCGCACCAGGCCTGAGTCTGACCGCGTCCGGAACCATTCCGCAGGAATTGCTGGATCTGCCCTGGCACCTCCCGCTGCAGGAATGGCCCCAGGACATCTTGGCCGCACTGCCCCGCGGCATCTCCCGGCACGTGGTCCGGTTCGCCTATCTGGGTGGATCCGTGATTGCCATCAAGGAGACGTCAGAGCGCGCAGCTCGGCATGAGTACCAGATGCTGCGTCGGCTGGGCAGACTCGGTGCTCCCTGTGTGAAGCCGGTGGCGGAGGTGACCGGACGGTCCGCCGAGGACGGTCAGCCGCTCTCTCCGGCGCTGGTGACCCGGCATCTGCGGTTCTCCCTGCCTTACCGGGCGGTGTTTAACCAGATGATGCGCAAGGAGACTTTGCAGCGCATGATCGACGCCCAGGCGCTGCTGATGGTGGAACTGCACCTCCTGGGCTTCTACTGGGGCGATGTGTCCTTGTCCAATACGCTCTTCCGTCGTGACGCCGGAAAGTTCGCCGCCTACCTGGTGGACGCTGAGACCGGTGAGCTGCACGCGAATCTCTCTGCAGGTCAGCGCGAATATGACCTCGACGTCGCCCAGGTCAATATTGCTGGTGAGCTGATGGACCTGATGGAGGGCGGATTCGTCGACGAGGACGTCGATCCGGTAGCCACCAGCCATCAGTTCATCGACGCTTACCGTGGCCTGTGGCACGAGCTGACCGGGGACACCGCCTTCAACCCGGATCAGCAATGGCTGGTTGAGGAGCGGATCCGGCGCCTGAACGAGCTCGGCTTCGACGTCGAGGAATATGACATCCGCTCTGCTCGAGAAGACAGCAAGCTGCTGCTGCGCCCGAAAGTGGTGGACCCCGGTCACCACCAGCGCCGGCTGATGAATCTCACTGGTCTGGATGTGCAGGAGAACCAGGCCCGCCGACTGCTGGGAGCCATCGATGCGTATCGGGCCCAGACCGACCCGCACGGGGACGAGGCTGTGGCGGCGCATATGTGGACCCAGACGGTCTTCCAACCCACCCTGGCCAAGATCCCCCGGGAACTGCGCAATAAGCTGGAGCCGGCCGAGATCATGCACCAGCTTCTGGAACACCGGTGGAAGCTCTCCGAACGTGAAGGCCGCGATGTCTCGTTGGAGGATGCACTGCCTTCATTCATTGAGGAGGAGCTGAGCACCCTTCGGGACGAGGCGACCTTGATGATTAACCCACCCACGGATGTGGTCCGGCAGATGGAACTGAACAACAGCCTCAGCCCAGAAGACCTCGAGTATGACGAGGACGCCTCAGTGTGGGCGGCTGATCCAGACTGATCCTGACTTCTGGAGCAGCGGCTCTTATACACACATCAGCTCCACCCGGTTAAAGTGGGAACTGACCTCGAGGTGACCTAGAACACGAGTCGACTGCAAGGGAGCAGCATATGACGATCATGACGAAAGAGCCGCACGAGGTGTCCGGCGCTGAGTCCATCCTCACTGAGGAGGCGCTGGCCTTTGTGGAGGAGCTGCACAGCCGGTTCGCCGGGAGACGAAACGAGCTGTTGGCTCAGCGCAAACAGGCGCAAGCGGCAGCCGCTGATACTGGAAAACTGGATTTTCCTGAGGAAACCCGTCAAGTACGGGAGTCTCAGTGGACTGTGGCTGAGCAGTCTGCGGCTCTGCAGGACCGCCGGGTAGAGATCACCGGCCCGGCAGCACCGGCCAAGATGGCCATCAATGCGCTGAACTCTGGTGCCAAGGTGTGGCTGGCCTGCCTGGAGGATGCGCTGTCGCCTACCTGGCGCAACCTGATGGAAGCACAGGACAACCTGTACCAGGCAGCCCGGCGCACGCTGAGCTTCACCTCTGCGGAGGGCAAGGAGTACGCGCTGAGGACCGATGGCGCCTTGCCCACGATTGTGGTGCGTCCCCGTGGCTGGCATCTGCCGGAGAAACATGTGGAGATCGACGGCGTCCCGGCAGTGGGCGCTCTGGTGGACTTCGGCCTGCATTTCTTCCACAACGCCAAGCTCCTCCATGACAACGGCGAAGGCCCGTTCTACTACCTGCCCAAGCTGGAGCACTATCTGGAGGCCCGGCTGTGGAATGAGGTGTTCAGCTTCGCGGAAGAGCGTCTGGGATTGCCCCACGGAATCGTCCGTGCCACTGTGCTGATCGAGACAATTCCAGCGGCCTTCCAAATGGACGAAATCCTCTATGAGCTGCGCGAGCATGCCTCAGGTCTCAATGCCGGCCGCTGGGATTACCTGTTCTCCATGATCAAGTACTTCCGAGCCTCCGGCAGCAGCTTTGTGCTGCCTGACCGGGCACAGGTGGGCATGACTCAGCCCTTTATGCGCGCCTATACCGAGCTGCTGGTGAAGACATGCCATCAGCGCAACGCCTTCGCCATGGGCGGGATGGCCGCGTTCATTCCGAACCGGCGCGAACCAGATGTCACCGCTCAAGCCATAGAAAAGGTTCGAGACGATAAGTCCCGCGAGGCCAACGACGGCTTTGACGGATCCTGGGTGGCCCACCCTGATCTGGTGGAGATTTGTGCTGAGGAATTCACCAGAGTCCTCGGCGATCGACCCCACCAGATCGACCGCAAGCGCGAGGACGTGAGCGTCTCCGCCACGGACCTGCTCAACGTTGCAGATGCAGAAGGCGATGTGACCGAGGCGGGAGTACGGGCCAATATATATGTGGCGACCTACTACACAGCGGTCTGGCTCTCGGGCAATGGTGCCGTGGCAATCCACAACCTTATGGAGGATGCTGCCACTGCGGAAATCTCACGATCCCAACTCTGGCAGCAGATCCATAACGGGACGATCACTGCAGACACCGGTACCAAGGTCACCAAAGAACTGGTCGATGCGTTCTTCGCGGAGGAGATGGAGAAGCTACGAGCTGATATCAGCGACGAGCAGACGTTCACGAAGTACTTTGAGCCGGCCGCGGAGATTGTGCGGAAACTAGTCCTTGATGACGAGTATCAGGACTTCCTCACGCTTCCTGCCTATGAACTGCTCGCCTAGCGGGCAGGCCTAGAGATTGTTCTCTCGGAAGAGTCGCTCATCGGGATCGGTGAGCGACTCTTCTAGTAACCAGCGGTTATTCTTCAGCGCCTGCAGGTCCTGGGAGACTACGGTGTCGCGCGTCCGGGCCACCGCTTCTGCCAGCACACTGATCTGGTCACGGAACTCCTGGGCGTGCTGCGGCTTGGCGGTATCTGGAAGCTCGAGGAACAGTTCCAGGGTTCGCGGCAGATGTCTGTGAATAGTCGCAGCTACTGCGTCTTGCTGGTCTGGGGTCCGGCGCAGCGTTTCCCAGCGCTCAATGATCTCACCAAGCCCGACCAGAATCATCCGAAGCTGGCCGTGCGTCGAAGGGGGCAGCTGGGCAGAACGCGTGCGCACCATGGACTCGAACTCAGAGAGCGACTCCCGCAGTGAGGTCTGCTCTGTGGTGACTTCAGCCCTGCGTCGATGCAGGGAGATCTCCCGGCCGGTCACCATACCGTAGGTACCGGCGGCTGCGGCACCGCCTACCACTGTGCCTGCCGCGAACCCCCAGGGGTTGGGCAGCATGATCAGCACCAACAGTAGGAAACCTGCGACAAATGCTGCCGCAGCGGCGATGATCTTCACTTGCTGCTGCCGGCGGCTCTGCGGCGACGGTCCGTCAACTCTCACTGTCGTCCTCTCCTTTGGTGCGGCCAACACATTACAGGGCCAAAGTGAGTGCTGCCTTGAAGAAGCCCGCTTAGCACGCGGGGACACTCCATTTCCGCGACCACGACTACTGCCTCACGCTGTGATAGCGGAAAAAGAGAGGGAGCCACCCACACGGGTGACTCCCTCAGTTCATGCACTCACTGGATCCGCATGCTGGATGCGAACTCGCCGGAGCCATAAATGTGGTCGGGGTGACAGGATTTGAACCTGCGACCTCGTCGTCCCGAACGACGCGCGCTACCAAGCTGCGCCACACCCCGTGGCTGCGCACGATGCACCCGAAGGTCTCCGCACGCGAGGAACAATATTACCCTGGTTGTCTTCTCACTGCCAGTTGAAACCCCGGCACTGACGATATCCAACCCAGTGAACTCTTGGTAGATACAGCAAAAGCCGAGAGCCTTCATCGTCTTTGATGAATGCTCTCGGCTTTCACTTT
>NZ_HG005167.1:339320-348664 GCF_000455245.1 Nesterenkonia massiliensis | reverse complement strand
CACACCCGTGCCGAGCAGGACATCTACCGGATCGCGTTTTCCCATGGTCGCCGTGAGGGACACCTCGCCGGACATGAGGCCGGGCAGCTCGAGGCGCATCTCATTGGCTATGCCGACTAGGCAGAGCGCATATAGGCGGTGAGTCTGTAGAGGACTGGCACTTCTAAAGACTGTTGCGCTGGGTGCGCAGCAGATCTGAGGCACGGTCCGCTGTCCTGAGGTCCCGCGAGGATAAGTTCGCGACCTAGACAGATGGTGAACTGCGAGTATAAGTGCGCGTCGCCGGATGTCTAGTGAGAGTGCCGTGCGGGTTCCGAACGGGTTCGTAAACTACCGGGTTCACAACAGGTTGAGGTCGGTCGCCAAGGTCCAGCTGTCTCGACAGTTGCTCTAAGAGTAGCGAGTCGATGCCACTCACTCCCTGCGAACAAAGGTTCTGCATCAGCAACTGCTCGGTGTCGCCTGATGCACCGGTGTTCTTGGTTTCCCAGGTAGACCTCAGCGCACGCTGTAGTGCCATGGTGTCAAAGTGCGCTCGGATCTCGTCAAGAAATATGAGATGCAGGTAAGGCGTTACCGTGCCCCACACGGCCCGCTTGCCGTGGAGGTCAGGAGACAGTTCCAAGTCCCGAAGGATAGCTGGATTCCAACCATACTTTTTGTTCTCGCGTATATCCCAGTCTCCGCCGTGTGCGCAGGCGTTTCTGTAGTGCCGTGCGAATTCGAGCAATGGGTTGTCAAAATCTCTGTATCCTCCTTTCTCGATGGCGTCGCCGATGTGCAGACCGGCCGCCAAGGAGCCTGCGCTCAACAGGTCTGTGGCGACCCTGTCCTCCACCCGTGTGAGCGCTGTCAGGACCTCTTTGGCGGAGAACTCGAGATCCGTATCTCCCGGACCGTCGACGTACAGTGGCGTATCTCCTTGGGTACTGCTCCCTGTCAGATCCAGCGCGAACTTATGCAGCGGTAAGCTCGGGTGCAGCATCGCGGTCACAGAAAAACCATGCGCAAGATGCACGATGCGATAGTCAGCTGCTCTTCTGGCGATCGCCCCGGGCGTCAGATCGTCCGAAGTCATGCTTTATGGTGAATGGCGTTACGTGCTCGATCCAAATATTACGAGAGACGGACTGAATGGACGATCTATAACCGGGTGCCAGTGCGCTGTTCAAACCAAAGCCGCAATTCTAGTTCGCTGACCCAATGATCGAGCGAGTCCCAGACTGCGCCGAACCTATCGCCAATATGATTCACATACTCCACAGACGCCGGGATTACCGTGGATGCGCGGGAGTCCACCAGGCAATATTCTCCGTCGATGCCCTTGGAGATGACACCGTGAACGAGGGAATTTCGTTTGACGGACAAGTCTGCTGATTCTTCTAGCAAAGCCAGCACTGCGTTCTCGGCTTCACCGGTGTAAGTGCCGGAGACACGTACCAGATCTTTGGCCAAGTCCCGTCTCGCCGCCAAGTTCTTCTTCCAAGCATTCTTGCGGACTTGTTCGTCGTCGTTCGCATAGATGGCGTGGCAGAGGCGTCCAATCGTGTTCTCAACGTAGGCCCCATGTATCACTACTCGCCCAACTGCGGCGTGCATGTCTGCACCTACAGTCACATCTAAAGACGTGCCAAGAAGTTCCGATTCCATAAATCGAGATACTAGCTCGCTCCCTCCGTCCGCCTATAGATCCCCGAGCGCGTGCACAGTGTGCTACGTATAGAACGCCACCATCACCGCCACCCCTGTGACCCACGAGACCGGGTATCCCGGGACTGGACGCACTACCGGCTCAGCGACACCATCAAAACCAACGGCGGCCCCACCCTGGGCCCCTCATCGTCAGTGACCTACTCGTCGCCCACGGCACAGACTCCATGGACGGCCAACCCGTCACCCCGCTGCTCGCGGTCGACCACCAATACCGCCCCTCACCGGGCTCGCACCGCACACCACCACCGGCGAGCACACCGACCCGACAACCGCAGTCAGGGAGTACCTGAGTCGTCACGCAGAACCTCCTGGTGACTACTCATGGGGACGAAGAACATGACGGACGTTGTTTCGTACTTTGAGACTTCATCGGCCACGAACTTCATGAACTCAACAACGGCTACATCTAGCGCCTCACAGTGAGCTGCTTCATCGCCAGTAGGCAGACCTATGAGAATCGTGCGCACTTGACCAAGGCACTGCAGGAGGGCTTCTCTAACCCTGTCAGCGAACGGGTTTAGCGAACTATGGTCCAGCGCCTTTAGGTCAGCTACAGCCCCAGCCTGGGCAGTACTCACAGCATCCAAAGTGAGGGTGTCATGTAGGCGGTCCAGAGAGTCCCTCACCATGGTCTTGTCTTCGGACCACATAAGAATGCGTGCCGCATACCGGTGATAATCCTCGCGGAACCTTTCGTGCCGGTAACCAAAATCCCAGTCACTGTGCTGAACATCAACAGGATCGACGTTCTCAGCATCACGGAGTGTTTGAAGAAGGCAGTCACAGTACCTCGCAAGTTCGGTACTGCGCTGAAGTGTTTGCGCATCGGCGGCTTCCGCTTTCTGTAGCTCTGCAGCGTCTGCGTGGGCTTTCGCCTGCAGTCCTTTGGCATTTCGGTTCGCGACGAGCTGTGCAAGAAGTGATCCCGCCAGTGCAAATAGACCGCCAACCAAGGCACCGGCAAATGCCGGCCACCAATCTCCCCCGCTGTCGCCGACAGTAATCTGGATTATCTCTGGTGCCGGGGATGATGCGGTGAAGAGCATGAGCCAAGCTTATGGCGTCCCTCAGGCTCACCTGCTGGAGGCAGACTTGCCGGTGCTTGACGTCCAGCTAGCTCGACTACCGACTATCCGGCGCGCTAGAGGCCTCAGCTTCCTTGGCGCTGACGCCCTTGGTGTTCCGTGACCTACTCGTGAGCCCATGACGATGCTTGCATCGTCGACCACCGGGTCTCGGTTCACACCATCCACGGGCGAACACCCTGACCCCGCCACCGCGATACGCAAGTGCCTAAAGCGCCACGCCTAGCTTGCCTGGCAGTACCCCACCTGCTCAGATCATGAGAACCTTGGTAAGGCATGAAGAGCCTCCCTTTGGGGCTTTAGCACTGAAAGAAAGTTGAATGAATAGACAGCGAGAGCTCCTTCTTTACCGGCAGAGAGAATCTTTGGGGGCCGAGCAGGATCTCGATCTTGCCCTGGAGCTGCTCGCCGGAACTCGGACAGGCCGCACACAACCGATGCTGCGCATCTACCGGCCCGAACCAACTGTCGCCTTCGGACAACGCGATGCCCGCCTCCCAGGATTCGACGCCGCCCGGCAAGCCTGCCGAGACCTCGGCTTCGAACCCCTCATACGCCGCGCCGGAGGTCGGGCCGCCGCCTACCACCCGGGCTCCCTTGTCATCGACCACATTGAGCCGGATCCGGATCCCATCCGCGAATCCCAAGCACGCTTCCAAGCCTTCGGGGAACTCTTCGCCGAAGCCCTCACTCGAGCCGGCGTAGACGCCCGGCTTGGGCCCATCCCGCACGAATACTGCTACGGCGATCACTCCGTCCACGGCGTTCACCCCACCGAGCAGGACATCCGCGTCAAACTCATCGGCACCGCCCAGCGACAAATCGCCACCGGATGGCTTTTCTCCAGTTCAATCGTCGTAGAAGACGGCGCCGCCATCCGCCGGGTCCTCAGTGAAGCCTATTCCGCGATGGAGCTGCCCTGGGATCCACTCACCGGAGGAGCCGCCACGGACCTCAACTCCGGCATCACAGCAGACCAGGTAGAACACGCTGTACTAGAGGTCTACGCCGAGCACTGGGACCTGCAGCCGATTCGCCAGCTTCCAGCGCTGGGCTGACCACGCGGCAAAAGACTCGCCCCGCGGTTAAACCGGCATCAGCCGGTAAAGGCGTAGGAGAAGCGCTCCAGAATAGAAGCAAAAACCAGCAGATAGATCACGACCACCGCAACCCACCACCACTCAGAAGCGATCCGCTTCACCCGTGCTGATGCCGGAATTACTCCGTGGATGATGTTCCGGGCAGTGGTTGCCACAAAGAACGGGATCACCGCAGCCCACACCACCATGCAATACGGGCACAGCACTCCGATCACATAAACAGCATTGGCCCAGAGCCAGATACAGAAGCCGAAGGCAAAAACCGCTCCGGCCTGCAGCCCCAGCCAGTACCATCGGGGGAACCGAGCGACGGCGAGAACGCTGACCGCCACCGCCACCAGCACCGGGAAACCCACCACGCCGATGAAGATATTCGGGAAGCCGAACGTGGAGGCCTGCCAGGACCCCATGACCTGCCCACAGGACACCCAAGGGTTGATATCGCAAGCAGTGGTGTGATTCGGGTCCTGCCACAGCTGCACACGTTCATACAGCAGCAGGAAACTGGCCACGGCCCCCACCAGACCGGTGATCAGCAGCCAGAGACCAATAGTCCGGCGCCCCAAAGCGACACGCCCGGAGTCAGCGGCAGCCACAGGGGCGTCGTCGTACTCCAGTGCCTGGTCACTCGGCGCGGAAAGCTGGGAAGACATATGTCCATGGTACGCAGTTGCTCAAATTCGAACGCTCTGTGCAATCTGCCTGCAACATAAGCGTGTGCCATACTGAGAAGCACGAGAAGGCAGACCACACCTGCCGCTCGAGAAGGCTTTCACACGCAAGAACAGCGAAAACTGCACAATAAGTAGGGCAGGCACCCGTCGTGGACCGGGACCGGGAGAAACCCGGATCCTTCAAGGTCCGCACGGTCCAACCAATGAAGATGCCGCCACAGACGCAGCCGGACATTGTTCTGTACGCGAGTGACGGCCGTCAGCACCGCGAAGAGCGCGCTCAGATAGAGGGGCAGCGCCCGGTAAAGACGGCTGGGAAGAAAAACTTCACACGAGAAGTCATCGGCTCCGCTGAGTGTGGCAGCGGCAGGACGATGGCAGGAGCACATCACCCATATGACCGAGACAGACACATCCGCGGACCGTCCGGCGGAAGCATCAGCTGAACCCACAAACTTCCACGAGATCTTCAACCCCTTCAGTGCGCCTATCCCAGGCTTCCCCGGATCCGACGCCACCCCAGATCCTGAAGAGGTTCCCTCCGAGCCAGTGGTCGACGACGTCGTCGACGTGATGTTCCAGGCACCGGACCTCTCCACCATCAAGCCTGCGAGAACCCGCCAGCCAGCTCCAGAGGAAGAGCCGGAGGACTCTGACGAGGACTGGAACGACGACGAGGGCGAGGACGAGCAGGAATCCTCCTCCGGGCGGCGCAACCGTCGCAAGCGCCGCCGTGGTGGACGCAACCGCAATAAGAGCGAGAACGACCAGGACACCAGCTCCGATCGCACCAACGACAACAAGGACTCCGCAGAGGAGAGCCAGCGCCAGGAGAAGGGCTCCGCACCTAAAACTGCAGCCCCCAAGGCGCAGCAGGAGAAGGCCGAGGGCAGCGAAGACTCCGAGGCTGAGACCCCTGAGGCGGATTCCGCAAGCTCGGATTCTGAACCAGCCTCCGAGAAGGACGGCGAAGAGCAGGTCATCCGCAAGAAGCGACGTCGTCGTCGCGGCACTGCGGATATGGAGATCGAAGAGGAATCCGAGGACGGTCACACCGTCACCCGGATCCGTTCCGGCCGTGAGACCAGCGACAACGCCCCTGCCAAAGTCACCGGCGTGAAGGGCTCCACCCGCTTAGAAGCCAAGCGCCAGCGCCGTCGTGCCTCCCGTGAGGGCGGCCGCCGCCGTCAGATCATCACCGAGGCCGAGTTCCTGGCCCGCCGTGAATCCGTGGACCGGAAGATGATCGTCCGCCAGCGTGGTGAGCGCATCCAGATCGGCGTGCTCGAAGACGGCGTGCTGGCTGAGCACTATGTCTCACACACCACCCAGGATTCCCTGATCGGCAACGTCTACCTGGGCAAGGTGCAGAACGTGCTGCCCTCCATGGAGGCAGCCTTCGTGGACATCGGACGCGGCCGCAACGCTGTGCTCTACGCCGGTGAAGTGGACTGGGATGCCGCCAATATCGGCAACGCCCCGCGCAAAATCGAAAACGCTCTGAAATCCGGAGACTCCGTCCTGGTCCAGGTCACCAAGGACCCGGTGGGGCACAAGGGTGCGCGCCTGACCAGCCAGGTTTCGCTGCCCGGACGCTACCTGGTCTTCGTGCCCGGCGGCTCCATGACCGGAATCTCGCGCAAGCTCCCCGACACCGAGCGGGCTCGGCTGAAGAAGATCCTCAAAGAGCAGATGCCGGATAACGCCGGCGTCATTGTCCGCACCGCCGCCGAGGGTGCCTCCGAGGAGGAACTCACCAACGACATCAACCGGCTGCGCGCACTCTGGGAAACCATCCAGGGCCAGGCTGACAGCAAGAAGGTTCTGGCACCGGAGCTGCTCTACGCTGAGCCGGATCTGACCATCAAGGTGGTCCGTGACGTCTTCAACGAGGACTTCTCCTCCATGGAAGTCCAGGGTGAAGAGACCTGGGACAACATCGAGGCCTACGTCACCTATGTGGCCCCGCACTTGCTGGACCGCCTCCACCAGTGGGACGAGGACGAGCAGGGCGATATCTTCGCCCACCACCGGATCGATGAGCAGCTGCACAAAGCACTGGACCGCAAGGTCAACCTGCCATCCGGCGGCTCCTTGGTCTTTGACCGCACCGAGGCGATGACCGTAGTTGACGTCAACACCGGAAAATTCACCGGCTCCGGCGGCAACCTGGAAGAGACCGTCACCCGGAACAACCTGGAAGCGGCTGAGGAGATCGTCCGTCAGCTGCGGCTGCGCGATATCGGCGGCATTATCGTTATCGACTTCATCGACATGGTCTTAGAATCCAACCGGGACCTGGTGCTGCGCCGCATGGTCGAATGCCTCGGCCGTGACCGCACCAAGCACCAGGTGGCCGAAGTCACCAGCCTGGGCTTGGTGCAGATGACCCGCAAACGCATGGGCACCGGTCTGCTGGAAGTCTTCTCCGAGACCTGTGAGCACTGCGCTGGCCGCGGCATCATCACCCACGGCGAGCCAGTGGAGAACCGCCCGGCTTACACCGCCGACGGTGAACTGCGTCAGGCCAAGAGCAATAAGAAGCGCCGCAAGAAGGGCCGGAAGAACGACGACGCCGCCCCCAGCAGCAACGAATCCGAACAGCCGGATCTGCAGAAACTGGAGAAGGCCCGTCAGGGTCTGGCCCAGGTCGCTGCGGCCACCACCAAGGCCGAGGACGCAGAGTCCGCTGATTCCGAGCACAGCGTGGACTCCGGACAAGCCGGGGATGATGCAGCAGCTGAGACTGCGGGGGAGGTCCAGCACTCCGGCAGCGGAAAGCAGGGCCGCGAAGGACGCTCTCGCGGCCGTGGACGGGGCCGTGAGCGTTCTGAGCGCGGACGGTCCGGACGCAATGCCGCTGAGCACCAAGAACAGCAGGAGCCGCAGGGCAAGCAAGACGAGGCTGAGTCCAAGGCCGTGCTGACCATCGCTGGTGAACCCATTGAGGTCCCGCGCGGTACGGCTGAACCCAAGGCAGCCGTCGAAGCCCAGCAGCCAGTGAGCCTGGACTCCCTGGATCAGGCGTTGGCCTCCCGGCAGAGCAGTGAGCGCCCGGCCCGCCCCATGCGGCGTCGTCGTGCTGCTGGTTCTGCCCAGGGAGCTGGTGGCGAAGTTCACCAGGTGCAGTCGGAGGCCTCCGGCGCGGAGGTGACCTTCTCCGCCAAGGCGGCTCAGCCCGATGCGGAGAAGCCCAAGCCTGCCAGCGAGCCAGTGATGCTCGGTGTGGGAGTGAAAGCTGAGGAGATCGGCCGAGGCTGATCACCTGCGTACGACGCGCCGGGGCGCTCATGTTGCCCCGGCGAAGTCGTTCGCGTAATATAGACCCCTGGTGTCAAATGGCACCCACAGTCTTTTCTGCGCTGACACCGCTGGTTGCTTCAACCGGTGAGAGACGGCGCGAAATGTCCCAAGCAAGTTCAACGAGAGAAGTGAGTCCCAAGTGGTGTACGCGATTGTCCGCGCAGGCGGCCGCCAGGAGAAGGTTTCCGTTGGAGACCTCGTGACCCTTGACCGCGTCCCGGCCGAGGCAGGCAGCACCATCGAGCTGCCGGCAGTGATGCTGGTGGACGGGGACAAGGTCACCACCGGTGCCGATGACCTCGCCAAGGTGAAGGTCCAGGCCGAAGTTCTGGAGAACCTTCGCGGTAAGAAGATTGTCATCCAGAAGTACAAGAACAAGACCGGCTACAAGAAGCGCCAGGGTCACCGTTCTGAGCTGACCCGCGTCAAGGTGACCTCCATCGCCTGACCTGAGCGATAAGCTCAACCCGATAAGAATTCCAGTCCTTCGAGAGGCAGGCATAAGCCATGGCACATAAGAAAGGTGCGAGCTCCACTCGCAACGGTCGCGACTCCAACGCACAGCGCCTCGGCGTGAAGCGCTTCGGCGGCCAGAACGTCTCCGCCGGTGAGATCCTCATCCGCCAGCGCGGCACCAAGTTCCACCCCGGCACCAACGTTGGCCGCGGCGGCGATGACACCCTCTTCGCCCTCGCCGACGGTGCTGTTGAGTTCGGCAGCCGCCGCGGCCGCAAGGTCGTCAACATCGTCCCAGCCGCCCAGTAATCACGGGCCTTGGCTGATATCTAAGACACCCCAAACGTCTTAACTTCTCAAGGGTGGGCCCGATATGGGCCCGCCCTTGAGTCGTCTCTAGACTAAGAACACCACCACCCCAACCGTCAGGAGCAGATTCATGGCACATTTCGTCGACCGCGTGGTGCTGCACGCCACCGCCGGCAGCGGAGGCCACGGCTGCATCTCCGTCCACCGCGAGAAGTTCAAGCCGCTGGGCGGACCTGATGGAGGCGACGGCGGCGACGGCGGCCATATCGACCTCGTAGTCGACCCGCAGACCACCACACTGCTGGACTACCACCACCGGCCCCACCGCAAAGCTGAAAACGGTGGCGTCGGCCAGGGTGGCCACCGGAACGGCCATAAGGGGCAGACCCTCGAACTGCCGGTCCCCGACGGCACCGTCATTAAAGACAAAGAGGGCAACGTCCTGGCAGACCTGGTCGGAGCCGGCGCGCGTGCCCGCATCGCTGAAGGTGGACAGGGCGGACTCGGCAATGCCGCATTAGCCTCCAAGAAGCGCAAAGCCCCTGGTTTCGCCCTGCTGGGCATCCCCGGCGAAGAAGCCGAAGTGGTCCTGGAGCTCAAATCAGTGGCGGATATTGCTCTGGTGGGCTTCCCCTCAGCCGGTAAATCAAGCCTGATCGCCGCGCTCTCAGCGGCCCGCCCCAAGATTGCCGACTACCCATTCA
>NZ_HG005167.1:334350-339269 GCF_000455245.1 Nesterenkonia massiliensis | reverse complement strand
CCAAGATTGCCGACTACCCATTCACCACCCTGGTCCCCAACCTGGGCGTGGTCGAGGCAGGGGAGATCCGCTTCACCGTGGCCGATGTGCCCGGGCTGATCCCCGGCGCAGCAGAGGGCAAGGGCCTCGGGCATGAGTTCCTGCGTCATGTGGAGCGCTGTGCGGCCCTGGTGCACGTTCTGGACTGCGGCACACTGGAATCTGACCGCGATCCGCTGGCCGATCTGGATGCCATTGAGGCTGAACTCGACGCCTACGCACCCGATGCAGTGACCTCCACTAGCGGCGACGACGCAGCCGTCCCGCTGAACGAGCGGCCCCGGCTAGTCGCGCTGAACAAGACCGATCTTCCCGACGGCGAGGCGATGGCGGAGATGGTGCGCAGCAGCCTGGAGGAACGCGGCTACCGGGTATTCGAGGTCTCCGCCGTCTCCCGCAAGGGACTGCGGGAACTCAGCTTCGCCATGGCTGAGCTGGTGGAGCAGGCACGCGCTCAGCAGCTGGTGGAACAGGCTCCTGTGCCAGTGACCATCCGGCCCAAAGCCATTGACGACAAGGGCTTCGCCATCACCGGCGAAGAAAAGGGCGGGGAACCGCTGTGGCGGGTGCGCGGCAGCAAACCCGAGCGCTGGATTCAGCAGACCGAGTTCAACAACGAAGAAGCCGTGGGCTACCTGGCGGACCGGCTGCAGGCCATCGGCATTGAAGATGAGCTCTTCCGGCTCGGCGCCAAACCCGGGGATGCTGTGGTCATCGGCACCGAACACAACGGTGTGGTCTTCGACTGGGAACCCACGATGGCCGCAGGTGCAGAACACCTGGCCGGACCCCGCGGCACCGACCTGCGTTTTGCCGACCAGCAGCGCCCCACTCGCGCCGAGAAGCGTCAGGAGCAGGCCGACCGGCGTGCAGCCAAAGTCGCGACCCGCGCGGAGATGGAGGCGCTCTACGCTGCCGAGGAGAACTACGAGGACGACGTCGAAGTGGTCTACACCCAGGGCAACCCCGAGGGCGAGGACTCCGAGCACACGGAGCGGGAGAACTAGATGAGCACACGGCAGCTCAGGGGCTCGACCATCACCTCCGCTGCAGACCTGGCACAGGCGCGGCGGCTGGTGATCAAGGTCGGTTCCTCCTCATTGACCACCCTTCAGGGCGGAATCAGTGTGGAGGCCCTTGAGCAGCTGGTGCACGCCTGTCAGAGCCTGCGTGCGCGCGGCACCGAAGTTGTCCTGGTCTCCTCCGGTGCCATCGCCGCAGGCTTGTACCCCCTCGGGCTGGAGACCCGGCCGCAGGATCTGGCAGCTCAGCAGGCTGCCGCGGCGGTAGGGCAGGGCCTGCTGCTGGCTCATTACACTCGGACTTTCGCCGAGCACGGAGCCACCGTGGCCCAGGTGTTGCTGACCGTGGAGGACCTCATCCGGCGCTCCACCTACACCAACGCGCTGCGCGCATTGGAGAAGCTGCTGGCGTTGGGCACCGTTCCGGTAGTCAATGAGAACGACGCCGTGGCCACTGCTGAGATCCGCTTCGGCGACAATGACCGGCTAGCGGCGCTGACGGCCAATCTCATCCATGCAGATGCGCTGATCCTGCTCTCCGACGTCGACGCTCTCTACGACGGCCCCCCGTCCGAAGGCGGAAAACCAGTAGCTCGAATCAGCAGCCCCGCGGATCTTGAAGGCGTCACTTTGGGTCCGCGTGGGCGCGCCGGTGTAGGCACCGGGGGTATGGTCACCAAAGTTGAGGCCGCACAGATCGTCACCGCCAATGGGACACCGGCGCTGCTGACCTCCGCAGCCAAAGCCCAGGCGCTGTTCAACGGCGAGGAGGTGGGCACCTTCTTCGAGGCCAGGGGACGACGTCGCGGAGCCCGCTCGGCGTGGCTGGCTCATCTCGCGCACACCAAAGGCAGGCTGCTGATCGACGATGGCGCAGTGAAGGCCGTGGTCCATGGGCGCCGCTCGCTGCTGCCTGCAGGAATCACCGGCATCGAGGGCGCCTTCGAGGCCGGTGACGTTGTGGAGATCGCCGGTCCCGACGGTACTGTGCAGGCTAGGGGAGTAACCGCGTTCTCCTCCACCGAACTGCCGCAGATGCTCGGCTGCAGCACCGCAGAGCTTGCTGCCCGGTTGGGCCCTGACTACGAGCGGCCAGTAATTCATACCGATGACATGGTCAGACTGGAAATGAGGAGTGTATGAGCCAGGACAGCACCGCAGAAGCCAGCACTGCGACTACCAGCACGGCAGACTCGCCAGCAGAAGAGTCCAACAGCTCGGAGTCCAACACGTCCGAGTCCAACACAGCTGAGGCCATCGCCGGTATCAGCCGCCGTGCCCGCAGCGCATCGCGGGCACTGGCCCGCATGGAACGTGACCATAAGGACCGCACCCTAGCTGCAGTGGCCGCGGGGCTGCGCGAATCAGCTGCGGCGCTGACTCAGGCGAACAAGGAAGACTTAGAACGCGGCCGGAAGAACGGGATGAGCCGTTCCCTACTGGATCGACTGGCGCTGACTGATGAGCGGATCGCATCCCTGGCCGCAGCCGTAGAGGAGATCATCGCTTTGGATGATCCCGTGGGCCGAATCGTGCAGGGCCGGACTCTGCCCAATGGACTGCGGCTTGCCCAGACCACGGTTCCGTTGGGCGTCATCGGCGTCATCTATGAAGCCCGCCCCAATGTCACCGTGGACATTGCGGCGCTGGCGCTGAAATCCGGTAACGCCGCAGTACTGCGCGGCGGGTCTGCTGCCACCAGTACCAATGACATGCTGCTTGCAGTCATCCGGGAGGCGCTACGATCCACCGGGGCGCCGGTGGACGCGGTGCAGAGCATCGATTCCTTCGGACGTGAGGGCGCCACCGAACTGATGACTCAGCGAGGCTCTGTGGATGTGCTGATCCCGCGCGGCGGCCGTGAGCTCATCCAACATGTGGTCACCAACGCCCGGGTCCCGGTGATCGAAACCGGTGAGGGCAATGTGCACATCTTCATTGATGCCAGCGCAGACCCCACGATCGCCCGGGACATTGTGCTCAACGCCAAAACCTCTCGACCCAGTGTCTGCAACGCCGCTGAGACCCTGCTGCTGCACAAAGACGCTGAAGCAGCCGGACGCGAGGCGCTGTTCATTCTGCACCGGGCGGGGGTGACCCTGCACGTGGACCCACGAGTCCGGCACTGGTTGCCTGCTGAAGCTCAGGACGAAGTAGCAGCTGAAACTCATGCAGCTGATCTGAGCTCCCCGGAGACTGCCGGTGCTGTCACTGAGGTGACACAGGAGCACTTCGCCACCGAATTCGGTGACCTGGAAATGGCTGTGGGCGTGGTCGATTCGCTGGATGAGGCCATCGAGCACATTTCCCGCTACACCACAGGCCACACCGAAGCCATCATCACCGATTCGGTGGCCAACGCTGAACGGTTCATCGCAGAGGTCGACGCCGCAGCGGTCATCGTCAACGCCTCCACGCGCTTCACCGACGGCGGCCAGTTCGGACTCGGGGCCGAGGTGGGGATCTCCACCCAGAAGATGCACGCCCGCGGACCGATGGGCATGGCTGAGCTGACCACCACCAAATGGGTGCTGCGCGGAGAAGGCCAGATCCGCGTCTGAGTCCAGGCCGCGCCGTCGTCGGCTCGAAGCCTGCCTTCCGCGCCGTGGAGCCGGCGTCCCTGTAGACTTGACGCCAGATATCGCAAGTCCACTACGTCTTGACAGAGGAGAGGCATGAACCTGCCGATCATTGCACTGCTGCTTGCTGAGGAATCTAACGGCCACGGACTGCCCATCCCTGCAGTCTGGTACGGCACCATCATGTTTATCCTGCTGATGGGCTCACTGATGATTACGCTGGCTTTCGCAAATAAAGGTCGGGAGCTTCCCGCTGACCCCAACGCCGACCACTGATCATCCAGACGGGATAACAGGACACTGGCCAGTTTGACCCACCGCACTGCGCTGCATCCAGCACCTACAGACGGACGACGACGGCGCCTAGGCATCATGGGCGGGACCTTCGATCCCATCCACCACGGCCATCTGGTGGCGGCCAGTGAAGTGGCTGCGGAGTTCAACCTCGACGAGGTGATCTTTGTCCCCACCGGCCAGCCCTGGCAGAAGGCTGATCGGGATGTCAGCCAAGCAGAACACCGGTATCTGCTGACCGTGATCGCCACCGCGTCTAATCCGCGATTCAGCGTCTCCCGGGTGGATATCGATCGCGACGGTCCCACCTACACCATTGACACCTTGCGGGATTTCCGCACCATGTTCCCTGAAGATGAGCTGTTCTTCATCACTGGGGCTGATGCGATGGCGCAGATCATGTCCTGGAAGAATGTGGATGAACTGTGGAAGCTGGCGCATTTTGTCTCGGTGACCAGGCCCGGATACGTCAGCGAGGACTTCGGGCGCACCGAGGAGATCTCCCTGATGGAGATTCCGGCGATGGCTATCAGCTCTACGGACCTGCGGGACCGGGCCAAAGCGGGGAAACCCGTCTGGTACCTGGTGCCCGACGGCGTAGTGCAGTACATCAATAAGCACGGCCTCTATATGGCGAATCCGGCCACACGCGCCGCAGATTCCGCAACGGCCCCACATTCGGGGCATAGCATGGAGGACAACCACCAGGAGGCTCCACGATGAGTGCAGACACCACCGAGCAGCAGGCAGCCGGCGGCGATGACCTGCGTGCACGCTACCTGCCGGTCTCCCGCAAGGAGCTGCGCCGTCGCCGCGAGGCCGAACTGGCGTCCCAGCGCGAGGCCCAGGAAGAAGCTGAGGCCACCGCTGATGAGCTGGCTGCCGGAGGGAGCGCTGTCTCCGGTGAGGACCCTCTCCAGGGCGAAGCCCAGGAGACAGCAGCCCCGGCTGCCGACAGCACAGACCCGGCTGTTGAAGAGCCGAT
>NZ_HG005167.1:311789-334324 GCF_000455245.1 Nesterenkonia massiliensis | reverse complement strand
AGGCCGATTCGGAGCTGAACCGCACCCTGGAAGCTTCCGCCGCTGTGGAAGCTGGGGCTCCGGCTGCCGCTGAGTCCTTAGAAGACACGGGGTCCGTGGAAGACGACGACGTCGACGAGCTGCTGCTGGCTGAAGAGGTCGATGATGAAGACGACGAGGATGACCTCGAGGACAATGAGGCGTCAGCGCGGGCGATCAGTCTCCCGGAACCTCCTGAAGCAGCCCTGCCAACCCCGGTAGAGCAGGACGAGCCCGCACGGCCCGAAGAAGATATCGCCGATGCCTTTGATGAGGACCTTCCTGAAGAAGGGGCCCGCGATCACGAGCTCGCAACTGATGCGTCCGAGGACGAACAGCCTGTCGAGATGGACGAGCTTGAGAGTGAAGACCCTGCAGGTGAGGACGAACTCGAGATTGCGGGCGAGCTAGGCGCTGAAGACGACGCTGATGAGCAGTCTGAGACCGCAGAGCAGGATCCTGCCGCAGAAGAGTTCTACGACGACCAGGATGCGCCCATTCCAGCCTCGCGCCGGGCGCGCCGGCTGCTGCGGGAGACCGAGTCCATTCCGGAGATGAGTCCCGATCTGCTGGAAGAACTCGACCATGTCACCGGCGAAATCTCTCGTATGCCGCAGGATCCCCATGCAGTGGATCCTGAGCTGCTTAAGCGCCAGCAGGCCCTGGCGGCCAAGGCCATGCAGGCGAATCAGGAGCGCCTGCGCAAAGAACGCGAAGAAGCCGAGCGCCAGGAGCGCCGTCGTCGTCGCCGTGAACGTCCTGAGTCTGAGATCATCACCGGCCGCACGGTGCGTGACTCTCTGGACACCGGGGATGAGGACTACATCGATCTGGCCACCGGCTCGATCGAACCGGTGAAGGCTCAGGGTGCCCATGGTCTGGACTTGGACCAGATGGTAGACGAAGCCTCACGTCAGGCAGACCGGCAGAACATGATGCAGTGGCTGGTGATCGTGCTGGCAGCTCTGCTGCTGGTGGCCATCGTGGTGCTCATCATTGTGTTCGTGCCATAGACTATGGCCCCTATGACAGTTCCAGAGAATGTGCTGGCCGAGCTGTGCACCGCAGCTGCCGCCGCAGCCGATAAACTTGCTACCAATATCGCCGGCCTCGACGTGGGCGACCGCCTGGGCATCACCGATGCCTTCCTCATCTGCTCGGCTCCCTCGGAGCGGCAGATCAACGCGATCTGCGATGAGATCGAACACCAGGTGAAAACCCAGCACGGATCAGCTCCACTGCGCCGTGAAGGCCGGGGGAGCGATACCTGGGTTCTGCTGGACTACGGCCACATGGTCATCCACGTCCAGAACGAGGAAGAGCGTGCCGTCTACGGGCTGGACCGCCTCTACGCCGATGTGCCCGCGCTGGACCTAGAGCTGCCTGACCAGGACGGTTAAGCGCTGCACCGGTTCGGGCGCGATTTGCAGAATTCGCTCGAGCCGGTGTAATGTATAGGGGTTGCCAACGCGGGAAAGCGAAGGGAACAGAGAAGAAAATATGGGGGTATGGCGCAGCTGGTAGCGCGTCTGCATGGCATGCAGAAGGTCACGGGTTCGAGTCCCGTTACCTCCACAGAATACGAAAAACAGGTCTCGTCTTAGACGGGACCTGTTTTTCATTTCCAGACGATCCTTGCCGTCGTGAAGTGTGTGAAACAAAGTGACAGGCATGGGCTCCGAGGCCTTCATTGCTGCGTGTTCCCCGTTAAGGTGGGCACTATGACTGAACCCACTCGTACCCCAGCACAGCAGGCTGAAATTGATGTCATTGATTTTTGCCGGGATCTGATTCGGATCGACACCAGCAACTGGGGCGATGGGAAGTCCAACGGGGAGCTCAAAGCAGCCGAATACTGTGCTGAGATCATGCGCCAAGCCGGTCTGGAGCCCGCAATCTACGAGTCAGCACCCGGACGGGCCAGCGTGGTCGCCCGGATGAAGGGCTCCAATCCCGAGGCCGGCGCCCTGGTGGTACACGGACACCTCGACGTCGTGCCCGCCCAGGCAGATGAATGGCAGGTGGATCCCTTCGCCGCAGAGATCAAAGACGGGCTGATCTGGGGCCGCGGTGCGGTAGATATGAAAGACATGGACGCCATGATCTTGGCCTCCATGCTGCAGATGGCCCGTGAAGGCCACACCCCGGAGCGCGACCTGATCTTCGCCTTCTTCGCCGATGAAGAGGACGGCAGCACCTACGGTGCGGACTGGATGGTGGACAACCACCCGGAGGTCTTCGCTGGAGCCACCGAAGCCGTCAGCGAAGTCGGCGGATTCTCCGTGGACATCGCAGGCACTCGCGCCTACCTGATTCAGACCGGCGAAAAAGGTATTCACTGGACCAAGATGACCGCCCGCGGCACCGCCGGACACGGTTCTGCTGTTCAGCATGACAATCCAGTGGTGACCCTTGCCGAAGCAGTCACAGCCATCGGCAACTACAAATGGCCCATCGAGTACACCAAGACCACCCGGGCGCTCTTTGAACAGCTCTCCGACATCACCGGCATTCCCTTCGATGAAGAGAACCCCCAGGAGCTCCTGGACGCTATGGGATCCACTGCGAAGTTCATCGCCGCCACGCTGCAGAACACCTCCAACCCGACCCTGCTGGAGGCCGGGTTCAAGCACAATGTGGTCCCAGGAGAAGCCTCGGCCCTGGTGGACTCACGCACCCTGCCCGAACAAGATGAGAAGGTCGCGGCCAAACTCAAGGAACTCGCCGGCGAAAAAGTTGATTTTGAGCTGAAGAAACACGGCGTCTCCCTGGAGCTGCCCTTCTCTGGTGCGATCGTGGAGCAGATGGTGGACTCACTGCTGCAGGAGGACCCAGAGGCCAAGGTGCTGCCCTACATGCTCGGAGGTGGCACCGATAACAAGCAGCTGAGTCGACTGGGTATCGCCGGATACGGCTTCGCCCCGCTGCAGCTTCCGGCCGACTTGGACTTCACCGGCATGTTCCACGGCGTCGACGAACGAGTCCCGCTGGAATCCCTGAAGTTCGGAGTGCGCGTACTGCACCGCTTCCTCGCCGCCCAGTAACTGGAGGACTCGCACCAGTTAACGCAAGCCACACCCCACTTCCGCAAAACTGCCTCCGCGTAAGTGTGGTGTGAATGCGCGAAGTGGGGTGCGCGCCTTGCCAAGATGCAGCCGCAGTGCGCGTCGTCGGACTATATCGTGCGCTGCACGCGCATAATGCGCCGACGCAGCCAGTACTTGCGCAGACCCCCGGTATAGATGGCCGAACGCCGCAGCTCCCAGCGTCCGTACTCCGCATAGTCGATGACCTGACGCCTGACCTCTGCCAGAGACTCACGAGGCTGACATGTCAGCACCAGATACTCCCAGCTGCGTCCGTCGTCGTGCTGGGTGACATACCGGGTCCCAGCATGTGAGGCCGGTGAGGAGAACTGCTCAGCCATAGGTTCCTCGCTTCCATCTGAGGACTTCATTCAATGGTTGAGAGCCCACCCTAGTGCAGTCTGCGAGGCGTTGGTACTGTGTGCCTTATGAACTTGGATCCGCGCGTCGCCCTAAGTGCGCTGACGAATGCTCTGGAAGAGCACCTCTCTGCCGCCCTGAACCGGCGCGGCGAGGATGACCCCTCTGTCGAAAATGCCTTCTACGGCATCCAGGACGCTTTTGAGGCCTATGAAGATGCGCTCTTCGCCGCCACTGGCGAGGTGACTCCGCTGGACCTCTACGATGAGGAGGCAGAAGACGTCGACGACGTGCTCGATGAGGACGATGACCTCGAGGATGAGCTCGCCGAAGACTGAACCATAGGACCCGCGGGCGGCGCGCCGTCGTCCCGGGGGAGAAGTGGCACATGGCTTCAGGTGCTCTAAGCTCTATCCGTGCAGTGGATCGAAGCAATCATTCTGGGCCTGGTACAGGGCCTGACCGAGTTCCTCCCCGTCTCCAGCTCTGCGCACCTGCGCATTGTCGGTGAGTTCCTTCCCGGCGCCGCAGATCCCGGAGCTGCTTTCACCGCCATCACCCAGCTGGGCACTGAAGCTGCCGTACTGGTCTACTTCTGGCGAGACATCCTGCGGATCGCCAAAGCCTGGTTCGCCGCGCTAGCTAAGAAGATTCCGCACAGCGATCCAGATGCCCGCATGGGCTGGCTGATCATTATCGGCACCATCCCCATTGTGGTCCTGGGCCTGCTGCTGGAGGACTACATCGACTCTGTCTTCCGTACGCTGTGGCTGGTGGCCACTATGCTGATCATCTTCGGCTTCCTGCTGGCAGTAGCGGATCACTACGGCAAGCAGCGCAAACCCTTGGAGGAACTGAGCGTCCGGGACGGCATCATCTTCGGATTCGCTCAGGCTATGGCCCTGATCCCCGGCGTCTCACGCTCCGGGGGCACCATCACCGCCGGCCTGCTCATGGGTTATACCCGCGAGGCCGCCGCGCGCTATTCCTTCCTGCTGGCCATCCCCGCGGTCTTCGGATCAGGCTTCTACAAGCTGGCAGGCTCTATCGGCGAACAGAGCGGTCCCTACTCCATGGGCCATACCATCCTGGCCACCGCGGTGGGCTTCTGCGTGGCCTATGTGATCATCGGCTGGTTCTTGAAGTACGTCTCCAACAACTCGTACACCCTGTTCGTGAACTACCGCATCCTGCTGGGCCTGTTCGTGTTCATCTGCCTCGGCTTCGGAATTATCAACGCCTAAGCGCTGTTGGCCCCTGCTGGACAAGTACCCCAACGTAAGGATGAACGCGTGAGATCGTGGAGCGCCCCGGAAGTGCCTGCCCTGCCCCCACTGGCAGAGAGCCTGCAACTCCACGACACCGCAGCCGGCGACGTCGTACCCGTCAGCTCCCGAGCGAATACCGCCTCGCTCTATGTCTGCGGCATCACCCCGTATGACGCCACCCACCTGGGACACGCCAATACCTATGTGCAGTTCGATCTGCTCGTCCGCTACTGGCTGGCCAGCGGCCTGGATGTCCGCTACGTGCAGAACGTCACCGATATTGACGACCCGCTGCTGGAGCGCGCCGAGGCTACAGATGTGGACTGGCGCGAACTCGCCGAGAACCAGACCGAGCTCTTCCGTGAGGATATGACGGCCCTAGGAGTCATCCCACCCCAGCATTATCTCGGCGCGGTGGAGATGATCCCGGCAGTGGTAGAGGATGTTGAGCGCCTGGTGGAGCTCGGTATCGCCTATCCGGTGGAGGTCAATGACGACGACGCCGCTACCGGCCCGGACTTCTACTTTGATATTGCCGCTGCCGAGTCCCGCACTGACTGGCGGTTGGGCTCCATCGGCAACTACGACCGGAGCGCAATGGGGGAACTCTTCCCCGAACGTGGCGGAGATCCGACGCGCCCGGGTAAACGCGATGCCCTTGATCCGCTGCTCTGGCGGGCCCGCCGCAGCGGCGAACCCTACTGGGACGGTGCGAGCCTGGGGCAGGGGCGGCCCGGGTGGCATATTGAATGTTCGGTGATCGCCCGTCGGCATCTGCCGGCTCCCTTCACGGTCCAGGGAGGCGGCTCAGATCTGCGCTTCCCACACCACGAGTTCTCCGCCGCCCATGCCACCGCAGCTGATGGCGTGGCGCTTGCTGAGCACTACGCCCATACCGGCATGGTGGGACTCGACGGCGAGAAGATGTCCAAGTCCAAGGGCAACCTTGTACTGGTCTCCACACTCCGGGCCCAAGGCGAAGACTCACGCGTGATCCGCGCCCTGCTGCTGAGCAATCATTGGCAGTCAGACTGGAGCTACACCGCTGCAGACCTTCAGGCAGCGAAGCAGCGCTTCGCGCGCTGGCAGAAGGCTCTGCAGAATGCCCCAGAGGCAGGCGATGAAACCGAGACCCCCGAGCAGCTGCAATACGCGCTGACTTCTGCACTTGCACTGAACCTCAACGCCCCAGCAGCGCTGGATCAGCTGGATATGTGGGCCGCCGGGCACGTGGCCCAAGGAACCTCAGCAAGCCGAGTCCGCGACGTCGTGCTGGCGCTGCTGGGCCTTGACTTGAAGTAGCAGGGACCTGATGTAGCGGGGACCTGAAGTAGCCGCGACCTGAAGTAGCCGGCCACCGGCGCAGTCACTCTTATTCAGGTGGCTTGCGACGGCGCAGGTAGCGCTCGAACTCCTCAGCAATCGCCTCACCAGAGGCTTCCGGGAGATTGGTGGTATCGGTGGCCTCTTCCAGGCGCTTGACGTAATCGCCGATCTCCTCGTCCTCCTGGGCCAGCTCATCGACCCCGCGCTCCCAGGCCTCGGCGTCCTCGGCGATCTCCTGGGTGGGAAGCGGGTGGCCCAGCAGTTCTTCAAGTCTGCGAATCAGCGCCAGCTGAGCCTTAGGCGACGGGGCTTGCCCCACATAATGGGGTACCGCGGCCCACAATGACACTGCAGGGATTCCCGCCTGGAAAGCGGTGTGCGCCAGCACCCCCACAATCCCTACCGGTCCTTCGTAAGTAGGAGCATCAATATCCAACAGCTCCTGCAGGTCTTCGTTCTCACTGGAGAACGACGCCGGGATAGGCCGGGTATGCGGGACATCTGCCAGAAGCGCGCCCACCAGCAGCACCGCGGAGACCTGATGCTCAGCGGCACGAGTGAGCAGTTCAGCGGTATAGGCCTGCCAGCGGAAACTGGGCTCCACTCCGTGGACAAAGAGCACATCAAACTCACCGGTTGTTGGTGCGGCGCGCAGGATAGTGGTGGAGGGCCAGACAATCTCGCGGTGGCCCTGGCTCCGGACGACCTTCGGACGGGAGAACTGGAAGTCGTAGTACTCCTCATCGGTGACCTTGCCGACTACTTCGGCACCCATCGCCTGGGCGAGGGTCCGCACCGCTGCAGAGGCTGCGCCCCCGGCGTCGTTCCACCCTTCGAAGGCCAGCACCATCAGGGTGGGACGGCCACCCTGCTCATCCTCGGCGGCAGCTAGTTCGCGCAGGTGAGCGGCCAGTCGCGCAGCCCGGTCGATGCTCTCGGCCGGTGCGTCTGGATCTTCTGACTCGGACTGCCGGTAATGCTCGCTCACAATTCTCACACTAGCCCCGATGACCCATCATGAGAAGCGTACGATGGTGGGCATGTCAGAACTTCAAGCCGTCTTCTGGGACATGGACGGTACCCTCGTTGACACTGAGCCCTACTGGATTGAAAGTCAGCACGAACTCGTCGAAGCCCACGGTGGAACGTGGTCTGATGAGAAGGCTCACCTGCTGGTGGGTCAGGCGCTGGACTTCTCAGCCAAGATTCTTCAGGAATCGGGGGTGAGGATGGGCACCGAGGAGATCATCACCCATCTCATCGGTGAGGTGATCGCCAAATGTTCCGTAGGGATCCCCTGGAGACCAGGGGCCCGTGAACTGCTCAGCGACCTTCAGGCCCAGGGCGTGCGCAATGCGCTGGTGACGATGTCCTGGAAGCCACTTGCCGAAGCCATTGTCTCCGCTCTGCCGGATGGACAGATGGAGTTCATCGTCTCTGGTGACATGGTCAACGCCGGCAAGCCGGATCCGGAGGCCTACAACCTGGCCTTTGACACGATGAGCCAGGACCACCGGGAACGCACCGGTGAGGACTTAGTACGTGAGCGCTGTGTCGCCATCGAGGATTCGGTGCCAGGAACCGCAGCCGCGGCCGCCTCGGGCATGGTCACCCTGGCCGTGCCGCACTACACCCCGTTGCCCGAGAACGGGCAGTGGCATCTTCTCCAGACACTGCAGGGCCTCGGCACTGAAGACCTCACACAGCTGCTCAGCAAAACTCCGGCCGTGGCAGCTGTCTAGGACCACCTGTTACCCAGGCCCGCACCGGCGAGTAGTCACCGGCGGGCCCCATCGCTAGATCCGTATCACTGAAGGACACACCGTCATCTCCGAGACCACCGCACCCCAGACCGCCGAATCCGCTGAGCGCCAAGCCATCGGTGCTCATATGCGCAAGGGCAGGCTGAAACCCGGCCAGCGAGTTCAGCTCACCGACTATAAGGGCCGTAAGTCCACCATCACTCTGGCCGAAGGCGGCGAATGGCATACCCACCAGGGGGTCCTGCGCCATGACGAGCTGATCGGCCAAACCGAAGGCATTGTGGTGGCCAATGACGCCGGCTACCAGTACCAGGTGCTCCGGCCGCTGCTCAACGATTTTGTGCTGTCCATGCCGCGCGGTGCCACCGTGGTCTATCCCAAAGACTCAGCGCAGATCATCCAGGTGGCTGATATCTTCCCCGGCGCCCACGTGCTAGAAGCCGGAGTGGGTTCCGGTGCGCTGTCCATCTCGCTGCTGCGAGCGGTGGGAGACACCGGCAGCCTGCACTCCTATGAGCTGCGTGAGGAGTTCGCTGAGATCGCCCGCGGCAATGTCGAGGCCTTCTTCGGGCAGCAGCATCCAGGCTGGGAGATCCACCTCGGCGATGCCGGAACCACGCCGCTGGAGATCGAGCAGCCGCAGACAGTAGATCGCGTGGTCCTGGACATGCTTGCCCCATGGGACTGCCTGAATATGGTCAAGACTGTCCTGGCACCCGGAGGCGTCTGGGTCTCCTATGTGGCCACGGTGACCCAGTTGAGCCGGCTGGCCGAAGCCATCCGCGACTCCGAGGGATTCACTGAGCCCGAAGCCCACGAAACCATGCTGCGCACCTGGCACCTGGATGGTCTGGCAGTTCGCCCTGATCACCGGATGGTGGCGCATACCGGATTCCTCCTGGCCACCCGACGGCTGGCCGGTGACCACCGTCCGCTGCAGCTGAAGAAGCGTGAAAAGGTCTCCGAGCCCTCCGCCGAGGATAAGGCTGCCTGGGGCGGGAACCAGGAAGATGCGGTCTGGGATGAGGAGAGCCTTAAGACTCGCGTGGTATCGAAGAAGAAGGCGCGCCGAGCAGCGGCCAACGCCCAGACCATTGCTGATAAGGCCAAAGGAGTGTCCCAAGAGTGACCGAAGCCCTGACCGAAGAACTCCAGTCCAAGCTCAGCCAGGCCCACCGGCAGATCGACAATCTCCGGCAGCGTGACCGCGAGCTCGAGCAGAAGCTCCAGGCTGCCGGGCGCAATAACGACCGCCTCACGGGTCTGCTCGAAGCCACACGGGGCCAGATAGAGCAGCTCAAGCAGGCGCTGGAGGCCGACGGTCAGGCTCCGTTCACCTTTGCCACCGTGATTGCCTACCGGCCAGCCCGCGAGGCTGTCCAAGGACGGGAGATCGAGGCCGCCGTCGCCCCCGGCTGCGATGTGCTGCACTCCGGCCGGAAACTGCGTGTCTCTGTCTCCCCGCTGATCCAGCCCGAGGAGCTGAGCCCGGGCAGCGAAGTGCTGCTGAACGAGAACTACACCATCGTGGCGATCCTGGAGCCCGAGGGCACCGGAGAAATCGCCCGCGTCAAAGAGGTCCTGCACGACGGGCGGCTGGTCATCATCACCCGTGGCGAGGAGGAACGCCTGGTCAAACTCTCCGCCGCCGCCAGCGGCGAGGGCGAGGTAGTGAGGATCGGCGACGCCGTCGTCGTTGATCTGCGTACCGGCACCGCTACTGAGATTGTGCCGCTCTCCGAGGTCGAAGATGTGGTGCTGGAAGAGTCCCCGGACGTCTCCTACGCAGATATCGGTGGCCTGGCCGAGCAGATCGAGCAGATTCGCGACGCCGTGGAGATGCCGTTCCTGCATTCAGAGCTCTACCGTGAGCACGGACTTCGCGCGCCCAAGGGCATCCTGCTCTACGGGCCCCCAGGCTGCGGTAAGACCATGATCGCCAAAGCAGTGGCTTCTTCACTCTCTGAGGACACCGCCTCCGGGGCCTACTTCCTGAACATCAAAGGCCCGGAGCTGCTGAATAAATACGTGGGCGAAACCGAGCGGCATATCCGGGTGATCTTCTCCCGCGCCCGGGAGCGCGCCTCCTCCGGAAACCCTGTGGTGGTGTTCTTCGATGAGATGGAAGCCCTGTTCCGGACCCGCGGCACCGGAGTCTCTTCGGATGTGGAGACCACCATCGTCCCGCAGCTGCTGGCAGAGATCGACGGCGTGGAATCACTGGATAACGTGATGGTCATCGGTGCCTCCAACCGCGAAGACATGATTGATCCAGCCATTCTGCGGCCGGGACGTCTGGACGTGAAGATCAGAGTCCAGCGCCCCTCTGCCGAAGGCGCCCGCGAGATCCTGCGTATCCACCTCGGCGAGCAAGTGCCGATCAGAGGCTCTGTGCTGCAGCATCACGGTGGACCCGCAGCGGCCCGGGAAGCACTGATCGACGCCGTGGTGACTGCCCTCTACCCGGACCAGGCCGGGTTCATGTCCGGTGCGGTGCTGAGCAACATTGTGGACCGCGCCAAGAAGGCCGCCATCAAGGAGTTCCTGGCACTGGAAGAAGACCCCGAGGCCAAGGGAATCACCGTGGAGCACCTGCTGGCGGCGGTGGAAGACGAGATGGCAGAGCAGCACGCCATGGGTGCAGGGCTGGGGTTCAACCGATGAGCGTGCGCAGACTCATCGGCATGGAGACCGAATACGGGATCCACGCTCCAGCCAACCCGCGGGCCAGCCATGTGGCGCTCTCGATTGAACTCATCAACGCCTATGCCGCCTACGCCACCGAAAACGGCAGCTCAGTGGCCGGCACCGAATGGGATTACAGCGGTGAATCGCCCCTGGTGGACGCCCGTGGCTGGGTGCTGCCACGGTCCGCCGCTCACCCCAGCCAGCTCACTGACACCGACGAAGCGCTCAGCTACGCCGCCGAACAGGAGGCCGGTCAGGGCAACGTTCGTGACGCCCTGGGCAACGTCACTGGGGGAGACCCCACACCGGCGGATGTGGCCGAGCATGGCCGCAGTTTCCACGCCCCGGGATCGCCGCACTGGCGCGGTGACTTCTTCCAGCTGCGGCAGGGACAGCCCCAGCTGCTGATGAACCTGGTGCTTGCCAACGGTGCACGCTTCTATGTGGACCACGCCCACCCCGAATACTCCGCACCTGAGGCAGTGGGAGCCAAACGGGCGGTGCTCTATGACGTGGCCGGTGATGAGATCGCCCGGGCGGCTGCCGAGCGACTTTCGCAGGAGGAGGGCGCCCCGGAGGTCCTGCTCTATAAGAACAACACGGACAATAAGTCGGTCTCTTACGGTGCGCATGAGAACTATCTGGTGCCACGGTCAGTGAACTTCGATGATCTCGTGGCGGGCTTGCTGCCCTTCTTTGTGACCAGGCAGGTGCTCTGCGGGGCAGGCCGGGTAGGTATCGGCCAGCAGGCCCAGACTGCCGGGTTCCAGATCTCCCAGCGCGCGGACTTCTTCGAGGAGCAAGTGGGCCTGGAGACCACCGTCCGCCGGCCCATCATCAATACCCGTGATGAACCCCATGCCCATCGTGACCAGTGGCGCCGCCTGCACGTGATCATCGGCGATGCGAATATGAGTGAATACTCTTCCTGGGTGCGGGTGGGCACCACAGCCCTGGTGCTGGATCTGATCGAATCCGGCGCCGCCCCCAAGCTGGAACTGGACGACCCGGTGGCAGCACTGCGGGCGATCTCCCATGACCCGACACTGACAGCGACCGTCAAGACCAGCCGCGGGCAGATGACGGCCCTGGAGATACAGCAGCTCTACCTGGAAGCAGCGCAGCAGCGAGCCGATCGGATCATGGCATCAGGGCTGAACCACACCGCCCCGGATACAGAGACTGCCGAAATGCTGGAGGCCTGGCAAAACCTCATCGAGGATTTGCGCACGGACCTCTGGCGTGCCGCTGACCGGGTGGATTGGATCGCCAAACTGCAGGTTCTCGAGTCGTACCGGCGACGGGATGGGTTGGACTGGTCCGCCCCGCTGCTGGGGATGATCGATCTGCAGTATCACGACCTCCGTGCGGAGAAGGGGCTCTACTACAAGCTGTCCAGAGCAGGCCGCATGCGCCGACTGTTCACCGATGAGCAGGTCAGCTGGGCCGCAACGCATCCCCCCGAGGAGACTCGCGCCTGGCTGCGGGGCACCCTGGTCAAAGACCACGCCGATGTGCTCGCCGGTGCAGGTTGGGACCAGGTGCTGCTGCGCAAAGACCCGGTGACTCCGCCGCACAGGCTCGCACTGGCGGACCCATTGGGTGGACGCCGGATCCAGGCCGAACCAGTGCTGCGCCAGGCGCAGTCAGCCGAGGAACTGATCAGCGGCTTAGACGAGCTGCTCTCGGCTTCCAGCTGAGACAACCCCGGGCACCGGGGCAGATAACCTACGATGACACCACCACCGTCCTTCTGGAGGAGAACCTATGGCAGCCCAGCCGCAGAAGCAGCCACACCGCCCCTCAGGAGACGACGACGCCGCCGTCGACGCCTCCCAGCCGCAGAGCAATCCGCAGGCATCCCAGAGGGCCCAGGAACTGGATAGCCTGCTGGATGAAATCGACACGGTGCTGGAGTCAAACGCTGAAGAGTTCGTCAAGGGATTCGTGCAGAAGGGCGGACAGTAGCGCGTGGATCGACGCGTCTACGGTGTTGAGACCGAATTCGGGCTGATCCATCGGCCCGCAGCAGCCCCGGAGGGGGTCGTCGCGGGTCCAGGACGGGGACTGCCGCCGGATGAGCTCGCCAGATACCTCTTCCGCCCGGTGGTGGAGTTCGGCCGCAGCTCCAATATCTTCATCCCCAATGGTTCCCGGCTTTACCTCGATGTCGGCTCGCATCCGGAATACGCCACGGCCGAGTGCGCGGATCTGCTGGATCTCATCGCCTGCGACCGTGCAGGTGAAGCGATCATGCACGACTTGGCGGTATGGACCCAGGAGCGCATCACCGCCGATGGGTTCAACGGACAGGTCTACGTGCTGAAGAACAACGTGGATTCAGCCGGGAACTCCTACGGCAGCCATGAGAACTACCTCATCCCGCGCACCACCCACTTCCGCAGGCTCTCCAGCATCCTGCTGCCGTTCCTGGTGACCCGGCAGATCATCGCCGGTGCCGGACGAGTGGTACCCAGTGACACTGAGCGCGAGGCGCATTTTGCCTTCTCCCAGCGTGCTGATCACATGTGGGAAGGCATCTCGTCGGCCACCACGCGCTCGCGTCCCATCATCAACACCCGGGATGAGCCCCACGCCGACGCCGCTGAACACCGCCGGCTGCACGTGATCGTGGGCGACTCCAATATGTCCAGCACCACCTCGCTGTTGCGTTACGGCTCGACGGATCTGGTGCTGCGAATGGTGGAGTCCGGCGTACCGGTGGGTGATTTTGAGTTGGAGAACCCGATCGGGGCTATCCGGCATATCAGCCATGACATCACCGGCCAGGCCAAGGTCCGCATCCGCGGAGGTGACGAGTTCACCGCAGTGGAGATCCAACGTGGATTGCTGGAACGCGCTCAACGGTTCGTCCGCCAGCACGGTGCTCACCATGAGCACGTCCAAGAGATCTTTGAGCTCTGGGAGCGCGCCTTGGAAGCCGTCCAGACCGGTGACCACAGTCTCATCGACCGCGATATCGACTGGGCGATTAAGAAACGCCTGGTAGAAGACGTCGCCAACCGGCAGGGGATCGGTTTTGATCACCCACGTCTGGAGCAAATCGACATGGCTTACCACGATGTCAATCCCCAGCGCGGTCTCTTCCACCTGCTTCGGCGTCGTGGATTGGTCAACGAAGTCATTACCGACGAACAGGTTCAGCAGGCCATGGTCACCCCGCCGGCCACCCGTGCAGCTATCCGTGGAGAGTTCCTCTCCACCGCACGGGCCTACGGCGCAGAATGCACGGTGGACTGGGTACACCACAAACTGGTGGACCGCCCGCTGGAGACCGTGATGCTGAAGGATCCATTCGCCACCGAAGATCCTCGTATCGAGTCACTGCTGGCACGACTAGGCGATCCGAGTACTCAACTACGCGAACTCAGCGTGGCAGAGCGGCAGCAGCAGAGCGCTTCCGTGGCGCTTTCAGACCGTTACGTACTGGCCGGACCAGCCGCAGCGGCCGAACCACCGCTGATCTAAGACACCCTGAGCTGAGCCGACGGCCAACCTTCGAAAGCCACGCGCCTGTGACCGTCCAATATTCCCCGCTCATCCGCACAACCCTGTAAGGTGCCCTCTGATGCATACTTCACGCCTACGCACATCCACCGTTCTGCTGTCCGTCTCCGCCCTTGCGCTTACCGCCTGTGGAGGCGTTGAAGGCACCGGTCTCGGTGATAGCGATTCCCTGTCCGTCGTCGAGCTCACTGTCCGGGAAGAGGGGGGGCAGCGCGGCGCTGAGGTACTGATCAACGGCGAGATCGACGCCGCTGAGAACTCCTCACGTGTACTCAGCGCTGGGGACGGCGAAGAGGTGGACACGTCCTCGATCATCGAATACAACCTGGCTGCCGTAGACCCTGAGTCAGGCGACATCCAAACTGACAGCTTCGGGCAGCCGCTGCCATCTATGATGTGGCTGCCCCAGCTGGAGGCCTCGGAGAATGCCGCCGATGACTTCGTCTACGACGCGTTCACCATGGACGGCGTCACGGTGGGAAGCGAGCTGGCTATTTTCATGGCGGCCTCCGCAGAGACCGGCAACCGCGATCAGCTGTTCGCCGTGCGGTTGGAGGATCAGTACCCCAACCACGCCTCCGGAGAGGTGCAGGAGCAGTCCGGCGACCTGCCGGAGATCACCAATGAGATTGGTCAGGCACCTGAGCTGGCAGAGCACGACACCGAGGCTGAGGCTCCCGAGGAGCTGACCAGCGAAGTGCTAATCGCCGGCGAGGGAGAGCAGCTGGCCGATGACGACTATCTCTTTGTCCAGTACCGCGGCTGGCGCTGGGAAGACGGCGAAGAGTTTGACAGCACCTGGTCCACAGGAGCCGAAGAAGATCTGGCTGAAGACGGTCAGCCCGGTCAGCCCTTCCCCTTCTCGCTGACCGGAGGGGTCATTGAGGGCTGGACCGAGGGCGTGAAGGGTCACCGCGTGGGCGACCGCGTGCTGCTGGTCATCCCTGCAGATCAGGCCTACGGCGAGGCCGAAGGTGAAGACGGCATGACCGCCGATGGACGCCCTGGCGGCACGCTGATCTTCGTGGTGGACATCATCAAAGCCATCGACGACGCCACCCTGCGTGAAGCACAGGCACCTGCCCAGCAGCCTGACATGGGCGATATGAGTGAAGAGGAGCTCGAGGAGCTCCTGCGTCAGATGCAAGAAAGCCAGGGCGGCGGCGAAGGCGGCGACGCTCCAGCCGAGGACCAGGTTCCCGCAGATGAAGAGACTGAGGAAGACGCCGCGGAGAACGACGGCGACCAGGACGAGGAGTAAAGAACAATGTCATTCGGAGAGCGCAGCTACGACCGCACCAAGCCCGAAATCGACTTCCCCGGTGAGACCCCTCCCGAGGAGCTGGTGATCGAGGAACTGATCCCGGGCGGCGGTGCAGCCGTCGAACCCGGTGACCAGATCTCCTGCCACTACGTGGGCGTAGCCTGGTCCACCGGCGAAGAGTTCGACGCCTCCTGGAACCGTGGACAGACCCTCGACTTCACCGCGGGTGTGGGCCAGGTCATCCAGGGCTGGGACCAGGGATTGATTGGCATGAAGGAAGGCGCTCGTCGTCGTTTCGAGATTCCGCCGCACCTGGCTTATGGCGAGCGCGGTGCTGGATCAGCTATCGGGCCCAACGAGACCCTGATCTTTGTGGTGGATCTGGTCTCGGTGCGCAAGGCCTGAGCAGCGCCGAAGACGCTGATAGCGTGAAAAGATGAGCGCTGCGCAGGAGGCGACCGCGGACTACGGAGTAGCCCGGGCCCTCTCGGTGGCCCGGACCATTATGGACGCCGGGCCGCTGGGACTGACCAAAGCCGAAATCCGTGAACGCGTCGAGCTCTACCGTTCTGCCAAAGCCAACGGGCAGACCTGGGAGAGCTGGGATCGTGAGTTCAGCAGGGATAAGAAGCACCTGCGTGCCTGTGGCATCGACATCCAGGAACCACAGGCCGACGGCGAGGAGTACCGCTACACCATCTCCGCTGCCGATTATGGACTCCCGCCACTGACCCTGGAGCCTGCCGAACGGATCGCCCTGCAGCGTGCCCGGACGTTGTTCTCGGGCAGTCGGCTGCGCGGTCTTGGTCACGCACTCTGGGCTCTCGAATCCGTCGCAGAGATCCGCGGTGCCGACGGCGAGCAGGAACCGCTGCCTGACCCTGACCCAGCCCTGCAGCTAAGTCTCGGCTCTGAGCAGGAGTTGGATCAGCTGGTGATCCTGGCGCACATGGGCACAGACCGTCCGCTCAGCTTCGGGTACACGGCTCATGGCAGGCGTGGTGTGCAGCAACGCCGTGTGGTGCCGCTGGGTTTGGGTGCCCGAGGACATTGGTACCTCATTGCTCACGATCTGGACCGGGATCAGCAGCGCAGTTTTCGACTGGACCGCATCCAGGGAACGCCGGTGCCGCTGAAGCCGCCCTTTTCCGCTGATGTTCAGCGGGCCATTGATGAGATCGCCGCAGGAACGCGCTACGCGCAACTGGATATCCGCGCTGTGCTGGAGGCCTTCTCCGCGGGCCAGGAACGTCATGACGGACTCCAGCAGATCAAGAGGCTCCACGCCGAGCCTGCGGAAGTTCCGCGGCTTCGGCCATTAACTGCAGGGCGCAGCAGCGACCCCGCGGAAACCAAGATTGAGCGGGTCTTGAATATGGCTGCTTATCTGCTCGCTCATGATGGGGTGCCTCCGAGCGAGCTTCTGCAGAAATATGGGATCAGCCCGCGACAATTGCAGCGGGATCTGCTGAGCCTGCAGCAGGTTGGTTCATTCGACCGGAATTATTTTGCCGATTTCATCACCGTCAGTCCTTTGCCGCCATTGAGCTATGAGGAGTTCGAACAGCAGTACTTGCCTGCCGATGCGCCCATTGTCCTGCTGGACAGTTCCTTGGATGACTCCACCCCGCTTGCCAGACCTGTTTCACTGAGCAAGCCCGGAGCTCTGGCGCTGCTCATCGCTTTGCAGGTAGTGATCGATCTCGGTTCCGAAGGGCAGCAGAGCCTCTCCGAGGCGGCCCGAAGCCTGCGCCAAAAGATCCTCACCCTGGTCCCTGAGGCATTGGCCCAAAGTGCGCGGAGCGTGACCATGACTGCCAGCCGAGTCGACGAGACCGTACTGACTGCTGCTGCGCAGGCCATCGCTGATGGCACTGCAGCCGATATGGAGTACCAAGATGCTGAAGGCTCCATCAGCCGCAGAATCATCGACCCGGTCCAGTTGGTTCATGACGGACCCCGCAGCTATCTGCGTGCTTTCTGCCACACCGCCGGTGGGGAACGGCTCTTCAGACTGGATCGGATGAGAACCCTGACAGTGCTCGCCGGCAGTGAGCGCAGTCAAGCGGCGCGAGAGCTGCCGCTACATCAGATACCGGCAGCACGTGTTCCGCGTACCGCCGAGTCGGTGGACGCGGTGCTGCGCTTTTCTCCCTCCGCGGCAGCTGAGGCAGATGCCTTCGCTCCGCAGCGGCATAAGATCGAGGACGACGGCGCCCGCGTCATCGCCACCCACTACCGCAGTGCGGCGGCACTGATTCAGCTGATCTTCGACGCTGGCGGGGACATCGAACTGCTCCAACCTGAGGTTCTGCGTGAGCAGGTGCTGCAACGGGCACAGGCCGAAGTCGCCCGGCGTTGACCGGTAGGGCTATGCACGGCGTGCAGATACCATAGGTAATACGACGAAAGGAAACAGATCATGGGACTACAGGGATGGCAGTGGGTGCTGATCGCGCTTATCATTCTCCTGCTCTTCGGGGCACCCAAGCTCCCGAAACTGGCCAAGTCGATGGGCGAATCCATGCGTATATTCAAGTCTGAGGTGAAGACGATGCGCGAGGAGGACAGCAAGAACGAGCAGGAGAGTGACCGTGCCGCCGTCGAGGGCCGAGTGATCGACCCGACGGTAGACGTACAAGGCGACCGGACTAAGCACAAAGACCAGCGCTAATCTCCATGGCGGAAACTCCGAAGGACAGCCCTGTCCAGCAGAGGGCATTGGAGACTACCGTAAAGGGGAGCAAACGCAAGCATCGGCGTAAGCGTCGCAGCCCGGACGGGTCGATGTCTCTGAAGGATCACCTGAAAGAACTGCGACGTCGCCTCGTCATCGGCGTGGGCGCCATTGTGCTGGGCGCAGTCGGCGGTTTCTTTCTCTACGACTGGCTCTTCGATCTGCTGGCTGCGCCGGTGCTGGAGTATGGCTCCGAGGATGTGAACAGGCGCAACGAGATCGCCTTCAACACGGTCGGCTCCCCCTTGGACATGCTCATCCGGATATCACTCTTCGCTGGGTTCGTGATTTCTTCGCCGATCTGGCTCTATCAGATCTGGGCGTTCATCATGCCGGGGCTGAAGAAGACCGAGAAGCGCTACGCGATCGGGTTTATCGCAGCCTCTGTCCCGCTGTTCCTCAGTGGAATCTGGCTGGCCTATATGGTCCTTCCACAGGCCATTGAGTTCTTCTTCTCACTGAACCCCGAAGGTACGGCGAATATCATCCAGCCGGATATCTACTTCACCTTCGTGCTTCACCTGTTCATAGCCTGTGGTCTCGCCATGGTGCTGCCGGTGGTCCTGGTGGGTGTGAACATGCTGGGCTTGGTCACCGGCAAACAGATCCTGAATTCCTGGCGGTGGGTAGTGATGCTCATCGCACTCATGTCAGCTATTGCTGCCCCCGGGGGCGAGATCATCACCATGTTCATCATCATGGCGCCACTGACCTTGCTCTTCGCGATCGCCATTGGGCTGTGCCTTCTCAATGACCGTCGGAAGGACAAGCGCGAAGCCCGCGAACGCGAGGAACTCCTGGGCGCTACGCCTGTCGAGTAATAGTGACTTCCACATCAAGGGTGGTCTGACCGCCGCCGCCGGAGAGTATCCCTTTAAAGGGCAGCACATCAGCATAATCGCGACCACGCGCGACGAAAATATGGTGGTCTCCAGCGGGCTGATGGTTCGTCGGATCCCAGGAGTGCCAGCGCCCGTCCCACCATTCCAGCCAGGCGTGTGACTGTCCGGCCACCGGGGTGCCGGCAGCTGCCTCCGGATCGGGATGGATATAACCAGAGACGTAGCGCGCTGGTAGACCCAGGCTGCGCAGTGCTGCGATGCCTACATGGGAGAGATCCTGGCAGACTCCCTTACGAGCGTGGAATGCTGTTCGCGCATCCCAGCTGACCTGGCTGTGGCCAGGTTGGTACTCCATCTCTTCTCGAAGCCAGGCAAAGAGAGCATGCGCCGCGTCATGGGGCGTCCGGCCCCGTGCGATCCCCGCCGCAGCCGAGGCCAGCTCCTCACCAGGCTCAGAGAGCGCAGACTGCGGGAGGAAGTCACTGAATTCTTCAAAGGTCTCAGCGCCGCTGAGTTCATGCCAGTCCAGCAGCTCTTCTGGTGCATGCTGCTTCTCGAGGCGATGAACCTCCACTAGTGTCTCCGCGGCGACGGTGAGTTCCTCGTGGGCAGCATGCAGGTCGAAAGTGTGTACCTTGGTGCCCCAGTAGTCTCGGTATGTGGCCACTGAGGCACCCTGAGAGCGGACGCTCAGCGCAGTCTCCAGGACCACCTGCTGGGCATCGGTCTGAGGCGTCATCCGGGCTTCGTTATAGGAGACCTGGACGGGAATCTCATACTGATAGCGAGTTCGATGCTGGACGTAGAGGCGGGTCACGGCAGTCTCCTAGATCTTCTCGCCGGTCCAAGCTCGCTCTGCAGCCTGCGAGAAGTATTTGGCGGTAATGGCGTCCGAGGCTCCTGCACAGGCAGCCTGGACACGCTCCAGATGCTCAGGAAGCTCGGCCATAAGGTCCTCAGTGTGGTGGAACTCCAGAAAGGTCCGCGCTTGACCCACGAGCCGCCGCGCCTGATCCATCGCTGCGGTGCGGTGGTATTGCGGATCAAGAGCGATCAGTGCTTGCTCGACCTGGCGCAGTGAGGAAACTACTGAGCGGGGGAAGAGTCGGTCCAGGAGCAGGAACTCCGCTGCGAAGCTCTCGCCGAAGGCTGCCCGCCGGCTCCGGAGGAAGGACTCGTAAGCCCCGGCGCAACGCAGCATATTGACCCAGGAGAGCCGGAACGCCTGTTCATCGCCGGTGGCCAGCATTCGGGCTGTCATATCGGCGCGCTCCAGTGATCGCCCCAGCGAAAGGAACTGCCAAGAGTCATCCCGGCTCATGGTCGAATCCGCTAGGCCCTGGACGGTGGCTGTGCGTTCGATAACCCAACTGCAGAATCGATAGGTGCCCACTACATCCTGTCGATGTGCAGCGAGACCGTTCCACGTGGCGTTCAGGAATTCCCAGACCGGTGCAGATACGGTTTCCCGAGCCCGGCGGGCATTCTCCCGTGCCGCAGCCAGGGAGCCAGCAATCGAGTTGGCCTGGGCCGTGTCAAAAGCCAGCCGGTCCAGCAGCTCCTGGACCCCGGGAGGACCGTCCTCCTGGGTGCCGGGCGTAGCCCCCATGACCGCCAGGAGATTGGCTGAGACAGTGCGCTGCTCGTTCAGCGGAAGCTGGTTCAGCCGTTCAAGGTGGACATCCAAGATCCGAGCTGTTCCATCTGCGCGTTCCACATAGCGTCCGATCCAGAACAGCGATTCTGCGATCCTACTGAGCATCAGGTGACCTTCCCGCCGTCGTCGTATTCTGCGGAGATGCACTGCTGGTTCTGCTGTTGTTGCTGTTCGTCGAACTGTTCGGAGGCAGTGCCCCCTAAACGGAAGGCACTAGGCCATACCCGCTGGGCCGAGGACCGGCGTCGCAAAGACAGTGGAACTGCGCCGGTGGGCGCATCGGAGGGGATCTCATCATCGTCAAGAACCCAGGTGTCCTTGGATCCGCCACCCTGTGAAGAATTGACCACCAGAGAGCCTTCCTGCAGCGCGACTCGGGTCAGACCGCCGGGAAGCACCCAGACCTCTTCGCCGTCATTGACTGCGAAGGGGCGCAGATCAACATGGCGAGGCCCGAAGGTGGAGTCCGCCAGAGTGGGCACGGTAGAGAGCTGCAGCACCGGCTGCGCAATCCACCCACGCGGGTCAGCCAGGACCTTACGGCGCAAGTCTTCAAGTTCCTGAGCGCTGGCAGCAGGGCCGATGACCAGCCCTTTACCACCGGAACCATCGACCGGTTTGACCACCAGTTCCGCGAGCCGATCCATGACTTCTTCACGAGCCTCAGGTTCTTCCAACCGGTAGGTGTCCACATTGGGGATGATGGGTTCCTCGCCCAGGTAGTAGCGGATGATCTCCGGTACGTAGGTGTAGACCAGTTTGTCGTCAGCCACACCATTGCCTACTGCATTGGCGATGGTGACGTTTCCGGTCCGGGCGGCATTGACGAGTCCGGCCACGCCCAGCATGGAGTCCGCACGGAACTGCAGTGGATCGAGGAACTCGTCGTCGAGGCGTTTATAGATCACATCCACCCGCTGCTCACCCTCTGTGGTTCGCATATAGACCCGATTGCCGCGGCAGACAAGGTCCCGACCCTCCACCAGTTCTACGCCCATCATCCCGGCCAGCAGCGTGTGCTCGAAGTAGGCGGAGTTATAGACCCCGGGGGTCAGCACCACAACGGTGGGATCGTCCACCCCTTCGGGGGCTGTTTTCCGCAGTGCAGAGAGCAGCCGCCGAGGATACTCTTCCACGGGACGAATACTGGCTCCACTGACGACTTCGGGCAGACCTTTGGCAATGGCGCGGCGGTTCTCCAGGACATAGCTGACACCTGAGGGGACCCGTACATTGTCTTCGAGAACGCGGAACGTTCCGCGGTCATCTCGGACTAGGTCGATACCGGAGATATGTACGCGTACCCCGCCCGGGGTGGGGAACCCATAGACCTCGCGGTGGAAATGGGCGCTGGTAGTGATCAGGCGACGGGGGATCACGCCGTCGCGAACGATGTCCATGCGATCGTAGACATCGTTGAGGAAGCACTCCAGAGCCCGTACCCGCTGGGACACCCCGGTGGAGACGCTGTTCCATTCGGCGCCGGCGATGATGCGCGGGACAATGTCCAATGGCCAGGCGCGCTCTTCCCCGGCGAAGTCGAAGGTGACCCCGCGGTCCAAGAATGTGCGGGCCATGGCCTCGGCGCGAGCTTCCACATCTGGCAGGGTCAGCGATTGAAGCACCTCGTTGACCCCGGTGTAGTCGGCGCGCAGCAAACCATCATGGCCGAACATCTCATCGAACGCGCTGGAACGCTGCATAGCTGCGGCGTAATCGGTGAAGAGGTCTGCCATGTGCTTACTGTTCCACAGACGACTGTGCAGAGAAAGCCGCGAAGCTGGGAGTCTGCTTGAATGTTCCTATGTCTGAACCCACCGTGTCTGCCGCAGAGTCCCCGTTCCCACGTGTCGGCGAGGAGAATCTCCGCCGCGATGAGGCTGCTGATCGTTCATCGGCCATCTCGGTCTCCTCCTATCAGGTGCATGTGGATCTCTCCCGAGCCGCGGCGGAAGGTGCCACCACGTTCGGCGTGACCACCGTTGTGAAGTTATCCTT
>NZ_HG005167.1:282552-311763 GCF_000455245.1 Nesterenkonia massiliensis | reverse complement strand
CCACCACGTTCGGCGTGACCACCGTTGTGAAGTTATCCTTCGACGCCGCGGCTGGTGCCAGCAGTGTGCCATTCCTGGATTACATCGGTGTTTCGGTGGAATCACTGCAGATCAACGGCGAGGATATTGCCCTGGAGGAGGCGGTCGGTGCCGCTCGGATCCTGCTGCCGGGTCTCCGCGACGGCGCCAATACCGTGCAGATCTCGTCCACCTCGAAGTACTCCCGCTCCGGCGAGGGACTGCACCGTTTCGTGGACCCCTCCGATGGTCAGGTCTACCTCTACACCCAGTTCGAGGCCGCCGATTCTCGCCGAGTGTTCCCGGTGTGCGAACAGCCTGATCTGAAGGCACGCTTCCGATTCGCGATCACTGGTCCCGAGAGCTGGCAGCTGCGCTCCAATTCACCGGAGATCAGTAGCGAACACGTGCCCGGTGAAGCCGCAGGGCTCGACGGCGTCGGGCTGGTCCGGGTGGACTTCGCTGAGACCGAGCCGATGAGCTCCTACATCACCGCGCTGCTGGCGGGCCCCTACCACCTGGAGACCGGGCGATGGCGCGATATTGACCTCGCAGTGCTGTGCCGGGCCGCGCTGGCCGAGCACCTCGATGCCGAGGAGATTCTCACCATCACGGTGCAGGGCCTGGAGTTCTTCCACGAAGAGTTCGCCTACGGCTATCCCTGGGGTCGCGGACCCGGAGGAGAGGCCAAATACGACCAGGTCTTTGTGCCCGAGTACAACCTCGGGGCCATGGAGAACCCGGGTCTGGTCACCTTTACCGAGGCGTATGTCTTCGACACCGCCGCAACAGAGGCACAGCATGAGCAGCGGGCCAATACGATCCTGCATGAGATGGCCCATATGTGGTTCGGCGACCTGGTGACCATGCGCTGGTGGGACGATCTGTGGCTGAAGGAGTCCTTCGCCGACTATATGGGCACCTTCGCGGTGGATGCCGCCACCGACTTCGACACCGCTTGGGTGGCGTTTGCCAATTCCCGCAAAGGCTGGGCCTACGTCCAGGATCAGCTGCCCACCACTCATCCCATCGTCGCCGATATTCCGGACCTGGAGGCCGCGGACCAGAATTTTGACGGGATCACCTACGCCAAAGGGGCCAGTGTGCTCAAGCAGCTGGCGGCCTTTGCCGGCCGGGAAGATTTCCGTGAAGCGTCACGGCGCTATTTCTCCCGTCACGCCTTCGGCAATGCACAGCTGGAGGATTTCCTGAGCATCCTGGAGGAGGTTACGGGCAAGGATATGCGCGCATGGGCCACCGCTTGGCTGCAGACCTCGGGCATTCCGGTGCTCAGTACCGAGCTCACCGACAGCGGTGTGGCTATTCGGCAGACCGGCCTGGACCCGGCCACCGGTGAGCAGGTGGCTCGCCCCCATGTCATCGAGGTGGGACTCTATGAGCTCAACGGCGACGGCGAATTGGCGATGACTCAGAGCGTGCCGGTGGAACTGTCCAGTGATGCGCCTGACGGGCTCACCGAAGTTCCCGCACTGCGACTCACGGAGTCCGATCGGCCGCGGCTGATCCTGCCGAATGAGAAGGACTTAACGTACGCAAAGCTCAGCCTGGACGCAGAATCAGTGGCTGCCGCGCTGAGCTACCCGATCGCTGATCCACTGGCTCGGGCCACCGTGTGGGCCTCACTGTGGTCGATGACCCGTGATGCTGAGCTCAGCGCCGAACGGTTCGTGCAGGCCGTGAGCAGACTGGGACTGCAGATCCCCGAGGTCGCAGTAGCCGGCACTCTGCTGCGTCAGGCCAATATGGCGTGCGAGCGTTTCACCCCGGCCCACGCGCGGCCGGCGCTGGAGGCTCAGTTCGCCTCCCGGCTGGCCGAGTTCCTCACCGAGGTCGACGGCGGCGACGTCCAGCGCGCGGCTGCCCGTACCCTGGCGCTGATCGCGCGGCGGCACGATTCGCAGCTTGATCTGCTGGCTTCGCTGCTCGACGGTGGAGCAGCAGACCATGGGATCAGCGGATTGGCAGTTGATGAGGAGCTCCGCTGGGCCTTCCTACAGGCACTCTCGGCCCACGGTCGGGTCGGGAAGGATCAGCTGGATGCAGAACTGGCTTCACGCACCACAGCCCGGGCAAAGATCGCCCATCGGTTGGCGCTGGCTGCGCAGCCGGACCCGAAGGTGAAAGAGGGTGCCTTCCGGCAAGCATTAGCGGGAACCGACGAGCAGGGCCAAGAGCTTTCCAATGACCACCTCACCGCCGTCGTCGACGGTTTCATGGCCGATACCTCACCCGGAGCAGCGCTGACCGGGGATTATGTGGTGGAGTACTTCACCGCACTGCAGGACATCTGGTCGCAGATGACTCAGGGGCAGGCCACCCGTGTGGTGCGCGGGCTCTTCCCGGGCTCCGAAGCTCTTGGGGATGCCGAGCCTGAGAGCCACCCCGTGGCGCTGCTGGCTACGCGGTGGTTGGACCTGCACGACGACGCCCCTTCAGCACTGCGGCGGATTGTCATCGAGGAACGAGACCATCTGCTGCGGGCGCTGCGCGCCCAGGCTGCCGCCGGCTAAGCGGGTTCGGCCGCAGCGTGCTGCCCAGCCGCAGATGCCGGCGGTTCCGCACCAACTCAGCCGTTTTACCATCCACTTTTCGCTTTACCCTGACGAATCCGGGCTGGTAGCGCGAAAAGTGGATGGTAAACGGAAGTCAGCGGCGGCGGGCAGTTGCCTTCTCACGTTCGCGCAGGACTTTTTCATCCACTGGGGCATCCGTGGAGGCGCGCATCTTGCGGTAATACTCCATAGCTTCCTCCTGACGGATCAGCTCATCTCCTGAGGCGACCTCCATGCGGATATGCTCGGGCTCGTAGCCGAAGGCATCCACCACGTCCTGCACATGCGGACGCACCCTGGCCAACAGGCGGTTGATGTAGGGACTCAACGTCCGTGCGCGCTGGACCGAGATCCGCCCGTTGCCCAAGTACCAGTCCAGAGTCTGTTCGATGGTGGTCAGCGCGTAGATGTCGCGCAGCCAGGTCATCACTTGCTTGGTGCCGGGATCCTCGATGTGATCCAGTGCATCGGTGAAGGCTTCCCAGAGCAGAAGATCGGCATGAGCTTTGGCGGCATTGATGAGCTCGTACTGGTGCTCGTTGAAGACCTTCGCCTGCTCCGCCTGCGGCAGTTTGGACGCGCTGCGAAGTTCATTGGCTACATCCACCACCATCTGGCGAACCCGAGACGTCAGCAGATTCCGTTGGACCTCGGTCTGCTTGAACCAGTTGGCGCTGCGTCGTTCATCACCGGTGTCCTGAACGGTCTGCAGAGCCTGCCGCAGACCGAACCGGTGCATCACCGTTGACCCTGCCTGGGTAGCCACATAGCTGGCCAGCGCGGCAACATCGGCGTTCTTGAACTCTGATGCGTAGTCCGAGAGCAGACGTTTGGCCACCAGCTGCAGCAGGACGTTGTTGTCACCTTCGAAGGTCACATAGACATCAAGGTCTGCCCGCAATGAGGTGAACCGGTTCTCGCTGATGAAGCCCGCACCACCGCAGGCTTCCCGGGCCTCTTGGATGGTATCCAGCGCGTGCCAGGTGGCCGTGGGCTTGATGGCCGCCGCCAGAGTTTCCAGCTCCTGCCGGTTGGCATCGGTATCATCACGGCCGGAGAAGACGTCGTCGAATTTCTCCAGCAGCTTCTCCTGGGCGAAACCGGCCGCGAGCGTAGTGGCCAAGCGTGGAATCAGTCGACGCTGGTGCAGCTGATAGTCCAGCAGCACCTCCTCTTCGGTGCTGGAGGCGGCATTGAACTGACGACGCTGGTTGCCGTAGGTAACGGCGCCGATGAGCGCGATTCTGCTGGCTGCCACAGATGCGCCGGTGAGCGAGACCCTACCCTGCACGAGGGTGCCGAGCATCGTGAAAAAGCGCCGGCCGGGGGAGTCGATGGGGGATGAGTAGGTGCCGTCAGGCTCTACGCTGCCGTAGCGATCAAGCAGATTGGTCCGGGGGACTTCCACGTGGTCGAAGGTGAAGCGTCCGTTGTCGACGCCGTTGAGTCCGCCTTTATGGCCATCGTCAGTAATGGTGATGCCTGGCAGCGGATTGCCCTGATCATCTCGGATGTTGACGTAGAAGCAGTGCACTCCATGATTGACCCCGTTGGTGATCAGCTGGGCGAAGACCACCGCGTCCTTGGCATCGTTTGCCGCATTTCCCAGGTAGCGCTTCGTGGCGGCAGGGAAGGGGGAGTGCAGGATAAACGCTTCAGAATCGGCGTCGTAAGTGGCGGTGGTGCCGATGGAGGCGACGTCGGATCCATGCCCGACTTCGGTCATGGCGAAGGCTCCTGGCACCGTGAGATCCAGGATGTCAGGCAGCCACCGCCGGTGATGCTCAGCACTGCCCAGGTGCAGCACGGCTGAGCCGAAGAGTCCCCAGTGCACACCAGCCTTGATCTGCAGGGAAGGATCGGCGGTCACCAGCTCTTCGAAGGCTGCGATGTTGCCGCCGTTGTCACGCTCACCGCCGAACTCCTCCGGGAAGGGTTTGCGGACCATCCCGGCTTCGGCCAGCAGGTGCAACTGCTCCATGACCCGAGCACGGTGTTCTTCTTTGGTCAGTCCTTCAATCTTGTGCAGGCGACTGTCCTTGACCAGCTTGCGTGATCCGCGGCGAGCCTCGGCCCACTTGCCCAACAGGAGTTCCTCGAGTTCCGCAATATTTACAGAGGCGACGATATCGGTGGGTTCGGTGTTCAGTTGCTCGGCCAATGGGACCTCCTGGTCTTACAGGGTTCGGGATGACAGAGTGGGTACCAACCGCTGGTCAAAGCGGCATCCGCACTCGGTGCTGGAGTGAACGTGATGTTCAACACGAAGTAGTCTAAGATACTGGTGAGTAATAAGAAAGCAGCTGACCCTCTGAAGGAGCATTTGATGCCTGCTGAAACTCCCGTCCGCAACGCCGTGATCATCGGCGGTAACCGCATCCCCTTCGCCCGTGCTCACGGAAAGTATGCGAAGGCTTCCAACCAGGACATGCTCACCTCGGCGCTTAATGGTCTTGTGGCTCGCTATGGTCTGCAGGGCGAACGCATCGGCACGGTGGCCGCGGGTGCAGTGCTCAAACACTCCAAGAACTTCAATCTGTCCCGCGAGTCTGTGCTGGGCACCCCGCTGGATCCCGCCACCCCAGCTTTCGACGTCCAGATGGCCTGCGCCACCGGTATGGAGGCCATTGGTTCGCTGGCCAATAAAGTCAAGCTGGGGCAGATCGAATCCGGTATCGGAGGCGGGGTGGATTCCATCTCGGACGCTCCTCTCGTGGTGACCGATGAGCTGCGCGCCATCCTGATGGAGGCCAATCGCGCCCGTTCGGTAGGCCAGCGGCTGAAGGCGCTGGCGAAGATCCGCCCCGGCCATCTGGCACCGCAGGCACCGGGGGTCAATGAGCCCCGCACCGGCCTTTCTATGGGTGAACACATGGCGATCACAGCTCATCAGTGGGGCATCACCCGCCAAGAGCAGGACGAGCTGGCCCTGGCTAGCCACAAGAATCTGGCCAAAGCCTATGACGAGGGCTTCTTCGATGACCTGGTCACACCCTTCAAGGGATTAACCCGCGATAACAACATGCGCGCTGATTCCTCCCTGGAGAAACTGGGCAAGCTCTCCCCGGTCTTCGGCAAGGACCTCGGAGATCAGGCCACCATGACGGCAGCCAACTCCACCCCGCTGACAGATGGTGCAGCCACTGTTCTGCTGGGCAGCGAGGAATGGGCAGACGCGCATGACCTGCCCAAGCTGGCGAACTTCGTGGATTACGAAGAAGGCGCGGTGGACTTCGTCGACGGCGCCGAAGGTCTGCTGATGGCTCCTGCCTATGCAGCAGCCCGCATGCTGACCCGTAACGGGCTGACCTTCGAGGACTTCGAGTACTTCGAGATCCACGAGGCATTCGCCTCCACAGTGCTGGCCCAGATGAAGGCCTGGGAGTCTGAGGAGTTCTGCCGCGAGAAGCTCGGCCTGGATGCCCCGCTGGGCAGCATCGACCGCACCAAGCTCAATGTCGCAGGTTCATCGCTCGCCGCCGGCCACCCGTTCGCAGCCACTGGTGGGCGCATCGTGGCCACTTTGGCCAAGCAACTGCACGGCAAGCCCGGCAAGCTCGGTTTCATCTCCGTCTGTGCCGCTGGCGGTCTGGGCATCACCGCCATCATTGAGGGACGGTGAGCATGGCTAAAGACACCTACACAGAGTTTGCCAATACGCCCCTGGGCAAGCGACTGACCAAGTCGCTGGGCCTGCCCCAGCCGGCCAAGCTGCGCCGCTACAGCCCGCAGGCGCCGCTGATCCCAGGCACCGTGGTGGTTCTGGGAGACTCCGCAGCCAGCGAGGCGATTGCCCAGCAGCTGCTGAGCTGGGACGTGGATGTGCGCCGACATGTGGGCGCCAAAGAGAAGATCGCGGCAGTGGTCGCAGTGTTCGACACGGTGGCCACACCGGGTGATCTCAGTCAGGTGACTCTGGAACTGGGCGGACTGCTCAAACAGCTGGGCTCGTCCTCCCGTGTCATTACCGTGTACCGGGATCCCGCAGGAACTGAGGATCCAGCGGCACGCGCGGCGCGAAAGGGCGTGGAAGGGCTGACCCGGTCGCTCGCCCATGAGATGCGCGCAGGTGGTACCGCAAACGGGATCATTCTGGAGGAGAACCTGGATGCTGCCGCTCCGGGAGTCGCCGGGGCGCTGCGCTTCCTGCTCTCTGGCCGTTCTGCCTTTGTCTCAGGTCAGTTCATCACCGTCTCCAGCGTGAACGGTTCGCTGCCTGCTGACTGGAGCCGCCCGCTGGAAGGCCAGGTAGCGGTGGTCACCGGCGCAGCCCGGGGGATCGGGGCCTCCATCGCACGCATACTGCACCGCGATGGTGCCCAGGTGATCCCGGTGGACATCCCGGCCGCCGGAGAGCAGCTGGCGCAGGTGACCAACGAGGTCTCTGGTACTGCCCTGCAGCTGGATATCACCGCCGCCGACGCCGGACAGCGTATCCTCGATCACGCCGAGCAGCACTACGGGCGGCTTGACATCGTGGTGCACAACGCCGGAATCACCCGGGACAAGCTGCTGGCCAATATGGACCCGGCCCGCTGGGAGTCCGTGATCGCGGTCAATATCGAATCTCAGCTGCGCATGAACAAGATTTTTCTTGCCTCTGAGTTCTTCAGCCGCAGCGAACCGACCGGGCCCGACGGCGGGTCATCGGGTCCCAGGATCGTGTCACTGGCCTCCACCTCAGGTATCGCGGGCAACCGCGGTCAGACCAACTACGCGGCGTCGAAATCCGGCGTCATCGGTATGGTCTCTGCCACCTCGGCACAGCTTCAGGCACGGCATGGCACGATCAACGCTGTCGCCCCCGGTTTTATTGAAACGGAGATGACCGCGAAAATACCTTTCGCCACCCGTGAGGTAGCCCGGCGCCTGAATTCGCTGAACCAGGGCGGTCGCCCAGAGGATGTGGCCGAGACGATCGCGTTTCTCGCCTCACCGGCAGCCGGTGGGACCAGTGGTCTGACACTGCGAGTCTGCGGACAGAACCTGGTAGGAGCGTGAGGGGTATGACACCAGCTGCCACCTCCTTCGAAGAACCCCGGCGCATTCGTACGCCGAAGCTCTCGCGGCTCTACCTCGGTGCGGCACTGGATGCTGCGCGCAATACCATCAGCTCCAGCGGGAACTTAAGAGTTCTGCCGCAAGCGCCGGTGCTTGCTAGCCACCCTGGGATCACCCTCGAACAGGTTGAGCAGTACCGGGCGCTCTTTGGCGGCGAGGTCTTCGACGGCGTGCACCGCCGTTCGCTGCCTTCGGTGCTGGTGCACATCGCGGCCTTCCCGGTTCAGATGGCGCTGATGAGCCAGGATGATTTCCCGCTGCAGCTGATGGGCATGGTTCATTTGTCGAACCAGGTGGAGCATCACCAGCCGATCGGCGCTGAAGAGGCCCTGCAGATTCTGGCGCGCGCGGAGAATCTGCGTGCACATCGCCGAGGGACCCAGGTGGACATCGTGGTGGAGATTTTCTCCGCGGATGTCGATGTCACCGCTGATGGAGGTACGCAGCCGCTGTGGAGCAGCGTGTCCACATATCTGAACCGCGGAACCTATTTGGCGGGCAAACCTGACAGGAATGATGAGCAGGGTCCGGCTTTCGTGCCGCCTACTAAGACTGCGTCCTGGAAGCTCGGGACTGATGCCGGACGTGCCTATGCGGCGGTCTCCGGGGACTACAACCCCATCCATGTGTCCAGCCTTGGTGCTAAGGCCCTTGGAATGCCCAGTGCCATTGTGCACGGAATGTACTCCGCTGGCCGGATGCTCGAGGGGCGCGAGCCGGAACAGGCAGGACACCGCTGGAGCATCCATTTTGAGGCACCGGTCACGCTGCCTGCCACTGTGGCCTTCGCCGCTGAGGAAGTGGATGACCACACCATACGGTTCACCGGCTGGAACCCGCGCAAGGTGCGGCGGCACTTCACTGGTGAACTGATCATCTGATTCGTCATCACTGTCGGCGGCGCGGTAAGCCGCGATAGAGTGCCATGTCGTGAGTGAAGACAAGCAGCAGCCCGTCAAGGACGGGAACACTATCAGCGCCGTCGACCGTTACTTCCACATCAGCGAGCGGGGCTCCAGTGTGGGCCGTGAAGTTCGTGGTGGTCTGGCTACATTCCTGGCCATGTCCTACATCATTGTGCTCAACCCGCTGATTATCGGCGCTGCTGCAGACTCCACAGGGCACTATCTTGGCGGAGGCACGGAGCCGAACCTCCCCGCCGTCGCTGCGGCCACGTCGCTGATTTCCGGTGTGCTCACCATCCTGATGGGTGTGGTGGGCAAGTTCCCGATGGCTGTCTCATCCTCACTGGGCCTTTCAGCATTTATTACCTACGGCATCGTGGTGCTGCCGGGAATGACCTGGGCCGATGCCATGGGTCTGGTGGTTATCGAGGGTGTGATCCTGCTGGTGCTTGTGCTCACTGGGTTCCGCTCCGCCATCTTTAATGCCGTGCCAAGTCCGCTGAAGATCGCGATCAGTGTGGGCATCGGCTTGTTCATCGCGCTGATCGGCATGATGAACGCAGGCTTCATCCAGAACTCCGGCGGTGCTGGCCTGGAACTGGGCGTGGACGGCTTCGTCTTCGGATGGCCGCTGCTGATCTTCCTTGTGGCACTTTTTGCGCTGTTCGTCATGTGGTCGGCCAACGTCCGCGGCGCCATCCTGTACTCAATCGTCGGAGCCACAGTCCTGGCCATCACCATTGAGTCCATCCTCCGGGTGGGACCGGCCAGTGAGGACCAACCCTACGGCTGGGACTTGACGGTCCCCACGTTGGACCAGGAGTGGTTCACCCTGCCGGATCTCTCGTTGCTGGGGCAGTTCAACCTGCTCGGATCATGGGAGTCCATTGGTCTGGTGGCCGCCACGCTTCTGGTGTTCACTCTGCTGTTGGCCAACTTCTTTGACCTGCTGGGCACCATGGTGGGCGTCTCCAACGCCGGCAACATCAAAGATGAGCATGGCGATATCCCGCATTCCAAACGCATCATGGTCTCCGATGCACTTGGGACCATCGGTGGCGGCATGGGATCGACCTCAGTGAACTCTGGCTTCATCGAATCCACCGTGGGTGTGGGCGACGGCGCGCGCACCGGTCTGGCTAACGTTGTCACTGGCCTGCTCTTCCTTGCCACCATTGTGCTGGCGCCGCTGGCAGCGGTGATCCCCACTGAGGCTGCCTCGGCCACCCTGGTACTGGTGGGCTTCCTGATGATGCAGCAGATTGTGCGCATTGACTGGAAGGACGTCGAGATCGCTATTCCGGCGTTCATGACCGTGGTGATTATGCCCTTCAGCTACTCCATCACCAACGGAATCGGCGCCGGCTTTATCACCTACGTGATCATCAAGGTCCTGCGCGGTAAGTTCCGCGAGGTTCACCCCTTGATGTATGTCACTGCAGCAATGTTCATCTTGTACTTCATCTCTGGACCTATCCAAGATGCTCTCGGCGTGAGCTGAATAGCCCTGTTTAGCTAGTCAGTGGAACCGCCAGCGCGGCGTCGTTATTGCGGACGTTGCCCACCGCGGCAGAGACTTCATAGATCTCCCAGCCTGCGGTCACAGCAGGGAGCCGGTCCTGCATCTCCTCGAGCAGCGTCTCCACGACGGCGCGGTCTAGAGTTGCCGGATTCATCCAGGCACGAGCGTCCTCCCAGGAGAGCGCCAGGGGAGTGCGATCATGCAGTTGCTGCAGGGCGTTCAGGGGGCCGTTGGTGCCCTGCGGGGCGCTGGTGGTGAGGATGGTGGTGGAGAGCAGCCAAGGGTTCTGATCCGGTCCGGCTGCAGGGTCCTTCCACCACTCGTAGAGGCCGGCAAAGAGCATCAGGGAGCCATCCGCCGGGCGCACCGCAAAGGGGCGTTTGCGAGCCTTGCCGTCCCCGTCGGTCTCCGTGCGCCATTCGTAGTAGCTCTCCACGGGGACGACGGCGCGCCTGCGGGTGACAGCGTCACGGAACGCGGGCTTCTGCGTCACCGTCTCTGATCGCGCATTGAACGTGCGCGCACTGAAGGAAAGGTCTTTGGCCCAGCGGGGGAGTAGACCCCAGCGTGCCAAATGGAGTTCCCTCAGTTGCTGGCCCTGGTCTGTGCGTTCCAGCAGGATCGGCACGGCAGTTGTCGGGGCAATATTCCAGTGCGGACCGAAGTCGAACTCGGGCTGGCTGGTCAGTTCAAGCTCGGCGGCCAGATCCCCGGTGGCCCTGGCCATGACATAGCGTCCACACATTGCTTCAGCTCGTTCCCTACAGAGTCAGCCGGGTCTCACCAGCGATGGTGAACCAGCGGACGGATGGCATCGTCGTAAATGCTCTGCACAGCGCTGAGGAACTCCTCATCCAGGCGAGGTAGCTGACCGGCCGCCGCATTGGCCTCGGCCTGCTGAGTATTGCGCGCCCCGGGGATCACCGTGGTCACGCCGGGCTGCTGAGCCACCCAGGCCAGCGCTGCGGCGGCGGGCTCGTAGCCTGCAGCTTGGGCAGCGGCGGAGAAACGTGCTGCGGCCTGAACTCCAGTGCTGAAATCCACACCTGAGAAGGTCTCGCCCACATCAAAAGCTTCACCAGTTCGGTTGTAGGTCCGGTGATCGTTCTGCGCGAAGGTCGTCTGCTCGGTATAGCGCCCTGAGAGCAGCCCGGAGGCCAGCGGCACCCTGGCGATGATGCCCATCCCGGCCTCGGAAGCTGCTGGGAGCACCTGCTCCAGAGGTTTCTGCCGGAACGCATTGAGAATGATCTGCACAGTGGCTACGTGTGGGCGTGCAATGGCACGCAGGGCCTGCTCGCATGTCTCGACGCTGACCCCGTAGGAGGCGATGGCGCCTGCTTCGACTAGATCATCGAGGGCATCAAAGACTGCGCCGGAGGTGTAGACATCGTCGGTGGGGCAGTGCAGCTGGACCAGATCCAGGGTGTCGACGCCGAGGTTCTTCCGGGAACGGTCCGTCCAGTCCCGAAAGTTCTGGGCGGTGGCGTACTCCAGCGAGGGTTGCGCGGCCCGGCGAATCATCTTGGTGGCCACAGTCCCGTTCCATTCGGGATTATTCCGCAGCCATTGCCCGATGAGCGTCTCGCTGCGGCCATCGCCGTATACATCGGCGGTGTCAAAGAAGGTGACACCTGTCGCCGCGGCGGCGTCCAAGACGCTCAGGCCCTCAGCTTCTGAGACATCACCCCAGTCGGCGCCGAGCTGCCAGGTTCCCAAGCCGATAATTGACACTTCACGGCCAGTTCTTCCCAGGGTTCGGTGCTCCACAGCTGCTCCTTCGTGTGACGGGCGCCGCACTATATGCGGCACACCACAGTGTACGCCGGGCCGAATCCGCTGCGCGGAGTGAAGCGGCAACGTCAGTCCTCCTCACCGGTGTCCGCTGGGGCTCCTCCCGAGGAATCTTCCTGTCGCTTCACATCACCATTCAACGCCCAGCATTGCTGCGCTCTGCCTCCAGTGCTCCTGCACAATGCTCGACTCGTAGGCCGCAGGGTTTGTGCGCGCAGGTTTGAGGTTTGATCCGTAGAACTCTCCAGAGACCCACGTGGTTCCAGGTGCGCTCGTGATGAAATGGCTGAGTCTTCGCCCTCCTTCGGTGCCCGTGGTGAGAAAACGTGCCACTAGGCCGTGATAGATCCACCGGAAGTAGTTGGTGGAATCTGCAGCGAAGTTGGTGGCGACCAGCGACAAGTCTGGTGGGGCCGCGCAAGTATGTGGAGCGGTTGGTGGGCGGCCTGAGCCTGTTGTCCTAATGGCCCGGACGACGACACTAACCGGCATCTCGCTATGGCACTCGGTTGAGCCAGGCAGGGTCCTCATATTTGCTGCGGGCAAGTTCCTCGGCGGCCTGCCGGGTGGACTCATCGAGCGCAACCCGGCTGAAGCCGTAGCTGGACTTGAAGGACTGCAGCATAGCGTCCACCACTTCTGCCCGGGAGAGCCCGGTCTGGGAACGCAGTGGATCCACCCGTTTGCCCGCGCTGATATGGCCTTTGTCAGAGAGCTTCTCACGGCCAATCCGCAGGATGTCCATCATCTTCGAGGCATCCATGTCATAGGACATCGTCACGTGATGCAGCACTGCGCCATTGCTGACCCGCTTCTGCGCGGCCCCGCCGATCTTGCCGCCGGGAGACACAATGTCATTGATGGGCACATAGGAGGCCTCCACCCCGAGTTCTCGTAACGCCCGGATGACCCAGGCGTCGAGGAAGGCATAGGACTCAACAAAGCTCATCCCCTCCACCAGTGTGGCCGGCACATACAGCGAATAGGTGATGGTGTTTCCCGGTTCCACGAACATCGCTCCGCCACCGGAGATCCTGCGCACCACAGTGGTGTCGTGACGCGCTGCTGCCTCCAGATCCACTTCATTGGACAGCGACTGGAATGAACCGATTATCACCGCGTTGGAGGCCCATTCCCAGACCCGGAGTGTGGGCGGCCGCTGACCGTCGCCTACCTGTCGAGTGATGACTTCATCCAGAGCCATCTGCATGGCCGGATGCTGCAGGCCCGTGTCCAAGAGCTCGAACTGATGGTCTGCCCAGCTGGAGCTGCGGCCCAGGGCGCGCAGAACGGTGATCACTATGGAGTGCGGATCGAAGCCCACCATCACAGCGTCCTGCCGGGCCCGTTCCACAGCGTCTTCATACACGCGGACCGGAGCATCCGCTGGGAGCCCTTCCAGTGCGTCTGACATTCGTCCCAGGGCGTCCTCTGGTTCTAGGAAGAAGTCTCCAGAGAGTCGAATATTTGCGAGTTTGCCGTCGGTGACCTCGAGGTCTGCGACCACGAGCTTGCCCTGGGGTACTTTGAATTCTCCGTGCACAATTGCCTCAACGCTTCGCAGCGGGATTTGCTTCCGCAGGCAGATCAGTTGCTCCGCGGCCAGGTCCCGGGGGCCGACAGCTTTGGACAGACGTACGACGACGGGGTGCTGGGCTGGTCCGCCGAGTGCGGTGACAGCCGCTGAACTGTTGGGCTGTTGCATGGGGCCTTCCCGCAGTATCAGAGTCGGGGTGCAGCAAGACTCCGTGGGGATGGAAAACGTGAGCATTGCGTGCTCGGGCTAGCGCGGCAAAGAACGGTGATACCAGATTGACATTGCGGCGAATACGGGCTTTCACAGCTGCCTTCCACTAGGGTGCGTGGGCGGTCAGGCGACGGGACCTGGCTGAGAGCTTCAGTCCGCGTCTTCTGCCGCGAGACGCCGCTGCGTAGTGCGTGACTTGAGCTTCAGTGCGATCACCGCGGCCAGCAGGCCCACAGTCCCGCCGATGACGCCCCCGATTACCGGCTCAGAGCCGGGGTCACCACCGAAGTCAAAATCTACGGAGATCAGCGGATTGCCGGTGAGGATGTGGAATGCCAGGGCGCCGCACCACAGCAACAGGTATCCAATAGTGCCCGCCCATACCAGGGTCATGCGTTTCTTCCCCGCGCGGTCCAGGAGTGCGACGAGATCCACACCCTCCCGGGCAGCGAACCAGATTGTGGCCCAAGAGGGGATGCCCACGATCATCAGTGGGGCCATGGACCACAGTCCGAGTCCGAACACCGCGAAGAGGATCGAGGTGGCGAATCCCAGCGACATTGCCAACACCATGGCAAAGGCGTAGGCGCGCAGAATAACGGCTTGCTCGCGTTCGTCTCCCATGGAGGGATCAGTGAGACCGGTGAGGGCATAGGCGGCGCGCATCAATGGTGAGTTGGTCATCGGCTTTCTCCTTCAAGCGGGAAAAGTTGTTCAACAGTGGAGTTCAGGCGTACCGCCAGCCGCAGTGCCAGATACACACTGGGGGCGTAGTCGCTGCGTTCGATGGAGATGATGGTTTGCCGGGAGACGCCGATGGCCTCGGCCAGCTGTGCCTGTGTCAGTCCCAAGCTTTTACGGCGTTCGCGCACACCCACAGTCATCGGGGGAGATTCCGGTGTCACGAGAGCAGCTCCTGAATGTCAAAGATCATGTACATGAACAAGGTTAAGGATCCTTGACATGCAGTGTCAAGTGGAGTTGACATTCACCTTAAGAAGCGCGGAGCTCCGTTCTTGGGGTTTCACCGGCTCGACGGCTGAAACCCGCGCCACAGCTGCAGCACCAGGGCAATCAAGGCGATAAGCGTCAGTCCGGTCAATGCCACTGGCAGGGAGAACACTGCACTGCTGGCCCCGATGAGCGGGCTGAGTCCAATCGCTGCCGTGCGCATGGCCCAACTGATCCAGGTCACCCCGCTGTGCGCGGGGAGGCCGGGTACCGCATCTGCGTCTGCGAAAGCAATGGGCACCGTGACTGCACTTCCCAGCCCGGCCAGCGCCAGTCCTGCCAAAGTAAGAGCCACTGTTGGAGCCCAGGCCGCACCCAGAAGTCCCGCAATGATGGCAGTCAGGCTCAGTAGCAGTGTTCTGTGTCGGCCTAGAGTATCGATGACTCTGTCCCCGAGCAGACGCCCAATGAACTGCGCGCCGAGCAGCACACTGAGGCCGATTCCAGCCGATGCCGCAGGCAGATCGCGCTCACTGGCAAGGAGCACTGCAGACCAATTGGCTCCGGCGTCCTCCACCGAAATGCCGGCCAGGGCCACCAAGGCCAGCGGCAGCAGTATGACAGTCATGCGAGTTCTGCCGATGCGAGGCGGAGTTGGAGCATCCTGGTGCAGCGGCACTGCGGTCTTCTCCGGCAGGAATGCGCGTGCTGCTAGCAGCATGCTCGCCATGCAGAGGGCCGCCCAGATGCTCATGTGAATCATCAGGGGAAGGCCCGCCACAGCAGCAAGAGTGCCCACGGCACCGCCGGCCGCGGCACCGATGCTCCAGCCGGCATGCATAGAGTTCAGCAGCGACCTGCCATAGGCCTCTTGCACCCGAATACCCTGCGAGTTCTGCGCCACGTCCACCACGGCATCGCCAGCTCCCGCCAGGGCAAGGCCAATCAGCACAACCCATGGGCTGCCCACTGTGGCGCCCCAGGCGGCCAGTATCAGGGCCAATCCAATCCACACCGTGCCTAGTCCGGCCGATCTCGGGACGCCGATCCAGCGGGAGACCACGCCCGGTAGGTGCAGTGTGACCATACCGCCCAAGGAATAGCCGGCGACAACTAGACCGAAGAAGGCGGCGTCTACCCCAAGGAGCTCCTTGACCTCGGCATAGCGGGCCAGCAGAGAAGCAGGCAGTGCGCCATTGGTCGCAAAGGCGAGCGTGGCTGCAATGCGAGACCGGCGAGGATACCTGGCGGCCGCGCCGTCGAAGGCGCCAGTCAACACGTGACGACCAATCCTTCAGCACTGCCCATGAGTCTCGACTCCTACTCGGAGGTGTCCTCGGGATGGCGGGAGAGGTGCAGAACAGCGCCCAGCAGGCCGCCCCACACGGTGACCAGTGCAACGATCATCATGATGACAGCGTCGATACCCATCAGATCTTCTCCCGTTCAACCTGCTCGTGGTCAGGACTTTCCATATGCATCGCGGAATTGCTGCGCCAGGGCATCAGGCTCAGGCCGATGGCGGAAACCACCACCAGGGCAAGTGAACCCCACCCGAAGGTGGCTACCACCCAGGTATCGAAGTCTCCGTACCCGTTGGTGATCTTGTCACGGATGTCCATCACCAGCAGCACGCCCAGCACCACGGGGAGTACGACGCCGATGAGCCCCTTCCAGATGGGTCCCACCTTGAACGAGCCGTAAGCGTTAAGAGCTGCGGCCAGTACATCCAGCTTCCGGTAGACCCAGGTCGCCAGCAGCACAGCGGAGAAGGCTCCCAGGACAATGCCCACGTTGTTAGAGAAGGCATCTACGACGTCGAGAATGGTCACGCCTGACACGCCGCCGATGAGGACTACGGAGAGGATCGCCGCCGAACCGCCGGCCACCGCCACCGAGACCGGTCGGGACCAGCCGGTCTTGTCCTTCACTGAGGAGACCACTACCTCCAGGATGGAGATCAGCGAGGTGATGCCCGCGATGGTCAAGGAGCCGAAGAAGAGCACGCCAAGCAGGGCCGAAGCCGGTGCCTGGGAGATGATGGTGGGGAAAGCGACGAAAGCCAGTCCCAGTCCTGAAGTTGCTACCTCATCGACGGCAGTATTGGCGGCCACGGCCAGGAATCCCAGTGCTGAGAAGACGCCGATGGCAGCCAGGAGCTCGAAGGAGGAGTTGGCGAAGCCCACCACGAGCCCGGATCCGGTGGCATTGGACTTGCGCTTCAAATAGGAGGCATAAGTAATCATGATGCCGAAGCCGACCGAGAGGCTGAAGAAGATCTGACCATAGGCCTGAATCCACACGGTGGCACTGGTTAGGGCACCCCAGTCCGGGGTGAAGAGCTCGTTGAGGCCGGTGATCGCGCCGTCGAGCGTCAGCGAGTAGCCCACCAGGATGGCGAACATCAGGAAAAGCAAGGGCAGGCCCCACATGGAAACTGCTGTCAGTCCCCGGCGCACACCAGTGGCCAGCGCGATGAGTATGAGGATCCACACCGCGACCAATGGCCAGCCGACCTGAGCGACGAAGTCCACCGAGATCCCGCTGCCCTCGGTGCCTCCGCCGTCGTACTGCAGGAACTCGGCAAAGAAGAATCCCTCCGCGTCGTCGCCCCAGGCTTGGGTGAGGGAGAACCCGGTGTACATCGCCGCCCATGCAACGATCGCGGCATAGTAGATGGCGATCAGGAAGCAGATACCCACCTGGAACCAGCCCACGAGCTCCGCGCTGCGGTGCATGCGCTTGAACGCCAGCGGGGGAGACCCGCGGAACTTATGTCCGACGGCGTAGTCGAAGAAGAGAATGGGCAGGCCGGCAGTCAGAAGCGCGATCAGGTACGGGATAAGGAATGCCCCGCCACCGTTTTCGTAGGTGACGTACGGGAATCTCCAGATATTGCCCAGGCCCACGGCAGAGCCGATGGCAACGAGGATGAACGCGGTGCGGCCGGAGAAGCTCTCGCGAAGGCGAGGCTTTGAGGTGGTGGCTGATTCGCTCATGTGAATCCTTTGTCGAAACGTGGACGGCATACGTGTCCACCGTCAGAACGCAAGGAGTCTATCCAGGGTGCTGCTGCCGAGGTAGCCGCGTAGGGCATCATTCCAGCACGTGGAACGTTAGCGGCGGGGACTCTGCGCTGGCGGCTGGCCATCGCACTGTAGGCGACCCCGGCGAAAGACACCACGGGCGGCAACTGGTGAATCGGCGCTGTCACCGCAGACACACAAGGCTCCGCTACGGCGGGGCCATTTTATGCCCGCACGACAGGTCCACATCGAAAGCAATATTCCGCGATCCACTGACAGTCCGAGGAAGAACCAGCAGAAACATGGGGAACAGACTAAAGTGCCGATACGTTCACGTAGATATGAGGGCCAGTCGCCCAGCACCGGCGCCGTAGGAAGACGTTGCAAGTTCATGATTAAGGAGGAACAGCTATGGTCAACCCCACTGGCAATCAGCCCGACAGCCTGACTCCGAATGATCAACGCGTGGATTACCAAATACTCCGAACCGTCAACAACTATGACGAAGCCCAATCCATAGTCGACGGGCTTTCAGACGCCGGCTTCCCCGTCAATAAGGTACGAATCGTCGGCACCGGGCTGCGCACTGTCGAGCAAGTCCTCACACGCATGACAACCGGCAAGGCCGCCGGCTATGGCGCGCTCTCCGGAGTCTGGTTCGGCCTACTCATAGGACTACTGTTCGCGATCATCACGCCACCATTCGGTTGGCTCTGGTTGCTTCTCATCGCCATCGGTACGGGCGCCCTCTGGGGAGCAATCTTCGGTGCAATTGGCCACGCAGTCACCGGCGGGAAACGCGACTTCACCTCCCGCTTCGCCATAGAAGCCGAAACCTACGACGTCATGGTCGAATCATCGCATGTGGACCACGCAGCTCGTGTCCTCATGACTGGGCCCACGACTCAATAGCCCACCACGACAAATAGAAGACGACCGGCCCTCACCGTTTTGGTGGGGGCCTTTCTCATGCCCAACAGAGGACCCCAGCCAGTCACGGGCCCGAAACCTGCGGAACTACGCAGTCCACGCTTGACCGCATGCGACAGCACCGAGGAAAGGAAGCCGCGCGCGTTCTTGATCGTCTTGGGGGAGTGGCCGGTCTTCTTCGCTGCCCGCACAGGGGCTTCGTTCTGCATCCATACAACCCACCGAGCGATGTCGTCCGCGGTGATGACATCCACAGGCATCTCAAAGGTGTCCAGGGGCATTTCCAAGTGGGTCTTGTACTTGGTCCGGGTGTATGGCGTGACGTCGATGAGGCGTTCGATATAGGTGGCGGCCACCCCAAAAAGCTTGGGAGCCGTGGAGACCTTCTGCGTTAATGCCCGCTGCGCGGCTGCTGCGTCTCCTTTGACCTGCTCAATGAGCTCTGCCCAGAGTTCTGCCTTGGCGCGGGAGTCCCAGGTCTTGGCGTGCCGCTTTCCGTGCGTGTACCAGATGACCCTGTAAGAGGTTCGCGTCTTGCCGGGGCGCTCTTCGATGACTGCCATGAGCACAGTTTAGTGGCCGTCTGGGAAGGTTTCCCACCGATTCGGGAAGATTCGCCGCTACTTCCCTGTCATTCTGGTGGGCCGAGAGGGACTCGAACCCCCGACACCTGCGGTGTAAACGCAGTGCTCTAACCAACTGAGCTATCGGCCCATGCGCCCATCTGCTGGGCACGAGAATCTATTGTACTGTCTTTCCGGCAGCGCTGTGGACACGCTGGCCGAACAGCCCAGAACTTGTACAAACAAAAGCGCCACGCCGCCGGTGCAGTGTCCGGAGCGGCGGGGCGCATGTGTGCTGCTGAGCTGTCTTAGCGAGTCACAGACATGACGTCGCGTGCTGGCTGGCTGCGGAAGGGGAGGTCGTGGGGTCCGACCTCGAAGTCGCGGCGCTCGGAGGCGCTGAGCATCTGCAGAATGCGGTGATGCGGGGCTTTGTCGACTCCGGTCTTGAAGAGCTTCTGCTTGAGAGCGTTCATTCGGCCTCGTCCTTTCTGTATCCATTCTTTGGTGTCGATTAGTTCAAGTGAAGTCTTTGATGAAACATTCCTGTAACACCGTGTTTACATGGTATTTGTGCTGAAGATCACGGGATTCCGTGAGAAAGTTTCCGAGGCACGAAAAAACGCCCTCATCTTCCACGACGTTGGAAGACGAAGGCGCTGATTCGTTGCAAGTTCTAGACCGCGCGCACCTCAGCCAGTCGCGCCTGTTCCGCGGCGTATAGCGCAGCGCCGACAATGCCAGCGTTATTCACCAAGACGGCGGGAGTCACCTCTGCGCGCAATCCGGTGACATAGGGGAGGAAATCCTCGCTTCGCTTGGAGACGCCGCCACCAATGATGAACTGTCCCACGGGCTGAATGCGCTCTACATGCTTCAGATACCGACGCAGTGTCTCGCCATATTCATCCCAGGGCTGCTCCGCGCGTTCGCGTGCCGAGGCGGAAACTTTGGTCTCTGCGACAACGCCCTCGAATTCCAGGTGGCCCAACTCTGAATTCGGCACCAGGACGCCGTCGTGCACCAACGCGCTGCCTACGCCTGTTCCAAGCGTCACCATCATTACGGTGCCGGCCCTGCCAGCACCTGCACCATAGCGGGCCTCCGCCAGACCAGCCGCATCAGCATCATTCAGGGTGGCCACACGTCCAGGCAGGTGCTGGAGCAGCTTTGTCGTGTCGCAGTCGAGCCATGATTCGTCGATATTTGCCGCGGTCAGCACCACATTGTCAATGACAATGGCGGGGAAGGTGACACCTACCACCAGGTCTGTCCGCGACGGCGCCTTCTCACGCCCCAACAAGTCCTCAAGGATTTGACCGATCACCTCAGCCACCGCCTCAGGGGTTGCCGGTTTCGGGGTGGGGATGCGAAACCGATCTCCTATCAGAGTGCCCTTGCGCAGATTGACGATGCCACCCTTGATTCCGGTGCCGCCGACATCGATGCCAATGGCCCGTTTGGGCAGGTCCGGCAGCGTCGCGCTGGCCGGGCCGAGAGATTCAGCGGCAGGGGCCTTCTTATCTGGCTTGGTCATAGTTCTCCACGAGTATTGATAGAACAAGGGAATGCAGGAAAGGGCGCGACGCTGCGCCAGTGCGGATACAGACTATCGTGTTTGAGTGTGTCCAGGGGCACAGCGGCCCGGAACGACGACGCCGGTGGCCCGGCTAGGACTGGCTGGGGAGCGTAAGAATCTCGGCGCCGTCGTCGGTGATGACCACGGTGTGCTCAAACTGAGCGGTCCGCTTACGGTCACGGGTGACTGCAGTCCATCCGTCTTCCCACATATCCCAGTGGCGGGTCCCCAGTGTCAGCATCGGCTCAACGGTGAACACCATGCCGGGTTCGATGAGCTGGGAGTATTCCGGCGCCGCGTCATAATGTGGAATCACCAGTCCCGTGTGGAAGGCCGGACCCACTCCGTGGCCGATGAACTCGTGCACTGTGCCGTAGCCGAAGCGGCGGGCGTACACCTCGATGGCCCGGCCGATGACATTGATGGGACGTCCCGGCTTAGCCGCGCGGATTCCACGCATCATGGCTTCATGGGTGCGCTCCACCAGAAGACGAGACTCTTCGTCGACGTCGCCGACGAGGAAGGTGACGTTGTGATCGCCGTGAACTCCATCAAGGTAGGCGGTGATATCCAGGTTGACGATGTCGCCGTCGTTGAGAACTGTGGAGTCGGGGATGCCATGGCAAACCACCTCATTCACCGAGGTGCAGATGGCTTTGGGGAAGCCCTTATAGTTCAGGCACGACGGATAGGCGCCGCGGTCTATGAGGTACTGATGGGCGAAAGCATCCAGTTCATCTGTCGTCACTCCGGGCTTGACGAGCCCACCGGTGGCGACCATGGCATCTGCGGCCAGTTGGGCAGCCTTGCGAATCTTGTTGATGGTCTCTGCGTCAAAAGCATCAGGCCCGGTATAGCGCGGCGGCTCCGCCAGCCCCACATAATTCGGCTTGGCGATTGAAGCCGGCACGGCACGCTCGGGGGAGACGGTGCCTTTGGTCAAAGTGCCTACGGGAGCAGTCGAAAGTGCAGAAGCCATGGCTGCCATCCTATCGCCGCAAGCACGTGGGAAGACAGCCTGGACAGTGGGGGCCGGCGTAGGCTGGGTACATGACTGATTACTGGTACAACCTGCGAAGCGGTGAAGTCGAAGAAGGCGCTCAGTCCAGTTGGAAGCACCTCCTGGGCCCCTATGCCACTCGGGAGGAAGCCCTGAAGGCCATGGAGAAAGTCCAGGCCAATAACGAGCGCTGGGATGAGGACGAGGCGGAGGAGGATTCTCTGCTCGACAGTTTCACCGCAGAGGACGACGACGCCCGCTGAGCCCGCCTACTCGAAGGTGTGCTCAGCGGCAGGGAAGGTGCCGGCAGTGACATCGGCGCGGTATGCCGTGACCGCTTCAGTGATGACCTCGCGCAGATTCGCGTACTGCTTGACGAACCGTGGCACCCGACCGCTGCCCAGGCCCAGCATGTCCTGCCAGACCAGCACCTGTCCGGTAGTCGCAGCACCGGCCCCGATTCCGATAGTGGGGATGGTCAGTTCGGACTCCAGCTGCGCGGCGATCTCAGCGGGCACCATCTCCATGACTACACCGAAAGCCCCTGCTTCCTCGACCGCCAGTGCATCAGCACGCAGGGCTTCAGCAGCCTCCCCGCGGCCCTGCACTCGGTAACCGCCGATGGCGTGTTCGGACTGCGGAGTGAATCCCACATGTGCCATCACCGGTACACCGGCTGCTACCACAGCGCGGATATGCTCAGCCCTGGCTGCCCCGCCTTCCAGCTTTACCGCCTGGGCTCCGGTTTCCTTCAGTACACGTACGGAAGTTTCTACTGCCTGCTGCGGCGAGACCTCGTAGGAGCCGAAGGGAAGGTCCACTACTACCAGGGCCCGAGTGGCACCGTTGACTACGGATTTGGCGAAGACGAGCATCTCTTCCACGGTGATGGGCAGTGTGGTGCTGCGGCCCATCACCACATTTGCCGCAGAGTCTCCCACTAAAAGGACCTCCACACCGGCTGCGTCAAAGAGCTGCGCAGTCATCGCATCATAGGAGGTCAGCATGCTGAACTTCTGGCCAGCATCCTTGAACTGCTTCAGGTGAACTGTGCGCATTCGTTTGGGGTTCACAGCCGCAGTCTGCGCGGCACCATAGGGATTCTGCTCCTCATTCGACATGGCAACCACCCTAGCGCGACACGAGCACGTAATCGCTGAGAAATCGGGCTGGCCCTGAGCGTATGTCCAGGTGAGCATGGTCACCTAAGGACTACGAGCCGCGCCGCCATAAGAGCAATAGGAGCTGGTAGAGATGCGCATTGCCGTCGTAGGGGCCACAGGAAACACCGGAACCGCACTGCTTGAGGAACTGCATTCGCGTCCCGAGGTCAGTTCGGTGCTGGGTATTGCTCGGCGCCTCCCGGAGCTCGACGCGACACCTTACGCTTACGCGGACTGGAAGACGGCCGACATCCAGTTCGCGGACTCGGTGCAGAATCTCGCCGAGCACTTTGCTGACGTGGACGCCGTGATCCATCTGGCATGGCTCATCCAGCCCAATTCAAAACGTGAGCTGCTGCGTCGGGTCAATGTCGAGGGAACCCGACATGTTCTGCAGGCCGCCGCGACGGCGGGGGTCAAGCACATTGCAGTGGCCTCGTCTGTGGGCGCTTACTCCCCGGTGGAAGACGACGAGCCACGGACCGAGGACTGGCCCACAGAGGGCATACCCACCTCGCATTACAGCGTGGACAAGGCGGCCCAAGAACGCGTCTGCGATGAATTCGAGACTGCGCATCCGGAAATCACGCTGGCGCGCATCAGACCCGGACTGATCTTTCAGGGCCGTGCGGGGGCCGAGATCCAGCGCTACTTCGCCGGACGCTGGGCCCCGGTGCAGATTCTGAAGACCCTGCGACCGCCAATGGTGCCTATGCCCGCAGGAGTCCGCTCTCAGGCAGTCCATGCTCGTGACGTCGCCTCCGCTTATGCAGAAGCTGTACTGCGTGGTGCACACGGTGGTTTCAATATCTGCGCCGATGACCTTCTCGACGGGGAAACCATCGCCAAAGTCGTCGCACACAGAGATAAAACTCGGGCCAGTATCGCGCTGCCCGCTGCACCGTTGCGGTCACTGGTCAAGGCGGCTCACCGAATGCACCTGCTGCCCATGGATGAAGGCTGGCTAGACATGGCAACAAGGGTGCCCATCATGGATAACTCCAGAGCCAAAGCTGAGCTCGGGTGGCAGCCCACTATGTCCGCGGCCCAAGCCCTGGATGACCTCATTGAGGGCCTGGGGGAGGGCAGCGGTGAATCCTCGATCCCCATGCGCCCGCGGACTACCGATGCCACGCAGAAGTATCCCCTACCTGCAGCGGACCACCTGATGGAGGACGACGACGTCGACGTGACGCTGCTGCGTCAATACATGGCGGATCACCTTTCCGGTGCCACGGCTGGACTGCAGCGTATCCGCGCGATGGCAGATGATTTCATCGATACTCCCGTCTATGCACGGCTGTCTGAAGTCGCAGTGGCGATCGGGGATGAGCATGATTTCCTCGCTGAGCTGATGAAGCGTCAGGGTTTTCCTCGGCCGGGACTACAGGCACCGCTGCTCTGGGTGGGGGAGCGAGTGTCTCGCCTGAAGCCGTACGGGCGGCCACCTTTCACACGGTCGCCTTCGGCCATGGTGCTGGAGGCCGAACTCATGATGGGCGCGGTCACTGCCAAGAAACGCGGATGGACAGTGCTGCAGGGCTTCACCGACGCGTTGGGCGTACCGCCGGAGGTGTTTGATGAACTCAGTGCAGCGGCCGATCATCAGCGTGACGCCCTTGAACAGGTCCACCGCTATGCACGTGAGCGCGCATTCCGCACCGACCGCGAGACATTCGTCCCGGGGAACTAGTACTCCCGGCTGGATGCGAGGTGACTGTCAGGAAACTCTCAGAAATTGAAGCGACCAGGTTGTTCTGAATTACTAGTAATAAGGCCTAGACTGGAGGTGTCCACTCATACCGTGCGGCCTCTTCAGGCGAGGGGAGCGGTGGCGTCGCACCGGCGCTGCTGTAGTTGACCGCACAGCGAAAAAGGAGAGACATGGCAGATAACGACCAGATTCTCACGACGCGACAGGGCCACCCTGTCCAGTACAACCAGAACATGCGGACCATCGGTTCCCGTGGCCCCGCAACTCTGGAGAACTATCACTTCCTGGAGAAGATCTCCCACTTCGACCGCGAGCGCATCCCGGAGCGAGTGGTGCACGCGCGCGGCTTCGTCGCCTACGGTGAGTTCGAGGCCACGGGCAAGATCGGTGATGAGCCAGCGTCGAAGTACACCCGCGCCAAGCTGTTCCAGGAGCCAGGTAAGAAGACCGAGCTGGCCATTCGCTTCTCCACAGTGATCGGTGGCCGCGACTCCTCCGAGGCTGCACGAGATCCCCGTGGCTTCGCCGTGAAGTTCTACACCGAGGACGGCAACTGGGACCTGGTGGGCAATAACCTCGCGGTCTTCTTCATCCGTGATGCCATCAAGTTTCCCGATGTTATCCATTCGCTGAAGCCGGATCCGGTCTCCTTCCGCCAGGAGCCCGCCCGCATCCTGGACTTCATGAGCCAGGCCCCCGAGTCCATGCATATGCTGACGCACCTCTTCAGCCCGCGCGGCATTCCCGCGACCTACCGCCACATGGAGGGCTTCGGCGTCAACACCTACAAGATGGTCAACGCCGAAGGCGAGACCGTTCTGGTGAAGTACCACTTCCACCCCCGTGCCGGCGTGGCATCGCTCTCCAGCGACGAGGCCGCCAAGGTGCAGGGCCAGGACACCGGTCATGCCACCCGCGACCTCTTCGACGCCATTGAGCGCGGCGAGTACCCGCAGTGGGACATGTACGTGCAGATCATGGAAGACACCGATCACCCAGAGCTGGACTGGGATCCGCTGGATGACACTAAGATCTGGCCCGAGGACCAGTTCCCGCTGCGCCACGTGGGCACAATGACGCTGAACCGCAACGTGGAGGACCACCACAACGAGAACGAGCAGATCGCCATGGGCACCGGTGTGCTGGTGGACGGCCTGGACTTCTCCGACGACAAGATGCTGGTGGGACGAACCTTCTCCTACTCAGACACCCAGCGCTACCGCGTGGGCCCCAATTACCTGCAGCTGCCGGTGAACTCGCCCAAGGGTGTCAAGGGACGTGTACACACCAACCAGCGCGGCGGGCAGATGAGCTACGGCGTGGACCTTGCACCGGGCCAGAACCCGCACGTGAACTACGAGCCTTCGGTCACCGGCGGTCTCGTCGAAGCGGAGAAGAAGCCGAATAACCCACCTGCGGTCAACGGCACCCTGGCTTCCTCCAATCTCGAGCGCACCAACGATTACCTGCAGGCCCGTGCCCGTTACTCCACCATGAACCAGTGGGAGCGCGACGAGCTGGTCAAGGAGCTCGGTGGCATGATCCAGCAGGCAGCACCTCAGGTTCAGGAGCGCTTCTTGTGGCACCTGTTCATGGTCCACGACGAGTACGGAGCCCGTGTGGGTGAGTACATCAACAAGACCGCTGAGGATGTGAAGCACCTGCAGCCGCTGCCCACTCAGAATTTCACTGAGGATGAGAAGAAGCGTCTGGAGAACCTCGGCAATAACGGTGACACCATCGATCCCACCGTATGGGGCACCTGGACCTCCTCCGTGGTGAACCACCAGGTGACAGCCGAGCAGGTGCTCGAAGGATTGGGCGACCTCGAGTACACCCGCGAGGATGCGCCAGCCAACTAAGGCTCTTGCCGTCCAGGGCTGAGGACAATCAGCCCAGGTCAGGAAGACACTGCGCCACGGCGCCAGAGAACGGTCTCAAGGGACTGTCTCTGGCGCCGTCGTCGTAAACGGTCAGTATCAAGCGAATGTCCAGGTCAGGTGGGAAGACTGACATGCGGAAACGCACGCGACCATCAGGGGTACCGACATGGCTGAGACGTTCACCAACTGGTCTGGCAGCATCTCCTTCACACCCGCCCGGCGAACAGCGCCTTCCAGTGCTGAGGAAGTCGCGGAGCTCGTCACCGCGGCCCGAGGACGCGGTGGCACCGTGAGGCCTGTGGGCTCAGGACATTCATCAGTTCCCATCTTCAATACCAATGACACCCTGGTCTCTCTGGAGAACCTCGCCGGCGTGATCGAGGCCGACTCTCAGAGTCAGCAGGCAAGAGTTCTGCCGGGAACAGGATTAAGTGACTTGGGAGGTCAGCTCGCCGAACACGGCTTGGCTATGGAGAATCTCGGCGACGTCGACTACCAGGCCATTGCCGGTGCCATCGGGACAGGAACCCACGGCTCCGGAGTTCGGCTCGGCAACCTATCCTCCACCATGATCGGCGGTCGTGTGATCAATGGCTTGGGCGAGGAGGTTCCCTTCGGCGTCGACGCGGGGGAGGGCGAAGATCATGATCTCTTGCGTGCAGCTCAAGTGTCCCTGGGGTCACTGGGTATTTTCACCTCCCTGACCCTGCGCCTGGAAGAGGCCTATGAGCTTCACCGGCAGAACTACATCACGCATATTGACTGGGTTCTGGAGAACTTCGCCGAACTGATCGAGGTGAACCGCAGTGTCGACTTCTACTGGTATCCGCGCAGTGACCTCGCGCAGGTACGCATGCTGAACAAACCAGGCGAAGAGCCTGATCTTCAACCTGAGGGTGAACTGAAGAAGGACGAGACCGGGCCGAACTACGAGATCATCCCCAATGATCGAGCCCTGCACTTCGAAGAAATGGAATACATGCTTCCACTGGATACCCAGCTGGAAGCCTTCAAGCAGGTGAGAGAACGCGTCAGAGCCAAACACCGAGCGACTGTGGGTTGGCGTGTGCTGGTACGGACTATCGCTGCTGATCATGGCTTGATATCCAATGCGGAGACTGTTTACCGCCAGGGCGCACCAACAATGACCATCGCTCTGTTGCAGAACAACACGCTGCCCTATAAGGCCTACTTTGATGATCTCGAACCGCTCTTCCGTCAGTTCGATGGCCGGCCGCACTGGGGCAAGAAGCACACCCTGGAAGCCGCTGAGTTGGCTCCGCTGTACCCAGGATGGGAGCGATTCCAGCAGATCCGGCAGGACATGGACCCAGAGGGCGTCTTCTTGAACGACTACTTGCGTGAACTATTCGTTGAGACAGGGGAGTAGCCGATGGCGCTGAAAGATTCGCTCAGTCAGTTGAAGGACACCGTCTCCGACACAGTCAGGGATAAGACTTCGGCAGTAAGGGGCGCGGACCTGGGGAGAAAGCAGTGGGTCTTCTCTGCGGGATTTGCGCCGAGTCAGAGCACAGGAACCGAACCGGAGTTCACCTCACGTAATACGCTCTGTTTGCTCAATACTTCCGCCGCCCCGGTCTGTGTAAGCGTCACCGTGTTCCACGCTGATCGTGACCCCGTGGGGCCCTATGAGATCCTTGTGGAACCCCAGAGGGTCAAACACCAACGGATCAATGACCTGATCGAACCTGAAGCAGTGCCGCTGGATGCGCCTTATGGCCTGGTTCTTGATGCTGATGGGCCAGTGGTGGCGCAGCTGCTCTACCTCGACTCCCGTGGTGGCAATCTCGCGGTCTCGCACCTGAACCCGGTCCCGCTGGACTGAGTGCTGTCTATGAGGGCGGCACCAACACCTGCAGGTAGCCTTCGCGGTAGGTGGGGTACTTCAGACCCTGGGGTTCCATCAGGTGATGCATCATGCGGGCATCGATCCTCTTTCCGTGAGGGCTGCCGCTGCCGCTATCAGGCGGTGAGGGTACGCCCAGCTGCGCGGCGATGAAGCTGAGCACCTCTCCGAGGGGTACCGGCGCTTTGTCCACAGCGTGCAGCAGAGGTATCGGCTGCGGCTGACGCAGTAGCTGCACTATCACCGCTGCAAGATCATCACGGTGAATGCGGTTGGTGATAAGTCCGTGGTCTACGGGTTCGCCGCTGCGGACCTTATGTATCAGCCGTGTGCGACCCGGCCCGTAGATTCCGGCGGGTCTGAGCACTGTGAGGTTCGGGAACAGCTCTCGTGCGAGGTTTTCGGCGTCAAGCAGCACCCGGGCCGTGGCACGTTCCGGTTGCGGAACGGTTTCCTCTGTGACGCACTGCCCGGCCAAGGTTCCCAGCACGCTGGTGGAGGAGACATAAATGACCCGTATGCCACGATGGGGGAGCGCAGCAGCAAGCCCCTTGAGCCCTTGTCTATAGGTGCGTTTATATCCGGCTGCGTCAGAAGTGTCAGAGGTGAGCGCCACGACGACGGCGTCGACCTCCGGCAGTGCCTCACCGTCGGGAGCGCTGAGATCCCGGCTCATGACCGGGAACGGTACATCAGTGCCTGCGGCACGACGACGCAGCCCGGTCACCTCGATACCCCCAGCATGCAGAAGCGCACCTACCTTGGAGCCGAGATCGCCGCATCCGGCAAGCAGGACCCGAGCCGGTAGTGCGGGAGAGGAGCTGTGCATCGTGGCCTCTTTTCACAAGGGGGCAGGGAGTTCAGCCTAACTCCCGGAAGCGTTCCGCGCTACACACGGCTGTGCCGCCAGGGTCA
>NZ_HG005167.1:247350-282526 GCF_000455245.1 Nesterenkonia massiliensis | reverse complement strand
CACAGCCGTGTGTAGCAGATAAGCTCAGTGATGACGCAGAGCGTCGATGAGCTCATCCTTATTCATCTGCGAGTACCCTTCGATACCGAGTTCCTTCGCGCGGTCTTGAAGCTCATCCACCGTGCGATCCTCGTAGTTCTCTGCGCTACCACCCTTCTCGCCCTGCTTCTGCCGCCCTTCATTGGCTGCAGAGTTAGCGATCCGAGCGGCCTTCTCCTTGGAGTTGCCTTCTTCGCGCAGCTTTTCGTAGAGTTCCTCGTCCTTCACCGAGTTAGCCATGGAGTCTCCTTCATTCAACGTTGCTGAGAACGTATGTGCCAGATCGTGCCGCGGGGCTTGCCCGCCTGGGCGCGCCGTCGGGACTTACTCAGAAGGGCTTACCGCCGGTCACGGGAATGACCGCGCCAGAGGTGTAGGAAGCTTCCTCACTGGCCAGGTACACGTAGGCTCCGGCAAGCTCGGCGGGCTGGCCCGGACGTTCCAGGGGAGTGTCGGTGCCAAACTCCTTGACTTTGTCCTCCGGGAACCCAGTGGCCGGAATCAGCGGAGTCCAGATGGGACCGGGCGCCACCGCATTGACGCGGATTCCCTTCGGTCCCAGTTCCTGGGCCAGAGCCTCGGTGAATGCCTTCTGCGCAGCCTTCGTCATGGCATAGTCAAACAGGGCAGCTGAGGGATTTTCAGCCTGGACCGAACTGGTGGTGATGATGGAAGACCCGGGCTGCAGGTGCGGCACGGCCTCGCGGGCTATAGCGATATGGGACACCAAGTTGGTATCGAAGACTTTCTTCACCTCATCGATGTCCACCTCGGCGATGCCTTCACGGGCCTTCTGGTAGGCGGCATTGAGGATCACTACATCCAGTCCGCCGAGATCCTCGAGTGTGCTGCTCACGATGCGCTCTGCAGCACCCGCCTCGCGCAGGTCCTGAGGGTAGATGGCCACCTTGCGGCCGGCCTCGCGGACGAGCTCCGCTGTGGCCTGGGCATCCTCTTCCTCCTCAGGCAGATACACAATGGCGAGATCAGAACCTTCGCGGGCAAAGGCGATCGCCACTGCGCGCCCGATACCGGAGTCACCACCGGTGATGAGAGTCTTCATGCCCTCGAGCCGGCCATGGCCCACATAGGATTCCTCGCCGTGATCGGGGGAGGGGCTTGTCTCGTCGGTGAGGCCGGGCTGCCCCACATCCTCATGGGCGGGGTAGTCGTCGTTCTTGTACTTATCGCGGGGATCCTGGGTGGTTTCGGTCGTCATCGTGTTCTCCTTCTTCCTCAGGGATGAGTTGCGTCGACGAGTGGGTATACCTCAGGCCCGCTGCGGATCAAAGACCACCTTGATGCAGCCGTCCTGTTTCTTCTGGAACATCTCATAGGCCTCAGGAGCCTGACTCAGTGGCAGATGGTGAGTGACAAAATCGTCAATGCCCAGTGGGTCTGCGGCATCTTCCACAAGCGGCAAGATGTCATCCACCCAACGCTTGACGTTGGCCTGACCCATCGTGACGTTGATCTGCTTATCGAAGAGGGTCAGCATCGGCAGGGGAGAAGCCTGGCCGCCGTAGACTCCGCTGAGCGAGACGGTCCCACCACGACGGACCAACTCGATGGCGGCGTACAAAGCGGCCAAGCGGTCCATGGAGAGATTCTCCATCATTGGCTGACTGATCTTCTCCGGCAGGAACTGCGCGGTCAGCTGAGCGAATTTACCGAGAGCTGACTGCGCGTCCCCATGAGCTTCCATGCCCACGGCATCAATGACCGCATCGGGGCCGCGGCCGTCTGTGGCCTCGCGAATGGCCGTCAGGGACTCCTCGCCGGGTTCGTGCACGATGATGCCGTGGCGGGCAGCCATCGCCCGGCGGTCTGCCTCGGGCTCGATGGCGAAGACGGTCATTCCCAGATGCTTGGCAATACGCGCGGCGAACTGACCGATCGGGCCCAGCCCTATCACCGCAACGGAATCCCCGGGTTCGACCTGCGCATAGGCCACCGCCTGCCAAGCGGTGGGAAGCACGTCCGAGAGGAATAGGTACCGGTGGTCAGGCAATTCGTCGCCGACTTTGATGGGTCCGTAGTCAGCATGGGGCACACGAAGAAATTGTGCCTGTCCGCCGGGCACTGCGCCGTAAAGCTGCGAGTAGCCGAAGAGCTTGGCTCCCATGCCCTGCTCAGTCACTTGGGTCGTTTCGCACTGAGTCTGCAAACCCTTGCGGCAGTAGTAGCACTTACCGCAAGCAATCTGGAAAGGGATCACCACGCGGTCTCCGACGTTGAGGTTTGACTCCGCACCTACCTCGACAACACGGCCCATCGGTTCATGGCCGACAATATCGCCCGGGGTCATAAACGGCCCCAACACTTCATAGAGGTGGAGGTCCGAACCGCAGAGGGCCGTTGACGTCACCTCAATAATCGCGTCATTGGGCTGCTGCAGCGTGGGGTCCGGAACGTTCTCCACAGATACCTTGCGGGTGCCCTGCCAAGTGACAGCTTTCACGTTAACTTCCTCCTACGGTCGGCGCCTCGACCCGGATCGGGTCGGATGAGCTGGACGTGTCCCACCGTAGGCCGCCGCACCTTAGGACCTGCTGGACATCAGCCGAGGGAGAGGTCAAAGCATCCGTCAGTCATCACCCCCGGTCACCTATGGGCCTGAGAGGCTGTCGACTCAACGTCGGCGGAGCATCTGACTGCTCACCAATCGTCGGCCCAGCAGCAGCAGTGCCAGGGAACCTGTGGCGACTGCTACAAAGGACAGGGGAGCGCCACCGTCGGTCAGCAGTACGCGCAGCGTCATTCCAAGTGCCACGGTGATGAGTACGACGACGACGCCCTCGGGCCACAGCCGCGAAGGTTGGCGCCAACTCCTGGTGAGCGCCCACCCGAGGAGGAGCCCTATAAGAAACGGCCAAGCGGTACCTGCGACATCGGAGACGCTCAGTCCCGTGCTGTGCGAGCGGTTACCAGCGACGGCAAACAGCACCACCAGGGCCGCATCCAGCAGCAACAGAACCAAGGTGATGATCGCTGAATGCCGTACTGGACCCAGAGATCTTTCAGTTGTGCTCATGTCACTTAAGCCTATAGCTCTACCACGAGGAAGGGGACGGCGGGGCGGTGGTCAAAGTTGTCAGTGTGCCGCAGGACGCCAGTCCGGCTGGTCCGCTGCGCCAACCTCCAGGTGTGTTACTTGACATAATGTAGATTATCGGTGGATTAGACCGGAGTGACAGTGATGCGGAGAAGGCGCAGAATGCCGTGACCCGAACTGCGCAGGGCCAGGACCCATCGACAGGAACAGCGTTGGAACCAATACGACCGTCAGTTGCGGATGCGTGCCGAACTGAGAGCACCACAGTCTGGGTCGCGCCGTACCATCACACTGTAGGCCGCATGAACACCGGCAGACTTCGACCGATACTGTATGAGACATGACTGACCAGGGGCCGTTACAACAGTGGCCGGTGCGATGCCCGCACTGCGCAGAACAGCTGGTTGTGGATTACAAGGACTCCCGACTTCGCGGCTTGCACTGCCCCACTGGGCACAGCTTCGACGCAGCACGACAAGGTTATGTCAACTTGTTGGCCGGAAAAGCCGTGAAGTTCACCCCGGACTCAGCACAGATGATCATGGCACGCGAACGCGTCCAGGACGCCGGGATCTTCTCAACGGTGACCGCGGCGCTGAGCGATTCCGCGGCCGCAGCTGACCCGACACTCATCGTGGACTGCGGCGCCGGCACCGGACATTACTTGCACCAGCTGCTGGACGCTCATCCCACCAGCAGAGGAATTGCCGTAGACCTCTCCCCCGCGGGGCTGAAACGAGCTGCGAAGCACCCCCGAAGCCTCGCACTGGCGTGGGACCTCTGGCAACCCTTGCCGCTGGCGTATTCCAGCACAGATCTGCTCATCAACGTCTTCGCCCCGCGCAATCCGGCCGAATACCGCCGTGTGCTGACGCCGAAGGGCCGCGCCGTCGTGGTGATCCCGCGCCCAGGACACCTCCACGAACTCCGTGGCTCAGGCTTACTTGGACAGCAGGCGGATAAACGCGAGCAGCTGATAGCGCAGATGGCACCGCATTTTGGCGAACCGATCACTATTCACATCGCGGCATCAAGCCCTCAGGTCAGCCCGGAGCTGGCCGCTGATCTGATCTTCATGGGGCCAGCAGGCCACCATAGGGACTCGGCAGAGCTTCTCCGCCTCGTTGAGCAGCATCCAGTGTCCACTATTAGCGTTGACGTCGAACTTCTGACCTGGCAGAACCAGCCCTGACCAGCGGATCGATGCTGTTATCTTATTCCGTTCTCCCCCGGGCGCGGATAGGGTGGAGATCACAGGCCAGATGTGACCGCATCAGGCTGCAAGGAGGCGTACCTGCATGATCGAGTGGTTCGGCGAGAATCTCTGGGCCGCATGGCTCTCACTGACGTTCGTGCTGCTCGTGCTCGAAGTGTTCATGCTGGATCTGCTTTTCCTCATGCTCGCCGCCGGAGCGCTCTCGGCCATGACCGTGTCCCTGGCCGGAGGTCCCGGGTGGCTGCAGGTGGTAGTAGGTTCCGTGACCGCTCTGCTCATGCTCGGTGCTGTTCGCCCCATTGCCCTGAAGCATCTGAAGAAGGGTCCGCACGACCAGCTGACCAATGTCGATCGGATGACCGGGATGGAAGCCCAGACCATCGAAACAGTCACAGCGCAGTCCGGACTGGCCGAGGTCGACGGCGACACCTGGACCGCCCGCTCAGCTGGCGAGTACCGAATCGAACCGGGCATGACCGCCGTCGTGGACTCCGTAGACGGCGCCACCGTCTACCTCCGCCCGGCCCCCAGTATTCAGTGGAACGACCCGCAAGGCCAGGAAGCCTAAGTGCTCATTCCACCTCAGCCCAGATAGCCCGTCGTAGGACTAGGAACGGACACCATGCCAGAAATCGTGACCATCGTCGTACTGCTGGCCCTCGTGGCCTTTGTGGTGGTGATCCTCGCCCAAAGCGTGAGAATCATCCCGCAAGCCCGAGCCGGCATCATTGAACGGCTGGGCAAATACCAGCGCACCCAGGGACCGGGACTGACTATCCTGGTGCCCTTTATCGACCGGCTGCTGCCCATGCTGGATATGCGCGAACAGGTGGTGAGCTTTCCCCCGCAGCCGGTGATCACCGAAGACAACCTGGTGGTCTCCATTGACACTGTGGTCTATTTCCAGATCACTGATCCGAAGGCCGCGACGTACGAGATCCAGAACTACATCGTCGCTGTCGAGCAGCTGACCACCACCACGCTGCGAAATGTGGTGGGTGGTATGAACCTGGAAGAAGCGCTGACCTCACGAGATCAGATCAACTCGATGCTGCGTGGTGAGCTGGACAAAGTCACCGGCCGCTGGGGTATTCGCGTGGCACGTGTGGAGCTGAAGGCTATCGACCCGCCGCACAGCATCCAGGACTCCATGGAACAGCAGATGCGCGCCGAGCGTAACCGCCGCGCTGCCATCCTGACCGCGGAAGGCAATAAGCAGTCCGCAATCCTCAACGCTGAAGGTGACCGGCAGGCCGCGATCCTCAAGGCTGAGGGTGAAGCTCAGTCCCGCATTCTTGCCGCCAATGCAGAGGCGCAGGCCATTGAGACGGTCTTCAACGCCGTCCATGCTGCTGAGCCCTCCCCCGAGCTGCTCTCCTACCAGTACCTGCAGACGCTGCCGGAGATGGCCAAGTCTGAAACCAATACGATGTTCTTCATCCCCGGTGAATTCGGTGATGCCCTGAAGTCCCTCTCCGGAGCATTCGGCGGCAGCAGCTCGGCAGGACCAGCTGATGCAGTCGAGACTCAGGAGAAGATCCGTGCCGAGCGCGCCCAGCGCCATGCTGAACGGCGCAAGGAATCCAAGCCGGGCATCTCCGACGCCATTGCAGATCTGGCTGAATCAGCACGGTCCACCTCGGTGACCGATGAGCACTCCCACTATGTCTCCTCCAAGGACCTGGAGGAAGCGGCTCGCAAGGCCGAGCCCGGCAATGCCTCTGCGGCTTCCCGGAAGGTTCCCGGTCTGGAGGAGGACAGCGCCGAGGCGCTGCGCCGGGTAGCACAGACAGCTCCCCCCGAGGCAGACACCGCACTGAACTCTGAAACCGGCAATAACCCTCCCCATCCGCAGGATGGTCCGGATCAGCAGGGCTCCGAAAGCCGCTGAGCGGCGATCCTATTCAACGCCAAGGGCAGCGGCTGTGGAATAATCTACAGCCGCTGCCCTGTTGTAGTGCCGAAGAGACTTCTGTAGTGAGTGAAGAGTCTGTCCTGATGATGTGGGAGGAAACCCGATGAGTGATCGCAGTCTGCGCGGAATGCGCCTGGGCGCACAGTCCATGGAGACCGAGCAGGGTGTGGAACCGGCACCTCGCCAGACAGTTGAATACGTCTGCGAGGACGGCGAGAAGATAAGCGTGATCTTTGCCGCCGACGCTGAGATTCCGCCGACCTGGACCGCTCCCTCAGGCAAGGTAGGCGTGCTGGCTGAAGGTGATACTCCTGACGAGGAGCCCGAGAAGCCTGTGCGAACCCACTGGGACATGTTGCTGGAGCGCCGCTCGAAGGACGAGCTGGAGGACATCCTTCAGGACCGTATGAAGATCCTGCGCGAACGTCGCGGCGAGAAGGTCTGATCGCCAAGGATCAGGGTTCGGCCCACTAGCTTTGGGTCAAGCGCTAGATATGGGTATGGCCCGGGGACTCCCCCTCAGGCCATACCCATATCTGTTGCAGCTGATATCTGGTTATCCGCTGAAGCGTTTGCGCAGAGTCTCCGCGCGTGCTGCCAGCCCCCACTTGGTGACATTAGTCATAGCCTCGAGCACAATACCGCCGCTCATCTTGGACTCACCTAGGGTGCGCTCCACGAAGGTGATGGGAACCTCTGCGATGGTCTTGCCCTGCCGAGCCACGCGGAACGTCATATCCACCTGGAATCCATAGCCCACTGATTCGATCGAGTTCAGATCGATATCCTCGAGCGTGGAGCGTCGGAATACTCGGAATCCGGCGGTGATATCGCGCACCTTCAATCCCAGCATGGTCCGTGAGTAGAAGCTGCCCGCCCGGGAGATCACCTCGCGGTGCAGCGGCCAGTTCACCACCGATCCCCCAGAGACCCAGCGCGAACCGATCACCAGATCTGCCTCGTCGATCTTTGCGAGCAGGTCCGGGAGCTGCTCAGGCTGATGTGAACCATCGGCATCCAGCTCAACGAAGGCGTCGTAATCCCGCTCCAGCCCCCAGCCGAATCCAGCAATATACGCGCCGCCGAGACCATTCTTCTGGGTGCGGTGCAGCACATGGATGGCCGAGTCAGCAGCGCTCATCTCCTCAGCGAGCTCGCCAGTGCCATCAGGACTGTTGTCATCAACGATGAGCACATCAGAATGGGGCACAGCTGCACGAAGCCGATCAATAGTGGTCGGCAGCGCGTCGATCTCGTTGTAGGTGGGGATGATGGTCAGGATCTTCATATTCACCACGTTACACGCCGCGTCCGGCAATCACCGTGCTGACAAGGCGCGGCAGAGTCTCTCCATCCAGGTACGGAAGGAGGGGTGTGCGGGCGCGCGTGTCGGTGCTCCAGGCAGCCACAGTGGAGTGTGGCGTCTGTACCGCGAGGGACTCCACCTCCCAGATCGCGTAGGTCGCGACCGTACCGGGGTTGAGTTGTCCGGCAGTCTCCGAGGCGCCGACCAAAGAGCGGTATGCACCGCGGGTCAATGCGTTAAATCCAGCTCGGGCTGAGACTGCCTCTGTGACGGAGTGCACATGATCGGAGACCAATTGCCAGGGATTCTCCCCCTCCCCGGGGACAGCTGACGTCGGCACGCCCACACTCAACGCCGTGCCCAGGTGTCCGGGACCGGTGAGCACAACGTGTACGCCGGTGTTCAGCAGGGCCTCCCAGTGATCACGCTCAGCTGAGTCAAAGCCGACAAGCAGAGTCGGCATCGAAGCAGTCGGAGTCTGCCTGAGCTCACGCAGGTGCTTGGTGGTGGTGACGACGGCGTCAACTGCCTCCGCGGCGTCGATACCGTCAGTTTCGATCAACAGCTGGTGACCTGCCTCGGCCGCCCAGGAGCGCACGCCCAGGAGATTCGGCAGCACCTCCCGCAGCAGTACAGCCGCTCCCGCGGGACGCCCGGCAGCCTCCTCGACAGCGGGAAGCAGATCCAACAGGGCGTTCAGCGGCGCAATTGAAGGGGCTCCCCCATCGGCGTGGACACCTGTCAGCCGCAGCACCGGGTATACCTCCACCGGATGCCCCGCCGCCGCCGTGAAAGTCTCAGCCAGCGCAGCCTGCACTGCGGTAGCGTCAGCCAGGTCATCCACAGAGACCGTGACGACCAATCGCAGCGCGCAATAGCCCAGCTTCTGGGCGGCAACATCAAGGACTTCAGCCATTGTGACAGCCGACGCTTCGCTCAGCTCAAGTCCTACCCGTCCCACAAAGGCTGGTGCCACAAGAGCGCGGTCAAGATCCTGCCGGATAAGCCGGTCCCCCGCCATGCGCTCAGCAGTTTCGTCAGAGCCCAGCCAGGCGACCTGCCCATCTTCTACGATCATCGCCTCTGCATACGGTTCTGCAGTCGAATGGATGGTGCCGTTAAAAAGCAGTACCGGTGCTTCTGCTTCGGCCTCAGGCGTCACTGTCAAAGTCTTCCTCCACTGATTGATAAGCCACCGAGGAGTAAGCCACCACTCCTCTGGCGATGAGATCCACAGCCTCTTGGCAGCGAGAGGCAAATTTTCCGCCCGTAGTGGGAGCCTTGGAGAGCTGGTCCAAGACATCGATGCACTGCTTGGCCCAACGGACGAAGTCACCTGCGGCCAGCGGGGAATCTTCCAACGACTGCCGCAGGCTCGAGCCCGAGGCCCAGTGGTACATCGGCAGGCTCAGGCCCATCTCTGGGCCGTCGGTGGGTTCCAAGTGGTGACGCTTCTCCAGGGTTTCAAGCTCAGCATGAACTTCAAGCGCTGAACGCACCGCGTTGCTGAGGCGCTTGGTCGGCATCAGCGGCATCGCGCCTTCATCCTCTCGCTTGGCCTGATAGACCAAAAGCGTGGAGAAGGCTGCCAACTCCTCAGCAGAGAGCCCAGCAAGCACCCCGCGATCTATGAGCATCTCGGTGAAGAGATCACGTTCGCCGTAGATTCGCCGCAATCGCTGGCCGCGCTCAGTCACAATGAACTCTTCGGTGCCGAACTCTTCAGCGATGGGTGCAGCGGTTGGCAGCCGTTCCTCATCGGCAGGCTGCAGGTGCCCCAGGTCGTAGAGGACTCCGCAGACTCGATCGAAGGTCTTGGCAATGGATCCGGTACGCCGGTCGATCTTGCCCTTGAGCTGGTCAGTCTCGCGGCGCAGTTTCCACCAGCGTTCGGCCCAGCGAGCGTGTTCTTCCCGGTCGCTGCAGGAATGGCAGGGATGGCGACGCAGTGCGGCTTGCAGCTCATCAACCTGCTGGCCTTCATCCTCGGCTTCAGCAAAGCCGAAGCCTGGCTGCGGCGCGTTCTTGCGCGGGGGCACCCGGTCGTGGAGCGCGGCTCTCATAGCCGAGGCGAGGTCTCGACGAATCTTAGGGACCTTGACCTGAGGTTTGCGTGGCAACCGGACAGCGGAGATCACCTCCGGAGGCTGAGAGAAATCCTCCACGGTGAGATTGCGCAGCTTGCCGTCAGCTGTGATGACCCCGGGCCGCGGATCATGTTCGGGTGCCGAATGAACGACCAGGCACTCCCCTAATCGGCGTTTGCCACCTACCTCAATGACATCTCCAGGCTCCAGCGAACTGAGCACCCTGACGATCTCGCGGCGGCGCTGTCGGTTGCGCGCCTTGGCCTGATCCTTCTGCTGCTCGGTCAGCTCTCGACGCAGTTCTGCATACTCCCGGAAGTCTCCCAGGTGACACTGCATAGCCTTCTCATAGCCGGCCAAGGAGGATTCACGCTTGGCGACGTCGCGGGCAAGTCCGACTACGGCTCGGTCGGCCTGGAACTGCGCGAAGGAAGACTCCAGGATGGTGCGGGCCCTGCGCCGTCCGAACTGCGCGATCAGGTTGACTGCCATGTTGTAGCTGGGGCTGAAGCTGGAATTCAGCGGATAGGTGCGCTTGGACGCCAGACCCGCCACCTGTCGTGGATCCATACCGGGCTGCCAGACCACGACGGCGTGACCTTCCACATCGATACCTCGTCGCCCCGCCCGCCCGGTGAGCTGGGTGTACTCGCCCGGGGTGATGTCCTCATGGGTTTCGCCGTTGAACTTATCGAGTTTCTCCAGCACTACTGTGCGCGCAGGCATGTTGATGCCGAGGGCCAGGGTCTCAGTGGCGAATACCACCTTCAGCAGGCCCTCTGCATAGAGGTTCTCTACCAGTTCCTTGAAAGGCGGGAGCATTCCGGCGTGGTGGGCGGCAACGCCGTTGATCAGAGCTTCCCGGAAACTGTCGAAGCCAAGTACAGAAAGGTCTTCAGCTGGCAGCTCCCAGCCCATTTCCTCAACCCGAGACGCGATTTCCGCGGCCTCTTCTTTAGAGGTCAGCTGGATTCCGGCATGCAGACACTGCTCCACCGCTGCCTCGCAGCCGGCGCGGGAGAAGATGAAGCTGATGCAGGGCAAGAGACCCTGACGATCAAGAGCTCTGATCATGCGTGGCCGATGCAGTCGGGGTCCGCCAGCAGGAGATCCAGAAATCTTGGAGACATCCTTGCCGCTGGTGCTGAGCTCACGTCTAGGTCCGCCGGGGCGGCCATAGCCGTGGCGGCCCCGGCCTCTACCGCGATGACCCCCACTTCGCCGTGAAGGCGGGGATTGTGAGAACGCCACGGCACGCTGCAGCTCCGGATTCACCAATTGGCCACCGGATGCGTCGTCGTTCTCCTCGGTGATGACGAAGAGGTCATAGATCTGGTGATTCACCAGCATGTGCTGCCAGAGCGGCACTGGACGGTGCTCTGAGACCACCACGGCCGTCTCGCCACGTACTGTGTCCAGCCAGGCGCCGAACTCTTCTGCGTTGGACACTGTTGCCGAAAGCGCCGCCACCTGAACGCTCTCGGGCAAATGGATGATGACTTCCTCCCACACTGCACCGCGGAAGCGGTCGGCTAGATAGTGGACCTCGTCCATGACCACAAACTTCAGGTCGTCCAAGGTTGAGGAGGACTGATACAGCATATTGCGCAGCACCTCGGTGGTCATGACCACAACCTGGGCCTCGGAGTTGATTGAGGTATCACCGGTGAGCAGCCCCACCCGGTCAGCACCGTAATCGGCCACCAGCTCCTGGTACTTCTGATTCGAAAGGGCCTTAATGGGCGTTGTATAGAAGGCCTTCTTGCCCTGGGTGAGGGCGAGATGGACGGCGAACTCACCGACGATCGTCTTACCGGCACCGGTAGGAGCAGCTACCAGAACAGCACGGCCAGCTTCCAGGTGTCGACAGGCCTCCAGCTGGAAGTCATCGAGGTCAAAAGCCTGCTCGGCACGAAACGCAGCCAGTTCGGTCTTGGCTTCTGCGGCCCGCCGGCGTGACTGGGCATAACGCTGTGCCGGTGATAGGCACTCATCAGAGGATCGATCAGCCGGTGAACTCATAGCCTCCACCCTATCGGTCCGTACTGCACAGAGTCTGTTCACCTCGCATCCTGCATCGAGGTAATCAACAGCCGCGACAACGCCGTCGTGCCGAGCATCTGTGAGCGCGGGACTAGTTGCCCGCTGCAACAACAAGAGTAGGCTTGCGCTCTGTGAGCACCCCGGCCTCCCGCGAACCGATATTCCCCTTCCGCACCGTGGTGCTTGGCGCGCTGATACCGGCTTTCATCTTCAGCACCGGCATCGGTGCCATGATCCCGGTGCTGGCCTCATTTTCCGTAGAACGCGGAGCAACTATTGCTCTAGCGGGTGTGATCGCGGCGATGCTTCCCATCGGGCAGATCGTCGCTGACCTACCTGCGGGGGCGCTAGCTTCGAGAATCGGGGACCGGCGGGCCATGTTGATCGCGGGAGCCTGCGCGGCCGCGGGGTTTCTGGCCGCCGGTTTTGCGCCGTCGCTGTTGACTCTCGGTGCCGCGATCTTCTTGGTGGGAGCGGCCAACGCAGTTTTCCATCTCGCCCGGCACTCCTACCTCACAGAAGTCACCAATCCCCTGCAGCGCGCGCGGGTTCTCTCTACACTCGGCGGAGTGCACCGGATCGGTCAGTTCGCCGGCCCCTTTCTCGGTGCAGCCCTGACCCTTGGTGGCGATCTGCGCTGGGTCTTCGGCCTGGCGGCAGTCACCTCCCTGGCCGCCGTCGCTACTGTGTTCACAGCGCGGGCGGCGAAAGGTGAGGATGATCCGGACCAGCGGACGCGCAGGGCTGGCACTCCCCCAGTGCGGCTGAAACAGGTGCTACGCGACTACCGGCATCTCTTGCTGACACTGGGCATGTGCGGAATGTTTGTGGGTGCCATCCGCGGCGCGAAGCAGCAGGTTCTGCCCCTCTGGGGTGAGTACATCGGACTGGATCCGACCACGATTTCGCTGATCTATGGCATCTCCAGCGGCATCGATATGCTGCTGTTCTACCCTGCCGGAAAAGTCATGGACAGCTTCGGCAGACTCTGGGTAGGAGTTCCGGCCATGCTCGCACTGGGGGCCGCGATGGCTATGGTCCCGCTCAGCAGTACAGCGGCGCAATTGGCAGTAGTAGGCATCTTCATGGGCTTCGCCAATGGCATGGGATCCGGCATTATGATGACCATCTCCTCTGATATCGCCCCTGCTGAGGCCCGGCCCCAGTTCTTAGGCGCCTGGCGGGTACTGACCGATATCGGCATAGGCCTGGGACCACTGACACTGGCAGCCGGCGCGGCTCTAGGCTCACTGGCCATCGGTGTGCTGATAGCTGCCAGCTATGGCCCGATGGGCGCGGCAATTATGCAGCGCTGGCTGCCACGGTATTCAGATCACGCCAACCGGTCCACGCGGCGTCGAGCCGGCATCACCCGCTAGGGGATTCCGTTGGGCCGAGTCTCAGCATGTGACACGTGGCGCCGACCAAGGGCAGCCACCGGATAGCATGTTTCGGCGATACGGAAACGCCTTTGAGAGGAATTGTGTGAGCCCTAGCAGTCAGCGGATCGAGAAGGTCTACGAACAGGTCATCAGCCGAAATCCTGGCGAGCTTGAGTTTCACCAGGCGGTTCGGGAAGTTTTCGACTCCCTTCCTCGAGTCCTCTCCCGGCACCCTCAGTATGTGGAAGCGTCCATCCTGGAGCGCATCTGCGAGCCCGAACGGCAGATCATCTTCCGAGTCCCTTGGACTGATGATGAGGGCAATGTGCATATCAACCGCGGCTTTCGAGTTCAGTACAACTCTGCTCTGGGTCCGTATAAGGGTGGTCTGCGTTTCCATCCCAGCGTGCTGCTGGGGACAGTGAAGTTCTTGGGCTTCGAGCAGATCTTCAAGAACGCCCTCACCGGACTCCCCATCGGCGGAGGAAAGGGCGGCAGTGATTTCGATCCCAAAGGCCGCAGCGACGCTGAGATCATGCGATTCTGCCAGTCCTTCATGACTGAGGCTTATCGTCACCTCGGCGACCGCGTCGATGTTCCAGCCGGAGACATCGGCGTGGGCGGCCGCGAGATCGGTTACCTCTTTGGCCAGTACAAACGCATCACCAACAGGTATGAATCCGGTGTCCTGACCGGTAAAGGTATCAGTTGGGGCGGCTCTCTGGTACGCACGGAAGCCACCGGCTACGGCACGGTCTTCTTCACCCAGCACATGCTGGCCACGCGCGGACGCTCATTCGACGGCGCCAAGGTGCTGGTCTCAGGCTCAGGCAATGTCGCCATCTACGCCATCGAGAAGGTCACCGAACTCGGCGGCACCGTAGTGGGCGCATCAGACTCCTCCGGCAGCATCTACGATCCAGACGGAATCGACCTTCAGCTGCTGCGCGAGATCAAGGAGGTCCGCCGTGGCCGTATCAGCGAGTACGCTCAGGAACGCGACCGGGCAGAGTACATCGGCGGTGCCCCGGTCTGGGCGGTGGCCGAGAAGACACCCGTGGATGTGGCCTTGCCCTGCGCCACTCAGAATGAACTTGGTGAGCAAGACGCCGCACTGCTCATCGCCGCGGGAGTACAGGCTGTAGCTGAAGGTGCGAATATGCCGACCACGCCTGAAGCCATCCGTGCCCTTCGCGATGCCGGCGTTCTCTTCGGCCCCGGCAAAGCAGCCAATGCCGGCGGTGTAGCCACCTCAGCATTGGAAATGCAGCAGAACGCCACGCGGGACTCATGGAGCTTCGAATACACCGAGCAGCGCCTGGCAGAGATTATGGAGAACATCCATACGCGCTGTGCTGAGACCGCAGAAGAGTACGGGGTGCCCGGAGACTACGTCTCGGGGGCTAATATCGCCGGCTTCACCCAGGTGGCCGATGCCATGATCGCCCAGGGCGTGATCTAAGGCTGATGGCGTAGGCACCAGGGACAGCCTTGGCAGGCACCTCGGCCTAGTCGCCAATCAACGGTGCTGCGGTGCTGCCGCGGACTACCAGCTCATAAGGCAGGGTGGGCTGGCCGTCATGTTCGCCATCAACCTGACGCAGAATACGTTCTGCCGCCCGTCGACCCTGATCGGCTGGCTTCTGATCCACTGTGGTCAGCGTGAATAACGCTGCGAGTTCGTGGCCGTCCACGCCCACCACAGATAGCTGCTGCGGAACTCCCAGTCCCAGGTCCCGGGCTGCCAGGATGGCGCCGATGGCCATCTCATCCGAAGCCGCGACTATACCGGTCAGACTGTGCCCGGGAGTGCCCAGCAGCTGCTTGGCGGCCTCGTATCCGCCTTCGATGGTGAAGTCTGCCGCCCGCACCAGTGCCGCATCCGGGTCCGCATCCCAGGCTTCTAACGCTTGGTTGAACCCTTCGAGACGGCGCGTGGGAACGTGAAAATCGACATCAAAGGCCTGGTCGCCGCCGATGTACCCCAGCCGCCGGTGTCCTAACTGCAAGAGGTGTTCAGCAGCTAACCGGGTGACCGCACGGTCATCGATGGCCATTCCGGGAATGCCGCGCTGGGACCCGCCGATGATGATCACCGGCAGATCAAGCTGCTCCAGCTGCTCGGCCTCCCAATCGTCGAGTTCCAGGGCTATCACAATGACGCCGTCAACCCGACGTCGCCGCAGGAATGCCTGGAAGATCTCGCGGCGCAACTTGGGGTCCGCCGTCACGTTGTACAGCGTGAGGTCATAGCCGGAGCGGGTCAGCGTGTCTGAGATGCCAGTCAGCACACTATTGAAGAACCACCGGTGCAGATCGGGGGTAATCACCCCGATACTGCGGCTGCGACCTGAAGCAAGACTGGATGCGGCGGAGGAGACGACGTAGCCCAGCTGCTCGGCAGCAGCCAGAACCTTCTCTCGGGCTACAGCTGAGACCTGACCTCGACCACTTAGTGCCCGAGAGGCCGTGGCGGAGGACACACCGGCTGTTCGGGCGACTTCGTCGAGGCTGACCACTGGGCGCCGCTCCTCCGCTCGTCTGTCACTCATGAGTGATCTCTTTCAACCATACTGTGACGTCACGGGGCACGGTTCGATTCTCAATCGGCGTGCTGGTGGCTAGGACCTCGTGGCCGTCAGGAAGAGTGACGTCTGCACCGCTGATATTTGCCACCACCAGCACACCCGAGTTCTTAAACGCCAGAACACCGCTGCCGAAGTCCGGCACCCATTCAAGCGTGCCGCTGCCCAGATCGGCCTCGCGGCGCAACTGCAGGAGCTGGCGGTAGAGATTCAGTGTGGACGCTGGCTGCTGAGCCTGGACTGACCGGGCTAGAGGCGCCCAGCGCTTAGGCTGCGGAAGCCAGGACTCGCCGGTGTGGCTAAAGCCAAACGCTGGCGCGGAATCTTCCCAGGGCAGCGGCACCCGGCAGCCGTCACGTCCGTAGCGTTCCCCCTGCGTGCGGAACCAGGTGGGATCCTGACGCGCCTCCCCCGGCAGATCATGGACCTCATCGAGCCCGAGCTCCTCACCCTGGTAGAGGTAGGACGAACCAGGCAGAGCCAGCATCAAGGTGGTGGCAGCCCGGGCCCGGCGTACCCCGTCCTCATACTTCGGAATCCCGGGGAAGTCTGGGCCGATGCCTGTGCCCTGGGGATTCTCGCCGGTCAGTGAAAGCCGGGTGGCGTGGCGTACGACGTCGTGATTGGAAAGTACCCAGGTGCTGGGCGCGCCCACACCGCTGAAAGCGGCCAGGGACCGGTCAATAATGTCGCGCAGTTCGGCCTCATCCCAGGAGGCCATGAGGTAGTCGAAATTGAAGGTCTGGTGCATCTCGTCTGGGCGCACCCACAGAGCCATCTTCTCCACTGAGGAGACCCATGCCTCCCCGCACAACGCCCGGTCGCCGTCATATTCACTCAGAATGCGATGCCAATCCCGGTAGATCTCGTGGACACCGGCCTGCTCGAAGTAGGGAGCCGGAGTCTCCTCCCCGCCCATGGATGCCGCATCAGGTGACGGGGTATAGTCCGGCAGCTGCGGATCCTTGACCAGGCCATGGGCGACATCAACGCGGAAACCGTCCACGCCGCGGTCCAGCCAGAAGCGCAGGATCCGGCGGAACTCTTCTTTGACCTCCTCGTTATCCCAGTCGAAGTCGGGCTGGCTGGAATCGAAGAGGTGGAGGTACCACTGGCCGGGAACGCCATCGGGGTCGGTGACTCGAGTCCAGGCGGGGCCCCCGAAGATGGACTGCCAGTTATTCGGAGGCAGCTCACCGTTCTCGCCCCGGCCGTCACGGAAGATGTAGCGGGCACGCTCGCGGCTGCCAGGTGCTGAGGCCAGCGCCTGCTGGAACCAAAGGTGCTGGTCGGAGGAATGGTTGGGGACGAGGTCTACGATGACACGGATGCCGCGCTCATGGGCGGCTCGCAGCATGTCGTCGAAGTCCTCCAGAGTCCCAAAGAGCGGGTCTACATCGCAGTAGTCCGCCACGTCATAGCCAGCATCCTTCTGGGGGGAGGTCATAAAGGGGCTCAGCCACATGGCATCGATGCCCAATTCGGCCAGTGAGTCCAGCCGGGAGGTGATGCCGGGCAGGTCCCCAATGCCGTCACCATTGGAGTCGGCGAAGGAGCGCGGATAGATCTGGTAGATGACGGCACTGCGCCACCACTCATAACCGGCTGCCGCGGGCGTTGCGTGATCCACATCATGTTCGAGCGTCATGCCACCACTGTAGCTGCAAGCGCTTCCACTGACCAGCGCACTTCCGGCGGCGTGGGGCGTCTGCGGTTTCAGTGCAGCAGTAGACCACGTAGCCCCTCGGCATAACGAGAGTTGCGTAGCTCACATTCTGCGTCCATACTGGAAGCGCTTGCAGTCAGCTGGCACGACTGCGCACCTTCCGACTCAACGAAGAGAGGCACATCATGAGGGCTACATTCTCAGCACCTATCCGCCTGGGTGCCCTGCTCGGCGCCGGCGCTTTCGCCCTGACCGCCTGTGGCGGCTCCGGCAGTGCAGAACCCAGCGGATCCCCCGCCCCGGAGCAGAACGGTGAATCCTCCAGTGCGGCCCCGGAAGCCGCTGGTGAACTGACAGTTTGGGTAGACGCCGACCGCGCCGATGTTCTTGCAGATGCTGCGGAGGACTTTGAGGCCGATACCGGGATCGCAGTCAATCTGGTCCAGCAGGATTTCGGTGAGATCCGCGACCAGTTCGTTTCTCAGGTCCCCACCGGTGAGGGGCCGGACATCGCAGTCGGTGCCCATGACTGGCTGGGCGTCTTGGTGACCAACGGTGTGGTCGCGCCCATTGAACTCGGAGATGCTGCCAATGACTTTGAGCAGGTCACTGTGGATGCCTGGTCCTATGACGGTCAGACCTACGGTGTGCCCTACTCGATCGAGAACATTGCTCTGCTGCGCAATACCGAACTAGCACCTGAGGCCCCTGAGACTTTCGATGAAATGATCGAGATGGGAGAAGCCTCCGGCGCCACATACCCCTTCCTGGTTGGCCTTGATCCTCAGGCCGCAGACCCCTACCACCTGTACCCCTTCCAGATGTCCTTCGGAGCACCAGTCTTTGGCACCAATGAGGACGCCTCCTACAACCCCGAGGACCTGCAGATCGGGAATGAAGGCGGCCAGGAGTTCGCCCAGTGGTTGGCCGAGCAGGGTGAAGCTGGCGTGCTGAACACTAATATCGACGGCGACCTGGCACTGGAGAACTTCAACTCCGGTGACTCGCCGTTCTACCTGACCGGCCCCTGGAACGTTCCAGCCGCGCAGGAGAGCGGCATCGACGTTGCTGTTGATCCCATCCCGGCCCCCGGGGACAGCCCGGCGCAGCCCTTCGTCGGAGTCCAGGGCTTCTTCCTCTCCGCCCAGAGCGAGAACGTGGTAGCGGCGACGAACTTCCTGATCAACTACATCGGTTCCCCTGAGGTGCAGACCGCACTCTATGAGGTGGGTGGTCGCGCACCGGCCTTGACCGAGTCCTTCGACGCAGCCCTGGCTGAGGATGAAATCGTTGCCGGCTTCGGTGCCGTAGGCACCGACGCCGTGCCGATGCCTTCCATTCCGGAAATGGGAGCCGTGTGGGATTACTGGGGAGCAACCCAGACTGCCATCATCAACGGTGAAGGCGATCCGGTTGAACTCTGGGACCGCATGGCAGAGGACATTGCAGGAGCGCTCGACTAAGCCATGACTGAACCGACCACCACCTCGGGCCCCCGGCCGCCGGCAGCAAGCCGAAAAGACAGACGACGACACCAGGCCAACCGCATTGTCGACGGCACCACGGGCTGGAAGCTGATGCTCTTGAAGATCATCGTGCTGAGCATCCTGTGCGCTACTGCGGTCTATGCCGCCCTGGTGCTGTTCATCAACGATCGCTGGCTCATCGGGTCCCTGGTGGTGGTCGGCGCTGCAGCGCTGACCTGGATATATCTGCAGCGTGGAGCGCTTCCTGCGAAGTATCTGGCACCAGGTCTGGTGTTTCTGCTGATCTTCCAGATCTTCGTCGTTCTCTACTCCGGATATGTGGCCTTCACCAACTACGGAACCGGTCATAACAGCACTAAGGATCATGCGGTCCAGGCAATTATGCTGCAGACACAGGACCGGGTACCTGACTCCCCCACCTATCCCTTGACAGTGACCGAGTCCGACGGCGAGATCTACTTCGCCCTCATCAATGACAACGGTGAAGTTCTCATCGGTGCTGAAGAACAGCCCCTGGAACCGGCGGAGGGGGCCGTCGTCGACAATGGCACTATCACCGCGATTGAAGGACATCACGTCCTCAGCTTCGCCGACCTGCTGAACCGCCAGCAGGAGATCACCAACTTGGCCGTACCGCTGGAGGAGGACCTCAACGCCGGCTACCTCCGCACCCAGGATGGCCAGCGCGCCTACCTCTATACCTCCCGCTACGTGTATGACGAGAACGCCGATACGCTCACCAACTCCGCGACCGGTACCGTGTACCGAGATACCGGAGAAGGCGCTTTCATTGCAGAGGACGGCGAGAAGCTGATGCCGGGGTGGAGGGTCAACGTAGGCTTCGACAACTTCCTGCGTGCCGTCACAGAAGACTCCATCCGTGGACCGCTCATCTACGTCACGCTCTGGACCTTCGCCTTCGCTCTGCTGTCCGTAGCGACGACTTTCATCCTGGGTCTGTTTCTGGCGATCGTCTTCAATGACCGAAGAATGGTGTCCCGTAAGTATTACCGACTGGTGATGATCCTCCCCTACGCCTTCCCAGGGTTTCTTTCTGCCCTGGTATGGGCGGGGATGATGAACCAGGAGTTCGGATTCATCAATAACGTCCTCTTCGGCGGAGCAGCAATTCCCTGGTTGACCGATCCCTGGCTTGCCAAACTCAGCATTCTGATAGTGAATCTATGGTTGGGCTTCCCGTATATGTTCTTGGTCTGCACCGGTGCCCTGCAATCGATCCCCGATGAACTCACCGAGGCGGCCCAGATGGACGGCGCCAAGCCGTTCCAGGCCTTCCGGATGATCAAACTTCCGCTGCTGCTGACAGCTATCGCTCCGCTGCTGATCTCATCCTTCGCCTTCAACTTCAACAACTTCAACCTGATCTACATGCTCACCGGCGGAGGTCCTCGCGATGTCAGCGCAGGTGTCAATGTGGGGTCCACCGACATCCTGATCTCGATGGTCTACAAGGTCGCTTTCGTCGGTGCGCGGGCGGACTACGGCCTCGCCAGCGCATTCTCCATTCTGATCTTCATCATTGTGGGAACTATCTCGGTAATGGCGTTCCGCAAAACCAAGGCCCTTGAGGAGCTGAACTGATATGGCAGAGACGCTCACCCATCATCGCCGCCCATTCCGCCGCTGGTTCCGGGAAACCGGATGGAGGCATCTTGTCGGGGCCGCCGTGGTGCTGTTCTCCGTGTTCCCGCTGATCTACGTGCTCTCAGCGTCGCTGAACCCAGCCGGTACGCTCATCACCGCGAACAGACTCTTCGCCACGGTGAGCCTGGACAGCTACATCGACTTGTTCAACCGACCGCAGCAGCCCTATGCCGCCTGGTTTCTTAATACCCTGGTCATCGGCCTCAGCGCCTCAGCCGGATCTGTGCTGCTAGGCGCGCTGGCGGCTTACGCCTTCTCCCGGATGCGTTTCACCGGACGCCGCGTCGGACTGATCACTCTGGTTCTGGTGCAGATGTTTCCCCAGCTGCTGGCGATGGTCGCGATCTTCCTGCTGATGCTCGGTATCGGCGAGATCTTCCCAGCCATCGGCCTCAACAGCCAGGCAGGGCTGGTCATGGTCTACCTGGGCGGTGCTCTGGGTGTGAACACCTATCTGATGTATGGGTTCTTCAATACCGTCCCACAGTCCATCGATGAAGCAGCGCGGATCGACGGCGCCGGCCACGCCCGCATCTTCTTCACCATCATCCTGCCACTGGTCTCCCCCATTCTCGCGGTGGTCGCGCTGCTGTCCCTGGTGGGTACCCTCAGCGAGTTCGTCATCGCCTCGGTACTGCTGCGTGACCCGCAGAAACAGACTCTTGCGGTGGGCCTCTACCAGTTCATCTCCCAGGAAACCTCGCAGAACTGGTCAGTCTTTGCAGCCGGTGCTGTTCTCGCGGCCATCATTCCCGTAGCGCTGTTCCTGCTGCTTCAGCGCTATATCGTCTCCGGCCTCGTGGCAGGAAGTGTGAAGTGACCCCTGAGCCGTTGCCCCATCACGATGGTTCACCGCTCCACGTCTCCACTGCGCATCCAACGCTGGGCGAAACCGTTACCCTGCGCCTACGTGTGCCGCAGCAGTACCCGAAGTTACGCAACGTCATGGTCAGGTCCAATCCCGATCATGAGCCTCACTGGGATACTGCCACCGACCTAGGTATCCTCAACGGCTGGCGTTGGTGGCAGGCGCAGGTCAAGGTGGCCAATCCGCGCCACGGCTACCGGTGGCTGCTGATACACGATGAAGACACGCTTGGAGGTTCGGCCCCAACTATTGAATGGCTGAATCAGTCCGGTATTCACTCCGGTGAAGTGCTCGATGCCGAGGACTTCGCGCTGCTGGCCTATCCGGCACCCCCGCTCTGGCTTTATGACGGGGTGATGTATCAGATCTTTCCGGACAGATTCGCCCGTTCTGCTGGTGCCGACTCACGCGAGATCCCGGACTGGGCGGAGCCAGCTGATTGGGCTGATCCGGTCAACCCGGTGATGCCCTCCCGGGTATGTCAGTTCTACGGAGGTGACCTCGACGGCGTCGTCGAGCACCTTGATCACCTCCAGCAGCTGGGTATCAACATTCTCTACCTGACCCCGTTCTTCCCGGGTGCGTCCAATCACCGTTATGACGCGTCGAGCTTTGAACAGGTGGATCCATTGCTCGGCGGCGATGAGGCGCTGATCAGGCTGACCGATGCAGCTCATCAGCGAGGCATGAAGGTGATCGGAGACCTCACCACCAATCATTCCGGTGATCGCCATGAGTGGTTCCAGCGAGCACTTGCGGAGCCAGATTCAGATGAGCGCGGCTTCTACTATTTCACCGACGACGGCGACTACGAGTCTTGGCTGGGAGCGGCCAGCTTGCCGAAGTTTGACTGGTCCTCGCAGAAGCTGCGCAGGGCTTTCATTGAAGGTCCGGATTCAGTAGTGGCTAAGTGGCTGAAGCCGCCGTTCAACCTGGACGGCTGGCGGATCGATGTGGCCAACATGACCGGTCGCTTTCGTGATGTGGACCTCAACGCCGAGGTCAGGCAGATCCTGCGTCGCACCATGGAGGAGGTCAAGCCGGACTCCATCCTCTTGGCTGAGTCCACCAATGATGCCGCCAGCGACCTCACCGGGGATGCTTGGCACGGAGCTATGACCTATCCCTCCTTCACCCGACCGTTGTGGGCTTGGCTGGCAGAGCCCACAGGTCAGCCCTATACCACCGCCCAGGGGAGTCAGGAAACCGAGCCATGGTTCTTCGGCCAACCTCTCGGCGGCATTCCCCGTGGAGACGCCCACTCCTTCCGCGAGGCTGTGGAGCGGTTCAACGCAGTGATCCCCTGGCGGATTCGACTGGGCAACATGCATCCGCTGGACACTCACGACACCGCCCGATTCGCCACCCACGCCACCGGTGAGCGGGTAGCGGTGGCAGTGGGACTCCAGCACTCGCTGCCGGGCCTGCCGACCCTCTTCGCGGGTGACGAATTCGGACTCACCGGCGAAGACGGCGAGATCAGCCGCACACCTATCCCTTGGTCCTCGATCCACCAGCCAGAGGTTGCTGAGCGACTTCGTCTCTACCGGGAGTTCATAGGGCTGCGCCATCGGCACCCGGTGCTCTCTACCGGTGCGATGCGGTGGCTCTTCAGCGATGCGGACACGATCATCTTTATCCGTGAATCCGAGAAGGAGTCCTTGCTGGTCTTCGCATCCACCTCACCGGATGAGCAGACCACAAGCCTGCCGGTAGACCTGGTGTGTTCAAGTCCGCTGAACCCAGCTGTCGATGTGCAGAAGCTCTACGGCGCAGTGGAATTCCGCGTCGAGGATGACCACCTCCTGCTGCGTAGCGGCGGAGTCCGGTTCGGCATGTGGCAGCTGCCCGGGGTGAAAGTTCCCCGCTAAAGATGACTGCAGTCCCTGGAGCGTTGTGGGTAGATCATCAGCCGCTGCGCACTGGTTCCAGCGACTGAGTCTCCTCGTCAGTGAAAAGCCGCGAACGGATGATGAACCGACGTCCGGTAGGCCCTTCGATGCTGAAACCAGCACCTCGTCCTACCGTCACGTCGATGGTGATATGCGTATGGGACCAGTACTCGAACTGTGCTCTGGAGATCCACACCGGCACAGGCTCGGGGGTGCCCGGGGTGAGCTCGCCGAGGAGAACATCTGCAGACCCGGTCAGGAATGTTCCCTGGGTGTAGCACATGGGGGCCGAGCCATCGCAGCATCCTCCGGACTGGTGGAACATCAGCGGCTTACCGTGCTCTTGGCGCAAGCTGCGCAGAAGCGCAGCGGCTTCCTCCGTGATCGATACTCGCTCGGCCCCCATGACTTCCCTCCATTGGAATCGGTGATTTCAGACCTGTGACTTCAGTCCACCAGTGGTGGTCCGACTAAGGCATCGGGCCACACTTCTAGAAGAAACCGAGCTTGTCCTCTGAGTAGCTGACAAGCAGATTCTTGGTCTGCTGGTAATGGGAGAGCATCATCAAGTGGTTCTCTCGTCCAACACCAGACTGTTTGTATCCGCCGAACGCTGCGTGGGCGGGATACTGGTGGTAGCAGTTGGTCCAGACTCGTCCGGCCTGGATATCCCGGCCGGCGCGGTAGGCAGTATTCGCATCGCGGGACCACACACCGGCACCCAGACCGTAGAGGGTGTCATTGGCGGTGGAGATCGCGTCGTCGTATTCGGAGAACTCTGTCACCGAGACCACCGGACCAAAAATCTCCTCCTGGAAGACCCGCATGGAATTGCTGCCGCGGAAGATCGTGGGTTCCACATAGAAACCCTCCGCCAAATCCCCGTCCAGTTCCGCGCGGGCGCCGCCGGTCAGCACTTGAGCCCCTTCAGCCTTTCCGATATCGATATAGCTGAGAATCTTTTCCAGCTGGTCGTTGCTCGCCTGCGCGCCGACCATGGTATCGGTATCCAGCGGATTCCCCTGCTTCACAGCCTTTGTGCGCTCGACTGCATCACCGAGGAACTGGTCAAAGATACTGGACTGGATCAACGCACGTGATGGGCAGGTGCACACCTCGCCTTGGTTCAGGGCGAACATAGTGAAGCCTTCGAGAGCCTTGTCGTAGTAGGCATCGTTCTCCCGGGCGACATCTTCGAAGAAGATGTTCGGGCTCTTTCCTCCCAGCTCAAGGGTGACGGGGATGAGGTTCTGCGAGGCGTACTGCATGATGAGCCGTCCCGTGGTGGTCTCGCCGGTGAAGGCGATCTTGCGAATCCTGGGACTCGACGCCAGCGGCGCCCCGGCTTCGGCTCCGAAGCCATTGACCACATTGACCACGCCCGGAGGGAGGATGTCTGCCAGCAGTTCCATCAGCAGCAGAATCGACGCTGGTGTTTGCTCTGCTGGTTTGAGTACGACGGCGTTGCCGGCGGCCAATGCCGGAGCCAGCTTCCAGGTCGCCATCAGCAGCGGAAAGTTCCAAGGGATGATCTGGCCCACCACACCAAGCGGCTCATGAAAGTGGTAGGCCACAGTACTGCCATCGATCTCGCTAATACCGCCTTCCTGAGCGCGAATGGCTCCGGCGAAGTAGCGGTAATGGTCAACGGCCAAGGGAAGATCGGCGGCCAAGGTTTCGCGAACTGGTTTGCCGTTCTCCCAGGTCTCGGCCACAGCCAGGGCCTCGAGATTTTCCTCGATGCGATCAGCGATCCGGTTCAACAGCACAGCTCGCTCTGCGACGGAGGTCCTCCCCCAAGCGGGCGCGGCCTTGTGCGCAGCGTCCAGAGCCAAGTCGATGTCCTCAGCGGTAGAACGCGGCACCTCGGTGAAGCTCTTGCCAGTGACTGGACTCAGGTTCTCAAAGTACTGACCCTTTACTGGCGCGACGCATTCGCCGCCGATGAAGTTCTCGTACCTGGACTTGTAGCTGACCACGCTGGACTCGGTACCGGGTTGTGCATAGACGGTCATGGTGACTCCTTCGTCAAGGTTGCATTCCACTGGACGTGACGTGCATCACGCCTTGATCGAAAGCTACTCCCCTGGAGGTTGCATCACCGTTGCATAGTCTGTGACCGATCTTCGACGTAAACTGTGACTAGCACCACAGAGACTGTGGGTAAGGAGGGTGATGAAGGCCGTTCCGGATGAACCGTGCACATGGGATTCGCTGCCCCCTGTGCTGCGCGAGTCTTGGTACAGGTCATCGCAGTTCCTGCAGAACCCTGACACGTCAATGGCTCCCGTGGAACTCGACGACGAGACACTCAGCGCGTATCGCCAAGAACATCCATTGCAGCAAGTGCTGCCCATTTTTCAGAAGCTCCTCGTTCAGCCTGCGGCACAGGCTGGGCTGCTGGTGGCTATTGGCGACGCCGAGGGGCGCCTGCTCTGGGTAGACGGTGACCGACACGCACTGCGACAAGCCGAAAACTCTGCTTTCCGAGCCGGTGCCACCTGGTCAGAGCAAGCGATCGGCACCTCGGCCCCAGGTCTGGCGCTGGCCACCGGACACGGCGCCCAAGTTCACCAGGATGAGCACTTCGCCTACTCTGCTCATCGGTTCTCCTGCTCAGCGGCACCCATCCGGAACCCTCATACCGGGGCGCTCCTGGGGGTAGTGGATCTGACCGGAGATGAGAAGGCAGTGGCCACCCACTCGCTGCCGCTGATTCAGGCGGCAATCTCAGCCGCTGAGGCAGAGCTGAAGGTCCTCCCAGCGGTCTCCGGATTGCCACAGCTCATCACCTTGGGGACCTATCGGCCCCAGCTCGGCGGTGCGGCGGCCCGAGAATGCCTGAGTTTACGCCACGCTGAAATTCTCACCCTGCTTTCCTGGGATATGGCTCACACCGGGAGCGGGTATGGTGCCCAGGAGCTTGCCGAACTGGTCTACGGTGAATCTGGGCATCAGGTAGCGATGCGTGCCGAGATGGTTCGGCTACGCAAACAGCTGCGCAGCTCACCTGCAGCCGCGGGCGTCGATGTGGCCTCGAAGCCGTATCGCTTAACTGCGGCGATTGATCACGATGCTGTCGCAGTGCTGACCGCTCTGACCGCCGGTGACCGCACGGCCGCTCTAGACCTCTACGGTGGCAGCCTGCTGCCGGCCTCTGAGGCCCCTGGGATCCTCTCGATCCGTCATCACCTTGCCGCTGCGCTGCGCGAGTCGCTGCTCGACGACGGGAGTGCCGAAGAGCTCTTCCGCTATCTCCAATTGCCCGAAGCCATAGAGGACGAGGAAGCCGCATACACGGCACTGCGTGTGATGCCGATTGAGTCTCCGCTGCGAGCAGCGCTCGTCGCTCGGATGCAGGCCTGAATCATGAATGATCGTGGCTTCTCGGTCCAGATAACGTCAAGGCAGCACCTAGACTCTAGCTGATGGATTCCCCCTCGACCGCCGCTTCTGCCTACACCGTGCTCGCCAGTGATGCTGAGATCATCACCGAGATCGAGCGCAAGAAGTCGCGCTTCTTGACTGTCATGCGCCGGGCAGAATCCTCGGATCGCGCGCACCAGCTGGTCGATGACCTCCGGCGCACACACCCTACGGCTCGGCACCACTGGTGAAGGCCAGCATGCCCTCCGGGCGGGAAGACCTCAGCGACGTCGTCGTGGTGGTGGTGCGCTGGTTTGGCGGCACACTGCTGGGGGCTGGAGGGCTGGTCAGTGCCTACTCGGATTCGGTAATCGCCGCCCTGGAGAGCGCGGGGGCCTCCGGGGCTTTCCGGCGGCGCCAACGCTTGTGCCAGTACAGTCTGCTCGCCCCGATTGCTGAAGCAGGACGATGGGAGAACGAACTGCGCAGCACAGGTGTCTCCGTGCTCAATACTGATTATGGCAAGATCCCTGGCAATGCGGCGCTGACTCTTGCGATTCCCGATGAGATGGAGCAGGCGGATCAACTCGCGGCCAAGATCGCCACCGTCAGCTCCGGTACCGCGTCCTTGGAGGAACTCGGCACCGCCTGGGTAGACCGCTAGGACCACGACTCGGCCGGGGCGGCCTGCCTGCGCCGCCAGTGCCGCAAGGGACTGCCCGCAAAGAAATGTTGGCCCGTGCGCGTCCATCCCCACACCGCTGTAGCAAGGACAACTGCCAGCACTGTCAGGGTGAGACTCGCCGGCCTCCAGGGAAGCACGATCAGAGCCAGTGTCCCGGCGACCGTGATGATGATGCCATCTGCAAGCCACGCCAGAATCTTCACGGCAGAGAGGCCAACTCCCCCGGGAATCGCTGTCGGGCGTTGGAAGGCTTCGAGGCCGAGGTAACGGCTGCCTTCGGCCCATTCGTCGTTCTGCTCCGCCAGCACAGCACCGATGAGGCGGGTGATGGCATCGCGGTTGGGAAAGATCCCGACGACATCGGTGCCCCGGCGGATCTCTTTGTTCAGCCGCTCGTTGGGGTTATTCGACCAGACCTGGGTCCACACGTCCTTGGGAAAGGCGGCGGAGGCCAGGATCTCGGCCCGGGCGGCGTCGAGGTGGTCATGAACGGCTGGCAGCTTGGCTTCGACGTAGTCCAGCAGACGATCGAACTGGGCGTTGACGCTGGCAGCATCGGGCTGGTCATAGACCGAGTGCAGCATCGCCTTCACCGCAGGCCACATGCTCTTAGGGCACACGCTCATCAGGTTCGCGGAATAGTGGGGGCGGCAACGCTGCCACACCGCTCCGGGCAGGTTGGCTGCGATGGCCTCTACCAGCCCGCGGTGGGCATCACTGGTGACCATCTTGACCCCGGCCAGGCCGCGGGCGACCAGGTCAGCGAAGAACGTGTTCCAGGCCGCAGCGGTCTCGGCGGTGGCTACCCGCAGTCCCAGGACTTCGCGGTGGCCATCGGCGTTAACCCCGGTAGCGACCAGCACCACCGCGTTGATCACTCGGCCGCCTTCACGGACTTTCATCGTCAACGCATCAGCGGCCACGAAGGTGAACGGACCCGACTGGCCCAGGGGTCGAGTGCGGAAGTCAGCGACGTGGGCATCGAGATCCTCAGCCATCCAGGAGACCTGTGACTTCGACAACGAGTCGATGCCCAGAGTCTTGACCAGTTTGTCCATCCGGCGGGTGGAGACCCCAGCCAAATACGCGTCAGCGACCACGGTGATCATCGCTGATTCAGCGCGCTTACGCCGCTCCAGCAGCCAGTCGGGGAAGTAAGTGCCTTAGCGTAGCTTCGGCACCGCGACATCGACAGTGCCTACTCGGGTGTCCAGGGCCCGGTGGCGGTAGCCGTTGCGCTGGGTGACCCGTTCGGCACTGGGCTTACCGTACTGGGCACCAACCACGGCATCGACATCGGCTGAGAGCAGGGCGTTGATCATGGTCTGCAGCAAGCTGCGCATCAGATCCGGTGAAGCCTCGGAGAGGGCTTCTTTGAGCACGCCTGCAGGGTCGACAATATGAGGAGCGGTCATCGTGGTGATGTCCTTTCGAGTTGGGATGTGAGAGTTTCCTCGAAGGGGCCACCCGATGACCGCGCTCACGTTCATAACCGTGACAGTCACCGGGGACTACACCACTCTATGGGGCACTACTGCTTCCGATCCTGCTGCTGCCCGGCGGAGTAGCCCTGGCCTATGCGCGGAAACAGGGTCTACGCGGGGTCACTGAGGCTTTCGCCGACCGTTCCTACCATCCCGACGGAACATTGGTCTCCCGACAGGAACCCGTTGCGGTGCTCCACGACACCGCTCAGGTGGTGGAGAACATGCTGCGCTTGGCGGAGGAGGGCGTGCTCATCGCCCGTGACGGAACGCGCCTGGAGACTGAGGCGGAATCGATTTGCACTCACGGTGATACCCCGGGTGCCGCAGACATGGCGGGGGCTCTCCACCATGCCCTGGAATCCGCCGGAGTGGAGATCCGCAGCTTCGCATAGAGCAGGCTGCAGGATCAAGCGAGGGCACGAAAAAACTGCCGCCCGGGAGGACCTCGAAACCCCCCGGGCGACAGACGTTCTAGGGCCGGCCAGCCCTAGCGCAGTATCCGCTAGGCGCCAGCGGCGACTGGCGTGCGCTCTGCGAGCACGGCACCGGCGTCGGGGTCACGGTCCCCGAAGTGAATGGCGCGGATGGTGCCATCGGGCAGTCCAAGCAGCTCCTCGGAGCGAGCGAAGACATCTTGCCAAAGCTGCAGCTCCTCCTCGGACTCCAGTCCCAGCAGGGACACGAAGGGCGCGCGCCCCTCGCCGAGGAGCCTGAGACCGTTGCGGTGGACGTGGAGACCAAAGTCAACCAGTCCCGCCGACAGCGGAGCGCCGCCACAGAGGATGCGGGACTCACTCCGCGCAAGTCCGCGCGGGGTGATGAAGGTGCACGGCGGCTCCTTCAGGTGCTTGTCCAGCAGCTTCTGCCAGGACTCAGCGAACGCCTCCGACTCTCCTTCGGCCTGATCGCTGGCCTCGCCCGCGGCCTCAAGCTCCGCTACGCGGGGACCGAATTCACGATGCAGCGTCGCCAGGAAGTTCAGCGCATCTGCGGTGAAGAGCTCATTCTGACGTGCTGCGCGCGGGGCAGCGAGAGTGATTCCATTGATCGTGATCGAGCTGGGGGTGTCCATGGTGCTGACTCCTTTGTCAACGCATTAGCCGGTGGGTGGCTGGGCTCAGTGGAACTGGCCCTCTTCAGTCGAGCCTTTCAGAGCCACCGTGGAGGATTCTGGGTTCAGGGTGGTGGAGATAGCGTCGAAGTAGCCGGTGCCCACTTCGCGCTGGTGGCGGGTTGAGGTGTAACCATCTGCCTCGGCGGCAAACTCTGCTTCCTGCAGCTCCACGTAGGCCTTCATCTGCTCCTCCTTGTAGCCCTTGGCCAAGTTGAAGGCGGAGTAATTCAGGGAGTGGAAGCCCGCCAGGGTGATGAACTGGAAGGTAAAGCCCATCTTGCCCAGCTCATTCTGGAACTTGGCGATGGTCTCGTCGTCGAGGTGCTTCTTCCAGTTGAAGGACGGCGAGCAGTTGTAAGCCAGCATCTGGTCGGGGAACTCAGACTTCACGGCCTCGGCGAACTGGCGTGCCACCTCCAGGTCCGGAGTGCCGGTCTCCATCCAGATCAGATCGGAGTAGGGAGCATAGGCCTTAGCACGCTCGATGCAGGGCTCAATGCCGTTGCGCACCTTGTAGAAGCCTTCGGCGGTGCGCTCACCGGTGATGAAGGGCTGGTCACGCTCGTCCACATCGGAGGTGATCAGCGTGGCGGCCTCAGCGTCGGTACGGGCAATGATCAGGCTGGAGACATTGTGCACGTCAGCGGCCAGTCGAGCCGCCTGCAGGGTGCGGATGTGCTGAGCCGTGGGAACCAGCACCTTGCCTCCCAGGTGACCGCACTTCTTCTCTGATGCCAGCTGGTCCTCCCAGTGCACACCTGCAGCACCGGCACCGATCATCTGCTTCATCAGCTCGTAGGCATTCAGCGGACCGCCGAAGCCAGCCTCAGCGTCAGCCACGATCGGCACCAGATAGTCCTCAACGGTCTTGATGCCCTCGAGGTACTCGATCTGGTCAGCACGCAGCAGCGCATTGTTGATGCGGCGCACCACATTGGGCACCGAGTTGGCCGGGTACAGGGACTGATCCGGGTAGGTGTGACCGGAAAGGTTGGCGTCACCGGCCACCTGCCAGCCGGAGAGGTAGATGGCACGCAGGCCGCCCTTGACGTAGTTCACGGCCTGATTGCCGGAGAGAGCACCGAGAGAGTTCGTGTACTTACCCGCAGCATGCTCCTCGGTCAGCTGCTTCCACAGCTTCTCGGCGCCACGCTTGGCCAGGGTGTGCTCCTCCTGGACGGTGCCCTGGAGCTTCACGACCTCCTCTGGGGAGTAGTCCCGGGTGATGTGCTCCCAGCGCGGATTGGTGTCCCAATCCTGCTGGAGTGCCTGAACCTTCTGCTCGAAGACATCACGGCTTTCCGGCTGCAGCACCGGTGTGTCAGTAGCGTCCTGGGTGGGCTTGCTGAGTGTCTCGGTCATGTGAATCTCCTTTGATTCGACGTCCACATCGTTGGGGCTCTTCCAGTTTTGGCCCTTTGCAACCCCCTTCGCCACCCGAATCGAAGGAAAGATCTGCATTTCTTCGCGGATTCGAAGAAGTTGAGAAACACGTCACATCACGTGGCCTGCGACACAGCAACCGTCCCTCCTGTTCCACGGAGGAAGAACCACACCGCACGACGACGTCACCCCTCTGTTTCTTCTACGCTCTGTAGAAGTAAACTGGAGCGCAGGAAGATGCCCCCAATCGCACAACATAAGGACCACCCATGGCCCCTGACTACTCCTCCAGCCCCATGCCCCGCCTGACCTTCATCACCGGCGGCGTGCTGGTGGCGGTAGGCGTGATCGCCTACATCGTGACCGAGTTCTCCTCCTGGACCGCCCTGATTCCCGCCATTGTGGGCGCGGTGCTGCTGCTCAGCGGCGCTGTGGCACTGAAGAGCCTGATGGCCGGCATTCACATTGCGCTGCTGGTGGCACTACTGGGTGCCATCGCTCAGCTGCACCCGATCTTCGGAAACCTGATGGGCGATGGAGACAACACCGCCGCCGGTGTCACCGCTCTGATTACCTTCCTGGTGCTGGTGGTCTATCTCATTCTGGGCGTGCGCAGCTTCCTTGCTGCTCGCCGCTGGAAGAAGACCAACGCCTAAGGGCCATCTAGCGCCTACCGCCGGGAGTCAGCCCACAGGCTGACCCGGTTCGCAGTGGAGGCCGTCGGCGAAGAGACCTTCACCGGCGGCCTCTGCTTCTGCCCAGGCGTCTTCGATCTGCGAGAGGAACCGGTCATTGGGCGCATAGTAGGCCGGCTCCCCGAATCCATCCCTGGCCATCTGCTCATTGATGAAGAGGTCCTCGACATAGACCGCGGCCAGCAAGCGCTCGTAGCGATCCCGCAGGTCACCACCTCGGCAGGTTGCCCATCGGTGTAATCACCGAGCTCATCCTCGTGCTGCCACCAGCTGATGACCGCGGCCGCGAGAATCCCGAGAATCACTACGCCCAGCCAGGCGGACAATACCCTGGCTCCCGTGCCGGCTACGCCTGGTACTCCGCCCGCGGGCGGAGCGCTGATTCCTACGTATTCCGCGGCGGCCAGCGCGGTTGACGTGTCGCGTGAGCTGGCGCTGGAACTGCGGATTGGACATGCGACTGAGTGTCAGCGCGAGGGCGAAGAGCTGCAGCTGCCCGGAAGACAGTTCATAGGGGAACCTGTCACCCAGATGCGGGATCGTCAGCTGCGCCAGGCACTGCTCAGCGCCGAAGCGGGCCTCGTCGTCGTCATCTCCCCAGGAAAGCCGGACCAGCATCAGCTGCTCGTTCAGCGTCATATCTCGCGCTATCGGCGCAGTGTCAATGAGGGACGCCACCGCGGCACGAAACGCTGGGTCGAACTCGTAGGCGGTGAGGTTACCGATCAGACATTGGCCCGAACTGGGCAGCTGCCTGCCGACCAGCGTCTTCAACAGGGTGGTTTTCCCTGCCCCGTTGGGTCCAGTCAGGGCTATCAGCCCCGGGGCCTGCAGGGTGAAGGAGGTCTCAGGCAGCAGCACCGACTCGCCCGCAGCGACTTCGAGCTTCTCGGCCTGAACCTACAGGGTCACAGCAGCGGCGAGCCGATAAAGGGATCGAGGAACAGACCGATGAACAGCAGGGTGAGGTACAGGATGGACAGGTGGAAGACCTTCATGGCCTTCTTATCGGTCAGCGTCTCGTTCTGCGCCTTGTTGTACAGGACATGGCACTCCCAGATAAACCAGCCACCTGCTGCCAGTGCCACCGCGGTATAGGTGATCCCGGCCCAGCCCAAGGGAACCAGCAGCAGCGAACACATCACGGTGGCCCAGGCGTAGAGCACTACCTGTACGCCCACGGTCTTTGCGCTTGCCACGGCACCAAGCATCGGCACCGAAGCGGTTTGATAGTCCGTGCGGTATTTCATGGACAGTGGCCAGTAATGGGGCGGGGTCCAGAGGAAGATGATGACAAACAGCACCAGGGCCGGCCATTCCAGTGTCTCGCGGACCGCAGCCCAGGCGATGACCACCGGGAAGCACCCGGCAATGCCGCCCCAGATGATGTTCTGCTCGGTGCGGCGCTTGAGAATCAGGGTGTAAACCACCACGTAGAAGAACATCGCCGCCGCGCCCAGGCCAGCCGCTAGTGGGTTGGCACCAAACCAGAGCACGACCAGCGCCGCCACGCCCAGCAGCGAAGCGAAGACCAGGGCCTCCCGCGGGGTGAGCTCACCGGTGACCAGCGGCCGCTTCTTGGTGCGGTTCATCAACTTGTCCATATCGCGATCGATATAGCAGTTGAAGGCACCTGCGGATCCGGCAGCCATGGCACCGCCGAGCATAGTGGCGATGGTCAGCCAGAAGTCGGGAAAGCCCCGCTCCGCAAAGACCATGGTGGGGAATGTGGTGACCAGCAGCAGCTCGATGACACGCGGCTTGGTCAAGGACCAATAGGCTGCCGCTTTACGCCGCCATCCCAGACGCGGGTGGGCATCACGGTCAGCGGGCACACGAGAGTGCGTGGTCATTTCGGTCACCGGTCCAGTGTAGCCGGGATAGCGGGTCCGACGACGGCTGGCTCGCCTATCTGCACAAATATTTCTACAAACGGTAGAAATGACGCCCTGTGACGATGCCGACCGCGCCCTCAGGCATCGATCATGTCCCGGTCCAATGCTCGGGCTCCTTCGATGATGAAGTCCTTGCGCGGGGCCACCACTGAGCCCATCAGCAGATCAAAAACTCGCTCCGCCGCCTCAGCATCTTCCACACGAATCCGGCGCAATGAGCGGTGCTGGGGATCCATGGTGGTCTCCGAGAGCTGGTCAGCGTCCATCTCACCCAGACCCTTATAGCGCTGGATGGGTTCCTTGTACTTTAACCCTTCGGCTTCCAGGGAGCGCAGCAGTTTATTCAGCTCGGCTTCGGAATAGGTGTAGCGCACTTCATTGGCTTTACGTCCCGGGTGGATGACTTCGACTCGATGCAAAGGCGGGACGGCAGCGAAGACACGGCCAGCTTCGATCATTGGACGCATATACCGGAAGAACAGAGTCAGCAGCAGAGTCCGGATATGTGCACCATCAACGTCGGCGTCGGTCATCAGCACAACCTTCCCGTAACGGGCTGCCTCCAGATCAAAGCTCCGCCCGGTGCCGGCGCCGATGACCTGAATCAACGCGGCGCATTCGGTATTCGAGAGCATGTCCGAGACCGAGGCCTTCTGAACGTTGAGGATCTTTCCACGGATAGGCAACAGCGCCTGGTAATCCGAAGATCGCGCGAGTTTTGCGGTACCCAGCGCGGAGTCGCCCTCCACAATGAACAGCTCGGAAGACTCGACCTCCTTGGCCCGGCACTCCACCAGTTTCGCTGGCATTGTGGAGTTCTCCAGAGCGTTCTTCCGGCGCTGGGTCTCCTTGTGCATGCGCGCAGAAATCCGCGACTTCATTTCAGCCACAACCTTCTCCAGCAGAGCTGTGGCTTCCTGCTTCTCAGCGCGCTTGGACGAGGTCAGGCGGGCTTCGAGTTCCTTAGCAACCACCTTGGAGACAATCTGCCGGGCAGCCGGGGTACCGAGAATCTCCTTGGTCTGGCCCTCGAACTGCGGCTCGGCGATGCGCACGGTGATGACGGCGGTGAGACCGGCCAGGACATCGTCCTTCTCCAGCTTGTCATTGCCCACCTTGAGTCGGCGCGCATTGGATTCCACCACTTTGCGGAAGGTCTTCAGAAGCGCCTGTTCGAAACCGGTGAGGTGGGTGCCACCCTTTGGGGTAGCGATGATGTTGACGAAACTGCGCACGGTGGTGTCGTAGCCGATCCCCCAGCGCAGGGCGATGTCGACCTCGCAGTCGCGTTCCACATCTTCCATATGGCTGCGACCGTTCTCGCCGATAACCGGTACACGTTCGG
>NZ_HG005167.1:207418-247324 GCF_000455245.1 Nesterenkonia massiliensis | reverse complement strand
CCCTGGATGCGCCAGGTATCAGTGACCGCGGTGTCGGGGGTCAGATGCTCAACGAACTCGCTGATGCCCCCGTCGTACTGGAATACCTCTTCGGTGGGTTCACTCCCGCGCTCATCTCGGATGGTGATGCGCAGCCCGGGTACCAGAAACGCGGTCTGCCGAGCACGGTTGGCAAGTTCTTCATCGTCGAAGGCAGCGTCGGTGGTGAAGATGTGGCGGTCTGCCCAGTATCGAATCGTGGTACCGGTAACTCCGCGCTTGGCCTTGCCGGCAATCTGCAGCGGAGATCCGGCCTCAGCGGCGGTGAAGCTGTCTTCGGGGCCGGTACCGGCGAAGATTCCGGGTTCGCCGCGGCGGAAGGAGAGCTGGTGGACTTTTCCGCCACGCGTGACTTTGGCGTCCAAGCGTGCAGAGAGCGCGTTGACCACCGATGCGCCGACACCATGCAGGCCGCCGACGGCGTTGTATGAGCCACCACCGAACTTTCCGCCGGCATGGAGCTTGGTGAAGACCACCTCCAGGCCAGAGAGTCCGGTGCGCGGCTCGATATCTACAGGAATGCCGCGACCGTCGTCGGAGACTTCGACAGAGCCGTCGCGGTGCAATGTGATCCCAATACTGGAGGCATAGCCGGCCAGTGCTTCATCAACAGAGTTGTCGATAATCTCCCAGAGGCAGTGCATCAGCCCCCGGGAGTCTGTGGAGCCGATGTACATGCCAGGTCTTTTGCGAACAGCTTCCAGACCTTCGAGCACTGATAGGTGCCGGGCACTGTACTCATCGCGCTGAGCCACGCAGCCTCCATAGGTGTTTGTTTGGTGATGGACAGAATCTGACAATGAGCCTACGACGGCGCAGGCCCGGTTTAGCGCAGAAGCGCCGCCTGGCTGGGCTGCTGGGCTACTGAGCGGTACGCGGTGAGCGAAAGCACACGGCACACCCGGGGTATTTCAGAATGTTTTCAGGGGGTTCGTGGTTGTATTGGACGCACACTTCACGTGATTAAGGAGGCGAAGAGCATGACCAGCACTACTGGGACCCTCGAAGCACAAACCCCGACGCTGACCGCCCTGGACCGCTGTGACCGTTGCGGTGCACAGGCGTATGTCCGCGCAGAGCTCGCCTCCGGCGGCGTACTGCTCTTCTGCAACCACCACGGCCGTGAGGTGGAGCCCACGCTGCGCCCTAAGACCGTCGCGTGGGTGGATGAGTCTTCCCGGATCAGCTGATACCGGCTAAGCGTCTGTGATAGACGAAGCCCCCGGCCTCAACGAGGTCGGGGGCTTCGTCTATCCCGTAGCGGGGTCTCCCCGCCCGCGGGACCTTCAGGCGTGACGGTCCGCCTCAGCGGACCGAGAGCGTGGCGGGGTCTCCCTGCCCGCGGGACCAACTCAGTCGAGGTAGTCGCGCAGCACCTGGGACCGGCTGGGGTGACGCAGTTTGGACATGGTCTTGGACTCTATCTGACGGATTCGTTCGCGAGTGACTCCGTAGACCTTCCCGATCTCGTCCAGCGTCTTCGGCTGACCATCGGTAAGGCCGAAGCGCATGGCCACTACCCCCGCTTCGCGCTCTGCGAGGGTGTCCAGGACTGAGTGCAGCTGCTCCTGGAGCAGAGTGAAGCTCACCGCGTCAGACGGAACTACGGCTTCGGAGTCCTCGATCAGGTCGCCGAATTCGCTATCGCCGTCTTCGCCCAGTGGGGTGTGCAGCGAGATGGGCTCACGGCCGTACTTCTGGACTTCCACGACCTTCTCCGGGGTCATGTCCAGCTCCTGGGCCAGCTCTTCCGGAGTGGGTTCGCGACCAAGATCCTGCAGCATCTGGCGCTGCACGCGGGCGAGCTTATTGATGACTTCGACCATGTGCACCGGAATGCGGATGGTGCGGGCCTGGTCAGCCATGGCGCGGGTAATGGCCTGACGGATCCACCAGGTGGCATAAGTGGAGAACTTGAAGCCCTTGGTGTAATCAAACTTCTCCACCGCGCGGATGAGCCCGAGGTTTCCTTCCTGGATCAGGTCCAGGAACAGCATGCCGCGGCCGGTATAGCGCTTGGCCAGGGAGACCACCAGGCGGAGGTTGGCCTCCAGCAGGTGATTCTTGGCTTTCTTTCCGTCGGCGACAATAAGCTCGAGATCGCGCTTGAGGCGCCGGTCGGTGATCTCCTCAGTGGCGAGTTTATGTTCGGCGAACAGGCCTGCTTCGATCCGCAGGGCCAGATCGACTTCCTGTTCAGCGTTGAGCAGGGCAACCTTGCCGATCTGCTTCAGGTAGTCCTTGACGGGGTCGGCAGTTGCACCAGCGGAGACGACCTGGACGGCCGGGGCGTCATCGTCGTCGGCGTTGGAGATCACAAAGCCACGGCCGGAGCTGGACTCGTCCTCCTCATTCTCGCCCGACTTGGGCTTCATGAGCTCTTCGGCGTCCTCGCCCTCATTCTCTGCCTTAGCGACGGCGTTCTCGAGAGCCTCAGTGGGCAGCTCCTCGGCATCGGCTTCAGCAAGAATCTCATCAACCGCATCGGTAGCCTTCTTGCGGCCACCGGTCTTCTTCGCTGCGGTCTTAGCAGGGGCCTTCTTGGCGGTGCTCGACTTTTTGGCAGTAGACGCAGATGTCGTGCTCTTCTTTGTCGAGGCCGCCCGGGACCGAGTAGTGGTCTTCTTAGCAGCTGACTTCTTCTCCGCCTCAGCGGCGGAAGTCTCTTCTGTGGACTTCGACGCAGTAGTGGGCACGATGACCTTCCGATTCGATACTTGGGCACCTCCCTCTCCAGGAGGCGGCGTGCAGACAGGAGGCCAACACGCCTATGACCCTGTCAAGTCCCAGCGGGAGAGAGTTCTCCGGCAGGGCTGCAGGGTCTGATGCGTGTGATAACACTACTGATCTTGTGCCCATTCCCGAAATGCAGAGGTTTTTTCGGCGCGCCTCAGCTAGTGCTCAACCGCCAGCTGTGGCTCTGGCGCTTCACCCGTGCCCAGGGACACACTCCAAAAGCCTCCGAAAATCTGGCCAGCAGCCCCGCCAGAGTGCTGTCGGGAAACTCAGCCAGCACCGCCTGTATGAACTCTGCCGAGACGGAACCTCGTCCCCGGGCCCATTCAATCCAGGCTTTGACGTTCAGCGCAGATTCGCGCTCCATTCCTCGTGCGTATGCCAGAAGCTCACGCAGTATCCGGTCCAGTGCATCAATACGGTCCCAGTTGGGGGCATAGTCGGTCGCCCCCGCCCAGCAGGCGGCATAGTCATTGAGCATCTGCTCGGCCAGCTCCGGGGCGGATTCGCCCGGCAGACTCTGACTCACCAGCGTTAGCTGCTCGTGGTCGCCCAGCTCGTCGAAGTCCTCCCGACCAATGGTGGTGTTCCCCAGCATTAGATCCTCGAATCTCATACCTGCCAGGGCCGGATGGAAGCCCAGCGCGGAGAGCGGGATCAATGCGTCGCGACCCCGTTTGCGGCGCAAGGTGGCCAGCAGTGCACCGATGTGCTCGGTGTCCTGATGCAACCATCGGACGTCCTGGGTCTGCTGGACTTTGCGCAATGTCTCATCCCACAGGGCTGCAAGTGGTTCTGCAGCCAGTGAGACCTCGCTGCAGTCGGCTAGCTCCTGCACCAGGCGCCTATCCGCTTCAGAGGGCGGATGCGCTGGTCGCAGATACTCCGCCAGCGCCTGGCGGGGCTGTGGGGCAGACACCCGCGCACGCTGCAGTTCCGGATGCGCTTGTAATGCCGCCGCCAGCTGCTCTTCTGCAGGCATGCCGGGGAAGGGACAGCAATTGAGGTTCTGGCAACCCAGGGCTCGAATTCGGCGCTGAGGCCCCGGGGGTCCCCCGATATGCCAGACCCGACTGAGCACCGTCGCGTGGTCTTCCCAGAAGGCCGTGGCCAAGGCAAACAGCAGCTCGGCGTAGGCGTTCTCGGTTTCAGGCGATGGCTGCTCGGGACAGAAGAGCAGCGCCATCACCGCATCGGGCGTCGGTTCGGCCTGAGGTCCTGCGAGCCAGTCGGCGTACTGGGCAGCCCTGGACTGAGCCGCACGCATTGTGCCGCTCAGGTCAACACGCAGGTGCCCTCCGGTCCGGCCATCCATGATGCCGATCAGGACTAATGAATCTTCAGGCAGCTCACCAAAGCAACTGTGCACCAGCGCGAGCGCGTCTCCGGCAATGCCGAGATTGAACAGGTCATTCGGTGAGGAGCCATGAGGTGTGAGCTCCGATGAGGTATCCATGCCCCCAGCCTGCGCTGACTGGACAGCAGACAGCAGCAGGCGCTGAGCCTACTGTGAGGATGCCGGCGTGGACGCGCCCACGTGGCCCACCTGGGGAAAACCGCATCCCGGGGCCAGCCGCATTAGTCTTCGTCGTGCCCTGAGCCCTCCGCGGGGCCATCGCCATCGGCTGTTGTGTCCTCGTCATCAACCCCAGGATCTGCCTGATCGGGGGCACGGGTGCCGAAGATCACATCACCTGGCTGGGTGCGCAAATAAGCCTCCACCGCGGCACCAAGTTCTTCTGCATCAGGGACGACGTCGTCTTCCTTCACCAACAGCGAGCGCTGCTGAGGGGTCGAGTACTCATCGAAGTTCGCCTCCAACTGCCGCACCAGAGCTGCAATCTGCGGATTCTGTCCCACCTGACGGGTGATATCCGCGTCCACCATCCGAGCTGCTTCGCGCAGCTCGTCAGTAGGCAGCATCAGCTCACCCGCGGCACCGGCATATTCCAGGGCAGCCACCGCCACCTGCGGGTACTTGCCACTGGCCAAATAGTGCGGAACGTGGAGGGTGTAGCCCACGACGTCGCGTCCTGCGGCATCCACACGCATCTCCAGCATCTGTGCCAATCCGGCTTCGATCTGGGCTGCAGGTGACCAGGTGGAGATCCCTTCGATGAGATCCTGACGGTTTCCATGCGCGGTGACACCGATTGGACGGGTATGCGGAGTAGGCAGACCGAGGGCATCCACCACCACGACCAGCTGCACTCCGAGATGCTCGATGAGCTCCAGCACCGTATTGGCAACACGTTCCCATTGGTAGTCGGGTTCATCACCAGTAAGCAGCAGGAACGGCCGCCCCAGGGCATCCTCCACCTCATAGAGATCAAGCTGCGGGCCCTGGTAGTCGGAGAAGCGGTTATCGCTGAAGGTCACCTGCGGGCGGCGGGACCGGTAATCAAAAAGCTCGTCGACGTCGAAGCTGGCGATGCGCTTATGCGGCAGCGAACCCAGCAGCGCATCGGAAAGCTGTTCGCTCAGCGTCCCGGCGTCGGTATGACCGGCCCAGGAGACCAGCAGTGTCAGATGCTCACCATCGCCCTCTGCGGCAAGCGGCACCAGGGCGGTGCCGTGGTCAACAGCAGCGGCGTCGTGCTCCTCACCATGTGCAGAGCTGCGGGTGCGGACATCCTCATCAGCATGCACGTGAAGCAGGTCAAAAGCATCGGTCACCGGGGGTGTCTCCTCTCGAAGGAAATGGATGGGGTGGCATATCTGAACTCAACAGCATTCCATCTATCCCCATTCCCGCTCCGAATGTGGATAGGATCGGTTCTGTGATCAACGACTTTAAGCCCACAGTGTCCGCCGTGTCCTCTGCCGTCGAGAAGGTCGACGCCGATGCCTTGGTGCTCGGCGTGGCCAAGGGGCCCGAAGGCCCGATCCTGCTGCCCAATCCGCTGGCCGATAAAGCCGCACGAGGAGTGGCCGATTCCCTGCAGGCCCTCGGTGCCAGCGGCGCCGCTGACCAGCTGCTTCGGCTGCCCGGCGTGGATGGCTTCAAGTCTGAGACGCTGGTGCTCATCGGCGTCGGTCCGCTGACCGGTGAGCCCGACGGCGGCGTCTCGCTGGAGGCCCTGCGCCGCGCTGCAGGTGCTGCTGTCCGCCAGCTCTCTTCTGCTGATTCGGTAGCACTGGCCCTTCCTGCCGCCACAGTGGACCAGGTCACCGCCGTCGCTGAAGGTGCCGCCCTGGGCGCCTACAGCTTCCCGCACTTTAAGAGCAGCGAAGAAGCCCGCAGCAAAACCCCGGTGGCACACATCGCCGTGCTGACCGAGCTGAAGGACAAGCACACCAAACCTGCACTGGGGCGCGCGGCAGTGGTCGCCGATGCTGTACGGGCAGTACGCGATCTGGTGAACACTCCGCCCAGCCACCTCTACCCCGAGTCCTTCGCTGAGATCGTCAAGACCCAGAGCAAGACCACCAAGCTGAAGGTCAAGGTCTGGGATGAAAAGGATCTCGAGAAGGACGGTTTCGGAGGCCTGCTCGGCGTAGGCTCCGGGTCCTCTCGCAAGCCTCGCCTGGTGCGCGTCGAGTACTCCCCGGCTAAGCCCATCGCGCATATCGCACTGGTGGGTAAGGGAATCACCTTCGACTCCGGCGGACTCTCCCTGAAGCCCGCCAATGCGATGGTGACCATGAAACTGGATATGGCTGGTGCTGCCACGGCCTACGCAGTGGTACGGGCCGCAGCTGAGCTGAATCTGCCTGTGAAGGTCACCAGCTGGCTCTGCTTGGCCGAGAACATGCCTTCAGATACCGCTCAGCGTCCCGAGGATGTCATCACCATTTACGGCGGCAAGACCGTGGAGGTGCTCAATACCGACGCCGAGGGCCGACTGGTCATGGCTGACGGGCTGGTGGCTGCCTCTGAGGAACACCCCGACGCGATTATCGATATTGCCACGCTCACCGGTGCCCAGATGATCGCCTTGGGCGTGCGCACCGTGGGCGTCATGGGTAATGACGATCTCCGCGACGATCTGGTCGAGGCCTCGCAGGATGCCGGCGAGTCCCACTGGGCTATGCCCATCCCGGAGGAGGCGCGCAGCGGATTCGACTCCGAAGTGGCGGATCTGACCAACACCGCTGACCGTTTCGGGGGCATGCTCAACGCGGCAGCATTCCTGCGCGAATTCGTTGGTGACCGTGCTGACGCTGATCCCAAAGCACTCGATGCCGATGCTAAGCGGATTCCCTGGGCGCATATCGACCTGGCCGGTCCTGCCTTCAACGAAAAGGCTCCCTACGGCTACACCCCCAAGGGCGGTACTGGCGTCAGCGTGCGCACCCTGCTGACCTACCTCGAAGGCGTTCGTCGAGCGTAGTTGGCTAAGCGCCCAGCTGATAGTCTGATGAGCAAGAACAACTGAAAACGTCTCACCCCAAGGAGCAATTGATCGTGGCCGAAGAATTTGACGTCCTGGTCCTCGGCGGAGGCAGCGCTGGCTATGCCGCAGCACTGCGTTCCGTCCAGCATGGCTTCACCGTTGGTCTGATCGAGAAGGCCAAGCTCGGCGGCACCTGTCTGCACACCGGCTGTATCCCCACCAAGGCCTACCTGCACGCGGCGGAGCTGGCTGATGATGCCAAGGAGTCCGAGAAGTACGGCGTCGACGTCGATTTCAAGGGCGTGAACCTTGCGAAGGTCAAGGAGTACAAGGACGGCATCGTCGCCGGCAAGCACAAGGGCCTGACCGGTCTGCTGAAGATGCGCAAGGTCCAGGTCATTGAAGGCGAAGGCAAGCTGGTCTCCCAGAATGAGATCGAGGTGGACGGCACCCGGTACAAGGGCAAAAACATCGTCCTGGCCACGGGTTCGACCTCCAAGACCTTCGGCCTGCCGATCAGCGAGAAGATCATCACCTCCACTGAAGCGCTGGAGATGGACCGGACTCCGAAGTCCGCCATCGTCCTCGGCGGCGGTGTCATTGGTTGTGAGTTCGCCTCGGCATGGACCTCCTACGGCACCGATGTCACCATCATCGAGGGCCTGCCGAACCTGGTTCCGAACGAGGACCCCTCGATCATTAAGAACCTGGAGCGCTCCTTCAAGAAGCGTGGCATCAAGTTCAACACCGGCACCTTCTTCAAGGAGGTCGAAGAGACCGCCGACGGCGTGAAAGTCACCCTTGAGGACGGCAAGGTCTTTGAAGCCGAGATCTGCCTGGTCGCAGTGGGCCGCGGCCCGGTGACCGAGGGCTTCGGCTTCGAGGAACAGGGCATCACCCTGGACCGGGGCTTTGTCATCACCAACGAGCGCCTCCACACCGGCGTTGGCAATATCTACGCCATCGGGGACATCGTGCCCGGACTGCAGCTGGCCCACCGCGGCTACCAGCAGGGCATCTTCGTCGCCGAGGAGATCGCTGGGAACAACCCGGTAATCGTCGAGGACATCAATATCCCGAAGGTCACCTACTGCGAGCCTGAGATCATGTCGGTCGGCTACACCCAGCCAAAGGCTGAAGAGAAGTTCGGCAAGGAGAACATCGAGGTCACCGAGTACAACCTCGCTGGCAACGGCAAGTCCTCCATCCTGGGCACCGGGGGCATCATCAAGATGGTTGGCGTCAAGGGAGGCCCGATCGTGGGCGTCCACGGCATCGGCACCCGAATCGGTGAGCAGATCGGTGAAGCCCAGCTCATCGTCAACTGGGAGGCCTACCCCGAAGACGTCGCCGCCCTTGTCCATGCCCACCCCACCCAGAACGAAGCACTGGGCGAAGCCGCGATGGCCCTGTTCGGTCATCCTCTGCACGGCTGAACCTCTGCGAGCTGACCTAGACCTGAGAAAACGAGTAGGAGCCGGACATCATGTCTGAGACCGTCAACCTTCCCGCACTCGGTGAATCTGTCACCGAGGGCACTGTCACCCGCTGGCTCGTCGAGGTCGGAGATGAGGTGGAGGTCGACCAGCCGATCGTGGAGGTTTCCACGGACAAGGTCGACACCGAAGTTCCCTCCCCCATTGCCGGCGTCATCGAGGAACAACTCGTCGCTGAAGATGAGACTGTAGAGGTCGGTGCGCCCCTGGTGCGCATTGGCGATGGCTCCGGCGGAGGCTCGGGCTCTGATGACTCCGATGAGTCGGAGAGCACCGCCGAGGCCGCAGAGGACGCCGCCACTGAGGCTGAAACGCCTGAGGCAACTGCTGAAGCCGCCGAAGAGGCGCCCGCCCCGGCCGCTGGTGAATCCGGCGGAGCTGAAGCCACTCCTGAGGAACAGAGCCCGGCAGAGGACACCGGAGCAGCAGGCGGTGACGCCGAAGAGGTGACCCTGCCTGCACTGGGTGAGTCCGTCACTGAAGGCACTGTCACCCGCTGGCTCGTCGAGGTCGGCGACGAGGTGGAGGTCGACCAGCCACTGTTGGAGGTCTCCACCGACAAGGTCGACACCGAGGTTCCCTCCCCGATCGCCGGCACCGTCCAGGAGCTGAAGGTCTCCGAGGATGAGACCGTAGAGGTCGGGGCCGTACTGGCCCTTATCGGCTCAGGTGCCCCGGCGGCACAGTCCAAGGAGCCCACCCCCGAAGCTGAATCTGCTCCCGCCGAGCAGCCGGCCAAGGATGAGGAGCCTGAAGAGGCACCCAGCGAAGAGCCCGCCTCCGAACCGGAGCCCGAGCAGCGCACCGAAACCAAGTCCAGCGAGAAGGACACCGCGGCAGAGGATTCCCAGGAGGATTCTTCCGCTGAGGGCTACGTCACTCCTCTGGTCCGGCGTCTGGCGAAGAAGGAAGGCGTTGACCTGTCTTCGGTCAAGGGCACCGGCGTTGGCGGCCGTATCCGCAAGCAGGACGTCCTTGACGCCATCGAGGCGAAGAAGAGCTCAGCACCAGCAGAGTCTGCGGAGACCTCGGCTGCCCCCAAGGCCGCCCCGGAGGTCAAGGTGGACACCACTAAGCGCGGATCCACCGAGAAGGCACCACGAATCCGCCAGGTCATCGCCCGCCGCATGAAGGAGTCCCTGGAGGTCTCTGCTCAGCTGACCCAGGTGCAGGAGGTTGACATGACTCGTATTGTCAACCTGCGCGCAAAGGCCAAGCAGGGCTTCAAGCAGCAGAACGGGGTCAACCTCACCTACCTGCCGTTTATCGCCACTGCCGTGACCGAAGCACTGAAGCAGCACCCCAAGCTCAACGCGGAGTACCACGAGGACAGCCAAGAGATCATCTACCACGACGCCGAGCATCTGGCATTCGCGGTGGACACTGAAAAGGGCCTGCTGGTCCCGGTGATCTCCGATGCAGGGGATCTCTCCATCGCCGGTCTCTCCAAGAAGATCGCCGACGTTGCCGAGCGCACCCGTACCAACAAGATTGGACCGGAGGAGCTCTCGGGCGGAACCTTCACCATCACCAACATCGGTTCAGTGGGTGCTCTCTTCGATACCCCGATCATCAACCAGCCACAGGTTGCCATCCTTGGCACAGGCGCGATCGAGAAGCGCCCGAAGGTGGTCACCGATGCTGATGGCAATGACACCATCGGTATCCGCCACCTGATGTACCTCTCGCTGACCTACGATCACCGCATCGTTGACGGCGCCGACGCCGGCCGCTTCCTTCAGACCCTGAAGGCACGTCTGGAAGAGGGCAACTTCGAGGCCCAGTTGGGGCTCTGAGCCTCATCACGGCGTGATCTGTGGGGACCAGCCTTTCGGGCTGGTCCCCACAGCCGTCTGAGCCACCCCGGCAGTGCCCGTGAGGCCGCTGGCGTCGGCAGGACCGTGGGCAGTTCGGCAAGGACCTGCTCATCTGCTGCTCGCATCAGATTCAGCGGCTGCGGCGCAGCCTGGGCATAGAGCTCACGTGCGAACTCGTCAGCAGTTATCCCGTCTGAGGGCTCCAAGGACTCCTCGAGCAGAGAGATCAGCGGCGTCGCCAGATCCGGCCGCAGTGACCCCAGCGGCAACCGCACCTGACGAGCTTCAGGCAGCTCCCCTGTCAAACAAAGCCATGCGGTCGCAGCCAATGCAGCCACATCTGCAGCCGGTGAGGCATCTCTGACCCGCATGCCCAGCAGTTGGGCGTCCCCGAGATCTGCCAGGGCGGGCAGCCCCTCTGGGGTCAGCAGGATATTTGCGGCGGTGACGTCGCCATGGGCTGCCCCTAACTGGTGCAGATGTGCACAGGCTTCGGCTACCGGCGTCAGGGCGGTGACTGTCTCCCCCGGGCTGAGTCGACCAGCACTGCGCAGCAACGCCGCCACGGAGCCACCCTGGTACAAGTCCAAGAGCAGCCCTGGTCCCGCCGTGGTCTGTGCAATACCCCAGGGGCGGATAAGGTGGGGATGCATCAGCGGAAGCATGGCTTCGAATTCCTGCTCCAGACCGCGCTGCGAGGGCACCCCTCTGGGTCTGCGGAGTGGGACTTTCAGCGCCATCCGGACCGGTGGCTGACGCGTAGAGTCGGCCCACACATGCGACTGCGCCGGAGGTCCAGTTCTAGAAACTGACCACACTGCACAGCGTCCACCCACACCCAACAGGCGCTCCACCGCCATACGCGCCACCCCCGGCGGTGACGACACATTAAGACTGTGGTCATCGTCATAACTTTTCATAGCCCCAGAATGCCGCGGATTTCGTCTCGCTGCAGGCGTTTTCCACAGCGCCTCCTGCCCCGGCGGGTTTAGGGTAGAGAGCATGACTCTGGAAACGCGACGTCTGGGCTTCGATCCTTCGCTGGTGGACTACACCAAGGCCTGGGACCTCCAGAAGCAGCTGCACGAAGAGGTGCTCGCTGGGCGGAAGCCCTCCACACTGCTGCTCCTGGAGCATGCTGATGTTTATACCGCCGGCAAACGCACTGAAGCAGAAGACCGGCCCAAAGACGGAACCCCGGTGGTCGACGTCGACCGCGGGGGAAAGATCACCTGGCATGGCCGCGGTCAGCTGGTGGGCTACCCCATCCTTCACCTGCGCGATCGAGCACTGGTCAAGGACTATGTATGCACCCTCGAAGCGGTGATTATGAAGGTCCTCTCTGAGGAGTACGGCATCACCAGTTCACGCGTTGAAGGTCGCTCAGGCGTCTGGATCACCGGAGGTGCCCAGGATAAGAAGATCGCCGCAGTAGGAATCCGGATCCACAAATCCGTGACCATGCACGGATTCGCATTGAACTGCTCCAATGACCTTGATCCATTCGAGAACATCATTGCCTGCGGTATCCGAGACGCAGGGACCACAAGCATCACAGCCGAGCTTGGACGCACCGTGACTCCAGCAGACGTGGTGGACCGCATCGAAGCGGAATTAGTCGCTGCTCTGCCCAGTTACATTTATTCAGGTGAGCAGCCGCCGTCGCCCTCCGACGACGAACTCATGCTGACCGCCTGCTCGATCTCGCAGCCGAAAGAAGGTGTCCTTAAGTGACGGAACAGGCAGTACGGACCGCAGGAGCATGTGGCACCGGCGGAAACCGCAGCAGCAGTATTGCCCCTGAGGGCCGCCGCATGCTGCGGGTCGAGGCGAAAAACGCGGCGGTGCCGGTGGAGCGCAAGCCCGAGTGGATGCGCACCAAGGTCAAAATGGGACCCGAGTTCGCCGCGATGAAGAAACGCGTGGGCTCCAAAGGTCTGCACACTGTCTGCGAAGAGGCCGGCTGCCCGAACATCTTTGAATGTTGGGAAGACCGCGAGGCCACTTTCCTCATCGGAGGATCCGCCTGCACCCGGCGCTGTGATTTCTGCGAGATCGACACCGGCCGCCCCGGTGCACTGGATGAATCAGAACCGCTGCAGGTGGCGGAATCAGTGCGCGAGATGAACCTGCGTTATGCCACCGTCACCGGCGTGGCTCGCGACGATCTTCCCGATGAGGGAGTCTGGCTCTACGCCGAGACCATCCGTAAGATCCACGAGCTGAACCCCGGCACCGGTGTGGAGATTCTGATCCCGGACTTCTCCGGCAAGGAAGAGAACATTGCCGGCATCTGCGAAGCCAAACCCGAAGTCTTCGCCCACAATGTGGAGACCGTCCCGCGTATCTTCCGTCGCATCCGCCCCGCGTTCCGCTACGAGCGCTCACTGGATGTGCTCACCCAGGGGCGCAAGCACGGCATGATCACCAAGTCCAACCTGATCCTGGGGATGGGTGAGACCCGCGAAGAAGTCACTGAAGCCCTCCAAGACCTCCACGACGCCGGTTGCGACCTCATCACCATCACCCAGTACCTGCGTCCCACTCCAAGGCACCTTCCCGTGGACCGCTGGGTCAAGCCTCAGGAGTTCATGGAGATCTCGCAGGAGGCTGAGGAGATCGGCTTCCTCGGTGTGATGTCCGGTCCGCTGGTGCGCTCTTCCTACCGCGCTGGTTCGCTGTGGGCCAAGGCCATGCAGAAGAAAGGCTGGGAGATCCCCGAGCAGCTTCGCCACATCGAGCCTTCCGGCCAGACCAAGCAGGAAGCAGCCACCCTAGTAGCTGCTGGGTTCTGAGCCAGGCAGAGCTAGTCCCGAAGCTAGTCCCGCGGGCGGGGAAACCCCGCCACGCTCTCGCCGAGCTCACGCTCGCCTTCACACCTAAAGCTAGTCCCCCGGGCGGGGGCAGCCCGTCCGGGGCTCGGGTAGAATGGGGCCATTATGGCAGCGAACTCCACCACCCCCCAGGTCACCTCCAAAGCGCAGGCCAAGGCCGAGCTGAAGAAGCTGCGCCAGCAGCAGAAGGTGGAGAAGCAGGAGCGCAAGGCCCGCCGCAAGGCGAACCGGGCCAACGGCGAAGGCTTCTTCTCCAGGATCAAGCAGGTCTTCAACATGACCCGCTCGCACGATCCCAATATCGGCTGGTGGATGGCGCTGGCGGCCTTGCTGACCTTCACCATTATCTTTGTTCTGGTCACCTGGTGGCTGAACTGGATCACGGCGCTGCTGGTGGCTCTGCCGTTCGCCCTGCTTGCTGCGATGATCATCATGAATCGCCGCGCCGAACGCGCAGCTTTTGCCAGGATCGAAGGCCGCCCCGGCGCTGCAGCGGCCGCCTTGGGCACATTGCGCCGCGGATGGGTGGTATCTGATGAGCCTGTAGCCATGGACCCCAAGACCCAGAACGCGATCTTCCGGGTCGTGGGCAAGCCAGGCTTGATCTTGGTGACTGAAGGCGTCTCGGCAAACTCCAAGCTTGTTCAGCGCACCCGTAAGCGTTTCAGCCCCATTCTTCGTGACTCCGGAGTCCCGGTGCATGTGGTGGAAACCGGCCGCGGTGAGGGCCAGGTGCCACTGCCCAAGCTCACCAAGCACATCAAAAAGCTGGACAAGAAGCTCAATAAGCACGAGGTCCATGAAGTAGAACGCCGCCTGTCGGCCCTTCCAATCAGCCGTCCGCCGATCCCCAAGGGCGTCGACCCCTACCGTGCACGACCCGACCGCAAGGCCCTGCGCGGCTAACCAGGACCTGCACCGCTGCGCGGGCACTGCACGGCTCAACAAGCACTGTGCAGCTCAGGCAACCTCAAGAGAAACCCCGTCCTGTTCTCAGGATGGGGTTTCTCTGCGATCACTGATAGAATGGTCTGCTGTCTGGCAGGCACGGGCGAAGTTCTTTATGAAGATCCACTTTTTCTCCCGTGTCACAGTGACCACGCTACTCGGCAGCGTGGGCTCTCCGTAGGGATCGCGGAGGCCAGGTGCCGTCTGCTCATTCGTGCCGCAGGCGGCAATAAATCACCAAGCCGACTGATTGAAGAAAGGCACAAGTATGCCCACCACTCCCCTGCGCGGTCGTCGGACCGTGAAGGCTTCGCGCGCTCTTGGCATTGCCCTGACGCCGAAGGCCCAGAAGTACCTGGACCGTCGTCCCTACGGCCCCGGCCAGCACGGCCGTACTCGCCGCAAGACCGACTCCGACTACGCAGTGCGTCTGCGCGAGAAGCAGCGTCTTCGCGCCCAGTACGGCATCCGCGAAGCTCAGATGACTCGTTACTACGAGGAGGCCAAGCGCCAGTCTGAGGGCCTGACCGGTGAGAACCTCATCGAGCTGCTGGAATCCCGCCTGGACGCCCTGGTCCTGCGTGCTGGCTTCGCCCGCACCATTGCCCAGGCTCGCCAGTTCGTGGTGCACCGCCACATCCTGGTCAACGGCAAGCGCGTGGACCGTCCGTCCTTCCGCGTCAAGCCCGGCCAGATGATCCACGTGCACGAGCGCTCCGAGAAGTTCGAGCCCTTCCAGATCGCTGCTGCCGGCGCTCACCAGGAAGTGCTCCCGGCTGTTCCCGGTTACCTCAACGTGGAAATCGAGAAGCTGCAGGCCACCCTGGTCCGCAAGCCCAAGCGCGCTGAGGTCCCCGTGACCTGCGAAGAGCAGCTCGTGGTCGAGTACTACGCTCGCTGATCTGCTGGATCTTCAGTATCTTCGCGCTGGAGCCCGTCGCCACCCCGCTGTAAGGGGTTGCGGCGGGCTCCAGCCGTTTCACCACGACACCACAGCAGGCACTGGCCTCGCTGTTCCACTAAGATTGACCAGTCAACGCCCCACAGCAGAAGGACGCTTCTTCCGATGAAGTCTCAGGACATCGCCAGCACCTGGTACGACTACTTCGCCGCCAAAGGCCACGAGCGGGTACCTTCGGCGTCACTGGTCTCCCCTGAGCCTTCTCTGCTTTTCACTATTGCCGGCATGGTGCCCTTCATCCCCTACTTCATGGGTCTGGAGACGCCGCCGTACCGCCGTGCTGCCAGCGTGCAGAAGTGCATCCGCACCGCAGACATCGAAGAGGTGGGCAAGACTGCACGTCACGGCACCTTCTTCCAGATGTGCGGCAACTTCTCCTTCGGGGACTATTTCAAAGAGACCGCCATCCCGATGGCCTGGGAACTGCTGACCACCCCGGTGGAGGGTGATCCCGAAACTGGTCTTCGCGGCTTCGGCTTGGATCCGGAGCGGCTCTGGGTCACCGTCTACGAGGACGACGACGAAGCACTGGCCATTTGGCGCGACACAGTCGGAGTGCCTCAGGAGCGTATTCAGCGATTCGACGCTGAAGACAACTACTGGAACACCGGTCAGCCCGGCCCAGGCGGGCCCTGCTCCGAGATCTACTACGACCGTGGCCCGGCCTACGGTATTGAAGGCGGCCCTGCCGCAGATGACACCCGCTATGTGGAGATCTGGAACCTGGTCTTCATGCAGGACCTGCTCTCGGCAGTACATTCCAAGACCGAGTTCGAAGTCTCCGGCCCACTGCAGAACAAGAACATCGACACCGGACTGGGCCTGGAGCGCCTGGCAATGATTCTTCAGGGTGTCGAGAACATGTATGAGACCGACCAGGTCCGGCCCGTCCTGGATCGTGCCGCCGAGCTCGCCGGGGTGACCTATACCTCCACTGAGGATCCGCAGGACCCGCATCACACCACAGATGTGCGGCTGCGGATGATCGCCGATCACGTCCGCAGCGCTCTGATGCTCATCACCGACGGCGTTCGCCCCTCCAACGAGGCCGGAGGTTTCATCCTTCGTCGGCTGATTCGTCGCGTCATTCTCGGTATGCGCCTGCTCGGGGTGGAGAAGCCAGTCTTCGGCGATCTGCTCAGCGTCTCGCGTGACGCCATGAAGGGTGTCTATCCAGAAGTGGCCGAGCGCTTCGAGACCATCCACCAGGTGGCGGTGAAAGAAGAGCAAGCCTTCCTGCGCACCATCTCTGCAGGCACTGAGCGCCTTGAGAGTGCAGTCAGTGACGCAAAGAAGTCAGGTCGTCCGCTCTCTGGCGATGACGCCTTCGCCCTTCATGACACCTACGGCTTCCCCATTGACCTGACCCTGGAGATGGCGGAAGAGGCCGGAGTCAGCGTAGACCAGGAGACTTTCCGGGCGCTGATGTGCGAGCAGCGCGAGCGCGCCCGCGCCGATGCCAAAGGCAAGAAGTCCGGACATGCCAATACTGAGGTGTACCAGAAGCTGCTGGCAGACAGGCCGACCCACTTCACCGGATATACCGAACACACCACCGAGTCGCGCATCCGGGGCCTAGTTGTCGCCGGTGAGACACGTGATCGGGCCGCTGCGGGCGACGAGATCGAAGTAGTTCTGGATGCCACTCCCTTCTATGCCGAGGCCGGCGGCCAGGCTCCCGATACTGGACGTATCACCGGTGACGGCTTCGAGCTTGAAGTCACCGATGTCCAGTCGCCTATCAAGGGACTGTCCGTGCACCGCGCCCGTGTGGTCTCCGGCGAAGTGCCCGCCGGTGCTGAAGTGCTGGGCAGCATTGATGTCCGCCGACGTCTCGACACTCAGAAGGCCCATTCAGCAACCCATATCCTCCACGCGGCTCTCCATGATGTCCTGGGTCCGGAGGCGGTGCAGGCAGGGTCCTTCAATAAGGAGGGATACCTGCGTTTCGACTTCACTCATGACGACGCCCTCTCCCCCGCTGCCCGCCAGGAACTGGAAGAGATCTCTAATCTGGCGATCCGTGACAACTACGAAGTGGCCACCAAGGTCATGGCCCTCGATGAGGCCAAGGCACTGGGCGCGATGATGCTCTTCGGTGAGAAATACGGAGACCAGGTCCGCGTCGTGGAGATGAATGGTCCGTGGTCGCGTGAACTCTGCGGCGGCACCCACGTCACTAGCACCTCTGAGATCGGAACCCTGGCCCTGCTCTCCGAAGCTTCAGTCGGCTCGGGAAACCGCCGAGTAGAAGCCCTGGTCGGCCTTGACGCTTTTAAGCACTTCGCTGCTGAGCGCACTCTGGTGAACCAGCTGACGGATATGTTGAAAGTTCCCGCAGACCAGGTCCCCGATCGTATTTCTGCCACCCTTGCCAAGTTGAAGCAGACTGAACGCGAACTGGAGCGGCTGCGGTCAGAGCAGCTGAAGGCTCAGGCCGGAAACCTGCTGCAGCAGGCAGTGGACGCCGACGGGGTCTCCGTCTTGACCCACCACGCCGGTTCCGCCGGCGGGGACGATCTGCGCCAGCTGGTGATGGATCTGCGCGGTCGATTCGGCTCCCAGGCCGCCGTCGTCGCTGTGGCAGCAGAATCCAAGGGGCGCCCGGTGATTGTCATCGGCACCACGGAGGCGGCACGTGCCGCTGGGCTAGCCGCCGGCGAACTGGTGAAGACCGCTTGCGGTGTGCTCGGCGGCGGAGGCGGCGGCAAGCCGGATCTGGCCCAGGGCGGCGGGCAGGACGCAGCCAAGATCGACGACGCTCTCAGCGCCGTCGTCGCTGCGGTGCGCGGACGCTGAACAGCCGATGAGCGCGCGTGCCGGAGTTCGACTCGCCGTCGACGTCGGAGATGTTCGAGTTGGCCTGGCGGCTTCGGATCCTGACGCCTTATTGGCAACGCCGGTCATGACCCTACGCAGGGACGCCAACCGCGGCTCTGATCTGCGGATGCTGCTGAAGATCATCGCCGACCGTGCCGCAGTCGTTGTCTACGTGGGTTTGCCGCTCTCGCTGTCTGGGACAGAGACACCCTCCACCCAGAAGGCCCGCGACTACGCTGTGGCTCTGGCGGCGCAATTGGCGGCGCAGTCCAGCCCCACCGAGGTGCGGCTGATCGATGAGAGGCTCTCCACTGTCTCCGCAGCCGAAAAGATGCGAGCCGCTGGCGTGGAGGCGAAGAATCAGCGCTCGGCCATTGACCAGGCCGCAGCAGTGGAGATCCTGACCCACGCGCTGGACATGCGTTCGGCCCTGGGTCAGGAAGCTGGAACCCTGGTGGAGATCGACCCGGAGACCTAATCCCGCTCACCCTCGCCACCCGCTCCGGGACTTTTCCACAGCTTGGCAGCACTCTTGAGACGTCGCTTCCAACCAGCGAGGCTTGGTTCATGGCATCGGATTCCACGGCTCACGACGGCGCCGGATCTCCACCGCAGCAGGGGAACTATCTTCGGCCCGGGCGGCCCTTCAGCCCGGCTGAGCTGCACTCGCTCTGTCTCGACGGCGTGCTGCAGCATGTCTTTGCAGACGTCTACGCCGCGGCAGAACTGCCAGCGGACAGGATCCTGCGCACCGGAGCCGCCGCTTGTGTGCTCAGTTCCGCGCTGCAAGACGCAACAGTCCTCTGCGGTGAAACAGCTGCATGGATTCACCTGGGTGGCCAGGGTCCGCATGTTGTCACGGTCATCTCGGCGGGCACGTTCCGCCGTTCCACCGGGCCGCTGCGGCGCTGGCAGGTGCATCAGGTTCCACTGTCTCGGGATGAATGTGCCCAGCACCAAGGTGGGCTGATGCCGGTGACCGTACCTGTGCGCACTGCAGTGGATCTACTAGTCGGCGTCGGTATCCCCGGAGACCGCCGTCGGCTTGATGAGCTGCTCACCCACGCTGCTGATGCAAGTCCCATCAGTGGACCCAGTCTGCCTGCCGAGCATGAACTGCGCCGCAGACTCGAGCTAGTAGCCGCATTGGTAGCGGCAACGAATTGCTCCGCGCCTGAGCTGGCTGAGACCGTCTGCAGAAGGCTGTCCTATACGGCACGCGTCAGTATGAGCCCCAAGACCGTGCAGGACCTGCTGGAGACAGCGCTCTAGTCGTGCAGTTCGCGTCGCTTACCCACGGTGCGGTAGACGTCGTAGACCCCGTCGATACGACGCACTGAATTCAGCACATGGTTGAGATACCGCGGATCCCCCATCTCAAAGCTGAACCGTGAGATCGCGACTCGGTCGCGGGAGGTATGGACTGTCGCGGAGAGGATATTGACCTGGGACTCGGCGAGTACTCGTGTCACATCCGAGAGCAGTGACTTCCGGTCCAGAGCTTCGACCTGAATCTCCACCAGGAACACAGAAGACTTGGTGGGAGCCCATTCGACCTCGACGAGCCGTCCAGGTTGTTCCCGCAGCTGCCGGACGTTGCGGCAGTCTGCCCGGTGAACAGACACTCCCTGACCTCGGGTGACAAAACCCTCGATCTCATCCGGCGGCACGGGTGTGCAGCAGCGGGCGAGCTTGGCGAGCACATTGCCTGCACCTTTGACCACCACGCCGGCGTCTGAATATTCAGACGGGCGCATACTCGGCGAGGTGATCGGGGTCGTGTCGTGCTCTTCGGAGTCCTCATCCTCGGTATCGAAGAGAGCCGTCAGATGTTCGATGACGTTCTGCGTGGAGACATGCTCCTCGCCGACTCCGGCGTACAAGCCCGAGATATCCGCATAGTGGAGCTCCTGGGCGATGGTCTGCAGCACATCCGGATTCATGACCTTCTGCAGCGGCAGACTGGACTTCCGCACAGCCTTTGTCAGCATTTCCTTGCCGCGTTCAATAGACTCTTCGCGGCGTTCCTTGGAGAACCACTGACGGATCTTATTGCGCGCCCGAGCGGACTTGACGAACATCAGCCAGTCATTGCTGGGACCAGCGCCTTCAGCCTTGGAGGTGAAGATCTCCACCCAGTCGCCGTGCTGCAGCTCTGAACTCAGCGGCACAAGTTTGCCGTTGACCCGGGCACCGATGGTCTTATGCCCTACATCGGTGTGAATGGTGTACGCGAAATCTACTGGAGTAGCCCCTGCCGGCAGGGAGATGACCTCGCCCTTCGGCGTGTAAACGAAGACCTCTTTGGCGTTGATCTCATAGCGCAAAGACTCGAGGAACTCATCCGGGTCTTTCGTTTCAGACTGCCAGTCCACCAAGGATCGCAACCAGCCGATATCAGCGGTGGCTTGTGACTGCTGCCTGGCGCCGGGGGCTACGGAGGCCGGTGCGGTAGAGACCGCAGACTCCTCGGTCTGGGAGCTTCCCTGCTGCTTGTACTTCCAGTGAGCGGCCACACCGTATTCAGCACGCCGGTGCATTTCATAGGTACGGATCTGCACCTCTACCGGTTTCCCTGAAGGCCCCAACACCGTGGTGTGCAGTGACTGGTACATGTTGAACTTCGGCATCGCGATGTAGTCCTTGAACCGCCCGGGCAGCGGGTTCCAGCGGGCATGCAGAGTGCCCAGTGCCGCGTAGCAGTCACGCACAGAGTCGACTAGGACACGGACACCCATCAGATCATGGATATCGTCGAACTCTTTTCCGCGCACGATCATCTTCTGATAGATCGAGTAATAGTGCTTGGGGCGGCCGGTGATTGTTGCTGCGATATTTGCGCCGTTAAGATCATCGGCGATCTGTTGCCGTACCTCGGAGAGGAACTTCTCTCGCTGCGGGGTCCTGTCCCCTACCAGCCGGACAATCTCCTCGTAGACCTTCGGGTACAGCGCTGCGAAGGACAGATCCTCCAGCTCCCATTTGATGGTGTTCATGCCCAGACGATGTGCCAGTGGGGAGAAGATCTCCAGGGTCTCTTTGGCTTTGCGGGCGCTGGACTCAGCTGGGACATATCTCCAGGTACGGGCATTGTGCAGACGGTCGGCGAGCTTGATCATCAGCACCCGAATATCCTTGGCCATGGCCAGGACCATTTTTCGTACTGTCTCAGCCTGGGCGGCGTCGCCGAATTTGAGCTTATCGAGCTTAGTCACGCCGTCGACCAGCTGTGCGATCTCTTCGCCGAATTCATCGGTCAGCTGTTCGAGGCTGTACTCGGTGTCCTCGACGGTGTCATGCAGCAGGGCGGCCGCAAGCGTGGAACCGTTGAGGCCGAGTTCGGCGAGAATGGTCGCCACGGCAACGGGGTGGGTGATGTAGGGATCGCCGCTCTTGCGCTTCTGATCACGGTGCTGGTGATGGGCGACGTCGAATGCCCGGCGAATCAGCGGAAGGTCCTGGTCGGCACCGTTGGACCTCATGGCGCGAAGCAGCGGCTCCAGCAGAGGCGAGTCGCTGGAACCGGCGACGACGCCTACGCTTCGGGATCGACGCGGCACCACGGGGCGAACGGCTCCTGTTGAAGACTCAGGGGTCGAGGTTCCTTCGGAGGCAGCAGAGCTGTCCGAGGTGGTCAGGCCTTTGCTGCTGGCTGCTTCGGGGGCAGAATCGGCTGAGGCCTCGCGTGCTGATGCACTGTCCTGAGTCACTGACGCCTGCCTTCCCGGGTCGGGCGCTCTGCCCAGAACCCTGGGCAGGAAAACGCCATAGAGGCTATTCTATCGAGATTCGTGACCCGAATGATCCGGGCTCTCAGCGCTGATGACAATCTCGAAGCCGAGATCCTCGTCCTCGAGCTCTTCCGGCTCGGGTTCTGGCAGTGGGGGGAAGGGCACCGGCCTGCCGCTGTCATCCAGAGGGGTGCCCGAGGCCGTGACGCTACCGATGCCGCGCTCCTGTCGCAGCGCCAGCACCTCCTCAGTATGAGCTTTGATATCTGCATCATGTCGACGCATCCGGGCGTAGAGCGGTGCCTGCACGAAGATAGTCGCGATTGTGCCCACAATGATGCCGATGAACAGGGCCAGCGCGATATCGCGGAGCGTACCGGCGCCCAGCAGCCAGGAGCCGATGAACAAGATCGACCCGACCGGCAGGATACCGACCACCGAAGTATTGATGGACCGCACCAGAGTCTGGTTGATCGCGAGGTTCACCCGTTCGGTAAAGGTCTGATCCTTCTGCTGGTGCAGGGACTCCAAGTTCTCACGGATCTTGTCGAAGACAACCATTGTGTCGTAGAGCGCATAGGAGAGGATCGTCAGGAAGCCGATGATCGCACTCGGTGTGACTTCAAAGCCGGAGAGCGAATAGATGCCCACGGTCGTGACCACGACGAAGCCGAGGCCGGCGATCGCGGCCAGGGACATCTTCCAGGTCCGGAAGTAGAACGTCATATATAACGTGACCAGCACTAGGAAGATCACTAGCCCGATCAGCATCTGCTGCGAGACGTGCTCACCCCACACCGGACCGATAAAGCTGGAAGACACCTGCTCTGCTGAGACGCCGTATGCGTCCTGCAGCGCCTGTGCTACTTCTAACGTCTGCTCGTCGTCGAGCTCCTCAGTTTGAACGCGCACAGTGCCGGGAGCGATATTGGTCACCGTTGCAGTCTGGCCCGAGATCTCGGAGACAACGTCCTCACCGATGCTGATATCGGTGTCCTGAGTCTGCGAGATGGTGAACTCGCTACCGCCGGTGAACTCAATTCCTAGGTTGAAGCCTCCGCGGAAGAAAGGCACGGCCACAGCGGCAACCATCAGCAGCGCGGCAACCATGAACCACAGATTGGAACGCTGGATGAAGGGGAAGCTGCGTTCGCCGGTGTAGAGCTGATTTCCGGCCTTGGAGAATCCTGCTGCCATCAGCGTGCCTCTTCCTGTGCCTGATCGGCCATTGCTCCGCTGGCACGAGAACGCTCCTCGCGGGCTCGGCGTCGTTCGGCGATGGTCATCTGGGCCCACTCATCCTCAGGGATATCCGGTACTTCGTCCTGGCGTGCCGCACGCGCAGGGTTATCGGAATCGCCGGTGACACTCTCGGCGGCTGTTTCGCCCTCGACCGCTCCTGAGTGCACCACGTGGCTGCGAGCAAACCTTCCGGCACCGCGATAAAGCACATCTACACCGAGCTCGTCAGCGCTGAGGCCGGAGAATCGCTTCCCCGAGGCGAAGAACTTCCGTCGCGCCAGCACCTGCATCAGCGGATGGGTAAACAGGAACACCAGGATCACATCGATCAATGCGGTCAGCCCCAGGGTGAAGGCGAATCCGCGCACGTTGCCCACTGCCACCAGGTAGAGCACGACGGCGGCGAGTACGTTGACTGCTTTGGAGGCGAGAATAGTACGACGCGCCCTGGACCAACCGGCCTCTACTGCTCCCGGTAGGGAGCGCCCCTCGCGCAGCTCATCCTTGATGCGCTCGAAGTACACCACAAAAGAGTCCGCAGTCAGGCCGATAGAGAGGATCAGACCCGCAATACCCGCCAGCGAGAGACGGTAGCCGTCAGTCCAGCCCAGCAGCGAGATAGCCCACCAGGTGATGACACCGACCACGATCAGCGACGGGATCGTCACCGCCAGGGCAAGTGCACGGTATTGGAAGATGGCGTAACCGGCGGTCAGCAGCAGGCCGATGATGCCAGCGAGCAGGCCCATACGGAGCTGATCCTGGCCTAGGGTGGCCGAAATCTGCTGCTCGGATTCAATGCTGAAGCTAATGGGCAGCGAACCGTAGCGCAGCTGTTCTGCGAGGTTACGTGCGTCTTCCTCGGTGAAATCGCCGCTGATCTGGGCGTTTCCATCAAGGATGGGGTTGATCATTCCCGGTGCGGAGATGACATGTCCGTCGAGGACGATCGCGAACTGGTTTCGCGGATCGCCCTGGGGAAATCCATAGAGTCGGGTGGAAGCCTCGCGGAAGCGCTCAGTACCTTCAGAATCGAAGGATAGGTGGACCACCCAGCCTGGACGATCCTGGTCCGAGCCGAAGCTGGCGTCGGATATCAATGTTCCGGGCACGTCTACCGGTCCCAGCAGATAGGTGGCACCAGAGTTCGGATCACAGGTGATCATGGGCTCATCGGCTTCGGCCGAGCTGCGCTCTTCAACACTGGCATCGCGCGAGCAGCTGTAGTTCTCGAAGTCTGCGGCCAGCTCAGGAGTGATCCAGTTCAGGTCAGAGTTGTGTTGTGGCTCACCCTCAGGCTCAGGGAAATCCTCCGGGCGGGCAGCTTCTTCATCCTGCTCCTCCCGGGCGTCATCAACTTCGGCTTCAATGGCCTCGGCTTCTTCGTCCGTGAGCTCTTCGTTGTCCTCAGCCAGGAGCACATTCTCCACGTAGTCAATGTCTACGCCGGTCTGAAGCACCGGGCGGAACTCCATGTCCGCACTGGCCTGGATGAGCTCTCGGGTGCGCTGATCTGGAACGCCCGGCAGAGAGACCACAACGTTCTCTGCGCCCTGCGTCGTGATCTCGGCTTCGGCGACTCCGCTTCCGTCTACGCGCTGGCGGATGATCTCCACTGCTTGCTGCAGCTGCTCGCTGTCGATCTGCTCACCAGCTTCGACCTGCGGGGCAAGCACCATCTGGGTGCCGCCTTCGAGGTCCAGAGCCAGTAGCGGTGCCCATTGAGCACGGCCATCAGCGACGCCATAGGCAAGCAGGCCGCCCATACCCAAGAGAAGAATGAGCAGCCCGAGGAGTGCGGCGCGCGCTTTGCGCACCGGAGTGGGAGTGGCCATAGGAGTAAAAGTCAGTCTGTCTCGGTGGTGGCCTGGCCCGGGGTCTGCTGACCCGGTGCGGGCTCAGTCACCTGCTGGACGGCGCCAATGAGGAAATCTGCGCGGCCACCGCCGGAGAATTCTAGGGTGATGCGCTGACGGGCCTCGTCGCGCTGCACCACGGTGCCGACCAAACCACCAGCAGTCACCACCTCGGCTCCGACGACAGCAGCCGAATGGGCCTGCTTCTGCTGCTCGCGCATTTTCCTACCGCGACGGAAGGTCAGGACCATGAACAGCACCAGGATGCCGAGCATGATCAGCAGCAGCGGATCCGCCATAGGATTGGCGGCACCCTGCTGGGCAACTAGCTGGAGAAAAGGCGTCTCAATCACAGCCGCCTACGATATCAGCTTCATCTCATAGGCGGGACTATGACGCTGGATCCTGGGGATCTTCAGCCTCCAGCGTAGCCCCGGGGATTTCTGCTGGGGGTGTAAGCCCCAAGTGCCGCCAGGCGGCATCGGTGGCGATTCTTCCGCGTGGAGTCCGGGCCAACAGCCCTTCGCGCACCAGATACGGTTCAGCCACGGTCTCCACGGTTTCCGACTCTTCCCCCACCAGAATGGCCAAGGTGGAGAGCCCCACGGGTCCGCCGCGGAAGGTGGTGCACAGAGCTTCTAGTACCGCCCGGTCCAGGCGGTCCAATCCTCGGGTATCCACTTCGTAGGTGTTCAGTGCGTCAGAGGCGGCGTGCTGGTCAACGGTGGGGATCTGGTGGACCAGAGCCCAGTCACGCACCCGGCGCAGCAGCCGGTTGGCAATTCGGGGTGTCCCGCGCGATCGCGAGGCGATTTCGGTGAAGCCTTCGGAGGTGACGTCTATGTCCAGCATCCCTGCTGAGCGCCGTAGGACTTTCTCCAGTTCCCCCGCCGAGTAGTACTCCAGGTGACCGGTAAATCCAAAGCGGTCTCGCAGCGGCCCGGGAAGTAAACCCGCCCGTGTGGTAGCACCCACCAAAGTGAAGGGAGGCAGTTCCAGTGGAATGGAAGTGGCGCCGGCCCCTTTGCCCACGATGATGTCGACCCGGAAATCCTCCATGGCCATATAGAGCATCTCTTCTGCCGGGCGAGACATTCTGTGGATCTCGTCAATGAAGAGAACTTCGCCTTCGGTGAGCGATGAGAGGATTGCTGCCAGGTCACCGGCATGCTGTATGGCTGGACCGGAGGTGATGCGCAAGGGGGCACCCATCTCAGCGGCGATGATCATGGACAGGGTGGTCTTACCCAGTCCCGGTGGCCCGGAGAGCAGGACGTGGTCTGCCGCAGTGCCGCGAATCTTCGACGACTGCAGCAGCAAGGAGAGCTGGGCGCGAACGGTAGCCTGCCCGACAAAGTCATCCAGTGCCTTGGGGCGTAGCGCCGCCTCCAGGGCCTTCTCCTCAGCAGCCTGCGCGGTGCCGACGATTTCCCGAGGATCGCCTTCCGGCTGAAGTGTCATGCCCGTGCTCCTGTCCTGGAGCCCAGCCCGCGCAGCGTGCTGCGCAGCAGCACTGCCGTGTCAGCATCGGCAAGCTCCGGTTCGGCCGAAAGGGTCGCCTGCACTGCTGCTTCAGCATCCTTCTCTGTCCACCCCAACGAGGTCAGCGCCGAGCGCACTTCCGTTAGCGTGGTCTCCGCAGCGGTGGGCGCAGCTGCCGTCTTTGTCGCAGTAGTCGTCGCTGGCTCATCAATGACCAACTTGCCAGCCAGTTCAAGCAGGATGCGCTGGGCGGTTTTCTTCCCGATTCCGGGCACTTTGGTGAAAGCCACAGTATCGGAGTCCCGAATGGCGGCACGCACTTCATCCGGTGTGTGAACGCTGAGCACAGCCAGCGCTAACCGCGGCCCCACACCAGAAATCGACAGCAGGGTGGAGAAGATCTCGCGCTCGCTCTCATCGGCGAAACCAAATAACAGCGGCGCCTCATCCTGGCGAGGCACATAGCTGGTCTGCAGGCGAACACTCTGGCCGGTTCGCAGCTGGCCCAGGGTCTGCGCTGTGGCATTGACGTGCAGACCAAACCCAGAGACCTCGACGACGGCGTGGTCCAGGGCTACTTTGAGCACCTCACCGCGGATGCTGGAGATCATGGGGCTCCTTCTGGGTTCCCGGCTGCCCTGGGCAGGCCGCATTAGAAAATGTCTTCGATCAGCCTAGCCGAGTGTGAGCCCGCAGCCCGAAAACCGCGAATGCGTGTCTGCTTCGCCGCGCCGTCACAAGCTCGGCGCGGACTAAGCGCCCTATCAGAAGTCAGACACGCGTCTTCAAGTACTCCAATGCCTCACAGTGCTCAGCGGCCCAGTGCGCGCTTCTCGGCTGCCTGCCAGGCGCGCTGCGCGGGTGTGAGCGCACCCTTCTGTGCTGCTGCCGCACGTTGCATGGCGGTACTGGCACCCTGGTGCGTGGAGGTATTGGCCGTCATGCTGAAGCGCGCCCCGACTCCGGAGCGCCAGGCATGGCAGATGGCCACAGCGTATGCATCGGTGGCGTCCACCGGTTTCGGGAGCCCGGGCAGCTTGAGAATGCGCTGGACCATGCGAGCCACCGCATCCTTACTGGCGTTGCCGTCGTCGGTCACTGCTGCCTTGACCTCGCTGGGGGTATGCCAGGCAACAGGGATTCCGCGAGCTGCCGCTGCGGCGATCACCACTCCAGAGGCCTGGGCGGTGGCAATCGCGGTGGGCGCATTATTGGAGGCGAAGACTCTCTCTATTGCCAGAACATCTGGGGCGTAGCTGTCCAGCAGGTTTTCGGCCGCGCGTTGAATCGCCAGGATTCGGTGTGCCAGATCCTCGTCACTGCGCGTGCCTTTGACCTCAACATGGACAGAATGTCCTGTGCGATTAGGGTTCATCTCCACCACAGCAAAGCCGCAGCGGGTCAGCCCAGGGTCCACACCAAGGATCCGCTGGGCGGTCCGGGAGTTCCCTGCTGTGGTGCCGATCCGCTGCGGCAGTGCCATAGGGGTGACGGCTCAGCTCTCGGCGTCGAGCGCGGCCAGGGTGTCAGCGCTGAGGTCGGCATTGGTGTGGATGTTCTGGACGTCGTCGAGGTCATCCAGGGCGTCATGGAGCTTCAGGAACTTCTTGGCAGATTCCAGCTCTAGGTCCACCTTCACATCCGAGACAAAGGCCACCTCGTCGGAATCATAAGCAATACCTGCCTCCTCGAGTCCCTGCACCACTGCCTGGAGGTCACTGGCCTCGGACTGGACTTCGAAGTTCTCGGCGTTCTCAATGACCTCTTCGACGCCTGCATCCAGAACCGCCGCGAGGACATCGTCTTCGGTGAGGTCCGCGGTCTTGGGCACGGTGACAACGCCCTTGCGCTGGAACATGTAGGCCACAGAACCGGGGTCTGCCACGGTGCCACCGGAGCGTGTCACCGCGGTGCGCACCTCAGCAGCGGCACGGTTGCGGTTATCAGTCAGACACTCCACCAGCAGTGCCGAGCCCTGCGGGCCGCGCACCTCGTAGGTGATCTCCTCATAATCGACGGCGTCGCCGGTCAGGCCGGCACCGCGCTTGATCGCGCGGTCGATGTTGTCATTGGGCACCGATTCCTTCTTGGCTTTGGTCACTGCCAGAGCCAATGCAGGGTTGCCTTCAATATCGGCGCCGCCGTTGCGTGCCGCGACTTCGATCTGCTTGATGTAGCGGGCGTTGATCTTGGCTCGCTTGGCGTCCACCGCTGCCTTGCGGTGCTTGGTATTGGCCCATTTGGAATGGCCGGCCATAGTTCTCCTCAAGGGTTGCGGTGTGCAGCGATGCATTTAGTTGCATACTGCAACGGTGTCTGTAGGCTGTTCACCAGAATATCGGCTGAAAGGTGACTACCGTGGCACAGACATTCCCTCCCCGGTCTCTGGACTATGGCTACCCAGATCTGACCGCCTTCGACGACGCGGCCTGGCTGAGCGTCTTTGCTGCCGGTTTTGCCCGTCACAAGGAAGAGATTGAGACCATTGCCGCTGCGGGAGAGCCAGCAACTGTAGCTAACACGCTTCATGCCTTCGGTCGCTCCGGGGCTTTGCTGAACTCAGCCATGCGCGCTTTCTCATGTGTCTATTCTGCCCACGCTACTGAGGCCCGACAGCAGGTCTATGCCGAGCTCGCCCCTCAGCGCGCAGCGCATGAGGACTGGATCGCACTGCACCCTCAGCTCAATGCTCGATTCCGTCAGCTCCACGACCGGCTGAGTGCCGGAGAGGTGGAGGCATCAGCTGAACAGCGCTGGATGCTCCAGCAGCAGCTGGTCCAGGCAGAGGCTGCCGGTGCGGCCCTAAATGAGTCCGACCGCGCCCGACTTCTTGAGCTGAATCAGCGTTTAGCTGCTGAAGAGACCGCTTATCAGCAGCTGCAGTCCCGCGAAGTTGTGGAGCGGGCGCTCTTCGTGCAGCGCCGCGAGGAGCTCGAAGGCCTCGATTCCGGCCAGATTGATGCCGCTGCTGCGGCTGCCAAGACTGCCGGTCACCGTGATGGTTACCTGCTGAGTCTGACGATGCCCGTCCAACAGCAGGCCCTGGCCCAGTTGCAGAATCGCCAGACCCGCCGTCGCCTGCATGAGGCGTCCGTGGGCCGCGGAAGCCTGGCCGGAGATGATGGCCGCACCACCTATGACATCGGCGCCAGCATCGCCTCCCTTCGCGCGCAGAAGGCACAGCTGCTGGGCTTCAGCAACTACTTCGAGTCCGTCCTCCCGCTACGCACCGCCCCGAGCACCGAAGCGGTGAAGGAGATGCTGGAGAAGATCGCAGCCGGGGCGGTTCAGCGACTCCAGCGGGAAGCCTCGACTATCGCCGAGACCAGTGGTCTCGGCGATGACCTGGCCGCCTGGGATATGTCCTACTGGATTCATCGCTTAAAGCCGGTTCCAGCTTCTGCTGAGGCGGAATCAGCTACCCCGGCATTTCCGATCACTCTTGATCAGGCCTTGACTCGAGTCTTCGACGCCGCACAGCGGACCTACGGGATTCACGTGGTGGAACGGGAGGACCTCCCGGGATTCGTCCCAGGGGCCCGCAGCTTTGAGGTCTTCGACGGCGCACCCGGTGACGCAGGCACCGGCATCGGCTTGTTCCTGTTGGATATCCACTCCCGTCCCACCAAGTCCGGCGGTGCCTGGATGAACTCCTTCGCCGTCGCTTCTGAACTCACGGGAACCCGTCCAGTGGTCATCAACTGCTTGAATGTTTCTCCTCCAGCGCCGGGTCAGCCCACTATGCTCTCGGCCGGGGAGCACAAGACGCTCTTCCATGAGTTCGGTCATGCGTTGCACGGGCTTCTTGCTGCTGCAGAGTTCGAGGAGCTATCGGGCACTGCGGTCCCCCGGGACAATGTGGAGTTCCCTTCGCAGGTCAATGAGGTCTTTCAGGATCTCTACTCCCCCACCCCCACACGCCCAGGCGCAGTACCTTCTGAGCGGGAGCTCTGGGGCAAGGGGCTGAGCACGGTTGAGCATGTAGCCGCTGTGGTCATTGATATTGCCTGGCATAGCCTCACACCCGACCAGGCCGAAGAAGCCCTGCAGGATCCCCGCGGATTCGAACAGCGAGCACTGGCTGAGTGGGGCTTAGACCTCGACCTTGTGCCGCCGCGGTACTCCAGCGGCTTCTTTAAGCACATCTTCGCCAGCTCGGGCTACGCAGCCGGCTATTACTCCTACTTGTGGGCTGAGGTGCTGGCCGCAGATGCCAGCGAGTGGTTCCGTGAGGTGCTCAACGACGAGGCGGCATTGGCCCGCCGCGGCGCGCATTTCCGGACTCAACTTCTCTCCCGGGGCAATACCCGGGATCCGCTGGAGTCCTACCGCCAAGCAGTGGGGCGTGATCCCCAGGTGGAGCCTCTGCTGCGCAGCCTAGGACTGGCGTGACCTGGGCTGTGCAGCCCTGCTGAGCCTAAGCCTCAACAGGCCCTGACTTCGAGGACTTCATCCCATCGGGTGGTGTATCTCGGGCTCATCATTTCGCGTCTCATCTCCCAGTCGGCTGCGGTGCGCAGTCCTCCGCGTCCTAACCCGATGGCTTCGGCTCCCGCCCGAGCGCGGACTTCTTCCATCAACGGCCCCAGGGCGCGGCTGTCCTGGTCTGGGGTAAACAGATCGAAGGCTGCCTGCTGACCAGCCGGCGAAAGACCGGTCAGCGTGATTCCGGCTTTGGTGTAGCGCCGGCCTTCCTCGATTAAGGGCAGAAGTCGCTTCGCCGCCCGGATCAACGTCACCGGGTCGCTGGTCGGTGAGGGCAGGGAGGCGGTCGCCGACGGCGAATGGAAAGCACTTTCGACTTCTGGTCCCGTACTGTGCCATGAAGTCATGGCCCAGGCCGTTACCGTACGCGCTTCGGTACTGCGCTTGTTCAGGCGCGAACAGGCCCGCTGGGCATAGCTGGAAAGCACCTGATCCATCACCTCGCGCGTGGTCACCGGTGCCGAGAAGGACCGGCTGAAGACCAGCGAGTCCCGGAACTCTCTCTCTTCTTCCAGCTCGATACACGGCTGGGAGTTCAACTCCATCACCGTGCGCATCAGCGGGAGCCCATGGCGGCGTCGAATGAGCTGCGGATCCGCCGCTTTGAGGTCAGCTGCAGTGGTGATCCCCAGTGCTTCGAGTTTGGCAGCGCTGCGTCGGCCCACACCCCAGAGCTGCTGGACCGGAAGGCTCTTCAACAGGGACACACGATAATCACTCGGCAGCGCCTCCCAGACGCAGATTCCCTGCATCCAGCCGATGCTCTTGGCGGCCAGATTTGCCAGCTTGGCCAGGGTCTTGGTGGCGCCGAGCCCCACGCCGACTGGAAGGTCGAGCCTCCGGGCAATATCGGTCTTCACAGCGGCAGCGAAGCTCCGGGCAGCCTGCGGCTGGCCCTCGAAGAGCGCGAACGCCTCGTCGATGCTGTACTTCTCCACCTGACTGCTGTGCTCGGCGATCACCTGTAAGAATCGGTGGCTCATATCCCCATAGAGCTCATAGTTAGATGAGCGCGCCACTAATCCCAGTTCCCCGCGGTATTGCATCAGATGCGAGATCCGAACGGGCGTCTGCGTCAGAAAGGCTATCGGTCGTTTCGATAGCCCCGCGATTTTCCGCGCGACGAGGTCTGACGGGCTGATAGATTCGCATCTAATGCACGATTAGCGCGTTATGTGGATGGATTGGGTGGTTGATGGGACGAGTTCCACACGGTGCGTCGTCACTGTATCTTGCGGGCGGGGTGTCGTTCCTCAACGCTCATGAGGCCGTGTTTGAGGCGATGATCGAGGGCTGGCGGATGCAGCAGATCGGTGGCCGACATCTCAAGGAGGATTCGGTGTCGCGCGCTTTGGGCGTGGTCCGGAGGTTCGAGTCGTACGCGGGCAAGAAGCCGTGGGAGTGGTCCGCGGGCGACTTTGACGAGTGGATGGCGCTGCTGGTGTCGCAACGGAAGGTCGAAGCGTCGACGATCCGGTCGTACCAGGGGGCGGTGCGCGCGTTCTGCGATTACATCTGCTCGCCGCACTACGGCTGGGTTGACGAGTGCATGGAGCGTTTCGGGACGCACCCGGTTCAGGTCTGCCATGAATGGAACACGCTCGCGCACCTGCAGGATTACGAGGGCAAGCCGGGGCGACGCCCGTTGACGCGGTCGGAGCTGCAGCGCTTGCTGGATCATGCTGACGCCGAGGTGACGCGGTTGCTGGACGAGCGCCGCAAGGGTGCTCTGCCTGCGTTCCGGGACGCGACGCTGTTCAAGGTCGTCTACGCATGGGGGATGCGGGCGAGCGAGGCGGTTGGGCTTGATGTGACCGACTTCTACAGGAATTCGAAGGCTCCACAGTTCGGGGAGTTCGGTGTGATGCAGATCCGGCACGGGAAGTCGTCGCGGGGCGGGCCGCCGAAACGGCGGGCGGTCGTGTCGTAGTTCGGCTGGGCGGTTGAGGCTCTTCAGGAGTATGTCGAGCAGGTGCGTCCGTTGATGGTCCGGGACGGGTCGCCGGCGCTCTGGGTCTCGGAACGCGGGACGAGGCTGCGCACGCGGGAGCTGGCGTCGAGGTTCGCCGTCTACCGGACGGCGCTGGGGCTGGATGAGGTATTGACGCCGCACGCGCTGCGTCATTCCTACGTGACCCACCTGATCGAGTCCGGGGTCGATCCCGCGTTCGTGCAACGTCAGGTCGGGCACCTGCACCAGTCGACGACGGCGATCTATACGGGCGTGAGCGCGGACTACATGAACACGATGATGAGTCAGGCGATCGAGAAGACGCGGCACAGGCCGCGCGATGAGGAAGAGAGCGGGCGATGAGACTGATCGGGTTTGAGTGGCGGCTTCGGGAGGTGATGGCGGCGGCGGGAATGTTCTCCACGACGAAGCTGGTCCCGCTGCTGGAAGAGCGGGGCGTCTACTTGTCGACGAGCCAGGTATATCGGCTCGCCGCGGAGAAGCCGGAGCGGATGAACATGCAGGCGCTGGTCGCGCTGCTGGACATCTTCGATTGCACGTTCGAGGAGCTCGCGCCGCGGGTGGTCCTCGGCAGCGCGGTCGCAGCGACCGGGACGACCGATCCTGGGCCGGAGCGGGGCGATTCGGCGACGAACCGACTCCGGGAGTCGGGCCTGAAGCCGCGTAGGGCGCAGATTCTCCCGCCGGATGCTTGACCCGGTCTTCGCCGCGCTGACCACGCAGATCGCCGCCGTCGAGCAGGCTCTTCCGCGTGAGCGGATCGCCGAGATCGTGAACGGCTCGTTCCGGCAGCTGCCGGTTGCCCGCCGGACGCTCGACCTGGTCACGCAGGCACCCGGGCTGCTCACCGCGGCGGATCCGCAGACCACGCCGGCTCTGGCAAGTCTGTTGCTTCGCCTCCACGAGGCTGGAGCGCGGACTGTCCGACCGCCGCGTTGCGCACACTGCGGCGGGCTGCGGAAGCTGCTGCAGCGCACGCCGACCGGGCGGATCTGCGCTCCATGCGGTCGCCGTCTCGCTTCCAGGAGCGGACTCTGTGATCGTTGCGGGCACACCCGCCGCGTGCAGACAGGGCCCGGTGAGAGCGCGTACTGCAAACGATGCTGGGTCGACATGAAACCCGAAGCGGCCGAGCGCATCGTCGAGCAAGTCCGCCGCCATCGCCGTGTCGCGACCGCGACCATCCTTCGAGCGGTGGAGCAGATGGCGGCGGACGGGAGGGACCGCCGAGTGCGGCTGATGCTCGAGCTGCAGGCCCACGGCGCGGAGTGGTTCTCCGACCCGGCCGCGGGCTCTGTGCTGTTCGGCACGTTCTACGACATTCTCCACGCGGACGGCGCGCGTCTGCCCGAACGACGCTGCGGAGGCTGCGGCACCACGCGCACGCTCACCGAACGCGTCGAGGGACGAGTGAGCTGCCGACGCTGCTACCGGATCGCGCACCATGCCCCCTGCGATGGCTGCGACGACGTCACCAACCTGGAGCGGGTGCTCTCCGACGGGCGGCGACTCTGCCAACGCTGCACGAACAAGCTCCCCGACGAGAACGCCGTCTGCGTGAGCTGCGGCAACCATCGACTGATCGCCTACCGCAGCCCGGAGGGCCCGCTGTGTTCAACGTGTCGGAGCTCCTCCCGGCTGGACACCTGCACGGACTGCGGGGAGCTTGCGCCCTGTTTGTTCCACGGCAGCGAGAAAGCGATCTGCAAACCCTGCTCCGACAAGGCCAGCGTCGACACCTGCACGATCTGCGGGACCGAGCGGCAATGCCGCTGGCCGGGAACCGCGCGCGCCGCCTGCGAGCAGTGCTCCAACCCTCGCCAGCCCTGCGTGAGCTGCGGGGAGGTCCGGCTGCGCCACAAGCGCACCGAAGACGGCTCCGGCTATCTCTGCTGGGCCTGCGTTCCGCCGATCATCGAGACCTGCACAAGCTGCGGAGACGCTCGGATAGTGAACGGCCGGATCGAGGGCCGGCCGTTCTGCCCGCTCTGCTATCCCCGCCAACCGGAGTCGTTCCGCCCCTGCACCAGCTGCGGGACCATCACACGGCTGATCGCGAAGCTCTGCCCCCGTTGCCGAGCCGATCAGATGATCCGGGAGATGGTGCCCGACGAGCTCGCCGCCTCCGATGCACGCATCGCGCATCTGCGAGAGCGGTGGTTCCAGGGTGCTCCGTCGAAGATCGTCTACGCCTTCGAACGCGGCACCGTCGCCTGCACGCTGATCACCCGAGTGCTCACCGCCCCATCCCTGCGCACTCACGCCTACCTCGACCAGGCCGGCTCGGAGTATCAGACCCGAGCGGTTCGGTCCGTGCTCATCGACCACGGGCTGCTCCCACCGCGGGACGAGCTGCTCGCCCGGTTCGAGCTCTGGCTCGACAGCGCACTTGCCGAGATCCCCGACCCGGGTGAACAGCGCACCGTCACCCAATACGCGCGATGGCGACACCTGCGCGCACTGCGCCGCAACACGATGCCGTCCCGATCAGGCCAGCTGTCCTGGCGGCGGCTCGAGATCGCGGGGATCATCGAACTGCTGGAATGGATCCATACCCGCGGAGGTTCTCTCGTGTCCCTCACCCAGGCGGATGTCGATGAATGGCTCACCGGCGGCCGACGCCCGTTCCTGCACCACTTCCTGACCTGGACCGCACGGGCCGGCGCATCCCGACCGCTCACCGCTCCACGCCCGCCATCAGGAGCCTTGAGCCCGCAAGCCATGAGCGACGAGGAACGCTGCCGGCTGCTCGCCGATGTCACCTCCGACCCGTCCATCAACCCGCACACGAAGCTCGCCGCGGGGCTGATGCTCATGTTCGGCGTCCGGGCGGCGAAGATCGTCCAGTTGCGCGCGGAAGACGTCACCGTCACGGACCAGGCCGTGGTCGTCCGCCTCGGCCAGGAACCTCTCGTGCTCCCCGCCGAGCTCGCGCCGGCGGCCGCGGGAGCCGCCAGCAACCGCACCGCGCCTCGCATGTTCGTGGAGAGCATCGAACAGGAGTGGGTCTATCCCGGAACCCGGGCCGGGCATCACATGGCCCCCGACACGCTGAATACCCGGCTCCGCGCTGCCGGCATCCCGCCGCGACTTGCCCGCACCGGCGCGCTGATAGCGCTCGCGCAGGAACTCCCACCCGTCGTTCTCAGCCGGCTGACTGGCCTGGACATCTCCTCCGCGATCGCCTGGTCCAACGCGATCGGCGCGAACAGCACCGCCTACGCCGCCGCGGTCGTCGAGCGCGTCGGCATGCCCCTCCCAGTCGTCCTGCACTGAAATCTGACGATGACGTTTCCAGGGATGTCACGTCGTGAGAATCGGGCGGCACCGATTCTGCTCGGCGGTCAACTCGTCCTGATCGTGGCCGCGCTCTCCTTCGACATAGGCCACGAACAACACCCACGCCGTGTCCGATGATCGGCGTCGGGTGGGAGGGCGTCTGGTGTCCGAGTTCGTCGTTCCGGTCAACCACGTCGTATGACCTTGACGTGCAGGAGCCGCTCAATGCCGCTCGGTCGGCACGCTCGGCCGGTCCCCGGGAGAGTGCGTCGACTGAGGGTCGCAGCAGTCCTCCTCGGTCCTCCGTCCGGAGTTCCGACGGCGTTGATGAAGGAATCCGCTTAGTAGCACGATGAGCACCACGGTGGTAGACAGGCCGGCGATGACGCCGGTGTTGCTTTGGAGCCAGTTCGATATCGTCGCCGAGACAGCGGCGACGTCGGTGCGCCCTGCGGAAGGGGCATCGCCGACGACAACTGGAAACCAGTACCAAGCCAGGTAGACGCCGGTGAGGATCAGGACGGCGGCGGTGACCTTGGGAACGAATCGTGTCAGTGCGGCGATCCGCCTGGACAGCACAGAACCGGCTACGGCGGCGACCACGGCGACAAGCAGCAGGACGGTGGCGGAGCCGGCGGCATAGATGGCGAAGACGAGGAGCAGCCCGACGAAACTGGCTGTCGCCTGGGCCTGGGCGATGACCGCGAGGAGTACGCCGAAGGTGCACGACAGCGAGGCCGCGGCGTAGCCGACGCCGAAGACGACCATGCGCACGGCGCTGGGCAGCCGTTCGATTGCGCGGCCGGGTATGCCGGGAAGCCGGAGGGACATAGAGCGTCCGGCTAGCATCGCCCCGCCGAGCAGCACCAACAGGATCCCGACGGCGAGGCCGAGGGCTGGGGCGACCTGGATCAGGCCCCGTGCGCCGGCGCTTACCGCGACGCCAGCCAAGGCGAGCGTGCCCGCAAACCCGATCGTCAGCGCGAGGCCAGCCCGTAGGGCGCGCAGCAGGCGCACCGGGGCTGAGGAAGAGGCGGCGTCGCCCAGCGCATGGGTGATCCAGGCCGGGAGCAGCGCGAAGCCGCAGGGATTGACGGGGGCGATCATCCCGGCGGCGAAGGCAAGGGCGAGGAGTCCGCCCATCGCTCAGGCCCCGGCCTTGTGGAGCGCGGAGACGATCGTATCGGCGTCGGGGTCGGTGGCGCGGAAGGTCACCTGTCCGTCACTGTCGACGATGATCAGTGTAGACAGCGCGGCTACCCCGAAGCGCTGGGACAGCGCCGCGCCCTCGTCGATGGCGGCGGGGACATGCACGGCGTCGACGTACTCCATGAACCTCTGAATGGTCTCGGTAGGTTCGCGCGGATCCATGTCGACGGCGAGGAACTGGGCATCGATGCCGGCCTCCTCGGCCGCGGCTGCCGCCTGACCGAGGGATCGGACTCCGCCGACGCATTCGCCGCAGCCGACGGAGAAGAAGAACACCGCGGTGGGCTTCCCGGCGGCGGGCAGGCTGATCCGCTGAGCGTCGATGCTGGTCACCGTCGCGGCGGTGGCAGTCTCGGCAGAGACGGGATCCTTATCAACGGTGCCGCAGGCGGTCAGGATGAGCGAGCCTGCGAGCAGGAGGGTGGCGAGCGAACGACGGGCGCGGGAGCTGATCATTGGTTCTGTTCGCCCTTCGGGTCGGTGCGGTGAGCGGATTCGGTGGGCGGGCAGCAGTCAGGTTCGACACGGCCGCGGCGGGTTCGGCGGCGGACGACGACGAGCAGCACGATCGCGAGGAGCGCAATGCCCACGCCGATCACCCACGGGTTGCCGAGAAGGAGCCCGCCGATGCCAGTAAGCATTCCGCCGGCGATGAGCACGGGCAGCGCGCAGCAGATCGTCATGAGGAGCACGGCACCGGCTCCCAGGAGTAGGCCACCGCCTCGCGTTCGGTCGTCGTGTTTGGAGGTCATAGCGTTCTCGAATCCTTCTGTGTCGCGGGTCAACAGCAGCGGGGACAGTCGTCGGCCACCGGGGTGTCGTCCTGAAGCAGGTCGAGCAGGCTCGTTGTGAGCTCGTTGCCGATCCGGTAGGCCTCGGCCACCGACACCACCTCGGCACCGGGATGCTCAGAGAGCCACCCGGTGGCGTCGTCGACGGAGGCGAAATAGTGCACCTGGTTGCAGAAGGCCGAGCGGATCGAGGTGATCTGCTCCAGGTTCACCAGCGACACCACGGCGCTCGGGGGTGTGACGCCGGTGACACCGGCAACCGGATCGATGGTGACGCGGATCGTCTCTCCGCTGGCCGGGGAGACGGACTCCACGCGCGCTGGGCGATCGAGGAGGGCCGGGAAGATGAGGGTGTCCAGGGCGCACCAGGTGTAGAGCTCCTCACCGTCGACGGTGAACCGGTGCGGTGTAGGGCGCAGCGTGAGGCCCTGGCCGACGATTCGGCCCTGGTCGTCGTACTCGGTGTCCTGCATCGCGGCCAGTCCGAGCCGTACCTCGTCGATCGTGCGGCCCGCAGCCACGGACAGCTGTTGGACGGTGACGGGGTCACCGTCGGCGAGCAGCCGCAGCAGCGGGATGAGCAGGCCGGTCTCTCCCAGTCGGCTGAGCCGCTCGGGCAGTTGCATGCTGAGGTCAGACATCGTGGGTTCCTCCAGTTCGTTCACGCGCAGCACGACAGGAGCGACGGGTCGGTGGTGAAGGCCTTGGCGGCGATCCGGATGCCCTCGGCCATGGTCAGGTAGGGGGCCCAGGCGTCGGCGACCTCGGCGACCGTCTTGCCGAGCACGTGGACCCCGGCGGCGGCGAGCTCGCCGGCGTCCTTGGCGACGGCGGTGATGCCGAGGATCTTCCCGGTGTCGGCGTCCACGACGATCTTGACGAAGCCGCGGGTGTCGCGGTTGACCAGTGCGCGGGGCACGTGGTGCAGGGGCAGGACGCGGCAGTCGCAGCGGATCCCGGCGGCGACGACGTCCTTCTCGGTCATCCCGACCGCGCCGATCGCCGGGCCGGTGAACGTCACCCTCGGCAGTCGGGCGTAGTCCACGGCCCGATCGGCGTCGGCGAACGCGTTCTCGGCGACGAGGGTGCCGTGGTGGGCGGCGACGTAGACGAACTCGGGGTGGCCGGTCACGTCGCCCGCGGCCCAGATCCGCGGGTGGGAGGACTGCATCCGGTCGGAGACGACCACCTCGCCGAGGTCCCCGGTCTTGACCCCGACCCTGTCGAGGCCGAGCCCATCGGTGGCCGGTCGTCGTCCGAGGGCGACGAGCACCTGGTCGGCGCGGAACTCCTCCCGGCCGCCGGCGACGTCCGCGGTGACGACGGCCTGCCCGGTCGCGGCGTCGCGGGACACCCGCGTCGGCAGCGCGCGGCGGACCACCCGGATGCCCTCGTCGGCGAACACCTCCTGCAGCGTCCTGGACACCTCCGGCTCCTCCTTCGACGCGAGCCGGGACCGGACCAGCACGGTGACCTGGGAGCCGAGCCGGGCGAACAGCTGCGCCTGCTCCAGGGCGACGTAGCCGCCGCCGAGCACGAGCAGGGACTCAGGGAGTTCGGTCAGCTCCATCGCCGTGGTCGAGGTCAGGTACCCGGTCTGGTCCAGGCCGTCGATCGGCGGGGCCCACGGCCGAGAGCCGGTCGCGACCAGGTAGTGCCCGGCCTCGATCGTCTCGGTGCTCCCGTCGTCCCCGGCGACCTGGAGGACCGGTGCGTCGGGGGTGCCGGCGAACGCGGCGTCGCCGCGGCGGACGGCCCAACCGTAGGAGTCGGCGACGTCGGCGTACTTCTCGCCCCGCAGCGACTCGACCAGCGCCTGCTTCCCAGCGATCAGGGCGGGCATGTCCACTGGCCCCGCCGTCGTCGCGATC
>NZ_HG005167.1:171678-207392 GCF_000455245.1 Nesterenkonia massiliensis | reverse complement strand
GTCGTCGCGATCCCCGGGAACCGGTCGGCGGCGTCGGCCGCGGAGTGCCGTGCGTCGGCCGCGGCGATCAGGGCCTTCGACGGCACGCAGCCGGTGTTCACGCAGGTGCCACCGAGCGTCCCGCGCTCGATCATCACCACCGACTTGCCGAGCGTGGTCGCGCGGATCGCGGCGGCGAACGCACCACCGCCCGATCCGATGATGGCGAGGTCGTACTTCGTGGGCATCGCAGCTCCCGTCACTTGGGTTTCTCTTCTTTCTCGGCCATACTGGACCTTCCAGTGCAGGGGAGGGTCAAGAAGGCTTCTGCCGAAAGAAAAGGGGGCCTGCGATGCGCATCGGGGAACTCGCCGAGCGGGCGGGAACGACGGCGAAGACGCTGCGGTTCTACGAGGAGCAGGGCCTGCTGCCCCCGGCCGAGCGCACGCCGTCCGGATACCGCGACTACGCGCCCGAGACGGCCGCCCGGATCGACTTCGTCCACCGCGGCCAGGCCGCGGGCCTCACCCTCGCCCAGATCCGCCAGATCCTCGACATCCGCGACGGCGGCGCTGCTCCCTGCGAGCACGTGCGCGATCTCCTCGACGCGCGCCTCGCCGAGATCGAGCAGCAGATCGCCCAGCTCACAGCGCTCCGAGACACCATCGCCGAGCTCAGGCACGACGCCGCGCAGCCCGACCCCGACTCGTGCAGCGCGGACCAGGTCTGCCGGTACCTGTAGCTCACGGAAAATCCTCTCGGCTCTCCCAAGCGACGAGAACGGAAAGTCGTGCAGAATCCCCCGTCCGCCAAATAGCGCCAAATCAAATAACGCGCACTACCAATACTGCGCCGCCGTCGGCGCCAGCTTGAACCAGGGGGCACCCACGCTGATCCCTAGCTGTTTGGCCTCCCGACTCATGGCAACGGCGCATCCATCGTTATTGGACAGCACAACAACGGGCCTGTGCCGAAGGCTGGGATCAAAGACCCTTTCGCAGCTCACATAAAAGCTGTTGACATCGATCAGTGCCACAAATTTCATGCGCGGTCACCGCAGACTGTGCAGACACATATATGCCACGCCCCAGATGATCAGCTCCGAGAGTTCGGGCACCTCGATATCCGGATACTCGGGATTCTCCGCCTGGAGCAGGACCCCAGTGGAAGTAAGCCTCAAACGCTTAACGGTGAGCTGACCATCCAGCACTGCGACCACCACATCTCCGTCGCGCGGTTGCGTGCCTTTGCGGATGAGCAGATGATCACCGTCGCTGATTCCGGCGTTAACCATGGATGAACCGGAGACTCGTGCAATATACGTTGACGGTGGATCATGAACCAGATGCTCGTGGAGGTTGATGGTTTCACTGGCGAAATCCAGGGCAGGTGAGGGGAACCCTGCTGGAACGGTAGTGGGCAGCACGGTGAGCTCACTGGGGTCAGCGGATTCCTCAACGGCGCGAAGCTCAGTGATAGTCACACCACCAAGTATCGTTCGAATCTGTGTTCGAAACAAGCCGCTGGGGCGAGAGTCAGGATTAGCGCGCTTGCCGTGCCACCGAGGCCATACGCTGAATCACCGTCAGCAAAGAGGCGGCTGCGAGCAGGGTGAGAACTGTTTGGAGCACGACCACCGGAAGCCCCAGGCCAGTGAATCCGGTGAACACCAACGTCAGCACCATACGTTCTGGCCGCTCGGCGATGCCCACATCGGCACGATAGCCCAGCGACTCGGCCTTGGCGCGGATATAGGAGACCAGCATGCCCAGCATCAGGCAGACAGCCGCCGTCGTGCCCAGCCAGAGATTCTCGCCGCCGGTGAAGAACCAGAGCAGCAGGCCGAGGAACACCGCACCGTCCTGCACTCGGTCCAGGACGGAATCCAGGAAGCTGCCCAGCTGAGAGCCCTTATTGCTCAGGCGAGCCATCAGCCCATCGATCAGGTCACTGAAGACGAAGAGCGTGATGAAGACAGTGCCCCAGAAGAGTTCACCCATGGGATAGAAGATCAGAGCGCCGGCGCATACGCCAAGGGTTCCAATGACCGTGACAGCATTGGGTGACAGCCCCAAGCGCAGCAGGGCTTTGGCCACCGGGGTGAAAAGCGCACCGAAGAACGCCCGAGCGTACTTATTGAGCATCAGTCCTCCGCGCCCCCTGTTGCCGCTGGCCACGCTTGTGCTACCAGGCGCCGAATCTCTCCGAGCGTGGCCGAGAGAGACTTAGTCTGGGCGATGATCGGCAGAAAGTTCGTATCCCCGCTCCAGCGCGGGATGACGTGCTGGTGGAGATGTGCTGCGATCCCAGCGCCACCGGCTTTGCCCTGGTTGATGCCCAAGTTGAAGCCCGCCGGATGGCTCTGGGTCCGCAGTGCACGCATCGCATCCTGGGTCAGGGCAGTGAACTCAGCGGCTTCTTCCGCGTCCAGGTCCGTCAGATCCGGTACGTGTCGGTAAGGGCATACCAGCAGATGCCCCGGGTTATAGGGGTAGAGGTTCAGCAGGACATAGCAGGTTCGACCACGATGGACGATCAGTGACTGCTCATCCTCGCGCTGCGGACCAGCGCAGAAGGGACAGTTGTCCTCGCCGGTGACCTGGTCCTGCCCCTTGACCTGATACGCCTCGCGATGGGGTGTCCATAGCCGTTGGAAGGCATCAGGCACCCCAGGCAGCACGTAATTATCGGTGTCCCAGGGTGCCTGGTTCATTTAGGCCACGCGGTCCTCAATGGCCTTAACGATGCGCTCAACAGCCTCATCCACCGGAACCTGGTTCTCCTGGCTGCCGTCACGGAAGCGGAAGGAGACGGCACCGACTTCTGCATCCTCTCCCCCGGCGATGAGCACGAATGGGATCTTGTCCTTGGATGCCGTGCGGATCTTCTTGGGGAATCGTTCGTTGCCGTCGTCGAGCTCAGTACGCACGCCCTTGGCCTTGAGCTTGGCTACCACTTCAGCGAGGTAGTCGTTGAACGGCTCGGCGACCGGGATGGCGCGGACCTGTACTGGTGCCAGCCATGCCGGGAAGGCGCCTGCGTAGTGCTCGGTGAGCACGCCGAGGAATCGCTCGATGGAGCCGAAGAGTGCCCGGTGGATCATCACGGGACGCTGGCGAGTCCCGTCTGCTGCGGTGTATTCCAGGTCGAAGCGCTCAGGCAGATTGAAGTCCAACTGGATGGTCGACATCTGCCAGGTTCGGCCGATGGCATCCCGGGCCTGTACGGAGATCTTCGGGCCGTAGAAGGCGGCGCCACCCGGATCCGGCACCAGCTCCAGGCCGGACTCCGCTGCCACCTCGGCCAGAGTCTCGGTGGCTTCCTCCCAGATCTCATCCGAGCCCACGTACTTCTCAGGGTCCTTAGTGGACAGTTCGAGGTAGAAATCGTCCAGCCCGTAGTCTTTCAGCAGCCCCAGCACGAAGTTCAACGTGCCGGTCAGCTCAGACTTCATCTGATCTCGAGTGCAGTAGATGTGGGCGTCGTCCTGGGTCATTCCGCGCACCCGAGTCAGGCCGTGGACCACGCCGGACTTCTCATAGCGGTAGACAGAGCCGAATTCGAAGAGCCGCAGCGGCAGCTCACGGTAGGAACGTCCCCGGGAGTCGAAGATCAGGTTGTGCATCGGGCAGTTCATCGGCTTCAGGTAGTAGTCCTGGCCAGGCTTGATGACCTCGCCGGTCTGCTCATCACGCTGTTCATCCACGTGCATTGCCGGGAACATGCCATCTTTGTACCACTCGAGGTGGCCGGAGACTTCGTAGAGCCGCCCCTTGGTGATGTGCGGTGTATAGACGAACTCGTAGCCGGCTTCCTCGTGGCGGCGACGTGAATAGTCCTCCATCACACGGCGCAGCACACCGCCCTTGGGATGGAATACCGGCAGACCCGAGCCGAGCTCGTCGGGGAAGCTGAAGAGGTCCAGCTCATTACCCAGACGGCGGTGGTCGCGGCGTTCGGCCTCGGCCAGTCGTTCCTTGTAGGCCACTAGATCGTCTTTGGTAGGCCATGCAGTGCCGTAGAGCCGCTGCAGCTGGGGGTTGGACTCTTTACCCCGCCAGTAGGCCGCTGCCGAGCGCATGACGGCGAAACCATTGGCGATCAGCTTGGTGCTGGGCAGATGCGGGCCACGGCACAGATCTGCCCAGACTCGCTCTCCCTTGCGGTCGACATTGTGGTAGATGGTGATGACATCCCCGCCGACCTCAACGGAGGCGTCGTCGCCGGCTTCACTGCCGGAGCCGAGGAGCTCGAGCTTATAGGGCTCATCAGCCATCTGCCGTTTGGCCTCGTCGAGGTCCACTACTTCGCGCTCGAAGGTCTGACCGGACTTGACGATCTTCTGCATGGCCTTTTCGATCTTCTTCAGATCCTCAGGCGTAAAGGGATTCTCCACGTCGAAGTCGAAGTAGAAGCCGTCCGTGATGTAGGGGCCGATACCCAGTTTCGAACCTGGGAACAGCTGCTGGACTGCTTGAGCCATGACATGGGCGGCGGAGTGCCGCAGCACGTTGAGACCGTCGGGCTCGCTGATATCTACCGGCTCAACGGAAGCGCCGTCGGGGATCTGACGGGAGAGGTCCCAGAGCTGACCATCGACGCGCATCACGACGGTGGTGGCCTGATCAGCGAAGAGCTCAGTGCCGGTGGTGCCCTCAGTCACAGTTGTCGGCTGACCGCCGAGACTGATGCTGATGGATGCGGACGCGGCGTTTTCGCTCACTGGGAATGCTCTCCTTGATAGCTGGTGTCTCGGTCACCGGTGGCACCGGAACTGACCCTGAGATTCTACGGTACTTAAGCCTGACTGCGACTGTTGTCCTGACAGCCTGGGCACCAGTACAGGCGCCGTCCTTGCAGCTCACGCATGGCAATAGCAGCACCACATCGCAGGCAGGCTGTGTTGTGGTGCTGATACACCCAGTGGCGACGCAGTTGCTGATTCTGCTGTGCCGCACGCCCGGCACGATAATCATGGACATCATCGCTGGTGGCCGCACCTTTATGCGCAGTACGCAGAGTCCGGATGATGCCCTCTGCATATCCCTGGCGCAGTTGGGTGGTCAGGGTGTTCCACAGTGAGTCGACCTGTTCGGGGCTTAGCTGCTGCGCTGGAGTGTCCGGGTCGATGCGCTCAACGAACAGTGACTCAGCGCGGTAGATATTGCCTACCCCGGCTATCACTGCCTGGTCCATCAGTGCCGCGGCAATACTGATCCGGCGTCGCGCGAGATTGGCGGCGAACTGCCTTCGAGCACAATCGTCCATGGTGCCTTCGGGCTGGCGCAGCGGGTCCGGTCCCAGCTTGGCGATGACAGCGTGGTACTCATCTTCGGTGATCACCGCACAGGTGGCTGGTCCTCGCAGGTCCGCCCAGCCGTGACGGCTTTGGACTCTCGCCCGAACCGCGCCGCCAGCTGGTTCCGGAATGATCCATCCGTCGTCGGCGTAACTGGGCTGCAGCTGTTCGACGGCGGCTCGTGGTGCCCCAATGCTGGCAGGGCCGGCGAACTGTTCGTCACCGCGGAAGCTGAAGGCCCCGTAGAGCCCGAGGTGGACTTGCCAGATCACGCCGTCGACGTGAAGGAACAGGTGCTTGCCCCACGCCTCAGCACGTTCAGGGAGCTGGCCGTCCAGTCGGGAAGCGCCCGCGGCAAAGCGCCCTTGCGGGGAGGAGACTCGCCACTGTTGACCGGCAAAGAGCCGGTGCATCTGGGCAGCGAGACGATGCACGGTATGACCTTCGGGCACGTCAGGCAGGTGTGGATCGGCTCAGTCGAGGATTTCGCCGGTGTTCTCGTAATGGGTGATTTTGCTGATGCGCCGACTGTGGCGCTCCTCGTTGCTCCACTGACCTTCGAGGAAGGCATCCACGATGGCGGTGGCCTCTTCCAGGCTGTGCTGTCGTCCGCCGAGTCCTACCACGTTGGCGTTGTTGTGCTCACGGGCCAGCCGTGCGGTATCCAGGTTCCACGCCAGTGCGGCCCGGATGCCTTGGACCTTATTTGCCGCAATCTGCTCTCCATTGCCGGAGCCGCCGAGAACAATGCCCAGCGAGTCCTGGCCTTCGGCTTGCTCCGAAGCAACAGCCTCTGCGGCTTTGAGGCAGAAGCCCGGGTAGTCATCTGCGGCGTCGTATTCCGCCGGACCGTGGTCAATCACCTCGTAACCTTTAGCTTTGAGGTGCTCCACCAGATGAGCAGAGAGCTCCATTCCGGCATGGTCAGTGGCTATGTGGACGCGCATGGGGACCTTCCCGTATGGGGTTTAAGGAACAAGCGGGCACCATCTTATGCTTAAACGACTATGACAGAAGAGCACCGCGAGCTCCCCAAGTTCTCCCGCCGTCTTGGTGCGCCCATCGCCACGATCCGACCGGTGGGCAAACCTCCGTCCCAGGTGACCGGGCGCCCGGATAGGCAGGCCCACCAGCCACCTGCCGCGGCTGAAGAACCGCAGACCAACGACGACGGCGCCGAGCTGACCCCGGTGACGTCCCCGCAGGAGCGCACGCACCTGCCACCGGCCCTACGCCCCATGCCTACTGACCTGGGTGTAATGCCAGGGCCCGACGGCTCACCGATGCCGGCGGAGCCGGATCCCGACGCGGTGAATCCGGAGAGCTTCTACGCCCAGGTCGGCGGGCGCCAGACGTTCCAGAAGATCGTAGATGTCTTTTACGACCAGGTCGCAGAGGACCCCGATTTTCGGGCCATGTATCCAGAGGAAGACCTCGGCCCTGCAAAGGAGCGGCTGCTGCTGTTCCTTGAGCAGTACTGGGGCGGCCCGCGGGCCTACCAGCAGCAGCGGGGTCATCCGCGTCTTCGGATGCGCCACATGCCCTTCCGGGTCGACGCCGAAGCCCGGGATAAATGGCTTCGGTTTATGCGCAAAGCTGTCGATGCCGCTGAACTCTCACCGCTGCACGAGCAGGTGCTGTGGGACTACCTGGAGCGCGCCGCGCACTCCATGGTCAATGCCTGAATTCGGTAGACTTATCCGCCGGGCTGCCTCTCGGCCCGCGCCTCAGTAGCTCAGGGGATAGAGCAGCGGCCTTCTAATCCGCCGGTCGGGGGTTCGAATCCCTCCTGGGGCACACGGCTACATCCCAGTAAACAAGGCCAACGGGCCCGTTCCACCTCCAAAGGAACGGGCCCGTTAACACTCCCTGCCTCAACACCGGCACGACCACCGGCGATACCATGGAACGTCCTACGGCGACGCCGCGTCCGCCGGTGGACCGCCACAGAAGCAACTCACTCGCACTACCAGGAGCTCCACTTGCCGCTGCGTCACAAAGTTCATCTCGGACTGGTCATGGCGGCCGGCTCTCTCCTGGCCTTGATCCACTCTCTGCTGCGCTTCCGGAACTTCGAGGCCAAGGGGTATGACCTGGGCATCTTTGACCAGGCGGTTCGGCAGTACGCGCTGTTCAAGGCACCCATCGTCCCCATCAAGGGCGAGGACTTTCATCTCCTAGGTGACCATTTCCATCCGATCCTGGTGCTCTTCGCGCCGCTGTACTGGATCTGGGACGATCCGCGAATGCTCAATATCGGCATGATCGGGCTGCTGGCATCTACCGCCATTCCGGTCTACCTCGTGGTGCGCGGTTGGTTCTCACATGTGCCGGCGCTATTGAGCGCCGCCGCCCTGCTGCTGTGGTGGCCCTTCCAAGCGATTGTGAACTGGGACTTCCACGAGATCGCCTTCGGCGTACCGATCATCGCCTGGATCATCTGGGCTATTGAACGCCGTCGCATGTGGTGGGCCGTTGGTCTGTCTGTGGTGCTGCTGGCCGTGCGCGAGGACATGGGTGTCACACTCCTCGCCATCGCCTTAATCCTCGCCATCCGGCGCGCCTGGCTTCCTGCAGCGATCACCGCTGGCCTCGGCATCTTCGGCTACTGGCTGGCAGTCGAGACCGTGATCCCGCACTTCTCCCCCGCCGGCGAGTTCGTCTACTGGCAGTACACCTCACTGGGACCCTCTGCGGGCGCGGCCCTACTGTTTATCATCACCCAGCCGTGGAACGCCGTTGTGGTCCTGTTTGACCACTCCCTGAAGGTCAGTCTGTGGCTGCTGCACTTCGCGCCCCTGCTGTTCCTGCCCTTCCTCTCCCCCTATGTGCTGCTGGGCGCACCGATACTGCTCTCCAGACTCTTCAACGATCGCCTCAACGTGTGGTCGCCGGTCTATCAATACGACGCGATTCTCGCCCCGATCTTCCTGCTGGCGGCTATGGACGTGATTCGGCGCCTGGTCCATCAGGGTGTGCTGATTCCGCGAGTGCCCTGGGCACGGCGTCGCACGGACCGCAGCTCAGGCGATGCTGTCTCCGAGGCTGAAGTCGGCGCATCCGGAATTCGCGGGCACCTGCCAGTAGCAATTCCTGCGCTGCTGCTGGCCTGCGGCGTCGTCGGCTCCTTGCTCTTTCCGCAGGTCTTCCCGTATCAGCGCACGCTCACCGGGCATAACTGGTCCATGTACGAGCGGGCGCAGGCCCATGAGCGCGCAGTGGAGATGATCCCCGATGGTGTCTGCGTGGAGGCCGCCGATACTGCGGTGCCGCATCTGGTGGACCGCACCTACGTGGGACTCAACGGGACCACCGCCGAGGAGGACCTGCAGTGGCTAATCATCGACGAACGCGCTGCTGAGCTTGGCGGCTCTCATCCGCTCACGCCGGAGGAGGCCTTCCAACGCGCAGAACGCTTGGGCTTCGAACCGGTCAGCGAGGATGACATGGGACTATGGGTGCTGCGGCGCGATATTCCCACAGCCGAGAAATGCGGCGACTATCTCTCGCGATAACATGACAGAGCCCCAGCACGCCATCCCCGGAGAGTCCTATGCCCACTGACGCTGTACAGCGCGTGGTCATGCTCAGCCTGCACACCTCTCCCCTGGCACAGGCGGGAATGGGCGACGCCGGGGGCCTGAATGTCTATGTCAATGCGCTCTCCCAGGCCCTTGTTGCCCAGGGTGTGGAAGTCGACATTGTCACCACAGACCTGGACCTCCCCACCGTAGATACCGCCGCGCAGGAAGGCGGCCAGGACTTCAGTACTACCTTGACCGATGGTCGGCGGCTTCATTCCTTGCATGTCCCGCGCGGGTGTCGTCAAGACAAGACCCAGCTGCTGGATTGCCTGGAGTCCCTGTCACAGCGTGCCGCTGAGGTACTGAGAGCCGCCACAAGCACCACGGTGGATGTGGTGCATTCGCACTACTGGCTCTCCGGTTTAGCGGGTCTGACCCTGGCTAAGGAACTGGATGCGAGTCCAGTGCATACCATGCACACCATCGGGGCGATCAAGATCGAAAGGGACCCCGCCACCCAGGAGGATCCGCGTCGCCATGATGCTGAGGCTCGAATCGCTGCCGAGGCCGCCGCGCTGACCGCCAATACTGAGCGGGAGCGGCTGGACCTGGAGCGCCTCTTTGAGGTACCGCGATACAGGATCTCACTGGTCAAGCCCGGGGTGGATCTGCAGATTTTCCATCCTCCCGCCGCCGGTGACCCGCGGCATCTCCGGCGTGGCGATCGGCCCCTGGAACTGACCTTTGCGGGCCGACTGCAGCCGCATAAGGGTCCCCAGATTGTGGTGGAGGCACTGGCGCATCTGCGCAGAGATCACCCTGAGTTGACAGTGCACCTCACTGTTGCCGGCAGGCAGAGCGGACCTGATGCCATCGACATCGAAGCTCTCGCCGCTGAGCACGGGGTGGACGACGTCGTCGTGCACCGCAAGCCGCTGCCCCACGATGATCTGGCGACTCTGTTCCGTCGCTCAGATGCGGTCCTTGTGCCTTCCTACAGCGAGTCTTTCGGCCTGGTGGCGCTAGAAGCCATGGCCTGCGGCACGCCAGTGCTTGCCCACCGTGTTGGTGGGCTGGCCGAACTCGTCAGGCACAACAGCACCGGCCGGCTCATCGATTCGCTGGATCCAGCGGACTGGGCCGCCGAGATTGCCGGGCTGGCCGCAGACCCGACACGCTGGAGGCAGTTCTCACACCATGCTGCAGAACTTGCCCGCGGCTATTCCTGGGAAGCCACCGCGGTGCAGGCTATGAGCGCCTATAGCCACGCACGGCAAACCACTCTCAGCACTGATTAGCCGCTATAGCGTGACCGCCACGCGCTGGAGTACTTCTGGTTGAGCTGGCGCTGGGTTCGACCGTTGTTCACCACGGTCTTCTGAATGGTTTCCTGGATACGGGGCCGAATCCCCTGCGGTGGCCGCACCATACCTTCCTGCGCCACAGTGGCCACCAGCAGGCCCTCGCGGCTGTAGATGGACCCGGTGCCGAGGCCGCGGGCGCTTTGGGCGCTGGGGCTGTCTTGGACGTAGAGCAGCCACTCATCTGCCCGGGCCGACCGGTGCCACCACAGCGCATGATCCAGGGACGCCATCTTCAGCCCGGGCTTGGCCCAGTACAGACTGTGTCTACGCAGAATCGGTTCCAGCAGGGTGTAGTCGGAGGCGTAGAGGATCGCGGCCCGGTGCACATTCGGGTCATCTGGCAGCGCGGTCTTGGTCTTCATCCACACTGCACTGGTGGGACGTGCTTCCCGGTCCGCCTCAAGGTAGAGCGGACGGTCGATATGCCGGATCTCGAAGGGGCGGCCGCGTCCCCATTCCTGGATGATCGGGTGTTTCACATGCCCCACGAGTTCCTCTGGGGACGCCAGCTCCTCCGGATCCGGAATGCCTGCGGGCATCTGAGCCTGGTGGGCTGGTCCCGCCGAGGGACGCTGGAAGCTGGCGATCATGGACAGAATCGGTTTGCCGTTCTGGTAGGCCTGCGACCTGCGCGCCGAGAAGGAGCCGCCATCGCGCAGCCGTTCAACCTTGATCTCAATGGGCTTGCTGGCATCACCGGGACGCAGGAAGTAGCCGTGCACCGAGTGGATGGCACGCTCTGGGTCGACAGTATGCATGGCAGCGGTCGCTGACTGGGCCAGGACCTGGCCTCCAAAGACCCGCCAGAAGGCCTGCTCGAAGACTGGAGCCAGAAACTGGTCCTCGCCGTCGGCGTCGTTCTCCAGCTGCTCCAACTGGAGCATGCCCACCAGCTGATCCACCGCTTCCTCAGATGTCGGGATACGGAATTCACGGTCGGGCATGGGTCTCCTTGATGGGTCCTTACGGCTGACAGCGAAGCGGTCCGGTTTCCGGCTCCGCGCTCTGACAGAATCAATCCTATGACCCAGCAGCTGCATTTCGCCGAGGCCGCAACACTGCAGGACCTCGGCACCTACGTCAAACGGGCCCGGCGCATCCAGGAACAGGGCATTCGACTCCAGGCAGTAGGTTCAGTGCTGGCCGCATGGGTGCCGGTGATGACTCCCAATACTCTCACCTCCGGGGTACCGGCCGTCCTGGGTCTGCGCACTATGGCATTGGCGGAGCCTACGACGGCGGACGCCACGGTGGAGCTGGGCTCAATCAGCGAGCGGTTAGCGCGGCTTAATCCTGCCGAAGTGAGCCTTCCGCTGCCGCCGAGCCGGATCAACGCGCGTTGGGCAGCGGTGACTCCCCCACGCTCAGGCTGGGAGGCTGTAGGGGCTGAATCAGATCAACGGTTGCGTGAAGCGGCCGATGCAGGGATCACGGAGATCGCGCAGGCGGTGCCGACCAGCGCCGGGGCCCACGTTGTGGAACAGGTGCGCGAAAAGGTCTGGGGCCGCCCACTGGCAGCCGCTGGCATCGACATTCCTGCCGGAGCTGCCTTCGGCGCACTGTCGCTGGGGTTCCTCAGCGGCGAGGAGGGGGCTGAGACCCGGATACACCGCCTCGGGCGCTGGCTGCGGCTCAGCTCTGCTGGCGGGTTCATCCTCTGCCGAATGCCGTAGCGCTGCGCCTTACCTTCCCGCTCTGGCACCGCTTCATAAGAACCAAAATATCTGAAAGGCCGCACACGCTGAAGGGCACGAGTTGGTGTCAGCGGCTAGGCTTGTAGGGAGAATGGCTGCCCCTTACGGCGCGCCCGATTACATCCGACACCGGTAAGGACACTTCAGATACACAATGGCTGAGTTCATCTACACCATGGTCAAAGCCCGCAAGAAGGTGGGCGACAAAGTCATCCTCGATGACGTCACCATGTCTTTCTACCCTGGCGCCAAGATCGGCGTCGTCGGCCCCAACGGCGCAGGTAAGTCCACGATCCTAAAGATTATGGCGGGCCTGGATGAGCCCTCCAACGGCGAGGCCCGACTCTCGCCAGGCTACTCGGTGGGCATTCTCCTGCAGGAGCCCCCGCTGAATGAGGAGAAGACCGTTCTGGGCAATGTCCAGGAGGGCGTCGGTGAGATTTACCAGAAGCTCGTTCGCTACAACCAGATCTCCGACGAGATGGCTAACCCCGATGCGGACTTCGAGGCGCTCATGGAGGAGATGGGCAAACTCCAGGAAGAGATCGACGCCGCGAATGCCTGGGACCTCGACTCACAGCTCGAGCAGGCCATGGACGCCCTGCGGTGTCCTCCCGGCGATGAGCCCGTCACCCACCTCTCAGGAGGTGAGCGCCGCCGCGTCGCGCTGTGCAAGCTGCTGCTCTCCAAGCCAGACCTGCTGCTCCTGGATGAGCCCACCAACCACCTCGATGCTGAATCGGTGCTGTGGCTCGAGCAGCACCTTGCTTCCTACGAAGGCGCCGTGCTGGCAGTGACCCACGACCGTTACTTCCTCGACCACGTGGCTGAGTGGATCTGTGAAGTCGATCGCGGACGGCTCTACCCCTATGAAGGCAACTACTCCACCTACCTGGAGAAGAAGCGTGCCCGCCTCGAGATCCAGGGCAAGAAGGACCAGAAGCTGGCCAAGCGACTCTCCGACGAACTCGAATGGGTCCGTTCGAACACCAAGGGTCGCCAGGCTAAGTCCAAAGCTCGTCTGGCCCGCTACGAGGAGATGGCCGCGGAGGCCGAGCGGACCAAGAAGCTGGACTTCGATGAGATTCAGATCCCCCCGGGCCCGCGTCTGGGCACCCAGGTCATTGAGGTCAAGGACCTGAAGAAGGGCTTCGGTGACCGGACGCTCATCGACGGGCTCTCCTTCTCGCTGCCGCGCAACGGCATCGTCGGTGTGATCGGTCCCAACGGTGTGGGTAAGTCCACACTGTTTAAGACCATCGTGGGCTTTGAACAGCCCGACGACGGATCTGTCACTATCGGTGATTCGGTCAAGATCTCCTACGTGGACCAGAACCGCGAGAACATCGATTCGGAGAAGAGCCTCTGGGAGGTCGTCTCCGATGGACTCGATTACATCCACGTGGGTGCTGTGGAGATGTCCTCGCGCGCATATGTCTCAGCTTTCGGGTTCAAGGGCCCTGACCAGCAGAAGAAAGCCGGGGTGCTCTCCGGCGGTGAGCGCAACCGCCTGAACCTGGCCCTGACACTGAAGCAGGGTGGCAATTTGCTGCTGCTCGATGAGCCCACTAACGACCTCGACGTCGAGACCCTGGGTTCACTGGAGAACGCGCTGCTGGACTTCCCCGGTTGTGCGGTGGTCATCTCTCACGACCGGTGGTTCCTGGACCGCGTAGCGACACATATCCTCGCCTGGGAGGGCACCGAGGAGAACCCGGCGAACTGGTATTGGTTCGAGGGTAACTTCGAGTCCTACGAGAAGAACAAGGTCGAGCGCCTGGGACCGGATGCAGCACGTCCCTCACGTGTGACTCACCGTCGCCTGACCCGCGACTGATCGTAGGTCTTCAGCTGATCCGACGGCGGCATGTCACCTTATCTGACATGCCGCCGTCGGTGTATGCGCTGGCCTTCAAAAGGCCGGCTCGCGCTCCTGGGCTGCGGCATCCCAAGGCACTGCACCGGCTCCTGAGGACACTGCGCCAGCATTGGTGTCGGCGCTCTCCGTCAGGTGATCGGATCCGGCACCAACGGGAGCGTGTTCTCCGGAACCGCCCTCTGATGTTTGCCCTGCAGAGGACAAGGAACTATCGCCCTGCCGGCGATCGCTTGTCTCATCATGTCCCTGGTGTTCGGCATCCTGCTCACTTGCGCCATGACGTGCCTTGGTGAAGGCGGAGGTGCCGAAGGCTAGATCATGCCCGATGCCCTGGGCAGCGATCTCAATTTCAGTACCTTTGCTGTTTTCGGACTCCCAGCTGCGAATCCGGGGCCGACCGCTGACGACCACCGGATCACCTTTTTGAATAGAGCTGGCAATGTGCTCCGCCAGCTTCTGGAAACAGACGATGGTGTACCAATTAGTGGTCCCCGAGACCCACTCTCCGTTGTCTCGGCTGCGCCAACGCGGCGTGGAGCCCAATCGGAAACTGGCGATAGCCAGACCAGATTCAGTAATCCTCAGCTCTGGGGCAGTGCCGGCGAACCCGCGCACCGTGATTGAGTCAGACATCGAGGTCCCTCCCTCATTCACGGCCAGTGGAGTGTGGTGAACCAGCATGGGCCGTGAGCAGCACGCCGGTTCACCACCGAGTCTGCTACCGGCAGATACGCCAAAGGGGTGGCCCTCCCACCGCCTGTGGATTCTCTGGCGCGTACACCGCCAGCACCACAGTCTGGGGAAAACCACCCCTTCAAGGCTCAGTGAGCCAATGACAGGGACTAGCCCAGCTTCGGGTATTTCACCGGCTCGGACTCCGTAATGTGCTCAAGTACCCGCACCACCTGAGCTGAATAGCCGAACTCGTTGTCGTACCAGACATAGAGGATGGCCTGCTTACCGTTGACAATAGTGGCCAGTCCGTCCACAACGCCTGCAGCACGCGAACCGACGAAGTCCGTGGAGACCACCTCGGTGGAATCGATATAGTCGACCTGGCTGTGCAACGGTCCTTCCAGCGATTCCTTGCGCAGGAAGGTGTTGAGTTCCTCTTTGCTGGTCTCCTTGTCCAGCTCAAGGTTCAGGACAGCCATTGAGACATCCGGGGTAGGAACACGGATGGCATTGCCGGAGAGTTTGCCCGAGAGCTCCGGCAGGGCCTTGGCTACCGCTTTGGCGGCACCCGTTTCGGTGATAACCATGTTCAGCGCAGCCGAGCGGCCGCGGCGCTCACCCTTGTGGTAGTTATCAATCAGGTTCTGATCGTTGGTGTAGGAGTGGACCGTCTCCACATGCCCGTGGTCGATGCCGTAGGTGTCCTGCATCAGCTTCACCACCGGGGTGATGGCGTTGGTCGTGCAGGAAGCCGCCGAGAGCAGCACGTCCTCGTCGGTGATGTCACTGTGGTTGACCCCGTAGACGATGTTCTTGATATCGCCCTTACCTGGTGCAGTCAGCAGGACCCGGGCGGCACCCTTGGACTGCAGATGCTTGCTCATACCCTCTTCATCCCGCCAGATCCCGGTATTGTCCACCACCACGGCGTCCTGGATACCGTAGGCGGTGTAGTCCACCTCTTCAGGAGCATTGGCGTAGATCACCTGGATATAGGTTCCGTTGGCGATGATGGCCTGGTTCTGCTCATCGACTCGGATGGAACCGGCGAAAGGACCGTGCACCGAATCGCGTCGCAGCAGAGATGCACGCTTAGCCAGGTCATTGCCCTCACCCTTGCGGACCACGATGGCCCGCAACCGCAGACCCGAGGCTGAGGAGGCATGCTCCACCATGATCCGGGCCAGGAGGCGGCCAATACGTCCAAACCCATAAAGCACGACGTCGCGCGGCTCGGCCCGGCCTTCCCCGCACCGTCCGACCACATCGGCGAGCTCCTCACGCAAAAACGCCTCCAGGCTTGAGGTGCCGGAGGCCTTGTACTTATTGTTCAGCCGAGCCAGATCGATACTGGCTGCACCCAAGTCTAAAGTGGTCAGGGCCTGGACGATAGGCAGTGTTTCGGAAATCGGGAGTTCGTGTTCATCCACCTGACGGGCAAAGCGATGCGCTTTGAGAATGTCGATGGCGGACTGGTTGACGAGCTTGCGACCGTAGATGCCGGTGACGACGTTGTTCTCCCGGTACAGCTTTCCGATGAGAGGGATCATCGCTTCGGCCTGGGCCTCGCTGTCGATCCAGCTGTTGAGGTGCTCGCTCACGGGTGCGGACACAGTGTTGTTCCTCCTGCGTAGACGTCATTGTCTGTAGCTGGGCGATTCGCCCAGTGCCGAAGAAGAGTCTACGTGAGTCGCTGCTGCCCGCAGACGCGGGTGGGCCCGGAAACAGCCAGTGTGATGCACCTCATGCACATGAGGGAGAAGGGGCGGGCCGGCCGGTAAGCCGGGTTCTGTCGTGGACCATCATCCATCTGGGTCCCGTGTTGCCACGGGCCTCAAGCGGTCAACCCGGATGCTCGGGCGGGCAGCCCTGGTCACGCATCCTGTTCGACCTTGCTCCGAATGGGGTTTGCCGAGCCACACCGGTCACCCGGTGTGCTGGTGGTCTCTTACACCACCGTTTCACCCTTACCCGGTCTGGCGACCAGCCGGGCGGTCTGTTTTCTGTGGCACTGGCCTGCGGATTACTCCGAGTGGGCGTTACCCACCATCCTGCCCTGCGGAGCCCGGACTTTCCTCGGCGCTGACCTGTTAGCTCAGGTGAACGCCGCGATGGTCTGGCCGACCCGTCCCTTCATCCTGTCCATACTACGCCGGTTCAGTTCAGTGCTGCGGCAGCGGAGCCAGCGATGAGTTCAGTTGCTTCTGCCTGAGCTCTGCCCAGAAGGCCGCTGGAATCTCTTCCTTCAGAACCTGAAGGTCCTCGGTGACTCGCTCGGGGCGGCTTGAACCGGGGATCACTGCCGTGATTGCTGGGTGGGCGGTGGAGGACTGCAGCGCTGCCGCTTTGAGACTGACCCCGTGGCATGCGGCGACCGCCCGCAGCGCCTTGATCTTCTGCGCACTGAGCGCGGGGATCTCCGCGTAGTCGAAGTGCTCTCCGCCCAGCAGTGCACCCGAGTTGAAGGGAGCACCGACGACAATCCCGGCACCCTGCTCTGCTGCTTTGGGCATCATGCGCTGCAAGGCGTGCTCGTGCTGCAGCAAGGTGTACTGGGTGGCTGAGAGGCTCATCGTCGGAGTGGTTTCTCCAAGGTCCAGTGCCAGCTCAATGGGTTCAGTGGTGTTCACACCCGAACCCCATCCGGAGATCACGCCTTCATCCTGCAACTGGGCAAGTACCCGGAAGGCACCCGTTCTTCGGCCAGGCCGGCACCGTAGAACGGGGCGGTGTCGAAGTATCGTATGCCCTGCTCCCAGGCCGCCTGAACCGTAGCCAGTGCCTCGCCCTGGAGGATGTCGCGGAACATATTCCCCAGTGGGGCAGTTCCGAATCCGATCTTGCCCTTGAGCACTTCCTGCAGTTCAGCCATGGGGGTTCGGCTCCGTGCCTGGTGATCGGCGGTCAAGGCGTCAACGGACTGATGAGGTCCGCCACCTGCTGGTAACGGCTGATGCATGCAGTTTCTTCCCATCGCAGCTGATCAGCGCTGGTGTTGCTAGGGTAATGCGGTGCTAATTTTCCTCCCTCCTTCAGAAGGTAAAACGCCCCCTGCCCACGACGACGGCGCCCGCCTGGACCTTCAAGCTCTTACTCTCCCTGAACTGGGCTCGCCACGTGCCCAGGTGCTCCACGCGCTCGTGCGGGTCAGCGCACAGGAGGATGCCCAGCAGATCCTGAAAGTCGGAGCAAAAGTCATGGCAGAAGTGGAGGCCAACACCCGACTCACCGATGCCCCCACGGCCGCTGCCTGGCAGATCTATACCGGGGTGCTCTTTGATGCAATGGACGCCGGAAGCCTCAGTGACGCGCAGCTGCAGCGGGCTGAACAGCAGGTAATGATCTTCTCCGGACTCTTCGGTGCCACAGGCTTCACCGACCGCATCCCTGCCTACCGGCTCTCCATGGATGTCAGCCTCGACCCACTGGGCAGACTCGGCAGCTACTGGCGGAAGGAGCTTGCTGCGCCGCTGGCTGACCGTGTCTGTGACCAGCTCGTGGTGGACTGCCGCTCAGCCAGCTACGTCAACGCGTTCAAACCCGCGGCCCAGCAGACTCTGATGGTCAATAATTTCACCGTAAAAGAGGGCCAGCGCAAGGTGGTCACACATTTTGCCAAGCATGCCCGAGGTGAGCTCACCGGGATGCTGTTGCGCGCCGAGGCAGAGCCGCAGACCATCGACGACGTCGTGGCCGTAGCCTCCCAGCGATGGACTGTGGAGATTCGTGAGTCAGACGGGAAGAAGCCGCATCAGTTGGACCTGATCAGCAGCTGAGTCCTCCTGCTGGATCGGGCTAAGAGAGCATCCGCCGGACGGCATCAGCGGAGATACCCAGTTCATCGGCGATCTGCATCGGGGAGATTCCCGCCTCACGGGCAGAGCTCACAGCTGCGGCTCGTGAGGCCACCAGCTCCTCTAGCCGCTTCCGCTGTTGAAGCACCTGGTCATGGGCCTCAGCGATCCGCTGGATGATGGCCTGCTCGGTATGCTCCGTGGTGGACTGGCCTGAATTGTCTTCTCCACCAGCAGGATCGATTTTGATCGCACTGGTCGAGGGATCCCACGAGGTACCAGCGGCTGAGGCGTCCATAGCCTCATTGCTGAGCCGGTCGGCGTCGCCGTTCTGCTCCCGGGGAATCCAGGTGTAGGACACCTGCGAGTTCGGCAAAATCTGCTTGGCTTCCTGGGCCAAACGCTTCATATCCTCGTGCTTGATCTTCCAGCGCCCGCTCATCTGTTCCACCACCAGCTTGGAGTCCATGCGGACTTCCACCTGCGCGGCAGGATTCAGCGCTGCAGCTAGTCGCAGGCCCTCAATCAGCCCGGTGTACTCAGCCACATTATTTGAGGCCTTCCCCAACGGCACGGCCGTAGTGGCCAGTATCCGGCCCTCAGCGTCACGGACCAGCGCACCGGCACCGGCAATCCCGGGGTTGCCGCGGCTGCCGCCGTCGGCCTCAACAATCAGATCAGTCACGACCAAAGACCTTACCCTGTTGGCACGTCTGAATCACCAGCTGCCTCGGGCTCAGTGACCAGGTGTGATCACAAAGTCCCACGGATCACTGTTAAGTCCACTGACCGCCACTTCTACCTCATATCCCCGGTCGGCCAGCAGGCGGTCCAGGGCCTGAGCCGCGGCCGGTAGCCACATCCATTCGGAGGCGAAATGCGAAACGTCCATCAGATACGGCCGGCCGCTGCCCAGTGCAGCAGCCTCGCGTGCCTCCGAGGCCGGGTGATGGCGCAGGTCAGCGGTGATGTAGACATCGGCCTCTGCCTCGCGCGCCGCCCCCAGCAGGGAATCCCCGGCCCCGCCACAGAGCGCCACACGTTGGATAAAGGCGTCTTTATCTCCTGCCACACGCACCCCACCGGCCACAGCCGGCAGAATGCCGAACACTCTCGCGGCGAATTCGCCCAGCGTCGTGCCCTGCGGGAGAGTACCGATGCGTCCGAGCCCCTCTTCGGGCAGCCCGTCCTGTGCGGGCTTCAATGGGGCGGTGTCCTGCAGCCCCAGGATCTCGGCCAGTACATCATTGACACCACCCACAGCGGAGTCGCCGTTGGTATGGGTGGTCAGCAGTGCACAGCCGGATTCGATGAGCCGGTGGATGACCGCGCCCTTGAACGTCCCCGCCTCCACGCTGGTGGCTCCGCGCAGCAGCAAAGGGTGATGAGTGATGAGCAGGTCCGCCCCCGCCTCACAGGCTTCATCGACGACGGCGGCCACCGGGTCCACAGCGAAGTGAATCTTCTTCACCGCAGAGTCTCTGCGCCCAGCCACCAGGCCCACCGCATCCCAGTCTTCAGCCAGGCTCCGGGGCCACAGCTCTTCGACGATATCCAGCACTGCCTGCAGAGAGGGAGTCTCAGTCATAGCCCCATTCTTACCCGGACCCGCCTGTGACTGCGGGTGGAGCCGCGGCAAGTCTGCATATCTCCGCTGATGAAACCGTCAGGAGCAACCTGCAGGAATTCCACCGCCGGTGCACCGGTTGCAGAGACTATGACTGAGAATTCTCGTCCTGCTGACCTCTTCAGCGCACCGAGTGGCAGGTGGCGCACAGTGGTGTTGGCTGCTGGGTGCTTCTGGTGCTTAGATTCCATCGCCCGGCGGCTCATCGGAGTTCATTCGGTGCGCAGCGTCTACACCGGTGGAAGCGGCCCTGCCAATTATCACGCCGTATGCACTGGATCCACCGGGCACGCTGAGGCCGTGGAGATCACCTTCGATCCTGAGCAGTTGCCGGCTGAGGTGCTCTACCAAGTATTCTTCTCTACCCATGACCCCACCTCATTGAATCGCCAGGGGCACGACGTCGGAACTCAGTACCGCTCCGCCATGTTCTTCTCCTCAGCAGTTGAGCGGGAGGAGTTCCAGGAGGCCATCACCGCCGCGCAACAGCACTATGACAAGCCGATAGTCACGACCCTGGAAGCTCTTGGTCCTGTTTTCGAGGCAGAAGCTGAGCACCAGGATTTCCATGCTCGGCGGCCCGATGTGGGCTACTGCCACTTCATCATCGATCCGAAGATTAGCTACCTGCGCAGGCACTGGGCCCAGTGGCTCCGGGAGAATCAGTCAAGCAGCGTCACCGGGAATCTCCAGCCTGGCCTCGGGCGATAGGCTAAGCACCGAGGATCTTGAACAACTCCCTCCCAACCGAAAGGTTCATCTTATGGGCATGCTCAATAACATCACTGAAGCTGTCGGAAACACTCCCCTGGTGCGGCTCAACCGACTCGCCGCAGACCTCCCGGGCAACGTGGCAGTCAAGCTTGAGTTCTACTCCCCCGCCTCCTCGGTGAAGGACCGTATTGGCACCGCGATCATCAACGCCGCCGAAGCAGCAGGCGTACTGAAGCCCGGCGGCACCATTGTGGAGGGCACCTCCGGCAACACCGGTATCGCCCTGGCAATGGTCGGTGCGGCCCGAGGCTACCGCGTGGTCCTGACTATGCCGGAGACTATGTCCACCGAACGGCGAGTGATGCTCCGCGCCTACGGTGCCGAGATCGTGCTGACTCCAGGTGCTGACGGCATGCGGGGAGCCGTAGAACGGGCAAAAGCCATCGTGGAAGAGACCGATAATGCGATCTGGGCGCGCCAATTTGCCAATGAGGCCAACCCTAATGTGCATTACGCCACCACGGGTGAGGAAATCTGGCGTGATACCGACGGCGCCGTCGATGTCCTGGTTTCCGGGATCGGCACCGGCGGAACTATCACCGGTGCAGGCCGAAAACTGCGTGAGTACAATCCAGACCTGCATATTGTGGCAGTGGAGCCCGAGGACTCACCTATCCTTTCCGGCGGCGCAGCTGGCCCGCATAAGATCCAGGGCATCGGCCCGAACTTCGTCCCAGACATTCTGGACACCGAGATCTACAACGAGGTGATCCAGGCCAACCTGGAGCGCGCGGTCAGCACCGCACGGGAGCTGGGGACCAAGGAGGGCATCCTGGGCGGCATCTCAACCGGCGCCAATGTTGCCGCGGCCTTGGAAGTGGCAGCGCGGCCCCAGATGCAGGACAAACTCATTGTCACCCTGGCTTGTGACTTCGGCGAGCGGTATATCTCCACGCTGCTCTACGAAGACATCCGCGGCTGAGCCTCGGAACCGTAACCCTGTGATTGTTTCTGTGAAAGGCTGACTCTTGGGTTTCTTCTCCCGTATGCGCGAGGATATCGCCAGCGCTCGCGAACACGATCCCGCTGCCCGCAGCAATATTGAGATCGTGTTGGCATACTCCGGTCTGCACGCTGTCTGGTCCCATCGCGTGGCTCACAAGATGTGGCAGGTCAAGGCGCTGAAGACCCCTGCGCGCATACTCTCCCAAGTCACCCGGGGACTTACCGGGATAGAGATTCACCCCGGAGCCACCATCGGGCGGCGGTTCTTCATCGATCACGGCATGGGTGTTGTCATCGGCGAAACCAGCGACATCGGTGATGACTGCATGCTCTACCAGGGGGTGACCCTTGGCGGGCGTTCTTTGGAGCAGACTAAACGCCATCCCACGTTGGGCGATGGCGTCGTCGTCGGGGCAGGTGCCAAAGTGCTGGGGCCGGTGGAGATCGGTGCCGGCTCCGCTATCGGAGCAAACGCTGTAGTGGTGAAATCCGCACCGGAGAATTCAATCCTGACCGGCATACCCGCCAAGGATCGCAAACGGTCGCCCGAGGAGAATCAGCCCGCGGTGGATCCCGCGGAGTACGCGCTGGACCCTGCCTTGTTCATCTGATCCGCAGCTGATTCACAACGACGACGCCCGGCTCTCCTTCAAGGAGGCCGGGCGTCGTCGTCATGGTGAACTTCTCTACATCTCCATCTCGGAGCGGTCTTCGCTCCAGCGAGTGTGGAAGGTACCTGGCTTATCAACCCGCTCATAGGTATGAGCCCCGAAGTAATCGCGCAGCCCCTGAGTCAACGAGGCCGGCAGTCGATCACGACGCAGACTGTCGTAATAAGCCAATGATGAACTGAACACCGGCGCTGGCACACCATAGGTGGCCGCGGCAGCAACCACACGTCGCCAAGCGGGCAAGCACTCATTGAGCGCCTCGGTGAAGGCCGGGGCCAGCAGCAGATTCTTAGGCCGCTCCTGCGGGACCTCGTAGGCCTTCATGATGGTATCCAGCAGATCCGCCCGGATAATGCAGCCGGCCCGCCACAACGAAGCGATGGTCCGCAGATCCAGCTCCCAACCGAACTCGGATCCAGCGGCAGTGAGCATATCGAAGCCCTGCGCATAGGAGACCAGCTTCGAGGCATAAAGCGCTTTACGCACATCCTCCACGAAGTCCTGCTGAGCATCTTGTTCTGAATAAAGCTCCTCAGCACTGACAACACCATTAATCCCAGCAGAGAAGGCCTGGGACGTCTCCGCGCGCAACTCACGCTGTGAAGAGATAGAACGGGCGAACACCGACTCAGCAATCGTGGTCACCGGGGAACCAACCTCTAGACCCGAAATAGCAGTCCAGCGACCAGTGCCCTTCTGCCCAGCAGAGTCAACAATGACATCCACCAGCGGACGACCAGTGAGTTCATCCTCCTGCTCCAGTACCGCAGAAGTGATCTCAATCAGATACGACGCCAAATCAGTGGTATTCCACTCCCGGAAGACCCCAGCCTGCTGAGCCGGCTCCAACCCAGCCAAAGAGCGCATCAGATCATAGGCCTCACCGATAACCTGCATATCGGCATACTCAATGCCGTTGTGCACCATCTTCACGTAGTGGCCAGCACCATCAGTGCCCACCCACGCGCAGCAGGGCTCACCGTGGTATTCGGCGGCGATCTTCTCCAGCATCGGGCCCAGCGCCTGGTAGGACTCCCGCGATCCACCGGGCATAATGGAGGGCCCGTTGAGTGCGCCCTCCTCACCACCGGAGACACCCACACCGACGAAGTGCAGCCCCTTCTCCCGCAGAGCCGCTTCGCGCCGTCGGGTCTCTTCATAGAAGGAGTTACCGGCATCAATGATGATGTCGCCTTCTTCCAGCAGCGGGAGAAGTTCATCAATCACCGCATCCACCGGGGCGCCGGCCTTGACCATGATCAGCACCCGGCGCGGACGCTCCAAGGACTGGACCAACTCGGCCAGGGACTCAGTGCGCACAAAGTTGCCCTCGTGCCCATAACTGTTCAGCAGAGAGTCCGTACGTGCCACAGAACGATTATGCAAAGCTACGGTGTAACCGTTTCGAGCCAGGTTCCGGGCCAGGTTCGCGCCCATGACAGCAAGACCGGTAACTCCAATATCAGCGCTCATTATTCTCCTCTGCTGGGGAAAGTGATCAGCCATCATCCTACGCGCATCGTCACGCCCCAGCGCATCAGCACGCCCGCAACGACCAGTTAGTCACCTACGGCATTGCGACCGCGCTGAACGATCAGCGGATCCGGCTCTCCTACGACTTCATGATCCTTCCCCTCGTATTCAAACTGTGAGAGAAAATAGCGCATCGCGTTAAGCCGCGCACGCTTCTTATCGTTGGATTTGATGGTGATCCAGGGTGCGTGATCCGTGTCAGTGCGCAGGAACATCTCCTCTTTGGCCTCCGTATAGGCCTCCCAACGGTCCAGGGATTCCAGATCCATGGGTGAAAGCTTCCACTGCCGTACCGGGTCGATCTGCCGAATGGCGAAGCGCGTGCGCTGTTCCCGCTGAGTCACTGAGAACCAGAACTTGGTCAGATGGATGCCTGCGTCTATCAGCATCTGCTCGAACACCGGAGCCTGCTTCATGAAGATCTCGTATTCCTCATTCGAGGAGAACCCCATCACCCGCTCCACACCAGCGCGGTTGTACCAGGAGCGGTCAAAGAGGACCATTTCCCCAGCCGTTGGCATGTGATAGATGTAGCGTTGGAAGTACCACTGGCCGCGTTCACGGTCCGAAGGCTTGTTCAGCGCCACGACCCGTGCCGTGCGCGGATTCAGATGCTCGGTGAACCGTTTGATGGTGCCACCCTTGCCCGCGGCGTCGCGCCCTTCAAAGACGATGACATGACGCAGGCCATAGTCCTCGGCCCAGTACTGGAACTTCAGTAGCTCCACCTGCAGGTGGTACTTCTCGATCTCATAGATATCCCGGTCCAGCCGGAAATCATAGGGATAGTTGTCCTGCCAGGTCTCCACCGCATTGCCCTGCGGATCGATGAGGTCAGGATCTGGCGTATGACCATCGCGCACGGTGTAACCGCCTTCACGCAGCTGATCAATGAACTCCCGCAGATTCTGCCGGGGTCCAGCGCCCACTTCCTTGAAGGGGTCTTTCACCATGTGATGCTGCCTTTCGCCGCTATGCGTATTACGCCGTTATAGAACCACTAGTCCATGAATGCTAGGTGAACGTTCTCCAGTAGTGCCTCACCCTGGATCGCTAGAGCGCCTGCTCGCCCATCTGACCGGACCTCGCCAGAGCCGTCAGCCTGGAGACCGCGCGGTGGTACTTCTTCATATACCCGCCGCTCATCATCTCTTCGGTGAACAGCCGGTCGAAGGGAGCACCGGAAGCGATGATCTTCACATCCTGGTCATAGAGACGATCAGCCAGCACCACAAAACGCAGAGCCAGCGACTGGCCCTCGATGGTGTCCACATCCTTGAGAACTAAGACATCGGTCCCAGCGATCAGCTGGCGGTAGCGGCTGGGGTGGACTCTGCTGAGGTGCTCGCACAGGGCGCCGAAATCATCAACGACGATCGTTTTATCGGCGTACTTCTGCTGTGCAAACGGCGTCAGCTCTTCGGTGCTCAGCGGGGCAGGTGCCTCCGGGAGCCCGCGGTGACGGTAGTCCTCGCCGTCGACCCTGATCACTCTGAACTGATCTGCCAGCACCTGAATTTCGCGCTTAAAATCCGAAGCCGCGAACCGGCCCTCACCGAGGGAACCGGGAAGGGTATTGGAGGTGGCCGCCAACTTCACTCCGGCATCGGCAAGTTCACGCAGCAGCCGAGACATCAAGGTGGTATCCCCGGCGTCGTCGAGTTCGAACTCGTCAATGCACACCAGCTGATAGTCGCTTAAGACCTCTACGGTCTTCCGGAAGGTCAGCGCGCCCACCAGGTTGGTGTACTCCACGAATGTTCCGAAAGCACGACGGTTCTCCGGCACCCCGTTGGCCCCGGCTGCGTGGTACAGCGAGGCCAGCAAGTGGGTCTTGCCCACTCCGAACCCGCCATCGAGGTAGATACCTGCAGGGGATGCAGCGCGTGGGGATTTGCCCCCGAACAACTTGGAGAAGAATCCTCCACCTCCGCTGGTTCCGCCAATACCCTCAGCGAAGCCACGCAGGGCCTGCACCGCCTCTGATTGCGAAGGATGAGCCGGGTCCGGGATGTAGCTGTCAAAGGACACCTCGGAGAAGCGGAAGGAGGGTCGCAACCCTTCAAGCAGGTCTTCGACGGTGACCTGCGGAGTGCGCTCAGAAAGCGGCGTGACGTTCGATGGCATGCCACCCACTCTACTCAAACCGATATTGCCTCCTGTGACGCAACCCTGGTTGGGTCTGCGCTGGGAGGACTACTCTGGTCGGAGTCGACACAACGTCTTCCCCACGCGATACGAAAGGGCCAGTCCATGACCGAGAAGGACCTCACCCAGTACGCCAATCCACACGCCCTGGTCAGCACCGACTGGCTCGCGGAGCACCTCCACGACCCCGATGTGGTGGTCCTGGAGTCCAACGAAGACGTCTTGCTCTATGACACCGGCCACATCCCTGGTGCGGTGAAGATTGACTGGCACACCGATCTCAATGACCCGGTGACCCGCGATTTCATCAACGCCGAGGAGTTCTCCCGGTTCGTTGCTTCAAAGGGCATCACTCCGGAGAGCACCGTGGTCTTCTACGGTGACCGTTCGAATTGGTGGGCAGCCTATGCCCTGTGGGTCTTCACCCTCTTCGGCCACCAGGATCTGCGACTGCTGGACGGCGGCCGGGCCAAGTGGATCGAAGAAGGACGTGAACTGACCACTGACGTGCCCTCCCCCGCCCCAGCGGACTACCCCGCACCGGCATCCCGCGACGATGCCACCTTCCGGGCCTTCCGTGAAGACGTCCTGGCCCATCTCGGCAAGGCGCTGGTGGACGTGCGATCGAATCCGGAATACACCGGTGAGGTCACGGTGGCTGCCGGCTTTGAAGGCGAGGGAGCCCTGCGCGGCGGCCACATCCCCACCGCCGCCAACGTGCCCTGGGCCAAAGCCGCCAATGACGATGGAACCTTCAAATCACGCGCCGAACTTGAGGCCATCTATAGGGACGAGGCCGGCATCGGTGAGGCAGATGAGGTGATCGCCTACTGCCGAATCGGCGAGCGCTCCTCACACACGTGGTTCGTTCTGCAGCATCTGCTGGGCTACCAGAACGTGCGCAACTACGACGGCTCCTGGACAGAGTGGGGCAACGCAGTTCGGCTGCCCATCGCTGTGGGTGAGGAACCCGGCCAGGCACCAGAGAAGTAGGGCCGGTACGGAAGAAGTAGGCTGGAGAAATGACCCAGACCGCAGATCTTCCCGAACAGCTGGCTGAGATCGTCGAGGAGTTTGCCGCCGTACCGGACCAGCAGAAGCTTGAGCTGCTGCTGGAACTCTCCCGCGAACTTCCCGAGCTTCCTGCCAAGTACCAGGAGAACTACACCGACTCCATGGAGCAGGTGGTGGAGTGTCAGTCACCGCTGTTTCTGGCTATGGAGTACGACGACGCAGCCGGAACCGCTGAGCTGATTTTCTCCGCACCGGCAGAGGCGCCCACCACCCGCGGATTTGCTTCCATCCTGCAGCAGGGCCTGTCAGGACTCAGCTACCAGGAGATTCTGAACACTCCTGATGACCTGCATCAGCGCCTGGGGCTGGGCAAAGCCATCACTCCTCTGCGTCTGCGCGGGATGAGTGCCATGCTCGGCCGCGTCAAGCGAAATATTCGGGAGCACCTAGCAAAGTAGCGTCAAGAAACTGTAGGAACTATCCCCCGAATGGGGGTCATTCCTACAGTTTCTTGACGAAGGGTTCAGGCTCCGGGATCGGCGTCGCTGCTCTGTCCAGGTTCGGGCTGGTTAAAGAGGTCGGTGAGCCAGCTCGTGACGTGACGTTCCCAACGCAGCGGACTGTGGTTCCACTCCTTGACGTGCTTTGCACTGGCGAAAGGCACAAAGGAGACCATCTGGTTGCGCTGGGCGAGGTCACGGCTGGGGCCGTAGGGCACGACGTCGTCATCACGGCTATGCAGGATCAATGTGCGCACATGCAATTGGTCTGCCCGGTCAATCCAATTCAGAATCCGCAGGTCCACCGGTGAGGCCAACCCGGTGACTCGACGGCCGGCCTTATTCGAAATGAACCAGCGGGTGAGCCGACCTACTGGCTCAGGGATCTTCAGCGCGCGTGCCTGGTACGCCAGGACGTCAATCCAGTCGATCACCGGTCCGGTGAGCACCAGCCCACGCACATAAGCAGCCAGTGGTGAACGGTCGGTCGTCTGCAGGCAGATGGCCCCGCCCATGGACCAGCCGAAAAGCACTACCTGCTGGGCCCCATGGTCCAGGGCATACTGAATTCCAACCTCGATGTCCTCCCATTCGGTCACCCCCAGGCCGTAGCGGCCATCCGGCGCAGCCGGTGCCTCGCCATCGTTGCGATAGGAGAGCAGCAGCGAATCAATTCCCAAACTGTGCGTCGCTGGCAGCGCTTTGATTCCTTCGGTGCGACTGCCGCCCCGTCCGTGCACCATGATTGCCCAGATACCGCGCCCGGCCAGGGGCCCAGTGCTGTCATGGGCAGCGGGAACATACCAGGCCGGTGCTGGCCCTCCCGGCAGGTCAATGACCACATCCTCGGCGCTAAAACCCGCAGCCTCTGGGGTCTGATAGGCCACCGATGACCACCATCCCCGCACCGCACGGCGCAGATCACCGCCCTCGACCGCCTCAACTCGACGCGCAATCGTGCCATCGCGCGGAGTGAAGGAGGTAATCTCACCCACTCGGGCGAAAGCCTTGCCACCATGGAAGTACAGTCCATAGACCCCGTCCACCACCGTTTCAGGGGTGGCGGGCAGAATGACTTCGTCACCCCGGGGGCCGCTGACCACTGCGAGGATCTCCAGATCCTCTACGCGTTCCTTCACCGGGGTGACCACCACGCGAGCAAAATAGCCGGCCACTGCGGAAGCCAAGGCAGTGAGGGTCATACCAGCAGCAATGCCGGTGCCGGCCCCGAGCGCTGTTGCCCGCACCCAGGGTGTGGGTTCGGATTCCTGCCCTCGCAGCCGACGCAGCATTGCACGGGCCTGACGCCCGCTGCGCAGCTGCGCCCATTGCCCCTGATCAGCTGATCTTTTGAGGGTTCGCCGGAGACTTCTGTTCAACTGCATCACCACCTGCTCGCAGGGCCTGTTGCTTAGGTCCAGCTTACGTGCGCAGGCCTTGTCGTGGTGAGATAGAAACATGAGTGACGATCCGTGGCGCGAGAAACTCTCCGATGCCGAATACAAAGTACTCAGACAAGGCGCGACTGAGCGGCCCTACACCGGTGAATACTGGGACATCAAGGACACCGGCGTGTATTTCTGCAGGGCCTGCGGTGCAGAGCTTTTCCGCTCGGAGACCAAGTTTGACTCCCGCTGCGGTTGGCCCAGCTTCTACCAGCCCGCTGAGGGCTCAAATGTGACCTACATCCGTGACGAGTCGCTGGGAATGCAGCGCATTGAAGTCCGCTGCGGAACATGTGACTCCCATCTGGGTCATGTCTTCGAAGGTGAGGGTTTCGACACTCCCACCGACCTGCGGTACTGCATCAACTCCATTTCCATGCGGTTCGAGCAGACCGGCGACGCCGGAAGCGAGGCCTGAATTGGGCAAACAGCCAGTAGGAGCTACTGAGCAGCTGGATGCCTCGTTCGCCTCAGATAATGTCGCCGGAGTCAGTCCGGAGATCCTCCAGGCACTGACCGAGGCCAATACCGCGGCAGCGCTTCCCTACGGCGGAGATCTGCAGACTTCTGCACTCACCGACTGGGCCAAGAGCGAGTTCGGTGCACAGGCTGAGATCTACCCGGTGTTCAACGGCACCGGAGCCAATGTGGTGGGCCTCCAAGGACTGCTGGATCGTTGGGGTGCGACCATCTGCTCCATGCAGGCGCACGTCAATAACGATGAAGGGGCGGCACCCGAACGTGTCGGCGCCCTTAAACTGCTGCCCCGGCCCACTGTCGACGGCAAGTTGCGGCCTGCCGATATCACCGCAGAGCTCTCGGCTCTGGGCTTCGTGCACGCCGCGCAGCCACAGGCTGTGACCATTACCCAGTCCACGGAGCTGGGCACCCTCTACTCCCGGGATGAACTGGCTGAACTGGCTGAGACAGCGCATTCTCACGGACTGGGAGTGCACATCGACGGCGCGCGCATCTCCAACGCTGCCGCTGCACTGGGCACCAGCTTGGCCGGGATCACCTCAGAAATCGGTGCCGACGTGCTTTCCCTTGGCGCCACCAAGAACGGGGCACTGGCAGCAGAGGCCGTGGTGGTGATCAACCCCGACCGCGCACGCGGCACCGAGTTCATCCGTAAGTTCTCGATGCAGCTGGCCAGCAAGCAGCGGTTCCTCTCTGCCCAGCTGGTGGAGCTGTTCGGCACCGAGCTATGGCGCAAGAACGCCGAACATGCCAATGCCCAGGCAGCCAAACTGGGTCAGGCACTGGCCACGCTTGAGGGTGTGAACATCACCGGCTCCACCGTGGTCAACGCGGTCTTCCCGGAGGTGCCGCAGGAGATGGCCGCCAGGATCCAGAGCGCCTATCTGGCTCATGTGTGGGATACCGCCCCCTCAGGGAACGCGGTGCTGCGGCTGATGTGCAACTGGCAGACCACTGATGCGCAGTTAGATGCGCTAGTGGCCGTCGCCGCTGGTTAAGGGCAACTATCTCTGGGCAGATCGGCGTGCCTTAAGCGTAAGCAGGCGCTTGCCTTCCTAGGCTATTGGCGTGACCGTTTTCGGCCCCCTGGGCAGCGCTGCCAATCCCTCACCGCAGGGTACGCATGTGCGCGCTCCGGGAGTCGAGGGACTGCCGCAGAGTTTCCGTGCGGCTCTGCGTGAGCTGCGCGCTGCTGTTCCGCGCACCGAAGCCCTTGTCGAAGAGGTTCCGGCCCCGGCCAAGCTCGCTCCTTATGCAGTGGCGCTTCGCGCTGAGATCCAGGCCCCCGGTGTCAGCGCCGCAGGGGCGCATCCCGTCACACGCCTACGCCCCACAGCAAATGAGGATGAGATTCTCGCCACCGGCCGGTTCATCCTTCTGCATGATCCTCAGGGACAGCAGACCTGGGACGGTGATTTCCGCGTGGTGATCTACATTCGCGCTGAACTCGAGCCGGAGATGGGCAATGACCCGCTGCTGGCCTCAGTCGCCTGGACCTGGCTCTGCGACTCGCTGGCACAGCATGGTGTGAGCTACAGTCGCGCCGGCGGGACAGCCACCCGGATCCTGTCAGAGTCTTTCGGATCGCTGCAAACCAGAGTGGCCAGTAGTGATGTGGAGCTGCGTGCCTCCTGGACCCCGAAAGGCACCCACTTCGGGTCCCACCTTGAGGCCTGGGCGGATATGGTCTGCTCCTTCGCTGGACTTCCACCACTGCCCGACGGCGTGCTCGCGCTTCCCCACGTCAGGAGAAGCTGAGAAGAGATGACCGACTCAACTGATGATGCACAAGACCTTCCGCTGCTGACTGAACCGGCCGAGGGGATCCCTGCGGTCATTGACACTGAGCGTGGCCTCCAGCGCGCTGCGCAGTCGCTTGCCCAAGGTACCGGCCCCGTGGCCGTAGATGCCGAACGAGCCTCTGGATTCCGTTATGGTCAGCGAGCATTCCTGGTGCAGCTCAAACGCGAGGGATCCGGAATCTGGCTGATTGATCCAGAGGCGTTCAATAGCCTGCTGCCCATTCAAGAGGCTCTGGGCTCAGCCGAATGGATTCTTCACGCGGCCAGCCAGGACCTGCCATGTCTGGCAGAGCTGGGAATGCACCCGCATCAGCTCTTCGACACCGAGCTCGCGGCAAGGATGACAGGGCTGCCGCGCGTAGGTCTGGGCGCCGTCGTCGAACACCTGCTGGGAGTCCGTCTGGCCAAGGAACATTCAGCGGCCGACTGGTCCAAGCGCCCACTGCCGCAAGACTGGCTGCGCTATGCCGCGTTGGACGTGGAGCTGCTGGTACCGCTGCAGGAGAAGCTCAGCGCACTGCTCGCCGAACAGGGCAAGACTGAGTGGGCGGTCGAGGAGTTTGAGTACCTGCGCAACCATAAGCCGACACTGGTGCCCTACGCTGAGCGCTGGCGCAAGACCACCGGCATCAATAAGCTGAAGTCCCCGCGCAAGCTAGCGGTGTTACGCGAACTGTGGCGCGCTCGCGACGCCCTGGCGCAGAAGAAGGACCTAGCCCCGGGGCATCTCTTGCCCGATTCAGCCCTAGTAGCCGCCGCCGAGGCCCAGCCGCGCACAGTTCCACAGCTGTTGTCGGTACCGGGGTTCCATGGTCGGGCCGCAAAGAGGGAAGGCCCCCGCTGGCTGCGCGCAGTCCAGGCGGGCATGAAGACCGAGGATCTGCCGGGCAAGCCCCGCTCCACGGGTGCTCCCCCACCGCCGCGGACCTGGAAGGACCGTAATCCTGAGGCCTTCAGACAGTTCCGCACGGCTAAGGATCGGCTCGCCCGCCGAGCTGAGCAGCTTCAGCTCATGCCGGAGACCCTGTTGGCCCCGGCAGTACTGAAACAGCTGTGCTGGACTCCCCCGCCGCAGCTGGATCTCGATTCGGTCAGCGCCGCTTTGCGCGAGCACGGCGCGAGACAATGGCAGGTAGAGCAGTGCGCCGCGATCATTACTGTCGCCATGCTGGACCCAGAGCCGCTGGAGAATCTCTGAATCACAGGTGGCACGCCGGGGTTACTCACCGGTAGAGTGTGACGCAAGACGCATTTCCTCCCCGGTACTGCTAGGAGCCACTGATGACCTCTGATTTCTCCCGCTTCACCGCTCTGACCGAGTCGTTCACCCACGAGACTGTCACGCACAGCCGTGTGGAAGACGTCGCTCTGCCTCACGGCGCAGGGACTCTGGCGCTGATCCGGCTTGATAACGATCACCCCAAGCGTCCGAACACCCTGGGCCCCGGCTCGCTCATCGAGTTCGGCGAAGCAGTGGCCGCTCAGCTGCCGCGAGCTCAAGCCGGCGAAATCGCCGGGCTAGCCGTTATCGGCAAGCCCGGTGTGCTGGCAGCGGGGGCTGATATCGTCTCCGCCCGGCAGCTGACTGATCCGGATCAGGGTCGCGGGCTGGCGGACCTGGGACACGAGGCCTACAACCTGCTGGCGGACTTTCCGGTCCCGACCTTCGCGTTCATCAGCGGCACCGCATTGGGCGGCGGGCTGGAGATCGCCCTGGCTGCTCACTACCGCACCGTGTCCTCTGACGCTAAGGCGCTGGGACTGCCTGAGATTTTCCTGGGCCTCATTCCCGGCTGGGGCGGCATCTACCGGGTACCCCGGCTGATCGGGCCCGAGCGCGCCGTCGAGGTCATCTTCAAGAACCCGCTGAACAACAACCGGTCCCTGAAAGGCCCTGAAGCCTACGAGATCGGCCTCGCTGATGCCCTGCTGGACCCTGACTCCTTTGAGCAGCAGTCCCTGGATTTCGCCGCACGGATTATTTCCGGCGATGCGGAACTGACCCAGCGCGTCACAACACACCGTGAGCACGACGCCGGCGAGGCGGCCTGGCAACGAGCCATTGAGACCGCCAGGAGCCTGGTCGCCGCCAAGACCGGCGACACCGCACCAGGACCGCTTCGCGCCCTGGAGGTCTTCGAACAGGTGCGGCACCGCAGCAGGGACGAGGACCGCAAGGCAGAGGTAGAAGCACTTGGACAGCTGCTGGTCAGCGACGAGTTCAAGAATGTGGTCTACGCCTTCATGGAGCTGATGCAGAAGCGCGCCAAGCAGCCCGCTGGTGTTCCTGAGGCTGCTCCCCGCGAGATTCGTAAGGTAGGTGTCGTCGGTGCCGGGCTCATGGCCTCTCAGCTCGCGCTGGTCTTCGCACAGCACCTGCAGGTACCTGTGGTGCTGACGGATCTGGACCAGGACCGAGTGGATAAGGCTCTGGACTATGTGCGTGATCAGACCCAGAAGCAGCTGAAGAAGGGCCGGCTCAGCGCGGACCAGGCCACTGCACTTGCTGATCTGGTCACCGGCAGCACTGATAAGTCGGTGTACGCCGATGCTGATTTTGTGATTGAGGCGGTCTTTGAGGAGATCGGCGTCAAGAAGCAGGTGTTTGCCGAGCTTGAGGAGATCATTTCTTCCGATGCTGTATTGGCGACGAACACCTCCTCTCTTTCTGTCACCGAGATGGCGGCAGATCTCCAACACCCCGAGCGTGTCATCGGGTTCCATTTCTTCAACCCGGTGGCGGTGATGCCGCTGATCGAAATCGCCCGCACGTCTCAGACAGCCGATGAGCCCATCGCCACAGCCTTCGCTCTGGCGGCCAAGCTGCGCAAAACCCCGGTGCTCACCAAGGACGCCACGGCATTCGTGGTCAACCGTGTGCTGCTGCGTTTGATGGCAGAAGTGCAGAAGACCTTCGATGAGGGCACCGACGCACGGACCGCAGACGAGGCGCTCAAGCCACTAGGCCTGCCCATGACTCCATTCGAACTGCTGGCCATGGTCGGGCTGCCTGTCGCTCAGCACGTCACGGAGTCTCTGCACTCCTCCTTTGGTGAGCGGTTCTACGTCTCCGCCAATCTGCAGGCCCTGATCGATCACGGGGTCACCGAGATCTGGAGCACCGATGCCGAGGGTCACAAGCACATCAAGGACTCCACATTGGCCCTGATGAGCTTCGGCGATGACCCCAAGACCACTGAGGAAGTCCGCACAACGGTTCTAGAAGCACTAGCGGAAGAAATCGGGCTGTTGCTGGAGGAAGAGGTGGTGGCTTCCCCTAAAGATGTTGATCTGTGCATGATTCTCGGAGCAGGCTGGCCCTTCCACCGTGGTGGCATAACGCCCTACCTGGATCAGCAGGGAATCAGCCAGCGGGTCAACGGTAAAGCGTTCGCCGACTAGCCGTTCCCGTGGAGCCGAGAGGGCGGCATTCGTGATTTATGAACAGACTCTCCCCAGATCTGGAAAATGGGCATATCCTGTGCACATAGAGAGGGGAACGCACCATGTCTAATCTCACAAGAATCACGGCCGCCGCCTTCGGCCTGGCCATGTCAGCTGCCATGATCGCTGGACCGGCTCACGCCACCAGCAGCGCCTCCGTGGGTGAAATCATCCCGCCTGCTGTGTCTGGTCCGGTGACCTCAGGCTCCGCAACTGACGTCTCCGTTCAACCTCTGACTCTTGGGCAAGAATGGCTTTGCCGGTACTTCGACCGGCGATTCTGCACTCCCTAACCTGTGACAGAAACGCAGCAGTTTCAGCAGCCGCCACGTGCGCTGCTGACGCTCCTTGCCCTGCTTTTTGTACTGTGGTTCATGCTGGGGTTTGTCTTTTCCCTGGTCGATCCGGACTACAGTCTCAGCGGGTATTACTACCTCCGCTTCGCTCTGGTCATGATGTGCTTGGCCCTGCTCGCGCTTGGCGTTGTCTGGGCGCTTCTGGGCAGCCTGGTGGCGACTGCGGCCACCGAGCTGCTCGGATTTACCTCGCTCGAGCAGACTCTCTTCTTACTGATCATGGTGGGAGTCGCCGCAGCATATTCGCACCGGCATGTACGAACGGTGTACGCCGGGATCGTTCTGGCGTTCTGTCTGTATTTAGCCTGGTTAATGGAAGATCCGCTGACCCAGTTGGTGCTCGCCTCCACGCTGGCAGCAGTAGTAGCCGTGGCATACCTCGTGGGCCGCGCGTTCCGCAAGATGCGGCTGAAGCAAGAAAGCTCCGAACGCGAGCTCGTGGAGCATCAGCGACAGCGGGCCCGGGAACGCCGGGAGTTGGCCCATGAACTGCATGACAGCATCGAACACGACCTCACGATTATCGGACTCCAGGCTCGCTCTGTCTCAGGCGGAGCAGCTGCCGTCCACGCGGAGGAGCTGCGACGCATCGAGGAACATGCCCGAAGCGCCGGTGAGCATCTGCGTCGTGTCCTAGAACTGCTGACCAGCGAAGGCGCCATCAGCGAGTCAAGACGCGACGGCATGGACCTGCTCACGGGTCTTGAGCAGTTCAGCCAGGAGATTGAAGCAGCAGGAATTCCGGTCACCCAGGAGTTCAGCGGCAA
>NZ_HG005167.1:160892-171652 GCF_000455245.1 Nesterenkonia massiliensis | reverse complement strand
CAATCCGCAGAGCCTCTCACCCAGTATTCACACTGTGCTCTACCGTGTGCTGCAAGAAGCCAGCACCAATGTCATCAAATACGGTGCCCGGCAGTCAGAAAACCCTCAGGCGCACTGCCACTTCAAAGTGGCAATCGAGGGAGACCATGTGGACCTCGCCGTCATCAACACGGTTGACCGGGAACGACACCAGACCAGTCCTGCCCTGACAGCAGGGTTGGAGGGTTTGAAAGAACGAGCCAATGCCTTCGGCGCCACAGTCGAGGCGGGCCCCCATGGTGATCACGAATGGAGCATTTCGGTCCGGGGTATGCGCACGTTCTAGGAACGGCGCGGATTAAAAACTGGTACTTCCCCGGTGGGCATATTCTCTCCGGGCAGCCGGCGAGCGAAGGGCACTTTGGTCCCGAGCACCTGCGCCACAGTATCCTGCGCGATCTGCGCCGAGGTGAGTCCCACACGCTGCAGAACCTGGTCCCGTGAACCGTGAGACAAGAACTCCACCGGGAGTCCGACTTCATTCAATGCGGTGTCCACACCGGCCTCCCGCATGGTCTGCCGGATCCGGGAGCCGACTCCTCCGGCTTTGACGCCGTCTTCCACGCAGACCACGATCCTGTGACGCGCAGCCAGGGAGACCACTGAGTCCGGCACCGGAAGAACCCACCGGGGGTCCACTACCGTCGCCGAGATGCCCTGGTCCTCCAATCGGCGGGCCACATCCAGAGACAGCTCTCCCATGGTGCCCACGGAGACGATCATCACGTCGTTGGTGTAGACACCGTCTTCCCCGGGCTCAGCGGTCGAATGCAGGACGTCCACACCGTCGGAGAGACGCTCACGAGCCTCGATCTCTCCATTGACCGAACCCTTGGAGAACCGCACCACCGTGGGGGCGTCACTGACGGAGACCGCTTCACGCAGTTCTTCGCGCAGTCGCGTGGAATCGCGCGGGGCGGCGATCTGAATCCCAGGCACGATCTGCAGCATGGAAAGATCCCACATTCCGTGATGACTCGCGCCATCGGGACCCGTCACACCCGCCCGGTCAAGCACCAGAGTCACCCCGGCCTTATGCAGCGCAACGTCCATGAGGAGCTGATCGAAGGCGCGGTTCAGGAACGTGGCATAGACGGCGACCACCGGGTGGAGTCCCCCGTAGGCTAAGCCCGCAGCGGAGGCCACCGCATGCTGTTCAGCGATTCCTACGTCGAAGACTCGCTCGGGGTACTTCTGGGCGAACTTCCGCAGCCCCACTGGGATCAGCATGGCACCGGTGAGCGCAACAATATCCTCGCGCTCATCGGCAAGAGCGGCGATCTCCTCTTCGAAGACGCTTGTCCAGGACCGGGCGGCGCCCCGGCTTACGGGTTCCCCGGTTTCAGGGTCGATGACACCGACGGCATGGAACTGGTCCGCTTCATCTGCACGCGCCGGGGCGTATCCTCGGCCCTTTTCTGTCATCGCGTGGACGATGACGGGTCCGGCGTAGTTCTTGGCATCGGTCAGCGCTTCTTCCAGCGCCTTCTGGCTGTGGCCATCAACGGGGCCGATGTACTTCATGCCCAGGTCTTCAAAAAGTCCCTGCGGTGCCCAGAAGTCTTTAGCGCCCTTCTTTGCCGCGTGCAGACTGCGGTAGACCATCTGCGAGACAGAACCACCATGCTGAAGTCGCTGTTTGGTCCCGTCCATCACAGATTCGTAGACCGGATGCGTACGGACTTTATCCAGTACGCCGCGGCGCAGTTTCGAAAGCTGATTGGCCAGACCGCCCACAGTGGGAGCGTAGGAGCGGCCGTTGTCATTAACGACGATCACCACTCGCCGGTCCTTATCGGCCGCAATATTGTTCAGGGCTTCCCAGGCCATGCCGCCGGTGAGGGCGCCATCACCGATGATCGGGACGACATAACGGTCACTTTCACCACCGAGTCGGCGTGCTCGCGAGATCCCGTCTGCCCAGGAGAGCGAGCTGGAAGCGTGGGAGGACTCTACGATGTCGTGAACCGATTCAGCGCGTTCGGGGTAGCCAGAGAGTCCGCCCTGCTGTCGCAAGGTGGAGAAATCCTGCCGTCCGGTCAGAAGCTTGTGTACGTAGGACTGGTGCCCAGTGTCGAAGATGATCGAGTCACGGGGTGAGTCAAAGACCCGATGAATGGCTAGCGTCAGCTCAACTACACCCAGATTAGGGCCGAGATGTCCGCCGGTGGCGGAGACATTGGCGATGAGGAACTGCCGGATCTCCTCGGCAAGCCGGTCCAGCTGCTCCTCCGTGAGCTTGGACAGGTCCTGGGGGTGCTGGACTGTCGAAAGGATGCTCATCATTAGGCCAGTCTACTAGCGGGTGCCCCCGGGTCCGAAGTTGCTGAGCCCAGTATCGCTGACGGCCCTGGCATCTATCAGAGACAGACAAAGCTGCCCCGGCCAGATGGCCGGGGCAGCTTTGTGCATAGGACGCGGTGGCTAGGCCTGGCTTACTTCACCAGTGAGCGCAGCACGTACTGCAGGATTCCGCCGTTGCGGTAGTAGGAGGCCTCACCGGGGGTGTCGATGCGAACCACGGCGTCGAAGCTGATCTCCTCGCCGTTCTCCTGCTTGGCGGTGACCTTGACGGTCTTCGGGGTCTGGCCGTCATTGAGCGCGGTGATGCCCTCAATGCTGAACACCTCGAAGCCGGTCAGGCCCAGGGTGTCAGCGGTCTCACCCTCCGGGAACTGCAGCGGCAGCACGCCCATACCGATGAGGTTGGAACGGTGGATGCGCTCGAAGGACTCAGCGATGACAGCGCGCACGCCCAGCAGACGGGTGCCCTTGGCTGCCCAGTCACGGGAGGATCCGGAGCCGTACTCCTTACCGCCCAGAACCACCAGCGGAGTGCCCTCTTCGGCGTAGTTCATCGCAGCGTCATAGACGTACGCCTGCGGTGCACCTTCCTGGGTGAAGTCGCGGGTGAAACCACCCTCGACGCCGTCCAGCAGCTGGTTCTTGATGCGGATGTTGGCGAAGGTTCCGCGGATCATGACCTCGTGGTTGCCACGTCGGGAACCGTAGGAGTTGAAGTCCTTGCGTTCCACGCCGTTCTCCAGCAGGTAGCGGCCTGCCGGAGTGTCGGACTTGAAGGAGCCCGCCGGGGAGATGTGGTCGGTGGTGACTGAATCGCCCAGCTTCAGCAGTACGCGGGCGCCGTCGATGTCAGTGACCGGCTCCGGATCCAGCTTCATGCCGTCGAAGTAAGGGGCCTTGCGCACGTATGTGGAGTTCTCATCCCATGCGAAGGTGGCACCCTCAGGAGTGTCCAGGGACTGCCAGCGGTGGTCGCCGTCGAAGACAGTGGCGTACTTGGAGGTGAACATCTCCGTGTCGATGGACTCCTCGATGATCTTCTGCACCTCCACCGGATCCGGCCAGATGTCCTTCAGGAAGACATCGTTGCCCTCAGCGTCCTGACCCAGCGGCTCGTTCTCGAAGTCGAAGTCCATGGTCCCGGCCAGGGCATAGGCGACTACCAGCGGCGGGGAGGCCAGGTAGTTCATCTTCACATCCGGGTTGATGCGGCCTTCGAAGTTACGGTTGCCCGAGAGCACCGAGGTCACTGCCAGGTCCTGCTCCTGGACGGTCTGGGAGATCTCCTCTTCCAGCGGGCCGGAGTTGCCGATGCAGGTGGTGCAGCCGTAGCCGACCACGAAGAAGCCGATCTTCTCGAGGTACTCAATCAGGCCGGACTTCTCGTAGTAGTCGGTGACCACCTTGGAACCAGGCGCGATGGAGGTCTTGACCCAGGGCTTCTGCACCAGGCCCTTCTCCACGGCGTTACGTGCCAGCACGCCGGCGGCCAGCATGACGTTCGGGTTTGAGGTGTTGGTGCACGAGGTGATGGAGGCGATCGACACTGCACCGTGGTCCAGGTCAAACTCGCGACCGTCAGGCATCTTCACGTGCACGGGCTTGGAGGGACGCCCGGCGGCAGGCTCAGATCCTGCGTTCATTGGACGCGGCTGATCCTTTGCCGACTGCTCCTCGCCCGGAGTATGTGCCGGCGCATCGGATCCGGGGAAGGATTCCTTGGATGCCTCATCGGCCTTGCCGTTGAGGCCCAGAGCATCCTCAGTCTCCTGGACGTAGTTGTGAATGTCCTTGCGGAACTGCTCCTTGGCATCGGTGAGTTCGATGCGGTCCTGGGGGCGCTTGGGGCCGGAGATCGAGGGCACCACAGTGGAGAGATCCAGTTCCAGCTGCTCGGAGAAGCGCAGCACCCGGGAGGGGTCATGCCACATGCCCTGCTCCTTGGCGTAGGCCTCCACCAGAGCAAGCTGCTCTTCGGTACGACCGGTCAGGCGCAGATAGTCCAGGGTGACCTGGTCAATCGGGAACATCGCGGCGGTAGAGCCGAATTCGGGGCTCATGTTGCCGATGGTAGCGCGGTTGGCCAGCGGCACCGAAGCGACACCTTCGCCGTAGAACTCCACGAACTTACCGACCACGCCGTGCTCGCGCAGCATCTGGGTGATGGTCAGCACCACATCGGTGGCGGTGGCGCCGGCGGGGATCTCGCCGGTGAGCTTGAAGCCAACCACACGCGGAATGAGCATGGAGATCGGCTGGCCCAGCATCGCAGCCTCAGCCTCAATGCCACCCACGCCCCAGCCCAGCACGCCCAGGCCGTTCTCCATGGTGGTGTGGGAGTCGGTACCCACACAGGTGTCTGGGTAGGCGCGCAGCGCGCCGTCGATCTCACGGGTCATGACCACCCGGGCCAGGGACTCGATGTTCACCTGGTGGACGATGCCCATACCCGGGGGAACAACCTTGAAGTCTGCAAACGCGGTCTGGCCCCACCGCAGGAACTGGTAGCGCTCACCATTGCGCTGGTACTCGATGTCCATATTGCGCTCGATCGCATCGGAGTTACCGAAGGAGTCGATCTGCACCGAGTGGTCGATGACCATTTCTGCCGGTGCCAGCGGGTTGATCTTATTCGGGTCGCCGCCCAGCTCCGCCACTGCCTCGCGCATGGTGGCCAAGTCCACCACGCAGGGCACACCGGTGAAGTCCTGCATCAGCACGCGGCCGGGGGTGAACTGAATTTCAGTGTCTGGATGTGCGTTCTCGTCCCAGCCGCCCAGAGCCTTGATGTGCTCGGCAGTGACGTTGGCGCCGTCCTCAGTGCGCAGAAGGTTCTCCAGCAGGACCTTCAAGCTGTAGGGAAGGGTCTCGTAGCCCTCCACCGTATTGAGTCGGAAGATTTCGTAATCGGCGCCGTTGACGTTCAGAACGCCTTTTGCTCCGAAGCTGTCCACAGTACTCACGGGGACTCCTTGTCTGTCTTCGCTGACATGGCCTCGGGCCTTGGGTGCGACCGAGTGCCTGTTATCCGCCCACCATCCTACTCATAAGGCAGGTCACCTGAGCTTCAGCCACGGCGGACGGTAAGAACAGACACGCCCAGCGGCCAGCGATCTCAGCCGTGGCGGAATAGCGCCACTGACTCCATATGGTGAGTATTGGGGTACATATCAAGGAGACGCAGGTCAGAGATACCCCAGCCGAGTTCCTGCAGACGCTTAGCATCGCGGGCGAAGGACGCCGGGTCACAGGAGACGTAGATAATCTCGCCCGGTGCTGAGTCGCTGATCCCCTGAAGCACCCGGGCATCGGCTCCGGCGCGGGGCGGATCAAGCAGAACCAGATCAGCCTGTTGCAGCCGAGGAGCTACCCGTTCCGCTGGGGCGCAGACCACCTCCACGCGGCCGGTGCCGGCAAAGAGCTGTTCGGCCGCAGCGCTGCTGGCCTGCGCTGCCTCTACGGAAAGTACTTGCCCCTGGGGACCCACCACTGCGGCTGCCCATGCCGAGAAGAGGCCCGCCCCGGCATACAGGTCGACCATGGTGCCGCCCTGAGACAGCTGCGTGAGATCTGCGACTGCGGACACCAGCGCCTGCGGCGCCTGTCGGTGAATCTGCCAGAAGCCCTCAGGAGCCAGAGTCACCTGCGAGCGTTCAGCTCCGGCGTCGTCATGGAATGCCACCGGCAGCGGTTCGGTCACCATCCGCTCCCCGGCCACCACGCTGTACTGGACCTTCACTGGCTGCAGCTGCTGATGACGACGGCGCCCACGTGGGCCGCGTTGCGAGCCTTCGCGGGATTCCGCTGCGCTGATCAGCACCACGCTGCCAACCTGCGGCGAAGTTTTGGCCTGAGCAGCCATTCGGTTAGCAAGGCCATCACGTTCAGCAGGGTCATCGCTGCGAACCAGCAAAGTCAACGGCCCCGCTCCCCCTGGCGCCACCACGTCGACCGAGGAGGCCCCGGAGAAGTCCCATCCGAAGATCCCCGAGTCCGATACTGCAGCGACCGCCAGCGGCATACTGCGCAGCGCAATCAGATCATGGGAACGATGCGGTTTCATCGCCAAAGACCCGTCCTTGACCGCAAAGCTCACCCTGCTGCGCCAGTGCAGCCCGCCGGATTCGGCCCCGTTGAGGCTCTCGGCACGGACATCGCCGTCGGCACAGAGTCCGGGCACATCAAGGTCTGCTACTGAAATACCGCCGATACGGTTCATCGTGTCGCGGAAGACATGGGCCTTCAGCCGCCTCTGGTGCGCATCGCTGATGTGGCCGTATTCGGCCCCGCCTACCGGCAGCTGGTCCCGATCGTAGGCGCGCAGCGCATCGGCCTGCTTCCACGGATGGCGGCGGCGATGATCTGAGGTAGCGAGAATATCGACAGCGTCGGCACGCCAGAAGCGAGCGCCGTCGCCTCCTTCTGTCACCACCGCCCGCACAGTCTCCCCGGGAATGGCATGACGCAGGAACACCACGCGCCCGTCATGACGCGCGATGCAGTGCCCGCCATGGGACATCGGTCCAGCTTCAAGGGTGAGGATTTCAGCCATCGTGATCCTGTACCGCCGAGGTGCGCTGTTCCTGCTCGGTGGGGCGGGTGATCATCCAGCCAAGCCACAGGCCCAGGGCATACAGCGGCACTCCCATCACCACTCGAGCGGTGCCGAGAGCCCCGGTCGCATCTGCCCAATACATCGGCAGCTGAACAGCCAGACGAGTAGCCAGCACGGCTGCAATGATCCATGTGGCTAGGGCGTAACGACGGCGGCGCAGGTCATCGCGGCGCCAACTGGTTCCTTCACCACGGACAAAACCGAAGAGCACGCCCATCAGTGGCCAGCGGATAGCCACTGAAACCGCGAAGACCAGCAGATAGCCGATATTGATGAAAAAGCCTGGCAAGAAGTAATCCCGAGCTTCACCACTGACCTGCGCGAAGGCAGCGCATATCGCCACCCCCACTAGCCCGGAGAAGGACTGCAGCAAACTTCCGCGCTGGACCAGCCGCACCACGGTGAACAAGACCCCCATCCCTAGAGCCAACAGCAACGCCGTGCTGAGCTCTTCGGTCACGAGGAATGCTGTCAGGAACGCTGCTGCGGGGAGAGAGGCTTCGGCCAGTCCTCGCCATCCTCCTGCAGAAGCCAAGACATCGAGGGAGCCGTCATCTCGGGTCTGCATCTTCTGCGCGGCGGAGGCCGAAATCTGCTCGCCAAACTGCTCAGCGGCTGACGGGGCAGCCTGGGCCTGCGCGGTTTCAGTCTGCGCGGCGTCAGTCTGCCCGGCATCAGTCTGCCCGGCGGTCTCACGCGTTGCTGCGTTCTCCTGGGAGGCAGTCATAGGGACACCAGCCTCAGGCGCCGGGCTGTGATCCGGGGCGCTGGACGTTCGGCACTCCGTTGCTCCGGTTGGGACTCTGGCCTGTACTCGGCTGGCCAGTGCCGGGCTGTCCTGTGGCGGGCTGGCCCTGGCGCGGCACCACCACACGCTTGGCCCCAGCCGGCGGACGCAGCGGCAGCAGCTCGCGCGGAGGCAGAGGCTGATCTCCACGGACCACCAGAATCTCGGAGAACAGCTTCTCCACGCCGGCTGATGCCTGGCGATCGATCGCACCGCGACCACCGATCACCCCGCGCAGGAACCAACGATTGCCCTCGAAACCGATGAATCGGGCAGCCCGCCAGCCCTGGCGGCCGTCCTTGAGCACCGTAGGAACGCGTGCATGGAGTTCTTTACCGAAACGGCCATCGATCTCCTTGACCCGACCGTGCTGCTTCACCACGGATTCTTCGATCTGACGGCGCACATCCTGCCAGATGCCTCCGGACTTCGGCGCTGAGAATGCCTGCAGCTGGATGCTGGCTTCGCCCACTGCAATGGTCAGTGACACCACCCGCTTGGTCTTCTGGTCGATGTCCAGTCGTACCTTCTGGTCCTTGCCCGCTGGCACCAGCAGCGCACCGAAGTCCAAGTAGCCCTTCTTGGATTCGACCTCATCGGCATCACGCGGGCCCCGGAGAGCCTCTTCGGCATCCGCCTGTCCCGACTGGTCCGCCGGCTCAGCAGCGGTGCTCTGGTGACCGGTGCTGTCCTGGACCTCGGTCTCCTCGCCAGCGACGACGCCCTGCTCATCCCCCAGCTCAGCCTCCTCGATTTCTACCTCAGGGGCAGATTCCTGATCGAGAGCCTCACGAATAGTGGCTGGCTTTTTCGGCTCGTTCTTCTTCTTTCTACCGAAGAGCATGCCTCTCCTTACTTGAGTGTGGGTGGGGTGGTCAGTGAGCGGGAGTGAGCCCGGGAGAGGCGATACCGCTGGAGCCGAAGCCTCCAGCACCGCGCACACTCTCCTGGAGCTTATCCACCGGAGTGAACTGTGCCTGAGCGACTTGTTGCAGGACCAGCTGAGCAATCCGGTCACCGCGGGAGAAGCTGACCGCGGTGTGCCGGTCCGTGTTGAGCAGACAGACCTGGAGTTCCCCGCGGTACCCGGCGTCGATCGTGCCTGGAGTGTTCACCATGGTGATCCCGTGCTTGACGGCCAGGCCGCTGCGCGGGTGAATGAGCCCCACCCAGCCTTCGGGAATTGCCACGGCGATGCCTGTGGGGACCAAACGTCGCTCGCCCGGTTCAAGAGTGAAGTCCTCTGCACTGACTAAATCGGCGCCTGCATCACCGGGATGGGCGTAGTGCGGCAAAGGAAGTTCGGGGTCCAGAAGCTGAATCGGCACGTCGATGGTGTTCACGCTCACGAGTCTACCGGCCTAGCCCACTGGCCTCTCGTGAGACGATGGGTCTATGAATGACGTGCTGTATTCGGAGAAGCTCTGGCCCGCCTGGTGGTTGTGGGTATCCGCCCTCATTGTCGGCGCTTCTATCTCCATTATATTCTTCCCGATCAACGCGACTTTCGGGACTCTGGCCCTGGTCATCGGCGTTGCGCTGTGCGTCTTTGCGCTGGTGATCACCACTCCGCGGCTCGAAGTCACCGAGGGCTGGCTGCGTGTCGGTCGGGCGCGTATTGAACGTCAACATCTGGGTCGCGTGGTGGGGCATCGCGGCGATGCCGCCCGGGAACAGCTGGGTCCTGGATTTGATGCGCGAAGCTACCAGTGCATCCGCGGTTGGATCGATCCGGTGATCACCGCTGAAATCACTGACCCCGAGGACGCTACGCCCTATTGGCTGTTCTCCACCCGGCAGCCTGAAGCGCTTCTGGAAGCCCTAAAATCCGATGAGCCGGTACGCACGGCTGGAGTCTCGCTGGCCTGACCGGTACTAGAACTGAATACGCCAAGGGCGACCCGGCATCTCTGCAGGGTCGCCCTTGGCGTATTAGCGAAACTGAAACCTTAGAAGATCAGCCCTCACAGTCAGTGCAGAAGAACTGACCGTTCTCCTCGCGTGCCACCTGGGACCGGTGCCGCACCAGGAAACAGGAGGCACAGGTGAACTCATCCGACTGCGCCGGCAGGACCCGAACCTGCAGCTCTTCGTCAGAAAGATCCGCGCCGGGCAGCTCAAAGCCCTCTGCGGCCTCGGCTTCATCCTCATCGACAACAGCCGACTGGCGGTTATTGGAGCGGTTCTTCAGCTCCTCAATCGAGTCCTCGTTGACGTCGTCGTCGTTCTTCCGCGGCGCATCGTAGTCGGTAGCCATGGCTGGTGCTCCACATCATGAGTATTTTGCTCATCCCCGCAGGTCGCAGACCCTTGAGGACTTATCAGGTCGCACAGATTGTGTCGTATCAGCCCCCATAGGACAAATCCGCGTCGGCACTTTACGGCTGAGGGTGAAATACTGCGCCCGAACAAAGCCGGCAGGACCCATCCTTCCAGGTGGGGTTGAGGCCCCCAGGACTGAGTCTTCCCCTGCGCGATACAGTTGCCGGATAGGACTTCCCACACGTACCTGGAGGACGCGTAAGGATGCAGGATCTGCGGATCGTGGGGCTGGATGAGGAGAACGATCCCCCGCGGCTGATGCTCTCCGACGAGGCTGGAGCTGACTATGCCCTGCCCGTTGATGAGGCGCTGCGTGCTGCCGTGGGAAGAACTCCGGGTGCATCCCCCTCCGGAACTGCAGCATCCGAGTCCGCCACAGGCGCGGCAGCACCGAAGCCGACCCTCTCACCCCGAGAGATACAGGCTCGACTGCGGGCCGGTGCCACCATTGAGCAGGTCGTAGAAGCCTCCGGACAATCACGTGACCACGTGCTTCGGTACGCAGGCCCGGTAGCTGACGAGCGCGCCTATATCGCCACCCGCGCCAGGCAGACCGTCATAGCAGCAGCGTCCACCACCGAGCATCACCGGGTGGCCTTCGGCGACTCCCCAGCCACCCTTGAAGCGATGGTCCGGGTCCGGCTGCGCGCGATGGATGTCCCGCTGAGTTCGCTCAGCTGGGACGCGTGGCGC
>NZ_HG005167.1:155046-160701 GCF_000455245.1 Nesterenkonia massiliensis | reverse complement strand
TCAGCTGGGACGCGTGGCGCAGAGAAGATGGCCGGTGGGCCATCACCTGCTCCTTCGACATCAGCTCCTCCTCCAGCCACGCCGAGGGAATCGGCCTGAAACCCCCGGCCGAGTGGGCTTTCGACACCCATACCCGGTCGCTGCGTGCTGAGAACAAATGGGCTGAGTCGCTCTCCCAGCTCGATACTTCTGAGGTGCTCGGCTCCGGACAGCGGTCAGGGCGCCGACTAGCAGCAGTGGATGAGCCATTCGATGTGGACCGCGGACCAGCAGGCGTGACGTCCTCCTCCCCCCGCCGCGCAGGTCATACCTCCACACGAGGCAGCGGTGCAGGCCCGGATCGGGCTGCCGATCCGAGCGTGAGCCCCCTCAGGCCCTCAAATGAAGCAGACGACGACGCCGGACAGGGCACCGATACTGAGGACCTGCTCGATATTCTGCGGGCACGCCGCGGTCAGCGACTTGGTACCGATGAATCCGGAGATGACAAACTCGCCACTCTGCTCACCCGCGATGAGCAGCCGCGCTCCTCACCGCACTCCCTCCCTGATCAGGACGCCGCCCATCGCCCGAGCCGTCCCGTGCGGTCCGGAGCAGACTCACCACGGCACCGGGCAGCAGAGAATCCTGGTGAAAAGGACCGTAGCGAGGGCGAGTCAGGCGACAAGGACCGCACCGGACACGGCCGCCCCGAAAGCCATGGTGAGCCCGCAGCAGAAACTCATCGCCCCGCACGGCGCCGCGGCGAGGACGACGATCTGCAGCACACCGGCCCCATCCCCGGACTGGAAGAACAGCTCGATCACGCCGAGGAACCCGGGTATGAGACCGGCACAGACGCCTGGGGCTTCAGCTACGCGGACACCGGAGACGACGTCGATGAACCCGCGCCCAGCGAATCCGGACGTCATGCACCTGAGCCCGAGGACTCTCCGCATCGGCCGGCGGAGCCCAGCCGAAAAGATCAGGAGAGCAGCGACACCGAGAAGCGCCGTCGCAGCTCAAAATCCAAGCGCCCCTCCATGCCGCGCTGGGACGATATTCTCTTCGGCTCGAAGAACGAGTGAGCGCGTTCCGCGAGCGGGCGCATGCCTCGCGCAGCTGAGTGGTCAGTTTGTCTGCTAAAAGGCGCGAAAAATCTCGTCTTAACGGATGGATTGACCACTCGATAAACGACACCTCCCCGGTCATTCGACCCTACGGGCAGGTCACGTTTAACCGGTGAACCCCCGGCCGGTAAGCTCCAGCAGCGGGATTTTCCGCTCCACCTCGGTCAGCGAGCCGTGCATGCCGACCATAGACATGATTCCGACTCCCGTGCGGGCAGTATCAAATATGGCGATCGGCGCATGGGCCGCGATGATCACATCCCCGAGGCGGCCTAGCACCCGCTCCTCCACGGCGCCGAACCAACCGGCAGCAATGGCCTCATCGCGAGTAAGTACCCAGGCCACATCCCCGAACTCCGCCCGCCAGCGCGCAGCCAACTCCACAGGGTTCTGCTCCGCCTCGGCGTAGAGATACAACATGCGCGGGTCCCCGCCGGTGTGGGCGACGCCGCGCAGCAGATCATCGCGCTCGGCGATATCCACCAGCTCCTGCTCGGCAATGTCGAGCATGCCGTGGTCGGCAGTCAGCAACACGGCAACGTCATCGCCATAACGCTCGGTCAGCGCGGAGCACAGCCGACGAGCCGCCTCATCGAGGTTCTCCAGCATGCTTCGCCACATCACGCTGTCCACACCGGCGTGATGGCCGGTCTTATCCAGTTCATCCACGTACAGGTAGACCAGTTGCGCAGGGGCTGGCCCACGCCGGAGGCCGCCCTGTGCGGTACGCCCGTCCACGATCCACTCCTGCGCAGCGCGGAACCGGCTCTCAATGCGGTCCGCACCGAGGAACTCACCGCCTGAAAGTGCCGCGGCCGTCAACGCTGAATCGCGGAACTGGCTGCGCGAAGCAGTCAGCACTCTCGCCCCGGCATCTACCGCCTGCTGCAGCACTGAGGGGTGCCGCTGCCAGTTGCGGGGGTCGACGTCGTCATCCCACCCCCCGAGCATATTGACCACTCGGCCCAACTCAGGCGCCAAGAGGTCATAACCCAGCATTCCGTGCTCCCCTGGTGCCTTGCCGGTGCCCAGCGAAGTCAGTGATGCAGAGGTCGTTGCAGGTGCCCCGCAGTCCAGCACGCGCCCTTGAGCCGCCCGGCGCCAGGCAGAGGCGAGGAAGCGCGCGTGACCGGTGTGGGCGGCCAGATTGTGATCGCCGAGTCCGTCGACCATGATGACCACTGCAATGCTGCACGGCGGAATATCGAGTCGGTTGGCAAACCCTTCCAGACCCAAGGCGGCACAGGCCGAGGGCAGCACATGACGTAAGTGAGCACCGTCGTAGTCAGGAGCCGGTGGCAGCGGCAGGCTCATCTGGGCCTCCTGGGTCTGTGGCGGGTCGGCATCTCACCGGGGGTGTACTGGGTGCGCTCAGCGGGCGTATGTGGCGCAAGCCCGGCGCAGAGCGCGCACAAAACTGCGCGCCTCATCAACCGCGGTATCGCCTTCTGCGGTCGCCGCGATGCGCAGCACAATATCCTCCGGTGCCAGGGTGCCGGTGTCACCATGATCAGCCATGCACTCAGGGTTGCCGCATTCAGCTGGGTAGGTATCCAGCCGGGCGCCGCCGCTCCAGTTCATATTCAAACTGACCTCGGCCAGGCCCCTGTCCGGTCGGAACTGATCCGGGCGGCGGTGTACTTCGGAGAGGATGAGTGAGCGGATGCGCGAGACCGGCACAACCTCTGTGGAGATGCGCGCGACAACTTCTGCTGAACCGGCACGACCGCGGTCCTCGTGCCCTACGGCACGGGGCTCATCCTCAGCATCGTGATCATCGAGATGAGCGACGACGACCACATCATCGGCCAGTACCAGCACGGTGATGTGGCGGTGGACTTCTTCCATATCAAAATGGGTGTCCACGTGGACGATCTGGTGGGTGGCCTCGCGCCCATCCAGGGCATCGGTCACCGTATGGTGCACCAGTGAGGGGTAGAAGCCCCCGCGATCGATGGCTTCCTTAAGCGTCAATCCGGAGGCCTGTGCGGGATTGTGGTGGCTGGGGGTCATGGATTCCATGGTATCCGTCAAGCGCTGCGGTCATATTCATCCTGTGGATTTCACCAGGGGCGGAGCGATTCGCCCGCTGAGAACGGGGTTCGCCATAATGGAGTGGTGCTCCAAAATTCAGGCCAGGGAAACGCGACCTTCCATCACCGCAATGCCGCACTGCTGTCCGTGGCCGAGGTGGAGGCCCCAGAGGTACTGACCTCGAAGGACCTCGACAAGCGGCTCGCCGACGCTCTTAAGCGGCTGAAGCTGCCCACTGGGCTCCTCCAGCGAGTGGCGGGGGTCAAGTCCCGGCGGAACTGGCGCTCCGATGGTGACGTCCGCACAGCCACCGTCGACGCCGCCCGCAAAGCGATGGACGCCGCAGGCATCACCGCCCAGGATGTCTCGATGATGGTCAACACCTCGGTGACCCGCGAACACTTGGAGCCCTCAGTCGCGGTGGGCATCCACCATGAGCTGGGCCTGCCGAGCTCGGCGATGAACTTCGATATCACCAATGCCTGCCTAGGATTCGTCAACGCCATCACGCTGGCAAGCTCCATGATCGACGCCGGACAGGCTAAATATGTGCTGATCGTCAACGGTGAAGATGCCCGCAAGGTGCAGGACGCGACGGTGGAGCGCATCAACTCTCTGGAGAAGATGGTCTCCCGGGACGACTTCATGATGGAGTTCGCCTCATTGACATTAGGCTGTGGAGCCGCCGCTGCCGTGGTCGGTCCTGCTGACCTGCATCCGGAGGGGCACCGAATCGTCGGCGGAGTCACCCGCGCTGCCACCCAGCACCATGAACTCTGCGTGGGCGATCACCGCGGCATGTACACCGATGCCAGGGGTTTGCTCGATGGCGGCCTGCAATTGGTGATGGATGCCTGGGAAGACGCCAAGGCCCATTTCAGCTGGGAGAACATGGATTCCTACGTCACCCATCAGGTCTCCCAGCTGCATACCTCGTCCATCATCAAGGCGGCCAGACTGGACAAGAAGCGCGTGCCGGTCACCTACCCCGAGCTGGGCAATGTGGGACCGGCCTCGCTGCCGATCACGCTGGCCCGAGAAGCCGCCAACCTGGCCCGCGGCGCCCGAGTGCTCTGTATGGGTGTGGGTTCCGGCCTCAACACTGCGATGGTGGAGCTGGAATGGTGACTCTCCGCGCCTTCAGCCCGTGGAAGCCGATACCGGCCGCTGCAGCGCGGCTGCCCTTCGATGTCCTCCGCCACACCCCGCTTCCCGGCATCGATCCGACGTGGTCGCATCTGGTACGCGCTAAGACCGATGACGGTGAACGCACCTTCCATGTCCTGGACACTGGGCCTGCACTGGCTGCCCGCGGCATCGAGCCCACCGGCACGATTCTGGCCGTTCACGGCAATCCCACCTGGTCCTATCTGTGGCGGGGAGTACTGGCAGCCTCCGTTGAACGTGCTGAACATGGCAACGCCTGGCGTGTCATCGCCCCGGACCAGCTGGATATGGGCTTCTCGGAACGGCTGTCACATCCAGAACCTCCCTCCGTGGATGCCCCCAGCCATCGGCGGCTCGAGCAGCGCCTGAGCGACCTGGATGGGCTGATGGACGCCCTCGACGTCGACGTCGACCGGCCCCTGGTCACCCTCGGCCATGACTGGGGCGGGATCATCTCTCTGGGCTGGGCCACTCGCCAGCGCAATGCGGTGGACGCGGTGGTCAGCCTCAACACCGCTGTGGATCATCCCACCGGAGAACCGGTTCCCCCGGCTCTGCAGGCAGCGATGGCTCCCGGGTTGTTGCCGGGATCCACGGTGGTCACTGATGGCTTTCTTCGCGTCACATTGGCCCTGGCCGAGGGCGGGCTGCCCAAAGATGTATACCGCGCCTACCGGGCACCTTATGTCTCCCGGCTGGGTCGAGGCGGAATCGGTGGTTTCGTGGCCGATATTCCTGCCCTGGCCAAGCACGCCTCACGCACCGTCCTGGAAGAAGTCTCCGCTGGACTGCAGCAGTGGGATAAGCCTGCATTGCTGATCTGGGGGCCGAAGGACCCGGTGTTCCAGGACCGTTACCTCGCTGACCTACTGGAACGCATCCCGCATGCTGACCTGCACCGATTCGAAGGTGCCGGACATCTGGTGGCAGAGGATCGGGATATCGCCGCTGTGCTCTTCACCTGGCTGAAGGACCGCTTCACGCCACAGGAGGATTCTCAGCAGCTCAGCTCTCCCGCACCGGCGGCACAAGTCATGGGGCTCGGCGAGCAGCTGGAAGCCATGACGCTGAGCTGGCACAAGGACGAACCCGCAAGCGTCGATATGACCGCTACCGCTGGCCCCGAAACACTGACCTGGGAGCAGCTGAAGTCCCAAGTGGATTCCGTGGCGGCCGGCCTCTATGAGCTCGGCGTCCGTCGCGGCGACCGGGTCTCGCTGCTGGTACAGCCGGGCAATTCCCTCACAGTCATCCTCTATGCTTGCCTGCGCCTTGGCGCCGTGGCAGTGGTGGCCGACGCGGGCCTGGGCCTGAAAGGGATGACCCGAGCGGTGCGCAGCGCGCG
>NZ_HG005167.1:136301-154975 GCF_000455245.1 Nesterenkonia massiliensis | reverse complement strand
CTGGGCTGGCCCGGTACCCGGATCAGCGTGGATGCGCTCTCTGAACGCCAGTCCGCACTGTTGGGAACTGCGGCTTCGGTGGAGCGACTGCTGCGCTCGGCTGCCGGCTCACGGCTGCAGGATGTTCCGATGCCTTCTGCTGCTGACCCCGCCGCGGTGCTCTTCACCTCCGGGTCCACTGGTCCCGCAAAAGGGGTGCTCTACACCCATGAGCGGCTGGGAGCCCTGGTCGCGCTGCTTCGGCAGCAGTTCGACATCAAACCGGGCTCCTCGCTGATTGCCGGCTTTGCGCCTTTTGCTCTGCTGGGGCCGGCCATCGGTGCCACCTCAGTGACCCCCGATATGTCTGTCACCAAGCCGGCAACCCTCACTGCCCAGGCAGTGGCCGAAGCCGCAGCGGAAGGTAAAGCCACTATGTTCTTCGGGTCACCGGCGGCGCTGCGCAATGTGGTGGCCACAGCCAGTGCGCTTAAGCCGGAGCAGCGGCAGGCACTGCAGCGGATTCGCCTGGTGCTCTCCGCCGGTGCCCCGGTGCATCCAGATGTCCTGGATGCAGTCCAGGACATCTTCCCGCAGGCTGAGCTGCACACTCCCTACGGCATGACCGAGGGACTACTTCAGGCCGACATCTCCCGCAGAGATATCCATGAGGCCATGTCCACCGGCCAGGCCGGAGTATGTGTAGGACGCCCAGTCAGCGGAGTGCAGTTCGCTCTGGCGCCGCTGGATGAGCTGGGCACCCCTGCCGAGCAGCTGGTTGACCCCGCTGATGCACCAGGGGTCCTCAGTGAGCTCGTCGTCTCCGCAGCCCACCTGAAGGCCGGCTATGACCGGCTCTGGTACACCGATCGGCAGTCCCGTCGGGACACTGAGAAGGGACTGCTTTGGCACCGCACCGGCGATGTGGGCCATATCGATGCTGACGGCAGGCTCTGGATCCAGGGGCGGCTTCAGCATGTGATCAGTGCCCCTGCAGGCCCGATCGGACCCGGCGTCGTCGAGACTCCGGTTGACGCCCTCGACCAGGTAGCTCGCAGCGCCGCGGTAGGAGTGGGCCCTGCCGGTACCCAGGCGGTCGTCGTCGTTGTTGAACCCGTTGACGGTGCCAACCTTCGAGTGGGTTCCTCACCCTTAGCCCAGCCGCAGTTCGCGGCCGCGGTCCGCGAGGCAAGTTCTGAGGTGCCGGTCTCAGCAGTGCTCATTGTTGATGAACTGCCCACAGATATTCGTCACAACTCGAAGATTGAGCGCAGCAGGCTGGCCGCCTGGGCTGCGGCCGTGCTCGCCGGAGAGAAGGCTGCACTGTGAGCCACGAGATTCTGCCTCCCGCCCGGGTGCTGGTCACTGGTGCCTCAGGTCTGCTGGGCCGCAGCGTAGCGCAGCGGCTTGCCGATCTCGGTTACCAGGTCACCACCTTCCAGCGCAGCGCTTCCGACGTTGTCGGCGCACGTGAAGTGCGCGGTTCGCTGACCGACGACGACGCCGTAGCGCAAGCAGTCGACGGCCAGGACGCCATTGTGCATATGGCGGCAAAAGTGTCAGTCTCCGGCCGTCGCGAGGACTTTGAACGGGTCAATATCCTAGGCACGGAAAAGCTCTTCGACGCGGCCTGGGGCGCTGGCGTTGAGAACATCTTGCATGTCTCCTCACCGTCAGTGGCTCACGCAGGGTCCTCCTTGGTGGGTGCTCCTGCTGGTCTGCCCGATCCCCAGCATGCTGAAGGCCATTACGCACGGACCAAAGCCGAGGCAGAGGTGCTGGCCCAGGCTCGAGGTTCGGCGGGGGTCAATGTCCTGATTATGCGCCCGCACCTGGTCTGGGGTCCCGGTGATGGGCAGCTGACCAAGCGCATTATTGATCGCGCCCGGTCTGGTCGGCTTCCGCTGATCGGCACCGGCGCTCCCCTGGTGGACACGCTCTATATCGACAACGCGGTGGAGGCCTTCGTCAGCGGTCTTCGGAGGCTTCCGCTGATCGCCGGGGAGACACTGGTGGTGACCAACGGCGAACCGCGCCCCATCGGCGAGCTGATCATGGGCATCGCAGCAGCCGGCGGGGCTGCACCGCCGAAGCTTCGAGTGCCTGCCGCACTGGCCAAGGCCGCGGGCCTGGCAGTGGAGAAGATCTGGGCGCTCTCTGAGCGGGTCACCGGACCGCATCAGGATGAACCCCCGATGACTAAGTTCCTCGCAGAACAGCTCTCTACCGCCCACTGGTTTGACCAGCGCAGAACTCAGCAGCTGCTGGACTGGACGCCGTCCATCAGTATTGATCAGGGGCTGGCTCGTTTGGGCAGTCACATCCGCAGCACTGGCACGGTGCTTTAGCGGCCGCTAAGTCCGCACCGCTGCTCACCTGCCGTCCAACTGATTTCCGGGTACCGGAAAGCAACCCCTCCTAGCCTGGCTGCCACCTGACGTCAAGCCTGGGGAGACCCAACGTATCTGCAGTCGGCCTGCTCATCGACCGTTGCTTCCAAAGCCCTGGCACCGGTTGGCCTGATCCTGTTGGTGACCGGCGCAGGTGGTGTCTTCGGCCAGGTGCTGGAGGATTCCGGTGTCGGCGATGCTCTAGAGGACACGCTGGGACAGCTGCGCACCCCCGTCATTCTGCTGGCATTTGTGGCTGCAGCGTTGCTGAGAGTAGCTCTTGGTTCGGGCACCGTGGCAACGGTCACTGCAGCGGCCATCATCGCACCTCTGGTGGAAGGCTCTGACTACTCACCTGCGATGATCGGTGCCGTAGTGGTAGCGATCGGTGCCGGGGCCACGGTGCTCTCTCACGTCAACGACTCGGGCTTCTGGCTGGTGAATCGCTACCTGGGATCCAGGTAAAGAGCACCAGATGCCAGAGCCCAGATGCCTTCCGTGATGGGTCTATTAGTCCTTGTGCACCCAGTTTCATGAGACGATGGCGGACTGTCCACGATGGCGGAATGCCGTCTTCGGCTACTACCTGTTGCCAGTCAGATACCGCGTCCTTGAGTCTGATCCCGGCGGCACGACGGGCGTGCTCATCGCGCAGGTCAAAGATGCTATCGGCCTCCACCCGGATGCGCAGCAGCTCCAACTCGGGGTCGGCGTCGTGATGATGCGCAAGCATCGCAGCACTGACGCCTTCCGGGGAGGAGCTCAGGTACAGCGTCGGTTGACCTTCTGCGGAATACCGCCCAGGACGCACCGATCCCTGTAGCGCCGAGGCGACAAACTGCGGATTTACTCCGCGGTAGAAGGTGCCCGCGACGCGGCAGAACAGGGCGGAGCTGCGTTGAACTTGCGGCAAGCCGCCCTCCCCCGTCAATGCCACGAGACCTCAGTACCTGGAGATGGCCCGACGGGCTGAGTCGGTGCGCTGTTCTGGATTGGCGATGTCGATACTGGCGTGCAGAATGGTGATTCCATCTGGAGACGCCAGCATGGGAGTCAGCTGCAGGGCAGCGACCTGCGGATGGTTGTCCTTGAGCATCGCCACCCGCTGCACCGTCTCTTCCAGTGCCGATACATCTACTGCCGGAACTCCTTGATAACCCAGCAGTTTCCGTGCGGCCTTGGGTTTGCGGATCAGCCGATGCACGTCTTGATCGGTCATCGGCGGCACCGCATGCGACCAGTCGTCCAAAAGGTCCACCGCGTCACCGGAGATCCCGAAGGAGACGACCGGCCCCATCATAGGATCTTCGATGGCGCGCAGAATACAGCCCTGGCCGGTCGGGGCCATGGCTTGCACTTCGAGACCCGGGCTGCCGTATTCGGCAAGGGTTCTGCGCATATCGGATACCGTACGGCGCAGTGTCTCCTCGTCATCAATGTTCAGCTGCACCCCACCAAGGTCCAGCCGGTGCCGCAGATAAGTGTTGGTCGATTTCACGGCCACGGGGTACCCCAGTCGCTGCGCGGCAGCCACGGCTTCATCTGCACTCTCGAACGGGATAGAGGACAGCACCTCTACGCCATAAAGTCCCAGCAGCTGCTGGGTCTGCTCCTGGCTCAGCCGCTTCAGCGATGCGCCCTCAAGATCTGCCAACCATGTGGTCAGCAGTTCATCGCCCTGGCGAGCCACCGCAGTACCCTCCAGCCCGACAGGAATATACGGCTCGCCGATGCCGCGTGTGCGCCACTGCTGGTAGCGGACAACCTTTGCCAGCGCAGCCACTGATCGAGCCGGAGACGAGAAGACCGGGACCCCCTGCTGCAGGGCGCCGGACTCAATCACCGGACCAGCATTGCCGATGTAGTTCAGCGGCACATGCGGGTCCAGAATGCCGATCAGTGACATCACCATCGGCTTGGTATGTCCGCGAGCAGTCTCGGAGATCGCCCGCGCATGGTCATAGTGCACGCCGGTGATAGTGGGCTGCAGGCATACCGCCACCGAGTCGACCTCGTCGTCGTTGAACAGAGCTTCCAGTGCCTCAGTCAGCGCCCGCGCGGAGTCCCGACGGCCGCCTTCCATGTCCAGTTCTCCATTGATCGTGGTCGGCTGCAGCCCGTAGGACTCCCCCGCATCTGCCAGCAGCCTGCCCATTGAAGGTGAATTGGAGAGGATCCCGAGTTTCGGTCCCACCGGAAGCGGCTGAGTGGCCAGGACCTGCAGGACATCCATGAGCGAATCGTGATTGCCCGCTTGGATGACTCCGGAGTTATCAAGCATTGCATCTACCGCCCCTTGCGGGGCTCGGGAGATTCGGACTTCATGTCCTGGTGGCAGTCTGCGGCCCATCACATCAGATTTGGCCACAACCACCGGCTTGCTCAGTGAAAGACGCCTCGCAATGCGCGAGAACTTGCGTGGGTTACCGAAGGATTCCAGATAGACGCCGACAGCCCGGGTGGCGTCGTCGTCCTCGAAGTACTGCATCGCGTCATTGCCGGAGAGGTCAGCGCGATTGCCCGCTGAAATCACCGCCGAAAGCCCCAGTTCCCGGCGGTGCGCCTGCGCATAGAGCGATACACCAATGGAGGCTGATTGACTGAAAAGTCCCACACCCCCGCGCACCGGCAAGGTGGGCGACAGCGAGGCATTGAGCGAGATATCCGGGTCAGTATTGATCAGCCCCACAGATGCTGGTCCGATGACGCGCATGCCGTACCGGCGGGCCAGCCGCACCAGCTCACGCTGATCGATGGCGCCACCAACGCTCTCGTCATGGACTGAGATCCCGTCGGTCACCACCAGGATCCCTTTGACGCCCTTGCGGCCGCAGTCGGTGACCACTGTGGCCAGCTGCTCCGCGGGCACCGCGATAATCGCCAGGTCAATGTCCTGCTTAATGTGTTCCAGCGATGAATAGGCCGCAGTCCCACCGACCTCCAAGGCTTCGGGGTTCACCGAGTGCACCCCGCCGGTGAAATTGGATTCAATGAGGTTCTGCAGCAGGTGATAACCCACCGATCCGTACTCCCGGGAAGCCCCGATCACCGCAACTTGCTGCGGTGCCAGCAGTTCCCCGACGCTGCGTGCCTCGGCGCGATGCTCGCGGGCCTCCATCACCTCGCGCGAGCGCTCAGTGGGGTCGATGGAGAACTTCAACAGGACCACTCCGTCCTCGAATGTGCGCTGGACCTCGTAACCGGCTTCGGAGAAGACTGTGAGCATCTTGCGGTTCTCCGGGAGAACCTCGGCTGAGAAGTGCTCGAGTCCGCGTTCGCGTCCAGCTGCTGCCAGGTGCTCCAGCAGCACCGATCCCAACCCGCGTCCCTGATGGGCGTCAGAAATATTGAAGGAGACCTCCGCCTCCCTGGTTCCTTCGATGCGGTCATAGCCGCCGACCCCGATAATCTGGTCATCCAGCAGCACCACCAAGGAAACCCGGTCCACATGGTCTACATTGGTGAAGCGCTGAAGCTCTTTCTGCGTCAGCGCTGACTTATACGTGAAGTAGCGCAGGTAGATCGAAGACTCAGACTGCCCGGCGTGCATGCGCTGGAGGCGCTCAGCATCTTCTGGGTGCACCGGTCTCAAATGGGCCGCTGCGCCGTCGCGCAGCACGACATCAGCCTCCCAGTGGGCTGGATATCCGCGGAACAGTGCGCTGTCACCCATAGGATCAACACTAGCCAATGAAGACCAACACTCCTAGACCTGACTAAAGACAAGGACCACACTCACCCACTATGGCCCGCCGACCATCACGCTCCAGCGACTCTGCTCCTCCGGTCACCCCGGAGGAGAACATCATCGATATTGACGTCTCCGCCGAGATGGAGACCTCGTTCCTGGAGTACGCCTATTCGGTGATCTATTCGCGTGCGCTTCCTGATGCCCGCGATGGTCTCAAACCGGTGCAGAGACGAATTCTCTACATGATGTCCCAAATGGGGCTGACCCCGCAGAAGGGTCATGTGAAGTCTGCCCGCGTGGTAGGCGAGGTGATGGGCAAGCTGCATCCCCATGGGGACGCGGCCATTTACGATGCCCTGGTCCGTATGGCTCAGTCTTTTGCCCTGCGACTGCCGCTGGTAGATGGGCACGGTAACTTCGGCTCTCTCGACGATGGCCCTGCGGCCCCGCGGTACACCGAGGCGCGGATGACTGCCGCTGCCACGGCCATGACGGCGGATCTGGATGAGGACGTTGTCGATTTTGAGCCTAACTACGACAACCAGCTCACCCAGCCCGGTGTGCTGCCCAGCGCGTTCCCCAATCTGCTGGTCAATGGTGCCTCCGGCATCGCCGTGGGCATGGCCACGAATATGGCTCCGCATAATCTGCGCGAAGTGGTCGCTGGCGCCCGTCATCTGATCCACAACCCGGAGGCCAGCCTTGAGGACATCATGGCTCATATCCCCGGGCCTGATCTTCCCTCAGGTGGCCGGATCGTCGGGCTTGACGGCATTCGCGACGCCTACCGCACCGGCCGCGGCAGCTTCAAGATCCGCGCTAAGACAGCTATCGAACAGGTCTCCCCGCGCCGTACCGGCATTGTGGTCACTGAGCTGCCCTATATGGTGGGCCCCGAGAAGGTCATCGCCAAGATTAAAGAAGCCGCGCAGGCAAAGAAGCTCACCGGCATTGCTGATGTTCTGGACCTGACTGACCGTAAGCACGGGCTGCGGATGATCATTGAGCTCAAGGCCGGTTTTAACCCCCAGGCTGTGCTGGCTCAGCTCTATAAGCTCACCCCGCTGGAAGACTCCTTCGGCATCAATAATGTGGCGTTGGTGGACGGTCAGCCCCGCACTCTGGGGCTGTTGGAGATGCTGCAGGTCTATGTGGATCACCGCATCACCGTGGTACGCAGGCGCACCGCCCATCGGCTGGGCAAGCGCCGCGATCGGCTGCATCTTGTCGAGGGCCTGCTGATCGCGATCCTCGATATTGACCAGGTCATCCAGATCATCCGTGCCGCCGAGGACACCGGCGCCGCACGCCAGCGGCTGATGACGATCTTTGACCTGACCCAACCCCAAGCCGAGCATATTCTCGAGCTGCGACTGCGTCAGTTGACCCGCTACTCCACTTTGGAGCTTGAGCAGGAGAAGCAGCGCCTGGAGGAGGAGATCGCTGAACTCGCCGCGATCCTTGACTCGGAGTCTCGGCTTCGCGAGGTGGTCGCAGATGAACTTGCCGATGTCGCGGAGAAATACGGTGATGATCGGCGCACGCAGCTGGTGGAATCCGAAGCCGCAGAGCCAATAGTGCCTGCCGATGCGGCCGCAGGGAAGATCGACGACGCCGGTTCTCACCTTCAGATTCCAGACTCGCCCTGCTGGGCGGTGCTGTCCACCTCAGGCCAGTTGGCGCGCACTACTGACCGCTCCTCGCTGGTGCATCCCACCCGCCGAACTCGTCACGATGCGCTGCGTTCATTGGTGGCCACCACCGCGCGCGGTGAGATCGGCGCGGTCACGTCGCTGGGGCGGATGCTCCGCATTCCCGTGGTGGACCTTCCGCCGCTGGAGATCGCTGGGGGAAAGATCAACCTCAATCAGGGCGCTAAGGTCAAGGACTTCTTGACTCTCGGCACACGCGAAGAACTTATCGGGTTCGTACCCTTGGATCGGGTCATTGCACTGGCTACCGCTGAAGGCCGCATCAAGCGAGTCAATCCGGAATACCCGCTCAATCGCGACGAGTGGGAAGTCATCGCATTGAAGGACAAGGACACCGTGATCGGTGTTGATGTTGCCGCAGGCGACGATGACCAGCTGGTCTTCGTCTCCCGTGCTGCCCAGCTGCTGCGCTACGACGCTTCACTGGTGCGGCCCCAGGGTCGCGCCGGGGCCGGAGTGGCCGGCATGAAATTAGGTGAGGACGACGCCGTCATCGGATTCTCCGTGATACCTGCCGGTGCCCTTCATGAGGAGGGTGCGGCGGTGGTGGTTACGATTGCCGCCGGCGACGGCACGCTCGAGGGTCTGGAATCCGGCAGTATCAAGGTCAGCGATCTGAGCGAGTTCCCTGCCAAGGGACGGGCTACCGGCGGAGTGCGTGCCCAGCGCTTGCTGCGCGGGGAAGACCACCTCACCCTCGGCGCTGCTGTGCTTGCCTCACCCCTGGCAGCGGCTAAGAACGGCTCGGCCCGGACGGTACCGGCTGAGATGGCCCGCCGTGATGCCTCAGGCGTGCCGCTGGAGCAGCAGATCGACGCCGTCGCTTCTTCTCCGGAGGCGATGGCCCGGTTCGCTTCCTCGGTCAGCGCATAACGGTCGTCATTTCTGCGTAACACCAACGTTCTACGATGTGTAGAAATCCCGGTGAGATGGGCGTATCGTAGTAATGCACTGATATGTCAGGGCAGAAAAGGAGTACAACGTTGGCCAGCCTCGGAGATCTTGAGCGTTCTGTGATGAGCCTGCTGTGGGACGGCGGGCAGCGTCTTAGCGCCAATGAAGTACGTGACCAGCTAGATGAGTCCCTGGCTGTGACCACCGTGCTCACTGTGCTTTCACGCCTGGAGAAGAAGGGCATGGTCCACCGCGAGCGCTCCACCCGGCCGCACCGTTATGCTGCGACCGCCTCGCGCGAGGAGCACACCGTCGAGATGCTCAACGAGGTGCTGGGCACTGTTCCTGACCGCGAAGCGGTTCTTGCACGGTTTATCGGCGGAGTCTCGGACTCCGAAGCCACAGCGCTGCGCAAGATCCTGAGCAAATAGTCACTAAGCTGGTCTTATGACCAGCATCCTCCGTGAGCAGACAAGCGGGGCTGCGTGGAGTTCTTAGCGCTCTTTCTGGCAGCCCTGGCATTCCTGCTGGCAGTACCGGTCCCCCGGCTCCTGCACCAAGCGAGCTTCCGCGTACGGTCCCCGTGGACAGCGATGCTGCTGTGGCAGAGCATCGCTTTAGCCGGCGGGCTGTCGTTGGTGGGTGCCCCGATGATCTATGGGCTGGCACCATTCGGAGATTCTCTGCTTGAGGCTGTTGTCACAGTCCTGCGGCTGCTGACTCAGGAGGATTTCGCCGCCCTGGAGGACCTTGATGTCCACCCCACGCACATCTTTGCGTTATGCCTGGGCGTGCTGATCGGCGGCCACCTGCTGCTGACTCTGGCCCGTACGTATATCCGGGTACTTAATGCCCGACGCCGCCATCGGCAGCTGGTGGGCCTGCTCTCCACACCGCTGGCCCAGGAGCAGGACCCTGAGACCGCCCACCTAGTGGACACGCACATTATCGAACATGACGCCCCGTTGGCCTATTGCCTGCCAGGACGTACCAACGCCAGCTCTGTCACAGTGCTGTCCCGAGGTCTGCTGGTACAGCTCAGTGAGGCGGAGCTGGCCGCCGTCGTCGCCCATGAGAAGACGCACCTGGCACAGCGCCATCATCTCCTCACCATGGCTTTCGAGGCCTGGTACCGGGCGCTCCCCTGGCTTCCCACCACCCGCTACGGGCGGGAGGCGGTGCTGGAGCTGACTGAGATGCTCGCCGATGACGGGGCGCTGGCCGAAAGTTCCAGGGAGGACCTCCTGCGCTCCATCGCCACTACCGGAAGTGGTGAGGATCAGCCCTCGCCTGATGCAGCTGCGCCGCAGGCCCAGGGCGGTCTGATCACCGGTGCCAGGCTGCAGCGGCTGCTGCTTCCGCCGGCGCCGCTGACCCGGACAGCCAGTCTGGGCATCGCGTCTTCTGCGCTCGCGCTGCTGGCAATTCCCACCGGGCTCATCCTGATCTCCTAAGGGCAGCAGCTGCGGTGAGTTAGTTCTGCAGGAAGTCTCCAGCACCACCGACCAGTTCGGTATGCGCCTGTTCCAGTCCGGGCTTATTGACCAGCGCGGCAATCTCCGCGGCAAACTCTTCCACGGTGTAGAGCTTGCCTGCGGCTGCCCGGCGGGCTTCGATGGCCCCTGGCTCGGCTCGATCCAGCAGCGTGGCGGTGATGGTGCCTTCGATCATGTCACCTGAGACGATGGTGAGGGTGATGCCCTTGTCATCAAGGACCGGCACCATCTCGCGCAGCGCGTCTTCACCGGCACGCTTTGAACGCGCCACCGGCTCGTAGGCGTCCATGGTGGCCGTCTGGTTGATGAAGTGTGCCTGATGGCTGGTGACGAAGACGATCTGTGAGCCCGCCGGCATGGCCTGGATAGCAGCTTTGACCATGTTGACCTGCGCGTCGCGATTGAGCTTCAGCGCGTAGTCTTCGCCGCGGTCTGCCTCCATGCCGCCTGAGGCGTTGAGGATCAGTAGATCCAAAGAGCCGAAGTTCTGCACCGCGGCGTCGACCAGGGTCTGGGCTCCGCTGTCTTCAGTCAGATCCGCTCCCACCGCCACGGCCTTCCCGCCGGCTTCTTCGATCCCCTTGACCACTTTGTTAGCGCGTGGGGCCTTGGCACGGTAGTTCACGACGACGCCTGCACCTCGGGCTGCGATCAGGGCCGCGGTGGCAGCACCGATGCCGCGGGAGGATCCGGTAATCACCGCACCTTTTCCGGCGAGGTCCTGGGGCTGAGCAGAGGCAGTAGTTGCAGTCATAAGTGTGTCTCCTTGAAAGTAAATAGTGCCGTGGGCTCAGTGGCCCATGCCCAGGCCGCCGTCAACGGGGATGACTGCACCGGAGATGTATCCAGCTTCCTCAGAGGCGATCCAGCGCACCACGCGGGCGACTTCTTCGGTCTCCGCGAAGCGACCTGCAGGGATGTTCGCCAGGTACTTCTTCTGGGTGTCCTCATCCAGGGCATCTGTCATATCTGAACGGACGAATCCGGGGGCCACCACATTTGCGGTGATGCCTCGCCCGCCCAGCTCGCGAGTGAAGGAGCGGGCCATACCCACCAGCGCGGACTTGGATGAGGAGTAGTTGATCTGGCCCGGAGAACCGTAGAGGCCGACTACGGAACCGATGAGGATCACCCGGCCCTTCTTCAGCCGCAGCATACCTTTGGAAGCCCTCTTGAGCACCCGGAAGGCTCCGGTGAGATTGGTGTCGAGGACTGACGAGAAGTCCTCTTCGCTCATGCGCAGCAGGAGGGTGTCGCGGGTGATGCCAGCATTGGCCACCAGCACTTCCACCGGACCGTGGGCTTCCTCTACGGTCTTGAAGGCCGCGTCAATGGAGGCTGAGTCGGTGACATCTGCTGCCACGCCGAGAGCGCCTTCAGGGGCGTCGCCGTTTCGGGTGGTGACGGCGACCTTATCGCCGTTAGCCAGGAACTCCTCTGCAATGGCCCGGCCGATGCCGCGGTTGCCGCCGGTGATCAGGACGCTGCGTCCGCTCATTATTCTCCTTGAAGCAAAGTGGTGAGATCGAATTTCTCCATCCCACACCCTACGCGAGCACCCGGCTACCCGCGCGTCACAACACCGTTGCGCGCCCATGCCGGCAGTACTTCTACCGGCTGTAGAAGATCGCCTATCAGGCGTAGAATGAAGTGATGGCCGAGCCGGTTCACTCGATCACGGATGCTCCTCTCAAACACAGTGAGGAGCAGCATGGGCGCATGCTGCGCTATACGCTGGCGATGTCTATTCGCGTTGTCTGCTTCATTCTGGCCGCAGTTGTCGGTGTGGTGTGGGAGACATGGTGGGCCATGGCTTTTGTGGCGGCCGCAGTGGTGCTGCCGTATGTGGCGGTGGTTGATGCCAATGCTGGCGGTGACCGTTATATGGCGTCTCGCGCAGCTGATGGCTTGAACGCTCAGCCGCAGCTCACCACCGGCCCCTCTGCGGATGAGGCCGCGGAACAGCCGCAGTGGTGGGAGGCTGAAACCCAAGAGTACGACCACGGGCACTTCCCCAGTGCTGGTGACGTCATCTCCGGTGAGGTGATCACCGGCGAAGACCTGAGAGACCCAACTGAGACTGACACGCACCCGAGCGAGCGGAGGAAGAGCTGATGGACCTGCTTGGATCATTGAGCGCCGATTCCGCCCAGCAGGGCCCGGAACAGGCCGAGTGCTCCCGCAAGGGATGCCGCCTTCAGGCGCAGTGGCAGGTGAAGTGGAATAACCCGAAGATCCATACGCCCGAGCGGCGCAAGGTATGGCTGGCCTGCGCAGAGCATCGCGAGTGGCTGGAGAACTTTCTGAAGCAGCGGCTCTTCTGGCGCAGCACCGAACCGCTGGAGACCGGCACTGCTTCAGTGGACGGGGAGTTCCGAGGGTGAAAGAGCGCTACCGTTTCCTCCTGACCCCCACCTGGCTTGGGTGGCTCGCCGTATGCGCCGTTTTTGCTGTGGCCTGCTACTTCCTGGGGCAATGGCAGCTGGACCGCCGTGAGCACGCACTGGATGAGATCAACCGTGTGGTGCAGAATTATGACGAGGACCCCGTCCCCTACTCCGAGGTCCGTGAGCTCTTCGCTGATCCGGACAGCCAAGATGAGTGGACTGTGGTCAGTATGCACGGTGAGTACCTCGCCGATGACTTCCGCTTGGTCCGCAATCGGGGCCATATGAGCCAGGTCGGCTACGAGCAGGTAGTGCCCTTCCGCGAGCAGGAGACTGGCGACGTCGTCGTTCTCTCCCGTGGCTGGCTGCCCACCTCTAGTGATGACGGCTCCCGCCCGGCGTACAACCCGCAGCCCCCGGAGGGCCAGGTGGAAGTAATAGCGCGGCTGAAGCCTGCCGAGCCGGCGATCAACCGCGATGCCCCGGATGGTCAGCTGGCCTCCCTTGATTTGACTGAGTACGCCGAACAGCTCGATTACCCCCTAATCACCGGCGCTTACGCGCGGATGGCTCAGGAGGACCCCGCGCCGGAGCAGGCGCCGAGCCAGCTGGTGCGGCCCAGTATGGATGAGGGTCCGCATCTGTCGTATTCGATGCAGTGGATCGCCTTCGGTCTGCTCGGTTTCATCGGCTGGGGCTACGCCGCTCGGCTGCATGCCCGGAACCGGGATCTAGCGGCTACGGAAGAAGCAGATAGTCCGCATCAAGCCGCTGCCGGCACTATGAACCGGGATCGTCTCCGGGAGGCCAAACGCGTCCGTCGGCTGCAACAGGGCAAGCTCAGTGATGAGGACTTAGAGGACGCCTGGGTCGAGGAACATCTGAGCAATTCACGGTGAGACCCTAGGCCGACTCGTGGCTCTCCTCATACGATGACGGTTATGGCTCAGGCGCAGAATCCCCAAGCAATCGCTCACGGCACCGGCCGACCCTGGGAGGAATGGGTTCGCCTGCTCGATGAGGCTGGGGCCGCGACGATGGATCATGCGGCCATCGCCAAGCTCACCTACACCCATATGCCGGATCAGGTAACCAACCGCGGCTGGTGGGCTCAGGGCGCAGCGATAGCCTATGAGCAGCAGAAGGGGCTGCGCATCCCGGGACAGTCAAGCAGCGGGGACTTCCAAGCATCGGCCACTAAGACGTACTCGGGCAATCGCGACGCTGCCCTGCAGGCGTGGCTGCGTCTGGTGGAGGATACAGAGTCGTTCGACGGCGTGCCCTTCAGCGAAGAGCCGGCCGTCTCCTCCACTGAGAAGTGGCACTACTGGCGAGTCGGGCTTTCCGATGGGACACGAGTGAGCGTGAACATCTCCGAGAAGCCGCCGACGAGCACCGGCATCAAGTCCTCAGTGGCTGCCAATCACACCAAACTCAGCGATGAGGACACGCGTGAGCGCTGGCGGGCCTTCTGGAAGGCGATGCTGGCTGACCTCTAGCGGGACTCTTCGCGGTGCCATGCAGCGTGGTCGTCCATCCACCAGCGGAGGGCATTCCCGCTTATGGTCGGCTGTGCCGAGAACCAGTACGTCTGGTCCGGATTCCATCCGGCGATGATGCTGGCGAACTCCGCGGTCGCTGTCTTTGCGCCACGGGGCTCCATGGAGGCACTTGCCCACGGAACGGCAATGGGTTCTCCTGCGGCCTGGAGATAACAGGCCGTGGTGAGATGCACGCCGTCGTAGTCCCGCGCCACCTGCCGCCAGTCGGGGATGACCCAGCGACCGTCTCGACCGGTCGCGCGATACCAGTCATGGCGCTTCTGATACGTCACTTCCAATGGATACCGCGCGCAAAGCTCCGCCCACACCTGCGGGCCACTGATCTCCAGCAGTCGCAGCTCATCGGCCCCGTCGGGGAACTCCAGCCGATAGGTGCTGGCTGTGTCCCAGTCGAAGGCGTCCTCGACCCACCAAAGCCCCGACGGGCTCCCGTCGCTGAATGTCCCGGTGCTGGTGAGCAGGGCGTGACCGCTCACATGCGGAAACGACCACCAGTCGGCAGAGAAGTTGGAGGTGATGGACGTGTAGCGCCGACTGTTCCAGCGAACCTCGTCCTCCAGCGTCTGTTGCCGCGCGCCCTCGAGCATCTGCGGGACATCGGGTCGAACCGTCGGAGACTCTTCTCCGTCCCAGTGGACTACGTGCTGGTCGTCCAGCTGCACCGGTTCCAACCACTGGCGAACGGTAGGCCCCGCGGCCAGGTGTTCTGCGATGCGGTGCAGGGGCTCGTTGAGTTCGACTGTCGCGGCAAGGATGTCGGTCCCCTCCGGTTCCTGCCAATACCGTGCATGAGCTGCAGCGTCAGCCAGCGCGGGACGCAGGTTCTCTTCTGTGGGTTCCAGGAGCGGGGTCTCGCTCAGCACGTGGGCCACATCAGCAGGCAACACCGTCGGCGTTGGCTCGGTGGAGTCCCCGAACAGCGAGCCCCGGCTGGCTTTCGGCGCCATCCGGTAGGACGCCCAGAACTCCGCAACACCGAAAGCACGATCCTCTGGATCCCGAAGCTGTTGCTCAGAGCTCCGGGCGAACTCCAGGAGCAAGCGTCGACCACGGGGCCCGGCAAGGAGCATCTCAGGAGAAATCGGCGGCATGACCGCACTCTATACCTGAGGCTAGCTTTTACCCCGCGCGCTCACTCCAGCGCGATGAGGTCCTCGTACTCCTTGGTGTAGAGATCTTCCACGCCGTCTGGGAGCAGCAGCACGCGTTCAGGGTTCAGCGCCTCTACCGCGCCCGGGTCGTGGGAGACCAGCACGACGGCGCCCTCGTAGGTCCGCAGCGCCGCTAGGATCTCTTCACGGCTGGCGGGGTCCAGGTTATTGGTGGGCTCATCCAGCAGCAGCACGTTGGCGCTTGAGGCCACTAGCGTGGCCAGTGCCAGACGGGTCTTTTCACCTCCGGAGAGCACCGCCGCAGGTTTGCTCACATCATCTCCGGAGAACAGGAAGCTGCCCAGGATCTTCCGCTGATCGGTGTCATTGAGGAAGGGTGCAGCAGTCTTCATGTTCTCCAGCACCGAGCGCTCAGTGTCCAGTGTGTCGTGCTCCTGAGCGAAGTACCCGAGCTTCAGCCCGTGACCGTGAATCACCTCTCCGGAGTCCGGCTGGGTGACCCCGGCCAGCATGCGCAGCAGTGTCGTCTTACCGGCGCCGTTGAAGCCCAGAATCACCACGCGTGAACCCCGGTCAATAGCCAGATCCAGACTCGTGAACAGTTCCAAGGTCCCATAGGACTTGGAGAGACCTTCAGCCATCAGCGGTGTCTTGCCACAAGACTGCGGTGAGGGGAAGCGGATGTTGGCCACGCGGTCTGCCTGGCGTTCGCCTTCTACGCCGCGCATCATGCGTTCGGCGCGTTTGAGCATCGACTGCGCTGCCGTGGCCTTGGTGGCAGTCGCCTTCATCTTCTCGGCCTGCGCCCGAAGCGCGGAAGCCTTCTTCTCCGCATTGGCGAACTCGCGCTTACGACGTGCCTCATCCTGTTCGCGCTGAGCCAGGTACTTCTTCCAGGTCATGTTGTAGACGTCTACGGTCTGCCGCATGGCGTCCAAGTACAGGACTTTATTGACAGTCTGCTCGACCAGCTCCACGTCGTGGGAGATCATCAGCACGCCACCGTGGAAGGTCTTCAGGTGCTCGCGCAGCCACGTGATGGAGTCGGCGTCGAGGTGGTTAGTGGGCTCATCCAGCAGGAGGGTGTCCGCCTGCGAGAACAGGATGCGCGCCAACTCCACGCGGCGGCGCTGTCCGCCGGAGAGCGTCTTCAACGGCTGGTTTAGGATGCGGTCTGGAAGATCAAGATTGGCACAGATAGTCGCCGCCTCGGACTCTGCCGCATAGCCGCCGCCTGCCTGAAATTCAGCCTCCAGGCGGCCGTAACGGTTCATGGCCTTGCTGCGCACCGCGTCGTCGTCGCTGGCCATATCCTCTTCAGCCTGACGCATCTTCGTGATGACCTGATCCAGGTCCCGGGCTGAGAGAATGCGCTCGCGTGCGAGCTGTTCCATGTTCTCCACTTTGGGATCCTGAGGCAGGTAGCCGATGCTGCCGCGACGCTCCACGTGACCGGCAGTGGGCTGAGTCTGCCCCGCCAATACCTTCGTCATAGTGGTCTTGCCGGCGCCGTTGCGACCCACCAGGCCGATCTTGTCACCAGCATCGACGCGGAAGTTCACCTCGTCCATCAGCAGCCGTGCGCCGACGCGCAGCTCAAGGTCAGTTACGCTGATCAACGGTGAAAATCCTCAAATCTCTTCATGGGTGGTGTGCGTGGGCAACCAGGACAGTCTAACGATCCAACTGCACCAGGTGTGCATGGACGTGGAGACCTCCGACGGCGCCCCAGCGCGTATATTGCATCCGGTCTCATTGACGATCACCGAGCCGGTGGTCGCCATCATCGGAGCCAATGGCTCAGGGAAATCGACTCTGCTGCGGCTCATGGCCGGCCTCGTTCAGCCGACATCTGGATCCGTGACGTTCTCCCCGCAAGCTCCGCGAACCGGTTTTGTCTTTGCCAATCCGCAGGCACAAACGGTGATGCCTGTGGTGGGCGAGGACATTGCGTTCTCGCTAAAACAGGCCGGCGTGCCCCGTGCTCAGCGTACACAGCAGGCGGCTGAGATTCTTGCCGGTGTGCAGCTGGAGCACCGCCTGGACTCCAGCGTTTATGAGCTCTCCTCCGGGGAGCGCCAGAAGGTGGCCCTAGCTGGAGTACTGGCCGCCAACCCTCAACTCGTACTGGCCGATGAGCCTACTACGTTGCTGGATCTGCGCAGTGCCGCAGATTTTCAGGCCCGGCTGCTGGGACTGGGCGTCCCGTTGGTGGTGGCCACTCATGATCTGGACTTCGCTGTTCAAGCGCAGCGAGTACTGGTCTTTGACCACGGTCAACTGGTGGCAGACGACGAGCCGCCTGCAGCGATCGCTCACTACAGGCGGCTCGCACTCGCGTAGCCCGGGACCAGCTCAGATGTTGAAGCCGAGGGCCCGCATCTGCTCTTTGCCGTCGTCGGTGATCTTCTCAGGGCCCCACGGGGGCATCCATACCCAGTTCAGTCGCCATTCATCCACCATGGTGCCGACATGCTGCCCCACCTGCTCCTCGAGCACGTCGGTCAGCGGGCATGCCGCAGTGGTGAGGGTCATGTCGATGATCAGCGCGCCGTCCTCGGCGTAGTGCAGGCCATAGAGCAGGCCGAGGTCCACCACGTTGATACCGAGTTCAGGGTCGATGACCTCTTTGAGGGCCTCTTCAATGTCCTCAATGGGGGTCTTTGCCGCAGTGTCAGTCATGTTCCCCTCCTTTCTCTTCTCCATACTGTGCCTGTAGTAACGCATCGCGCAAGGCCATCCATCCCAGCAACGCACATTTGATGCGCGCAGGATATTTAGCTACTCCGGTGAATGCGCTCAGGTCTTCGAGCTCTTCCTGTTTGTGCGCCTCAAGCTCTTTGCCGCGGGCGTGCATGAGCTCACGGAAGATCTCCCCCAGCTCTTCGGCTCGCTGCAGGGATTCTCCTTCGAGCATCTCGTGCATCACCGACAGCGAGGCTTGGGAGATCGAGCAGCCACGACCGGTCCAGGCCAGGGTCTCGATGGTGTCGCCATCGAGTGTGACCTTCACCCGGCATTCGTCACCGCAGGTGGGGTTGACCTGGAAGGACTCGCCGTGGGCGGCGTCGATGTCACGCTCCCCGGAGCGGGCGCGGGAGTGGTCCAGAATGACCTGCTGGTAGAGCTGCTCCATAGCGCTTGCCATCTCAGCCTCCCACCTTGAAGAACTCAATCACCTTGTGCAGTCCGGTCAGGAATGCCTCAACGTCCTCGACGGTGTTGTAGATACCGGCTGAGGCTCGAGTGGAGGCATGGACGCCGAACGCCCGGTGCACCGGCTGCGCGCAGTGGTGTCCTACGCGCACCGCAATGCCTTGGTCATCAAGCACCTGTCCCACATCATGCGGATGAACACCCGCAACGTCGAATGCCACCACCGCGAGGCGGTCAGCTGCATCAGTGGGGCCCAGTACGCGCACACCAGGTATAGCCGCAATGCCGTCCAGCA
>NZ_HG005167.1:127434-136275 GCF_000455245.1 Nesterenkonia massiliensis | reverse complement strand
AAGCGCTTGGCCAGGTCATCCTCGTGGGCTGCAAGCTTGTCCATGCCGAGGGCGGAGAGGTACTCCACCGCTGCGTGCATGCCAACCGTCTGCGCAACCATCTGCGTGCCAGCTTCGAAACGCTGTGGCGGCGGCATGAAGGTGGTCTCCTCCATGGTGACGATCTCCACCATGGATCCGCCGGTGAGGAAGGGCGGCAGGGCTTCCAGCAGCTCACGCCGTCCGTAGAGTGCGCCCACCCCGGTGGGGCCGAGCATCTTGTGGCCGGAAAAAGCAGCGAAGTCCACACCCAGCTGGGCGAAGTTCACCGGCGAGTGAGCCGCCGACTGGCAGGCGTCAAGAACGGTATACGCTCCGTGCCGCTGTGCCCGTGCCACGATCTCAGAAACCGGGCTGATCGCGCCGGTGACATTGGATGCATGGGTGAAAGCCACAATGCGGGTGCGTTCGTTGATGACGGCGAAAGTCTCGGGATCCAGGCGCCCGTCAGGGGTCACCGATATCCAGCGGAGCTTAGCTCCGGTCTTAGCAGCAAGTTCCTGCCACGGCACCAGGTTGGCGTGGTGCTCGGCCTCGGTGACCACGATCTCATCACCTGAAGTGAGCTGGAAGATCGATGCTTCTGCTCCCCCGCGGCCCATTGAAGCGTTGAGGAAGCCGTAGGCCACCAGGTTCAGGGCCTCGGTGGCATTCTTGGTCCAGACCAATTCGCCGAAGTCCGCACCGACGAAGCGCGCCACGGCCTCCCGGGCCGCCTCGTAGGCCTCAGTAGCTTCCTCGGCCACCTCGTGTGCGCCCCGGTGAACCGCAGCGTTAGAGCGCTCGTAGAACTCGCGTTCTGCGTTCAGCACCGTCTGCGGCTTCTGCGAGGTCGCCCCGGTGTCCAGGTACACCAGGCGCTTCCCGCCCCTGACCGTACGGTTCAGGAGCGGGAAGTCATCCCGGATGGTGTCAGGGTTGAACACTGATTCCTTTCACCCGCACAGCGCTGCTGCGCAGGATGAGATGCAAGGGAGGTGAGGGAAGCAGGGCAGGTGGCCCTGCGACCGAGCTGAGCGACGTCAGCTCGCCTGCGCAGCAGCGCTGAGGAAGCGGTCGTAGCCGTTGGCTTCCAGCTCATCGGCGAGCTCCGGGCCGCCCTGCTCGGCGACCCTGCCGTCGACGAAGACGTGCACGTAGTCGGGCTTGATGTAGTTGAGGATGCGGGTGTAGTGGGTGATCAGCAGGGTGCCCATATCGTTGGCCTCGTGGGCCCGGTTCACACCCTCGGAGACCACGCGCAGAGCGTCGATGTCCAGGCCGGAGTCGGTCTCGTCCAGCACAGCGAACTTGGGCTTGAACAGCTCCAGCTGGAGGATCTCCACGCGCTTCTTCTCGCCGCCGGAGAAGCCTTCATTGACGTTGCGGTTAGCGAAGTCAGCATCAATCTTCAGCTGATCCATCGCACCCTTGACCTCCTTGGCCCAGGTACGCAGCTTGGGTGCTTCGCCGTCGATAGCGGTCTTGGCGGTGCGCAGAAAGTTGGTCATGGTCACACCGGGGACCTCAACGGGGTACTGCATGGCCAGGAACAGGCCGGCGCGGGCGCGCTCGTCGACCTCCATCTCCAGGACGTCTTCGCCGTCGAGGGTGATGGTGCCGGAGGTGACCTCGTAGCGGGGGTGGCCGGCAATGGTGGAAGCCAGAGTGGACTTGCCGGAGCCGTTGGGGCCCATGATGGCGTGCTTCTCACCGGAGTTGATGGTCAGGGAGACGCCCTTGAGGATCTCCTTGGTGCCCTGGTCGGTCTCGATGGAGACGTGCAGGTCCTTGATCTCGAGAGTAGACATTCTTCGCGTGTCCTTTGCTAAAAGTTCTTCAATAGGTCGTGATGTGGGTCGCGCCTGATGCGCGGCGAGCGGGCCCTAGTGGCCGTGGATCTGCAGTTCCTGCTCCAGAGCTTCCTGGAGGGAATCCTCGATGGATTCCACGTCGATCTTCTGGATGATCTCGTTGAGGAAGCCGCGGACAACCAGCTGGCGGGCTTCCTTCTCGGGGATGCCGCGCGCCATGAGGTAGAACAGGTGATTCTCATCGAAGCGACCGGTGGAGGACGCGTGGCCGGCGCCTTCGATCAGACCGGTCTCGATCTCCAGGTTGGGCACGGAGTCCGCGCGGGCGCCGTCGGTCAGCAGCAGGTTCTGGTTCTTCTCATAAGAGTCGGTACCTTCAGCTGCCTTGCGGATGAGGACATCTCCCACCCACACCGTGCGGGCGGATTCACCCTGCAGAGCACCCTTGTAGAGCACATTGGAGGTGTTGCGCGGGGAATTGTGATCCACGAAGGTCCGGTGCTCGATGTGCTGGCCGGAGTCGGCGAAGTACAGACCGTACATCTCAGCCTCGGCGCCTTCCGCCGCATAGCGGAAGTTGGTGTTCAGCCGCACCACTTCACCGCCGAGTGAAATAGCCACATGCTTGTAGCTGGCGTCACGGCCGACTTCAGCATCGTGCTGGCCGACATGGACGGCGTCGTCGTTCCAGCGCTGCAGGGAGATGACTTTCACGTCGGCGCCGTCGCCCAAGATCACCTCGACGTTGCCGTTGAAGGCTGCGCTGCCGCGGTGCTCCAGCACGAAGACGGCCTTAGCGTGCGTTCCGGCTTCCAGCACGATGTGGCTGTTGGCGCGCTTGCCGGCCTCCAAACCGGTGATGTCCACGCGGATGGGCTCGGCCACCTCGGTGTCTGCCGGCACGTGGATGTACAGCGCCTCGTCAACGTTCTTGGAGGCGACGACGGCGGCGCGGTCCGCCGGCTGCAGGGCCTGGTTGCGCGGTGCGGTGCCGTGGGCCAGGGAGGAAACGACGACGCCCTCTCCCGCGCTGATCTGGTAATCGACCGGCTCGCCATCAGAAGGAGCGTCGGTCAGCACGCCGGCCAACTTCTTCAGCGGGGTGAAGCGCCATTCCTCTTCACGTCCGGTCGGCTCGGGGAATCCGGAGACCTCGAAGCCGGTGTGCCGGTTGGTGCGCGATCCGGCGCCGGAGGTCACCTGCTTGGTCTCGCCGAGACCTCCGTGGGAATGATCAGCAGCTGCGTTGGTGGCGGCGGCGAGGTTCTCGCCTTCCTCGGTCATGCCGGGGATGGTGATGCGGCGTTCGCCGACCTCCACGCCTGCGACCTTCTCCGCCTGCTCAGCGGGGGTGTTCGTCATGTGTTTCTCGTCCCTTTATCTGTATGAGATGTCGGTGAAGTTACTGAAGTCCTGTGCCTCACATGGCACCGCCTGCCTCCCTGGATAGGGAGACAAGCGGCGTGGTATGTGGTTGGTCCTAGCCGACGGAGCCTTCCATCTGCAGCTCGATCAGGCGGTTGAGCTCCAGGGCGTACTCCATGGGCAGCTCACGCGCGATCGGCTCGATGAAGCCGCGCACGATCATCGCCATCGCCTCGTCCTCGGCCAGGCCGCGGGACATCAGGTAGAACAGCTGCTCTTCGGACACCTTGGAGACCGTTGCCTCATGGCCCAGGGTCACATCGTCCTCGCGGATGTCGATGTAGGGGTAGGTGTCGGTCTTGGAGATGGTGTCCACCAGCAGTGCGTCACAGACCACTGAGTTGGCGGAGTTCTTCGCCTCTGCATTGACCTGCACCAGGCCGCGGTAGGAAGCGCGACCACCACCGCGAGCCACCGACTTGGAGACGATGGAGCTGGAGGTGTTCGGTGCCATGTGCACCATCTTGGAACCGGTGTCCTGATGCTGGCCTTCACCAGCAAAGGCCACCGAGAGAGTCTCGCCCTTGGCGTGCTCACCGGTGAGGTAGACGGCGGGGTACTTCATGGTGACCTTGGAACCGATGTTGCCGTCGATCCACTCCATGGTGCCGCCGGCGTCAACCACAGCGCGCTTGGTCACCAGGTTGTACACGTTGGTGGACCAGTTCTGGATGGTGGTGTACCGCACTCGGGCGTTCTTCTTCACCACGATCTCCACCACAGCGGAGTGCAGGGAGTCGGTGTTGTAGATGGGGGCGGTGCAGCCTTCGATGTAGTGAACGTAGGAGTCTTCATCGGCGATGATCAGGGTCCGCTCGAACTGGCCCATGTTCTCGGTGTTGATGCGGAAGTACGCCTGCAGCGGGATCTCCACGTGGACGCCCTTGGGGACGTAGACGAACGAACCGCCGGACCACACCGCAGTGTTCAGTGCCGCGAACTTGTTGTCGCCCACTGGGATGACGGAGCCGAAGTACTCTTCGAAGAACTCCGGGTGCTCCTTTAGCGCGGTATCGGTATCCATGAAGATGACACCCTGCGCCTCGAGGTCCTCACGAATCTGGTGGTAGACCACCTCGGACTCGTACTGGGCGGCCACGCCGGCTACCAGACGCTCTCGCTCGGCTTCCGGGATGCCCAGCCGCTCGTAAGTGTTGCGGATGTCCTCCGGCAGGTCCTCCCAGCTCTGGGCCTGCTTCTCGGTGGAGCGCACGAAGTACTTGATGTTGTCGAAGTCGATGTCGGAGAGGTCCGGGCCCCAGGTCGGCATCGGCTTCCGCTCGAAGTACTTCAGACCTTTCTTGCGCAGCTTGAGCATCCACTCGGGCTCGCTCTTCTTGCCGGAGATGTCGGCCACCACAGCTTCGTCAACGCCGCGCTTGGCGTTAGCTCCGGCAGAGTCGGGGTCAGCCCACCCGTACTCGTAGGCGCCGATGGCGTTGAGCTCGGGGTTGTTGTCCAGGATCTCCTGGATGACCCCCGGGTCCTCTGTCTTGTTGATCTGCTCGGTCATGACAACCTCTCTTGTTGACGGGGGGAAATGACGATCCTCTTCCGGCCGCCGAGTGCGCGGCTTGTACCGGTGGTCTCTGCCGCGCCTGAGGCACGGGCCCGGCGTTCGGCGGCAAGCTTTTCTCGCCCGACCGGGACGTGGGTAGTGCAGACATGGGCACCGGCCGCCTGTGTGGACAGTCTGCGGACGTCCACGTCCAGCAGGCGGGAGATCATCGCGGTCTCTTCTTCACAGAACACTGGATGTGCTGCGGCTATTTCCCGAATGGGACAGTGACCTTGGCACAACTGCGTGGACTGCATGGCTAGCAGTGGATTATCACGGCCGACCAGCCGGGTGAAACCGGCAAACCCTGCTTCGTTAAACGCCACCGCCAGCCGTTCCGTGCGCTCATCAAGATCCTCGATGGCGGACAGTTCGGGGCCGTAGGTGGTTTCGAAACGTGCGAAGTACTCCTGGGCCAGCACTCGGGCGGCCTCGGAGTCGGTGGAGTGTTCATCTCCGGCGCCGACGCCGGCATTGTTCAGTTCGGTGCTGCCTTCAGTGTGCTGTTCTAGGACAGCCAGCGCTGAGCGGACTAAGGCCAGGTAATCATCGCCGAGGACCTGCTGCCCACGAGATGACAGCACGTAGCGACGCGACGGACGCCCAGCACCTCGACGCCGTGTGGTGACGTTCTTAATTTCCACGATGCCCTGTTCAGTCATCGCATCCAGGTGACGGCGCACAGCGGCGGCGGTGAGGTTGAGTTTACGACCCAGTGCCGCAGCGCTGATGGGCCCCTCTTCCACCACAAGCTGAAGGACACGGTCTCGAGTGGATCCATCAGATTCGCGCGGGCTGGCTTCCTGCGCAGCGGCAGGGGTCTCAGCGGCGAAATTCATGACTCTATTCTGACCTATTCAGAACAACTCCACCAGCAAGGCACACCTAACCCTCAGCGGCAGTGGTGGAGGTCACTCAGATGCTCACCTCGAGGGAGATTCATGTCAGTACGCAGCGGGCTGCTTACCGGCACCACTTCTTCTACCTCGTGTAGAAAACTGTAGACTGAGATGGTGCCCGCCTCCCCCGCCTGCCTGACTCTGACTCAAGTGCGCTATGCCGTCGGCTCTGCCCGCAGCGCCCGAGGAGTCACCGAAATCCTCTCAGGCGTCGATATCACTGCGCGTCGGGGCGAGGTCACCGCCATCATCGGCCCCAATGGTGCGGGCAAAACCACTACCCTGGCCTGTGCACAGGGGCTCATTCGTCCGTCGGCTGGAACCGTCCGGCTACTGGGCGAAGACCCATTCCGGGCCGGCGCGCAGTTGCGTGCCCGTGTGGGGGTCATGCTGCAGGACGGCGGCCTGCCGCAGTCGGTCACCCCACAGGCGCTGCTCAGTCATGTGGCCCGCCTTCACCAGGATCCTTGGCCGCTGACTGAACTGGTCCGGCGCCTGGATATGACACCTTTCATGCGCACCAATATCCGTCGACTATCCGGTGGGCAGAAACAACGTGTGGCATTGGCTGCCGCTCTTATAGGACGCCCTGAAGTGGTCTTCTTGGACGAGCCCTCCGCCGGGCTCGACCCGCAGTCACGTCAGCTGGTCTACGAGCTCATCGAGCACCTGCGCGATCTGGGCCTGGGCATCATCCTGACCACCCACTTACTGGAGGAGGCTCAGCGACTAGCCGACTCGGTATTCATCCTCAAAGACGGCCGGGTGGTCCGTCACGGCAGCGTCGCGGAGCTCACCACCGGCGCCGAAGATTCCGACCCGGATCAGGATCAGCCTTCGCGCCGACTGCTCTTCATCAGCCCGCGTATCCTCAGTCGCGAAGAACTCGCAGATGCCCCACTGTCGCTTGAACTCGACGGCGGGACCTTCAATAAGGCCGGTGCGCGGTGGGCAGTCAGCGGGATCACCAGCCCCGAAGCGTTAGGACAGCTGACCAGCTGGTGGCAGCAGATCGGGCTGATGCCCTCCGAAATAAGCTACGAAGCGCGGACCCTTGAGGACGTCTTCTGGGAGGTGTCAGTACCGTGACGTTAGATCCAACTACCACTCTGTCTACGTCCCGCCCCGCGCCGATGGCCCGCAGAATCCTGGCCCATGGCTTCTATGAAACACGAAATGTGCTGCGCAACGGTGAGCAGCTGCTGGTCTCGCTCATCCTGCCGCTGCTGGTCCTGGTGGGGCTGCAACGGATGCACACCGTGACAGATGTCGTACCTGATATCAACGTCATCGTCCCCGGGGTGCTCGCGCTGGCTGTCATGGCCTCGGCCTTCACCGGTCAAGGCATCGCCACAGGTTTCGAAAGACAGTACGGAGTGCTCGCCTATCTTTCGACTACTCCTTTGGGGCCCACCGGATTGATCCTGGGCAAAGCCGTCGCGGTCCTATGCGTCGCCGTCGTGCAGACGCTTGTCCTTGGTATCGCCGGGCTTGCCCTTGGATGGTCGCCCCAGCCCGCGGGGTTGGCCTTGCTCGGTGTGATCGTTGTCCTCGGGTGCTGCGCTTTCACCGCCCTGGGCCTGCTGATCGCCGGGACCGTACGCGCCGAGGCGACCCTGGCAGCCACCAATGTGCTGTGGGTGCTGATGGGAGCAGCCGGTGGAAGCGTGCTGCCGCTCAATCACGACGGTGCAGGGGTCCTGCTCCTGCTGCTGCCATCGGCCTCGCTGGGCGAAGCCTTACGTGCTGCATCCCTCGACGGATCATTCGCCGTCGTCCCTGTACTTGTACTCATCATCTGGGCCGTGGCGGCTGTGCTGGCCGCCCGGCGCTGGTTCAGCTGGAGATAGGTTCACCGCTATGACCACCGCCCCACGTTTCACCACCACGCTGCGCGATAAGCTGCCCACTCGCCTGACCCGGGCCACCCGTGCCCTGGCATGGGCCACGCTGATCAGCAATATCGGGATCATTCTCACCGGCGGTGCTGTCCGGCTGACCGCCTCTGGGCTGGGTTGCCCTGAGTGGCCGCGCTGCACCGCTGATTCCTGGGTGGCAACTCAGGAAATGGGCATGCATGGCGCTATCGAGTTCGGCAACCGGCTGCTGACCTATGTGCTGGTGGCCATCTGCGCCGCAATGTTCTTCTCGGTAGTCCGGCTGTGGAACACCCACCGCCCATTGGTGGTGATGAGCATCGTTATCCTCGCCGGGATCCCGCTGCAGGCCGTGATCGGTGGCATCACCGTGTGGACCAATCTGAATCCTTGGGTGGTCTCGCTCCACTTCCTGGTCTCGGCGGGCTTGGTCATGGTCGCCACGATGCTGCTGAACCGCGTCAGTCTCGAACTCCGGGCACCGGGTCAGTTGGACGCTCCACTGGTAGACGGAGCGCGCGACGGCGTGACCTCGGGTCTTGCCCCTATCATCCTGGCTGCCAGCTGGGTTGCGGTGGTGCTGGGCACCGTTGTCACAGGGACTGGTCCGCATGCTGGCGATCCAGGTTCACCCCGGCACGGCTTCGACCCAGACCTGGTGACTCGGATGCACGTTGTACCGGTCTACATACTGTGCGCGGCCGCTGTCGTCCTCATCATCCGACAGCTGAGGCTCCAGACCTCTCCGGCCCAGCGTCGCGCGGCCTGGCTGCTGGTCGCAGTGATCCTTGGCCAGGGAGCGATCGGGTACTGGCAGCACTTCACCGGGCTTCCCATCCTGCTGGTCTGGTTCCATATGCTGGGTTCTGCCCTGCTCATGGTCGCTGCGACCATGGTGTTCGACCGCTACCGCGCGAAGTACCGGACCCGCGGGCTGGGTGATCCGGCCGAGCCCGAAACTCTGGATGCGGCGCCGACTGCTCGCTGAGAATCCATAGCCCGCCGAGGCGGACTTATATGTTCGCGTCAACTGAGCGGTTCTCCCGCCGTGGTGATGGCAACGCCTCGTGACAGAGTTTCGTGTCAGACCCTCTCCATAGAGTTAAACCATGGAAGGTCAGCGGACTCACCCACAGTGCGAGTTCCCCGCGATGCCGGAGAACATTCGGCACCTCGGCGGGGAACCCGAACTGTCTGCCGCCTGGGAACAGCAAGTCACCGCCAGGCGTGCTGAAGCAGCCACCATCACC
>NZ_HG005167.1:82814-127209 GCF_000455245.1 Nesterenkonia massiliensis | reverse complement strand
CCCGAACTGTCTGCCGCCTGGGAACAGCAAGTCACCGCCAGGCGTGCTGAAGCAGCCACCATCACCGCACTTCTTGACTACCGGCAACGGACTGCCGCGCATTATGCCCGGGAACCCCTGGTCACCCGGTCTGAGGCAGACCGTGCCGCTGTTCGTGATGCCGCCCGGATCCTCGGGGTCAGTGACCGTACTGCTACCACTGTCCTGAACACCACACAGGAGGCTAAGTGCCTTCTCCCCCGCACGTGGGGAGCATTCTGTGAGGGTCTTATTGACCTGCCCCGGGTGCGGAAAACCGTCGACGCCGCCACTAGTGACCTCCCCGACGACCTGCTGCGACAACTGGACCAGGCCGCAGCAGAGCAAGCCCAACGCCGTAGTCTCTCAGAGTTTCATCACTGGCTCACCCGCTACATCGCCTCACTAGACCCAGAGGCCTACGCCAGGGCTTGTGAGAAGGCGTCCCAGTCCCGGTTCGTACGGTTTCAGCACCAGTCCCACGGAATGAGTTATCTGCAGGCGTATATCCCGACCTTGGAAGCTGCCGCTATCGAGAAACGACTCAAAGCCGCGGCCCGCGGACTCGACCAGACCAGTGACCCGCACACCAGTGATCCCCAAGCAGCGGATCCCCGCACCGGTGCCCCTCGCACCCTGGCGCAGCGGGAAGCAGACCTCCTCACCGCATGGCTTCGCGATGGACGCGTCTATGACGCCGCGGTTGATGCCAAGATCATGATCATGATCCCCGAGGCCAGCCTCACCGGAGAAACAGATGAACCGGCGATGGCAGCAGATCGGTCATGGATGATCCCCGCCGAGCAGGCACGCCACCTTGCCGCAGATCCCGAAGCCAATCACCACTGGTACCAAGGCCATACCCGCAAGGATCCCAAGAACGCAGAGTATGACCTGCTCAGTGCCCGCTATATCGGACGCTACCCACCAGCACACCTACGCGACGCACTGATCTTCCGAGACGGGACCTGCCAAGCAGACGGATGCACCATCAGCGCCGAACGCTGCGACATCGACCACCAGACCCCCTGGGAACAGGGTGGGGAAACCACTGCCAGCAACCTCTGGGCACTGTGCCGACGACATCACCGCATGAAATCCCACGGCTTCCTCCACCCACCACCACAAACCAAAAGCTCAAACAGCGGCGCAGAAACCGGCGGCGGAACTGGCAGTGGAACTGGCGCTGGCGGCGGGGCAGACACAGTCAGTCATACCCGACAGTGGGATGGCGCGGGAAGAAACCGCGATCCCTACAACGCACCAAGGTCAGGCTGTAGTCCGGGCGAGTACCTCAGCCAGCCGGGACAGCGAACTCACAGGCAGCGAACTCACAGCCCCTGGGAAGCACTCCTGGAGGAGAACTACAGCGATTCTGTTCCGCCTGCCGAACAGCAGACGTATGTAAGCTGCGCCCAGGCCCCGTCCAATCAGCAGGGCGAGGGCAGGCGTTCGCCCGATCTGCTCTGGCATAGCCTGGCAGTGACACACGGCCTCGCGGCCTAAGATCCCTGCCAGCACAGGGGGCCAACGACTCAGCCTGAACCGAATGCGTTAACGCGCGTTGGAGTGATCATCGTAGATACTGATCGTGCCCGAGTAGTTCGCCACCCACACACTGGCAGTGACCGGATCGTACGTCACTCCAATCGGCAGATGCCCCGTGGGCAGGCGTTCGATCTCCTCAAAAGTCTCCGCGTCGAATTTCGAGACGGTGTCCTCAAAGTAGTTCACTACGTAGAGCGCCGTGCCATCAGCTGAAATATCCATACTGCGCGGCTCCCGGCCCGTACTGGCTGTACGAATGACCTCATTGGTCTCAGTGTCGAATGCGACCAGCAGATCCGAGTGCGCAAACGTCACGTAGAGAGTTTTCGCATCAGGTGAGAGTGAAAGATGGCGAGGAAACTCTGCCTGGTTATAGATGACTTCCTGCTCACCTGTTTCCAGATCCAAGCGATACAGCTCGTTGGCGTACATAGCCGCCACAAAAACCGTCCTGTTATCTGGCAACGCCGCGATACCGCGAGGCTGAGAGTTCACCGGTACCCGATTGATCTCCTCCCCTGTTTCAGTGTCCACCACTGATAGGTCATGATCACACCAGTTCGAGACCAGCAGCCGTGAGCCATCCGGGGTCAGCTCCACAAATTTTGGTACCCGTCCGACTTCAATGAACTGATCCCAATCCTGATCTGCCACGCTGTACCGATAGACCGCCGACGGGGCTACAGCATCGCCGTTACGGCAATCGTCATACGCACCGGCGCCCATGTCCTCAAGCCGATACTGAGAGACATACGCATACTGTCCGTCCTCGGTCCACACCGCCTCCACCGGGGCGCCAACCACCGACTCCGGGTATCCCGAGGCTCCTAAGGCCCCTGGGCTCACACGGTCCGACAGTTCCTGGACCAGTTCCTGTGCCTCAGTGTCATAGAGGGTCACCGTGTTCTGGTACATCATGTTGTTGGCGATCGCCAGGCCATGATCATTGGAGACTATCGACTTAGGTGAGATCACCGGCTCCGAAATCGTGGACTCAGCAGCCATCGTGGTGGTGTTCGATGCTGGCCATTGAGTTGCCGCAGCCTCCTCGTCATCTTCTGCGGCTTCTTCGCCCTGCTGGTCTGCGTCCTGCTGGTCTGCGTCCTGCTGGTCCTCGGCAGGCTGCGGTGACTCTTCATCAGCAGTGTCCGCGTCGTCCTCGCTGGCCTGCACAGTGGGGCCGGGGATAGTGGATTCATCCTGCGCTGCGTCCTGATCTGTCGTGTCCTGGGAACCACAGGAGGACAGCACCAGGGCCAGGCCAAGCGCCCCGGCGGTCAGGTAGTGCGGCAAAGGGCTGGAAGTCATGGGGTCCTCAGTCAGTCTCAGGTGCGTTGCAGGAAGCATCGCAAACGTAGGCGTGGGAGGGATCAGTTGCGCTACATGCGCACCTGAACCGTTCCTGCGATTTTGTCATGTGCCCCGCGCCCATCGGGGGAAATCACCACGGTTGGCAGGACCAGAAGCAGCAACCCGGAGCGAACCAACGCCCAGACCGGCCCTGGCGTCCGCGCAGGCTCACCGGGCACCAATCGCACCACCTGTAAGCGCACAAGTCGCTTGCCGATCGTGACTCCTAGCAGCCCAAGCAGTACAACATGCATCAGCAGGAAGATGCCCAGGGTCACCCAGACGTTGAGGTCGAACCAGGTCGCTGAGATGAGACTTGCAATACCCCAGTCGATAAACAGCGCAAGAATCCGTCTGCTCCAAGGCGCCAGGGAACCAGGGCCCTCAGCGGGCAGGCCCAGCTGCTGTCCGGGCCAGGCGTCGTCGTTGGTTGTGCTCACGAGGTGCCAGTCTACTTTTCTTCCACACCGTCCGCCCGAGCCGAAGGCCGCTGCTGCGCAGCGCGGTCGGCGCGCGTGCAGACTTTGTAACATGCCCGAAACAAATGCGTGACCGCGGGGAAATCGCAGTGTCGGTAGGGTGAGGGGTGAGCGCCGCCGCTTTACCCGGCACGTCCCCGCCTAGGGAATCGCTGCGGCTCACAGTAAAAGTCACTCAGATGAGGAGCACGGACGCAATGTTTTCCAGCCCTGAAGAAGTTCTGAAGTTCATCGAGGAAGAGGACGTCAAGTTCGTTGACATCCGGTTCACGGATCTTCCCGGTCTCCAGCACCACTTCAACGTTCCCGCCCACACCGTGGACCTCGACTTCTTCGAGAACGGCCAGCTCTTCGACGGCTCCTCCATCCGCGGATTCCAGGGCATCCAGGATTCCGATATGCAGCTGATCCCGGATCCCTCCACCGCGTTTATTGACGAGTACCGCGTGGCCAAGACCCTGGTCATGACGTTCTCCATCATCAACCCCCGCACCGGTGAGCCCTATGGCCGCGACCCGCGCGGCGTGGCTCAGAAGGCCGAGCAGTACCTGGCATCCTCGGGTATCGCTGATACTGCTTTCTTCGGCCCAGAAGCCGAGTTCTTCCTGTTTGACTCCGTGTCCTTCAAGTCCAGCCCCCAGGAGTCCTTCTACTCCCTGACGGCACGCGAGGCCACCTGGGGCAATGAGAACTCCCGTGAGTTCGACGGCGTATCTGACGCTCACAAGCTGGCCCATAAGGGCGGCTACTACCCCGTCTCCCCACAGGACAAGACCGCTGAAGTCCGTGACGAGATCGTCCTGGCGCTGGAGCGCGCAGGTCTCTCCGTAGAGCGGTCCCACCACGAGGTGGCTGGTCCCGGCCAGCAGGAGATCAACTACAAGTTCAACACTCTGACCCTGGCTGCCGATGACATCCAGAAGTTCAAGTACGTGGTGAAGAACACTGCTGACCAGTTCGGTCTGGTTGCCACCTTCATGCCTAAGCCCGTCTTCGAAGAGAACGGCTCGGGCATGCACGTCCACCAGTCCCTGTGGTCAGACGGAGATCCGCTGTTCTACTCCGAGACTGGCTACGCCAACCTCTCTGATACCGCACGCTGGTACATCGGCGGCATCCTCAAGCACGCCCATGCTCTGCTGGCGTTCACCAACCCCACGGTGAACTCCTACAAGCGCCTGGTCAAGGGCTACGAGGCCCCGGTCTCCCTGGTCTACTCGCAGGGCAACCGCTCTGCCGCGATCCGCATCCCCATCACCGGTTCCAACCCGAAGGCCAAGCGCATCGAATTCCGTGCGCCTGACGCCTCCGGCAACCCGTACCTGGCCTTCGCCGCCATGCTGATGGCCGGCCTGGACGGCATCAAGAACCGCATCGAGCCCCACGAACCAGTGGATAAGGACCTCTACGAGCTGCCCGCCGAGGAGCTCAAGGACATCCCGCAGGCTCCCGGTTCTCTGGACGAGGCGCTGGAAGCACTCGAGGCTGATCACGAGTTCCTGCTCGAAGGCGGTGTATTCACCGAGGAACTGATCCAGGCGTGGATCGAGTACAAGCGCGAGGAAGAGATCGCCCCGCTGAACCTGCGCCCGAACCCCTACGAGTTCGAGCTGTACTTCTCGGTCTGATCGACTGCGCAGTCTGATCGAGACCGACCATGTGGTTGAGCCCGTACCTGATTCAGGTGCGGGCTCAACTATTACCACCGGCACACGGCCATTGTTCGTCTCCCCCAACCGCTGGAGTGCCCTGTCGACCTGTGCCCGCGGAATGCGACTAGCCCGCAGACGTGGAATTACTCACGCTGATATGTGGGATGAGAACGACGCCGCCTGGCGTTGCCACTGAATATGACCGACTCAGTCTCCCGCCCCCTCTCTGTGCTGGATCTCGCGCGCGTCAGCGAAGGCAGCAGCATCGCCGATGGCATCGCTCGAAGCGTCCGGCTCGCACAATCTGCCGATCAGTTGGGTTATACCCGGCTGTGGTTCGCTGAACACCACAACATGCCCCATGTGGCGTCCTCGGCGACCTCGCTGCTGATCCAGCACATCGCCTCCCAGACCTCACGCATCCGTGTAGGTGCCGGCGGCATTATGCTCCCCAACCATGCCCCGCTGGTGATCGCCGAGCAGTTCGGCACACTGGAGACTCTTTATCCGGGACGCATTGATCTGGGTCTGGGCCGTGCCCCGGGCACTGATGGGGCGACCATGCGAGCCCTGCGCCGCGACGGCACCGAGGCGGATCGGTTCCAGTCCGATGTCATGGAGCTCAATGGCTATCTCACCGGCTACTCTCGTATCCCGGGGGTCAACGCCTATCCGGGCTGGCGCACTGACGTGCCCATGTTCATCCTGGGATCATCGCTCTTCGGCGCGCAGCTGGCAGCCAAGCTGGGTCTCCCCTACGCTTTCGCCTCTCATTTCGCCCCGCAGATGCTTGAGCACGCGGCTCACACCTACCGTGAGCACTTCGATGCCACCCAGTCATTGGCGGGTCCGGATGCCACACCGCATTTCATTGCGGCTGCCAATGTCATCGCCCATGACGACGGCGAGCTGGCTCGCACACAGCGGCGTCGAGCCGAGGATGGCTGGATCAAATCCATGCTGGGCCGGAACAAACCATTGACCGACGACGACGTCGCGATGCTGCGCGATCATCCTGCCGGTCAGCAGGTACTCACTATGCTCTCCAAGACCGCTGCTGGAACACGAGAAGAAGTCACCACCTGGCTCAACGAGTTCGCTGACTCGGTGGCAGCCGATGAGTTGATGCTGGTGAATCTCGCTCCTGATGAGGAGGTCCAGCACCGGACGCTGCAGCTGCTGGCCCCTGAAGGAGTCACGGCACCTGCAGCTCAGGTCTCGTAGAACAGCCGCTCGAAGACCTGCCGGCTGCGCCGGGTGGTTCGCAGATAGTCCTCTTCGAATGCTGACGCGTGCCCGGCGTCGTATCCGCACCAGCGGGAAATCGCTTCAAGGTCACGCCGGGCCGCGGGCAGGACATCAGAGGTCTTGCCGCTCCACACCATGATGGCAGCACGAACCCGGCTGCACAGTGTCCAAGCATCAGCCAGTACGGCAGCGTCAACCGGGCTCATCAGCTGCCGGTCTACCAGTCCGTTCAATGCCGTAAGTGTGGAGGTGGTGCGCAAGAGCTTCTCCTCATGTCCGTGCTGAAGCTGCATCAGCTGAACCAGCCACTCGACGTCGCTTAAGCCTCCGCGTCCGAGTTTCACGTGGCGCGCCGGATCAGCCCCGCGCGGCAGCCGCTCGGATTCCACACGGGCTTTGATGCGCCGAATCTCCCGGATCTGCGCGGAGTCGGGTGGCTCACCGTAACGGATGGAGTCCACCAGTTCCATAAAGTCAGCGGACAGGGCGTCACTACCGGCAAGCGGCCGGGCCCTGAGCAGTGCTTGCCGCTCCCAGACTGCCATCCAGCGCCGGTAATACTCCCGGTAGGACTCCAGAGACCGCGTCAGCAGCCCCTTTCTCCCCTCGGGACGCAGATCAGCGTCAATCTGCAGCGGGAACTCTCCCTTCACCGCTGGTCGGATCGGTTTCGACAGTAACGCTGAGAGGCGCTGGGCGAGCTTCTGCGCCTGTTGGTCGGCTTCTGCCGTTGAGACATCCGGCCGGGCACGGTGTACGTACAGCGCATCCAAGTCCGAGCCGTAGGTGATTTCTCGACCACCTTGGCGCCCCATGGCGACCACCAGAAAATCAATCTTCTGACCTTCGGCTTCGAAAATCTCGTTCTCGGCGACCCTCAGCGCTCCCAGGGTGGCGACTCGATCAGCCAAGGAGAGAGCCTCCCCGACCTCCTCCAGCTGCAACAGCCCTGAGGCATCTGCCACTGCCGTTCTCAGCATCTCGCGCTGACGGACCAACCGGGCCAGCCGCACCGCTGTGGCAGTTTCGCCGTCATGGCGCGCGATCGCGTTCTGGACCTCCGCCCAGAGCGTCTCAAAACTGCGGGGCTTCAGGGCGTCGTCGTCGCCCAACCATCTAGTGGACTCTGGAGAGTGCTCCAGCATCTGAGAGATCAGCTTCGAACTGGAGAGAATGTGGCACAGCCGCTCTGCCGCCATGGACGAGTCCCGAAGCATCGTCAGATACCACGGGCTCGTGCCCAGGGATTCGCTCAGCCGCCGGAAGGCCAAAAGTCCGGCATCGGGATCGACTCCTTCGGCGAACCAGCCCAGCATGGCCGGCAAGATCCGCTTCTGCAGCGTAGCGCGCCGGGCCACACCCTGGGTCAGGGCATTGATGTGCCGCATCGCCCCTGCCGCGTCGCGGTACCCCAGTGCCATCAGGCGCGCTTGTGCGGCCTCAGCGGAGAGCCGCACATCGTCGTCGGAAAGCACGGCTGTGGTGGACAGCAGTGGGCGGTAGAAGATCTTTTCATGGAAGGTGGAGACCTCACGAACCACTTTCCGCCAGGCGTCGAGGACTTCATCTGGCGCTGGACGTCGAAGCTCGCCTGGTGGACGGCTGGCTTGCGCAAGGGCGCGCAGTTGGTCCTCTTTTTCCGGCATGAGGTGGGTGCGGCGCATATGCGTCATCTGAATGCGGTGCTCGTAGAGGCGCAGCTGCCGGTAGCACCGCGACATGGCCTCCGCGTCCTTACTGGACATGTATTCGCCCTCGGCCAGGGCCGTGATAGCGCTGAGGGTGTCTCGCACGTGCAGGTTCTCATCTACCCGGCCGTGCACCAGCTGCAGCAGCTGAACGGTGAACTCGATGTCACGCAGTCCACCGCGGCCCAGTTTGATCTCCCGATGCGCCTGTCCTGCGGGTATATTCTCGAACACTCGCCGCCGCATGCCCTGAGCGTCCTCCACAAAACCCTCCCGAGCGGAGGACTGCCAGACCAGCGGCCAGATGCTGTCCATATACTGCTGTCCCAGCTCAGGGCTGCCAGCAATAGGGCGTGCTTTCAGCAGCGCTTGGAACTCCCAACCGTGGGCCCAGCGGCGATAGTACTCCTGGTGGGAGGCTAGCGTGCGTGAGAGCGGCCCGTCCTTCCCCTCGGGCCGCAGATTCGCATCAATCTCCCAGAGTGCGGGCTCCCCGTGGGATGCCCCCAGGGCCTGGGAGATACCGCTGGCCAGTGCGGCGGCGCAGTTCAGCCCTTCAGTGTCGTCCATCTCCTCGGGTGCCCGGTGCACAAAAACCACATCCACATCGGAGATGTAATTCAGTTCCCGGGCACCGCATTTGCCCATGCCGATCACGGCCAGATCGACCCGTTCAGCTGAGGGTCGACGCTGCTGCAGGTGCGCGCGTGAAATCGCCAGACCTGCCTCAATGGCGGCTGAGGCGGCGTCGGCGAGCTGACGTGAGACTGCCGGCTGATAGGCCAATGGATCCGCGGCGCACAAGTCACGCAGCGCCAGCCGGGTGATCTCACGGCGGTAGGCCACCCGTACCTGGCAGGCTGCCTCGGTGGCGGTGAAATCTTCGCTGAGTCTGGCGAGCGGATTCCCAGGGGCTTGCGGGTCGGCTCCAGCCGCGGTCAGCATCGTGGTGCGCAATGTGGACGACGAGACCTCCGCCGGCTCTGCGGAATAGTCCTCGAAGAGGACGTCGGTGTTCTCCGGATGCCGGATGAGAAACTCCGTGAGCGCTTCCGAAGCCCCAAGCAGACGGGCCAGCGGGAGCGCTTCAGGATAGACCTCGCCGTCGTCGTCCGCGAAGAGGCGGCGGATCTGCGGTGCCCGCTCGAGGAGCCGGATCAGGAGCAGAAGCGCTTGATCCGGCTGCGGGGCATGGCGCAGCGTGGTGATCAGGGCATCGGTGTTGAAATCCTGAAGCTGTTTGTCGCACAGGAAGGTCTTAGCGCGTTCAAGCTCCTGAAAGCCTGCCGCGATCAGGTCACGTGCTGAAACAGTGCTGGTGCTCAAGGAGTCCTTTTCTGCCGCAGCCTATGTGCTGCCACTTGCTGACCCGCCGTGGTTAGACAGCCCCGAGGTACTGGCTGACCTCAAAGGGAGAGACATTGACCCGGTAGGCGTCCCATTCCTGCCGCTTATTGCGCAGGAAGATCTCGAAGAGCTGCTCCCCGAGGATCTCTGCCACCAGCTCGGACTCCTCCATCTGACGGAGGGCCTCGTGCAGGGTGCCCGGGAGCGGATTGATGCCCAGGGCTTTGCGCTCGGCGGTGGTCAGCGCCCAGACGTCCTCGGTCACTGCCTCACCGAGTTCATAGCCTTCCCGGATGCCCTTAAGACCAGCGCCGATGACCGCCGCATAGGCCAGATAGGGGTTGGCTGCAGAGTCGATACCGCGGAACTCAATACGTGCGGAGCCGCCCTTAGTCGGCTTGTACAGCGGTACGCGCATCAGCGCTGAACGATTGTTATGACCCCAGGAGACATGGCTGGGGGCCTCTCCCCCGCCCCAGAGCCGCTTATAGGAGTTCACGAACTGGTTGGTGACAGCGGTGATCTCTGGTGCGTGAAGCAGAACGCCGGCAATGAACTGGCGGGCCGTAGTGGAGAGGTTGAACTCCGCATTGGGGGCGTAGAACGCGTTGGAGTCGCCTTCGAAGAGGCTGAAATGGGTGTGCATCGCCGAACCAGGATGCTCAGAGAAGGGTTTCGGCATGAACGTCGCGAATTTGCCGTGCTGCAGGGCCACTTCTTTGACGATGGTGCGGAAGGTCATGATGTTATCCGCCATGGTGAGGGCATCTGCGTATCGCAGGTCGATCTCGTTCTGCCCCGGGCCCACCTCATTGTGGCTGAACTCTACGGAGATGCCCACGGCTTCGAGCATATTCACCGTGTGACGTCGCAGATCCTGAGAGACCGATCCGGTCAGGTGGTCGAAGTAGCCGGCCCGGTCAGCCGGGTGCAGCTGTCCATGCGCATCTGGCTGTTCTGAGTCCAGCAGGTAGAACTCCACCTCGGGGTGGGTGTAGACGGTGAAGCCCATTTCCGCAGCCTGGTCCAGCTGGCGACGCAGTACATGCCTGGGGTCACCGGCAGCAGGTTCCTGGTCAGGAGTGAGCACATCGCAGAACATGCGGGATGTGGGCTCGTCCTCGCCACGCCAGGGCAGAATCTGGAAAGTAGAGGGGTCCGGCTTCAGCAGCATGTCAGACTCCGAGATACGCGAGAGTCCCTCAATGGAGGAGCCGTCGAAGCCGAGTCCTTCGCTGAAAGCTCCTTCCACCTCAGCCGGGGCCAGCGCCACAGACTTCAGCGAGCCGACGACGTCGGTGAACCAGAGGCGCACGAAGCGGACATCGCGCTCCTCAATGGTGCGCAGTACGAATTCCTGCTGTCGATCCATGCTCAAATGCCTCCTGGAAAGTGCTTTGTCAGCGCCGCGTCTACTCTATCGCCCAGCCGCAGTATCCGCTCACCGCGGCACGACTATCTCTGGCGAAAATGAGCTCGGCACTGAGATCTTGCCTCTGAGCAGCCAGGGCGCAGGGTCTGGTCAACTCCTTCTGCCGCTGTATAGGGTCACGGCATGCGCTCTACTCCCCTGCTGCCCGTCGTCGGTGCCATCGGCGTAATCGTTCTGGCCACCTCCTGCTCGGCCTTCGCATCGACTGCTGATAGTGAACAGACGTCAACCCCGAGCGAGTCTGCAACAGCACAGGTCAGCGGCGGTGAGCACAGCCCTGACAACGAATCCTCCGCCGTTCCGGTGGTGGAAGCACAATTGGCCGAGGGGATGACACTTCCCGAGTGTGTGGAAGACAAGATAGACGTCTTCGTCGATGCCGATTCAGTGTTCACCGAAGATGATCTTCTTCACCTTTGCCCAGCCGAGCCCGCTGAGGATCGAGTATTCCGACCCAGCCAGCAGATTTTCGGGGACGGCCAGAAAATCAACATAGTGCACCTCGACGGCGAAGCAGGCGCTGGCGTCGAGGTCCATCACCTTCGTTGCGATGACGCCGATTCCCTTGCGCATAAGGCTGCCCACAACGCCGGTGGCCAGCCTGTTGGCTGGCCCCAAGAATGGAATGGACAGGGCGTGATGCCCGATCCCTACTGCCATCCCGACTACCTCGAGATTGGTGAGTGGGAGCACTTGGAGGCGTTCGCCTCCGTTTGGGAAGGCATTGAGACGTCAACCCTTGCCGAAGCGGGTCAGCCCCAGGACGAGATCAATCAGTTCCTGTGGCAGCAGTCCCAGGCTCGAGCGGCGTGGACTCCGTAGCTGATGGTGGGGCACCCCCAGACACAAGAAGACCCCGGTCGGGTGAGGATCTCTCCTCCCCAGCCGGGGTCTTCTTACTCGCGTGCGCGGAAGGGGACTTGAACCCCTACCCTCGATATGTGAGGACTAGCACCTCAAGCTAGCGCGTCTACCTATTCCGCCACCCGCGCGAGCGGCCGCCTGATCAGCAGCTTTTCTTGGGATTCCCTCATTGATTCCTCAACGTGGGGCCAAGAGAGCTTAGCACGCCAGCGGCCTGAGTCCCTAATCGGAACCAGGAAGGGCTGGTCAGCCCTTGCCGCCGAAGCCCTTGAAGCGCTGGTTGAAGCGCTCCACGCGGCCTGCGGAGTCCATAATGCGCTGCTTACCGGTGTAGAACGGGTGTGAAGCAGCCGAGATCTCGACGTCGATCACCGGGTAGGTGTTGCCGTCTTCCCACTCCATCGTCTTATCAGAGGTGGCAGTGGTGCGGGTGAGGATCTTCTCGCCGGAAGCCAGGTCGTTGAAGATGACCGGCTGGTAGGTCGGGTGGATATCAGACTTCATGGGTTCGGTGTCCTTTTCGTATGCCGCTGGATTTTGCCAGAAGCTGGAGAAAATAAGTACGTGGGCACAGATGTGCCAGCGATCAACTATATCAGGTCAAACGATGCCGAAGAGATTATTGAGCATCACAGCCAGCGCCACCAGACCCAGCACGATGATAATGCTGCGCAGCACCACCGGACTCAGGCGCCGTCCCACCCAGGCGCCGATGAGACCACCCAGAGTGGATCCCACGGCAATCACCAGCACAATCCCCCACAGGATCACCCGGTCATCCGGATCACGCAGCACATAGTCCACCACTACGTAACTGATCGCCGCGGTGAGGTTCACAAAAGCCACTAGGAGGTTCTTGACCCCGTTGGCCTGCTGCATGGTGGCGGCCAGGAAAATACCCATGATCCCCATCAGCAGAATGCCCTGGGCCGCCACGAAGTACCCGCCGTAGATGCCGGCAAGGAATACCAGGACTATCAACGGCCAGCCCACTGAGTCGGCTGCCTTTTGCGCTGCCGTCTCGGCAGGATCTCCTGGCGAGGGGGTCTCTGGATCAGCTGCTTCTTCTGTTTTCCGTCGTTTAATCCACGCCGCCAGTCGCGGCTGGGCGATGACCATCAACAGCGAGACCAGAATCAGCACCGGTGCGACTTTGCCGAAAACCTCTTCCGGCAGCATGATCAGCAGCGCTGCACCGATCACACCTCCCACAAAGGACGCCGGCACCAACTTCGCAAGCACAGAACGCACTTGCAGGATCTCACGGCGGTATCCCCAAGCGCCGGTGAAGTTCCCCGCAATCAACCCCATCGCGTTGGACACCGTGGCGGAGACCGGAGGCACGCCCATCGCCACTAGAACTGGAAAGGTCACCAGAGTTCCGGAGCCCACCACAGTATTAATAGCACCGGCCCACACAGCGGCCACCAGGATGAGCAGCACCAGCCCAATCCCCAGGCCATGCAGCTCGAACCCGAGAACAGCGTCGATAGCGGCCTCCACAGCGGCTACTGCTTCATAAAGGCGCTGTAGCGTCCATTGCGCTCAGTCAGCTCCAACGGCATATCAAAAGTCCTGCTCAGGCTCTGCGAGGTCAGTGTGGATGAGATGGGACCGGCGTCGACTACTTCCCCGTCGCGCAGCAACAGCACATGTGTGAAGCCCGGCGGGATCTCTTCCAGGTGATGCGTCACCAGAACCGTAGCCGGTGCAGCCTCATCGGCCATCAGCTCAGACGTCCGTGCTACCAGGGCCTCTCGGCCTGCCAGGTCCAGACCCGCACCGGGCTCATCCAGCAGCAGCAGCTCCGGATCAGTCATCAACGCTCGAGCGATCTGCACCCTTTTCCGTTCGCCCTCACTCAAGGTGCTGAAGGGACGGTCGAAAACGGTGCCGACACCCCACGCGTTGAGCAGGCTGAAGGCCCGCTTCTCGTCGAAGCGCTCATACTCTTCGCGCCACCGGCCGGTCACTCCGTAGGCCGCAGTGACCACGGCGTTCAAGGCAGTCTCATGCCCGGGAAGCGAATTAGCGATGGCGTTCGAGCTCAGCCCAATGCGTGGCCGCAGCTCAAAGACATCGACGGCGCCCAGCTGCTCGTCAAGGATCTGCACCTGGCCAGCGGTGGGGAAAAGTCGCGCGGCGGCAATCTGCAGCAGAGTTGTTTTACCGGCACCATTGGGCCCGAGGATGACCCAGCGCTCGTCGTCGTTGACTTGCCAGGAGATGTTGTTCAGCAGCAGCTTGCGTCCGCGACGCACCGTGACGCCGCTGAGAGAAAGGACTGGACTCATGACCTCAACACTATCGAACAGCGACCTGATGTCTGCGCAACCAGTTAGAGTGATCTCGCTATGAGTGCTGCCACTGCCGCTGAGACCGCCCAAGACCTGCCGACCGGGACTGTAGCGATGATCGCCGCAGCTGAGCTCGATCCCGCCCTGATGCGCTCGCTCACGGCCGAGTTCGCTCGGCGCGGTACCGTCCATGCCGCCCAGGCGGAATCTTTCGCCACCCCTAGCAGCGGCATCCAGGCGGTCCGCTGGTCTGTGACACTCGATGACTCCGACGACGATTTCGGCTCGCAGTTCCTCGTGTCCCTGCTGGAAGACGCAGCTGAGCAGCTGCGCGGCCGACAGCCCAGCGACAATCCCGAGGTGACCACCACAGTGCTGTCAGTCCACCATCGCCCCACCGGGCAGATGATGCTGGTCATGGATGTCGACTCCACCCTCATTGACCAAGAAGTCATTGATCTCTTGGCTGCACACGCCGGCAAAGAGGCGGAGGTTGCTGAGGTGACCGAGCGTGCCATGCGCGGCGAACTCGATTTCAGCGAATCTCTTCATGCCAGGGTTGCGGTACTGCAGGACCTTCCCGAACAGGTTCTTCAACAGACCCTGCTGAAAGTGACCCCCACCGAGGGTGCCCCGCAACTGCTGGAGACTTTCCGTCGTCGTGGATACCCCGCCTTTGCGGTATCCGGTGGCTTCGAACAGATTCTGCAGCCCCTGGCCGAGCAACTGGGCCTCACCGGCTACCGGGCCAACATCCTTGAACTGAGAGACCGCAAACTCACCGGCAAGGTCACCGGCCAGGTGGTGGACCGGGCGGTGAAGCGCGAACAGTTGAAGCACTGGGCCCTAGACTCCGGAGTCCCGGTCTCGAACGTGGTAGCAGTCGGCGACGGCGCCAATGACCTGGACATGCTGGGGGCTGCCGGTGTGGGTGTGGCCTTCTGCGCCAAACCCGCACTGGCGGAGCAGGCTGATCTGGTCATCTCGCACCGCAATATGCAATTGATCAGCTATGCCCTGGGCCTAACCCCGCTCGAAGTGCCCGCTCACCGGTAGGCTGGAGTGAGATGCGGCACAAAGGCGTGCTTCCACATGATCCCTTTAATAGAACCACTGCTTGTAATAGAACCACTGCTTGGAGGACGTTCACGTGAACGAAACTGCCGTCAATGAGTCAGCCGCATTCACCGAGGTGGATAAGCGTGCCGTGGACACTCTGCGCGTTCTGGCCGCAGATGCCGTAGAGAAGGTCGGTTCCGGCCACCCGGGCACCGCCATGTCCCTGGCTCCTGCTGCGTATCTGCTCTTCCAGAAGGTCATGCGCCATGATCCCAGCGACCCGCAGTGGATTGGCCGAGACCGCTTTATCCTCTCCCCCGGACACACCTCTTTGACCCTTTACCTGCAGCTGTTCTTCTCCGGCTACGGCCTGGAGCTCGAAGATATCGAGGCGCTGCGCACCTGGGATTCGAAGACCCCCGGACACCCGGAGTACGGACATACCGACGGCGTGGAGATCACCACCGGACCGCTGGGTCAGGGACTGGCCTCCTCCGTGGGATTCGCCTATGGTCAGCGGCGCATGCGTGGCCTGTTGGACCCCGACGCCGCCCCCGGCACGTCCCCCTTTGATCACACGGTCTGGGTGATCGCCTCCGACGGCGACCTGCAGGAGGGTGTGACCTCTGAGGCCTCCTCGCTGGCAGGTCATCAGCAGTTGGGCAACCTTGTGGTGATCTGGGATGACAACAAAATCTCCATCGAAGACGATACCAACATCGCCTTCACCGAAGATGTGACTAAGCGTTACGAAGCCTATGGGTGGCATGTCCAGCGAGTTGACTGGCTGAAGACCGGTGACTACCACGAGGACATCGCTGAGTTGCACCGGGCGCTGGCCGAAGCCAAGGCCGAAACCTCCAAGCCATCCCTGATTGCACTGCGCACCATCATCGGCTGGCCCTCCCCCAAGAAGCAGAACACCGGTGGCATTCATGGTGCGAAGCTCGGTGGAGAAGAGCTTGCTGCACTGAAGGAGGTGCTGGGCTTCAATCCAGAACAGCACTTCCAGGTGGAGGACGATGTCCTCGCCCACGCCCGTCAGGTCGCTGCACGCGGCGCTCAGGCCCACGAAGAGTGGCAGAAGAGCTTTGACGCCTGGCGCGAGGCGAATCCGCAGCAGGCCGCCCTGCTGGATCGCCTCACTTCCGGTGAGCTGCCGGAGGGCTGGGCAGATGCGCTGCCCGAGTTCCCGGCCGGTGAGGATGTCGCCACGCGTGCCGCCTCAGGAAAGGTGATCAACGCCCTTGCCCCGGTTCTGCCAGAGCTCTGGGGCGGATCTGCTGACCTGGCCGGCTCGAACAACACCTTGATCGCCGGTGAGCCCAGCTTCGTCCCGGAGAACCGCTCCACCGACAAATTCGAGGGCAATCCCTACGGCCGGAACCTGCATTTCGGCATCCGTGAGCATGCCGCGGCCGCCATCACCAACGGCATTTCACTCTCCACGCCGCTGCGTACCTACAACGGCACTTTCTTGATCTTCTCCGACTACCAGCGACCGGCTGTGCGGCTTGCCGCTCTCATGGGAATCGGCTCCATCTTTGTATGGACCCATGACTCCATCGGTCTGGGCGAAGATGGCCCCACCCACCAGCCGGTGGAGCAGCTGGCCTCACTGCGCGCCATCCCCAATCTGGACGTCATTCGCCCTGCCGATGCCAACGAGGTAGCAATCGCTTGGCGCGAGATGATCAAGAATAACGACCGCCCCGCTGGCATCGCCCTGACCCGCCAGGGTGTGCCGACGTTCGCCCGCGGTGCGGCTGAGGCCACTGCGCAGGAGTTCGGTTCTGTGGAGGGCGCTGCCAAGGGCGCCTATGTTCTGGCTGAGGCTGTGAAGGACGGCGCTGTGGTGACTCCTGATGTCATCCTCATCGGCACCGGTTCTGAGGTCTCCCTGGCTGTGGAAGCTCGCGAAGCGCTGGCGCAGAAGGGAATTGCGGCTCGCGTAGTCTCAGCTCCCTGCCTGGAGTGGTTCGCTGCCCAGGACGCCGAATACCGTGAGCAGGTCCTCCCAGCGGCAGTCAAGGCCCGGGTGTCGGTAGAGGCCGGTTCCCCGGTGGGCTGGCGCGAGATCGTCGGTGACGCCGGACGGATCATCGGTCTCGACCATTTCGGTGCCTCCGCGGACTACAAGGTCCTCTACCGCGAGTTCGGCATCACCGCGGAAGCCGTTGCCGCAGCGGCCGAGGAATCAATCCACGCCGCCGCTGCCTAATCCGCCTACCGACCTCGAACACCCTCCCGCTAAGGAGCACATCATGACTGCAAATCCCAATACCCAGGCTCTCAGCGACGCCGGGGTTTCCATCTGGCTCGATGACCTCTCCCGCGAACGGCTGAACTCCGGTTCACTCGCCAAGCTCATCGAGACTCACAACGTCGTCGGAGTCACCACCAATCCGACCATTTTTGAGACGGCGTTGAAGCACGGCGAGGCCTACGAACAGCAGCTGAGCGAACTGGCCAACTCCGGGGCAGACGCGGAGCAGGCTGTTTTTGAGATCACTACCTCAGACGTCCGTGAGGCATGTGACCTGTTCTCCGGCGTCTATGCCGCCACCGACGGCGTAGACGGTCGGGTCAGCATCGAAGTGGATCCCCGTCTGGCTCGTGATACCGAAAGCACCATCGCCGCCGCCCGCGCGCTCTACAAGGCCGTTGATCGCGAGAATGTAATGATCAAGATTCCGGCCACTGTGGAGGGTATCGAGGCGATCGCCGCGGTGCTTTCCGAGGGCATCAGCGTCAATGTCACACTGATCTTCTCCCTGGAGCGCTACCGCGCGGTCATCAACGCTTTTATGCTCGGTCTGGAGAAGGCGCATGCCGATGGACTGGACATCTCCAAGATCCACTCTGTCGCCAGCTTCTTTGTCTCCCGAGTGGACTCCGAAGTGGATAAGCGCCTTGAGCTGGCCGCCGAGGAAGGCAAAACCGGCACCGAGAAGCTGCGCGGCAAAGCCGCCATCGCCAATGCACGGCTGGCCCACCAGATCGCCTCGGAGTCTTTCAGCTCCGAGCGCTGGCTGCTGCTAGCTGAGCGGGGTGGACGTCCCCAGCGCCTGCTGCTGGCCTCAACAGGCACCAAGGATCCCAGCTTGTCGGACACCCTGTACGTCACCGAGCTCACGGCCGCCGGCGTGGTCAACACCATGCCGGAGAAGACTCTGATGGCAGTTGCTGATCACGGAGAGTTCGACGGCGACACCATGACTGACACCTATGTGGAGTCCAACCGGGTGCTGGATGGCATATCCGCGGCAGGAATCAGCTACCGCTCCGTCGTTGATCATCTCGAAGCCGATGGACTCAGCAAATTCGAGAAGTCCTGGGAGGGCCTGCTGGGCACCATTACCGAAGGCCTCTCCCGCAACAAGGCCTAACAGCGCCCCTGCCGGCCTGCACTATCCGAGAATGTCCATGTCTGACGCTTGAAGAACCACAGGAGAATCATGAGCTCGCTGTCTCTGTCATTATTGGGTGCGGCCCGCGAGGCCGCCGACGCACAGGTCCCCGGCCTGGTGGACCACGAGTTCGCCTCCCGTCTCGGTGCCAAGGACCACACCCTCTGGGGTCAGGCCGCTGAAGATGAGGCCTCCAAGCGGCTAGGCTGGGTCGCGCTCTTCGAGGACTCTCGGGCGCTGCTGCCGAGAATCGCGCAGCTGCGTGAGGAACTCGCCGCCGAAGGCGTGAACCGGGTGGTGCTGGCCGGTATGGGCGGGTCTTCACTGGCTCCGGAAGTCATCTGCGGCACCGAGGGTTTGGAGCTGATTGTCCTGGACTCCACCGATCCGCAGCAGGTGGGCAAGGCGCTGAAGGATCTCGAGCGCACTGTTCTGGTGGTGTCGTCAAAGTCAGGCTCCACCGTCGAGACCGACTCCCAGCGCCGAATTGTGCAGCGGGCCTTTACCGAGGCCGGAATCGACGCAGCCTCCCGCACGGTGGTGGTCACTGACCCTGGCTCCCCCATGCAGGAGCAGTCTCAGCAGGCAGGTGTCCGGGCGATCTTCGAGGCCGACCCCTCCGTGGGAGGCCGTTACTCGGCTCTGACCGCTTTCGGGCTGGTCCCGTCTGGACTGGCCGGCGCTGACCTGGAAGCACTGCTGGATGATGCTGAAGATGCTCTTGAAGTGCTGACTGAAGATGATGACTCCAACCCCGCGCTGCAGCTCGGCGCCGCTATCGGTGGGACATCGCCGCTGCGTAACAAGCTGGTGATCGTCAATTCTGGATCGCCGCTGGTTGGCCTGGGCGCATGGATCGAACAGCTGGTGGCCGAGTCCACCGGCAAGGAAGGCACCGGGGTGCTGCCGGTCATTGTGGGAGACGGGGAGCCTGAACTCACTCGGGACGCTGACGACGTCCTTGTTGTCGAGCTCATCGATGCCGAGTCAGACGAAGGTTCCTCCGTGGACGGTGATACTGCTGACACTGTCGTCAGCCCCCATGTGGTGCGCACCGGCGGAAGCCTCGGCGCCCAGTTTCTGCTGTGGGAGGTGGCCATCGCTGTGGCCGGGTCTCTGCTGAACATCAATCCTTTTGACCAGCCGGATGTGGAATCAGCCAAGGAGGCTGCCCGCGGCCTTCTGGACTCACCTGCTCCCGCAGAGCAGGAATCAGTCCAGGACGGCGCCGTTGCCATCAGCGTCTCCGGTGATGAGTCACTGCTGTCCTCAGGTCAGACCAGCGTTGCCGAGGCTGTCCAGGCGTTGCTGACGCGAATCCCGGCCCACGGCTATCTCGCGGTGATGGCGTATCTGGACCGACTGGGCGAAGCGGAGCTGGAGGAGATCCGGCCGCATCTGTCCCAGGTCGCTGGCCGGCCGGTGACGTTCGGCTGGGGTCCGCGGTTCCTGCACTCCACCGGCCAGTTCCACAAGGGTGGCCCGCATGTGGGGGCCTTCCTGCAGATCACAGCCGACTCAGATACTGATATCGATGTTCCCGAGCGGCCCTTTACCCTGAGCGAGCTGATCTCCGCCCAGGCTGCCGGTGATGCCCAGGTGCTGGCCGAGCATGGCATGCCAGTATTGCGCCTTCACCTGAAGGACCGCGCTGCTGGTCTGCAGCAGGTCATCGACGCCATCAACTCCCTCTAGGCGGATCACAGTGACAGACAGTGCACAGGAGCCGACAGCGGAGAGCCGTCGGAACGGACGACAGGCCGGGCCCTGCGCCATGGTCATGTTCGGCGTGACTGGCGATTTGGCCCGTAAGAAGCTGCTGCCGGCGATCTACGACCTCGCCAACCGCGGTCGGCTGCCAGAGGGTTTCTCCCTAGTGGGATTCGGACGCCGCGACTGGAGCGACGCAGAGTTCTGCGCGGATATGCTGAAACACGTCCAGGCCGGCAATCGAACCGGGTTCAACCAGGACACCTGGGACCGGCTCGCCGGTGGTCTGCGCTTTGTCTCAGCCTCCGGATTCGACGACGAGACGGCGTATGCCCGGCTGGGTGCTGTGCTGGCAGAGCTGGCCGATGAGCGCGGCACAGGGTCGAACCACGCCTTCTACCTCTCCATCCCGCCCAACTCCTTCGAGATGGTGTGCCAGAAGCTGGCGTCCCATGGGCTGGCCAGACGTTCTGAACTTCCGGAGGACCCCTGGTCCCGGGTCATTATCGAAAAGCCCTTCGGTCATGACCTGGAGTCGGCTCAGGAGCTTAACCGCGAAGTAGAGTCCGTCTTTGCCCAGGACGAGGTCTTCCGCATCGACCACTACCTGGGCAAGGAGACGGTCCAGAACCTGCTGGCACTGCGTTTTGCCAACCGCTTCTTCGAGCCACTCTGGAACAACCAGCACGTGGATCATGTGCAGATCACCATGGCTGAGGACATCGGCATCGGCGGGCGGGCCAGCTATTACGATGGCGTCGGCGCCGCGCGCGACGTCATTCAGAACCACCTGCTCCAGCTGCTGGCACTCACCGCCATGGAAGAACCCATCAGCTTCGACGCAGATCACTTACGGCGTGAGAAGGAGAAAGTCCTCGAGGCCGTCGTCGTACCAGAGGATCTCGAGGCGACCAGCGCCCGGGGCCAGTACACCGCGGGCCAGCAGAACGGCGAAGACGTCGTGGGCTTCCTGCAGGAGGAAGGCTTTGATCCAGGGTCAACAACAGAGACCTACGCCGCTTTCCGGCTGGGGATCAAGACCCGACGTTGGGACGGGGTACCGTTCTATCTGCGCAGCGGCAAACGACTGGGACGACGAGTCACAGAGATCGCAGTGGTCTTTAAACGTGCCCCTAATCTGCTGTTTACGGACACCGATGAAGAACATTTCGGTCAGAACTCCCTGATCATCCGGATTCAGCCGGATGAAGGGGCCACGCTACGGCTGACGTCCAAGGTTCCTGGGACCCAGATGGACGTCCGTGATGTCGATATGGACTTCAGCTATGGCCGCTCATTCACGGAGGAGAGCCCGGAGGCCTACGAACGGCTCATCCTCGATGTGCTGCTGGGCGAACCGCCGCTGTTTCCTCGTCATCGTGAGGTGGAGCTCTCCTGGCAGATCCTGGATCCGTTCATCGAGCGCTGGGAGGCACTGGAAGAACAGCCGGAGCCTTACGCTCCAGGTTCCTGGGGACCGGAATCAGCACACCGGCTCATGGCCCGTGATGGCCGCAGCTGGCGGACCCCCTAAGAAAGGCACCCGATGAACATCGAAGTCAACGAGCACACCGCAGCGCCGCAGCGTGAGGTGTTCGCCGATAAAGACACCCTGACCGGAACTGTAGCCAGCAAGCTGCTTCAGGTCCTGCGCAGGACCATCGAAGCTGATAGCAGTGCCCATGTCAGCCTTACCGGCGGTGGTGCTGGTATCGGTACGCTCAGCGCTGTGGCCGAGATGCTGCGTGAGAATGCCGAAACTCAGCTGGACTGGTCCGCTGTGCACTTCTGGTGGGGAGATGAGCGGCTGCTGCCGGCCCATGATCCGGAACGAAACGATCAGCAGGCCCGCAGTGCTCTCTTGGATTTTCTGGTTGCCGAGCATGATCTCCCTGATGAGAATATTCACGCTGCCCCCACATCCGAGGACGCTGCGAATCCCACTGCAGCCGCGCAGATCTACGCTCAGCAGTTACAAGCGTTCTCGGCAGAGGAGGGCGTAGTTGTCCCGGGCAGCCAGAAAGTCCTCCGCCTGCCAGTCTTCGCGGTGATGCTGCTGGGCGTGGGACCAGATGGTCATATCAACAGTCTGTTCCCGGGTAAATCCAGCCTGGCTGTATCCGAGGTGACTACTGTGGGCGAAGAGGACTCCCCCAAGCCGCCACCGCAACGCGTCTCGATGACCTTCGATGCCATTCACACCGCCCAGCGGGTGTGGACGGTGGTGGCCGGTGAGGACAAAGCAGAAGCGGTGCGCCTGGCGTTCGAACCCGGCACACCTACTGCTGATATCCCGGCCAAGAACGCGCGCGGGGCGAGCGAGACGATCTGGCATATCGATCAGCCAGCAGCCGCCGGGCTCGCATAGAAGCACCAACAGCATAGCGAAGGAGGAGGCTTCCCCAAGGGAGGCCTCCTCCTTCGCTATGCAGCAGCTGAGTTACCAGTCCAGATTGAACTGAATCAGCAGTCCCAGCGCCACAATGATCAGTCCCCAGACAATACCCAGGGTCACAGTCAGTCGGTTCAGGTTACGTTCTGCCACGCCGGAGGAGCCCAGGGAGCTGGTGACACCACCGCCGAACATGTCAGACATGCCGCCACCGCGACCCTTGTGCAGCAGGATCAGCAAGATCAGCAGCAGGCTGATGAGGGCGAGAAGCACCTGAAGTGCAACGGTCAGAGCGGACACAGCGGCCTTTCGTGGACTGTCAGAGAGTCATCGCGATAATTCGCGGACTCCAGGATAACGCGTCAGAGCGGACACTGGGTTCAGCCCACTACGTGCTTTTCGAACTGGGCGATCTTAGCGAACTCCTCAGCGTCCAAAGACGCTCCGCCGACGAGGGCGCCGTCGACGTCGGCCCCTTGAAGAATCGAGGCGACGTTCCCGGATTTGACCGATCCCCCGTAGAGGATGCGGATGGTGTCTGCAAAGTCCTGGCTGAAGAGCCCTGCGAGCTTGGCTCGGATGGCCTGGGCCATCTCCTGAGCGTCCTCCGGGCCGGCGACCTTTCCGGTGCCGATCGCCCAGACCGGTTCGTAGGCGACGACAAGGTCGCTCAGCTGCTCAGCGCTGAAACCCTGCAGCGCTGCCTCCAGCTGGGCCAGGGTGTGCTCCACGTGCTGGCCAGCCTCGCGCACCTGGAGACCCTCGCCCACGCACAGTACCGGCGCAAGGTCATAGCGCAGGGCAGCGGCCAGCTTGCGGTTCAGCAGCTCATCAGTTTCACCGTGGATCTCACGACGCTCAGAGTGTCCGATCAGTACCTGCGAGCAGCCCAGCTTCTGCAGGAAGGCTCCCGAGATATCTCCGGTGTAGGCCCCGGAATCCTGATCGGAGAGGTCTTGTGCCCCATAGTCGAGCGACAGCTTGTCACCGACGACCAGGGTCTGCACTCCGCGCAGATCGGTATAGGGCGGGAAGACTGAGACCTGGACGCGCTCGTAGTCGTGCTCAGCGTCGGTCAGAGTCCAGGCGAGCTTCTGGACCAGGGCGATGGCCTGCATATGGTCCATATTCATCTTCCAGTTGCCGGCGATCAGCGGCCGGCGCACAAACTGGCCATTCTTCTGCAGAGTCATGATGTTCCTCTTCGTTGATGGTCTGGGCTGCGCCGCTGGCACAGAATGGACAGGCGCTCTGGTCAGGCGCCCAGTGCTTCGATTCCTGGTAGTGATTTGCCTTCCAAGTACTCGAGACTCGCACCGCCGCCGGTGGAGATGTGACCGAAGGAGCTCTCGTCGAAGCCCAGGGCCCGTACTGCAGCTGCTGAATCGCCACCGCCGACGACGGTGAAGGCTTCGCTCTCGGCCAGTGCCTGGGCTACCACGCGAGTGCCCCCGGAGAAGGCTTCCATCTCGAAGACACCCATCGGACCATTCCAGAAGACAGTCTTGGAGCGGCGGATCTCCTCCGCGAAGGCTTCAGCTGAGGCGGGTCCGATATCCAAGCCCATCGCTTCGGCGCCGTAACTGCCGTTCTCGAGGTCCTCCACGGGACGCACTTCGTGATCCGCATCGGCTGCGAACTCTGAGGCCATCACGATGTCAGTGGGGAACATCAGTGTGGTGCCGTGCTTCTGAGCCAGCTCCATCAGCCCGGTCACAGAAGGATCCTCGAGCAGGTCGTTCTCCACCAGGGACTTGCCGATGGGATATTTCATAATGGCCTTGGCAAGGGTGAACACCATGCCGCCGCCGATGATCACTGTGTCGGCTTTGGGGATGAGGTTCTCGATCACTGCGATCTTGTCGGAGACCTTGGAGCCGCCAAGCACCACTGTGTAGGGGCGGGCGGGGTTCTCGGTGAGGGTCTTCAGCACTTCAAGCTCCGCAGCCACGAGGTCACCCTGATAGGCGGGGAGCTTCTCTGCAATATCAGCAACAGAGGCGTGCCGGCGGTGGACTGCGCCGAAGGCATCATTGACGAAGGCGCCGTTGCCGGCGGTGAGGGCGGCGAGTTCGCCAGCCAGCTCTGCACGATCGGCGTCGTCTTTGGAGGTTTCCCGGGGATCAAACCGAACGTTCTCCAGCAGCAGGATCTGGCCGTTCTGAAGTTCGGCGGCTGAGGCCTTGGCGCTATCACCGGTGAGGTCGGCTGCCTGCGCCACTGCCACGTTAGTCAGCTCCGCCATTCGGGCTGCTACAGGGGCAAGGGAGTACTGCGGATCGGGCTGTCCTTTAGGACGACCCAGGTGAGCGGTGACGATGACGCGTGCGCCTGCGGCAGCCAGCTTCTCCAGCACCGGCAGCGACGCACGAATGCGACCGTCGTCGGTGACTTTGCCGTCCTTGAGCGGAACATTCAGATCGCTGCGGACCAAGATCTTACGTCCTTCGACGCCCTCGGCGAGCAGGTTCTCCAGTGTGGCTGTCATCGTAGGCGAGCTTCCCTTCTCATCGCTTCGCGAGGGCCGTCTCCCGGCCCCTGCTGCTTTACAGACTATCAATCCGCTCAGGACAGACTGGAGCCCCGGGGAGGTGTTCCCGGGGCCCCAGTCTGTTGAGCAATGCCGCTTAGGCCAGCTTCTTGCCCACGTAGGCCACCATCTCCACCAGGCGGGAGGAGTAGCCGTACTCGTTGTCGTACCATGAGAAGACCTTCACAGTGTTGCCGATGACCTTGGTCAGCGGCGCATCAAAGATGCTGGCGTGAGGGTCGCCCACAATATCGGAGGAGACGATCGGGTCTTCGTTGTAGGCGAGCACACCCTTCAGCGAGCCCTCAGCAGCCTTCTTGAAGGCGGCGTTGACTTCCTCAACTGTGACACCTTCCTTATCCACGGTCACGGTCAGGTCAGTGCCCGAACCGGTGATGGTGGGAACGCGTACCGCGAAGCCGTCGAGCTTGCCGTCCACCTCAGGAATCACCAGGCCGATGGCTGCTGCTGCACCGGTGGAGGTCGGGACTATGTTCACGCCGGCAGCGCGTGCACGGCGTGCGTCCTTATGGGGTGCATCGTGCAGGCGCTGGTCACCGGTGTAGGCGTGAATAGTGGTCATCAGACCCTCGACGATGCCGAATTCGTCGTTGAGCACCTTCGCCAGCGGGGCCAGGCAGTTGGTGGTGCAGGACGCGTTGGAGATGACGGTGTGGTTCTCCGGGTCATAGGTGTCCTCGTTGATGCCCAGGACGAAGGTCCCATCGACGCCCTTGGCGGGTGCCGAGACGATCACCTTCTTGGCGCCAGCCTGAAGGTGCTTGCCTGCGGACTCCTTGTCCGTGAAGAAACCGGTGGACTCGATGACGATATCCACGTCGAGTTCGCCCCAGGGCAGGTTGGCCGGGTCACGATCGGAGAGCAGCTTGATGCGGCGCTCGCCCACCACCAGGTAGTCACCGTCAAGGGACACCGGCGCAGGGAAGCGGCCAAGCACTGAGTCGTATTTGGTGAGGTTCACCAGAGCTGCCGGATCGGTGAGGTCGTTGATGGCAACGAGCTCAAGGTCCTGTCCCTGATCCACCAGGACGCGCAGCACATTGCGTCCGATTCGTCCAAAGCCGTTGATCGCGATCTTTGTCGCCATGGGTTTTTCCTTCCGTTTCCGGCTCGCAGAAACGCGTTGGGGATCAGCGAGCGCCGGATGTCCGGCACCGCTGACCCCCAACAACGTCGTTGTTCTCAGGTTGTCTGCAGAACGTGTTCAATTTTCTTGTGCCAGTATCTCATACCCCTGTGGCAGGGCACGATACCTGGCGTGCACCATCAGATGGTGCCTGCTCATCCCGGTGGAATCAGGCTCCGGGGGTGATGAGCTTGGCAGCGCCCTCGCGTGCCGCCTGGAAGCGAGCAGCAACGTCGTCCCAGTTCACGATGTTCCAGAAGGCCTTCACGTAGTCAGGCTTGACGTTCTGGTAATCCAGGTAGAAGGCGTGCTCCCACATATCCAGCATCAGCAGCGGCACAGTTGCCACCGGAATGCCGTTCTGCTGATCGTAGAACTGCTCAATCACCAGGTTGCCACCGAGCGGCTCGTAGGCCAGGATGGCCCAGCCGGAGCCCTGGATGGTCAGAGCGGCCTGGGTGAACTGTGCCTGGAATGCGTCGAAGGAGCCGAAGTACTCGTCAATCGCCGCGGCGATCTCACCTTCGGGACGTTCCTGGCCGTTGGGGGTCAGGTTCTTCCAGAAGATGGAGTGGTTGGTATGACCACCGAGATTGAACTGCAGGTCCTTCAGCAGCTTTGGTGTGGTGGCGTAGTCGCCCTTCTCGCGGGCCTCGGCCAGCTTCTCCAGGGCGGTATTTGCCCCGCCGACATAGGTGTTGTGGTGCTTGGAGTGATGAAGCTCCATGATGCGGCCGGAGATGTGCGGCTCCAGGGCGCCGTAGTCGTAGTCAAGCTCAGGAAGGGTGTACTCAGCCATGTGTTCCTCCTTGTGACGGGGATTTTCCTCGAGGTCGTGTGGCCTCGTTCGCCATCAATCCTATTGCGCACACCAGCTGGGCATAAGGGATTACCGACTATGACATGGGATGTTCACCAAGGGACGAAATCAGTACTCCATGTCCTCGGTGACGCTGGCCTCGGTATCTGGGATGCCCAGCTCTTCGGCGCGCTTATCCGCCATAGCGAGGAGTCTCCTGATACGACCGGCTATCGCATCCTTGGTCATGGGAGGTTCGGCCAGTCGGCCCAGCTCATCAAGGGAAGCTTGCTTATGCTGCAGGCGCAGTCGGCCGGCATATTCGAGGTGCTCAGGCACCTCTTCGCCCAGAATCTCCAGTGCACGCTCAACCCTCGCACCGGCCGCCACGGCAGCCTGCGCCGAACGCCGCAAGTTTGCGTCGTCGAAGTTGGCCAGTCGATTGGCCGTGGCACGCACTTCCTTGCGCATGCGCCGCTCCTCCCAGACCAGAAGCGTCTGGTGGGCGCCCATGCGGGTCAGCAGCTGGGCGATCGCATCTGCGTCACGGATGACTACGCGGTCCGTATTACGAACTTCACGGGCTTTGGCGGTCAGACCCAATCGACGGGCGGCACCGACGAGCGCCAGAGCGGCCTCTGGACCCGGGCAGGTGACCTCCAGGGAGCAGGAGCGCCCGGGTTCGGTCAGTGAGCCGTGAGCCAGGAACGCCCCGCGCCAGGCTGCCACGGCATCTGCCACAGAGCCGTTGACGATCACCGCGGGCAGTCCCCGCACCGGTCGTCCGCGCCCGTCCAGCAAGCCGGTCTGACGGGCCAGAGCTTCGCCTTCGCGCACGACGCGCACCACATAGCGGGAACCGCGCTTGAGGCCATTGCCGGAGACAACGATGATCTCGCAACCATGTCCGTAGACCTCCTGCAGGGCTGCGCGCAGCCTGCGAGCGGTAGCGGCGTGATCAAGCTCTGCCTCAATGACGATGCGCCGGGAGATCACGTGCAGGCCTCCGGCGAAGCGGAGCATGGCGGAGACCTCGGCCTTGCGCTCTGAGGTGGTGGTGACCTCGGCTCGTGAGAGTTCGTCCTTGACCGATTCGGTCAGCGCCATATCTTTTTCAGTTCCTCGTGGTCTGGTCGGGGCTGTCAGCGGAAGGCCATGCTACTGGACGTTGCTGCAGCTGAGAGAAAATCACTGGTGGAAGACCTCGTTGAAGGCAATCGCCAGGCGCAGCGGGTCGTGGACATCGCTGCGCTCAGAGTGCTTCACTTTGGCATAGGTGATCTCTGCGCCAAGCTGTTGAGCTGCTGCTTCAAAAGCTCCGCGCTCAGCGTCGCTGATCGAGCGCGGGTCCGCGATGATCGCGTCGATATGCAGCTCAGGGGCGTAGTGGTGAAGTACCTGCAGATGTTCCGCTGCTGTCATTCCGGAAGTCTCATCGGTGTCAGCTTTGAGGTTCATCACCACGCAGCGTCGCGCTTCAGTGTCGTAGAGGGCTGAGCGCAAGTCATGCAGCAGCAGATGCGGCAGCACCGACGTGTACCACGAGCCTGGACCGAACACGACCCAGTCCGAAAGCTCGATGGCGGTCACCGCCTCCGTGCAGGCTTCGGCCTCCGCCGGGTGGATCTGAACATCGGTAAGCCGGCCCAGCTGTCCGGCCCGAGCCAGCTCAGCCTGTGAGTAGATCCGCACTGGTTCCCCGTCGGAGTGCACGGGTTCAACGATGCCGGACATGGTCAGCGGGGTCCGGGACATAGGCAACACCTGACCACGGGCGCCCAGCAGCGCCCCCGCCCAACGCAGACCATCCACCGGGTCCCCAAGGAGCTCCCACAGTGCCACGATGAGCAGATTGCCCATTGCGTGGTTGTCCAGACTCCCGCTGACACCGTCCCGCGAGCTGAAGCGGTGCTGCATCACTTCGGCCCACGTGCGGCCCCATTCGGTGTCATCGCACAGCGCAGTCAGGGCCATGCGCAGGTCTCCTGGAGGCAGCACATCCATATCTTGGCGCAGCCTGCCAGAGGAGCCGCCGTCGTCGGCCACCGTGCAGATGGCGGTCAAGTGCTCAGCAGCGATGATCCGCAGGGCTGAGAGCGTGGCTTTAAGCCCGTGCCCTACGCCGAGCGCTGGGACACGTAGTGAGCTGCGACCCGGACTGACCACCGGGGCAGCAATAGTAGGCAGCGGTCCGGTGAACGGCTGGCTCACTATTCACGTCCCAGATCGCGGTGAACGACGTTCACGGTGACATTGGGCAGCTGATCCAGGCGGCGGGCCAGCTCTTCGCTAATGGCCACTGAACGGTGCTTGCCACCGGTGCAACCAACGGCCAGGGTCGCATAGTGCTTATTCTCTCGGCGGTAGCCGTCGAGCGCCGGCATCAGAGCTTCAACGTAGCGGTCCACGAACTCACCGGCGCCCTCATTGACCAGCACATATTCCCGCACCTTCTCGTCCTGACCGGTGAGCGGCCGCAGTTCAGGCACCCAGTGCGGGTTCGGGATAAAGCGCACATCAGCGAGGAAATTGGCATCAGCCGGCACTCCGTATTTGAAGCCGAAACTCATCACGTTCAGCCGCAGGGTGATGGGCCCGTTGTCGTTGAAGAGTTCGTTAATGGCGCTGGCCAGGCCATGGACGTTCAAGTCGGTGGTGTCCAGTACGATCTGCGCTTCGGCTTTGACGTCTTTCAGCAGCTTTCGCTCGGCGGTGATGCCATCCACGATGCGTCCCTGCCCCTGGAGCGGGTGCGGGCGGCGTCCTTGCTCGAAGCGGCGGACCAGCAGGTCATCGGAGGCGTCCAGGAACAGCATCCGATAGTGAATACCGGAAGCCTCGATCTGCGCCAGACCTTCCTGCATAGTGCTGTAGAGTCCGCGGCTGCGGACATCCAGTACCACCGCTAGCTTCTCTACGGATCCGGGGTGCCGCGCGATCAGGTCCATCATGGTGGCAATAAGCCCGGGCGGGAGTCCCTCGACCACATACCAGCCCATATCCTCCAGCGCGTGGGCTGCAGTGGTGCGGCCTGCTCCGGACATGCCCGTAATGATCAGCAGCTCGCTTTCGGGCGGCTTTACCGGCGTCAGGTCCTCGCTCATCATGTGCTCCGTTTCGGCGTCATGCATCATCGTGGCCGGGTGCCGGCCGGTCTGACTACGACTCTACCGGTCCTGCGCCGGCCTCGTCTGTGGTCTTCGTCAGGTGCTCGAGAATGCTGCGTGCAGTGTCCAGGCCGATTCCTGGTACTTCGGCTACCTGCTCCGGGGTAGCTGCCCGCAGATTCGCTACGGAACCGAAATGAGCGACGACGGCGGCGCGACGCTTGGGTCCCAGCCCTGGTACATCATCAAGTGCAGAAGCCGTCATCTGCTTGGACCGTGAGCTTCGGTGGTAGGCAATCGCGAAGCGGTGGGCTTCATCACGAATGCGCTGCAACATATACAGCGCCTCGGAGCTGCGGGGCAGCACCAGGGGGAAATCGTCCTCCGGCAGCCACACCTCCTCAAGTCGCTTGGCTAGCCCGACAACGGGCATATCCGGCAGCCCGATGGCGTCCAAAGCCGAGCGGGCTGCGTTGACCTGCGGTTGGCCGCCGTCGACGACGACAAGGCTGGGTGGGTAGGCGAACTTCGCCGATTCGCGGTCCACTACGGTGCTCTCAATGACGGTATCAGTGCCGCCTTCAGCTGAGGCCTCGGGGACGGGATCCGTGGCCTGCTCGAGCTCCTTGAGATAGCGGGAGAAACGCCGTGTAATGACATCCCGCATCGCGGAGGTGTCATCACGGGCGGCCTCGCCGCGGATGGAGAACCGTCGATAATCTTTCTTCTTGGGCAGACCGTCCTCGAGCACCACCATCGATGCCACCACATTGGTCCCGGAGGTGTGAGAGATGTCGAAGCACTCGATCCGCATCAGCGGCTCAGCCAGATCCAAGGCCTCCTGCAGCTCACGCAGCGCAGCGGAGCGAGTAGTGATGTCACTGGAGCGCCGGGCCTTGTGAAGAGTCAGCGCCTGCTCTGCGTTCTCCTGAACAGTGCCCAGCAATGCTGCTTTGTCTCCACGTTGCGGCACCCGGATCCGCACCCGGGCTCCGCGCAACTGGCTGAGCCAGGTGGTGAGCTCCTGGTAGTTCTCCGGCAGTGCTGGCACCAGGATTTCCTGAGGGATGCGTTCGGTATCTGGGATGGAACCGTACACCTGAAGGAGCAGCTGCTCCACCAGACCGGCGTCGTCGATCTCTTCCACCTTCTCGGAGATCCAGCCGCGTTGGCCGCGGATGCGGCCTTGGCGGATATGGAAGACCTGGGCGGAAGCCTCCAGCTCATCCTGTGCGAACGCGAAGATATCGGACTCCGTGTCCTCCGAGAGCACCACGGCATTTCGTTCGAAGACCCGCCGCAGGGCTTCCAAATCATCCCGGTGACGGGCCGCGTCCTCAAAGCGCAGCTCCGCAACTGCCTCCTTCATCCTGGCCTCAATGCGGCGCATATGCGGTCCGGGGCGACCGGCCATGACGTCGACAAACTCTTGGGCCAGCTCCCGGTGGTCTTCGGCGGAGATATTGCCTACGCACGGGGCCGCGCATTTGTCGATGTATCCCAACAGGCAGGGTCGGCCTGAGGCTTCAGCGCGCCTGAAAACACCCGGTGAGCAGGATCGGACTGGGAAGACCCGCAGCATGGTGTCCACAGTTTCGCGGATCGCTTTGGCCGGATGGAAGGGACCGAAGTACTTCACTCCGGGTTTCTTGTCTCCGCGCATGACCTGCACCCTGGGGTATTTCTCATTCATGGTCACCGCCAGGTACGGGTAGGACTTATCGTCCCGGTACATGATGTTGAAGCGCGGTGTGTGCTGCTTGATCCAGGTGTATTCGAGCTGAATGGCCTCCAGCTCTGAGCCCACCACCGTCCATTCCACGCTGCTGGCCGCGTGCACCATGGCGAAGGTCTTCGGGTGCAGTTGGTGGACCGACGTGAAGTAGGAGTTCAGCCGGGCGCGGAGATTCTTCGCCTTGCCCACATAGACGACTCGCCCATGCGGGTCGATAAAACGATAGACGCCCGGGTTGGTGGGGATCTCACCGGGTTTCGGTCGGTATGAGGCGGGATCGGCCATGAGCCTCAGCCTGCTTCCGCCCCCGCAGGCGGGGCGTTGTAACCGGCCGCCCGCTCCTGACCGGAAAGCTCAGCGATGGCGTCCATAATTCTGCTGGTGGCCTCGCGTCGTACCGGCAGTGGGTGCTTCTCCCCCAGCTTGTCGAAATGCAGCGGCTGGCCCACGTGCATCTCGAAGTGATGGGGTTTGATCATGTTCTTATCCGGAGCCTGAAGGTGCTGGGTCCCTTTGAGGCCGACCGGAACAACCGGAACACCAGTAGCCAATGCCAGCCAGCCGACACCGTTCTTACCGCGGTAGAGACGTCCATCGCGGCTACGAGTTCCTTCTGGGTAGATCCCGACTCCGTGGCCGGAGCGCGCGATGTCGCCCAGTTCGTAGAGCGCCTCCACCGAGGCTGATTGCTTCTGCCGCTCCACAGGTACCGAGCCGACCGACTCGAAGAAGATCTTCATAGCTTTCCCACGCAGCCCCGGCTGTGTGAAGTATTCAGCTTTGGCGAAAAAGCTCACCGGACGAGGGAAAGTCGCCTGAATCAACACCGAATCGAGAAAGGAGAGATGGTTGCTTGCGACGATGAACCCGCCCTCACTGGGCACTTTCTCCAGCCCGGTGATGGTCGGTCGGCAGGTCAACTTCACCACACCAGCGAAGCTCTTGCGGATGGCATCATGGGTGACCACCCGCTTTTCCGGGTGGTCTGCAATCTCTCGGCTCACTGAGCAGATCCTAGTTGCTTCGACCTGGTCAGCGCGATTCACTCCTTCAGGAGCGGCTTGAGGAATGCTCCGGTATGCGAACCGGTCTCCGCCGCACGGGCAGCAACCTCCTCAGGGGTCCCCTCAGCGATGATGCGCCCGCCACCAGTGCCGCCTTCGGGGCCCAAATCGATCAGCCAGTCCGCAGACTTGATGACATCAAGATTGTGCTCGATGGTCAGCACCGTATTGCCTTTGTCCACTAGTCCCTGCAATACCTGCAGCAGCTTCCGGATGTCCTCGAAGTGCAGACCAGTAGTGGGCTCGTCCAGGACGTAGATACTACGGCCATTGGACCGCCGCTGCAGCTCAGATGCGAGTTTCACGCGCTGAGCCTCACCGCCCGAGAGCGTTGTCGCCGACTGGCCCAGACGTACATAGCCCAGCCCGACATCGACCAGGGTATTGAGGTGACGTGCGATCGGCGTGAAGGCGGAGAAGAACTCCGCTGCCTCCTCAATAGGCATATCCAGAACTTCGGCGATGTTCTTTCCCTTGTAGTGGACTTCCAGGGTCTCCCGGTTGTACCGAGCGCCGTGGCATACCTCGCAGGGCACATAGACATCCGGCAGGAAGTTCATCTCAATCTTCAGCGTGCCATCGCCTGAGCAGGCTTCGCAGCGTCCGCCCTTGATATTGAAGCTGAAGCGCCCGGGCTGGTAGCCGCGTGTCTTGGCTTCCTGAGTCTCAGCAAAGAGTTTACGGATGTGATCGAAGACCCCGGTATAGGTGGCAGGATTCGATCGCGGAGTGCGTCCGATGGGGCTCTGGTCCACGTGGATGATCTTGTCCAGGTGGTCCTCGATGCCATCGATGCGCCGATGCCGTCCGGGCACCTGGCGAGCATTGTTGAGCTTATTGGCCAGCGCCTTATAGAGGATCTCATTGATCAGGGTTGACTTACCCGATCCGGAGACTCCGGTGACCGCCAGGAAGATGCCAAGCGGGATGTCCACAGTGAGGTTCTGCAGGTTGTTCTCGCTGGCATCGACGATTCGCAGTGACCGCTGCGGGTCTACCGGGCGGCGCTGGGCTGGCACGGCGATACTGCGCCGGCCCGAGAGGTAGTCGCCGGTGACTGAGCGCTCATTGGCGCGCAGCCCCTCGACCGACCCCGAATGAACGATCTGACCACCACGTTCTCCGGCACCGGGACCGATGTCCACGATCCAGTCAGCCTCTGCGATGGTGTCCTCATCGTGTTCGACCACGATGAGCGTATTCCCCAGGTCCCGCAGCCGGGTCAGCGTCTGGATCAGCCGGGTGTTGTCGCGCTGGTGCAGTCCGATGGAGGGCTCATCGAGAACATAGAGCACCCCTACCAGTCCGGAACCGATCTGAGTGGCCAGACGGATGCGCTGGGCCTCCCCGCCGGAGAGCGTGCCGGCGGCGCGTTCAAGGGTCAGATAATTGAGCCCGACGTCGAGAAGGAAATTCAGCCGCGCAAGGATCTCCTTCAGGACCTGCTCGGCGATTTTTGCATCGCGGGCTGAGAGGGTGAGGCCGTTGAAGAACGCAGCGCACTCATTCAGCGGCAAGCGGGCCACATCAGCGATGGACTTGTCCTGGACGAGCACTGACAGGCTTGCCGGGTTCAGCCGCTGACCATCACAGGCCGGGCAAGGCACCTGGCGCATGTACTGCTCGTAGCGGTCCCGGGCGTTATCCGATTCCACTTCTTCGTGCTTACGCTCGATGTATGTCAGCACGCCTTCGAAGCCGGTGGTGTAGCGCCGTTCACGGCCCCACCGGTTGCGGAACTGCACTTTGACCTTGTAGTTGCGTCCGTGCAGCAGAGCTTTCTGCACCTTCTTGGGAAGGTCTTTCCAGGGGGTGCGCAGCGAGAAGTCCAGCTCATCGGCCAGGCCTTCCATCACGCGCAGCCAGTATTCTTTGGTCCCCTTTCCTGCAGCCCAGGGGGCGATGGCGCCGTCCTCTAGGGACAGGTAGTCATCGGGAACCACCAGGGACTCATCAACTTCCAGCCGGGAACCGATTCCGGAGCAGACGTCGCAGGCGCCGAAGGGAGAGTTGAAGGAGAAAGTACGTGGCTCGATCTCATCGATCGGCAGCGGGTGCTCATTGGGGCAGGCGAGATTTTCGCTGAAGCTGCGGTACTTGGGCCCGCTCAGCTCCTCAGGGACACGGCTGGGGTCGGTGGGGCTGCCATCCTCATCCAGATCCACCATATCGATGACCACTCGGCCTTCGGCCTGCTTCAGGGCGGTCTCGATGGAGTCGGTCAGGCGCTGGCGCATGCCTTCACGGATCACCAGACGGTCAATCACCACATCGATGGTGTGCTTGTACTGCTTCTCCAGTGTCGGGGGCTCATTGAGCTGAATCAGCTCACCATCGACCACCGCACGCGCGAAGCCCTGACTGGCCAGTTCGCGGAAGAGGTCCTTGAACTCGCCCTTGCGCCCGCGCACCACAGGAGCCAGCACCTGAAAGCGGGTCTTCTCCGGTAATGCCAGGATCTGGTCCACGATCTGCTGTGGAGTCTGGCGCTCAATCCGCTCACCGCACTCTGGACAGTGCGGCACACCGATGCGGGCCCACAGCAGGCGCAGGTAATCCTGAATCTCGGTGACAGTACCTACAGTGGAGCGCGGGTTCCGGGACGTTGACTTCTGGTCAATGGACACCGCCGGTGAGAGACCTTCGATGAAGTCGATATCCGGCTTGTCCACGCGGCCCAGGAACTGGCGGGCATAGGCCGAGAGCGACTCAACATAGCGGCGCTGGCCCTCCGCAAAGATCGTGTCGAAAGCCAGTGAGGACTTACCCGAGCCGGAGAGGCCGGTAAAGACGATGAACGCATTGCGAGGCAGCTCCAGCGCCACGTTCTTCAGATTGTGCTCCCGAGCCCCCTGGACCACGATCCGGTCGGCTTCGGCTCGGCCCACTGCCCCTTGGGACGCAGCACTTGCAGAAGCCGCAGTGCCGTTGGCCCCGTGCTCTGGGGCAGGCGAGGACAGGGCGCGGTAGTAGTCATCAACGGACTCGATCACTGCGGTAGTGGTGTCAGACACGCGCACAAGTCTAAGGCCGCAACCCGATTCGAACAAGTGTTCGATTCGCTCAGTGCTTCGCTGCCAAGTCGCCCGCGAAGCGGCCGGGTCCGCGTCATGACGCCGCAGCTGGCGGTGGGAGAATGTGCCCATGCCCCTCTCCAGCGCCCCCTCCGTATCCACCGGCTTCGCCAGCAGCGTGATCTTTGACCTCGATGGCACCCTGGTGGACCCGGCTGGAGCCATCACCGGAGGCATTGCGGCCGCGCTGGCGGCCCACCGTGTACCCGTGCCCAGCCAACAGGTGCTCGACTCGATGGTGGGCCCTCCGCTGCTCACGTCGCTGAAGGCGCTGCCGGGAGTCACTCAGGAAAACGTGGCAAGCATCATGGACCATTACCGCAGCAGCTACCTGAACTCTGGTATGGCTGCGAGCAAGGTCTACCCCGGAATCAGAGAACTGCTGCAGACTCTTGGCGAGTTCGGCGTAGCCCGAGCAGTGGCCACGTCCAAGCCGGAGCCCCTGGCGCACCGGCTCTTGGAGGTCCAAGGGTTGGCGGGGCTGATCGATTCGGTCCACGGTTCGCATCCCGATGAAACAGTCCCGCACTCCGGTAAGACGGAGATCGTGGCCGCTGCACTGAGTGCAGTAGGTGCAGATGGTGTCGATGAGCACCAGCGCCGGGACCGAGTCGTGATGGTGGGCGACCGGATCTTCGACGTCGCCGGTGCCCATGCTCACGGGCTGCGCTGCATCGGGGTGACCTGGGGCTACGCGCCCGAGGGTGAACTCGAAGCGGCCGGGGCTGACCACCTTGCCGCCGATGCTGCCCAGTTAGCGGATCTGCTGCAGCAGCTGTTGGGACTGTCGTCGTCGTTGCGTTCTGCCCTGGCCTGACCGGCCAGCAGAAGATACTGGTGCAGCTCACGCATGGCGCTGACTTCCGGGCACGCCATAGACTGTGGCGCATGCCCTCGGTTAGTTCCCTGATCTACGATCTGCCCGCCATCACTGTTCGTCGTATCGCGGTGTCAGAAATGAGCAATAACGTTTATCTGCTCACCTCCAAGAAGTCAGGGGTACAGGTGCTGATCGACGCAGCCGACGACGCCGCGGCCATCAGCGAGCTGCTCTGCGCCGCTGCCGCCGACACCCCCTGCGCTCTAAACCTTCGTGCTGTGCTGACCACCCATCAGCACTGGGATCATATTCGGGCCCTGCCGGAGCTGGCCGAGAACCCTGGGGTTGAACTTGCCGCTGGAGCCGATGACGCCGCAGCCATTGAAGAGCAGAAGAGTGTCAGCATCAGCCATCGCCTGCAGCACGCAGACACTGTCCAGTACGACGGAATCAGTCTCGATGTCATCCACCTGCGCGGACACACCCCCGGCTCAGTGGCGTTTGTCTATCCGGTGGAGGATGGGCCCACCCATATCTTCACCGGCGACTCCCTCTTTCCCGGAGGCGTAGGCAAGACCTGGAGCTCCGAGGACTTCACTACCCTGCTGGACGACGTCGAGACGCGTCTCTTCGCCGAATATGACGACGACACCATCATCCACCCGGGCCACGGGGAACCCACCACGCTGGGCGAGGAAAGGCCGAAACTGGCCGAATGGCGGGAACGTGGCTGGTAAGGACTCCCCTACAGTGAGCCCCCGCCCGCTTCTGCAGAAACTGACCTCATCCCCTGAAAACCCCGGGCAGCCCCCGAGCCCGGAGGAACTCTTCGAAGCCTTCAACTCCTGGGTCACCGACCGCGGCCTGACGCTCTACCCCGCCCAGGAGGATGCCATCCTGGAGCTGGCTGATGGCGAGCATGTCATCATGGCCACGCCCACCGGCTCCGGCAAATCCATGGTGGCGCTGGCCGCCCATTTCTTCGCGCTTTCCCGGGGGCAACGCAGCGTCTACACCGCGCCCATCAAAGCACTGGTCTCGGAGAAGTTCTTCTCCCTGGTAGAAGTCTTCGGCGCCGAGAACGTCGGCATGGTCACCGGGGACTCCGCAGTCAACGCCTCCGCTCCGATCATCTGCTGCACTGCCGAGATCCTGGCCAATGAGGCCCTGCGCGATGGCGAAGAGGCCAACGTGGGTCCGGTCGTCATGGACGAGTTCCACTTCTATGCTGACCCGCACCGCGGTTGGGCCTGGCAGGTGCCGCTGATCGAACTGCCGCAGGCTCAGTTCCTGCTGATGTCGGCCACCCTGGGTGACACCACCCGCTTTGAGCAGCGGATTGCCCAGCGGACCGGAAGCGACGTCGTCGTGGTCTCCTCCGCGGTGCGTCCGGTGCCGCTGAGCTATGAGTACTCCACCGCACCGCTGACCGAGAAGCTGGAGGAACTTGCCGCAACGCACCAGGCCCCGGTGTACGTAGTGCATTTCTCCCAGCGAGAGGCTGCCGAAAGTGCTGCCGGACTGATGAGTCTGAACCTGCTCTCCAAGGCTGAGCGCGAGACTCTGAACCAACGCCTGGAACGCTTCCGCTTCGCCAAGGGCTACGGCAAAACACTGAGCCGACTGCTGAAGTCGGGGGTGGGTGTCCACCATGCCGGCATGCTGCCCAAATACCGACGGTTGGTGGAGCAGCTGGCTCAGGAGGGGCTGCTGAAGGTCATCTCTGGAACTGACACTCTCGGGGTGGGCATCAATGTGCCGATCCGCACAGTGCTGCTGACGGGCTTGAGCAAATACGACGGCGAGCGGGTCCGTCAGCTCAACGCTCGGGAGTTCCACCAGATCGCCGGACGGGCCGGTCGGGCCGGCTTCGATACCTCCGGCACAGTGGTGGTACAGGCCCCGGAGCATGTGATCGAGAATGAGCTTGCGCTGAAGAAGGCACAGGCCAAACACGGCGACGACGCGGCCAAGGTTGCTCAGGCGATGAAGTCTAAGCCGAAGAAGAAGCCGCCGGAGGGTTTCGTCTCCTGGAGCGAGAAGACCTATCAGCGGCTCATCGAGGCTGAGCCGGAACCGATGGTCTCCCGGATGAAGGTCAGCTATGCGATGGTGCTGCATCTGCTGAACCGGCCGGAGAACCCGATTATGGCGATGCGTCGACTGATCACGGCCTCGGACGAGTCCCGGGCCCGGCAGGCGCAGCTGCAACGGCGCGCTCTGCAGATTTTGCGTGAGCTGCTGGCCGCCGGGGTGCTGGAACGGCTGGAGGAACCGGATGAGGACGGGCGCACCGTTGATCTGACCCTGGACTTACAAGATGACTTTGCGCTGAATCAGCCGCTGGCTCCTTTTGCGGTGGCCGCCTTAGAGCTGCTGGATCCCGAATCAGAAACTTATGCGCTGGATGTCATCAGCGTCATCGAGTCCATTCTGGACACCCCCTATCAGGTGACCGGCGCACAGGTGAAGAAGCTCAAGGGCGAGAAGATTGCTGAGCTCAAGGCCGAGGGTGTGGACTACACCGAACGGATGCGGATCTTGGATGAGCTGACTCACCCGCGACCGCTGGCGGAGCTGCTCGAGCAGCAGTTCGAGGTGTACCGCTCCTCCGCGCCCTGGGTGGCCGATCATGTGCTGGAGCCCAAGTCGGTGGTCCGCGATATGATCGAACGGGCCTTCACCTTCGTGGATGCCGTGAACTTCTATGGTCTGGCGCGCAGCGAGGGAGTGCTGCTGCGCTATCTCTCCGACGCCTACCGCACCTTGCGTCAGACGGTGCCCACCTCGAAGGTGACTGAGGAGCTGGAGGACCTGATCGCTTGGTTGGGTGAAGTGATCGCCCAGACCGACTCTTCGTTGCTTGAAGAGTGGGAGCGCTTGGCTGCCAGTGATGATCCTGAGAAGCTGGCCGAGGTAGAACGCCGTCAGCTGGAGCAGGCTTCCGAGCCCGCCGGGTTCTCCGCCAATGTCAGGGCTTTCACTGTGCTGGTGCGCAATGCGATGTTCCGCCGAGCTGAGCTCTTTGCCCAGGAGAAGGACGAGGCGTTGGCGGCACTGGAGCGAGAACACGCAGAGTTCCTGCCTCGGGAGGGTGCACGAGCGCCGCAGACCGAATGGGCGGAGCCGGATCGCTGGGGGCAGGCGCTTGATGCGTTCTTCGACGAATACGAGGATGTGTACACCGACGCCAAGTCCCGAAGCGCGGCACTTTTCAGGCTAGACCGCCAGCCCGCCGGGCGCCCCGGGTTCTGGCATGCCGTGCAGGTCCTTGATGATGACCAGGGCAACCACGATCAGGGCATTCATGCCTGGGTGGACTTGGCTGCCTCCGATGAGGCCGAGGCAGCTGTCGTACGGGTCTACCATGTCGGCGAGCTCAGAACTGCTTAAGCTGGAGCCCATGAACGAGACTCGCCTGCTGCTCGACGGTACCCGGATCATCGACCACCGTCTCGAGGTGCCACTGGACGGTAGCGCCCCCGCTGAGCGCAACGGCAGTGAACGCATCACCGTCTACGCCCGGGAGTTCATCGGCGCCGAGGCTCAAGCCAAGGGCGAGCTGCACGTCTCTGCGCTGCCCGTACTGCTCTTCCTGCAGGGTGGCCCAGGTGGTAAGGGCAATCGGCCGGCCCGGCTTTCCGGCTGGATGGCTGAGGCGGCCAAGGACTTCCGCATCATCATGCTGGACCAGCGCGGCACTGGGCTGTCCTCCGCGCTGAACCGTCACAGTCTCACTGCTCGAGGCGCTGTGGCAGAGCAGGTAGCTTATCTCCGCCATTTCAGGGCAGACAGCATCGTCAAAGACGCCGAGGCATTACGCGAGCACCTCGGGGTGAACTCCTGGAGCGTGCTGGGGCAGAGTTACGGCGGGTTCTGCGCGCTGAGCTATCTGTCCTTTGCGCCTGAGCATCTGGACCGGGTGATGATCACCGGCGGTCTAGCACCAGTGACCGGGCACGCTGATCGGGTCTACCAGCACACCTACCGGCTGATGGCCGCTAGGAATGCCGAGTATTTTGCGCGCTTCCCGGAGGACCGGCAGCGCCTTGATGAGATCATCAGCTATGTGCGTAAGCAGAAGAGCGCCGGTGCTCCGGTGCGGCTGCTCGATGGCTCGGAGTTGACCATCCCCAGACTCCAGATGCTGGGCATGCTCCTCGGCGGCAATACCCGTGTGGACTCTCTGCACTATGTCCTCGAAGAAGCCTTCACCACTGGGGCCGACGGCGCCCAGCCGACGCTGTCCGACACCTTCCTTGCCTCCGTCGGGCAGCAGGCCTCCTTCGCCGCATCCCCCATGTATGCGGTGCTGCACGAATCGATCTACGGTCTTCCTGGAGAAACCCCCACCAATTGGTCTGCCGAACGGGTCCTTGAGCAGTTCCCGGCCTTCGCCGCCGACGCTGAGTCTCCGCTGCTGACCGGGGAGATGATCTTCCGTGAGCACGTGCAGCAGGACCCAGTCCTGGCGCCGCTGTATGAGACCGCCAACGCGCTGGCGCAGATCAGCGATTGGGATCCGCTCTACGATCTGGAACAGCTGGGCCGGAATCAGGTGCCGGCCGCAGCGGCGGTGTACACCGACGATGTGTATGTCGCTCGGGAGCTCTCGCTGGAAACCGCAGCGCGGGTGGCCAATCTCTCCGTATGGGAGACCGATGAGTTCCACCATGACGGGCTCAACGACGACGGCCCGATGATCCTGCGCGAGCTGCTCCACCGCACGGAGCACTGACCTGTGGCCGGAATACTCTCGGTTGGCCTGACCGGCGGCATTGCCTCGGGAAAGTCTGCTGTGTCGGCGCGAATGGCAGAACATGGTGCCCTCATCATTGACGCGGATCTGCTGGCCCGGCAGGTACTGGAACCTGGCACCGAGGGTCTTGATGAGGTGGTGGCCGCCTTCGGTGAGCAGGTTCTGACTACTGAGGGTGGACTGGACCGGGCCGCACTGGGCCGAGTGGTCTTTGCCGATGACGATGCCCGCGCCCGCCTCAATGCCATCGTCCATCCGCGTGTGCGTGCTGCTGCCGCGGCGCTGCGCGAAGCAGCCCCTGCCGGCAGCATCGTGGTGGAGGACATCCCGCTGCTGGTGGAGACCGGGCAGCAGGATCGGTTCGACGTCGTCGTGGTGGTTCAGGCCCCGCACTCAGAGCGTGTACGACGGATGGTGCACAACCGCGGGATGAGCCAGGATGATGCCGAAGCGAGGATCCGCGCGCAAGCCACCGATGCTGAGCGCGCCGCAGCAGCCGATGTGGTGCTCATCAACGACGGCAGCCTGGCGCAGCTGCAGCAGAAGGTTGATGAGCTGATGGTGAACCTCAGCGAACGTGTCAGGGCCACACAGTAGCCTGGTGTTATGTCTCTTGCGCCGAAGATCTCGCGGACCGTTGCTCCGTTCAAGGTGGAGAGCCCGTACCAGCCCTCCGGTGATCAGCCCAAAGCCATCGAGGAGCTCGCGACCCGTGTCCAGGGTGGCGAGAAGGACGTGGTGCTCATGGGCGCCACCGGCACAGGTAAGTCCGCCACCGCCGCCTGGCTGATTGAGCGTCTGCAGCGCCCGACGCTGGTCATGGTGCAGAACAAGACCCTGGCAGCTCAGCTGGCCAACGAGTTCCGAGAGCTGCTGCCGAACAACGCGGTGGAGTACTTCGTTTCTTATTACGACTACTACCAGCCCGAGGCCTACGTCCCGCAGACCGATACCTTCATTGAGAAGGACTCCTCGGTCAATGACGAGGTGGAGCGGCTGCGGCACTCCGCCACCAATGCGCTGCTGACCCGCCGCGACGTCATCGTGGTGGCCACCGTCTCCTGTATCTACGGTCTGGGCACCCCGGAGGAGTACATCAAGCAGATGGTGCCGCTCAAACGCGGGGACACTATCGAGCGGGACCAGCTGCTGCGCCGGTTCGTGGGCATGCAGTACGTGCGCAATGACACTGACTTCCACCGCGGGACGTTCCGGGTCCGCGGTGACACCGTGGAGATCATCCCGATGTACGAGGAGCTCGCAGTGCGCATCGAGTTCTTCGGCGATGAGATCGAGGCGATCTATACCCTTCATCCGCTCACCGGCACCGTGGTGCGCGAGGAAGAGGAAATGTACATCTTCCCCGCCAGCCACTATGTGGCCGGTGATGATCGGATGGCCAAAGCCATCACCAGCATCGAGGATGAACTGCAGCAGCGGCTGGCTGAGCTGGAATCGCAGAACAAGCTCCTGGAGGCCCAGCGGCTGCGCATGCGCACCACCTACGACCTCGAGATGATGCAGCAGATGGGCTTCTGCAACGGCATCGAGAACTATTCGCTGCATATCGACGGACGCCCGCGCGGCTCCGCGCCGCACTGTCTGCTGGACTACTTCCCTGACGATTTTCTGCTGATCGTCGATGAGTCCCATGTGACCATCCCGCAGATCGGCGGCATGTACGAGGGCGATATGTCCCGTAAACGCACGCTGGTCGAGCACGGCTTCCGGCTGCCCTCGGCTATGGATAACCGGCCGCTGAAATGGGATGAGTTCTTAGATCGCATCGGTCAGACCGTGTACCTCTCGGCTACTCCGGGCAGCTATGAGCTGGGACAGGCCGACGGCGTGGTGGAGCAGATCATCCGTCCCACCGGCCTGGTGGACCCGGAGATCGTGGTCAAGCCCACGAAGGGTCAGATCGATGACCTGCTCGGTGAAATCCGTGCTCGCACCGAACGCAATGAGCGGGTCCTGGTGACAACCCTGACCAAGCGGATGGCAGAAGACCTCACCGAATACCTGCTGGAGCACCGGGTGAAGGTGGAATACCTGCACTCGGATGTGGACACCCTCAAACGAATCGAGATCCTGCGTGAACTGCGCAAGGGGACCTACGACGTCGTCGTCGGCATCAACCTGCTGCGTGAGGGACTCGATCTGCCTGAGGTCTCACTGGTGGCCATCCTGGACGCGGATAAGGAAGGCTTCCTGCGTTCCACGACCTCATTGGTCCAGACCATCGGCCGTGCTGCCCGAAATGTCTCAGGACAGGTGCATATGTATGCCGATAAGATCACCGACTCCATGCGTCGGGCTATTGATGAGACCGAGCGTCGTCGCGAAATCCAGGTGGCCTATAACAAGGAGCACGGGATTGATCCTCGGCCGCTGCAGAAGCGTATTGCCGATATCACCGACCAGCTGGCGCGCGAGGATGCCGATACCGCGGATCTCCTGCAGGGCATGGGCGGTCTGGCCACAGGATTCACCTACGGCAAGGGGCATCGCGGCTTCACCGCCTTCCAGCAGGAGGACGACGGCGCCGCCGGTGCCGCTGCCGAGGCCACCGCACAGACCTCCGTGGCTGCAAAGACTCCAGCCACGGATCTGGCAGATCTGATCACCCAGTTGACCCAGCAGATGCACAATGCGGCTGAAGAGCTGAACTTCGAACTGGCCGCCCGGCTGCGTGATGAAATCGGAGACCTGAAGAAGGAGCTGCGGCAGATCAAAGCCGCCGAGTAATCAGCTGCTGGCGCTTGGGCGGATGAACTGGGCGCGGGCCTGATCGACCTGGGGCCTGGTGAAGCAGTCCCAGGCGTGATCGTTGAGCAGGCCCATGGACTGCATAAAAGCGAATACG
>NZ_HG005167.1:65143-82324 GCF_000455245.1 Nesterenkonia massiliensis | reverse complement strand
CCCGACTCTTAAGTTCCTTGGCCATCGCCACCGCCGAGGGTGAGGTGATCATGGTCTGGGGTTCGCCGAGTTCTTCAGGCCGCGGTTCGAATGACCAGACGAATGCCGCCAACGATCCCTGCTGGGCGATGAGCTCTTCGGCCCGGCGGGCATTGTTAATCACCGCTTCAATTTTGCCGCGGTGCCGGATGATGCCCGCATCCGTCAGCAACCGGGCGACGTCGTCCGCCGTCATTCCGGCGACAGTCGAGATCTGAAACCCTGCGAACGCAGCTCGGAAGTTCTCACGTTTGGTCAGGATGGTGCGCCAGCTCAAACCCGCTTGGAAGCTCTCAAGACAGAGTTTCTCGAAGAGCCTGCGGTCCTCCCCCACCGGGAATCCCCATTCAGTGTCGTGATAGTGGGGGAACTCTGGTGCCACGGACGCCCAGCTGCAGCGCGGCAGGTCAGCGCCTCTGTCCGCAGGCGTACTCACAGACCGAACTCATGCCGTCGTTCAGCAGGTACCAGCTGGAGATACTCGGAATGCTTGGCAATGAAAGAGCGCACCAAGGGACAGTACGGCAGCACTGTCAGTCCTTGCTCCCGAGTGAGATCCAGCGCCTCAGTCACCAGCTGTTTCGCCAGCCCTTGCCCTTGAAAGGACTCGTCGATCTCGGTGTGGGTAAAAGCCCGGGCTTGGGCGCCGGTTTCGCGGTATTCAGCGAAGCCAGCGGTCTGTGCCTCGACCATCATGGCGAAGCGGTCCTGTTCAGGCTGATGAATCACCTGCGTGCTGGGCTGCTGTACGTGGAGTGTCATAAGACAGGTGTACCATTATCTCTGCGTGAGGGAGTACCCCTAGGCGCTGTGTACGTCAGCACGCGGAGCACCAATGCTCCGCCGGGCACAGCGGTCCTGGATGATGGTCGACATCGTAGACCTCGATCCGGGGCGGAGAGACTCGCGAGGATGACTCGCATCGTCGCACTCCCGAAAGGACTCCTTACTGTGGAGATCACTCCCCTCGTCTGGGGCATCACTATTGCCGCCATCGTCGGCCTGCTCGCCTTCGACTTCTTTGCCCACGTGCGCAAGGCCCATGAACCCACGCTGCGTGAAGCCAGTATCTGGTCGGCCTTCTATATTGGTGTGGCCCTGCTCTTTGGCCTGGTCTTCATCTTCTTCGGTGACACCGCCCACGCCACTGAGTACTATGCCGGCTACATCACGGAGAAGGCGCTCTCGGTGGATAACCTCTTCGTCTTCTTGGTGATCATCTCCAGCTTCAACGTGCCCAGGAAGTACCAGCAGAAGGTGCTGCTCTTCGGCATCGTCTTTGCGCTGATCGCCCGTACCGCCTTCATCTTCCTGGGTGCGGGGCTGATCCACGCCTGGAGCGACGTCTTTTACATCTTCGGCATCATCCTGCTGCTCACCGCCGGCCAGCTGCTGAAGAAGGAACTCTCCAGTGAGGAAGCTCAGGAGGAAGCTGACAACTTTGTGGTCCGTGCCGCTCGGCGCTGGCTCAACACCTCAGATGACTACGACGGCGACAAGCTCACCACCCGTATCAATGGCCGGCGGATGCTGACTCCGATGCTTCTGGTGATGGTGGCAATCGGCGGCACGGACATCCTCTTCGCTCTGGACTCAATCCCCGCGATCTACGGCCTAACCCAGGAGCCGTATATCGTCTTCAGCGCCACCGCATTCTCGCTCATGGGTCTGCGCCAGCTGTACTTCCTGATCGACGGCCTCCTGGAGCGCCTGGTGTACCTCTCCTACGGTCTTGCCGTGATCCTCGGGTTCATCGGCATCAAGCTGATGCTCCATGCTCTGCATGAGAACAATCTGTGGTTCATCAACAATGGTGAGAATGTCGCGGTGTTGGAGATCTCGACCGGACTCTCGCTGCTGGTCATTCTGGGTGTGCTGACCGTCACCGTCCTCGCGTCCCTGGTGAAGTCGCGAGTTTCCGGAGATGCAGAGACCAAGAAGCCCGTCCCGGCGGAATTGCCGGAACGGGCTTCTGAGCAGGACTAGCTACGATCAGCCACGAGGCGGGATCCCCGTATCGTCCGGATTCGCCGGATCGATGATGGGGGTCTCGCCGGTGCGGACGCGGTATTTCTCCACCACCGGGGGCTGCTCGGCATGCTCCAGTTCTGGAGCGTTCTCCGGCTGTGTGCCCTCTGCGTAGTCCGGTGCCACCACAGCCTCAGCCAGCTCGCGGTCGTTCTCCTCCATACGCCGCTCATACTCCTCCGGGGGCAGGGTCTGCAGCCAGCGACGGCTGCGCAGGAAGCCGAGCTCCCCGGCGTCCTCACGCATAGCTCGCTGCAGGCTGTACATCATGAAGAATGCGAGTATGAAGAACGGAAGGCCGAAGAACAGGGCAACGTCGCGCAGGACGTTGAGTCCGCCGTCTCCGGTGAAGACCAGCAGCACGGAGGCCACCAGGCCGATGTAGATCGTCCAGATCGCCCGCTGATGGGGTGCCGTGGTGCCCTTGGGGCGGCCTTCGCCGTCGTAGCCGTTGCACATGTCATCCAGCACCAGCGCAGCGGAGTCCAGCGAGGTGATGAAGAAGATGCCCACCAGCATGATGGCCACGGCGGAGGTCAGAGTGGCCAGCGGGAAGTGCTCCAGGAAAGCGAACATGGAGGTCTCCGCGCCCTCGTCGAGCACTCGGCTGACCAGTCCGCCCTCACCGTTGAGCTCAATGTCAAAGACGCCGGCGCCCCAGATGCCGAACCAGATGATGGTGAAGAGAGTCGGGAGTCCCAGCACACCGGCCACGAACTGACGCACGCTGCGACCACGCGAGATGCGGGCGATGAAGATGCCCACGAACGGAGCCCAGGCGATTGTCCAAGCCCAGTAGAAAATGGTCCAGCCCTGCTGCCATCCGGTGTCGCCGAAGGTGTCGTTCCACAGTGCCACTTCAGGCAGCAGCGACGCATAGACACCGGCGGACTCGATCATGCCACGCAGCAGGAACACCGTGGGCCCGGTCGCCAGAATAAAGAGAAGCAGAAGAATCGCTGTGTAGATATTGAAGTTCGACAGGCGTTTGATGCCTTTGTCGATGCCGAGAACCGCGGAGATAGTCGCAATGATGGTCACCACTCCGATGATCACCAGCATTGCCCAGTCCTCTTCAGGCATACCGAAGCGTGCGGCCATCCCCGAGTGGATCTGAGTGGTGCCGAGTCCAATGGACATTGCGATGCCGAAGATCGTGCCCACAATGGCGAAGATGTCGATGGCTTTGCCGATGGGGCCGTGGATGCCGTCGCCCAGGATCGGCTGGAACAGTGACGAGACGCGCGGCGGCAGGTTCCTCTTGTAGATGAAGTAGGCGAAGGCCAGACCAGGGAGGGCGAAGATCGTCCACGTGTGAAGTCCGAAGTGGTAAAGGGTGAACCCCATCGCCTCTGACGCTGCCTCAGCAGTGCCACCGATGATCGCGTGGTCCATGACGCCCTCAATGGCGTGCACCAGGTCCATGTCACCTGCTGCTCGAGCCGCCTCGAGAGCAGCCTCCTCACCACCGGCGGCGCCGATCGCCGCCTGCGCAGCTTGCTCGTCGTCTGCGCTGATGCCGCGCGGCGGGTTGGTGAAGTGGTTGGCCGGCTCCGCGACTGCCCAGAACATCAGGATGGTGCCGATGCCGGCAGCGAACAACATGCCGAACCACGACATGTCCGAGTGCTGTGGCTTCTCATCATCCTGGCCCAGTTTCAGCCGTCCAAAGCGGCTGAGGGCGATGTAGATCAGGAAGATGAGGAAGATCGTCACCCCAGCGATGAACAGCCAGCCGAAGTTCTCGAAGATCATAGCGGCAGTGTCGGCCCAGAAGGCCCCCATCTGTTCCGGGATGATCAACGTGACGATCACAAAGATCAGCATGATCGCGGAGGACGCGAAGAACAGGAGCGGGTTGGTCCGCAGTCTGAAAAGGTCGTGGACCTTATCGAGCATTGGTGCCTTTCGTGAGAACCGTCCGGTTTCTCAATCTCGTCGTCCCGCCGTGGATCACGGTTCACGGCGGGCGCCCAACACTGGTTCTGCAGCCAATTCGGCCCAGTCCCAGCTAGGCATATCAGCTCCACGCTAGAAAAGATTTCCCCATAAGTCACCCCATAAACCCTGGGAATAGGCTGTGAGTGGGTGATCTATCACGCTGCATCGCGCTCCTGACGGCGATCGCAAGCCCAGGTCTCAAGATGGCAACGATCCCGTTTTAGGCTTTTAGATACGAGAAAACCCGCCCCACCTGAAGCGGTGAAGCGGGTTTCTCGTTGCAGCTGATATCAGCTAGCCAACAATTACTTGCCGGTCAGCTTTTCGCGCAGTGCTGCCAGAGCCTCATCGGAGGCCAGGGTGCCTGCATCCTCGCCACCAGCGGGTGCGGAGGAGTAGTTGGACGGAGCCGGCTCAGCCTTACGGCTGGAGGAGGAGCCCCCCACCGAAGCTTCGGCTGCAGCCTCGGCGTCGGCGTCGATGGCCTTGCGGACCTGCTCCTTGTGAGCTTCCCAGCGCTCCTGAGCGGCGGCGTACTGTGCTTCCCAAGCAGCGCGCTGCTCGTCGTAGCCTTCCATCCACTCGTTGGTCTCGGGATCGAAGCCCTCGGGGTACTTGTAGTTGCCCTCTTCGTCGTACTCGGCATCCATGCCGTACAGCGCGGGGTCGAACTCCTCGGCCTCCGGGTCGACACCCTCGTTGGCCTGCTTCAGGGACAGGCTGATGCGGCGGCGCTCCAGGTCGATGTCGATGACCTTCACGAACACGTCGTCGCCCACGGAGACAACCTGCTCGGCCAGGTCCACGTGGCGCACTGCCAGCTCGGAGATGTGCACCAGTCCCTCGATGCCGTCCTCGACGCGGACGAATGCGCCGAAGGGCACCAGCTTGGTGACCTTGCCCGGCACAATCTGGCCCAGAGCGTGAGTGCGGGCGAAGGTCTGCCACGGATCTTCCTGGGTGGCCTTCAGAGACAGCGAGACGCGCTCGCGGTCCATGTCCACCTCGAGGACCTCGACGGTAACTTCCTGACCGACCTCGACAACCTCGTTCGGGTGGTCGATGTGCTTCCAGGACAGCTCGGAGACGTGCACCAGGCCGTCGACGCCACCCAGGTCCACGAAGGCACCGAAGTTGACGATCGAGGAGACGTGGCCCTTACGGACCTGACCGCGCTCGAGCTTGTTGAGGAAGTCAGAGCGGACAGCCGACTGGGTCTGCTCCAGCCATGCACGGCGGGAGAGCACAACGTTGTTGCGGTTCTTGTCCAGCTCGATGATCTTGGCTTCGATTTCCTGGCCGATGTAGGGGGCCAGATCGCGCACGCGGCGCATCTCCACCAGGGAGGCTGGGAGGAAGCCGCGCAGGCCGATGTCCAGGATAAGGCCGCCCTTGACGACCTCGATGACGGTGCCGGTGACGACGCCGTCCTCGTCCTTGATGCGCTCGATGTCGCCCCAGGCGCGCTCGTACTGTGCGCGCTTCTTGGACAGGATCAGACGGCCTTCCTTGTCCTCCTTCTGGAGAACCAGGGCCTCGACCTTGTCACCGACGGCGACGACCTCGTCCGGGTCAACATCGTGCTTGATGGACAGCTCGCGGGACGGGATGACGCCTTCAGTCTTGTACCCGATGTCCAGGAGAACCTCGTCGCGGTCAACCTTGACAATGGTTCCTTCGACCATGTCGCCGTCGTTGAAGTACTTCATCGTCGCATCGACGGCTGCGAGGAACTCTTCGGCGGTTCCGATGTCGTTGATAGCGACCTGCGGGGCACCGGGTGCAGTTGCGGTGGTGGTCATGTAGTAGGGGCTCCGATATGGATTGATGGTGGTTGGTCAGTGCACGGTTCAGCGAGTGCACTGAGCGGTGGACAGGTGAACAGTTCAATGCTTGAATGCATGCGAGCTTTCGCAGGCAATCCAGCAGGATCTGTATCAGATGCCAGACTCGACGCTGAATAGCGACCGAATCTCACAGCTCTGTGCGCAGAACGCGCCCAATCAGTCTATACGCCCGAGGCAATTCAGTACAACCGCCCCCGAATATGTCCTGAGCACCGAGAACTCGGCAATGCGTCACCTAGAAGTGAGTGGCGCAGTAGGGGGCAGTCGGCAGATCGAAGGTCGCCGCCAGAGAGTTCCAGTCTGCGTCCTCGGGGCCGCTGATCCGTCCAGCGTCGCGCATAGTCAGGACGGACACATCACCCAAATACAGCGCACCCAGCGTCTCAACATCAGTGCGGAAACGCGGGCCTGCTGCATCAGCGGCAGGCTGCACCCGTGCCGCCCCCGAGGTCACGGTGATGGCGAAGTTGCCTGCACAGATTCCCAGCGGGTCGGAGAGTTCCAGCACGAACTGGCCGTCGGCACCCCACTCACGAGCCTGCAGAACGCGCACCACATCGAGAATCCGCACCCAGAGCACGTCGCGCTGGGCGGTGACCTTGCGCGCACGCGGGTTCACCAGCGCGGCCGCAAGCGGGTCATCCACCGGCGCGTTGTTCTGGGTGATCCGCCCTACTAGGTCCATATCGGCGAGGTGCCGCCAGAGTTCGATCCGGCTTGCAGCATCCACGGTGACCATATCGCGCAGCTGCATAGTATGCGGCTCGTTGTCCCAGCCGGTGAAGGTGAACACGGCATAGCCACCGATAGTGCCTTCCTCGGTGATGTGCACAATGGTGCGGGCCTTGCGCCACTGGCTGGTGATGTCCTCCGGATTCCACTGAGCGGTAGCAGCTTTGCGGTAGAACGCTTGGCGCTCCACTGAACCGCGGGTGCGCTGATGGAACTGGGCGAAGGTGGCGTCTACGACGTCACCGAGCTTCGCCGGGTCCACAGTCAGAACCCTGCCAGTGGCCGGGGTGCGCAGGGCGAAGGCCTCACCGGCCTTGGTGACATTAACCTCCAGGCGCTGCTCGCGGGTGGTTGCGCCGAAGCCGAAGCGGCCGTAGATGCTGCCTTCAGAGACAGTCAGGGCTACCAGCGGCATCTCGTCCTGCACCGCGCGGGCCAGCGCCGTCGTCATCATGTGCTTGAGGATGCCGCGGCGACGGAATCCCGGGTTGACCGTGACTCCAGTGACCAGACGTGCCAGCAGTAGCTCGCCTCCGGCGTTGAGCGTTTTGTCATAGTCGACGAAGGTGCCCACCGGGTGGAGCGCGGCGTCGAAGCCGATCTGTTCCAGAGCGTCGCCCCAGGGCTCCAACGCGGCAAAGCCCGGGTCGACGAAGACGCCGGTGCACTGCTGGTTGTCCTCAGCCAGGGCCGGCTGCAGGCGCTCAAGTTTCTCGTCGCTGTACCAGTCCTCGTAGAAGCCATGCTCCACGGTACGGATGAAGGCGGCACCTGCGGGATCCGGCTTGCCGTCCTCCCCCAGGGTCAGCGGAAAGGTGCGGCTGGTCAGTCCATCAGGGAGCGGGGCAATCTGGGGCAGCTTTGGCGCAGGTATGCTCACGCGTCCCACCCTACTTCGTACGGTGGCGCGGCTGGACCACATTCTGCTTCGTTTTCGGGCCGAATTCTCGTCAAACTGCTCAGTGCGCGGCGTCATGCCAGGTAGACCCGGCACCCACGTGCACATCGAGAGGAACAGTGAGATCGGCTGCCGAGCTCATCTTCTCCACCAGCAGCTTCTCCACCTGCTCCCGCTCCCCCGGTGCCACTTCCAGTACGAGTTCGTCATGAACCTGCAGCAGCATCCGGGATTTCAGCTGGGACTGCGCCAGGGCGGCGTCAACGTCGATCATGGCGCGCTTGATGATATCCGCCGCGGACCCTTGGATGGGCGCATTCAGCGCAGCTCTCTCGGCCATCTGGCGCAGCTGCCGGTTATCGCTGGTCAGATCAGGAAGATAGCGACGGCGGCCGTAGATCGTTGCGGTGTAACCGTCCTTTTTGGCCTGTGACACCACATCGCGCAGGTAGTCCCGTACCGCCCCGAAGCGTTCGAAGTACTCGTTCATCAGCTCACGGGCCTCATCCACCCCGATATTGAGCTGCTTGGACAGCCCGAAGCTGGAGAGCCCGTACACCAGGCCGTAGCTCATGGCCTTGACCTTGGAGCGCTGCTCGGCGCTCACCTCATCGGTACCCACGCCGAAAACCCTGGCGCCCACGAAACTGTGCAGATCCTCACCTGCGCGGAAGGCTTCGATCAGGGCTTGGTCACCGGAGAGGTGAGCCATGATGCGCATCTCGATCTGCGAATAGTCGGCGGTCAGCAGGGTCTCGTAGCCCTCACCCACGGTGAAAGCGTCACGGATCTTCCGTCCCGCCGCAGTGCGTACCGGGATGTTCTGCAGGTTCGGGTGCAGGCTGGAGAGTCGCCCGGTGGCTGCCACAGTCTGGGCGTAGGTGGTGTGGATCCGGCCGTCGTCGCCCACCGCTTCGGTCAACCCGGTCACGGTCTGACGCAGCTTGGAAGCATCGCGGTGGTTCATCAGATGCACCAGGAACTCATTCTGAGTCTTGGCCAGCAGGTCCTGGAGGGTTTCCACGTCGGTGGAGTAGCCGGTCTTGTTCTTCTTCACGCCCTGGGTGGGCAGTTGCAGCTCCTCGAAAAGCACTGTCTGCAGCTGCTTCGGGGAGCCGAGGTTCACCGGATGACCGACGACGGCATAGGCCGCCTCTGCCGACTCTTCGATAGCGCGCTGGAACTCCGTGTCGAGGTTCTGCAGCTTCTCACGGCTGACCGCGATACCGGTGAGCTCCATCTGCAGCAGAATCTCGGCCAGTGGGATCTCCAGTTCGTAGAGCAGCTGCTCGGCTTTTCTTTCGGCCAGTTCGGCGTGCAGCGTAGATGAGAGGCTGTGCAGCAGCATCCCGTGCACCCCTGCACGTGCCAGGTCCTCCTCGATGACCCCGGGGATCGGCTCCTCATCAAAGAGCGTGCCCTGGCCGCCGTCGTCGTTCTTCTTGCGGAATTGCTCTCCACCCACATAGTCACCGGGCTCAGTGGATGCACCCAGGTGCTGGGTGACCAGATCCGCGAAAGCGAAGTTCCGCCGGTCAGGCTGGATCAGGTATCCCGAAATCAGGGTGTCCTCGACGACGCCGCGCAGGCTCAGCCCTCGCCAGGCCAGTCGTTTGCCGGCGTCCTTATAGTCATGAACAAGCTTCGGCAAACCGGGTTCCGTCAGCCAGGCAGCAAGGGCAGACTCCAGTTCGGCGTCGGCCTCGACCAGCGGCACAGCGAGGGCCTGCACTGCTTCATCGGGGCTCTCATAAGCTGGCACCAGCACTACGGCCAGCGCTTCGGCAAGCCGGGCGGCTTCATCGCGTTTTGCCTTAGTGGACAGTGATTCTCCGCTGCGATCCAGACACAGGGCAAGAGCTAGCGGGGCGTCGTCGTGGTCTGCAAGGAAGTCAGTGAGTTCGGCAGCGGAGGAGGCCACTGTCACCTGCGGCAGCGCCCCAGTAGGTTCGGCGGAGAGATCAGCTTCGGGGAAGCGCGCAGCGAAGACCTCAAACAGCCGATCACGGATCTGGTTGAACTCCAGCGCGTCGAAAAGCGGTTCGACCGCTTCCCGGTCAGGCGGAGTCAGCACCGCGTCCTCAAGATCAAGCGGAACCTCGAGGTCTCGCACCAGCAAGTTCAGCTCCAGGTTTCGTTCCACATCGGCGACTGCCGCGCGTAGGTTCTCCCCCACTTTGCCGCCGATCTCGGCAGCGTTGTTGATGATCTCGCGGGTAGAGCCGTACTGGGCGATCCATTTGGCCGCCGTCTTCGGCCCCACCTTTGGCACGCCTGGGAGGTTGTCAGCTGACTCCCCCACCAGGGCAGCCAGGTCCGGGTACTTCGCTGGAGGCACCAGGTACTTGGCCTCTACTGCAGCCGGGTCCAGCACCGTCACCTTGGAGATGCCCGAGGTGGGGTACATCAGCTTGGTGTTCTCGGTGACCAGCTGCAGGGCGTCCCGGTCGCCAGAGACGATCAGGGTCTCCCAGCCGGCGGCCTCGGCGCGGGTGACGTAGGTGGCAACGATGTCATCGGCCTCGTAGCCCTCCACTGTGACAGCCGGGATGGTCAGGGCCTCGGCAACTTTCTTGATCAGGTCGATCTGCCCACGGAACTCCTCTGGAGTCTTCGCGCGTCCGCCCTTGTACTCCTCGTAGGACTGGTGCCGAAACGTGGGTGTGTCTAAGTCAAAGGCAAGAACAATATGTGTGGGGAGCTCTTCACGGATGAGCTTCAGCAGCATGTTGGTGAAGCCGTGGACGGCATTGGTGTATTGCCCCGAGGTGGTCTGGAAACTCTCCGGCGGCAGGGCGTAGAACGCCCGGAACGCCATGGAATGACCATCAATGACCAGCAGCTTATTGGCTTCAGCACTCACCCCCTCACCTTATCGCGAGGGGGTGAGTGCTGGGGCAGCTCACAGGCTGGCTAACGCTCAGCCCAGAAGGACCATGACTTCTTCGGGCTGACCGGGCCAGGCCTTGAACAGGTTCCGCTGAAAGTTACGGCCTGACCAGGAAACCCAACCTGTCACCCGTTCTTGCATCAGCCCCTTCTTCGGGCTGGCACCCTTAGAGCACGTTGGCCCCGAGCAGGAGTGCGTCACCGGGCCGCAGCGGCTGTTCGCCAAACTCGCTGTAGACGATGGCCGTTCCTGATCGCAGGAAAACTATCCGGACCCAGTCATAAGCCAGTGGCCCCAGGGCGGAGGTGTGCGTTGATGTTTCCGCGACGATGGGGCGGAAGATGAATGGAGATGCCATTACTCCATCCATGGCTGATCCCAGGTGTCAGGACTTCACGAGGCGAGCGATCGCCGCAGAAGCTTCATTAATCTTCTCATCAGCGGTTGCGCCTCCGGCTTGCGCGGCATGAGCCACGCAGTGCTTGAGGTGATCACCCAATAGCCCTAGCGCCACGTTCTCCAGGGCAGAAGTCAACGCGCTGATTTGGGTGAGGATGTCGATGCAATAGGTATCTTCTTCGACCATGCGGTGGATACCTCGCGCTTGACCTTCAATGCGTTTCAGGCGTGCGAGGTAGCGGTCTTTGTCACTGATATAGCCGTGTTGGACAGGTGCTTCGCTAGACATGAGGGGATTCCTAAGTGGTGAGGTTTCGGGTGGAAACTTCTGGCCGCAGGTCCAGGCGGCGAAGCAGTTGGGCATTGAGCGCGACGACGACAGTGGAGACTGACATCAGGATCGCGCCGATGCTCATAGGCAGGACAAATCCGATAGGGGCGAGGATTCCTGCGGCCAGGGGCACGGAGATGAGGTTGTAGCCGGCTGCCCACCAGAGGTTCTGCTTCATCTTGCGGTAGCTGGAGCGAGACAGGTCGATCACCGAGAGCACGGAGCGTGGGTCGGAGCTGGCCAGGATCACCCCGGCAGAGCCGATGGCCACATCAGTTCCGGCACCGATGGCTATACCGACATCGGCTTGGGCCAGGGCTGGGGCGTCGTTGACGCCGTCGCCGACCATGGCCACCTTCTGCCCCTCCTTTTGGAGTTCCTTGACCTTGGCTGCCTTGTCTTCGGGGCGGACCCCGGCGAAGACCCGGTCGATGCCCAGTTCGGCGGCAACGGTGTCGGCGACTGCTTGGGCGTCCCCGGTGATCATGACCACCTGGGCACCCACGGCGTGGAGGGCTTCGACCGTGGCGTGGGATTCGGGACGTATCTCATCGGCCAGGCGTAGGGCACCGATCACCTCGCCGTCGGCCAGGACGTGAAGGATGATCGCGCCTTCGTTCCTCCAGTGCTCTGCGATGGGCAGCTCATCTTGGTGCTGCTCGCTGAGCATGTATGGACCACCGACCTGAATCACGGTGCCCTTGACTGTGGCACGGACCCCTACAGCTGGTGAGGATGAGAAGGCCCCGGCGGCAGGGACCTCCAGGTTGCGGTGGGATGCTGCGCCGACGATGGCCCGGGCCAGCGGGTGCTCACTGTCGGCTTCGGCCGCTGCGGCCAGAGCCAGGACCTCGTCGTCGGTATACCCTTGGGCGGGTTCGACCCCGGTGACGGTGGGTTCTCCCTTGGTCAGCGTGCCGGTCTTGTCAAACAGCACCGAGTCCACAGTGCGCATCGACTCCAGGGCCAGCCGGTCTTTAATGAGCACCCCACCGCGGGCGGCGCGTTCGGTGGCGATGGAGACCACCAGCGGGATCGCCAGTCCCAGGGCGTGCGGGCAGGCGATCACCAGCACGGTGATGGTCCGCACCACCGCAGCATCAGGCATCCCTAACATGAACCAGGCTGCCGCCGTGATTAGTGCGGCGACTAGGGCAAACCAGAACAGCCACCCGGCTGCAGTATCAGCGATCCGCTGCGCCCGGGAAGACGAGGCCTGGGCATCAGCAACCAGGCGTTGAATACCGGCCAAGGCGGTGTCGTCTCCGGTGGCGGTGATCCGTACCCGGATGCCGGAGTCAGTGGCCACCGTCCCCGCCACCACATGATCGCCTTCCTCGCGTCGGACCGGCTTGGACTCACCGGTGACCATCGACTCATCCATACTGGCTGAACCATCAATCACCTGACCATCAGCAGGTACAGAGGCACCGGGACGCACGATCACCACATCATCGACAGTCAGTTCGGCCGGGGAGACCTTCTCCACCCCGTGGTCGGTGACTTTCTCTGCCTCATCGGGCAGCAGCGCGGCCAGCGAGTCCAGAGCTGAACTGGTCCGGGCCAAGGATCGCATCTCGATCCAGTGACCCAGCAGCATGATCACCACCAGCAGGGCCAGTTCCCACCAGAAGTTCAGTTCATGATCCAGCATGCCCAGGCTTGCACCCCAGGAAGCGATGAACGCCACCGTGATGGCCAGCCCGATCAGCAACATCATCCCCGGCTTGCCGGAGCGAATCTCTGAGATCGCCCCGGTGAGGAATGGCCAGCCACCCCAGGCATAAATTACTGTGCCCAGGATCGGAGAGACCCACCAGACCCACTCGGCCTCTGGTAGGTGGTAGCCGACCAGATGGGCGAACATCTCGTTGAACCCCACCACCGGCACCGCCAGGGCCAGCATGATCCAGAACAGCCGACGGAACTGCCCGACGTGATCACCATGGCCCCCGTGTCCGCTGTGGCCATGCCCGGCATGCGCGGAGTGATCATGCTGATGCTGGTCGTGGCCGTGCGCCGCGTTCTCTTGGGTGGCCTCTCCTGTAGGGTGCATCGCATGCCCATGGTGAGACTCAGAGTGGTCGTGGCCTTCCTCGGGGGCGTGCGCTACGTGGGGGCCGTGACCGTGGCCTGAGTGGTCGTGGTGCCCGTGCTGGTGTTCAGTCATGAGGGTCCTACACTTTCTCCAGTAGGTCTTCCATTTGTTCGATCTCAGCCTGCTGGACGCTGATGATCTCTTCTGACAGTTCCAGGGCTTCGGGGCTCTTCCCGTCGGCCAGGTGGTCCTCAGCCATCGAGACTGCACCTTCGTGATGGACGATCATCTGCTCTAAGAACAGGCGCGCAGCCTCATCGCCTTGAGCAGCTTCAAGCTCGGCGATCTCGTCGCTGCCCATCATTCCTTCGTGCCCGTTCCCGTGGTCGCCATGGCCACCGTGATCGTCTTCGGGATCATGGCCCCAGTCCTGCAGCCAGGTGACCATCTGATCAATCTCGGGCTGCTGGGCGTCCCGAATCTCCTCAGCCAGAGAGACAACATCGGTGTCCACATCGTCCTTGGCCAATAGAATGTCCGACATCTCAACGGCCTGTTCGTGGTGGACGATCATGCCTGAGACGTATTCGACATCTGCGTCGTTGAACTCGCCGGAGACTTCTTCGGCAGAGTGCTCACCATGGTCGGACTCATCAGTTTCCTGCTGGTCATTCTGACCACAGGCGGCCAACACGGCGGCCAAGGTGAGGGCGGTGACGAGGGTGGCAGGATGACGGGATCTCATGGAGCTGGTCCTTCCTGTTGATCCGTGTCCGATGGCATGAGGTGCTCGTTGCTCAGGCGGAATGTGCGTATTCCTCGGGGGAAGCATCGAAGAGTGGTCCACAGCCTTCGCAGCACAGCCAATACCGCTTGCCCTGGTACTCCCGGTACAGACCCGCTTGTTCTGCCTCAGCTTTGATCACTGGGGTGCCTTCCATCACCGGGCATTCGGCGACTTCTTGGGAGGATGCTGCGGCCAGCTTATCCGGGGACGGTGCAAGACTATGGCCATGGTGGTTCTCCGAGGCGTGGGAGTGTGCCCCACAGTGGTGACCGGTCATGGTCTGTTCCTTTCGGCGATGATGTTCAATTCGTGGTGGTCTGAGTGTTGATTTCTGTGCCGGGGGTATCTGTGGCGGTACGGTCGGCGAGGGCTTTGAAGCGGCGCAGCCGTAGGCTGTTGGTCACCACGCAAACGCTGGAGAAGGCCATAGCCGCCCCGGCGAGCATGGGATTGAGCAGACCGAAGGCCGCCAGGGGTATGGCGGAGCTGTTGTAGGCGAAAGCCCAGAACAGGTTAGTCTTGATCACCCCGAGGGTCTTCCGCGAGAGCCGGATCGCATCAGCAGCTGCCCGCAGGTCCCCGCGCACCAGGGTGATGTCGGCGGCCTCGATGGCCACGTCAGTCCCTGTGCCCATGGCCAGTCCGAGGTCGGCTTGGGCCAGTGCAGGGGCATCGTTGACACCATCGCCGACCATCGCCACCGTCTTACCCTGCTGTTGCAGGCCTGCCACGACATCGACCTTCTGCTGGGGCAGGACTTCAGCGATCACCTCATCGATGCCGACTTCGGCGGCGACCTGCTCAGCCACGCGTTGGTTGTCGCCGGTCAGCAGCACGGGGGTCAGACCCAGTTGTTTGAAGTAGCCGATGGCTTCGGCGCTGGTGGGCTTGATCTGATCAGCCACCACCAGCAGACCCCGGGCCTGACCGTCCCAGCCGACGGCGACCACAGTTTTACCCTGGGACTCCGCCTGCTGCTTGGCCGCTGCTAACTGCTCATCGAGGTGCTGTCCCCAATCAGCCAGCAGAGACTCGCGCCCCACCAGCACGGCGTGGCCCTCCACGATGCCCTGGACACCGCGACCTTCGATGTTCTCGAAGGACTCCACCTCCGGCAGAGTTCCCGTTTCGGTGACTGCTCCTGTGGCGATGGCCTGGGCGATGGGATGTTCGGAGGCGTCCTCGACTGCCCCGGCCAGCCGCAGCAGCTCATCCCGTTCGGTGCCCTCGGCGGGGAGAGCGTCTTCCAGGGTCATTTTCCCGGTGGTGACAGTGCCGGTCTTATCCAGCACCACGGTGTTGGTCCTGCGGGTGGACTCCAACACCTCCGGGCCTTTGATGAGGATCCCGAGCTGGGCCCCACGGCCGGTGCCGACCAACAAGGCGGTAGGGGTGGCCAGTCCCAGGGCGCAGGGGCAGGCGATGATCAGCACCGCCACCGCAGCGGTGAACCCTGCCGAGGCAGGGAAGCCAGCACCTAGCCAGGCCCCCCAAGGCGGCGACGGCGATGGCGATGGCCACCGGCACGAACACCCCGGAGACCCGGTCGGCCAGGCGCTGAATCTCTGCCTTGCCGGATTGGGCGTCCTCGACCAGCTGAGCCATCTGCGCCAACTGGGTATCCGAGCCCACCCGGGTTGCCCGGATAATCAGGCGACCGCCGGCGTTGACGGTGGCTCCGGTCACCGCATCGCCTTCGGCGACTTCCACCGGAACCGATTCACCGGTGAGCATGGAGGCATCCACCGCACTGATCCCGGAGACCACCACACCGTCGGTAGCGATCTTCTCCCCGGGACGAACCACGAACTCATCGCCCACGGCCAGCTCATCGATACTGACCCGCTGCTCTGTACCGTCGCGGAGCACGGCCACCTCTTTGGCCCCCAGCTCAAGCAGAGCGCGCAGGGCGGCACCGGCCCGGCGCTTGGAACGTTTCTCGAAATACCGGCCTAGCAGCACGAAGGTAATCACCCCGGCGGCGACCTCCAGGTAGATATGCCCCAGGCCGTCACTGCGGGAGATGGTGAGTTCAAACGGATGCACCACTCCGGGTTGGCCGGCAGTGCCGAAGAACAGGGCCACCACCGACCAGATCAGCGCAGCGGTGGTGCCCACCGAGATGAGGGTGTCCATGGTGGCTGACCCGTGGCGCAGATTCATCAGCGCAGCCCGGTGGAAGGGCCACCCGGCCCACACCACCACAGGGGCTGCCAGCACCAGGGAGGCGAAGCCCCAGTAGTCGAACTGCAAGACCGGGATCATCGCCATGGCGATTACCGGCACCGAAAGGACTGCGGCACCAATCAGCCGCCGACGCAGCACCACCAGCTCTTGGTCCTCAACCGAATCGTCCTCGCTACCCGAGCCGGTCTTATCTGCCGGGGCAGCGGGCAGGGCGGCGGTGTAGCCTGTCTTTTCGACCTCGGCGATCAGCACCTGCGGGTCGAGAGAGCCGGTGGAGGTGATGCGGGCCTTCTCGGTGGCGTAGTTGACGCTGGCCTCCACGCCGTCGAGCTTGTTGAGCTTCTTCTCGATGCGCATCCCGCAGGAGGCACAGGTCATCCCGCCGATCTGCAGCTCGATGTTGGCCGGGTTGGTTGTTTCAGCGGTCATGGCCGTCCTCCCCGTGATGCTCGCTCTGCGAGGTCTCGTCCATCCAGTTCTGCACGGTCTCTTCGGGAACGACTTCTCCGGCGATGAAGAACGCTGCGATGAACACAGCGACCAGTCCTGTGACGTACAAGCTGAGTCGTGCAGGGGCGTTCATGGTCAGCTCCTGGCCGCGGTGTAGCCGGCCTCGTCAACAGCAGCAATCACTTCGGCGTCGCTGACTGCGTTCTCTGCGGTCACCGCCATCGCCCCTGTCGTCGCGCTGACATCAACCCCGGTGACTCCAGGCAGCTGTGAGACTTCGGCCCGGACAGAGCTTTCGCAGTGCCCGCAGGTCATCCCGGTCACGGTGTAAATGGTGGTTGTGCTCATTGTTCCCTTCTTTCTGATACCCCCTAGGGGTAGCTCTACTTATACCCGGTAAGGGTATCTCATGTAAAGAGTGAGCCCAGGTTGGCCCCGTAATCAGACTGGGGAAGGACGGCGGGGTGGGATCTACGCGAGTGCGATGACTGCCGCAATTAGAGCTGAGGCTGCGGCAAAGCCGAAGTCCTGCTGGAACCCGGTGTCGCGGGCCCACCGGCCGGCGACCCCGCCGCACGCCCTTGACTCCGGTGGCTCTCATCAGCCGGGCGAGG
>NZ_HG005167.1:63109-65106 GCF_000455245.1 Nesterenkonia massiliensis | reverse complement strand
TGTGAGTCGCAGCGGTAAGTGGCGTGGTTTTCGCACCGGTAAGTGGCATTTTTAGCAAGCCAGGTGGCCGCCGGCAGGTGTTGTAGGAGTTTAGAGCCCGAATGCTCCGCCACTGATGAGGATGAAGATACCGAGGACGATTAGCACGATAGGGAACAGCACGTGTTCCCAGCGTTCTAAGATTTCGGCGATCGGCGGGCGGGTGGCGATTAACTTGGCCAGCATGACCAGGACGGCGACGAGTACGAGGAAGACGATGCAGTAGGTCACCACCGTGGCTGGGGCTACGTTGAGGAAGACCGGCACGTAAACCCCAATGTTATCCCCGCCGTTGGCGAAGGTGACTGCTGCGACGGTCCACACGCTAACCCTCTTGTCCGCGATTTTGGCATCGTCATCATCGTCCTGGTCTTCACGCCAGGCCTGCCACCCAGCCCACAGGCCCAGACCCAGGGGAATCAGCCCAAAGTACGGGATAGCTGCCGAGGGCAGGATGGCTCCGGCACCCAGACTCACCAGCACAGCCGCACCGAGGATGCCTGAGAATCCCAGGTATTGACCGGCGGCGATACGTGCCGTGGTCCCGCGTTGTCCAGCTCCACGGGCGAAGAACAGCGAGACCACGATGATGTCATCAATATTGGTTGCGATGAACAGACCGATCGCCTGCACAACAGAGGAAAAAATCACGGGACCAGCCCCGAGGAGCAGCACCCCGGTACTGAACAGCCAGAGTCCAGACACGGCGCGTCCTCATCGACGGCCAGAGTGACCTCGACCAACGTAGTCAGCGCCTGTGCCAGGTGCGCATCAGTAATCTCATACCGTGTCTGGCGACCCTGGGGCACAGCGACCACGATCCCGCAGTCGCGCAAGCACGACAAATGATTGGAAACATTCGAGCGGGTCAGACCCAACCTCTGGGCCAGCTCCGCCGGGTAAGCCGGCCGCTCCATCAATCTCAGCAGTAGCCGTGATCGAGTGGGGTCGGCCATCGCCCGGCCCAACCGGTTCATCACATCCATACGAGAAGCAATAGTCAGCATCCAGTGAACTATACAGTAAACGCTGAACTATTGGACAGAACCCCGATTTTTCGGTCGTCCCAGTTCCTTGGTTCTGGGACACCCCGGGTCATTATCCGTATCGATGGGCATAGGGCAGCATTTTTCGTTCCAGAAGTAGTCCCACTAAAGAATCCCATCTATTCCGTACGGTTATGACTACTGGTACTCTCAGGGCATGGATTTGGGGTACGCGCGGGTTTCGACGGTCAAGCAGGATCTGGATCGGCAGATTGAGGCGTTGCGTGAAGTCGGCATTCCGGCGGAGCGGATCTATGTGGACAAGAAATCCGGGTCTACCGTGAACCGTCCCGGGCTGACTGCGGCGTTGGATTATGCCCGTGAGGGTGATGTGATCGTGGTGCACACTCTGGACCGGCTCGGGCGCACGGTGCGGGATACGTTAAACCTGATCCATGACCTCTCCGAACGAGGGGTGGGGGTGCGCAATTTGGCTGATTCGATCAAACTGGATTCCTCAAACCCTGATGATCCGATGGCTCAGCTGAATGTGGTGTTGCTGGCGCTGTTTGGGCAGATGGAACGCACCTACTCCCTGGAGCGTGCCGCCCATGCTCGGGCGGTAGCCAGGGCGAAGGGCCGACGGGTGGGACGGCCCTCGGTGGTAGATCCGGACAAGCTCTCCTACGCCGAGCACCTGCGCGCCAGCGGGTACACCATGGCGGAGATCGTGGCCAAGACCGGGATCGCCCGCACCAGTCTCTACCGTCACCTGCCGCCCCGGCCGCCGGAACCGGTGACCGCCGAACCGGAGACCACCAGCCCGGAGACCGCGGCCGACTCCGGCTCCGGCTCCGAGATCTGATACCGGTAGGTGGTCGCGATGGCGCAGTGGACCCCGGAAGACAAGATCGCTCTGCTGCGCCAACACGATGAGGGCGTCCCCTGGACACGGCTCGCCGCAGAATCCGG
>NZ_HG005167.1:56884-62849 GCF_000455245.1 Nesterenkonia massiliensis | reverse complement strand
CCGCAGAATCCGGCGTACCGCTACGCACACTTTCCCGTTGGGCGGCACAGTACCGCGCTGAGCCGAGCTCCGGTGGCCTGGATCGTCCCCGCCGGGCTGATAGCGGCAGACGGCGCATCCCGTCTGAGCTGGTGGAGATGATCGAAGCGCTGGCGCTTGGATCTCCTGAGCCCACGGCCGCGTTCATCCATCGCCGCATCAGCGACATCGCCGCCGATCGGGGACTCACCGTGCCGAGCTATTCCAGCGTCCGGGCGGTCATCGCCGGCATTGACCCGGGCCTACGCACCTTGGCCCAGCACGGCGACGCCGCCTACCGAGACCAGTTCGAACTCGTCTTACGCCGAACAGCAGTACGCCCGAACGAGCAATGGCAGGCCGACCACACGCTTTTAGACGTCGCGATTCTGGACAAGACCGGTGCCCCGGCCCGGCCCTGGTTGACCGCGCTGCTGGACGACTACTCCCGTGCAGCGTCTGGCTACACCGTCTTTCTCGGTGCTCCGAGCGCCGAGCAGACAGCGCTTGCCTTCCACCAAGCCGTCAATCCCAAGACGAACCTTGCCTGGCCGGTCTGCGGATTGCCCGAGGTGCTCTATTCAGACCACGGCGCCGATTTCACCTCCGCCCGCCTTGAGCGGGTTTGTCTGGACACCAAGGTCCAGCTCATCCACTCTCGGGTCGGTGTCCCGCAAGGCCGCGGGAAGATCGAGCGGTTCTACGGCTCCATAGGCGGCGATGACGCGTTCCCGGTACTCCACCAATGAGGTGATGGTCGCGGCTTCGGCATTCCGGGCTATGACTCGCTGCTTCCATGCCACACTAAACTCCAGTCCCCCAGCGAGAACTCTTAGATGCTCAGGCATGGGAGGGGCACTGCTGGCGCTGCTGGTGGATGAAGCTGCCATGGTGATCGCCCCTTGTACCGGCCTTGCGCCCTGGCTTTATACCTGTGCGCGCCCTTCCATCTATCGAAGCTATGTTCTATTCGTTCATGCTGTTCAATACCTTTCGAGATATCTTGAGCATCCTCGTAATGCGCATGGGGCATGGGACATGACGCGATCCCCGCGAAAAAGCCTTCACTGGACGTCCCACCTGTCCCATCGGACCGCATTACTGCTCCAGCCACTGCGCCATTCAGAACCACGACACGCTTGAGCCCGATCACCCCACGCGGATAGGCCGATAAAGTTATCTGCATGACCGATGATTCTTCCGAGGACACTACTTACCGCCCCGGACTCCCTTTCCCGGGCGTCCCCACACCTTTCCCGGACGAAGATGAGCGCCTTGCTCGCCTGGAAGCAGCCGGAATACCGGCCGAGTACCACGAATGGATGGGCCCTCATGGCATCACGCCCCTGGGGGCGAAACTCGGGCTGGTCTACCGCGAAATGCACCCGGATAAAGTGGTGGCAACTATCCCGGTGGCCGGAAATGAGCAGAATGTTGGCCTGCTGCACGGCGGCGCCCATCTGGCCCTAGCCGAGACCCTAGGCTCTGTGGCCACCATCCTGCACGCCCGGGTGAATCTGGGGCTCGAGTATCCGGTAGTGGGGACAGAACTCGGTGCCACCCATCATCGCGGCGCCACCGAGGGGCTGGTCTGGGCCACCTGCATCCCACTGAACCTGGGTAAGCAGCTGGCCAGCCATGAGATTGTCATGCGCGATGACCAGGGACGACGACTGTCCACGGCGCGGATGACAAATATGATCCTGCACCCGCGGGGCTGACCCACTGCACACTGTCCACTTCAGCGAACGGCGTGGCGGTTTTGGCACAGTGGCGCGTAGCTTGCTAAAGTAAACAGGCGCTCAAAGGGCGCCTGCCGGGGGTGTAGCTTAATGGTAAAGCCCCAGCCTTCCAAGCTGGCTACGCGGGTTCGATTCCCGTCACCCCCTCGCTGAAGGAAAACCCCTGACGTTCTACGTAACGGACAGGGGTTTTTCTGTATCTGCACCGCCGAAGGAGAGCCTGTGCGAGCATCGGATCTTAGAACGGTCACTGCCGAAGCGCGAGACGCAGCCCGCAACCACCGCCTTCGGCTTGCCGTGATCATCCCAGTCTTCAATAACGGTGAGCTTCTGCGTACCAGGGCCTTCCCATCGCTGGTGAACTCCGCCTACTTCGCGCAGATGCACATCCTGCTGATAGACGACGGCTCCACCTATACCGCCACTCGGGAAGCGGTGACAGAGCTCGCGGTGGCTCATCCCAATGTGACGGCATTCTTCCATCCCGAGGGCGGGTCGGGTTCAGCGTCCCGGCCGCGCAATACCGGGCTGGAACTCGCCTTCACTGACTACCTCACGTACCTGGATCCCGATGACGAGATGCTCGACGACGGGTACTGGAAGCTCGTGGAGGATCTTGAGGCGGAGCCGCGCGCTCAGTTCGCCCTGGGAGACGAGATCACCGACCGCAATGGTCAGCAGCGGCTGCTGCCGAATAGACCGCACTATGGCAAGCTCGCCGATGCCGAGGGTCTGATCCGGCTCAGCAAGAATGCGCTGCGCCGAACCGGATTCCGCCCAACCTCTATCGAAGCAATGGTGGTGCGTACTCAGTGGCTTAAGGAACAAAAACTGCAGCAGGTGGAAGGCGCAGCCGGCCAGGACACCCTGTTCTTCTTGCAGGTTCTCCAAGCCGCCGATGTCTGTCTGCTGCGTGATGAGCCCGTCTACATATATTACGCCGATGTGGCGGGATCCATGGTTAATGCAGTGGGCCCAGGGTACTTCCACAAATGTCTCACCCTGGAGAAGGCCCAGGTGAAGTGGCTGCAACAGGAGGGCCTCCTCCAGGACTATCTGGAGACTCGCTTCGAGAAGTTCTTCGTCACCTGGTACCTGCGGCAGTTCTCTCGTGTGCAGCCCGAGCACCGTCAGGAGGTTCGTTCCCTGCTATGGGAAATTGCTTGCTGCTACCTCTCCGACCCACGGGCGCACCGGTGGCAGTATCCACAGAGCATGTGGTTCTTCCGTAAGCCCGGGTTGCCTTCCCTTGAGGGCTTGCGCCCATGGGCTGCGCAGGCGAAGCTGCGTGGCTCAGCCGCAGCCGGACAGGCCCGGCAGCTGACTGAGGGGGCGCTCACTCGGGCTGAGCGTCTGGCCGCGCGTATTCGATCCGGCGGCGACCAGCCAGAGCGGTGATCATACCCAGACCTTCATGCCAGTAGTAATGGTCTTTGAAGGTCACTGGTTTGCGCCTCAGCTTCTTGGCGGAGACCCGAGCTGCGCTGTATCCCAGCCGCAGGACGCCTTCTCCTGCGATCCGCAGCGGCACAACTGGACCTGGGAGACGACGGCGTATCTTCAGTGTGCGCACGTATCCGCCGCGTGAGGCTCGCTGGTGCAGCCACGCCTGAGTGGAGCGGTCTGCTGGAATGGTCTCGTAGATGAGAACATCTTTGGTCCACCAGTACTTCGCCCCGGCACGCTGCATCCGCTCAAAGAGATCGGAATCCTCTCCCCCGGTGAAGTTGAACATCTCATCGAAACGCATCCCGCGTTCGGCAAACCACTCGAAACGCACCAGGGAGTTGTGGGTGGCTGGCCTGCGCGGATACGGACCTTCCGGATGCTCCAACTTTCGGACAAAACCGTAGTTGGTAAGCCATTCTGGTTCGCCCTCTTCAAACACCGGAAGGACCGGGCCCGTCACGGCATCAGCCCCGGTGGCATTGGCGGTGTCGATCATGGCGCTCAGCCAGTGGGAGGGAACGTATTCGTCGTCGTCGATGAATATCACCGCCTGCGCGTTCTGCGGCACCGCGTCCAACGACGCGTTACGGGCCGAAGAGATTCCCGGCACCGGCTGATGCAGGTACACCGCGCTGGGCAGATGCTCGGCTACGGTCTGTGCCGCGGCGGGCTCAGGCGCGTTGTCCACGATGATGACCTGCGGCGCGGTCAAGGGGGAATCGGCCGGCAGACGTACGGCAGCAAGTGAGTCCAGCAACTGAGCCAACAGCTCGTTGCGCTGATATGTGCACACCAGGATCCACGTGCCCTCTACAGTGATCTGGCTGGAGCCCGGTTTATTGGGCATTGCGGCTTCCCCCCGCGATCTTACCTATCAGCTGGCCTACTGGCTCATCGGGCAGTTGGGTGTAGCTTTCAGCCTCACCCGTGAACGCCGAAGAACCGCCTTCCTCGGACAACTCCAGATACTCCAGGAAGCCTTGCATATTCTCATTCTTCAGAGAGGTCTGCAGCAGCTGCATCATGTCTTCATCCGGAAGGATCACCTGTGCGCCGCCGGTAGTCACGGCGGGCTCGCCAGTGGGCATGGTGAACATGTGGATGTCATTGGCCCGCAGGTTGCGCATTTCCATGGCGTAGCCGGCCACTGTCTCCGCATTCAGTGCCGAATCCACCTCCATGAACGGGACAAGGGACTCCACCACATTCATCACCCGCTGCGGATTGGTCAGCGTGTCTCCGGAGAGAAAACGCTGCACGATGGCTTTGACCACACGCTGCTGGTTCTGCACGCGCATATAGTCACCGATGGGGAAAGACTTGCGCTCGCGGACGTACCACAGCGCTTCCTCGCCCTCGAGACGAATCTCCCCCTCTGGGAAGAAAACCGGATCATGCTCGCGGCCGGAGAATGCCTGAGGATTGTCCACGTAGACTCCGCCCAGTGCCGTGGTCAGATCTGAGAATCCTTCGAAGTCGATGACCGCCACATGGTCGATATGGGTATAGAGCATTTCCTCGACCATATCCACCACGAGCTCATATCCGCCGGCTCCCAGCGCAGAGTTCACCCTGCCGTATCCATGCCCGGGCACCTCGACCCACAGATCGCGCATGATGGACATGACATAGACCCCGGATCGATCCGCCGGAATGTGCACGAACATGATCACGTCCGAGCGCGCTCCGCCTTCTCCGGTCCTGGCGCGGTAGTTTTCCTCATCATCACCACGGGAGTCGCTTCCCAGCAGCAGCACATTGATGGTGCCATCTGAGGTCCGGTATGCGCTGTCATCGGCAAGATCAAGCTCTTCAATGACATTGCGGTTGTCATCGAAGGTGGTCTGCAGCTGGCGCAGATAGAGTCCGGCGATGACAACGGCGGCGATGACCAGCACAGCTATCACGCCCAGGACAATAGCGATGATCTTAGTGCGGCGTCGTGGTTTCTTCTCGCTGGCAGAGGCCTGTGTGCTGCCCTTGCCCGCCATTGGTTCCGGAACGACTCCTCCGCGTGCGCGACGCGGCCGGTGCGGCTGTGGGCCGGGCTGCTGCGGTGGTCGCTCAGCCACTGACCTCTCCCTGTCCTGATAACGACGGCGCAGCCTCGAAGCGGCCCAGTACCAGGGTGAGAATATCGGCCTGGCCCTCGCCGGAAGTGAGTTGCTCCACTGTCACGCGTGCTGCTTCTCTTTCGGCTTCCTTCTTCGAAGGGCCCGCCCCATTGCCATAGGACACACCGCCGATCACCAAAGTGGCGGTAAAGGACTTATTGTGATCAGGCCCGAAATCCTCAATCAGGTACTTGATATCACCCAGCCCGCGCTCAGCGGCCAGTTCCTGGACGGTGGTCTTCCAGTCCTTGCCTGCTGTCATCGCCTCTTTGTCCTGCAGCAGCGGAGTCACCAGCCGCAGGACCAGCTGCCGGGCGGTTTCGATATTGGTGGAGAGATAGGCAGCACCAATCAGGGCTTCCATGGTGTCGGCAAGGATGGAATCCTTCTCAGCACCTTTAGTGCGCATCTCCCCTTCACCCAGCCGAATATGCGGACCAACGCCTAAGCTGCGAGCGATCCGGGCCAGAGCCCGAGTGGAGACCAGGGCTGCGCGCAGCTTAGCCAGATCCCCTTCGGGCAGGTCTTCGAAGGTGCGATACAGAAAATCAGTGACCGCCAGGCCAAGGACCGAATCGCCGAGGAACTCCTGGCGCTCGTTGGTGAGCAGCCCTTCGTTCTCGTAGGCGAAGGATCGGTGTG
>NZ_HG005167.1:54842-56858 GCF_000455245.1 Nesterenkonia massiliensis | reverse complement strand
CCTTCGTTCTCGTAGGCGAAGGATCGGTGTGTGAGGGCAAGACGAAGAGTCCCGGGGTCAATATGGACCCCGAGACTCTTCAGAAGCTCATTCGTATCTGCCAACTCCTACCGGGTCCGCAGATCAGGCGTCAGCGACTTTGCGGCCCTTGTACTCGTAGAACAGGGGGGTATCGGCAGAGTCGGTCACCAGCTTGGCCTGGTGAGGACGGCTGTAGACGACACGGCCGTTCTCCACAGTCTTCACCAGGGTAGGCACTTCTGCCTTCCACTGGGAGCGGCGGTGACGGGTGTTGGCACGGGACTTCTTCCGCTTCGGAACAGCCACGGTGTCTCTCTTCTCTCTCGTTGACGGACAGTGTCTAGGGGATCAAGTGTAGGCGGTCGGCGAGGCTTAGGCCTCGTCGTCGCCGTCATTTAGTTGGTTCTTCAGGCCCTGCAGTGCAGCCCAGCGGGGATCGACCTGCTCGTGCTCATGCTCTGGGTCCTCCTCCATGCGGAATCCGCACTCTGAGCAGAGCCCTGGGCAGTCATCCCGGCAGACCGGCTGGAACGGAAAAGCCGAGACCATCAGGTCGCGGAGGACAGGTTCGACGTCGACCATCAGGTCTTCGCCGACTGCCCGGTTCTCTTCGTCCTCGCCGGTATCCGTCCCCTGGGCTTTATCGGCCCAGCTGAACAGCTGCATCACATCGACCGTCAGCGGGTAGCTGATGGGGTCCAGGCAGCGGCCGCATTCGCCCACTACCTCCGCCGAGGTGGTGCCGGTCATCAGCACTCCCTCATGCACGGACTCGATCCGAAGATCCACCGCGAGGTTGCTGCCTTCCGGGATACCCACCAGCACAGTGGAAAAGCCCACCGGTGCTGGTACGTCCCGTGACAGTATTTCCTGCGCGCCGGGGTGATCCTTAAGCTGTTTGACGTCCACCTGCAGAGGCCCGGTCTGGCCGGTGCTCTGGGGATGTTTCACAACAGACCAGCCTACCACGGCTTAGAGCTGGCCAGCGAATTCCTTGAGCCATGCCCGCAGATCCGGACCCAGATCCTCACGATCCACCGCCAGAGTCACCACAGCCTTGATATAGCTGAGCTTATCCCCGGTGTCATACCGACGACCACGGAAAATCACCGCATGCACACCGCCGCCCTCAGCGGCCGGTTTGCCAGCCATAGCCTGCAAAGCGTCAGTGAGCTGAATCTCATTACCCTTACCCGGAGGAGTCTGCTCCAACTGAGCAAAGATCGCCGGATGCAGCACATACCGACCAATAATGGCCAGGTTCGACGGCGCATCCTCAACCGCAGGCTTCTCCACGAGCCCCTGTACCGGCACCACCTGCGCGCCCTCTTCCTGATCCGCTCCCCCGGCATCAACCACACCATAGGAAGAGACGTTCTCCTCAGGAACCTCCATCACCGCGATCACCGAACCACCCAACTGCTGCTGGGTTTCCATCATCGTGGTCAGAAGCTCATCACGGGGATCAATCAGATCATCACCTAAGAGCACCGCGAAAGGCTCATCACCGACGTGCTGCTTCCCGCACAGCACCGCATGACCAAGACCTTTAGCCTCACCCTGACGCACATAGTGGATATCCCCCAGCTGGGTGGCATGCCGGACCGCTTCGAGCTTCTTGGTATCGCCCTTAGCTTCCAGAGTGGCTTCCAGATTCGGGGCCCGGTCGAAATGATCCTCCATGGCACGCTTATTACGCCCGGTGATCATCAAAATGTCATCAATACCAGCTTTGGAAGCCTCAGCCACCACGTACTGGATAGCAGGCTCATCCACCACCGGCAGCATCTCTTTAGGCATCGCCTTAGTGGCAGGAAGGAAGCGTGTGCCCAGGCCAGCAGCCGGAATCACAGCTTTTCGAATGGGGGTCGCATTGCTCATGGGCACACCTTACCGTTTTTGATCTGGAAGAAGTCTGAACTCTTTAGGAGGCGTCGCTCAGCCGGCGGTGCACCGCGTGCGGGACGGACTCTGCAATGTCACCGCCGAGCGTGT
>NZ_HG005167.1:49392-54816 GCF_000455245.1 Nesterenkonia massiliensis | reverse complement strand
TTTAGGAGGCGTCGCTCAGCCGGCGGTGCACCGCGTGCGGGACGGACTCTGCAATGTCACCGCCGAGCGTGTGGACCTCTTTCACCAGGGTGGAGGACAGATGCGCATAGCGCCCGTCGCCAGCCAGGAAAATGGTCTCCAGTCCCGTCAGATGCCGGTTCATTGTCGCCATGGACGCTTCGTAGGGCAGGTCATGGGTGCCGCGCAGTCCTTTGACCACGGCACTGGCACCGACGTCCTTGCAGAATTCGGTCAGCAGCACACCGGCTGGCAGCGGTTTGACCGTGACTCCGCGCAGTGCAGAGAACGTCTCCTGGGCCATCTCGATGCGCTGCTCGAGGGTGAACAGTGGGGTCTTATGGATATTGGCTGAGACCGCCACGATCACCTCATCAAAGAGGTTGGCGGCGCGGGCAATGATCTCCACGTGTCCGTTGTGCAGCGGGTCGAATGAGCCGGGGCATACTGCTGAATGCATGGCTCAAATCTACTTCACACCGGCCGCGGCTGCCTCCAGAACCTCCAGAAAACGATTGAAGAGCAGGTCGCGGTCAAACTGTGTGCGGGCCAGCTCCAGCGCAGCGCGGGAGGCCCCCTCACGGTCAACGGCGCCTTCTTCAAGACGCTGAATCAGGTCCACAGCTGCTTCAGCGGGATCCCGACTCAGTCGGAATCCGGCCCCGTGGGCGTCCAGGACATCAGGAAGCCAGCCGTTGTGATTGAAGAGTACGGGCCGGGCGGCGGCCAGCGCGTCAAAGACCTTGTTCAAGGAGTTGACCTCCAGCGCGGGGTTGTCGACCAGGGTCGAGACGGCAAAGTCAGCGGCTGGAAGCATACGCTCGATCTCGGTGCGCGGGATCTTCCCGGGGAGTACCTCCAGCGGAGGCAGTCCGTACTCTGTGGCGATCCGGCGGCAGTTCTCCGTGTCAGCTCCCTCTCCGTAAGCCACCACGCGGAATGTGCTGCTCCGGGTGGCAAGCTCCCCTGCCAGGCGCACCAGCCACGGCACGTCATAGGTCACGCCGAAGCTTCCGGCATAGAAGAGCACCGTCTCATCCTCTGACCAGCCGAGTTCGGCGCGCACAGCGTCACGGTTCTGCCGGGCGGCGGCGAAGTTCTCGACATCTGAAGCATTCGGCACCACTGTTGTCCGGGCCTTGGGCCAGACTCGTTTGATGCCTTCCTCCATCCCTGGGGACAGCGCGATCACGTGGGCGGCGGATCGATAGGCGATCTTCTCCAGCCGCTGAGCTGCGCGGATCGCTGTGCGGTTCTTCAGGAAGCCCAACGCCACCGGAGCTTCCGGCCACAGATCCCGCACTTCGAAGACGAAGGGTGCACGGCGCAGCTTGGCGGCCACAATGCCGGGAACAGCTGTGGTCAGCGGGGTCGAGGAAGAGAACACGACGTCGGCCTTGACCCGGGAAGCATAGAAGCACGCTCTGGTCATGAAGGAGATAAAGGAGCGCACCCGCTGCCCAAAGGCCATGGCGTTCTCGTAGGGGACCGCGAGCCGGTGCACGCGGACACCTTCAAGCTCCTGGATCTGCTTCTGCAGTCCGCCGCAGATGACGGTGACTTCGTGGCCGGCGCGAGCCAGCCGCCGAGCGAACTGCCACGGCCGCTGCCACCCCGGCTCCCAGGGGAAATTGAAGTGCTGATGGATATAGACGATGCGCACGATACGCCAGTCTACGATGGAGGCCATGAGTTCTCCCTGGGCGCGCGCCGCAGCTGCTGCAAACACTTACGATCAGGCCGGTCATGCTGTGCTGCCCACGGTCTACGAGCGCACCACCGCTGCAGCAATATCCCACCAGGCAGTGAACCTCGGCCAAGGGTTTCCCGACCAGGAGGGCCCCCAGTGGCTGTTGGATGCCGCTGCCTCGGCCATCACCGAGTCCCATATTGGTCCGCCGAATCAGTATGCGCCCGGCATGGGTCTACCTGCACTGCGTGAAGCAGTCGCTGAGGATATGCTGCGGCGCCAAGGGGTGAGTCTCGATCCGGGCACCAGCATCATGGCAACCACAGGGGCTACAGAGGGAATCGCCGCGACGATCTTGGCCTTCGCCACTGCCGGCAGCCAGGTGCTCTGCTTTGAGCCGCATTATGACTCCTACGGGGCGTGCGCAGCGCTGGCCGGTGCCGAGCTGGTAGGAGTACCGCTGACCGCCGGCGATTTCCGCCCCGACCTGGATGCCTTCGCTGCGGCCATCAGCGACCGCACGTCTCTAGTGCTGCTGAACACCCCGCACAATCCGACGGGAACGGTCTTCACTGCTGCGGAGCTGGAACAGATCGTGGAACTCGCGCACCGCAACGGAGCGCGCATCATGTGCGATGAAGTCTATGAGCAGCTCATCCTTGATCCGGAGCAGCAGCACCGCAGCATCCTCAGCATCCCGGGTGCCAGCGATATCGCAGTAGCTGTCAGCTCGGCAGGTAAGTCATTCTCCGTCACCGGCTGGAAGGTCGGTTGGGTGATGGGCGCACCGGCCCTGATCAACCAGGTGCGCGGTGTGAAGCAGTTCCTGAGTTTCTCCTCAGGCCCGGCTTTCCAGTGGGCAGTGGCGCAGGGGGTGCGTGATGATCAGGGGTATCTCTCAGCTCTTCGTTCGGAGCTAGCGGAGGCTCGCAACCAGCTTTCGGCAGCTCTCGATGAGGCAGGGCTACGTCCCAATTCACCAGGTGCGGGGTATTTCCTGCTGGCAGATATTTCCGAGTTGACAGACCTCGACGACGCCGCCTTCTGCGATCTCCTAGCGGCGCAGGTGGGAGTAGCGGCCATTCCGGTCTCCGCGCTGATCATCGCTGACCAGATTCCGCGGAACCACCGACTGCGCCGCCTGGTTCGTTTCGCATTCTGCAAAGACCGGCACAGTATCTCTGAAGCAGCGCAGCGTCTGCAGCAGCGACTGCCGGAGGCACTTGCGGCTGCAGACACCTCCAGGTTCTGACGTACCGGGGCGGCAGGCTCAGGCTGGTTCAGCCAGCCAGATGTGCGTAGAGCCGTAGGACTTCTCGTGGAATCGTGAGAGACCTTCTGGCCAGGTGGGCTCGCCACTGCGGGCATCGCGCTCGACGACCACAGTGGCTGCCTCATGAAGCTGCGGAACTGCTGCGCTGAGGACCTTGTTCAGCTCTGCGTCGCTGAGCCCATAGGGAGGGTCGAGGAATAGCAGCTCGATGGGCTCGCCCTCGCGGTTGTTGAGGTATCTCAGTGCGTCGGCTTTGGTGACTTGGACTTTTCCCTCGAAGAGCTGCGCGTTACGTCCCAGAGTTCGGTAGGCAGATTCTGCCTTGTCCACCGCTTCCAGGGCCCGTGCGCCACGGCTGAGCGCTTCAAAGCCGAGTGCCCCGGAACCGGCGTAGAGATCAACAACGACGGCGCCGTCGAAGGCGTTGTACCCCTCGAGTCGGGAGAACAGCGACTCTTTGACCCTGTCGCTGGTGGGACGGGTGGCGTCGGTAGGGACCGGGGTGAGGCGACGTCCCTTGTGGGTGCCTGCGATGATCCGTGCCAATGTGCTTCTCCTGAAGGTCGGGTCTAACCGCGGTCGATGTAGTCTTCGGCGTCGTCGTGCCGTGCCTGGAACGTTTCCACAGCATCCCGCAGTTCCGGCAGACTATGCCAGTCCGGGTCCTCATTGCTGAGCCGGGCGATCCACTCTCCTGCCTGAACGATGAGCTCTTCGTCCCTGGCTGCGCGCAGCAGACGCAGCGTGCTGCGCCCGCCGGACTGCAGGCTGGACAAGATATCGCCTTCACGCCGGCGTGCCAGATCCAGTGTGGCCAGGGCCATGCCGTCGGTGGTGGCAGCGACTTCGCGCAGCCGCTCCACGGAAGGGTGTTCCTCGGGCAGCCGGGTCACCAGCAGGCACTGGTTCTTCTGTGTGTGCCCGCGGCCAATACGGCCACGAAGCTGGTGCAAGGTGGACATTCCGAAGGAATCGGCGTCCAGGATGACCATCAGCGTGGCGTTGGCGACATCGACCCCGACCTCAATCACGGTGGTGGACACCAGCACGTCGAGGTCGCCGCGTTCGAAGGCGTTCATCGTGGCAGCCAGCTCCGCTGCAGGGAGCTGGCCGTGGGCGCCGGCTAGTCGCAACTGACTCAGCACCGGGATCTCTCGGAGTTTCTGCAGCATCAGCTCCACCGACGCGCCTTCCTCCTCGGCGCTGATCTTGGGGCACACCACATAGCACTGGTGACCTGCGCGGGCTTCTTCAGCGATCCGGGCCCAGACCCGCTGAATCCACTCGCGTCCGCGCATCATCGGCACCACATGGGTGGCGATCGGGCTGCGCCCGCCGGGAAGACCTTCAAGGACGGTGAGTTCCAGATCACCGAAGACAGTCATGGCCACAGACCGCGGAATGGGGGTGGCTGACATCACCAGGGTGTGCGGGGTGGGGGTAAAACGGCTGCGCAGTGCGTTGCGCTGTTCCACACCAAAACGGTGCTGTTCGTCAATGACCGCTAAGCCCAGCTGAGCGAACTGAACCTTCTCCCCCAGCAGCGCGTGGGTGCCCACTACTATGCCGGCTTGTCCGCTGGCGATGTCCAGCAACGCCTGTTTCCTCGCTGAGGCACTCATGGAGCCGGTGAGCAGGGTGATGTGCACGCCGTCGTCGCCTGGAAACTCTGCGGCCAGGGCACCCAGGCTGCGTCGCAGCGAACGTTCATGCTGCATGGCCAGCACCTCGGTGGGGGCCACTAGCGCGGCCTGTGCCCCGGCATCCACCACCTGCAGCATGGCGCGCAGCGCCACCAGGGTCTTACCAGAGCCCACCTCTCCCTGCAGAAGTCTGTTCATGGGCTTGGGCTGCCCGAGATCTGCCGCCAGGATCTCACCGCACCGGCGCTGGCCAGCGGTCAGGTCAAAAGGCAGCTGGTCGTCAAAAGCCTGCAGCACCCCGTCTGGCTTCGGCGCTGCCGGAAGTGCGGGGGAAGCCGCTAGCTGACGACGGCGTCGGTCCATCAGCCCCTGCACAATAAGCGCCTCCGCAAAGCGGAAGTGCCGCCATCCACGTTTCTGCGCTCCATCCTCCTGGGGACGATGCACCAGCTCGTAGGCTTCACCGAGGCCGGGCAGATGCTCCGCTTGCGCCACAGCGGGTGGAATCGTCTGTGGCCAGAGACTGAAATCAGTCTGATTCAGCACGATCTCCATACAGCTTTTTATCTTCCAACTGGAGACTCCAGCGGTGGCCGGATAAAGCGGAACCGGGACCTCCAAGCGGTCCTTGCCTTCACCGGCACCGTGCGGGATCGTCACGCCATCGGATTTGACCACGACTTCGAAGTCCGGATTATTCAGAGTCAACTGTCCTGCGTAGGTGGTGACCTTGCCAGCGAAGAGCGCAACCGTTCCAGGCCTCAGCCTGCGAAATGCCTCGTGCCCGTAGAAGAAGGCCA
>NZ_HG005167.1:0-48468 GCF_000455245.1 Nesterenkonia massiliensis | reverse complement strand
CCCTGTTCATCTTTGACCTCCACATCAACGATGAAGCCACGACGGCGGAGCATCTCGCGTTTGTTGCAGGACACCACTTCGGCCATGAATGTGACCTGCTCGCCCTCGTTGAGATCCACGAACGCCGAGAGCTGACCATAGGCGACATAGCGGCGCGGAAAATGCCGCAGCAGTTCCTCGGCTGTGGTGAGGTTGAGCTCCTTGGCCAGAGTGGATGCCGTGCGGCCGCCGAGCAGTCGCTCGAGGGGCGTCTCCGGGCGCACTGAGTCTGGGGCGAGAGTGCTCATGAATTACCCACTGCGCTCATCTGCATCTGCAAGCGATCACGAACCCAGCGGGGTGACCGCGCTGCTCTCTACCGCTCCGGCGGCGCTGATGGCCTCAAGTACGGCTTGCTCGTCCTGGGCGTGGACGTGGATACGCCAGCGCAGGGAGCCATCGACTTCGGCCTCTGCACCGATGGGCGTAATGATCACAGCCTCACCCAGTTCGTCCAATCGGTGGCGAAGCGAGGCTGCGCCCAGTGGGTCCAGACGCACGGTGGACATGATCTCGACTCCGGAGAGGCTGGCCTCTGCGGTGGAGGACTCAATCGACGACGGCGCCCCGGAAGCCCCTGCACGTGACTCCTCCCCTGCAGCAGCCCATCCGGAAAGGCCGGTGAGCAGGTCGTCCTGGACATACTGCATGGGGCTCTCGCCACGAACCGTGGCAGCAAGTGCGGCCAGCACCAGCAGCAGGCCCAGCCCGCCAGAGTCCACCACCTGCGCCCGAGTGAGTACCGGCAATTGCTGCTCGGTACGAACGAGCGCCTCCCGCGCCGCGGCGACCAACCTCGGCATGGCGGCCTCCAGTGCCGCCCTTGAGTCAGGTTCCTGTGCAGCGGCGGTTTCGTTGTGGGCGGCATCGCGCACCGCATCAAGAACCGAGAGCATCGTGCCGTCCACCGGTGCAGACAACGCTGACCAGGCTCGCAGGCTTGCTCGGTCTAGGGCACGGCTGAGGCCTTCTACCGTCAACCGGGAGGAGCCATGCAGGGGTTCAGCGAAACCAGCGATCAGCACTGCCAGCAAGGTGCCGGAGTTTCCGCAGGCCTCCCCCATGGCCCGGCTTCCCGCCAGGCTGAGCAGCTGACCGAGGTCCTCCTCGGCATCGCTTTGACGGGCACCGGCGGCTTCTTCCACGGCTTCCCGGCAGGCCCGAATGGTGGCCAGCATATTCGAGCCGGTATCTGAATCCGGGACCGGGAATACGTTGAGCCTGTTGATCTGCGGGGCGTGGACTTCAAGCATCTGCTCGGCCTGGGCGAACCACTGCAGCGCAGCCGCTGCGCCCTTGACTTTGCCCTTCACGAAGAAGACTCCCTCACGCCGTCGTCGTATGTCCTGTCCCTATTCTCCCCTACCAGCGCCTGAAGTGCGCAGAGCCGCTATTGCGAGAGGTGGTCCGCCAGGGTCCCGTCTTTCATATGCTGGGACATCGCGGCGATGGCCTCGGTGTCCTGGTAGAAGATCCACTGCCCATCTGCGGAGTATCCGTTTCCGGCGGTGGGCAACGTGGTGAACTGCATATTGTTGACTGCCCCGCGTGCGCTCCACGCCAGGCTCGCGGCGGCACCTGCATCGAGCTCTTCGTCGGTGATCAGGTGCTGGGCGAAAGTACCGACCATTTCGTTGACCCGCACCGGATTAGACAGGGTCGAGGGTGTGGCGGCCTGGTCGATCACTGCCCGGATGAAGGTCTGCTGGTTCTGGATGCGCTGGAGATCTCCTGTAGGGAAGGCTTTCCGCTCGCGGACGAAGGCCAATGCCTGTTCCGAGGTCATATGCTGCGGACCTTCGGCGAAGCTCATGCCGTTCTGCGCGGTGAAGGCCATAGGCGAGTTCACTGTGACTCCCCCCATGGAGTCCACCAGTCCGGCGAAACCGAGCATATCGATGGCGGCCACGTGGTCTACTCGGACGTCGAAGAGCGACTCGATGGTGGCCACAGTGAGGCCAGGGCCCTGTCCCCCGCCAAGTGCCAGGCCTGCGTTGACCTTATGCCAGCCGTACCCGCCGGGAATCTCGACCCAGAGGTCGCGCGGAATGGAGATGACTGAGACGGCATCCCGGCTTTCCGGGATGTGAACCAGCATCATGGTGTCACTGCGCCCGCCGCCGGGGACCCGCGGCAGGTTCTCGTTATCACCGGATCCGCCGCCGGAGTCTGAGCCCAGCAGCAGGATGTTCAGGGCGTCGTCGTCGGCGGGACGTTCCTCTTCAGGCGGGAACACCGCGCTCTGTCCATCCTCAGCGGAGGGGAAGTGAGTGACGTTCTCGTTATATGAACGCTGAAGCACAAAGAGATACGTCAGTGATGCCAGCAGGCCAAGAACTACCAGCACGGCAAATCCACCGAGCACCCATCGTCCGGTCTTACGGCGCTTGGGCGGAGGTTCTTCGTCAAAAAAGACGGGGCCGTTGTACGGGGCGCCGTGCCGAGGCGGGGCAGCAGTCATCACATTCTCCTCAGGGTGCCTGCTCATCAAGTGTTGACCGCCAGCGTTTAGCGTGCGGCCTCAGATTCGATCAGAATAGGCCATATGTCTGATAATTCCGCGCAGCCCACGGTGTTGACGTCCTCCGCACCGCGCCCCCGACCCAGGATCGGCGCAGTCCTTACCGGGTCTGCCGCGTTGGCACGAGGGCGGCGAGCCATGCTGGCAGCCGGAATGCTGCTGCTGACTTCCTGCGCAGCCACAGCCACCGTGGAACCTGCTCCCAACGCTGAAGATCCTGACTGCGCGGAGGTCATGCTGCGGCTTCCTGAAGTCATCGGGGACCAGGAGCGCCGCCCCACCAGTTCGCAAGGCACTGCTGTCTGGGGCGAGCCATCGGAGATTGTGCTGCGCTGCGGCGTGGAGCCCATCGGTCCCACCACGGAACCCTGTGTGAGATACGGCGGTATCGACTGGGTCGCTATGGACCGCGAGGATCACTGGCAGCTCATCAGCTACGGGCGCGTTCCTACCGTGGAGGTCCTGCTGGCGATGGAGCAGATCTCGTCGGTCAATGCGATGCCGCCACTGACCGACGCAGTCAGCCGCATTGAGCAATCACGTGAATGCACCGCGTACGTGGAGAACTCCGAGGACCTCTGAACAGGGCTAACGCTGCACTGGGCTATCTCTGCACTGGACTTCTCCGGGCCGCGTTAGTGGGCTGCGTTAGTGGGCTGCGACTTCCTGGAAGAGCTCGGGAGCGGCGCGCTCGTAGACCCGTGCCCCCAGCACTATGCCAGCCACGACCAGTCCGACGCCCTTGAGCACTGTTGCTGCGACCAAGAGCCCTAACAGCCAGTCGGCACCATTGACGGCCCACAGAATGAGCAGGACGACATCGGGGATCATCACTGCGGCGGTGAGCAGCATGGTCGCCATCTGAATCGCCATCATTCGTCCGCCAGCACCTTCAGGCTGCTTGAAGGGTGAGTCCCCGGGTTTCGGCGTGGGATAGACGAGCCGAGCGGAGATCACCGAGGAGAGCCCGATGGTGCTCAGCAGCATGCCCAGACTCAAGGCGGTCACCACCAGCAGATGCTCCACGTTGCCTACTGCCAGCATCGGCAGCACGCTTACCGCCAAAGTCACCGGCAGGGAGAAGGTCAGCAGTGAGACGGCACGTCCGGTCCGATCCGCGACGCCGGTGACCCCGGTGGTGACGTGGAGGGCGAATGCGGTGTTGTCATAGGAAATATCGGCCGAGATGGCGTAGCCCAGCATCCATGCGATGAAGGGTCCCAGCGCATAGAGGGTCCAGGTCTCCCCTGACTGCCACCATAGGAAGAGGCCCAGCACGGCGAGACCGGGGACCACAATCAAGGACCCACCGTATCGGGGGTCTTTCAGCCAGTACGTGAGACTGCGCGCTGCGACTGCTCCCCACGGAGTAGCCGGGAAGAGCCCGAAAAGTCCGATGTTTCCGCGCTTTGCTGAACGACGCTGGCCGCCTTGGCCACGCGGCTTCTCGGTGATGGTGATCAGGGCGGCGCGGATCATCAGCAGTGCCGCACCTAGGGTGGCCAACTGGATCAGCAGCCGTAAGCCAAACGCTCCCCAGGCCCCGGTGGCGGCATCGTAGGGCAGTGCGGCTCCGGCGGCCAGCGGCGTCCAGGACAGCACTTCGGCGATGACCGGAAGAGCCTCCTGCACATTCTCAAAGACACTGACGGCGCTCGAGACGATCGGGAACGCCATCATGGCCAGACCGAGTCCCAAGATAGCCAGCAGATCGCGCCATTTGCGGGCTGAGAGCCACGCTGAAGCGGCCGTCGTGACCGCCTGTGACACAGCAGTAAAAGTCACCAGCAGAAGTGGGATGCTCAGTATGGCAATCACCGCGGCCAGGAGGTCAGAGCGCCACAGCAGGACCTGCCCCACCAGCCAGAGAACGGTCAGAATCGCACCCACAGAGATCATCCGGGCGGCACTGAGGCCAATGACGAGGCTGCGCCGAGGAATGCCGAAGGTGATCAGCTGCCGGGGATCCATCACGGAATCGCCTCCGGTCATCGCCAGCGGCACGATAATCCAGACCAGGGTGACACCCGTGGAGACCACCACACTGGGGATCAGCAGATCCATAGCGGATTCTGCGCGGGCTCCTTCGACGAATTGAGTCGTGACCACCAGCCCTACCAGGCCGAGGCCGTAGAGCCCGGCGATCACGGTCCCCGCCAGAGCCCATCCCGAGCGTTTGTACGTGTTCCCCAGCAGCCGCAGCTTGAGGCGGATCAGGCTTTCAACCACGAGAGCTCCTGATCTGTGCCTTCCAGCCCGACAAGTTCCACGAAGCGGGTTTCCAGATCTGAGTCACCGCGCACCTCATCCACTGTTCCGGATGCCAGCAGCTGACCGTGGGCGATGATGCCGACATGGGTGCACATGCGTTGAACGAGGTCCATCACATGGGAGGACAGGATGACGGCTCCGCCGCTGGCCACGTAGGCATCCAGTAGCCCGCGGATGGTCCGGGCGGAAACCGGATCGACTGCTTCGAAGGGCTCATCCAGGACAAGCAGCTCAGGGGCATGCACCATGGCAGAAGCAAGCGCGATCTTCTTGGTCATACCAGCTGAATAGTCCTGAACGAGCTTGCCAGCGGCCTCTTCCAGTCCCAGGACGCGCAGCAGGTCCTCGGTGCGGGTGGCGACAGTTTCGCGGTCCATTCCACGCAGCAGTCCCGCGTAGGTCACCAATTGCTCACCGGTGAGTTTGGAGAACAGCAACACCCCATCAGCAAGGACGCCCATACGCCGCTTGGCCTCGCTGGGGTGCTTCCAGACATCGACGCCGGCTATCTCGGCTGAGCCGGCGTCGGGGCGCAACAGACCGGTGGCCATCGACAGGGTGGTGGTCTTACCGGCACCGTTGGGGCCGACGAATCCGTAGAAGGATCCCTTGGGCACATTCAGCGATAAGTCCTGGACCGCGATCTTGTCCCCGTATCGCTTATGCAGCCCACGGATGCTCAGCGCATTAGTCTCCATAGGCTCCACCCTATCGATGCCGCAGTCGGGCAGCCGTCAGCCCTGCGGATGACTTCCGCCAGCGCGCCCGCAACACGGGCGTGCGGGCTACGTCATGGCCGTCGCGGGGTTTCCCCCGCCCGCGGAACCAACTTTAGGCGTGAAGGCCGCGGCCACTGCACGCGGCCGAGTGGAACCGTGACGTTAGGGACCCGTGCAGCCGCTCCGCGGGTGTGCGGGCTACGTCACGGCGCGTGCGCGACATGCGCGCGCCGCCGGAACCCTTCAGGCGTGATGGCGGGCGTGAGCCCGCCGAGAGCGTGGCGGGGTCTCCCCGCCCGCGGAACCAACTCAGAACAGGGCAGAGGCTAGGCGCTTGCGCGAGGCCGCCACTCGAGGATCGCTGTCTCCCACGATGCTGTAGAGCTCCACCAGGTGGCGCCGCGCAGTTTCGCGATCATCACCGGGATGGGTCTGGATAAACCGCACCAGCCGCGCGAGGGCGTCCTCGACGTGACCACCGAGGACGTCGATATCTGCCACCTGGGTCTGGGCTTGCACATCATCAGGATGCTCAGCGGCGCGCTGGCGCACTGCCGCCAGATCCACATCCTGGGTGCGCTTCATCAGCTTGACCTGGGCAATGCCCAGTTTGGCGTCCTCGTCGTCGGGCTTCTCCCGCACGGCCTGTTCGAAAGCAGCGATGGCGCTGTCGTAGTCTCCCTGCTCCAGCGCCTGGTGAGCTTTCTGGTGCAGCGGCGGCAGCTCTGGTTCGCTCGCGTCCTCGGCGGTCCCTGCCTTACGCCCCTGGGGCGGCACGGTTCCGGTAATGCCGTTCTGGGTGGCCAGCTGCATGATCTGGGTGACCAATTGCGGCAGCTGCTCCGCCGGTGCCGTTGCGTCGAATTCACCGATCGGTTGGCCGGCCAGGAACGCGGTCACCACCGGCAGCTGCCCCGCCTGCTGGGCTAGTTCTGGGGAAGCAGCTGCGTCAATCTGGGCAAGAACGAGTCGGCCGCCCTGGGCATCAACCGCGCTTTCCAGTGTCTCGCGGAACTGGGCTGATGTGTCATCTGCCCCATGGATCAGCACCAGAACAGGCACCTGAGCTGAAAGCTGGATCACCTGTTGCAGCTGCTGCGGCTGGATGCTCACGCTCCAGGTGTCAGCACCTGGCTGCTGCGCGGCAGCGCCCGAGGCACCCGCCGGAGCAGCCCCGGCTGGTCGGCTCTGTGGCTGCTGGGACTGGTCGGTCAGAGAGGAGAGGTCTACTGCCCCTCGCGCATTGATTGAAGGCTGTTCACTCATCAGTCGCTATCGTAGCCCTCAAACCACTCTGGGGTGTCGATGGAAGCATCAGAGATGATGTCGTGGATGCCCAGTAGGACAATCTCGCCGTCTTCATCGGCCGGAATCTGGAGCACGACCGACTCGGTGGTGCTGATCTCGGTCGGGAACGTGGTCCAGTCAGTGCCGGCCAGCTCCTCGACGAGGTCATGCTCCAGGAAGATCGTATCGCCGTCGTCTAGTGGGGCCATCTGCATCACCAGCTCGAAGGAGCCAGCCACCAGAGTCGAACCGTCAGGCAGCTCCAGAGCTGTGATCTGTTCACCCATCTCCGGGGTTGGGAAGCTCAGCTCGGTGTCTTCAGCTGCTTCGGCCAATTCCTCGTAGTAGCCGTGCAGGCTCTGCAGGTAGATGCTCTCAGCGACCTGCTCACCAAACTCGTCCTCGGAATCGGCGAAGAAGTCGGCGACGCCGCGAAGTGCCTGAGCTGGTGCTTCAGAGGCGGACTCGTCCTCCGGATCAACCGGAACCACACCGCCCTGCTCGGCGGAGAAGGACGGGAACTCGGTGCCCGGCGCCATCAGGGAGGCATGGATGAGCTTGTAGTTCTCCCGCGCGGAATTCTGTTCCAGAATCAGGATCTGTGGGACTTCACCGTCTGGGTGGTTAGTGATCACCACAGCCTGTCGCGGGAACTCTGTCTCGGAAGTCACTGCCGCAGAGAGCACCTCGGTGCCGATAGGCGCCGGCAGAGAACTCTCAGCGAGGTCATGATTGCGGTAGCTGAGCTCTCGCACTTCGAGTGCATGACCTGCAACCCGCTGCTGGAGGGCCTCAGCATCCTGCTCCTCATCGGCGCTGGCCACCACCTCGGAGATATCACCGAGAATCCGCTCCAACTGGGTTCCCAGCAGCACGGAGTAGCCCTCGGAGGGCACTTCCTCTGCTACGTCGATGTCAGTCTCGGTCTGCTCGGGCTCTTCCGTCGCAGCATATGCCTGCTCGGTGCCGCCCAGAGCTGAGGTCAGCGCAATTGCCACCGCAGGTACGACGGCGTAGGCAGTGCCACGACCGAATCGTCCGCGCAGGCCCTTGGGCTTCTGCGCCGGTGTCTGCGCGTCGTCTGACCGGGACTGCTCGGAGGCGGGTTCGTCGTCGTTGATGACGTGCTCCTGGTCTTCTTGTGGTGCATCTTCGGGGTCAGCTGCTTCATCCGCGGTCACACGGTTGGCCTCTTCTTCGGAGGCGGAAGCTTCACTAGCAGTTTCGCTGGCTTCCTGCTGCGACTCATTCTGCTCATCGTCGATGACTTCGGTCTCGGCCAAGGAATCGTCGGAGTCATCCTGGAAGTCGAAGCTCAGGGCCGTGGTTTCATCCTCGTCGGCTTCAGGGTGTTCTTCGGTGCTATCAGCGTGGTCTGCCGCCAAAGGCTCAGCTGAAGAAGATTCTTCGACGCTGGAGAGATCTGCTGCAGGGTCTGCGTCAGCAGCACCGGGCAGAGCGATCGAAGGGTGCTCGAGCGTCTGGTCATCGGAATCAACTGATGAGGACTCTGGCTCGGTGGCCAGACCAGCGGATGCTGCGGTGGCGCCGTCGGCGTTGTCAGCCGCAGCTTCACGGCGCGTTGCTCCCAGAGCTCGGTAGAACAGCGCCAAGGCAACCAGCACGGCCAGGGCTCCGAGGATCACCAGGGTGATACCCAGACCCTGCGAGCCCGGCGCCGGGCGCTCAGCGGAGATTGTCACGGGAGCAGCGGCTTCACCGTCGCGGAAGACCAGCAAGGACCATTCTTCGTCCGTGTCGGGGGTGCTCCAGCGGTAGAGGAGTTCGCCCTCAGTGGTCTCGGTCGCTACCCAGAGGTCTGAGTTCAGCGGATTCGGGGCCTGCTGCTCACCCTCAATGTGCTCCACCTCGATCTCAGCCTGATCGGCTGAGTCAGTGACTCCGGTGACGCGGTTGTAGGCGGCGTCGCCCAGCCACGCCTCGATGTCATGCGCCCGACCGATCGCCAGGCTGTATTCGCCGTCGCCTTCAATGGTGAACTCATCGTGACCTTCATCGGCGTCGATGAGGTCATCAGTGATGACGGTGAATGGTGCCGCCTCTGCCGGCTGGCTGCGGACGTCCTCGGGTTCGCCAGGGACGAGCTGGCCGATGCCGAAGCCGAGAAGGATCAGCCCAAGAAGAAAGGCAGAGACGGGATAGAGGAATCGCACGGTACGAAGTGTCCTTTGGTGGTGGATACGCGGTAGTTCAGCGGCCTACACTATCGAAGATAACGATAAGGTCACAATCTTGTGACTGCCTGGACGCTGGCCCTGCGTTGGTGGCCGGCATAGCACCTGGTCAGCGCGGGCCCTCCCGAGGAATGGACGGATTCAGGCCGCGATCCTCCAACAGTGGGAATGCCAGTGGCGCCGTTGTTCTGCTGCGTAGTCAACACCGAACAGTGAGCCAGTGGGCCAGGCGACGATATGCGCTGTCTGAGGTGGGATCCGACCGTGACAGCCCGGGCAGATGTAGTCCTTCTGCGCAGCTGCTGCCGAAATGAACCGCACGTGATATTCACCGTCGCGCTTGGTGGCGATACCGGTACTGATACCGCCAGGAGCGAGGAACTGAGTGCTCAACGGGCGCTGTTCCCGCTGCCACTTCGATGCTCTGCGCTTGGCCATAGGGCTATTCTCCCATCCGATGGTGCGCGACAGGCTGAAAATCGCGTCGAAAGCGCAACAAACGGTGGGAAGCCTTATGCCCCTGGCGCAACTGACTCAGAACAGCCGTGAGTCGGCGTCGTCGACGCCCTTCATCTCCTCGTAGTCGAGCACCACGCAGCGGATGCCTCGATCCTCAGCCAGAGTTCTGGCCTGGGGTTTGATCTGCTGGGCAGCGAAGACACCGCTGACGGGGGCGAGCAGTGGATCACGGTTGAGCAGCTCCAGATAGCGGCTCAGCTGCTCCACACCGTCGATATCGCCGCGACGTTTAAGTTCTACTGCCACAGTTCCCTGAGGACCCTTGGCCAGAATGTCTACCGGCCCGATGGGGGTCGGGTGTTCACGGCGGATCAGGGCGTGCCCATCCCCCAGCCGCTCGATCTGTTCCGACAGCAGTCGCTGCAGATCTGCCTCGACGCCGTCCTTGACGAGTCCGGGATCGGTGCCCAGCTCGTGCGATGAATCGTGGTGAATCTCTGAGATGAGGATCTTTAAGGTGTCATCTGATTTGGTAGCGGATACTGTCCACACCTCTTTGATGCCTGCTTCGGCTTGATGCTCATCCGGTGCGCTCACCCGCATCGTCGCTGGTGGCGACATCCAGTTCAGCGGTTTATAGGAGCCGCCGTCTGAGTGAATAAGCACCGCTCCGTCAGCTTTGACCATCAGCAGGCGCTTGGCCAGAGCCATATGGGCATTGAGCCGACCGGAATAGGTCACCGAACATGTTGCTATCACCAATCGCACGGTCATCGATCCTATCGTGTGGTCTCGGCCCGCGCGGAGTCGGGAAGATACACCGATGGCCCCCGGCGGAACCGGGGGCCATCACGTGAGTGTGAAGTGAGAGTCAGGCTGAGGGATCAGCCGTGGGAGAGCTCGGCGTCGTCGGCGACGATGGTGACCCGATCATGGTCGACGGAGAAGAAACCTCCGCTGACCTGGGCCTTCACAGCGGTGCCGCTGACCGGCTCCACCACCAGCTCGCCCTCGCCCAGCAGGGCGAGTACCGGGGTGTGACCGGGCAGGATGCCAATGTCGCCCTCCACGGTGCGCGCGCGCACCGACTTGGCCTGCCCCGACCACACAGCGTGGTCAGAGGCTACGACCTGAACGTCGAGCTGAGCCATGATCAGCCTTTCTTCTGGATCTCGGCGTACTTCTTCTCAACGTCGTCCAGGCCGCCGATGTTGTAGAACGCCTGCTCCGGGATGTGGTCAAGGTCGCCATTGGCGATGGCGTTGAAGCCCTCGATGGTGTCCTTGATCGGCACTGTGGAGCCTTCGACACCGGTGAACTGCTTAGCAGTGTAGGTGTTCTGGGACAGGAACTGCTCGATGCGACGAGCGCGCGAGACGATGATCTTGTCCTCTTCGGAGAGCTCGTCCACGCCGAGGATCGCGATGATGTCCTGCAGTTCCTTGTTCTTCTGCAGGATCTGCTTCACGCGGGTGGCGCAGTCGTAGTGCTCCTGGCCCACGTACTGCGGGTCCAGGATGCGCGAGGTGGAGGTCAGCGGATCCACCGCCGGGTACAGACCACGGGAAGCGATCGCACGGGAAAGCTCGGTGGTGGCGTCCAGGTGTGCGAACACGTTGGCCGGTGCCGGGTCGGTGTAGTCATCAGCAGGCACGTAGACGGCCTGCATGGAGGTGATCGAGTGACCGCGGGTGGAGGTGATGCGCTCCTGCAGAACACCCATCTCATCAGCCAGGTTCGGCTGGTAACCCACTGCCGAGGGCATACGACCCAGCAGGGTGGAGACCTCAGAGCCGGCCTGGGAGAAGCGGAAGATGTTGTCGATGAAGAGCAGCACGTCCTGGTTCTTCACATCACGGAAGTACTCCGCCATAGTCAGACCGGTCAAGGCTACGCGCAGACGCGTTCCCGGGGGCTCATCCATCTGGCCGAACACCAAGGCGGTGTCCTTCAGAACGCCTGCCTCTTCCATCTCGACCCAGAGGTCGTTGCCCTCACGAGTACGCTCGCCGACGCCGGCGAAAACCGAGGTACCGCCGAAGTTACGGGCCACACGGGTGATCATCTCCTGGATGAGGACCGTCTTGCCCACACCTGCGCCGCCGAAGAGGCCGATCTTGCCGCCCTGGATGTAGGGGGTCAGCAGGTCGATCACCTTGATGCCGGTCTCCAGCATCTCGGTGGAGCCCTCCAGGGCTGCGAAGTTCGGTGCCTGGCGGTGGATGGGCCAACGGTCCTCGATCTCGAGGTCCTCGATGGGCATGTCCAGGGTCTCGCCGAGAACGTTGAAGATATGGCCCTTGACAGTGTCTCCGACGGGAACGCTGATCGGAGCGCCGGTGTCGTGCACGGGCACACCGCGGACCAGGCCGTCAGTTGCCTGCAGGGAGATGGCACGCACGATGTTGTCGCCCAGGTGGGCTGCGGTCTCGAAGGTGATCTTGCGGGTCTGTCCGCCGATGGTCAGCTCGGAAGTCAGAGCGTTGTACATCTCTGGAATGGCATCAGCGGGGAACTCAATGTCCACAACCGGGCCGATCACGCGGGCGATCCGTCCGGTCGCTCCGGGCTGAACGGCCCCGGCGGGGCTCTGTTCTGCAGTAGTGGCAGTCATCTCTCTCACTTCACTTGATCTTTGATGATGTCAAAGGGCTTAGGACGAAGCCAGCGCGTCTGCACCGGCGATGAGCTCGGTGAGCTCCTGGGTGATTTCGGCCTGGCGAGCGTTGTTGCGCAGCAGCGTGTACTTGCGGATGAGTTCGTCTGCGTTATCTGCAGCCGACTTCATTGCGCGTTGACGTGCGGCCAGTTCGGAGGCGGAGGCTTCGAGCATTGCCGCGAAGATCTTGGACTCGATGTACTTCGGCAGCAGCTCGTCCAGCACCTCCTCGGGGGAAGGCTCAAAATCATACTGAGGCAGGAACTCCTCGGCAGACTCGGCTTCCTTCGCGACAACAGCCAGTGGTAACAGTCGCTGAACCACCGGCTCCTGGCTGACCATCGACTTGAACTGCGTGTAGACCAGGTAGAGCTCGTCCACGCCGCCCTCCTCAGTGGGCTGGGTGAAGCGCTCGACCAGTGTCTGACCGATCTCGCGGGCGCGCTCAACCGCAGGCGCATCCGTCTGACCGGTCCAGACCTTGTCGTACTCACGGTCGCGGAAGTCATAGAAGGCCTGAGCCTTGCGACCGTAGAGGTACGGACGCACCTCAATGCCGTCTTCCTTCAGCCGCGCAGTCAGCGATTCAGCGCGCTTGAGCACGTTGGTGGAATACGCTCCGGCCAGCCCGCGGTCGCTGGTCATGATCAGCACTGCCGCGCGCTTAGGCGCATCCGCCTTCTGCGTAAGCACATGCTCGATATCGTTCTGCGAGGCCACGGCCGAGACCGCACGGGTGATGGCCTCGGCATAGGGCGAGGCCGCCTGTGCGCGGCTGCGCGCCTTGCCGATGCGCGAGGTCGCGATCAGCTCCATCGCCTTGAAGATCTTCTTCATCGACGAAGTCGATGCGATCTTCTGGCGATAGACCCGGATCTGGGCTCCCATGCTTGTCCTTCCCTAAGTAGTCAGTCGAAGAGTTCGGTGCATCCGCTACTTCTGAGCGGCGATCTCTTCCTGTTCGATGTCCTCAGCCGAGAGTGCCTCAGTGGTCTCGTTGCCCAGGATGGACTGGGAGCCTTCCGACTGGAAAGCGTTCTTGAAGTCCACGATGGCTTCGTTCAGCGTGTTGAGGGTGTCATCCTCGAGCTTGCCGGTGGCAGCAATGTTGGTGAGCACGTCAGTCTTGCGCTTGAGGTGATCGATCCACTCGGCTTCGAAGCGCTTGATATCAGCCAGCTCCACGTCATCGAGGTGGCCCTGAGCGCCGGCCCAGATGGAGACGACCTGCTCTTCCACCGGGTACGGGGTGTACTGGGCCTGCTTGAGCAGCTCGGTCTGACGCTCGCCGCGCACCAGCTGCTGGCGGGTAGCGGGATCAAGGTCCGAGGCGAACATCGCAAAGGCCTGCATATCCCGGTACTGGGCAAGATCCAGCTTCAGTGTGCCGGAGACCTTCTTCATGGCCTTGACCTGAGCAGCACCACCCACGCGGGACACCGAGATGCCCACGTCCACAGCGGGACGCTGGTTAGCGTTGAAGAGGTCCGACTGCAGGAAGATCTGACCATCGGTGATGGAGATGACGTTGGTCGGGATGTAGGCGGAGACGTCATTGGCTTTTGTCTCGATCAGCGGCAGTCCGGTCATGGAGCCGGCGCCCATCTCATCGGAGAGCTTTGCGCAACGCTCCAGCAGGCGTGAGTGCAGGTAGAACACGTCACCCGGGTATGCTTCGCGTCCCGGCGGGCGGCGCAGCAGCAGGGACACAGCCCGGTAGGCCTCAGCCTGCTTGGAGAGATCATCAAAGATGATCAGCACGTGCTTGCCGCCGTACATCCAGTGCTGGCCGATAGCCGAGCCTGCAAAGGGTGCCAGGTACTTGAAGCCTGCCGGGTCGGATGCCGGGGAAGCCACGATAGTGGTGTATTCCAGGGCACCGCGATCGGCCAAGGTCTGGCGCACAGCAGCAATGGTGGATGCCTTCTGTCCCACAGCGACGTACACGCAGCGGACTTGCTTGTTGACGTCGCCGGATTCCCAGTTGGCCTTCTGGTTGAGGATCGCGTCGATGGCGATGGCGGTCTTACCGGTCTGACGGTCGCCAATGATGAGCTGACGCTGACCACGGCCGATCGGAATCATGGCGTCGATAGCCTTGATGCCGGTCTGCAGCGGCTCGTGGACGGACTTACGCTGCACCACCGAAGGTGCCTGCAGCTCCAGCGCCCGGCGGCTCTCGGCTTCGATCTCACCGAGGTCGTCGATCGGGTTGCCCAGCGGGTCCACCACGCGGCCCAGGAACTTATCACCCACCGGAACGGAGAGCACCTCGCCGGTGCGGGTCACTTCCTGGCCTTCTTCGATGCCGGAGAACTCGCCCAGGATCACCACGCCGATTTCGCGTGTGTCCAGGTTCTGGGCCAGTCCCAGGGTTCCGTCTTCGAAGCGAAGCAGCTCGTTCGCCATAGTGGAGGGAAGTCCCTCCACTCGTGCAATTCCGTCGGCTGCCGAGATCACACGTCCGACCTCGACTCGTTCTGCCGCGCCAGGCTCGTAAGACGCAGCGAACTCGGTCAAAGCATTGCGGACGTCGTCGGCGTTGATGGTCAAGTCGGCCATCTGCAGTCCCTGCTCTCCTCTATCAGTGGCCGCACCGTCGGCGGCCGTTCGGTTCAAAGATTCGTATTGTTGCCAGCGTGAGCTAGCGTGCCAGTGTCCGGCTCAGGTCATTGAGTCGGGCAGCGACGGTGCTGTCGACTACCTCATCCCCCACCTGTACCCGGATGCCGCCGACCACTGCGGGGTCGACGACGACGTCGAGCTTCAGCTCCCTGCCGAAGTAGTTGTCCAGGCTAGTAGACAGTTTCTGCAGGTAGGCGCTGTCCAGTGGCTTCGCCACGGTGACCTGCGCAATCCAGCGCTGCTGACGGGCGGCGATCGCCGAAGCGAACTTCTCCACCAGCGTGGTCGGGCGCACTCCGCGGGGCTGAGTCACAGCGCGATCAATGAGCAGGCGCGCCTCAGCGGAAACGTTGGGGGTCAGCCGGGCGGCAAGCCGCTGCTTAGCCTCCGGTGTTGCCTGTGCATCAGTGAAGGCGCGCTGCAGTTCATGGGACTCGGCAACCGTGTGACGGAATCCCAGCAGCGCACTTTCCAGGTCCTCAAGACCGCTGAGCCCGACGCGTTCCGCTTGAGCTGCGGTGACGCTGACGGCAAGGCTCTCCAGGGCGTCCCCAAGGTCACGTTCGGTGCTCCAGCGTCGAGAGACTGCTGCCTCCAGAATGCTGACAGTGGGCTCGGCGACCTTGTTGCCGAAGAGCGAGCGCACCAGGGCTGCCCGCTCTGCCGGCTGCCGTGCAGGATCTGTCAGTGACCGGCGCAGCGATGCCGAACCCTCGAGGACGTCCAGCGCAGCGAACAGCTCATCGGCCACCGAGAGATCGGCGGAGGAGATGGTTGCTGCAAGGTCGCTCTGCAGGCTTGCCAGGGATTCGCTGGTCACCGCTGCCATTACTGGGTCGCTCCTGCCCGGTTCTGCTCAGCATCAAGATCAGCAAGGAAACGGTCGACCACTCGCTGGGAGCGGGCGTCGTCTTCCAGGGCTTCACCGACGATGCGGCCTGCCAGCTGGGTGGCAAGGGTGCCGACGTCGGCCTTGAGCTGTGCAGCTGCGCTGGCGCGCTCTGCTTCAATCTGGGCCTGAGCCTGCTCACGGATCCGGGCGCTCTCAGCGGCGGCCTTCTCCTGAGCCTCAGCCACGATCTGGGCTGCCTCGGCACGAGCTTCCTCGCGGATGTGTGACGCTTCAGCGCGAGAATCTGCGAGGTTCTTCTCGTATTCAGCCTTCAGCGATTCTGCTTCCGCCTTGGCTTCCTCGGCCTCACTGATTCCGCCTTCAATCGCGGCAACCCGCTCCTGGTAGGTGGCTTCAAACTTCGGAGCAACAAACTTGACGACCACGAACAGCAGGACGAAGAAGCCGATGAAGGCAGCAGCCATCTCCCACGGGTGCGGGATCAGCGGGTTGGCGACATAGTCGCCCTCCGCCGCGCGGATCAGTGCAGTGCTGATCATGTATTCACCCATTCCTTTTCATGAGGCACCTGTGTATGCGGTGCCATCAGGTGCTGTGGTCTGACTTAGAGGAAGATCGCGAAGACGAGGCCGAGGATGGCCAGCGCCTCGATCACGGCGAAGCCCAGGATGGCGATGGGCTGCAGCACACGCTGTGCCTCGGGCTGACGTGCCACACCGTTGATGTAGGCCATGAACACCAGGCCCACGCCAAGTGCAGAGCCGATAGCAGCCAGGCCGTAGCCGATCATGTTCACGTTACCGATGATTTCCATGTGATCTCTTTCTTGTGAAGGTGCCGGGGTCCCGGCGCTTTCGGGCGGGTCTATTCAGTTAGAAGTCTGTGAAAACGCTGACTCAGTGCGAGTCGGCCTCGATAGCGCCCTGGAGGTAAATGGCAGTCAGCAGGGCGAACACGAATGCCTGCAGAACCATCAGCAGCAGCTCGAGGAAATACAGCGGAACGAAGCCGATGAGGACAATGATGCCGGTGGCGTTGAGGAAGATGTTGTCCTGTTGAGTCACCAGGAACTCGGAGCCGGCTGCGGCGATCATGACGATCATGTGTCCTGCCAGCATCACCGCCATCACACGCAGTGAGTGGGTCAGCGGGCGAACGATGAAGTTGGAGATGATCTCCAGCGGGATCATGACAGGCATGACGTACCACGGCACCCCAGAGGGGATCGTCACCAGCTTGAAATACCGCAGGCCGTGCTTCTGGATGCCGACGCCGATCCAGGTGCAGTAGACGATGGCCGCCATGACGTAGGCGGGGCCAGCGTGCGAGAAGCTCGGCATCTGGATGACCGGGATCGCGCCCATGAGGTTGTTCACCAGAATGAACGTGAAGACGGCGAACAGGAAGGGGATCCAGGGCTTGAAGTGCTTCTCGCCGAGAATGTCACGTCCCAGGGAGTTCCGCACGAATGCATAGATAGATTCGCCAATGAACTGGGTCCGGGTGGGAACCAGGGACTGCTTGCGAATGGCGAAAGAAAAGAATGCCCAGATAATGACTACCGAAACAAGAAGGACGAGTCCGTTCTTGCCGAGGAAGCCCTCTCCCCACTCGACGCCCCAAGGAAGAATCTCAGGAAGGTGGGTGTCATTGATGCTGGGGGGTTGAAACTCGCCTCCATCGGCGGCTCTCAGGGCAAGCGTAAGCAACGCTGGTCCTCTCATCGGTCGTCGACGAATCCTCAAAAACTAGAGGCTCGTTCTGTGCGAGAAGTTAGCAAGTCTGCGCAGGAATCCCACCGTGCGCGTGCCGATCACTTTATCAAATCGAAAGGTGAACTCGCGCACGCTGAGGCTGCGGACTCAACAGTACTACATTCTGTAGAAAAGCGGTTATTTCGGCCTTACTACGCAGTGGGGGGCGGTGGAGGGGCAGCGTTTTCCTGCGGCACGATGCTCATACGCATGCTGCTGAACACGTGGACGCACGCTGCCTGCCACACCACTACGGTAGTCACACCAGCTGCTCCGCCCCACGCCAAACTCAGCCACACCGGCAGCGGTATGGTGGCGATGGCTATTCCAACTCCGAGGAATTTCAGGACGAAGAGCAGCATATACAGCGGGATCGCCAGCTGCGGCACTCGTCGCTCGGCCTGATCCACCACCCAGATCGAGGGCGCATAGAGCACAATAACGAGCCCACCGCCGATGATGACCGATCGGGCCGCTTCCTGCCCTGCTGCCAGAAATGCGACCAGCGCGAAGGGGATCAGGACCAGGAGGCTGCATGCTACAGCTAGCCGCAGCATCCTCCCCCAAGCCCCTCTTTCGGGTGCCAGGCCTCGCTTCCTCATGTCTCAACGTCCCCTCTTCTGAAGCAGGGCCTGCTGTGCTGCAGCTCGTCGGGCCCGCCACACACGTCGGCGCAGCCAAGGACTCAGCGTCAGTATGACGGCAGCGGCGAGGGCCAGCAGCAACCCGATACTCACGAGCCACCATGGCAGGAAGTTGAAGGAGATGGATCCGAAGGCAAACAGGCCAGCCCAGAGATAGAGCAGCAGCACAGCTTGCGGATGGGTGTAGCCGGAATCGATGAGCTTATGGTGCAGATGACCACGGTCCGGACTGAATGGGGACGCTCCGCGGGCGGTGCGCCTGATCACCGCCAGTGCCAGATCCAGGACCGGCAGCAGCATCACCGCCAACGGCAGCAGTATTGGCATATACGCCGGAATATTCCTGAAGCGGAAGGTTTCCTGGGACAGTTCCAGAGATGCGGTCACGATCAAAGCCCCGGCTGCCATGATCAGTCCCAGCAGCATGGCACCGGTATCCCCCATAATCACCGTGGAGGGATGGAAATTATGTGGAAGGAAGCCCAGACAGGATCCCACCAATATCGCCATGAGCAGGGTCACCAGATTTGAGGCGTCAAACGAATTGATGGACAGCGTCAGCAGGTAGCTGTAGAGGAAGAAGGCCGAGCCGCCCAGGGCGGCCACTCCTGCGGCCAGCCCGTCCAGGCCGTCAATGAAGTTAAACGCATTGATTGTTGCCACTACCAGAAACACCGTCAGACATGCCTGCAGCAGCGGGCCGCCGACGCCGAGCCAGCCCACCGGCATGACCTCTAGCTGGATCCCATGCAGCACCAGGATGATGCCACAGCCCACCTGCGCGGCAAGTTTCAGCGCCCAGTGGATATCCCATGCATCATCGGCCATTCCCGTGATGACAATCAGCAGCGAGGCCAGCAGCAACCCGATGACCGGGGTGAGATCACTGAACAGCCCGCTGAGGTAGGGAATGAAGGCTGCAGCCCCCAACCCGGCGAGCATTCCTGCATAGATGGCCACACCGCCCCAGCGCGGTTTGACCACGGAGTGGATGTCACGCTCGCGGATAGGGGTGTAGATCCCCAACTGGTAGGAGATGCGCCGGACCGGCGGGGTGAGCACGTAGGTGGTCACCGCCGAGACGGTCAGCACAATGAGGAAATAGATCATTCGGTCTCTGCAGCCGTGACGTCCGGGACGATCGCCTGGAGCTCGTGCAGCGGAATTGCGCCCTGCCGAACCACGGTGGGCACCTCGCGGGTGCAGTCGACAATGGTTGAGGCTGCGCTGGTGCTGCGCTCCCCATCTTCCAAGTAGATCGAGACGGATTCGGCCAGCATCTCCTGAGCCTGTGCGGCAGTGGTTGCCGCTGCCATCCCGGTGCGATTGGCGCTGGAGACCGCCATCGGCCCCACGGCCGCTAGCAGTTCCAGGGCGACCTCGTCTGCGGGCATTCGCAGGGCAACTGTCCCACGGGTCTCCCCCAGGTCCCACGCTAACGACGGCTGCGAGCGCAGAATCAGAGTCAGCCCCCCGGGCCACAAGGTTTCCGCCAGGGCGCGTGCCGAATCAGGAATCTCGGTAGCCAGGGCATCCATAACCTCCTGGCGGGCGATCAGCACCGGTGGCGGCATATTGCGGCCGCGTCCTTTAGCGGCCAGCAGCACGGCGACGGCCTGTGGCGAGAACGCGTCGGCACCGATGCCGTAGACGGTATCAGTGGGGAGCACTACGCATTCTCCGCGGCGGACAGCATCCCGGGCGGCGTCGATCGCCGCAGTACGGGTCTGCGGACTGGTTACGTCGAAGGTCTCACTCACGCGGTGTATTCTTTCACGCTTATCCGTTGCGGCTTGCTGATTCGGGCTCCGATGACACTGCGAAGCGTGCAGATGTGGCACGGTCGCGTCCAGCGAGATCCTGGTGCGTGCTGACCTGGCTCAGCTGTGGCTGGGCGCGACAGATCTGCTGCAGTGCCGGGGCCTGTACCTCAGCGTGTTCCATGATGAACCAGCCACCGGGCACCAGCAGACGCTGGGCTGCGGTGATCACCGCCCGTGGCAACTCCAGGCCATCGGATCCACCGCCGTAAAGAGCAAGCTCCGGGTCATGGACCCGAACCTCCTCGTCCTGGGGGACCATATCTGCAGGTATATAGGGCGGATTGGAAACGACGACGTCGAACTCCGCCTCCCAGCCATCAGGAAAGTTGCGCAGGTCGTCGCGGTGGAGCGTGACTTCGGCTGAACCAGAGGGCAGGTGAGCAAAATTCAGCTCTGCCCAGGAGGCAGCCTCCGCGGAGAGTTCCACGGCATGGACCTCGGCTGATGGGTGTTCACTGGCTATGGCAGCGGCGATAGCGCCAGAACCAGTGCCCAGGTCCACAACACGCGGTCGTCTCACACCGGCCGACTCGAGCCGGATGAGTTCATCAAGGGCGGCCTGGACTACGGTTTCGGTCTCTGGTCGAGGAATGAACGCCCCCGGGCCGACTTTGAGCTCCAGGCGCCGGAAGGGCGCGGTCCCGGTGAGGTGCTGCAGCGGGATGCGGCGGGCACGCTCTGTCAGCAGGCCCGCAAGCCGCTCGGCGTCGTCGTCGCTGACCTCCATACCGGTCACCGCCTTCAGCTGCAGCTGGGAGCGAGTCAGACCCAGCACATGACCTGCCAGCAACTCGGCATCTGCACGTGGAGAGGGAACTGAAGCGTGCTGCAGCTGGGCAACGGCCTGCCGCAGCAGATTCTGCAGATCAGCCATCCGAATCGCCGAGCGCGGCGAGCCGCTCCTGCTCATCCAGTTGGATACAGGACTGCACTACTGGCTCCAGGTCACCGTTCATCACGGCATCAAGGTTGTACGCCTTATAGCCGGTGCGATGGTCAGCGATCCGGTTCTCCGGGAAGTTGTAGGTGCGGATGCGTTCCGAACGGTCCATGGTGCGCACCTGGGATTTCCGCACCGCAGCGCTCTCGGCGTCCAGCTGCTCCTGCTGGTGGGCCAGCAGCCGGGACCGGAGCACGCGCATAGCGGCTTCCTTATTCTGCAGCTGCGATTTCTCATTCTGCATGGCCACCACAATGCCGGTGGGCAGGTGGGTGATGCGCACAGCGGAGTCCGTGGTGTTCACCGACTGCCCGCCCGGCCCCGAGGAGCGGTATACGTCGATCTTGAGATCATTCTGATTGATCTCGATCTCCTCGGGCTCATCAACCTCGGGCAGCACCAGCACGCCCGCTGCTGAAGTGTGGATTCGCCCCTGGGATTCGGTCTCCGGCACACGCTGGACACGGTGCACACCACCTTCGAACTTCAGGTGGGCGTAGACCCCTTCAGCCGGATCATTGGTATTGGCCTTAATGGCCACCTGTACATCTTTATATCCACCCAGGTCAGAAGCGGTGGAGGAGATAATCTCAGTCTTCCAGCCCTTGGCTTCGGCGTAGCGGGTGTACATACGCAGCAGGTCGCCGGCAAAAAGCGCCGCCTCGTCACCGCCGGCACCGCCCTTGATCTCCAGAATTGCGTTGCGAGCATCATTCTCATCACGTGGGATGAGCATTCGCAGCAGCTTCTCCGCTGCAACATCCAGTGCAGCACGTAGGCGTGGCACTTCGGCGGCGAATTCGGCGTCGTCGGCGGCGAACTCCTGGGCGGTCTCCAGATCATCCTGCAGCTGTGTCCAGCGCTTATGTGCCTCGACCACGCCGTTGAGCTGCGCATAGCGGCGTCCCAGCTTCCGGGCCAGCGCCTGGTCTGCGTGGGTCTCCGGCTCAGCGAGCTTGGACTGCAGCTCCTTATGCTCTTCGAGCAGTGTGCCGACGGAGTCGAACATGCGGGGGTTGATCTGGGTGCTCATGCAGATACGTCCTTAATCAGTGTGGTGGTCTTCGCTGATACGGCAGAAGCCCGGGCCATGAGCAGTATGCTCGGCCCGGGCTTCTGATGCGTAGCTACTTGCCGTTCTCGCCGAGGGTGGTCTTGGAGATCAGCATCAGGAACTCAGCATTGGACTGAGTTTCCTTGAGCTTGTTCATGAGCAGTTCCAGTCCCTGCTGCTGGTCCAGGCCTGAGAGCACCCGGCGCAGCTTCCACATGATCTTGACTTCCTCCGGGGAGAGCAGAGCCTCTTCGCGGCGGGTGGAGGACGCGGTGACATCCACTGCCGGGAAGATCCGCTTATCTGCCAGCTGACGGGACAGCCGCAGCTCCATATTGCCGGTTCCCTTGAACTCCTCGAAAATCACCTCGTCCATCTTGGAGCCGGTCTCTACCAGAGCGGTGGCCAAAATGGTCAGTGAGCCGCCGTTTTCGATATTGCGGGCAGCACCGAAGAAGCGCTTCGGCGGGTAGAGCGCAGAGGCGTCAACACCGCCGGAGAGGATACGGCCCGAAGCCGGAGCGGCCTGGTTGTAGGCGCGGCCCAGGCGGGTCATGGAGTCCAACAGCACGACGACGTCCTTGCCCAGCTCCACCAGGCGCTTGGCACGCTCAATGGCCAGTTCGGCCACAGTGGTGTGGTCATCGGCGGGACGGTCGAAGGTGGAGGCGATGACCTCACCATCAACGGTGCGCTGCATGTCGGTGACCTCTTCGGGGCGCTCGTCAACGAGCACCATCATCAGGTGCACCTCTGGGTTATTGGTCTTGATCGCGTTGGCCACGGCCTGCAAGATCATGGTCTTACCGGCCTTCGGCGGGGAGACGATCAGGCCACGCTGACCCTTGCCGATGGGGGCGATCAGGTCGATGACGCGCGGGCCGACGGCCTTGGGATCGCCGCCTTCCAGACGCAGACGCTCCTGCGGGTAGAGCGGGACCAGTTTGCCGAACTCCACGCGATCGGTGTTGGACTCAGCGGGACGGCCATTGACCTTGTCCACCTTGACCAGAGCGTTGAACTTCTGCCGCTTATTCGGCTTGTCATCCTCACGCGGGGCCTTGATGGAGCCAGTGACCACATCACCCTTGCGAAGGTTGTACTTCTTCACCTGGGCCAGCGCCACATAGACGTCATTCTGACCGGGCAGGTAGCCGGAGGTGCGCACAAAAGCGTAGTTGTCGAGTACGTCCAGGATGCCGGCGATCGGGATCAGCTGATCGTCCTCGGTGACCTCGGTGTCATCGTGCTCCGGGCCGCGAGTGCGACCGCGACGGTTGCGCTCATTGCGGTTACGACGACGGTTGCGGCGGTCATCGCGATCACCCCGATCGCCGCGGTCGTTGCGGTCATTGCGCTGACGTGCGCGGCCCTCGTCCTCGCCGTCGCCGTCATTGTCCTGAGACGCCCGGTCATTATTGTTCTGCCGGTCGTTATGGCGCTCGTTGTTCTGGCGCTCACCCTGCTGGGAGTCGTCATTGCGGCGGTCACGGTTGCGCCGGTTGCGGCCGTTATTGCGCGACTGACCCCCCTCGGAATCGTCTTCGGAGCCCTTCTGCCCGGACTTCTCGTCCTGACCGCGCTCCTGCTCGCCCTCAGCGTTATTGCTGCGGCTGTTGCGTCCGCCGCGACGCGGCGACTGGTCCTGAGAAGCTTGCTCAGCGGATCCGTTGGACTCGGAGGTCTTTTCGGCGTTGTTCTTCTCACCGGCGCTCGTCCCAGTACTGTTCGTCTCGGTGACGGCCTTATCAGCACGGTCCTGCTGAGCGTCGGCCCTCGGAGCGGTGTTCTTCTCGGCCTCCGTCTTCTCAGCGGGTGCCGTCTTCTTGCGGTCGGCTACAGCGCCACCGCGCTGGTGGGCAGAGATCGCCTCAACCAGGTCAGATTTACGCATCCGGGATGAGCCAGCAATGCCGAGCTGGGATGCCAGGGCCTTCAGCTGTGCCAGCTTAAGACCCGCGAGTCCTCCACTGGGGGCTTCAGAGTTCCTGGGGGCCTTGTCGGCGTCCTGAGGCTGTGCCTCAGTGATGGTGTCTGTCACGAAGGTTTCCTTCTCCCTCGTCGGGCAGGCGCGCTGAACATGTGCATGATCTCGGCCTGCGGTCTCTTCAACGGCTTCTCAGATGTGACCGTCGGGATTGCATGACCAGTTCTCCATAAGAAGTGATGCGCTCTGCATGGGAGAACTGCAATGATCCCCTCGCAGATCTGCGTCTGCGCTAACTAGGGGCTTGACTCCACTGTAGCACCTGAACGGGCCAGAAGCAGATTGACCGGTCGGAAAGTATCTGCGGTGTCTCTCTGCCGTCCCCAGGCTTCAATATGCTGGCTCACCGCCGCGGCTCGCTCTGTGGTGACCAGGGTCAGCACAGTGGGGCCGGCACCGGAGATCATAGCGGGGAATCCCGCAGCCCGCAGCGAGTCCACCAGCGCCATCGCAGCGGGGAAAGCCGGCCGTCGGTACTCCTGGTGCAGCGAATCCTCGGTGGCCTCCAGCAGCAGGTCGGGGTCCTGCGTCAAGGCGTGTACCAGAAGGGCGGCACGGGCGCTGTTGCGGGCGGCCGCGGTATGAGAGACCGTTGGCGGGAGCAACCCGCGGGCGGCTTCGGTGGACTGCACAAAACCAGGGATGGCAACTATCGCCGTCAGCTCCGGGTGCGGTTCAAGCGCAGCGGTGCGGAAACGGCGGGCGCCGTCGCCCTCAGGTGTGCTCTCCCAGGAGATACCGACTCCCCCGCGCAAGGCGGGCACATAATTATCAGGGTGTCCTTCAATCCGTGAACCGATCTGCAGCTTCTCATCATCGCTGAGACCTATGCCTTCTGCAGAGGCACGCAGCAGCTGGTCTGCGGTGAGCACGGCCGTCACGATGGCCGCAGCCGATGAACCCAGTCCCCGCGAGTGCGGAATGACGTTGGTGGCCCGGACGCTCAGATCAGGAAGGGAGTAGCCCTTGGCGGCGAGGATCTTCTCCACGACGGCGACCACCAGATGCGAAGCATCGGTAGGCAGATCAGCGGCACCTTCACCAACGACGACGACGTCCACCGCCGGCTGCGCCGGGTTCTTCCGCGGACGTGCCTCTACTTCGATCTCATCACGTAGTTCAAGAGCCAAGCCCATGGAGTCATATCCGGGTCCAAGGTTGGCGCTGGTGGCCGGGACCCGCAGCGTGAAGGCCAGCGGCTGCTCCAGCGGTGTCCGCAACGGCTCGGCTGCTGAGCCGGCTGCGGCTTCTGGCGGCTGCCCCTGGCCCAGCTGGCCCAGATGGTTCACTTCGGCTGCTGACATGCTCCGTCGTCCCCGATCCAGCCTCAGAGGCCCAGTGCTCGCGCCACGGTCTCCACATCCTGCGGGACCTGAGTAGGCTGGGCGCCCTCGCCGTTTTCATTCTGCAGCGCCGGGTTGTTGATGGCCCAGTCGGGGTCCTTGAGGCCGTGGCCGGTGACGGTGATCACCCAGGTTTTCCCGGCCGGTGCAGCACCGGCGGAGTGCTTCTTGATCAGACCAGCCACTCCGGAGGCGGAGGCGGGCTCCACAAAAACGCCCTCTTTCGAGGACAGCCAGCGATGAGCTGCGAGGATCTCCTCATCGGTCACGGCCTCGATCACGCCGCCGGATTCATCACGTGCAGCTTCGGCTTTCTCCCAGGAGGCGGGATTGCCGATCCGGATCGCGGTAGCCACGGTCTCGGGTTCGGTGATGGGGTGGCCAGCCACGATAGGTGCCGCGCCAGCGGCCTGGAAACCCCACATAATGGGCGTCTTGGTGGCCACGGCAGGCAGCTCGACGGCGTCGTCGTGGGCCGGGTTACCGGGGTGAGCGGGTTTCTTCCAGGGCTGCGCGTACTCCTGGTAGCCCTTCCAGTATGCGGTGATGTTCCCGGCGTTGCCCACCGGCAGCAGGTGGTAGTCCGGGGCATCCCCCAGGGCGTCGACCACTTCGAAGGCGGCGGTCTTCTGCCCCTCGATGCGGGAGGGATTCACCGAGTTCACCAGGAAGACCGGATAGTTCTCCGCGAGTTTGCGCGCGATGTCAAGACAGCCGTCAAAGTTGCCGTCGATCTGGATCAGTTCGGCACCGTGGGCCACTGCCTGAGAGAGCTTGCCCATGGAGATCTTGCCTGCCGGCACCAGCACCGCACAGGTGAGGCCGGCCTGGGTGGCGTAGGCCGCTGCTGAGGCAGAGGTGTTTCCGGTAGAGGCACAGACCACGGCCTTGGCCCCTTCGGCCACCGCGGAGGTGATAGCCATAGTCATGCCGCGGTCCTTGAAGGATCCGGTGGGGTTCATCCCCTCCACCTTCAGATAGACCGTGCCATCCACCAGTGCCGATAGCGCCGGGGCATGTACCAGTGGGGTACCGCCCTCCCCCAGCGTGATCACTTCGGTGGATTCTGTCACCGGAAGACGTTCGGCGTATTCGCGGATCACTCCTCGCCACTGATGGGCCACGTGCTGCTCCGTTCTCTGAACTGACTATAAAGGTCTCGTGACGCGTGCGCGCCGGGGTGCGGGAGGGGTTATTTCCCCACTTCGACGCGCAGCACGGAGGTCACTGATTTGACCACATCCAGGCTCTTCAGCTGTTTGACCGTGGCGTCGAGATCTTTCTCCAGGGCCAGATGGGTGACAATCTGCACCTGGGCACCCAGGCTCTCCCCGGATTCCACCTCACCCTCTACGCTCACGCTGCCGGGCTGGCGCATCGATTCGATGGAGACGTGGTGATCTGCCAACACCTGAGCGATTTCAGCGATGACGCCTTCCCTGTCGGCAACCTGCATATCGATGTAGTACTGGGTGGTGGCCCGTTCGATGGGCAGGGCAGGCAGGTGGGCACCGGCCGGCACTGTGGGGGTCTCAGCCACGCAGGCGCGCAGCCGGCGGGCGGTAGCCACGACGTCGCCCATAATGGCTGAGGAGGTGGGCTTGCCGCCGGCACCCTGACCGTAGAACATCAGCTCACCGGCGTTCTCCGCCACCACGAATACCGCATTGAAAGCTCCGCGGACGCTGGCCAGCGGGTGCGTGCGCGGCAGCAGAGTGGGGTGTACTCGCAGCACTGCGCCGTCATCGTGCTTCTCCGCGATGGCCAGCAGCTTAATGACATAACCGGAGGCGGCTGCAGCTTCAATATCATCGGCAGTGACCTGGGAGATTCCCTCGCAGTAGACCTCATCCAGGGTGAAGGGCGCGTGGAAGGCCAGGGTGCCTAGGATGGCAGCCTTTGCTGCCGCGTCATGCCCCTCCACATCAGCAGTCGGATCCGCTTCGGCATAGCCGAGCTTCTGGGCCTCGGCCAGGGCATCGGCGAAGGCGGCGCCGGTGGTGTCCATCTGGTCCAGGATGTAGTTGGTGGTGCCGTTGACGATCCCCATGACTTTGGTGATGCGGTCACCGGAGAGGGACTCTTCGATGGGTCGCAGGATCGGGATCGCGCCGCCTACCGAGGCCTCGTAGCGCAGCACGGCGCCGGTCTCTGCAGCGATAGCATCGAGTTCGGCTCCGCGGGTGGCCAGCAGGGCCTTGTTCCCGGTGACCACAGCAGCCCCGCGGCGCAGGGCGCGTTCGATGAGCGCACCTGCCGGCTCATAGCCGCCGATGAGTTCCACGATCAGATCAGCTTCATCCACCAGCGCCTCAGCGTCGGTAGTGAGCAGTTCGCCCGGGATCTTCCAGTCGCGCGGAGCCTCGGGGTCGCGCACTGCTACGCCGATGAGTTTGACCGGTGTGCCCACTCGCGCTGAGATCAGCTCGCGTTCCTCCACGAGCGTGCGGGCCACCTGGGCGCCCACATTTCCTGCACCGAGCAGTCCGATCCTGACGATGTCCTCGGCCTGAGCCATTCCCACCTCTTCGCCTGGTAACTATGTGTGACTATTGGCAGTCAGCAGCCGGTCAGGGCGCGTAGCCGGTATCGCGGCTGAGCATCTGTTCCTCTGTCTCCCGGCGGATGAGCACACGGGATTCCCCCTGAGCTACGGCGACGACGGCCGGGCGGGTCAGATAGTTGTAGTTGCTCGACAGCGAGTGGCAGTAGGCGCCGGTGGCTGGAACCGCGAGCAGATCTCCCCGGCGCACAGCCGCTGGCAAGTATACGTTTCGCACTACGATGTCACCGGATTCGCAGTGTTTGCCCACGATGCGAGACAGCACGTGTTCACCGGTGATCTGCCGACTGGCCACTACTGCTGAGTAGTCAGCGTCGTACAGCACCGTGCGGGCGTTATCGCTCATGCCGCCGTCCACAGCGATATACCGGCGGGTCACGCCGTCTTCGACGACGACGTCCTTCTGCACGCCGACGCTGTAGAGGGTCACACCTGCAGGTCCCACAATGGCGCGGCCGGGCTCGATACTCAGGCGCGGAATGCCGATGCCGTGTTCGGCGCAGGCAGTGCGCACTGCGGCAGCTAGGGCTTCGGCGATCTGGCGCGGGGCGCGTGGGGTATCAGCTTCGGTGTAGGCGATTCCGTGACCGCCGCCGAGGTCTAGTTCCGGCAGGACGACTTGGTGGGCCTGCTGCAGCTGGCCCAAGAAGCTGATGAGCTTTCCGGCGGCAACCTCAAAGCCTGCAGCTTCGAAGATCTGCGATCCGATGTGGCAGTGCAGGCCGAGGAGGTTGATCCCTGGGGCATCCAGCGCGCGCTCTACTGCCGTCCAGGCCGGTGATCCCAGGTATGGGTTCGCGGCGTCGTCGTGATCTGAACGCTGGTAGTCAACGGCCGGTGTCAGCGAGAGCCCGAACTTCTGGTCCTCATGGGCGGTGGCGATGTACTCGTGGGTGGAGGCGTGCACGCCCGGGGTCAGCCGCAGCATCACGGGCGCTTCGACGCCTAGCCCCTGAGCGATCTGGGAGATCCGATCGATCTCGTCCAGGGAATCAGCGATGATCCGGCCCACTCCGGCTTCCAGGGCGCGCCGGATTTCTGCCTCGGACTTATTGTTACCATGCAGCCCGATGCGGGAAGGCGCAACCCCTGCGGCAAGGGCGATGGCCAGCTCTCCTCCACTGGCGGTGTCTACGCAGAGACCTTCTTCTGCTGCCCAGCGGGCCGCATGGGTGGAGAGGAAGGCTTTTCCGGCATAGTAGACGTCCACCTCTGCTCCAACACCGCTGTCATCGGCGGCGAAGGCCGCGGTGAAGGCTTCGCGAAACTCGCGGGCCCGGGTACGAAACTCGGTTTCGGAGATCACATACAGCGGTGTTCCGTGCTCTGCTGCCAGGGCACTGACACTGACCCCGCCGAGAGTCAGTTCGCCCTCGTCATTGCGCACTGCGTCGCGAGGAAGTAGTGCGGCTTCGAGATCTGCGGTATCGGTCCGGGGGCTGAGCCATTCCGGTGCCAGGGGGTGTGCGAGGTTCATGCGGGGTTCCCTTACATCTTTTCCGGCGCAGAGACGCCCAGCAGGCTCAGTCCGTTGCGCAGCACTTGGGCGGTGGCGTCATTGAGCCACAGCCGAGTCCGGTGGAGGTCGGTGACCTCATCAACGGTGCCGTCCTGATGGGTGCTCGGGGACATCCGGCATTTGGCGTACCACGCATGGTAGGCACTGGCCAGTGCCTCCAGATAGCGCGCCACCCGGTGGGGTTCGCGGAGTTCCGCGGCGGAGGCCACCGTGGAGGGGAAGCGTCCCAGGTGCGCCAGCAGCTCCTCTTCCGTGGGGTGGGTCAGCAGGCTGGCGTCAAAAGCGGGCTGACCGTCCTCGCGAGTGCGGGCGACGTCGAAGGCGGCCGCATTGCGGGCGGCATTGCAAGCCCGGGCGTGGGCGTACTGGACGTAGAAGACCGGGTTGTCGTTGGTCTTGGACTGCAGCAGTTCGGGGTCCACATCGATGGGCGAGTCAGCGGGGAACCGGGCCAGGGTGTAGCGCAGCGCGTCTGTGCCCAGCCAGTTGATGAGGTCCGCCAGTTCGATGATGTTACCGGCGCGCTTGGAGAGCTTGGCTCCGCGCACGCTCATCAGCTGTCCGATGAGGATCTCGATGTTCTTCTGCGGGTCATCTCCTGCGCAGGCTGCAATGGCCTTCAGCCGCGCGACGTACCCATGGTGATCGGCCCCCAGCAGGTAGATCTTCTCTTCAAAGCCGCGCTCGCGCTTGGTGAGGTAGTAGGCGGCGTCGGCGGCGAAATATGTAGGCTCCCCGTCGGCCTTGATAAGCACGCGGTCCTTATCGTCCCCGAAGTCGGTGGTGCGCAGCCAGATGGCGCCGTCGCGGTCTTCGATGTGTCCCTGTTCGCGCAGGGTGTCGATCGCGGATTCGATCTTGCCCTCGTTGTGCAGGGTGGTTTCGGAGAAGTAGACGTCGAAGTGCACGCCGAAATCAGCCAGAGTCTGCTTGATCTGCGCCAGCTGGGACTGATAGGCCAGCTCGCGCACGATCGGCAGGGCCTCCTCTCGCGGCATGTCCTTGACCTCTGGGCGGGCGGCGAGGACTTCTGCAGCTAGATCCTTGGTGTATTCACCGGGGTAGCCACCCTCGGGGACGTCTTCACCGTGGATGCGGGCCATCACACTATTGGCGAAGACGTTCATCTGGTTGCCGGCGTCATTGATGTAGTACTCGCTGGTAACGTCGGCCCCGGAGGCGCGAAGCAGCCGAGCAACGGCGTCGCCCAGTGCCGCCCAGCGGGTGTGGCCGATGTGCAGCGGACCGGTGGGGTTGGCAGAGACGAACTCCAAGTTCACCGTGCGCCCGGCAAGAGCCTGAGTGTGACCGAAGGTCTCGCCCGCGTCGACGATGTTCTTGGCCAGCTGTCCTGCAGCGGCGGCATCGAGGGTGATGTTGATGAATCCGGGACCGGCTATGTCCACTGCGGAGACGCCGTCGATGTTCTCGATACGTGCGGCCAGTACTTGAGCCAGCTGGCGGGGGTTGGCGCCTGCGGGCTTGGCCAGCTGCAGGGCGATGGTAGTGGCCCAGTCGCCGTGGTCGCGGTTCTTGGGTCGCTCCACGCGGACTTCCTGCGGCACCGAACCTTCGGGGAGGTTCAGCTCACCGGCTTCGACGGCGTCGGTGAGAACGGACTGTACGGCTGCGGAAAGTTCTTCGGGAGTCACCCGACTATCCTAAAGCCTCACGGCAGCACTCCCACCGCACCGGATCGGCGACCTAGGCAGTCAGCAGTTGGGTAAGTCCCCAACCTCCGGTGGTGAGCATGTAGAGGCCCAGTACCATCAAGGTTGCGCCGCTGACCAGTTCGATCCAGCCGGTGATCCGCGGATTCGACAGCCAGCGGTTTGCCCCATCTACTAAGAGCACGACGCCGATCAGGTACAGATACATGGTCAGCGCAACAGTTCCTCCGAGAACTCCCACCGTGAAGACAAGTGACGCCTCCTGCGGAGTGAACTGCGGGAACAGGGCGAGAAAGAACAGCCCCACTTTGGGGTTGGTCATGCACGTGGCCATCCCGGCCAGCAGCCCGGTACGGGCGCGCAAAATTTTCACAGGGGCAGCAGCGGTGACGTCAACGACATCTCCGGCCGTCAGTGAAGCAGGTGACGCCTGAGATTCCCCTGCACCTACAAGTATCTTCTCCTGGGTTCGCGCCAGGGAGACTGCGCGCATGCGCAGCCGCGCAGCGGAGACGGCACGGAGACCCAGGAGAATCAGATAAGCACCGCCTACCAGGCTGAGGATCTCGTAGGCCAGGGGTGAAGTCTCAAAAAGAGCCGCCAGCCCGGTAGCCGCTAACGCCGCCCAGGCGAAGGCCGCCAGGGATGAGCCGGTGGCGGCACCCAACCCGGCACGGCGGGAGGACAGCGCATAGCGCAGTGAAAGCATCGTGTCCGGTCCGGGGATCACGGCCAAGATGACCGCGACGCCGACCAGTGCGAAGTAGGTGCTGAGACTCACTGTTCCATGCTGGCCCGCACTCTACGTGGGCACAAGCAATGAAATATGGCGAATCATTCGCCAGTAACGAATAATGAAGGATGTGCTGAATCCCCAACGCCTCCGCGTTCTGCAGGCGGTAGTAGCGGCTGGTTCCATCCAGGCTGCGGCTCGGAACCTGCACTACTCCCCTGCCACAATTAGCCAGCATCTCTCTGCCCTCGCGCGGGAAACCGATCTTGTGCTCTTTGAGCGTGACGGTCGTGGCATACGTCCGACGTCGGCTGCTCAACACCTTGCAGAACATGCCGCCGAGGCCCTAGCGGGGCTGGACCGGCTAGCACGGTTAGCCGAGGACCTGCGGCACGGGCGCAGCACGCATCTCTCCATCGCCTGCTTCTCCTCGGCATCCCAGCAATGGCTGCCGGATGCCATCACCGCGGCTCGGCGGGTTGAAGGTGAACTGACCGTGGAGGTCAGTCTCAACGAACCGCATGCAGCACCGGGACCGCGGCCAGCTGATATCGATATCCGAAACGAAGTTCCAGAAGAGGTAGAGACTCACCTGGAGGGTTACACCCGTGAAGTCCTGATGCTGGAGCAGCTGCATGCCGTCCTCCCTGCAGACCATGACCTTGCCGGTCAAAGCAGCGTGAGCATGAGCCAGTTGAGCCAGGAGATGTGGGTGGACCATGACATCCACGACAGCCCAACGGGTCGAATCATCCGCAGCGCCTGCCAGGCGGCCGGATACTCCCCTGTCTTCTCAGCACGATTAGATGACCACCACGCGGCACTGAGTCTGATTCGCGCCGGCCTGGGGATCACTGTGCTGCCTCCGCTGGCACTGCTTGATATGCCAGAGGGCCTAGTGGTGCGGCAGCTGAGCGATCCGACACCGGTGCGGAGAATTGTGGCTCATGTGCGGACCTCGCAAGCCAGCAGCCCGGTAGTCGTCGCCGCCCTCAGCTCACTCCAGCATCAGGCGACGACGACGCCGCCGTCGTCGTAATTACTGCACCGGCGCGAGGGCCTCAGCAGCCAGCTTCTTAGTGCTCGGCTTGATACAGCTGCGGTTCGGGCAGGCCGTGCTCTGCACGGATGCGGCGGGAGAGGGTCTCAGCCACGGTCATAGCCTCGGCAACCAGTTCCGGGGTCACCGTGAAGGGCATATTGTGGATGGTCTCGCCTTCGACCGTGGCAGCTTTGGCGATAGCGCGAATCTCCTTCTGATCCTCAGGAGTCAGGCCAATTTCGGCGAGGCTGTTCGGGAGTCCAACCTTGGTGCTGAAGACTATGAAGTCTTCGATCTCCGCCGATGGCGCACCCTCCATGATCAGCTGGGTCAGTGTGCCGATATTGACCTTTTCACCGTGGGTCAGGCCATGGGTCTGTGGGGCAGCTGTCATGCCGTTATGAATGGCGTGGGCCGCAGCCAGTCCCCCGGATTCGAAGCCGAGACCGGAGAGCAGCGTGTTTGCCTCCACCACGGCTTCTAAGGCGGGAGTGACCGTTCTGGAGCGCACAGCATCCAGGGCGTCCAGGGCGTTCTCCCACAGAATCTTCCACGACAGTTCCGCAAGAGCGGTGCTGGTATAGGTTGGGGCATCGCCCACCATGGTTTTGGCCCGGGTCTTAGCAACGGCGCGTGCTTCCACCCAGGTGGCCAGCGCATCTCCAATGCCCCCGACCAGGAACCGCTCCGGGGCATTGGCCACCAGGACAGTATCAATGAGCACCAGGTCCGGATTCTTGGGAAAGAACCGGTATTCCACGAACTCACCTTCATCTGTGTAGATCACCGCGAGCGCTGAGGTGGGCGCGTCCGAGGATGCCGCCGTGGGGACACTGGCCCAGCTGATGCCGGCGAGGTGGCCTGCGGCTTTGACCGCATCGATGGCGGAACCGCCGCCGATGCCGACGATGACATCGTGATCCCCGTTACGAAGAGTCTCTACGAGGGAGTCCACGGCCTCGGCCGTAGCGAATTTGCCGAAGCCGACACGGGTCACAGGAAGGTCAGCTTCTTCAAAGCCCTTAGTCAAGGAGTCCTCCACGATCTCCCAGACCACATCGTCGGCTACCAACAAAGGTGTGGACCCCAAGGACTTCAGATGGCTTCCCAGCTTCTGAATGACGTTCCGGCCTTGGACGTACCGGGATGGGGCTGCCAGGACATGTTCGACGACGGTGCTCATAGTCACTCCACTCTGATTGCATTCTCTTGACTGGGCCTCATCAAGGGCTGGCGCCGTCAGTCTATGAACGCCTACTGGGTACGTCTACCCTTGCAGGCGAATCGCGGCGAGTCCGCCGGGCCCCCAACTGGCGCAAGCGATCGGGCCAGGGGCAGCAGCACCGCGCGCGAAGTTGATCTTCAAACCAGCACCCCGGAGGTCGCAGTGAGTACTACATGACTGGTCCCGACGGCGACCGCTCAGCTGGCTACTGGGAGTTCCTCACCGCGGAGGAAGGGTACAGCTTTGAAGTCCGTGGCGGATCTGCGCAGCTTCGCCGCCGGTCACGGTATGGACACTCAGCTACTCGGCCAGACGCAGGCACGATTCATCCGCGTCATTCGCGGCAGCGTAGAGCAGGTCTGGCAGGCTCACCATGATCCAGAACTGCTGAAGCGTTGGCTGCTGGGACCCGACGGCTGGATGATGAGCGAAGTGACGGTGGCCCACGCCGTCGGTGATACCTACCGCTATGCGTGGACTCCCGAGCCCGGCGTCGAGGGCGAGCCCTTCGCCCTGACCGGGGAGCTGAAAGAGTCCGCCCCTCCGCACCGGGAGGTGACCACCGAATCCATGGAAGGTTTCCCTGGCCCTGCCACCCTGAATGAGCAGACCCTGACACCATTGGAAGATGGAACTCTGCTGACGCTGGTGATCACCTACGCCGATGCCGAGATGCGCGATTCCATTCTTGCCACAGGCATGACAGAGGGCATGGAAACCAGCTACGCCCGCCTGGAGGCCGAGGTGCTGCGAACCTGACCAGGGGTCCGTGATAATGGACCACCCCAATACGAAAGAGATCAGTCATGGCTGACACCCCAGATGTTCGTCCCGTGGGAGACCTACCCAACGAGATGGGCAAAACTGCAGTACGCGAGCTGCACCATGCGGGAATCAGCAGCCTCGCCGAGGCAGCAAAGCACACCCGCAAGGAGCTCCTGGCCATTCACGGGGTCGGGCCCAAGGCCATCCGCGTTCTGGAACCTGCGCTAGCGGCGGCAGGCCTAGATTTTAAGGAAGACTGAACAGGCCGCTACTCAACCGGATTTTGGCGCGACCAGACACCTGTCCCATCTGATCAGGACGGTCTGCGCATTCCTCCGCCACACTGGATCCGACCTGCCCCAAAAGAAAGCGAAGACCATGAGCAGCACCATTCAGATCACATTTGATGCCAAGGACCCCGCAGCGCTCTCCTCATTCTGGGCAGAGGTTCTCGGCTACGTACACCCGGCACCGCCTGGGGTAGAACTGGCACCGGGCGAGGACGGTCAAGCAGCTTGGGACACCTTCCTGGACCAAGCCGGGGTGCCAGAGGAGCAGCGCAACAGTGCCTCAGCTCTCGAGGATCCCGACGGCGTTGGCCCACGGATTTTCTTTCAGCAGGTCCCGGAGGCTAAGAGCGCCAAGAACCGCGTACACCTGGATGTGCGGGCCGCGCCAGGTCTTGAGGGTGAAGAGCGGATGGCAGTCCTTGAGCGAGAATGTGCTCGGCTAGTAGCTCTGGGCGCTCAGCGTGGGGAACGCCATGAGCCCGCCCCGCCGATGAGCAACGGTTTCATTGTGATGACAGATCCCGAGGGCAACGAGTTCTGCCTGGACTGATCTGCCGGGCAGCTCGGTTCGCGGCTGACTATTTCAGCAGTCTGTCTATGCCGCGGTCTGAGAGCTTCTTGCCCCCTGTCTGGCAGGTCGGGCAGTACTGGAAGCTGGAATCTGCATAGACGACTTGCTGAACACTGTCAGCGCAAACCGGACAGGATTCACCGAATCGGCCGTGAACTGACAAAGCTGATTTCTTCTCCTTCTTCAGCTCACTGGCCGGGTGCCCTTCGGTGCGGTCTATAGCCTGAAGAAGCACCTGACGCATCGCAGCATAGAGCCGGGCGGCGTCGTCGTCGTTCATGTCCGCGGGGTGAAACGGCGACATCCGCGCAGCATGGAGGATTTCATCTGAGTAGGCATTGCCAATCCCGGCGAGTACCGACTGCTTGCGCAGTACTGTTTTGATCCGCGCCTTGCCCTGGCCAGCGAGCAGTTGCGCGAATTCCTCCTGATTCACTGCGAGGGCATCCGGACCCAGCTGTGCTATGCCGGGAACTTCTGCTGGGTCCTTGACCAGATACAGGGCTAAGGATTTATTGGTTCCGGCCTCCGTGAAATCCACACCCGAACCATCCTCCAGCACCAGGCGCGCAGCGATCGCGCTCTTTCGTGGACGCACCGACAGCGGAGCATCTTTACGCCATCTGATCCACCCGGCCAAGGCCAAATGAACCACCAGATGCAACTCGCCGATCACACAATCTAGGAACTTACCATGCCTGGTCACTGCCTGCACCTGAAGTCCATTCAGTGCCGAAGCAGGCGGATCGAAGGTCTTTAACGCGGTGAAAGACAGCAGGTCCAGGCGCTCAACGTGGCGGCCTCCCAGTCGGGAGCTCAGGTCAGCAGCTAGGGCGTGCACCTCAGGAAGCTCGGGCATAACCCATCCTAAGCACGTCAGCCTCCAGTCAGGGGCGCACCTGTGGGAAGTGTGGGGGCGCCGTCGTTGTTCTTGCGCTGACCCCATTTGCGGACAACAACGGCAAGGAGCGCTTCAATGACACGAATCACAGTTCTCGGTGGCACCGGCTACGCTGGCGCAGCCATTGCGCAGGAGGCTGCAGCACGCGGACATGAGGTCACCGCTGTGGCACGGCGAGCTACCGAGCAGCAGGCTGACGGGCCGCGCTATGTCAGTGGCGATGCTACCGACGGAACCTTCCTTAAAGAGCTTGCGCAGCAGACCGACGTGCTGATCCTTGCTCTGGCTCCGCGGGGTGACATGGAGGGCAAAGTGCTTGAGGTCGCACAGACCCTCATTCCTATCGCCTTGGAGACCGGCATCCGCATCGGTGTGATTGGCGGCGCCGGCTCCCTGAAAGTCGCCGAAGATGGTCCACGTCTGATCGATACTGACCGCTTCCCCGAAGAGTTCAAGCCCGAGGCCTTCGAGCTGATCAGCGTATGGGAGAAGCTGCAGGGCAGTGATGACTCCCTGGACTGGTTCTACGTCAGCCCTGCCGCTGGTTTTGGGGCCTATAACCCCGGTGAGCGCAAGGGCACTTACCGGCTGGGCGGCGATGTTCTGCTCAGTGACGAGGCCGGCAACTCGGATCTCTCGGCCGAGGACCTTGCTATTGCGGTGGTAGATGGGATCGAGAAGCCCCAGCACCGGCGGACACGCTTCGCTGTAGCGTACTGAACTCCAGCATAATGAAGGCCCGGAGACTGCGGATGTCTCCGGGCCTTCATTAATACGCTATTCCTTGGCAGTGCTGTCGCGGTCGTTCTGGTCCCGCGGCTCGCGCACTAGGAGGTACATGGCGCCCATGAGACCAGAAAGAGCACCACGGTCTCTGCCACGAGCACGACTGTGGCGAGCCACAGTCCTATATGGCCGATCATCTCGAAGGGCTCATCCAGCAGGGTCAGGAACACCGCTGGCACCGAGACGATCGCGGCGATCAGCACCGGCCAGGCCAGCCGGTTCTCCCAACGCTCCTCAATCTCGGTGGCCCGATCCCCGGAGGCTCTTCCGGTCGCGGTCTCCCCGAGCTCTTTCACTGCCTGGGAAGCACTAGCTGCTCTCTGGGAGTTGCGGCTTCCCGGTGCGGCATCGTCGGATTCATCTCCTTGGGCTGAGTTCATCACCTCAGGCTAGAGGTCAAAACTCACAGTTGCTGACGAAACCCTAGGAAATCAACCGCTGGGTCAGCCGCGGAGGATGGCATTGACCCGGTGCCAGCCCTCGTTCATGCCGTGCAGACGCACACCGCCGGATGGCGTTGCGGAGATGACCTGGCCGTTGCCGACGTAGATTCCCCCGTGGGAGGAACCGTTGGCCAGCACAATGTCACCGGGCTGCGGGCTGGAGACATGCTGCAGCGAAGCTTCCATTGCATAGGTGGTCCGGGGAAGTCCACCGCGGCCAGCCTGGTTGTAGACCCAATTGATGAAGCCGGAGCAGTCGAAACCAGCAGTGGAGGTGCCACCCCAGAGGTAGGGTGAACCGATACCTGCATAGGCAGCCTGGACCAGACCGTTGCCGTTGGTGGCTGGAGCTGGGGCAGCGCTGGAGGAGGCCACGGTTGTTCCGCTGCTGGTGTCAGCGGAGGCTGACTGCTGCGGGGCGGACTCAGCGGGCGCCTGCTGAGTCACGGATTCGGCAGGCGCGGTGGCCTGTGCAGGCTGAGACTGCGGAGTGGCCTGGGGCTCCTGGGCAGGCTGGACAGTGCCCTGGGGCTCCTGGGCAGGCTGGACAGTGCCCTGGGGCTCAGCTGGTGCCTCAGCGGCTACGGTCTCTTCGACCGGTTCGGGCTGCGGTGCTGGTTCCGGAGCCGGTGTGCTCTTGACCATGGGGCGGTCAAAGCTCAGGGGGATGTCAGCGCCCGCGGCGACGGTCACTGCAGAGTTCGCAGATGCGGGCTCGGCCTGCAACGCAGCACCGAGGTCCATGGTGGTGGCCGCACGTCCTGCATCTGCAGGAGTCTCGGCGTTGGCGGCGACTCCGCCACTGGCTACAAGACCTGTTGCCGCCAGTGCGACTACAGTGGCCCGGCCGGTGAGAGTCGCGCTGCTCAGACGTGCAGTGCGACGCTGCTGTCGGCGGGAGCGGCTGGTGGTGTTGCTGGTCATTTCAAAGTCCTCTGTCTATTTGCGGTAGTTAGATGCTTCGCCTCACCGGTGGGGCGAGACCAAGCAGCGGATCGACACGAGGGCCATCCGAAGACACAGAGCACTATATAACAACTCCATAACGTATGTAACATCCGGATAACGAGAGGGGCCGCCGAGAAGGTGGCAGCTGCGCCCGCCATCCTCTTCGATCCTTGAATTTTCGGGGATTTATGCCGCTTGTCGAGAGATCAGTCACTCTGGCACTTCGCAGAGATAATCACGATCGCATAACGAGCCGTTGCTAGGGTCCGGCCGTTGCCGCGACTTTTGGGGCCCAGCGAACTAAAGACCCGGCATTGAACCCGTGTGAGGCGAGTCGAAGCAATGAAAAAGCCCCACCTCTCCAAACAACGAGATGTAGGGCTTTTTCGCAGAGTGCTCCTTAATGGACTTAAACCGAACTTACAGCATCGGTTCGAGCACCTAGAAGTGGTGTGGGATCAGGCACGGCGGGGTGTCTACGATGGCGAAGCCACGCGGAAGCAGAGCGACTTCGATGTCGTGACAGAGCCGAGCAGACCGCCTAGAACGCCTCCCACGCCAGAAGAAGTAGACGCTATTAGAACGGCGAGGACCAGCGGTGAGAGCGTCCGCTCTATCGCTGCGCGCTTCAACAAGCACCGCAGCACGATCTGGCGGTACACGAAAGACATCTGAGACGGGTCGCGGCCCCGCAACGGCGAGGTGAAACCACGTCTCACAAGCCGCGTGATTGGTCGTGTTGTGGGGTGCGTCACCGTTGGCCAGAGTTCTTCCTTGGGGTGCTGAGGCGCGCTGGCGACTTCGGCCTGAGCGAACCGATACTCGGCTGTTTGGTCTGCGGTCGTGACGGCCTTGGCATCCCCGAGCGGTGCTGTGCCCGTGACTTCGTGGCGGTAGCGGTACAGCGCGACGATGGTCGCGTGCGCCTTCCACCGTTCTCGGGCCTCGGATCGTGAACCCGGCTGACCGAGCTTCGTCACCCATGCGGCTCCTGCGTCTTGGGCGTCGTGCAGCAGCTCGCGTGCCCCGGCCTCGATGAGTGCCTGCCGCTCGGTGAGCGCGGTCTGGATATCGTCGGCGAGCGACTCGGCAGGCGTTGGGATGAGTCCAGCGACTCGCGCCCAGGTTCGCTTACCGGGCCGCAGCTTCTGAGAGGCTTGGTCGAGCATGTCGGCCAGCTGCGCGGCGGGGTCGGCCTTGTCGTCGCCCGGCCTGAGCCTCGGTGCGAGCTCGGTGAGCGCGACCGCGGCGAGATAGCCGACCGCCTCGTGACGCGCAGGTGCGCTCTTCAAGTTCTCGTAGTAGGGGCTGGTGAACACGCCGTCGGCCACGTTCTCGGGGAAAGGTGCGACGTCGAGCAGCGTGGCCCAACGGTCGATCTGCGCTTCGCGGGCGAACACGTCGTACTCGGCCAGCAGCGTGGACAGCGAGGCGTGACGGTCTACCTCGAGCGCGAGAGTTTCGAGGGCGGACAGGTCGGCGTCGCTGCACGCGAGCACCTTGGTGAGTCGGTCTGTCAGGGTCAGCGGCTCGGGCTGGTCGAGATGCTGTCGACCTCGTGCGGGTCGGGCACGATCACGTAGGCGTGGTTGCGGGGCTTGCCCCGGGTCATCGCGACGTAGAACAACTCCCGCGACAGCCTTGCCCGCGGCGGCCGTGTTGATCGTGGTCTCCACGCTCTCGCCAGTGTTCGCACGGCGCTTCCTGCCCGGCAGCGTCGGGATCGCCGCCTACCGCAGTCGAATCGGCGGGCTCCTGCCCGACGGCCTGTCACCGGATGCGACGGCGGACGCCTCCGACAGCGTCAACGGCGCGATGGCTACCGCCACGGAGCTTCCCGGCACACACGGCGAACAGCTCGTCTCGGCAGTACAGAAAGCCTTCACCGGCGGGATGAACACCGCCGCGATCGTCTCCGCCGTCGTCGCAGGCCTGGTGGCGATCATCGCCGCCACCCGCTGCGCCACGTCCGCCCGACCGGGCAGGCGCAGGAAGAGGTCGAAGCAACCGCCAGTTGAACCATACCCCCCCTGGGTATAGTCTGGAATAAATCAGACACGAGTGAGGGAGTTATAGATATGGCAACGACAACCGAGTACCAGGTGACCGGCATGAGCTGCGGGCACTGCGAGATCGCGATCCGCAGCGAGGTCTCCGAGATCAGCGGCGTGACTGGTATCGAGGTGAGCGCACAGACCGGGCGTCTCGCGGTCACCGCCGAGCAGCCCGTCGATGACGCCGCGGTGATCGCTGCTGTCGACGAGGCCGGCTACACCGCCGTCAGGAGCTGAGATGAAAGCCGCTGCACGGCTTGGCCTGTACGGGCTTGCCCTCGTGGCCGTGTTCGGCGTGAGCGCATTCACGGCGAACGCGATCATTCCAGAGGATACCGTGCAGTCCTGGGCAGAAGACACCGCAGACAACACCCACCACAGAGAAGAAGAGATGAACAGCGGCGGGCATGAGGGCCACGAGGCCGGCACGGCCTCACTGGGCCTCGGCCTGGCCCAGGACGGCTACCAGCTCACCAGTGTGAGCGCACCGACCCGACCTAGCGACGAGGGCGAACTGACGTTCGCGATCACAGGGCCCGACGGGAACCCGGTGACCGACTTTGAACTCGACCATGAGGAAGAAATGCACCTGGTTGCCGTCCGCGCCGACGGGCAGCACTTCGCCCACGTCCACCCCGAACGGGATGAGACCGGCATCTGGTCGATCCCCTGGCAGTGGGAGTCGGCTGGCACCTACCGAATCTTCGCGGACTTCGTCCCGGCGGAGACCGGTGAGGGGCTGACCTTGTCCACGATGGTGCAGGTCGCGGGTTCTTACGAGCCGGTTCCGGTGCAGCCCACCCTGGCGACCACGGTCGAGGGATTCGATGTGGCCGTGTCCGGTGACCTCGTCGCCGGTTCGGCATCCGAGCTGACCATGACCGTCACCCGTGACGGTGAATCGGTCACGACGCTCGAACCCTATCTGGGCGCGTTCGGCCACTTGGTCGCCCTGCGCGACGGAGACCTGGCCTACCTGCACGTCCACCCCCACGCTGACGCACCTGCCGCCGGTGAAACGTCCGGCCCGGAGATCGTCTTCGAGGCCACAGCGCCCACGCCGGGCCGATACCTGCTCTACCTGGACTTCCAGGTCGATGGGCAGGTGCATACCGCGCCACTGGTGATCGATACCACCGGTAGCAGTGAGAGCCAGCCAAGCCCCGGAGACGGAACCGGCGAGCACGAGGAAGGAGAGGGCCATGACCACTGAGGACACCAGTACCCAGACGACCGGCTCCGGGGTGAATCTTGCCGGGATCGAGTTGCAGATCAGTGGCATGACCTGCGCCTCCTGCGCGAACCGAATCGAGAAGAAGCTCAACAAGCTCGACGGCATCACCGCCTCTGTGAACTACGCGACCGAGAAGGCCAGCGTCACCGCCCCGGCGGGCTATGACCCGCAGCTGCTGATCGCGGAGGTGGAGAAGACGGGCTACACCGCCGAGCTCCCCGCCGTCACGGGCGCACCCGCGCCGGGCAATGATGATGACGGCACCTCACGTGAGGATGCTGAGCTGCGGGTGCTGCGCCAGCGGCTCATCGGGTCGGCGATTCTGACGGTGCCTGTCATCGCGATGGCGATGATCCCGGCCTTGCAGTTCGACTACTGGGGCTTCGCCTCCCTCACCTTGGCCGCTCCCGTGGTCGTCTGGGCGGGGTGGCCGTTCCACAAGGCTGCCTGGATGAACCTCAAGCACGGCGCGGCGACGATGGACACGCTCATCTCCGTCGGCACGACCGCCGCCATGATCTGGTCAGTCATCGCCCTGTTCTTCGGCACCGCGGGAGATCGTGGCGTCGTCCACCCCTTCGAGTTCACCATCTCCCGCTCCGACGGCCTCGGGCACATCTACCTAGAGGTCGCCGCCGGGGTGATCACCTTCATCCTGCTCGGCCGGTACTTCGAGAAGCGCTCCAAACGCCGCGCTGGAGCCGCCCTCCGCGCCCTGCTCGAACTCGGCGCGAAAGAGGTCTCGGTCCTGCGGAGCGGCAGAGAAGAGCGGATCTCGATCGAGGAGTTGAGCGTCGGTGACGAGTTCGTCGTCCGGCCCGGCGAGAAGATCGCCACCGACGGGATCATCACCTCCGGTAGCTCTGCGATCGATGCGTCCATGCTGACCGGCGAGTCCATCCCCGTCGAGGTCGGCGAGGGCGACAACGTCACCGGCGCCACAGTGAACGCCGGAGGACGCCTCGTGGTTAAGGCCACCCGGGTCGGCGCCGATACCCAGCTGGCCCAGATGGCCAAGCTCGTCGAGGATGCCCAATCGGGCAAGGCCGAGATCCAGCGTCTGGCAGATCGCGTCTCCGGGGTGTTCGTGCCGATCGCGATCGCTGTCGCGGTGGCCGCACTCGGCGCGTGGATCGGGGCCGGATTCCCGCTCTCGGCTGGGTTCACCGCCGCCGTCGCCGTACTGATCATCGCCTGCCCCTGCGCGCTGGGCCTCGCGACGCCCACGGCGCTGCTGGTCGGCACCGGGCGGGGCGCGCAAATGGGCGTGCTCATCAAAGGACCGGAGGTACTGGAATCCACGAAGCGCGTGGACACGATCGTGTTGGACAAGACCGGCACCGTCACCACCGGAAAGATGACGCTCACCGACGTCTTCACCGCCGACGGCACCACCCGCGAGGAGCTGCTGCGGATCGCGGGCGGCCTGGAGGACTACTCCGAGCACCCGATCGCTCAAGCCATCGCCGCAGGTGCCACCTCCGAGGTGGGTGAGCTGCCGACGCCGGAGTCTTTCGAGAACATCGAGGGCAAAGGCGTGCAGGGCATCGTCGACGGCCACGCCGTGCTCGCCGGACGCGAGTCGCTGCTCGCCGACTGGTCGATCCATCTCGACGATGAGCTCCTTGCTGCGAAGCGGGAGGCCGAGTCGCAGGGCAAGACCGCGATCGCTGTCGGCTGGGACGGCCAGGCGCGCGGTGTGCTCGTGGTCTCCGACCAGATCAAGCCCACCAGCGCTGAAGCGATCCGCCAGTTCAAGGAACTCGGCCTGACTCCGGTGCTGCTCACCGGCGACAATCAGTCGGTCGCCGAGCAGGTCGCCGCCGAGGTCGGCATCGAACGGGTCTATGCGGAGGTGCTGCCGAAGGACAAGGTCGCCGTCGTCACCCGCCTGCAAGGTGAGGGCAAGACCGTGGCGATGGTCGGCGACGGCGTCAACGACGCTCCCGCACTCGCCCAAGCCGACCTGGGCCTGGCAATGGGCACCGGCACCGATGTCGCGATAGAGGCCGCCGACATCACCCTGGTGCGCGGCGACTTGCGCGCTGCCGCCGACGCGATCCGCCTGTCACGGAAGACGCTGGGCACGATCAAGACGAATCTGTTCTGGGCCTTCGCCTATAACACCGCCGCAATCCCGCTGGCTGCCTTCGGGCTACTCAACCCCATGCTCGCCGGAGCCGCGATGGCGCTCTCGTCCGTGTTCGTCGTGAGTAACAGTCTGCGGCTGCGCACATTCAAGGCCAAGGCCGACGACGACCAGGCCGCCCCCGCGGGGAACGCCCCTGCACGCCAGCCGGCACAGGGCTAAGACAACTGAACCGTCATCACATCAGAAAGGACACCATCCACGATGTCTGCACACGATCACCACAACCACGGCCACAGTGCTGCCTCCGGCGGCTGCAGCGGCCATACCCCGAAGGCCGACGATCTCGCGACGGCGAACAGTGACGATGTCACCGAATGCCTCGTGATGGCCGGTACGCCGGTCATCAAGTCGCAGGCCGAGGCCGCTGGCCTCTACCGCGACTACGAGGGTGAGCGGTACTGGTTCTGCTGCGCTGCCTGCGGACCCCTGTTCGACGCCAACCCCCAGCAGTACGTCAACGTCGTCTGACAGCAAGTGAATCGGAGGCCGCGTCCGCCCACTCCCCTGCACGGTGGGCGCAGTATCCGCCGCAGCGGAGCTAGCACGAGACCCGGCTCCGACGGGAAACGAGGAAAGGATTGACACACATGAACAAGCATCTACGACTTAGCATCGCCGTCGCTGCACTCGGCGGCATCCTGGCACTGGCTGGGTGTGCGAACGACCAAGAGACGCCCGAGGCGTCACCCTCTGCCGAGCACGGCGGTCACGGTGGCGACCACGACGGTATGGATCACCCGGCAGATGGCGGCCCGGTGCCTGACGGCATGGTCGACGCCACCGACCCGACCTATCCGGTGGGCAGCGAGGTGACACTCACCGCGAATCACATGCCCGGCATGGACGGCGCGACAGCGACGATCGTTGGCGCCTACGACACCTACACCTACTCCGTTGACTACACCCCGGAAGAAGGTTCCCCGGTTCTGGATCACAAGTGGGTCGTGCAGGAAGAGATCGAGGACGCCGGTGACCAGCGCCTTGCCGATGGAACCGAGGTGGTATTGCTCGCCGATCATATGGAAGGCATGAGCGGTGTCACCGCGACGATCGCGTCTTCCACCGACGAGACCGTCTACGTCGTCGACTACGAAGCCGACGGCATGACCATGACCAACCACAAGTGGGTCGTCGAAAGCGAAATCGAACCCACCAGCTAACCCGCCACAGGACGGACGCGGACCAGGAGCAGTGAGACCGGTATGAACGACAAGCACAGCGAACATCATCACGATCATGGTGGCGGCAACGCGACCCGAGAGCACGACTCCGCGCCCGAGCATGGTCGCGCGCATCACGACCACCAGCACGAGGACCACTCTGCTCACAGCCACGATGCTGGGCACGACGGTCACGCCGATCATCAGGATCACAGTGGACACAACGTGCACGCGGGTGATTCCGCTCACGAAGGGCACGGGGGTCATGGCGGGCACGGGGGTCATGGCGGGCATGGCGATCATGTCGGGCAGTTCCGCAGGCTGTTCTGGATCATGCTCGTCCTCGCCGTCCCGGTGGTCGGCTTCAACGAGATGTTCGCCCACCTGATCGGCTACCACCTGCCCGACGCCGAGTGGGTGCGGTGGGTCTCCCCGATCCTCGGCACGGTCATCTACTTCTGGGGCGGATGGCCGTTCCTGACCGGCGCGATCAGCGAGGTCCGCTCCCGTAAACCCGGCATGATGCTGCTGATCGGGCTGGCGATCACCGTGGCGTTCATCGCGTCCTGGGGTGCGACCCTGCACCTGCTCGATCACGAGCTGAACTTCTGGTGGGAGCTCGCCCTACTGGTGGTGATCATGCTCCTCGGGCACTGGATCGAGATGCGGTCGCTGGCCCAGACCACCTCCGCGCTCGACTCGCTGGCAGCTCTGCTGCCGGACGAGGCGGAGAAGGTAGACGGCGACGACATCATCAAGGTCGCTCCGGCAGACCTTCGGGTCGGCGATGTCGTGATCGTCCGGCCAGGCTCGTCGGTACCCGCCGACGGTCGGATCGTCGACGGCTCGGCCTCGATGGATGAGTCGATGGTCACCGGCGAGTCCAAGACCGTGCGCCGCGAGAGCGGCGACCACATCGTCGCAGGAACCGTCGCCACCGACTCCGGGCTGCGCGTGGAGGTCACCGCCACCGGCGACGACACCGCCCTGGCCGGGATTCAGAAGCTCGTTGCCGATGCTCAGGCGTCGTCGTCTCGCGCGCAGCGGATCGCCGACACAGCTGCGGCCTGGTTGTTCTGGTTCGCCCTCGGGGCCGCAGTGATCACCGCGATCGTATGGACACTCGTCGGGATGCCCGATGCCGCGGTCGTGCGCACCATCACGGTGCTGGTGATCGCCTGCCCGCACGCCCTGGGCCTGGCGATCCCGTTGGTCGTCTCCATCGCGACCGAGCGGGCGGCCCATGGCGGGGTGCTCGTCAAGGATCGCCTCGCGCTGGAGTCGATGCGCACGGTGGATGCGGTGCTCTTCGACAAGACCGGCACGCTGACCAAGGGTGAGCCCACCGTTACCGGTATTGACCCAGTCGCCGACCGGAGCGAGGACGAAGTTCTCGCCCTGGCCGCAGCCGCCGAATCCGACAGTGAACACCCGCTCGCCCACGCGATCACTGGAGCCGCGCGGGCGCGCGATCTGGACGTGCCGAGGGCCAGTGAGTTCTCATCCTCGCCCGCGGTCGGGGTCAAGGCGACCGTCGACGGCACCGTGATCGAGGTCGGCGGCCCCTACCTGCTCGAACAGCATTCCGCCCGAGAGCTGCCGGTGGCGAACCACTGACGGGAGGAGGGCGCGATCATCCTCCATGTGCTCGCCGACGGCGAGGTCATCGGGGCACTGCGGCTGGCCGATGAGATCCGGCCCGAGTCCCGCGACGCCGTCGACGCCCTCCACGCACAGGGCGCGCAGGTGGTGATGATCACCGGCGACGCCCAAGCCGTCGCAGACACAGTCGCCAAGGACTTGGGCATCGACCGGGTCTTCGCCGGCGTGCGCCCCGAGGACAAGGCCGCCAAGGTCGCAGAACTCCAAGACGAGGGCCGCAAGGTCGCGATGGTCGGCGACGGCGTGAATGACGCCCCCGCCCTCGCCCAGGCCGACGTCGGCATCGCCATCGGAGCAGGCACCGACGTCGCCATCGGTTCCGCCGGCGTCATCCTCGCCTCCTCCGACCCGCGCTCGGTACTCTCGATCTACGAGCTGTCACGCGCCTCGTACCGCAAGATGAAGCAGAACCTGTGGTGGGCCGGCGGTTACAACCTCGTGTCCGTGCCCCTCGCAGCGGGTGTGCTCGCGCCCATCGGGTTCGTGCTTCCCATGAGCATCGGCGCAATCCTCATGTCCGCCTCCACCGTCGTCGTCGCCCTCAACGCCCAGCTGCTGCGTCGCCTCGACCTCACGCCCGAAGCGAGCACCAACCGCATCCTCGACCGCTCCTGACCCAAAAGGAAGAACTATGACGAATACGGCACCCGTGGCAACGACCGGCCACGGCTACATCAGCGACAAGAACCAGTACCTCGCCCGGATGAAACGCATCGAAGGCCAGGCCCGTGGCATCCACCGCATGATCGACGAGGACAAGTACTGCATCGACATCCTCACCCAGATCAGCGCCATTACCTCCGCGTTAAATACGGTCGCTCTGGGTCTGCTCGATGACCACCTCAAACACTGCGTCACCGACGCCATCCAAGCTCAGGCAGACGACGCGGAGCAGAAGCTCCGCGAAGCCTCAGCCGCCATCGCCCGCCTCGTGAAGTCCTAACCACAGGGACCGCCGTCAATGAGCATCGCCGCCCGCGTCCTCCCCACGTTGACCGATCGCTGGCACCTCGGACTTCCTGCGCGGGTAACACGCTGGTCGACTCCCTTGACCGCCATGTACTGGCATAGCTTGCCGTGACCGTGCCTTTGACGGGCGTATCCGATGCGAAGCTTCGAGCCGCTCACAGCTCGGACTCGCACGGTGAAGCGCCCTGGGTCTGGCGGGACGTCACCGAGGTAGCCCTGGAGGCGCTGTCCCGAGCAGTTAGGGAAAATGCTTACGGCATGCTACGACTCCGCTTGGTGAGAGAATCCCACGTCGCCCGTCTAGCGGTAATCCACCAAGTTCACAGAGTCGGTAGGCTTTTCGGGCCCATCGAGGATAACCAAACTCTCGGGCAGGTGTAAGACGTCACCTATTAGAGGCGTTCTGGGCGAGCCGAGTAGGACTTCATATGCTGCAGCGGCAGTTCCTCTATGTGTGATGTTCGCGGTCGGAGACGGCGGAATTGGCGCGGCAATGCTGTCGTGCATCGTGTGGCGTGGCTGTGATCTCAGTATGCTTGAGCCATGTCGAATCATCCGAAGAATCCGGTCTTGTTCCCGTACGCGCGCGATCAAGGTCACTTGGAAAT
>NZ_HG005166.1:514253-515382 GCF_000455245.1 Nesterenkonia massiliensis | reverse complement strand
GGTATACGCAGTCCCGGCCCGGCTGGTCTGGCGTAAGCGCCGATGGCGCTGCCAAGACGTTGACTGCCCCAGGGGTGTGTTCACTGAGCAGAACCCCGCGGTGGCCGCGCCCAGGGCGCTGTTGACCCGGCGCTGCATCGCCTGGGGCATTCGGCAGATGCGCCGAGAGAACCTCTCCATCCAGGGCCTAGCCCGGCAACTCGGCGTTGACTGGCACACCGCGTGGGCGGCCATCCGGCCACTGCTGGAACAAGCCGCCGCCGATGAGCGACGCTTCACCGGGGTGAAGACCCTCGGGGTCGATGAACATATTTGGCACCACGTCAACCCCGCCCGGCGGGGCCTGAAGGCGCTGACCGGGATGGTCGACCTGACCAGAAACGCCTCCGGCGCGGTGCAGGCCAGGCTGCTGGACCTGGTGCCAGGCCGCACCGGCAAAGCCTACGCCGGGTGGCTAGCTGCCCGTAGCGAGCAGTTCCGGTGCGGGATCGAAATCGCTCCACTGGATCCCTTCGCTGGGTATAAGAACGCCATCGATGAACAGTTAGAAGACGCCACCGCAGTCCTGGATGCCTTCCATGTCGTGAAGCTCGGTACTGCCGCGGTTGATGAGGTCCGTCGCCGAGTCCAGCAAGAGACCCTGGGCCACCGTGGCCGCAAAGGCGACCCGCTCTATGGGATCCGCCGGGTTCTGCAATCAGGGGCAGAGAACCTCACTCCCAACCAGTCTCGACGCTTAGAGCGAGTCATCACCGCAGACCCACGACACGAAGAGGTTTTCCTGGCCTACCAATGCGCCCAAGAGCTGCGGGCCGCTTACCAGCACCACGACCTAAAGGCCGGCCGGCGGATCGCGCTGAAGGTCCTCGACTCCTTCCACCACTGCCCAGTCCCGGAGATCGCCAGACTCGGAAGGACCCTACGCCGGTGGCGCCAAGCCTTCCTGGCCTACTTCACCACAGCCCGTGCCAATAACGGTGGTACTGAAGCGATCAATGGGCTCATCGAACTCGCCCGCCGCATCGCCCGAGGCTTCCGCAACCGAGACAACTACCGACTCAGAATGCTCCTCATCGGCGGAGGCCTCGACGGCCACCTCCCCACCTGAACTCCGAAGAGCCCGATATCC
>NZ_HG005166.1:500065-514000 GCF_000455245.1 Nesterenkonia massiliensis | reverse complement strand
ACGAATGCAGCACACCTCAACGAGCTGAATCGTGCAACCGATCCTCTGGGCTCTTACAACGCACCAGTCCGACCTAGATACCAGTCGTAAACTTCCCTAAGTGAACGACTGAAGTCTTGAACAGTGTAGTCATCCAAGAAGCTCTTGAGACGCCCGATGTCGGCGCCCGAATGTCGTATATCACCGGTCCGGGGCGCCTTGTAATTAACAGTTAGCTTGGAACCGTGTATCCCCTCTAGCTCGCAGATCAGGTCGTTGACCGAGATTGACCGCCCAGAAGCGATATTGATTGGGACAGGCGCCCCGCTTTGCCGCGTACTTGTTTTGACGAGCACATCAACGACAGTATGCACTGATACGAAATCCCTGGACTGCTCTCCATCCCCATAAACCTCTAGGGCACGCTGAGAAGCAATAGCATCGAGAAACCGCGGGATGACAGCGGCATAAGCATGCGATGCTGTCTGACCAGGCCCAAAGACATTAAAAAACCTGAATACGCTCGCTTTCAACCCATATGCGGCCTGGTAGGCCAGCGTGTAGCTCTCGGTCGCGCCCTTGGAAGCCGCGTAAGGACTCAGAAAGTGAGTAGGGAGGCTTTCAACCTTGCTGATAGCTGGGTGCTCACCGTAGACAGCCGATGACGAGGCGACAGTGACATGTCCTACCCCAAACTTGCGGGCTGCTTCTAGGATGTTGATAGTCCCTGTAGCGTTTACCTCGTGGGTTTCCACCGGCTTTTCTATGGATGCCGGAACAGAGGCCACAGCGGCAAGGTGGATGACGGAGTCTACGTCGCGAACAGCGCTCTCTACGAGGGCGATGTCTCGGATATCTCCTGTCTTGACTAATATCGGCACCCCCGCAATTGCGTCGGCGGGGAACTGCACTAAGTCCAACGCAATAATTTCCTGCACACGACCCGATTCGGCTAATGCCCGCATCAGATGTGTACCAATGAACCCCGAGGCTCCCGTGACTAGAACTCGCACGCTATCTCCTTACCTAACTCCATGTGAGCTCTCTGTTGACTGCGCGCAACATGCGACGAACCTTAGTCAAGTGTATGTCGTCTGAAGCGTGGGAAATGTCGGTCAGATGAATATCTTTTACTCCTAGTTCTCCCGCTATTAGCAGCGCTGCAGCCACTTCGGGAAGTAGACACCGCGAGTCTCCTGGAGGCCGCGGACTCAACACCCTACCGTTCGAGGGAAGAACAACTGTATCCTTGTACGCGAAACCGCGCGGGGACTCAAAGGTATCAGTAAGTAATATGTTGAATGTTCCCAGCTTAGGCGCATCATGCTGATGTCCGAAACTCTGTTCCGGTGACCAAGAGACGGTCATACGACCTGGACCCTCTGTGAGACGTCGAGGGTGATAATCCACATTAGGCACCCTAACTACGCGGGGCATGAAGAACTCTCCGATGGCCAACGCAACCTGGGGTGTGACCGGTAAATCGAGCCTGATTTCGTCTTCGATGTACGCCTCGAACGCCAATGCTGCTGCAACAGCCACGAGATTGGACTCCACCCTGTCCGGGTAGGTACCTACAATCAACGTCCGAATGACGGGCTCACCGTCGTACGCACCCGGACGAGCTATAAGTCCTCCCAGCCCGTCATTGTCGCGTTTCTCTAAAGTGAATTCCATTACTAAACTGCGCTTCCTGTCAGCACGCTCGCTAATGAGCTCTTGTTCCGAGACGGACTCAACACATAGTTCGGTGAATCCTCGCGAGGCGGCAGACCTAACCGCGCCTTTGCGCTAGCTACGGTACTTACCAACAACCCTGCTTCTGGTTCCCCTTCTACGGTATACATATCCGGTGTGCTATCAACGGCATCAAACTCGAAGGCAGAGATCACTGCCATCAGGATGGACGACATCGCGGTTGACTTTTTGTCTGCGGACGGCCGGGGGAAGCCCATCAATGTCACGCTCTCATCGTGCAGGAGCTTTGCGCGAAGAGACCCTAGTTCGCGGTGATCCCAATTGCATATGACGGAGTATCGAACAGTTTCATTGGACGTCACTACCGCTACGTCGACCAATTCTCCTGCGGCAGAGCAATCGTTGGTGGAGCCTGAAGCGTGGCGAACGACGGCAATGCGTTCTACGAGATGACTTGGCATATAAGGACGCACCCTTTGTGCTCGGGCCTTATCCTTGTCTATCGAGTAGACCGGCACGTCTTTGTCTCTGGTCTTGCCTCGGAGTGCAAGTCGTTCGTTCGGACTCATGTTGAAGCGCAGGACAGCGTTCACCAGATCCGAAGTGCTGCGCTGTGTTCCTAGGTCGACCACTGACATGTTGTATGAGTGCATGCGCCTCAACGTGACTACATCGCCACAATGACGGAACCTGTACCCCGCCAATGCAGTTTGCACCCGAAACTTGTAGTCGCTACCGGCCTGTATGGACTCGTCGTAACCAACGCGACGAATGATCTCTGTCTCGACAAGCATGGTGGGGTGGCCTGCGACTTTTCCTGAGTAGACAGACTGAACCGACCAGTCCTTGCCCGGTACTAGCTTTAAAGCTCCAGTGTCGTCATCGAAGTTCCAGAACCCGCCATAACTTCCCGCGTCACCCTCTAGAATGGCTCCCAGGCGCGCCTCCAATGACCACGGCAACATTATGTCGTCGTCATCGTGAATTGCGGTGTAGTGCCCGCGACTAACTTGGGCACCGAAGTTTCGACCCGCAGCAACTCCAGGGCGTGGAGCCTTGAAGTACCTCAGCCTCTCGTCACGGAAGTCCTCAAGTAACGACTTCACACCGTCTGCCTGGCCGTCGTCTACAATCAATACTTCGAAATTGGTAAACGACTGACCGAGCACTGAGTCAATCGCTTCACGCAGATACTCCTGGCGATCACGGGTAACGATGACGACCGAAACCAAGGGGTTACCCAAAGAAGAACAATTCTGCCAGGACGGTAGATTTCGAATTGATGTAGCGTCGTTGTAGTATATTTGCTTGTTACGTCTCAGTGCCTCAGCACCTTCTAAGCTGACGCTCGCAGCCTGTTTAGAATCCTCGTGCCAGACGTGATAAACACGTATTAACGGGTCGTCAACCCAGTGCTGCCTCAAACCAATAGCCCTGAAACGGCGAGCAATATCCGCGTCCTCGGCACCCCAAATCGTCATTCGTTCGTCCAGGCCTTGTACCTGTTGGAACTTGGAAGCACTTACAACTTGCATGCCCATACCCCATCGAGGGCGCCATGACGCTTTCCGTTCGAGCTCATCCCATTCATACCCATTAGCGAGCAGAACTTCGCCGTGGTGCGTCGGCGGGAGGTCGCGAGCTTGATAGACCAGGAACTGGTTAGCGTCCTGCTTAACCAGTTCGAGAGAACGAACCAACGATTGCGGCGACCACAGCATGTCAGCGTCAGCAAACAACAGCCATTGCCCCTTTGCGGCTGCGGCCGCTACATTTACGGCGCGTGAGCGCGACCAAACGTCCGCCTCCGCGCGGACATACTTTGCGTCGAACTCTTCTGCCAATCTCCTGTAATCTCCGGGATCGTCGGACCCGTAGTCCAAAAGAATAACTTCCGCACTCATACCGGTTCTTGCATTCTGAAGGCTGGAAAGCGACAGTTCCAGGCGCACTATTGACCAGTTGCGCACTACGATCAAGACCGACAGATCGACACTCATGCGATACTCCTGATGTTGACTTCCTTCATCCCCGTACGTCCGTCCCGTGCGGTGATGTACAGTCGGCTGCCGTTACCGACAACGCAGTTCAGTATGGCGCGTTTAGCCGCAACATTGACCCAGATCTTGCCATCGTGGTTGTCCGGCAAGCTCACGTGGGGAAGCTCTAATGCATCTTGCTTCTGGTTCAAGTGCACAGGCCTACTAGGCATACCCAATAGCTGGGAAGTGCGCCATTTGGAAACTTTAGTCGCGATTATCCCATCGATACCTCGAACGAGAACCTTTATCCAAAGTCGCCCTTCCGGCACGGAGGGAAGATTCAGTAGGCCGATACTCACGAGATCGACTTGAGAATCAAGATCATAACTGAACGTGAGACCATCCTGGAACTCGGAGGCAGTCGCCTCCGACCTACTTATAAGCATCAATGTGCATCCTTTTCCACTACGTGCAGTCTTTTCGAATCACTTCTGTTAGTTCCACGAATCTGAAGTGAGCTCCTGTGGCGCCCAGGCCAGATCCCTATCGCTGCGGCTCTCATGACTGACTCTTGACAGCGAACTTACGGAGTCGACTAAGGTACGCGCTAGGTGTGCATTCGCTTTCAATGAATTGAACCGCTCTTACTTGTTGCGCTTTGTATGCACTTTCGTTCCAGAAATCCGAAATAACCCGCTCTAGATGAGCAGGTTCGGCATAGACAGCAGCATCTTTAAACACAGGTTCGAAATGATTCGGAAGCACGCACACGACTCCGTAACTCATGGCTTCGAGTATTGCCATTCCGAAGGCTTCAACCCAGTCGTCGCTGTGGAAGTACACGAAGAAGTCCAACTTCTCAGTGAGGTACTCCTCGACAGTAATCTCGTTAAACGCGTAGATCTCCCATCCCGGCGCGTTCCGGGGTAAGAAACCGCGTTTCACTGGCACATTAGCACCGCCGAGGATACAAACCTTGCCGGTACCATCCACAGGGTACACGCTGCGGAACACCGAACGGTCTGACGGCCACTTCGCAGGGTCATCACGCCCGTGGCGGCCAATCACCGGCGTACCTTCGTGATACCTGTTTCGAGAGGCGGAATCCTTGATCTCGATGATGCCCTTCCAGGAGAAGCTCTCAAGATCCGAAGCTGGCATCAGCGGTTCAAGCATCGCACCAATCTGCTCACTCTGCGGTGCCCACGTAGGCCGCACACCGAACAGCTTCTCCACATTGCGCGTCACCACTCCAATGTCATAGCTACGGCGCCCGCCCGGCTCAAACGGGGGATGATTCGCCACAACCACCGCCCGTTTGGCACGCAGCAACGCCGGTTCATCCCGCACCGCCTGCAACGCCGTAGGCCACCGGACAATCAAAAGATCAGCCTCAGCTTCCGTATCCAACGAGATACGGTCAATCTGGCCAGAGAGAACCAACTCGTCGATCCTCCGGTTGAACTGCCGCTTCGCAGCCGAAGGGATCAGCCCGTTCTGGAACGGGATCACCGCCACCCTCAGGCCGGCATCAAGACAGACCGAGATCTCCGTGAAGAGTGACGTCGAGTTGCCAGCCACGAAACCAAACTCGGAGGCGAACACCACGTCATACGACAACGGCTCCGTGGGCCTGTTCGGTAAGTACGCCGGAGGAGCAACAAAACGCCTCTGCTCAGGCCCCTTAGGCATGTACGGTGACACGCCCTCCTCGCGGATCTCCCGATGCCAGCGCTTATAGCCTCGCAGGTATGCACGACGCTCAGGGGCCAAGTACCCCACGCCCATATCGTTGCGAGTCAGGTTCTCCCCCTCCATCAGCGCAAACGCCAACGGAGCATCTCCCACGAGTTCGATGGGTACCCCGTAGAAGTTCTCCATGCGGGACTTGAACTCAGAATCTCCAGACTTACGGACAGTGTCCCAATAGCCCAGATCCTTCAAGACCTTCTCGCGGCGGAACATCAGCGACGGCATCGACGGATACACCACACGGCCAGTTGCCGAACGCAACATCAGCTTCAGATGCTCATCCACGCGCGCCCAGTTGGTCATATTGGCCACGGCATCAGGATTCTGCTGAAGGTGCCGCACCTGCAGCTCAATCTGCTGAGGATGGTGCCAATCGTCCTTGTCCGCCACCGTCACAAACTCACCGGTCGCCATATCCAGAGCGTCATTGCGCACCGAATAGGATCCCCGGTTCGTCTCGGCGAAGACCAGCCGGATCCGCTCATCAGCGGCCGCGAACGATTCCAGCTGTTCACGGTACGAAGTTGGGCGCCCCTCTTCGTCAGTGGCCGGCGAACAGTCATCAACAATGATGATCTCCAGGTTCCGCCACGTCTGACCCAGCAGAGACTTCACAGCGATGTTGGTGGCGGCACTCGGCTCATAGATGGGAACGATCACGCTCACCAGCGGACCAGACTCCACCACCGGCACCTTCTCCCCACTGAGATCAGCAGTGAGGTTGTAGAAGGACAGCTCCTCCTCCCCCAGCTGAATAGGTGCAACACCAGAGGCATCCAGCAGCGCATTGAAGCCGCTCAACCAGGCCTCAGTGCTTCCAGCACCTGCGGCGACGTGAGGATTGATGGCGTTCAACGCCAAAAGCTTCTGCGAGTAGTCATGGTCCGGGTCCGTGTCCCCAGCAGTAAGCACCCGCCAGGAAGCATCGAAGTCACCCCGCCAGCTCAGGAGCTCGCCATAGTAGGCTCTGTCCGTACCGCGAACTGTCTCCAGACCGTCAGAGTCCTCCACCATCCGGTACAGCGTCAGGGCATCCAAAAAGTCGATCTCATCCCTCGGCGCCGAGAACAGGAACCGAGCCAAGCACAACGTCGCTGTGGTCCAATTGTCAGCAGCGAACGTCCGGCGAGCGCTTACCCGGAAGAGATCCGCACGAGAAGACTCCAGAAGTCCGTGCAGCTGGGCAAAATCAAAACGCCCCTTGGTCGCCGCATACGCGAGAACGTCCCGCGCGTCACTCATACGGTTGCGCACTGCGTTCTGAGTGAACCACTGAATACGTCCAGCATTCGCCCGGAGCTCATTGACCCAGTACCAGACAGCCCCGGTGGTGTGCGCCAAGCGCGCCTGTCCAGCCTCATTCTGAGAAGTGAGCGCAGCCTCGAAGTCCTTCAGCTTCAGCTTGACGGCAGCATCCTTGTGCCGGGTCAAGAAGCGTTTCACCACTTTGCCTCGGCCCGCTGCCCGCAGGCGACGCAACAGTTCCACGAGCTTCTCGGTGCTGCCCGTGCTCAGCGCCTGATCCAGGAGAAAATTATCGCTGGCCCGGAACTGGTGGTCCTCCCACAGCACGCGTTCCTCAGTCCCCAGGGTCACTGCTGCTTGAAGATGAACAGGCTCTTCCGTCAAAGCGTCAGCAGGAAGGGGCAGACTGTAACCGCCGGTGCCCCGAACACCGAACTTTTCCCGCAGCTCCCGCACAGGAGACGATGCTTCAGCGTGCACCAGCTCCACAGGTCCCTCAGGGGTGACCGCCCGCAGAACCACGCTCTCAGGCACGTGCAGGTCAGCAAGGTCAAGAACCCAGCCTTCCAGGCAGCCAGCATCCCATTCAACCGTGGACGCCAGCGGCTTGCTCTCACTGCTGCTTACTACAACGGTGGAAAGACCCGCGGGACGACGACCCGATTCATCACCCATACGAACATCGAACGTGTTCCCGAGCTCAGCTCCCGGACTGAACAACGCCAGCTCGGAAGGGACCTGCACGGAGGAAGGGATCTCTCCGGCATAGCAACGCTGAGAATGCTGTTCCTGCCGGCCCTCATCGTCAGGGTGAAGCCCCGTAGTCAGAGTGAGGGGCACTACGTTCTCTCCCAGGCGCAGCACTGCGCGGCTGTGCTTGCTGTCTCCGACAACCGTCACCGCGGCATAGCTCGGTGTCAGCTCAAACCGGGTGACCGTAATGCTGCTGCGGATCTGGGCGGCCTTGCGCCAAGGCTCCGACCAGTCGCTCTTGCCCGTGCGGAGCCTCTCCGTCGCCTCTGCTGCGCGAGCGGCGTACCGGGCCTCCAGACGAACTGTCCGCTCCAGCAGCAGTATCTCCTCAGACTCCGGGTCGCCGATGACCTGGATCCGGTGGGACGCATCATCGAAGTACTCTGCCGGCACCTGGAAGGAATACGCAAAGCCTGGAGGTGCGGTGACATCCAGCTGATCGGTCATCCACAGCACCTTGCTGTGGTTCGCCACGGAGTCGTCCACCTGGTGCCCGTCTACAAAAACGCGAACGCTCACCGGGGCTGGTCCCCGTGCAGCCCAACCGGCGATCTGTCCCTGATCCGTCACTTGGAATTCGCCGCTGAAGCCCGGTGACGTCGGCAGCCGCAGATCATCCGTCTGCATCTTCTCCTGGGTCAGGATGCGCCCAGTGCGGCGATCCCTCAGAGACACGGCGTGGGTCTCACCAGTCCAGAACTCTGGGGGCAAGGAACCCAGGAACCCGACGTTGCGGGTGGGGAACTCGTCGGGTGAGAGCTCCCGCCGGAACACCTTGCACGGCAGAGAGGCGACTGGCTCATCCGCTACAAGAAGGTCCAGCACGCCACGAGCGTCGCCGGCTTCTGGGTCATAGAACCACCCGCTGATCCGGTCGGCTCGAAAATTGACGATCTTGTGCTTCATGCGAGCAGACAAACCTCTCCGGATGATGAGACCTATCAAAAGGCTACGAATTAGGCTACCAGTGGTGTCGGAGGATGTTCTGGTATGCCACAGCTTCCACCGGCGTGCTGTGATTATCTCCTTTCCGCGAACTCCAGGGCATGAGCAAGCGCATCATTGCTTTCACCGCTGCGATGACCACCACCGTGGTAGAACTCGTAGGTGGAAATCTTCTCGCGCATTCCTGCAGCGGCCGCGTAGTCCACCAGCGTGCTGTAGTGGTTCGCGAAGTGGAATTCGTCGGCGGTGTTCTGAAGCACAAGGAATCGTCCACCCTGCGACAGCACCGCTTCCCGGTGCACTGTAAATCGTGTTTGAAGGTCCCCAGGTAAAGCTTGCATCGAGTCAGCACCGTAGAGCAGTTTTGCCACTCTGTTGATCTTCTCAGGATAGTGCAGCGATAAGTCCGTCTGAGGGTTGATAGCTATGTGAGACGCGCCCGGTAGATGTTCGGCGATCCGCAGTGAAGCGAATCCTCCCGCGCTTGATCCATAGGTCACGATGTTCTCTCGCGCCACACCGTGAAGCTGCGCGAGTTCGTCTACGAGCTCGGCGATGACGTTGAGGACGTCCCTCTCGCGACTGCCGGAGTAATAGCCCACCGACATCCGATCCGCCCGCAACAACGCCGGATCCGAGAAGAACACACAGTGACCCGGGAATTTGTCGGCCCACGTCCACCGCTGGAAGATGGGAGGACGTCCCTTACTGCGGTCCGCGTGCCCTGAGAAGAACACGAAGAGCTTCTCCCCCGCAGGCTTAGGAAGGTGCAGGAAGTCGTACTGATCCTTCTCCGCCCGAGTCACGTAGTGGGCGGCTTCCCCAGCATCAGCCTCGGCGCCCCCCGGCCATACAAGAACCGGCACATCCAACCGGCGACGCTCCCGCTCCGCAGCTTTGCGCTCCCGAGTCTCATCAATGATCTGACGGGCGCGCTCCATCTGGTTCGCTAGCTTGATCCTCCCCAGAGGGCCGCCGCTGCGCTGTGAAGTAAAGTCCTCGAACCCAGGGACCCCCGACGCAAAGGCGAGCCACGCATCCCTTGCTGGAAGAGACAACGTGTGCCCCTTCTTCACGGCCCTCTCAACATGCTTGAACTCCAGGGCGTCCCATGGCCTAGGTGAGTCACCAAAATGCAGTACTTTGACATCTGTGGACGGCTGCAATCCCCGCTGTGCACCACGGGGGCTGAAGCGCATGGACGGCGGCAGCTTCCCGGACGCCCTCCCGAGCGAGATCCCTACCGCGGCAACGGCCAGCACCTCATTCCGAGGGTTCTTCGGACGCAGATCCTCCAACACATTTAAGGCAGTGGTGAAGCGTCCGAAGAAGTCAGCCTGAACCGCCTGATAGTTGTCGAAGAACGCCACTTCCAAGTATGGCAGTCGCTTCACAGGCAATCGCCAGCCTGTGCGCAATTGAAACTCCCGGCCCGCATTACCCAGCCCGTGCTTGCCAGCGTGCTTCGTAAAAGCTACAGCGATCCTGTCGTCGACAAATCCAGAAAGTGCGTCCAGGCTCCCCATGCACAGGCTGCGAAAGTCCAGCTTCAGAGAGTGATGGAATCCGCGTTGCGCAAGATGCTGCGGGACAGCCCAAGCAAGCTGTTTGTCGGCGACAGTTCCATGGCCAGGCAACTGACGCAGATCCAGCAGCTCCACCGCGCTCTGCTTCAGCACCTGAAGTTCTGTGCTGGTCAGCTGTGACGGATCAGCCACTATCAGCGGTGAGAACGTGTCCGGGTTGCGCTGCACCACACTGCGCAGCGCAACTACGGACGGGAAGATTTCGCCCGGACCAGACGCCGCATACACCGCCATCGTCGGGTTGGATGGCTGTGGTGCTGGCCTCAGGGAGCGCAGAACTTTCGGCAGGCGGAGCGTCATGGCGCGGAACGAGCTTTACACAGCCGAGATGATGTTCCTCGTGTCATTGCTTTCCTACTCGTAGATCCACCGCGGTGGGTAGCTATTCCTGCCGATGAACGTTGTGATTGTACACAGGTCAGGGGTCAGTATCCCCTTCCCTGGCGCGTCAGATCACGACGTCCGGCTATTCTTAAGACCATGCCACCTCAGTCCGACGACGACGCCAGGGTGGAGGGCGTTCCCGAACATGCAGCCCTCTCCCCCGTCCAGCGATTCATAGCCGAAGCGGTCGAGCGTCGCCGCGAGAAGTTCAACGTCTGGGAGAACCCCCTCGACAACAAGGCGATCCTGCTCCAGGATGCGCGCAAGCGGCGGCGTACCACACCTAAGGGACTGGGCAACAGCCATCTGCTGATGCACAAGGAACGTCTTATCGGAGGAGTTACCTGGGTCTACGGCGGTGCCACCACGCTGGTGAGTCATCAGGCTCAGCATGCCGCGCAGTCCCTGCAGGTGCAACGTCAATACCTCAAAGCCTCCGAGGTGCCCACAGTATCCGGGCGCTCTTTTCACAGCAGCTCCTACGGCGCTGCTGAAGCCCACCTGAACCGTATGCACGGTGCCGTCACCGTACGGCCCACCGCGACTCGCGTACGAGGAGGCACCACGATGAACGTCTCCAGCCCGGAGCACTTCAAAGCGGCATGGGAAAAAACATCCGCCGCATGTGCGCGCCTCCGCTCAGTCGACCAGCTCATTGAACTCGAAGAGTACCGACCAGGGCTTGCCCTACGCCTGTACGTAGTAGGTGAGGACGTCGTCGCAGGTGTTGTCCGTGTGCCTCTCTACGTGGTGGGAAACGGAAAATCCACCATTGGCACCCTCGTGGATGAGGAACTTAAAAAGCGTTCTGCCTGCGAATATCTACGAGGCACCCAGCCGACCATAGATGACGCGTTCCTCGCCCCTAGAGGCCTCAAGCGCGATACCGTTCCTGAGGCCGGTAGGGTTCAACTGCTCACCTACGATACTGACCGTCGAGAAGGCGGCCTTACAGTTGATGTCCTGAACCGCGTGTCCCCTGATTTGCGGTCGCTGGCCGTCGACGCGATGTGGGCTTTTCCGGGGCTTTCAGCTACAGCCGTCGACATTCTGACCCCCAGCTTGGAGAAGACGGAGGAAGCTATCGTCTCTTCGATAGATCCCAATGCAAGCCTCGCGGAGTTCCTTTACCCCGCCTATGGTGAGTACCGTCGCGTGGGGCTAGCTGTCCTGGACCATATGATCCATTCCCCTATCCGCCGACGCTGACGCACACTCTGAAGCATTGTTCCCCTCAGGATGAGGGTGGGCTTGGCTCCACTGCACCAGGGCTCGGGGCCATTCCTGCATCACCAAGTGACCTGCGTGGTACCTCTCCCTTAGTACTTGTGCTCGGCCCTTAGTACTTGTGGTGCTCGCTGGCAGTGATTTTTTTCTCGGTGGAGCCCACATGAAGCTGCGCCTTCCGGACCGCATCGACATACTCTTTGAACGCGTCCGTGGTGAGATCCACAGCAACTGCATCAAAATGCGCCCACTCGGTGTTACCTAGCTTCACGTGCTTCTCCACCATGCCGGCACCCGCAGCTACAGCTAGCGCTGAGGCCATCCAGCCAAAGTCATGGCTTGAGTAGCCTGGCACAATACGTGGACCCGGCTTGGACGCCTGCTGTTGTGCTAGTTCGGCGTAATGACGCACTACACCTATGTTGGTGTGTTCATCCGGTGTGGGGTACGCCGAATTGCAGTGCAACAGGTACAGAGTGTCCTGTTTGGTGAAGGTCTCAAGCAGCCAATCCTCGTAAGCCTTGTCCGTCATTCCAGTGGAGATCACCAGTGAGCCGGTGTAATTGTTGGCCACGTACTCCAGGTAATCCTTCTTCCTGGAAATGGTAGAGGGAAGCTTTACCAGCGGTATATCCAGCTCGCCTGTCATCCACTGGAAGGACGGCTTGTCAAGTACGGAGGCAAACCATTTGATGCCTAGGTCTTTGGTCAGCTCATCAAGGAAAGTGAAACCGGCTTTGTCCAGCTCGAGCTGGCGGCGGTAATCGCCAAAGCTAGTCCCGAAGGGGGACTTATACGGCTTAGCCAGCTGCTCAGCCGTATAGAAGGTCTCCACGTCCCGCTTCTGCACCTTCACCCAGTCAGCGCCAGCAGCATGCGCGGCACGAACCAGTTTCTCCAAGCGATTCAGGTCCCCGAAGTGGTTGGTGGTGATCTCAGCGGTGATCTCGACTGAAGGTACCTCGATCTCGGGCTCCGTCATTGGCAGCGCGGCGGCTTCCTTGACCGTGACCCGGAAGCGCTCGTTAAGCAGCTCTGGGGTTAGGTCGGAGAACTCCCGGGTGCCTACGTGGTGCACGTCTAGGTTGGAGTCCTTCAGCGTGTACAGCGCATTGCGCAGAATGAACTCCTGCAGTTCCATGCCTGCCCGGCGGCGGCTGGAGAGTTGCGGCCGGTATTGCGAGGCAGCGGCACGGGCCATCCCGGCATCCGGAGTGAAGTCGAAACCGACCATGTAGACAGTCTGCTGGCGTCCCCGATGGTCAGCTATCGCCCGTGCAATCTCCAGCGCTGTGAGGAACATCGCTTCTTCGATTGCTACCTCGGATCGATCCTGGAACCGCAGGAGCATCTGATCTTCAGCGTCATTGGACAGGGCGCGGAAGGGCAGTTTCACTATGTCACGGCCCGGCGCCACGAAGTCGGTGGAAGTCACGTAGGCCGCTGAGCGGAATCCGTCTTCTGCAACGGACTCCTCCACCCAATCCTCGTAGAAGATGGTGATGTCCGTGGGGTGGATTCGCTCGGCGTCATTGATGCCAATGACTACTGCGTCGTTGAAGACCCGAGTGTGTACCAGGTCCGCGGAAGGCCCTTTACCGAGGATGACGATCGTATCGGTGGCGTACCTCAAGGCGGTACCGGCGGCCAGGGTAGATATAGCCTCCGCGGTAGGGTTCGTCATCGATATAAACCTCACAGTTGTGTTCCAAGGCGAGCTGCACCCCAGCGAGCAGGTCCCAGGAGTAGGCGCCCACGGGGTTGATGAAGGTGGCCAGACGTCCTGTGCAGACCCCGTAGAGATTGTAGACCGCGGCACCCATCAGGCGAGCTTGCGGTGTTCTGGCAAGCTGCTCCACCAACTCATCGCTGATTGCAGATGAGAACGCAGTGATGCGTGAAGATGCGTAAGTAACGGTGTCGCCAGTGATCAGACGTTTGCCCAGGTCCGGCAGTACGATCATGCTTCCGGCATGCCTGGGGCCCCGGAAGATCGAAACCGCGACTCCCCATTCCGGCAGGTTCGACGCAAAGTTCTCTGTGCCGTCGATGGGATCCACCACAGCTGTCCATCCCTGGGGTTCGGCTTCCGGGTCCCACTGGCCTTCCTCCCCGACGAAGGTGAGGTCTTCCATATGGGACGACAGATAGCGCTCCAGCGCCTGCTGCAGAAGGAGATCCGCTTGGGTCACCGGAGTTCCGTCGCTCTTCAAGGTCACATCTGACCTTAGAGAATCCAGCTTGGGAAGCAGCTCGGTGATCAGATCAGAGGCTCCCTCAAGAACGCTGCGGGTGCCGCTCCGAATATCAGTCATCCTGCGCAGTCTATCTTCTGGCGCACGAGGCCATCAGCCCGGGGAGAGAACGTCGCTCTCTCGAAATTT
>NZ_HG005166.1:498176-500039 GCF_000455245.1 Nesterenkonia massiliensis | reverse complement strand
GCACGCTGCATGGGTCGCACCCAGATAACCGGTACCAATCACACTGATATTCAAAGTCACGCGCCTCATCATAGATGTCTCGTTACTTAATGCAGGCCAACCACTCAAGATTACCGATGAACCGCGCCTATTCTGCGGTCAGTTGAATCGTCAGGTGGACCCACCGCAGGGGATTAAAGATCCTGAACGAATTCCTTGAGCCATGTCCGCAGATCCGGACCCAGATCCTCACGATCCACCGCCAGAGTTACCACAGCCTTGATATAGCTGAGCTTATCCCCGGTGTCATACCGACGACCACGGAAAATCACCGCATGCACCCCACCGCCCTCAGCGGCCGGCTTGCCAGCCATAGCCTGCAGAGCGTCAGTGAGCTGAATCTCATTACCCTTACCCGGAGGAGTCTGCTCCAACTGAGCAAAGATCGCCGGATGCAGCACATACCGACCAATAATGGCCAGGTTCGACGGCGCATCCTCAGCCGCAGGCTTCTCCACCAGGCCCTGCACCGGCACCACCTGCGCACCCTCTTGTTGATCCGCTCCCCCGGCATCGACCACACCATAGGAAGAGACGTTCTCCTCAGGAACTTCCATCACCGCGATCACCGAACCACCCAACTGCTGCTGGGTTTCCATCATCGTTGTCAGAAGCTCATCACGAGGATCAATCAGATCATCACCTAGAAGCACCGCGAAGGGCTCATCACCGACGTGCTGCTTCCCGCACAGCACCGCATGGCCAAGACCTTTAGCCTCACCCTGGCGCACATAGTGGATATCCCCCAGCTGGGTGGCATGACGGACCGCTTCGAGCTTCTTGGTATCGCCCTTGGCCTCCAGAGTGGCTTCCAGGTTCGGGGCCCGGTCGAAATGATCCTCCATGGCGCGCTTATTACGCCCGGTGATCATCAAAATGTCATCAAGACCAGCTTTGGAAGCCTCAGCCACCACGTACTGGATAGCTGGCTCATCCACCACCGGCAGCATCTCTTTAGGCATCGCCTTAGTGGCAGGAAGGAAGCGTGTGCCCAGGCCAGCAGCCGGAATCACAGCTTTTCGAATGGGGGTCGCATTAGTCACCAGGTCATCGTATCTGGGATCCCGAACCCCGCTGTTAATGCCACTAGCCGCGTCACTTATTAGGCAGAGCTGCCGTGGACGATCTACCTGTTCAAAGACCTGGACGAATCGTGACACCCGCTCTTGAATCTCGGGCAATTACCGGGCACCGCAAAGCCACCAATCAGGAGCAGCTGCCTACACTCGCCTTCCGACCACATCACAGGAGGAGACTATGGCTCAGCACACCCCTGAGGACTTGATCGCCACACTCAAGGACATCGGTACCTGCATGTTCACCACCGTGGACTCCACAGGACGCCTGGTATCCCGGCCTATGGCGGTATCTCATATTGATGAGGATCACCGGTTCTGGTTCTTTACGCCGGTGGATTCAGAGAAGATCGACGACGTCTTGGGCGACGGCCATGTCAATCTCGGATTCGTGGCTGACAAGACTTGGGTTTCTGTAGCCGGTACCGCAGCTCTCGTCACTGACCCTCAGAAGAAGGCTGAGCTGGATGACCTCGGAGCGGAAGCATACTTCAGCGACGGCGCGGACGACCCCGACGCCGCTCTTCTGTGCGTCACCCCGGATACCGCCCAGTACTGGGAGGGACCTGGCAAGGCCGGCGCGCTGGTGAAGCTGGTGAAGTCCTCACTCAGCAGCGAAGATACTCCAGAGATGGGAGACCACGGCAGGGTGAACCTGTAACCATCCCCTGAACCACACGTGGAGGGCCCGGGCCTGCACTCAGCTGTTGCGAGTCAGGTCCGGGCCCTCAGTGCTTACGGTGCGTAG
>NZ_HG005166.1:496623-498150 GCF_000455245.1 Nesterenkonia massiliensis | reverse complement strand
ATCCGACGCGTTTGCCTCGGCGCTTCACCGGAACACGCAACCCTTCCTCGCGCCAGAGTCGCTGGACCTTCTTGTGATTGACCACCCAGCCCTCGGCCCGGGCGTCATAGTAGGCCCGCCGATAACCCCAGCGCGGGTGCTTCTTTGCATAAGCCCGTAGCCAGGCCCCCAGCCCAGCATCAGGATCACCAGCATTCTCGGACTTTAGTGCCCGGCCGAAGGCGGATCGGGCAAGCCCGGCCAACGCGGTGGCGCTGCGTTCACTGATGCCCAGGGTGGCCATCAGGTCTCGCGCAGCAGCGCGGCGCCGGTCCGGGCTTAGAAGTTTCCCTCCGCCAGCTCCTTCAGCGCGGCCTTCTCCAACTCGGCATCAGCCAGCAGCCGTTTGAGCCGGTCATTCTGCTTCTCCAACTCCTTCAGGCGCTTTGCATCCTCTGCCTTGAGCCCCCCGTATTGATTCTTCCACCGGTAGTAGGTGGCCTCGGAGACTCCGAGCTCGCGGGCGAAGGCAGCCACGTCGTGGCCTTGGGCCTGGAGCTTCTCAGCGTCTTGGAGCTTCCGGATGATCTGTTCCGGGTTATGGCGTCTTCTCTTGCTTGTCATGGTCACACCAGTTTTCCTGCCCGGAGACGCGGGCGCTAGTGCAACTCACATAACTCGTGGACCGAAATTAGGGGGTCACGCCAGGCGCTCCAGCAGGATGGGCTAGGAGCGTCGATCAGGAAAAGCGCAGGAGGTCAATACTTCGCGGTCATGTTCCTCGTCGTATTGTCCTCCCTTAGGCGACGGTGTCAAGCTCGACCAATCCAGCTGTGAATGACTGTCGAAGGGTATAAAGAATTTTTGAAAGTGGAGGTTTTCCGGTGCCTAAGTTTCGACCTGACCATCGAATGTTACTTACCTTCGTGCCAGCGCAGGACGTCCTCGATTGATTTCAGGCGGACATTCGAATAAGCATCCTGAATCGATGATCGGTATACGTCGCTACTCTTCGGATAGTTCCCGGGTACTAGATTAACCTGGAGTCCTAGCATCCCAGCCGCGATCGCGATGTGCATTCGGTCCGTCGATATAACTTTAAAATTGTTAATTATATTGAAGAACGGGTCCACGAACCGGTAATCTCCGTCCCCTAACATGCTAACATCGAAGTTTAGGTGAAAATGTTGACCGTAACCATGACCTTCGCGGTCATTTCTCATGGCGAATAGCTTCCACGCTCGCTCGCTGGGTTCGCGCACTTTAATATCGGTAAAGAACGCCATGTCGTGACAGAACAAGCTTTCATGGACTGCCTTGAGGCTGGAAAACCTGTCTCGCGAGAAATACGTTACGTTGTCGAGACCCGCTGGGGGCAGGTCATAGGTCGTAGGAAGGACCAGCACATGGTGTGCCTGTTGGGCCACGGCGAGGGTCTCTTGTCGGCTCAGTGAGAAGTTTCTGGACCAGGCTCCTCCGCCGCCCATCAGCACCAGTTTGCCGTCAAAATAGCCGGCGTTGAGTCGACCTGCGGTCTCGCGCTTATGT
>NZ_HG005166.1:493772-495940 GCF_000455245.1 Nesterenkonia massiliensis | reverse complement strand
GCTTATGTACCTCTTCGTAGGGAATATGGTAATACTCCAAAAACTGGCGAGTTCCGTAATTGATAAGACCGTCTCCCCAGTTCCCTCGTGCAGCGGAGAAAACAATGGAGCGTCCGTCCGCTCGCGCCATAATTTTGGAGGCAAGTTCGAAGAATTCAGGGGATTCGCGGAGGTTCTTCACTGTTTTTCCTTGCGGGGAGCGTTCAGCGGTTCTGAAATAGTTTTGTCATCGTGATTGTAAGAAATCGGAATCCCTTGTAGCGGGAATTTATAGTGATGGAGTCGGTAGTCCTGCGGCGGGAGTACCTCAAATGGCCCCCGAGAAATTGCGTGGACAGATATTAGAGGAACGGATCTGTCGAAACGAACCAGGCTCTTTACTCGATTTTGCCATCCTTTTCCGTACGCTTGGATGTCTTCGAATGTCCACCTGCGGGTGAAGTTTCTGACGCAAGAGCGTCCATCCCACTCGCTCATGTCGAAATTAAAGTTTAAGAATCTTAGACGAGGTTTCTTCGCATTTACTGTGAGTTCTCCAATAGTGGTGCCGCCAGGCAGGACTAGGTACTCGTCCACGTCAATCACGGCTACCCAGCCTGCGGGGCCCTCATCGGCGAGCTTAGATAGGACGCCAGGTAGGTTTTTATACTGGCGCATGGAGAGCGGGTCCACTATGGGTAGTCCGGACTCTGCTATGTCGTTGGCGTGTTTCTTTTTCCACTGGTTGATGGCGGCCCAGCGTTCACGCGAGTCCATTCCATCGAAGTAGGGGCCGTCCTTCTCCAGGACTTCAACGACGATTGAGGCGGAGGACTCTCGACCTATTTCTTCGAGAATCTCCAAGCTGCTATCTATTGGGTTGTCTAAGAGAATTATGATCTCGTCGAAGCCCAAAGAGGTGTGGTAGGCAACCCAGTCGCGAAGCCGATGTTCGTCGCCTCTTGACATCGTAACAATCACATGACGCACGACAGAATGCTCCTTATCTAACTCAGATCCTATTGGACTGATGCTTCAGCAGTGTTCGCGGCCGGCCGGACCGTTCATGGCTGCATTCTGCAAGTAGGTCCAACGTCTTACATTACAGGAGCGATGTGACCGTTGCCGGGCATCGGTAACGGGCGCAAGTAACCTCCGCCCTGGTCAGAATCCCTTGCTCGCCGTGTAGCTCCTGGGATCTTAGACTCTTGGCTAAGTCGTTTCGCGCGGTCTTCGACCGACACGATCCTGTGCGCAGAGGTCAGGTGTATGGAAGCCCCTTGTACTCAGTGGCAATTGACTCGACGAGTTGTTGCCGATTCGAGAAGGCTCCCGTAACGTGCATAATCCAATTGCCGCAGAGATCCACGTCACTGTGCCGAATATCCTGCAAGGCGCGTTTCTCATCCCGGGCCAGCTTCGCCGCAGGAGTCCTGTTCCAAGACTTGTCCAGCACTGTCAATGGGACATCGAACGTCTGCTGGAGCCAATACAAAGTTGTCTGGTGAGGAAAAGAAGCCTCCAGCAGACGCTGATAACGCATCAGATTCTCAGGTGAGAAAACATCACGAACCGTCCAGTCATACAGAACGACGTCCGTATTTCCGTAAGCGGCAGCGTTATACGGCACAGTAGAAAGATAACCTAGGGCCGCCAAGCTCTTAATGTGTTTATGGCTGCGACGTGCGTGGTAACGGCTCGTTGACGTCATCGCCAACGAGGCTTCAGAATGCTCCGCGAAGATCGATGGTGCCGATGGATTCACGATGCACGTGTCATCGACAACAAGAACTTTGCTGTACCCATCGCCACCCTCACTCGGTTTCAGATACGTCCACGCCAAATAGCTCTTTAACGCATAGGCGCGCTTATGCTTGCGTCCCCGAGATGGAATGCCCCCGGGAGTAGGTCCACGCGTTATGAGAGCCGCGGTTCTCAATGGGTACAGGTTTCAGCATACTCAGCCGGGCTGCGGTATCCCAGCGCTGAGTGGCCTCTGATGGTGTTGTACTCCTTCTTCCAATCACCGATGATCACCCGAGCATGGGTTAGGGACCAGAAGCTGGTGATGTTCAGACACTCGTCTCGGATTCGGCTGTTGAAGGACTCCACATAGCCGTTGCGCCACGGGGCACCGGGTGGGATGTAGTGGAGCCCGGTGACCCCTCCAGCCCAGTCAGCCATCGCCT
>NZ_HG005166.1:489644-493746 GCF_000455245.1 Nesterenkonia massiliensis | reverse complement strand
TCCCGACGCGTTTGCCTCGGCGCTTCACCGGAACACGCAACCCTTCCTCGCGCCAGAGTCGCTGGACCTTCTTGTGATTGACCACCCAGCCCTCGGCCCGGGCGTCATAGTAGGCCCGCCGGTAGCCCCAACGCGGGTGCTTCTTTGCATAAGCCCGTAGCCAGGCCCCCAGCCCAGCATCAGGATCACCAGCATTCTCGGACTTTAGTGCCCGGCGGAAGGCGGATCGGGCAAGCCCGGCCAACGCGGTGGCGCTGCGTTCACTGATGAAGGAACCGCGGCTCTCATACTGCCTGGACCTACTCCCGGGGGCATTCCATCACGGCATGATCAGTCATCACAGGTGAGTCTAACGGTCTGGACACGGGAAACGTCCCAGTGCCCTAAAGCCCCAGAGTTCTGTAAGTGTGCAGCGCGTACAGCGTCTGAGGACGCGCATCATCAGCATGCTCCTCAACCCACTTCCGCAACACTGTGGGGTTGCGCTTCAACGTATGCAGCTGTGACACCTCCATAGGACGATCCTTGGGGAAGCGGTTCTTCAAGTCCGTCATAGTCACCGACTCCTTCAGCTCCACAACCACCACCAGCCCGTCCTGGAAGAAGTTGTTCTCGAAGAAGGCAGACAGGAAGCGAATCTCCGCGATCTCGCTGCGCTCAATGCCCAGCTCCTCCTGCAACCCCCTGCGCACCGCGTCGAACAGATCCACCTCCTTATGCTGGCTATCAAAGTCTGACTGTGAGACCGCTTCAGTTACGGAGACATACCACCAAGCCTTCCCGTCAGAGTAGGCAGCCCCCGGTGCACGCCGAGTCACAATGATCTCGTCCGTGGACGAGAGCTCAACGATGACCGACAGCCCCAGGGCGTTTCGGAAGATACTGCGTGGACCATTCAGTTCCTCCAGTGTCTGAAGGGTCCTCCGTTCGTGCAGTTCCGGAATCTCCCGACGGACACGGTCCATCACACGCTGGGTGAAGTAATCCGTGTCATAGACCTCCAGCCGAAGTTTGGGGAGCTCCGCCACGTCAACGGTGCGCTCATACGGGCGGGCCCTCAATACTCCATACTTACGACCGTTGAAATGAGCACCTGCGTCGGCAGCGATAAATTGCAGAATGATTTCTCTCCTCGCAGCTTCCAGAGCTTCCAGGGCCTCTGGCCACTCCTGGAAAAATAGCTCGAAGTTCTCCGGAAGAACATCATCCCGCTGAGGGAACTGGGATACATCAAGCTTCGACAGAAGATCTTTGGGCGGCGCGAGGAAGAACGGTCGCGGGCGAATCACTGCCTTGATGTTCTCCCGGTTGTCGCTCCAATCAATAGGGGGCACAAAAGGGGCCAAAGTAGTGATTCTCGTTTGCTCCTCAATGCCTCTTTCACGGCGAACCCGCTTACGTTTGGACGTCACACGAAGCGAACGCACGGTACTGTTCCAGCCGACATCAACGATCCGCTGCGCCACTGCGCCCAGCATCGCACCCACGAATAGCGTCACTAGAGGATTTGTCAGAAGCTCAGCCAACATGATCCTCAGTATGTCAGGGCCCTCATAGGAGCCCTAAGACGGGACATCTCAAGCGCCTGAAGCTCGTGGAAATCAGTTGAGCCCCAGCGTTGTGCTAGGGCATGTCTCCCATATGTGAAGTGATTTCTCCGGCACCCATGGAGCCATGGCCACTTGGACTCCGTCCCTTAGCCGTTGCGTACATAGGCACCTAGCGCATCCTGCTTAGATTCAGGCAGCATCCCGAGCGTTTCGAGGTAACGCACCGCTCGCTCCCGATAGCGTGTGCGGTCATGAGTTCGCGGTGCGGGCTCCTCCCATTCCTCAAGGAGACGAGCAATAGTCTCCACGTCCTCTTCGCAGTAGAAGAATCGCGTCACCGCGGAGGCCGCAAATACACGTCTCATGACAACATCCCGCTTCACCCGGAATCCATCGTCGGCGGTAAACGTCTCTCGCGTTCTCATCTCAGCAGGTATGACTGAGGCAGCAAGTGCCAGAACGTTTTCAATATCGCTTTCTCCCATAGCGAGGACCATAGCGCCGGGCACAGACATCCTCCCCCGACAGCGTTGGTGTCCTACCTGGCTCCTAGACTGCAGTCACCGATCTGAAGGAGCGCCAATGCGATCAGCCATCACAGCAGCAATGGAAACTGTTATCACAGGCGGCCGCTTAGATCTGCCAACAGGCCTGTGGGTGACAGATTCCGGTGAGCAGCGAACGGATCTGAGCCTAGACATCATCGATGCCGCCCAACGAGGACTCAGAACTGGCGACCAGCTAGTGGCAATGGGACTACCTGACCTGGCAAGGCTGCTCTGGCAGGAGGACGATGCGGAAAACCCACGCAGCTGGGAGATCCATTCGCGCCATTACAACGATCGGGCATCCACCATCATTGAGGCGCTCAATCTTCCCTACCGTCCGTATCAGAGGCCCTCAGTTGAGGATCAGGTGCTTCTCGATGCCTGGGACATGTATTCGGATACCAGGGAAGAGAGAGTCATCGATCAAGTCATTCCCCGTGTACAGGACAAGAAGTACTTGAGCGTGTTGGATATCGCTTCCCTGGTCTCCTGGCCCAGACTGTCCCAACAGAACCAGGCGATCGAAAAGCTCTACGAAATGCCTGAGGAGCGTGTGGAGGATGTCACTGCACGCGCATACCAAGCTGTGACAGGCCGGGACGGCAAGCTCGTAGACAAAGCCCATACCGGGTGGCAGATCTTGTGTGAGCTGCCCGGGTTCGATCAGAATCTGGGGCTAGCCTCAGCGGTGCTCCATGTCTGCAGCCCACTGCGCATGCCTGTATGGGATAAGTATGTCGAACGTGGCCTGGACCTGCTGAACCTGCCGATCACCACTGCTGCTGGCCCCTACGCGCAATACGTTCAGGCCTGCATCAAGCTCGAGCGGCGCATCAGTCAGAACTCTGCGCTCTCGGCGTACTACAAGGAAGATGACCCCCTGCCGACTATCGCTGACCGAGCACTGCACGTGATCGGGCGACGCAGCTTCACTCCTCCGATTCTTCCCCGACCGGGTCAATAGGGAGTTCCTATGCTGACTCCGGAATAGCTCCGCTGTCATTTTCAGAATAATGTGAATACCTAGAGTCCCTTGAATAACTGAGCGAACGACGGAGGAAGTCTATGAGCAGCGAATTTTCGGTCCCGGAAATAGATCAGACAGTGCTCGAGCAAGCCCGAGACAACGCCCTCAGAGCCCTCAAAGATCCCGGCACCCCGGTGAGACTTAGCGAATTTTATAACCCTGAGAGCAACTACGCGGGCGCGACTTTCACCCAACTGGCCCCTCGTGATGACATGCGCATCACAGCCACAGACCTCTTGGCCACTGGCACCCTCTCTGTGACAGTCCCGCCAAGGGCAATTCGACGGTTCTTAGAAGATGAGCGGTTGGCACAGGATCTTTCACACCGCCTGTGTGGCCTGCCGCAAGTCAAACTCGAAGAGACCACTAAGCAGGACTTCGCTCCCATGTGTGAGTTCTACGATCTGGTGAAGTCCTCGCTCGCTCAAGCAGGGACTAAGACTTCAAATCCGTGGGTGACGGCCAGCAAAATCACTGCACGTAAGCGACCCGACTTGTTCCCAGTACGGGACCGAGTAGTGTGCCAGTTCCTAGGAATCCAGAAACTGGGCGACCGTGCCGCTGATTGGTGGGTATTCCGGGAGCTCATGAACGACGACAGGATCGTCGAGGAACTGGGTAAGTTGCCTGAATTCGTCATGGAAGCACGCCCCGACGCTGAGTTGGTGATGGATTCAGAACCACTGCGGCTCTTGGATGCCGCCCTGTGGAGGTTTGCCGGGGACGGCGACAGAGACTGACTCAGATCGCTACATATTTCCCGCCTATGATCGTAGGCCCAGGGGGACGTCTCAGGAGATCGGTCAAACTTGCGCTTGTCAACAGTAGCGGTCGGTGGAACGGGGCCAAATAGCCCCTGAGGTTACGTGTGTGGCCGCGGGTAACAGGGGTACCGTGGCCACAGCACCGACCGCAGGTTAGGGATTCACGGGAGGCCGCTGGGTGCCGCGCCTAGCTGTAGTTCCCCGTGAGGTTGT
>NZ_HG005166.1:479364-489618 GCF_000455245.1 Nesterenkonia massiliensis | reverse complement strand
GCAAGAACATGCCCATACCGGCCAGAGTCTTCGAGACGTGGTTGACCGCGTCAGTGTCATTGCGGACCACCTTGGTCACAATGCCGTAGACCAAGCCAGGGATGAAGAACGCCGCGATGATCACCACGACCAGCGAGTTCATGAACGGTGACTGCACGATCCCGCCGTCGTCACCGCGCAGCGGGCCGTTCTCAGGAATGATCAGCGCGAGCAGCGCAGCAACCGTCACCACAAGGGCGATACCAGCGGCAATCAGGCCCTTCTTCTCCACGGTGGTGACCTTCAAAGACTCACGGTCTTCACCTTCGACGACGCCCTCGCCCTTCCAGGAGCCCAGGCGCGGTTCGACGATGAAACGTGACACCAAGGTGCCCACAATCGAGAGCACCACAGTGGAGGCGATGATGAACCAGTAGTTCATCGCAAGGTTCATACCCTCGGCGTACTCCGGGTCCACAGTGGCAGCAGCTTCAATGGTCAGCTCACCGAGCATCACGTCAGTAGCCGAGAGCAGCAGATTCGCGCTGAAGCCCGCCGAGACACCCGCGAACGCTGCGGCAATGCCGGCCAACGGGTGACGGCCAAGCGCCACAAAGAGGATGGCAGCCAACGGCGGCAGCACCACATAGCCAGCATCTGAGGCCAGCGAGGACATGATGCCGGCGAAGACGATGGCGAAAGTCACCAGGGTCCGCGGGATAGACAAGATAAAGGTGCGCAGCGCAGTGCCGATCAGCCCGGTCTGCTCGGCCATGCCGATGCCGATCATGGTGGCCAGCACAACACCCAGCGGAGCGAAGCCCAGGAAGTTATCCACCATGGAGGTGAACATCCACTCGATGCCCTCACCGGAGAGCAGGTTGAAGACCTCCACACTGCCGCCCTCAATGGGGTCCTCCACGGAGACACCAGCCTGGGACAGCGCCCAGGAGAGCAGCACAATCAGCAGCGCCAGTCCGGCGAAGAGCGTCACCGGGTGGGGAAGCTTATTGCCGGCGAACTCGATACCGTCCAGGAAACGCTGGAGAATACCGCGCTTACCCGAACCGGTGGGACGCGCGAGCTCGTCGTCGGTGGTATCCGCGGCGCTGCTCATTATTGAAGTCCTCTCATGGTGTGCTTGTTCCGGAGCATCCTCGACGATGAAAGCATCCTGGTCAATGCCTGAACGTTTCGTGATATCACCGGTGGGCGGTAGGATAGAGCGCTGGATTTGGCCATATGCGCTTCCCACGCAGCTGCGGATCACCGCACTCTGCGCTGAAGAGAACCACTCAGCTATGGCCCCAGCGTGTATCTACCTGTCCGGCTCTCTGCGCGGACAAGGCGGCACTTATGAACCCCCCAACCGCCAATGGAGTTACACATTTTATGTCATCTGAGATGAACCGCCCGGCCGAAGCTGGTCAGCACCCCGAGCCCGCCGCTGCCGCCGCCCTCTCCCCCGCCTCCTCCTCCCATTCCGCCCCGCCTCAGCCGCAGACCCTGCGCGAAGCCGTGGGGCCTACCTACTTCCCCATCGCCCTGATCGCTCGTTTCCCCTACGCCATGATGGTGGTGGGCGTGCTGACCCTGGTGGTGGCCGCCCGCGACTCCATCAGCCTCGGTGGCCTGACATCTGCCATGGTGGGGCTGGGCACCGCATGCTTCGGCCCGCTGATCGGCGCCGCCGCCGACCGTTGGGGACAACGTCCGGTGGTCCTGGCCGCCGGGGTGGCCAACAGCCTTGCGCTGCTGCTGCTGGCCTGGGCCGCATACAGCCCGCTGGGCTCCTGGGCCGTCCTTAGCGCGGCCTTCCTTATCGGCGCCAGTGCTCCGCAGGTGCCGCCGATGTCCCGCAGCCGGCTGGTGGGTATCATCACTGGTCAGCTGCCTGCGGCACGTCAGCAGAAGACCCTCAACGGGACTATGGCCTATGAATCGGCAGTCGATGAGGTGGCCTTCGTCTTCGGTCCGCTGGTGGTGGGCCTGCTGGCTGCGGCCATGGGGCCGGCCGCACCGATCATTGGTGCTGCGGTGCTGACTGCCATCTTCGTCACCTCCTTTGCACTGCACCGCACTTCCCGGGCGGTGCCGCACCACACAGAGCACGACGCCGCCCCCGCGCCTACCCGAGCACTGTTCTCCCCCGGCCTGCTGGTGGTACTGGTGGGCGTGCTGGGCATTGGGCTGGTCTTCGGCTCCACTCTGACTTCGCTGACCTCCTTCATGGATGATGCCGGCCACGCCGAGCGCGCCGGGCTGGCCTACAGCGCCATGGGTGTCGGCTCAGCGGCCTTCGCCCTGGGTGCCGCACTGTTCCCCACCGGATTCAGCTTGCGTGCCCGCTGGCTGAGCTTTGCTGCGCTGATCCTGGTAGGTGCGGTGGGCATGCAGATCGCTGCCGCTGCAGCTGAGCCCCAGCTTCTACTGCTGATGGTGGCGCTGCTGGTAATCGGTATCGGCATCGGCCCCACCCTGGTAACGGTCTTCAGCCTGGTGGCCCAGCGCAGCCCGCAGGGCCGCTCAGCCACAGCAATGTCCATGGCGACCACCGGCATTGTGGTGGGCCAGTCAGCTGCCTCGGCGATCACCGGAGCGCTGGCGGAGAACTACGGCACAGCCGTGGCCGCGCTGGTTCCGCTTCTTGCCGCCGGGGTGATCCTGGTGGCCGCAGTGGTGAACTGGTTCATCAGCCGCAGCCGGTAGCCGCGGGCTAAGCCGTTCAGCCTGTATCCACGTGCCACCGTCAGGATAAAAGCAGGTCAGCGCCGCTGCTGACCTGTCAGGAGACGACTGATGAGTGACGCGGCAAGGAACCCGGCTGCACAGAACCGCACTGCACGGAATCGCACTGAACAGAACCGGGCTGCGCAGAGTCGAACTGCACGGAACCAGACCGCCCCCAGCGGTGCCCGGCAAGAATCCCATTCCGGCGCGCGGCGGGACTCGGCGGTGACGCAGATTCTGGGGCTGGCGGTGATGATCGCCATACCGGTGCTGATCGGCTTCGGGGCCAGCCGACTGATCGCCGATGATACCGACGGCTGGTATGACAACGCCCAGACACCGCCATGGAACCCACCGGACTGGCTGTTCAGCCCGGTATGGTCCGCCCTCTATGTGGTCATGGGCGTGGCGGCATGGCTGATCTGGCGGCAACGTCACCACGTCCGGGTCTGGCCAGCGCTGGTGGTCTATGCCGTCCAGCTGGTTCTCAACGGTGCGTGGTCGCCGCTGTTCTTCAGCGGCTACCCGCTGTGGGGGACGGCAGCGCTATGGGCAGCTTTTGCACTGATCCTGGTGCTGATCATCATGATCGGACTGACCATCCGCGCCTTCTGGCCCATCAGCCGCGCAGCGGGGGTTCTGCTGATCCCCTATCTGGCCTGGGTTCTCTACGCCTCCACGCTGAACTTCTACATCGCCCTGACGAACTAAAGCCACTCACCCCGTTTCCCTACCCCTGTTTTCCTGGTGAATGACCGTCTTCTGTTCACGTCTCAGCTGAGGATACGGTTTCGATGAGCCCGATAAGCCAGTCACGAGCCTCCTCAACGTCAGGCAGCACAGAGGTTTGGCCGTCGATCATGGTCTCTTCTCGTGCATCAGCATAGGCAAGCCCCCAGCCATCCATGGAGCGCAGCGGGAGCGGCGGCCAAGTCTGCTGGCGCCGCCAATCAAATGTGCGCACGCATAATCGATGCAGACTCCGCAGGTCGGGTTCCGCATTCCACAGCAGTTGCAGATCCACTAGGTCGTGGGCACGAACATAGGACGGGTCGGTGACGGCGTGAAGCTTTTGCGCAATTTGGAACTCTAAATCGACCAGCTCAATAGGCTGCAGCTCACCGAATCCAAAGCGGGCGCCGAACCAAACAAGTTCGCCATCAACTTCCTTGCGTGAGTGCGCCAGCGGTTCGATTTCTGGATCAGCTACCTCAACATCCAACGACCCCCAGGGTCGACCGAGAAACGCGATGGACACCCGGTAGGGGTGCATTAAGTACTGAGGGCGACTAAGCCCGGGGTTATGGAGCTTTTCAGCACGCAACGTCGCTGTGAAGGCCACACGCTCGAGAGCGTCGGGGTTGCGCCGCTGCTCTCCCTTCGACGGCGGCACACTACCCCACCCTGCGGCCAAGGATGTACGGAATGTCGGCTCAAACTCCTTACCGCGGGCGCGTGTGAAAACATCCAGATCGGACGTGGCCCGTGTGCCGAGTTCCCCAAAACGTAGTTTTAAGCCCATTCCGCCTTTGATCGCCACAGCATCAGGTAGCATCTGGGAAACGATTAGCGTGCACAGCATGACCCTCGCACGGGAGACAGGAATACGCAGCTCTGCAGCAACTTGAGCCAGCCGTTCGTTGAGCTGCGTAACATTCAGGGGCGGAGACATCTCGCTCACGCTGCCACCGCCGTTAGCGTCGGAATGTCCAGGTCCTGGATAAGATCTCGCTGCAGCGCCTCATCGATCAGGCCTTGCCAGCGATCCGGTGGCATTCGGTTGCTCATGTCCTGCAGCGCCCGCCGCACGGTCGTCGCTGGAATGCCCTCGTACATGGTGAGGTCTGTAGGGGAAATATCGACGCGTCTCTCCAGGTCCATCCACGACGGTAGTGCACGCCGAACTCGGCGGCCAATGCCGACCCGCACTTTCGCTGGGTTGAACTGCCCTAATCCCAACAGGTCGAGGACGGATTCACGATGCAGGAAGGCTCCCTCGCCAGCAAGTGCCACCGCAACCGTGGGCTCTGTACGCGACGTTTTTGGCACCTCGCCGTGCGTGTAAACGCCTTTTCCATACGCCCGGAGCGCACCGCGAGCCGCGAGTTTCCTCACTTCCACGGCAGGCACGCCCGCCTCCTCCGCCTCAGCCACGGTAACGACTCCGTTGCGCGAGGCAGCGAGTTCCCATAGGTCCCGTCGATACCCCATCATTGCACCTCCATGTCAATACCGTACCATTTTCAGTACGCTTTTGACACGCTCGGCGTCTCAACCGAAACAGAGGGGCCAAGAACTCGTAAGGTGAGCCGACTGGCTTTGTCAGCCCATAAAGTTTGTCAGCCCATAAAGCGGATCGGGGTCTATTGAGCGACCACTTACGTGCAGTCATTCGGCTGATACTCAGGTCCGCCTCACAGGATGGGAGCAGCGGCACCCGGACCTGCACCAGGCCGGCGCCAGAGACAACTGAAACAGGTCCGCGACGACGTCGGACCGTCTGCACCTTAAGACGAAGGAACTCCACCATGCGTTCGCTGTGGCTCGATACCCATCCTGTAAGGCCCTCCGCAGATGTCCTGACCCCAGGGGCACGCTATGACACCGTGGTGGCCGGAGCAGGGCTCACCGGGCTGACCACCGCGGTGCTTCTGGCCCGGGCAGGTCACCAGGTGGCAGTGGTGGAGGCCCGCAGCGTGGGTGCAGTGGCCACCGGCAACACCACCGCGAAAGTCTCGCTGCTGCAGGGCACCAACCTCTCCAGCATCCGCAGTCACCAGTCCGATGAGGTGCTGCAGGCCTATGTGGAAGCCAACCGCGAAGGTCAAGCCTGGCTGCTGCGCCACCTGGAGGACAACGGACTGGAATACCAACGCCGTACCTCACTCATCTACGCCAACGGTGAGCAGGGCATCAGCTCCTTGGAGAAGGAACTGGACGCCGCGCAGGCCGCCGGACTTAACGCCGTATGGACTGAAACCACTGAGCTTCCGCATCCGGTTGCAGGAGCAGTAGCCCTTGCCGACCAGGCCCAGTTCCACCCCACTGAGGTCCTCGATGCGCTGACCGTGGAGTTGAGGGAACGCGGCGGGGTCATCTTCGAAGGTGTGCGCGTCACAGACGCAAAAACCGACGACGACGCCCCCGTCCAGGTGCAGACCACCGCCGGAGACTTACACGCCGATCAGCTGGTCCTGGCCACCGGAGCCCCTGTGCTTGACCGCGGCGGGTACTTCGCCAAACTCAAAGGCCACCGCTCCTACGCGATGGCGTTCAGAGTCCCGCAGGACCAGGACATCCCGATGGGCATGTACCTAAGCGTCGACTCCCCCAGCCGCAGCACCCGCACCGCTGACATCAACGGCGAGCAGCTGCTGCTGGTAGGCGGAAACGGCCACGTCGTCGGGCGCACCAGTGACCACCAGGGCGCGGTGGATGATCTCCGGACCTGGACCACAGCGCACTTCCCCGGCGCGGAGCTGACCCACAGCTGGTCCGCTCAGGACTACCGGCCGGCCGACTATGTGCCGTTCTTCGGCAAGCTGCCCCGCGGCGGAGGGCATATCTACCTGGCCACCGGCTACAACAAATGGGGTATGACCAACGGTGTCGCCGCGGCGTTGGCGATCTCCAGCGAGATTCTCGGTGGCCATATGCCGTGGGCTCAGGTGCTCACCCAACGCTCTGCCACAGTCAGCGGGGTGCTCACCGGGGTCAAGGACAACCTCACCATCGGTGCCCGGATGGCCGGGGACTGGGCTTCTGCGGAGTTGCACTCCCTACCGGATGAGGCCCCAGAGGAAGGTCAGGGCGTCGTCGGACGCGTTCACGGTAAACCGGTGGGTGTCTCCACGGTGGACGGCACCACACGGAAGGTCTCCGCGATCTGCCCGCATATGGGTGGTGTGCTGAACTGGAATGATGCTGAATGCAGCTGGGACTGCCCGCTGCACGCCTCACGCTTCGCCGCGGACGGCACCCTGCTGGAGGGCCCGGCGGTCAGCAACCTGGAGACCGCAGAATAACGACGACGACGGCCGCCGTCAGCGCCTCCAGGTGAACGGCTCAGCGGCCCAGGACATGCCGCAGCGCCTGTTCCAGACTCGGGTGACGGTAACCGAAGCCGAGGCTGAGCGCCTTATCTGCGCTGACGTCCTGATCAGCCAGCACCATCTCGCGGGTGCATTCTTTACCCAGCAGCAGCTGGGGCGCCAGGCTCGGCACTGGAAGCACCGCCGGGCGGCGCAGCACCGCTCCGAGGGTACGGGCATAGTCGGCTCCGTTGACTGGGTCCGGCGCCACCGCGTTGACCGGACCGTGGGCGCGGGAGTCCAGGGTCAGGTGCACGATCAGTGAGGCGATGTCATCGAGGCTGATCCAGCTTAAGACCTGTCGGCGGCCCAGCGGCCCGCCCAGACCCGCAGCGAAGAGCGGCAGCTGACGCGCCAGCGCGCCACCGGAGGGGGACTGCACAATGCCGGTGCGCACGGTCACCACACGCACCCCTTCGCCGGCTGCGGCGTCGGCTTCCTTTTCCCACTGCTGACACACGCTGGCCAGAAAGTCAGTGCCGGCGGGATCCTCTTCATGCAGTGGAGTACGCGTGTGGGTGCGGTCACCGCCGGTGGCACCGTACCAGCCGATGGCGGAACCACTGATCAGTGCCCGGCCGCGATCATCGGCCTGTTCCAGGCGGACCAGGGTTTCAGCCAGCAGTCGGGTGCCGCGGATCCGGGAGCCCTGGATTCTCTGCTTATGCTCCGGCGTGAACTTCGCCGCAAGCGGCTCCCCGGCAAGGTTGATCACCGCGTCGACTTCCGCCAGCGCCTCCGCATCAATGGTGCCGGCCTCCGGATCCCAGCGGATGGCGGTGTCGTCACTGGGTTGGCTATCACCGCGCTCGGCTGATCCTGCGGTTGACTCCGGGCGCACCAGTCGGCGCACCTCAATCCCAGCACCGCCCAGAAGCGCGCAGACCTGGGTACCTATCATGCCGGTAGCCCCGGAGACAGCGACCACGTTGATGCGTGCGTGGGTGGAGTCCTCGTGAGGTTCCAGCCACGCCTGGGTATCGCTGCGCTCATGCCGCTGCTGGGTGGCCAGTGACCCGTGGGACTGGTGGAAGGCGAGGTCCTGGATGGTCTGGTGCTCCCGGAACGTGAAGATCCTCTCCAGTTCCTTCTCAAAACGCTGCTGGGTCATCTGACGTGCGGCTCGTGGCAGCCGCTTCAGCACCGGCAGCTCATAGCTGATCCGCTCTTTCAGCAGGGTTCCCTCACCGGAGTCTTCGAACCGTCGCTGGTGCCTCCAGGACTTCAGCGGTCCGGCAACCATGACATCGCTGAAGCCGCGGTCATGCTCGTAATCCTCATGGCGGGATCGCCAGGTCACCGCTGCCTGCGGGCTCACCGGAAGCAGGGTGCCCAGTAAATCGATACCGGCCTTGGCGCTGTTGCCCATCAGCCCCGGCGGATTCAGCGTGATCACAGATTCTGCGCCGTCCACCGGCCCTTCGGGCGGTTCCTGGACAACGCTGCCGGCAAAGGGTGGTTGCAGCCTGGTCAGCGCGCCCGGGCGGCAGTACCAGCTGAAGACGTCATGCCGGGCGAAAGGCAGATAGGTCTCACGTTCAAATACCGGCATATCATGCTCCTTCCCACCCAGGAAGTCCCGTCATAACACCCCGAGTGTTACTCACTACGCCGATGCGACAAGATGTGCTGCACATATGCTGAATCTACTCGCCTCTGGCCTTTCGGGGTAGTCCCAGTACCGCAAGCGGTACTCGCCAGCGCAGTTTCAGCGCCAGAATCCGGATGATGAAGACCATTAAGGCGATGGCCACTGCCGCGAATCCGTCAAAGACTTCCCAATACAGTCCCGCAGTGGTCGCAGCTGCCCCGAGGAAAGCAGGAGCCGCGTAGACGCCGTCGGGATTAAAGATCTGCGGGACCTCATTGGCCACAATATCCCGCAGCGTGCCGCCGCCCACGGCGGTGATGACACCCAGCAGGGTGACTGCCACCGGGTTCAGGCCTGCGGTATAGGCAATGGTGGAGCCCATCACGCAGAACAGGGAGAGCCCGACGGCGTCGAAGATCAGGAGGGTCCGGCGCAGTCGGTCCTCGCGGATCAGGTGACAGAAGACAGCTAGGGCGGCGGCTGCCACCGGGATCAGATACAGCGGTGCGGCGAAGGCGGTGGGGACCCCCTGCCCGACGATGAGGTCACGGATGACGCCGCCGCCGAGACCGGCGAGCCCGGCCAGCAGCAGGGAACCGACAATATCGAAGCCCTTCTTCGCCGCTAGCAGCGCGCCGGAGACTGCGAAGGCGAAGGTGCCGATCAGCTCAAGGGCCAGCAGTACCTGGGCTACTGTCATCTCTCTTCCTTCCAGTTCACGCCCGAGGCGTCACCGCATCCGGCACGCCGATGGCCGGGCCCCTGGAAACAGGAACCCGGCCATCGGCCTATCAGCTCAGACTCCGGTGATCCGGTGTCTGCCTGGTACTAGGTGAGCAAGACTCAGGCGTCTTCCTCGGTGTTGACCTGGTTGACCGAGGTGGTCTCCGCGGAGTCCTCCTCAACCACCGGGGCGAGGCTGAGCTTGCCGCGGTCGTCGATCTTGGTGATCTCCACCTGGACCTTCTGGCCCACGCCCAGGACATCCTCGACGTCGTCCACGCGCTTGCCGCCGTTGAGCTTGCGCAGCTCGGAGATGTGCAGCAGACCGTCCTTGCCCGGGGTCAGGGAGACGAAGGCGCCGAAGGTGGTCAGCTTCACCACGGTGCCCAGGTAGCGTTCGCCGACCTCAGGGACCTGCGGGTTAGCGATCGCGTTGATGGCTGCGCGAGCGGCCTCAGCGGAGTCACCGTCGGTGGCGCCGATCAGCACGGTGCCGTCATCTTCGATGGAGATGTCGGTGCCGGTGTCTTCCTGGATCTGGTTGATCATCTTGCCCTTGGGGCCGATGACCTCGCCGATCTTGTCCACCGGGACCTTCACGGAGATGATGCGCGGCGCGGTGGCTGCCATCTCATCAGGTGTGTCGATGGCGGCGTTGAGCACGCTCAGGATGTGCAGACGAGCCTCACGGGCCTGCTTCAGCGCTGCGGTGAGCACTGAGGCCGGGATGCCGTCGAGCTTGGTGTCCAGCTGGATAGCGGTGATGAACTCGGAAGTTCCGGCCACCTTGAAGTCCATGTCGCCGAAGGCATCTTCGGCGCCGAGGATATCGGTCAGGGCTGCATAGCGGGTCTCGCCGTCGACCTCGTCAGAGACCAGACCCATGGCGATGCCGGCCACCGGTGCCTTCAGCGGCACACCTGCGTTGAGCAGGGACAGCGTGGAGGCGCAGACCGAGCCCATGGAGGTGGAGCCGTTGGAGCCCAGCGCCTCGGAGACCTGGCGGATCGCGTAGGGGAACTCCTCACGCGAGGGCAGCACCGGAACCATGGCGCGCTCTGCCAGAGCGCCGTGGCCGATCTCGCGGCGCTTCGGGGAGCCCACACGACCGGTCTCACCCACGGAATAGGGCGGGAAGTT
>NZ_HG005166.1:463056-479283 GCF_000455245.1 Nesterenkonia massiliensis | reverse complement strand
GTTGTAGTTGTGCATGTAGCGCTTGGTGGTCTCTGGCGACAGGCTGTCGATGGTCTGCTCCATCTTCAGCATGTTCAGCGTGGTGACACCCATGATCTGGGTTTCGCCGCGCTCGAAGATGGCGGAGCCGTGCACGCGCGGCAGCACCTCAACCTCGGCGGTCAGCTGACGGATGTCAGTCAGGCCGCGGCCGTCGATGCGGACCTGGTCGCGCAGAATGCGCTGGCGGATGACCTGCTTGGTCACCGAGCCCAGTGCCTTGGCGATCTCGCCGCCGCGACCCTCGAACTCCTTGCCTTCACCGGCGAGCTCCTCGACCAGCTCAGCCTTCAGTTCGGCGTCAGCTGCCTCGCGGGACTGCTTATCGGCAATCTGGTAGATGTTGGACAGACGCTCCTCGGCCTTGGCCTTCACAGCCTCCAAGACATCGTCCTGGTAGTCCAAGAAGAACGGAACCTCGATGGGCTCCTTGCCAGCACGTTCAGCCAGGTTGGCCTGAGCCTCGCACAGCACCTTGATGAACGGCTTGGCGGCCTCCAGTCCCTCAGCCACGATCTCCTCGGTGGGAGCGGTCTTGCCCTGCTCCTTGATGAGCTTCCAGGAGTCATCGGTGGCCTCAGCCTCGACCATCATCACCGCGATGTCATCGCCGACGATGCGACCGGCGACCACCATGTCGAACACAGCGGTCTGCAGCTGGGAGTGCTTGGGGAAGGCAACCCACTGGGTGCCGTTGCCGTCGTCGATCAGTGCCACACGCACACCGCCGATGGGGCCGGAGAACGGCAGACCCGAGAGCTGGGTGGACATGGATGCGGCGTTGATGGCCACGACGTCGTAGAGGTCATCGGGGTTGATGGAGAGCACGGTCTCCACCACCTGGACCTCGTTGCGGATGCCCTTCTTGAAGGCGGGGCGCAGTGGGCGGTCAATCAGACGGGCAGCCAGGACGGCGTCAGTGGTGGGACGGCCTTCGCGGCGGAAGAAGCTGCCGGGGATGCGGCCGGCAGCGTACATGCGCTCCTCGACGTCCACGGTCAGCGGGAAGAAGTCAAAGCCCTCGCGAGGATGCTTGCCCACCGAAGTGGCCGAGAGCAGCGTGGTCTCCTCGTCAAAGGTGACCAGTGCGGAACCGGCGGCCTGCTTAGCCAGACGGCCAGTCTCGAAACGGATAGTGGAGGTGCCGAAGCGACCGTTGTCGATCACAGCTTCGGAATAGTGAACCTCAGGTCCCTGCATTGGTAGGGATTCCTCTCATGTTGATTGCTGTTTCGCAGCACCCATGAGAGCGGTGTTGCCATATGTGACGGTCTTCGATCGAAGCCCACGGACGCGGGTGTCTCACGCTTTCCGGAGGCCACTACCGAGGACCGGACACAATGATCGGTGCTCTCATAGGCACTGTTCTTAGTCTCGCATACAAAACGGACAGCCCCAATGTATGGAGCTGCCCGTTTCATGCTTGGTTTCAGCGTTTGACGCTGAAGCTTGTCCTTGACGGAATCAGCGGCGGATACCGAGGCGCTTGATCAGCGCACGGTAGCGCTCGATGTCCTTGGACTCGAGGTACTTGAGCAGACGACGACGGCGACCAACCAGGATCATCAGACCACGGCGGGTGTGGTGATCATGCTTGTGCATCTTCAGGTGCTCAGTCAGGTCGGTGATACGACGGGTCAGCACTGCCACCTGAACCTCGGGTGAACCAGTGTCACCCTCTACAGTGGCGTACTCCTCGATGATCTGCTGCTTGACAGCGGGATCCAAAGCCATGGAAAAGCTCCTTATTCTTGTGCCGCGTTCAGAATCCGGGCTTTGCGTCCTCCGTTGATTCAACAGATTCGGCCAGGGACCGGTGCCGGCCACCGCGGACTGCAGCACAGCAACCATCAAGTCTACACCGCTCGAGGACCAGCGGGCCAGCGCGGGAGGTGCTGCAGGCCATGCCCGGGTGATGTACGACGGCGCGGCGGAGGTGCTATGGCCAGGCAGCCCAGTGACCACGCTCCCGTTCGGTCACGCATTATGACGGGACTTTAGGTCTCATTCACCCGAAATCAGCCGAAACTGTCGTCAGGACGCGTGACCGTAGATCGAAGCGAGACCGCTCGTCCCTCTATAGATCGACTGGATCAGGCCGCGATGCCAGCGGACCTCTTACGGTGGCGCAGTGTGACCGCATCTTATGCGTTTAAGCGCCGTAGATATGGTCCAACTGCACCACCGAACGCAGATCTCCCCGCCTGCTCCACGTTCGCCGCCTCAGCGCAGCCGGGCTGTATGCAGCGTGGTCAGATACGGCAGCTGCAGCTCCTCCCCTTGGCTGTGCCCCAGGTGCTCGAAGAGGTACCAGGTCAGATTCTCCCGGCGCCTAGCCCGCTGCGCGTCATCGGCGGCCAGCCAACTGCTCAGGGTGGTGGCCAGTCGCAGGATCTCCTCCGGGGTGATGCTGCGGCTGTGCCGAAACGTGTTAGTCTCCACTGGGCTGAAATGCGGGGCCTCCAGCCGGGGCTGCCACTGCGGGCGGTAAACATCGCCGGCGCGCATGATCCGGGTCAGCCGGTGCACCCACGGATCGGATGTGTCCAGATAATTGCCCACCACGGCCACCGCCCCGCCGGGAACCAGAATCCGCCGAAGTTCCTCCTGGATCCGCTCGGGGTCGAACCAGTGCCACGCCTGGGCGGCGACGGCGACGTCGCAGCTGGCCGCAGCCATGCCGGTGTCCTCGGCCGGTCGTTGATGGGTGAACAGTCGGCCCAAAGGCGGGCCGTCGAACTCGCCGACAGCTGCAGTCTCGGCCGTATCACCGGCAGTCTCCATCAGCACCTGCAGCATGGTGGCACCGGGCTCCACCGCATGCACGTGGGCACCGGCAGCAAGCAGCTCGCGCGTCAGGATCCCGGATCCCGCGCCAAGATCGGCAATCACCGGGGCCGAATGCGCTGAAGCCTGCGCCAGCTGCAGGATCGCGGTGACTGCTTGGTGCGGATACCGCGGGCGGACGGCGTCGTACTCCCTTGCCTGGGCCAACGACTGGTTCTGGTCAAAGGCAGCACCCAGACGACGACGCCGCTGCGGGTCGGTGAGCAGATCCTGACCGACCGGCCGCTGCTTCGGCCTATTAGGTACAGGCTGATTCGGCATATGCCCAGGCTCAGCGCCCGGGTCAGGGCTTTCAGTCACCGCAGAGCCTCAGGCATTACTGGGTGATCGGGGTCCCGGCAGTGCGCAGGATCTGGCGGGTCTGGTCCACATCCTCGCGCATCTGAGCGATCAGCTTCTCCACACCCTCATAGGCGACCATTCCGCGCAGACGCTGCACAAACTCCACGCGCATCCGCTGACCATAGAGGTTGAAGTCCTCCACGGAGTCCTGCTCACGGTCGATGACGTGGGCTTCGACCACTCGCGCCACGCCCTCGAAGGTGGGGTTGGATCCCACTGAGATCGCCGCCGGCCAGCGCTGGCCGTGGGTGTCGGTCAGCCATCCGGCGTAGACACCATCAGCGGGGATCATCCCTTCGGAGTCCCGTGAGATATTCGCGGTGGGGAATCCGAGCTCACGGCCCCGGGCTTCTCCGTGAACCACCTCGCCCACCACCGCGTGGGGACGGCCCAGCATCACTGCCGCAGCAGCCACATCCCCCTCAGCCAGGGCCGCACGGATGGCGGTGGATGAGCAGCGGGCGCTGAGCTGGCGTCCGTCGGGGCCGGTGGCATCAAAATCCTCAACACCGACGACGGCGAAGCCATTGGCCTGTCCCAGCTGGGTCATTGTGCTGAAGTCACCGGAGTTCCCCCGGCCGAAGCGCACATCATGGCCGACCACCACAGCGGCAGCCTGCAGGGCTTGGACGAAGTACTTCTGCACGAACGCCTCGGCAGTGTGTGCGGCCAGCTCCGCGGTGTACTTCAGGACCAGGACAGCATCGATACCGCTGCTCTCATCGCTGAAAGAGGCCAGTCGGCTGAGCTTCTCGTCAAGGCCGGTCAGCAGCTGGGGCACTGCTTCGGGGCGGTGCAGAAACGCCGGATGCGGATCGAAGGTCACCACCACCGAGCGGACACCGCGGCGGGCAGCCTCGCCAGTCAGCTGAGCCAGCACATGCTGGTGTCCCTGGTGGACGCCGTCGAAATTGCCGATGGTCACCGCGGTGGCACCCAGTCCGGGGGGAAGCTCCTCCAGGCCGTAGAAGATCTGCACGGAATTCATCCTACGTGTCACGCTGAGCCGGTGCTTTGCGGAGGGCGGCTCGTCTGCTGGGCTGCGCTGTTCTTGGCGGTCCTGTCCTTGACGCTCCTGTTCTTAGCGGGCATGGGCCGATGGCGCAGCAGCCAGAACAGGCCGATGAACGGCAGAATCAGCGGGATATAGCCGTATCCTTCACCGAAGTGGCTCCAGACGGTGGCTCGGTTGAACAGCTCCGGGTCCAGGAACGTCCACAGCCCCACGCCGAGGACCCCGGCCATCTCCACCAACACGGCCACTAGTGCCACCACCCACGCCCTCGCACTGGTGCGGGCCAGGGCGAGGGTGGCCAGGATGTAGACGCCGGCGGCGAATCCGGAGAGCAGGTAGGCCACCCGGGCGGTCTCGAAATCGGTGAGGATCTGATACAACGCCCGGGCGAAGCTGGATACTGCGAAGATGCCGTAGGCGGTGATGATGAGCATTCCGATGCCGCGATTGCGCGGGGTCAGCTCAGCTGACTCGGGCTCGCCGTCGAAGCCGGGTTCTACCGGAGGGAGGACGCGTTCGTCCTCGTCGGGCTGCCGGGACGCTGAATGCTCACTGCTCACAGGGCGCTCCCCCACCAGATCTCTTCCAATCGATACACCATCACAAACACCACAAGTCCCACAAAACTCATCACCAGGTTCGACCACCGGGTCTTATCGACGATCGCCCAGACGAAAACACCCACCGGCAGCAAGAGGGCGGTGAGAATGTAGCCCCAGAACTCCCACGCCTCACCAGTGATGGAGGCTCCGGTGGCCTGCCGGATTCCGGCGTAGATCGAATAGACCACCAAGTAGAGCTCGACGGCGGCGAGGCTGATGATGCTGGAATCCGCCGGGTGGCTGCGCAGTGCGGTCATGGCCCAGCAGATGAGTGTGGAGAGAGAGCAGATCACGGTTCCGATGATGAACATCGTGGTCACGTGCGCCTCCTAGTTGCATTGGCCGACCCGGAATTGGGCCGCCCAAGATTCTACTCCTACCGCTCGCGCGCGCAGTGCCCATAGTCCCTTTTGCTGTGCGGTGTTCAACACCATCGGGGGACTGCGCAGGTTTTTCCCGGGCTTATCCGCTTTACCCGGGCCTATCAGTTTTACCGCCCCGTATACGGGTAGGTAAAACCCCGAAGCCCGGGTAAAACGCTTGCCACCGGGCTGGTGGAGGCTGCAGCGTGGTGCGGTCCCGCTGCCCTGTGCTGTGCTGCTCTGCTGCGCTGGGCCGCCATCGCCACGAGGGCTCAGTCTGCCTGCGCGAACACCAGCTCGGGCTTGGCCTGCATGGCCTTGGGCCCAGCCACCGCCGCTTTGGCTGCATCCGGCGACGACGACGCCCCCGGTTTGGCCGGGATATCCCGCAGCAGGGCGATGAGCTCACCGGCCGGGTCGAATGCTGCGGTGAGTCCCTCGCGGCGGGATTTCAGCACCGCCGGGGTCGGGGTGTCTTTGGTGTCGGGCTTGGCCAGTGCGTCCTGCAACAGCGGTGCCGGGTAGGTGACCTCGGATTGGGCCGAGGCGGTGATGCGGCGTCCGTGGCGCAGATGCTCAGCTTCTTCAGTAGAGATCTGTCGGGCTGGGAAGAGCTGTGCGGCAGCCTCTGCCAGGCCGATATAGCCGAAGTCCTCCCCCAGCTGCTCCAGGGTCAGAGTCTGATCAATGCTGTAGGGACCCACGGCCGTCCGGCGCAGGGCGGTGAGGTGGCCGCCGGTCTCCAGCGCTTCACCGAGGTCGCGTGCCAGGGCCCGCACATAGGTGCCGGAGGAGACCCGGACCTCAATATCGATATCAACGAGCTTTCCACCGTCAACGCGCCGGGTATCGAGCACATCAAAGCGGTGGACGGTGACCGGCCGGGAGTCCAGCTCAACGTCCTCGCCACTGCGCGCGCGGTCATAGGCGCGTCGGCCATCGACCTTGATGGCGCTGACCGTAGAGGGGACTTGCTGGATCTCCCCCGTCAGCGCAGCGACAGCCTCGGCAATCCGTTCAGTTGTCACTGCATTGGCAAAGCGTGTGCTGAGGACCTCACCTTCGGCGTCGTCGGTGGTGGTGGACTCCCCCAACCGGACAGTGGCGGTGTAAGTCTTGTCCACGCCCACAATGTGGGTCAGCAGTCGGGTGGCCCGGTTGATGCCCACTACCAGCACGCCGGTGGCCATGGGATCCAGTGTTCCGGCGTGGCCGACCTTGCGGGTGCCGGCGAGTTTGCGGATCTTGCCGACCACGTCATGGCTGGTCCAGCCGGCCGGCTTGTCCACCAGGACAAGACCGGAACCGACTTCCAGCTCTTCAGGCTTCTGCCGCTTGCCCAATCAGCGGTCCTCGTTCTCGGGCTCGCCCTGGCTGCGGTAGGCATCTGTAGCCAGCGGGTCGGCATCCCCGCGCAGGTTACGGACGCGTTCATCCTCTTCGCGCGCCTTGCGCAGGATGTCTTCCAGATGTGCGGCGGACTCCGGGATTTCATCGGCGATGAACTCCAGGGTGGGGGTCAGCCGGATGCTCAGCTGGCGGCCCACTTCGTGACGCAGCGCGCCCTGGTTAGCGGCGAGCACCTCTTCGGCACCGGCCTTGGCGGCGTCGTCTTCGGCCAGCACCGTGTAGTAGATGGTGGCGTGCTGTAAATCATTGGTGACGCGAGCGTCGGTGATGGTGATCATCTCCGCGCGTTCGTCCTTAACCCGACGGCGAAGGGCCTCGGCCACAATCACCTTGATGCGTGCGGCCAGTCGTGATGCGCGTGCTGAATCTGCCATGGTGCGCTCCTTTCGTCAGCGTCTGTTCTCAGCCTAGAACACGTTCGGGGACCGCATGTAGCGATCCCCGAACGTGGTGAAGGCGAATATCTCTGGGTGAAGGTCCCGGTGGAGGCCACACGGGCGGGGTTTCCCCCGCCCGCGGGACCAGCTTTAGGTGTGAAGTCCGGCGTGAGCCGAGAGCCGAGCGCGGCGTGCACGCGCCGGCGGCACCAGCTAGGTACGCGGGATTTCGCGCATCTCCCAGGTCTCAATGATGTCGCCTTCGCGGATGTCGTTGAAGGAGCCCAGGCCGATACCACATTCGAAGCCCTCGCGGACCTCGGTGGCGTCGTCCTTGAAGCGGCGCAGCGACTCGATAGTGAGGTTCTCGCCCACCACGTTGCCGTCGCGCACCAGGCGTGCCTTGGCGTTGCGGCGGATGACACCGGAGCGCACGATCGAACCTGCGATGTTGCCGAACTTGGAGGAACGGAAGACTTCGCGGATCTCCGCGGAGCCCAGCTCGACCTCCTCGTACTCCGGCTTCAGCATGCCCTTCAGCGCGGCCTCGATGTCATCGATGGCTGCGTAGATGACCGAGTAGAAGCGCATGTCCACGCCCTCGCGCTCGGCGAGGTCGGTGACCCGCTCCGCCGGCCGGACGTTGAAGCCGATGATGACGGCGTTGTCCACGGTGGCCAGGTTGACGTCGTTCTGGGTGATGGCGCCGACGCCGCGGTGGATGACGCGCAGCTGTACGTCGTCGCCCACGTCGATCTTCAGCAGTGCATCTTCCAGAGCTTCCACAGCACCGGAGACGTCGCCCTTGAGGATGAGGTTGAGGGTGTCGATCTTGCCCTCGGCCACAGCCTGGTCGAAGTCCTCCAGAGTGATGCGCTTGCGACGCTTGGCCAGCTGAGCGTTGCGCTCCACAGCTTCACGCTTTTCAGCGATCTGGCGTGCGGTGCGATCATCCGGGGTGACCAGGAAGCTGTCACCGGCGCGCGGCACGGTGGACAGACCCAGGACCTGAACCGGACGTGAAGGCTCAGCGTACTCCACAGTGTCGCCGTTCTCATCGAACATGGCGCGCACACGGCCGAAGGCAGTGCCGGCGACCATATTGTCGCCAACCTTCAGAGTGCCCGACTGCACCAGGACGGTGGCCACAGGACCGCGGCCCTTGTCCAGGTTGGCCTCGATGGCCACACCGCGGGCTTCCTTATCCGGGTTGGCCTTCAGCTCCAGAGCAGCGTCAGAGGTCAGCAGCACAGCTTCCAGCAGCGCATCGATGTTGACGTTGTTCCGCGCCGAGACGTCCACGAACATCGTGTCGCCACCGTATTCCTCGGGAACCAGTTCGTATTCGGTGAGCTGACCGCGGATCTTATCCGGGGTCGCGCCTTCCTTATCGATCTTGTTCACCGCGACGACGACGGGCACGTTGGCCGCCTTGGCGTGGTTGAGCGCCTCGATGGTCTGTGGCATCACGCCGTCGTCGGCTGCCACCACCAGCACGGCAATATCGGTGACCTTGGCACCACGGGCACGCATAGCGGTGAACGCCTCGTGACCGGGGGTATCGATGAAGGTCAGCGCACGCTCTTCACCCTCATGCGGCACATGGACCTGGTAGGCGCCGATGTGCTGGGTGATGCCGCCGTGCTCGCCGGAGGTGACATCCGAGTTGCGGATGGCATCCAGCAGGCGGGTCTTACCGTGGTCGACGTGACCCATGACAGTGACCACCGGAGGACGCGGGAACAGGTCCTCTTCGGACTCTGCTGCAGCCTCGTCCTCGAGGTTGATGTCAAAGGTCTCCAGCAGTTCGCGGTCCTCGTCCTCCGGGGACACGATCTGCACCTGGTAGCCCAGCTCTTCACCGAGCAGCGCGAAGGTCTCCTCGTCCAGGGACTGGTTGGCAGTAGCCATTTCACCGAGCTTCATCAGCACGGTGATCAGCGCTGCCGGCTCTGCGCCGATCTTCTCAGCGAAGTCTGCCAGGGAGGAGCCGCGGCGCAGCCGCAGAACGGTAGTGCCGTCACCCTTGGGGACGCGCACACCGCCGATCTCGCGAGTGTGCTTCTGCTCCAGCTCCTGGCGCTTGGCGCGCTTGGACTTACGAGCCTTGGACTTGGAGCCTCCACGACCGAAGGCACCTGCAGCGCCGCCGCGGCCACGACCGCCGCCACCGGGACGACCGCCGCCGGGACGGGCAGGACCGCCGCCTGGGCCGCCGCGACCTGGTGCTGGTGCCGGAGCCTGGCCCGGCATCATCGAGGGCTTAGGTGCTCCTGGACGTGGACCGGGACGGCCTTCAGAAGCACCCGGGCGGGGAGCACCGGAACGCTGGCCTGCACCTGCACCTGCACCGCCGCCTGGGCGCGGCGCGCCGGGACGGGGGCCGCCGGTGCGTTCACCGGAGCGCATACCCTGACGGGGCGCGAACGGGTTGTTGCCCGGACGCGGACCACCGGGACGGGGGCCGCCAGGACGTGGGCCGCCGCCGGAAGCGCCACCGGAGGAGCCTCCGGAACGCTGCGACTGCTGGCCGACGCCGAAGGGGTTGTTCCCCGGACGCGGACCACCGGGCTTGGCACCGGGACGCGGTGCCGCGGACTTCGGTGAAGGAGCCTTCGGCGCCGGGGCTTTCGGTGCCGGGGGCTTGGGTGCACCGGTGTTCTCCGCAGGAGCGGAAGGAGCATCGGTCTCAGCTGAGTCCGAACCCTGGGCGGCCGCGGGCTTCGCAGCCGGAGGCTTCGGAGCAGAATCGGTGGACGCCTGAGCTGCCGGGGCGGCGTCGGAGGTCTGCTCGGCCTGCGGGGCCGCAGGGGTCTCCTGCTTTGCCGCGGGCTTGGGGGCAGGCTTCGGAGCGGGCTTAGGTGCCGGCTTCGGCGCAGAGGACTCTGCTTTGTTGTCTGCCTGGGGGAATGCCTGGCGAAGCTTCTTCGCAACGGGGGGCTCAACAGTTGAGGAGGGCGACTTTACGAATTCGCCCATTTCCTGGAGCTTTGCAAGTGCTTCTTTAGAGGTAATGCCGAGCTCTTTGGCGAGCTCATGTACGCGGGCCTTGGCCACTGTTCTCCTTGTCTGGCCCGCGCGATGCCCCGCTGAATCAGCGGGGCTGATGTCAGCGGCTCATCGGATCAGGCCGTGATACGTGCTTGATTCCGTGACGGAGTTGCCGAGAGTGTTCATCACTGGCTGCTCATCCGTCGGTGCTCATCGGGTGTTCATCTCTTTCCAACCCGCCTTCATCGTTTACGGACATTCATGTTTCAGCTTCGGGACGGCTGTTGCGCTGCATATCAGCGCTGCAGCTGCTCAAAGCTGAGCTGGTCAGTCGCCACCTGCTGGCGGAATGCGCGGCTAAACGCCTTCCGCTTCAGCGCGGCGTCGAGGCATTCGCGCCGCGGGTGGAGCCACGCTCCACGACCGGGCTTGCGCCGGGCGGAATCCAGGACAACCTGGGCGCCCTCGGCAGCGAATCTGACAACCTCATCCTGTTCGGCCCGTTGGCGGCAGCCGATGCAGGTCCGGACAGGAACCATACGAGTCTACCAGTGATAGGTCCGACGGCGGGCACTCGGTGATACCGCCTTCAGGCCTGAAGTGCTCGCTTCGGCCGCGTTGGGCTCGATACTCCTCATTCGGCATCTGCTCCCTCGGAGGTGATGTCGATGCGCCAGCCGGTGAGCTTGGCTGCCAGGCGGGCGTTCTGCCCTTCCTTGCCGATGGCCAGGGAGAGCTGATACTCCGGAACGACGGCGCGAGCTGACCGGGTGGCCTCGTCCAGGACGGTGACTGAACTCACCTTGGCCGGGGACAGCGCATTGGCGATGAAAGTCGCCGGATCGTCGTCGTGGTCGATGATGTCGATCTTCTCATCGTTCAGCTCAGTCATCACCGCACGCACCCGTGATCCCATGGCACCGATGCAGGCACCCTTGGCATTGATACCGGACTGGTGTGCGCGCACGGCGATCTTGGTGCGGTGTCCTGCCTCGCGGGCGATAGAGGTGATCTCCACGGTGCCGTCAGCGATCTCGGGGACCTCGTGCGCGAAGAGCTTCTTCACCAGACCCGGGTGGGAGCGGGAAAGCGTAATTGAAGGCCCCTTGAAACCGCGGTGGACATCCACCACGAAGGCACGCAGACGCGAACCGTGGGTGTACTGCTCACCAGGGACATGCTCCTGCGGGGGCAGCAGCGCTTCAACTCCGCCGATGTCCACCTGGATCATGTGCGGGTTGCGGCCCTGCTGGACGATGCCGGAGATCAGCTCGCCCTCTTTGCCCTTGAACTCCCCGAGGACCTGGTCATCTTCAGCATCGCGGATGCGCTGCATGATGACCTGACGCGCAGTGGATGCCGCCACCCGGCCGAAGTTGTTCGGAGTGTCATCGAATTCACCGATCACCTGGCCGTTTTCGTCCAGCTCTTTGGCCCAGATCGCCACGTGCCCAGTGGTCTGGTCGATCTCAGCGCGCGCATGCTGCAGCGCACCAGGGCTCTTGTGATAGGCGAGCACGAGCGCCTGCTCAATGGCAGGTATCAGCTTCTCGAGGGGAATGTCACGCTCTTTGACGAGCATGCGCAGGGCGCTCATATCGATATCCACTTGTGCCTCCGGTCCAACCTGTTTACGCCTGTAGACGTCACTCTTCCGTGTGTGAAAACTCTACCTGCACTCTGGCACGAGTGATTGACGCATAGGGAATGTGTGTGTCGGGGCCGGTTTTGGGGACCATCCCCTTCTTGGGTGCGGGCTTGATCTCAGCCACGGTCACGCCGTCGTCGTCGACTTCTTTCAGTCGCGCCGAGAGCACCGGTTCACCGGCGCGTTCGATCTCCAGCAGGCGCCCCATATTGCGGCGGAAATGCCGGGGTTCGGTCAGCGGGCGGGTAGCCCCGGGGGTACTGACCTCCAGCTCATAGCTGTCCACATCTGGCAGCGGATCATCCTTATCCAACGCCTCGCTGACACCCTGGGACAGCTCTGCGATAGTGTCCAGATCCACCTGTTCGGTGCCGGTCTCATAGTCAACGACGACGCGCAGCACAGTGTCTGCACCGCTGGGCTTCAGCTGCAGTTCCTCCAGATAAAGCCCGTGGGAGGCAGCAATCGGTTCAATCAGTGCGCCGAGGGCAGCGGTGCGCTCATCTGGGAAGCGCCGGTCAGAGCTTGCACGTGGTGAAACAGCCATGGTCCCCATTCTGCCAGTACGTCATAGCCGAGTTTGAGCACCAGAGCGAAAACCACGATCAGGAAAACGACCCTGATGAACTTCGAGCCTTTGGCGATGGCCATCCGGGCGCCCACGTAGCCGCCGAGCATATTGGCCACACCCAGCAGCAGGCCCAACACCACCAGCACATGCCCGGCCGGGGCGAAGAACAGCAGCGCCCCGAGATTGGTGGCAACATTGACCACTTTGGCCTGCGCCGAGGAGTTCAGGAAGCTGTACCCCAGAACAGTGACCAGCGCGATGATCAGGAAGGTTCCAGTGCCAGGTCCCAGCACGCCGTCGTAGAAGCCGATGATCATGCCGATCAGCGCCGCACGCGAGAGGTGGCTGATGCCGGTGTGCCGCAGCTTCTCCAGCTGCCCGACATTGGGTTTCACCGCGGTGAAGACACCCACACCGATCAGCGCCACCAGGATCAGCGGCAGGATGATCTGCTCCGGCAGCGAGGCCGCCACTACCGCCCCACCATAGCTGGCCAGCAGCGCGGCGAAGGCCATGGGCAGTGCAGTGCGCATACTGGGCCGTACTCTGCGCGCATAGGTGATGGCTGAGGTGGTGGTGCCGAAGATGGAGCCGAGTTTGTTGGTCGCTAGCGCCTGCACCGGGGTGATCCCGGGGACCATCAGCAGCGCGGGAAGCTGCAGCAGCCCTCCCCCGCCGACGACGGCGTCCACCCAGCCTGCGGCGAATCCGGCCAGCAGCAACAGCAGCAGCGTCAGCAGAGCGACGCCGCCGACTTCCACACTCAGCAGGTCGCCGAGGGACTGGATCATCGCTGGTGGTGGCGCATCAGTGACGAACCCGACTCCAGCGCTCAGTCCTGTGCCAGAAATCGTTCCTGCTTCAACAATCAGCTCTGTTCCAGCAATCAGCTCTGTTCCAACAATCAGCTCTGCTCCAGCAATCAGCTCTGTTCCAGTGCTTAGCGCTGCCCCAGTACTCAGCGCAGTGCCTTGACGCGCTCAGCAACGACGGCGACTGCCTCGCTCAGTTCAACCTCCTGGGCTTCACCGGAGCGGCGGTCCTTCAGCTCGACCTTGCCATCCTTCAGGCCGCGGCCGACCACCACAATGGTGGGCACACCCAGCAGTTCGGCGTCGCCGAACTTGACCCCTGGGGAGACCTTCGGGCGGTCGTCGTAGATCACGCTGATGCCTTCGGCCTCCAGGTCAGCAGCCAGCTGCTCGGCGGCGTCGAAGACCTCGGTGCCCTTGCCGGTGGCCACCAGATGCACATCGGCCGGTGCCAGTGCGGCCGGCCAAATCAGCCCCTTCTCATCGTGATGCGACTCAGCGATGGCCGCCAACGCGCGGGTCACGCCAATGCCGTAGGAGCCCATGGTGACGGTGGCGCGCTTACCGTTCTCATCCAAGACCTGCAGGCCCAGTGCTTCGGCGTAGCGGCGTCCGAGCATGAAGATGTGGCCCATCTCAATGCCGCGACGGGTAGCCAGCGGTCCGGAACCATCCGGTGCCGGGTCACCATCACGGACGACGACGGATTCGATGACGCCGTCCCAGCTGAAGTCTCGTCCTGCAACAAGCCCGAAGACGTGCTTGTCAGGTTCGTTGGCGCCGGTAATCCAGCTGGTGCCGGAGACCACGCGAGGGTCCACCAGGTACGGGATTCCGGTCACCGATGCAGGCTTCTGCTCGTCGTCGCTGACAGCACCGAGCTGAGGTTCCTCTAAGCTCAGCCCGGGGCCGATGTATCCGCGCACCAGGCCCGGGTTCTTAGCGAAATCAGCCTCGGTGGCGGCCTCCAGGATCACCTCTCCGGCGATGCCCAGCTGCGTGCCGATGGTGGCCTCTGCACGTTTGAGGTCTACATCGCGGTCGCCCGGGACGCCGATGATGGCCAGCCGGCGCTCACCTTCGGGGGTGACCACGGCGACGACGACGTTCTTCAGCGTGTCTGCCGCGGTCCACTCGCGGTCGCTGCGCGGGTGGTTGGCGTTGGCGGCGTCGACCAGCGTTTGGATGGTGTCAGTGCCGGGGGTGTGATGGACCTGGGCCGGGGGAAGGTCGGTGTAGTCGATGGGCTCAGGGGCCGGGGTGCTGACTGCTTCCACATTGGCGCGGTATCCGGCCGGTGACTCCACGAAGGTGTCTTCACCCACCGGGCTGGGATGCAGGAATTCCTCGGAGGCCGATCCGCCCATGGCGCCGGACACTGCAGACACCGGGACGACCTCAAGGCTGAGTCGTTCGAAGATCCGCAGATACGCGGCCCGGTGGGCGTCATAGGCGGCCTGCTGATCTTCATCGCTGAGGCAGAACGAGTAGGAGTCCTTCATGATGAACTCCCGGCCGCGCAGTAGCCCGGCGCGGGGGCGAGCCTCGTCACGGTATTTGGTCTGGATTTGGTAGAGGTTGACCGGCAGGTCCTTGTAGGAGCTGTAGAGGTCCTTCACCAGCATGGTGAACATCTCTTCGTGGGTGGGAGCCAGCAGGTAATCAGCGTCCTTGCGGTCCTGCAGACGGAAGATGTTGTCCCCGTAGTCCTCCCAGCGGCCGGTGGCCTCATAGGGCTCCTTGGGCAGTAGCGCAGGGAAGTGCACCTCCTGGGCGCCGATGGCGTTCATCTCCTCACGCACCACCTGCTCCACCTTGCGCAGCACGGTCAGACCCAGCGGCAGCCAGGAGTAGATGCCCGGAGCTGCGCGGCGGATATAACCGGCGCGCACCAGCAGCTGGTGGCTGGCCACCTCGGCGTCCGCGGGGCTCTCGCGCAGGGTGCGCAGGAACAGGTGGGAAAGGCGTGTGGGCACAGGGGTCTCGCTTCTCTTCGGTGGCGCGGGTCTCTGGGGTCCGAGTTTACCGGTGGTGATGCGGCTTAGGCGTCGCCGCTCTCTTCGCCGCCGGTCTCATCTGTTGTCTGCTCGCTGCTATCCGGGTCAGCGGCGTTATCCGGGTCAGCGGCGTCGTCGTTCTCCTCCGCGGAGTCCTCTGCACTGGTGGAGTCTTCAGACCCGCCTTCCTCGGCACCGCCCGTCTCGTCTGAGTCTTCCTCAGGCTCGGGTTCGGGTTCCGGTTCAGGGGCGATGATCTCTTCTCCGGTGAGCTGGGAGAGCACCGCCGCGGCCTCTGCCTCCAGCTCGACGACGGTCTGGTCCATTTCTGCCTCGTCGGGATCCTCTTCGAAGGTCTCCACAGCTACCGCCACCAGGGAGCCGTGACTCAGCAGCACACCGACGCTGCGTTCGGAGTCGCCGTCGGACTCTACCCGGCGCTGCAGTGCCAAGGAGGTTTCCGCTCCGGAGCGTATCTCCAGGGGCCGCAGAGTGGTGGAGGCTTCGATCTGCTCATCGTTGAGTTCCCGGGTCACCCGGTACTCGCGGCATTCAGCTAGCCCCTCCTGCTCGTTCTGCACGTAGGACTGCGCGGCTTCGGTGTCTTCGAAGCTGTAGACCGCGCGCTGCCGGTTCTCGCTGCGGGCCACTGCGGTGAGCGATCCGGAGGGCACCGGCAGTGCGGAGGTGATCACGAAGGACTTGCAGTCGGTGGGGCTGACCGCGAGTTTCTGCAGCTCACGATTGAGGTCGCGCTGGTCGGCCCAGTAGGTGTCGGTGTCAGTGATCTCGGCGCCGTCGAACTGCTCTTCCAGCGCACTGCGGAGCCGGTCGTGGGACAGCTGCTTGCCGGTGGGCTCCGGCGCTGAAGCGCGGATCTGGCCCGAATTGCTGACTGGTCCCCCGCCGAGAGCTTCTTCCTGGGCCTCTGGTTCGGCGTCGCAGGAGGTCAGCAGCAGTGCGGCGGTGAAGGCCGCAGTGGTCAGGGCCACGGTGGGGGCGCGCAGGGTTGATTTCATCGTCGCTCACAGTAGCGCGGCTGACGCCGCTGCCGGTGGAGGCACGGCATCCCTCCGCCGTTTCCGCTGCCCAGCCGGACTGCCACGGCACCCCTCCCCCGTTTCACTGCGTGAGGGGTGCAGCACCGGCCGGCGGCGCAGTCGCCGCAATGCTGGTCGTTTTACCATCCACTTTTCGCAATACCTCCCCGTATA
>NZ_HG005166.1:456307-463030 GCF_000455245.1 Nesterenkonia massiliensis | reverse complement strand
TTTTCGCAATACCTCCCCGTATACGGGGTGGTATTGCGAAAACCGTATGGTATTTCGTCGCCCACGTACTTGATGCGCAGCCGTCGTTTTCCACAGATCTGCGCACCTTACTGACACCCCGGTGCCCGATGCGCCATATTCGGGGGTATGACTCCACCAAGGGAGACAAGTCCCCTCCTCGTCGCTTCGCGCGACGGCGACGATCCCAGTGCACTGACGCTCGGCCGCGCCACCGACGCCGGCCGTCTTGTCCGGCTGCGGCAGGGCGTCTACCTCGATGCCCTCGCCTGGGTGCAGTCCCCTGCCTGGGAACGCCCCCTCATCGCGGCAGCCGCACAGGCGCTTCGCCAACCCAAAGCCATCTTCTGTAGAGAGACCGCACTTCTTCTTCACGGCTTCAGCCTCCTGCAGCCACCCTCCCACGTGGATGTGCGGGTCGCAGACAACGCCAATACCGGAAGAAGACCGTTCCGGTCCATGACAGGTGCTGCCTCGCAGCGCAGGCTCGAAGACCTCCTCTCCGCAGCAAAGCCCTCTTCCCGAACCAGGCGGCAGGACCTGACCCGTATCTTTCAGAGCATCCCCAACCGCGGTTTCCGGTACCCGGGGCCCTTCCATCCTGCCCAGCACAGCAGTGGCGCACTTCCAGTCACCGTGCGCTATGCGGCGGGTCTCATCGACATACCCCTGCCCGAGCTGAGCTGCGCGGATGTCTCAGGAATCACGCTGCGCACGGAGCCGCTTGAGTTCGTACTGCTGGACACCGTCCACAGGCTGACGCAACCAGCAGCGGTAGCGCTCATCGATGCCTTTCGCGCCGGCCGTCACCGCCTACGCAGCGCCGGGACTGAGGAAGACCTTCACCGCTGGGCGGAGGTGCTGCCGTCAATGCGGGCCCGCAGCCGTACTCGCCGCGCGTGGGACTTATCCGATGCCCGGGCTGAAAACCCTGGGGAGTCCTTCTCTCGGGTGCTGATCCATCAGCTGGGCTACGACCCACCGGACCTCCAGACCAAGCTGACCCTCCGCGACGGCACAATCGCGTACGTGGACTTCATGTGGGACTCGGCCGGCATTGCCGGAGAGTTCGACGGCGACCAGAAGTATCTCAAGGCCGCCGATTTCGGGATGACCGCTCAGGAGGCGGTGTTGAAGGAGAAGAAGCGCGAAGACGCCATCCGCCGATTGGGCTACCGCGTCATCCGCTGGGATTGGTCCAGCCTGCAGGATGCCCGTCGGCTGGACCGCATCCTCAACGAGGCCGGTGTTCCGCGACGTCGTCGTACATCCTTGGCCTAGCCCGGTACTGCCAACCCAGAGCTGACGACGGCGCCTCTCACCTCAACGCTGCTCAGCCGTACCGGATCTCCACACGTCTGTTGGCGGCGAAGGTGGAGGGATCCTCCTCATCCTCCTCCACTGCCGGATTGGAGTCTCCGAAGCCCTCAACCGTGAGCTGCAGGTCCGGGCGTTCCTCAGCCAATGCATCAGCTACGGCCTGCGCCCGATTCTCTGACAGCTCCTGGTTATCGAAGTCATAGGCCTCCGGAACAGGATTGGAGTCCGTGTGGCCGTGGATCGCCACAGTCGCGCCTTCGGCGACTTCCTCGGCGAGCTCGGCGATCGCCGGTCCAGCACCCTCAGGCAGCTCCCAGTCCATCGCTGGGAAGAGGATGTCTGTCTCCAAAACGATGACCGCCGTCTCCTCCGGCGCACGGGCACCGAGCCGGGCGACGAACTCGCTGCCCTCAAAGCGGCGGATGAACTCCCCGCCGTCGTAGCGAGCGACGAAATCTTCAATAGCCCCAATGCCCTCCGGCGCTTCAGGAGGTCCGGAGGGCTGCTCATCATCAGCGGAGGCCCCTACGACGGTGCCCATCAGCAGCGCTGCCGAGAGCAGCCCGGCACTCACCGGCCGGAGGCACCGGATTGCACGTGTCTCACTCATCGCCATCCACCTCGGCCGCGTTGCCGTAGTCTCCCGGCTCGTAGTCGCCCCAGTTGATCTGTACGTCCCGGAAGTCCTGCACGCCGGGCATTACTGCGACCTCGACGGTGTCAACTTTGTCTTCGGGGACCGGGTAGTAGGCCCAGAGCACCGCCGTCTCCCCGGAACGCACGTGGATATCCATAGAGGAGGCCCACGGTTCAGTGAGGAAGTAGGTCCATCCGCTGAGGTGCTCGCCCTCGGCGTCGGGAACATAGTAGGCCTCCATGTTTCGTCGGTCGTTGACCGCCGGCAGCAGGTAGGAATCGATGTTTCCTGCGATGTACAGTCCGTCGAAGAATCGTACTGGCCCGTCAGAGTCGTCATAATCCGGCACAAAACTCATAGTCAGCAGCATGCCCTGGTCGGTGACTTTCCAGGAATGAACCCCCATGGAGATCCCGCCCTCGATTCCGGAGCTGCCGGCGATGGGGTAGGTGATGGTGTCAACGGCGTCTTCATGGTTGAGGGTCGAGTCGGTGGAGGAACCTTGCTGTGGGCGTGAGCTGGACCTGGTCCTCGTCGGTCACATGCCGGCCGGTGGGAAGGATCCACACCCACGAATCCGCAGCTGTCGCCTCAGCTTCGACCTGCGCGGGCTCGCCGATGTTCACTTGCCCCGGGCCAGCAATGCTCAGCCAGACGCCGTCCTGGGAGGAGGCAGGTCCAGGGTTCTGGCCCAGCAGCACTACACCCACCAGTTCCTAGCAGCGCGGCAACGGCGACGAGGCGATGGAGATCAGCGCATCCTGGCTGACGTCTTCAACAGCGGTGGCATCCAATAGCGCCGCGTGAGTGAATCGCCGCACCGTGCCGGAGGCATCGCGAGTCTCGATGAACAGCTCGGCGGCTCGAGGTTCCTGACTCACCAGGCGGGCGAGGGTGCGCAGCGCTGTTTCGTGCTGACCAGTTTCCACCGCATCCGGCCCAGCAGCCCAGCGGCCCAGCGGCTCAGCGCAACGGCATGCGTTTTACCATCCAGTTTTCACATTACCGCCCCGTATCCGGGATGGTTTTCTGAAAACCGCATGGTAAAGCGAGAGGGCGTCCCGCGAGGACAACCGGCGTTAAAACAGCACCGTGGCGTAGGCGCCGTCGTACCTAAAGCCCACGCGCTCATAGGTGCGCACGGCCGGGATATTCCAGCTGTTGACGTAGAGACTGACCGTAGGGGCCAGCTGCAGACCGTATTCGACCACCGCCGCCATCCCCGGTGCGGCAAGTCCGCGACCACGCCAGCGCGGGTTGACCCATACCCCCTGGATCTGCGCCACTTCATCAATCACGGCGCCGAACTCGGCTTTGAAGATAATCTGCCCGGACGGTTCATCAACGCTGATCAGCGAGTGGCCGCTGCGGATCAGCCCGCGGATCCGGTCCCGGTACTGAGCGCCGCCCTGCTGGTACGGGGAGAAACCTAGCTCCTCGGTGAACATCGCCGCACATGCCCGTTCCACCTCAGCGTTCTCCTCCATCCGAGAGGGTCGCACCCCGGGCAAAGGTTCGACGGCGGGTGCTCCGGTGATCACCATCAGCGGTTGGTTGGGCCGAACTTCGCGGTGGTTATTCCATCGGGTGGCGTCAAAAAGTGCCAGCACCGGTTCAGCCCGGCCGTAAATGGAGGAGACTCGACGCCGCAAGGCCCCGGCTGCGAGCCCGAAAAGCTCTCCGTCCGCGGCGTCGCCGCCTACCGGGATCACGTTGGAACCCAGCCAGCAGGCGGCCTGCAGCTCACCTGCCTGGGCGCCGTCGACGCCCAGAATCAGCGCACCGGCACGGCTTTTGCCAGGCCCGGCGCTGCCGCGTTGACGCACGGCGGCAGTGACGGTGACGTTGGCTACTGGATCAGCATCCAGCAGCTTATGCAGTGCGGGTGTGTCCTGGTGGCTCAGCACCCGCACTGCACCGCCGGTGGCGCGTGCCACCTTGGCGGTAGGAGTGTTAGCTGACGGAGACCACAGGGGCACCGGCAGCAGCGTCCTCTCCGGATTCGCGGTCCATCTGCTCGGCCAGGCGGTTAGCCTCTTCGATCAGGGTCTCCACAATCTGGTCCTCGGGCACGGTCTTGATGACCTCGCCCTTGACAAAAATCTGGCCCTTGCCGTTGCCGGAGGCCACACCGAGATCGGCGTCGCGGGCTTCACCGGGTCCGTTGACCACACAGCCCATCACGGCAACGCGCAGCGGAACCTCCATACCCTCCAGCCCTGCAGTGACTTCATCAGCCAGGGTGTAGACATCCACCTGGGCGCGACCGCAGGAGGGGCAGGAGACAATCTCCAGCTTGCGCGGGCGAAGGTTCAGCGACTCCAGGATCTGGTTGCCGACCTTGACTTCTTCGGCCGGTGGTGCAGAGAGCGAGACGCGGATGGTGTCACCGATGCCCTGGGACAACAGTGCGCCGAAGGCGGTAGCGGATTTGATAGTCCCCTGGAATGCGGGTCCGGCTTCTGTCACACCCAGGTGCAGGGGCCAGTCGCCGCGCTCAGCCAACTGCTTATAGGCCTCCACCATGACCACCGGGTCAGAGTGCTTCACGGAGATCTTGAAGTCGTGGAAATCGTGCTCTTCAAAGAGGCTCGCCTCCCAGACGGCGGACTCCACCAGCGCCTCCGGGGTGGCCTTGCCGTATTTGGACATCAGTCGCTTGTCCAGGGAACCGGCGTTGACGCCGATCCGGATGGACACTCCGGCATCCTTGGCGGCTTTGGCGATCTCGCCGACCTTGTCATCGAACTGGCGGATATTGCCGGGGTTCACCCGCACTGCACCGCAGCCAGCCTCAATGGCAGCGAAGACGTATTTGGGCTGGAAGTGGATATCTGCGATCACCGGGATCTGCGATTTCATCGCGATGATCGGAAGCGCCTGCGCGTCCTTATCGGTGGGGCAGGCCACGCGCACAATGTCACAGCCAGAGGCGGTCAGCTCTGCGATCTGCTGCAACGTGGCGTTGATGTCATGGGTCTTGGTGGTGGTCATCGACTGCACCGAGATGGGGTGGTCGCTGCCGACCCCGACCGATCCGACGTAGAAGTTGCGTGTCTTGCGCCGCGGGGCGAGGACCGGCGGAGGTGCACTGGGCATGCCGAGATTGATGGCGGTCATGTCATCCAGTGTATCGGCGTGCGCGGACCCGCTTGTCCGCCGTCGTCACTCGAAGAGGCGTATAGGGTCCACAATGTCTGCGGAGATCAGCAGACCGCCCATAGCGAACATCAGAATCGCCACCACATAAGTCAGCGGCAGCAGCTTCGAAATATCGAAGGGACCCGGGTCAGGCCGGCCCCGCAGCTTCGCCAGCCGGCGGCGCAGCGCCTCCCACAGCGCACCGGCCACATGTCCACCGTCCAGGGGGAGCAGCGGGATCAGGTTGAAGACCATCAGCGCCACGTTGACCCCGGCCACCAGGGACAGCAGAGTCGCCAGCCGAGACTCCCAGGGGATTTGATCCTGGGCAGAGATCTCCCCGGCAATACGCCCGACGCCGACCACCGAGACCGGTCCGTCAGGATCACGCTCAGCATCGGTGAATGTGGTCACCGCCACGTCATACATCCGCACCGGCAGGGTGGCGACGACGCCGACCACCGCTTCGGTCTGCGCCCATACGATGGGCCCGGCCTCCCAGGGAGGCTGCCGGATGACCTCCTGATCGGCCCCCATGCCGATGAAGCCCACCGGTTCGGTGATCATCTGACCAGTTGCGTCAGTCTGGACCCGGCCGAGTCGGTCGGTCACCGGTCGTTCAGTCTCGATAGGAGTCAGCGTAGTGGTGTGCTGCTGGCCGTCACGCAGATAGACCAGCTGGCTGGATTCGCCGGCGGCCTCGCGGATCAGCGCGGTCAGCTCGTCCCATTCTTCAATGGGTTCGCCACGGAATTCGATGATCTCGTCCCCGGGGCGCAGCCCGGCCTCATAGGCCGGACCCGGCGGATCCTGTGCGGTGCATTCATCGCGTCCGGCCTCGGAGGCCTGCACCGAGACCACGCATTCATAGACCTCAGCGACCCGCGGAACTGCCTCATTGGTGCCGTGCAGGGAGATAGTGCCCGCCGTCAGCCCCAGCGCCAGTAGGCCGTTCATGGCCGGCCCGCCGAGCATCACGATGATCTTCTTCCACGCCGGCAGCTTGTAGAACAGCCGGTCCTCATCGCCTTCCTTCAGCTCCTCCGCGGCGACTTCACGAGCCTCTGCGGACATCTGCTGGAACAGCCCGGTGGAGTGCGAGGCCACCGTGCGCTTAGCCTCGTCAGGCAGCTGCTCGGCGGCGGCGCTGCGTTCAATGGGCGGGGCAGCATACTGGGCGCCGACTTCCCGCAGATAAGAGTCAGTGGGCTCGGTGACTTTTTGCTCACCGGGCTCCTCCCCGGTAGCGGCGGCGTCGTCGGCTTTCTTCTCCGGTTCCGGGTACATGCCGATCATCGCGACATACCCGCCGAGCAGGATGGCTTTGATGCCGTATTCGGTCTCACCCCGGCGGGTGGACCAGATGGTGGGCCCGAAGCCCACCATGTACTGGGTGACCCGGACCTTGAAGAGCTTGGCCGGCAGCAGATGCCCGATCTCATGCAGGGCCACGGAGACGATGATCCCCACCACCACGATGAGGATTCCGACGACGGTCAGCAGTACGGTCATGCTTTCTGCCCGCTCCCGGTCGCGGTGGTCAGCGCCGCTGAGCTGATGATCTGATTCGCCGTCGCCCGTGCCCATTCCTCGACCCCGAGGACCGT
>NZ_HG005166.1:454476-456281 GCF_000455245.1 Nesterenkonia massiliensis | reverse complement strand
GCGAAGCAGCGATACCGGTGTGGGCCGCCAGTGTCTGCTCGACGGTCTTCAGGATGCCGGGGAAGGCCAGCGCCCCGGAGTGGAAGGCTTGGACGGCCTGTTCGTTGGCGGCGTTGTAGACCGCCATATGCGTTGCCGAGGTGGCTGCAGCCTGTTTTGCCAGCTTCACTGCGGGGAATGCAGTGTCATCCAGGGGTTCGAAAGTCCAGTCCATGGCGCGGGTCCAGTCAATGGCGGTATCCACTTTCTGAAGGCGGTCCGGCCAGGAAAGGCCTAGCGCAATAGGCACCAGCATCCGTGGCGGCCCCGCCTGGGCGATGCTGGATCCATCCTGGTATTCCACCAGCGAGTGAATGTACTGCTGGGGGTGGATCACCGCGTCAATGCGTTCTAAGTCCACATCAAAGAGCAGATGCGCCTCGATGACCTCCAGGGCTTTGTTGACCATGGTGGCGGAGTTGGTGGTGACCATCATGCCCATATCGAAGTTGGGGTGCTTCAGCGCCTGCTGCGGGGTGACCTCAGCCAGCTGCTCGGCACTCCAGCCGCGGAACGGGCCTCCGGATGCGGTGAGCACCAATCGGCTGACCTCGCTGTAGCCGGTGGTGACCGGGGAGCACAGTCCACGCTCATGCTGGCCTGAAGCCAGCGCCTGAGCCAGTGCCGAATGCTCAGAATCCACAGGGACCACCTGCCCTGGACGCTGCAGGGCCGCAGTCACTAAGGCACCGCCCACCACCAGGGACTCCTTATTGGCAAGTGCCAGGGTGGCTCCCGAGCCCAAAGCGGCAAGGGTCGGTTTCAGGCCGATGGACCCGGTGATGGCATTGAGCACCACATCAGCCTGGACCTCTGCGGCGATCTGCTCGCAGGCATCAGGACCGCTGAGCACCTCCACATCGGTCAGCCCTGTGGAGGTGAGTCTTTCGCGCAGCTGGGCTGCGGCGTCGTCGTCGTACATTGCGGCAACGCCGGCGCCGGTGGCCTGCACCTGGCGGGCCAGCAGCTCGGCATTGGAGCCGGCAGCCAATGCCACCACCTCAAAGCGCTCCGGGTGGGCTGCAATAACCTGCAGCGCCTGGGTGCCGATAGATCCGGTGGAGCCGAGGATGGCGATGCGGCGCGGACGATCAGGTGCTGCTGCGGACATGAGCCCCATTATTGCGCAGTATTGAGGCAGTCCCGGCATCCCGTTGTGACCTTAAGCCTCGACGGGAAGCGAGAATCAGGTGATATTCCGAGTAGGCTGGAGTCACAGCAATATGCCGTACCCAGCCACAAGCCGGGAACATAAGGAGCTTCTATGAAGATCACACTGCGGGAAGTCGCCGCTGGCGACCTGGACGAATTTTTCCGCTTCCAGCAGGATGCCGACGCCGCCCACATGGCTGGGTTCGCGCCGACTAACCCTAACGACCGCAGCATCTTCGATCACCACTGGAGCGAGCTTCTCAACGACGAAAAGTCGCTGGTGCGCACTATCGATGCTGATGGCCAGCCTGCCGGCTCTATTGCGGTTTTCCGTGATGGAGACGTCCATGAAGTGATGTTCTGGACCGATAAGCAGTTCTGGGGCCAGGGCATCACCACCACCGCGATGGACCTGTTCCTGGACGAGTTCACGCCGCGGCCGCTGCGTGCTCGCGTGGTGGTGGACAACGTGGGTTCGCTGAAGATTCTGGAGTCCCGCGGCTTTACCGAGGTGGGCGAGGAACAGGTCTTCTCTAATGCGCGTGCCGAAGTGGTGACCGAAAAGATCCTGCAGCTGAACTGATCTAGGTGTAGTTCCTCGACACGTTGTGAAC
>NZ_HG005166.1:448319-454450 GCF_000455245.1 Nesterenkonia massiliensis | reverse complement strand
TCTAGGTCTGCAAGCCCTAGCCTGAACCCGCCTGTGCTGGCGCTCCTGGAGCGGGCGGGTTTTTTTATGCCCGCTGCCCGAAGCAGCATGCCTTAAGGATCCACGGTCTAGGGTCACGGCCGAGGGCTATTGGCCCCAGTAGGGTACGGGCCCGCGGACATCTACTCTCTTGAGTCTTCTGATTCCGACGCTCTTGAAGTAGACCAGTGAACTGCTTATCTACACCCCCGGCGGACCTCACTGCCCGGACTTCACTAACCCTCGGGCAGGTGGAGTCGCGCCACCACCGCCGCCGCACTGGGCATCGGGGCAGTCGCCAGGCTCACAGTCACTGCCACGCAGAAAGCCAGCGGAATGCTCCATACTCCCGGATAAGCCAGCAGCACCGGTGCCTCGCTGCCGAAGAAGAGAATGCCAGATAGCAGCGCAGCGGTGGAGGCGGATCCGCCAGTGAGCATCGCCGCCACTGCCCCGGCGGCGTTCATCCGCTGCCACCAGATACCGAGCAGCATCACCGGCGCCACGGTCGAGGCCGCCATCGTAAAGACCATCGCCACAGCACCTGCCAGCCCCAGCGATGCCGTCATGACCGTCAGCAGAACCGGGACGACGACGGCGATCACCGCGCCCCAGCGAAAGCCTGCCACGCTGCCGCCGAAGAGTTCCTGGCTGACCACCGCCGAGACCGAGACCACCAGACCCGAGGCGGTAGAAAGAAATGCTGCGAAAGCTCCCGCCACCAGCAGCGCCAGAAGAACATCACTCGCTACCGGGTCAAAAAGCACTGCAGGCAACTGAAGCAGTGCCGTATCTGCATCGGCTGCGGCGTCGTCGTCGGGAAGTACCAGAGCTGCGGTGACACCCAGGAAAACTGTGATGAGGTAGAACAGTCCCAACAGCGCCAGCAGCACTGTCACCGTGGACCGGGCCGATGCCCCGTCCGGATTCGTATAGAAGCGCACCAGCACATGAGGCAGCCCCAGTGCCCCAAGACTCAGGGCCAGCACGAGTGAGAAGACCACCAGCGGATCCCCCGGCAACTGTTCGCTGAGGGATGTGATCGCCCCACTGGCAGAGCCTGCTCCCCCGCCGCTGGCTGTGTGCTGCACACTGTCCCAGCGCAGTGCAATGAAGATCGCGGGAATCAGCAATGCCGTGAGCTTGATCCAGTACTGCACCGCCTGGGCCAGCGTGACTGACCGCATTCCGCCAGAAAGCACCACCGCAAGCACGAGCCCCACCACCACGGCAGCACCGGTCCACCCCGGAAGCGAGGTGGCAAAGCCTGTCACCAGAGCGGCTCCGTGCAGCTGCGGCACCACATAGAACCAACCCAGCACCACCACTACGAGCGCAGTGATCCTGCGCAGCGCGGCAGAGCGGAACCGCAGCATCATGAAGTCCGGCAGGGTATACGCACCGGATCGGCGCAGCGGTGCGGCAACAAATACCAGCAGCATGACAAAGCCCGCTGCGTACCCCAGCGGCGGCCACAGCCCCAGCGCCCCAACGGAGACGATGAGCCCGATGACCCCGAGGAAGCTGGCCGCTGAAAGATACTCTCCGGCGATGGCAGCAGCATTCATCCACGGGCTCACCCGCCGGGAGGCCACGTAGAAGTCCCCAGCGGTGCGACGCAAGCGCAGCCCCCAGAAAGCCAGCGCAAGGGTCACCGCGCAGATCAGCAGCACTGCAGTATAAGTCATGACGACCCCTGGGCGGCATCGGTGCGCCCACTGGAGAATGTCTTCTCAACGCGGCTCATAGTCCGGAGCACCCCAAGTCCCATGAGGAACATCGCGCCGAATCCCACTGCTGCCGGCAGTAGCGGACCGGTCGCGTCGCTGGCTGAGGCAGCCAGTACCCACACCAGCGCGAAGATGCCACCTAAGACAGCAGCGGCGCACAGCGCAATCACCAGCTGACGACGACGCAGCCGCTGCGCGCTGCGGATCCGTTCCTGCTGGCGCAGGATCCCGTGGCGCGGGTCGCCGAGGGCCTCGGCAAGGGTGGGATCGGCGCGCGGGCCGTGCACGGTGGCCCGCCGGCTGCGCAGCTGCTGAAACCGGACCTGCGCGGCCGAATCATTACAGCCCCCCGAGGTGTTACTCACCGGGCCTCCAGACGCCGCCGCACCGCCGGGGCGAGCCTCCTGCTGACTTCTAAGTGCACGTCCCCGAGGTCAACACTGAGTTTCGACTGTCTATGCAGCAGCCGGCGGACCTGGTGGATATTCACCAAGTAAGAGCGGTGAATGCGCAGGAAGCCCAGCTCCTCCCACTGCTGCTCCAGATCACTGAGTGCCGCGCGGAGCAGATACGAGCCGCTGACGGTGTGCAGCCGCGCATAATCGCCCTGGGCCTGCACCCAGCGGATATCGCGGATATCCACCAGCACTGTGGAGTCGCCCTGCAGCACAGAGATCCGCTGCGCTTCCGGGGGCACTGCCGTCAGTGCCGCTGACGCTCGCCGCAGCGCCTCACTCAAACGCTGGGCGCGCACCGGTTTGAGCAGGTAGTCGCAAGCCTCCAGCTCGAAGGCCTCCACAGCCGGCTGGGCATCAGCGGTCACAAAGATCACCGGGGTGTCCCGCAGCCTACGCGCCAACTCAAGGCCGCTGGTCTCTGGCATATGAATATCCAGGAGCACGACGTCGATCTGTTCGGTACGCAGCGCCTGTTCAGCAGCAGCTGCGCTGTCAGCGGTATGCACAATCGCCGCCTGCTGCTCGGCTTCCAGGAGCCAGCGCATCTGGCTGACCGCCAGCGGCTCATCATCAACGACTAGGACACTCAGCGGACGTGTCACAGGTGCTCTCATCGGCTACCCCCTGAAGGCTGTGTGGTGATCGATCAGCGGAGCATGGAACTTCGGTACCCGGAACCAGCCGCGCATCCCCGCACCCGGCGCCGTTTCGCAGGTCAGACCACCAGAAGGCCCGTAGATACTGCGCAGCCGCAGGTCTACATTACGCAACCCGATATGGGTGTCCTTGTCCTGCACGTCTCCGGCCAACAGCTGCTCCAGGCGCGCCGGGTCAGTTCCAGGGCCATCATCCTCCACCGAAACCAGCACATGAGTGCCCTCATCCGCGGCAGTGATCAGCACATTCACTCCTTCTGCGGTCGAGCCTAGGCCGTGCTGTACGGCGTTCTCCACCAGCGGCTGCAGGCTCAGATGCGGGATGGGCGCGTTGAGCACCTCCGGGGCGATCTGCAGACTGATGCGCAGCCGCTGAGCGAAGCGGGCACGCTCAAGCTCGACGTAATGCTCCACAGCCGTCAGCTCTTCGGCAAGCGGAACTGTGTCGGCCTCATGGCGGAGGGTGTACCGGGTGAAGTCGGCGAAGTCCAGCAGCAGCTCCCGAGCACGGTGCGGATCCATAGGAATGATGGCGGCCACCGCGTTGAGTGCGTTGTAGAGAAAGTGCGGTGAAATCTGCGCGCGCAGGGTGCGCAGCTGAGCGGCAAGGAGCTGGGCGGAGACATCCGCCTGGTCTGGATCTGTTTGCGCCGAAGCGGCTGCGGCGTCGTCGGCGGCAATGTGCTTATTCACCTCTGGGGACACTACAGACACAGTGGCCTTAGACACAGTGGCCTTACGGTCCTGCCTGCCTCGCCTGAAGAGCATGCACCGAGTGTACGGTCTGGCTGTTGGAGGGATCACAGGAAGGCCGCTTGGCGCATGACTGCTGCCGCTTATCGAACCGCTCAACATCGACCGGGCACCACTGCGCTGAACCCTGCCACACTTTAGAAGTCGCTCATATGTGATGGGCGCCACAATCAGAGTTTCTATTGCAGGAGGACCTATGACCTCGGCCCATGACCACCGCGGGGCGGACGTGAACTACCAAGAGGTACAGGCGCGCGCGGACTTCCGCGAACTGCGTCGCACCCACCGCAGCTTCGCCTTTCCCATGACCGTGTTCTTCCTCCTCTGGTACCTCACCTATGTGGTGCTGGGCTCCTTCTTCCCGCAACTGTTCACCATCAAAGTGATCGGCAATGTGAACCTCGGAGTCCTCTACGGCCTGAGCAACTTTGTGGTGGTCTTCGGCATCACCGCCATCTACGTCTGGTACACCAACGCCCGCATGGACCCCAAGTCCAAAGCAATCCGTGAAGAGCTTGAAGCCGCCGGCGTCGGACTGCCTGAGGAGGTAAAAGCATGAGCACCTGGACCATTTCCACCCGTTCTGCAGCCGGTGAGCTGCCGGTTGCCTCCGCGGAGGCAACATTGTCCACCGACGTGGGAAGCCCCTGGGTGAACCTGGGAATCTTCGCGCTGTTCGTGGTGGTCACCCTGTACTTCGTGATCCGCGCATCACGGACCACCAAGACCTCAGCAGACTTCTACGCCGGCGGCCGCGGCTTCTCCGGCACGCAGAACGGCACGGCCATTGCCGGTGACTACCTCTCGGCTGCCAGCTTCCTGGGCGTCATCGGTGCAGTGGCCGTCTACGGCTATGACGGCTTCCTCTACGCGGTGGGCTTCCTGGTGGCATGGCTGCTGGCGTTGCTGCTGGTGGCGGAGCTGATGCGCAATACCGGCAAGTTCACCATGGCCGATGTGCTCAGCTTCCGACTGCGTCAACGCCCGGTCCGCATCGCCGCAGCCATCACCACCCTGGCCGTCTGTGTGTTCTACCTGCTGCCGCAGATGGCAGGCGCCGGTGGGCTAGTGGCCCTGCTGATCGGTGTCGATTCCTGGGCCGGGCAGGCTCTGGTGATCGCGGTGGTCGGTGCGCTGATGATCGTCTACGTGTTCATCGGCGGCATGAAGGGCACCACCTTCGTGCAGATCATCAAGGCCACCCTGCTGATCCTGGGCTCAGCCGTCATGACCATCTGGGTCTTGGCGCTCTTCGGCTTCAATTTCTCCGGGCTGCTGGGCGATGCCGCCACCAACCACCCCGACGGCGAAGCCATCCTCGGCCCCGGCCTGCAGTACGGCGCCGATGCATTCACCCGCCTGGACTTCGTCTCCCTGGGCTTCGCTCTGGTGCTGGGCACCGCCGCCCTGCCCCACGTGCTGATCCGTTTCTACACGGTGCCCACTGCGAAGGACGCCCGAAAGTCCGTGGTGGTGGCCATCGCGCTGATCGGTGCCTTCTACCTGTTCACCCTGGTGCTGGGCTACGGCGCAGCAGCGCTGCTGGACCACGAAACCATCCTGGCGGCCCCCGGCGGACAGAACGCGGCAGCGCCGCTGTTGGCCTATGAGCTCGGCGGAACCCTCCTGTTGGGCGTGATCTCAGCAGTGGCCTTCGCCACCATCCTGGCCGTGGTGGCCGGACTGACCATCACCGCCTCAGCAAGCTTCGCCCATGACGTCTACGGCCAGGTCATCAAAAAGGGCCAGCTCGATGAGAAGGGCGAAATGCGCGCCGGCAAGATCACCGTGGTCGTCGTCGGCATTCTGGCCATCCTGGGCGGCATCGGCGCGCAGGGCCAGAACGTGGCATTCCTGGTGGCCCTGGCCTTCGCCATTGCGGCCAGTGCCAACCTGCCGACCATCCTGTACTCACTGTTCTGGAAACGGTTCACCACCCGCGGTGCGCTGTGGTCGATGTACGGCGGCCTGATCTCGGCACTGGTGCTGATTGCCTTCTCACCGGTGGTGTGGGGCCGTCCCACCAGTTTCTTCCCCGAAGGATCGCTGGATCTCTACCCGCTGACCAACCCCGGGCTGGTCTCCATTCCGCTGGCCTTCTTCCTGGGCTGGCTGGGCTCGGTGACGTCCAAGGTGGCCGAAGATCCGGCTAAGCAGGCAGAGATGGAGATTCGCTCGCTGACCGGAGTCGGCGCGGAGAAAGCCGTGGATCACTGAGTTTGTCCCGCGGGCGGGGAAACCCCACCCGCTCTCGGCCGCGAGCTGTGGCCGCGGCCTTCACACCTAAAGAGTCCCGCCGGCGCGTACAAGCCGCGCTCAGCCTTCACACCTAAAGAGTCCCGCGGGCGCGTACAAGCCGCGCTCGGCTCTCGGCCGCGTGCAGTGGCCGCGGCCTTCACACCTGAAGAGTCCCGCGGGCGCACCTCGTTCGGTCACGCGATATGACGGCAGTTTCGACCAGATTCGGTCGAAATGGGCCTCTCATACAGTCAAAACGCGTGACCGAACGCTGGGTG
>NZ_HG005166.1:424158-448293 GCF_000455245.1 Nesterenkonia massiliensis | reverse complement strand
GTACCGATCAGAGTCAGCGCGAGCGGCCTCGACAGGCCAGTGTGACTCACACCACCTGGTGATAGGTTGCTGGCATGACTCTCCGACACCCACTGCGCTGGGGCGTCCTGGCCACCGGCGGCATCGCCCGCGCCTTCGTCCAGGACGCCCAGCTGGCCGGACTGAACATCGTGGCCGTAGGGTCACGGTCAGCCGAATCCGCCCAGCGATTCGCAGCGGAGTTCACCATCCCGCGCAGCTACGGCTCCTACGAGCAGCTGGCTGCAGATGCCGAGGTGGACATCATCTACATCGCCACCCCGCATCCCATGCACTACGCCAATGCGCTGCTGGCGATCCAGCACGGCAAGCACGCCCTGGTGGAGAAACCCTTCACGCTGAATAAGTCCGAGGCCCAGCAGCTCAAGCGCGCAGCGCAGTCCGCCGGGGTACTGGTCACCGAGGCGATGTGGACCCGGTATCTGCCGCATATGGTCCGCATCCGCGAGATCATCGCCGCAGGAGGCATCGGGGAGGTCCGCGCGGTCTTCGCCGATCACATGCAGCACTTGGACGAGGACCCCGAGCATCGCATCAATTCGCTGGCGTTGGGCGGCGGGGCCCTGCTGGACTTAGGTGTATACCCGGTCTCCCTGGCCTGGAGCATTCTGGGCGCACCCGAGAGCATCCAAGCCGCCGGGCGACTGGGGCCCACCGGCGCTGACACTGACGTAGCGGTGGTGATGCGCCATGCCGGCGACGCCCTCTCCACCCTGATGGCTTCATCGCGGGCAGCTGGCCACAACACCGCGCATATTGTGGGCACCACAGGCCGGATCGATATTGACCGCGTCTGGTTCACCTCGGCTGGCTTTACCCATTACGACGCCGCGGGCGCCGTCGTCGAGGAGTTCACCCCGGATATCCAGGGGCGCGGTATGCAGTTCCAGGCGATTGCCGCCGAGGAGTATGTGGCCTGCGGGAACTTCGACGGCGAGCTGATCACCCTGACCGATTCGGTGGAGATCATGGGAACTCTGGATGAGATTCGCCGCCAGATTGGCGTGGTCTATCCCGGCGAAGATCCATCGCTGGGATAGTTCCGCTCAGTCGAACGTCCGATCCGACCCAGGTGCGTGTGAGTAAAAGGACCAAGCTTCAGCCCATACCCCAGGGCACGGTCGACGCCGATATGAAATGTCCAGCTGGCGGCGATGAGGGCGTTCTCCAGCCGCTGCCAGCCCAGCGCCCCGGTTCCCGGAGCTTCCAGCGAGGACGGCGTTGCAGCGTGCTGAGCCATGATGATGCCCTTCTGGAAGAGGTGCAGGCGCCCTGCCTACGCAGAACAATCTATGCGGCACATGCTGGCGCAACATCCCCGTAGGGATGATCCGCAACTTCCGCTCAGGGCGTCAGCCCACTGAGGCCATAATCTCCGTCATCTTGTCCAGGAACGCATCCACCTGAGCTTCGTCATAGGCGTTGCTTCCGGTCGCTGAGGTGAAAGTGATGGTGCGGATCTCGTCCACGCTCATCGGGTTTTCACCGTCAAGGTACTGCTCCAACTGCTGGCACAGCTGGTCGACTTCGTCTTTGCGGTATCCGATGCCGCCGGCATGGGAGGGCTCACGGAATCGTTCACCGGCACCGCGTTCCATACGACGGCGCAGCGGCTGGGAGCGCTCGTGCAGCAGCTCGAACCAGGCGTCCTCGCCGTACTGCTCGATATACCGGTCCCGCTCGGCTCCGGCGAAGGCATCCTCGAGACGGTCCAGGGCGGCGTCGACCTCTGCAGGGTTGTAGCCGCCAGGGCCCATGGAGAAGCTGGCTTCGCGAATCTCTGAAAGCGCCATTCCGCGACCGGAGTCGTAGGCATGCCGGGCACGCGCCATGAACTGATCAACTTCATCGCGGTTGTAGCCCTGCTCGCTCTCAGACAGGAGCGTAAACAGTGGGGTGGAAGTGGTGGCCATACTCATAAGCCTAAAGGAAGCCCGCCGGTTTCCCCGGTAAGCGCCACAATCACGAAGAACGCCGTGGGCATGGCGAAGACCAGCGAATCCAGCCGATCCATCACACCGCCGTGTCCGGGCAGCACCGCGGACATGTCTTTGATCCCCAGTTCACGTTTGACCATGGATTCACTGAAGTCACCGGCCGTAGCGGCAATCACCACAGCAATCGCCAGCAGCGCGCCGATGTAGAGCGGCTCATCGAAGATCAGCCAAGAAGTGAGCACACCAACGACGACGGCGCCGGTGAGGGACCCAGCGAAGCCCTCCCAGGACTTCTTGGGACTGATCTTCGGGGCCATCGGGTGCTTGCCGAAGAGCACGCCCGCGATGTAGCCGAAGGTGTCATTGGAGACCACCAGCAGCACCACGACCACCAACCGCCAGTCCCCTTGAGGCGCTGCCAGCAGCAGCACCGCGAAGGAGATGAGGAACGGCACCCAGCAGGCCACGAACAGTGAGGCCATCACGCTGCGCCCGGGGTCTGGCACTCGGGACAGCGCGGCGCCGATCATGATGGCCACACCGGTGAGCATCATTGCCAGAGTCAGCGCCTCAACACCGCCCAAGTAGGCAGCGATCGGCATGACCGTGGCACCTAGATAGAGGGGAATCTTGGGCAGTCTAAGCCGGTGCTCCGGCTGGACATCACGGGCCTCCAGTGCCCGGGCAACCTCCCAGACTCCCATGCAGAGCAGCACCACCCAGACCGCTATCAGTAGCGGGACCAGGAAGAAGATCCCGAGCAGTGCCGGCACCAGCAGGACGACGCCCGTGGCGATGGCCGCAGGCAGGTTGCGTCCGGCGCGTGAAGTGCGCTGCAGGGGCTCAGGCGCTGCGCTGATGGCCTGCTCCCCCGCCGTCGTCTCTCTGCCTGCGTTGTGCTGACTCATAGAGGCTCAGACTTCGAGGAGCTCAGCTTCCTTGCGTTTGATCATCTCGTCGATGCGCTCCACGTACTTCTTGGTCATCGCCTCGAGTTCTTTGGTGCCGCGCTCGCCTTCGTCCTCACCGATCTCGCCGTCCTTGACGGCCTTCTCGATGGTTTCCTTGGCCTTGCGGCGGGCGTTGCGCACCGACACCTTGTGGTCTTCGCCCTTGCTCTTGACGAGCTTGACGTACTCCCGACGGCGCTCCTCGGTCAGCTCCGGCATAGTGATGCGGATCTGCTTACCGTCATTGGAGGGATTGGCACCGATCTCCGAGTCAGACAGGGACTTCTCGATCTCGCGCATTGCTGAGACATCATAGGGGGTGATCAGGATGGTGCGGGCATCTGGCACCGTGAAGCTGGCCAGCTGCTGCAGCGGAGTGGCTGAGCCGTAGTAGTCCACCAGCACCTTCGAGTACAGGGAGGGGTTGGCGCGGCCGGTGCGGACAGTGGCGAAGTCCTCGGAGGTCGCCTCCACGGTGCGCTCCATCTGCTCCTCAGCTTCGAGAAGGGTCTCGTCAATCACAGGTGTCTCCTTGGGTCAGGGTCTTTGAGATGAGTCTACGTGTTCGCGCGCCCCAGGTTAGGGCGTGACCAGGGTTCCGAGCTCTTCGCCCAGCAGGGCGCGGGTGACGTTGCCTTCACCTTCCATGCCGAAGACTCGCATATTCAGGTTGTTGTCATTACACATAGTCATCGCAGTCTGGTCCATGACGCGGATATCGCGGCGCAGCGCGTCACCGTAGGTGAGATGATCGAGCTTCTGCGCGCTGGAGTCCTTGCGCGGGTCTGCGGTGTAGACGCCGTCGACGCCTGATTTAGCCATCAGCACCATGTCAGCGCCTACCTCCAGGGCGCGCTGGGCGCAGACAGTGTCTGTGGAGAAGTAGGGCATACCAGCACCGGCACCGAAGATCACGACCCGCCCCTTCTCCATGTGGCGCACTGCGCGCAGCGGAATGTAGGGCTCGGCGACCTGCGCCATGTGGATGGCGGTCTGCACGCGGGTCGGCTGCTCGGCCTGTTCGAGGAAGTCCTGCAGCGCCAGGCAGTTCATGACGGTGCCCAGCATGCCCATGTAGTCAGCACGGGCGCGGTCCATACCAGCTTTGGAGAGTTCGGCGCCGCGGAAGAAGTTTCCACCGCCGACGACGACGGACACCTCCACCTGGTCGCGTACCGCGGCGATCTGCTCAGCGATTCCTCGGACAGTGGCCGGGTCGACGCCGACGGAACCTCCGCCGAAGACCTCACCGGAGAGTTTGAGCAGGACGCGACGGCGGGTGGGAGCGGTCTCAGTCATCAGGTTCCTTTCGCCAGGGGCGGGCTGAGGGGGACGGGTTCTGGAGGGGGTTGATTCTGGGCATGAAAAAGGGGTGACCACCTTGTGTTCTAAGATGGTCACCCCCTCTCAAGTCGGTCAGGCGTTAGAGATCATTCTAAACACTGACCCGAAGCGGGGTTCAGGAGCCGACGCGGAAGCGTGCGAACGCCACTGCGGAGGTACCTGCGGTCTCGAGCACCTTGGCCACGGAGATCTTGGGATCCTTGGCGAAAGGCTGGTCGACCAGAACGTGCTCCTTGAAGTACGCGTTGGTGCGGCCTTCGATGATCTTCGGCAGGGCCTGCTCGGGCTTGCCCTCAGCCTTGGCGGTCTCCTCGGCGATGCGACGCTCGTTCTCCACAGTCTCAGTGGGAACTTCGTCACGGGTCAGGAAGGCCGGGGAGAATGCGGCGGCGTGCACTGCCACATCGTGGGCTGCGCCCTTGGCCTCATCGCTGTCGGCATCGACTGCGACCAGCACGCCCACCTGTGCAGGCAGGTCCTTGCTGGTCTTGTGCAGGTAGGAGTCCACGTAGGATCCGGTGACCTTGGCCAGGCGACGCACAACGACCTTTTCGCCGAGAATGGCGGCTTCTTCGGTGACGAAGTCGGAGAGCTTCTTGCCCTCGACGTCGGCCTCCAGCAGTGCCTCCACGGTCTCATAGCCGCCGGCGACGGCGACGTCGAGAACCTTCTCAGCCAGAGAGACGAACTTGTCGGACTTAGCGACGAAGTCAGTCTCAGCGTTGACCTCCAGCAGGTAGCCGGTGGTGCCGTCGACGACCTTGGCGATCACCAGGCCCTCAACAGCGGAGCGGCCTTCGCGCTTGGCAGCGCCCTTGAGGCCCTTGATGCGGATGATCTCGATGGCCTTGTCGACGTTGCCTTCAGCCTCGTCGAGGGCCTTCTTCACGTCCATCATGCCAGCGCCGGTGCGCTCGCGCAGGGCCTTGATGTCGGCAGCGGTGTAGTTCGCCATAGGTTCGCGTTCCTCTCGTAAAAAGGGGGATCAGGCTTCGGTGGTCTCAGCGGACTCGGCAGGAGCCTCAGCAGCAGCAGGAGCTGCCTGCTCAGTTGCGTGCTGCTCCAGCAGCTCGCGCTCCCACTCAGCCATCGGCTCAGCAGCTGCGCCGGAGCCGCCGCCGCGCTTCTCATCGCGGGCGATGAGGCCATCAGCGACTGCGTCTGCGACCACGCGGGTCAGCAGGTCCACGGAGCGGATGGCGTCGTCGTTGCCCGGAATCGGGTAGTTGACGTCGTCGGGATCGCAGTTGGTGTCCAGGATGGCCACCACCGGGATGCCCAGCTTCTTGGCCTCATCCACAGCCAGGTGCTCCTTGTTGGTGTCAACAACCCAGAGGGCGGAGGGAGTCTTGGTGAGGTTGCGGATACCACCGAGGTTGGCCTGCAGCTTCTCCAGCTCGCGCTTGAGCAGCAGCAGTTCCTTCTTGGTGTGGCCGGAGCCGGCGACGTCGTCGAAGTCGATCTCCTCGAGCTCCTTCATGCGCTGGACGCGCTTGGAGACGGTGGAGAAGTTGGTGAGCATACCGCCGAGCCAACGGTGGTTCACGTAGGGCTGGCCCACGCGGGTGGCCTGCTCAGCGATGGCCTCCTGGGCCTGCTTCTTGGTGCCGACGAACAGGACGGTGCCGCCGTGGGCGACAGTCTGCTTGACGAAGTCGTAGGCGCGGTCGATGTAGCTCAGCGACTGCTGCAGGTCCACAATGTAGATGCCGTTGCGCTCGGTGAAGATGTAGCGCTTCATCTTGGGGTTCCAGCGGCGGGTCTGGTGGCCGAAGTGCACACCGGAGTCGAGCAGCTGGCGCATGGTGACGACAGGCATGATGTCCTCTCTTGGCCGGGCTTTGAACAGGGCGTGGCCCTGCAGCACCGGCGTAGTTTTTTCTCGGTTACGGGTTGAGGAAGCACATGCTTCCCCGTTCTCCGGATCTCCCGGAGTCCTGGCTGTGCCGCGGCCTTAAGGCCCCGTTCCCGGACATACTCTGAGCCGAAAGAGGATCAGGTGTATGGACCGGTGGGAACGTCCTGCATAAGCGTGGGCTTGATGCAGGGAGTCACAGCGCGTAGTCAGCTGACGCGGGCACAGCAAAATGCGCACAGGTTAACTGCTGGTGCTTAGTCTACCGCGTAGATGCGGGTTCCACTAACCGGAGAATGCGAGCTGATCAGCTCCTCGCCCCCAATACTGTCCGGAGAGTTTTCCCCAGCCCCGGCAGCCTGAACCGGCGCGCCGATGCCCTCACAGTCCGGATGCTCTTGAACCCACCGACGACGGCGACTCGTCAGTCTTGGTGTATGGACTCAGCTGCACCACCGCACACCTGCCCAGAGGGCTTGGCCCTGACGCCGTTCCCGGCTGCTGGCCGGCCGGTGCTGTGGTGGCCGCGGTCCCGCCAAGTGCTGCTGGTCCTGCTGGCGTCGCTGACCCTGCTGGGCTTCCCACCGGCAGCGTCAGCGACGCCGGATGCCCCAGTAAAGGAAGGGGAAGGAGTACAGGAATGGGAGCGTTCGGAGTGGCATCGCCCAGCAGCGGGCCAGGTGGTACGTGAGTTCGCCGCCCCACCGGCTCCATGGGCAGCAGGTCATCGAGGAGTGGACCTGGCCATGACCACTGGCGGAGAGGTCCGTTCCCCCGCCGATGGGGTGGTGAGCTTCTCCGGGATGGTGGTCAATCGCAAGGTGCTCAGCATCGACCACGGAGCCGGGTACATCAGTTCCTTTGAACCGGTGGCCTCAGACCTCGTCGCTGGTGATGAAGTCAGTGCCGGTGATGTCATCGCCGTCTTGGGAACCTACGAGGACGGCTCTGATCACTGCACCGGCGAACACGGGCCCGCCCAACCCTGTCTGCACTGGGGCGTGCGCCACCACGGTGACTACATCAATCCGCTGCTGCTGCTCGGTGAGCTCGAACCTTCGGTGCTGCTGCCGCTGAGTTCACCAGGACCGCCATAGGCCCGTTCCTGGGGCAGGGATTCGGATCAGATGATCCGGGCGGCGAGTTCCCTGACGTGGCGCTGGATGTCATCGCGAACCAGCTCCATCCGCTCCCGGCCCTCGATTCCACGCTCCGAGGGCTCATCGGTGATCCAACGCTCCACGGTCACACCTTCTAGTTCTGGCACCTCAGCCTCAGCCCCTAGGACCACCACGTGCCCGGCGTCGAGCATGGCTTCTTCGGTCAGCTGCGTCGGCCTCTGCCCAGTGATGTCCACGCCCACTTCATTGAGCACCTCTGCGGAGAGCGCGTTGATCTGCTTCCCGGGCAGTGTCCCGGCGGAAGAGATGTCCACTGCGTCGGGTCGTCCTTGGTTCTTGAGCTCCTGATGCATCAGGCCCGCCGCCATCTGCGACTTGCCGCCGTTCTTGACGCACACAAAGAGGACCGCTGGCTTCCGGGTATTCACGAGTTACTCCTAGTAGTCAGGGACACCGAGGTGAGATCAGCAGCCAGAGATTCAACAGCCCCGGGCACTACGGAGTAGTACGACCAGGTGCCGCGGCGCTCACGAGTCAGCAGCCCGGCGTCGACAAGGATCTTCAAATGATGTGAAACCGTGGGCTGCCCCAGGCCCAGCGGACCGGTCAGGTCACAGACGCAGGCTTCCGCATTCTCACCGGCGGAAATAAGGGACAGAAGAGTCAGCCGGTTCGGGTCAGCCAGTGCCTTGATCCGGCTGGCCAGGTCCGCGGCCTGTTCAGACTCAAGAGGAGCAGCACTGGGATCCGGCGAGCAACAGTCATCGACGGCGGTCATCGGTCCTCCTTCTGTTGAGCTTGTCTCGAGCAGTTCCACTGACTCAGTATATTGACGCTCTTCGATTCAAGACCATACTCTCTTCTATATCGATCATCGTCAATGAAAGGCTCGTGGTGACTGCACCCGCTCTTCCTGCACCCGCCTCGGTAACCGGCAGGTTGTCCCTGCTTGACAGGTTCCTGCCCGTTTGGATTCTCGGTGCCATGGGACTTGGTCTACTGCTGGCGGTCCTGGCACCTGGAGTTGGCGCCCTGCTTCACCAGGTGGAGGTCGCTGGGGTCTCGGTGCCCATCGCGCTGGGCCTGTTACTGATGATGTATCCAGTACTGGCCAAGGTCCGGTACTCGGAATCCCACCTTGTTCTGCGCGATAAGAAGCTGCTGATCACCTCACTGGTCATCAACTGGCTGCTTGCACCGGCGTTCATGTTCGCTCTGGCTTGGATTTTTCTGGCGGATCTTCCGGAGTACCGCACCGGGCTGATCATTGTGGGCCTGGCGCGCTGCATAGCGATGGTGCTGATCTGGAATGATCTGGCCTGCGGCGACCGCGAAGCAGCCGCCGTGCTGGTCGCCATCAACTCGGTCTTCCAGGTCTTCATGTTCGGGGTACTGGGCTGGTTCTACTTACAGGTCCTGCCGACATGGCTGGGGCTGGAAACCACCAGCGCAGAATTCAGCATCTGGGCCATTACCCTCTCCGTTCTGGTCTTCCTGGGTATCCCACTTGCTGCTGGATTCCTCACCCGCGCCATCGGAGAACGACGCCGCGGCCGCCAGTGGTACGAAGACACCCTGCTGCCCAAGCTAGGCCCCTGGGCGCTGTATGGGCTGCTGTTCACCATCGTCATGCTCTTTGCCCTGCAGGGCGATCAGGTCCTGGCGCGACCGCTAGATGTGGCCCGGATTGCCCTGCCCCTGCTGATCTATTTCCTCCTCACCTTCGCTGTGAGCCTGGGCATTGGCGGCCTGCTGAACATGGGCTACGAGCGCTCCACAACGCTGGCCTTCACTGCTGCCGGGAACAACTTTGAGCTGGCCATCGCCGTGGCCATCGCGACCTTCGGCGCCACCTCAGGCCAAGCCCTGGCAGGAGTGGTCGGTCCGCTCATTGAGGTGCCGGTTCTGGTGGCCCTGGTCTATGTCGCTCTATGGTCCCGCCGCTTCTTCCGCAATCCACACCACACCGCGCTACCGGCGAGGACTCCAGAACTTGCCCACTCATCTGCCCAATTCGATTCACATGAGGAGAAGCCATGATCCCCGCATCCGAGCCCCCGCACGTCCCCACCGTCACATTCGTCTGCGTACACAATGCTGGCCGCTCCCAGATGGCTGCCGCATTCATGCGTCACCTCGGTGGAGATCGAGTTCGGGTCTATTCAGGCGGCACTCAGCCCGCGGACGAGGTCAATCCCGTCGCTGTTCAGGCCATGTCCGAGCTGGGTATCGACATCGCCGGGCGGGGCACCAATGAGCTCTCCGCAGACATGCTTCAGGAATCCGATGCTGTCATCACTATGGGATGCGGCGATGACTGCCCGTACTACCCCGGCAAGCGCTATGAGGACTGGCAGCTGGATGACCCGGCCGGACAGGGCATCGAGACTGTGCGTGATATCCGGGATGACATCAAAACCCGAGTGATAGCACTGCTTGCCGAGTTCGGCGTAGAGACGCAGAGCACCCCCACATCGGTCTGAACAAAACCCACGGAGGAGATGTCACCATGAAAGCCGCGCACCCCGTCGTCGTCATAGGAGCTGGGCCAGTGGGCCTTGCCGCTGCCGCACACCTGTTGGAACAGGGCCTCGAGCCGCTGGTCCTGGAAGCGGGAGACCGAGTAGGTGCTGCCGTAGATCAGTGGGGGCACATCAAGCTGTTCTCACCGTGGCAGTACAACATCGACGCCGCTTGCCGTCGCCTTCTGCTGCCCACCGGTTGGGAGGAGCCGCGACCCACAGCCCTGCCCACGGGCTCCGAGCTGCGCGAGCGATACCTGGAGCCCCTAGCCGGTGTGACCTCATTAAAGGAACGCATCCTGCTCAACACTCGCGTGCTCGGAGTCTCGCGCGGGAACCGGGACAAGACACACCTTTCCGAGCGTGCGGAGCAGCCCTTCCTCATCCGGACGGTCCGCGCCGGCCAGGTTCAGGATCTTCGCGCCGGGGCCGTCATTGATGCCAGCGGAACCTGGGAGCAGCCCAACCCGCTGGGCACCTCAGGTCTACCTGCCCGGGGAGAGAACAACGACGACGTCGCCGCTCATCTGCTTAGGCCGCTGCCAGATGTCCTGGGTACCGAGCGTCACCGTGTCGCTGACAAACGGGTCATGGTGGTCGGTTCGGGCCACAGCGCGGTCAATACACTGTTGAATCTGGCCGCACTGAAGCGTGAAGCCCCCTCCACAAGAATCTCTTGGGCCATCCGAGGCCGGAGTGCGGAACGCAGCTTCGGCGGTGGAGACCGCGACGGACTTCCAGCCCGCGGCCACCTGGGTGTGCGGTTGAAGAACCTGGTAGAGGCTGGTGACATTCAACTGCTGACCTCTGCGGAAGTGCAGGCACTCGAAGCACGGCCGGGTACTGTCCACGTGCAGCTTCAGGGCGGAGACACCGTGGAGACTGACTTCATCGTTGCCGCTACCGGTTTCCGTCCGGCCCTGGATATGTTGCGCGAACTGCGCCTGGAGCTGGACCCGGCCGTGGAGTCCCCGGTTCAGCTGGCGCCGCTGATTGATCCGGAGTTCCACTCCTGCGGAACAGTCCCTGCCCACGGCGCCAAGGAACTAGCTCATCCAGAGACTGACTTCTTCATCGCGGGCATGAAGTCCTACGGCCGGGCACCTACATTCCTGCTGGCCACTGGGTACGAACAGGTACGCTCCATAGCAGCGCACCTTGCCGGGAAGGATTCAACGGCACAGAATCTGAACCTTCCCGAGACTGGGGTGTGCTCTGCGACGGATCCGGAGCTTCAAGAACCGGCGGCGGAGATGCCGGCGTCGTCCTGTTGCTCAGCGCAGCCGAGAAGTGCAGACCCAGCACCGGCGCCGGTGACACTTGGAGTGCCTACTGGTTTTCTCCACGGACGCAGCACAGCCACCGCACCACTCGAGGAAGCTGGAGCCGCAGATGATCGATTACCTCAGCACACTGACCCTGCTGCAACAGGAGTTTGCTGCCTCCCTGGAGGACGCTGACCCTCATCAGCCGGTCCCCAGCTGCGGTGGATGGACAGTGGGAGACTTGGCCGAGCATCTGGGCGGAGTCCACGTATGGGCCGCAGCCCAATGCCGCGGTGACAGCGCCAGCGCCTCAGACTCCCCTGCTGATGAGGCTGGTAGTGCGGTGGCGCGCTACCGATCCCGCGCCCAGCTGCTGCAGCAGACATTGCATGAGCTGCCCGCAGATCAGCCCTGCGACACCCTGGACGACCAGGGCCAGAATGGAAACAACACAGTGTCCTTCTGGCCCTGGTCGTCAGACCCACGAGACGTTAATTCACCTTTGGGATCTTCGCACCGCCCTTCATGTTCCTGGACCAGTGGCGGAAGCAGCAGTCTGGGCCGATGGCATCGACGAGGTCGTCAACTTCTTCTACCCGCGGCAAGTGCGCCTGAACCGCATCTCGCCGCTGAGGGCCGGCGTGATGTTCAACGCCGAGGATGTTCAGCGGCGCTGGGTCATCGGTTCACCAGCTGGTCAACCCGCGGCGAGCCTCACCGGTTCCGCCGAAGACCTCGCCCTGACCCTGTGGGGCCGTGCCCGAGGGGAGAACCTGCATATGACAGGTGATCGCACCGTCGTCCGGGAGCTGCGCGAAACTGCGGTGACCCCCTAGCTCGGTGTTCCCGCCTGCAGGACTGGGCTCTGCTGCGAAGAGGTGTGCAACCAGGCTGCCACATTCCCGCACAGAGTTTCCCAAAAAGTCTCGACAAGCACCAGACGACATGAAACAATAGAACATAGATTCGATAGATGGACAGGTGCGCACGGGTATAAAGACAGGCCGCAAGACCGGGACAGGGGTGATTACCATGGCAGCTTCCTCCACCAGCAGTGCCCCTCCTATGCCTGAGCACCTGAGAGCCCTCGCCGGGGAACCAGAACTCGCTGCAGCCTGGGAGCAGCAGGTCGCCGCGCGGCGTGCTGAAGCAGCCACCATCACCGCACTTTTGGACTACCGTTCACGGAGTGCCGCGCATTATGCTCAGGAGCCCCTGGTCGTCCGGTCTGAGGCAGACCGTGCCGCGGTCCGGGACGCCGCCCGGATCCTCGGGGTCAGCGATCGCACCGCGACCACCATCCTGAACGCCACCGGGGATGCTAAGCACCTTCTCCCCCGCACTTGGCAGGTCTTCTGTGAGGGGCTCATTGACCTGCCCAGGGTACGGAAAACCGTCGACGCCGCCACCACCGGTGACCTCCCCGACGACCTCCTGCGACAACTGGATCAGGCCGCGGCCGAGCAAGCCCAGCGTCGTAGCCTCGCAGAGTTTCATCATTGGCTCACCCGCTACATCGCATCCCTCGACCCAGAGGCCTATGCACGGGCTTGTGAGAAGGAAACCCAGGACCGGTTCGTGCGGTTTCAGCACCACTCCCACGGGATGAGCTACGTCCAGGCCTATATCCCGACGTTGGAAGCTGCCGCGATTGAGAAACGCCTCAAAGCCGCGGCCCGGGGCATGGACCAGCCCGGCGCAGGCCAGACCAACTCAGAACCAGCCAGCCCGGGCGCGCACACTGCAGGTTCCCACACCACTGATGCCCGGTCCCCCGACTGCTGCACCACGAATCATCAAGCCGCTGATCCGCGCTCCGGTGATGCCCGCACCAGTGACCCGCGTACTTTGGCCCAGCGGGAAGCTGACCTCTTCACCGCTTGGCTACGCGATGGACGCGTCTATGACGCCCCAATCGATGCCAAAATAATGATCCTCATCCCCGAGACCACCCTCACCGGTGACAGTGATGAACCGGCCATGGCTGCAGATCGGTCATGGATGATCCCCGCCCACCAGGCAAGGAACCTCGCCGCCAACCCTGAGGCTAACCACGACTGGTACCACGGCCGGTCCCGCGAAAACCCCGAGAACGCAGAGCATGACCTGCTCAGTGCCCGCTATATTGGCCGCTACCCACCAGCCCGGCTACGCGACGCACTGATCTTCCGGGACGGCACCTGCCAAGCAGACGGATGCACCATCAGCGCCGAACGCTGCGACATCGACCACCAAACCCCCTGGGAACACGGCGGAGAAACCACTGCCAGCAACCTCTGGGCACTGTGCCGACGCCATCACCGGATGAAATCCCACGGCTTCCTCCACCCAACACCACAGCAACAGACCCACAACACAGACGCAAGTTCAGAAACCGGCAGGGGCACTGACACGAGCAGCAGCACTGACGGTGGTAGAAGCGGCGGTACCGACCCCGGTCCCAAGGCCGCATTCCACGCCGTGCCGGATCACCATCCGCAAACCGTCGCTTACTTGCGAAGACGCCTCTACAGAAGCGCGGGTACTACCACCACAAGAACGCGTCAGCGCTCTATCAGTGACTGTGCCAAGGTCACCAGACGGTCGGCGGAGTCCTCCCAGGAGTAATCCTGACTGCGAGTACGGGCTTGGGCACTCGCCGCGTGGAAAGCAGCAGGATCCTCCAGACGGCGGACCGCCGCAGCGAAGGCGTCGTCGTCGGCATCCACACACTGAGCCCCCGCCGCCAGATCGTCCTGACTCACTTTGCTTGCCACACCGGTGACTTCCCGGAAGATCGGCAGATCAGAGACCACCACGGGAGTGCCGTGACTCATCGCCTCAACCACAGGAAGCCCATAACCCTCGGCGCGGGAAAGCGTCACCAACGCCGTGACCTGCTGCAGCAGAGCGGTGTAATCCTGCTCGCTGATCCCGTTGTGGAAGATCAACTGGCCAGGACGCTCAGCCAGGGCCACCAACTGCGCCCTGCGCGCAGGACTGATCGGCGAGCATAGATGCAACCGGTACTCCGGCAGCCGATTCAATCCTGCAATGACCGCTTCCACATTCTTGTACTCCATGAAGGAGCCCATATAGACCAGCTCCCGAGCTGGTGGTACGGCAGGGTCACGCGGTTGCTCAACGGGCTGAGCAGCGTTCTGGATCAGATGCAGTGGGCGTCGAGTAAGCCGGTGCTTCTCCATCAGCCCCCGCGTCGTCTCGGAGATGGTGGCCACCGCATCAGCCCGATTCAACGTCATACGCTGCGGGGTATAGCTCAGGTGATACAGACGCCACCCCAGCCGAACCGCCGCAGGCAAGTCCCGCGGCGGGGTCCGGTGCTCGTAATAAATCAGATCGTGCAGCGTCAGGATCAGTCGATAACGCCGCCCCACACTCCCCATAGTCTGCATCGGAGAGAACACGACGTCGGGCCGGTGCGGGTTGATCTGCTGAGCCACAAACGGCTCCAAGGCCGAGGTTGGCGAGGAGATCTTGACTGCGGGAAGATCCGGCAGCATGCCCAGCTGCTGCTCATCGTGGATCAGCATGGTGACATCGGCCTTCTCCGCAGTCGCCTGCACCAAGGATGCGGTGTACCGGGAGATACCGTCATGCACCCGAGTGCGCACATACCTGCAATCCACGAAGAGTCTCATGCTGCAAGTATTCCAGCTCGTCCAGGTTCCTCCAGGGCTGACTTGGAACGATGAATGACGATGACAGCACGCGAATACTGGACCGAAGCCCCTTTCACCGGTGCGGTGCGCCAGGTACCGATTCCGGAACCGGCAGCTGGGGAAGTCCTTGTCGAAACCGAAGTCTCCGGAATCTCCAGCGGCACTGAATCCCTGGTACACCGGGGAGAAGTCCCAGCATCCGTCTCAGACCTGATGCACGCACCCCATCAGCTCGGCGAGTTCCCGAGCCCGGTCTCTCACGGCTATCTCAATGTGGGAATCGTCAAACAGGGCCCCGCTCAGTTGCTGGGCAAGCGGGTCTTCAGCCTCTCCGGGCACCGCAGCCATGTGGTGATCCCGGCAGAGTCCTGCCATGTCATCCCGGATGACTGCCCCTCTGAGCGCGCCCTGCTGGCAGGTATTGCCGAGGTCGCGCTGAACGCTATCTGGGAAGCTCAAGTCACCCTGGCCGACCGGGTCACCGTGATCGGTGCCGGATTGGTGGGGCTCAGCGCCGCGCTGCTACTGAGCAGGATCGGCTTGCAGCGGCTGGAAGTGGTGGAGGTGGACGCTGGCCGCCGCGCCGTCGTCGAGTCTCTAGGCCTCACGGCCGTCACCCCAGAGGATGCCTCCGGAGATAACGACGTCGTCTTCCATACCTCCGCGCACGAGGCGGGTCTTGCCCGGGCCTTGGAGATCACCGGCGACGACGGCGCGGTCCTCGAGCTGTCCTGGTATGGCCAGAAGTCCCCGCAGGTACCGTTAGGAGCGGATTTCCATGCCCGGCGCCTGCGCATTATTGGCAGCCAAGTAGGGCAGGTGGCTTCACCGAAGCGACTACGCCGCACGCGGGCTGAACGGCTGAGCACCGCGTTGACCCTGCTGGATGAACGCTTTGATGCGCTGATCACCGGACGCTCGCCGCTGGAGGAGCTCCCTGCGGTCATGGACCAGATGGCTGGCCGCGGCACGGCAGGCCCTGAGCAGCCACTCGAGGACCACACGAACACCTCCCGCCAAGAGATACTGCACGTAGTGACCTACTAAGGCCCGGTTCGGCCTTCGGCCCATGCTTGAGCGCCCTGATGAGTCCCGACGAGAGGAACAGACTGATGATCGAGTACACCCCGGTGTTCACCCTGACAGTAGATGACCATGTGATGATCGCCCATTCGCTGCAGGACGAGTTCTTCGGCCCCGCCCAGCAACTGCACGGCGCTACTTTAGCCATTCATGCCAGCTTCGAGCGTCAGGGACTTGATGAGCACGGAGTGGTGATGGACATCGGCTTAGCATCTGAGCTGCTCGCACAGGTTCTGCAACCGCTGCGCTACCAGAACCTGGATGAGCACCCTGATTTCGTCAACAAGCTCTCCACCACTGAAGTGGTCGTCCAGCATGTTGCCCTGCGCCTGGCCGAGGCGCTGCCGCAAGGGCATGGTCTGCGCGCTGTGGAGGTGGAGGCCGAGGAGCACCCGCGCGCCCGCGCCCGTGTGCGAATTGAGCTGGATCCGCAGCGGTGATCCTCTGGGTGGAGCCCGCCTTAGACAGTGTCAACGGTGGCACTGTCAGCGGCGGGCTGCGTTATAACCAGCAGCTTCGTGAGGCCTTGGATCGGCTTGGGGCGCAGACCTCTATGCTGAGCGCCCCTCCCCCACAGAGCGACGACGACGTGGCGCATCTGCTGGAACTCATTCGGAGTCAGCAGCGCGAGCTCACGCCACAGCTGACGGTGGTGGATGGATTATTGGGCTCGAGAATGCCCGAGCTATTCCTCCGCGTGGATGAGCCGTCCGCGCCGAGCCAGGTGCTCCTGGTTCATCTGCCGGTGGCGGCTGAGCTTGAGGCTGAAGGCCTGGGCGATCCCGAGGCAGTCAAGCGTGAACGCGCTGCGGTGCAGGAAGCGGACCATGTGGTGGCCGTGAGCCAATGGGGTGCTGCAGAACTGCGCCGGCGCTACCGTCGTCAGGAGATCGCCGTGGCAGAACCGGGGGTGCAGGTGCCGGATGCCCTTACCTCGGTCTCAGTCAGAGAGAACGACGACGCCCCACTGAGTTTCGTCTGTGTGGCCACGTGGAACCCGCTGAAGAATCATCGTCTTCTGCTGGAGGCGCTTAAACCGCTGGTGGGCATGAACTGGCGACTGGTCTTGGCTGGTCCTGGTGCAGATCAGGAGCCCGGAGCGGGCCTGCTTGCCCAGATGGAGAAGCACTTAGCAGGACACGTGGATCACCGTGGCCTGCTGAGCCCCGAGGGTGTTAGTGCACTGTGGCCAGAGTCGGATCTGCTGTTGTTACCGTCGCTTGTGGAGACCTACGGCATGGTGGTGACCGAAGCCTGCTCATATGGCGTCCCGGCCTTTGTCGCCTCCGGCACTGGCGCCGTCGAGGCTGCCAGCGAGGCAGGTCTCGCGCTGGATCCCCGGGATGCGCACGCCTGGACCACCGCGCTGCATTGCTTCCTGACAAGTCCCGAGCTTCGTCACGAACTGACCCAGGCGGCGCAGCGGCGTCGTCATCATCTGCCCACCTGGGGACAGACCGCTGAGGTTATTCTCTCCCTCCGATAGGATGGGACGGCTGCCTTATGCAGCCGAAGCCGTCAGGCTTACGGGGAGTTAGCTCAGTTGGTTAGAGCAGGGGACTCATAATCCCTTGGTCGCGGGTTCAAGTCCCGCACTCCCTACCGAAGTGATCGGTTATCCGCGGTGAGAACGCCTGGCCTGCGGTGCGTCCAATGGGAGCAGCCGGTCAGGCCCGTCGACACAGCGAAGCCCGGGCTCAGAGCGATTCTTACGCTTCTCAGCCCGGGCTTCGCGTCGTACAAGGACCTTCACTTATGGGCTGAAGGCTCGCCCCGCGGATTAGATCCGGCCGCGCCACGCGCCTGTGGCGTAGTCCTCAGATTCGATGAACTCCTTGAACCGCTCCAGGTCCTTCTCTGCGCGGTTCTCCACCACGTTGAGCTTGTCGCCCACTTTCTCCACCCAGTCCTCGGGCTCATACTCCAGCTCCAGATGCACTTCGGTGCTATCCGGTGATGCCGGGCGGAAAGTCACGGTGCCAGTGTTCGTGGCGCCTTCTGTGGCTGCCCAGGAAATCACCTCATCCGGCTCCTGCCGCAGGATCTCCGCCGTCCATTCGCGGCTGACCCCGCCGATAGAGGCCTTCCACTCCAACTGCTTGTCAGTGACCTGGCGAACGCTCTCCACCCCGCCCATGAAATGCGGGAAATCCTCGAACTGGGTCCACTGGTTATACACAGTGCTCAGCGGGACATTTACAACAACGGTCTTGTCAACCTTGGTGGTCATGACTTCTCCTTACGGATTGTCTAGCCGGCGCGGTGGATCGGTAACACCGCGATATTCGCGACTCTACTGACCCGGAACAGTGGCTCACCAGGGGTTTTAGCTGTGCAATTACTGAGAAGTTCCTCCACGCGGAAGACGGCTTACGCGTGGAACTGGTCCAGCTCCACCCAGTCGGCCCCCTCATAGAGCGCCTCGTAAGCTGCCATGGTCTTACCGATGGCGTGTTGGTTGGCCTTCTCACGGCTTGCAGCTCCCATAGCTGCACGCTCCACCGCGGACTTTCGGAAGATCTGATTCAGCTTCTCGGCAAGATCGGCACTGTTATTGGGCTCGAACAGGTAACCGTTCTCCCCCTCCGAGACCAGATGCGGCAGGGCCAGCGCATTGGCGAGCACCACAGGCTTGGCGGCGCTCATCGCCTCCAGCGATACCAGAGACTGCAGTTCGGCGGTGCCAGGCTGGCAGAAAGCATCGGCAGCGATATAGGCACGCCGCAGTTCGACGTCGTCGACATGACCGCGCATGTTGACCCTATCTTGGAGCCGAAGAGTCTCCACCTGATCACGCAGCTTGTCGCGCTGCTCCCCATCACCAATGATCTCCAGAGAAATGTCAAGCGCCGGGTCGGTCTTGGAGATCGCGTCGATGAGAACGTCCACGTTCTTCTCAACCGCCAGCCGACCCACAAAAAGAACGGTGGGCTTGTCTCGGGTTGGCACGTTCTCGCCCGGCCGCACCGTGTAGTAGTCCACATCGATTCCGTTGGACAGCGGCAGGACCCGGTCGAAACCGGCCTTCTCCACCATAGTGCGAGCAGCCAGCGGAGTAGGAGTGGTGACCACTGAGGCCTTCCCCATGAGCCGTCCCATATCTCGCCACGAATTGGCAGAGACGATGCGCTTGAACCACCGCGGGAAAGGAAGGAACGGATCCAGGTTCTCCGGCATGAAGTGGTTGGTGGCCACAGTGCGGATCCGCCGTGCCTCCGCGGCTTCGATCGCGGCTTTGCCGATCATGTAATGGCACTGAACATGCACAACATCCGGCTCGATGCTGTCCATCAATCGGCCCATCGCTGGCTCCACCAGCCACGGCAGGCACAGCCTGTAATACTCATGGGTGGGCGCTTTGAAGGAGCGGAAACGGTGGATCGTGGCCTCATCGCGCTGTTCCACAGTGTCAGGCCCGGGGCCCGGACGGGCGGCGGCAATGTGGACCTCATGGCCGCGGGCATTCATATGCTTGGCCAGCCGGTAGCCGAATACAGCCGCACCATTGACGTCTGGTGGATAAGTATCGGCAGCAATAAGGATGCGCAGCGGCTTCCCGGAATTCACGTGGCGCTTACCTCTGCAGTGTCAGCGGATGGTCGGGGCTGGGCCCAGCTCTTTCGGTCCCATGGGTTGATGCCATGACGACGTAGCCGGCGGAACTTGGCGTGGGCCTGCACAAAGTAATCTACCGAAGCGATCACATGCATCACGCATGCCGCAATCAACAGCGACTCAGCCACTATGGGAAACAAACCGTCCAGGTGGGCAGCGAAGCGCTCAGTCTGCGCCAGGAGCATCAGCGGCAGCGCCACCATGAGCCCTGCGGTGCGTACCTTCCCCATCGCGGAGACCGGTAGGTGCGGTGTTCCGACGAATAGCAGCGCCGCGTTGAGGAAGAGCACGAGGTCCGGCACAAAGATGACCCAGAACACCCAACCCGGAAGAACCTGGAAGTAGACCAGGCTCAGGGTCACGATCACCATCGCCAGACGGTCGGCCAGCGGATCCAGCCAGCGGCCTACGGTGCTGAGCTGGTTGAAGAAGCGCGCCACGAATCCGTCGATCCAGTCAGTTGCCCCCAGCGCTACCAGCACCCAGAAGGCGTGCATATATTCGGATTCACTGACGAACCACACAAAAACCGGGACTAGCAGGAACCGCAGTACGGTGATGACATTCGGAACAGTCCAGAATGTAGTGCGCACGGTGTACTCGAAACCCTCCCGGGTTCCGGCACCAATGAGTCTCACAGAATTGAGGCTATTTCTTCATCAGTTCGCGAAGGAAGACCGCGCCTGCGGCCACGGAGCCTGCAGCCACGCTCAAAGGCTTCCAACGCTGGGCAACAAATTCGCGCGCCTTGTCAGTGGTCTCATGAGTGGACTGGGCAGGTTCTGACGTGTTCTGTGCCTGATTCAGCGGGGAGGAGGCCAACTCGTCATCGGCCTGCTTCTTGGGCAGTCGGGCTACCAGCTGATCCTGCAGTCCGGCCAGGTGATCACGGCGCAGGCTGGTGCGACGCAGCAGCTCCCGGTAGGTCGGTTTCTGCGGTGATCCACCACCGGGCTTCTTGCGCGCTTCGGCAGCCCGGCGCTTAGCCTCTTCCTTCTGACGGCGCTTCTCTTCATCGGCGCGATCCAGTGATCGAGGATCGAAGTCAGTGCCCTCGCGGGCGATACCCAGATCCATGCGCAGGCCTCGGATGGCGTCCTCCGGGACAAGGGGCATGGTCTTCTTCAACTTTTGAAGTCCGATCAACGCGAAGATCAGCGCAATGATCAGAAACACTCCAGCCACGATCAGTGCCGCAGCCCAGAGCTGGAAGATCAGAGACAAAGCGGCGATGGCGGCCACAATGAGCGCCACCACCAAGAAGGTCACGAAGACCAGGCCAACCACCATCAGACCAGCGGCGATACCAGCGGCAACGCCTTTGGCCTTCATCTGGCCGATGGCCAGTTGAATCTCATCGTTGATCTGCTTCGGGCCCAGCCGCAGGACAACCTTGATGAGGTCGAACAGCGAAGGGCGGCGTGCTGTGCTCTTATTCTGTGACGTCGCTTGCTGCACCACGACAGCGCCTCCATCCTGAATCGGGCGGTCCAATATGGACCAAACTACCACTGAAGCCCCATAAAGCACCCTCCTCAGGACGGCGTAGCATAGATGTTATGGCCCGAGACTATGACCTCGACGAGCTTTATGCCAACACCTACACCGAAGAGGACCGGCGGGCTTTTGAGAATCAGCCGACCTCGGAGAAGAAGTTCCTTGTGGCCTGGGCCCTAGCCCTGTTCCTGGGCCCCATAGGTGCCCAGCGCTACTATCTGGGTTTTCTCCCCACCGCGATGCTGAAAACACTGATGTGCTGCGGCGGCGCTGTTCTGCTCGTTCTGGAAGCCGTCACTCCTGGACTGGCGCTGCTGGGCGTGGTGGGCGCATGGACCATCATCGACCTGTTCCTGCTGCTTTCGGGAACCATGCGGGACGGCAAAGATCATCGGCTCGCCGGCTACGCGAAGTACGGCGGGATCTGCGCGGCATTAACCGTCCTGATCCTCGTAGGTTTTGTGGTGGTGGCGATGGTGCTCGGCACCTCCGCAGCGGTCTCCGGGAGCTAACCGACCCGCAGTGGCGAGGTCTCCTCGCCCGCGGGACTACTCAGCGCCAATCGGAACTACTCAGCGTCTATCTGGCCGATAGGACTCAATCTAGAAGCCGTTGCCTACTGATGATGACTCCTGCTGTGTCCCCTCCCAGTACTAGTTGCCGTTGGAGGTCGTGCAATCACGCCAACAGCCCGTGACGGCTCAGGTTCACACTGATTTAGCAGTTGCGCACGGCTGCAGGGCGGCCAGCGGTTGACGGTCACCCCGGCATGGATGTCCGCAGCGCCCCGGACTTCGGCTGAAAGAGCCGCCACGCGCTGTCCGTTGTCCCCTAGACTCACAAAGCCACGTCCGCCTCGCAATAACACGTTCAGAGTCGTGTTGAAATGAGCGTCTGGGGTCGGCATGGCTATTAGAGACTTGGCAGGCTAACCCCAGCGCCCCCGCCGCGGAACTTCATTCCGGTGAGACGGTCCTCGGTGACCCACCAACTCACCACATGATCAGCATCGATACGCATCGCCGGAACATTAACAGTGATTGTTCCTATGGTGATGACGGCCTCCAACACGGCGAGAGTCTCGCCACTGGAGTCCTTGCCAAGACCCTTGGATGTGAACACCCGAGCTAGATGGGCAAACGTTTCTCGATCCCGGTGCTCTGTCGGCTTGGCCGCACTAGCACTCTGGAGCAATGAGCTGACAGCATGCTCCTCATACATCTGGTCCGTGACCATGTAGCCGTGGATGACCGCTCCGCCAGCCAGTATGCCCACCGGCATGGCCTCGCCAGACGACAGGGACTTCAGCGCTGCGAGAATGTGATCCATCGCCTTATTCTAGACTGAGCCGACGACGCGTTTCCCGCCTTGCCCAACTGCAAGGGGATGCTTGCCTTCCGGATCTACGACCAAGAGTGTGACACCAAGAATCGTGAACGCTGCAGTGATGGGCGACGTGACTACTGCAACCAATGGTTGCGGTTCGGTCAATGAGTGGCAGACTTCCGAACCTCTGCCAGAGGGCGTTGACCCGGCAGCTAACCGACCCGCAGTGGCGAGGTCTCCTCGCCCGCGGGACTACTCAGCGTCGATCTGGCCGATAGGCGTGCGCTTCTCCGCCTGGAACTGATCCTCGACTCGCCCATGAGCCCAGTAGGCCGAGAGTGACATGCCCCGGCGCTCCAGGCCGCGCTCCTGCACCAGAAGGCGTCGCACCTGCTTCATCTGCTCGCGTTCACCGTGGATGAAGACCTGCACATCGCCGGCGGGGATCTCCAGCTGCGCTATCGCACTGGCCAGCAATGTTGTCTCCGGGCTGAAGTCTGCGCCGCGGTACAACCAGATGACATCGATGCCAACAGGTGCGCTGATCGGGAGCTGCTCGGCGGCGTCGCGAACTTCGAGAAGGGCCACGCCCTGGGCACTATCGGGCATGGCCTCTAGGGCCGCGGCCACTGCTGGAAGCGCCGCCTCATCACCTGCCAGCAGATGCCACTGGGCCTCAGGACGCGGGCCGTATCCGCAACCGGGGCCGAAGAAGCTCATCAGATCCCCCGGTTTAGCCTGTGCCGCCCAGGGGCCGGCCAGGCCTTCATCACCGTGAATCACAAAGTCCACCCAGAGTTGCTGGTTCTCCCAGTCGATGTGCCGGACGGTGTAGGTGCGGGTCACAGGCATCTGCTCCTGAGGCAGCTGCTCACGTAGCACATCGAGGTCGTAGGGACGCTGCAGCTGAAGCTGCGGATCGGCAAAAAGCAGTTTGATGTAGTGGTCCGTGGCGTCCTTGAACTCCAGCTGCTCGAATCCCGCTCCGCCGAAGACCACGCGCACCATATGCGGTGTCAGCTGCCCGGTGCGGACCACCTCCATGAGGGTCTGCACACGAGGTTTACGCGGGCGGGCGGGAGCAGCGGAGACGTCAGCGGACATGCCCCCACCCTACAGGAAGGCATACCTCACCTTGTAGCCGCACTCTAGCGAACATTGCTGTGACTAAATCCATGATCTCTGCCGCAGCCGTGCCATAAGTTGAGCGGAATTCGCTCAAGTTTCGGAATATGCTGTGGCGCGGTGCTGTTGACATAGATGGCACCGTAAAGATGCGGTACCCCGCAACGGCAACGTTGTCGGTAGTGAGTTCCGATGATCTGAAGGAGCTGATTGCTGATGATGACCACCAACCTGACGCGCCTGGACCCGTTCTCGATCTTTGATGACATGATGCGCTCGATGCGCAGCCCGCTGAGCCAGGACGTCCAGCGCAATGCTGGATTCGTACCGGCTGTAGACGCCCATCGCGAGGATGAGGACCTGGTACTGGCCGTAGACCTCCCGGGCGTGGATCCCGAACAGGACCTCTCTGTGGAGCTCAGCGGACGCACCCTCACCATCTCTGGCGAGCGGCGCAGCCGCAATGACGCCGAAGGTCTGCGAGAGATCCGCTATGGCCGCTTCTCCCGCACTGTCACCCTGCCCGCAGAGGTCGCTGAAGAGTCGATCTCTGCTGACTACACCGACGGGGTTCTCAGCGTTCGGGTCTCAGGGGTGTACGCGGAGGAAAAGCCTCGCAAGATCAGCATCACCGCGGGTACACGCTCCGAGCACCCGGGAAGCAAGGACCAGGTCGAAGTCGCCACGGACGAGAAGCAGCAGATCGCCGCGTAACGCAGCAACTGCCTAATGCCTTGGTGACACGCGAGGGCCGCCCAGTTCGGGCGGCCCTCGTTCATGGGGTCAGAAAACGA
>NZ_HG005166.1:414135-424107 GCF_000455245.1 Nesterenkonia massiliensis | reverse complement strand
GCCGTTCTTGACCAGCTTGGTGCCGCATACACCACAAACTGGCTGATTCGAGGGAAGAGTCACCCCACATGCTTTCAAAGCATGTGCAAGCCCCTACATCAGCGTCAGATCAACGATCCAAGGCCGTTCTGTACACACATTTTGGCCTATAACCCGAAAACGATCGTGGTGTTGCCGTGCCGTATGACCCGATCTTCGCAGTGCCATTTCACCGCCCGCGAGAGCACCGCTCGCTCCACGTCGGCTCCATAGCGGGTGAGCTGGGCGACGTCGTCGGCATGGGACACCCGGATGACATCCTGCTCAATAATCGGCCCCTCATCCAGATCCTCCGTCACGTAATGAGCAGTGGCACCGATGAGCTTCACACCGCGATCCTTGGCCTTCTGGTAGGGCCCAGCGCCGATGAAGGCGGGCAAGAAGCTGTGGTGAATATTGATGATCGGCGCCCCGACCTGCTCCAGGAACTCCGGGGAGAGAATCTGCATGTACCGAGCCAGGACTATCAGGTCCACATTGCCCTGAAGAAGCTCCAAGTGTTTTGCTTCGGCAACGGCCTTGTTGTGCTTATCCACCGGGACGTGGAAGTACGGGATGCCGAAAGTGCGCACGTCGTCGGCCAGGTCCGCGTGGTTGGAGATCACCATGGCGATATCCACTGGCAGCTCGCCGCGACGGTGACGCCACAGCAGGTCCAGCAGGCAGTGATCGGTCTTGGAGGCAAAGATTGCCACCCGCTTGGGCCGGGCGGCGTCGGTCAGCTGCCAGTCCATGCTGAACCGTCCGGCGAGCTTGGATTCAATGGCAGCCTCCACCTCGGGCCTCGCAGCGGCAAAGCCGGGTAGGTGGAACACCGTGCGCTGGAAGAACTGGCCACCTTCCACACCGGTGGAGTACTGGTCCAAGGAGATGATGTTGCCCCCCAGCTCCGCAATGGTCTGAGACACAGCAGCGACGATGCCGTGCTGGTCGGGGCAGGAGATGATGAGGCGGGCGATATCGGCAGAGGCAGTCACAGCCGGACAGTCTAGCCGGGAAAGCAAAAGGTCCCCACCACATGGTGAGGACCTTTCACATTTTGAGCTCCCCCGGTTGGACTCGAACCAACAACCACCCGATTAACAGTCGGGTGCTCTGCCATTGAGCTACGGAGGAAAGCGACTAAAAAATGGTAGCAGGGAAATGGCCGGGGAGGGAAATCGGCCTCCTCAGCGCCGGATTCCCGCCATAGGATGGAGGCTGTGACTGAACTGAACCGCCTTTCGATTTTTACCGGCAGTGCCACCGGACATGACCTGACCTACCAACAGGAAGTGCGCACACTCGGGGCCGCATTGGCCGAGGCCGGAGTCGGCATGGTCTACGGCGGCGGCAAAGTCGGGCTCATGGGCCAGATCGCCGATTCAGCCCTGGAAGCCGGAGGCGAAGTCATCGGAGTGATCCCCGAGGTTCTCGTGGAGCGCGAGGCTGCCCACCGCGGGCTAACCCAGCTTGAGGTGGTGGCAGATATGCACACCCGCAAAGCACGCCTGGGAGAACTCGGTGATGCATTCGTCACGCTCCCTGGTGGCATGGGCACCCTGGAAGAACTCTTTGAGGTGTGGACCTGGCAGTACCTGGGGATCTACGCCAAGCCCGTTGCCCTGTACAACACCAAGGGCTTCTGGAATCCGCTGCTGAAGATGATCGATCACCAGGTGGATGAGGGCTTCATCGCCGGCTGGCGCCGCGACGCCCTGGTCATCGCCGACACCCCTGAGGATCTGATCACCCAGCTGCGCGCCTGGGAGCCCCCAGCAGAGGATGTGACCTGATGGAGTTTCACGACGACGTGATCCCCGCCGCCGAAGAGCTTGTGCGGCTCTACAACGCGGTGGGCTGGACCAGCCACACCAAGGATCCGGAGCAGCTGGTGCGGGCTGCGGCCGGTTCTTCCCTGGTCATCAGCGCCTGGGAGCACGGCCGGCTGCTCGGGCTGGCGCGGGTCATCAGCGATGGTGAGACCATCGCGTATCTGCAGGACATTCTGGTGGACCCTGAGCATCAGCGCCGCGGCATCGGCCGGGAGCTGTTCATCCGTGCGGCCACCCCCTTCGCCCATGTGCGCCAGAAGGTGCTGCTGACCGACGACGAGCCCGGTCAGCGTGCCTTCTACGAATCCTTAGGCTTCACCGAGATTCGTGAGGTCGGCGGCAGTGCGCTGCGCTCCTTCGTCCGTTTCGACTGATCTTTTCACCTGACGGCCGACGCCGGCGGTGCAGACTCAGAGGAACTTGCCGAAGGTCATGACCTGCTGTCTGCTGTAGCCGAGCTTGTCGTAGAAACTAGCGACCACGTCATTGCCCTCGCGCACCATCAGCATCAGCTTGGGGATGTTTTGCTCACGCAGCCAGTCCTCGGCTGCTGCCACCAGCTGAGCGCCGATCTGCTGTCCGCGCAGGCTAGGCTCCACCGCCAGGTAGTAGATCCAGCCGCGGTGTCCTTCATGACCCACCATGACTGTGCCTACCAGTTGGCCGCCAACAATGGCGGTGAGCACCTCCGAGACCGGACCACCCATGGCCCGCCGGCAATCCTGGTGCGGGTCATTCCACGGCCTGGTCAGTCCCGCTGCTTCCCAGAGGGCGACGGCGGCGTCGATCTCCGCTGCCTGAAGCGGGCGGATCTGCAGGCTCTGCTCAACTGCGGCAGCTGCAGCCTCACTCATGGGTTCACCGGACGAATCGCCAGCTCCTCCACCATGGAGGCCGCGGGCATCTCAATGGCCAGGCGCACAGTATCAGCCACAGATTCTGGTGCGATGTAGCGGCCGCCGTCGTAGTTGGCATTGCCATAGGACTCCTGCAGCGCCACCTGCATATCCGTATCCACCTGACCTGGGTGGATGGAGGTGACTCGGACGGTCCCGCGCTCTTCATCCCGCAGCGCGTCAGTAAAAGCACGCAGCGCGAATTTGGTGCCGGAGTAGAGGGCGCTTCCCCCGCGGGAACGGTAACCGGACCCGGAGTTGATGGTGATGACCTCTCCGCGGGCTGCGCGCAGCGCCGGAAGGGTCAGCCGGGTCAGCTCCGCGACGGCGAATACGTTGATCTCAAACATCTGCCGCCATTCCGACAAGGGGGCCTCGGCCACGTCACGCATCCACGCCAGACCCGCCGAATGCACCAGCACATCCAGCCGCGCCAGCCCGGTCTGCTCCCAGGCGTACTTCATTGCTTCGGCGTCGCCCAGATCCGCGATGAACGCTTCGGCACTGGGGAGTGCCTCCACGACGACCTGGACTCGCTCAGCGTTGGTCCCGCCCACCAGGATGTGGTGGTCGCGTCCAAGGTTTTCGGCGATGGCTCGCCCAATGCCCCGGGAGGCGCCGGTGATCAGGGCAACAGGCCTAGCAGCGGTGTCAGTGCTCATGCGCCCAGCTTAGTCGCGCCCCCGATCCTTCTGAGAGCTGCGGATGATACGGAACGTAACTTCACTGACGAGTAGCTGAGAAGCCTTCAACATTGTTGCGCGAACGCTCCCCATAAGCAGCATTCTGGGATTATGATACGAAACGTAAAGTCTTGACGAGAAAGGCGGCAGTCATGGGTGACGAGCACACCTTCACCCTGGATGAGGGTCTGGTGGTACGCCCTTTGTCCGGGATCGAGGAACTCCGTGGAGCCTGTCGCATCTACCGGGAGGTCTTCTCCTATACCGGTGAGGACCAGGGGCTGAATCCCCGCTTGCTGCTGAGCCTCACCCAGCACGGTGGTTCGGTAGTCGGGGCAGTCAATCCTGCAGGAGTTGTACTTGCTATGGCCTACGGCTGGACAGCAGTTGACCAGAGCCCAGCGGATCCGCATGTCTACCACTTCTCGCAGGCAGCAGTGGTAGCAGCCTCGCTGCAAGGCAAAGGTGTGGGCCGTGCGATGAAGAAGGTTCAGGCGGCGGTGGCCGCGTCCGCTGGGGCCACTCGAATGCGCTGGACCTATGATCCGCTGCTGAGCCGCAACGCCCACTTCAACCTCGATGTACTCGGCGCCCGCGGACGCTGGTTCGTCCAAGATGCGCAGGGGCTGCCCGGAACCGACCGAATCACGGTGGAATGGGCACTCACCGATGACGCACGCTCCACTGACTCACACACTGCTCCGGACTCCCCCACCGGCGGGGACACCCAAGAGCTTGTTATCCCTGCGGTCAAGCCTCTTGCCGGTGTTGACGACGAGCTGATTCAGCAGTTGCGGGATCGCTTCCAGCAGTTTTTCGCCGCCGGTTACGTGGCAGTTTCCTGCCGTCGCCTGGGCGAGGACCAGGCCGTGTATGAGTTCAGGAGACCCCAGTGAGCACCTCAGGACAGGACCGCGCTGGTGCCCGCGGACCGGATAACCCCGCAGCCCGCTATGGCAGCCGGATGGGCGCTCGGTCGTCCTCGGCCGCATTGCAGGCTCAGTTGATCAAACAGGAACGCACCGTTTTGGACCAGCTCTTTGATGAGATCCAGGCCGAAGACTCGGTGGCCCGAGTCGCTGCAGTGCTGGCCGGGGCCCGCCGTCGTTTCATCTCCGGAGCTGGGCGCTCAGCCGCCTTCGCCCATCTGCTGGATTTGGACCTCTCCCACGGGGTGCCGCATGTGACACATATAGATGGCACCACCGTCCGGCCGCTGGATGTGCTCCCCGACGTGCGCGCCACAGATGCGCTGATCGTCTTCGCTATGCGGCGCTACCGCCGAGAGACGGTCCAGCTGGCCGAGCAGTTCGCCGAGCGCGGTGCCCAGGTGGTGGCCGTGACCGATGCCGCCGATTCACCGGTGCTGCAGTTCGCTGCTGAGCACATCATTGTGCCCACAGCCTCAGCCTCAGTGACCGATTCAGCCACCGGCGTCGTCGCTGTCATTCACCTACTGACCGCTCTGACCACCGCAAGCTCCAAGGGCAGCCGACGCCGGCTGGCCGAGCGAGAAGATCTGATTGAACAGATGGGACTGTATATCTGATGCGTATCACCGATGTGATCCTCCACGATGTGGAGCTGCCGCTGGTCCATTCCTTTGAGACCAGCTCCCACCGCAAGTCCTCGCTGCGCCACCTGCTGGTGGAGATGATCGATGCCGACGGCGCGCGAGGGTGGGGCGAGATCGCCTCCCCTGCCGGGCCCTACTACGCCCCAGAAACCACGACGACGGCGTGGTACGTGGCCAGTGAATACCTGATCCCCGCGGTGCTGGGCAAAGAATGGGAGCATCCGACGGAGGTTGCAGGTTTCTTCAGCAAGATCCGCGGGCATTTCTTTGCCAAGGCAGGCTTGGATATGGCGGCCTGGACACTGTTTGCACAGAAGACCGGCACCCCGCTGGGGAAGGCGCTGGGCGGCACCCGAGACTCGGTGGTCGCGGGAGTCTCGCTGGGAATCGAACCAAGCATTGATGAACTGCTGAGCCAGGTGCAGAAGCATGTCGCTGCCGGCTATCCCCGGGTCAAACTGAAGATCGCGCCGTCGTCCTCCACCGGGGCGGCCTGGGATGTGGAGCCGGTGAGGGCAGTGCGTCAGGCCTTTCCTGATCTGGATGTTCACGTGGATGCCAATGGCGCCTACCCGGGCGACACGGCTTCATTCGAAGTCTTCCGGGCGCTGGATGAGTTCGAGCTGACGATGATCGAACAGCCGTTTGCGCCGCGAAATCTGCTGGATCACGCCCGGCTCCAGAAGCAGTTGAACACTCCGGTCTGCCTGGACGAGTCCGTGGAAACTCTGGATGATCTGCGCACCGCCGTCGCCCTGAAAGCTGGCGGCGTGCTCAATATCAAAGTCTCGCGCATGGGCGGGCTGAGTCCCGCCCGTGAGGCCCACAAGATTTCCACAGAGGCGGGGTGGCCGGTGTGGTGTGGAGGAATGCACGAATTCGGCGTGGGACGGTTGGCCAATGTGGCGCTCTCCTCGCTGCCCGGCTTCAGCCTGCCTTCGGATGTCTCCGCCAGTGAGAAGTACTATGCGCGCGACATCATCGACCCGGCGGTCACAGCCGAGCAGGGCGTGGTGGATGTGCCCACGGTACCGGGACTGGGCGCGGAGATCCGTACCGAGGTCATCGACGAGCACGAAATTCGGCTGCAGCGCTTCAGCGCCTAGGGCTAGGCGCTAGGCGCTAGGCGCTGAAGCGCTGAGTCATCAGGTACATACGCCGAAGGGCCGGTGCTGCTTATTCGCAGTACCGGCCCTTCGGGTGTGTGAACGACTACGCCGTAGTGGGCAGTTCGATGTCCAGCTTTTCGTCGGTATTCGTCGAGTTGCCGCGGCCCCTGGCGCGCAGCACTGCCTGAATCACCACGGCAACTGCCACCAGCGCCAGGCCGATCCCGGAGATAACCAGGTCCGGCAGAATCATCATGACGCCGCCGATCACCAGCAGAAGCCGGTCCAGGACCGTGCCGCGGGCAATCAGATAGCCCGCTAGGCCGGAGGAGACGGCAATCATGCCCAGGACCACGGTGATCAGTGGCAAGACCATGTCCCCCACCTCGCCCTGCAGCAGCAGAGCCGGTTCCAAGATGAAGGCGTACGGAATCAGGAATCCTGCAATCGCCATTCGCAATGCGCTGACACCAGCGCGCATGGGGTTCGCGTTCGCGATACCAGCACCGGCGAAGGCCGCCAGACACACTGGTGGAGTCACATCGGCAAGGATGCCGAAGAAGAACACGAACATATGCGCGGCGATAAGCGGCACATCGAAGTGGTTGTAGAGGATCGGTGCAGCAATGGTTGCGGTGACCACGTAGTTGGCGGTGGTCGGCAGCCCCATGCCCAGCACGATGCAGGCGATCATGACCATCACCAGCACCAGCAGGAAGTTGCCTCCGGCCAGATCCACCAGACCCGCGCCGAGCTGACCGCCCAGACCGGTGGAGGTCACCGTACCGGCCACAATGCCTGCCGAGGCACATGCTGCAATGACCGGCAACGCAGTCCGGGCACCGGCAATGAGCATGTTGATCACTACATGCAGCAGGGCCAGTGCGAGTTTCCCGATCTCAACGGCCATAGCTTGGCCTCCGCGGGAACGAGATTCCATCACCACCGGCACCATGTGCTCAATGACCGCACGGCCGAAACTGAGCACCAGGGCTGTTCCGATGCCGAATAGGGCCGCACGCATGGCGCTGGTGCCCACCAGCAGAGAGGAGATGATGACGATCAGCGGCAGCAGCATATCCAGTCGAACCAGCAGCGAACGCCAACTGGGCAGCTGTTCTGGCCGCAGGCCCTTGAGCTCATTGCGCTTGGCTTCGAAGTGCACCGAGAGGAACACGCCCAGGAAGTAGAGCATCGACGGGATGACCGCGATGACGATCAGCTCGTTGTACTCAAGATTCGGGATGTTCTGGGCCATGATGAAAGCGGCTGCGCCCATAATGGGCGGCACCAGCTGGCCACCGGTGGAGGCCGTGGCCTCGGTAGCGGCTGCGATATGCGGCTTGAATCCGGCTTTCTTCATGATGGGGATGGTGAAGGAACCCGAGGCCACAGTGTTTGCCACTGAGGAGCCGGACACCATGCCCTGCAGACCCGATGCGGCCACTGCGGCCTTGGCCGGTCCGCCGGAGAAACGGCCGGCAGCGCGGAAAGCCAGGTCATTGAAGAACTGACCAATATTTGTGCGCAACAGCACTACCGCGAAGAACAGGAAGAGGAAGATGAAGTTCGCCGAGACCTGGATCGGAGTGCCGAAGACGCCAGCGCCCGAGGTCAAGAACGTATTGGTGGCGAACTCGCTCCAGTCCTGACCACGGTGGCCCCACCCCTCAGCGCTGATGTGGTTGCCGAAGAGGGCATAGGAGATAGCCACACCGGCCACAATCACAATGGGAAGGCCCACGCAACGGCGGGTTGCCTCCAGCACCAGGATGAGACCGATGCTGGCCACCAGAATGTCGGTGTCGCTGTAGCCCAGGATCTGTACCCGGTTGGAGACCAGGTATTCATAGTTGAAGAAGATGTAGAGGCTGCAGAACATAGCTGCCGCTGCCAGGATGACGTCGTACCACGCGATGCCGCGGTGACGTCCCAGCAGGATATTGAGCCCGCGGTTTCCTTCTGACGGTCGGAGCAGTCGTTTGGAAGCCGGGTACAGCAGGAAGATCAGCGCCAGTGCGCCGGCCACGTGCAGCGACCCGTGCATCCAGGTGTTATACGGCCGGTAGAAGGCCGAAAACAGGTGGTAAAGCGTGAAGGCAACCGAGAGTCCTCCGATAAGCCAACCCCACCAGCCCAGATCCGTGCGGAACCGGCTGGAGATGTCATGCTCGCGGAGGACGTCCTCGGCCTTCTCCTCAGCAGCAGCCCCGGGCTTCGTATCCTTGGGGAAGGAGGAAGCCCGGGGCTGCTCTGCTGCAGCAGTCTGCATCACGGAAGTTCGACGCCCTGCTCTTCGAAGTAACGCTGTGCGCCCGGGTGCAGCGGGATCTCGCCTACGCCGGTCAGCGCGTTCTCGAGCTCAATGTTGCGTCCCACATCCAGGGTCACTTCGTCAGAGTGCTCGAACAGTGCTGCGGTGATCTCATACGCCAGATCCTCGCTCACCTGGGTGGTGGAGGCCACCAGGGCTGCGAACACCGACAGTGTGGTGACGTCCTCATCCAGGAAGTCGTAGGAGTCAGCAGGGATGTCATAAGCCTCGTACAGGCCGCCCTCGCTGATCTCTTCAGCTTCATCCTGGGGCAGGGAGATCAGCTGCACGTCAGTGGTGGCGGCCAGGCTGGTCAGCGCAGCCACGGGCACGCCCGCCACGAACATGGAGGCATCGATCTGACCGTCACCGAGCATCTCGGTGGAGGCTGCGAAGTCGGTCTCCTCAGGGGTGTATTCGATCTCGTAGTAGTCCAGGATGGCATCGGAGATGGCACGGGTACCGGAGCCGACGTCACCGACGGCGATAGTAGCGCCTTCGAGGTCCTCGATGGTCTCGATACCGGAATCCTCACGCACCACGATGTGCATGGCCTCCGGGTAGAGGTTCGAGATCCAGCCGAAGTTATCGACAGTGACGCCTTCGAGGTCTTCGCCGAGATCGCCGGTGAGGGCGTTGACGGCAGTGTCGTTCTGGGTCAGTGCCAGCTGGGACTGTTCCTGCAGAATACGGCCCAGGTTCACTGCTGAACCGCCAGATTCCACGTAGTTGACGGATGCCTCGGTGTTGTCCGAGAAGATCGTGGACAGCTCACCGCCCAGCGGGTAGTAGGTACCGCCGGTGCCGCCTGTGGTGAACTCCAGGTCCGTGACGAAGCTGTCCTCGTCGCCCACCTGGACGTCGCCGTCGGCGGACTCGTTGTCGCCGTTGCCGTTGCCGCATGCGGCAAGTGCAGTCATCGCTGCGACTGCGGTCAGACCTGCAGCCTTTCGACGGATGCTCATGTGTTCCTCCTGGTCGAGTAGGTGTTCGGAATGGGCGAGTTCCACCTGCTGTCCAGCACGTAGTCAGGGTGCCCCCAGCCAATCCGTTGGTGATCAATCTAAGGCACCAGGCGGAATTTGGGCTACCTGGTGAGTGGCGTGAAACACAACTGTTACATGACGGGCAGTCTGTGACCTCTTACTGGGAGGACATAAAACGCGCACGTAGGATGGGGCTCATGAGTACTGACGCACGCATCGCATCCGGCCACGGCCTGGCCACTGTCACCGCTGACGGAACCGTTCTGGACACTTGGTTTCCTGCACCTGTTCTTGCACCGCTGAGCCAGAACGACGACGACGTCCTGCTGTCCTCCCTGCGTGAGGCCGAAGGCCAGGACGCTGAGCGCGGGGTCAGCCTGAAGGTCGTCTCCGTGGAGGCTGACCTGGATGCCGAAGCCACCGGGACCTCCGATGTGTGGCTGCGACTTCACCTGCTCTCCCACCGGTTGGTCAAGCCCAACACCATCAACCTCGATGGCATCTTCGGGCATCTGACCAACGTGGTCTGGACCAACTTCGGGCCCTGCCCCCTGG
>NZ_HG005166.1:381217-414109 GCF_000455245.1 Nesterenkonia massiliensis | reverse complement strand
CCTCCATCATGGGCACCCTCTCCGGCGGCGGCAAAGAGAAGATCACCCTCGGCGAGGGCGTGCTGCTCGGAGCGAACTCCGGTGTGGGTATCAGCCTGGGCAACGACTGTGTGGTGGAGGCGGGCCTCTACATCACCGCCGGCACCAAAGTGACCGTGCTCGATGAGAACCGCGAGGTCTCCGGCACCGCTAAGGGAAGTGAGCTCTCTGGCTCCTCCGGGCTGCTGTTCCTGCGCGACTCCGTCACCGGTCAGGTGCAGGCCCGGCCGCGTAAGGGCCAGAAGGTCGAGCTCAACGCAGCCCTGCACGCCAACTGAGTCATGAGACCGAACGCCCGCCACCGCAGCGTCGTCGCCACCCGCCCCATGGTTCGGCGGCGCCGTCGTCGTCGCGCCCTGGTTGCCCTGGGTATCACCACCGCTCTGGTGGCCGGCACCGGCTACGGCGCCTGGCAGTACATCGAGCAGAACGAGTATCTGCTGGATGAGCGCTGCGAGGTGGCGCTGCCGGAGCAGGTCCAGCGGCTGAGTCCGTCACAGGCGCATAATGCGGCGATGATCTCGGTGTCTGCTGTGGACCGCGAGCTGCCCCCGCAGGCGGCTGTCCACGCGGTGGGGATCTCCCTGCAGGAGTCCGAGCTGACGGTACGGCAGGCGACCAATGAGCGTGATTCCCGGGTGTTGTTTGCCCGCGGTGCGCGGGACTGGTCCCAGGGCGCCAGTGCCCAGGTGGCTGAAGCAAGCATCGACGGGTTCTATGACATGCTCGAAGAACGCTGGGCCGCTGAAGACGCTGGCGCTGAGGAAGAGCAGAACGAGGACGCTGAGCAGGAATCAGCCTGGACCCCGGAGCTGAGCCTGGATGAGGCCGCTGAGGCCCTGGACCGGCCGCACAATCCCAGCTTCTATCCCCAGCACACTGACCGAGCGCGGGCTTTTGCGCTGCCCTTAGCCGGCCAGCAGCCGGTGGTGATGAGCTGTACGCTGCCGCAGCTGGATGCCCCGGAGGCAGATCCCCAGGGTCTCACCGAGGAGCTGGTGGCGCTGATGCCCAACGCCTTGGGGGTCAGCTTCACCGAAGCGCCCGAGGGGCAAGGCGACGAGGAGTTCGAGCCGGAGCCGGTGTTGGACGGCGTGGTGGAACTCAACGGCGAAGGCTCCACTGCTCAGATGGTGATTCATGTCCCTGAACGCAGCGGGGACTATGACTACCTCTGGATGGTGGCGCATTGGGCGGTGGCCGCAGCTTATGACTACGGCGTGCAGTCTGTGGCGGCGGGGCCATACGACTGGAACCGCGATTCCGGGATCTGGGAGCGCCAGGAGACAGTGAGCGACGACGCCGTCGTCATCGGTTTCTCCCGCGACTAAGCAGCACCCACCGGCCACCCCTCCCCCAGAACTTCTTACGGTCACGCGTTTTTGCGAGATTTCGCGCCATTTTCAGCGATCGCGGCGGTTTATTACCGGTAAAACGCGTGACCGAACGTCCGGAGTTTTCCCCAGTGATGATTCGGCAGTCCACCACGGCCGCTCTTCCACATCTGAGGCGCCTCCTCTGCCCCTCCGGCCACATCCGGCCAAGGATGAGGAGCATGAAGTCCCCCGAGGATCGACGACGACGCGCCCATAACTACCTCGTGCCCCGCCACGGGCTGACCAGAAGGGAAGCCCTGGAGCAACTGCCAGCACGAGATATCAGGCATGCGCTAGCCAATGATTCCCTCATCTCCCTCGGGCACGGCCTTCTGGGACCACAAACGAATAATGCTAGCCCTTCCGCGCTGCACACCCTCCAGGCACTGACCGCGATAGGCGGCAGGACCGTAGGACATGAGACGGCGGCCGCACTCTGGGGCTTGATACCAGTTCCGCTGGGTCCGCCCTATCATCTGATTCATGCACGCGGTCGGGCGCGTACGCGACGCTCGGGGCTGGTGGTCTCTCATACCGCCGATGTGCCTGAGCGTTTCTGCGCCACATACCAGTCGATACCGCTGACTGATCCCGCTTGGACCTGGACAGACTTGGCATTGAAGCTGCCGATGCTTCAGGCGCTCATTCTGGCTGATATCGCGGTGCGTCCAGGGCGCACTGAGTTCGGCGAAACAACGGGATCACTGACCCGGGTGTCAGATTTGCGGGATGCGGCTAAAGCCCGGGGGCCAGCCAACGGCGCAAAAACCGTAAGAACTGCGAGCCTGTTGGCGAGGCCCGGAGCCGATTCACCCCAGGAAACCACGCTCCGTTATTACATGTATGAGGCTAATCTTCCCGAGCCGCAGGTTAATGTGTGGCTACTGGATGAACATGGTCGCCGTATAGTGCAGCCAGATCTCAGTGTGGAGAAGTACCGACTGGCGATCCAGTATGAGGGGCAGTCGGTTCATTCGGACCCGGAACAGGTGCTGCGCGATGTCAGGCGTCAGGAGCGGACTGAGGCCCTGGGCTGGGTAGAGGTGCGCATCACCAAAGAACACATGCGACACAGCGGGGCTGGAGCCGTAGCGAAGATCACCCGGGCACTGCGGAAACAGGGGTGGCGCAGCTGATTCTGCGCCGACACGCATACGGTCACGCGATATGACGGCGTTTCGTCCTGGATTCGGTGCTTAGCGGGTCAAAGTGGCGTCAAAATGCGTGACCGAACGAGGAGACACAGGAGCGCCCCGACCGATTGGCCGGGGCGCTCCTGGATGAACAAGCTCAGGCGGGGTAATCGCGCTTGGGCTCGCCCACGTAGATCTGGCGGGGACGGCCGATCTTGGTGTTGCGATCGTCCATCATCTCGCGCCACTGGGCAATCCAGCCGGGCAGACGTCCTAGTGCGAACAACACGGTGAACATCTTCTCCGGGAAGCCCATGGCCTTGTAGATCAGACCGGTGTAGAAGTCCACGTTCGGGTAGAGCTTGCGCTCCACGAAGTAGTCATCCTCCAGGGCCTTCTGCTCCAGGCGCTGCGCGATATCGAAGAGCTCGTCGTCGCCGCCCAGCTTGCCCAGCAGCTCATCAGCAAGGCCCTTGACCACGCGAGCACGCGGGTCGTAGTTCTTGTAGACGCGGTGACCGAAGCCCATGAGGCGGACGCCGTCCTCCTTGTTCTTCACCTTCTCCATGAAGGCCTCGGGGCTGACGTCACCTGCCTGGATCTGGCGCAGCATCTTCAGCACAGCCTCGTTCGCACCGCCGTGGGCGGGACCGTAGAGCGCGTTGATGCCTGCGGAGATGGAGGCGAACATATTCGCCTGCGAGGAGCCCACCAGTCGCACCGTGGAGGTGGAGCAATTCTGTTCGTGGTCTGCGTGCAGGATGAGCAGGACGTCCAGGGCCTTGGCGATATCGGGGTCAATCTCGTAGTTCTCCGCCGGAACGCCGAAGCAGCCGCGCAGGAAGTTCTCCACCAGGCTCAGATTGTTATCCGGGTAGAGCATGGGCTGGCCGATGCTCTTCTTATAGGCGTAAGCCGCAATGGTGGGGACCTTCGCCAGCAGCCGGTAGGTGGAACGCTCAACCTGATCCGCATCGAAAGGATCCAGGGAGTCCGGGTAGTAGGTGGACAGCGCCGAAACAGCCGAGGACAGCACCGGCATCGGGTGTGCATCGCGCGGGAATCCGCCGAAGAAATCCTTAAGCTCCTCGTGGAGCAGAGTGTGCCGGCGGGTGACGTTGTCGAAGTCCTGAAGCTGCTCCGGGGTAGGCAGCTCGCCGTAGATCAGCAGGTAGGAAACCTCAAGGAAGCTGGACTTCTCCGCCAACTGCTCGATGGGGTAACCACGGTAGCGCAGGATGCCCTCGTTACCGTCGATGTAGGTGATGGCCGATTTGGTGTTGGCCGTATTCATGAAGCCCGGGTCGTAGGTGACCGCACCGGTGGTCTTCAACAGCGGGGCGATATCGAGGCCATCATTGCCCTCTACCGCGGTTTCCACCGGTAGTTCCAGCTCATGCCCCTGATAGTCCAGGCGGGCTGAGTTCTGCTCAGTCATCGTTCGCTCGCTTCCTTACCGATCCTGCGGCTGCGTCAGGTCCGCTTCGGGGCACGTCGGTGCCCCGCGCGGACAAGCACGTGGGTGACAACATGAAACAACCTACCGTGTGACCAGACACACGCGCCAATAGGTTGTCAGACTGCGAGACGCTCAGCGGCGGCCGCAATTCGCTCATCGGAGGCCGTCAAAGCTACTCGGACGTAGCCTTCCCCGGCCTCACCGTAGAAGACTCCCGGTCCCACAACGATCCCACGTTCTGCCATCCGCTGAACCTGAGCCCAGGTGTCACCGCGTCCATCTTCGGTCACGGAGCCGTCAGTGCACCACAGGTACAGGCCCGCCACCGAATGCTCCACTGTGAAGCCTGCAGCTTCCAGAGCGGGCTTCAACAGGGCACGACGGCGACGATACAGCTCCCGCTGAGACCGGACGTGGTCGTCGTCGGAAAGTGCCACTCGCAGCGCTTCCTGCACCGGGGCTGGCATGATCATCCCGGCGTGCTTGCGGGTATTCACCAGCCCCTTGATCAGCTCGGGGCAGCCAGCAGCAAAGGCGGCTCTATAGCCGGCCAGATTGGACTGCTTGGACACTGAATACACCGCCAGCAGGCCTTGGTGCGATTCACCGGCGACGCGGGGGTCCAGGATCGAGGGCACCTCCTCGACCTCCCAGGGCAGTTCTGCATAGCACTCATCGGAGGCCACGACGGCGCCGATGCGGCGGGCAAGCTCCACTACGCGGGCCATATAGGCGACGTCGTCGACTTTTCCGGTGGGATTACCCGGAGAGTTCAGCCAGATCAGCTTCACCCGGGCCAGCACGGACTCATCCAGGCTGAACGGGTCATCGGTGGCCACCCGTTCAGCGCCGGCGATCACCGCACCCATGTCATAAGTGGGGTAAGCGATGCGGGGACGCAGCACAATATCCCCGGCCCCCAGGCCCAGCAGAGTCGGCAGCCAGGCCACCAGCTCCTTAGATCCGATGGTGGGCAGCACCGCCTCAGGGTCGAGATTCGGCACACCGCGACGGAGGGCGAACCAGTCAGCCACAGCCTCGCGCAGCTGGGGCCGGCCGTGAGTGGTGGGGTACCCGGGGGCGTCACTGGCAGCAGCCAGGGCATCCTGGATCACCTGCGGGGTGGGATCCACCGGGGTGCCGATGGAGAGATCCACTGTGCCGCCGGGATGGGCAGCCGCTAACTCCCGGTAGGGAGTCATGGCGTCCCAGGGGTACTCGGGAAGAGTGAGCATGGAAGGTGTCAGACCTTGGGAATCAGTGTTCGTCGTGGGCCTGCGGCGGCAGGACAGCGATCACTTCATGGTCGTTCTCGATCTTGCCCAGTTTGGCGGCACCACCAGGAGAGCCGAGGTCGTCGAAGAACTCCACGTTTGCGCGGTAGTACTCGCTCCACTCCTCGGGCAGGTCATCTTCGTAGTAGATGGCTTCCACCGGGCAGACCGGCTCGCAGGCGCCGCAGTCCACGCACTCGTCGGGGTGGATGTACAGGGAGCGTTCGCCTTCATAGATGCAGTCCACCGGACACTCATCGATGCAGGCCTTGTCTTTGAGGTCCACACAGGGAAGCGCAATGACGTAGGTCATGGTCTCGAAGTCTCCTTTGGGGGTGCGTCAGTTTCCCAGTCTACCGCTGGGGGCCACCGGGGTAGGGCGCCAATGACGACGGCGGCTGGTGGTCTTCACCACGTAAGTGAGCCTGGGCCTGGGCAGCAGCGGCTTGTTTCTGCTGCAGCGCGTCCTTCATCAGAAGCCATTTGGTGAGAATCATGGCCACACAGGTGATCAGTGCGCTGCCCAGCCACCATAGTGCGGAGGCTAACACCGGACCGGGAAGCTGCTCCCAGGCGATCGGCGTGTAGTGAACCACCAGCTGGTCCGGCCCGGGCCATAGGTAGGCGATGCTGGCCACAGTGAACGTTGTTGCGCCCATCAGCATGGGTTCGGTCAGTGACCCGGCGGTCATACCGGACCACAGGAGAGCCAGCAGCAGAATCAGCAGTGCAAGCACTGCGCCCCACGGGAGGATGAGTCCGCTGCTGGGCTCTCCGATCACCCAGATATTGCCGTGCAACATAGTGCCCAGCACGCCGATGATAGCCCCGGCGGCGAAGCACACCCCCAGCAGAGCAGGACGGCGTCGGCTAGTGGACAGCTCTGAGTGTTGTGTCATAGACGTCAAGTACGCCTTTAGGCCGAGGCGGACTTCTTCTTGCGGGTTTCCTTCATCCGCTCGGAGGAGTTCAGGATGACCTTGCGGATACGGATGGCTTCCGGGGTCACCTCCACACACTCGTCCTCATTGGCGAACTCCAGGGACTCCTCCAGGGTCAGCTTCACCGGCGGGGTCAGGCCCTCGAAGGAGTCTGCTGAAGCTGCACGCATATTGGTGAGCTTCTTCTCCTTGGTGATGTTGACTTCCATGTCCTCGTTGCGGGAGTTCTCACCCACCACCTGGCCTTCGTAGACCTCGGACTGCGGCTCGACGAAGAACTTGCCGCGCTCCTGCAGGTTGATCATCGCGAATGGGGTGGCCGAGCCGGCGCGGTCGGAGATCAGCGAACCGGAGGTGCGGTACTCGATCTCGCCCTTCCAGGGCTCGTAGCCTGCCGCGTAGGAGGAGGCGATGCCTGCACCGCGGGTTTCGGTGAGGAACTTGGTGCGGAAGCCGATCAGACCGCGCGCGGGAACCAGGAATTCCATACGGATCCAGCCGGTGCCGTTATTGGTCATGGTGGTCATGGTGCCCTTACGAGCTGCCATCAGCTGGGTGATAGCACCCATGAACTCCTCCGGAGCGTCGATGGTCATGTTCTCCATGGGCTCATGGAGCTTGCCGTCGACCTCACGGGTGACCACCTGCGGCTTGCCCACGGTCAGCTCGAAGCCCTCGCGGCGCATCTGCTCCACCAGGATGGCCAGGGCGAGCTCGCCACGGCCCTGGACTTCCCAAGTGTCGGGGCGCTCGGTGGGCAGCACCTTGATGGAGACGTTACCGATCAGCTCCTTGTCCAGGCGGTCCTTCACCTGGCGGGCGGTGACCTTTGCGCCCTTGACGCGGCCGGCCATTGGAGAGGTGTTGATACCGATGGTCATGGAGATCGCGGGATCATCCACCACAATATTCGGCAGCGGCTTGGGGTTCTCCAGATCGGTGAGCGTCTCACCGATCATGATGTCCTCGATACCGGCGACGGCGACGATCTCGCCTGGGCCGGCGGATTCAGCGGTCACACGCTCCAGGCCCTTGGTGGCCAGCAGCTCAGTGATCTTCACCGTCTTGGTGGAGCCGTCCTTACGTGCCCAGGCCACCTGCTGGTTCTTGCGCAGGGTGCCGTTGAAGATGCGCAGCAGTGCCAGGCGCCCCAGGAAGGGAGAGGCGTCAAGGTTGGTGACATGAGCCTGAAGGACTTCTTCGTCGTCGTACTGGGGTGCGGGGACGTGCTCGAGGATGGTCTCAAACAGCGGCTCAAGGTCCTCGTTGTCCGGCAGGCCGCCGTCAGCGGGCTGCTCCTTGGAGGCGCGGCCAGCCTTACCGGAGGCGAAGACCACCGGCACATCCAGCACGGAGTCCAGATCCAGGTCCGGGTTCTCCTCAGCGACGTCGGAGGCCAAGCCCAGCAGCAAATCCATGGTGTCGGAGATGACACCTTCGATGCGGGCGTCGGGGCGGTCGGTCTTGTTGACCACCAGGATCACCGGAAGGGAAGCGTTGAGTGCTTTGCGCAGCACGAAGCGGGTCTGCGGCAGCGGGCCCTCCGAGGCGTCCACCAGCAGCACGACGCCGTCGACCATGGACAGACCCCGCTCGACCTCGCCGCCGAAGTCAGCGTGACCTGGGGTATCGATGACGTTGATGGTCACCTGGTCCTGACCGGCGTGCTTCTGGGCGGAGGGACCGGAGTAGAACACGGTGGTGTTCTTAGCCAGGATGGTGATGCCCTTTTCCTTCTCAAGGTCACCGGAGTCCATGACGCGGTCTTCGAGGTCGCCGTGTCCGCCGACTGCCTTGGTCTGGCGCAGCATGGCGTCGACCAGAGTGGTCTTGCCGTGGTCGACGTGGGCGACGATCGCGACATTGCGCAGATCATTGCGTGAGGTGATGCTCAAGAGAAAGGCCTTCCAAAACTTAAGGTCAAATGGTGCGAGCGCACCAGCCCAGTGTACGCGCTAGCACAAAATCGAAGATGTTCACCACTTCTGGACACTAGTGGTGTGCAGCATCAGTTCGCTACCGGTGAGAGGTGCCGACATGTATAAAAATGCCGCCTCTGGCGGTATTCGAATATCTATCAAAAAGAGTTTTCCGGTAACCCGAAATTAACCCAGCACTGTGTAATCTCCTTCACATGACTGCGCTGAAGCACGCCATCTCCCTGGAGAAGATCTCTATCCGCTACACCGAGGCGGATGGAAATGTGCGGATCATCGTTACGGATTTCTCCTTGGAGGTCCCCCAGGGGCATGTCCACTGTTTAGCCGGCCGCTCAGGGTCCGGAAAAAAGTGGCCGCGAGCGGCTCGCACCTCTGCGATCCGCGCTCAGCTGCTGAGCTCACTGGCACCCGGGATTCTGCTTGCTCTGCTCAGCGGTGTACTCGCCGTGGTCTTCTTGTGCAGTCAGGACCCGCTGCCACTGCTACTGGTGACTTTCGGAGTTCCCGTTGTCGCTGTTGCTATCACTCTGATCTGGGCCCAGAGCTACACCCGAGCCCTCGCCCGCTGAACTGGGCGTCGGCTAGGAACTTCTGATCAGGGCCGTGCTAGTACCAGGTAGCCGTGCTCCCAAGTGATCAGATACTGGTTCTGCTGAAGGGACCGGACGGATCGGACTGCCCCGGCGAAGGCAACCTCCGCCTCAGCCACGTCCAGATCCAACGAGTCGGAGGAGGTGTGTACGTGCCGGCTGAGCTCCTGGACGGCTTGGTCATCGCTGAGGCCCTCCTGGGTGCTCAGAACCTCCCACTGCTGCACGTCGATCTGGCTCAGACTCATTCCCGGATCCGGGCTTCCAGGTGCTGGTCGGGCCTCGCGACCGTGGGCAATGCTCAGCTGGGCGTCCTGGTATGTACTACTGAGATCAACAACGCGGCGCAGCACTACCGGGAGTGCACCTAATTGATCGGCCTCAGTCTCCACTCCAGGAAGCCGCAAACATTCAGAGTCGTCCGCGCCAGTTATCCCCAGTCGCACGGCATGAGTATCACCATTTGCGGCGCGAACCTGAATCACCATGTAGTCCTCTACCACTCCCGCTCCCAGAAGCAGCCTGGTAGGGCTGTCCTCATCGCGCCGCTGAGAATCGCGGATCGCCGCGTAGCTGAGCGCCTCCCCAGTGGCGGGGTCGACCACCATGAGCGAATCCACCAGGCTCCAGGCTTGGGAGGTATGCCCCACCAGTAGCTGCTCCCCTACCGCGCTGGCGACGAAAGGTTGCTCGGTGATACTCCATCCCAGAAAAGCCCCAGAGACAGGTGTCATCCCCAGCGCCTGGGCATACTCCTGCATCTGGCTCAGTAGCTCACCGGGATCTTCATAACCCTCCCCCGGTTCAAAATTCTCGACCAGCTGCTCTTCGAATGCAGCCCAGCTGCTGAAATGAGTATTTCGGGGTTGGTCAGAAAGGTTTTCCTCGGGATGGATGAACTCCCCGCAGGTATATCCCACTGCATCCAGCAATCCGCTGCGACGCAGACCGTCCTGGAGCAGGAATACCGCAACGACGGCGACCGCCGCGCCAGCAGCACCTAGTTTCAGCATCCTGCGTCGTCGTCGACGGCGATTCTGCTGAGCCTGCTCGAGCCACTCGGCATCGCGAGTGCGAGCAATAAGCGCACCAGCGCGACGGTCCTCAGTCACCTTCTGCCACTTAGTCCAGAGCGATTCCCTGAGCGGTGAGCAGCTGACGGCGAGCCTCACGACGTGCACGCTGCTTATACGGATCCGGCACCGGTGCCGCGGCCAGCAGCCGCTTGGTGTAGTCCTCGCGAGGTGAGGTCAGGATCTGCTCCTTGCGGCCCTGCTCCACCACTCGCCCCTTCTCCATGACCATAATCTGATCCGCCAGCTGGTCCACCACAGCAAGGTCGTGGGTCACGAACAGGCAAGCGAACTCATACTGCTCCTGCAGCTCTGAGAACATATCCAGCACACGAGCCTGTACCGAAACGTCCAGGGCCGAGGTGGGCTCATCAGCGATGAGAATGGAGGGGCTCAAGGCCAGCGCACGGGCGATGCTCACACGCTGACGTTGACCTCCGGAGAGTTCATGCGGGAAACGGTTGACCACATCGCGCGGTAGTTTCACCGCCTCCAGCAGCTCTTCCGCTCGGGCGATGCGCTCTTTAGGGGTACCCACTTTATGAATCACCATCGGCTCAGTGATGATCTCGCCGATGGGGAAACGCGGATCCAAGGAGGCCGCTGGGTCCTGGAAGACCACACCGATCTCTCGGCGCAGCGCTTTCTTCTCCCTACGCGGGAGCTTAGGCAGGTTCTTCCCACGGATCAGCAACTCCCCGTGGTCTACCTCCAGCAGTCCCAGCACAGCCTTGGCCACGGTGGACTTGCCGGAACCGGACTCTCCCACCAGACCGAGGATCTCGCCGGGACGCACCCCGAAGTTCACCCCTTCCACCACGCGCTTGGAGCGGCCGCGGTGCTTATAGGCCAACGCCAGGTCCCGACCCTCCAGGACGTAGTCACCGGGAGCAACCTCTTCGGCAGCAACAACAGGTGATGGCTCATTAACAGTCAATGAGGTGTCCCGCAGTCGAGGCATAGCCTCCAGCAGCCGTTTAGTGTATGGGTGCTGCGGGTCCAGAAGGATCTCCTCTGCCGGCCCGTGCTCCACCACTACGCCCTGGAACATGACGACGACGCGATCGGCCATATCCGCCACCACACCCATATTGTGAGTGATCAGCAGAATGCCGGCCTTGGTCTCATCTTTCAGCGTCCGCAGCAGGTCGAGGATCTCGGCCTGGACGGTGACATCCAGTGCGGTGGTGGGTTCATCGGCGATGATCATCTTCGGATTATTCGCAATCGCCATGGCGATGACGATGCGCTGACGCTGACCACCGGAGAACTGGTGCGGATACTCATAGATCCGCTCTGCAGCATTGGGAATTCCCACCTGCTCGAGCAGTTCTATGGATTTGGCCACTGCGTCCTTGCCATAGGCACGACCATGAATCTCGAAGACCTCGGCCATCTGGTCTGAGACCTTCAGCACTGGGTTCAGCGCAGTCATGGGCTCCTGGAACACCATGGAGATGTCGTTACCGCGCAGCTTGCGCAGTTCCCCTGCAGGCATCCGAGTCACGTCTTTGCCATCCAGGATCACCGTACCGGTCACCGTGGCATTCTCCGCGGAGAGTCCCATAGAGGTTGACGAGGTCACGGACTTACCGGAACCGGATTCGCCCACCACCGCCACGACCTCACCGGGCTTCACATCAAAGCTCACGCCCTTCACAGCATCGACCGTGCCTGATTCGGTGGCGAAGCTGACCCGGACATCCTCGAAGCTGAGGATCGGTTCACTCATTTCTTCCTCCAGAAACGCATAGTGTTCCCCTTCGGCTCTGAGGCCGAAACAGGGTGGGTGGCAGTGCCGGGGGTGCCGTAGGCGTTGCCTGCGCCAGCTACGCGCTCTTCTGCGCGGCGATTGCGCAGGCCCAGTGAGCGCAGCAGACCGGGGCGCCGGTCTCCGACACGCTTCTGCCGCGGGTCGTAGGCATCGCGCAAACCGTCACCGATGAAGTTCACCGTCAGAGCGATCAGCACGATGAAGATGCCGGGGAACCAGAACAGCCAAGGCCGGGTGCTGGAGGCGGACTCGTAGTAGTTGATCAGGAAGCCCAACGAGAGCTCAGGCGGACGCACACCGAATCCGATATAGGACAGGGATGACTCCAGTAGGATCGCCGCGGCAATGGAGAATGTGGTGTTGACGATGATGACGCCGATGCTGTTGGGCACCATATGGCGCAGAATGATTCGCCATGCGGAGGAGCCCATCGCAATTGAGGCTGCCACGTACTCCTTCTCTCGCAGGGTGAGAATCTCCGCGCGAACTAGTCGAGCCAAGCCCGTCCAGGTGATCAGACCAAGCACAAGTGCCAGCAGCCACACCCGACCACCGACCATCTGGCCGGCCACAGCCGCGATCACCAGCAGCGGCACCACGATGACCACGTCGGTCAGGCGCATCAGGATGGTTTCGATCCAACCGCGGTAGAAGCCAGCCAATGCACCGATGACCACACCGACAATGGTGGAGACGATGCCCACCACGAAGGCGATGATCAAGGACTGCTGCATGCCGTACATGACCTGAGCAAAGTAGTCCTGGCCCATCTGGGTCTGCCCAAAGGGATGCTCACCGAGGATCTGGCCGTTCTGGAACATCGTGGGGCGTCCACCGTCGATCACCGGACCCGTGGCGGTGTGGGTCTTATCCCACCAGCCCGGGATCGGCCCGTAGCCCAGGGATGAGAAAGCCATCACAGCGCAGAAGACCAGAATGATCAGCGACAGCACGGCAGGCTTGTGGCTGAAGAACCGTCTCAGCACCAGCTGATTCTGGGACAGCGAACGTCCCTTGTTCTGCAGTTTGGCATCCTCAACCTCGGCGAGGTCGGTCATCTGCTGTTCAAGATCAGAAGAATTGTTCTCGCTCATACTCGGATCCTTGGGTCGAGGAGGGCGTACGCGATGTCCGCCAGGAAGTTGAACATCACAGCTACGAAGCCGGTGACTATCACGAAGCCCATCACCGGTGCAGGGTCAACTTGTTGCAGGCCAGTGACAAAGAGCCCGCCCATGCCGTTCCAGTTGAAGACCTGTTCCATAATCACGGTGCCGCCGATCAGCCCGGCGAAGTCGAAAGCCACAATGGTGGCCAGCGGGATCATCGCGTTGCGGAAAGCATGTTTGAAGGTCACTGAGCGTTCGTTGGCGCCCTTGGCCCGGGCTGTTCGAATGTAATCCTGACGGGCGACTTCCAGCATTGAGGACCGGGTATACCGGGTATATGTGGCCACCGAGGTGATCATCAGCACCATAGTTGGCACCCAGAGCTGGGTCAGCAGGTCCAGGTTGACCTGCCACCAGGTGACATCGTCTTCGGTAAAACGGCGGGTATGAGAGCCGATCGTGCTGATCGGACGTGCTTTCAGCGAGATCAGCTCGGGCCAGTGGTACATGAAATGATCCAGCAGGATCAAGCCTGAGATCAGAGTGCCGGTGATAACGGAGACCGCAGTGGCTTGTCCCTTGGCATAGCCTCCGAATACACGAGCAAGCACCACGCAGACCACGATGGTCAGAGCAAACAGCCCCAGCATGAGGAACCAACCGCCTGGGGGGTTCTCCAGCAGTCCCCAGGTGGCGTAGTAGGCGACAATGCCGATACCGGCCACCATCAGCGAGGTGTACAGCACATTGCGGTTGTTCAGCCCGGTAATGAGCGCGGTCAGACCAACGGCAAGTGCCAGGCTGAGAATGATGATGCCGATTCCACCGATACGCGGAGTGGTCGCAAATGATGAGCTGTCGAAGAACCACAAGGCACCGGCGCTGGCAGCGAATGTCATCACGCCAGTGATGACCCGGCGCTTGGGATCTCCGCCTGCCACCAGGGGAATGGCCACGGCAAGCACTGCCGAGATGATGAATATCTGCGGCCAGCTGAAGTGACCGCCGTCCTGCATCCAGTTGTTATAACCGATGGCCAGATAATCCTTGGCCAGGACTGCAACCCAGAACACGGGCATGGACCAGAACAGGAAGATGATGAAGGAGACGGAGTAGTCGAAGAGGGAGTACTGGCGGATGGCGGACATAATGCCGATCAGGATGCCGATGACAATCGAGGCGATTGTGGCAATGAAGACCAGACGCAGCGAGTCCTGTGCGGCACCAGCGAGAATCGAGTTCATCTGCTGGCCCTCGCGGTTCACGCCGAAGTCACACTGGCCATAGAAGCAGCCAAGCACTCCGCGCAGCCAGCCCCAATAACGCACGTACCAGGGCTGGTCCAGGTTCATGACCCGGATGCGCTGCTCCATCTGATACGGGGCATCGGGGTCGTTGCTCTCACGGAGATCAGCGAGTGGGTCTCCGGAGTGGACGGTCATGAAGAAGACCAGGACGGAAGCGCCGAAGAGCACCAGAATGGTGCTTCCGAATCGCTTGAGAATGTATTTCAGCACAGCGGGGTATCGCCTTCCGGGATAACGGGGGGACGTGGTGACGGCGGGACCTGGCAGATGTGTGGTCTGCCAGATCCCGCCGTCATCGCTTCGCCAGGGGATTGATGGTGATCAACCCCGGCGCTGCCTGCCGTGAGGATCAGTCAGTGACTGATCACTCGGCGGCGCGCTGCCACTGGTCGGCGTTCCAGGTGATGCCGGTCTGTGCTGCAGTTGAGCGCACGTTGTAGATCTCGGCGTCAGAGGCGAAGATGCCCGGGTGGACGAAGAGCGGGATGCTCATCAGGTCGTCCCAGAGGATCTTCTCGATCTGCTGGATCAGCGGGATGCGATCCTCTTCTTCCATGGTGACAACCAGCTCGTCCCAGAGAGCGTCGAGCTCTTCGTTGTTCCAGCTGGCGTCGTTCTGGCCACCTGCGGAGTGGTAGAGGTTACGGCCAGAAGCGATCTGACCCGAACCTGCCCAGGCGAAGAGAGCAATATCCCAGTCACCGGAGGGGATGACCTCAGCGAAGAAGGCCTCGTGTCCGCCGTCTTCGATGTTGAAGCCAGCCTGGCCACACTGCTCGGCGATCAGCTGCACCTGGTCGGTACGGCGCGGGTTAGGTGCCTGGTAGCCGATGGAGACGTCGACTGAGTCCAGTCCGGCTTCCTCGAGCAGCTCAGCTGCGCGCTCCAGGTCCTGCTCGTCGTAACGACCGTCGTAGGACTCAGAGGTGATCTCGTCGTAAGTGGGCTGGTAGTTGAAGACCTCGCGGGCGTTCAGCAGCTCAGCCTCGGGGTAGATCGGCTTGATCAGGTTGTCCACGATCAGCTGACGCGGCACGCACAGTGCGAAGGCTTCACGCACCAGCGGGTCGTTGAACACCGAGTTCTCGCTGTGGTTGAGGTCCAGGTGCTCCCAGGTAGCCAGCTCCTGTTCGTGGATGACGATGTCGCGGTTCATGCCGTTGAGCAGGTCCAGGGTGTCAACGGTGGGCTGGGGGGCGATGACATCAAGGTCACCGTTTTCCAGAGCCTGCGGCATAGCGCCGTCACCGATGAAGTGGAAGGTGATGCGCTCGGTACCGGCCGGGGTGCCCCAGTAGTCGGGGTTGGCGACCAGGGAGATGTACTCACCGGTGGAGAAGGAGTCAATCAGGTACTTGCCGGAGGAGGGGATCAGCTCCGAATCAGGCAGCTCACCGCCCTGAACGTGCCAGCCGGTGTTCCAGAACTCAGCGGCGTCCACCAGTGCGGAACCGTCCTTGTCATAGAAGGCCTGCACCAGCTCGTCAACGCTCAGACCACCCTGCTCGGCCACAATATGTGCCGGCTGGGGTGCGGGAACAACCAGCTGCCAGTCGACGTAGACGTAGTGGTCAGAGTACTCAACGGTGAAGGTCTTGCCGTCCAGCTCTCCCTCGGGACCGTTGGGCACGTACTCGCCGAAGCTCTTGGAGGTGGAGTCAAACAGGTGCGGCGGCTCTGCGTCCTCGGACTCGTCCTCAGGATCGAAATCCGGGTTCTCCAGGCCCGGAGCCTGTACGCCCCAGGCTAGGACGAAGTCTGCCACGGTGATCGGGGTGCCATCGGACCACACGGCGTCGTCGCTGATAGTGTATTCAACAACCTGCGGAGTGGACTCTTCAGTGTTGATGACCAGTTCGCCGGTCTCTTCATCCAGCAGGGGGTCGCCGTTCTCGTCCTCTTCGTAGACGACCTCACCTTCCTCGATCACCTCGTAGGAGCCGAACTCCTCGTTCTGGTTGATGGTCAGGTCAGAGCCGAAGTACCAGAAGCCGGAGCCCAGCTGTTCCACAATGGCGGAGTTGGTGGTGTTATTGGCGGTACGTGCCAGACCGTTGTAGGAGACGAAGTTCACGTCCGCCACGGAGACGTTGATCTCATCAGCGGCAGTCTCGAAGTCAGCGCCCAGATCAGCCAGTGCTCCGGAGTCGGGCTCAACGGTGTACTGCTGACCCTCCTGGGTGTAGTCACCGCCGCCAGCTGCGCCGCCGTTGTCGGTGGTCTCGGTGGTATCCGGCTCTGCAGCATTGTCCTCACCCGGGGTGCAGCCCGAGAGGACGAGTGCGCCGGAGGCCAAAATGGCCGTCGCGGCAGAGAGTTTCCGTAGTTTCACTTCTTGCTCCTCATGCGATAGGTGCGAATGAGACTGGTGATGTACGCAACACCAAATCAAGGTGGCACCACATTACGTCGGCAATCAGCGCGCAGAACACCCCTTTTGGGCACGTAACGCAACCGTTACAAGGGGTCAAGACGAGGTCACAGTGTGGACTAAGTCTCATTTGAGGAAAGTCAAGTTGCAGCGAGCAACCTTCTTGAAACACATCTGGTCAGAGAGCTGCAGTGGGTGTGACGAGCGCAACTTCCGTGAAAATACGCGGTAAGTAACCCCCAGGTAACAGTCAGCTAAACGTCAGGCTGCGCCTAGCTCCAGTGGGATTTTCGGCGGCGTGCGAAACATGCCCGTAACCAAAAATGGGCGGCGAGTGAACACTCGCCGAACATTCCGCATTGCAAAATAAGTCAGAATGTTACGCTCGTGTTCACTCGCCGCCCGGTGAAGCAGCGTCCGTATGCAGAACTCAGCTCATTCTGCTGCGACGTCCTCGTTCTGGGCCGCATAGTGGCAAGCTGCCAGCTGGGTAATGCCCGGCCGGACCATCAGCTCAGGGACTTCCTCGGCACAACGATCAGTTGCTTTCCAGCATCGTGTGCGGAACCGGCAGCCCGACGGCGGGTTCGCCGGACTCGGCGGGTCCCCCTTGAGCACGATCTGCTGACGGTGGCCCCGCTGGGTGGGGTCAGGCACCGGTACTGCCGAGAGCAGCGCCTGGGTATAGGGGTGTGCCGGTGCGGAGTAGATCTCCTCATCGTGACCCAGCTCAGCAAGCTTGCCCAGGTACATCACACCGACCCGGTCAGAAATGTGCCGGACGACAGAAAGATCGTGGGCGATGAAGATGTAGCTGAGCCCCATCTCCTTCTGCAGGTCCTCCAGCAGGTTCATCACCTGCGCCTGGACCGAAACATCCAGCGCGGAGACCGGCTCATCGCAGATGATGACATCCGGGTTCAGCGCCAAGCCTCGCGCAATGCCGATTCGCTGACGCTGGCCGCCGGAGAACTGGTGCGGATACCGGTTGATATGGTCCGGGTTCAACCCCACTAGGTCCAGCAGCTCTTTGACCCGGTTGCGGATGCCCTGAGCGGGCCTGGCATCCTTATGGAGTTTGAAGGGTTCCCCGATGATGTCACCTACCGACATTCGCGGGTTCAGCGAGGTGTAGGGGTCCTGGAAAATGATCTGGATCTTCCGGCGAAGTCGGCGCAGCTCCTCGCCCTTGACCGAGAGGAAGTCCTGGCCCTTGAAGGCCACCGAACCGGAGTCCGGGTCCTCAAGACGCATCAGAAGCTTAGCCAGAGTGGACTTGCCCGAACCGGACTCGCCCACAATACCCAGGGTCTCCCCCTTCCGAAGCTGGAAGCTCACGCCGTCGACCGCCTGAACAGCGCCGACCTTCTTCTGAAAGACGACGCCCTGAGTCAGCGGGTAGTGCTTCACCAGGTCTTTGACGTCAAGGACAACCTCCGCATCGGCAAAGGGGTCGACGACGCCGGTGGTGTGCGACTGGGGATTCAGGCTCATGCTCGGGCCTCCTCTGTACCCTCGGCACTCATCGCATAGATTTTCTCTGCGTAATGGCAGGCGGAGCGATGTCCGGGCACGATCTCACGCAGAGCTGGCCGCTCCGCAGTACACAGTTCGGTCGCGAATTCGCAGCGTGGGCTGAACGGGCAGCCCGCTGGCATATCCGTCAGCGGCGGCGGCAGACCAGGGATGGCGCGCAGCCGCTCACCGGCTCCGTCGATACGCGGAATCGATTCCAGCAGCCCCTTGGTGTAGGGGTTGGCGGTCCGGGCGTAGATCTCAAAGACATCGGCGGACTCCATCACCCGACCGGCGTACATCACCGCGATCTTATCGGCCACATCCGCCACCACACCCAGGTCGTGGGTGATCAGGATCAGGCCCATATTGTGCTCGGCCTGCAGGTCCTTCAGCAGGCCCATCACCTGCGCCTGCACTGTGACGTCCAGCGCCGTGGTGGGCTCATCGGCAATGAGCACATCCGGATCCAGAGCGATAGCCATCGCGATCATGATGCGCTGCCGCATGCCGCCGGAGAACTGATGAGGGAAGTCCCATACGCGCTTCTCCGCGGCGGGGATCCCCACCTTCTGCATCAGCTCAACAGCTTTAGCGCGGGCTTCCTTGCGCTTGAAACCGCGGTGCACGCGGAACATCTCAGCAATCTGCCACCCCACCGGCAGCACCGGGTTCAAGCTGGAAAGGGCGTCCTGGAAGATCATCGAGATATTCATCCCGCGCAGCTTCCGGCGCTTCTCCTCCCCCATGGTCAGCAGGTCTTCACCGCGGTAGAGAATCTGTCCACCGGTGATATGCCCCGGTGGCATGTCCAGGATGCCCATAATGGTCTGAGCGGTCACTGATTTGCCGGATCCGGACTCACCGAGGATGGCCAGCGTCTCGCCAGCATGGAGCGTGAAGTTCATGCCGTTGATGGCCTGGGCCACTCCGGTCTTGGAACGGAACTCCACCTCTAGGTTGCGAACCTCCAATAGTGGAGTGCCCGACGTCGTCGTTGTCTCAGTCACTACAGTGACCCCTTACTTCTTCTTGGACTTCGGGTCGAGAGCATCGCGCACCGCATCGCCAAGGGTCATAAAGGCGAAGACCGTCAGCGAGACGAACAGCAGCGGGAACACCAGCAGATGCGGGAACGAAGTCAGATAAGGCTTGGCATCCGAGAGCTGCAAGCCCCAGGAAATGGCCGGCAGCTGAAGCCCCACACCGAGATAGGTCAGGGTTGCTTCAGCGCCGATGATGATGCCGATGAACACGGTGGCGTACCCGATCACCGGACCCAACGAGTTCGGCAGAATATGCCGGCGCATGATGGTGACATGTCCGGCACCCAGCGCTCGAGCCGCGGTGACGTACTCTGTGCTGGCCGCTGAGATCACTGATCCGCGCATCAAGCGGGTCATCGTCGGCCAGGTGAAGATGATCAGCACCATGGCCACCTCCCGTACTCCGCGGGTGGGGATCACGTTGAGGAAGACCAGCGCACCCAGGATGTAGGGCACAGCGAAGACCATGTCGGTGAAGCGGGAGATCACAGCGTCAACCCATTTCCCGAAGTAACCGGCCACAAGCCCCAGGATCAATGAGATGACCAGCACTCCGAGGCTGACGATGAAGCCCACCGCAATGGAGTTCCGGGCTCCGTAGATCACCCGGGTGTAGTAGTCACAGCCCTGGATATCAGTGCCGAACCAGTGTTCGGCAGATGGGGTCTGGCGGTTGCGCTCCAGGAAGCAGGCGCGCGGATCCTCGCTGGTGAACAGCTGCGGGAAGATTGCCATGGCCAGCATCACCAGCAGGATCGCTGCAGAGATGATGAACCAGGGGTTCTTCCGCAGGGAGCGCCAGGCGTCAGCCAACAGGCTTGCCTCGGCGGTTTTCTTCTGCCCCTCGCCGGCCTCAGTGGCCGCAGTGGAAACCGGGGTGGTTCGTGCCTCAGGGTTTGGATTACTCATAGCGGATCCTTGGGTCGAGCAGGCCGTAGAGCAGGTCAACCAGCAGGTTGATCACCACGAAGAAGATCACCATCAAAGTGACGATGCCGACGACGACGGTACCTTCCTGGCCACTGATGGAGCGGTATACCTGCTCGCCGAGTCCCGGCAGGTTGAAAATCGACTCCACCACGATCGAACCGCCGAGCATGCTGGCCAGGTCGGCACCAATGAAGGTCACCACCGGGATCATGGCGTTGCGCAGGCCGTGGCGGCCGATGACGCGGGTGCGCTTGAGCCCCTTGGCAGTGGCGGTGCGCACATAGTCGGACTGCATGGCATCTACGAGTTCGCCGCGCAGCAGGCGGGCGATGATGCCGGTGGACACCGACGCCAGGGTGAAAGCCGGCAGCAGGTAGCTGACGAGGCCTTCGCGGTTACCTGCGATCGGGAACCAGCCCAGGTTGAGGCCGAACACCAGCTGCAGCAGGAAGCCGATGGCAATAATCGGCAGAGCAACCATCATCACGGTGCTGACCTGCACCAGACGATCGATGAACCGGTCCTTATAGATGGTGCACAGGATGCCGGCGATCACACCGAAAACGGCCTGGATTGCCGTAGCCACCAGCGCGAGCGTGACCGTCACCGGCAGCCGCTGCTGGATGATGTCCAGCACGGGACGGCCCTGGAAAGTAGTGCCGAAGTCAGCTGCGGTGAAGACGCCCCATATGTACTTGAAGTACTGAATGAAGAAGGGGTCGTCGAGGTTGTACTGCTGTCTGAGCTGTTCGCGCACGGCATCGCTCATCGGACGGTCGCCGGCCAACGCGCGGATCGGGTCGCCTGGAATGGCGAACACCAGCGCGTAGACGATCAGCGTGGAGATGAGGATGACCGGTATGAACTGCAGCAGACGCCGGATGATGTATCGAGTCATGGTGTCCTTGGATGGGGCCGGTCAGTGCGTCCTTGGGACGCCTGGCATCGTCGGGCCCCCATGTGATGGAGGCGACAGTGCCGGGCTCCATGATAGAGACTCAGGACAGAATTGCAGAATTGAACAAATGGCGGGCACCAAAAAGCGCGGCCTGCACGCTATGGTGCCGACCGCGCTTTTTGGTGTCGGAGGGGATTAGTCCTCGGTGACCACAATCTGCTCAAGGCGCAGGAATGTGCCCTGGTCCATCAGCAGCGAACCGTTGTCGATCCGGTCGCTGTGGACGGTGGTGTAGTTGGAGAACCACATCGGCAGAACAGGCATCTCGTTCAGCAAGATCTCTTCAGCCTGCTGGTAGAGCTCGATGGAAGTCTCCGGATCTGCAGCGTTGGCTTCCTCGATCAGAGCATCGAACTCCTCATTGGAGAAACCGGTGTAGTTCGAAGACTGGCCCGTGGTGTAGATGGGCTCCATCGCGTACTGAGCACTGGGGTAGGACAGGGTCCAACCCAGGCGGAAGGGACCGGTAATTTCCTCATTGTCGTGGAGCTCGAGGTACTGAGCGAACTCCAGGGACTCGAACTTGACCTCTTCGATGCCGAGGTTCTGACGCCACTGGTTAGCAACGGCTTCCACCCACTGATCGTGGCCGGCACCGGAGTTGAACCACACGGTCAGCTCGGAGGGGCCGCCGGCAGCCTCGTACAGGTCGGCTGCTTCTTCAGGGTTGTACTCGCACCATTCGCAGATGCCGTCCTGAGCCTCAGGAAGCATCGGCGGAATGATGTTAGTAGCCGGAGTCTGGGCGCCGTCGAAAATGGCGTCAATAACGGCCTGGCGATCAATAGCCATGGACAGCGCGTGGCGCACGTCTTCGTCCTGGAAATCCTCCTGGTACAGCGGCAGGCCCAGGTAGGTGAAGGATCCGGTGTCGAAGGTGGCGGAGTTCTCACCGAAGTCTGCCTCGATCTGAGTCAGACGGTTCGGAGGAGTCTGGTCCAGGATGTCCAGGTTTCCGGCCTGAACGTCCATGTAGGCAGTGTCGATATCGGAGTAGATGCGCCACTCGATACGCTCGGGAAGACCAGGGTTCTCGCCGGGGAAGTCCTCCCAGCGATCGGCAGCAATCTGCACGTCATGCTCCCAGGAACCGTCGATCTGGTACCGACCATTGCCGATGGGGGCCTGCTCGAAGGCTTCGATGTCCTCGAAGGCTTCAGAGGGCATCGGGTAGAAAGCAGTGTAGGTGAGCATCTGGGGGAACGGAGCGAAAGGCTCCGCCAACTCGATTTCCAGCGTGTACTCATCAACCGCGCGCAGACCCTCGAGCTCGTCGGTCTCTTCGTTGATAACCGCGTCGTAGCCGACGACGTTGTCGAAGAAGTTGGCGCTCTGCTGGGTGTTCTCCGGGTTGACCACCCAGTTGAAAGTGTCGACGAAAGTCTGTGCGGTGATTTCCTCACCGTTCTGGAAGGCCCAGTCCTCGCCGAGGGTGAAGGTCCAGGTCTGGCTGTCCTCGGTGTCCCAGGACTCTGCGACGCCGGGGATGACCTCGTAAGTGTCGTAGTCGAGCTCAACGAGACCAGTAAAGAGCTGCTGAAGGACCTTGGATCCGCAGACTTCGGTCGAGTTACCGGGCACCAGGTGCTGGGGCTCGCAGTTGTAGACCGAGATGGTACCGCCGCCAGCCACGGCAGCTGACTCGCCCTCAGCGGTGCCGGCGTCGCCGCCGTTATCACCATTGCCGCCGCAAGCGGTCAGAACCAGAGCGGAGGCAGCCAGTACCACTCCCGCGCGGGTGAAGTTCTTACTAATGGACAAAATGTCTCCTCAAGAGAATGCGAGAGACAGGCATATGGTGGGCCTGCCTATTCCTTCGCGGCGCATGTGTTGCATACGTCACTTAAAGGGGGAGCCTATCAAGCTCTCACACCGCACGCTCACTCGCAGCCCAGCTGTCTCAGAGGTTTTACACAACCGTTACCGGCGCCAGACCTCATCCGGGTCGGCGGTCCGGCCCCGGGTAAGCCGTAGAGCCTGGGCCGAAGCGACCACTTCTTCATACTTCGCGTGGCGCTTCTCCAGGCCCTTTGTTTCTCGGGGAGCAAGCATGATGGTGCGCTCAGCGTCGATGCCGGTCTGCAGCTGGCGGCTGCGCTCGAGTTCGGCGTCGAACTCTGCACCTAGCAGCAGCACCATATTCATGATGTAGATCCAGAACAGGAAGATGATGACGCCTGCCAGGGCACCGTAGGTGGCGTTGTAGTTGGCAAAGTTCATCACGTAGATCGCTACGCCCACGGTGGTCAGGATCATCACCACGATAGCCAGCACTGCACCGGCGGAGACCCAGGAAGCGCCGGGCTGGCGAATATTCGGAGTGAAGTAGTACAGCAGAGCGATGCCTCCGGCCGCCAGGAACAGCAGCACTACCGGGCTTGCCCAGTTCCATACGGTGACGGCGGTTTCGCCCAAGCCCACAGTGGCCCCAATGGCTTCAGCAAGCGGTCCTGAGACCACCAGGAGAACACCGGCAATGGCGACCAGAACAATCAGTGCCACTGTGACACCGTAGAGCAGAGGGCGAAGCTTGAAGACGCTGCGGCCCTCCTCCACCTCGAAGATGCGGTTCATCGCCCGGGAGAAGGCATTGACGTAGTTGGAGGCGGTCCAGATGGCGATCAGAATACCCAGAGCCAGGGCGATCCCAGCGCCCTGGGCCTCAGTGATGCTGCCCATCACCAGCTCAACGGTCTCCATGACTTGGTTGTCTTCGCCGCCGGTCATCTCGGTCAGGGTGTCCATCACGAACTGCTGAGTCCGCTCGGCCTCCCCCACCAGCGACAGCAGCGAGACCAAAGCAACCAACGCCGGAAAGACCGAGAGCACTGCGTAATAGGTCAGTGCCGCAGCTAAGTCAGTGCACTGGTCCCTGCTGAATTCAGTGAGCGTGCGTTTGACGCTGTAGCGCCACGACGCTTTGGTGAGCTTCGGTGGGGACTCGGGCTTATCCTCGTCGCGTTCGCCGCGGTGGCTCTCCACGTACTCTTCGCGCTGACGTGCCTTCACCAAGAACGGCTGGTCAGCAGCGGCGGAGACCGTACCGGGACGGGATGCGTCCTGATAGGTGGCCCTCTCATCGAAGACGCCCATGGCGTCGTCGTCGCGTTCGCGGACAGTGTGCGGCTTCAGACCCTCGTCGCTCATATCACCCAAGTATCAGGATGATCTCTGGATGCTCCCTGAACACCGGCGCTCTCCATCCGATCAGAGAGACAAAACTTCAAGAATCTGTCGGAACCCAGCTCCCATCTGGCAGGAGTTCCTAGAGTTTCGTGACGTTATTTCTGGTGGCCAGATTCGAACTGATCCCGGCGCGTCTTCATCAGATCATCGGTATGGGTGATTGCCGCAGGCACCGAGTTATTCAGGTAACCGGAGCGGGCAATGGCCATGGAACCCACTGCCGATGTCAGCAGCTGGGCGATGACCGCGATCAGTGCCTTCACCAGATTCAGCCAGGAGAAGTCCATCAGCAGCACACCCACCACAATGCTGGCTACTCCCAGCCCCGCGGAGGTGCCGACGGCGGAGGCGCGCAGGTAAAGGTCCGGGAGGCGGAACAGTCCGATACCGGCAACAATGATGGTCACAATGCCTAAGAAAATCAGGAGCAGTCCGGCACCGTGCAGCAGTGTCAATGCACTCATCAGCGTCGGCCTCCTGATCCCAGACGGGCCATAGAGATCGCTGCCATGAAGCCCAGCAGCGTTGCGATAAGAATGATGTCGAAAAGCGCTTCGATATTGGTGCGCAGCCCGATCAGCGCGATGAACCCGATGATCGCGAAGAAGATCAGGTCAGCGGCCACAGCCCGGTCAGTCACCTTCGGCCCGAGGTATGCCCGCACTGCTGCCAGGAGCATGCCGACGGCCAGCAGCACCAGCGCCACTTCAAGTGTGATCTCAGAGATCATCGGACCTCACCGCCCTGCTGATCCGACTCAGTCGGCTCAACCACCGGCGCCTGCACCGGCCGGCTCAAGTCCCCGGGCACCCGCCGCATAGCGCGCAGCATGCGGTCCTCCATCTCCTGGATCTCAGCCACCAGATCTTCGCGGCTGTCCACGAACATCCCGTGCACGTAGAGGATCCGGTGCTCCCGAGAGATGCTCAGCGTCAAGGTGCCGGGGGTCAGCGTGATCAGCGTGGAGATCATGGTCCACTCAGCGTCATTCTTTGATGCTGCTGGCACCGCGATAATCGCCGGATTCATCTTCTGGGACTTCTTCGGCCGCAGCACATCCAGGGTCACTCGCAGATTCGCCAGGATGAACTCTTTGGCGTACCAGAGCATGAAGCTGATCACCCGCCAGGGCCATGAGCCGATGCCGGCGTCGTCGTATTTATGGCTCATGCGTTGCTCACCGCCTCCACGTAGCCGTCGGGGTTCAGCAGGTTCTCAGCGGCGGTCTCCGAGAGCGTCATCAGCAGCTCCGCACCCAGACCGAAGAACAATGTGATGGCTGCCAGCAGCATGCCTGGGATGATGAGCTTCATAGGGACCTTCACCGCCCGCTCACCGGCAAGCACAGCGCTCATGGTGGCAGTCGGCGGGCCGATAGTCAGTGTGGGGCTCTCCGCCTGGGCCTGGACCCGAAGGTAGCGCTTGCCGTGCATGCGCTCCTGATAGGCTAGCGCGCGCTCCTCCAGGTCCTTAGGTGCAGAGCCCATAAACACGCCGGTCCAGATCTTCAGCATGGAGAGCAGCGTGAACACCGAGACCAGCACCGCGACTGCAGCAACCCAGTAGTGGGACTGCTCCAGGGTGGCCTGAATGATGCTGAACTTCGCCACGAATCCGGAGAATGGCGGCAGGCCGGCCAGCGAGAGAGCCGCCACCATAAAGGTCACAGCGATCAGCGGCTCGCGTTTGAGCATCCCGCCCAGCTTGTCGATCTCACCAGTGCCGTAGGTCTCCTCGATAGCGCCGGTGGAGAGGAAGAGGCTGGCTTTCACAATCATGTGGTGCAGCAGGTAGAAGATGCCTGCAGTGAGCCCCAGTCCGGTGAAGAGCCCAACACCGATGAGGATGTAGCCGATCTGGCTGATCATGTGGAAAACCAGGATTGAGCGAGTGGTCTTTTCACCGATTGCCCCCAGCACACCGATGAGCATGGTCAGTGAGGTCACCAGCAGCGCGACCCACAGGAACTTCTCATCGCCGTCGAAGAGCAGTGAGTAGATGCGGTAGATGGCGTAGATCGCCACCTTGGTGTGGATACCGGAGAACAGGGTGGTCACTGCCGGTGAGGTCATCGGATAAGTACGGGTCAGCCAGCCATGGACCGGCACCACTGCAGCCTTGATGCTGATGGCGGTCAGGACGACGCCGCCTGCCACAGCCACCGCCGGATCCTCCACAGCTGCTCCGCGCAGCTCAGCAAGGTTGACGGTGCCCGCGGTGGCGTAAACCAGCGCGATACCGATCAGCAGCAGGGTGGAGGCCAGCAGGTTGACCGAGACATAGATGCGTGCGCCGTGAGCGCCCAGCTTCGCGCCCATCATGGCCAGCAGGCCGTAGCTGGGCAGCAGCATCACTTCGATGAAAACGAAGAGGTTGAAGATATCGCCGGTCATCAGCGCGCCGGCCACTCCGGCCATCAGCACCAGCACAAACGGATGGTAGAAGCGTGCCCGGGCCTCGTGGGTGGCCATAGCAAAGAGCACACTGGCAATACCCAGAATGCTGATGATCATCAGCACCAGGGAACTCAACGCATCCACCACAAAGGGAATGGAGATGCCGTAGTCCCACATACCCACCTGGTGAGCCAGGACGGTGCCGTCATGGGTGACCACGACCAGCAGGATGGAGAAGGCCAGTAGCCCGGCCAGCGTGCCTAAGCTGATGACGTGGCGAATGCGCTTGTTCTTGCGCACTGCCGCTCCAATGGCGCCCATCAACAGCGGCACGCCAACCAGCAGCGGCAGCAGCGGCGGGAGGATCTCGGTGAGGCTCACTTCTCCTCCTCCTTCGGCATGCGCTCTGCGTGCTCGAGGTTAGGCTGGCCCACGCCAGTCTCATCCTTGTAGGTCTCTACTGCGATCTCACCGGAGGCAGTGTCCAAGTCGCTGAAGGCGGCGTCGTCGGTATCTGCTGTGCTGCCCGGAGCCAGCACTTTAGCCGGGGACTCTTCTTCATCCTCGGTGTCATCATCCCGGGTGGTGGTGATAGCCAGGGTCACCATGAACATGGTGATGGAGAAGGCGATGACGATCGCGGTGAGCACAAAGGCCTGCGGCAGCGGATCCGCCTGCTCGCCCACTTCTCCTGAACCGATATACGGCACATCTCGGAAAGCCGTGTTGCCGGCGGCGAAGAGCATCAGGTTGGCAGCATGGCTGGCCAGCACAAAGCCCAGCACGATGCGCACCATGCCGCGCTGCATGAACAGATAGACGGCGGCGGCGGTCAGCAGGCCTACGGCAATAGCGATGCTCATGAGCCGCTCACTCCCTTACGGCGCAGCGGCCGCAGATACTTACGTTCCTCAGCCTGCGCTTGCAGCGGCAAGTCTCCGGGGTCAGCGCCGGCGTGCATCTCGATCTCAGAGATCTCACCGGTCTGCTGGCCCTGAGCCTTCATATGCGCCTTCAAGAGTTCAGCTGGATAGCGCTGGGCCTGACCCAAACGGTCCAGTGCCACCAGCACCGCGCCGATGACGGCCAGGTAGATGCCGATATCGAAGATCAGCGCTGTGGTCAGGGAGAATCCTGACTCGGAGCCCCATGGCAGCGGTAGGCCTTCGAAGATGACGATCGGCCGCAGATAGGAGCCCTCGATGAAACCGGTGAAGCCGATGGCTGCACCGGTGATGATGCCGCCGACGATCACCAGCGCGTAGTCGAAGCGCAGCTTCACCGCAGAATCACTGGGTGCCACCAGGTAGCGCAGGGCGAAGAAACCACCTGCCACCAGCGCGGCGATGAATCCACCGCCGGAGTCATAGTGGCCGCGCAGCAGCAGCACCAGCGAGAGGATCACGATGAAAGGCGCCATCCAATTGAATACGGTGCGCATGGCCACCGTGTTATCTGCTGCGTGATCCAACGGGGTGCCCACCCACAGGCGGGACTCAGCCGGTTCATTATCTGAGGTGGAGAATGCCGAGTTCAGCACTGCCAGGATGGCGAAGCCGGCCACACCAAGCACGGTGAGCTCACCGAAGGTATCCAGGGCACGGAAGTCCACCAGGATCGAGTTGACCACGTTGATGGCCCCGGAGGCATCGTAGGTGTTCTGCAAATACCATTCAGCTGCAGGTGACTGGCCGCGGCGTCCAGTCAGCGCGAAGGTGGCCACAAAGGCCATGACACCGAAGATGATGGCGACGACGGCCGAGACTGCGGTGCGGGTCCGCGAGACGGCGTGGAACTTCCGCGGCAGCTTGCGCATCACCAGAACCAGCACCACCACGGTGAGGATCTCGACCAGCAGCTGGGTCATGCCGACATCCACGGCACCGAGGGCGAAATACCAGGCGCCGACGACGAAGCCTGCGCCGCCTGTAAGAACCACGGCCGCGGTACGCGAGGTGCTGATGACAGTGCCCAGCAGGAAGACCGTCAGCAGCGAGATCAGCACCCAGTCAATGGGCTGGGTGTGGCCTTCGCTGAAGCTGCCGACCTCGCCCACATGCAGCACACCGGCAAGGAAAAGACCCGCCAGGAAGATGCCTGGAGCGGTGAGGTGGAGGCCATGCATATCCGTGCGGGTCAGATCGCCCACGCGGCGGCCGAAGTTAATGGAGCCGGTCCGAATGTTCTCAGCGATCTGCACACCGGTGAACGGCAGGATGGTGCGCGGAATCAGGCTGTCCAGTCGGGTCCGGCTGAAGACGGCCACCAGCCCTACACCCATGACCACCACCGAGAGCATCAGATCAACGCTGATCCCGCCCCACAGGTAGAAGTGGGCCTCGTAGCTGTCGCGGTGAGCGGCGGTAGTTGCCTGGCTGATCAGACCGTCGAAGATGAAAGGCACGAAGCCCAGCAGCGCACCTGCCACCGCCGGCAGCAGCGCCGGAAGGTAGAAGCTGAAAGGAGCCTCGTGGGCGCCGTCGGCAGCCATGGGTTCCAGTACTTCATCACGCTTGCCGGCACCGGTATAGGAGGTGAAGGCACCCAGGACTATCCGACCGCAGTAGGCGAAGGTGCCCACTGCTGCCAGTACCGCCAGCAGCGTGATGGTCCAGGTCAGCCCGGGGCCAAATGTGCCGTCCTCTGCGGAGAGGAAACCCTTGAGCAGATTCTCTTTGGAGACGAAGCCGAAAAGCGGGGGCACACCGGCCATCGAGAGGGAGGCGATCAAGGTGATGACGAAGGAGACCGGCATGGTCTTGCGCAGACCGTTGAGCACTCGGATATCGCGGGAATGCGCCTCATGTTCAATGATGCCGACCATCATGAACAGCGAGGACTTGAACAGTGCGTGGGCGATGACGTGAATGATGGCCGCGGCGATGGCCGTCGGCGTTCCGACGCCGATGATTGCGACGAGGAAGCCCAGCTGCGAGACCGTGGAGTAAGCCATGATCTCTTTGATGTCATGGCGCTGACACGCAAAGAGCGCACCGATGAGTGCGGTGATCAGGCCACCAACGATCAGGGTGACCTGCCAGACTGCGACACCTTCAAAGACCGGTGAGAAGCGCAGCAGCAGGTAAATGCCAGCCTTGACCATGGCTGCAGCGTGCAGATATGCGGAGACCGGGGCCGGTGCCACCATGGCATCGGGCAGCCACAGGTGGAAGGGGAACTGCGCGGATTTGGTGAATGCAGCGAAGGCGATCAGCAGCGCGACCACGGCGGTGAAGGTGGCGTCTTCGCCCCACACCTGATGGGTCAGCGCCTCCGAGATCCGTGTAGTGCCGGTCTTGACGATGATCCACAGCACGGCGGTGAGCAGGCCGAGGCCGCCGGCCATAGTGATCAGCAGCGTGCGCTGGGCGGGGGCGGGCGCTTTATCACCGGAGCGGTTGATCAGGAAGAACGAACAGAGAGTAGTGAACTCCCAGAAGACGAAGAGCAGGATGAGGTCGTCGGCCAGCACCATGCCGGACATGGCGAAGACGAACATCAGCATCCACAGGTAGTAGTCCCCCGTCTTCTTCTTAGGGGAAAAGTACCGGGCGCTATAGGCCATCACCAGTGCGCCGATAAACAGCACCAGCAGCAAGAAGACCATTGCCAGGCCGTCCAGCCGCAGCGAGATTCCCACATTCAGGCTGGGTATCCAGGGCAAGTGGGCGGTGGGGGTCTCACCCTCTAGGAGGCCGGGGATCCACGGCAGAGTCGCGGCACCCAGGGCCGTCAGCGCCGCGGCGGCAAACCATCCTGTATTGCGTCCGGCGAGCCTGTGCACTGCCACTGCAGCGGGCACCAGCACCAGCGTAAGAAAAAGGAGGACCATCAGCGTCATAGGAGGTCCTCCTTGTTATGGCGGTCGGGCAGGCGCACGGGATGGCCAGGATTTATCCTGCCCATCCTATTTTGCCGACCAGTCTTCCCGGCGCACCGGGTATCGACTATATCCAGACTTCTTCAGGCTCAGCAAGATGTGACTGTGGGCCTCAGCGGGATTCCTCCACCACACCGCAGGCGGCCCGGTCCCCGGAATCACCGGTGATCCGGGACTCCTGGTCCGGTCCGTATGGAGCGTAGCGAGCCGGGACATTTCCATGGTGATCAGCTGCAGAGTGCACGATCACCGCCGTCCCTTCCTCCTGCAGGAGGAGTTCTGGGCTCAGGCGGTCGGTGACCACTGCGAGGTACCCGGTGCGATCAGCGTTGATCAGCAGGTTCGGCAGATCTCCGGCATGATCAGGGTGATCGATGCTCTGCTGGCCCTCGGTGTCTGCGCCCCCATATCCGGGGACATCTCCTTCAGGAGTATGCCAGTCCGTGGGGCTCTCCAGCTCGTCTTCGCCCTCAACTACTCCCTGTTCCTGGGTAGGAGCACCTGGCAGGTGGGCTCCAGCGGAGTAGAAATCGCCGATATAGCCCCAGTCATTGGCAGACTGCGGCTCGCATAATCCGGTCTCGTGAATCGTGAAGCCACGGAATCCTGCAGTCATATCCTGCACATGTGCTTCGACGCGGACACCCGCATCGACTTCTGAGAACGTCACGGTGCCTACGCTGTTGCCCACCGGATCGGCAAGGTCGGCGGTGGCGAACTGTTCTCCGTCTCCTGCAGGTGCGCCTGCATCAGGGTCCTGCTGATCATCGGTCTGCCCGGGGGCTCCGGTTTCGGTCGCCGTGGCCTCCTCGTCACCCTGAGGCCCGCGGGCGCCGTCGTCGTTTCCTCCGCCACCACAGGCGGAGAGCAGCAGGGCCAGAGCGGCGGTTCCGGCCAGCAGGGAACGGGTTCGGCCGGGGGTGACAGAACGGGTGTTAGTACGAAGATCAGACGAACTCATGATGCCCAACTGTAGCGCTGTCAGCTGTGGACGTGAGTCTCTTGGTCTGCAATGCTTCGGGTCTCCAGCTGGAAGGTGGAGTGTTCGACGGCGATATCAAAATGCTCGGCCACACATGCGCGCAGCTCAGCGAGCTTCTGCGGGGCGCAGCCGGCGGTGAAACAGGCCTCATCCACCACCACATGCGCCGAAAGAACCGGCAGACCGGTGGCGATCATGGAGGCGTGCAGATCGTGGACCTCCTCCACATGCTCTAACGCGAGCATGTGCCGTCGGACTTCTTCGAGGTCAAGTCCTGCCGGGGTGAAGTCCAGCAGCACTCGGGAGGTTTCCTGCAGTAGTCGGGCAGCGCGGGGAATGATCAAGCAGGCGATCAATAGCGCGGCCACCGCATCTGCCTGAGCCCAGCCGGTGGTCCACAGCACGACGGCGGCGATGATGACACCCAGCGACCCCAAGGCATCGGCAGCCACTTCGAGGAAGGCTGCACGCATGTTGAAGTTCTCACGCCGCCCACGGGCTAGTACTGCCAGCGATGCGATGTTGCCGGCCAGCCCGATTGCGCCGAAGATCAACAGCAGCTCAGGAGCGATATCCGGACTGTGGCCAGAGCCGAAGAGTCCGAGCCGTTGGACGCCTTCGATGAGCGCATAGATGCCGATGCCGAGCAGCAGTGCTGCCTGCAGAAATCCGGCGAGAATCTCCACCCGCCGCCAGCCCCAGGTGCGCGTGGTGGTGGCGGCGCGGAACATCAAGGAAGCGGCGGTCAGGGCGACTAACAGACCGATACTGTCGGTGAGCGAGTGCACAGCATCAGTCAGCAGCGCCAGGGAGCCAGTGAGCCACGCGCCGAGAAACTGGGCCAGCACAATACCGATGGTGATGCCGCAGGCAATGGCCAGCCGTGCGCGACCCGCACCGGCCTGACCAGGCCCATGGTGATCATGTGTGTGGCTGTGCCCGAATCCCATGTGTTCACAATAAGTGCAGTTATTGAGAATCCCTAAGGTGCGAGCCGTAGTCAGAAGCGTTCTCATCGCGATACAGTCGCAGAATGGTTGCGCAACGAAACTATTCAGTGAAGAACGCTCATATTGTCCCCGTCAGCGGAACCCCATTCGATGGCACGCTAGTGGTCACCGACGGGCAGATTTCCGCGCTCGGAGCCGACATCGAATCCCCCGAGGGGTACGAGATTATCGATGCCCAAGGAGCGTGGCTGCTCCCAGGCCTGATTGATGCGCACGTTCACCTGGGGGTGCATGAACAGGGTGAAGGCTGGGAAGGTGCCGACTTCAACGAAACCACTGAAGCTGTCACCGCCGCAGTGCGCGCCATCGACGCCATCAATCCCCATGAAATCGGTTTCGACGACGCCGTGGCCAGTGGGGTGACCACGGTCAACGTCAATCCCGGCTCAGCCAATCCCATCGGCGGGCTGACCGTCGCGGTGAAGACCCACGGCGGGGTGGTCGATGACATGGTGGTCCGCTCCCCTTCCGGCCTGAAAGCTGCCCTAGGAGAGAACCCCAAACGCTTCCACGGGGACCAGAAACGCACCCCGTCTACCCGGCTGGGCACCGCCTACACCCTCCGGAAGGCCTTCACCGAAGCCAAGCATTGGATGGCGAAGG
>NZ_HG005166.1:370596-381191 GCF_000455245.1 Nesterenkonia massiliensis | reverse complement strand
GATCCAGAAGACCGCCCGGTGGACTTGATCTCCGAGGCGCTGGCCAAGGTGCTGGCCGGCGAGATCCCCTGGCGCCAGCACTGCCACCGCGCCGATGACATTGCCACCGCCATTCGCATTGCTGATGAATTCGGTTACGAGCTGGTGCTGGATCACGGCACCGAGGCTTTTAAGCTGGCCGACCGGATCGCCGCACGCGGAATCCCGGTCCTCTACGGGCCGATGATGGTCTCCCGGTCCAAAGTGGAGGTCCGCGAACGGACTCCCACGGCACCCGGGATCCTCAGCGCCGCCGGTGTCAAGGTCTCCATCATCACCGATCATCCAGTGGTGCCCATCGATTTCCTGATCCACCAAGCGGCCCTGGCGGTGCGCGAAGGTATGGACCCGGCTGAAGCGCTGAAGGCGGTCACCCTCCACCCGGCTGAAGTGCTCGGCGTCGCCGATCGAATGGGCTCACTCGAGGTGGGCAAGGATGCTGACTTCGCGCTCTGGTCCGGTGATCCGCTTGACATCCGCAACAGGGTGCTGCGGACCTGGATCAATGGCCGCGAGGTCTATCGCTTCGATGAGCAGATCCGCCGGGGCGCCGTCGTTCCGCGCTGGTAAGAGCCAGAGGTGCTTTACCCGGGCTTCGGTGAAATACCCGGGCGTATACGGTCGGGTAAAACGCATAAGGCCGGGTAAAGCTGAACCAGAGCACAGCGCAGACCGGGGCGGGGTTCACTGCGCAGCCCGGGTTCACTGCGCAGCCCGCTGATGCTTGACTGGGTGACATGAGTCAGAGTGATTTCAGCACCGGAGTCTTCGCCCGCATCACCGGCCGTGTACAGGGCGTGTCCTACCGTGCCTCCGCCCGCCAAGAGGCAAAGGAGCTGGGGCTGCGCGGGTGGGTGCGCAATACCGACGACGGTGCGGTGGAGCTGCTGATCGGCGGCGAGGGCCCCGCGGTGGACTCCATGCTGCACTGGTGCCACCGCGGCCCGAAGGCCGCCAAGGTCACGCAGGTGCAGACGCGCGAAGCCACTGCCGAGGAATTGGATTCGCTTCCCGGCAGCGGCTTCGCGATCAGGCGCTGAACTCAGCGCAGCTGAGCTCAGCTGGTGCGCGATCGACTCTTGAACGCTCAACTATCTAGCACTTAGCCCTCAGTAGAAGCAGAGGTATTCTCCGCTGACGCGGCGTCCTTGGCAGGCGGGGTGGTGAGGCCCAGCTCCACGGGCAGGCTGTCCGAGGACTCACCGAGCACGTGCTCGGTGAGGAAGTTGAAGACCACCTCATACCAGATCTTGGCGTGCTGGGGCTTGAGTATCCAGTGATTCTCATCCGGGAAGTACAGGAAGCGGTGCACAGTGCTGCCGTCTGCATCCATGGGCAGCCCGGACTTCTCCAGCAGCTCGTACCAGAGCCGCAAGCCCTCCCCGATCGGCACCCGGTAGTCCTTGTCCCCGTGGATCACCAGCATCGGAGTCACGATGTTCTCCACATGCCAGTGCGGTGAGTGCTCAGCTTCCATCTCCGCGTTGATCTGCCGACGCCAGAAGGGCGACATATCCGTGGTGGGGCCGAACTGATCCAGCGCCCACAGGCTGGCGTGAGTGACGATCGCCTTGAATCGGTCGGTGTGTCCGGCCACCCAGTTGGCCATATACCCGCCGAAGGATCCGCCCATGGCCGCAGTGCGGTTCTGGTCGATATCCTCCCGGGCGACGACGGCGTCGGTGATGCTCATCAGATCCGTATAGGGCTTATCGCCCCAGGAGTTCCAGCCGCGCTGGATGAAATCCTGTCCATACCCGGTGGACAGTGCCGGATCCGGCAGCAGCACCGCGTAGCCGCGCTGGACCGCCAGCCAGGGGTTCCACCGCCAGGACCAGGCGTTCCAGGAGTTCAGCGGGCCGCCGTGGATCCACAGCAGCAACGGTGCTGGCACCTCCGGGCCGGCACCAGATGGCAGCGCCAACCAACCGCGAACACGCACGCCGTCCTCGGCCTGAGTCTCGACCTCGGTCAGGCTCCCGGGCAGCACCGGGCGCTCGGTGGGGTTGAGCAGCCGCTGGGTCTGCCCGGTGGCCAGGTCGATTCGTGCCACCTCGGCGGGGAACTCGTAGCTGGCGCGCACCCCGAAGGCTGTCTTGCCATCCGGGGCCAGGCGCAGGTCCGAATATGTGGCGTCCTCTTCGGTGATCTGCACAGTCCGTCCGGTGAGAGTCTCGCCGTACTGGACATCCACACGGAAGACCGGACCGCGGCCGTCCTGATCGGCCAGCGCCAGGAACCCGGATCCGTCCGGCAGCCAGGCCGCCGGGGTCAACCAGAGGTCCGCATCCTGGGTGAGTGGGCTGAGCTGACGGCTGCCCAGGTCCAGCAGGTGCAGTACCGGGCGCATGGACTGCTGTGGGGTGGGGCGGTTGGAGACACCGATTATCGCGTAGCGACCGTCGGGGCTGACGATGCTGGGGGTGTAGTTGTGCTCGGCGTCGTCGAAGAGAGGCTCCCAGCCGCCGTTAACCAGGTCCGCCCGGGCCACCGTGTAGCGCTGATCGGCGTTGGCCTCGGGCACCCGCAGGGCAAAGAGTGCGAAAGTACCGTCCGGGCTGATGTGCACATCTCCACCGAAACGAGCGCCGAGGTCCTCGGTGATCTGACGCAGCACCCGGCGCGCAGGCTCCAGCGACGTCGCGCCGTCGTCGGCGTTCTCATCCCCGAGCACAAAAAGGCTGCTGCGTGCCGGACCCAGGTCATGGTCCCAGAAACGCACCGGGTAGGCGTCATGCAGAATGGCCTGAACAGCAGAGTCCTTGCGGGCCTGATGCAGTCTCTCGTGCTCCTCCTCGGTGGAGGCCCCGGGCAGGCGTGAGGCGACGACGGCGACCACGTCCGCTTTGGCGGCGCAGCTGACCGAACTGACGCCCCCGGCCCGGCGGTTGACCACATAGGCTTCTCCGCCTGCTGCCGGTAAGCACCAGAGCGCATTGCCGTCCTCGCCGCCTTCATCATCGGGGCGTGCGGAGGTAAAGTAGAGGTCCCCATTGGCGGCGAAGGCCGGGCCGACCTCGCCCTTGGCGCTGCGTGTCAGTCTGCGGGCAGGCTTCTCCCCCTGGGGGTCGAGCTCCCAGAGCGCGGTGACATAGCCGTCCTTCTTGGTGTTGAGCGTGGACACGGTGGTGACCAGTCGGCCGCCGTCGGGACTCAGCGCCAAACCTCCCAGCCGGGGTGCCGCCACATACTGATCCAGTGTGGTGAATATCTCAGTCATGGGGACAGTCTGCCAGCTCTAGATCACCTGAATGTTGCATATGGCAACAATGTGTCACGCAGGGAGAACCTCGCAGCAAGGGACGCTTATTGTCCGGGTATCCCGTATTCGTCCTGGATCTGGTCCCGACCGCGCTCCGAGCTCTGCTGGTACTGCTCCTCCATGCTGGGATCATCGGAACAGCGCGTGTGGAAGCTTGCATCAACGCGATCCTGATGACCACGTTTGGTCACCACAAAGATCCGCCCCTCGGCGCGGCCGGCACCGTAGAAGATACCGCCGCGTTCGTTCACCCCGTCTGAGTTATTGCTATTCTCGCTCAGCCCGAGCTCTGCTGCGACTGCGGCTGCCTGGTCATAGAGCTCCTGCAGATCCCGGTCAGCGGCTATATCGAAGGAGATCTGCAGGTGGTAGCCGCTTCCCTCGCAGACCTGCGGCAGTGCACGCTCCTTCACCGCAGCGGGGCTGAAAGTGTCAGGGCCGAAGCGGGCGACGACGTCGTCGCCCATATGCTTCTGCACCGCCGCGGTAGCAGCTTCCAGCTCCTGAATCTGCTCATCAAAGGTGATGCCGCCCTCAGGATCCATAGTGTGGTGCTGCGCTTGCATGGAGTCCTCCTCGGTCGGTTCTGCTTGGTCTGCGGCACATCCGACCACCAAGCTCAGCGCGGCTGCAACGGTGAGAAGTCTGCGGTATCTGCTCATTTGAACTCCACCTCCTCAGCCAGGCCCTGCAGAATGAGGATCATCGTCTCATAGGACTGACTGTCCGGATCCAGGTATCCGTAGCGCTCCGGGTGGTCGTATTCATTCTGCCCGTGCCCGTGGACGCCTTCACCTTCGATATTTCCTCCCTCACCATCGGAGTAGAAGATCTGTGCTCCGTAGCTTGAATCCTGGGCCGGGTTGTAGCGATCTATGATGCCCAGGCCCAATGGATTCCGCCCGAGGGGCGCCCAGAAGTCATCAGGGGATTCAGTGGCGAAGACGGCCGGCAGATTGCTCTCGCCATAGGTGGCCACATTCAGCTGCTGAACTGGAGGAACACCTTCTTCAAAGAGATGATGGGGAATCCCTGAAGAACCATACATAGTCAGTCCAGCAACAGTCTCGTGGTTATTCATCAGGGCGTGATTGCAGGTATTGGTCCCATAGGAATGACAGTTCAGAAAGACCGCGGGCGAATCTCCACCAGTGGCACGGGTCTGCTGGTATCCATCCAGGGCGTATGCCAGCGCGTACCCGCCAGCCTCGGCCAGATCGCTGGACCAGACGCTGGGTGAGGCGGTGGATGGCGGATCGTAGCCGATCCATGAAATCACCGCATGGGTCTCATCGAGGCCATCGTAGAGTCCCTGGGCCCGGCGCACTTCGGTGGGCATATTGTCGGTATTGCTGCCCATACCCGCAATATTGAAGCTGGTGGTCTCGGTCATATCAGGATTGCCCACCGAAACGGCCGCCAATGGATCCGGCCAGTGCTTCTCCTCAGCGGCTCCCCAGTCGAAGGGGTTGTACCACCGTCCGGAGTTCTCGCGGGGGTGCCCCATATTCAGGCTGAGCAGGTACCGGTTCTCATCAAGCTGGCCAGTGGGGTCGAGCATCGATGAAGCGATCTGGTCGAGTCGTTCCTGCTGTGCGGCGGTGGTTCCCTCATGCCCGCGCAGGAAGGCCAAGGCATTCAGATTGGCCTCACTGCGGGTTTCGTAGTCCACCCCTTCAATGTTGCCGATCATCAGCGGCATGTACTGCGCCAGGGCGGTGCGCTGCTCTTCGGTCAGCGAGTCGTTCCACCAGCTGGCGCCCTCTGCGCCAGTGGGGAAACTCGTCAGCTGCTCCTGGGTCCGCGGCACCGGCATGGAGTACCGGTTGATATTGGGGTGCTGTTCAGACAGCTGGCGGATCTCCGCGGAACTCAGATCCGCCAGGTGCTCCCGCAGGGCACGAATGTCAGCACCGGTGGCGTTCTCTGCAATGGCGCGCTCAAAGAGTTCAACGGCCTCATCGACCAGCTCCTGCTCGAGCCGGTCATCGGGGATGCCTGGCTCTTCCGGTGCAGCCGCAGGCTGCGGGCCAGTGTCTTCGCCGGGGTGGCTATCGGGTCCGGACTCCTCCAGCGCGAGGTTCTCAGGGCTTTCGCCGTCTCCGCACTCCCCTCCGCTGAGCGGCTGGGAGATGTCACAGATGATCCTGTCGACTGTGCTGGTGAGAGCCGAACCCCAGGACGGTGCGCTGAAGAGAAGCGCACCGAGGATGATGGCGATGACCACCGCCAGGCCGGTGTATTCGACCGTGCCCTGTCCGGACTCCCGCGCCGCTAGTGTGCGCCAGTTCCCGGTGTGCCCACTCCCCCTGTGCCCTTTCACACTCAGCACGTTAGGCCGGACCGGCGGCGGAGGCAGGGGCACCGGCACCTAAGTTTGGGCCCAGAACTGCGGCCGGTTGGTCCCACTTCAAGGCCCAATCCGCAGTGGACTGACCGGCCGGAAAGCCCGTGTCTAGAGGGGTGGGCGCTGCAGAGCGACGACGACGTCGACGTCGTCATCCGGGGCGAGCTTATTGCGGTCCTGAGCTCCGCATGCGGTGCAGCGGTGGATGAGGATGTAGCCCTTTTTGCCGGAGTGATCCACCCCTACCGGTTCCATTGGTGCACCGCATTCGGCAGCCCGGTCCCCCGGCATGATGTCCACATGTCTGGACCACAGGCAGCGGGGGCAATGATTGCGGTAGCTGCCGCCGGTGTGCTTGGGAATGGGGCGGCCGCAGTGAATGCAGTCGAAACCGGTGTTCTCTGCTCGGCGACCCTGTGGTGAGTAGCTCACGGCTGCTCCTAGTGGCGATGCTGCGCTACGGCACTTGCGTAGAGGCATAGTGCTGCTGCCACGGCAACGTTGAGCGACTCGGCCTGGCCGTAGAGCGGAATGGATACCCGCTGATCTGCCAGGGCTTTCTCCTCCTCGGTGAGACCATGAGCTTCGTTGCCCAGCAGCCAGTAAGTGGGACGCGCGAGATATGCGGAATCCTGCTCAGCGTGCTCCGACTGCAATTGCGCCAAGGAGACCTCACCGTAGCCGTCAGCGGCTAGGACTTGGGCGCCGTTGGCACGAACGAAATCGCTCAGCTGCTGCAGGTCGATGCCTGCGGCGATGGGCACGTGAAAATGCGACCCGGCGGCGGCACGGACCACCTTCGGCGCCCAGGGATCAGTACTGCCCGGAGTGAGGATGACGACGCCGGCTCCGGCGGCATCCGCTGTACGGATCACTGTCCCGACGTTGCCGGGATCCTGCAGCCCGGCTAGTACCGGAGCGAGCTGGACGGCAGAGGTCTCCACCGTGGACCCCTGAGTGCTTCCTTCAGATCTCACCTGAACGGCGCTTTCGCTCATACCCACCAGCAGCGAATCGAGTCCCGCGAGCTCCAGTTCCGGGATGCGGCAGACCGCCAGCATTCCCTGTGAGGTTTCGGCGTCGCCCATGGCCGCGAGCACCTCAGGGGTAGCTTCGCGTAGGAAGATCCGGGCATCCCGCGGGAGCTCTCGTTCGGGGTTGAAGAGTACCCCGCGGACCCGGTCCAGCAGGGCGCTGATATCCGGGTGCTGCTCCAATGCGCGCGGGTCGAAGAACAGCGCGTCGAGTTCCGGAAGGTATTCGGCGGGAGCCAGCTGCGCGCGCAGTCGCGAGGTGTCTTCGGAATCAGGGACAGTGGCGAAGGTCTCGGGTTCATCCCACTGGCGCAGCCATAGTGCCAATGCCTCACGCACCGGCTGGGGACCTTCGGCCTGGAAGAGTCTCTGCTTCTTCCTCCCGGCACGGGTGGCCAATGCGGCGACCCTTTTCACACGCTCGCTACGGGGGTTGTCCATCAGAAACTCATCGGCCACGGTGGGCTGCTCCTTCTTCAGTGGTGTTGGCGTCACTGAGACCCCGGTTTTGTTTCATTCTCGCGCCTCAGAGCACCCAGAGTGAAACACAGTGTGGGTGCGGGGGCTGGATATGACAACGGCGCCCGCCCCCTCAGTCAAGGGAACGGGCGCCGTCGTCTGCTATCACAAGGCGCTAGTGCGCGAAGATCACGCGGCCTTGGGAGCGTTAACGTCCTCGGGCAGAGCCTGGCGAGCAGTCTGCACCAGGGCGCCGAAGGTCTTGGCGTCGGAGACGGCCAGTTCGGCCAGCATACGACGGTCAACCTCAACGCCAGCAGCCTTCAGGCCCTGGATGAAGCGGTTGTAGGTCAGGCCGTGAGAGCGGGATGCAGCGTTGATGCGCTGGATCCACAGGCGACGGAAGTCGCCCTTACGCTTCTTGCGGTGCTGGTAGTTGTAGGTGTAGCTGTGGAGCAGCTGCTCCTTAGCCTTGCGGTACAGGCGGGAGCGCTGTCCGCGGTAGCCGGAGGCCCGGTCGAGGACCTTGCGGCGCTTCTTCTGGGCGTTCAGAGCCCTTTTCACGCGTGCCATAAGTTGTTTCTCCTGTGAGTCTTAAAAGTCTTCGGTAATGCGGCGAGAGCTCTGGCTCTAGAGGCCGAGCATCTTCTTGATGCGACCCTCGTCGGCCTTGGTGACGATCTGGTCAGAGGCCAGGCGACGGGTCAGGCGGGAAGACTTGTGCTCCAGGTAGTGGCGGCGGTTAGCCTGCTGACGCTTGATCTTTCCGGAGCCGGTCAGCTTGAAACGCTTCTTGGCACCGGAGTGAGTCTTGTTCTTCGGCATAGTGCCGTACTCCTTCGTGTGGTTCGGACCTTCAGCACCTTGGTGTCGCTCATCGATGATGACGACGGCGGCGCAGAGGTGGATCATTCCGCTTACCTACCTGTCCCGGTAGGGCAGTGCAGCAAGCCATGATCCCTTTGTCGTGGGCGTCCTACTTCCGCGCGCGCCGGCTGCGCTGAGCGCATCGGGGCAGAAAGTAAGAGACCCAGCTGTCCATGATACGGGACAACTGGGTCTCTTGCGAATTGACCGCGGAAGGTCAGAGGTTGCGCAGCTCCTCAGGCAGATAATCCGCCATGGAGTTCGAAAGCGGCTTCGCTTCCTTGGGATCAGTGGAGATCTTCTGACGCTCCTGAGTCTTACGGGCGCGGCGCTCGTTCTTCTCGCGTGCCGCTGCCTTGTTGTCCTCGTTGTCGTCCGGGGTGTCATTGCTCTTGGCCTGCTGAGCCTTAGTGCGCAGCGGTCCAACCACCATCACCATGTGACGGCCGTCCTGACGCGGGGAGGACTCCACCTGACCGAGGTCGGCAACGTCCTCGCTGAAGCGCTGCAGCAGACGCACGCCCATCTCCGGACGCTGCTGCTCACGACCGCGGAACTGGATCATCGCCTTGACTTTGTCACCGGCTTCCAGGAAGCGGCGGGCGTGACCGACCTTGGTGTTGTAGTCGTGATCGTCGATCTTCAGACGGAAGCGGACTTCCTTCAGCGTGGTAGTCGCCTGGTTCTTGCGCGACTCACGGGCCTTGACTGCGGCCTCGTACTTCCACTTGCCGAAGTCCATGAGCTTGCAGACGGGCGGCTTGGCCTGAGGCGCCACCTCCACCAGATCCAGATCTGCCTCCGCGGCAAGACGCAGGGCGTCCTCGATTCGGACGATGCCCACCTGCTCCCCCTGGGGGCCCACGAGGCGAACCTCGGGTACGCGGATGCGGTTATTGATACGTGGCTCGCTGATCTGTCCTGCTCCTGCTTCAATTAAGGTAATAGCTTCGGGTGTCTCACGGCGCGCGGTGGCGCGGCTTCAAAAGACTGTGACAAGCTTATCAGCATGCACAGTGACCAGAACACCCCGGAGCAGGCACCTATTTCCGGCGAAGACATCGCAGAGGCCGTAGGGACCCAGACCCGGGATATCGCAGAGGTGCCCGCCGTCGAGCTGATCAACACCGTGGCGGTGCATCTGATGAGCGCCGCAGCCGTCAAAGTTGGACTCGCCGAAGGCCCCAACGCTGCAGATCTGAAGGATCTCGACGAAGCTCGCAAGCTCATCACCGCTCTGGCCGGACTGGTCACCGCCGCCGCCCCCGAAGTGGGCTCCACCCACGCAGCGCCGCTGCGCGACGGTCTGCGCTCCCTACAGCTGGCATTCCGTGAAGAGTCCAGCATCCCCGACGCCCCGGGCAAGGGCCCCGGTGAGAAGTGGACCGGACCGGTTAACTAAAGCCAATTTTTCGGTCGCGTAGCCCACGCCTCCTATGAACTACACCTTCAGTGGTCAGTTTGTCCGTTATCGCTTGCAGATACGCGATTTATCACGGACAAACTGACCACTGACTTTTCTGCGGGTCTTTTCCCGCAACGACGTCCGGCCCAGTCCAGTTACGCAGCCGTCACCAGGTGAACCCGAGGTGAACATGAGAAAAACACCGCATTTTTCTCATACTCGTCTCACACTGCTCTCACGAAGTCCCACCAGGCTTGGTGTCCATGAGCATCACTGTCGCTATGTACTCCCACGACTCCGTGGGACTCGGGCACGCCAGGCGCAACCGGGCGCTGGCCTATGCCTTAGCAGCCGACCTTCCACGGGTGACCGGCCAGCGGGTCCGCGGCCTGCTGATCGCCGGACACCCTGATGCCACCCAGGACGCCCTGCCCGAGGGCTGGGACTGGCTGGTGCTGCCCGGCTTCACCAGCGGCGACGGCGGCTATGTCAGCCGCAGCCTCGACATCAGCAGCGCCCGGCTGACGAATCTTCGCAGCGCCACCGCGGCAGCGGCCCTGAAGGCCATGGACCCGGACCTGTTCATCGTCGACCGCCATCCTTTCGGGGTCAACGGCGAACTCACCGCCGCTCTGGATATGCTGCGTCGGCGCGAAGCCACCACCATCCTGGGACTGCGCGAGGTCCTGGACTCCCCAGAGGTCGCCCAGCGCGAATGGGCGAGTATCGGCGGCGCCGACGCCGTGGCGGATCGCTATGACGGCATCTGGGTCTACGGTGACCGCGGCATCTACAACCCGCTGGATACCGGCGAGATCCCCGCAGCGCTGGCCTCCCGCACCCGTTTCACCGGATATCTGGCCCATGGGCGCCCGGAGGATCCGGTCCATCCCTCCAGCGTGCGAGCTCCGGCTCCCTATGTACTGACCATGGTGGGTGGCGGATCCGACGGCGGCGCCATCGGCCTGGCCGCTGCACGCGCCCAGCTGCCACAGGGGCACAGCCATATCATCCTCACCGGCCCGCAAATGCCGGCTGCCGACCACGATGCGATCCTCGACGCTGCCCGGGAAACCGGCGCTGCCCCGGGCGCGGTGCGGGTCACCCGCTACGCCCAACATGTGCCGAAGCTGGTCCGTCACGCAGCCGCGGTGGTGTCCATGTGCGGCTATAACTCCATGG
>NZ_HG005166.1:366090-370570 GCF_000455245.1 Nesterenkonia massiliensis | reverse complement strand
AGGTCATGGCGACGACGACGCCGGCGCTGGTCATCCCCCGCAACAGTCGGCGCGCCGACCAGCCCCGCCGTGCTGCAGCTCTGGCTGCCGCCGGTGCCGTGGAGACCCTCAGCCAGGAGCGGCTGAGCCCCCAGGAACTCACCCGCTGGTTCGCTCGCGCGGTCACCAGCCGGACGCTGCGCGATGGCATTGACCTCGACGGGCTCACCCGGATCGGCGATATCGCAGCAGCGGCCCTTCCCGAGCGCACAGCTGCGCAGAAGACCACACCCCTTCCCACCACCGTTGAGAGGCCGAGTTATGCATACTCCCGCTGATGCCACCGCCGCCCAGTCCCTGAACTACTGCGCACAGACCGACGCGTTATCAGAGACTGCACAGCCGGAGCCCCTCCATGAGAGCCGGGTGGGATATGTGCTGAAGATGTACCCGCGCTTTTCCGAGACATTCATCGTCTCCGAGATCCTGGCCCGCGAAGCCGCCGGGGAACAGGTCGTGATCTTCTCCCTACGACCCACCACCGATGTGCGCTTCCACGCCGAACTCGCCAGGGTCCAGGCTCCAGTCATCCATATCCCCCGTCCCTCCAGCGCCAGCCGGCTGTGGAAGCAGCTCAGCGACGCCGCTGCTGGGCCGCAGCTGGCCAGCGGCTTAACCCGAGCGCTGCCGGAACTGGCTCGCTATGACCACGACGACGCCTACCAGGCAGTCGCGGTGGCGCAGCTGGCCGCTGAGCACGGGGTCACCCATCTGCATGCCCATTTCGCCTCCGTGGCCACCAGCGTGGCCCGGTTGGCTGGGATGATCGCCGGGCTTCCGTACTCCTTCACCGCTCATGCCAAGGACATCTTCCATGAGGACGTCGACGCTGCCGAATTGGAGCAGAAACTCGCCGAGGCTCACCATGCGATCACCATCTCCGGCTACAACATGGAGCATCTGCGCCGAACCTTCCCGGCAGCCAGCTCACGGCTGCACTTGGTGCACAACGGCCTGGAGCTGGCCCGCTTCCCCTATGAACCAGCACGCATGACCCCAGCTGACAACACCGCATCCATCGCCACCCCGAGGCTGCTGTCAGTGGGACGGCTGGTGGAGAAGAAAGGCTTCCACCTGCTGATCGAAGCCGTAGCGATCCTGCGTGAACGCGGCATCGCGGTGCAGGCCGATATCGCCGGTGACGGCCCGCTGGCTGACGCGCTTCAGGAGCAGATCGATGAGCTCGGCGTCGGCGATGCCGTTCAGCTGCTGGGTGCCCGCACCCAGCATGAGATCACCCGCATGCTGGGCAGCCACGACGTTTTTGTCGCGCCCTTCGTCATTGGCGCTGATGGAAATGCTGATGGTCTCCCCACTGTCCTGCTGGAAGCCATGGCACGCGGCATTCCCTGTGTAGCTGCGGATGTGACAGCAGTAGGTGAGGTCATCCGCAGCGGCGAGACCGGCTGGCTGATTCCCAGCGGAGATGTCAGTGCTGTGGCCGATGCCATCGCGGAGGCCATCAGCGTCAGTGACACCCAGCGGTGCCGACTCACCGATGCTGCGCGGCAGCAGGTGGAACGGCTCTTCGATTCTCGACGTCAGGCCGCCATTCTGCGCAGGCTGATCAGCCAGCCAGCCGCCGAGCCGTCGTCGTCCTCCCGGGCAGCTGAAGCAGTGCCGGCCGGAGTCCGTGAGCCGGAAGGGGCCCTGGTATGAAGATCGCCTACGTTCTGGCCGATCCCGGGATCGGTCTCTTCGGCGTCAAAGGCGCCAGTGTGCACGCCCAGGAGATGATCCGGGCTTTCGCCGCCATGGGTCACGAGGTCACCGTGTACTGCCTCAAACGCGGCACCAAGGCAGGTGATGCCAGCACCGAGACCGTGCCTGAGGATCTGCGTCATCTGCCGGTTTTCACCGCTGCGGTCACCGGCGCAAAGGACACTGCCGAGCGGGAACTCGCGGTACTGCGTGCGGCTTCCCGGCTCGCCACGCTCGCAGCCGATGAGGACTATGACCTCATCTACGAGCGCTACAGCCTCTTCTCCGACGCCGGGGTGCAGTTGGCCCAGCAGCTGCGGGCTCGCACCGGACGCAAAGTACCGGTGGTGATGGAGATCAACGCACCGCTACTTGACGAGCAGCGTCAGCATCGCAGCCTGCACCGCGGGCAGCTGGCGGAGGAGATCACCCGGGAGGCCTTCGCCCAGGCCGATCTGCTCTCCTGCGTCTCCGAACCGGTGGCCGCATGGGCTGCCCGGCAAAGGGGGAAGAGTTCAGCCATCCAGCATGGTCCGGGACAACGCAGCCCCCGCATCGTGGTGACTCCCAACGGTGTCAATACTGACCGTTTCTCCACTGCCCCCACGCCGCGTCACGACGACGCCCCGGCCGGTGCTGCGAAAGCAATCGCAGCACCTTCCTTCAACCGTGCACCTTCCTTCACCGTAGGGTTCGTGGGCACGCTGAAGCCCTGGCATGGGACCGAACAGCTTCTGGAAGCCTTCGCCAGCGCCGCCGAACCGGATCAGCGCTGGCGTATGGAGATCGCTGGCGATGGTCCACAGCGCGCCCAGCTTGAATCACTCGCTGCCGACCTCGGCATCGGTGATCAGGTCACTTTCCACGGCGCCGTCGCTCCGTCCCGGATTCCGTCACTGCTGCGTCGCTTCGATGTGGGCGCAGCACCGTACCCTCAGGTGCAAGACCACTACTTCTCCCCGCTGAAGGTCTACGAGTACATGGCCGCCGGGCTGCCCACTGTGGCCTCGGCGATCGGTGAGATCCCTGCTCTGCTGGCTGGGCCAACCGGTGCCGGTCAGGATGCTGGACTGCTGGTGCCCGCCGGTGATGTCCAAGCCCTCGCCACCGCCCTTTCCGCACTGGCCCAAGATGTTGAGCTGCGCACCGCGATGGGGGCACAGGCTCGGCGTCGCGCCGTGGAGCAACACTCCTGGATCCGCCGTGCTGCAGACCTCCTTCAGGCCGTCCACACCGGTCACAGCCCCGTGGAGGTCAGCGCATGAGCGAGAAGACAGCGACTAAATCCGCTCAGGCCAAGCTCTCCCGGGCTACGCATCGGGCCGCCCTTGGCCGCACCCTGAAAATGGTGCTGCCCTTTGTCACCCAGCACAAACTGTTGCTGGCGCTGGGGCTCATCGCACTGCTGGCCGATGTTGCATTCCGCATTCTGGAGCCCTGGCCGGTGAAGTTCGCCGTCGACGCTGTCACCGAAGCCCTGGGGGCGCAGGTCAATGAGGCCATTGATTCCGGGGACGACGTCGGCCGCATGGTGGCCTTCTGGGCTGTGGCTCTGGCGCTGATTGTTGCCGGTCGCGCTGTGGCCAATTACGGCTCCACCATCGCTTTCGCCAAAGTCGGTGTGAAAGTGGCAGCTCAGCTGCGCACCCGGGTCTTTGAGCATATTCAGTCACTGTCATTGCGGTACCACTCATCAGCCAGCATTGGGGATACCTCCCAGCGGCTGGTCGGTGATATGGGCAGGCTGCAGGAAGTGGCCGTCACCGCCGGGCTGCCGCTGATCGGCAATGTGCTCACCGTGGTGGCGCTGTTCATTGTGGTGATGGTGCTCAACCCGGTGCTCGCAGTGGTGGTGATGCTCACCGCGGCCGGTTATCTGCTGGCCTCACGCATGCTCTCCCCCAAGATCAGCTCTGCCTCCCGCGCCACTCGTAAGGGTGAGGGCCGCCTAGTAGGAGATGCCGCAGAGGCCTTGGCCGCCATCCGCGTAGTCCAGGCCTACGGGCTGGAGAGCACCGTGGCCCGCGGGTTCGACGCCGGAAATCAGAAGGCACTGAAGGCTGGTATTCGGGCACGCCGCCTCGCGGCCCGCCTGGAACGCTCCACTGACCTCTTTGTGGGCATTGCGACCGCAGTGGTGCTGGGCTTCGGCGGCTGGCAGGTTCTGCAGGGCACCATGACTCCCGGTGACATGGTGCTGTTCCTGATGTATCTGAAGATCGCGATGAAGCCGCTGCGCGATATGGCCAAATACACCGGCCGCATCGCTCGTGCGGCAGCCTCGGGTGAACGCATCGCCGAGCTGCTGGATGAACCAGTGGAGATCACCGACCCGGAGAAGCCGGTCACCATGAATCGCGCTGAGGGTGAGGTCACCTATCACCGGATCACCGCTCGCGATGGCCACGGCCGGGAGCTGTTCGAGAATCTCAATCTGCATATTCCGGCGGGCCAGCGGGTGGGGCTGCTGGGCGCATCCGGTGCGGGTAAGTCCACACTGACCGGCTACCTCCTGAGACTGGCTGATCCTGAAGCAGGCTCGGTGCTGGTAGACGGCATCAGCACCCGCAATATGCGCCGAGCCGATCTGCGCCGCAATATCTCCGTCCTGCTCCAGGAGTCGGTGCTGTTCTCCACCTCCATCGCCGAGAACATCCGCTATGGCCGGCAGGACGCTACCGATCCGGAAATCATCGAAGCAGCCCGCCGTGCCGGTATTCACGAGTTCATTTTGTCCCTT
>NZ_HG005166.1:320194-366064 GCF_000455245.1 Nesterenkonia massiliensis | reverse complement strand
GCTACCGATCCGGAAATCATCGAAGCAGCCCGCCGTGCCGGTATTCACGAGTTCATTTTGTCCCTTCCCGAAGGCTACGAGACGGTGCTGGGTCACCGCGGTGACACGCTCTCCGGCGGCCAGCGTCAGCGCATCGCCATCGCCCGGGCGCTGGTCCGTGATGCACCGATCGTGCTGCTGGATGAACCTACCTCCGGCCTGGACCCGGCGTCGCGACACTTGGTGGAAGAGTCCTTGCGGGAGCTGACCCATGGGCGAACCACCATTGCCATTACCCATGAGCTCTCCACCGTGCAGGGCCTGGACCGAGTGCTGTGGCTTGAGGGTGGGCGCATTGTGGAAGACGGCGCGCCCCAAAGCCTGCTGGCCGATCCAGACAGCAAACTCTCGCGCTGGGCTGCATTCCAGCAAGAAGCGATGGCGAAGGAGAACACCCGCTTCCAGGCCCAGCAGCAGGTGAAAGCTGCTTCGGCTGTGCCCATCCACCCTGCGAAGGAGTATGCCCGATGAGTGTCACCGGCGAACTACCCCGCGTCCACCAGCTCGAGCAGGCGCGCGACCAGCAGCCGACTCTCAAACAGCCAAGCCTCGAGCAGTCCAGCGCTGAGCAGCCCAGTGCTGAGCAGCCCAGTGCTGATCAGGCTGATGTCTGGGCTGCACGCTCTGCCCAGCTTCCTGGAGCTGAGCTGCTGCTGAATCCAGCGAAGCTCTCCGAGCTGCTGACCCGTCAGGTCCGCATCACGCATCTGCGCATCAAACCCGACCATTCTGTGGTGGTGACCTTTGTGGACCGTTGCGGTGCCTACGGTTATGCGGCGCTGACCACTGATGCGGATAAATTCACCAAAGCTATTCAACGGGCGGCGAGGGTCGGTGAGACTCTGCACGTCCACCAGGATGAGTCGCCGTGGCTGTTCAGTGGTCCGGTCTGGGCAGATCCGGTCCTGGCCACTGCGCTTCATTCAGCCTTTGCCGCCACCAGTCAGCGATTCGGTGAGGATGGCGCCCACTGGGAGATGCTGCGCTATAACCCACGCCGTCGGGTAGTCGCCGCAGTAGGCCCCCGGGGCCGCCCCAGCCATGTGGTGCGCGTGGTGGAATCCGGTGCTGCCAAGCTCCTGGAGACCACCGCGCGCTGGCGCGAACTGGGAGTGCCTGTCACCAATGCGAAGGCTCTGGGCGAGCGTGACACCGCGGTGATCACCCCCATGTGGGGTGTCGGGGACCTCACCCATCACCCCTTCGAGCCCGCGGCTCACAGCGCAGGGTCGGCTGTGGCACTCCTGCACTCAACCACCAGGTTGAACACTGACAACGACGACGCGGCCGCGGGCAGCCGACTGCAGGTCCTGCCAGTGTCTGCCACCCAGGCTGTGGCGCCGATCCAGCGCTTCGCCCCGTGGCTGGGTGAACGTGCTGAGAAATTGGCAGAGGTCATTGAACGCAGACTCCGTGAGGCGGCGCTGGGCCGGCGCGAACACGCTGAGCTGCTCGCTCCCTGTGAACTGCATGGAGACCTTTCAGCTGACCAGGTCATTCTGGCTGCCCCGAACAGCCATAAAATCCGGCTCATCGATTTAGAACGCAGCGGAATAGGTCACCCCCTGCGAGACCTGGGCTCCTGGGCAGCCACGTGCTTCCGTCAGGGCCTGCCGCAGCTCGTGGAACCTTTCTTGCACGGCTATGCCACCCAGCTGGGCATCAGTGCCGATGAGCTGGACCTTGACCTGTTAAGCGCGTGGGAGGCCTACTCACATCTGACCGGGGCGCTTGATCCCTTCCGCCACAGGGAGCAGAACTGGCCGCAGCTGATCACCGCAGCCATCACCTGCGCCGAGGAGGCAATCCTGCGATGAGCACCCCCAGTACGGCCAATGCCACCGCCGATTCTGCTGCGCAGACTCGTGCCATTCCCGCCGAACAGCTGACGCAGCAGCGCGGGTCTCCCCATGCGCTTCCCCCGCGCTGGCTCACCATCGACAACACCGAATGGCAGATCCAGCGCGCCTGGCCCGCCAAAAACGCTGATGCTCTGCTGGCGGTAGAGGCCCTCGCCGGGGGTGAAGCACAGGCCGGCGGTGAAGTGCGGGCTGGCTGGTGGGACGAACAACGGCTCCAGCTGCTGACCTATGGACAGGACCCGCAGCTGAAGACGCTCTGGAAGTGGGCCCAGCGCGGCAGGGTGGTCTCACATCGTCCGGCCAAGCGCGCGGTGGTCCACCTCGCTGAGGAGAACAGCTACGTTAAAGTGGTCAAAGGCGGCAAAGCCAGCGGCATCCTGGACGGCATCCAGCGTGCTGGACCTTTCTCCGGACCCTTCGTCACCCCGGAGGTGCTCCACCACAGTGACTCAGAAGTGATTCTCTCCAGTGTCAACGGCGTAGGGCTCCATGACGCTGCCGCGCTTCCCGAGACACTATGGGACACCGCTTGGCGCGATGTTCTCCAGGCCTGGCATGAGGCAGTCACTCGCTCCGAGAGTGCCGGGATAGCGCAAACCCGGCAGAGCATCCCGGTCCACAGTGCTGCCGATGAGGCCGCACTGCTCATGTCCTGGATCAGCCAGGTCTCACGTTATATTGACGACGCTGACTCCGCGGCTCGGGCTGCGCGGCGACTCGGCGCACACCTGCAGGCTCTTCCTGCAGCGCAGCTGAGGGTCTGCCATCGGGATCTGCACGATAAACAGCTGCTGTGGTCACCCCAAGGGCCGGGTCTGCTGGATGTGGACACTGCATGCCTGGCGGATCCGGCGCTGGACCTTGGCAATCTGCGCGCTCACGCGCGGCTTCGCAGGTGCCAGGGCGTGTGGACTGCACAACAGGCCGACGTCGTCATCAGTCATATCGATCAGACCGCCGAGGCGACGGCAGTCCCCGAAGAGACCCTGCGAACCTATGAGCAGGCCGCACTGCTGCGCCTGGGCTGTGTGTATGCGGTGCGTCCGCAGTACGCGGAGCTGGCCGCCGGGCTGCGTGCCGCCGTCAGTACTACTGGCTGAGTTCGGCTCAGCTGAACTGTTTAGCTGAGCTGTTTAGCTGAGCTGTTCAACTGAACCGGGGTCCGGACTTGATCTCCAGCCAGCTCTGCGAAGCCGGGGTGAACAGCAGCACCAGCACCGCGGCGGCGGGCACCAGGAAGATCACCCCTACCAACGGGGTCCCGCCTGCGAAGAAGCTGAAGGAGAGGATCACCAGCAGCAGTTGCAGCACCATCGTCGGAGTGCGGGCACCAGCTGCGCCCAGGAAAATCCGGAATCCCAGGATCATCAGCACCACACCGGCTAACAGGTACAGCACCACCAGGGCGATCTGCCCGGCTGTGTCCAGCACCGCTGCCTCGGAGGTGAGGACCGACCCTATGGTGAACAGGATCACCGCCGCGCCTTGTAAGAAAAGGATGAGGTAGACGATCCAGATAGCTAGGGGGCGCGCCGCGGCAGGTGTTTCGGACATGCCCCTATTGAATCACCCGCCTGTCCCGGGTCTACGGCAGAACCTGACGGCAGATGAGAAAACTCTCATCTCACTCTCCTGGTGCTCTCATAGTGGGCGGCGAGGATCGGTAGTGTCATAAGAAGATCTACAGCCCTAGGGGCTGAGAGGAACGCTTCCGAGATGAGCAAGCAGAGCACGTGGGTCCTCACCGGAGCGCTGGGCATTGTGGCCCTCGGCGGCGGCACTGCGCTGGCCCATGCGATGAGCAATCCCACCGAGGTGGATCTGGGACCGGCTATGTCCGTTGCCAGTAACACCTCCCCGAGTGAGAGTCCCAGCGAGTCCCCGAGCCCGAGCCAATCCCCGAGCCCGAGCCCCACTGCCACCAGCACCGCCTCACCGGCGACGCCGCCCTCGGCAGAGTCGGCTTCCTCACCCGCCCCCTCACGCAGCGCTGTTGAGACTCCGGTTCCGCAGCGCGCCGAGGAAGCCCCCGCCCCGCAGCCGAGCACCCAAGCACCACGGCAGACTCAGACAGTGGTACCTGCTCCGCCGCAGACCCGCACAGCCGCTCCGGTGTCCTCCTGGTCAGCCCCGAGCGCGCAGAGCTGGTCTGCCCCGTCGGCCCCCAGTTCCTGAACTTCGGCAACGCGGCCCGGGACTGCACTGTAGACCCAGCCCGGACGCCAACGAGGCCCCGGTTGTTCTTGACCGGGGCCTCGTGATCTGGCAGGACGCGTTCTAGTCCGTGAACTGGCCGCTGCGACGTGCTCGTAGGTGCATCACAAGCCCCAGCAGCACCAGCAGCAATGCGCCGCCGAAGACCGCGCCGATCGCAGCGCCGGTGCGGGCCAGCCCGTCAGTACCCGCCTCACCGGGCTCAGTGGGCGAGGCAGTGGGGGACTCTGTGGCGGTCTGCGAAGGATCAGCCGTGGGATCCGTGGTCGGATCGACCGTCGCCTCATCCGTCGGCACCCCGGTGGGCTCGTCCTGTGCAGATTCAGTCACTGTCAACGGAGCTTCGGCCAACACATCGCCGTCGGAGTTCAGCGCCCGCAACATGTAGTCGCCAGCCGGGATGTCCTCGGGAATCCTCACGGTGACACTGAACTCACCGGACTCATCAGCCTCCACAGTGCCCAGCTCCGGGTTGAGCTGCAGCAGCAGCTGCTCTCCTGCGCTGAAGCCAGCGCCCTTCACAGTGATCTCCTCGCCGGCTTCGATCCGCTCTGCGCCAAGGGTGAGCTCCGGCTCAGGCTGCGGGGCGGGATCGGGATCTGCGCCCTCTTCAGCAAAGGCGCCCTGGAAGTCCAGCACGTAGTCGTGGCTGAAGAACTTCATGAACTCCGGAGTCAAGCTCTGGGCCTCGATCCCGTTGTCGTAGAGATCCACGGTTCCCACGTCCTGCACCACCCGGATGCTGGTGCCATCCTGCAGTGAAGGAACCAGCGGCAGCGACTCGTAGGAGCCGTCCTTGTCCCACGCCATGCCCATCTGGTTGACCGACTCCACCGGAGCATCGTCGGGGTCCCCGGTCCAGCCGAAGATGGCGAAGTTGCCCGCGTCGTCGGCGGAGCCCGCCTGGATGGCGTAGTGTCCGTCCCCGGTATTGGCCATGCCGCGAATGGCCCGGCCGCCCAGGTCCAGCAGGTGGTAATCGGTGATGTGAATCTCAGCGCCGTTGACGGTGACATCGTAGATGTCGGCGATCTCGACGATCAGCGCGTGATCGCCGGCGCTCTCGGGCACATCATTGCTGCCGACCCCGGCCTCAGGATCCACCAGCGGGGAACGGAAGGCCAGCCACAGGGACTGACCGTCAGGTGCCATGGCCGCACCTTCAACGTTGAGGCTGTTCGGGCCCTCCACCGAGTAGCCGGGCTGCACAGCCCGCTCGAAGCCGAAAGCGCCCGCGCCCAGGCCGTGGCCATCGGCGTTATCCCAGGCCACCAGCGCGTCCTTGAAGCCGCGAGCATACCCCAGGGTCTCTAGCTCAGTCTCGGCACCGGATCCGGTCAGCTCAGTGGCGGCGATGGTATCCCGGTCGGGCCGCACGTTGCCGGAGCGCGAATTGCCGATGGAACCGATCCAGAAGATCGTGTCGTCCATCCGAGCAGAGGCCTCCATGTCCCACGTCTCGCCGGGCGCCCGCTCATAGGGGATGTGTTCGTGGTCCTCGCCCTGGATGGGGAAGAAGTTCACCGGCACGTCAAAGGTGGGTCCGTAGAGACGGATGCCGAGGCTGTCGTCGTCAGCCACCAGCAGATGCCCGTCGCCGACATCCTGGGCGGTGGAGGCATCAGCCATACCCACATGTGCCAGGGCGCTCTCCTCCGGCAGGGACTCGGAGACCCAGTAGCGCAGCGTGGATTCGGCGATCTTCTCGCCCTCCAGCGTCGCGGTGATCCGCAGCTCGGTGATACCTGCTGACTGCGGCTCTGCGCTTAAGCTGTAGGTGCCGTCGTCGTGGTTCTTGATGACGACGGCGTCCGCGGTCACCACATCCTCATCGGCACTGCTGACCTGGAACTCAGCTGAACCGAGATCGGTGATCTCCTCACTGGTCAGCTCGAATCGGGCCCGCGGGTTGGTGTCGGCCCCGAGCACTGCCGAAAGCGCATCACCCTCCCCGTAGGGCACCTGGACCTGCCAGTCGAGATCGGCCGGCAGCAGCTCGAGGTCTTCAAGCTCGACGGCTCCACCGGGCGCAAAGCCGGGGGCGAAGGCGACGCCGCGGAACGCGTAGTTCTCCTCTGCGGTAGCGATCACCTGGGAGGAAGCCTCATCCAGGCCGTTGGTGTCCAGGATCTGCACCAGTTCGTTGCCGAACCCGGAGCCGCGGGTTGCATAAACAGCCACACCGTCCTCAGTCTCAGCAGCCTCCACACCCCAGAATTCACCCGGGTAGGCGGAGTCAGGCTCCCAGGAACCGCTGACCTCGGCGTAGCGCACCAGCGCGGGCTCATCACCCTCGGTGAAGGCCACGTAGAGGTACTCCCCGGCGAAGACGAAGTCATGCGGCACATCACGCCCCTCGGGGGTGGCAGCGATCACCTCGAACTCCTCCTCGGCAATGGTCTCGGTGGGCACTCCGTTGCCGATCTGAACAATGCCGCTGTAATTGGAGCGGTCGGAGCTGACGTAGAGCTGGCCATCGTAAATGCCGGGCACGCGGTGGTTACGCAACTGCCCGGAGTTGCCAGGCACGACGACGGCGGGGTCATCTCCGCCGGCTTCAACCGTGAGTACGCCGGCATCATAGGGCGCCTGGGCATCGTTATTGCCATGCCCGCCGACCCAGTACCGGGTGCTGTCCAGGGCAGCGACGCCGCGGATATGACCGCCGCTGAAGGCACCTGCCAGGGAGGTGGAGACATCCACGCTGCCGTCTGCGGAAATGGCCGCCACCACCCGCTGGGTGCCCAGTTCGCTGAGCGCACCGTTGGTGGCTGCGCCTAGCTCGGCGTCATAGCCGCCGATCACCAGGGTGGAGCCGTCCGCCGATAATTGCAGGGCACCGGCCTGATCCCGGTCAGCGCCGAGCACGAAGCGGTGCTGACCGTCCTCATCCCCTGCGTAGGGAATGCCGGTGACGCCGTTGAGCGTCCCATCAGGGTTGAACAGGTGGATGCTGACTGGAACTGCCTCATTGCCGGTGCGCGTTCCGTCCCCGACCACGGAAACAGCCAGCTGCTCGATGCCGACCACCGACTGACTACCGGGAACCTCCGGGTCCGCTACAGGTTCAGTTGTGGCAGTGGCGGGGGCTAACGGGGCGCCCAAGAGCGCACCGACCGCTCCCAGACTGACCAGACCTTTGACGATACGTGCGCGCTGTGGGTGCACAGCGTCAGCTTGAGTGCTCATAAAAGCAGACATTCCTCATCAACAGACAGCGATTGGGCTCAGGCCCCGCGCAGACCAGCAAAGGGCTCTGCGACCGGGTGCAAACGCCTGTCAGCGAATCAGAGCAAAGTGAACTCCCAGTAACTATTGGGCGAACTCCCAGGGAGCACTGGGGTGTGCGAGCAGTAGGCAGCAGCGCCATGCGCCGAAGGGGAGGGCTTCGGGAACTTCTGCGGCCGATGGCGTGGTGCTCAGACGTCTAGCCGGTACCCCACACCACGGACGGTGCGGATGGCTTCGGCACCGATTTTGGCGCGCAGATACCGCACATAGACATCCACCAAGTTGGAACCCGGATCAAAGCTGTAGCCCCAGACCATCTCCAGCAGCTGCTCACGGCTGAGCACCTGCCCCGGGTGGCGCATGAAGGTCTCCGCCAGGGCGAATTCTCTGGAGGACAGTTCGTGTTCCACACCGTCGACGCGTACGGTGCGACCGTGCAGGTCAAGGGTCAAAGCACCTGCAGTCAACGTGGTCGGCTCCTCAGCTGACCCTGAGCGCAGGCGCAGCCGGATTCTGGCCAGCAGCTCATCAATACTGAAGGGTTTAGCCATATAGTCATCGGCTCCGGCCTCCAGTCCGCGCACGGTGTCTGCCGCCGCCCCGCGGGCTGTCAGGATAATCACCGGGGCGCCCCAACCACGGCTGCGCAGCCGCGCCAGCAGGCTCAGGCCGTCCTCATCGGGCAGACCGAGGTCAAGAACAGCGAGGTCAACGTTGGTGTTGAGCGCGAACTCGAACCCTTCACCTGCAGTTTTGGCACGCACAGTGGCGTAGCCGGCAGAGCTGAGCCCCTTCTCCACGAAGGACGCGATGCGGTCCTCATCTTCTACGATCAGCACTGAGGTCATGCGGGAGCCTCCCCTTCTGTGTCTGGTTCGCTCGGGCCTTCCTGGGATCCGGAGACTTCCACAATGCCAGCCGGTATCACCATGGTGAAGGTCGCGCCGGCTCCGGGTTGTGACTCGACCACTACGTGCCCGCCGTGTGCGCGGACTATCGCTGCGACGATGGGCAGCCCCAACCCGGACCCAGGCTTGGACTTATCGGTTCTGCCGAACCGCTCGAAGATTCGCTGCTGGTCCTCCTCGGCGATCCCTTCGCCCTGGTCTCGCAGGCTTAGCAGGAGGTCATCGCCCTGCACTTGCGAGGCCAAGGAGATAACGGAGCCTTCGGGAGAGAACTTCACGGCGTTGGCGGCAAGCTGCAGCCACGCCTGGGTGATGCGTTCGCGGTCCAGCATCGCCACCGCTTCGGTGCGTTCAGCGATGGTCCACCGCCGGGGCCCCAAGGCGATTGCCTTGTCGAAGACTTCATCTGTGAGGGTGCCGATATCAGTGGGCTGGGGCTGAACGAATTCAGGATGCTCGGCCTGAGCCAGCGTGGTGAGGTCATCTACGACCCGGTTCATCCGTTTCAGCTCATCGATGGCCAGTTCCCGGGTGGCGATGATATCGGCGGGATCTCCTACATCAAGCACCTCCAGGTGGCCACGAAGGATGGTCAGCGGAGTCCGCAGCTCGTGGCTGACATCGGCCACCAGCTGGTCCTGAGCACGGAAGGCCCCTTCAAGGCGCTCGAGCATCTCGTTGACTGCTCTGGTCATTTCCGCCAGATCATCGCCGCCTGCCACTGGGATGCGCTCGCTGATATCCTCGCGCCCAATCCGCCGAGCAGCACCTGCGAGTACGCGCACTGGGTGCAGGACGCGGCCTGCCACAATCCATCCCACCACGGCCACCACCACTAGAGAGAAGGCGGCGACAATGGCATAGATGATGAAGCCGTCTGCGAAGACTCCTCGTTCGGCGGTGAGGTCATAGGCCAGGACGAAGGTGGCTACTTCATGGTCCTGTCCATCGATGTCTTCGGCAGTGGTCTGGGCGTGAACGGGGACGACGGCGGCCCGGTAGGTGGTGCGCGAGGTGCTGATGGTGGTGAAGCTGGCCCGGTCAGAGAGTGCATAGGGACGCAGAGCCTCGACGAGCTCAGCGTCCTCCTCCAGTGCCACCGGGGCCACTGCGGAGGTGAAGGCGACCTCGCCGTCGACAAATCCCACCGCACCCTCGTTGCGGGTGGGGATAATGCGCTGCATGGCGATATGCACGAGGTCTGCCGGGGAGGAGAAGCTCTCACCAGTGCGCGGGTCAACGCCGACGTCGTGGAGTAATCGGAACTGCTCGGAGTCAGCCTGCAGTTCGGCGTTTATCCGGGATTCCACCTGGATCTGCTGGATAGCAAAAGCTGTATATCCGGCCACCACCAGACCGAGTGCAGCCAACCCCAGTACCGCCATCAGAATGCGGGAGCGCACGCTGATCTGGCGCATGCTCCAGCTCTGGCTGAGTCGACGCCGACCCGTGGCCTGCTGTTCTGGGAGATTCTGTCTGACTTCCGGGACCACCCGCTTAGTTTCTCATTCTCTTGCGAGGCTTCGGAAATGAAAAACCATGAGAGTTTTCTCATTCGCAGGCGGTAAAAATAGGACCATGATCTCTGCCATGGGAGACTCCGGTCACGGAGACCAGGCCGCACCGCAGGCTGCACTGGAGCAGCTGCTGCGCTCTGAGGAGGCCGGAGAGCTGCTGGAGCTGGCACTGAGTTCCGCTGGCCTTCGAGTGGGCCAGTGGCGGCTAGAACAGATTTACACCCGCCCCGGTGCAGAGACCAGCGCCAAATATCTGGTCGACTCCGGCGGGGCCAAGCTGATGCTCATCATTTCCACGGTAAAGCTCAGCGATGACCAGCGCGCGGCCCTGCAGGCGGTTCGACTGGACTCACCACTTGGGGCACTGCATCTCTGGGCCTTCCCGCAGGACCCCGCACTTCCAGGTCTGGTGCTGGTGGAAGACCAGCAGGCGCTTCCGAGACTGCTGCGCAGAATCTGGGGAACCACAGTGGAGGTACATTCCGGGGAGCTGCTGGTGCTGCGCCCGCTGCGCCGAGCAGTACACCGGTTCACCCTCCAGCGAGGGGCAGACTCGGTGGAGGATGTCTACATCAAAACCGTGCGTCCCAGCCGGTCCAGAACCCTTCTGCAGCGTCACGACAGCTGCGCGTTAGCCCCACCTCTCTGGGATGCCGGAGACGGGATACTCGTCAGTGAAGCCGCCCGTGGCATACCGCTGACTCATCATCTCTACCGACCCACCGCACCTGATCCAGCAGTTCAGATAGGCCCCGAATTGATCTTCTCGGCTCTGCACAGCATCAGCGCTGAGGCACTTCAGCTACCCGCAAAGGTCTCCGCGGCCTCCCGCGTGCAGGCTTTCGGCCCAGTGCTGCACTCCCAGGGCGCACCGACACAGCGGGTCGATGATCTGCTGCTGGGCATCCGGCAGAGGCTGCTTCCCGAGCCTGGCCCTTTGGTGCCCATCCACGGCGATTTCCACCCGGCGAACCTCTTTGTCGACCAGCAGGCGACCTCGCTGAGTGCCCTCATTGACACCGATACGGTAGGTCCGGGTTACGCCGCCGACGACGCCGCCACTTTCTTCGCGCATATGCTCGCCCTTCCCAGCTTTGATCCACAGGGCTACGCTGGGGTAGACAGACATATCCAGCTCTTCTGGGATCACCTGGCCGCCATCCATGATCCCGATGACTTGGCAGCCCGGACGGCCGCGGTCCTGCTTACCTTGGCACCTGGAGCCAGAAGGCCCGAGCAGTTCGAGCACTTTCTGTCCACAGCGGAGTCGATGCTGCATCGTCCCAGCTCAGCGGGCAGCTTGCCCATCATGGGCCAGAACCAGAAAAACTGATGTGATAAATCACACACAGTTTACGCAAAATTCACCCATTGAGAGGTCTTGTTTGCCTTCGCGTAACATGCCAGCCTTGATAGGTACCCGTTCAGCGAAACCCAGTAGCCCTCCTGCGGCCCCGAAGCTCTCGAGGCATCCACTCTCGCACCAGGATGACCGCCGCCGCAGGCCTGCTGCAGCGTTTCAAGCTGAAGCACCCATGACCAACTGGCGTCCCGCCCCTGAGACGACAGTGCCCAAGGAGTAGTGATCCCCAATGGATTGGCGCAGCCGAGCAGCATGCCTTGATAAGGATCCCGAGCTGTTCTTCCCCGTCGGCAACACCGGCCCCGCTCTGCTTCAGATTGAAGAAGCCAAGAGCGTCTGCCGTCGCTGCCCTGTAATGGATACTTGCCTGCAGTGGGCTCTGGACACCGGCCAGGACGCCGGCGTCTGGGGCGGAATGAGCGAAGACGAGCGTCGCGCCCTCAAGCGGCGTGCCGCACGGGCACGTCGGGCGAGCTGACTCAGCTGCGCTCCTCTGATCCCAATATTGGTGCGCGGAGAGTTACTTTCGTCCCCGCCGGGCTGCTGTCCCAGGCGATGGATCCCGAGAGCTCTCCGCGCACCAGTGTTTTAACAATCTGTAGCCCCAGGCCAGGCTCCCAGCCCTCCTGAGGCAAGCCCACGCCGTCGTCGGTGAGTTCAATATCCAACCGCTGCCGGCCAGCCGCATCAGTATGCCGGTCCACCCGCAGAGACACGTGAATGGTCTTATGCTCAGGATCGTCGCTGAATCCATGCTCCACCGCATTGGCGACAATCTCAGTCAGCACCAGTGCCAGCGGAGTCACCATATCTGGAGGCAGCTGTCCGAAGCTGCCCACCAGCTCGGTCACCGCGGTCCTGTCAGACTCCGCCATCTCAGCCGCCAGCCGCAGCTGACGTCGCATCAGCTCATCGACATCCACGGTGTCCTCAAGTCCCTGGGACAACGAGTTATGCACCATCGCGATGGTCTCCACCCGGCGCATCGCTCGGCGCAGGCCCTCGCGCCCCTCCTGGGAATCCATCCGGCGTGATTGCATGCGCAGCAGCGCCGAGACAGTCTGCAGGTTGTTCTTCACCCGGTGGTGGATCTCCTTGATGGTGGCGTCTTTGCTCATCAGCTGCTTATCCCGACGGCGCAGCTCGGTGACGTCCCGGCAGAGCACCAGGGCGGCGAACCGCTTGCCTTCGCGGCGCAGCGGAATAGACCGCAGCGTGACGGCGGCCCCGTGAGCCTCCAGTTCAGCACGCATGGCGCGTCGGCCGGTGAGCATCAGCGGCTGGGATTCATCCACCACCACCCCGGTGGCTCGCTGCAGCTCTGCCCCGATACCCGCCAGCGAGCGGCCCTCGAGAGTGTCATTGACCCCTAAGCGCAGCAACGCCGAAACTGCGTTGGGGCTGGCAAAGGTAATCTGCCCTTCAGCGTCCAGGCGCAGCAGCCCATCACCTACGCGCGGTGCCCCGGAGTAGCCGGTGAACTCATGACTTGAATCCGGCCAGGCTCCTTCGGCGGCCATCGAGAGCAGATCGGCGGCGCAGCGTCGGTAGGTCAGTTCAAGCCGGGAAGGTGTGCGCAGTGCCGAGACCGAGAAGTGCATGGTGATCACCGCGACGGTGCGTGGGCGGCCGTGGGCATCGGGACGGACCAGCGGGACAGCGGTGACCCGCATCCGCCCCGGCGATGGCTGCCCCTGGTCAGAGGAGTTTGTCTCCACCTGAGCCACCCAGGCCCGCTCCACCATGGGTTTCAGGTCCGCGCGGATCCGGTCCCCCACCACATCGCGGTGTATCAGCGTCTGGGTGGTGGAGGGCCTGGCCTGGGCCAGCGCCACATAGGAGCGGTCCTGAGCTGCGATCACGCCGTCTTCGGTATGCGGGAACCACAGCACCAGGTCAGAGAAGGCCAGGTCGGAGAGCAGCTGCCAGTCACTGACCAGTGCATGAATCCACTCCACATCTGAGCTCAGCAGATGCGGATTGTTATCCAGTCGGTCACTCAGCACAGACATCGGTATTCCTTCCGACCCAGCCTCAGCCTCAGGTCCCTATGAGTCCGCGGAGGTGGCGCAGCAGCACAGTGATCGAGGCGATGTTGTGATCACGTCCGGTGATCTCGTCCTTCAGCCGTTCAGCACGGCTGAGAGCGCCAGCATGGGCCTGCTTCCAGTTGTGCAGGCGCTCCACTGCGTCGCCCTCATGGCCGCTGGTGAGCACCGACTCCGTGATCTCCTTCAGCGCGAAGTAGAGATCATCACGCTGAGCCCCGCGTGCCAGGGCCTGCCATTTGTCCTTCCGCGGCAGTCCGGTGATGTGGTTGAGCAGTCGATCCACGTCGAAGTCGTGGTACACCGTGTAGTAGATCTCCGCCACAGTGTGCGAGTCCAACCCGTGCTGCTGCGCCAGTGCCGCAATGTCCAGCAGGGAGAAGGTCTCAAAGAGCTGGGAGTGCCAGCCGGCGAGCTCCTCATCCATACCGTGTGAAATGACCTCTTCACGACGACGAGCGACCCGCTCGGCGTCGGCCCCGCGCAGCAGCGACTCCACTTTGCCGTAGAGCGGCTCAATGTGCCGGGCGTAGAGGCTGATCTCTTCGGCGATGCTGCGGTCATGGCTGCCGTGGTTGACGAACCAGCGCACCGCACGGTCAAGCAGCCGGCGCATATCAACGTAGATCGGTGCCCACAGCTCGGTGGGGAAGCTCACCGGCAGCTGGCGCATGGCGGCGTCGAACTCATCAAGCTTGAACAGCTCACGGACGATCACGAAGGCACGGACCACCTGTGCTTCGGAGGCGAAGGTCTCCTCCACAGTGCGGAACACGAAGGTAGAGCCACCCATATTGACCACATCATTGGCAATCTCGTTGCTGATGATCTGGGTGGCCAGCGGGTGACGCGGCAGCTGTTGAGCGAAGTGCTGAGTGATCTGGTCCGGAAAGTAGCTCTCCAAAGTGCCGGCGAACCAGGGGTCTTGCGGCAGATCGGAGGCGCCCAGAGCACCCTTGAGCTGGATTTTGGCATAAGCGGCAAGTACCGACAGCTCCGGGGCGGTCAGCGGTGGGATCCCGTCTGCGGCGCGCTGCTTCATCTGCTCATCAGTGGGCAGCACCTCGAGCCTGCGATCGAGTCCAGCGTTGTGTTCGAGCCAGCTGATCAGTCGGCCGAAACTGGGGGACCAGTCAGAGAGCCGCTGCCGGTCAGTCAGCAGCAAGACGTTTTGATCCTTATTGGTCTGCAGCACCAGTTGGGCGACTTCATCGGTCATTTCACGCAGCAGGTCATTGCGCTGTTGGGCTTCTAGGTGGCCGGAATCCACAAGCCGGTCCAGCAGGATCTTGATGTTGACCTCGTGGTCCGAGCAGTCGACCCCTGCAGAGTTATCGATGGCATCAGTGTTCAGCAGCACCCCGTGCTGTGCTGCCTCGATGCGTCCGGCCTGCGTCAGGCCCAGGTTGCCACCCTCGGTCACCACCTTGGCGCGCAGCTGACTGCCGTCTACACGGATGCCGTTATTGGCCCGGTCCCCCACATCCTCATGGCTCTCCTGCGAAGATTTCACATAGGTGCCGATGCCGCCGTTGTAGAGCAGATCTACCGGAGCCTTCAGCAGGGTACTGATCAGTTCCGGCGGAGTCAGCGCGTCGACGTCGTCGGAAATGCCGAAGCGATCCCGCATCTGGGCAGTGATCTCGATACTGCGAGTATCGCGGGAGAAGACACCGCCGCCGGCGGAGATCAGCTCTGTGCTGTAGGCATCCCAGCCTGAGCGGTCAGCTTCGAAGAGCCTGCGCCGTTCCGCGAAGGAGGCGGCGGAGTCCGGGTTGGGGTCGATGAAGATGTGCAGGTGGTTGAACGCGGCCACCAGTCGGATGTGCTCAGAGAGCAGCATGCCATTGCCGAAGACGTCACCACCCATGTCACCGATGCCGACCACGGTGAAGTCTTCACTCTGAGTGTCCACGCCCAGAGAGGAGAAATGCGACTTCACTGATTCCCAGGCACCGCGGGCGGTGATGCCCATGGCCTTATGGTCATAGCCCACCGAGCCACCCGAGGCGAAGGCATCGCCGAGCCAGTGCCCGTATTCGGCGCTGATGGCATTGGCAGTGTCGGAGAACGTGGCAGTGCCCTTATCCGCAGCCACCACCAGGTAGGGGTCATCACCGTCGTGCCGGACCACATGCTGCGGCGGGACGATCCGCAGGCTGCCGTCCTCCTCCGCCTGGTTATCGGTGATATCCAGCAACGCTCGGATGAAGGTCTTATAAGCCTCCCGTCCGGCTTCGAACCAGGCACTGCGGTCCTGACGGGCATCGGGCAGCTGTTTGGCGAAGAACCCGCCCTTGGCACCTGAAGGCACGATGACGGCGTTCTTGGTCATCTGCGCCTTCACCAGACCCAGGACCTCGGTGCGGAAGTCTTCCTGTCGATCAGACCAGCGCAGTCCGCCGCGCGCCACCTTGTCGAAGCGCAGATGCGTGCCCTCCACCTGCGGCGAGTAGACCCAGATTTCATGCGCTGGGCGAGGCTTGGGCGCGGAGTCGATGTCCTGCGGACGCAGCTTCAGTGAGACCCAGTCCTGGCCCTGATAGAGGTTGGTGCGATCGGTGGCGTCGATCAGATTCAGGAAGGTGGAGAGCACCCGGTCGGCGTCGAGAGTCTTCACACCTTCCAGCGCCTCGACCACATTCTTCCGGCAGACCTCCATGGCTTGGTCGCGGGAGGATTCAGCACCGGACTCACCACCGAGCTGCGGGTCGAACTTCGCGGTGAAGTAGCCGATCAACGCCGTGGCCACCTCCGGGTTCGCCAGCAGCGCTTCGGCGAGGAAATCGTATGAATGCGGGCTGCCCAGCTGGCGCATGTACTTCGCGTAGGCGCGCAGGACGGTGACCTTGCGGATATTGAGCTTCAGCTGCAGCACCAGGCGAGAGAAGACATCGGATTCAGCTCGGCCGGTGAGGACATGGCTGTAGGCCTCTTTGAACAGCTCGATAGTCTCGTAGGGATCAGCGCTGGTCGGATAGCACAGCCCCAGGTCATAAAGGTAGAAGGTGCGCTCATCGGCGGTGGTCAGCGTGTAGGAACGCTCATCGAGGATGGAGAGCCCGAAGTCATCGATGACCGGCAGGGTGTCGGTCAGCGTCTTGGGTTCGGTGAGGTAGAGCTTCAGCCTCATATCGGCTGGATCCTCTTCCTTCGGCGAATAGAAGTAGAGTCGCGGTCCGGCCTCGGGCTGGGCTTCGAGGGTCTCGAACTCAGCGGCGTCATGCAGCGCATCAGGCACCTCGTAGAGCACCCGGTAGTCATCGGGGAAGGCCTCGCCCCAGCGCGAGGAGATCCGGCTGGCGTGGGCTGCAGAGTAGGCTTCGCTGGCCTCCTGGGCAATCCCTTCTCCCCAGGAGCGGATGGCCCGGGCCAGGTGCTGCTGCAGCTCATCAGCGCTGATGCTCATCTGGGCGGCATCTTCGCGCAGCCGCATCCGGAAGAATACGCGCGCCAGTACTGAATCTGAGAGCCGCACATTGAAGTCAATGGATTCTGCGTCGATATGCTTCAGCAGCTCGTTCTCCACCCGACGGCGCACGGCGGTGTTATAGCGGTCGCGCGGCAGGTAGAGCAGAGCTGTCATGAAGCGCCCGTAGTGGTCCTGGCGCAGGAAGAGCTTGACCCGACGACGCTCCTGCAGCTGCAGGATCTGCCACGTCACATCCTCGATCTCGGAGATCTCCATCTGCAGCAGCTCATTGCGCGGATAGGTCTCCAGGATCTGCACCAGGTCATTGCCGGAATGCGAGTCCGGGCTGAAGCCGGAACGGGCCAGCAGCTGCTTGGCACGGGAGCGCAGCAGCGGAATGGTCGAAATGGACTGGGTATAGGCCCGCTGGCTGAACAGTCCGAGGAATCGCCGTTCACCGACGACATCACCAGCTTCGTCGAAGGTCTTCACCGCCACATAGTCCATATAGGTACGACGCCGCACCGTGGAGCGGGAATTGGCTTTGGTGATCACCAGCGCCTTCGGCTGGTGGGCGCGTTCACGACCTGCCGCCGAGAGCTCCGAGGAACTCTTGGGGCGCGGAGTGCCGTCCACGTCGGAGAGGATCCCCAGGCCAGTGCCGGTCAGCGGCTCAAGGCGCAGCGTGTCCTTGTCATCGATCAGCTGGTACTCGCGGTAGCCCAGGAAGAGGAAGTTGCCCTCACCCATCCACTCCAGCAGCTCGGCAGACTCATCACGGTCTTCCACATTGCTGAGCTGACGGATATCAGCGGCCGCACTGCGGGCCTGGGCGATCATCCGATCCTGGTCGCGGTGGGTGATGCACACATCGTCAAGCACCCGGGCCAGGCCCTTGATGAGAGTCTCGCCCTGCTCCTGGCTGATGACCCGGTCAATCTCTACGGCAATCCAGGATTCCACCTGGGTTTTGTCGTTCTCATTGAGGATCTCAGCCAACGACGGCAGCGCCTGGGTATCGCCGGAGGAGAGCGAACGCCCTTGGGTGGGCACGGATTTGACGCTCTTGAGGCTCTGATCCTCCAGGCTGCGAGAGGCTAGGAAGATGGGGTGGACCACCAGCGAGATGGCATGACCGCAGCGAGTAACCTCTGAGGTCACCGAATCCACCAGGTACGGCATATCTTCTGTGACCACCTGAACCACGCTGCGGTGGCCAACGGTGGTCACCGAGATTGCAGGGGCTGCGGGGCTGCGCTGGGCTGCGAGTTTCACGTGGGCGGCGACGCCTTCGCGACGCTGATCGGGGCCGATCTGCCGCAGATCCTCCTCGGCGATATGCCCGTAGTACGCCTCCGTAAGGCCTTTTAGGTCAGCGTCTTCGCTTGTCCACAATGCCGTTGTCTCCGCCATACCTTCAGCCTACCGGGCTGGCACACACCGGACTACCGCGCCGCGACCCGACGGCGAGACATCCGCAGACGACGGCGCCCTGGCAGCTGGATCCCGGCAAGTTCAGCCAGCTGCCGGCGCAGGGCCGACTCGGGTGCCGCCTCAGCTAGGACCTGGCCGGTGCGCAGCGCGTCATCGCAGGCTTGCCGGTCATAGGGCAGAAAGTGCCGTAGTTGATTCTGCTCGGCGAGCTGTTCCCACGCTTCGGTGAGCTGTCTGCGCGGGGAGCGCCCCACTGCGGAGGTGCGCAGCTGATTGATGATGACCTGGGGCTGGGGCGCCTGAGGCAGCCGGTGACGATACTCCTCGCAGGCTTTGATCAGCCGGGAGAACCCCACCGCGTCTGCTGTTCCCAGCGCCAGCACCTGATCTGCCTCACGCAGCGCCGTCAGGGTGGCGCTGTTGCGCTGGGGTGCGGAGGTGTCGAAACTGAGCTCCTCGTCCTCCTCGATGCCTGCGCTGACATCCACCACCACGTGCTGGTACTGGCTGCGCGCCAGGGATAACACGCGTTCCAGTGCGCGTGGGCGCAGTTCGGCCCAGCGTTCGGCCCGCGGCAAGCCGGTGAGTACCGGCAGCACAGCGCTGTGTCCGGCAGCCTGCAACTGCGCGGTGGTCTTGGCTTGTGACAGGCGGTCAGCATCGAGTCCGCCCAGCTCTGCGGCGCGACAGGCTTGGGCGAGTCCGGCAGATTCCTCGAGCAGCCCCAGCTGTACAGCAACAGACGAAGCGTGGGCGTCGGCGTCGATCAACAGCACTGAGGCGTTGCTCATGGCCAGCTCGGCAGCCAGATTGACGGCGACAGTGGTGCGCCCTGGGGCTCCCGCGGGTCCCCAGACCACTGTGATGCCCGGTAGTCCTCCTGCTGGGGCGCGCCGCCCGGAAGCAGCGGAGTCGGTATCTGCACCAGGGTTCATATCTTGAGAAGTCTGGGCTGCAGTATGCGCAGCGACCTCGGCGTCAGCCGGATCCATCTCCATCAGGTTCCCGCTGAGATCGAGGTAATCCGGGTCTTCCTGGGCGCTCAGTGGATCTGACTGCGCCGGATCTGACTTCTCTGGGAAAGCCCCACTGTACTCACGGGCCAGATGATCGCCACGCGCTGCCGCAAGGCTAGGCGGTTCATCTACACTGGGTTCAGCGTCACTGGCTGACACCTCTGCGTCCGGACCGGTGGCGCCGTCGTTTCCTTGTAGAGCAGCAGCCAGCGTCTGGGCCTGCACCTCATCGCTGAAGCACCTGGCGCCGAGCCGGCTGAGCCGGCTGCGCTCCTGGGCGACATCGGAGATCACCACCACGCGGATTCCGCACTGCCTCAGCCCGCTGAGCATCGAGGCAGTCAGCGGCGCGGTGTCCCCGATGATCAACGCAGCGTCAGCCCGTTGCAGCTCTGCTACAGCAATGAGCTCCGCGAGATCCGCACACCGGCGATCCACCGTCACCGAAGTATGCAGTCGCTCCAGCGCAGCAATATGGTCAGCGGCAAGCCTGCCGATGGTCACCACTGAGCAGCGACTCATGGCTGCTGCGTCCCGGCCGGCAACACCGAAAGCACAGCTGCTGAGCCTTCGGCGGCGAGCAAGTCCGGCAGCTCGGGGACTTCGATCAACAGCTCGACGGTGACCGCGGACTGACTGCCGAAGGCGGAGGAGGTTTCACGAATATCGATGACTTCAGCGTCGGTGACCAGACGCTCGACTGCAGCCTCGTCAGTGGGCGATTCCGCAGTGGCCGCCCAGACATCGACTCGCCGTCCCACCTGAACGGCCCGTGCCAGTTCCTGTTCCACGTTGACTGTCACCGGCTGTCTGCCCTCAGGATCGCTCTCCCCCAGTGCGGTGCGGGGAATGAGCTCCCCCTCCAGCACAGCCCGAAGCAAAAGCCCCTCTGCAGGCAGCGGATCAGCTGCGGAGAGGTAATGATCGGCCAGATCATCCAACTGGACATGGACGACGCGCACGTCGTCGTCGCTCAGTTGGTCTCCGGTACTGAGCTGGCGTTCAGCCGCGTAGACGGCGGTAGTACGGTCCTGGGACATCACTAGGGCTACCACCGCGGCAGTAGAGAGCAGCACGATGAGGATTCCGCCGAGTAACCGCGGGTCCCTCCATGAGGGGCGCCGGAGCCGCTGAACATCAGTGGGTTTCTGCGTCACGCTGCCCAGAGTAGTAGAAACCTTCAGATACCGATAGGGCTCAAATGAGACGTGATGACACGCAGACGAGGAATAACACGCAGAGCAGCGTCAATGCGAGAATAGAAGCAAATGTCATCAAAAAAGCCGATATGCCCTGAAAGGTGTGGCTATGCGTAAATTTCTGACCCTTCCGGATGTGGCCGAGGCCCTGAACATCTCCATGTCCCAAACTCGGGCGCTGATCAAGAGTGGAGACATTGTTGGAATCCAGATCGGCGGGCGCGGCCAGTGGCGCGTGGAGGAGGCGAAGCTGGATGAGTACATCGAGCGCCAGTACGCCGCCCAGCGTGAGTCGCGCAGCACCAGTAGCCCGTCCCAGGAGCACGCGGGGCGTTAAACCGGCTGTGCCGCTTGCTTCACACCTCACCGGCTTCAGACCCCCAGTCCGGCTATGCAGCCCTCACGCTCCGGCTAGGCTGCGAATCAGCGCGACGGCGTTGAGCGGAATGGTGCGAATACTGCGCCCGTCTCGCTCCGGTGCGTGACCATCAGCGGCAGGCATCAGCACATCAAAATGATCCTTGCCGACGGCGATGAGCCGCCCGGCAGCCAGCTCAGCATCGCCGTCGGCCCCCTCCCCAAAGACGGCAACCCCAGCTCGGTCATTCATCAGCGCCCGCAGCGGTGCCGCGATCGTCAAGCGCCTGCGGGTCGGACTTGTTTCCTGCGCGGCGGTGCGGGCCAGACTCTCCACCATCAATACCGCCGGCAGCGGTATGAGCAGACTGTGGACACCGGCACTTCCTGCAATCCAATCCGCTCCCACCGTCTCCAAGCAGCAGGTGATTCGTCGGCCACCGCGCAGCAGCACACTCAACTGTTCTGAGGCATATCGCTGATCCTCTAAGTGGGCCCGCAGTCGGTCTGCCAGCAGCAGCTGAGAGCGCTCCAGTTCACGGGCCTGCTGCACTTCAGCTTGGAATCGCTGATCCGCCTGCGCCTGCAACTGAGCGTCCAAGTCAGCAAAGAGTGCATCCCAGCGCACGCTGACACCCCCTTCGGCTTTGACGGCAATACTGTGCCCATATTTCCTGCAGCTCTTCCCAAGCGCAATACATCTGTGTAGCATCTGAAAATATCAAACGACACTAAATGGCACATACCATATCCATGCAGTGTCACGACGCATCACAGGGAGTCAGCATGAGTCAAGGTTTTCTACCCCGCCGCCCAGCCCCCACGCCGCGGCACACTGGGGCGGCCACCAGATCCACCGACGAGACCAGCACGGTCACAGTGGGACTCGAGGACTCCTTGTGGAGCATCGCAGCTGAGTACGCAGGCCCAGATGCAAGTGACTGGGAAATCGCCCGAATCTGGCCCCATTGGTTCACCGCTAACCGTCAGCTGATCGGGGATGATCCCGCGCGGCTTCGCCCAGGAACCGTGCTGACTGTTCCCCCAGCTATTCGCTGAGCTTCCGTTGCTACAACCCCATACGACGCCGATCGCACAGGAGAAGACATGCCGCTCAACGCTGCGCAGAGCCAGCCCAGCAGCTCATCAGCCACTCTGCCCGCACTGCTTCAGCAACCTCCATCGCGGCGGCCAAGCCGATTTCGGCTCCAGCGCGAAGACGAGGTCCCGCGGCTCCTCCACGCTATGGGCGCAAGAGAACTCAATGCGACGTCAGAACTCAAACCCGATGGCCGCGCGCCAGTGCCGCTGGCAAGTGAACGTGAAGAACAACGGCAGATCACTGCGATCTCCAGGATGGTCTGCCAGGCTATGGCCGAGACGTTTGCCGGGCTGCGACCGGTTCATCAGATGCAGCGCTGGCTCGACGGCGAGATCTACCAGAAAGTGAGCCGCCGGGCAGCGCTACTGGCTCGCCATCGTCAGCGTTTTTCTCCCGGACAGCACCGCAACGGACCCGCCCAGCTGGTCTTCCGCAGCATTCGGACACAACAGGTAAGCCCCTCCGCATGGGAGGTCTGCGTGATCTTCACAGACAATCAGCGCACCAGGGCCTGTGCCCTGCGCTGTGAAGCTCACCGGGCCCGCTGGAGGATCACCGCCCTGGAACTAGGCTGAAGGCCCCACAAGACAACTCGCAGGGCCTTCAGGCTAGTCATTGCACGAACGTGCCAGAGCTCAACTAGTTCGAGCCTGGGGCGTCCTTGAGACCGGGTACCTTCACCTGTTTGCCCGAGGCTGCCACACGGCCATCCTTGACCCCCGGCAGCGACGGCGCGTGGGCGGGTGTGATTGCCTGAACCTCGGCGGCGAACAGTTTCCGCACAGATTCCTCTCGGATGCCCTCAGCCATTGCCTGGAACAGCAGATAACCCTCGCGCTGGTACTCCACCAGCGGATCACGCTGAGCCATCGAACGCAGCCCGATGCCAGACTTCAGGTAGTCCATCTCATAGAGATGCTCCTGCCACTTCTCATCGATGACCGAGAGGAGCACCCGCCGCTCCAGCTGGCGAAGCGCCTCGGAACCGATCTCCTCTTCCTTCTTCTCGTAGGCGATCTTGGCATCGGAGACCAGTTCACGCTTGAGCAGCTTGACCGAAAGCTGGTCGATGCCGCCAGCCTCCTCCACCAGATCCTCAATCTCCAGCGAGACCGGGTAGAGGCCCTTGAGTTCTTCCCACAGGCCTTCTAAGTCCCAGTCCTCAGAGGAGGATGAGGCAGTCTTCTCGTCGATCATGAGCGAGACAGCATCTTCGATGAAGTGCTGGACCTTGCCGTGGACATCGTCGCCTTCAAGGATCCGGCGGCGGTCAGAGTAGATGGCCTCACGCTGGCGGTTCATTACGTCGTCGTACTTCAAGACGTTCTTGCGGGTCTCAGTGTTCTGCGACTCGCGCTGCTGCTGAGCATTGGCAATGGCCCCGGAGACGAACTTATGCTCCACCGGGATCTCATCAGCCATGGCCGGGGAGTTCATGATGCGCTGCGCAGCCGACTGGTTGAACAGGCGCATCAGATCATCGGTCAACGAGATGTAGAAGCGGGACTCCCCCGGGTCGCCCTGACGGCCGGCACGACCCCGCAGCTGATTGTCAATGCGACGTGACTGATGGCGTTCGGTGCCGAGCACGTAGAGACCGCCCAATTCGCGGACCTCAGCGGCCTCAGCCTCAGCCGCTTCCTTCGCGCGGGCAAAGACCTCATCCCACTTGGCCTCGTACTCCTCGGCGTTCTCCACCGGGTCCAGGCCGAGTTTCTCCATCTCGTGGACTGCGTTGAATTCGGCATTGCCGCCGAGCATGATGTCAGTGCCTCGACCGGCCATATTGGTGGCCACAGTCACCGAGCCGCGGCGTCCTGCCCGAGCCACAATGGCAGCCTCACGCTCATGGTTCTTCGCATTGAGAACTTCGTGGCGGATGCCCTGCTTAGCCAGCAGCTTGGAGAGATACTCGGACTTCTCCACCGATTCAGTGCCCACCAGTACTGGCTGGCCCTTCTCGTGGCGTTCGATGATGTCCTTCAGGACGGCGTCGAACTTGATGACCTCGTTCTTATAGACCAGGTCGTTGTGGTCGACTCGCTGGCGAGGCTTATTCGGCGGAATCGGAACAACGCCGAGCTTATAGGTGGACATGAACTCGGCGGCCTCAGTCTCAGCCGTACCCGTCATGCCGGCGATCTTCTCGTAGCCGCGGAAGTAGTTCTGCAGAGTCACGGTCGCCCGGGTCTGATTCTCGGGTTTGATCTGAACGCCCTCTTTGGCCTCGATGGCCTGGTGGAGACCCTCGTTATAGCGGCGGCCCTTGAGGATACGTCCGGTGTGCTCATCAACGATGTGCACTTCGTTCTTGACCACCACGTAGTCGGTGTCCCGCTTATAGAGCTCTTTGGCGCGGATGGCATTGTTCAGGTACTGAATCAGTGTGGTGTTCTGGGTCTCGTAGAGGTTCTCGATGCCCAAGTAGTCCTCGACCTTGTCGATTCCGGACTCCAGCACACCCACCGTGCGCTTCTTCTCGTCGACCTCGTAGTCCTCGTCGCGCTTCAGCCGCTGAACCAATGTGGCGAAGTCGCTGTACCAGCGAGAAATGTCTCCGCTGGCGGCACCGGAGATGATCAGCGGAGTGCGGGCCTCGTCAATGAGGATGGAGTCGATCTCATCGATGATCGCGAAGTGGTGCTCACGCTGGACCAGGTCATCGAGGGACTGCGCCATATTGTCGCGCAGGAAGTCGAAGCCGAATTCGTTATTGGTGCCGTACGTGATGTCTGCAGAGTAGGCCTGCCGGCGCGCGGCGGGGTTGAGGTCATTGGTGATCGTCCCCACCGTCAGACCCAGGAAGCGGTAAACACGACCCATCAGATCAGCCTGGTACTTGGCCAGGTAATCATTAACGGTGATGACGTGAACGCCTTTGCCGGTCAGCGCGTTGAGATATGCCGGGGCTGTGGCCACCAGCGTCTTGCCTTCACCGGTGCCCATCTCCGCGATATTTCCCAGATGCAGAGCGGCACCACCCATGAGCTGGACGTCATAGTGGCGCTGGCCCAAGGTGCGGTCTGCGGCCTCGCGCACTGCCGCGAATGCCTCCGGCAGCAGTGAATCCAGGGATTCACCCTCGTTGAGCCGTTCCTTGAATCGCTCGGTCTCCTGCCTGAGTTCGGCGTCGGAGAGCGCCTTGAACTCATCCTCCAGGAGATTCACGGCATCGGCATAACCGTGAAGCCGCTTGAGGACCTTCTTCTCCCCGGTTTTGAGGATTCGTTCGAGCAGAGTAGGCACAGCCAGTTCTCCATCAGATCAATACAGCATCAGTCAAGATGTCAGTGTACGGCCCCACAGCGCACCCCTGCTAACACTGCATGGGCCGCGACCGGCAGATGCTGTCGCGGAATGGTTCTCATTCCTGGCAGATTCTCCACCGGCCGCGGCCGTCACGGCAGCTCAACGCTGCTGGTTCAACACAGCGTCTGTACCGCTATGCCGCCCGCACATGGGACCGGGTGGTCCCGTTATCGGCCCGGTAAGCCCGTTCCTCGGTGTCAGGCTCCTGCGCGGTCTTCTGCGCATCCAGTGAGATGACCCCGTAGGTCCATCCGCGGCGCCGGTACACGGCGGAGGGGTGGCCTGTTTCGGAGTCGATGTAGAGGTAAAAGTCGTGCCCGACCAGTTCCATAGCGTCGACGGCGGCATCAACGCTCATCGGCTCAGCGGCGAATACCTTGCGGCGGATCCTGATCGGTACATCTATTTCTTCTTCCTGGGGCGGGACGTTGTCTGCAGCCTCAGCATCGAGAACCTGCTCGTAGAGCGGGCGGCTGGTTTCCACTGGCGGCACGTCTGCCAACGCCTCCCCCACGGACGGAGCGGGGTGCCCCAACGTGCCGTTGCTGCGTGACTGGCTCTTCTTCTTATCCCGCGCCCGGCGCAGCCTTTCGGTGAGTTTGTTCCAGGCAATTTCAAAGGCGGCGAATTTGTCCCCTGCCTGCGCTTCAGAGCGCACCACTTTTCCGCGACCCACCACGGTCAGCTCCACGGTGATGCAGGTGTCTGCACGGCGGTGGGAGTTTTCGGAGACCTTGACCTCCAGCCGCTGTCCCTTATCAGCGAGCTGTTCGATCTTGCTGCTCTTGTGGTCGACGTGCTCTTTGAACGCATCAGGGATGGAGATGTTGCGGCCGGTGTAGGTGACCTGCAGGGTCATGGCGTCCTCCTTGGTGTCCGTACTCGGCACAGCAGCGGATGGACTAACGCGTAACGAGTCCATCGCTGCTGCGATGGGACTCTTGTTCAGGTACCCATACTTCACACTAGGCCAAATCCTGCTCCACTGGAAGTGCCCCCGGAAGGTTCCCCCGGCGTGTCACTGCTGAGCGGCCAGAGCGTCATCTTGAGGTGGTCGTGGAGCTGCCGCCAGCACCGCGGCACCACGGACTTCTGCACCCGATGCGGCCAGCGGAGCATACATTGCCGCAAGAGTCGCACCAGTTGTGAGCACATCATCGACTAACAGCACCTGCGTGCCGTCAATGCTGTGACGAGCCTGAGCTGTCAGGGTCAGTTCGGTGCTGCGCCGCCGCGCCGCTGCGGACCTGGCCTTCTGTCCACGGCCCAGTACGGCGCGAGGCCCATCCGAGCGCTGCAGCAGCTGCTGCTCGAGGACCATGCCTGGGGGCAGCGTGAGTGCGGCGACCAGTTCGCCCAGTGGGTGCCTGCCACGACGCAATACCGAACGTAACGACGGCGGGGGTGTGACTAGCAGCGCCGGCCCTGGCTCCAGGACTGTGGCGGCAGCTTCCTCCAGCGCGCGTGACAGCCCAGCTGCCAGCGGCCGGAGCAGCCCGGTGCGCTCATGGTCCTTGAACGCCAGCAGCGCCTCAGCCATCAGGCCGGAGTAGCGGGCCGCACTGATCACCGGCAACACATAGAGTCCCTCAGAATCCGCACCGATTACGGGGAGGGCCTGCGCCGGAGCCTCCGCGCGGAAGGGATGTGCGCGGAAAGGGTGGGAGCTCACTAGCCTCAGCTGGGTACGGCAGGGCGGGCACAGCACGGTCGCAGCTGCCCGACATCCCACGCACCAGGTGGGGCTCATCAGATCAGCTGCCTCGGACACGGCACCGCGCAGTGCCGTCCCCGGCGTTGAGAACCACATCCGGTCCAGCAGCCGCAGCGCAGCATCGCCGCATCCTCTCCCCGCCCCAGAAACCATAGTTCCCAGCATGCCGAGCCGATGCGCTGCCAACCAGCGGCGAGTCTCGGCTGTGGAAAACTACGCCCTGAGTCGGGTCGTGAGCCGGGCGCCGCTACCCGGGGTAGGCCAGGTCGCGGATCTCGATATCGTAGTTAGGCTGCCACTGCGAACCCACCAGCGAAGAGTAGGCCGTTGATTCGCTTTCAGTACTGACATGGGGCTGACCTTCACCTGCAGAGACATTCAGCAGGCCCAGCACAGGATAGAGGCTCTGCACCTCGCCGGTGCTGAGCTGAATCCGATAGATATCCCGAGTCAGTTCCTCCACGCCTTGTTCCTGGGCCTCTCCGGGGCTGTAAGGGGACCATGCCAACAGCTCATCGCCGGTGGATCCGCTCCAGCGCACCTCGGTCACGGCACTTTCGGACGGCAGCGGCACAGCCTGCCCCAGCGCTCGCGGTACTCCCTGCTCATCACGGATGACAGCGGCAATGTAGATGGTTGACTCGGTGGCATCATCCACCACGAGAACGGCACGCGTGCCATCCTGAGCGATCCGCAGCGATGTCACCCGCCGATCCTCCAGCAGGTCAGCGCTGATCTGGCGTGCTTCTCCGGCAGCAGGATCATCAAAGGGCACGGTGTTGACCATGGTTTCGCCGTCGTCATGTGAGACCGTCCAGGTCCAGCCAAAATTGTCCATAGAGGGGCGCGTGAGGTCCTCGCCCTCCAGTACCAGCTCCGCTTCATCCTGTCCGGGGCGCACATGGTAGAGCGCATCACCGTCACCGTTGAGGAACGCGAAGGCATCGGCACCGGTCAGTTCGGACATGGCAGGGGACTGCGGCTCGAGTTCAGCAATATCCGGCAGCTGCGCGATCTGCTCAGTCACAGTGCCGCGCTGCAGGGCCAACTGATCATTCAGAACACCTACCTGGATATTGCTGACCTGTGGATGCGCCTGAAGATTCAGCTGCTGATCCTCCGGCAGCTCCTCCGGGTTGGGCAGCTCCAACTCTTCCTGGTTCACGGTCAGCCTGACTTCCTCGACTCCGCCGACCTGTTCCAACGCCATCTCCATCTGACGCTGCATCAGCAGCAGATCAGACTGCGAGGCCCCCGCCAGTGCCGCAGGGTTCAGGTCCACATAAGCGACCTGCTCCTCTTCTGTGACGGTGGGACGCCCCAGTTCTGCACCACGCGGGAACGCGGACACCACAGCCTGATCAAGCCAGGGGGCCGGACCGGCCAGGATGCTGGTAGCAATGTCGCCCAGCAGGCTGGGCCTGGTGACGAACCAGCGCTGGTCCGGCACTGCATAACGCAGCTGCGGATCGAAGAAGTACTGCTCCACCGCGGTATGAGCCCGTTCGAACATCGTCTGGTCCAGGATCTTGCCCAGTCCCTCGGGAAGGGAGCTGATCCGCCATTCACCCTCGACCTGTTCCAGCTCAAAAGTCTCACGGACAAACTCATCGGTGCGGAACATAATGCCGGTGGAGTCCACCCGGGAATCCACATTGAGCTCCATCTGGTACTCCCCCTCCCCGGCCGGCTGGTAATTCGGCGGGGTGGAGTAAATCATGGTCTGCTGTCCCGGAGACCATTCGCTGCGGGCTTCAGCAGTGAGGTACTGCCGCGCTACCGAATAGTCGTCTTGGGGACCAGCGCCGGCCTGGATAAAGCCGTTGATGATCTCCTCAGGGGAGGCACCCGGTGACGGCTCACTGGGCCTGTAGACATAGCTGAAGGCCACCACCTCCTCCGCCTCGACTGCCTGGACCGGACCATCCGTGGGCAGCGTGGGCGCACAGCCGCTGAGGACAAGGCCCAGCAGTGCAAGGCAGGCCAGCAGGCCTGAACGCAGGCGGCGGGTCATGATGAATCCTCCTGCGGGTAGAGGGACTGCTCGTGCACTCGGTCGTGAGTGATCTCTCCGACGATGAAGCCCTGGCTCTCTGCGGTAATCCGCTCGCGGTCCTGCGGCCGGTACACCGGGGGCAGGGACAGCGGTGCGGCCCGGTAAGGCTGTCCCTGGTGACGGGGCAGCACAAGCCGGAAGCAGGAACCCTGACCTTTCTGGCCCCAGGCGTCCAGGCTTCCCTGGTGCAGCCGGGTGTCCTCCGTGGCGATGGATAGGCCAAGCCCGGAGCCGCCGGTGGTACGCGCCCTGGCCGGATCGGCGCGCCAGAACCGGTCGAAGACGTGGGCAACCTCAGCTGGAGTCATCCCGATGCCGTGGTCCCGCACCGCAATGCCTACGGAGGTGGGGCTGGCCGCAATAATCAGGTCCACCGGACGCCCCTCGGCATGCTCAATGGCGTTATTGATCAAGTTGCGCAGAATACGGTCGATCCGTCGGCGGTCCACTTCGGCAATGAAGTCTCCCTCGCCGGCAGCACTCTGTGCCGCAGCCGATTCCGGCTCCCGCTGCACCACAACATTCATCTCCGCTCCGGCCTGTTCCGCCAGCGGGGCTGCGGCAATGAGCACCTCGCGGGCCAGCGAGAGCAGGTCTACATCGCTGATGGAGAGTTCAGCAGCGCCGGCGTCGAATCTGGACATCTCCAGCAGGTCCGCCAGCAGTGCCTGGAAGCGTTCCACCTGGTGGTGCAGCAGCTCAGTGGAGCGCTGGCTGATGGGGTCGAAGTCCTCGCGGGATTCATGCAGCATGCTCGCAGCCATGCTGATGGTGGTCAGCGGGGTGCGCAGCTCATGGGAGACATCGGAAACGAAGCGCTGCTGCATCTTGGAGAGATTCGCCAGCTGGGTGATCTGCTCCTGCAGAGTGGAGGCCATCCTGTTGAAGGACACTCCCAGACGGGCGATCTCATCCTCGCCCACCACTGCCAGCCGCTGTTCCAGCTGCCCCTCGGCGATTCGCTCGGAGACCTCGGCGGCGTAGGAGACCGGGCGCACCACAGTGCGGGTCACCCAGGCGGCGATGAGCATATTGAGCAGCAGCATGGCCGCTGCGGCAATGATGAAGATCCGGAAGACGAAGTGGATGTTCTCCTGCACCGAGGAGAAGTCATAGACGAAGAACAGCCCGTAGGACTGCCCGGCGATGCTGACATGCATGCCGAAGACGATGCCCGGTACAGGCTGCCCGCCGCTTACAGGGATCCCCACCGGCTGCCAGAACTGGCTCTGCCTATCTGCCAGCACCGATTCACGCAGATCAGAGCCGATAATACTCAGCGGCAGCGCTCCAGTGGAGGTATCGGCCATATAGGGCGTGGCGGTGTCCTCCAGCCCGATCAGAATGATGCCGCGGTGCTGCTGTGCGGCCGGGCCGCCCACATTGTCCAGCACCGCAATGGCAGCCTCTTCGGACTGCGGTTCTGAGAAGGAGAGCGATTCGTACTGATTGCGGGCATCCACCAGTGCGGTAGTAGCTTCAATCTGGACCTGCTCAAGCCGCTCCTGATACAGCCCCGTGGTGACCTGCTGGACCAGGAAGTAGGTGATCAGACCGGTCCCCAACACAGTGAAGAGGCCCGTATAGAACACGGCGCGGAACATCAGGGACTGCGCCCAGAGTTTTGGCAGCCGACTCAGGCGCCGCCCCAGGGTCAGCAGCGGACGGCCGGAACCTTCCTCCGCTGCTGCGGTGCTCTGCTGACTGATAGCGGCGCTCCCCTATCCCCCGGCCTTGTAGCCGATGCCGCGAACGGTCTGAATGATCTCTGGGCTCTCCGGGTCCTTCTCCACCTTCGAACGCAGTCGCTGCACATGGACATTGACCAACCGGGTATCAGCCTGGTGACGGTAGCCCCAGACCTCCTCCAGCAGCATCTCGCGATTAAAGACCTGCCAGGGTTTCTTCGCCAAGGTGGAGAGCAGATCAAACTCAAGAGGAGTCAGCGAGATCTTGGAGTCTCCGCGGCGGACCTCATGACCAGCCACGTCAATGGTCAGATCCCCGATAGTCAGCGTTTCAGTCTCCGCCCGGCCAGGCTTATCCGAGGGGCGCAGCCGTGCCCGGACGCGGGCGATCAGCTCAGCAGGTTTAAACGGCTTCGGCACATAGTCATCAGCTCCGGCCTCCAGCCCGCGCACCACGTCAGCGGTATCCGACTTGGCGGTGAGCATGATGACCGGGGTATCGGCCTCATCACGGATCTCGCGGCAGACCTCAATACCGTCCTTGCCCGGCAGCATCAGGTCCAGCAGCACCAGATCAGGATCGGAGGAACGGAAAGCCTCCAACGCACCATCGCCGGTGGCGCAGAATGTCGGCTCAAAGCCGTCATTGCGCAGGACGATGCCAATCATCTCCGACAGCGCCTCGTCGTCGTCGACTACCAGGATCCTGGCTTTCATCCGGCTCCTCCCTGATTCCGCGGCTGGTCTCCCACGCAGCGACTGCCGCGGCGAATGCGTACGAATAAGCGAAGCCTATGCTCTCCGCTGACTCCCCAGGATATATGAGGCGATAGGCTAACGCGTGTGACCGCCGGAACTGCCTATCCCCTCAGAGCACTCTCCCAGGATGAGCTGTTCTCTGCGGCGTTCGCTGTGATCCGTCATGCGCCCCGAGCCGCACTGGGCCTGCCCTTCCTCGCCGGGGTCCTGAACTTCGCCGCCTCGCTGCTGGTGCTGACGTTCTTCGGCACCGACTCCTTCACCCGGCTGCTGACTGACCCTGCCGCCTTCGACGACGCCGAACTGGCCTGGGCAGCCATAGGCGACGGCAGAGTCATGCTGCTGATGACCATCTCCACCCTGCTGGGCAGCCTGCTGATGTCGGTCTCGTTGGGACTGCTGGTGATTCCCACGCTGCGTGCAGCCTACGGGCTGCCCACCACACTGCGGCAAACAGTGCTCTTGCGTGCCCGGCAGCTGGGGTGGCTGCTGCTCCACCTGGTGATTATGGGGCTGCTGTTATCGATCATCGGCTTCATCGCCGTGGTCATCGGCGCGATCCTGGCGGGCCTGACGCTGTTCGTGGGGCTCATCGTGATTGTGCCGGGACTCTACTTGCTGCTGTGCTGGCTGACCGTGGCCTTCATGTACGGTCCGGTGGTGATCGTGAGCGAACGGCTTAACGCATTCGCCGCCATCGGCCGCTCATTTTCGCTGAACCGCGGTATGTGGTGGCGCAATATCGCCGTGATCGCCTTGTTCTATCTCATTGTTGGAATCGCCATCATGCTGGCGTCGATGCCGGCGGCTCTGGCCTCCGGCTTGGGTGGTGAGATCGCCTGGCAGTCCGCAGAGGATTCCGGGGAGTCCCTGGGACTTCTGGTTCTTGCAGCAGGACATCTCTATGACAATGTGCTCAGCGCGTTGATGATGGCACTGGCCGGTGCCCTTGCTGCGGTGATGTACCTGAACTGCCGGATTCGCCAGGAAGCGCTGGATGTCGCGCTGCTGCACGCGGGACAGACCCAGAGCGACGACGACGCCGCTACTGTCCTGCCCGGCTCGCCTGAACATCTTGCACGGTTCTTCGCCCCGCGCAATTTAGACCCCCGCTATTTCGCCTCACCATCTGCGGCCCCTGGGGCAGCTCCTGGAGGCTCACGGTGACCGGGAGCCTCACCTACACCGACGACCAGGGACGCCAGCTTCTGGAACGCGAGCTGTCCGATCCGCGCTACCAACGGGAATACAGCGGTCCGCTGCGCCAGGCACTGGACCGGTTCCTCAGTTGGCTCGGGGAGGCCAGTGTGGAGGTGGGGCCGGTGAATATCCCCTACGGGCCTATCATCGCTGCGGTTCTTATCATTGGCGCCATCATTGTCTGCATCCTGGTAGTCCGGCCCCGGCTGCAGCGCTCGGGCACAGCAGAGCAGACCCTGAATATCGAAGAGAGCGTCACCGCAGAGCAGCTGCGGCTGCGCGCCGAGGACAGACGGCGAGCCGGAGACTATGACGCGGCCTTCCGTGAGCTCTTCCGGGCTATGGTGCGCACCGGCGAGGAAAACGGCTTACGGGATCAGCGCGGCCGCACCGCCACCGAAGCAGCGGCGGACCTCGCCGCCTATTTCCCAGGCGGAGCTGATGCACCTGCAGCGGAGACCGCGGCCATGGACGCCATGGGCGTACCGGCACTGGCCCCGGAGATTTTTCGTGCCGCGGAGAAGTTCAACCTTTCCCGCTACGGCGGGGTCCAGCTGGGCCACCGCGACTACGATCAGCTGCTGCGCCTGGATGCAGCCCTGATTACCGCGTATCGGCTGCGAAACGAGCATCCCGCCCAGGATGGGCAATGGCCTCAGAATCGTTCCGGCTCAGCTGCTCCGGGAGCGCAGGCGGCACCACGATGAGCGCTCCCGCAACCACTGTGGCCAGCACCGGTGCCGCCGCCCGCGCCGCTCTGGGGCGCTGGCAGTTCTGGATCGCGCTGCTGGTCCTGGGGGCCATTGTTGCTGTGGCCATGCAGCTGACCAGCGACCGTGAGTCCCGGCCCTATGGTCTGCAGAACACCGATCTCAATGGCTATGCCGCTTTAGCGCAGGTACTTCAGCATGAGGGTGTCACACTCCACCAGGCTCGCACCGCTGCTGAAGCCCAGCGGTTGATGCAAGAACACCCGGAGGCTGGCGTCGTCGTACTCTCTGACGGCTTCACCCCTCCCGAGGCGTTCAGCGCCGCCCTGCGTCAGCGCGCTGCCCAGGATCAGACCGCGGTGGTCTGGATAGCGGAGAATACCTACCTGCTGGAAGAGATGCTGGCGCTGGAGGGGATATGGTCGGCGCTGCCGATTCCCTCCGCAGCAACAGGCATCGCGGAGACGTTGTCCCCCGGACTGCACTGCCAGTTGGAGTTCGCCCGCAGCGCCGGAAGCCTTCAGGCACAGGGCGAGACGCTGAGCGCCCCGGAAGGATGCTTCCCCATCTGGGAGGGCGAAGCCGGTGGCGAGTACGCTCTGGTCCCCACCGACCATGGGATTGCCTTCGCTGCACCTGAGGCCTTCACCAATCGGCACATCACTGCCGAAGGCAATGCCGCGGTAGGCCTGGGCCTCTTCCGCGCAGCAGCAGCTGGGACCGTGGTCTCGGAGTCAACCGCCCCGCAGGACGGCGATTTCGCCTCCGCACAGAACAGTTCGAGCCAGCTGATCTGGTACACCCCAGGTGCGGCTGAACTTCTTGACGTCCAGCAATGGAGTTCGCCCTGGGATTTCCTGCCCCGGTGGTTCTGGCCGCTGGCTGGCTGGCTATTGCTGGGGACCGTTGTGGGCGCAGTTGCCTACGGACGGCGCTACGGACCGGTGGTCACCGAGCCGCTGCCTGTGGAGGTCCCGGCATCTGAGGCCGCCGAGGGCCGGGCACGGATGTACAGCCACAGCGGTGCCGTCACCGCCGCCGCTGCAGTACTGCGCAATGCTGCGCTGCTGAAGCTTGCCAGACTGCTGCGCCTGGGTCGGCACCCTGCGGCGCAGATTGTGGCCGAATCAGCAGCCAGACATACCGGACGCCCAGAGGTGGAAGTCACTGCCCTGCTGCAGCAGCAGCGTCCGGCCAACCATCGCGAGCTAGTGTCCTATGCTCAGGCTCTGCAGACTCTTGATCGTGAGGTGCGCGTGCAGCTGGGTCTGTGCCGCGCCGATGAACCCAGTGATGCCAGCACAACAATGAAGGAGAACGATGAGCAGCGATGATCTGCGCGGCAAGCTGGCCGCAGTCCGAGAAGAAGTGGCCAAGGCCGTCGTCGGACAGGATGCTGCGGTCAGCAGTGTGATCATCGGGCTGTTGGTGCGCGGCCACGTGCTGCTAGAAGGCGTGCCCGGTGTGGCCAAGACCCTGTTGGTGCGCGCCATTTCCGCCTCCCTGAGCTTGGATACTGCCCGTGTGCAGTTCACCCCGGATCTGATGCCCGGCGATGTCACCGGCTCCCTGGTCTATGACTCCCGCACCGGGGACTTCAGCTTCCGCGAGGGGCCGGTCTTCACGAATCTGCTGCTGGCCGATGAGATCAACCGCACCCCGCCCAAGACCCAAGCCTCACTGCTGGAGGCGATGGAAGAGCGCCAGGTCTCTGTAGACGGTATCGGCCGCCGGCTGCCGGACCCGTTCCTGGTAGCTGCCACCCAGAACCCGGTGGAGTATGAAGGCACCTACCCGCTGCCAGAAGCCCAGCTGGACCGTTTCCTGCTGAAGGTCACCCTGGCGCTGCCGGCTCGGGAGGATGAGGTCGAAGTCATCCGCCGCCACGCTGCCGGCTTCAACCCCTCGGATCTGGCAGCCGCCGGTGTCCGCGCGGTGGCAGGCGCCTCGGACATCATCGCCGCCCGGCAGGCAGTGGGCCAGGTGAGTATTGCTCCCGAGGTCGTCGGCTACATCGTGGACATCGCCCGGGCCACCCGGCAGGCGCCGAGCTTCCAGCTGGGAGTCTCCCCGCGCGGTGCCACCGCACTGATGAACGCCGCAAAGGCCTGGGCCTGGCTCTCCGGCCGTGAATATGTCACCCCCGATGATGTGAAGGCGCTGGCCGTACCTGCGCTGCGCCACCGGGTCTCGCTGACCCCCGAGGCCGCCATGGACGGTGCCGGGGCTGATGATGTCCTGCAGGGCATCCTGGCCTCCACCGCGGTGCCGCGCTGATAGCTGCCCCGGATTTGCCGAGAACCTCATGATCTTCACACCTCGCCTGCTGTGGGTGACGCTGGGACTGGCCTTAGCCGTCGTCGTACTTCCCGGTCTCTTCTGGCTGTGGATGGTGCTGCTGGCGGCACTGATCCTGGCTGACGTGCTGCTTGCCGGCTCCCCCCGGCGGCTGAAGGTTGTCCGTGAACCGGTGGGACCGCTGCGCAGCTCAGAGACCACGACGGCGGGCACCCGGGTGGAAAACTCAGGTGCACGGGCACTGCGCGGCTGGGTCAAGGACGGCTGGCAGCCCACAGCCGGGGCCGAGGATGGCTTGCAGCGGCTGCAGGTATCGGCCGGGGGTGCCACCACCGTGCAGGTTCGGCTGACCCCGAAGCGGCGCGGTAACCTGCGCAGTGAGCACATCACAATCCGTTCAATAGGGCCGATGGGCTTAGCAGGCCGACAGGTGGTGCATCATGTGGCTCATGAGCTGCGGGTGCTGCCGGAGTTCCGTTCCCGCCGGCATCTGCCCTCGAAGCTGCGCCGACTGCGTGAGCTCGACGGCACTACGGCAGTGCAGCTGCGCGGAGCCGGCACGGAGTTCGACTCGCTGCGCGACTATGTGCGCGGTGATGATGTGCGCTCCATCGACTGGCGCGCCACGGCGCGGCGGCAGGACGGTGCCGGCGGACATCTTGTGGTGCGCACTTGGCGGCCCGAGCGGGACCGCCGGGTGATCCTCTGCTTAGACGCTTCTCGCACCTCGGCGGCCCGGGTGGAGGATGAGCCTCGGCTCAATGCCGGAATCGAGGCGGCTCTGCTGCTGGGAGCTTTGGCCTCCTCAGCCGGTGATCGAGTGGACTTCATGGCCTTCCAGCGTCAGCTGGTAGCGCGCGCCTCATCCTCGGAGCGCGGGGACTTCCTCAATCTGATGGCCACGTCGATGGCGCCGGTGGAGCCGGTACTGGTGGAGGCAGATTTCTCGCAGCTGCCGGCTCAGGTCGCCGCGGTCAGTTCACACCGTTCCCTGGTTGTGGTGCTGACCGCGCTGGATTCGGCCTCTCTGCAGGAAGGGCTGCTGCCGGTGCTGCCGACGTTGACCGCCAAGCACCGAGTGGTGGTGGCCTCAGTGCAGGATCCGGAGCTGCAGCGCCGTGGCCAGCAGCGGGGTACGGCAGCCCAGGTGTACCGGGCCGCGGCAGCGGAGCGGACGCTGATCGAACACCGGACTGTTGCCGCGGAGCTTTCGGCCATGGGCGTTGAGGTGGTGGAAGCGGCACCTGAGGAGCTGCCGCCGGCGCTGGCCGATGCCTACATCAGGCTGAAGGCCACCGGGAAGCTCTGAGACGCGGGGAACCCTGCCGGGGAAGCCCTGTGCTGCGTTCGGTCACGCATTCTGCCGCTACTTTCGGCGGTACATCGCTCCGGGGGACCGAAACTACGGTGAAAACGCGTGACCGAACAGGGCTGGGAGCCGCGCGGGTCTAGTGGCGCGTACCTGGCGGGCGGCCGCTGAGACTCGCACCATGTTGAGTGGTCGCTTTGTCTCTTAAAACGCCGGGTTTTGGCCCCGTTTGGCGGACATACTGACCACTGAACTCTGGGAATGCCGCTGCCGCCGTCGTCGTTATGCCTTGGAGTTTCCCCAGCGGGTCTTCATCTCAGGCGCATCTGAACCGCCTGCTGAGATGATCAGTGTGAGTGAGCCGACGTCGGCTCGTATTGTCCCCGCTGGGGTTGAGTCCGTACCGTAGAAAGCAGCTATGAAAGTCCTTGCAGCAATGTCTGGCGGCGTTGATTCCGCCGTCGCCGCCGCGCGCGCCGTGGATGCTGGCCATGAAGTGGTCGGCGTACACCTGGCGCTCTCCCGCATGCCCGGAACGCTGCGGACCGGCTCACGCGGCTGCTGCACCATTGAGGACTCCTCTGATGCGTGGCGGGCCTGCGAGAAGCTGGGCATCCCGTTCTACGTATGGGACTTCTCCGAGCGCTTCAAGGCCGATGTGGTGGATGACTTCATCTCCGAATACGCCGCCGGCCGCACCCCCAACCCCTGTATGCGCTGCAACGAGAAGATCAAGTTCGAGGCGCTGCTGGACAAGGCCATCGCGCTGGGCTTCGACGCGGTGGCTACCGGTCACTACGCCAAGATCATCGAGACCGAGAACGGCCGGGAGCTGCACCGTGCCGCCACCTGGACCAAGGATCAGTCCTATGTGCTGGGCGTGCTCAACGAACAGCAGCTGGCGCACTGCTACTTCCCCCTGGGAGACACTCCCTCGAAGGATCTGGTGCGCGCTGAGGCCGCTGAGCGCGGGCTGTCCGTGGCGCAGAAGCCGGATTCCCACGACATCTGCTTCATCCCCGACGGCGACACCCGCGGCTGGCTGGCGGAGCAGATCGAGCTGAAGAACGGCCCGATCCTTGACGCTGAGGGCAACCAGATCGGCGAACACGGGGGCGCGGAGGCCTACACCGTGGGCCAGCGCCGCGGCCTGAAACTGGGTCGGCCCGCCCCTGATGGCAAGCCGCGCTTCGTACTGGAGATCCGCCCCAAGGACAACACTGTGGTGGCTGGACCCCAAGAGCTGCTGGAGATCGACCGAATCACCGGCATCCGGCTGTCCTGGGCCGGTAAGCCGGTACCCGAGGCCGCCAGCGGCGAGTGGTTCGAGATCCAACTGCAGATCCGCGCCCATGCAGATCCGGTGCCCGCCCGGGCTCGTGTGGAAGCCCCCGATCCAGCCGAGGACTCAGGTCCAGCCGAAGACGCAGCTCATCCAGAGGGCGACGGCGACGCCGCGGCCGCACCCACCCTGGTGGTGGAGCTGCAGGACCCGCTCAAGGGAGTTGCCCCCGGTCAGACCGCTGTTATGTACCAGGACACCCGAGTCCTGGGGCAAGCCACGATCGACACCGCGCGCTCCCGCAACTACCAGCCCGCCTGAGCAACCCCGGGCTGTTCGACCGGGGTTTCGGCGAAGTGGTGATGAACCCCTGATTCCGTTCTGCAACACACTTGTGATTCCTTTCTGAGGCTGTGTTCAGCTGCCCCTCCAAGGCTGGAACATGGCACTGGAACCGACCGCAGAGGACAGTAACGATGCAGTACGGAACGTCTCGTAAGCCAGCCCGCAGACTCTCCGCAGCGGCCGCATTGAGTACCGCGGCGCTACTGGCACTCAGCGCATGCACCCCGGATCAGGAGGGCGAACCCGCTCCGACCGCGACAGAACAGGACCAGGCGACCCCGTCTACTCCGGAGCCCACCGACACCGAGGATGAGGCGACCGATACCCCCGAAACCGACGACGGCGCCACCGGCACCGGCACCGAAGAGCCCCCAGCGGATACGACCGAGACAGCAGCAGATCCCGAGCCCGAGCTGCCCATCGGCGGCACTGACCGCGTAGATGATGCCGATCTGCCGGGAGAATCAGCCGAGACTTACTTCTCCCGCGAGGGCGAGGCGGTCGGCGTCATCGGCACCGCCGGGCCGTTGCCGGTACTTGCGGTGCCCACACTCGAGGGCGAGATGGATGAAATGGTCGGTGAGGTGTTTGCCGGCGATACGGTGCTGCTGGGCGGTCGCGAACGTTACGTGCCGGAATCAGAGCAGAGCTGGATCGAGATCCAGCTGGCTGACGGCTATGGGTGGGTGCAGGCCGGACACCTCTATTACTTCGGCGAGCATGAGGACATCACCGATCAGTACGCCGATCAGGTCTCAGCCTCCGCAGATCCTGAAGAACTGGCACTGCAGGTAGCAGAACTGCACACCGCGGACTGGGGTGAAGAGGGCCAAGCCGAGGACGGCCCGGATGTGGAGATCGTTAATAACCCCGATTTTGTGGACGTGGATTACTACATCGTTGATGCCACCGGAATGATGGATGATTCAGTCGCCGGGGACCGTCTGTTCGTCACTGTGGAAGAGCGCGATGCGGGCTATGAGCTCTCCCAGGTGGAGCGGACGGCGCTGTGCATGCGCGGAGTCAGCGACGATGGTCTCTGCATGTGAGCCGCAGAACTAAATGCTGGCAGCTCAGCCGCTAGGCTTGGACCATGAGCACTGATCCCCGCGCCGGCGAAGCAGCCCAGTACGTAGAACCCGAGGTGCTTGAAGAGCTGCTCTCTATGCGATCCAGCATCGACAATATCGACGCCGCGCTGGTGCATCTGCTGGCAGAGCGGTTCAAGGCCACCCAGCGGGTGGGTGTGCTCAAGGCCAAGCATCAGCTGCCCCCTGCCGATCCGGCCCGTGAGAAGAACCAGATCGCCCGGCTGAAGCGGCTCGCCGAGGACGCCCAGTTGGACCCGGAGTTCGCCGAGAAGTTCCTGAACTTCATCATCGAGGAAGTCATCCGCCACCACCAGGCCATTTCCGAAACCGCGTCTGAAGGCGGCCCGCAGGAACCGCAGCAGCGGTGAGCGGGAGCACCGTCAACCTGATTCGCTCAGCTGCCCCGGCAGTCATGTCCGGCCCGGCGGTGGATCAGGCGTATCAGCTGCTTGAATCCGAGTTCAGCGCACCCCATATGGGGGCGCTCGCTGAGCTGCCGGACAGGGGCCACCACGCATCGCTGCTGGGCCGTGCGAGTGCCCAACTCTCCGAGCTCTATACGGAGCTGACCTCCTACGGCTGGCGCCTGGTGCCGCGGCCAGGGGCAGATCATCAGCGCGCCGCACAGCTGCTGCGCTCTGATGTGGACACCCTGGCTGATGTTCGTGGTGCTCGCGCTGATCAAGGCGACGACGTCGGCCCCTTGCGTCTGGAGATGCTGGGGCCAGTGAGCTTCGCAGCGGGGCTGGCACTGCCCGGCGGTGAGAAGGTGCTGGCCGATCATGGCGCGCGGCGGGATCTGGCCGAGTCACTGGCGGCCGGTGCGGCTGAGCACGTGGCCCATGTGCGCCGAGCCGTGGCGCCGTCGTCGTTATCTGTGGTGATCCTGGAGCCCGATTACGCCCGGGTGCGGACGGCCCAGGTCCCTACCGTCAGCGGATATCAGTCCCTGCGCGCGGTGTCCCGGGACGAGACTAGGTCACTGCTGGGCGCGGTGGTGGATGCCCTGCGCACCGCCGGGGCAGATGAGGTGCTGTTGGACTTCGGGACCGCGGTAACTGCTGAGCAGGCGGAGGATTTCTTCAGTCGTAACCAGGCGCGGGTAGACGGATTCGGGATCGCTGTGCCACTGTTGGGAACTCCAGACTGGGAACGGGTCGCGGAGCTCGCCGAAGGCGGCGCGCTTTTCTCTGCTGGACTGCTGCGCGCCGGTGAAGCGGCCCCGACGGCAGCCGGACCCACCGGCCTGCCGCAGGTCACCGACCTTTCCGCTCGGCTGCTGCAGCCCTGGCAGCGCCTGGGCATGCCGCTGAACGCGTTGGGTGCAGTGACAGTCACCCCATTCGGTGCGCAGGATCGCTCACTGCTGGGACAGGTGGGTCAGGCGCAGGCGATGCGGTTGGCTACCCGCATCCGCGATACCGCAGAAGCGCTGACAGAACACATCAACGAGGGCTAGGCAGAGCGACGCGCTTGTCCGCGCTGCCTGCGCGCGCAGGGGCGGCCCGTGGAGCCCCCGGCGCAGCGTCCCATTCGTTGTTGCGCAAACTGCACCGACAGACCGCAGATCCGCAACAACCGGTGGGATTTCACGAGGCGTTCACGGCAGGTTCCCACCCGTTGTGGCGGCAGGCGGTGCCGCCAAGACCTGAGAAGCCCAGGGCGCTGCAGCAAGGGATTCTCATTGACGCCGCCTGGCTTTGGCCGCAGGCTTAAGCGCGTGACTACTTACCACCGGCCGAGGTTGCCGGACCTGGACTATCCCGACCCGGCCGGCCAGCCGATCCGCTACGGGCACCGTTGGGACGGGCAGCCTCCCGAGGACTCCTACAGCGTGAGCACACATCCAGAGCGTTTCGCACCCCTGCACCAAGTAGCCGATGCGCTGCTGGAGCATCTCACCTCCACCTACGATGTGCACCTCGAGCAGGACTCCTGGTTCACCCGGGAGAAACCTGGCGAAGGCACCAGCACGCACCGGGAACTGCGGCTGACACCGTCCTCTCCAATGAGTGCACCGCTGCGTCTGGCATGGACGGACTTCCCGGGCGTCGTCGTACAGGCTGGGCTGGTGGCTAGGCTGGTCGAGCAGCAGCAGCTCTTTCCGGTCTGCGGGTGCGATGCCTGTGATGATGACCTAGAGCACCTCGTCCAGGAGTTGGAAGAGCTGGTGCTCGCTGTGGCCGAGGGCAGGTTTCACGAGCGGCTGCTGACGAACGGGTGGCAGTGGTCCTTGACTACGGCTGATGGCAGTGGTCGCAGCTCCGAGTCAGCCGAAGGTCTCAGTGCGGATATCCGCAGGGCAGCCACGCAGACTCTGAGCGCGCTGCCCGATGGCAGATGGCAGCCGTGGCCGCTTAAATCTGCGGAAAAGGCGTGACTGTGCTGGTGTCAGGACCCAGCGTTTGTTTCACATGAGGCCCAAAACGCGGGTTTCGTGAAACAAATTCTGGGTCAGTGCGCGTGCACCCGTCCTCAACGCCGGTCAGCTGCCATACCGGCGGCTCGGGCCTGCTGGATCACGCTCGGCAGCGAGCCTGCCAGTGCCTGCACGTCCTCGGCGGTGGTGGTCCAGCCCAGCGAGAAGCGCTGAGCCCCACGAGCCTCGGCCTCACTCAGGCCCATGGCCAACAGTACATGGGATGCCCGGGGCACACCCGCGGTGCATGCTGACCCGGTGGCGGTATCAAAGCCCGCCATGTCCAGCATGAACAGCACCGAATCCCCCTCGGCACCGTCAACGGTGATGTGCAGATTGTTCGGCAGCCGCTTCTCCGGAACCACCCGCGGATCAGGTCCGCGCAGCGTCACCCCCTCAAGGCCCGCCACCGCCTCCAGAAGCTCATCGCGCAAACCGGCAAGCCGGGCGGACTCCGCCTCCAGAGCACCCACGGTCTCCTCCGCCACGGCCGCGAACGCACAGATCCCCGCGGCATCTAAGGTGCCGGATCGGATATCGCGCTCCTGTCCCCCGCCGTGCAGCACCGGGGTCAGCTTCACATCGCGGCGCACCAGCAGTGCCCCGACCCCCACCGGAGCGCCGATCTTATGGCCACTGATCGCCATAGTGGAGGCCCCTGATTCACTGAAACTGACCGGTACGCTGCCGAAGGCCTGCACCGCGTCAGTGTGGAACGGAACCCCGGCCTCAGCACAGAGCCGGGCAATCTCGGGCACCGGCTGGATCGCGCCGGTCTCATTATTGGCCCACATCGCGGTCACCAGCGCGATGGTCTCCGGCTGACGGCTCAGCAGCCGCTTCAAGGACTCCAGATTGAGCACGCCGTCGCCGTCCACCTCAATGATGTCCAGCTGGGCGCCCTCATGGCTCTCCAACCATTCGGCGGTGTCCAGCACCGCGTGATGCTCGATTCCCGGAAGCAGAATCCGGTGGCGCCGGGAATCCTCAGACCTGCGCTGCCACCACAGCCCCTTGAGGGCCAGGTTGTCTGCCTCAGTGCCGCCGGAGGTGAAGATCACCTCGCTGGGGTGGGCCCCAGCAGCAGCTGCAAGCTGGGCGCGCGCCGAATCCACGGCCAGTCGGGCCCGCCGTCCTGCCCCGTGCAGCGAAGAGGGATTGGCCAGCTGCGGCATCTGCTCAGTCAGCACGCGGATGGCCGTGGGCTTCACCGGTGTGGTGGCGGCATGGTCGAAATAGCGGGAGGGCTGCACGGTGTGCGATTCTACGCCGCCTACCGGCATTTTCTCCTGCAGATGAGATCCTTCCGGCGACCAAATGCAGGGACTGCTGGGCGGTAGTCTTATGCACTGATGAGTGAGCCCGATTTCTACGCGGTGCTGCAAGTGGCGCCCCAGGCCGATGCGCAGTCACTGCGCGCTGCCTACCGCCGTCGGGCCCGCCAGACCCACCCGGACCAGGGCGGCTCCGCAGAGGAGTTCCACCAGGTGCAGTTGGCCTGGGAGACACTAGGCACTCCTGAGAAGCGCGCGGCCTATGACCGGTCCCGGGAGATCCCGCAGGAGACCGACGACGACGCCGGGGCCTCCGGCATCTACTCCCGCAGCTTCACCGCCTCCACCTCCGGTGCCGCCTCGGCCCGGGGGCAGAACGGGACGGACTCGCGACGACGCGGCACAAGCCGTTCACCGCAGGCCGATCAGCCCCCGCGCTACGAACCCCCGCTATCGAACCCCGAGCCCCTCTCCCTGACGCTGACGAGTCAGAAAGTCCATGGAGAGTTCGTCGCACGCGGGCTCTTCGGCAGCCGGAGTCAGCGTGTGCAGCAGCGCACTGCGGCTCTGCTGGAGAAGCATGTGCTGGGACAGCTTCCTGCGGCACGGCTGTTTAATGATGTGCTGCTGGATCCGGTGGAGACTGACCGTCGCGGGCGTCGTCGTACTCCACGCGGTGATCAGCGGGCCGAGCATGTGGTGGCCTGCGGTCAGACGCTGGTACTGGTGGCCTCCTTCGAGGTGCCGGCCGATGCGGTCTCCTGGGATGGACGCGCGCTGCGAGCCCGCGGCAGAACCATCCCGCTGCCCAACCTCAGCGCGGCAGTCCGTCGGCTGCGCGGGACCCTGCAGGAAACTGCGCGGGCCGCCGGTGATGCGCCCGCACTGCAGACCCACACTCAGGTGATCCTGCACTCCCCCGACGGAGACCTCTTCCATCCGGTGGTGGAATCCCGTGGCGTGGCCTCCGGAGCCGCCCCGCTGCCGGCCGGCCGAGCACTGTCGCTGATCGCCGAGACCCTTGCCGCCTCCGCGCAGGCGAACCTGGTGGACAGACATCTGATGACCGCCCTGCGTGACCAGCTGGCCACCCCCGACGTCGACTGAGCAGCGCCCCACCCCTGAGCAGCGCCTCTCTGAGCAGCGGCCGTAGAGGTTTGCCAGAATGTCTTAGGTGTCTACTAACCTGCGCGTGATTCTTGACCAGCCGGAGATCCCCGGCAATACCGGCAATCTCATCCGGCTGGCGGCTATCACCGGCTTTGAACTTCACATTGCCGGACCCACCCTCTTCGACTTCTCCGATACCAAGCTGCGTCGCGCGGGATTGGATTATCACGATCTGGCGGTGATGACCGAACACGAGAACCTCGAGGCTGCTTATGCCGCGCTGAACCCGCAGCGGATCTTCGCCTTCACCGGTGAGGGCAACACCCGGCACGTCGATATCAAGTACCGCCCAGGGGATGTGCTGCTCTTCGGCCGGGAGTCCACCGGGTTGGACGATCACGTCAAGCAGGACAGCCGCATCACGGATCTGGTGCGCATCCCTATGCTTCCCGGGCGCCGCTCGCTGAATCTGGCCAACTCCGTCTCTATCGCAGTCTATGAAGCCTGGCGGCAGCAAGGGTTCGACGGCGCAGTCTAATCCCACCCCCCGGTCATCGACCCGTTCAGCTGGGCAAGCCGGGCCACCGGCAGGGTGTTGGTCATGCCCTGACGGCGCGGGGCTGACTACACTCACCATCATGAGCACCGACCCCGAGCGCGAGACTCACGACCCGCGACACCCTGAGGATCCGGCCGCAGCCGAATCTGCCGAGGCCGGTGACGAGTACCGTCAGGATGAACTGCCTCAGCGGGCACAGCCCGGGAGCTCTTCGGAATCCCCGCTCTCGTATGCCAGCGGCAGCACGGAAGAGGAACCGCATGAGTTCGACGACGGCGCTGCAGCCCCGGCCGATCCGGATACAGACTCCGCTGCTGACCGCGAGGCAGAACCTGCGGGCGAACCCGTGGAGCCCACTCTCGCCGAGCTGCTGACCGGCACTGCCCGCGGTGAGACTGCCTCATTCTCGGCGTTCTATGAGTCCACCTCGGATGTCATCTACGGCCTGGCGCTGCTGATGCATGCCGAGCCGGCTGGTGCACAGGCTTCCACCGTGGCGGTGTACCAGCACCTGTGGGACCAGGCTGATGCCCGGGCCCGTGATCTGCGCCTGCAGACCCAGGCCTCGCAGCTGCTGACGGACGAATATGCAGACTTCACCGCGGAACAGCAGGGTGATCAGGAGGCCCCCGCTGAGTACCGGCCGAACGAATACGAGCAGGTCCTGGAGTGGTTGGTGCCGTTGGCGCACCGGATTTTTGTGGAGCGCTTCCGTGAAGGGGCAGCCGAACCGATCCAGCTGACCGCGGTGGCCCAGAGCGACGGGGGCGGCGTCGCCGGTCTGCCCGAGGAGATCCTCGAGGACCTGCTGGCCCTGTCAGACTCTCAGGCACAGGCCCTGGCGCTGACGTATCTGAGCGGCCTCTCGCACCACCAGCTGGCCCAGAGTGTGGGGGCGGCGCTGCCGAGCGTGAAATCCCGACTGCGGGATGCGATGACCAGGCTGCACACCCAGCGCACCGAGCGGGAGTCCGAGCCTGACCCGATCCTGCGCGCTGCAGTGACCCGCAAGGATGTCGAGCGCGGCAGCGGGGTCAACCGGAAC
>NZ_HG005166.1:318447-320168 GCF_000455245.1 Nesterenkonia massiliensis | reverse complement strand
GGTCAACCGGAACTTTGCTTCCACTATCGCCGCAGACTTGGATAAGGGCCTGCTGGTGGAGCTGGCCGAGCTCTACGCCCTGGATGCGGTGGACGACGCCGAACGGGCGCTGCTGGATGAGAAGGCCCTGACCGCTGATGCGCGCGAGGCCCAGCAGTGGGATACCCGCGTGCTGGCCGCCCGGCGCACCTTGGCGGAAATCTTCGCGGCCCATCCTGTGGTTCCGCCTAGCCACCTGCTGGATGAGGTGTTGCAGAGTGTGGGCGATCAGGAGGTCGGTGTCGGCCTGGTGGAGGGCATCTCCACTCACACCGAGGAGACGGAGAAGCGCACCCCGGTGATGAAGAAGTGGATGTTCATCGCCGGATTCCTCCTGGTGCTGCTGGTGGGCATCGTGGTGATCTACCGGGTCACCTCCGGGGTTGATGTCCAGTCGCTGGCGGAGAATGACCAGAACGCCGTCGTCGTGGAGGATTCCCTGGCCGATGGCGGGCAGATGCGTGCGGTGGTCTCCGAGGCGGAGAACGTGGCTTGGCTGGAGTTCAGCGATGTCCCGGATCTGGCGGAGGATGCCACCTATCAGGTGTGGCTGTTGCCGCATACCGGTGGTCAGCCGTCTTCGGTGGGCAACTTCGACGCCGATGAGCTCGAAGACGGTGTGGATGTCCGTGGCATCTCCCAGTACCGTCAGCTGCAGATCAGTGTGGAGTCCATTCGCGGGCAGGAACGGCCCACCGGCGCCGTCGTGGCAGATCTCCCGCTGCATTCTGAAGGTAGCGAGAACGACGGCGATACAGATGCTCCGGCTCCGGAAGAGGATGCCGCTGAAGACGAGGCGGGGAGCTAACAGACCCGCACGCAGGACCAGGATGCCCCCCGGGGCGGAAGAAGGAGGACCTCAACGATGACAGCCGATTTCACAACGTGTGACCTGTTCGACGCCGATGAGACGCTTCAGTCTGTCTCTCTGCAGCTGCTGGACTTGGGCGGTCGGCCACGGTTTAGCGGCGTGATCCGCACGATCTCCTGCTACCGGGACAACGGTCTGGTGAAGTCCGTGCTGAACTCTGTCGGTGAGGGCGCTGTACTGGTCGTTGATGGCGAGGGCTCCCTGGACTCAGCCCTGATGGGTGATCTGATTGCCGCTGCTGCCGTGGAGAACGGCTGGGCTGGGGTGGTCATCAATGGGGCGGTGCGAGACCGAGTGGAGCTGGCCAAGCTGCCGCTGGGGGTCAAAGCTCTGGGCAGCAACCCGCGAAAATCCGCAAAGGACGGTCGCGGAGAAGTGGATGTCCCGGTGGAGTTCGGCGGGGTGCAGTTTGTGCCAGGAAAACAGCTCTGGGCCGATGAGGACGGCATCCTGGTAGAGCCCGCCTGAATCGCGGCGGCCCCGTGAGCGCGGCACACCGCCCACGAGACTCCCCGGTGAGTGGTCACTCTGTCCGTTATCAGACGGAATTTCGCCGCTTGGGTTATAACGGACGAAGCGACCACTCAACCCACCCGAGACTTCCTCCCCGCCCGCGGGACCAGCTTTAGGCGTGAAGCTCGGCGTGAGCCCGCCGAGTGGAGCCGTGACGTCAGGGACCCGTGCATCCGCCGCGCGGAGGTGCGGGCCACGTCACGGCCGTGGCGGGGTTTCCCCGCCCGCGGGACTAGCTTTAGGCGTGAAGCTCGGCGTGAGCCGAGCGAGAGCGTGGCGGGGTTTCCCCGCCCGCGGG
>NZ_HG005166.1:309602-318421 GCF_000455245.1 Nesterenkonia massiliensis | reverse complement strand
TAGCTTTAGGCGTGAAGCTCGGCGTGAGCCGAGCGAGAGCGTGGCGGGGTTTCCCCGCCCGCGGGACCAGCTCAGAACCCTGAGATGGTGTCCGGGGAGTTCACCACTACATGGTGGAAGTCCTCGGCGAAGCCCTCGCCACCGTGGGTGCTGCGCATTTGTGCGTTGACGAACTCCACCATCCGCTGAGCGTCGCGATGCTGGCTGAAGTGCCGTCCCAGGGCCTGGATCTTCTGCTCCTGGTACCCGCTGACATCTACTCTCAGCTGAGCATGCTGCGCCGGTGCCCCATAGAGCAGCAGGTGTTTAATCTTGAAGGCCTCCAAACCGGCTTCCTGCAGCTCAGGGTAGGCGAAGGGGTTCTCCACCGCAGGGTAGGCCGCACGGACCACAGCTTCTCCGCAGGCTAGATGGTCTGGATGGGCCTTTTGCAGCCGGTCCCAGGCCCGCTCCGGGTGCAGTGAGAACACCGCATCCGGGCGCACCTGACGCATCACTCTCACGATCTTGCCGATCAGCTCATAGTTGGGCTCCACAAAACCATCGCGCTCATCCAGCAGGATGACCTCGTTGATTCCGACGACGGCGGCAGCTTCCTGCTGCTCCTGCGCCCGGAGCCGGGCAGTCTCCTGCGGGCTGCGGGAGGGGTCGAATCCTCCGGCATCCCCGGAGGTCAGCAGGCACAGGATGACCTCCACGCCGTCGGCGGTCAGCGCGGCGATGGTGGCGGAGGCCCCGAAGTCCACATCGTCGGGATGTGCGGCGAAGGCCAGCGCCCGACGCAGCCCCAGCTGATGGACCAGCTGCTGGGGCTGCACCAAACCGGTCAGCGCACCTCCGGAGGGACCGCTGGGGGTTCCAGCACCTGCTGCATCAGACAATGTGCCGCTCACAGTCGGCTGAGGGTGACGTCTACGGTGATTTCTTCACCGTCGCGCTGCACGGTCAAAGAAATGCTCTCCCCTGCGGCGTATTCACGCACGGTGGCAGTCAGCGCGGTGGCGTCCTCCACGTGACGTCCCTCCACATGGGTGATGACATCGCCGACCTCCAGTCCCGCCTCACCGGCCGGGGACTCGGGGCTCACTTCGCTCACCAGGGCGCCGGAGGTGAAGCCGCCGGCGCTGACGGGACCGTCCTGGGCGAGAATGCGCCGGTTGACTTCAGCGTCGGGCGAGGCCGGTGCCACGCTGACGCCCAGCAGCCCATGGCTGGCTTCTCCGTTGTCAATGAGCTCTTGGGCGATGCGCTGGGCGTAGTCAATGGGGATCGCGAAGCCCACGCCGATGCTTCCGGCCTGTTCGCTGGCGAAGGGGCCCCCGCCACCACCTGTGGAGGCGATCGCCACGTTGACCCCGATGATCCGTCCTTCAGCGTCAACCAGCGCGCCGCCGGAGTTGCCCTGGTTGATGGCGGCGTCGGTCTGGATGACGTTGAGGTAGATCGCACCCTGGGTTGGCGACTGCGGCTGGTTCGGGAAGTAGAACTCAAAGCCCTCTCCCGGTCCTTCTTCCTCGCCCTCTTCGGGCTCCTGCTGCGGAACGTCCCCGCCTTCGTCCTCCACTGCGGCAGATGCGACCTGGATCGTGCGGTCCAGCGTGGAGATGATGCCGTCGGTGACGGTACCGGAGAGCCCCAGCGGAGCACCGATGGCCACGGCTTGATCACCCACGTTGAGCTCACCGGAACTGCCGATCTCCGCGGGGGTGAGGTTCTCGGTATCGGCGAGGCGGATGACGGCGAGGTCGCTGAGCGGGTCAGTTCCGACGATTTCTGCGGTGGTCACTCGGCCGTCATCCAGGCGCACCTGGATGGTGGCATCTGACACGGTGCCACCCAGAGTCACCACATGGGTATTGGTCAGCACGTGGCCTTCGTCATCGAGGATGATGCCGGATCCAGATCCCTGACTGCTACCACCGTCGGTGACTCCCAGAGTCACCACAGACGGAGACGCTTTGGCTGCGGCAGCCGTCACCGCGGTGGCGGATTCGGGGGTATTGATCTCAATCCCCGCCGGGCCCTGGCTGATCTCTCGGGTGGACTCAGCATCCTGGCTCAGCGCTGAATAGCCTGCCGCACCGACGCCGCCGCCGAGCAGACTGGCCACCAGCGCAATAGCGACGACGCCGCCTGCGCCCATCCCCCGCCTTGGCTCGCGCTGCTGCTCGGCCGGGTTAGTCCAGGGGTTGTGCCCCTGGCCGTAAACGTATGCGTCCTGGTGGGTGCTGGAGACCGAGGATTCTCCCTGGTCTGCCTGCTGTGCAGTGTAGGGGTGGGAGTGCTGGTGCCCTTCGTGCTGTTCGAACTGCGGGTGATGGGCGCGGCGCTGCTGGTTCTGGCCGTATTGGGGCTGTGCAGACTGGCCCTGACCGTACGGGTTCTGACCGTACGGTCCCTGTGCAGGCTGGTTGTGTCCATAGGGGTGCACAAAACGCTCGGGCTGATCCTGGGCCCGGGGGCCTGCTGCGGCACCCCACCCCGGAGTCACCGGCCCAGGCTCCGGGTGAGCTGATGGCTCGGCTGACTGGGTGCCCTCACCGCTTTCGGCGGATTCATGCTGCTGAGGTTCAGGACGTGGATCATCCGGGGACGGACCCGGGTGCGGGCTCGGGTGTTCCGGGTACTGATCCTGTGAAGGCCGTGGGTTCTCGGCGGGGCCCTGGGGATCCTGTGACATGATGCGCGGTGCTCCTACATCGAAGGAATGAAGCTGACTCTCACGTCCATAGACGATGCCATACCTACCTAATAGACTCCTAAGAATGGTGCCAGAAACTATGACGGAACCCGTGTCGTGAGCGGCGCGCTGATCGGCGCCCTCATTATCGGTGCTGGAATTCTTGCACTGCTCGGGGTGGGAGCGGTATGGCTTTCAAACGGAAATAAGCAGCAGAAGCGCCTCTACAGTGCCCCCCAGCAGGACCAGCTGCCGCAGAACCAGGCCCCGCCAGACCCACTGGATGCCAAGTCAACCGACGAGCTGCGACTGCAGGCCGGTGAGATGCTTGTCGCTGCCGATAATGCCGTTGCCTCCAGCGAACAGGAGCTGCTCTTTGCCTCCGCCTCCTATGGAGACGATCAGGTCAAGCCCTTCCAGAAGGACATCGACGAGGCCAAAAGCCACCTACGCGAGTCATTCCGTCTGCAGCAACAGGTGGATCAGTCCCACCCCGAAGGTGAGGCCGAGGCACGCGAGTTCTATAAGCGGATCATCCACAGCTGCGAGAAAGTCAACCAGACCCTGCAGTCCCACCAGCAGGAATTCGAGGGTCTGCGCAACCTAGAGCGCAATCCCGAGCCAGTCCTGCAGCAGTTGCGCGCTCATCTGGCGGAGCTGAAGCCACGTCATAAGCAGGCACACGCTACTCTGCAGAACCTGGCAATCAGCTATGACGACGACGTCCTGGACCAGTACCGCGACAACCTGGACCAAGCTGGTCAAGCCTTGACAGCAGCTGAGCAGGCTGTGAGCGCAGCAGCTGACTGCATCGCCCGGGCAGATACCGCCGAGGCCGTGTTGGCACTTCACTCCGGGGAACAGGCTGCCGCAGACGCCAACGCGCTGCTGGATTCCATGGAACAGACAGAGGACCATCTGCGCAAAGCAGGACGGAACCTGGATATCGGCATCGCCCAGACCACCCAGGATATCGCCCAGGCTAAGGCCACCTACCAGGCCGGGCAGGCCCCAGAACTGGCAGGACCCATTGCCGCTGCCGAGTCCGCCGTCGAACGCACCCAGCGGGCTCTGGACTCCGGGCGCCGCATCAACCCCCTTGAGCTCCTCCACGGCCTGGAGCTGGCCCACCGTGAACTCGATGAGCCGCTGAACTCCGTACGCGACCGGCAGGCCCAGGATCGCCGTGCCCGGGACATGCTGCAGAACGAACTGCTGACTGCCCGCAGCCAGGTCCAGTCCTCGCTGGATTTCCTGCGCTCGCGCCGTTACGGGGTTTCCTCCACTGCCCGCACTCGAATGGCTGAAGCCGAACGCTGCCTCACCGAAGCCGAATCCATCGGTGAGTCCCAGCCTTCACGCGCTGTGGAACTGGCCCAGCGCGCTAAGGCATTGGCCGTCCAGGCGGCCCAGATCGCCCAGCAGGAAGCGGCCACCAATAATATGCAGAACATGGGTGGTAGTCCCTTCGGGCGGACCAGCCTCGGAAGCGGTTACGGCTACGGCACAGGGGGCGGATTCGGCGGTTTCGGCACCGGAGGCGGCACCGGCTTCGGTGGAACTGGCTACGGCGGAAGTGCCATGGGTGGCCAGAACGAGATCAACCGCGCTCTGAGAACCGGAATGCGGATGGCACGGATGACCAGCCGGGGCGGTCGCCGTCGTCGGCGGATGTTCTGATCAGCACCTTCAGGTGGAGAGAAATCTCCGCCTGAAGGCTGATGCTGTCCCGGCTGTGGCCGCTAGTATCGACAATGTGATCTGAGCCAAGGTCCCCAAGGAAAGGTGATCACCGTGAGCAAACAGTCCATTTTCGGTCGGATGTCCCAGCTGATCCGCGCCAACGTCAACGCGATGCTCGATCGTGCTGAGGATCCCGAGAAGATGCTGGATCAGATGGTGCGCGATTTCACCAACAACATCCGTGAGGCTGAAGAGGCCGTCGCCCAGACCATCGGCAACCTGCGCATGATGGAAGACGATTACAAGGAAGACCTGGAGACTGCGCGCTCCTGGGGCCAGAAGGCGCTGGCCGCCTCCCGCAAGGCCGACGAATTCCGCACTGAGGGCAATCAGGAAAACGCCGCAAAGTTCGACAACCTCGCAAAGGTGGCCATCCAGCGTCAGATCGACGCTGAAAGTTCAGCCAAGGGCGCTGAGCCAACTATCCAGTCCCAGCGCGAGATCGTGGAGCGTCTGCGCACCGGCCTGGAGCAGATGAAGACCAAGCGCCAGCAGCTGATCTCCAAGCGCGATGAGCTGGTAGCCCGTTCCAAGGCCGCCCACGCACAGTCCCAGGTGCACGACGCCGTCAAGGCCATCGACATCATGGACCCCACCTCCGAAGTGGGACGCTTCGAAGAGAAGATCCGCCGCGAAGAAGCCCGGGTGCGCGGACAGAACGAGCTGGCGGCCTCCTCACTGGACGCGCAGTTCGAACAGCTCGAGGACCTCGGCGAGCAGGCTGAGATCGAAGCTCGTCTGGCTGCCTTGAAGTCCGGCGGATCCACACCGGCTGCCATCGGCACCGGTAATGAGTCCGGAACCGGTGTGACCGAATCTGATTTCGCCTCCCTGGAGACTGAATCAGACAAAGCATGACCCCATGAGTCGCGCCACCGTCCACTGCCTGGTGAACGGAAGGTGAACTCTGATCTAATGGAGGGCGAGCCGAAAGGCTTGCCCTCCATTTGCATGTGTCCTAAGGAGATACCCCTGTGACCGAGACCGTCAACGGCACCCCCGCCACCGGAGCCACCGCAGTCAATACCGGACTGGCCCAGATGCTCAAAGGCGGTGTGATCATGGATGTGGTCACCCCCGAGCAGGCGAAGATCGCAGAAGAAGCCGGCGCCGTCGCGGTGATGGCCCTTGAGCGAGTCCCGGCAGATATTCGTGCCACCGGAGGCGTGGCCCGGATGAGCGACCCGGATCTGATCTCCGGCATTATCGACGCCGTCTCCATCCCGGTCATGGCCAAAGCCCGCATCGGGCACTTTGTGGAAGCCCAGGTGCTCGAGCACCTGAAGGTGGACTACATCGATGAGTCCGAGGTCCTCTCCCCCGCGGACTACATCCACCACATCGATAAGTCCAAGTTCAAGGTGCCGTTTGTCTGCGGTGCGACCAACCTGGGCGAAGCGCTGCGCCGCATCACCGAGGGCGCATCGATGATCCGCTCCAAGGGCGAGGCCGGCACCGGGGACGTCTCCGAAGCGATGAAGCACATCCGGACCATCAACGCAGAGATCGCCCAGCTGACCTCTCTTGCCGAGGATGAGCTCTACGTGGCGGCCAAAGAACTCCAGGCACCCTACGATCTGGTCAAGCAGATTGCCACTGAGGGCCGGCTTCCAGTGGTGCTCTTTGTTGCCGGCGGTGTGGCCACACCTGCTGATGCCGCCATGATGATGCAGATGGGCGCCGACGGCGTCTTCGTCGGTTCAGGCATCTTCAAGTCCGGCAACCCCGCTGCGCGCGCGGCGGCCATCGTCAAGGCCACCACCTACTATGACGACCCAGCGGTGATTGCTGAGGCCTCTAAGGGCCTGGGCGAAGCCATGGTGGGAATCAATGTGGCTGATGTCCCAGCCCCGCACCGCCTGGCTGAGCGCGGCTGGTGACCGTTGAGGACGTCAGTGCCGGGCCACTGATCGGTGTCCTGGCTCTGCAGGGTGCTGTGGCCGAGCACGCCGCAGCCCTGCAGGCCTCTGGCGCTGCAGTGCGGATCGTACGCCGTCCGGCGGAACTTGATGGACTCGACGGCTTAGTGGTTCCCGGCGGCGAATCCACCGCGATGGCCAGAATCGCCGCCCCGGTGAAGATGTTCGAGGCGGTGCGAGAACACCGCGAAGCAGGATTGGCGGTCTTCGGCACCTGTGCTGGGCTGATCCTGCTCGCCGAGAGCGTCGCCGATGCCCAGGCGCTGGAGGGATTCGAGCGGATCCGGGGGCTCGACGTCGTCGTACGGCGCAATGCTTACGGCTCGCAACTGAATTCCTTCACCACCGAGCTGCCGGTACAGGGAATCGGTGAACCGGACCGGCCGCTGGAGGCGGTATTCATCCGAGCCCCGGTGATCGAGGAGATCCGCAGCGCTGATGTGGAGGTTCTTGCTGAAGCGCAAGGGCATCCGGTGGCAGTCCGTCAAGGACGATTGCTGGCCGCCAGTTTCCACCCCGAGCTCACCAGCGACTACCGGTTGCATCAGTACTTCGTGGGATTGGCGACCTCCTAAGAGGCTGCCACCTGGCCCAGCTAGCGCCGAAGCGAAGCAGTCGGTGCAGCCTGTGCCAGCGCTTCTTCTGCAGAGTGCGCCGTAGTTTTGGCATGATGTGGTGAGCTGCGGCAACTGCCGGCAGCGAAGTTGAAGCACGTCAGGGGACACTATGAGCCAGGGACAGCAGGGACACGACGCCTTAAGAGCTGCCGATCCGCGCACTTCGCAGGCTGAACTCTACGAGCTGGCCCGGAGCAGGCCCGAGCTGCGGCCGCAGATCGCCCAGAACCCCAATACCTACCCGGAACTGCTTCAGTGGCTGGGCGGACTGGGCGATCCCGCCATTGACGCCGCGATCGCCCGCAGACACCAGCAGACCCAGGACTTCACCCAGATTCTTCCCTCACAGGGTGCTGCCACGGACCAGCCCACTCAGGCGTTTCCGACCCAGGCAATTCCAGCCCAAGACTCTGGGGCCCAGGAGTTCGGGACCCAAGAGTTCGGAGCCCAGCGCGAAGCCAACTACTATCCCGATGACGATGACCACACCGGTTATCAGGATCAGCCCGCGGGCTATCAGCAGCCGCACGGCTATCAGCAGCCCCATGGACACACTGCAGGAGCTGGTGGCTACCACCAGCACCAGCCCGCCGGTTACCCGGGCCCGGCCTACACTGGTTATCCGGCAGCGGCCCCGGAATATGTAGAAGACGAGCCGCCACGCCGTCGCCGAGGAGGCGCCGGTGTCTTGATCTTTTTGCTTCTGCTACTGGTCGTTGGTGTGATTGCCGCGGTCCTCGGCCTGTTCACAATATTCACCGGCGACGACGCCGAAGAAACTGATCAGGGCATCGTGGAGGAACAGCCCAGTCCCTCCCCCACCGAGGGCACACCCGAAGCGACCGCTGAACCCACGGACGACGTCGCGGACTCTCCCACGCCCACCCCCACAGAAAGCCCCACCGAAAGTCCCACTGAGGACGACGAAACCTCAGATGACGACGCGGCTCGCCCGGCTCCATCCGGTGCACTGCCCTTGGATGGTTTCTCGGCTCCCAGCGGCAATATCCACTGTGCTGTGCAGGGAGAGTCCTTCAGCTGCACCATCCTGGAGTACGAATTCGATGCTCCGGAGAACTGCGAGAACGGGGTGACCTTCACCGTCAGCGACGACGGCGCCGTGGAGACTGCGTGCGCCTCGAACGTGAGCCAGCAGCCGGTCTCCCTGAACTATGGTCAAGCCGCGAGCTCAGGTGACTTCGCCTGCGTCGCTGAATCCACCCACTTTGAGTGCTGGTCCACCCGCACAGGCGGCGGCTTTGAAGTAGCCCGTGAGTACTACACCCTCAACGAGCAGTGACTGCTGTGCTGCCTAAGAAGAACTCCGCCTGGCGTCCTGCAGCACCCCATGAGAGCGGTCCACTGAGGCAGGGTGTCCGCGGTGTCGTCGTCATGTCTGTGCTTGGCTTATCGCTGATTGCCTGCTCGCCGCAGGACGCTGACGCTGGTCCACACACCGGGACAGGGCAGAATGTTCCAGCGGCGCTGGCCGCAGATGCTGCAAGCGCAGCGCCTGAACCCACGGCATCGCCTACAGAGCACAGCATGGACGAGCTGGCGCAGATGAGCTTCGCGGAGTTCCGATCGGGCGAGGTGTCGCAGGCCCAGCGCTACCAGCTGCTGTGGCACTATGCGCAGCTCAGCGAGGATCATCCAGAGTTGTTCGGTCAGCAGGAGGGGCTCTTCGCCTATAATCCGACGAATCTGGCGCACCCAGGTAATAGTGCGGAGAACATTCTGCTCCAGCACTGGTACCTGCAGCAGCTCTACCGGGTGGGTGAGGTGCTGGCGCTTCAGCACGGCGGCGAGGACATCGCGCTGAAGCTGGCCCGTACCGTGGACCCCGATGGCGTTGAGCAG
>NZ_HG005166.1:279613-309411 GCF_000455245.1 Nesterenkonia massiliensis | reverse complement strand
GCAGCCAGCGCCTGCTGCAGCAGACAAACAGAAAGCCCCCGGCCATTGGGCCAGGGGCTTCTCGCTTGTTGCGCGGCCAGGATTTGAACCTGGGACCTCCGGGTTATGAGCCCGGCGAGCTACCGAACTGCTCCACCGCGCGTTGGGCTTCCCGTTTTGGGAACTTGTTTATCTTACATGCAGGTGAACGGGATACAAAATCGACCCAGCACCGGGTGCCCGCCGCAGGTCTATAGACGGCAGAAAAGCAGCAGGCCCCGGCAGGATTATCCCGCCGGGGCCCACTGCTTCAGCGCTTATCTAGCGCGACTACTCGCTCTCGAGTGCCTCAAGATCCGCAATGGCCTGGGCCAAGCGATCCTGTGCCTCACCGTAGGATGCCCAGTCACCGGCCTCAAAGGCCTCCTGGGAGTCCTGCCAAGCGTCGAGGATCTGCTCCCGCACCTCGGCCACGTCGCCGCTGCCAGCACCCGGTGTGGGCTCCGTTGAGTCGTCCTCGTCACCTTCAGTGGTGGCTTCCTCATCAGCCGGGGTGGTGGGCTCCTCTTCAGTGGCGCCCTCACCCCCGCCGTCGATCTCTTCCTCCACGGCATCAGCATCCACGCCGGCACCTTCTGCCACACGTGCACCGGAATCACCGCCGAAGGCATCGTCGAGCGCCTCATCGAGGGTGTCGCCGAAGCCGACTTCCTCGCCGAAGGCCACCAGCACGTGACGCAGTGCCGGGTAGGCAGCGTCAGTGGCGGTGGACTGCACGTAGACGGGCTGGACATACAGGATGCCCTCACCGGCCGGCAGGGTGATCATATTGCCGTTGATGACCTCGGAGGCACCCTGGCGCAGCAGGTTCAGCTGCTGGGAGACCAGGTTGTTCGAGTCGAAGTTTGCCTGGGTCTGCCCCGGCCCTGGGATGGCGGTGTCACGCGGAAGCTCCAGCAGCCGCAGCTGCCCGTAGTCCTCGTGCTTGACGCCGTCCTCACCGGTACCGGCATCACCGGAAGCGGCAAGGAAGCCGTAGAGCACGTTGCGCTGCTGACCCCCTGCGGCCACTGCAGGGATATAAGTAGACGTCAGCGAGAAGCTGGAATCATCCTGCCCCGGCATCTGCAGGGTCATGTAATACGGCGGCTGGGGCTCATCGCTGTCACGGGTCGGATCATCCGGGACACTCCACGCGTCATTGCCTTCGTAGAAGGTGCCGGGGTCCGTCACGTGGTACCGCGAGAGCAGTTCACGCTGGACGCGGAACATATCCTCGGGATAACGCACATGCTCCAGCAGTTCCGCACTCATCTCCGAATAGGACTGCAGCGAGTTCGGGAACACGTTCTCCCACGACTTGAGGATCGGGTCCTCATCATCCCAGGCGTAGAGCTCCACGGAACCGTCATAAGCATCCACAGTGGCTTTCACCGAGTTGCGGATGTAGTTGACCTGACCAGTCAGCGCAGGTGCACCCTGAGTCAGGGCATCAGTAGTAGCTGATTCCAGCTGCTGCTGAGCGGAGTACGGGAAGCTGTTGGAGGTGGTGTAGCCCTCAAGGATCCACTTCACGCGACCATCGATGATCGCCGGGTAGGCGTTCTGGTCGATCTCCAAGAACGGGGCGACCTTCTGCACACGCTCACGGGGCTGACGGTCGTAGAGGATCTGCGATTCCTCGTTGATATCACCGGAGAGGAAGATCTCCGGGGACTGGAAGCGCAGCGCGTAGACCAACCGGTTAAACAGATTGCCCACCGAGGGTCCGCCGTCGCCGGTGAAGGTGTACTGGGTCTCCTCCTGGGAGTCCTGCGCCGCGGGACGGTCCAGCTCCATCGGCGCTGCGCCCTCCGGGGCGCCCACGATCGAGTACAGCGGGGAGTTCTCGCCGAAGTAGATGCGCGGCTCGTAGTCCTGATCGCTGGCCAGCGCACCGTGGGTGGGGATACCCTGCAGGGTGAAGTCCGGGCGCCCTTCCTGGGTGACGGTGTTGGCATTAGCTGCCACCAGACCGTAGCCGTGAGTGTAGATCAGGTGCTGGTTCACCCAGGAGGCATCCTGGGGGACATTGACCTCGCGGGCGGCGATAACGGTGTCATGGCGCTCGCCCTCAATCTCATAGCGGTCAAAGCTCAGCGTGTCAGGGAAGGAGTAGTACTGACGGAACTGCTGGAATTGGCCAAAAGCGGCAGACACCAGATTGGGGTCCAGCAGACGGATGTTCTCAGTATTGGCTGCGTCATTGGCCAGCGCGCCCTCTTCAGGCACCATGGCAGCGGAGTAGTCCTGCTGCTCAATTCCCTCAAGGCCATAGGCGTAGCGAGTGAGCTCCATGTTGCGCTCAATGAAGGGCGTTTCCAGAGTCCGCTCAGAGGGCCGGACCTGGTATTCCTGCACCAGAAACGGGTAGATGCCGCCGCCGATGATCGCGGTGACCACCAGCATCGCCGCACCGATAATGGAGAACCGCCAACGAGCGGTGATGGCAGTAACGAGGAAGACGACGGCGACCAGCACCGCAGCCACGGCGAGAATGGTCTGGGCGGGGATGACCGCGTTAACGTCGGTGTACATGGCACCGGCCCAGTTGCCGCTCTGGTCCTGAAGTGTGGCGTAGCGGTTGAGCCACCAGTTTCCGCCCTGCAGCAGCAGGAAGACGGCACCGGCAACGGCGACGTGCCACCGGGCGGCCTTCTCCACCACGAATGAGCCGCTGGACTCGATCCGGATGGAGCCAAACAGGTAGTGGCACAGCAGACCGGCGATACCCGAGACCAGCACCGCTGAAATCAGGAAGCCGATCACGAAGTTCAAGAACGGCAGGGTAAAGACATAGAAGGCAAAGTCCAGGCCGAATTGCGGGTCAGTCCGGCCGAAGGGCTCCTGGTTGAAGAACAGCAGCACACCGTCCCAGTTGGCCTGGGCCGCAGTGCCGGCGAAGAGTCCCATCAGCACCGGCAGGCCAAAAATCAGCAGCCGACGCATCGAGGTCAGCGAACGCTGATACCGTGCCACGGACTCGTTGAGCTGGTCGTTAATGCTCTGCGGGCGAGTGCGGAATGCCAGAAATAGGCTGACCCACACCAGCAGTCCCATCACCAGGAAAGCTGCGGCGAAGACCGCCGCTCTGGTCAGGCGCTCAGTCCAGAACACCTCGGTAAAGCCGAGCTGGTTGAACCACAGAATCTCAGCGTAGAAACCAGCGAAGGCCACAAAAAGCCCCGCTAATACCGCCAGGATGACAATGGTGATCAGCAGCGCTGAGGGCCGCCGTGGCCCTGAGCTGCTTGATTCCGACTCGCGGCCGGAGCCGCCTGAGCCGTTACCCGGCCCAGAGCCGGATCCTCCTTGGCCGAAGATGCCTCCGGAGAAGGGGTTCGTCCCGCCGAATCCCTGAGTCAACGTATGTCCTCTGCTTTCCTCAAAGTGCCTAGTGCCTCAAACGTCTATGTATGGTGCTGTTGTCCGCTTCACGCGATGTCCGCTTCGCGAACCGTCTACCGGCCGCAGCTTTCAAGCTCGGCCAGTACGTCATCGTTGCCATCGCGCACGGCTTCCACGATCTCCACGGCCTGATCGACGTTCTCCACGCCGTAGACCGCGAGCCCCTCAGGAAGCCTGCCCTCAAGCTCATCACAGTTGTCCCGCGGAGCCAAGAACTGTTCAGCTCCGCCGTCGCGCGCGCCAATCACCTTCTGAGCGATTCCTCCGATAGGGCCCACTGTTCCATCCGGATCAACTGTGCCGGTTCCGGCCCAGTTCTCACCTCCGGTCAGCGAGTCCTCTGTCATCGAATCAATCAGCCCCAAGGTGAACATCAGGCCCGCAGAGGGACCGCCCACGCCCTCAAGTCGAATATCGGCCTCCACCGGGAACTCGAACTCGCTGGCCAGCAGAATCCCGACGTAGTACTCGCCGTCGGCCTCCTGATAGGTGGGCACCTCGACCTCAACGTGTTCTCCGTCACGGACCACAGTTAATTCTATCGACTCTCCCGCGGCGGCGTTGACCGCAGAGCGCAGACCTTCCAGACCGGTGACACGCTCACCAGCGGCTGCGATCACTTGGTCGCCAGGGGTCAGTATCTCCGGGGTGCCAGCTTCCACGGCCTGTTCGGTGAAATCCATCACTGAGAGCTCGACCTCGAAGTCCATCTCCAAATGGTCCAGGGCCGCGGCAAGGGCCAGCTCCTGGGAGGAGGCCATCGCCTGCGTGTTGTGCTGTCGAACCTCTTCAGCCGTAGTGCCGGAGGGGTAGACCAGCTCATGCGGGGTGATGTCGATGCCAGGGTCGAACCAGCCGCGTACTGCATCGGGAACCCGCACCGTAGAGGTGGGGGCCCCGCTGACAAACACGGTGGTCAGCGCCAGAGAACCCTCCGTCTCATATGTCTGGGCGCCGTGGACTGTGGTCACCGGCGAGCCATTGTCTTCACCGATGGTGTTGAAGATGGGGCCGGGAGATTCCAAAAGGTAGGGACTGGGCAGAGTCAGCGCCAGCATGCCCAGGATGAGTGCGCCGGCACCTGAAACGGCGCCAACAGTGCGCCGCAGAGTCATCGGCTCTCCCCGCCGGGTCCGTCCTGGGGCCCGTCAGTGTCCGTGCCGCTTTCGTAATCACCGTCGAGCAGTTTGCGCAGCTCTTCATCCATGGAAGCCGACTGCGCTTCGCGCTCCTCACGGCGACTGAAGAAACCTGACGGATCGTCGAGGTCCTGCTCTTCGGGCTGAACATCGGGGTGAGCCCAGACATCGTCCCGGCCTTCGATGCCTGCGGTCTCGCGCAGATGAGCCCACAGGGCTGCGGCGTCGCGCAGCCTGCGTGGCCGCAGCTCAAGTCCCACCAAGGCAGCGAAGGCGTCCTCGGCAGGGCCGCCGGTGGCCCGACGACGGTTCGTGGTTTCGCGCAGCTTCTCAATAGAAGGAAGATGAGCGCCTGCCTGGGCCACGACGTCGTCCACCCAGCCCTCTACCAGCGCCAGGGTGGTCTCGATCCTGCGCAGCGCAGCCTCCTGCATGGGGGTGCGGTCCTGACGGAAGAGCCCATCGCCAAAGACTGCTTCCATGGCGGCTGGATCGCTGGGGTCCATGGACTGGGCGGCTTCCTCAATGCGCTCCATATTGATGTGGATTCCGGCGGCATACTGCGCCACGGCGTTGAACAGATCATCCTCAAGCCATGGAGCGCGGGCGAACAGCCTGATTCGGGCAGCTTCCCGCAGTGCCAGATAGAGCAGAATCTCCTCGTGCTCGACCTGCAGGCCGGAGCCGAAGTCGCGGATATTCGCCGGGAGCAGCCCCATGCTCTGTCCGGCCATGGGCAGGCCAATATCGGAGCCAGAATGTACTTCTCGGGCCAGCTCACCGATGGCCTGACCGACCTGAGCGCCGAAGGCGACACCACCCATGCGCTCCATGGTCCCGGCCACCTGCTCAGCGGCTCCCGGAGGCAGCATGGACTTCAGCTCTTCGGGCAGGCCTGCGCCGTCATCGTTGAGCTGCTGGCGCACCACTGAACCCAGCGCCCGCCCCACGGCCTCCGCCACCGGCTCAGTGAGCACCTTCCAGGATTCGAAGGTCTGCTGGATCCATTGGCGGCGGGTCAGTCCCTGTCCGATCTGTCCCAGCGCCTCAAAACTGGTGGCCTCGTTGAGCCACATTTCAGCGAGCCGCAGGGCATCGTCGATCTGCTTGGCCTCGGCCGGGCTCACTGCGGGGTCATCTTCGCTGATGACCGCCAGGGCTGCGCTCTCGACAATGTCCCAGTTGACGGTCTCGCCGTCCTCCTGGTTCTGCATGGCCGAGAACATCGCCTGGACCTGGCCCATAATCTGCTGCATCATCGCCGGATCAGCGGCGAAAGGCAGCTGCGAGGGGTCGAATCCCGGGATGCCGGGGAATCCGCCCTGATCCGCCTTGTCCGAGCTGGAGCCTGAACCGGGCGTACCGGTGAACCCGATGGAGGGACCGCTATCCGGTTTCGGATCCTCTTCCTTGTCCTGGTCAGATTTCTCCCCGAAGGCCTCGCCGAAGAGCTTCCGGAGGAATTCTTCGTCTGGTCCCTGTCCGCGGTCCTCGCCGCCGGTGTCACCGGAATTGTGGCTCATATCTGGGCTCCTGCGCTTGTGATGATGCACGGATGTCGAAGTTTCAGACTAGCGCCGCGAACTGGGTGCTGTCTGGTCAGTACGCCCCCGTTCGCCGCTGGGAGAAGAACCGTTTGCCCAGTGATGCTCAGGGACTCGAAGACTTCCAGGCACGACGGCGACCCGGAGACTCCGCGGGGGTCCGGCGTGTCAGCAGACAGGAACACTCTGGGTGGGCGCTGAGATTCATCAGCTGACTGGTGCCCGAGTACGCATCAGTCAGCAGCACACCGGATTCCACCGCGGGAGCGCATGCGCCGTCAATCAGAATCTGCACCTGGTGGGCCACCGCAGATGCTGTCAGGGCGATGAGCTGCGCACTCACTGCTGCAGACGCGGATTCCCGGTGCGCGACCACCACTCCGTGGTGCTGCAGACACTCCGGGCAGCAGCCCTTTGCGGCAACCTGTTCATCATCTGGTGCTGCTGCCGGGTGGACGGTCCATTCCAGGGTGTTGCCCAGCAGCGGCCCGATGCGCAGCCATCCGGCACTGACACTCACCGGCAGCACCGGCAGGCCATCATTGACGGTGCTACTCAAGTACTCAGCAGAGCTGGCACGCGTCCCGGTGAGGACGCACAGGTCAGCACCCAGGACTGGGGCGCCCTCCGGAGCGTCAAGGACCAGGGTGGTATCAGCGTCGGGACGGGCCGGTGCGAGCATACGCAGCGCCGCGTTCAGCCGTGGCCTGCCCTGATCTGTCTCTCTGTACCGTGCTGCGTGACGACGGCGGCCCGGGCCGATCGGTTCTGCCGGGACATCGGAGCTGCCGACCGGGGTCTCATCTCGCAGCAGCAATGTTCCCAGACCCAAAGTGGTGAGCTGCTCTGCCACCGCCAACCCCAATGGCTCCAGCCCTTCCACCAAGACTGTGCTCAGCCGCCGTCGTGCCCGGTGAACGTCCTCAGCCCGGGGCCCTGGTGCAGCATTGGTGGGTGCTGTCATGACGGTCTACCTCGCTCACAGTCCTGGCTCCGACGTTCCCAGACGCCAGATTCTTGGTGCATTGCCGGTGGCAGTCATTCTTCTCTCTCGCGACCAATCCTGCAGAGGTTATCCACAGGCTCCCGACTGGCCTGCGGTGTTGGTCGGAGAGGCCCTAGGCTGATGGTGTGAGAGCAGGAACTGATGAGCAGCGCATCATGATCGACGGCGCCGAAGTGCTGGTGATTCGTTCTGCCCGGCGCACCCGGACGGTGACGGCAGAGCAGGTAGCAGGAAAGCTGCGGCTGCGAGTCCCGATGCGGCTCTCACAGCGTGAGGTGGAGAAGCACGCCCGTGCATTCCAGAAGCGCTTAGCTGCTCGTGCCTCTTCCTCCGGGCGCAGCGACGAGGCCCTTGAACAGCGGGCTGCTGAACTGTCAGTTCGCTATCTTGAGGGGGCTCCCAAGCCCGCCTCGGTGACCTGGTCAGCTCGACAGCAGCGACGCTGGGGCTCCACTACCTCCACAACCGGAGAGATCAGGCTGTCGGCACGGCTGCGCCATATGCCGGGCTGGGTGGTCGACGCGGTGTTGGTGCACGAGCTGGCCCACCTGATTGAGCCCAGTCATAACGCTCGGTTCAAGAATCTGGTGGCCCGCTATCCGCGCACCCAAGAAGCTGATGCGTTCCTGGCCGGGGTCAGCTGGGCTGACGGTCAGGCGCAGAGTTAGCCCGAACCAGTTTTGTCCGGCCAACAGCGCGAGGTCAGCCTCTATCGGCTGGAGACTGATGAGCTCTCACCCAGCTCGCTCAGGGCGTCCTTGAGTCGCTGACCGTGGACCTGCAGCTTCTTTTCCCCGATGCCGGGAATCTCCAGCAGCTCCTCATCAGTGCTCGGCAGCTTCTCCGCGATGACTTCGAGGGTGGCATCGCTGAAGACCATGAAAGCCGGGACCTCGAGTTCCTTCGCATAGTCCAGCCGCCACTGCCGCAACTGCTCAAAGACTGCCTCCTCGTAGCGCGGCGGACAGTTGGCGCAGCGCCGCCGTCCCACTTCCGCACCTTTGACCAGCACTTCGCCGCAGCCAAGGCAGCTCACCGCACGTTTGCGCTTGGAGTTATTCGGATTGGTCCGCCCGGATGACGGCGCGATCTGCCGGGCAGCCGGTTCCAAGCCCAGCTCCTTGCGCAGCGGAATCAGGAAGCGCGACGGCGTGCGCTTACCCCGGCCCCCTGAATGCCGGGCTGCAGCCGAGGAGAGTAACAGATGGGTCCGCGCACGGGTGATGCCCACGTAGAACAGTCGGCGCTCCTCATCGATCTCCTGCTGTTCTTTAGCGAAAGTGATGGGCATCAGCCCTTCGCACAGTCCGGCGAGAAACACCGCATCCCACTCCAGTCCCTTCGCCGAATGCAGCGAAGCCAGGGTCACGCCTTCTACTGTGGGGGCGTGCTGGGCGGCAGAGCGCTCATCAAGTTCGGCGAGGAAATCCCGCAGACTGAAGTTCTCACGCTCGGCGGCCAGCTGATCTGCCAGGGCCACCAGCGCGGCGAGGGACTCCCAGCGCTCGCGGACAGCCCCGGTGCTGGTGGGGGCATCACGGGACCAGCCCAGGGAGGAGAGCACCGCCCGCACCGAATCCGGGACCGGTTCCTGTTCATTGACCAGGGATGAGGTCCGCAGTGCCGCCATGGCCTCCCGAACTTCACGGCGGGAGAAGAACCGTTCGGAGCCGCGCAGCTGGTAGGAGATCCCCGCCGAGGCAAGCGCCTGCTCGAAGGCCTGGGACTGACCGTTCGTGCGGTAGAGAACCGCCATCTCAGATAGCGGCATGCCCGCATCGCACAGGTCGGTGATCTGTGCCGCGATCCAGGCGGCCTCGGCGTCGTCGTCGGCATGCTGGGTGATCTGCGGGGTGGGACCGGCCTGGCGCTGGGAGATCAGCTGCAGCGGTTCCGCCCACGGGGCGCTTCCGCCGGGTTTGCGATCAGCCAGGAGCACATTTGCCAGCTTCACCACCTGCGGGGTGGAGCGGTAGTCGCGGACCAATTTGACCACCTCCGCCTGCGGGAAGCGGCGCCGGAAGTTCAGCAGGTAGTCGGGGGTTGCTCCGGTGAAGGAGTAGATGGTCTGGGCAGCGTCGCCCACTACGCAGAGCTCCTCGCGGCCACCCAGCCACAGATCCAGCAGCCGCTGCTGCAAGGGTGAGACGTCCTGGTACTCATCGACCACAAAGTGCCGGTACTGCTGACGGACTTGGGCGGCTACCCGCTCATCGGATTCCAGCATTGCCACCGTGAACAGCAGCACATCCTCGAAATCCATCAGGTGACGGTCCTGCTTGAGGTCCTCATAGGCCTGGTACAGCTTGGCGAAGGCCTGGTGCTGTACCCCGGCTGGTTCGGGTCTGCCCGCTGCCCGGGCGAGATAACCCTCAGGAGTCAGGGTGGAGACTTTAGCCCATTCGATCTCGGAGGCGAAGTCCCGCAGCGAGGCGCGGTCTGTGGTCAGGCGCAGCCGGCGGGCGGCCTCGCCCAGAATTTTGACCTTGTGATCCACCAGCTGAGGCAGTGTCCCGCCCACGGTCAGCGGCCAGAAATACTGCAGCTGCCGCAGTGCTGCAGCGTGAAAGGTGCGCGCCTGCACACCGGGTGCGCCCAGTCCGGTGAGCCTGGAACGCATCTCGGCTGCAGCACGTGCAGTGAAGGTCACCGCCAACACCCGGTGGGGGTCATAGGTTCCAGTGCGCACCCCGTAGGCAATGCGGTGAGTGATGGCACGAGTCTTACCGGTACCTGCGCCGGCCAGAATGCACAGCGGACCGGTCAGCGTTGCCGCAGCCTGACGTTGTTCAGCGTCAAGTCCGTCCAGCACCGCCTCGGCCGGGGCGGCGGTCAGCGGGATGGGAGTGAGGCTCTCGGTCATGTCTCTACGGTAACGCCCGGCGTCGTAGTCCTCTTTCAGTTCTCCACAGGGCATATTCGCCCCTCATCAGCCCGTTAAGTTCCACTCCTCCCCGCGTTTCACCAGCGCGTGGCCAGTACGGGAATCTAGGCTGTGAGGCGTGCGATGGACTTCGATGGAACTGGCGGCTCTGGCCACACGTGCTGTGCCCGGGCTTTCGCCGACCGGTGTAGCTGATGCGGCAGATGATGCCCGCGACTTCACCTCTGCCGTCGTGGTCGACGCCGAGGGCAACCGCTGGCGCGTGCGCGCACCTCAGCATGCCCAGGCCGCGATGCGGCTGGAGACCGAGGTGCAGGTGCTGCGTGGTTTCTCCACCGGCATCCGCGCGGAGCTGCCCTTCCGGGTGCCCTCGGTAGCCGGTGCCACCCGGGTGGAGGAGATGCGCGTCTTCGTGTACAACCACCTGCCTGGCGCCTCGCTGCCTATGACAGAGCTGACGGAACAGTCCGCCGAGCTCATCGATGACCTAGGGCGCACTGTTGCGGCCATCCATGACCTCACCGAGACCGTGGTGGATCACGCGGACTTACCGCGCTACACCGCCGAACGGATCCGGCAGCGCAGGCTCAATGAGCTGGACGCCGCTGCCTCTACCGGCAAGATTCCAGCGCTTCTCTTGCGGCGTTGGGAGCACGCCATGGAGGAGAAGGATCTGTGGAGCTTCACCCCCGTGGTGGTCCATGGCGATCTGCACGAGGACAACCTGCTGGTCGAAGGCCACCGTGTGGTGGCGGTGACCGGCTGGACCGACCTGCATGTAGGCGACCCGGCCGATGATCTGGCCTGGCTGATCGCCTCCCCGGATCAGAACTTCGCCGACGCAGTCGTGGCCGGCTATCAGGCGCACCGCCGCAATGAGTCCGATGAGCATATTCTGCGCCGAGCGGCACTGTCAGCGGAGTTCTCGCTGGCCCAGTGGCTGGTTCGCGGCGAGAGCGAAAACAACGAGCAGATGGTCCAGGAAGCTCAGGGGCTGCTGACTCAGCTGGCCACTGACATCGAGACCTACGGCGGCCGGGAGATCTCCTTGACCCCGCCTGAGGGTGAAGAGGTCCGGCAGCCCGCCGAGGTACAGCATTCCAAGCCCGTCACCCGCGCCGGGGCGGCTGCCACCGTGGCCAGCTGGGGCGAACCTGAGGATGACGGTGAGCCTGTGGTCATCACTGACGCCTCGGCTCAGGACACCGACGACGCAGCATTCAGCGCCGATGAGGAGCCCACCGGCAAGGTTCCGCCGCTGCGCCCGCGGCCAGCTGTATCACCCAATCCGGCCCCCGCAGTTGCCTTCGATGAGGATCCGCCCACTGATCAGATCCCCGCATATGTGGAGGATGACTGGGAGGATGAGGAGATCACCGGCACGCTGCCGACGATCGGTTCGGCTCCCACGACTGGCTCATTGCCTATCCAGCCTGACGCGGCCTCGGAGAAGCGCGCCAAGCAGAAGAATTACTTCCCGGTGTCTGCTTCCTCGGCGGCCTCTGCCGGGTCTGCTGCCTCAGCCCGCTCCGCCGGTTCTGCCCGTTCAGCTGGCTCTGCCCTATCAGCTGGCTCTGCGGGTTCAGCAGTGTCAGCCAGCTCCGCCTCAAGCAGCGCCTCGGCCGTGTCGGCTCACAGCCCTGCTGAGGCCGCCGCTGAACCCAGTGGCACAGACGAGGCGGCGTCGTCCTCTATCTATGAGCGCCACCCCGGCCTGAAGCCTCCCGGCGCCTAAACCACCCCGCGGTGTTCCAGGCGACGACGCCTGCCTGCGCGGTGCTGCAGTTTTTCTTCAGACCATCTCTGGGGCGGGAATGTTCGCCCTGACCGAAGGGTTTCGTGTGCCATGATCGAGAAGTCGCCTACTAGGCAGATGTCCCGCAAGCAGATCGCTTTAGCGATTGTGGCACTGTCCATAGGTGGTTTCGCCGTCGGTGTGACTGAGTTCGCCATTATGGGCCTGCAGCGCGAAGCGGTGGCAGACCTGGGGATCTCCATCGGCGAGGGCGGCACCTTGGTGGCCATGTATGCCATTGGTGTGGTGGTCGGCGCTCCAGTGCTTTCCTTGATGGGCGCCAAGCGGGAACGCAAACAGTATGCGCTGATCTTGCTGGCGCTGTTCATCGGGGCTCATATTTTCAGTTTCTTTGCCCCCAATTACGAGCTGATGCTGCTGGGACGGTTCCTTTCCGGACTACCGCACGGCGCCTATTTCGCCACCGCTGCGCTCATGGCCGCACAGATGGCCGGACCTGCCAAGCGTGCCCGAGCGATCTCTGTGGTCCTGGGCGGAATCAGCATCGCCAATGTGGCCGGCGTCCCTCTGGTGACCTGGATCGGTCAGCAGTTCGGCTGGCGCTGGATGTATATGATCGTGGCCCTGCTGGCCATCATCACGATGGTTGCGGTGGCGACCTACGCCCCGCGGCAGCAGCCCCCGGCGGGGGCGACTGTTCGCGCTGAGATCGCAGGGCTGAAGAACCAGCGGCTCTGGGTCGGCATCGTGATGGGCGTCATCGGGTTCTCCGGCATGTTCGCCCTCTATGCCTATATCTCGCACGTCTCGGTGGAGGTCACCGGCTTCCCGGATGAGCGCCTGCCCTGGGTGGTCTTCCTCTTCGGCTTCGGCGGTGTCATCGGTAATTTCGTGGGCGGCTACTTCACGGACAAGTCCGTGCTGTGGACCGTCCTGGCAGCTATGGTCTCGGTGGCGGTGTTGATGTTCTGCTTCGCCACGACCGCCCACTTGCCCATCCCGATGCTCATTTTCCTGTTCTTAGTGGGCATTGCAGCCAGTACGCTGGGCCCCTCGATGCAGATGCATCTGATTGATACTGCTCCTGATGCACCACAGCTGGCGGCCAGCTTCCACCATTCTGCGTTCAATGCCGCCAATGCGCTGGGGGCGATTATGGGTGGGATAGTGATCGACGCCGGCTGGGGTCTGCGTGCCCCCACATATGTGGGCGCTGCGGCGGCCCTCCTGGGCGCTGTGATCTGCGTCTATGCCATCTGGCTGACCCGTCGGACCGGCGCCAAGATCTGACTCTGAAGTTCTGCTCGATCTCGGGAATGATCTGCCCCCAGGGTGGTGTTGTGCCACGAGTCCGCCGCTGAGAAGGTCTCAGGTTTCAACCAGACTCGGGTTCTTATACTCCCTGCGCATGTGCAATGTTGCCCGGACACAAGACTGACTAAATCCGTACGTCACTGACAGGTACTGATACGACATGGCTACTCACACTGCCGAAATTCCTGTGCGCAAAGAGCAGCGTTCTCCCGCTGAGCACGACCATCACACCCATTACGCCCCGGTCAGCGGACCGTTGGCCACGGTGACCGCTGCCATCCCAGTGGTACCCACTCACGGGCGGCCCAATATGACCCGCAGCCAGGTGGCTTTGGCGATCCTTGCGCTGTCTATCGGCGGATTCGCCATCGGAGTGACCGAGTTCGCGATCATGGGCCTGCAGCTGGAGGCTATCGCTGACCTCGGCGTCACCGAAGCCCAGGGCGGCACGCTGGTGGCGATGTACGCCTTCGGTGTGGTGGTAGGTGCCCCCATTCTGTCCCTGCTGGGCGCCAAGCGCGAACGGCGCAGTTACGGCCTGTTCCTGCTTGCGCTGTTCATCGCAGCCCATATCTTCAGTTTCTTCGCACCCACCTACGAAACCATGCTGATCGGACGATTCCTCTCTGGTATGCCCCATGGTGCGTATTTCGCCTGCGCTGCGCTGATGGCAGCCCATATGGCAGGGCCGGGCAAGCGTGCCCGCGCCATTGCGGTGGTGCTCTCCGGTATTGCCATCGCCAATGTGGCAGGCGTGCCGGTGGTGACCTGGGTGGGTCAGGAGTTCGGCTGGCGCTGGATGTACATGATCGCCGCCGCCTTAGCCTTGGTGACCTGGTTTGCGGTGGCGACCTTCGCTCCTCGCATGGAGGCTCCAGAGGGCGCTTCAGTACGCAGTGAGATCCGTGGTGCGCTGACCTGGCGGCTATGGGTCGGAGTCATCCTGGCGGTCTTCGGCTTCTGCGGAATGTTCGCTGTCTACTCCTACATCTCCCATATCACCGTCCGACTGGCTGGTATTGATGCCCAGTACCTGCCCTACGTGGTGGCGATCTTCGGCTTGGGCATGGTGATCGGGAACTTCATCGGCGGCTACTTCACCGATAAGTCGGTCCTGGGTACTGTGCTGGGTGCTGCTCTTGCGGTGGCTGTGCTGATGCTGGCCTTCAGCGCGTTCGCCCACATCTGGTGGCTGATGCCGATCCTGCTGTTCCTCTCCGGATTGGCTGCCAGCAGCTTGGGCCCGGCTATGCAGACTCATCTGATCGATATGGCCCCGAATGCACCGCAGCTGGCAGCCAGTTTCCAGCACGCGGCATTTAACGGGTCCAATGCCATCGGCGCATTGCTGGGTGGCTGGGTGATCGCCGCAGGCTGGGGTCTTCGTGCCCCCTCCATGGTGGGTGCTGCTGCTGCAGTCCTCGGGGTGCTCATCACGCTGTATGCGATGTACCTCAACCGCCGCCATGGCGAGCCGGCCACCAGCTAGGCCCGCGCTCTATCCCAGTTTCTGGCGGGCCTGAAGCAGTAGGGCCAGCAGCTGCGGCAGCTGTTCCTGAAGCTGGTCCACAGTGGGTACGAGCCCGGGTTCTCCTGCCACACAGATCAGTTCCATATAGACCTGCCCGGTGTGGTCGGTCACGGCCCGGCCACGTACTCGGGTGATCTGATCGGTGAGCTTGAGGGCGAACTCGGCTGCCTCGAGCCGGTCGGGCGCAGTGGCCGACTCGCTGATGGCCTCCTCGCTGGGGGTCAGTTCAATAACCCCGAGCATATGCACCCGCTGTGGCACCACGGAGGCCGTATTGCGGATGATCACTGGCGGCTGATCCCCCGGCTGAATCTCGAGGTCGTTGTATTCACGCACCTGATAGTTCAGCCCGTAGGCCGTCAGCACCCGGGTGTAGTTCTCAAGCCATTGCTGGTGGATATCCTGTGCAGCCATGGGTTCCAACCTATCGCGCACTGCGCGGCTGGGCAGCGTCGGTGTGACCCGCATTTTTCTGCCCACCAGCGGAGCCGATGTTCTGGCTGAAAATCGCCTCGAGGTCTTCTCTGCTGTCACGGAAGGTAATTCCGCGTGCTGCCAGCTCGGGGCTGGGATAGGTCACAAGTCGCCGGGCCGGATCCTCCTCCTCCAGGTAGTACAGCGACACCTCTACTTGGTCTCGTGCGACACCGAAGATGGTGACGAAGGCATGCTTATACACCGCCAGCTGGATGAGCTTATGCTCCAGATCCTTGTCTCCGCGCGGAGCACGCCCGGTCTTCCAGTCCACTAGGTGCCAGCTGCATTCCTGCATGAGTGCGTTGCGTTCTGCGGTGGGGCGACCGTACCAGTCCTTGCGATCATTGACAGTCAGTTCCCGACCATCTGCTGCCAGCCCGAAGATCGCGTCGATCTGTCCGCGGATGGTCCGCCCGGCCAAGGGCACCGCAAAGGAGAGCTCAACATCAAAGGCGTTGCGCTCAGCCCAGGGGTTCGATGACGCAGCGAAGAGTTCACGCAGTCTGTCCAGCTCGAAGGTTTGCACCAGGGAGTCATCCAGGCCGAGGTCTTCGAACCCCGGCAGTGTCTTCTCAGTGCTGCCGAATCGTTCCTCCAGCCAGGCGTGCACTGCGGTTCCGCGGCGCAGCGCGGTTTTTGGCTCCTGCGGGATGGGGCGGCGCAGCTGCCGACTGATGCGTTCGGGATTCTCCGCCAGTCCCACAAGATGGGTGGCGGTCAGCTGTGATGCGGTCAATTCATCTGAGGGTGCTGCGGCCATGCGGCGTCGGCCCAGGATGAAGTCCGCCTCCTGTTTCCAGAGGCTGATCTGTTCTTGAACCGCAGAGGACGACGGCGCGGGCTTCTCTGGCTCTCCGTCTCCGTGGAGGCCGGCAGTGACCAGCTCAGCAGCCTGCCGGATGACGGCGCTGGGACGCTGCTGGTGAGTCGGCTCTTCAACAGCGGGCTGCCTGGGCTGAACCACTTCCCCTTCCTCGTCGCGGATCTCCCGGTCGATGCGGGGGCCATCCAGATGCTCATAGGGCCAGGTCGCCACATAGTAGGTATGAGCGGCGTCGTTGCTTTCCTGCGCTTGAGCGGCTTCAATCTGTTGCTGCAGTTGCTGCTGCAGCCCTAAGGATTCGGCGGCTTCTAGCAAGTAGCGGGAAGGCTCACGCGGTGACTTATTGGTGCTGACGAACCGCGCCCCGGTGAGGATGAGCTCATCCTCAGCACGAGTCACCGCCACATATGCTAAGCGCCGCTCCTCTTCTTCGCGAAAGGCCCGCAATGCCAGCGGATAGGGCTGACCTTGGATGCTGTCTTCGTCCTTGGATGCGGTGGCTGATTTTGCCCAAGCCTTCCAGTCGCTCTGCTCCAGTGCCCGCCATTGCGGGAGGCTGTCGCTGTCTCCGCGCATGGGTGAGGGAAGCGCCCCGTCATCGCTGGTCCAACGGTCAGAGATATCTGCCGGATTGGGCAGAGTGCCTTCCTGCAGGCCCATGACCGCCACAATGTTCCACTCCAGACCCTTGGAGGCGTGGATGGTCATCAGCTGAACGGCATGCGGGTTCGGTTCCACTTCGGCGAGCTTCAGTCCCTTTTCGTGGTCCTGAGCGGCGTCGAGCCAGGCAAGGAAAGCGCTGAGACTGCTGCTCTGGTGTTCTGACTCGAACTGTTGGGCATAGTCGATGAGCATCCGCAGCTGGTGGTCTGCACTGGAGCGACCTGCTGTCTTCACCGCCAGTTCAGTATTCAGCCCGGTGGCTGCAATGATTTGTTCGATGGCTTGGGAGGGCCTGGCCGCGCCGTCGTGTCCCAGTCCGTCAAGAATGGAGACGAAGGACTGCAGCCTGGTGACGGCGGCATCGCTGAGTCCATCCTGGTGGGCGCGTGCTGGGTGGGCGGCGTAGTGCCTGACGGCATCCAGCAGGGTGGCGTGTTCGGCCTGTTCGGCTTTGCTGCCGCGCAGCCTGCGGTTTTTTCCCGAGACGTATTGGCCCAGCAGGTAGAGGTCCCGGACTCCGAGACGGAACTGGGCGCCAGCCAGCAGCCGGATAGTGGAGTCTGATCGGGCGGGGTCGGCCAAGATCTGCAGATAGGCCAGGATCTCGCGGACCTCCGGGGTGCTCAGCAGCCCGGCGAGTCCGACGAATTCATGAGGAATGCCCCGGGCATGCAGTTCAGCAGCCAGGGGGGTGAGCAGGCTGCGTTTGGTGGCCAGTACTGCAGAGGTCAGGGTGCGGCGGCCTGTCGGGGAGCCTGCTTCACGGATATCTCCACCGAGTCTGCGGTAGGCGGTTTCAAGTTCATCGGCCAGGGCCTGTGCTTCTGCCTGAGCGTCAGCACACCACCGCAGTGACACTTTCTCGGTGCTGCCCTGGACGGCGGGGCCCGGCCGCAGCTGAACACCCTGGGCCTGTAGCCGCCGCAGTTCAGCGTCCCAGCGGGCGTGGGCCTCGGGGTCGTTGTGTTCTGTGGCCTGCTGAAGGGCACGCTGGGCGTCGTCAATGGCTTCCGCGGTGATCTCGCGCAGCTGCGCTTTCATGCCGCGGTGCCAGTCCTGGGTCATCCGAGACGGTTCGGCGGTGCCGCTGGGGTCCCAGGTAAAGGGGGTGATCAGCTGGTTGGCCACGGCCAGGATGCGGGGCTTGTTGCGCCAGGCCACGGTGAGCAGCCGCCGGTTGGCCTGCTCTCCGGTGACGGTGCGGAACTTCTGCGGGAAGACAAAGAGCTGTCCGGCCGAGGCACCGCGGAAACCGTAGATGGACTGGTTGGGATCCCCCACGGCTGTGACCGAGTGTCCACCACTGTAGAGGTGCCGGAAGATCTCCAGCTGAGCATGGGAGGTGTCCTGGAATTCATCCAGCAGCACCACCTTGTACTGCTCGCGTTCAGCGCGCTGGACTTCAGCCTGCTGTGCGATACGTTCACCCATCACCAGCAGGTCCCCGAAGTCCAAGTAGTTGTGCTGGACCTTCAGCGCCTGGAATCGGGCGGTCAGCTGGGCGACGGCGACCCGGAATCTCACCGTCTCGGCCAGCGCTTGGATGTACTGGGGCTTGGGAGGCATCGGCCCGTAGGCGGCTTCGCTGCTGCGCAGGAAGTCCGCGATCCACTCGATGACCTCCCGCGGGGACTTCAGATGCTCAGAGAGCTGGGAATCCATAGTGAGGACATCGGCGGCCAGCGAAGAGGGGCTCTCCCCGCTGCGCAACAGCCATTCCACCAGTTCAGCGTCTTCCGAATCGTTCTGTGGAGGATCCTGCACATGGTGCTGCTGGGGGTCCGGGGTGAGGCCCTCGATCATCTCTCGGGCCAGCTGATAGGCGTGAGCCTCGCTGAGCTGCACCGCTTCAGGCTCAACACCGATATGCACTCCGTATTTGCGCACCAGCGTGTTGGCGTAGGAGTGATAGGTGGAGACCGCCGGTGTGAGCAGGTCTTCCAAGCCGGCGCGGGAGGCGTTCTTCCGGCGTTCCTCGGCGTCCTCGGCGGGGTAGGCCGAACCACTGAGAATCTCTTCTACGGAGATGACGTCCTTCTCCACCAGCTGCATTAGTTGCGCTGTGACGCGGGATTTCAGCTCACCGGCGGCTTTATTGGTGAAGGTCACACCGAGGATCTGATCCGGGCGCACCACCAGGTTGGCCACCAGGTAGACCACACGGTCAGCCATGGTCTGCGTCTTGCCAGAACCAGCTCCGGCAATCACCAGCATGGGGTCCAGGCCCCCGCGGACAACACCCTGGTCATCAAGCTTTCCTCCGCGGATGACTTTGATCTGTTCAGAGGTGGGTGGGAAGGTTCCGAGTTTCTCTGCCAGTGCTTCTGGGCTGATGAGTTCGGGGAAGTCTGTGCTCATGGTTCTCTCCTCCACTGCCGCTGGACTGGGGAGCTGTTGTCTTCGCACAGCGGGCACAGCGGTCCGACGTAGCAGCTGCTGCCTATTCCGGTCCCCGGTGCGTGGGTGGCCTCGTACTGCGGGTGCAGCATTTTTGCTGCGGCTCGCCGGAGATGGTTCATCGGCCAGCTGTGCTGCCACCAGTCCGGACCTGCACCTTGCGGCGGGCGCAGCGCTTCCTGTGGTTGGACTGGGTCTTTGGCACGTGCCCTGGTCTTGGTGCGGCGCAGCTGCAGCAGAGCGGCTCCGGCACTTGCCGCGAGGTCCAGGGTTTCGCCTTCCACCTGGGCGGGGTCAATGATCTTGCGCTGCAGCGCTGTGCGTTCGGCTTCGGTGAGACTCGGCTCGTTCAGCTGCTCCGTGATGCGTTCATTGCGCCGGGCGATGGCTTCGCTGACGGCGCCCGAGGCGATCATCAACTGGTAGACCCCGATCTGCGGGTACTCGTCCCACACGTCCTCGTCCTTGGGTGGATTCTTGGTGGTTTTCAGATCCACCACGTACAGCCCTTGCGGTGCGTCCTTGCTGGCTGGCAGCTCGATCCGGTCGGCCATACCGGAGACCACGGCTTTTCGCCTGGCTGGTACCGGACTGCCTGGGGGCAGGTAGTCATTGAGGTCTAAGTCGAATTCCTGGCGCAGGTGAAGTTCTTCGACCCAGCGTCGCCGCTTCCGGCTCTGCAAGCTCTGGTAGTACCGGCCGAGGCAGCGGACCAGTTCCACGGCTTCGGCTTTCTCCCGTTCGCTGGACCAGGTCCTAGTAGTGACAAATTCAGGCCATTTCTCTTCCAGCACCGCCAGCAGAACGTCCTCTTCGGCGTCGGGATGGGGTTCGTGCAGCTCATCATGAATGAAGGTGCCCAGTTCTGTGGCGAAGGGCCGGGGCCGGTCTCCCCCGGCCTGACTGGTGAACCACTGCAGAGGCTGCTCTTGTGCGGTGCCGACGGCGGAGGGGGAGATCGACAACGGCGCGTCCTCGGCCAGAATCGGATCTGTGCTGCTCAGCGCCGCTGCACCCCACCACTGCTCAGGATGGGCACCTGGTACCCCGGCGGCGGCCAGCTCCGCCAGTTGGGCCGCCGCTGCCGCGACGAGCTCCTGCTGGGGTTGTTCCCGGCGCAGCTGTGTTTCAAGGGTGGTCCGCAGCTCAGCAACCAGTGCGCGGTCCTGGATGAGCCGCGGAATCTGGTGGACCGGCTGTCGTTTCAGGGTTTTCCCGCCCGGGCCCTGCTGCGTGGCTGGATGGTGCAGGTTATACAGCGAGCTGGGCACCTCGCCGTCGCCCTGGACGGCCACCAGCACCAGCCGATCACTGGCCCGTGAGGCCGCAGAAGCGAAGACCCGGTATTCATCCATCAGGGATTCCTGACGCTTGGCCATCAGATCCAGCAGCGGCTGACCGGCACCGGCTTCTTTCACGGCGATCAGGTCTGAGGCCCCCAGCAGCTCCCCCTGGGGCCGGACTTTGGGCCATTCTCCGTCCTGCAGGTCAGAGAGGATGACGGTGTGGAATTCTTGTCCCGCCGCCGCTGCCGGGGTGAGAATCTCGACGCCGCCTTCTGCGGTGCCGGTATCCACCAGCCCGTCCATGGGTAAGTCCAGTTCCTCAACGTAGTCGACAAATTCGGCGGCATCGCTTCCGCTCTCGGTCCCCAGGAACCGTCGAGCGACCTGGAAGAGTCCCATGACGGCATCCAGGTGACGGTGTGCCCGGTCCGATCCGGTCCCGGCGCTGAGGGCGGCCTCCTGCCAGGCTTCAGCGACCGCCGAGGCGTCCCAGGCTGCCCACAGCACGGACTCTGCGCTGCTGCGCTGGGGGTCTGCTTGGGCGGCGGTGGCGGCCCGCACCATCTGGCGCAGCACCAGCAGCGGCCGCAGGATCTCGGACTCTGCACCGCCGCGCTGATTCAGAGCACCCAGAACCTGCTCGAGCAGCGGATGGTCTCGGACCGCATGGATCAGCAGCAGATCCGATGTGCTGTAGGGAACTGCAGGATCCGCGTCAGCGGGCATCGGCAGTTCCAGGTTCTCAGTGGCACTGTGTCCACGGTAGGCGCTGATGAGCAGCTGCCGGATAGTGCGGATCTGCTGGGCATCGGCTCCGGTGTAGACGCTTCCAAGGAGATCGAGGATGTCTGGCAGTTGCAGCAGCTGCGGGGATGTGCCGGCGGCCGAAGTCTGCGCTCGTGGAGCCGGTACGTGGCCACCGCTGGGTGATTCCGCCGACTCTGCGGCGTGGGCGGCTGCTGCGGCGTGTTCCATGATCCGCAGCAGTGGCCATACTGCGTCTTCCTCGTGCAGGACCAGTTCGCTGACCGAGCGCTGGACCTGTACTCCGTGGGCGGCGAAGAGCCGGCCCAGCCGGGTAATGCGCTCACCATTACGGACCACGACGGCGATTCTGCCCCACGGTACGCCTTCGAACCGCGCCTGAAGTACCTGCTGCAGGATGAACTGATCGGCCAGGTGGTGGCTGCTGAGAACTTCGGAGCTGACGCTGCTGGTGCGCTGAGGAGTATCCGCTGGCACTGCCTGGGCCACATCCGCCTCAGTCGTTTCTGGTTCTGGCAGACCCTGGGGACGGCGCAGCAGAGTGGCCACCGCACCGATGCGTTCAACAGTTCTGAAATAGAAGGCCAGGGTCTCCCCACAGAGCCGGTAGGAGGAGGGAAGGCTCAACACCTGCGGCTGCCGACCCGGTACGGATGCGGACCCGGAAGCCAGTTCGGCGGCCATGCTGCCGGTCATATCCGGGCTGGTGGCATCGCGTGGCGTCACTGTCCAGTTGGCGAGCTTGTCAGGACGTGCACCGCGGAAACCTTGGACGGCGGCGTCGGGATTGCCGAAGGCGATGACTTTCTGCCCCATTCCCAGCGCGCGCAGCAGCCTGAATACACCGGGGGTGGCTTCCTGGATGTCATCTACCAGAATCAGGTCCAGGCGGGAGCGTAGGACATCGTCCAGCCGCGGGCCGTTTCCATCGGCAGTGCGGCCGGTGAGCATCTGCTCGGCTTCGGCCACCAAGGCTGAGGGATCGTAGACCCCGGGCATATCGTTTTCGAGTCTGGAGGAGTAGGCCCCCAAGAGTTCACCGAGCGCATGCCATTCGGGTCGGTTGACTCCTGCGAGGGGCCCACTGGGGCTGTGCGCTTTCAGCTCTGCGGCACTGACCTGGTATTCACGGCAGCGGTCGAAGAAGTCTCGAATCTGTTTGCGCAGTGATTTAGGGGCTTCGAAGGCACCTTGTAGCCGGTGCCAGGGGGAGTTCTCATCCTCAGCCTGATCAGCGAATTTCTGCAGCTCCTCACCGATGACTTTGTCCTGTTCAGCGCCGGCCAGCAGCCGGGGACTCAGCGGCGCTCCCGGGACCCCGAACTCTCTGGCCTGGTTCAGAATCCAGAAGGCGAAGGCGGAAAACGAGCGAGAGGGTTGAGCGGTGAAATGTCCGTGTTCTGCTGCCGCCGAGGCCAGGGCACGTTCAATCCGGCTGCGCAGGGTGGCCGCCGCGGAGCGGCTGGGCGAAAGGATCAGCAGCCGCGACGCGTCATTTCCAGCAGTGATGAAATCCACCGCGAGCCGCACTGTCAGCGCCGTTTTGCCGCTACCGGGTGTCCCATAGACAAGCGTGGGTCCGACGTCGTCGTTGAGCAGTTCCAGCACCCGCCGCTGATATGCATCCCATTCCACGCCCAGCGCGGGCTCCTGGTGCTGCGGAGAATTCGACATGCAGATCAGACTACTAAGCGCCACTGACATCCCTGACGGCACGCACTGCTTGTGCAGCTCATCTGTGTCAGTGGCGGGCGGTAATGTGACGGGCATGGAAATTCCCCCACTATTCGAGATCCCGGTCAGCGCAGAGTCCTGGCACACCCGCCGTCGGGTGGGCTTCGATCTTGAAACCACGTCCCGGTTTCCCAGTGAAGCCCGGATCGTCTCTGCTGCCCTGGTGGTCTTCGATCCCGCCGAAGGGGATGCTCCGCGGGTTCGTGAATGGCTGGTGGATCCGGGCGTGGAGATCCCTGCGGAGACCACCGCGATTCACGGGATCAGCACTGAATATGCCCGGGCTGAGGGCCAGCAGGCAGCGGAGGCCATCCGGCAGATTGTGGTGGAGCTGACCAAGGAGTTCGAGGCCGGATCCGCGATCGTCATCATGAACGCTCCTTATGACCTCACGGTGCTGCGCCACGAGGCTGAGCGCTACGGGGTGGGCTTTCCTGAACCGTATCCGGTGATCGACCCGCTGGTCATTGATAAGCAGGTCGACAAATACCGGCGGGGCAAGCGCCGGTTGGGGGATCTGTGCGGGGTCTACGGGGTGCTCCTTAATGAGGCCCACTCGGCGGCTCCGGATGCCCAGGCCGGTGTGGAGGTGGCCTGCTGCCTGGCGGAGAAGTACCCGCAACTGCAGATCCCGGCGGAGGAGCTTCATGAGCTGCAGGTGCAGTGGAAGGCTGAGCAGGCTGCAGACTTCCAAGAGTTCCTTCGACGGACCAAACCCGACGCCGTCATTGATCCGGCCTGGCCGATTGTCCCAGCTTTCGTTTCCGGGGCCTGAACTCTGCTTTCTGGGGTGGGTTCTCCTGAATCTGCTGCGGGAAGGAAACATCACCGACTCACATGAGCCCTAGACTGAGGCCTTATGAACCGCACCCCGCATTACAACCCGGAGGAAGAGCCCACCCCGGAGATCCCGCGCAATAAGCGCGGTGGCCTGCCGGTGTGGATGGTGCTGGTGTGCCTGGCAATATTCGCCTTGGGCTTCTGGCTCTTCCGCCAGTGGCGGGGCCAGTATGTGGATTATTCGGGGACCTTCAGCTTCGTTGAGGTTTCGCCGCTGCTGCAGCTGGGCTCACTATTGGGCTGATGAGCGAAGAACCCCTCTTCTCGACGTCGCTCTCAAGTCCTCAGCAGTAGCGCCTACGCCGGCTGGGCCTGGGCGGCAGCCTGCGCGGCAGCCGGCAGCGCTTCTAAGATGCGGCCGATGGCGGCGTCGTCGTGGGCTGCGGAGAGGAACCACGCCTCAAAGACGCTCGGAGGTAAGTACACGCCCTGCTCCAACATGGAGTGGAAGAACGGCCCATAGCGGAAGGACTCCTGCGCCTGGGCTTCGGCGTAGTTGTGCACCCCCGTCTGGGATGTGCCGAAGGCCACCGAGAACAGCGAACCGACCTTCTGCAGGGTGTGGTCCACTCCAGCATCGGTGAGAGCTGCGCTCAACGCATCAGCGACCACCTGGGACTTCTCGTCGATGTGCTGGTAGACCTCGGTGTCCGCGTTCTCCAGGGTCGCGATACCTGCGGCCATGGCCACCGGGTTACCGGAGAGGGTGCCGGCGTGGTAGACCGGCCCGGTCGGTGCCAGGTGCTCCATGATCTCGCGTCGGCCAGCCAGCGCAGCAGTGGGCAGGCCACCGCCGATGACCTTGCCGAAGGTGAAGATATCCGGTTCCCAGCCCTCCACTCGGCCCGATGCGCCCCAGTAGCCGGCCTCGGTGATGCGGAAACCAGTCATGACCTCGTCAAAGATCATCAGGGCCCCGTGCCGTGTGGTGATCTCCCGAATAAAGGCGTTAAAGCCCTCCTGCGGTGGCACCACACCCATATTCGCCGGTGTGGCCTCGGTGATCACCGCGGCGATGTTCTCACCGTGTTCGGCGAAGACCTGTTCCAAGGCTGAACGATCGTTGTACTCGATGACAATGGTCTCGGAGGCCTGCGCGGCAGTGACACCGGCAGAGCCCGGCAGGCCCAGGGTGGCGACGCCCGAGCCGGCTGCAGCCAGCAGGCCGTCAGAATGACCGTGGTAGCACCCGGCGAACTTCACCACAATGTTCTTCCCCGTGGCACCGCGGGCCAGCCGGATTGCGGTCATCGTCGCCTCAGTGCCGGTGGAGACCATGCGGATCATCTGCGCTCCGGGAACCCGCTGGCGCACCAGCTGGGCCAGCTTCGCCTCAGCCGGATGCGACGTGCCGAAACCTAGCCCTGCGTCAACCGCCCGGTGGACCGCCTCAATCACCGCCGGGTGCTTATGCCCCAGCAGCGCCGGGCCCCAAGAGCCCACAAGATCCACGTACTGCTGACCTTCAGCATCGGTGAGGTACGCGCCCTCACCGCCGACCATGGACACCGGCACACCACCGACTGAGCCAAAGGCCCGCACCGGGGAGTTCACCCCGCCGGGCATCAGATCGCGAGCAGTCTCGTAGAGGTCCTGGTTGGTGGTCATCACAGCAGCGCAGTCCTTTGGTCTGTAGGAGGTCCGTTTGAAAGTCGCTAGGGGCCCTTATGGCCCGCGTGGGTCAGCTCACCGGAGGGTAGCCGGCGTCATCCTGCGGCTGGGAGTCGGCCGTGCGCGGGTACTCCGGCTGCTCCACTGAGGAATGCGGTGCCGACGACGACGGGGCCGTGGTGTCCTTGTTCTGCAGCCACCGGGCCACCTCTGCCGCATAGTAGGTGAGCACATTGGTCGCCCCAGCCCGGCGAATGGCGATCAGCGATTCCATCACCACGGCGCGGCGGTCCACCCAGCCATTGGCCGCAGCTGCCTCGATCATCGCGTACTCACCGCTGACCTGGTATGCGGCCACCGGAACGTCGCTGATCTGCGCGACATCGGAGAGGATGTCCAGATAGGCGCTTGCGGGCTTGACCATCACCATATCCGCGCCCTCGGAGAGGTCGAGTTCCACTTCGCGCAGCGCTTCGGTCCGGTTGGGGGCATCCATCTGGTACTGGCGACGGTCGCCGGAGAGCTGTGAATCCACGGCCTCGCGGAAGGGCCCATAGAAGGCTGAAGCGTATTTAGCGGCGTAAGCCAGGATGGGCACATTATGGTGCCCGGCGTCGTCGAGTGCCTGACGGATCACTGCGACCTGCCCGTCCATCATTCCGGAGGGAGCAACAACGTCAGCGCCAGCCTCAGCCTGGACTACGCCCATCTGCGCGTAGATCTCCAGGGTGCGGTCATTGTCCACACTGCCGGTGTCATCGAGCACCCCGCAGTGACCGTGGTCGGTGAACTCATCCAGGCAGAGATCGCTCATCACCAGCAGGTCATCGCCTACGCGTTCTCTCACCGCACGGATACTGCGGTTCAGGATGCCCTGCGGGTCCAGTCCAGCTGAACCGTGGGCATCGCGCTGGGCCGGAATGCCGAAGAGCATGATGCCGCCCAGCCCCAAATCACGGGCTTCATCGGCAGCCTCAAGCAAGCTGGCCTCGGTGTGCTGGAAGACCCCGGGCATGGAACTGATGGGCGCGGGGGCGTCAATTCCCTCGCGGACAAAGAGTGGAAGGATAAAGTCTGCCGGGTGCAACCGGGTTTCGGCCACCAGCCGCCGGAGGGCCGGGCTGCGCCGCAGACGGCGCGGACGCTGGGCGGGGAAAGACATGTGATTCAGTCTAGTGCCGGGCGCTTCAGCCCGCGAGGCTGTTCACTGCTGGGGCACTAGTTCAGAGCAGCGAGAACACCGTCGGCGGTCGGCGCTCTCAACACCGCATCGGCCGGTCGCCCGGCGGCGGCCAACGTTGCTGCGGTGGGCTCCCCAATGGCCAGCAGTCGAACGCCGTCCTGTTGCAGTCGTGGCAGCAGTTCCTGCGCTGCCGAGGATGCGGTGACCAGTACGACGTCGCCGGGACCCAAGTCCTCAGGCCGCATCAACTCCGACGGATCCACCGCCGGATAGATGCTCCGGCGGCCCTGCGGCGCTTGGCCAGCCTCCGCAGAAACCGTCTGATAGGCCTGCACATGGACCACCGTCCAGCCTTGAGCGCGCAGCCCCTCCACCAGCAGCGGTCGGGCTTGGGCTGACTGCGGCAGCAGCAGCCTGCCGCCGTGCACCGGTGGGTTCAGCTCCTCCAGGATTCCGGCAGCACTGTGCTCGGCCTGCGGCATCCACACCTCAGCAATCCCGGTGAGCGATTGGAGCACCCCGGCCGTTCCGGGTCCGACGACGCCCACCTGAGTGTGCGCCGGAACCTCACCGGACCAGCCCGCAGCCAGCAAGGCCCGCACGGTGGCCCCACTGGTGAAAAGCACCCAGTCGAACTCCCCCGCGCTGAGCTGCTTGGCCGCCGTCGTCAGCTCTGCGGTGTTCACTGGCAGCACCTGTGAGGTCAGCGCCATGAACCGAATCTGCACCCCCGCCTGCCGAAGGCGTGCTTCAAGATCGCCGGACTGGGCGGGATGACGGGTGAGGATCAGCGGCATAGCCCTAAGCCTACTGAGCCGCTGTGGCTACTGAGCTTCTTTGTCTCGGAGCGCACTTTGCCTACTGAGGTTCTCAGCTTCTTTGGCCGACGGCGCTGGTACCGGCAAGCAGTAAGTTCACATGCTCAGCGGAGAGCGCATGTGCTGTCACCAGGGCGGATGCACCTAGCATCCCGGCGCGTCCGCTGGTGAGCGTGCCGAGAATCCGCAGATGCTGGGTGGCCAGCGGCAGCGATCGCGAGTACACCGTTTCCCTGATGCCTGCCAGGAAATGCTCTCCGGCGGTGGAGACCAGGCCACCGATGACGATCACCGAAGGGTTCAGCAGATTCACGCAGCTGGCCAGCACCGCCCCTACCTGGCGGCCCGCCCCGCGCGTGGCCTGGATCGCCTCAGGGTGTCCGTCCCGGACCAGCTGCAGCAACGCCGAAAGGTTCGGCACTTCCACGCCCTGGCTGCGCAGGTAGGCGGCGATCGCCGGACCAGAAGCCACCGCTTCCAGACATCCACGGTTGCCACAGGTACACGGGGTCTGGTCGCCATCGGGGACTGCCACATGCCCCAAGTCCCCAGCCGCGCCCTGGGCACCGTGCTGCAGTTGAGCATCGCTGATGATTCCGGCGCCGATGCCGGTGCCGATCTTGACGAACATCATGTTGGCGACGTCGGGGTAGATCAGGTGGTGCTCCCCCAGCGCCATGGCATTGACGTCATTGTCCACAAGGATGGGCACATCAAAGGTCTGACGCAGATAGCCGGGCACATCGAAGCCGTCCCAGCCGGGCATGATCGGCGGGCTGACCGGACGTCCGGTGGCGAACTCCACCGGTCCCGGCAGCCCGATGCCGATGCCGATCAGCTGCTCGTGACCCATCCCGGTCTGGGCCAGCAGCCGTTCTCCGGTGGCGCAGACGGCGTCAAGCACGGTGGCCGGTCCCAGCGCAATGGCCAGCTCCTGCTCATCTTCGGCCAAGACCTCACTGGAGAGATTGGTGACCGCAATGCGCGCGTGGGTACCCCCTAGATCTACCGCCAGCACACAGCGCGCTGCCGGGTTGAAGGCGAATGTTGCCGGCGGCCGTCCGCCGGTGGAGGTGCTTTCACCGGCCGGTGTCACCAACTCGGAGGCCAGCAGCTCCTCCACGCGTGTCGCGATAGTGGACCGGGCGAAGCCTGTCTCTGCGGCAAGGTCTGCTTTGGTGCGGGGTACGCCATCGCGCAGCAGCTGAAAAAGCGCGCCCGGGCTGCTGGGCAAGGCACCGCGAGGGGGCACCCCGAGCCCGGCCTTTTCACCGACTGTCAGGGGGGACCTAGAGCACAGTAAATCACTTCTGACAGGAGGAACGGCAACATCTGACACATTCCTTGGAACTTTTGCTTGCCACTCATCAAAAGTAGATCTACAGTGTGACCATGATCACAGAAAGCTCGCATCCCGAGCTGCTCCGCATGACGGGGATCATCAAGCACTTCCCCGGCGCCAAGGCGCTCGACGGCGTGGACCTCGATATCCGGGCCGGAGAGGTGCACTGCCTGCTGGGCCAGAACGGCGCCGGCAAATCCACGCTGATCAAGGTTCTCGCGGGAGCCCACCAGCCCGATGCCGGGCAGATCAGCTGGCGCGGAGAGACCGTACGCATCGGTTCCACCCAAGCTGCTCTGAAACTACAGCTAGCTGTCGAGTGAGTGTCTCAGCGGTCTGCGCGCTGATCAGCTCATCTGCTTGAGGCATTACCGCTGCTTCGGCTGGACAGGAGGATGTTCGGCAAGGCAGAAAAGGTTGCCTTCGGGGTCGGAGAGAGTGGACCACTGCACATGCGGATATTCGTCCAGCACATCCCATTCATGCAGGGCACCCAGGCGCAGCGCGCGCCGCACTTCTGTCTCTCGCTTGCCCCAGGGCACGGTCAGATCAAGATGGGCCACCTGGTACTGGGGTCGTGACTCTGATCTCAACTGGAACATCATGGGCACACCCCCGGCACCAGCCGCCGGCAGATAGGCCGAATCAATGGACAGCTGCGGAGCGACCTGCAGAAATTCTGCCCAGAACGTGGCTAATCGATCCGGGTCCTCAGCCTGCACGTTCCAGCCCCGAAAGTGATGTGGGAGGGAGAACTCGAAGGTCCACTGATACTCATGGCGATTCCTTCCTGTGGTGACCACACCCACAGTAGTCGAACCTATATTCGATAGGAAGGGGGTAAATGCAGACTAATGGCAATCAAGGGAGACCAAACCCATGGGCAGCGATGTCACATTTAGCTGTCGGTACAGACCGCCTGTCGCGGGGTGCACGGACCAGCCTCCTCAATCCGGCGCTCCCCCGTCGGAAAAAGTATCCAAAAACCCTCGACAAGTAGCAAGCGACATGAAACACTAGAACATAGATTCGATACATGGACAGGTAATAGACAGGTACACGCAGGCCTGTGCGCATAGGTATAAGGCCAGGCCACAAGGCCGGCACGAAGGAAGGGGTGATCACCATGGCAGCTTCCACCACCAGCAGCGCCAACAGCGCCCCTCCCATGCCCGAGCACCTAAGAGCCCTCGCCGGGGAACCAGAACTCGCTGCAGCCTGGGAGCAGCAGGTCGCTGCACGGCGAGCTGAAGCAGCCA
>NZ_HG005166.1:274685-279542 GCF_000455245.1 Nesterenkonia massiliensis | reverse complement strand
CCTCGCCGGGGAACCAGAACTCGCTGCAGCCTGGGAGCAGCAGGTCGCTGCACGGCGAGCTGAAGCAGCCACCATCACCGCACTTCTGGAATACCGTGCACGGACTGCCACACATTATGCCCAGGAACCCCTGGTCACCCGGTCCGAGGCAGACCGGGCCGCCGTTCGTGATGCTGCCCGGATCCTCGGGACCAGTGACCGCACTGCTACCACTGTCCTGAACACCACACAAGAGGCTAAGTGCCTCCTCCCCCACACGTGGGGAGCATTCTGTGAGGGTCTTATTGACCTGCCCCGGGTGCGGAAAACCGTCGACGCCGCCACCACCAGTAGCCTGCCTGATCACGTGCTGCGACAACTGGACCAGGCCGCAGCAGAGCAAGCCCAACGCCGTAGTCTCTCAGAGTTTCATCACTGGCTCACCCGCTACACCGCCTCACTCGACCCAGAGGCCTACACCAGGGCTTGTGAGAAAGAAACCCAGTCCCGGTTCGTGCGGTTCCAGCACCAGTCCCACGGGATGAGCTACCTCCAGGCCTACATCCCCACCTTGGAAGCTGCTGCTATTGAGAAGCGACTCAAAGCTGCGGCCCGCGGACTCGACCAGCCCGGCACAGGCCAGACCAACTCAGAACCAGACATCCCGGACGCGGACGCTGACGCGCATGCGGATGCGGGTACGCATGGCCGGGCAGACGCCCAGTACGCTCCCCACGGGACTACCCCCGGCACCAGTGACCCTCGCACCCTTGCTCAGCGGGAAGCTGACCTCTTCACCGCCTGGCTACGGGACGGGAGAGTCTATGACACCCCGGTTGACGCCAAAATCATGATCATGATCCCGGAGACCACCCTCACCGGTGAAACAGACGAGCCGGCAATGGCTGCAGATCGGTCATGGATGATCCCCGCCCACCAGGCCAGGAACCTCGCCGCAGATCCCGAAGCTAACCACGACTGGTACCAAGGTCGGTCCCGCAAGGATCCCAAGAACGCAGAGTATGACCTGCTCAGTGCCCGCTATATCGGCCGGTACCCACCAGCACACCTACGCGACGCACTGATCTTCCGGGACGGCACCTGCCAAGCAGACGGATGCACCATCAGCGCCGAACGCTGCGACAGCGACCACCAAACCCCCTGGGAACACGGCGGAGAAACCACTGCCAGCAACCTCTGGGCACTGTGCCGACGCCATCACCGCATGAAATCCCACGGCTTCCTCCACCCACCGCATAAGCAACAGCCCCACAACACAGACGCAAGTTCAGAAACCGGCAGGGGCACAGACACCGGCAGCAGTACTGACGGTGATACTGACGGCGGCACAAGCACAGGCGCTGGGGCAGGTACTGCCGGACGCTTTGCGCCGGACTTCATATGGCGCGACGTCCCGGTCCGGTACACCCTCGCCGCGTGACCCCAAGAAACCAACGGCACGCCCTCCCGAACGCGGGCCAACAGCACCTAGGAATCCACCACGTGCTTGAGCAGACCGGTGTCTTCCTCCAGCAGAGTCTCGGCCACCGCTCGGCCGAGCTCTTCAGCAGCCTCCATGCCCGCCTCGCGGGTGACCCCGGCCTCTAATGTCAGCTCCTGGCCAGCCTGCTGGACCTCCGAGCCATCAGGGGCACAGACAGTGGCGTCAAGACGCAGCCGCACTCCGCCGTCGGGCTCATCCTCACACCGGGCAAGGCCGCCGATCGGTGCCGCGCAGCCAGCATTAAGACGCGCCAGCAGAGCCCTCTCAGCAGTCACTTCCAGGCGCGTGGGGATGCTCTCATACTGAGCCAGCGCAATACCCAACGCCAACACAGGCGCGGCATCAGCGGACCGTACTTCAACCGCCAGGGCACCCTGTCCGGGCGCAGGCAGCATCACCGCCGGGTCCAGCAGCTCCGAAATATGTTCTTCCAACCCCAACCGGCGCAGACCAGCACCGGCCAGCACCACCGCATCGAGATCCCCGCGTGCAGCACCGGGCGCCTGACTGGAGGCCTCCGCAGCCGCTTCGCGTCCACGCACCCGAGCCAGCCGGGTGCCCACATTGCCGCGGATATCAACAATCTGCAGATCCGGTCGAGCCGCCAGCAGCTGAGCGGCACGACGCGGAGAGCCGGTGCCCACCTTCGCACCCTCAGGCAGTTCCTCCAACGTCAGATCATCGGCAGAGCACAGTGCGTCGCGCACATCCTCGCGCATCGGCACTGCTGCAATAGTCAGCCCCTCCAGGTCCTTCGCCGGCAGGTCTTTCAGCGAATGCACCGCCACATCTACCCGCTCATCAAAGAGCGCTTGGCGCAGTGCAGTGGCGAAGACACCGGTACCGCCCAGCTGAGAAAGCGGACCGGTGAGCACATCGCCTTCGGATTTAATGGTGACCAGCTCATAGTCCAACCCGGAACGCTCGGCCAGCGCCTCAGCTGCCATCGTCGTCTGGGTCAGAGCCAGCTTGCTGCCCCGAGTGCCGACTCTGAACAGCGAATTGTGAGCTGGGACAGTCATCATCAGAGACCTGATACCCCCACTTCGGAGTCAACAGCGGCGACAGTAGGCTTCTGGGTCCCGTCGCGCATAGTCTTGACGCAACAGTTGGGCCGGCACACGTCGAACCAGGGGCCGAAGTCGGTCAGCCCCGCCCGCTCTGGGCGCTCGGCTTCCGGGAGCTGCTCCAGCCGCTCGGCGACCATGTCCACCAGACCTGACACGAACCGCTGGTGAACCCCCGGGGTGGGAGTCCTCAGGAACTCCAGACCGAGCTTCTGAGCAGTTTCTTTGGCTTCAGTGTCCAGATCCCAGATGACCTCCATATGGTCAGAGACGAAGCCCAATGGCACCACAACGACGCCTCGCAAGTCCTTCTGCTCGGCCAACTCCTCCATAGCGTCGTTGATGTCAGGCTCCAACCACGGGACAGTGGGCGGGCCGGACCGGGACTGGTAGACCAGGGACCAGTCAACGTCCTTTGCTTCAGGCGTCATCTCCATCAGCAGCTCAGCCACCGCCAGGTGCTGCGCTGAGTAGACATCGGCACCGTTGACTTCACCGGGCTCAGCGCCTGTCTCGTCACGCAGCTGCTGAGCCAGGGGACGGGGTCCCGCAGCTGCGGCATCTGAGGTGGGTATGGAATGGGTGGCGAAGAAGACATGGACCTTCTCCAGGGTGCCCAGCTTCTGAGTCATGCTGCGCAAACCCTGGCTGAGGCCTTCCTGGAACGAGTGCACAAATCCGGGGTGATCGAAGTACTGCCGGACCTTGTCGACTTCAAGGCTGCCCTCCAGCCCGGTCTCACGAAGGCCCGTGCCTAGATCCTCGCGGTACTGCCGGCAGGAGGAGTAGCAAGAGTAGGCCGACGTGGACACGGTGAGCACCCTCCGGTGCCCCTGTCGGTACATCTCCTGAAGGGTCTCGGGGATGTATGGATCCCAGTTGCGATTGCCCCAGTAGACGGGAAGCTCGATCCCCCGCCGGGACAACTCCTGCTCCAGTGCAGCTTTCAGCGCACGGTTCTGATCATTGATGGGGCTGACTCCGCCGTGAGCACGGTAGTGAGTCGCCACTTCCTCCAGGCGCTCATCGGGGATGCCGCGTCCGGCGGTGACGTTGCGCAGGAAGGGGATGACGTCGTCCTGACCCTCGGGACCGCCGAAGGAGGCCAGCAGCAAGGCGTCGTAGCGTTTGGGTGCCATGACGCCGTCGGCGTCGTAGCCCTCTCTTGGATCAAAGGAATGGCCGGGCACGGTCTGGGTCATTATGAGAGCACCTCGTGGATCTCGTCAGTGTGGGCAAGGCGACGTCCGGTGTAGAACGGGGTCTCGTCACGGACGTGGTAACGGGTCTCGGACTCGCGCAGTTTGCGCATCATGTCCACAAGATCCGTGAGCTGAGGGGATTCCAGCGCGAGCAGCCACTCCCAGTCGTTGAGGGCGAAAGCGCTGGTGGTGTTGGCCAGTACTGAGGGGAACTCCTGGCCGAGCATGCCATGCTCACGCAGCATTTTGCCGCGCTCAGCCGGTTCCAGCAGGTACCAGTCGTAACTGCGGTTGAACGGGTAAACCACCAGCCAGTCCTCGGCTTCGACCCCGCGGGCGAAGGCGGGCACATGGCCGCGAGCGAACTCTGCGGTGCGGTGCACACCCATGGCGGAGAAAGCGATTTCGGTCTGGTTGAGCAGACCGGTGCGATGCAGCGTGCGCAGTGCCGCCTGCAGGTTCTCGGCCTTGTGCCCGGTGAGCCAGAGCATGATGTCAGCCTCAGAGCGCATTCCGGAGACGTCATAGGCTCCGCGCAGTTCCACGGCGTTCTCGTCATGCCCCAGACCGGCACCGCGCAGTGCGGCTACGGCGCCGTCGAACTCGGTGGTGAGCTTCTTGGCGCTGCGGCCCTCGGCTGGTTCGCTGCGCACCACTCGGTCCCAGTAGCTCTGAGCAGGGCTGCGCTTAAGAACAGTGAAGAGGTTGAACCAGTCCTTGCCGGAGCTGTTGACCTCCTCGGCGCTGCGCTGGGGATTGCGGCCGTAACCTTCGCTCACATCGGGCTCCTCTTCTAATTCTTAAGAGTTCGTATTAAGCAGTCTAACCTGTGCGGCAAGTTTTTCTACAGGCTGTAGAAGTGGCGTGGAGCACTGGTCTCAGGCACTCTGGCGCAGCTGTGCCACCGCTGGCAGGCGCTCGATGCTGAACTCTCCCGGCTTGTGGTGACGGCAGAACCCGCCGTCGGGAACCTGCTGCAGATAGGCGGCCATCTGTGCCAGCTCAGCGGCGGAGAACTCCTCGGCACGACGACGCCGAGCGGACTTCTCGCGCACACCTTCCTGCTCACGTGGAGCCACCTCCAGACCGAAGACAGCCTCCAGGG
>NZ_HG005166.1:271147-274659 GCF_000455245.1 Nesterenkonia massiliensis | reverse complement strand
CCTCCAGACCGAAGACAGCCTCCAGGGCGGCCACGTAGTCCTCAGTGCGCCCCTGCACGGCAAGCTCACGAGCCCGCACGGTAGGAGTGTGCAGCAGCTTGCGCACAATCCGGCGCATCGCGAACTCCACCTCTTCAGCCGCGGCTGTGCACCCATGTGCCTTGCGGACCCGCTCCATCTCCTCATCCAGCACTTCCTGGGTGTGCCGGCGCAGCGCCACAATGGCGTCATCGGCACTGCGCTCCCGACGCTCTGTGAGGTATTGCTGCACAGACTCCGCCACGACGGCGCGGGCCTGATCCACAGAGTCCTCGGTCTCCTCGGGGGCGGCGACCTTCACCGATTCCAAAGTGATCAGCTCAACCCCGGGAAGATCAGCCACATCCGGGGTGAAGTCATGTGTCAGCGCTAAGTCGATGACCGTCAAAGACCTGTCGTGCTCTTCCAGACCGGCCAGCGAACGGATCTCCGCGGCGGTGATCTGACGGTTTCCACCGGAGCAGCCGATGATCACGTCTGCGTTCCGGAAGGCCTCGGCCAGTTCGCCCATACTCAGCGCACGCACATTCTCCGCACGTTCACCGAGGAATCGACGGCGCTCATCAAGGAAGGACTCAGCACGTCCGGAGCCGGAGAAGACCGAGATCGCCGGAACCTCGCGCTCGGCCAGCTGCGCCAAGGTGGTACCGGCATAGGCCCCGGTACCGATGAGCACCACATTGGCATCGCGGTAGAACGCGGCGCCGTCGCCGCGCATATCGCCGGCAATATCCAGGGCCACAGAGACAATGGACCGCCCACGCGAGCCCAGAGCGGTTTTAGCCCCGACTTCTTTAGCCGTGCGGGTAGCGGTTTCAAAGAGCTTGGTCAGCCCTCCGGAGACGGTCCCGGCAGACTGCGCCTCATTCAGGGACCGCCGAACCTGTCCGGCGATTTCCCGCTCGCCGATCACGGCGGAATCCAGACCTGCGCCGACCTCGAAGAGGTGCGAGACGGCGTCGTCCTCAACCAGGGTTTTGAACGAACGGGCCACGGTCTCGCGATCCAAGCCGGAGGCCTCCGCCACTGCGTCAAGCAGACGTTCACGGCTCTCACGCACCGCTTCGACACTGGAAGAAGGGGTCTCTGCGTAGATCTCCAGCCGGTTGCAGGTGGCCAGCGTGACGGCAGGCAGATCGACAGAAGCAGCGACATCGGCTGCTCCTGAGGAGAGGGTTCCCACCGTCTCGAGATCGAGATCCGTGTGGGTTGCGACAAGTGAGAAAAGAACCACGGCGGCACGATTCTACCGCGCGTCGAAGTTCGCGGCAGAATGGTGACTATGACTTCGACGACGCCGGCCCCATCCCTGCCCGCTGATCACCCCCTGGTCACCGGCCTCACCACCGAGGCTCCACTGCTCAACCAGTACCGCGGAGGCCGCGATGCCGCGGGGAATCCGGCAGCGCCGGCCCGCCAGCCGGTGTGGTTCATGCGACAGGCCGGGCGTTCGCTACCGGAGTATCGCAAGCTGCGTGAAGGCACCACCATGCTGGACTCCTGCCTGAACCCGGAGATGGCCTCGGAGATCACTCTGCAGCCGGTGCGGCGCCATGATGTGGACGCCGCGATCTTCTTCTCAGACATCGTGATTCCGCTGCGCCTGGCCGGCGTGGATGTGGAGATCAAGCCCGGCGTCGGCCCAGTGCTCGGCTCCCCGGTACGCACCCTGGAGGATGTGCGGGCCCTGCCGGAACTGGACGAGGCGGCGTTCGCCCCCATTGTGGAGGCCGTTGAGCTGACCACTTCTGGTCTGAAGGATATGGCCGCTGAGGCCGACCGCGACTGGGTCACCCCGCTGATCGGCTTCGCCGGAGCGCCGTTCACCCTGGCCGCCTACATGGTGGAGGGCAAGCCCTCCAAGGAGCACCTGGCGGTGCGCACCATGATGAAGGCCAATACGGAGACCTGGAACGAGCTGGCCGCCTGGGCCGCCCGCGCTTCGGGAGCTTTCATGCGAGCCCAGGTGATGGCCGGGGCTTCTGCCGCCCAGCTCTTTGATTCCTGGGCGGGCTCACTGAGCCGCGCCGACTATCTGGAGTATGTGGCGCCCTTCTCACAGGCTGCCCTGAGCCACGTCGCAGACTTAGGCGTGCCCGTGGTCCACTTCGGCACCGGCACCTCGCAGATCCTGGATGTGATGCGCTCGGTGGTCGAGTTCGCACGCATCGCACCAGTGGCGCCGGTGGAATCCGGACCCAGCGTCCTTCAGGCCATGGGCGAGGCCCAAGCAGCCAAAGACGAGGGAGCCACCACACAGGATCCCGCCACCCTGACCACCCACCCGGTGCTGGGTGTGGACTACCGCATGAACTTGCGCGAGGTGGCCGATAAGCTCGGCGCAGGAGCCAACGGGCGGCGTACCCCGCTGCAGGGCAACATCGACCCAGCCATGCTTTTTGCAGATGCAGACACTCTTCACGAGCACGTGCAGGCGGTGCTTGCCGACGGCGCATCCGCCGGCGGACACGTGGTCAACCTCGGCCACGGCGTGCCCCCGGAGACCAACCCGGAGGTGCTGACCCGCGTGGTGGAGCAGATCCATTCCGTGGAGACCCACCCCGGACAGGACTGAGATCGTGGCCCCGGCCCCCCGCACCAGTCGAGTCGCCGTCGTCGGCGGCGGCATCGCAGGACTGACCGCCGCGTGGGACCTTGCCCGCAGCGGGGCTGAAGTCACCGTGTACGAAGCCGGCAGCCGACTCGGCGGCGCGGTGGCGCCGCATGTCTTAGCCGGTGTTCGCTGTGATGCTGGCGCGGAGGCCTTCGCCACCCGCACCACAGCAGTGCGCCAGCTCATTGAGGACCTCGGCTTGGCCGAGCAGGTCGTCAGCCCCAATCCGGCCGGGGCCTGGCTGCAGATCCCGGGTCTTGCCGCGCCCTTGCCTGCTACCGGCCTACTGGGCATCCCCGGTGATCCGCAGGCAGAGGACGTTCGCCGGCTCATCGGCGCAGAAGCTGCAGCCCGCGCGGCGCAGGACCTCCACCGCCCGGTGGACCAGTGGCGCGGAGTCTCCTCCCCCACTGTGGGCCAGGTGGCCCGGGACCGAATGGGCGACGTCGTCGTCGACGCTCTGGTCTCCCCCATCACCTCTGGAGTTCATTCCGCAGATCCCGACGAACTGGATATGAACACCGCTGCTCCCGGACTCTTCAGCGCCATGCTGGAAGAGGGCTCGCTGGCCCGCGCCGTCCAGCGGCTGAAAGCCCAGGCCCCAGCGGGTTCGGCGGTGCAGTCCCTGCATGGCGGGATGGCCACTCTGGTGGATGCGTTGGAAGCAGCGCTGCGTCAGGCCGGTGTGACCATCCACGTGAATCACCGGGTCACCGATCTGCGCGGTTTGGCAGCTGATCGCCTGCTGCTGGCAGTGGATGGTCCCGCGGCGCTGGAGCTTCTCGGGCCGGTACTGCCTCAGCTGGAAGGCGAAGGGTTCAGCGACGGCGGCACAGGCGGCGTCGCCCTGGTGTCGATG
>NZ_HG005166.1:249727-270922 GCF_000455245.1 Nesterenkonia massiliensis | reverse complement strand
GATGCGCACCCGCGCGGTACCGGGATGCTGGTGGTCCCCTCGGTGACGGAGTTCGGCGCGAAGGCCATGACCCATGCCTCCGCCAAATGGGCATGGGCCGCCGACGCTCTGACCGCCGTGCTCGGGCCCGGGCATCACCTGGTGCGCCTCTCCTACGGCCGCATCACCGACACCCCTGATTCGCCCACACTGGGCTTCCAGTCCAGCGACGAGCAGCTGCTGGCAGCCGCGGCAGCGGACTCCCCCGGCTGACCGGCGTCCCCCTTGGTCCGGAGCAGATCCTTGATGCAGACGTGGTGCGCTGGGAGCGGGCCCTGCCAGCTGCCTCCGCTGGGCATCTGCAGCGGGTTCAACAACTCCGGCAGGCGCTCAGCCAGCAGCGCCAGTTACCTCAGGGCGAAGCGGGCACCAAGATATGGACTGCTGGCTCCTGGTTCGCCGGCACCGGGCTGGCCCGGGTCATCCCGGATGCCCGCGCTGTGGCCGCCCGGATGCTGGAGAACTGATCCACCCTTGAACTGTTAAGGAACTCTTCAGCTTTCTTCCTGGTAGCGGTGACCTGCGGTTTTTAGCGTGATGGGTGTTGGACGAGCCAACAGCAACCCGATCCTTCAAAGGAAGGTGATCCACCATGCAGCTCGCCGATCTACGTCACATCTATGACGCCGAGGGGCCCTTCGCCACCGTGTACCTCCAAGCCGGTGAAGCCGGTGCCGACGCCGAACAGCAGGTCCGGCTGCGCTGGGACCAGCTGCGCAGCCAACTCGCCGACGCCGGAGCCGACGATCAAGCCATTGACGCCCTAGACCAAGCGCTCTCTGCGGGCAAAGCCCAGGCAGTGCAGTCCGAAGGCCGTGTCCTGGTGGCCAACCGGGAGGGACTGCTGCTGGAGGAAAACTTCGACGCCGCCCACGGAGCGGGCGATCTCGCCGTCGTCGGCCCGCTGCCCCAGCTGGGAAACTACATCCGGGAACGTGCGCGGTCACTGCGGATGCTGGTGGCCATCGCTGATCAGGAAGGCGCTGTGCTGCGCCGGGTGGTCATGACCTCCTCGGAAGTCCATGAGACCGGACCGGAGAGTTCTGTGGAAGGTAGCGCCGTGGAATCTGTGCACAAACCGCGCGGCAATGCGCTCTCACACCGGCAGATCCAGAACACTGCGGATGAAGCCGCCAAGCAGAATATCCGCGACGTCGTCGCCTCCGTGACCAAGGCCGCCAAGTCCTGGAAACCAGACGTGCTGGTGCTCGCCGGAGAGACTCAGGGCCGGAAGCTGCTGCATGAACAGTTGCCTGCTGACTTGCAGAGCATCGCCCGGGAGGTGGAATCCGGCGGAGGCATCCCCTCCGGATCCGCTGATGAAGGTGGCGAGCGCGCCCTCCAGGAGGATCTGGAGGCCCTGGCCCGAACACTGACCATCGAGAAAGCCCGGGCACAGACAGATCGTTATCAGGAGTCCAAGGCCGGCAACCTCACTGTGGAAGGCGCAGAAGATATCCGCCGGGCCGCCCAGCTCGGTGCCATCGATACCCTGCTGCTGCGCTATGACCAGCAGGCAGACGACGAAGAGCAGCTGCTGTACGCTGCCGCGAGCGTGGATGCCGCGGTCGCCCTGGTGGGCACCAGCATCACCGATCATGCCGCGGCCATTCTGCGCTACGAGGCCCCCGTGGACCAGATGGACGTCAACCCTTAGGCCCCTGCGGCACGTGCTCACCCTGACTCCGCTCAGGTTCCACATCAGCGGCCGCTACTAGACTGGAGCAGTGAGCGAAACAGTGCCTGAGGAAACAGCGCCGGCAACCGGCCAAAACGAGGACGCCACACCTGGCCGTGACCTGCGTGAAGAGTACGCGCAGCTGGTAGAAGAGGTCCGCAAACACCGGATCGCCTACTACCAGGAGGCCCGGCCGCTGATCTCGGATGCGGAGTTCGACGAACTCTACGAGCGCCTCCAGCAGATCGAAGCTGAGCATCCCGAGCTGGTCACCGCTGACTCCCCCACCCAGGAGGTAGGCGGCGAGGTCTCGGAGGCGTTTTCCCCGGTCAAACACATACAGCGGCTCTACTCACTGGAAGATCTGTTCTCCCGCAGCGAGCTGCGCACCTGGTACGACCGCGCGCTGACGAGCCTGACTCAACTGCGGCCCGAGGCCGTCTCGCAGGGGGTGAAATGGCTCGCTGAGGTGAAGATCGACGGTCTGGCCATCAACCTGCTCTACCGCGAGGGCAAACTGGTGCGAGCTGCGACCCGCGGCGACGGCATCACCGGTGAAGACGTGACACACAATGTGCTCACCATCGGGGATATTCCGCAGCAGCTCAGCGGAGAGAATCATCCGGCGGAGCTGGAAGTCCGTGGGGAGATCTTCATGCCCACCGCCGACTTTCACGCCTTCAACGAGCAGCTGACCGCACAGGGCAAGGCACCGTTGGCCAATCCGCGCAATGCCGCCGCCGGCTCCCTGCGACAGAAGGATCCCGCCAAAACCGCTGAGCGCCCGCTGTCCATGTTCGTGCACGGCATCGGCGCCCGGGAGGGCATCACCCTGACTTCCCAGCACGAGGTCTACGACCAGCTGGCGGCCTGGGGCCTGCCGGTGAGCCCCTATACCCAGCTGCTGGAAAGCTACGAGCAGATCGAGGACTATCTCGATGAGCATCTGAAGAACCGGCACAGCCTGGTCCACGAGATCGACGGCGTGGTCATCAAGGTGGACAGCTTTGACCTGCAGCGAGCCCTGGGACATACCTCCCGGGTACCGCGCTGGGCTGCGGCCTATAAGTACCCGCCGGAGGAGAAATCCACCGAACTCCTGGACATCCGCGTGCAGGTGGGCCGCACCGGCCGCGTCACACCGTTTGCGGTTCTGGAGCCGGTGAAGGTGGCCGGCTCCGAGGTCTCCAAAGCCACCCTGCACAACCAGGACGTGGTGAAGCTGAAGAACCTGATGATCGGCGACCGCGTGCTGGTCCGCAAAGCCGGGGACGTGATCCCTGAGGTACTGGGGCCGGTACTTGCCGAACGGGAGAAGCGTGAGAAAGAGCCCGGCAAGCTGAAAGAGTTCGTGTTCCCCAGTCATTGCCCGGCCTGCGGTGCCGAGCTGGCACCGGCCAAAGAGGGCGACGTCGATTACCGCTGCCCCAATGCCCAGACTTGCCCGGCCCAGCTGGCCGAACGAGTCATCCATGTCGGTTCGCGCGGGGCATTGGACATCGAGGCCCTGGGTGAAGAAGCCGGACTCGCGCTGACCAATCCGGACCCGGAAGAGGTGCGCCCACCCAAGGAACTCATCGACGTGGACAAGACTGCAGAATCCGGGGCTACGGTGGAGTACGACGACGAGGGCCAGCCGCTGGCGCAGAAACCGGTGCTGCGCAATGAGGCCTCGCTGTTCGACATAACCCCTGAAGACCTCAAAGGCGTGTACCGGTGGCGTGAGGTACTGGAGAAGAGCCCCGAGACCGGCAAGTTCGAAGGCACTGGCCGATTCGCCCCCGTGCTGTATTTCTGGACCAAACCGCAGTACGTCAAAGGTGAGCTGAAGGAAGCCTCCAAGCCGCGCGAGAACACGGTCAAGCTGTTCTCCGAGCTGGAGAAAGCCAAAGAGCAACCCCTGTGGCGGGTGCTGGTGGCCCTGTCCATCCGACACGTGGGCCCCACCGCCTCACGCGCGCTGGCCAGCGCCTATGGATCGATGCAGAAGATTCGGGCGGCCAGCGAGGAGGAGCTGGCGGGGATCGACGGTGTAGGCCCCACGATTGCCGCCTCCATCCGCGAATGGTTCAGCGTGGACTGGCACTGTCAGATTCTGGAGAGCTGGGCTGCGGCCGGAGTGCGGATGGAAGACGAGGTGGATGAGTCCACCCCCCGCACCCTGGAGGGGCTGACCGTTGTGGTCACCGGCTCTTTGGAGAACTTCTCCCGGGATGAATCCAAAGAAGCCATCATCAGTCGCGGCGGTCGGGCCTCCGGCTCAGTCTCGAAGAAGACCGATTATGTGGTGGCCGGTGAGAATGCCGGTTCCAAACTCACCAAGGCTGAGACGCTGGGTGTGCCGGTACTGGATGAGGACGAGTTCGTTGCACTGCTGGAAAAAGGGCCTGAGGGAGTATCACAATGACTGACGCACGAATCACTGAACTGCTGGAGATCGCCCAGGAGGCCGCTGCCGCGGGCGCTGCCGTACTGGCAGAACGTGACGAGGTTGCTCCCACCGGCACAGGGCTGACCGAAGACCAGTCCGGAGTGAAGACCAAATCATCAGAATCCGACCTGGTCACTGACTTCGATCGCAGGGCGGAGGAGGCCGTGCGCCAAGCAATCAGCCGCCGTCGGCCTCAGGACACCATCTCTGGCGAGGAATACGGCACCACCGAGGTGGATAATCCCAGCGGCTACCGATGGTCCATCGATCCGTTGGATGGCACCACCAACTTCGTGCGGGGTATCGCCTATTACGGCACCTCCGTTGGACTGCAGGGTCCTGACGGCACGTGGCTGGTGGGCGTGGTCAATGCCCCGGCGCTGAACCGCATCTGGTGGGGCGTGAAGGGCAACGGATCCTTCACCTCGCGCGGAACCAATGAGCCGGTGCGGCTGGTCGGGCCCAGCGGGGATCCGCACGCGGGACTGCTGGCCACCGGCTTCGGCTATGACCCGGCCCGCCGCGAGCAGCAGACCGCCACTGTGGCAGATATGCTGACCGGCTTCGGCAATCTTCGCCGACTCGGTGCCGCGGCACTGGATATTTGCATGGTGGCCGATGGCACCCTGGATGCCTACGCGGAGTACGGCATTTGGGAGCACGATTGGGCGGCAGCTGCGGTGATCGCTGAGGAAGCTGGTGTCCCAGTGCGCCGCCCGGCGGCCGCCAATAGCGCAGAGGCCCCCGACTGGTGCGTGGTGGGTCACCTGGGCATGGAGCACAGCCAGCTCCAGCCCACCCCCACCGGCCTCTGATAGGGCTGAAACCTGCCGAATAGTGAGATATTGCCGCCATTCGGCAGGTTTCAGCCCGGTCAACGGCCGGGAGGGGAGTTTTCCCCGGTTCGGCCACTTTCACGGTAACCCGCTCAGTCTCCACAACGTCGGTCTTCCAACCAAGGAACTGCTGCTTTTTCTTATTGGCTGTAGCTATGCGCATTCGCCGCCCGTTACCGCCCCCACTGCTCGGCAAGACCTTCACCCGCCAGGAAGCCCGCGCTTTAGGGATCTCTGACCGCCGACTGATGGCCCCAGACGTTGAGCGCCTCAGTCGCGGAGTGTATCGGTGTCTGCAGGCCCCGGTCCTCTCCCCCGAGGAGGACACTGACCGGCTCCGGTCATTCCAGCGGATGGTTCCCGGTACCTGGTATTCGCATACCACCGCGGCCGGTCTCTATCGCCTCCCCACCGGCGAGAGAAAGCTGGTGGGACCTTCGCCGATTCATATCAGCGCTTTGTACAGCACGTCGCTAGCGAAACTGCCCAACGTCGTCGTGCACCGGCCTATGAAAGTCGGCGACACTGAAGTCATCGACCTGGATGGAATCAAGGTCTCCTCCCCTGAGAGGACGTTCCTAGAACTGGCGGTCATTATTCCCGTACCGGCCCTTATCACTGCCGGGGACCAATTAGTCCGGATCCCCAAGAAGGCCTATGAGCCCCGGGGACTTCCCTGGACCAGCATCAATGCGCTACGGGATTTCGTCAGCGCCCATCCCCACACGCCAGGTGTCCCGGCGGCGAAGGACGCACTGAGGCTTATCCGGGTAGGTGCCGATTCCGCACCGGAGACCCAGCTGCGATTAGCAATTATTGATATGGGGCTTCCCGAGCCGGCCCTACAGGTACCGGCCTGGCCGGGCTGCCGGTATACCGCAGACCTCGGCTATCCCGAGGTGAAGATTGCCCTGCAGTATGAGGGCGTCCACCACTTCACCCCCGAGCAGCAGGCGGCGGATCAGCGGCGCAACGCCGCCTTTGAAGCAGCTGGGTGGACCGTCATTATGGTCAACCGCGTTGACCTTCGCCAGAACTTCGGCCCAGTGATTCTTCGGCTGGTGCAGCTGCTCGCTGACCGCGGTGCAATCGAGCGGTCCTAATAGAGCTGGAACCTGCCAAATAGCGCGGATTTTCCGCTATTCGGCAGGTTCCAGCTCGGTTCATCAGTAGGTTCTGGTTTAGACCTCTGCGGTGTCCTTTACCTGGGACTTCGAGACGGTCACCATGTCCTCGGGACCTTCGATGTACTCCGGGTCATCCATCAGACGACCAGCCTTGCGATCTGCGAAGTACTGCTCCATCTCCTTCTTCACCACCGGAGCCAGAACAACCAGGCCGATGACGTTGATGAAGATGCACAAGAACAGTGCCGAGTCGGCAAAGTCAATGATGTTGCCGAAGGAGACCAGGCAGCCGATCACGATGAACACCAGGACAATGACACGGAAGATAGTGTCAGAGGTCTGGGACTGGCCGAACAGATACCGCCAGGCCTGGATGCCGTAGTAGCTCCAGGTAATCAGCGTGGAGAAGGCGAACAGGAACACAGCGATCGCCAGGATCACAGAGAAGCCGCTGAAGAACTGGTCAAAGGCGCCGAAGGTCAGGCCGATCGGAGCTGCGGAATGAGTCTCGACTGCTTCATTCCAGGTGGGCTCCCAGGCGAAGATGATGACCAGAGCAGTCATCGTGCAGATGACCACAGTATCGATGAAGGGCTCCAGTGCTGCCACGAAGCCTTCAGAAACCGGGCGGCGGGTCTTCACCGCGGAGTGAGCGATCGGAGCCGAACCGATGCCGGCCTCGTTGGAGAAGGCTGCGCGCTGGACACCGATGATGATGACACCGATCACACCACCGGCCACACCCTCAGGGGAGAATGCGCCCACGATGATCGCGCTGAAGGCCGGACCGATATTTCCGATGTTGGCGATGATCACGATCAAGCAGGACACCACGTAGATGATCGCCATGGCCGGCACCAGAGCACCGGTCACGCGGCCGATGGACTTGATGCCGCCGATGATCACCAGCCCGACCAGACCAGCAAAGATGATGCCGAAGACCAGGGAACCCACCTCGGAGTGCAGGAAGGTATCCTCGTTGCCAACCACGGTGGCCACTGCGTCCTGGAGGCCGGAGAAGGCCGAGTTGGCTTGGAACATGCCACCGCCGATGATGCCGAAGAGCATCACAGAAATTGCGAAGACACCGGTGATGATCGCCACCGGGATACGCCCAAGACGACGGAAAGCCACCGGCAGATACTTGAAGGGGCCACCGTGGACCTCGCCGGTCACCGGGTCGATCTCGCGGTAGCGAACGCCCAGAGTACATTCGACGAACTTGGTGCACATGCCGAAGAGGCCCGCCAGGATCATCCAGAAGGTTGCGCCGGGACCGCCAAGCGAGACAGCTGCTGCCACACCTGCAATATTGCCCAGGCCCACCGTGCCGGAAACCGCCGCGGTCAGTGCCTGGAAGTGATTGACCTCACCGGGATCATCCTTGCGGGACCACTTGCCGCGGACCACCTCAAGGGCGACCTTGAAGCCGCGGAACTGCACGGCCTTGAAGTAAATGGTGAAGCCGATGGCGGCCACGATCGCCCACAGCACCACCAGGGAACCATCCCAGAGAACTGAGTCCTCCGGGAAGGGGCTACCCAGCGGAATGGTGACCTGTGTACCGAAGATCAGGTTCACGAAGAAGCCGGTGGCTTCACCGAAGGCTTCATCGATAGTGTCAGCGAACTGCTGAATACCGGAGACCTCTTCTTCGGCCTCCGCAGCAGCTAACAGTCCCAGTGGACTCATGTTGTTCATCCCCTCGTGTGGATGTTCCGATGCGAGTAATTGCATACTCATTGCAGCCGGGGTAGACCCCGATTGCGCAATAATCTACGCCTAGCCTGTTTCGATCTCTTTGCGCCACGCAATGAAAATGTAACAGTCATGTTTCCAGAATCCGGAAAATTGCGCTAGAGCATCCACAACATGGACTTGCGTTCAAAGACAGCAAAGCGCCCGCCCTTTCCCCTGGTCAGGGAAGGGACGGGCGCTTAGTCAGCTGGCGACTGGAGGTGGGGTCAGCCCTCGATACCGAGTTTGTTCAGCACAATCTCGCGGACCTTACCGGCATCCGCCTGGCCGCGAGTTTCTTTCATCACCGGTCCGATGAGAGCCCCGATGGCCTTAAGTTTGCCCGCAGCGACCTTCTCCACCACATCCGGGTTCTCTGCCATGGCCTTCTCCACTGCGGCAGTCAGCGCGCCGTCGTCGGAGACCACTTCAAGGCCGCGGTCAGCAACAATCTTGCTCGGAGCGCCCTCGCCGTCGAGGTGGTGCTCCAGTACCTGGCGGGCGATCTTGTCATTGATCCGACCCTCCTCGATCAGCTTGTTCAGCTCCACGATGGTCGCCGGCTCCACGCCGAGTGCGGCCGGCTCCACCTCACGGGCATTGGCCACCCGGGAGATCTCGCCCATCCACCACTTGCGAGCCACTGCCGGTGAAGCGCCCGAGGCGACAGTCTCCTCGATCTGGTCCATCAGACCCGCCGCGAGCACATCGCGGAATTCCTTATCCGAGTAGCCCCAAGCCTCACGCAGACGACGACGGCGCTCCGCCGGCGGCTCCGGCAGCTCAGCGCGCAGCCGCTCGATCCACTCCTGATCGGTGACGATCGGCAGCAGGTCCGGCTCCGGGAAGTACCGGTAGTCATCAGCATCGGATTTCGGCCGCCCGGAGGACGTGGTGCGGGTGTCCTCCTTCCAGTGCCGGGTCTCCTGCACGATGGAACCACCAGCGGCCAGAATGCCCGCGTGTCGGCGGATCTCATAGTGCACAGCGTGCTCCACTGCACGCAGGGAGTTGACGTTCTTCGTCTCCGAGCGGGTACCGAACTTCCCGGCCCCCTTCTCCATGAGGGAGACATTGGCATCGCAACGGACATTGCCGCGCTCCATACGGGCATCGGAGATGCCCAGAGCCTTCACGATGTCGCGGATTGCGGTCACATAGGCCCGGGCGATCTCCGGGGCGCGCTCGCCGGCACCAGTAATGGGTTTGGTGACGATCTCAATGAGCGGCACACCCGCACGGTTGTAATCCACCAGCGAGTAGTCCGCACCCTGAATACGCCCGGAACCACCGGCGTGGGTCAGTTTGCCGGCGTCCTCTTCCATATGCGCCCGCTCGATCTCCACGCGGAAGATCTCGCCGTCGTCGAGCTCCACATCCAGGTAGCCATCGAAGGCGATGGGCTCGTCGTACTGGGAGGTCTGCCAGTTCTTCGGGGTATCCGGGTAGAAGTACTGCTTGCGAGCGAAGCGGCAGGTCTCCGCAATGGAGCAGTTCAGCGCCAGGCCCAGCTTGATGGCGTACTCCACGGCAGTCTTATTGACCACCGGCAAGGTGCCGGGCAGACCCAGGTCCACCTCGTTGACATTGGTGTTGGGCTCATCACCAAAGGCATTCGGCGCCGAGGAGAACATCTTGGTCTTGGTGTTCAGCTCCACGTGGACCTCAAAGCCCATGACCGGCTCGAAGCGCTCCAGCGCCTCGTCAAAGCTCAGCGGTGCGGGTTCACTCAGTGTCTGGTTCACTTGGCTCCCTCCAAGTCCGGGATGCGAGCCCACAGCGGCTCGGCGTCCTCCTGCAGCAGCTTCTCCAGTGCCGCACCTGCACGGTAGATGCGGGCGTCCTCGCGGATCGGGGCGAGGAACTGGATGCCCACCGGCAGCCCCTCTGAGAGGCCACCCGGCACCGAGATGCCGGGAACACCTGCCAGGTTCGCCGGGATGGTTGCCACGTCATTGAGATACATGGCCAGCGGGTCATCAAGCTTCTCGCCCAGCGGGAACGCCACGGTGGGCGCCGTCGGGGAGATCAGCACATCGGCTTTCTCGAACGCTGCGTCGAAGTCCCGCTGAATCAGGGTGCGGATCTTCTGAGCCGAGCCGTAGTAGGCGTCGTAGTAGCCTGCCGAGAGTGCGTATGTGCCCAGGATGATGCGGCGCTTGACCTCTTCACCGAATCCTGCAGCACGAGTGGCACCCATGACTCGCTCAATGGTGAGCGGGCCATCCCCAGGCACCACACGGGTGCCGTAGCGCACGCCGTCGAACTTCGCCAGGTTCGAGGAGGCCTCAGAGGGCATGATCAGGTAGTAGGCGCCCAGCGCGTAGTCAAAGCTGGGGCAGTCCACCTCCACGATCTCTGCTCCGGCCTGGCGCAGCTTCTGGAGCGACTCGTTAAAACGCTCAAGCACACCGGACTGATAGCCCTCGCCCTGAAGCTGCTTGATAACACCGATCCGCAGACCGGCGACATCGGTATCCACGGCAGCCTGCGCAAAGGCGGGCACGGGTTCGTTCAAGGAGGTGGAGTCCTTGGGATCGTGGCCGGCGATCAGCTCGTGCAGCAGCGCAGCGTCCTCCACGGTGCGCGTCACCGGGCCGATCTGATCCAGCGAGGAGGCCATGGCGATCGCACCGTAGCGCGAGACCGAACCGTATGTGGGCTTGGTTCCCACAGTGCCGGTGACCGCGCCGGGCTGGCGGATGGAACCACCGGTATCAGTACCCAGCGCCAGCGGAGCCTCAAAGGCGGCCACAGCTGCAGCGGAACCGCCACCGGAACCACCAGGGATACGCGAGGTGTCCCATGGGTTGCGGGTAGGACCGTAGGCCGAGTGCTCAGTGGATGAGCCCATCGCGAACTCATCCAGGTTGGTCTTGCCCAGGATCGGCAGTCTCGCGGCACGGATCTTGGTGATCACCGTGGCGTCGTAGGGGCTCATCCAGCCCTGCAGCATCTTGGAGCCTGCCGTAGTGGGCTGACCCTTGGTGACGATCAGGTCCTTGATGGCGATCGGCACACCAGCCAGCGGGTGCAGATTCTCAGCCTCCTCGCCACCGGCTGCGCGGATGGCATCCACCTCAGCGGCAGTAGCCAGCGCTTCTTCAGCGGAGACATGCAAGAACGCGTTGATCTGGCCGTCGACCTCAGTGATGCGATCCAGATGCGCCTGGGTGAGCTCCACCGAGGTGATCTCACCGGCACGCAGTTTCGCGGCCATCTCTGCCGCGCTCAGGCGAATGAGGCTATGGGGCGTCGTCGTCATCTCTTACTCCTCATCCAGGATTGCCGGGACTTTGAAGCGTCCGTCTTCGGCGTCGGGGGCATTGCTCAGCGACTGCTCGGAGGTGAAGACCTCGCCGACTACGTCTTCACGGAAGACATTGATCAGCGGCAGCGGGTGGCTGGTGGCCGGGACGTCGTCGCCGGCTGCTCCCTGGACGGTTTTCACTGAATCGACGATGACGGCCAGCTCGCCGGCCATCTTCTCCAGCTCAGCCTCGGTCATGGCAATATGGGCCAGTTTGGCAAGATGCTCGACGTCGGCGCGCGAGATCTCAGACATGCAGCTCCCTTGGGTAGGGGGTGGGGTTCTCAAGGACTCAGTCTAGTGCGGGCTGAACGCCCGGGGGCTCAGTCGCCCTTGACGTCCACTAGAACGACGGTGACATTATCGCGGCCCCCGGCGCGCAGGGACTGGTGAATCAACCAGTCCACGGTCTCCTGGGCGTTACGCCCGGCATTGAGGATTGCCGCGATCTCATCATCAGTCAGTTCGCCGGTGAGTCCATCTGAACAGATCAACAGGCGCTGACCAGGGGTGATGGTGGCGGTGAAGTAGTCCGCTGCCCATACCTCACCGGCACCCAGGGCGCGGGTGATGACATTGCGATTGGGGTGGGTGTGGATCTCTTCGGCGGTGATCATGCCGGAGTCAAAGAGTTCCTGCACCTGGGAGTGGTCCCGGGTCAGCCGGATGAGTGCGCCGTCATGGAGCAGGTAGGTGCGCGAATCTCCGATGTTGAAGACCAGCCACTGCCACTGGCCCTGCCCCTCCCCGGTGGGGGCAGGGATCACCACGGCCCCAGAGAGCGTGGTGCCGGCTTTGGAGTCTGTGGCTTCCCGGATGCGTCGGTCGGCGTCATCGAGGTAATGCTGGATCTCCCGCTCGGTGACCTGCCCGCCGGCGGCCTCCCAGCCTTCGGCCAGCGCCTGAACGGCAAGCGAGGAGGCGACCTCGCCAGCCTCATGACCGCCCATCCCGTCAGCTACTGCGAACAGCGTGTCAGTGACGACGTAAGAGTCTTCATTGAGCTGGCGGCGCAGGCCTACATGCGAACCGTATCCGTAATCGACATACGGTTCGTCCGGCGAATCGGGAGTATGCGCGCTGGAGACCACGTCACCATCTTTGCACGGATGATATGGAAACGTGATCTTGACGACGTTGGGCGGAGTCAGCAGATCAGCTTTGATCCAGCACAATCCCGGTGCCGCTGGCCCGTAGCAGCATGCTGGGGGCGACTTCTCCGAAGCCGCGCACAATCCGCGGCGGCTGGGGCACCAGCAGGTAGTCCTCACTGCGTTCCAGGGCCGCAGCTGTATCAGCATCCACCAGGATGGTGCCCGGATCAGCCAGCGACGTCAGCCGCGCCGCCAGGTTCACTGTGGGCCCGTAGATATCACCCATCCGGGAGAGCACTCGGCCCCACACCACAGAAACCCTGGCCTGCGGCAGCACGTCATCTGCCGCAATGGTCTCAGCAAGTGCCAGCGCAATCTCCGCACCGGCCTCAGGGGTTTCGGCGTTGTAGAGCACCTCATCTCCTACGGTCTTGACCAGCCGGCCGCCACCGATGGAGATGATCTCCGCACATTTGGACTCGAAACGCTGCACCATCTGCGCCAAGGTGCGCTCGCTCATCTGGCGCGAGAGCGAGGTATAGGAGACCAGATCGGCGAAGCCCACTGCTCGGGCCAGGGGCAGCGGCGCATCGGAGCCCCCCGCATCGCGCCCACGGCTGACCGCGGCCAGCCCGGACTCCACACGGACGGTGAGTCGCTGCAGGGCCGCGGAGAGCTGACGCCGCCAGGCGTAACCCATCAGCTGCTGCAGCGGTTCAATGAGCTGCGGCAGTGATTCCACCACGTGACGGCGGGCCTCGGCGTCGTCGTACCCCTCATTGGTGATTTTGTCCTCCACCAGGGCCTCGATCTGCCAGACCACCATGCGGTCAGTCATTTGTCCCACCGAGCGGGTCAGCGAGATTGCCGTCTCCTCATTCAGGTAGCCCTCACGCACCAGACCAACCATGGTGGTCAGCGCCTGCGCATCTGCCTCGGTGAAGGCAGTGACATCGTCCTCCAGGTTGGGAAATCCCAGGGCACGCCAGAGTTTGCGGGCTGAATGCGTGGACACCCCCATGCGGGAGGCCATCTCGCGGTACGTAAGGGTGCGCTCAGCACCCAAGAGCCGGCGCTCCAGCTGCCGGATGTTCCGGTGCCATTCGCGCTGCTCCATCGTCGGAACCGGAATCGCCGCAGTATGCGGGTGACGCTCGGCCGAAGCGGAGTCCAGCTCCATCCCTGGGTGCCCGGCAGCGAAGGCCTGGGCCTCTTCAGTGGCCTGCGGCGGCGCGGCCGGCAAGGTGTCTGCGCGCGCGACTGTCCCGGAGGCGATGGAAGGAAAGTCTGTCCAGTCAGAGCGAGCCGCGGCGAGTTCCTCAGGGGTGTAACCGCCCTCGTCACCGGGGCGGGGGATCTCCTGGGTCTCATCGGCCATATAGTCACCGATTCCCCCGAAGCCGCGACGGCGGGCTCGCTCCCAGGCCTCACTTCCGCGACGCTTGTCATCGGTGCTCTCCGCCTGGTCCGACTGCTCGGCGGCTTGATCGGGCCCGGACCCAAGCCCCGGCTCAGCGTCCGAACGCGGATCCATACACATCCCCGGGCGCGGCATAGGGCTGCGGGCCAGCAGCGTAGGCAGCACGGGCAGCCCGGCGTCGATACTCGGTCAGCTGCTCAGCAATAAGCGTGTTGAACCGTTCAGCGTCAGGCATGTCCTTCAATCTGGTTCGCTGGTGCTGGCCATAGGCGCCGTGAATGAGCAGCAGGTCCCCCGCCCCTGACATACCCTGCATACTCGAGATGCGCAGTTCCGCCTGAGAGAGCAGCGCCAGCGGCACCACAGTGGCCTGTGCAGCCCCGATCAGGTTCTTCTGCACCACGCGTTCTGTGGTCAGGTAGGTGAAGCGGTTCAGCCACACCAGCGCTGGTTTAAGCGACCCGAAGGCCAGGGAGATCAGACCCGCCGCCCAGATCAGGAAAACCAGGATGTGGCGGTAGTGCTCAATAAAGGCCGGCTGGGTGGGGCGTGAGACATAACCGAGCAGGAAACTCATCAGCCCGATGGTCACCAATAGGTTGATCACCGCAGGCAGCAGGGCCCGATGATGGGCGCGCGTACGCACCACCACTTGCTCACCGTCAACCAGCTTCAACAGCACGAGCCGGCACCTCCCGGGTCAGATTCTCGGGCTCAGCTTTCTAGTCTACTGAAACCTCGCCAGGCTGCGCTCGCCTGGTCTGCAGGCCTGGTGAGCGCATCATGGGTCCAGTCATTGAAGCGGACGAAGGTGAACGACATCTCCAGCAGTGAATTCCTCCACACTGGCGGGCACCTGCTCCCACAGCTGCTCATCGCCTCCCCCGGCTTCCGGATCCAGGACACTGCGACGGCGGCTGGTCACCTCAACCACCAATGCGCCGTCCTGCTGGATCCCAACCGCGGTGCCGCGAACCCCGGTACCGTCGGGAAGCTCGAGGCGCACCTGCTGCCCCACAGTGCTGATGGCTTCGACAATGGCCTCCCGCACTGCTGCAATGTCTCCAGCACTGTGCGCCTGTGAGTAGAGATCGTGGGTGTGCTGAAGCCAGCTGCAGAGCACCTGGGTGCGCAGGGTGGCAGCTTCGGCCACCCCGTGCGAGGTGCCCAGATCGGGAGCCGGCATCCAGGCCCGCTGCAGTTCCAGCAGTACCGAGGTCGCCGTCGTCGTCGGCAGTTCCTCCTGGGTCAGGAGCACATTGATACCGGCTCCCAGCACTAGTACCTGGGGGTCCCCGGGAGGCACTACTGCCAGTAACCCGGCGATCTTGCGTCCCTGGACGTGGACATCATTGGGCCATTTCAGTTCCGCATCCAGTCCGAGCTCCCGCAGTGTTCGCACCAATGCCCGCCCAGCCAGCATGGTCAACCAATGCCACTGCTGCCGTGGAAGAGTGCTGCGCAGGACCACGGAGGTGGACAGCGAAGCACCCTTGGGCGAGGCCCAGCTGCGACCCAGTCTGCCGCGCCCGTCGGTCTGTTCTTCTGTGGTGAGCACAGCGAAATGCGGCCAGTGCGCAGCGAAGTCCGGCGCCTGCGCGGCGGCCACCAGCTCAGCGTTGGTGGAAGTGGCGGATTCGTGCCGGACCAGACGCGAGACCAGGCCGGGGCGCACCAGCTGCTGGTTCAGCCGGTGCGCGTCCAAGGGTGCCAGGTAATGAGTCATCTATAGGAAGATATCCGGAACCAGCTCGGTACCCGGGGTCACCGCATAGGAGCTGAGATCGGTGATACCTGCAGCGGCAAGCACCTGCTCATCGGTCAGGAATGGACTGGAGAGCTCCCCACCAAAGTCCGCACTGCCGCTGATCAGCGCATATGCAGCATCGGCCATGATCTGGGGCTTGCGGCTCCCAGCCAGCATCTTCTCCCCGCCCGGAAGGTTCGCGATGGCTGCCGTTTCAATGAGGGTGGCCGGCCACAGCGAGTTCACGGTGATCCCCTCAGGCCCAAGCTCCGCGGCCAGCCCGAGAGTAGTCATGGACATCGCATACTTGCTCATGGTGTAGCCCAGGTGCCGGCCAAACCATTTCGGGTCCAGGTTCAGCGGTGGGGACAGAGTCAGGATCCTCGGAGTCCAGCCCTCTTGGGATGCGCTGGTTCGCAGATGCGGGATGGCCGCCTTGGAGAGCGCGAAACTGCCCCTGGCGTTGATGTCCTGCATCAGGTCATAACGCTTCATATCCAGTGCCTCAGTGGGCCGCAGATCAATGGCGGAAGCATTATTGATGACGACGTCGATTCCGCCGAAACGTTCCACAGCTGCGGTCACGGCGGTTTCGACATCTTCGTCGTGGCGAATATCCCCCACCACCGCCAGTCCCTGCCCTCCGGCGGCCTCGACGTCTGCCACAGCTGTATGGACGGTGCCTTCCAGCTTCGGGTGCGGGGTGTCAGTTTTGGCCAGCAGCACCAGATTGGCACCGGCACGGGCGAGCCTCACGGCGATGGAATGGCCAATACCGCGGCTGCCTCCGGAGATCAGCACGGTCCGTCCTGACAGCGTTGCTTCTGAGGCTGAATGACTCTGTGGTGAAGTGGTCTGCGTCATAGCCCCTACTCTATGCGCACGCTACTGGTCAGTAAGGGGAGGTCTTCACGCTCGCAGTTGTGCTCCTTGTAGGATTTCTACATCCTATCTGCGATGAAGCCTCATTAGACTGACGCTCAGTTTGTGGAGTTCCTCCAGAATCGTGAGAATCTGGCGACTTCACCGTGTCCGATGACGTCCACGCGAGAAAGTGCCGCTGAAGAACCTATGAGCTCAGACGCTGACATGACCACCACCGCTGGCAAGCTCGCCGAGTTCCGGCGTCGTCGTGATGAGACCCTGGCCCCGGCTGGGGAAGCCGCCGTAGAGAAGCAGCACAACCGCGGAAAGCACACCGCCCGCGAACGTATCGAGATGCTTCTGGATGAGGACTCGTTCGTGGAGTTCGACGCTCTGGCGGTTCACCGCACCCATGCCTTCGGGATGGAGAAGAAAAAACTGCTCGGTGACGGGCTGGTCTCCGGCTATGGCACCGTCGACGGCCGGCTGGTGGCGGTGTACTCCCAGGACTTCACTGTTTTTGGCGGTTCGCTCTCGGCGGTCAACGGCGAGAAGATCGTCAAGGTCCAGGAGTTCGCCGCACGCAACGGCTGCCCAGTGATTGGCATCAACGACGGCGGTGGCGCGCGCATTCAGGAGGGCGTGGCCTCGCTTGCCATGTTCGCTGATATCTTCCGCAATAACGTCCACTCTTCCGGCGTAATCCCGCAGATCACCCTGATCATGGGTCCTTCAGCCGGCGGTGCTGCGTATTCTCCGGCGCTGACCGACTTCATCATCATGGTGGATAAGACCTCGCACATGTTCATCACCGGACCGGATGTGATCAAGTCCGTGACCGGTGAGGATGTGGATATGGAGACCCTCGGTGGTGCACGCTCGCACTCCACCACCACCGGTACCGCCAGCTATATGGCATCAGATGAAGAGGATGCCATTGAGTTTGCCAAGGAGCTCTTGGAGTTCCTGCCGCTGAACAACCTTGCCGAAGCCCCGGTGGAGCCGGCTGAGGCTCGCCCGAAGATCGAGCTCGAGGATGAGGCGCTCAATCAGCTGATCCCGGACTCAGCTTCGGCTCCCTATGACATGAAGGTGCTCATCGAGCAGCTTCTCGATGACGGGCATTTTCTGGAGCTGCAGTCCCTCTACGCTCCGAACATCATCATCGGCTTCGGCCGGGTTGAAGGCCGCAGCGTGGGCGTGGTGGCCAACCAGCCCAGCCAGTTCGCCGGGACGCTGGATATTTCGGCTTCCGAGAAGGCTGCTCGGTTCGTACGCTTCTGCGATGCCTTCAATATCCCCATCCTGACTCTGGTGGATGTCCCCGGGTTCCTGCCCGGCACTGACCAGGAGTTCGGCGGCATCATTCGACGCGGGGCCAAGCTGCTCTACGCCTACGCTGAAGCCACCGTCCCGAAGGTCACGGTGATTACGCGTAAGGCCTTCGGCGGCGCCTACATTGTGATGGGCTCGAAGAAGCTGGGTGCCGATGTGAACCTGGCCTGGCCCACCGCTCAGATCGGGGTCATGGGCGCTCAGGGAGCAGTGAACATCCTCTACCGGCGGGATCTGGCGGCGGTGGAGAAGGACGGTGGCGACGTCGAGGCCCGCCGCGCAGAGCTGATCGCTGATTATGAGGCAGCCCTGCTGAACCCATATCAGGCTGCCGAGCTGGGTTATATCGACGCAGTGATCGAGCCGGCGGAGACGCGCTGGCATATCACTCAGGCCCTGCGCGCCACCCACCACAAGCGCGAGGCTCTGCCCGCCAAGAAGCACGGGAACATTCCACTGTGAGACCGATGACTAAGTACTACGTTGTTAACGTCTTCAGGCGTGATGGCCGCGGCTACGCGGCCGAGAGCCGAGCGCGGCGTGCACGCGCCGGCGGAACCAGCACCGAGCACGGGAACATTCCGCTGTGAGTGCGCTGTTTGATACCGCCGCGCGGACGGCCGAGTCGGTTGTGAGGACCGCCACCGGCACAGCCTTATCCGAAAGCCCAGAACAGGTCGACGCTGATGCCGCTGTCCTTGACATTGTCGGCACTGAGCTGACAGCGGAGGAGACCGCCGCCGTCGTTGCTGTGATCACACAGCTTCGTGCCGCCCAGACGGCCCGCGCTGATGACGACGCCGGAGCCGCTGGTCCCTCCGATCGAACCTTGCAGCGGCACCGCCGCCTGGCCCAGGATCATCATGGTCTCTGGGGGCGCCCCGGTGGCAGCTCCTGGAGACTGGCCGCGGGAGGTCTGCGATGAGTCGGCAGCGTCATCGTGGCCCGCGGTCCAGCAGCACCCCGCGGCTGATATTGGCCTCGGCTTCACCCAGTCGCCGTGAGATCCTGACTCAGGCCGGCATCCAGTTCGAGGTGGTGGTTTCCGAGGTTGACGAGCGGATGCTCGTGGAGCAGGCCGAGGAAGTCTCCGGGCCACTGACTCCCGCGGAGGAGGCTCAGCTGCTGGCCCAGGCCAAGGCGGAGGATGTCGCTTCCCGCCCGCAGGCCCGTGGTGCCCTGGTGCTCGGCTGTGATTCGGTCTTCGAGCTGGACGGCACCGCTTATGGGAAGCCCTATGAGGTGGATATCGCCGTGGAACGCTGGCAGCAGATGCGCGGCAAGGCCGGAGTCCTGCACACCGGGCATTGGCTGGTCGAATCCACTGAACGCCCGGCCAAGAAGCTGGGCCGGTGGATGAGTGGCGGGATGGAGGCGATACTCGGCTCAGTGCCAGACTCCACTCGCAATCTGGAAGCAGCCGCAGAGACCGTCTCCTCCATCGTGCATTTCGGCACTCCCACTGATGAGCAGATCCGCAGCTATTGCGAATCCGGTGAGCCCCTGCACTGCGCGGGAGCTTTCACGCTGGAGGGCGGGGCTGCGGAGTTCATTGAGAGAGTCGACGGCGACCGCGACGCTGTCATCGGGGTCTCCCCCGCTGCCTTGGGTCGGCTCCTGCAGCGGCTGGGCCATGACCTCAGTACCTATCGAGCCGCACCAGAAGGCAGCCAAGCCTAGAACCGCTTTGTTCGGTGGCGCAGTTTGACGGTATCTGCGCCCCGCTTCGCAAAGAAAAACCGTCAGACTGCGCCACCGAACGCGAAGGAGAGAAGAGATGACCGAGTTTTCAAAGGTGCTGATCGCCAACCGCGGTGAGATCGCTGTACGCGTGATCCGCGCCGCCAGGGATGAGGGCCTGCGCACGGTGGCCGTGTACGCCGAACCCGACCGCGACGCCGTCCATGTGGGACTGGCCGATGAGGCCTTCGCCTTGGGTGGGCAGACCGCCGCTGAGAGCTACCTGGTCATCGATAAGCTGCTGGAAGCCGCCGCAGCCACCGGCGCAGACGCTGTGCACCCCGGCTACGGGTTCCTCTCTGAGAATGCGGACTTCGCTCGCGCGGTCATCGACGCTGGCCTGGTGTGGATCGGCCCCAGCCCGGCGGCCATTGAGACCCTCGGAGATAAGGTCTCCGCCCGCCAGCTGGCCGAGAAGGTGGGCGCTCCTCTGGCCCCGGGCACGAAACAGCCAGTCAAGGACGCCAAAGAAGTCCTGAGATTCGCTGAGAAGCAGGGCCTGCCCCTGGCTATCAAGGCGGCCTATGGCGGCGGTGGACGCGGCATCAAAGTAGTGCGTGAGTATGACGAGATCGTGGAGCTCTACGAATCCGCGGTGCGAGAAGCCACTGCCGCCTTCGGCCGCGGAGAGTGCTTCATCGAGAAGTTCCTGGACCGTCCACGCCACGTGGAAACCCAGTGCCTGGCAGACGCACACGGCAACGTCGTCGTGGTCTCCACCCGTGACTGCTCACTGCAGCGGCGTAACCAGAAGCTCGTAGAGGAGGCCCCGGCCCCCTATCTGAGCCGCGCGCAGGTCCGTCAGCTGTACCGGGCGTCGAAGGCCATCCTGAAGGAGGCCGGCTACACCGGCGCGGGCACCTGTGAGTTCCTCATCGGCCAGGACGGCACTATCAGCTTCCTGGAGGTCAACACCCGACTGCAGGTGGAGCACCCGGTCACCGAGGAGGTCACCGGCATCGATCTGGTCCGGGAGCAGTTCCGCATTGCCCGCGGTGAGAAGCTCGGCTATGACGATCCCGAGCTGCGCGGCCACAGTTTCGAGTTCCGCATCAACGGCGAGGACGCCGGCCGGAACTTCATGCCAGCGCCTGGCACCCTTGAGCGTTTTGACCTGCCGACTGGGCCGGGTGTGCGTGTCGATTCCGGTGTGCGTGCCGGGGAGACCATCTCCGGTGCCTTCGATTCAATGGTTGCCAAGCTGATTGTCACCGGCGCCGACCGCCGTGAAGCGCTGCAGCGCGCTAAGCGTGCACTGGCTGAGATGCGCGTGGAGGGAATGCCCACCGTGCTGCCCTTCCACCAGAAGGTGGTGGAGGATCCTGCCTTCGCCCCGGAGCTCACCAGCACGGGTCCGAAGACACCGGAGTTCTCCGTGCACACCCGGTGGATCGAAACTGAATTCAGCAACGACATTCCGCCGTATAACGCACTGACGGCCCACCCGGCAGGACCCGAAGCCGCAGCGCGTGAAGAAGTGGTGGTGGAGGTCAACGGCAAACGGCTGACTGTCACCGTTCCCGCTTCGCTGGCAGCCGGCACTCTCGCCAACCCAAGCACAGGTCAGAAGAAGCGCCGCAAGAAGCGCACGACGGCGGCAGCTGCGGCTTCTGGCGATTCCCTGACCTCTCCTATGCAGGGCACCGTGGTGAAGGTGGCAGCCAAGAACGGGCAGACCGTGGCCGAGGGTGACCTGGTGGTGGTCCTGGAGGCAATGAAGATGGAGCAGCCCATCACCGCGCATAAGGCCGGAAAGATCAAGGGACTGAAGGTAGAGCCCGGCACTGGCGTGAAGGCTGGCGAAGCGCTGGCCACCATTGAAGGCTGAGCTGGGGCT
>NZ_HG005166.1:225327-249237 GCF_000455245.1 Nesterenkonia massiliensis | reverse complement strand
CCCTGCGCACCGCCGACGTATTTGAGGCCGTCAGCCAGCGCTGGCAGGTAGCCGCGGAGCCGGATCCGCTGGTGCTGGCAGCACTGGCCGCTGCCGTGGTGCTGGTGGCTGCGGTGCCCGCGGTGTGGCGGGTGGCCCGGCAGGCATCCACCATCATCCATGAGATGGGGCATGTCTTTGCCGCTTGGTTGGTGGGCCGACGGGTGTCCGGCATCCGGCTGCACTCTGATACTTCCGGTGTCACTGTCTCGCGCGGCAAAGGCCAGGGGCCCGGACTGCTGCTGACTTTCCTCGCCGGCTATCCGGCACCGGGCCTGCTGGCGGTGCTGCTGGTCTGGCTGGCCTCAGCTGGCCATGCTGGTGCCGCCCTGACGGTCTTCCAAGTGGTGCTTGTGCTGGCGCTGCTGCTCTCCCGCAATCTGGTGGGAATCTTCTCCTGTCTGCTGGCAGTGGCCGCCGCTGGCGCGGTGTGGTGGTGGAACCAGCCCGACGTCGTCGTCTACACGGTGGTGGGGCTGGGCGCTTTTTATGCTGCGGCAGGCCTGCGCGGCAGTTTGGATGTGGCCCGGGTGCATATGCGTGCATGGCGAGGTGACCCCCGAGCCCGCGCCGCCGTGACCGGCACAGATGCCTCCCAGGCCGCCCGGGCGTGGCGGGGGCTCCCGCTTCCGGCCTCGGCATGGCTGCTGGTCTTCCTGGGGACAAGTGCCGCATGTGCAGCAGCCGTTGCGTGGATGATCTGGCCGCAGGATCTGGCGCTGCCGCTCTGAGGCAGCCGGGCGCGCTGTGCTGCCAGCAATTAGCATGGTCCTATGATGCGGCTCACATCCGAGATGAGCGGCGTCGACCTTGGCGAAGGCGGGGCAGCGCCCGGCGGGAAGGAGACCATGCCCCGGTTCACTCTGCGTCAGCTTGAGGTGCTTGAATCTGTCGGCCGCGTCGGCACAATAAGCGGCGCCGCGCAGGAGCTTCATTCCAGCCCTTCCGCTGTCGCCGGCTCGCTGACCGAACTAGAACGCGCGGTGGGAGTACAGCTGACCGTGCGTCGACGGTCCCACGGAGTCACTCTGACGGCAGCGGGGCGCCGCTTTGCGCGAGGAGCCGCTGCCCTGCTGCACGAGGCGAACGGACTTGAGCTGGCGGCCTCCTCCGCCGGGGATCACGCTCTCACCGGTGAGATCATCATCGGCTGCTATGTCACCCTGGCCCCTAGCGTGCTTCCGCCGCTGCTGCAGGGGCTGGAACGCAAACACCCCGGCATTCGACCGCGGTTCATCGTCGGTGACCAGAATCAGCTGCAGACCGCGGCACTGCGCGGGGAGATCGATGTGGCGCTGCTCTATGACATGGGCCTGCATGAGGATATGGACTCCCAACTCGTGGTCCAGCGCTCGGTCTATGCCATGTTCGCTGAGGGACGGGCCCCGCAGAGCCGTGACGGCGACCCCGCGGAGACCATCAGAATGGCCGATGTGGCCGAGCGAGACCACGTGTTGCTGGATGTTCCGCCCAGCCGCGAACACACCCTGGAGGTCTTCGCCTCTGCGGGCGTCCGCCCGCGCACCCGCTTCCGGACCAATGACGTGGAGCTGATCCGGTCTTTAGTGGCCAGAGACATGGGGTATGCATTGCTCGCACAGCGCTTCAAGCACAACGTCAGCAATGAGGGCTATCCCCTGGAAACCCGGGAGATCCACCCGCATACTCCACCGATTGCCGTGCATATCGCGTGGCCGAAGGATGTGCGCCCTCAGCCGGCGGCCCAGGCACTGATCGACCTGACCCTGAACGAGCTGCGCAGCACGCTCAGCTAGCTGGCTCCGTCTGAGTTTCCAGGAAGATGCCATCGAAGAACTGCGCCAGAGCCTCTGGGGCGCTCAACGGCAGCACATGTGCCACGTACTGGTCGGGTCGGACGACGACGACGGCGCCCTCGCGGCTGATCTGCCGGGCCTCAAAGATGTCCTGCCCGGGAAGAATGCCGAAGGCCTTCTCCAACTGGGTCAGCCCGAAAGGCCCCACCGTAGGGCGGAAGACCCGGGGCACCTGGGTGATGTCCACCTCGGTGTGAGGCTGCTGATAGATGACTCTGAGGTCGAAGAGCCCGTCCTCATCAGCGTCGCCCGGGGTGAACCGGACCAGCGGAGAGTCCGGGTTCTGGCGCATCCATTCCGCCCAGCGCTTCAGGGCCGACTCCTCAGCGGCATTGGGAGAATCGGCGAAGACGTAGACTCGCCAGCGTCCGTCGGCCACCGCGAGGTGTCCCAGGTGCAAGGGGTTGCCGTCGCAGACTCGTGCGACCTTGGCAGATTTGAATCTCTTACCCACAGGAAAACCCTCAGCCAGGGTCTGGTGGTCATCCGTTCCGGTGATCATCGACGGCGTGTACTGGGTCATGAAGCCAGCGGGGAACTCGATGGTCTTGACGTAGAACTGCTCCAGGATCGAGGGGTCCTCCATCTCTTCGGGCTTCTTGGCCATGAGGGTGGACCATTCCTTATCGAAGTCGATGAGATTCTGGGCAATGACCTGACGTTCTGCGGAGTAGGTGCTCAGCAGAGATTCCGGGCTCCGCCCGGTGAGTACCTGGCCGAGCTTCCAGGCCAGATTGAATCCGTCCTGCATAGAAACGTTCATCCCTTGCCCTGCCTTGGCGCTATGCGTATGGCATGCGTCCCCGGCGATGAAGACCCGCGGGGAACGCTCGCCGGTCAGTTCATCGGGGACGTCGTCGAATTTGTCGGTGACCCGGTGGCCCACTTCATAGACGCTGTGCCACGCCACGTGCTGCACCGTCAGGGTGTAGGGGTGCAGGATGGCGTTGGCCTTCGCGGTGATCTGCTCCACGGTGGTCTGCCGCACCTTGCTGCTCTCCCCTGGCGCTACCTCACCGAGATCCACGTACATACGGAAAAGATGTCCGCCCTCGCGCGGGATCAGCAGAATATTGCCGCCCGAGCGCGATTGAATGGCACATTTGAGCCGGATATCGGGGAAATCAGTGGTGGCGAGAACATCCATGACGCCCCACGCGTGGTTGGCCTGATCACCCTCGAGCCGACGTCCGATCGAGGCACGGACACGGCTGCGCGCCCCATCAGCGCCCAGAACGTATTTGGCCCGCACGGTACGTTCCTGACCTTCTCTGGGACCGGCCACATGACGGACCCGCACGTGCACCGGGTACTCACTGTCCTCGCTGATCTGCAGGTCCAGGAATTCCACACCGTAGTCGGGGGCCATTCGGGAGGCGGAGTTGGCCAAGAACTCGGCGAAATAGTCCAGCACTCGTGCCTGGTTGACGATCAGGTGAGGGAATTCACTGATCCCGTGCGGATCGTCCTCTGGGCGCGCGGTGCGGATGATGTGATCGGGGTTCTGCGGATCCGGTTTCCAGAACGCCATCTCGGTGATGTGATAAGCCTCGTTGCTGATCTCATCGGCGAAACCGAAGGCTTGGAAGGTCTCCACGCTGCGGGCCTGGATGCCATCGGCCTGGCCCACCTGCAGACGGCCGGGACGCCGCTCGATGATGCGGGTGTGCACCTGCGGGAACTGGGAGAGCTGCGCTGCGGCGATCATGCCGGCCGGCCCGGTGCCCACGATCAGCACGTCCATCTCATCGGGCAGCTCCTCAGGACGGTCGCGACCGATGCCTGCCGGCTCCTGAACGCGCGGGTTTCCGGAGACATAACCATGGTGGTGAAAATGCATGGCTGTACCTTTCTTAGGCGGCGAGGAGGCGTCAGCGCCTCATGCGCCGGTCCCAGTGGCAGTGGGGATGAAGTCTGCGGCGAGCTTCTCGGACCCGCGGGCCAGCAGCGCGACGTCGGCGCCCACCAGGATCCAGGAAGCACCGGAGACTGCGTAGTCTCGGGCGGCCTGGGGGTCGAAGGCGTTGACCCCTGCAGGCTTGTTTGCCGCCGCAGCCGCTGCGAAGGCTCGTTTCACAGCGGCGACGACGTCGGGATGGGTCTGCTCTCCGATGAGCCCCATGGAGGCAGCCAAGTCACTGGGACCGACAAAGATGCCGTCGATGCCCTCCACCGCGGCGATGGCCTCGGCGTTCTCCACCCCCTCGGGTGTTTCCACCTGCACGAAGACCGAGACGTGGTCCGCGCCGTCGGGAAGGTAGCCGGGCACCCGGTTCCAGCGGGCGGAGCGGGCCAAGGCGCTTCCCACGCCGCGGCGCCCGGCGGGCGGGTACTGGGCCATAGCTGCGATATCGCGTGCCTGCTCTGCGGTGGAGACCATGGGCACCAGGATGTTCTGCGCTCCCAAGTCCAGCACCTGCTTGATGACCACGGTGTCACCGATGGGCACACGCACCATAGGGGTGGACGGGTAGCCGGAGACCGCGTGGAGCTGAGCGAGCACTGATTCCAGCCCGTTGGGGGCGTGCTCCATGTCGATCAGCAGCCAGTCCAGACCGGCGCCGGCCATGATTTCGGCAGCCACCGGGGAACCGGAACAGATCCACCCGCCGAAGAGCGTGCGGTCGGCCTGGGCCAGCTGGTGGCGGAAGGGCGGGTTCAGCTGAAGCGGCATGTCACAGTTCCCATCTCTGAGTAGTCGCAGAGCACGGTGTCTCCGGGGTGCACCCACATGGGGCGGGTGAAGGAGCCGGCGAGGATGAGCTCACCGGCATCCAGGCCGTCGTCGTGAGCACTGAGCTTATTGGCCAGCCACGCCACCCCCATGGCCGGGTGATTGAGCACTGCTGCTGCCACCCCGGATTCTTCGATGGCCTCATTGCGGTAGAGCAGCGCGGAGATCCAGCGCAGGTCCACATCCTGTGGCCGGACCGGGTTGCCTCCGTAGACCATGGCGCCCATCGCGGCGTTGTCGCTGATGGTGTCCACAATGGTGCGTCCGCTCATCTCAATGCGGCTGGAGAGGATCTCCAGTGCGGGGATGACATAGTCGGTGGCGTCTAGGACGTCGAAGACGGTGACGTGGGGACCTTGAAGCGGTTTGCCCAGCTTGAAGGCCAGTTCCACCTCGATGCGTACATTGGAGAATCGGCTGTGCTCGATCACAGCGCCGTTCTCGTAGACCATGTCGTGGAAAATGGCGCCGTAATCTGGCTCGCTGATGCCGGTGGCTGCCTGCATCACTTTGGAGGTCAAGCCGATCTTGCGCCCCACTGGGCGGCGCCCGGCGGCGATGCCGCGGCGTCGCCATTCGTTCTGCACCCGGTAAGAGTCCTCCACCGTCATCTGCGGGTAGCGTGCCGTCAGCAGCGGCACAGTAGCTCGTTCCTGTTCTGCACGGGCGAGCTCATCGGCGATCTGGGTGATCTGTTCGTCAGTCAGCATGGTGTCCTCCGCCTTTAGAGCTGGTTGCCGAGCTTGTACTCGCCCTGTTTCCATTCGGGCATGGAGTCGTCGTCGCCCTTGCGGGTGTAGGAGAAGCCGTCAGCGCCGATGGTGACCTCCATCTCGTCAGCGTCGGTGCGCTCAGTAGTGGGCACGGGACGTCCTTCCAGGTCCAACACGGTGGAGGCCTCGGTATACCAGGAGGGAACCACCGGGTTTCCCCACCAGTCGCGGCGCTGGTTGTCGTGCACATCCCAGGTGACTACCGGGTTGTCCGGGTCTCCGGTGTAGTAGTCCTGGGTGTAGATCTCTATGCGATGACCATCCGGGTCGCGCAGGTAGAGGTAGAAGGCGTTGGAGACTCCGTGGCGGCCGGGACCGCGCTCAATGTGGTCAGAGAGTCGCAGTGCTCCGAGTTTGTCGCAGATGGCCAGAATGTTGTGCTTCTCGTGGGTGGCGAAGGCTACGTGATGCATCCGAGGACCTGCGCCGCCGGTCATGGCTGTGTCGTGGACGGTGGGCTTGCGGCGCATCCACGCCGCGTAGGTGGTGCCTTCGTCATCGCGGATGTCCTCGGTGACCCTGAAGCCGAGGTCTTCCATGAACTTCACGGCTTTGGGGACATCCGGGGTCACCTGGTTGAAGTGGTCCAGGCGCACCAGGGAACCGGGAGTGTAGAGGTCATAGCGCCAGGCCAGTCGCTCAACATGTTCCACCTCGTAGAAGAACTCATAGGGGAACCCGAGTGGGTCCTGGACTCGGACGGAGTCGCCGATGCCTTTGACGAAACCCTCCTTCTTCCGGATCACCGGGCAGCCGAGTTCTCGGTAGAAGCTCTCTGCCTTGTCCAGCTCCTCCGGGGAGCGCACCCGGTAGGAGAAAGTGGCGACGGCGGCCTGCTCCCCTCTGCGCAGCACCAGGTTGTGATGGATGAACTCCTCCATGGAGCGCAGGTAGATGGCGTCCTCATCCTCTGCGGTGACCACCAGGTTCAGCACGTCCACATAGAAGTCGCGTGAGCGCACCAGGTCAGTGACCACCAGTTCCATATAGGCGCAGCGCAGAATATCCGGCGGCGCCGCGGCTGGGGTGGGGATCGTGCCTGAGGCGTTCTGGGTCTGTGTCATGTCAAGCGTCCTTGCTCAAGATGTGTGCGGTGAGGTTCGGTCGGCTGGGTGCTGATCAGTCGGCCTTGCCGAAGACAGGGTTATGGACTTCCCCGAGGTTGATGTGCACTGCTTGCTGGTCGGTGTAGAAGTCAATGGAGCGGTAGCCGCCCTCATGTCCCAGGCCTGAGGCCTTGACCCCGCCGAAGGGGGTCCGAAGGTCACGGACATTGTTGGAGTTCAACCAGACCATCCCGGCCTCCACCGCCTGGGCAAAGTTGTGCGAGCGCTTCAGGTCATTGGTCCAGATATAGGCGGCGAGTCCGTATTTGGTGCCGTTGGCAAGGTGCAGCGCTTCCTCTTCGGTGTCGAAGGGGGTGATCGCGACGACGGGGCCGAAGATCTCCTCTTGGAAGATACGAGCGGTGTGCGGGACATCGGCGAAGACTGTGGGTTGGATGAAGTTACCTGCTTCGAAGCCCTCTGGGCGTCCGCCGCCTGCCACCAGTCGGCCCTCCGTCTTGCCCAGCTCCACGTAGCTCATGACTTTCTCGAAGTGCTCGGGGTGCACTAGAGCGCCGACCTCTGTCTCGGGCTGGTGCGGGTAGCCGATCCTCACGCGCTCTGCCTGGGCGGCGTAGCGTCTAACAAACTCGTCATAGATGCTGCGTTCCACCAGGATCCGCGAGCCGGCGGTGCAGCGTTCACCGTTGAGGGAGAAGACCCCGAAGATGGTGGCGTTGGTAGCTGCTTCGAGATCGGCATCGGCGAAGACGATGGCGGGCGACTTTCCGCCGAGCTCCATGGAGAGCCCCTTCAGATGCGGTGCGGCGTTGGCGAAGATGAGCTGGCCGGTGCTCGATTCTCCGGTGAAGGAGATCAGCGGTACCTCAGGGTGCTTCACCAGAGCATCGCCTGCCTGCTCACCTATGCCGTTAACCAGGTTGAATACGCCTCGAGGCAGTCCTGCCTCTTCGAAGATGCCGGCCCACAACCCTGCCGACAGCGGCGTGAACTCAGCTGGTTTGAGAACGACTGAGTTGCCGGTGGCAAGCGCTGGGGCGAGCTTCCAGCTCTCCAGCATGAAGGGAGTGTTCCAGGGGGTGATCAGCCCGGCCACGCCGATGGGCTTGCGGTTGACGTAGTTGATCTGCCGCCCCGGGACTTTATAGGTGTCATCGGCTTGGGCCACAATCAGGTCGGCGAAGAATCGGAAGTTCTCCGCGGCCCGGCGGCCCTGTCCTAACGCCTGGGTGATGGGCAGGCCGGTGTCGAAGGACTCCAGCTCAGCCAGGCGGGCACCCCGCTCTTCCACGAGGTCGGCGATCCGGTGCAGCACCCGGGACCGTTCCCGCGGAAGCATCGAGGACCATGGGCCTTCGTGGAAGGCGCGCTTGGCTGCCGCCACAGCGCGGTCGACGTCCTCCTTCTTCCCTGCCGCGGCCTGGATGTAGGTCTCGTTGGTGACCGGGTTGATGACGTCGAAGGTCTCTCCGTCTGCGGAGTCGACGAATTCTGCGTCGATGTAGTGCTGGATGCGTGCCGGGAGCCCCGCGGGCGCTGGTGCCGCAGCGTCACGGATCTCGACAGAGGGTGTCTGGTCTGCTGACTGTATCATCACGGCAGCCTCTCTTGCTTGGTGTCGAAAATGTCAGGTGGTCGAGGAGGGCGGATCGGCGTGAACTGAAGTGCCGGCCTCGTAGCGCGCCCGCCATTCGCTGTTCATCGGAAAGAGCCCCTCCACGGGGTGTCCTTCACGGATCTGCTGGGCGACCCAGGCGTCCTCCGCTTCTTTTGCCAGGGCAGCATCGGCAACCTCCTCGGCGATGCCAGGAGGAATGACGACGACGCCGTCGTCGTCGCCAACGATGATGTCTCCGGGTTGCACGGTCGCGCCCCCGCAGGAGATGGTCAGGTCGGTGTCCCACGGCACGTGGAGGCGCCCGAGCACCGCAGGGTGCGGCCCTTGGCTGAAGACCGGGAGGTCAATCTCAGCAACGGTCGAGTAGTCGCGGACTCCACCGTCGGTGACCACGCCCGCGCAGCCGCGGGCTGCGGCACGCAGCGCCAAGATGTCGCCGAGGGTGCCGGAGCCGCGCTCACCGCGTGCCTCGATGACGATCACCTCGCCCTCGGCCACAGTGTCGAACACACGTTTCTGGGCGTTGAACCCACCGCCGTGGGATGCGAAGAGGTCCTCACGGTATGGGAGGAATCTGAGGGTCTTGGCGGTGCCGACGAGCTTGCTGCCGGGCCGGGTGGGCCGCACGCCGTCGATGGAGACACTGTTGAGCCCTCGCCTGCGCAGCTCCTGGGAGAGCCCCGCGACGGGAACTTCCTGTAGCTTCTTCCTCAGCTGCGGGGTGAGGGCCTGCTTCTGCTCGGGCAGCCCGGCAGCGCTGCGGGAGCCCCATGCTTCCTCCCGCTGCTTATCGTCCGCTGAAGGTAGTGCACCGAGACTCTCATCGAAGGTGTCCTCACCCTCTTGCACGCGGGAGATCAGCCGTCCGCTGGTCAGTCCGCTCTCCGGGATGTCGACTTCCACCTCGACGACGTCTCCCGGCTCGGCCACGGACGCCCCGGCGGGGGTGCCAGTGAGGATGATGTCGCCCTCCTCCAGAGTCAGATGCTGGGAGAGGTCGGCGATGATCTGTGTGAGTGGGAAGATGAGGCTGCCGGTGGTGTCTTCCTGCACCAGCTGGCCGTTCTTCCATGTCCGCAGGCGCAGACCCGAGGGATCCGCCTGGCGTGCGTCGATCAGTCCCGGCCCCACCGGGGTGTAGCCATCGCGACCCTTATTTCGCACGTTGGAGCCTTTGTCTGCAGTGCGCAGGTCGTAGAGGCCCCAGTCGTTGGCGGCGGTCACCCAGCGCACGTGAGCCCACGCTTCCTCGACATGGATACGGCGGGCAGGCGTGCCGATGATCAGCGCTATTTCGCCTTCGAAGGCGAGGAGCTCCGTGCGGGGCGGTCGCTGTACGGGATCTCCCGAGCGTCCCAGTGAGCTGCTGGGCTTGAGGAAATAGGAAGGGGCTGCTGGGGTTCGGCCACGCTCAAGGGCACGAGATCGGTAGCTGATGTGTACGGCAATGATCTTGCCGGGACGCCCGGCACCGCTGAGGGCGATGTGTTGCTCCAGTGGTGCGATCATGATGCCTCCTTGCTCAGCACAACTACTGAGCTACAGCATGATCTACATCACATCATCGGTAAAGCGGTTATTCTTGAGAACCTTCCGCGGTTTTTCTGATGAAGTCAGTCCGATGGGGTCAGCCCAACGACTCAGGCGCGCAGCTGTTCCTCCACACGCTGCACTTTCCCCTCCAGCTGGTTGGTATAGCCGGGGCGAATATCGGCCTTGACCACCAGGCTGACTCTGGGAGCCACAGCAGTCACCGCATCCGTGGCCTGTTTGATCACAGCGAACACCTCGTCCCATTCACCCTCAACCGTGGTGTGGGTGGTCGTTGTTCGAGCGCCGCTGCGAGGAACCCTAGCCAGGACGAACCGCTGCTCGATGCAGGCAAGGGCGTCGGTGCTTACGCGGACTACCTTGCCGCCGCACTGCAGGCAGCCACCAATGTGACCCCAATGTGACGAGTGTGTCGGTCAGAATCGCGGGTCACCCTCCGCGATTGGGGGATACTCCCTAGCTCTGGGCCTCGCCGAGGCGGGCTTCAGGCGTGAGCTCGGCGCGGAGACCGCCGCCGGTCGCAGCCCGGGCAAGAGCGCGACCCAGCGCAGGTGCCTGCTTGAACAAATTGTGACCGGCCACGAAGAAGACAGAGCCTGCCTCCCACACGGCCACGCCGTCATCACTCCACGGCAGGTCGGTCACCCAGCAGTGGAGGAAGTCGCGCGGCTCTGGGTGGAGACCGGGCATCGCCCGTGTCACGTATTCGCGTGCGCGTTCGTCCAGTGATCGAATCGCCGCCGGGTCGATGAAAGTTCCGTCCTCGCGGACGTCGACGGTGTCGCTGAGTCCGACCGAATAGCTGCTGTTGCCCGGTAGCGGCGTCGCGTAGACGCCGACTTCGCCGAAGACGCCGCTGCTGTCCTGCAGGCACGCGACTCGTGCCGGGGCGGCGGCTTTCACGTCGAAGGTCAGCCGTACGTGTGCCGCGAGGCGAACCGGCAGCGACAGGCCGACGCTGCGTGCCAGGCGGGCGGTTTCGCGACCGGCGCACACGACCACCTTGGAGTAGACCGCTCGGTCGGCGACGCTGCGCACCTCGACCATCCCGTCGGCGCGGGGATCGATGGAGATGACCTCACCGGTGGTAATTGCATCTGCGAGGGCACCCGTGAGTGCCGTGATCGCGGCGCGGGTGCGGATCGCGCCGCCCGACTTGTCGAGCACCGCTGGCCCCGAGTACCCAGCGAGCAGCGGCATCCGCTGAGCGACCTCGGCCGCATCGATCTCGTGCGCTTCCACGCCGCCGACCTGGTCGAGCACCCGCAACCGCGCCAGGGCGCTGTCTCCGATCGCCAGGACACCGTCTGATGAGACCAGCTCGACGTCGAAGTGTTCGGCCCACTCATCCCATACGCCGCGGCTTTCGCGCGCGAAAGCGACGAGTCGCGGGTCGTCGTGGGCGTGCCGGAAGATCCGCGCCTCACCTGCGGACTGACCCGTCCCGGGCAGACCAGCCTCGTACAAGCGCACCGGCACGCCCTGCTCCCGCAGCGCGTACGCCGTCGAGAGACCCACGATCCCGCCCCCGATCACTGCTACCTCGGGTGAACGCATCGTGGTAACGCCGTCGTCAGTTCCTGTCATCGCAGTTCCCCGATCTGTTGGTGATTAACGATAGGCCGCAAGAGAAGGGGCCGCTGCCACGACGTCAGCGGGCTGTGTCAGCCCGAAGTCACCGCGCGCAGCGACCCCTTCTCTCTGGGCCGGTACTTCCGGTCTGTGGTCTCAGGCGGGGAGTTTGGAGCCCAGGACGTCCAACTTCTCGATCGTGGGCTCGCTGAACAGTTTGCCGGTCTGCTCGCCGAGAGCAGCAGCGACTGCGCCGGACAGGTGCGCGTCGCGGCCGACGTCATCGGGGAACACATCGAAAATCCCGAATGAGGACGGGCCGAGACGAATCGCGAACCACGCAGTGGTCGCCGACTCTTCCTCAACAAGCGTACGGCCGCTGTCAAGGAACTCCTTCACGTCGTCCTCCTTGCCGGGCAACGCGTCAAACCTGACCAGTAATCCCTTGGTCACACTCATGATGCTTCCTCTTCCTTCTCGGTCGACATGCCGGGCTTGATGAGGACCTTGGTCCAACCCTTGGACCTGGCGTCGAAGTTCTTGTAGGCGTCGGCGGCTTGGTCCAGCGAGATTTCGTGGGAGACGATCCAGGAAGGGGTCGCCTTGCCGGCGGCGATCAAGTCTCGCAGCTGGCGGTTGTACCGCTTGACCGGGGCTTGACCGTTGCCCATGGTCTGCCCCTTGAACCAGTGAGTGCCGAAGTCGATGGCCGCCTTTCCCTGCTTGGCAAGGTCATCTTTGGCTCCGGGGTCCTGGGGGACGAACACGCCGACGGTGCCGATTCGTCCGGTGAAGCGCACCGCGTTGATGAGCATGTTCAGCGTGGCGGCGGTGTCCTCGTTGCCCTGGGGATCGTGGGCCTGGTAGCCCACGCATTCGCAACCACGGTCAGCTCCGAGCCCCATCGTCTCGTCCAGCACAGCCTGCACGGGGTCTACCTTGGAGTCGTCGATGGCAATCGCACCGATCTGCTCGGCCAGCGCGAGACGGTCAGGGTGGCGATCGACCACCATCACCTTTGCTGCGCCCTTGATCGTCGCGGACAGGGCGGCCATCAATCCCACCGGACCCGCCCCTGCGATCACGACGCTGTCGCCGGGTACCACTCCGGCCATCTCGGTGGCGTGGTAGCCGGTGGGGAAGATGTCGGAGAGCATGACGTAGTCGTTCTCCTTCTCCTGCGCATCCTCACCCAGGCGCAGCGCGTTGTGGTCGCCGAAGGGGACCCGGAGCAGCTCCGCTTGGCCTCCGCCGTACGGGCCCATGTCCGCAAATCCGTATGCCGCACCGGCGGCGGACGGCTCAGGCTGCGTGGTCAGGCAGTAATTCGTGAGACCGCGCTCGCAGTTCTTGCAGAACCCGCACGAGATGTTGAAGGGCAGCACGACCCGGTCGCCCACCTTGACCTTCTCCACGCCACTACCGACTTCGATGACCTCCCCCATGTTCTCGTGACCGAACGTCCGGCCTACTTCGAAGGAGGTCCGCCCCTCGTACATGTGGAGGTCCGAGCCGCAGATGTTCGTCGTCGTTACCCTGACCAGGACATCGGTGGGTCGCTCGATCTTCGCGTCCGGGACGTCCTTGGTGCTGACCTGACGGGGTCCCTCGTACACCACTGCTTTCATGTCTGCTCCAATTCGATTGAGTTGCTCGATGTCTTTCTGGCAAGGCCTCTCCGACGCCGACCCCCTCGCTAGCAAGTGAACGCCCCCAGAAACCACGTGTCAAGGGGATCGCCTTGAGTTGATGTGTAGCGATCGAGCCGGGATAGTGCCCAGATCCGCTGCTCGATCCCAGAAAGCGCACTGTCATCCTCGCTGGTCGGGAACGGGGCCAGCTCATCCGCGAGATCGGAGCAACCACTGGCGTCTCCGTGGGGGCTGTGCTCAGCGTGGTATCCGAGGAGAGCACGTCCAGTTGAGGATCACCGTCTCGGACGGCTGCGGGAGCAGTTACTGCTCATCCGACTCCGAGATCGCCTGTTCGAGCCGTTCGACCTTGGCGTCCAGCTCGCCCTCGTAGCCCGGACGAATGTCAGCCTTGATGACGAGAGAGACCCGCGAGCCGAATGGCTCAACGGCCTCTGTAGCACGCTTCACCACGCCGAAGACCTCGTCCCAGGTACCTTCAACCTCGGTGAACATGCTCGAGGTCCTATTGGGCAAACCGGAGTCGCGGACGACCTTCACTGCGGCAGCGACAGCATCGTGGACTGATCCATCTTCGCGGCCAGTACCGGACGGGGCAACGGAGAAAGCAGCAAGCATAGGCCCCAGGCTACGCCGGGGATCGGATACACGAAACCCCTTGCGGCATGCGCGGAACAAGCAGGCTGCAAGGGGCGTCGTCGTCGGATGGACTCCGCGGGTACTACTCCGAGTAGAGGGACTTCTTGGATGTCTCCGGGGAGAGGATGAGGCTGATGAAGGTCAGCACACCCAGCACTGCCAGGTATACACCCACGGCCCACACCCCGTACTCCTGCACTAACCAGACCGCCACAAACGGGGTCAGCGCCGCCCCCAGGATGGAGGAGAAGTTATACGCCACACCCGAACCGGTATAGCGGGTATTGGTAGGAAAGAGCTCGGGCAGGTAGGCCGACATCGGGCCGAAGGTCAAACCCATCAGTGCCATGCCCACACACAGGAATACCAGCATCTGCACCACGTTCATGTCTTCACCAGAACCGATGCTTTCAGCGCTGAGCCACACCCCGAAGGTCAGACCGAAGACGATGATGCCTGCGGTAGTCGTCATCAGCATCCGACGGCGCCCGAAGGCATCAGCCAGTCGGCCCGCGATAGGCACGAAGATCGCGAAGAACACGATGGCAATAATCTGCAGCACCAAGAAGCTCATGTAGTTATAGCCCAGGCCGCCCGTCTCTGCGCTGCCGATGGCATAAGAGAGAATCCAGGTGGTCATCAGATAGAAGAGACCGTAGGTGGCGAGCATGATGAAGGTGCCGAGAATGATCTCGCGCCAGTTCTTCTTGAAGACCTCGCCCACCGGAACCTTGGCCTGCTCCTTCTGCTCCAGCGCTTTGGCGAAGACCGGGGTCTCCTCAATGCGCAGACGAACATAGAGCCCGACGGCGACCATCACCACGGACAGCAGGAACGGAATGCGCCAACCCCAGACCAGGAAGGGATCAGCCAAGGCGGCGTCGATATCCTCAGCGGCCAGGGCACGGATAGACGTGGAGTCATAGCTGTAGGCCCAGGCCAGGATCAGGAACAGGCCGTTGGCCAGGATGAAGCCGAAGGGAGCACCCAGCTGCGGCCACATGGCAGCCTGTGCGCGCTTGCCTGGACGAGCAGTCTCCGACGCCAGCAGCGCAGCACCGGACCATTCACCGCCGAGGCCCAGCCCCTGGCAGAAGCGGAAGAGTGTCAGCATGGCCGGTGCCCATAAGCCGATCTGATACACGGTGGGCAGCAGGCCGATCAGGAACGTGGCGACGCCCATGGTCAGCAGCGCACCGACCAGCGTGGCCTTGCGTCCGATGATGTCACCGAAGTGGCCGAAGATCACCGCGCCCAGTGGGCGGGCCACGAAGGCCGCACCGAAGGTGGCCATGGAGGCTAGCAGCGCAGCACCCTCGGAGTCACTGATGAAGAACAGGATCGGGAAGACCGAGACCGCTGCGGTGGCGTAGATATAGAAGTCGTAGAACTCAATGGTGGTCCCGATGAGCGAGGCCATGATGATCCGACGGCGCGGAGTCTTCAGGTTCTCATCGGCGATGGCGTCGCCCTGGTTAGGGTTCGGGCCGAGGACCGGATCGACGGTGGTGGACATAGCGTCTCACTTCTCCAATTAGAAGATGACTGGGCAATTCTTGCGCGGACCTTGCCGCGTGGACTCCAAGATGCTATGCCTGCGACCCCGGGGGCTTCACAAAAATTGCGGTGATCTCACATAGTGGATATCCGACTCAGTAATAGACCGCCAGCGGACCGTTCGGGCCCTGGATGACCTGCACATCAGTGGTGAAAATCCGCGTGAGCACCTCGTCCTGCATGATCTGCTCAGGGGTGCCATGCTCCACCACCTGACCGTCCTTCATTGCCAGGATTTTGTCCGAGTAGTGGGCGGCGAAGTTGATGTCATGCAGCACGATCACCACCGTGCGGCCCAACTCATCCGCGGCCCGGCGCAGCTGCTTCATCATCGCCACCGCATGCTGCATGTCCAGATTGTTCAGTGGCTCGTCCAGCAGCACATAGTCGGTGTTCTGCGCCAACACCATCGCCACGTAGGCCCGCTGCCGCTGCCCACCGGAGAGCTGGTCCAAATACCGATTCTCCAAGTCAGTCAGATCCAGAAAATCGATGGCCTCGGAGATGTATTTCTCATCCCCTAAGGTCAACCGTCCTTTGGAGTGCGGGAACCGACCGAAGCCCACTAGCTGCCGCACGGTCAGCCGGGTGACAAAGTGGTTTTCCTGCCGCAGCACCGAGAGGATCTTGGCGATCACCTTCGACGGGGTGTTCACGACATCGTGCCCGGCCACTTCAATGGTTCCGGAATCGATGTCCAGCAGACGCCCGACCATGGTCAGGATGGTGGATTTCCCCGCGCCGTTGGGTCCGACCAAGGCGGTGACGCCGCCCTTGGTGATCTCGACGCTGACCGGGCCGATCTTGACCTTGTCCGAGTAGTCCTTCTTGACGTCGGTCAGTGTGATCACAGTCGGCCCTTTCGGAGGATGAAGATGAGGAAGACGACGCCGCCGATGAGTTCCACGATCACCGTGACCGCTCCCCCGGCGTCCCAGAGGTGGCGCAGCACAAAATAACTGCCCGCCAGAATCGTGTAGCCGAAGAGGAAACCCATAGGGAAGAGCAGGCGGTGGGAGTAGGTATCAGCGAACTGATAGGCCAGGATCGCGGTGAGGAAGCCTAGGAACATCATGGGCCCCACCAGGGCGGTAGCCATGGAGATCAGCATGGATACCAGCGCCAAAATAACGATCAGCTCGCGCTTATAGTTCAGTCCCAGATTCAGCGCCGCGGTCTTGCCCAGGGCGAGCACGTTGAGGGTGGAGGCCCGGAACCACAGCAGGGCCGTTACCGCTAGCGCGATCGGGATGGCATAGGGCAAGTATTCAGTCCGGGCATTGGAAATATTGCCGAAGAGGCGGGCAGTGAGCACATCGAATTCACTGGGCGTCAGGGTGCGCTGCATGAAGGTCGACAGTGAACCCAGGGTGCCTCCGATCACCACGCCCACCAGCAGCATGATGTGAATATTGGAGAACCTGCCGCTGAGCAGCCACGTATAGAGCATGGTGGCCAGCAGCATCATCACTGCCATCTGCAGGAAGAACTGCGAGACTCCCACCAGCATGGTGACCCCAGCCATGCCGAAGACATAGACGAAACCGGTTTGGATAGCGGTATAGAGCGAGCCGAAGCCCATGATCCCCGGCGTGATGATCCGATTATTAACTGCTGTCTGGAAGGCGATGGTGGCCATCGCATGGCACAGTGCTACCACGGCGATGGTCAGCAGCGAGTCTCGTCGCATGCCCACGATGAGCCACCAACCGCGGGTGCCGAATTCGGCTGGGTTGTTGTAGGTCATGATGGCCAGGGTGAAGCCGATCGCCAGCACACCCAGCAGGGTCATGATCAGCACATAATTGCGCAGGTGCTTGCGATCAGTAAGGGCCCCGGAGCGCCGGCCAGCCGGCGACGGCGACTGGGTCTGGTCAGTGACTTCCCTGGTGGGACTGCTCAGCTCTCGGGCAGCACGGTCCTCTGCTGCCTCAGGCGGCACAGGAGTATCTGTGCGGACACTCATGTGACCAGGCCTCCCTTTTTGCGCTGGCGCAGCAGCAGTCCGACAAAGACGATGCCGCCTACCAGTCCCAACACCATGGAGACCGGGATTTCGAAGGGAGCGATGATGGTGCGTCCGATCAGGTCGCAGACCGTCACCGTAGCGATGCCCACCACGCATACCCAGGGCAGATTGCTGCGCAGGTCATCGCCGCGGAACAGGGCGACCATATTGGGTACCACCAGGCCCAGGAACGGCAGCGTGCCCACCACTGTGGCGGTCACGCCGGTGGCCACGGCCACCATCGCGGTACCGATGAACAGCACGAAGGCGTAGTTCAGGCCCACATTGGTGGCCATATCCTTACCCAGTCCGGCCACCGTGAACTGGTCTGCGGCGATGAAGACGGCAACAGTCACCGCCAACACGATCCACATCAGCTCATAGCGGCCCTGGATGACACCGGTGAAGGAACCCTGGAACCAGATGCCCAAGGTCTGCAGGTGGTCGGTCATCAGCGCCAGGTAGGTGGTGAAAGAGCTGACGACAGCTCCCAGCATGATGCCGATAATCGGCACGATCAGGCTGGATTTCAGCGACACCCGGCGCAGGAAGAGGAAGAAGACCATGGTCCCGATGAAGGACATGATGACCGCGCCGATCATGCGTTCGAACAATGTGGCTGTCGGCACCAGCCACATCACCAGGATCAGGCCCAGACCCGCCCACTCGGTGGTGCCGGTAGTGGAAGGTTCAACGAAACGGTTCTGGGTCAGCAGCTGCATGATGACCCCGCACATGGCCATGGAGGCACCAGCCAGCACCAGTGCGACGGTGCGCGGGACGCGGGTGATGCCGAACATCCAGAAATTACCTTCACCGAAGACGTCGAACTGCCCGATCAGCAGTGAGGTCCCCAGCAGCCCGAGAGTGATCACAATGGCGATGATAAAAGCGGGAGTCCACAGGCGCCGTCGTCGGAGTCGGCGGCCGTCCTCCACGAGGACATCGCGGCTGGTGTAGGCAATGTCCTGCCGCAGAGTGCTGGTCATAGAGTCTTTCGGGCGTATTAGCGAAAAGTGTCAGTGATCAAAAGTCAGTGAGGTAATCCTACGGAAGTTTGCCAAGCGGCGTCGAATGGACTCCGCCGGCGCTGATGCTCCCATGCAGGCGCCCGTCCGTCAGGGGGATGAGGGACGGGCGCCCTGAAAGAAGCACCTTGCTTCGGCTGAATTACTGGGCTGCCTCGAGGGCGTCTGCGAAGGTGTTGAGGAACTCGGTGTAGGCCTGAATGTCCTCGGTGATGTACATGTTCTGCGGCATGTAGACGATCCGATCCTCCTGCACTGCGGTCACCTGCTGCAGCGCCGGCGAGTCGGCGATGAGCTCCTGGGCCGGGGTGTACTCGGGATCCTCGGGGTTCATGCCATCGCGGTCCAGCACGATGATCCAGTCCGGGTTGGAGTTAGCGATGGCTTCCACCGAGATGTCATCACCTTCGTGATCGCTGGACTGATCACTGACCTCCAGTGCCGGCACCAGGCCGAACTCCTGGAAGACCGGAGCCACGCTGCGACCCTCGGTAGGACCGGCGTAGTTGATGTCACCGCCGGAAGTCAGCAGGCCCATGACAGTGGATTCGCCGTCGTATGCGGCTTCCACGCGGGCCATTGCCTCGTCGAGCTCGTCAATGAGCCGCTGGGCGTTCTCTTCTGCGCTGAAGATCTGACCGAGCTTTGCGGTGCTGTCCTTGAGTCCGTCGAAGAAGGTGGTGGGATCATTGTGGGCCTCGTCGAATTCCAGGATGACTGAGTCCTCGGGCAGCAGCTCCGCGATTTGGTCGTAGTACTGGGCGTAGCGCTGGCCGTTGATCACCAGGTCAGGCTCAGCGGCGACAATGAGCTCGAGGTTGGGCTCGCGATGATTGCCGGTATCCAGGATGTCCTCATTGTCTGCGTATCCGTGCGAGTGCGGCTGCATCAGACCGCGCGCGGCCACAGTGAGTTCCACACCGAACTCTTCAAGCACACGGAAGGAGCGGTTGTCGAAGGCCCCGATGGTCTCAATGGAGGCCGGGTCGATCTCATGGGTTCCATGGTCGTCTTCGATCGTGATGACACCGGTGGTCTCCTCACCCTCGGTCTCAGAGGCACCGGCCTCGGCAGCGGACCCCTCGGCGGCGTCGCCGTTGTCCGCGCAGGCGCTCAGCGCCAGCGCGCCGATAGCAGCAACGGAGAGCAGCTGGTAGAGGCGTGGTTTCTGCGTGGCAGATGCAGTATCCAACAGTGTCATTGAGGAGTAACCTTCCTGGTCGCTATTCGACTTAGCCTGTCCTAAGCTGAATAGAAGCTACATCCTGACCTAATATCATCGCAACTGTTACGACGCCTATCTCGCGGTAGCGTGACAGGGTGCCTGAGACCCCCAACCCACTCAAACCACTGCTGACCCCGCCAGTCTGGGAACTGCTGAATTCCCTACCGGAGTACGACGACGCCACCTCGGCTCAGCTGAACAACGCGCTGCGCAAGGATGGCTGGACCCCAGAGACAGTAGCGGCAGTGCTGACCCAGTCCCGACTGCGGCGTGCTGCACAGCGAAAGTTCGGGGATTTTGCCGCGCGCATGCTCTTCACCGCGGAGGGCCTGCAGCAATCCACCCGGCTGCCCGTGGCAGCTCGGCACGCCCAGCGCTTCCGCCGCGCCGGGATCACTAGGGTGGCCGATCTGGGCTGCGGACTCGGTGGAGATGCCATGGCTATGGCCTCGGCGGGACTTCAGGTGGTGGCGGTGGAAGCGGATGAAACCACTGCCGCTGCGGCCACTATCAACCTGCGACCCTTCCCCGAAGCCCAGGTTGTCCATGGCACAGCGGAAGACTTTGCCGCAGAACAGGGCTTCGGCGGTGATGGCCCTGCCCTCAGCTCCGACGGTACAGCCGAGCCGCATCCCGGATGGGGGCTGTGGCTGGATCCCGCCCGGCGTGATGAACGCTCCAGGATCTGGGATCCAGAGCAGTTCTCTCCCCCCTTGAGCTTTGTCACTGCCCTTGCCGAGTCCGGCGTACCGATGGGAGTGAAGCTCGGGCCAGGAATCCCACACAGCATGATCCCACCGGGCTGCGAAGCCGAATGGGTCAGCATTGATGGCGATCTGGTGGAGGTGGTGCTGTGGTTCAACGCCCTGGCGCGCAGGGATGAGCACCAGAACCTGATTCGCCGTACCGCCACAGTGCTGCACAGTGAAGAGCCGGCCCCTGCGGAAACTGACTCATCAGGCCATGAGGGCACCACGGATCCGCTCAGGGTCACCGTGTCGGAACTGAGCAGCAGCACAGACTTCGGCGCCGGGGCACAGGTAGATCCGGCAGGGCCGAGCGGCCTGAGCGGGACTCTCTATGAGCCCGATCCTGCCGTCATCCGCGCCGGTCTGGTGGCTGAGCTGTGCGAGTCCCTGGGCGGCACCATGCTGGATGAGCACATCGCGTATTTCACCGTTCCGACTGGTGCTCCGGTGACGCCCCTAGCCCGCAGGTACCGGGTGCTCGAGGTGATGGACTTCCAGGTCAAGACTTTGAAGCGCTGGGCCCAGGAGAGCCAGATCAGCAGTCTGGAGATCAAAAAGCGCGGGGTCGACGTCGTCCCCGAGGCCCTGCGCAAACAGCTGCTGCCCAAAAAGAACAAGGGGCCTAAGCGGCATGCCGTGGTGGTGATCACCAGACTCGCCCAGCAGCGACTGTGCGCAGTGGTTGAACCACTGGACTGAGTCATATGGGCGCCTGGATCACAGCGAGCCGACTCGCATGCTGGTCACTGACAGCAACCGGCGGTAATGTGATGATACTCACACGTAGCAACTGCGGGTTCATATACCCGGACTGCGCGCGGGTTCCTTCAAGGCGGTGACATATGGTCCAAGACATCTCAGCTGCTGCACCCGCTGACCGCAGTTCCGCGCTCACCCGCAGAATCTGGCGTCGCGCGCTTATCGGGCTTGGCGCGTCCGTGGCGACTCCATTCATCTCGACGGCACTGTTCACCGGCGGCCTCTGGCTAACGGCACTGCTGGTGGGCCGACCAGACCCTTCCGCGTGGTGGGGGTTCGGCGCCATTTTCGTCGGCGTGATTTTACTGCCGGCTACATTGCTCGTCTGGGCCGTGAGCACCGCCGCGGTTGAAGCGCTGCGACTGTGGGGACCGCTCACTGCCGCAGGCGCACCACTGACCCATGGCCTGCTGGCTGCAGCGACAGGGGCCATCGCCTACGCGGTCGGTACCAGCACTGAAGCGCTGGTCACTCAAGGGCTAGCCGTACTGTGGTGTGCAGTGCTGTGCGCTGCCTGCTGGTGGTCGAGCCACCAGGCCGAACGGACCGCGCGCGCCTAACCCGGCAGTCCTGCGGTGTGTCGCTTATCTGGGCTGTGTCCGGGCTGATCCTTGCGCAATAGGATCCACACCAGCAGGATGGTGGCACCAATGATGGCTGCACCAATACCGCTGGTCAGCTGGACAGCACTCACGAAGGACTCACGCGCTGTTGACCAGAGTGCAGCGCCATCGGCAGCGCCGAGACTGGCCGCGGCGCCTGCTGCTGCACTGATGGTCTCCGCCGCGGCGTCGAGGGTTCCAGCCGAGATTTCTTCAGGCAGCGCTGCGCCGGAGAGCTGGCTTCGGTAGGAGAAACTCAGCACACTACCCAGCAGAGCCACGCCCAGTGCACCGCCGAATTCATAGGCGGTTTCGGAAATGGCCGATGCAGCTCCGGCACGATTAGCCGGCGCGGCGGTGAGGATCGCGTCATTGGTCAGGGTCTCGGTGAGTCCAGTACCCAGACCAAGCAGTGCGAAGGAAATCAGCACCATGAGCATCCCTTCTGTGACTGGCAACTGGGTGAGCAGAGCCATACCCAGCGCAGCGATCAACAGCCCGCTGGCAATGACTGTGCGCAGCGGGAAGCGCCGGGCGATGGGAATGACTATGAAACTGGCCAGCACTGAGATCACCAACCCGGGGACCAGCACCAGACTGGCGTGGAGCGGGCGCATCTCGTAGGCAGTCTGCAGCAGCTGGGTGAGGAAGAACAGGGATCCCACCATGGTGAAGACCAGCATGAAGTTGGTGACCACGCCGGCACGGAAACGCCGGATGGAGAACAGGCTGACATCCAGCAACGGGTCGGTCAGCCGACGCTGACGTCGTACAAAAACCACCAGCGCAGCAGCACCCACCACCAGAGCTGCCCCCGTAAACAGCGAGAGATGCCCACCCACAAGCCGTTTGATTCCATAGACCGCACTGAGCATGCCCAGTAGGGAGAGCGCCACCGAGAGCACATCGATCCGACCAGGATGAGGATCGCGTGATTCGGCGACCAGCAGCGGAAGCGCCACCAGAATCACAGCAATGACCGGGAGGTTGATCAGAAACACCGAACCCCAGAAGAAGTGCTCCAGCAGCACTCCGCCAAGCACCGGACCGAAAGCGGCACCTGCGGAGAAGGCAGAAGCCCAGACCGCAATGGCCACCACCCGCTGCTGGGGGTTGGGGAACAAGCTGCGGATCAGCGAAAGGGTGGACGGCATCAGCGTGGCACCGGCAACACCCAGCAGCGCACGCGCGGCAATGAGCATCTCAGCGGAGGCGCTGAAGGCGGCCAGGACAGATGCGACCCCAAAGGCCGCAGAGCCGATCAGCAGGAGGCGACGACGACCCACACGGTCACCGATGGCTCCCATGGTGATAAGGAATCCCGCAATGAGAAAACCGTAGATATCCACAATCCACAACAGTTGCTCACTGGTGGGGTTTAGCGATGCGGATAGCTGCGGAACGGCAAATCCGAGCACGGTCATATCCACGGAGATAAGGATGACAGGGAGGACCAGCACGGCCAGTCCGAGCCATGCTTTGAATCCTGCACGCTCGGAGGGCAGGGCAGGTTGAGGGTTCACAGGCGACTGCGAAGACATGATGTCCCATGTGGCGCTGAGCTGCATGGGACGGCCGGATGCAGCTCAGGCCGGATATGGGTTGTGCCGGCTGGGGTGAATCGCCGGGCGCCGTCCTGACGGGGAGATCACCCGCTGGAAACGAGTGTAGCACGAAACCTTACAAACGTATGGTTACGCGCATTCCGGCATCCCATCAGGAACCTTTCCACTACTGGTCATGACTCAACGTCCAGCTGGGAAATGGGTCGGTAAACGTGGACCACGATGAAGGGCCGGCGGCAAGCTCTTGATCACTGAGCACCGCGTCATCCAGGGCCCGAAGAAACTCCTCATGATCGAGATCGAGGCCGATGAAGACGAGATCCTGCCCGAAGGCGAGCGCCTCGTCTGGGTCGCTGATCTGGTGGTCGAAGTTCAGCGGCATCAGGGAGATGAACTCCCCCACGTGCTCCCAATGTGCGGTGACATGGGGACGTGTTGAAAGTCGGCAGAAGCCATTGGAGCGCACCAGCCGACCGAAGACTCCCTTCTCCACCCGCTCATCCAACAGGCGTTTCAACCGCGCCGGATGAAAGGCTCGCGGCTGCTCATATCGCAGGGCAGACACAGCCGGATGGTCAAGCGAGGGGAGGAAAACTCCGTTGAGCAGCGCCACCCAGCCGGGTCGGGCCTGCTTCTGGGCATAGGAGCCCTCCACAGTCGCGGACGCGAGCTCCACCCCCGTGAAGGTCATCGAACAGATGCACGACGTCGACCACGCAGATGATCTCGCGGAGCTGAGTATCGCCTGTAGGGTCTGTGAATTCGCCGATGACATCCATCATGGCTGCAAGGAAGGTTCGCGAATCCCTGCGTTCCCTGAAGGACAAGCCCGGTTCCCAGGTGGTCCGGCCCCACGGGAAGACCTATGTCATCAATAAGCAGAACCCGTGGTTCAAGGGGCGTCAGGGCTGATCAGGCACCAGAGCCCCTGCACTCC
>NZ_HG005166.1:224228-225290 GCF_000455245.1 Nesterenkonia massiliensis | reverse complement strand
GGCTGCCGGGTTATCCTCTGCTGTCTCCGCCGGCGAGGGCTCCCCCGACTCGGCCGGTCCCGCCTGTGGGCCGGTGACTTCATCGACGTCGGGGCTCGCTGCCGCCCCTGATGCATCGGTTGGGGATTCGGGGGCTGACTCCTCTTCGGGTGCATCTACCTCGAAGGTGAAGGTGAGCTCCTCGTCATGGCCATCCGCGTACACCGCCCGATAGCGAATCTCATACTCGCCGTTAGGCAGCTCTTCACGAAGCTCGGTACTCATGACACTGCCCTCCACCACGGCGGGGTCCTCGGTGGCCCAGTTCTCGCCGTCGTCATCCAGCACCCAGATGTCATTGGTGATCCCTTCACCGGTGGTAAGCCCGGCCCCGGAGAACTCCAGCACCACCTCTTCAGGGCTGGTCTCAAGCACCTCTGAAGCCTCGGGAGTAGAGCTGATCAGGCTGTCGTGCGCCCAGGCGGGCGCGGCCCAGGCAGCACTCAGCGCCAAGGCGGCAATACCGGCTGCAGCGGTGATACGCACAGCCCGTGCCGAGTTGGATTCTGCAGGTACGGCGGGCACGTTTATAAGAGTGTTCATCATGTAGGTCCTTTATTCACTGGTCATCGTCAATCAGCGGCAGCTGGGCACCTTGCAGGCACCACGAGGAGAGGCTGTCGCAGTGTGGTTATGAACTGACCAGGAGTGGCGGACCACGGAGGGTGCGGGGTCCTTGGCCGAGCCAGAGGCTCAGCGGTTGCCACAGCTGCCACCCAGCTGAAGCAGTCAGCGGCGCCACAGGCACCGCCGCTGGAATCTCTAGGAGCAGCCGGACAGGCTGCAGGCTCAGCAGCCCGATGAGGGCGTGCAGGATTACTTCACCGCGACGAAGCACCAGATATGTCCCAGCAGCAGCAACGACGTGCGCTGCCGCCATCCCGGGTTCTGCCGCGGAAAGATGCGTGTGAGCAGGGCCCGGAGTGACCCCGAGCCCGCTCTGCTGGTGATGAGCGTGGGCGCCGTCGACAACACTCAGTGGCATCGCCGCTGGGGCGGAGAGCAGCTCGAAGAGCCCATGCA
>NZ_HG005166.1:52635-223968 GCF_000455245.1 Nesterenkonia massiliensis | reverse complement strand
GGAGAGCAGCTCGAAGAGCCCATGCAGCACCGCCTGGCTTCCCAGCACTGCCGCCGCCAAGCGACTGCGGCTGAGTGCGACCTTAGACAGCGCCACGCTGAGCGGAATACTCACAGCCAGGGCCAGCAGGATCACCAGCGCATGCGGCGGGTGATGACCAGCCACCGAGTGGGCTAATGCGGCAGCACTGACTGCCGCTGAGGCGGCGAGGACTCCGCGAATGGTGCGTACGGCAGGAGTGTTCGACGCCGGGGCGTGATCATATGCGCCCATGCTCACTCTCCTGCACCGATTCTCTGGATCTGCCGGTTACGCCTGCAGTCTACGCTCAATCGCGCGAATTTCTACACTGTGTAGAAAACACTCGTTTCGGCCCTGGAGGTGCTCAGCAGCCGGAGTGTCCTTGCCCGTACTCCCCCACACTCACTGGCAGTCCGCCGGGGGCAGCTTCCCCAGTGAGCACCCGCAGCAGGGCGTCAAAGGACTCGGGGGTACGACCATAGAGTGCAATCTTGGTCCCCGCAGTGGAGGAGGCCAGGCCCTCGGGACGATCCAGGGCCACGACGACGTCCCCGGTTCCCGGGGTCATACTGCCCAGTAGGGTGACCACAGGTCCGGCCCCGGTGCTGATTCCGGCCCGTTCAGCCGCTGCCGCCAGCCGGGCGCGGTCCTGTTCGGTGCCGCCGTAGATCTGAATCGAGTCGGTGACCAGCGGTGCCTCACACTGACCCTCCACCACGGTGACGGCCTGACCGAGCAGAACATCCGCGGCTTCCGATGAACTGAGCGCTTCAAGATCGGCCGCGCCGTCGTCGTTCCCCCGGTCTTCCTCAAGCAGGATCTCCGGCATCGGCACATCCGGACCGGCCGCCAGTTCACCTGCCGCCAGATCCTGCTGCCAGAGCACCAGGGCGATGACTCGCTCGGCCGCTTCGCTCAGTCGCTCAGCGGGCAGCTCCCCGGATTCAACCGCCTCGACCAGGGCGGCGTGGGCGCCAGGGACCGAGGTAGGCATCAGCAAGAGATCAGCCCCCGCTGCCAGTGCGCTCACGGCGGCCTGATCACCTCCGCCATAAGTGGCGGCCATATTCATCGCGTCAGTGACGATCACTCCCTCATGCCCCATGGAGCGGATTTCTTCATAGGCCGCAGCGGAAAGCGAGGACGGTACGCCGGGATCCAGAGCCGGAACCTCAATATGGCCCATCATCACCATGGGCACACCAGCCTCCACCGCCTGGGCGAAGGGCACCCAGTCGCGACTGCGCAGCTGCTCCAGATCCGCCTGCTGGACCGGCAGGGTGTAGTGCGAGTCATCAGTCACCGAGCCGTGGCCCGGGAAGTGCTTGACCGAACCCGCCAGACCGCCCTCGGCCAGCCCGCGGATTCCCGCCACGGCGAGGTTGCCGACCGCCTCAGGATCCCCGCCCAAGGACCGGGAGCCGATGGTGGGGTCTGCCGCACCAATAGTCACATCAGCATTGGGGGCAAAACTCACGGTGAACCCTAGGTCCAGCAGATCCCGACCCATGTGCTGGTGCCCGGCCCGGGTCAGCCTCAGGCCCCGCTCTGGGTCAGCGGCGTAGGCGGCCCCGTAGGCCATCGGCGTCGGCCACTCCGTCACCGGCGCACCTACCCGGGTGACCAGCCCTCCTTCTTGGTCCACCGAGAGAATCGGCGGAACTTCACGCTGCGGATCCGCGGCCGCAAGCACCTGAAGCTGGCCAGCAAGGGCCTCAGTATCCACAGAGCTGGTTCCGCCGGGGATGTTGTGGCCCATAAGAATCACCCCGCCCAGATGAAGCTGCTGGATCTGCGTGGCCGCAGACTCCACATCATTGCCCTGGTACTCCCCGATCAGGACCTGACCGGCCTGCTGCTGAAGGCTCATCTGCGCCACAATCCCGGCGGACTGCTCATAATGTTCTTCACCGGGGCCGGCAAGTGCAGCTTCGCGTGCCTGACGCGCCTCGTCCACGGCCGCATCGTGTTCTGCCTGAGCGTCTTCCTCCGCCGAGGAACTCTGCTGCCCTGCACTGCTCTCAGAACCCGCGCCGCCGTTGCCAGAACCGTCGGGACCGGCGTCGTCGGTTGCACAGGAGCTGGCAAAAAGACTCACAGCCAAGGCCAGGATCAGCACGCGGCGAGGGGAAGAATTCATGGGTTCCAGAGTAAGTCACCGCCGGCTCAGATACGGAGCGCGTCCTGACCAGGGGCGTATGGCAGTAAGCGCCCAGAATTCAGCCAGGAAGTCTCCAGCTCCGTGGATAGAGTGAACACAGCCGCACCGCAATCGGTGCAGCGATATCTGTGTGAAGGAGAGCCAAGTGGAATTGCCCTTTGCGAAGTCTGAACGCTTCACCCTCGGCCTGGAATGGGAACTAGCCCTGGTGGACCGTCAGACCGGCGATCTGCGCAGCGTGGCCGAACGCATCCTGGAGTCTGCGCGCAAGGAGATCCCCGAGCTCTCCGGAGAAGACGAACACCCCTATGTGAAGCAGGAGCTGCTGCTGAACACCATCGAACTGGTCACTGATGTGTGCCACAGCGTGGAAGAGGGTGTGGAGCAGCTGCGCAAGACAGCGCAGACGGTGATGAAGCATGCCGAACCCCTGGATGTGGATCTCTACTGCCAGGGCAGCCACCCCTTCGCTCCGCCGAGCAAGCAGCCGGTGACCGATAAGGAGCGCTATAACGAGCTGATCTCCCGCACCCAGTGGTGGGGTCGGCAGATGGTGATCTACGGCGTCCACGTTCACGTGGGGCTCGATGATGTGAAATATGCGATGCCGGTCGTCAATTCACTGTGCAACTACAACGCGCATTTTCAGGCGCTTTCGGCTTCTTCCCCGTACTGGTCGGGTGAGGACACCGGGTATGCCTCCAACCGTGCGCTGATGTTCCAGCAGCTGCCCACCGCCGGGACCAGCTTCCAATTCGAGGAGTGGTCCGGGTATGAGAAGGCCGTCTCCGATCTGGAGCACACCGGAGTGATCCGCGATGTGACCGAGGTTCGCTGGGATGTCCGGGCCGTACCGCGGCTTGGCACTGTCGAGCTGCGGGTATGCGATGGCGTAGCGACCCTGGAGGAGATCGGTGCACTGGCGGCGCTGACCCAGTGCCTTGTCCGTGACACTGTGCAGCATTTGGACAATGGCGGCTCGGTGACCTCCATGCCGCCGTGGTACGTGAAGGAGAATAAGTGGCGGGCAGCCCGCTACGGGCTGGATGCGATCATCATCCTCAATGAAAACGGTGATGAGGAGCTGGTCTCCGACCACCTGGCCAAGGAACTGGACCGGCTGGAGCCGGTGGCGAAGGAACTAGGCTGTGCCGAGGAGCTGCGGTACGTGGAGACCATGATGAAGCAGGCCGGTTACCAGCGGCAGCGCAAGGTTGCCGAGACCCACGACGGCGACCTGCGCCAGGTGGTGCTGGATTCCGCCGCGCGCACCCGCACCTCCATCAACGGCTGATCTCGCTGAAGGCGCACCCCACTTACGCAAATAGGCGCTTGCGCAGCTAGGGTGCGATTGCGCTAAGTGGGGTGTCGTCCCGCACCTGGCTGACCTGACCGCCACGCCATGCGATGGGCGATTATCTGCGCCGCCGTTTTCCACAGGTGGCCAATCCGACCTCGTGTCATCTCGCGGACGGCATCAGGCTGGTGCTATGACACCTGCGCCCGCACCCCCAATCCCGCACTTGCTGCTGCCGACGCCGCCAGGGCGGCCCAGTACGGACCGGACCCTCGAACACCGGGCACGTCAGGGCGAACTCCTAAGGCTCCGACGCGGCGTCTACGTCGACACGGCCGCATTCTTCAGCGCCTATCCCAGTCAGCAGCATCTGCTGGCGGCCGCCGCAACTGCCGCGGTCAAGCGCAGGCCCGTCTTTTGCCGGGAAACATCTTTAGCCGTGCACGGTGTGCCGATGCTTCAGGTCCCCAACGCTGTGCATCTGCGAACGTTTCGCTCCTCGCGCGCGGGAGCATCCGGCGCATCCTTGCCGCAACTGCCAACCCAGCATCGCGAACTTCAGCACCTTCTCAAGCAGGCCCAGTTCTCTTCTGAACTCATCCGTCGGCGGTTTCAGGCGTTGGCGGAACGACGCGTCGTCGCTCCTATCCCCACCGGTTATCACCGGGCTCAAGCGACTGCGGCATATCGCAATCGTGAACTCCAGCTGCCGCTAGGCCCACCGGCACAGTTCTTCAGGGATCTGCTAGCGCCAGGGCAGCTGACTCAGGCAGAATCCCTGACCTTCAGCGTGATTGATACGGTCGCCAGGATGGAACTGGCCGACGCCATCGTCGTTCTTGATGCTGTACTCGGGGGACGCGTTCCGGGGCACCGTGCCCTGGCGACCCAGGACTTCGCGCCCTGGCTCGATTTCCTGGGCCCCCAACGGATGAAGGACCGGTGGGATCAACTCATAGCCTTCGCCGACGGCGCGGCAGAGTCAGTCGGCGAGTCCTGGTCGAGGGCGGTGATGCACACTCTGGGATTTCCAGCACCGATTCTGCAAGCGAACTTCCAACTGCCGCGCGGGGACACGGCGCGAACCGATTTTTACTGGCCGGATCTCGGGCTTGTCGGCGAGTTCGATGGGCGGATGAAGTATTCCCGGTCCCGGGTACTCTCAGGCCTCGATCCCGGAGAGGTCGTCTTCCAGGAGAAACTGCGCGAGGAGGCTCTCTCCGAGCTGGGGCTTCGCGTGGTGCGCTGGGTCTGGGATGATCTGAAGTCCCCTCAGCAGCTGGCGGACCGTCTGCTTCGCGCAGGCTTGCCGCAGACAGACCGGACGGGCTCACTGCGGTGAGGACACCCCACTTCACGCATTCGCACCCCACCTAGGCAAGCGCGCGTTTGCGGATGTGGGGTGCGATCGGCGAGATCGCAGCTGCCTGCGGCGGATTAGACGCTGACGCGCTCCACCGGCAGAGAGGAATCGGCCGGGATGCCCAGCGAGGATGGGGACGCGCCGGCTGCCACCAGCTGGGCGCCCAGGGCTGCCACCATCGCACCGTTGTCAGTGCACAGTTTCACCGGTGGGATGATCAGCTGGATGCCCGCTGAGGCACAGCGGTCCCCCAGCAGCTGACGCAGCCGGCGATTAGCAGCCACGCCCCCGCCCAACAGCAGCGTGGTGATGCCATGCTCTCGGCAGGCACGCACCGCCTTGGAGGTCAGCACATCAACTACCGCCTCCTGGAAGCTGGCAGCGATATCAGCCACCGGCACCGGCTGACCGGCCTTCTCAAACTGCTCCACGGCACGGGCGACTGCAGTCTTCAGCCCGGAGAAGCTCCAGTTATGGCGGTGCTTCCCTGGATTCTCAGCGCTGCCTTCGAACTTCGGCATAGTCAGCCCACGGGGGAACCGGAAGGCTTTAGGGTCGCCATCGGCGGCGGCAGCGTCAATGGCCGGTCCCCCGGGGTAGCCCAGGCCCAGCAGCCGGGCGGTCTTGTCATAAGCTTCCCCGGCTGCGTCATCGATGGTGGAGCCCAGCAGCTGCACATCATCGGTCAGCGAGCCTACGCGCAGGATCTCAGTATGGCCGCCGGAGACTAATAGCGCACCGGTATTCGGCGGCAGTGACTGGACCTGCCCCTCGGCAGTGTCCAAGAGCCCCACCGCCACATGCGCCACCAGGTGGTTGATGCCGTAGAGCGGCTTATCAGCTGCCATCGCCAGGCCCTTGGCTGCGCTCAGTCCGACCATCAGGGCACCGGCGAGTCCTGGACCGGAGGTCACCGCAATCGCATCAACCTCATCCAGGCTTACCCCGGCGGTGTCCAGTGCGCGGCGCAGCGTGGGGGTGAACGCCTCCAGATGCGCCCGGGCAGCAATCTCCGGGATCACACCGCCGAAGCGGACGTGCTCCTCCATGGAGGAGGCCACTTCATTGGCCAGCAGCCGGGTGCCCCGCACAATGCCTACGCCGGTTTCATCGCAGGAGGATTCGATGCCGAGCACCAGCGGCTCAGCCTTGGGTGCTGCAGCAGTTGCGCTCATGGGGCTCCCATCAGATTGGCGGCAGTGGAGGGCTTGGGGTCGGCGAGGTGTTTGCGCATGATCAGCGCGTCCCCGCCGTCGGGATAATACGCCCGCCTCTTGTGGATCTGTTCAAAGCCCACGCGCAGGTAGAGCCGCTGGGCTGCGGGGTTGTCCTCGCGGACCTCCAGCAGCAGGTCTTCTGCGCCCCGGCGGACGGCCTCGGCTTCTATCTCGGCCAGCAGCCGGGTGCCCAAACCCCGGCCTTGGGCGGCGGGAGCCACCGCAATGGTCTGCACATCAGCCAGCGGCAGCACGCACATCATTCCGGCATAACCGACGATGACGCCGCGGCCCTGAGGCTGGGTAGCCTCCGCCACCCAGTAGCGGTGGGTGGCTCGCTCGGCGGCCAATGCAGGTTCAGCCTGAGCGAGCTCGTCGTAGAAGAAACTCTCCGGCCAGGCATCGTGGGGGAAAAGCTCGCGTTCAAGTTCGAGGACGACGGCGACGTCGGCGGCGGTCATCGGGCGCAGAGTGATGGAGCCCGGGGTGGGGGCTTCAGCGTATGTGCCGGACATGCTCAGCGGCCTCGCATCTGCTGTGGCACTTGAGCATCAGATTCGCGCAGGTACAGCGGATAGGGATCGCGCAGCGCGCCTTCTCCCGCGGCTGCGGCCACCATCGCCAAATCCGCAGCGTCCGGGAGCCAAGTGGCGACGTCGGCGTCGAGGGCCACGGGATGGAGCTGTTCAGGATAGAGGCCGGCTCCGGCACCGACTACCGGCAGGGCAGGCGCCTGGTCGGCGGCGCTGACATGGGGCCCGTCCAGCATGACCGCAGCCTCCTGCGCGGACCGGTAGCGTGCCCAGTAGATTTCGTGGCGGCGGGCATCGGTGGCCACCAGGAACTCCTTCGGCGTATCGTCACCGGCGGTGCGCACCAACCGGTACGCCAGGGCATCGAGGCTGCAGACCCCGTGCAGCGGCAGCCCCCATGCTTCAGCAAGGCTATGCGCCAGGGCCAGCCCCACGCGCAGGCCGGTAAACGGCCCGGGACCCACACCGACGACGACGCCCGTCAGCTCCTTCACCGCTACCCCGGCCTGGTTCAGAACGGCATGGTTCAGAACGGCCTGACTCAGAACCTCCTGCACCGCCGGCGCGAGCCACTCCGCGTGGGTGTTGGTGGCCGAGGTCCGCCGGCTGGCAATGACGCCCTCAGGGCCGAGCAACGCCACAGAGGCACCGGCGGAGGAATCGATAGAGAGAAGCACCCCTCCATCGTAACGACGAAGGGGTGCTTCCCTTGAAGCGCAGGCTCTTTAGCGGATGACTTTGCGCATATACAGCGCCAGACCCTCCACAATCAGCACCACAACCAGAATGTTGATGATCAGCAGCGCGAGCACATCGAACTGCTGCAACCGGTGCGCCTGCAACAGCCAGTACCCCACGCCGCCAGCACCGACGATTCCCAGCAGCGTGGAGGCGCGAATATTGACGTCCAGCTGGTACATCACGTGGGCGATCATCGCCGGGGCAGTCTGCCGCAAAGTGGCAGCAAAGTAGACCTGCGCGCGGTTGGCGCCGCCAGCCCGGACGGCATCCTGAACCCGCACATCAGTCTCCTCGATGGAGTCCGCCACCAGTTTCGACAACAGGCCGATCGCGCCGAAACCAAGCGCGAGCACACCCGGCACCGGACCGAAGCCGACGATCACCAGCAGGATGATGGCCAGGATCAGCTCCGGAATACCGCGCACCACCACGATGAACACACGGAATCCGGTGGCCACTGCGGCGCTGGGCGCCACGTTCCGGGCAGCCAACGACCCCACCGGGATGGCCAGCACCACGCCGAGCAGCGTGGCGGCCAGGCCCATCTGCACGGTTTCCACCACTGAAGGCCAGAAGAAGTCCCAGTAGTTGCCGCCCCCACTGGGCGGGAAGAACTGCCCCATAGTCGGGAAGAAGTTCTCGACGGCGCGGCCGAAGTTCGCCTGGGTCAGATCCGTGACCAGCACAGCCAAGGCGATGAGCACCAAGAGAGTACCGATGCTCAGCGTTCGGGCGATGCGCGCCCCATCCCAGGGTGGGCTGACCCTGACCCTGCCACTGCCAAGTCGCTGTGGACTGTGGGTGTCCACCGGCCGAGTGACCCATCCGTCGGAGATGCTGTTCAGCAGCCCGATGAAGCCGCCCTTGCCGCGGCCCATAATTGCCATGCGGATGACGCCGGCAATCAGCTCCACCACGATGCACAGCACCAGTACCACCAGCGCCAGCGCCATACCGCGCTGCCACTGCATAGTGTTCAGCGCACCGGCGAGGTAATAGCCGATGCCTCCGACGCCCACATACCCCAGGATCACCGAAGCTCGCAGATTGATGTCGAAACGGTGCAGGCCAGTGGCGATGATCTGCGGCATGATCTGCGGGATCACAGTAGACAGGATCCACTGCCACCGCCCTCCACCGGCTGCCTGAATCGCTTCCGAGGGACCTTTGTCGATCTCCTCAATCGCGTCGGCATAGAGTTTGCCCACCATACCGATGGAGCTCAGGCCCATGGCAAGGATGCCGACCAAGGCGCCGAGACCGAAGAGCCGGAACAGGATGACGGCAAAAACAATGTCCGGAACAGCCCGGCAGAACATGATGATCACGCGTGAGCTGAAGCGCGCGAAAGGGCCGGTGGTGGTGTTGGCTGCTGCCAGCACAGCCAGCGGTAGGGAGACGAAGACCGAGAAGGCCGTGGCCAGCAGCACGATGGCCAGAGTCTCCACTGTCATCGACATCAGTTCCCCGAACTCGGGGAAGTCCAGCGGCAGGGTACGGGAGAGGAAGTCTCCGGCATTGGCGAACTGACCAAAGACCTTCTCGGGGGTGACCCCGAGATCGATCATCGACCAGACGCCTCCAGCAAGCAGCCCGAGCATAATCACCCACACCACGATGGTGTGCGGGTTCGGGGCCGGGCGCGGAGGCAGTTCGGTACGGCCTGCCGTGGAGCGTGGGGCAGGCGCGGGTGCAGTGAGTGTCATAACGGGCCGAACCTCTCAGGCCTGCGGGGCCGCGGCCAGAGCGGAAGCTTCCTGCTCCAGCTCGTTCTCGCCGACCTTCGCCACTGCACTGTAGATGGTATGGGCCTCATCGAGGCTGAGGGTGCGGGAGTCGCGGTCGAGCACCACTTCACCGCCGCGCAGACCGATGATCCGATCGGAGAACTCTAGTGCCAGCTCCACCTGGTGCAGCGAGCAGACCACGGTGAGGTTGTCCTCCTTGGCGATCCGGCTGATGAGGTCCATCACGGTGGCCGAGGACACCGGGTCCAGAGCGGCTACGGGCTCATCGGCCAGCAGCACCTGAGGCTCCTGAATCAGCGCACGAGCGATGGCCACCCGCTGCATCTGACCTCCGGAGAGTGCATCTGCCCGGTTGAAGGCCTTATCTGCCAGGCCAACCCGGGCCAGCTGTTCCATGGCCTGTTCGCGCACTGCCCTCGGGTAGCTGAAGAGCCCGAGCCGCGGGCCGCGCAGTGAGCCCAGTTTTCCTGTGCAGACGTTCTCCAGCACAGACATCGACTCCACCAGGTGGAAGTGCTGGAAGATCATGCCGACGTCGCGGCGTAGGTGGCGCAGCTTCTTCTGTCCGGCCCTATGCACTTCGGTGCCGAGGGTGATGACTTCACCCTCGGTGGGCAGCTGCAGCCCGTTGATATGGCGCAGCAAAGTGGACTTTCCCGAGCCCGAAAGCCCCAGCAGCACATTAATCTTGCGGGGCACGAAGTCGATGTTGATGTCTTTGAGAGCGGTGAGGTCGCCGAAGCGTTTGGTCACCTGCCGAAGGCTGATGCTCTGCTCGCCGCCGGACGCCGGAGCCTGGTAGTCGAAAGTGGTCTGTGCCATGGTCAACTGTCGCTTTCTTCTTCTTCCGCGGTCTTACTCATAGGAGTGGCACAGCCCGCATCTCAAGTCCCGACCCATCGGGCCGGGTGAGGTGCGGACTGTGCCGAAAGGGTGAATCACACGGTGCAGGCGTCAGCCTCGGTGATCTCACACACTGCGCGGATACCGTCGAAGACGGAGTCGTCGACCTCGATGTAGCCGAAGTCAGCGGTCGGCACCACGGCGGAGCAGTCGTTCTCAGGCTCGCTGCCGGGCTCGGGGTTCTCGCAGTAGCCGTTCTCGGCCAGCCACTCAGTGTTGAGCTTGGTCAGCAGGATGTCCCGCATGGCCTCGACCATGTCCTCGGGCAGGGACTCATGTGCGGCAAACGGTGCCGACGGGATGTCCTCAGACTCCCAGACGACCTTCATGTCATCCGGGGAGTAGTTGCCCTCGGGGCCGGTCATGTTGACATCGACCATGGTGTCGTAAGCGAAGCCGGCGTCGCAGTCACCGTTCATCGTGGAGATGAAGGAGGCGTCGTGGCCGCCCGCGAAGACCGACTCATAGTCGCCTTCCTCCAGGCCAGCTTCCATCAGGCCTGCAGTCGGGTAGAGGAAACCGGAGGTGGAGACCTGGTCCACGAAGCAGACGGTCTTTCCTTCGAGGTCCTCGATGCTGTTGATCTCGTCGTTATCGGCCTGGGTGACCAGGTAGGAGACGTAGGAGGGATCCTCACCTTCTGCGTTGATGGCCACGGCCACCGGCTGGGCACCGGCGGTGTCAGCTGCCACCACGTAGGAGAATGGGCCGAAGTTGGCGATATCAGCGTTGCCGGCGTTCATCGCTTCGATCACTGCCGCGTAGGAGGTCGCCGAGGTGGAGTTGATCGTCACGCCCAGGTCCTCTTCGAAGAGCTCGAGCAGGACTTCGTACTGCTGGACCAGCTCGGTCTGCTCCTCAGACGGGATGGAGATGAACTCCAGGGTCTCGGGCCAATCCTCACCGCGCTCAACGGTGGAGTTTTCGTTCTGGTTTCCCTCAGCTGCATCAGCGGTGGCGCCGTCGTCGCCGCAGGCAGAGACCAGCAGTGCGAGGGAGGTGACTGCCGCAGCAAGTCCAAGTCGGGAGGTGCGTGACATCCGTTTCCTCTTCCAGAGTGTCGGTATTGCGTAATGTGGGAGTAATTCAGCGCCGGGCTGGGCAGGACTGCACAGGGCACGACGGCGCCTAGAACACTCTGGGCTCGCAACGTTGAGGATGAGGGAATCTCAGGCAACCAGAAAGTGAACACTGCAGAAACAGCCCTAGACGTTCCATAAAATACCCACTAAAACGTGACGGGCATCACGAAACACAGAGCGCACTAAATACTGGAACGCTCTAGTTCGCTGCCTCCCGGAGATAGGCCACCAACTGATCTCCTGCCTCATTCAGCGTGCCGCTATTGATGATCTCCAGATCCACCGGAAAGTCAGGCGCAGGATCGGGCCGGTTCAAACGCGCCGCCAGCGCGGCGTAGTCCTCCCGCCCGCGGGCAATGATCCGTGCCCGGCGCACATTCTCAGCTACGGTGATGCGCACAACCCGAGCCCGAGCGAAGCGCGTGCTGAGCTGCCCCAGCACAGTGCGGGAGAGATTTCCGACCACCACCGCCCCGGCGCTGACCTGTTCTAAGGTTTCGGCCGGGATCCCGTACTGCAGGTGGTGCGCCTTCCAGGACAGAGCGAAGGCACCTGCAGCTTCGAGTTCTGCGAATCGTGGCACGCTGACATGCTCGCTGTCCTCAGCATCGCCGGCCATCCGGGTGATCACCCGACGTGGGAAGAGGAACCCCTCGGGTTCAAGCCTGCGCTGGGCATACCGCAGCACTGCGTCCTTACCGGCACCGGAAGGACCGACTACCCCTACGAAGACCCCGCTCATGCCACCCGCAGTCCCTCACGCCACACACCGCGCACAATGGGCACCGGAGAGCCGAGCGGGTGCTGGTCATCAGGAGCGCCGTCGTAGGCATGCACACGGATCAGATCAGCCCGCATGCCCGGTGCGATCACGCCGCGGTCCTCCAAACCGATGGAACGGGCCGGATTGGCGCTGATCAGCCGGGAGGCCTCCGGCAGGCTCAGGTCGCCCCGAGCCACCAGGAGGAAGGCCGCCTGCAGCGGACTGGCGGGCACGTAGTCGCTGGAGATGATGTCCAACAGACCGTGGCTGAGTAACTCGGTGGCCGCCACATTCCCGGAGTGGGAGCCGCCGCGGACAATATTGGGAGCACCCATCACTACGAGCTGGCCGGCTTCGCGCGCTGCCCGAGCAGCCTCCACGGTGGTGGGGAACTCTGAGATCCGCACGCCTAAGGCTGCAGACTCATCAACATGAGCTTCGGTGGCGTCGTCGTGGGCTGCCATGGTGATCCCGCGAGTGACCGCACGGTGGGCCATCTGCTGGCGATGAGTGTCGGCGAATTCGGCGGAGAGTCGGTGGAGTTCCTGCACATGATCGTCGAATGTCGCGTTGTTCAGCCGGCCCTTGCCGATCATATAGGTGCGGAAGGCCTCCACATCGGCGTACTGCCGCTGGCCCGGGGTGTGGTCCATCAGAGAGACCATCCGGACCCTCTCGTGGGTGCCAACCTCGTCGAACACCTCGACGACGTCGGGGGTGGAGACCTCACAGCGCAGGTGGATGAAGTGATCTGCTCGCAGCAGACCGGAATCTGCGGCATGAACGACGGCGTCCACCAGCGTCTGGGCGCTGCGTGCCATATTGTTTCCGTCCAGCGGGCCGGTGCCGATGCGAACGGCGTCGAGCACCGTGGTCATTCCGGAGGCGGCCATTTGGGCATCATGGGCAATGACGGCCGGGATGGGATCCCAGAACCGCTTGGGCCGAGGCTGATAGTGAGTCTCGACCTGGTCGGTGTGCACCTCGACCAGGCCGGGCATCAGCAGCTCCTCAGCCAGATCCTCACGGCGGTCACCAGGCAGCTGGGGATCTTCGGAGATCTCAGCGATCAGGCCATCCTCCATGCGCAGTGATCCATGGATGATCTGATCGGCAAGCAGGATCCGGGCGTTGTTTAGGACCAAAGACATAGCAGGCACATTCCTCAGGTGGTGATGGTGGGCGCGAAGGGATGAACAGAGAGGATCTCGAAGGGCGCGGCGGGGGCGGATTCAGCGGAGCTGGATCCAGCGGGGGCTGATTCACCGGGGGTGGATTCAACGGGGGTGGATTCAACCGAGTCCGGTTCGACGGCGATCACTACAGACCGCAGGGCCACGTCCTGACCGGTGACATCAGCGAAATGATCCGCCAGCGCGGCGTCGACCTCGTGGGCCCGGTGGGGTGGCAGCGCATCCGTCAGGGTCAGGTGGAAGCGGAACTCGTCGTATACGTAGGGGTACCCCCATTGCCAGAACAGTTCGCGCTGGCGCAATGAGAGCTCCGCTGGTCTGCGTCGGCCAATGTCCTCGCGGCTCAGCGGTGCGCGGAAGTGATCGAACTCGCGCACGGTCTCTTCTGCCAGAGCGTTGATACTGCTGAGGTCACCGGTTGGCAGCATCGCCCGGAACGCGCCGAGCGGACGCGGGGACAGTGCTGGTATGACCAGCTCCGTACGGGCTGCGGCGAAGCGAGTCAACGCATCCTGCAGCTCAGCTTCGGTGTGCCCGGCAGCCAGCCTGAACGGTGCCTTCAGCGTGGCGTGGAAGCCATAGCGCCGGGCGCTGACGGTGAGCTCGCTGAAGTCCTTGCGGGCGTACCAGGTCTCGGCTGCTGCTCGCAGTGACACCGCCGCGGCGTCATCGTGGGCTCCCAGTGCACCCGGGACCGCGTAGATCGCGTACCTGGTCATCAGGCGCTGACCGATCCGGCGGCTACGCTGGCTGCGGCCTGTACATCCACCACAGCATCGGCGACGGCTCGGCGCACCTGGGCATCATGGAAGATCGCCAGCATGCCCACGCCCTGGGCAAGACGTTCGCGCATCAGCTCGATGACTACCTCGCGGTTGCGGGCGTCCAACGATGCAGTGGGCTCATCCAGAAGCAGCAGCGGATAGGGCGCAATGAATCCTCGCGCGACATTGACCCGCTGCTGCTCGCCGCCGGAGAAGGTGGCCGGGGGAAGGCTCCACAGCCGCTGCGGGATACTCAGCCGCGCCAGCATGTCCGCAGCCTGCTGCTGAGCCTGGGAAGCGGACACCCCGCGCTCGCGCAGCGGCTCAGCGACCACCTCAAGAGCGGGCACCCTGGGCACCGCGCGCAGAAACTGGCTCACATACCCCATAGTGCCCCGTCGGGCGGCCAGGACCTGGCGGGGCTGGGCAGCCGCCAGGTCCAGCACACCATCGGCGTGGGAAAGCAGGATTTTCCCGGAGTCAGTGCCGTAGCTGCCGTAGACCATCTTCATCACGGTGCTCTTGCCGGCCCCGGACTCACCGCCTAAGACCACGCAGGACCCGCGCGGGACGTCGAAGCTGAGCCGGTGCAGCACGGGCATGACCTGTGCGCCCTGCAGGTGCAGGGTGAAGGTCTTGCTGATGTCACGAACGGACAGGACCGGCTCAGCGGCCATCTGGTGCGCCATGGGGTTCATCCTTGCAGGATCGAGGAGACGAGGAGCTGGGTATAGGCGGCCTGCGGGTCATCGAGCACCCGGTCGGTAAGCCCGGATTCGATGACGACGCCGTCCTTCATCACCAGAGTGCGGTGTGAGATCAGCCGAGCTACCGCGAGATCATGGGTGACGATGATGACCGAGAGCCCCAGATCAGCAACCAGGGAGCGGATCAGATCAAGCAGCCGGGCCTGCACGGAGACGTCCAGACCGCTGGTGGGCTCATCCATGAAGACCAGCCGAGGTGCGAACACCAGGTTGCGTGCGATCTGCAGCCGCTGGCGCATCCCTCCGGAGAAGGTGGCCGGGGTGTCATCGATCCGGTGGGAGGGGATCTCCACCCGTTCGAGCCAGTGCTCGGCCTGGGCCCGGAGTTGGCCGTAGTGGCGTGCACCGTTGGCCATGAGGGGCTCGCAGATATTGCCCCCGGCGCTGATGTGCATGCGGAGTCCGTCAGCGGCGTTCTGGTGGACGAAACCCCATTCGGTGCGCCAGAGCCGTCTGATGTCGCGCTCACTCAGCGAGGCTAAGTCAACTGCCCCGGCCGTGGCCGTGATGCCGCTCGAATCAGCCGGACGGTACCGGATGGTTCCCTCATCGGTAGTCAGCCGCTGCGAGAGCATGCCCAGCAGTGTGGATTTACCGGATCCGGACTCCCCCACGATGGCCAGCACCTCACCGGGCCACAGATCGAAGCTGACGTCCTGACAGCCGAACTGCTGTCCATACCGGTGACCGGCGCCCTCAACGGTCAGCAGCGCGGACTCATCGGCATCACTGTGCAGGCTCATACTGTGCAGGCTCATACCGTGCAGGCTCATACCGGGATCTCCTGTCCGGCAGCAGCTGCTGCCTCCGCGGTCTTCTGGCAGTAGTCGGTATCCGAACAGACGTACATCACGGCTCCGGCGTCATCCATCACGACTTCATCCAGATAGACGTCTTCAGCACCGCAGATCTGGCAGGGCTGTTCAAAGCGCTGCGGCTCAAAGGGGTAGTCCTCAAACCCCAGGCTTTCAACGTCGGTATAGGGCGGGATCGCGTAGATGCGCTTCTCCCGTCCGGCGCCGAAGAGCTGCAGTGCGGGGCTCTGATGCATCTTGGGGTTATCAAAACTGGGAATTGGCGACGGCGCGGTGACATACCGCCCATTGACCATCACCGGGTAGTCATAGGTAGTGACGAAATGCCCATAGCGGGCGATGTCCTCATAAAGCTTGACGTACATCAGCCCGTACTCCTCCAGCGCATGCAGCCGCCGGGTCTCAGTTTCACGGGGTTCTAGGAACCGTAAGGGCTCGGGAATCGGCACCTGGTAGACCATGATCTGGCCCTCGGCCAACGGTGTCTCGGGGATGCGGTGGCGGGTCTGGATGATAGTGGCCGCCTCGGTGTGCGTGGTGGTGTGGACGTTCACGACTTTCTCAAAGAACTGTCGGATAGACACCGCATTAGTGGTGTCATCGGCACCCTGGTCGATGACCTTCAAAGTGTCCTCGGGCCCAATGACAGCTGCAGTGACCTGCACCCCGCCGGTGCCCCAACCGCGCGGCATGGGGACCTCCCGAGACGCGAAAGGAACCTGGAAACCCGGTACGGCTACGCCTTTGAGCAGGGCGCGGCGCACTACGCGTTTGGTCTGCTCATCCAGGTAGCCCTCGTTGTAGACGATGCGCGGCTCAGCCATGTGCGGTCTCCTTCTTGTCCTGCTGCTCAGCCTGACGGCGCTGCTCGGATTCCTGCCGCTCTTCTAACTCCCTGCGCTCTTCAAACTCCCGGCGAAGCTGTCGCAGCAGGACCAGTTCGCCCTGAAAGTCCACGTAGTGCGGCAGCTTTAGGTGTTCCACGAAACCGGTGGCCTGGACATTGTCCGCGTGGCTGAGCACAAACTCTTCGTCCTGGGCAGGTGATACCTGCCGTTCTCCGAACTCCTCGGCGCGCAGCGCCCTGTCCACCAACGACATCGACATCGCTTTGCGCTCACCCCGTCCGAAGACCAGGCCGTAGCCGCGGGTGAACTGCGGAGGCTGTTCCGCGCTGCCTACGAACTGGTTGATCATCTGGCAGTCGGTGACCTCCATACGACCGATGGGCACCTCGAATCCCAGCTCAGGAGCCTCGAAGCTGACTTCCACCTCACCCACGCGCACTTCTCCGGCGAACGGATGCGTCCGGCCGAAGCCGCGCTGGGTGGAGTATCCCAAAGAGAGCAGGAACCCTTCGTCTCCGCGGGCCAGTGCTTGGAGCCGTTCAGCCCGCGACATCGGATACACCGTGGGTTCCCGGGTGAGATCCGCAGGCTCGGGGTCGCTCCACCCCTCGGGACGGTCGGGCTCGATCAGAGCGTCGACGCCGAGGAGATCAGTGATGCGAGGCATCGCCACTTCCTCCTCGGTAGCCTCTGCGGCCGGTGGTTGTGGTGTCGGCAGATCATCGGCGAGCAGCCGGTGGGTGTAATCGAAGGTGGCCCCTAACTGCTGGCCACCGGGAAGATCCTTGAACGTGGCGGAGATTCTGCGCTCGGCTGGCAGCGCAGAGGTGTCCAGCGGCGTCGTCGTACCGAAGCGCGGCAGCGTGGTGCGGTAGGAGCGCAGCAGTGTCACCGCCTCCAGCACATCGCCCTGGGCCTGCAGCAGCGCTTTGGCTGCCAGGTCCGGGTCATAGAGGGACCCTTCGGCCATCACCCGGGAGATCAGCACGCCCATCTGGTCACGCACCTGACGCCAGCCGATCCGAGCGTCCTTACCGCTGCCGCGCTGTGCCAGCAGGGCATGGGCGTTGGCGATGGCCTTTTCACCGCCTTTGACTGCCACATACATCAGTGGGCCCTCCCTTCCAGTGCCGTGAGCTCAGTGGTGCGTGGCAGGGCGCGCACGCTGGTGTGGTCAGTGAGAATAAGATCGACGCCGCGCGGGAACCGGGAGTGGTTGACCTGCCACTGGTCGAGGAATCCTGCCCCGAGGCCTGCGATGGTGAGCGTGGCCTGCCCCTTGATGCCTGGGCCTGCGATCCTGAAAGTGGCTGCGGGATCGGCTGGCGGCATATCGAGTGCCGGGGTGTCGAGTGCCGGGGTGTCGATCACCACGGTGGCGGAGATATGCGGTTCCTCGTCGGTGCCGCAGGCCAGAGCGTTCAGGTCCGGGGCGTGGGCAGGGTCAGCGACGACGACGAACATCGCCTCGGCGGGGTCCTCAACGATCCGAGCGCCGGTGTGGAATCGAAGCCATGACTCCACAGTGCCGGTTTCTCGCAGCTGATCATCCAGCCAGACCGGAGTCTGCTCATCGCAGAGGGTGAGGATCACGGCCCCGGCTGCTGCGCCTAGCGGTCCCGGGGCGCGCAGGGTTTCTTGGACCGCCGGTGCCACCTCATAGGTTGTGCCTGGGCGGGACATGGCCTCCAGTACCGCCCGGAAGGTCTGTTGGGCGTCGTGGACTGGATCGGCGAATCCGGGCAGGTAATTCTCGGCTGCTCTCATTCCGCATCCTCTTCATCGTCAGGTCCGGCGTTTTCGCGCGCTACGGTGAAGAAGTCCACGAGCGTGCTGCGCGCCTGGGCTCGGCGTCGTGCTTCTTGCTGCGCCTGTGCCTGCTCCAAAGGCTCAATCACGTCGCTCAGGACACGGGGGCGCTGAGCCGAGTGCAGCAGGGCATCAAAAATTGCGGCCACACCGGCATGATCGGGATGGCTGCCCAGTACATAGGCTGTGCCGGTGTGGTCTGTGCCCAGTTCGGCGTCGCGGATGAGAACTGTCGCGCGGGTGACAGTCGCCTCGCCGAGATTGAATCGGTCTCCGGTTCCGCCGGTCCGGCCCTGCACCATTACGAGCCCGGCTTCGGGTCCGCGCAGATACTGAACCTCAGGAGGGTCAGGCCAGTTCTCCCACAGTTCGGTGAGCTCCTCCAGAGGAGCATTGGCCAATACTCGGGCGGTGCGCTGACGCTCATCAATGCTGGGCTCACCAACACTGGCGGAAGCTGGCGGGGCAGAAGGCGAGTCAGCGGCAGGTGGAGCGGTGTCAGATGAAACAGCGTCGGCGGGCATGAGCCCAGTGTGCTCAGGGCATGTAGCTGCCCCGGGACTCTTGGGTGAATCAGAGGTGAACGGACTCGTAAACTTCCCGTCACCTGTTGCGGATCGGCAACAAGTCCCGTTTCTCCGCTCGTGGCCCGCCAGAGGGCGAACTCATGAGCCTGGCTGGCCGCTCACCATTCAACGGTCAGCCGGATGACATCTGGGCGGTGCCAGCCTCGAGAGAACAGCAGCGGACGCTGGGTCTGCGCATCACGGCTGAGGGTCTCGATCATCGGCACCAGCTCGGGCTGGGGCAGTTCCAGCATCTGTTCCACCTCGTCAGGAGGGAAAACGTGGGAGACCCGGCTGCGCGCGCGTACCGGCTGGTGCCCTGCCATGCGCAGAGACTCATAGAGTGACTCCACGGTCCGCAGCGCCAGTTCAGCCTCGGCCAGCACCTCTGGAGCGATCCAGATATGCGCACAGGCACCGATGCGGTCATTGATCCAGCTGCGCCGCCGCACCCGGGTCAGTGACGCGCCCGGGTCGCATTCGAGGGCCTCGGCCAGCTCGGGCCCTGCGGTGACCACGGTGACATCTTTGAGGATGCTCTTCACGGTGCCGCCTGCAGCGGTGATCCCGGCGCTCAGCGAGGGCGGCAACGCCGCGGAGATCAAGTGGTCCACCGGCCGGTTGGTGAAGGTCCCGGCCCCGCGAACCCGGCGAATCAGGTGTCTGGACTCCAAGATGCTCAACGCTGATCGCACCGCAGCGCGGGTGACGCCGAAGCGTGCTGCCAGCTGATGCTCCCCTGGCAGCTGCACCCCATCGGGCAGCTGCGCCTGCTCCTGGCTCAGCTGCTGGGCGATCTGCTCCGGCTTCACTGCTGAGAAGGCCCGGGCTTTGCCGCGCTCAAACGGGCGCCGGGGTATTCGGCGGTGACGTCTGGGGCGTGTTCCCAACGCCGTCCGTAGCCGCGCAGCACAGCCAGGCGCTGGCTGCCGAGAGCGTCGGCCTCTGTCTCGGAGAAATCAGTCTGGAACACCGGGGCACTCTCAGGCACAGCTGCGCGGGCGTCGTCGTCACCTGGGGGTGCTGCTTCGGATCCGGTGTCAGTGCGGGTCAGCTCCAGGTCAAGCCAGGACCCCTGGGCTCCCATCAGGGGAACTTCGACGACGCCGCGGCCCCACTCCACCACCGTCACCGACTCAGCAAGACTGGCCGCCAGATCAAGTGATTCGAGGCCTTCGACGTCGGTGCGGTAGGCATCGACATGTACCAGGTCCGGACCGCCGCTGCGGCTGCGGTGGATCCTTGAGAGCACAAAGGTCGGCGAGCTGACCAACCCCTCTACCTCCAGTGCGGCAGCCAGGGACTGTGTGAAGGTGGTCTTTCCGGCCCCGAGCCCGCCGGTGAGCACCAGCAGATCCCCGGCGCGCAGATATACGGCCAGGCTGCGGGCCAGCTGCTCAGTGTCCTCGAGATCCTCCAGCGGGATCTCCAGAGTCCACTGGGGGTTATCGGCGGCGGCAGGAGGCTGGGTATCTGACACGCTTCCTATGGTAGTTCCGCCTGCTTCGGCAGCGGTATTGGGGCTTAGGCCTCCGTGACGCTGCTGTCGGTCACTTCGCGCGGGACCCGGGCACCGATGCGGGTGATGATCTCGTAGTTGATGGTCCCGGAGGCTGTCCCCCATTCGGCGGCGGAGATGCCGGAGGCACCACCGAAGATCGTGACTTCATCGCCGACCTGCACATCGGTATCCGCAGGACCCAGGTCGACCACGAACTGGTCCATGGCCACCCGACCGGCTGAGCGGTAGAGGGTTCCATTGATGCTCACCGGAGCGTGAACCGCTGAGCGCGGAATACCATCGGCATAGCCCAGCGGAATCAGCGCCAATGCACTGGGGCGGTCCACGCGGTGGGTGAGCCCATAGCTGATGCCCTGTCCCGCCGGGACCACTTTGACATTGGCGACTGTGGTGCGCAGTTCCATAGCGGGCTTCAGGCCCAGCGATTCGGCGCTGCGATCAGCAAATGGGCTCTGCCCGTAGACCCCGACGCCGACTCGCACCATATCGAAATGGGCATCGGGACGGGAGAGCGCGGCCGGAGTATTAGCCACATGCCGGAGATCGGCAACGATGCCATGTTCAGCAGCAATTTCTAGGGCCTGTCGGTAGGCGCTCAGCTGCTCGTCGGTTTCCCGCCGGTCTGGCTCATCGGCCACTGCTAGATGCGTGAAGATCCCTTCGACGCTGATCAGGCCCTGCTCCTTGTGCTGCCGCACGCGCTGGAGAAGATCCGGCCAGGCGGCCATGGTGGAGCCGTTGCGGCCCAGTCCGGTGTCGATCTTCAGGTGGATGCGCGCCGGTGTCTGCAGGCTTGCAGCAGCCGCGGCGACCTCTTCCAGTTCCCATCCGGAGACGCCGAGGTCGATGTGGTGCTCAATGGCCTGAGCGAAATCTGTGCCGCGGGTATGCAGCCAGGCCAACACGGGTGCCTCGATGCCGGCTTCGCGCAGTGCTAGGGCTTCGGTGACATGAGCGGTGCCCAACCAGTCAGCTCCGGCGTCCAGGGCGGCACGAGCGACGGTAAGGGCACCGTGTCCGTAACCATCAGCCTTGACGGCCACCATCATCTTGGCCGGGCGCACAAATTCAGCGATGGTCCGCACGTTGTGCCTGATGGCAGCGGTGTCAATAAGTGCTGTTCGTTCTGCCCCTGCCGGTGAAACCATGTGGCCAAGCTTATCGGGCGCCGCCGGTCCCCCGGCGCGCAGATCAGCACTCAGCTGGCCAGGACCTCCGCCGGCAAGTATTCAGTCGGCCAGTACGCGCAGCAGCGCGGAGGCACCGTATCGGCCGTGTCCCCGTGGGTCGAGCCGCCGGGCCGCAGCGGCATGCAGGGCCACACCCAGCGCGGCACAGTACCGCGCTGATTCCTCCTGGGTGGCCAGCAGGGCGCCGATGATTCCAGCCAGCACATCTCCGGTGCCTGCAGTGGCCAGTCCCGGGGCGGGTTCGGTATGCAGCAGCGGCGGTTCGTCCCCGGGGGTGGCGATCACCGTGACCGGGCCTTTGAGCACGACGACGGCGCCGGTCAGCTGCGCCAGCCGGGGTGCCGCGGCAAGGACTTTCTGCTCTGCTAAGGCATCCTGCAGCTGAAGGTCTCCTAGCCGCTCGGCCAGTTTCTGGGCCTCCCCGGTATGCGGGGTCAGTACCGTGTGCTTCCCCAGGGAACCGGCATAGCCGGGATCGGCCAGCAGCTTAGGCGTGATTAGCGCCAGTGCGGAGGCATCCAGCACGCAGGGCACTGCGTTTCTCCGGGACTGCTGGAGCAGCGCTTCCGCCTGCGCCAGACGCTGTGAGTCATCTCCTAATCCGGGTCCGATGACCATCGCAGCAGCACGTTCGGCCTGGTTCGAGGCCACTGTCTCCGGCCAGTGGTTGACCACCGCCTGCGCCACCGCATCCGGTGCCTGCACCTGCGCCATTCCCACTCCCGTGGCCAACGCCGCGCCGACGCTCAACTGGGCGGCACCGGGATACCGTGCAGAGCCGACCAGCAGGTGGAGCACTCCGCGGGAGTATTTGTGGGCATCGGCGTCCGGGCCCCGACGGCGCAGCACCGGCACCGCTTCCCCGGCAAGATTCCTCGCAGCCCCACCGGACCCACTGGAGTGGTCAATTCGCTGCGTATCCCCAGGCCGGAAGCGCAGCAAATTGTCCACTCCGGCCTGGGTAGTCATCCCAGCACCTCCAATGGTGCCAAGGGTGTCAACTAGTTCGCTCATGACATAGCCGGTGGGCTCGGGCAGGTGCGCACCGAGCCCGATGTCTACGGTGTGCAGCACACCCGAGAAGGCCCGACCCTGGCCAAGCAGCAGCCCGGTCTTCAGGCCGCCGAAAGTCACCGTGTGATCGGCGCGGATCGCAGTTCCGCGCACGGCCCCTGTCTCTGCGTCCACACCAGAGGGCAGATCGCAGGCGACGACGACGCTGTCCTGGGGTAACGATGGCGCATCGAAGCTGCCGCTGAAGCCGGTGCCCACCACAGCATCCAGGATGAGGTCGGCGCCGTCGTCGATAGTGGTTTGCAGCTTCCCACCGGCCTGCCGGAACGCCGCGAGTGCCTGAGTGTGGCAGGTGGGTCGCAGCAGCACAGCGCGAGCATCTACGCCGCGGCGGCGCAGAAAAGCCAGCGCGTAGAGTCCGTCCCCGCCGTTATTGCCGGAGCCGATGAGGCCCACCACGGTGGCCCCGTACACCGAGCCGCGTTGAGCTTGAAGAATCTGCAGGATATGCGCCGCAAGCCCCCAGGAGGCCCGCCGCATCAGGGCTTCCCCTTCGCCGACATTCAGAAGAGGCTGCTCCGCGGCGCGGATCTGCTCTCCAGTCCAGACCGGAATGAGCCGATACCCTGGCTCATCCCGGTTCTGCGAGTCTCGCTGTGTCAGCACGGCTCAGCCTTCGGCAATCACCATGGCGGTGGCGACGTCGCCATCGTGGGAGAGGGAAAGGTGCCAGCGCTGCACACCTTTGGCCTCGGCAACTGCCGCTACTGTGCCCTGCACTTTGACATGTGGGGCCCCGGCGGCATCCATGGCGACCTGGCAGTCCTGCCAGTTCATACCGGCCGGTGCTCCCAGTGCTTTGGCCACTGCTTCTTTGGCGGCGAAGCGGGCCGCCAGGGAGCGGGTATTCAGGGGGCGTTCGGCTTCAGTGAAGAGCCGCTCGCGCAGGGCGGGGGCCTTGCGCAGCTGCTGTTCGAAGCGGGTCACCAGGACTACGTCTACGCCGATGCCTACGATCATCTCGGTCTCCTCCCGAATACATGTGAGGCTCCAGGCCGATTCGACCGGGAGCCTCACATATGGTTCTTAGTTCACGCTGTTCACCGCAGTTTCTCGCCTACTACGTCACTCCACGGTGACGGACTTGGCGAGGTTACGCGGCTGATCCACGTCATAACCCTTCTCCGCAGCCAAAGCACACGCGAAGATCTGCAACGGCACAGTAGTCAGCAACGGCATCAGCAACGGCGCAGTCGAGGGCACATAGAACACCGTCTCAGAGAACTCACCCACCGACTGATCCCCAGCCTCAGCCACCGTAATAGTCTTCGCTCCGCGGGCCCGGACCTCCTGAATATTGGAGACCACCTTCGAATGCAGACTATTACGCCCATGCGGAGACGGAACCACCACAAACACCGGCTGATCCTGCTCAATCAACGCAATCGGACCATGCTTCAACTCACCAGCAGCGAAACCCTCAGCATGGATATAGGCCAGCTCCTTCAGCTTCAGCGCACCCTCCAACGCCACCGGATACCCCACATGACGGCCCAGGAACAACACACTCGGGGTGTCCTTCATACTCCGCGCCAAAGCCTTAATCGACTCAGCACCATCAAGGATCTCCTGGATCTTGCCCGGAATCTTATGCAGATCCGCCAGAATGTCCTTGATCTCCTCCTGGAACAACTGACCCCGCAACTGCGCCAAATACAGACCCAGCAGATACGACGCCGCAATCATCGCCAAGAAAGCCTTCGTCGAAGCCACCGCGATCTCCGGACCAGCATGCAGATACAACACAGCATCTGATTCACGCGGAATAGTCGACCCATTGGTATTACAGATCGAGAGGGTCCGCGCACCCTGTTCCTTGGCATACCGGACAGCCATCAGCGTGTCCATGGTCTCACCAGACTGAGAGATCGAGACCACCAAAGTCGACTCATCAATAATCGGATCCCGATACCGGAACTCATGGGCAAGCTCCACCTCCACCGGGATACGAGTCCAATGCTCAATCGCGTACTTCGCCACCAGACCCGCATAGGCCGCAGTCCCACAGGCCAGCACAATGATCTTCGAAGTCTTCTTCAACTCCTCAGGATCAATACGCAGCTCATCCAGAGTCAATCGACCCTCAGCATCAGTACGACCCAGCAGAGTGTCCTCCACCGCCTTGGGCTGTTCATTGATCTCCTTCTCCATGAAAGAGTCATAGCCGCCCTTTTCCGCTGCAGAGGCATCCCAGTCAATATGGAACCGCTTACCCTCAGCCGGGGAGCCATCAAAGTTCATGATCGTCACATCATCAGTAGTGATGGTCACAATCTGATCCTGCTCCAGCTCCACCGCCTCACGGGTGAAATCAATGAACCCGGAGACATCAGAACCAAGGAAGTTCTCTCCCTCACCAAGACCGACCACCAGCGGGGAATTCCGCCGCGATGCCACCACCCGGTCAGGCTGGGCCACATGAACAGCCAGCAGCGTAAAGGCGCCCTCAAGCTCATTAGAAGCCTGCCGCATCGCCTCAGTCAGATCAGCGGTCTCACGGTAATAGCGGCCTATCAGCTTCGCTGCGACCTCAGTATCAGTCTGAGACTCAAAGACCTCACCGGCAGCCAGCAGCTTTTCCTTCAACTCAGCGAAGTTCTCAATGATCCCGTTATGGATCACCGCCAGCTGACCCTCATCACCGAAATGCGGGTGCGCATTCTGATCAGTAGGCCCACCATGGGTCGCCCACCGGGTATGACCAATGCCCACAGAAGCCGGCCGCATCGGAGCAGCATCAATCTCTGCCACCAGATTCGCGAGCTTGCCAGACTTCTTCCGGCCCTCGATCACACCATCAGCAACGGTGGCCACACCGGCAGAGTCATACCCGCGGTATTCCAGACGCCGCAAACCCTCCAGCAGCACATCAAGAGCAGCATGCTCACTGGTCTTCTCAGGCAGGCCGATATAGCCAACAATTCCACACATGTACACCAGGGTATCGTGTCTGTGTGTCTTCGCATCTGTCTGAAGAGCCCTCGCACGGGCCGTTTCCTGCCGTCTCTACGGGGCCCATCCCTCAGGAGGTGCTGGGGACTGCGCCGTGGGCGGGGTCCCCACCGTTTGAAGACGGCACCACGTCCTACTCCCCGTTTGTGGAGCTGGACAGAGCGGCCTGGGCGCGGCTGGCGGACACTATTGAGCAGCCGCTGAACCAGGACGACGTCGACCGGTTGCGCGGCATCGGAGAGCACCTCTCCCTGGAGGAGGTGGCGCAGGTCTATCTGCCGCTGTCGAAGCTGCTGAACATCTATGTGGAGTCCGCAGCGCATCTGCGGACCAAGACCAATGAGTTCCTGCGTGAGACCACGCGGCGTACGCCTTTTGTGATCGGCGTGGCTGGTTCTGTGGCTGTGGGCAAGTCCACTACTGCGCGCGTGTTGCAGGAGATGCTGCGGCGCTGGCCGTCTACTCCTCGGGTGGAGCTGGTGACCACCGATGGATTCCTCTACCCCAATGCTGAGCTGGAGCGCCGTGGGCTGATGGAGCGAAAAGGCTTCCCGGAGGCTTATGACCGCCGTGGGCTGCTGCGCTTTGTGGCGGAGATCAAGTCCGGCCGCCCTGAAGTCCGGGCCCCGAAGTACTCGCATCTTCGATATGACATCATCCCCAACGATGAGGTGGTGGTGCGTCGTCCGGACGTGCTGATCCTGGAGGGGCTCAATGTGCTGCAGCCTGCCCGGCACCGCGAGGACGGCACTGTGGGTCCGGCGCTCAGTGATTTCTTCGACTTCTCCATCTACGTGAACGCCAAGCCCAAGCATATTGAGCAGTGGTACGTGGACCGCTTCATGAAGCTTCGCTCCGGAGCCTTCGCCAATCCGCAGAGCTACTTCCACCGCTACAGCACCTTCAGTGACCAGGAAGCGATGGAGCGCGCTACCGATATCTGGGGGCGCATCAACGGTCCCAACCTGCGGGAGAACATTCAGCCCACACGCTCACGGGCGAAGCTGGTGATGTCCAAGGACGCTGATCACAGTGTCTCCCGGGTGCTGCTGCGAAAGGTCTGACACTGTGATGGTTGAGTCCCGTGGGCAGGCGCTGCAGCGCCGTCGAGCTGTTTACCGGCGGCGTCGGGCTTGGGCTGCGGTGATTGCCGTGGTCCTGCTGGCCCTGCTGGTTTTTGGGCTCTATGCGGGCTTGAAAACCTGGGGGCTGCTGCCCAGCGGCCAGGACGCCGAGGAGTCGGAGGCCGCTGAGCTGTCGGGTAGTAATTCCGACGACGACCTTGCCTCCCCGGCGGGGTCCTCAGCAGCGGCCGCCGAACCGGAGCCTGAACCAACGCCCGAGCCGGAGCCTGAACCCGAGCGTGCCAGTGACCCGTCCTGGGACCCCGATTCCATCCATGTACTGGTGAATCGGCAGAACCCCTTTGAGCCGGTGGACTACGCACCCACTGATCTGGTGGTACCTGATGTTCCGCATTACGGTCCAGAAGCCGCCATGTCCCTGCGGCAGGAGCCCGCAGCCGCCCTGGAGGAGCTCATTGCCACCGGGCGCCAGGAGGGCATGGCCCTGGGACTGGTGAGCGGGTACCGCTCCTTCGACTATCAGTTCCAGATCTACTGGGCCCGCCATGCTGAGGTAGGCACCGAGGCCACGGACCTCTATATGTCCCGGCCGGGGTACTCCGAGCACCAGACCGGGTTGGCCGCGGATGTGATCAGTATCGAGAATCCTGACTGCATGCTCGGGGAGTGCTTCGCTGACACCCCCGAGGGGCAGTGGGTGGCGGAGAATGCGCACCGTTTCGGCTTCATCATCCGGTATCTGGAAGATATGGAGCACATCACCGGCTATCCCTATGAGCCGTGGCATCTGCGCTATGTGGGAGTCGAAACCGCCACCGAGGTCTTTGAGCTGGGCCTCACCCTAGAGAAGTACTGGGAGCAGCCAGCTGCCCCTGACTACGACGACGCCGAACCCGCCTCCCCCTAAAGAAGATCTGCCATAGGCGAGCGGTACGGCATACACTGTCACCATGCTCAAGGGATTCAGAGATTTCATCATGCAGGGCAATGTCATCGACCTTGCCACTGCTGTGGTCATTGGTGCGGCATTCGGTGCAGTGGTCAACGCCATGGTGGAGAACGTGCTGATGCCGTTCATCTCCGGCCTGGTGGGCGCTCCTGACTTCGACAGTTTCGGCGTCGTCTGGTTCAACGGCAATGCCCTGCAGTTCGGCGTGCTGCTGACGGCGCTGGTGAATTTCCTGCTGATTGCCGCCGCTATCTACTTTGTGATCATTCTGCCGATGAACAAGATGATCGAGGCACGCAATAGGAAGCTGGGCGCTGTAGAGGAGGCGCCCGAGGAGAACATCATGCTGCTTCGTGAGATCCGTGATCAGCTCAAGGCGCAGACCGAGGTGACCAATCCCGCGTTTATCGCCTCTCTGGTCGAAGCTGAGCGCCAGGCTGAGGCCGAGGCTGCTGCCAAAGCCGAGGCCGAGCAGAATCCGGGGATGCTGGGCAAGGCCAAGAACATGGTCTGGGGTAAGGACTGATCTAGGCGCGCGCCGCGAACTGGGCCCGGTCGGTTCAGAACCCGATAGCCTCCACGCGGCGCAGGACGGCCTCTTGCACGCTCAGAGCAGCCAGCCAGGAGGTTTTGGGATTCTGCGGCAGTGGATGGTTGGTCAGCACGATCCTGAGCCTGCCGAATGCTCCCTCGACGTCGACGGTATGCGAATTCTCCTTCGCATGCGGATCAGCAATGAGACGCACAACGGTACTGTCAAAGCCCACGCCTGCCAGGGCCACTGCAGCGGTGACATTGGCATTCTTGGGAAACTGTGCTGCTGCCGCTCTGGCGCTTCCTTCAAAGAACACTTCCGCGTGCTCCAGCTGCGCTAGCGCACAGAGCTCCTCAGCTGCAGACCCCCGCCAGGCGGACGGAGGTTTGCGGCCTTCATAGACCACGGAGTCAACTCCGGCCAGCATCCCAGCACGTAGGGCGTCCAGTCCCCCAATGGCACCTGAGACCACAGTGAGTCTGGCTCCGCTGGACTCAGCGGCTTCATCCAGTGTCATCTTCACCTGGTTATCGCCGAGCACACCGAGGGACGCGACAACTACGTCGACGCCGCGGCGCAGTGCCTCAGGGACGGCATCACGGACGGCGCTGTGCCCGGCGCATTCCACCACCAGGTCAGGCTGCCAGTCCAGCAGTTCGGTGACATCAGAGAACCCTTGTGCCGAGGTCTCCTCGCTGAGTCGATGGATTCGATGCTCTCGCTCCAGAAATGCGAACTGTGTCTGCGGCAGCCGCTCACGCAGCCCTTCAAGGCAGGACTGCCCCATAGCGCCCATACCCAGGATTGCTAGACGCGCCGGTTCTCTCATGGTTTAGAGGGCGAGTTCGGCTTTGACAACATCTGCCAGAGCCTGCGCCTCAGCCCGAGCAAGATCAGCAGTTTCTGCCTCGATCATCACCCGCACCACAGGCTCAGTACCCGATGGCCGCAGCAACACGCGCCCTGACTCCCCTAAACGAGCCTCCACCGCAGCAACAGCGGCCTGCACCACCTCATGCGACTTCACCCGGGCCTTATCCACACCAGCCACATTGATCAGCACCTGCGGCAACCTCGTCATCGACTCATCAGCCAACTCACGCAATGACCTACCCGTAGCAGCCACCCGAGCCGCCAACTGCAGACCCGTGAGCACACCATCACCGGTAGTCGCATAATCGCTGAAGATCACATGCCCAGACTGTTCACCACCAAGGTTGAACCCACCAGCACGCATACCTTCCAGCACATAGCGGTCCCCCACCGCGGTCTCCACCAGGTTGATACCAGCCTTAGCCATCCCCAGCTTCAACCCCAGATTGCTCATCACGGTGACCACCAGGGTGTCATCGTTCAACCCACCGGCTTCTTTCAGCGCCAGAGCCAGAACGCCCATGATCTGATCCCCATCGATGATCTCCCCGGTGTGATCAACCGCCAGACACCGGTCAGCATCACCATCATGGGCGATCCCCAGATCAGCAGCATGAGAGATCACTGCTTCCTGCAGGTTCTGCAGATGCGTTGACCCGTAGTCATCATTGATGTTCAGTCCATCAGGATCAGCACCAATGACGATCACCTCAGCACCGGCAGCAGCGAAGGCTTCCGGGGAACAGCCCGAAGCAGCACCATGGGCGCAGTCCAGCACGATCTTCAGCCCCATCAGAGAGACTTCCCCCAGGGACTGCAGCAGATGGACCACGTACCGGTCTTCGGCGTCTGAGAACCGTTTGATACGCCCGACCTGATCCCCGGTGGGCAGGACAGGGGCCTGTCCCATCTGGGCCTCGATCTCATCTTCGACCGAGTCATCGAGCTTATGCCCGCCACGGCCGAGGAACTTGATCCCGTTATCCGGGGCCGGGTTATGCGAGGCAGAGATCATTACACCGAAATCAGCGTCGATATCCGCCACTAGGAACGCCGCAGCAGGTGTGGGCAGCACACCGGCGTCATAGACATCCACACTTGAGGAAGCCAACCCGGCCTCTACCGCGGAGGAGATGAACTCACCGGAGACCCGCGGATCACGAGCCACCACAGCAACTGGTCTGCGGCCTGCAGCCGCACGACGATGTCCCAGCACCACCGCAGCAGACTGGGAGAGACGAAGAGCAAGGTCCGCGGTCAGCAGCCCATTGGCCACACCACGAACACCATCGGTTCCGAATAATCTGGTCATATTGGGGAACAGTCTAGAGGGCGAACACGAAAATCCCCGCCGGGAGAACCCGACGGGGATTTTCGTAGCAAAGCTGTGATCAGCGCTTGTGGAGCCAAGCGCTTGCCAGCACGGCTGCCTGATCGGGGATAAGCCGACCAGATTCTCGCCCGGGCCCCGGTGTGACTGCGCAGCAGCACACCGGGAAGGCGTGAATCAGCGCTTGGAGTACTGAGGGGCCTTGCGGGCCTTCTTCAGACCTGCCTTCTTCCGCTCCACGGCGCGAGCGTCGCGGGTCAGGAAGCCGGCCTTCTTCAGTGCAGCACGGTTGTGGTCACGGTCGATGCCGTTGAGCGCACGGGAGATTCCCAGGCGCAGGGCACCGGACTGACCGGAGGGGCCGCCGCCGTCGATGCGGGCGATGACGTCGTAGGCGCCTTCGAGGCCCAGCAGGGTGAAGGGGTCATTGACCTCCTGCTGGTGCAGCTTGTTGGGGAAGTAATCCTCCAGGCTGCGGCCGTTGATGGTCCACTTGCCGGTGCCCGGCACGATGCGGACGCGGGCACGGGCGCGCTTGCGGCGGCCGATCGCTGCACCGGGAACGGTCAGCGGGGCGCGCTCTGGGGCGGCCTCTTCGGCAGCGGCGGGGGCAGATTCCGAGGTGTAGCTGGTCAGCTCCTCGGTCTCGGTGAGCTCTTCAGTGTTCTGAGCCACGTTTCTCCTTGAAAGTATCTAGTGTCGGGTGGCCAGGACTACTGAGCGACCTGGGAGATTTCGAACGGCTTAGGCTGCTGGGCAGCGTGCGGGTGCTCAGCACCTGCATAGACGCGCAGCTTCTTCAGCTGTGCAGCACCCAGCTTGTTGTGAGGCAGCATGCCCTTGACGGCCTGCTCCACAGCACGGGTGGGGTAGCGCTGGATCATGTCACCGAAGGTGATGGACTTGATGCCGCCCGGGAACCCGGAGTGGCGCCAGTAGCGCTTCTTGGAAACCTTGTCGCCAGTGACGGCGACCTTTTCAGCGTTGATGATGATGACGAAGTCGCCCATGTCCTGGTGAGGTGCAAAGGTCGGCTTGTGCTTGCCGCGCAGCAGGGTCGCAGCCTGGCTGGCGAGACGGCCCAGGACGACGTCGGTGGCGTCGATGATGTGCCACTGAGCGTCGGCGTCGCCATTCTTGGGAGTGTACGTACGCACGTTGGTATGCCTTACGGTCGGTCTTCTACGGTTCAGATGCCGGCTGCAGCAGTGTGTGAGAGTCACGCTGCGTCGCCATCTGTTCAATTGCTCTTTTGGTCTGGACTCCCCGAGGGAAGCCCATTGTGTCAGTGCACTCGGTATTCCAGGTGAGGGCTGGAAAGAATCCGGTTCCGTAGCTCCCCATCCCGTCTCGCGGAGGCTTCACGGCCATGCAACTGAGCCGCCTCAACACGATTCCAGGCAGGGCTGGACACGCACAACAACCTCCAACTATACAGCAGAGCCCGCCCGGCCCCAAAAGGCTGGAATCACAGACCCCGCAGCCCCTCCGCCAGCGCAATGTTGCAAAACGCAGATAAACACAGATAAAGTCCGACTAAACCCACACACTGTGTGCCAGACCACTTACCGCAAGGGAGACACTCTCTATGGCTCTTCTGGCCCCCGAACGGCACGACCGTATTCTCGCGCTGCTGGCGCGAGACGGCACCGTCAGTGTCCAGCAACTGGCTGACAGCTTCGCCGTCACCCGTGAAACAGTGCGCCGCGACCTCGATCAGCTCGAAGCCGAGGGCGCACTGCGCCGCATCCACGGCGGCGCAGTGGCAGCCTCCACTCCTTCCCGTGCTGAAAGCTCCCTGCAGGAGCGTCTCGCCCGGCAGTCGGAGCAGAAGCTGCGCATCGCCCAGGCGGCGCTGACCTATCTGCCCCCAGAGACCGGGGGCTCGATGATCATCGACGCCGGCACCACCACCGAAGCACTGGCCGGCCTGCTGGCAGATCGCTCACCGGCGGAATCTGGTACCCGACGGTTCCTGCTCACCAACGCACTCCCCATCGCCCAGCGGCTCAGCAGTGCCAGCTCGTTCGACGTCGAGATCCTCGGGGGCAGCATCCGCGGCATCACCGGGGCTGCCGTAGGTGCGCAGACCACCGCCGCACTGCAGCGTCGCCGCGCCGATGTGGTCTTCCTGGGCACCAATGGAGTCGACGCCGCGTTCGGGCTGAGCACACCAGATACCGCCGAGGCCGCGGTGAAGACAGCCCTACTAGAAGCAGGACAGCAACGCGTACTGCTGGCTGATTCCTCCAAGCTCGGCCGCACCTCGCTGGTGCAGTTCGCCCGACTGGAGGACATTGATGTGCTGATCACCGATGTTGAGCCACAGGCCGCCCTGGCCCAGGCCCTGCAGGAGGCCGAGGTTGATGTGGTGGTAGCACCATGATCCTGACCGTGACCCCCAACCCCAGCCTGGACAAGACCGTCGAGCTAACGGCTCCGCTGGCGGTGGGGCAGGTGCAACGAGCCGCCCAGGCCCATGCCGAGCCCGGCGGCAAAGGCGTCAACATCTCCCGAGCCCTGACCGCTGCCGGGGTGGAGAACCTGGCCGTGCTACCCGGTGATCCCGCTGACCCGGTGCTCACCGGCCTGGCTGAGATCAGCGTCAGCTGTCGCAGCATGCCGATCGGGCAGTCGCTGCGGACGAATATCGCCATCACCGATCCGCTGGGCACCACCACCAAGGTCAACGAGCCCGGCCCCCAGTTCAGCACTGAGGCTGAAGCCGAGTTTATCGAGCTGATCATCGGCAGCGCAGCCGAGGCGGCCTGGACGGTGTTGGCCGGATCCCTGCCGCCGGGACTGAGCACGCGGTTCTACCGCGAGACCATCACCAGGCTGCGCAGCGCCGGCGAGCACCTGGTGGCAGTCGATGCCTCCGGGCCGGCGCTGGCCGAAGCGGTGGCAGCGGCACCGGATCTGATCAAACCCAATGCTGAGGAGCTGCTGGAGCTGGCCCACGCGCTGCTGGAGCCGGAGCAAATCCCCGAACTCTCAGCCGCTGAGCTGGAGGCTTCCAAGGACGCGGTGGTGCAGCTGATCCGCGCCCTGAAGCCCCACGGCGTCCAGGCAGCCCTGGTGACCCTGGGCGGCCACGGCGCCGTCTACGTCTCAGCGGACCAGCACCAGCCGGTGCTGAGCGCCTGGGGTCCGCCGCTGACAGTGCGCAGCACCGTCGGTGCCGGCGATGCCTCACTGGCCGGATTCCTCGCCGCACACGTGAAGGGCGAAGATCCCCGCAGCTGCCTACGCCGGGCCATGGCCCAGGGCCGGGCGGCGGCTTCACTTCCCGGCTCCACCATGCCGGTCCCCGAACAACTCGTGCTCGACGACGTCGTCGTCGACGAGCTCACCCCATAAGGAAAAGGACACACATCATGGCCATCATCACCGAAGAGCTGGTCAGCCTGGACAGGATTACCGCGACGCAACCGCGCGAGGTGATCGAGCAGCTGGCCGGCCAGATCGTCACTGCAGGCAGAGCCTCCGACGCCGAGCCGCTGATCACCAGCGCCTGGGCGCGTGAGGAGCAGTCAGCCACGGGCATGCCCGGGGGCTTCGCCATTCCGCACTGCCGGACCTCCGCGGTCTCCGAGCCGACCCTGGCCTTCGCCCGCCTGGGCACCGCCGTGGACTTCGGCTCCTTCGACGGCCCTGCCGATCTGGTGTTCCTCATCGCCGTTCCTGAAACGGCCAGTCAAGACCATCTGAAGATTCTCTCCGCGCTGGCCACTGGCCTGATGCAGGATGAATTCGTCACCGCACTGCGCAGTGCCGGCAGCGCCTCTGAGGTGGTGGCGCTGATCGACTCTGCGGTGGCACCCACCGAAGAACAGCCGTCCGCCGAAGAGCCCACCGCCCAGGAGCCCACCGCTGAGGCCGGTGAGCCGGTGCGCCGTTTGGTGGCGGTGACCGCCTGCCCCACGGGTATTGCCCACACTTATATGGCTGCCGATGCACTCAAGCAGGCAGCACAGGCACGCGGCATCGACCTGCATGTGGAAACGCAGGGATCAGCGGGTTCGACGCCGCTTCCCGCCTCGGCTATTGCGGACGCGGAGGCGGTGATCTTCGCCGTGGATGTCGACGTACGGGATAAGAGCCGTTTCGCAGGCAAGCCAGTGGTGGCGGCCCGAGTCAAGCGCGGCATCGATGATCCCGGTGCCCTGCTCGATGATGCACTGCGCGCGGCCCAGGATCCCAATGCGGCAGTTGTCAGCTCCGAGAGCGAGGACGAGGCTGCCACGGGCGAGCATGGCCGGGAGAGCTTTGGTCGCAGCGTCCAGCGTGTGCTGATGACCGGTGTGAGCTACATGATTCCTTTCGTTGCAGCCGGTGGTCTGCTCATCGCACTGGGGTTCCTGCTCGGCGGCTACAACATCACCGATGTGGCCTCGGATATCGCCTTCAACCACTCCCTGTGGAATCTGCCCACCGCAGCAGAGCTTCCCGCCGACTTCCATGGTTGGGGTGCGCTCGGCGGTTATCTGGGTTCGGTGTTCTTCACCATGGGCAGTGCCGCCATGGGGTTCCTCGTGCCGGCGCTGGCGGGCTATATCGCCTACGGAATGGCCGACCGCCCTGGTATCGCACCGGGCTTCACTGCCGGTGCTGTGGCTCTTTCCATGGATGCCGGATTCATCGGCGGCATCGTTGGTGGCGTGCTGGCCGGTGCAGTCGCCTATTGGTTCCGGCGCTTGGATGTGCCGCGCTGGTTGGCGGGACTGATGCCGGTGGTGATCATTCCGTTGGTGGCCACCATCGTTGCCGCCGGGCTGATGTTGTTGGTGCTGGGCGGCCCCATCGCCGCACTGACGGCTTCGCTAGAGGGCTGGCTGGAGTCCATGACGGGTTCGGCCGCGGCCCTGCTGGGCGTCATCCTCGGCCTGATGATGTGCTTCGACCTCGGCGGACCGGTCAATAAGGTGGCCTATTCCTTTGCCGTAGCCGGTGTCTCCGGAGCAGTGGCTGCTGGCAGCGAAGCCCCGCTGATGATCATGGCCACCGTGATGGCCGCAGGCATGGTGCCTCCGCTGGGTCTGGCCCTGGCGACCTTCCTGGACCGCAAGCTCTTTACCGTCGCTGAGCGGGAGAACGGCAAGACTGCAGTCCTGCTGGGTGCGGCCTTCATCTCTGAAGGTGCCATTCCTTTTGCGGCGTCAGATCCGCTGCGCGTGCTGCCGGCCTCGATGCTGGGCGGCGCTGTCACTGGCGCCCTGACCATGGTCTTCGGTGTGACGTCTTATGCACCGCATGGTGGTGTGTTTGTGGCCTTCGCCATCGAGAGCTTCCTGCTGTTCCTGCTGGCTGTGCTGGCAGGTGCCGCACTGACCGCGCTCAGCGTGATCGCACTGAAGCGCTGGACTCGCAAGGCACCTGCCGCGGCCTGAACACCACTAACAACGACGGCGGCTCCCCGGTCTCCCAGGATTCTGCAGAATCCAAGACCGAGGGGCCGCCGTCGTTCTATGCTCTTATTCGCTCACGCAATATGACGTCGGTTTCACCGGATTTACCCCCGCGAGGACCGAAAGTAAGGTCAAACTGCGTGACCGAACGTGGTGGGGGCGCCGCCGCCGTCGTCGTCTGCCAGTGCGGACAGCTCAGCGCTGGGCTGCTGCCACCCGTTCCACCACTGCCGTAAAGAGCGGGTGGGCAGAGGTCAGGCCCGTCACCTTCTCGGTAAAGGCCTCAGCGTTGAGTTGGCCCAGGAGCTTCTTCATCTCCACAGCTTGTTCGTCTGCGGCAACGTCGAAGGCCAGTGCGGCTTCGATGGCGCCCAGCAGTCCCTGAACCGGCAGTCCCCGTTCGGCGGCCTCGGCCGCAGGGCCGATCAGCCGTTCATGACGGGAGAGCTTACGCAGCGGCTGGCGGCCCACCCGGTCCACGGTGTCAGGCAGCGCCGGATTGCGGAAGCGGTCAAGGATGGTGTTCCGGTAGGACTGCATCTGATCAGGGGAAAAGCCATGCTTGGCCACCAGAAGCGCAGAGGTCTCCTCCAGAGCGGCGGTGACTCCTGCGGCCACGTGCTCATCAGCCAGGGCATCGGCGATCTTCTCCAGACCTGCCGCTGTCCCCAGGTACGCGGCCGTGGCGTGGCCGGTGTTGACGGTGAAGAGCTTGCGTTCAATATAGGGCCCCAGTTCATCGACGAAGTGGGCACCGGGGATATTGGGCAGATTCTCCCCGAAAGGTCCCTTCTCGATAGCCCATTCGTAGAAGGGCTCCACGGTGACATCGATGCCGCCATCTGCTGGCTGGCCCGGGACGATTCGGTCCACCGCGGTATTGGCGAACACTGCTTTGGCGGCCAGTTCGTCCCAGCCCTCACCGGCCAGCTCCTGCATAGCCTGACGCAGAGTGTCCGTGGCGCCGATAGCGTTCTCGCAGGCCATGACCTGCAGTTTCTGCGCATCGGCTGGGCGCTGGCGCAGGCCGGCCACAATATGCGGGGCAATGAACTTCAAGATGGTCGGCCCCACTGCGGTGGTCACCACGTCAGCGGTTGCGACTTCTTCGGCCACTGCCGAGGCGTTCTCGGCGCTGTTGACTGCGCGGAAGCCGGTCACGGTCTTGTCTTCTCCGCCGGTGCCGACCTCGTGCACCAGATAGGAGTCAGCCGCGGTGAGAGCCTCTACCAAGGGTGCGGCCACATCGGAGAACACCACCTCGTAGCCGCCCTCATGCAGCAGCAGCCCCACGAAACCGCGGCCGATATTGCCTGCTCCGAAATGAACAGCCTTCATATCTGATCTCCTCCCCAGGAGTGTGTCCGGGCGGATCCGTTGTCAGGATCCGGCTGCCCGGTCATGCATGGATGTCTAATAACGGCGTGAGGGTGCGCCGACTGATGGTCTCAGTCCGCGCACCCTCACGCTTTCAGATGATTCGGTTCAGTGGCTAGACCAGCGCCGGTGGGCCGGCCTGTTCCAGCTTCAGCCTTCGTTCACAGCCGAGAGCAGATCCAGGATCTCCTGCTCGGTGGAGGCTGCCTTCAGCTTGGCGACCTCTGTTTCGTCAGCGAAGAGCGTGGCGATCCGAGACAGGATCTCCAGGTGTTCATCGCCTACACCGGCGATACCGATGACGAATGTGGTGTGATCTCCTGACCAGTCCACGCCGCCGTCGTAGCGGACCACCGACAGCGCCGAGGCCTTGATCGCTGCCTTGGCCGCATTGGTGCCGTGTGGGATGGCCAGTTCGCTGCCCATGAAGGTGGAGACGGTGGCCTCACGGTCACGCATCGCCTGCAGGTAGTCGCTGGTCACCGCACCAGCGGATTCCAGGATGTCTGCTGCTTCCTGCAATGCCTGGTCCTGGGTCGCTGCACCGGAGTGGATGCGAATCTGCTCCAGGGTCAGGATTCCGCTTTTGACCGCAGTGGCGGTCCCACCGGAGCCAGCAGGTGCGGAGATCGGGTCAGCCGCGGCGGTCTCACCGGAGGCGCCGCTGTTCTTCACCAGTTCCACGACGTCGTCGTACTCGGGAGCGTTCATGAAGTTGTCCACGGACACGTGGATCGCATTCGGCTCCTTCACCCGGGCACGGTCGGTGAGGTTCTGCTGGGTGATGACCAGGTCGGCGTCGCCGGGCAGCCCAGCGATGGCTTTATTGGTGACACTGACATTCTCGATGCCCGCGCCCTGGAACTTCTTGCGCAGCACCGAGGCGCCCATCGCGGAGGAACCCATGCCTGCGTCGCAGGCGAAGTACACGGTGCGGATCTGCTCAGTTGACGATGCCGGGACGGCAGCGGCACCGGCGAGGTTGTCCAGGTGCGAGGATGACTTGCCCTTAGCGGCGGCAGTCTTTGCCACAGCGGAGGAGAACTCGTCGTCGCCGCCGACATTACGGCGCCGGTCGGCCAGCAGGATGACTGCAGCTACTGCGAAGCTGACAGCAGTGGAGAGGATCACCGAGAGGATCACGCCGAGGTAGCTGTCTGCGGCAGTGGCGAACATGACCGCGATGATGGAGCCCGGGGCGGCAGGGTACACAAGACCCGAGTCGAAGAGCATATTGGTGGTCACACCGGTGGCACCGCCTGCGACCACTGCCAGCAGCAGAGTCGGCTTCATCAGCACGTAGGGGAAGTAGACCTCGTGAATACCGCCGACGAAGTGGATCAGCAATGCACCGGGGGCGGTGGCGCGTGCCGCACCCACACCGAAGATGGTGAAGGCCAGCAGGACACCGGCACCCGGGCCGGGGTTGGCCTCGAGCAGGAAGAGGATGGACTTGCCGGCCTCGCCTGCTGATTCGGTGACGCCCAGCGGAGTCAGCACGCCGTGGTTGATGGCGTTGTTGAGGAAGAAGACCTTGGCCGGCTCGATGATCAGCGAGGTCAGCGGCAGCAGCTGGTTCTCCACAAGGAAGCTCACAGCAGAACCGAGAACGTCCATGAACCAGTTGATGACCGGAGCCAGGCCGAAGAAGCCGACGACTGCCATCAGGAAGCCGAGGATGCCGGCGGAGAACATGTTGACCAGCATCTCGAAGCCGGCCTTGATCTTGCCTTCCCAGAGGCCGTCAGCCTTCTTCATCAGCCATGCCGCCAACGGGCCCATGATCATCGCGCCGATGAACATGTGAACCTCGGCCAGCGGATCCTGACCCTCCGGAAGCGCGGCGTTGAACTCCGCGATCAGGAAGTCCGAACCGGCGATGACACCGAAAGTTGCCACAGCACCAACGACGGCGCCGCGCATCTCGTAGATCATCTTGCCACCCTGCACCGCGATCAGCACCGGCAGCAGGTAGTGGATCATCGGACCGACGATGGTGGAGAGCGCATCAGCAACTGCCCAGCCATCGGAGAACTGCTCGATGTTGACGACGATCGCGGTGATGATTCCCCAAGCGATCAGGGCCGGAATGACCGGCATGATCATTCCCGAGAGGAATGAGCCGAACTTCTGTACGGCCACCCTGACACTGCCGGGTTGTGTTTTTTCAGCAGACGCTGTCATAGCGTGCGCCTTTCTCATCTTTGAGGTGGGTGATGGGGTGTTGCATACCGCTGTTTCAGCGAGCGGCGACGTCGAGGGCCGCTTGGCGCGCATCTGCTGCGGTGGAGGCGGCGAGTGCGGCCTGGGCGATGGCCTCGGCCTGGTCCTTGGTGTGCCTGGAGAGCTCCAAGCGCACATCAGCCAGGGCAGCCGGTGCCATGGAAAGTGTGTTGACGCCGAGTCCTATCAGGACCACTGCCAGCAGCGGGTCCGCGGCGGCTTCGCCGCAGACACCCACCGGTTTGCCGGTGTGGTCTCCGGCTGCGCCGACCTCGCGGATCAGTCGCAGCACGGCCGGGTGCCAAGGATCCTGCAACCCTGCGACCGAACCCAGCAGGCGGTCAGCTGCCATGGTGTACTGCGTCAGGTCATTGGTACCGATGGAGGCGAATCCGGTCACCGGCAGGATCTTGTCAGCCAGCAGCGCGGAGGAGGGCACCTCGATCATCACACCAGCGGTTTTCAGCCCGTGCTGGGTGGCGAATTTGGTGAAGGTCTCTGCCTCTTCCACAGTGGAGACCATGGGGGCCATCACCCAGAGATCGGCCTCGGTGGCAGCCTCAGCCTCAGCTAGGGCAGTCAACTGATCGCGCAGGATCTCCTCATTGGCCAGCAGGGCGCGAAGTCCGCGCAGCCCGAGAGCGGGGTTCTCCTCCTCGGCGTCGTTGAGGAAGGGCAGGGGCTTATCAGCACCGGCGTCGAGTGCCCGGACCACGACCTTCTTGCCGGGGAAGGCCTGGAGCAGCTTGATGTAGGACTCGCGCTGCTCAGCAACGCTGGGGGCCTTATCTGAAGAGAGGAAGAGGAACTCGGTACGGAACAGCCCCACACCCTCAGCACCTAGGTCCACTGCTTCCTGGGCAGCCTCTGGACTGCCCAGATTGGCCAGCAGCGGCACCTCGGTGCCATCGGCCAGGGCCCCGGGGGTCAGCGGGGCGGCCGCTGCGGCGGCACGCTCCTCGATGCGCCGAGTCACGTCATCGATCTGCTCCTGGGAGGGCTCAGTGATGATGGCTGAGGCTGCGGCGTCGACGATCACCTGCTGGCCATCACTGAGTTGGGCGGCGTCCTTAACACCGACGACGGCAGTGATTCCCTTACCACGGGCCAAGATGGCCGTGTGAGAGGTCGGTCCACCTTCGATAGTGACCAGCGCCTGCACTTTGTCCAGATCCAGCAGCGCGGTATCAGCCGGAGCCAGGTCCTGAGCCACCAGTACGAAGGGGTGACCGGGATCAGGTACACCGGGTGCCGGCTCACCGCGCAGATGCGCAATGACCCGCAGGGCGACGTCGGCGAGGTCCGCGGCGCGTTCGCCGAGGTATCCGCCGAGGGTCTGCAGGGTCTCCTGGAACTCGGCGAAGGCGGCGTGGACGGCGAATTCGCCGGTCTTGCCGGCCTGGACGCGCTGTTCAACTGCCTCCAGCAGCGTGGGGTCCTGGGCCATCATGACCTGAGCCTCGAGAACCTCCTGCGCCTGTCCGCCGGCGGTCTCCCCGCGGCTGGCAAGCTCAGCAGAGACCGCCTGGATGGCTTCCTTGACCCGGGCGGACTCCTGCTCGGGCTTCAGCTGGCTGTCAGTATCAGCCGGGGGCGCTGGCGGCGGCGCCATCCGCGCCACCGGGCCATAGGCAACACCTTGGCCGATGCCTGTGCCGGTGAGGCTCTCAGGCATCAGTTGGCCTCGTCGTGGTTGGTGGTCAGCAGCTCAGCCAGGGTGTCCAGAGTCTGCTCGGCGTTCTCGGCCTCCACGGTGAGAACAACCTCATCACCATGCTCAACGCCCAGGGACATCACGCCCAGGATGGAAGCAGCGTTGACACTCTTCTCGCCCTTGGTGATGGTCACCGGAACGCCGGCGTTCTGGGCGGCTTCCACAAAGAGCTTCGCGGGGCGGGCGTGCAGGCCGTTGGAGGAGCCGACAGTGACAGTGCGGGTTGCGCTCATGAGGGGTTCGCTTTCGTCGTAAGAGCCTGACGGACCAGCGCCAGGGCACGTGTTCCGTCGAGGTCTGAATTGATGTCTTCAGGCAGAAGCTGCACCGGCGCTCCTTGGGGCGCGGTGAGGCTACGGATCTCCTCGATGGTGTCAGCCAGGTGGGGTCCCAGCAGGACCATGTCCGCGGTGTCGATATCGTGCAGCAGCGAGGACTGACTTCCGGCCCAGGCCGTGTGCGGCATACCGGCATCGGCCAGCGCTCGGTTGAGCCGCTGGGCGACAAAAGTGCTGGAGGCACCAGCACCGCACATCACGAGGATCTTCATTGATCTGCCTTCTCCTTTCCCATAGATTCTCCAGTGACTCGCCCCACACCGCTACGGTCTGTGGGGGATATTTCTTTCCTCCCCTGCGGAAAGTTGCTGAAGCCTCCACTATTGTTGGGCCCAAGAGAGTTCCGGCTGGTCACGTGGAAGGAGGCCCCATGGGGCTGAGCAGACGCCAGGATCAGCTGGTCGATCTGCTGCTGCGCGATGACCGTTGGATCACGGCAGCCTCACTGGCAGACCTGTTGGGCGTCACGCCTCGCAGCGTGCGGTCCTATATCTCTGCGCTGAATGCGCGCAGCGCTGAATCCCCCGCTGTTGAGTCCGGGCCCGCGGGGTATCGCGCGAATCGCGCTGTACTGGGCGCGCTGCGTCGTACTGGTAGCAAGCCGACACCGAATAATGCCGGTCCCCGGGACCGGGTCCATACCTTAGTGAGAGAGCTGCTGGAAGCTGATTCCGGGGTGGATGTGCACCGCACAGCAGAACGTCTGCACGTCAGTGAAGCTACGGTAGACGCCGATCTGGCCCGGGTGCGTGAACTGCTGGAAGGCACCGGGTTGTCCCTTGAACGCTCCGGCCCCCGCGTGATGCTGGTGGGCACCGAGCTCGCTCAGCGCCGGCTGGTCTCCAAGCTCGCCCATGAGGAGATGACCCAGGGTTCCTTCGACGTCGACCAATTGCGACGCTCCGCGGGCATTGCTGCCGATAGGGCCGCCTTTGCACCGTTCCGCCGCGAGCTGACCGCCGGGCTGGTGGAACAGGGCTATTACGTCAACGAGCTGGCTGCTGCCGATGTGCTGCTGCATGTCGCCATTGCCGCCGACAGGGTGGCCCACGGCCGCGCCCTGGAGATTTCGGCTGTGGATCTGGAACCCCACCAGCAGCAGGTCGCTGATCTCTTGGACTCATTGAGCCGTCAGTACCTGGGGGTGACGATGGGGCGCGGCGACTTGCACCACCTGGTCTCTCTGGTGCTGACCCGTGCCGTGGCACCGAAGAGCAGTGACCGCACCCCGGTTGCTCTGGACCCGCAGATCGAGCAGGTGGTCAGCCGCGCCGTCGCCCATGCCGCCCAGGAGTACCTGGTGGACATCCTGCACGGTGACTTCATCCAGCGGCTGAGCCTGCACGTGCAGAATCTTGTGCTTCGAGCTCGGGAACAGGCCTGGTCAAGGAACCCGCTGACCCGGTCACTGAAATCCACCTACCCCATGGTGTTTCAGGTGGCAGTCTCCATTGCTAATGACATCAGCCAGGAGCTCGATATGTCCTTAGGCGATGATGAAATCGCCTATATCGCCATGCATGTGGGCGGCCGCCTAGAACGCAGCCGACGGGCCGAGGCCGTCCTCACGGCCACTATTGTCTGCCCCGGCTACTACGAGCTGCATGAACTGCTGCGTTCGCGCATTGACCGTTCACTGGGAGCCTCAGTGGAGGTGGTGGCGGTAGAGACCAATATGGACCCGGACTGGTCATCAATCACCACGGATCTGGTGCTGACCACTATTGAGCCTCAGGTGCCCGACGAGCGCACCGTGCTGCTGCCGCCCTTTCTCACCGAGGCGGACACCGAACGGATCTCCGCAGCAGTCTCGCGACGACGACGCAGCCTGCGGCTGGCACGGCTGCGCGCCGAGCTGGAACATTATCTGAGCCCCGAAGCCTTTGTGCGTCCCCTGGTGGCCGCCGATGAGGAGGAAGCCATCCGTCGGCTGGGCGAACCGCTTGTGGCTCAGGGCGTGATTGACCAGGACTACGTGCAGCGGGCGTTGGAGCGCGAGCGGCTCTCCTCCACCGCTTTTACCGAAACGCTGGCAGTACCGCATGCGCTGAAGATGACGGCGGGCCGCACTGCACTGTCCATTGGAATTGCTGATGGGTCGGTGCGCTGGGGTGGCGGAAGGGTCCAGATTGTGGCGCTGGTGGCCTTCAGCGAGGAAGACCGGGAAGCCTTCCAGACGATCTTCGAGCAGCTCGTAGAAGTCTTCAGTGAGCATGAGAGCGTCCAGCGAATTCTGCGTCGCGGCACCGATTTCGCCGGGTTCCTCGATGAGCTGGCCGCCGTGATCGACGGCTGACCGGCCCGGCCCCGCCGTCGCCCGATCTATGCGGTGTCAGGCAACGGAGGGGCCGTGGACCGGTTTTTATGGGGGCCGGCTTGGGGGTCGACACGGCTCAAGAGCTAAGTGCCGCTGCTCAGCGTGCCTAGACCACTAGTACTTGGCCGACTGGCCGCCGTCGATGGGGATCACGGCAGCGTTGATGTAACGTGCATCATCGCAGAGCAGGAAGGCCACTGCTGAAGCGACTTCGTAGGCTTCACCGTAGCGCTTAGTCGGGTTGGCCTGAATGAACTCTTCAGCGGCGCCTCGCGGGTCCTCCGGGTCAATCTGCTTCATTGAGCCTTCCACCATGGCTGTCCAGATGGCCCCGGGGGCAATGGCATTGATTCTGATGCCGTACTGGCCGTACTCCACTGCAGAGTTGCGGGTCAGCCCGACGACGCCATGCTTGCTGGCTGCGTAGCCCGACTGGTGGCCCACGCCGCGGATGCCGCCCACCGAGGCGGTATTCACAATGTATCCCGAGCCCTGTTCGCGCATGATGGCCAGCACCGCTTCCATCCCGAGGAATACGCCGCGCAGATTAATGCTCACCACGCGGTCGAACTCTTCAGCCGTGAAATTCGCGGTCAGGTTCTGGCGTCCCTCGATGCCGGCGTTGTTGAAGAAGCCGTCAAGGCGTCCGTAGGCGTCCATGGTGGCTTTGACGTATGCCTGGGTATCGCTTTGCTGCGCGACATCTGCTGTTGCCAGAAGGATCTGCGCCTCAGGAGCGTGCTCCAGAACTTCCGCCTTGGTCACTTCCAGACCCTCTTCTGAAAAGGTCCACAAGTGCCAGCCGAGCACCCTCCTTGGCCTCCTGGATAGCTCTCTGGCGTCCCAGTCCAGAGCCAGCGCCAGTGATAAGGGTTACGCGGTCAGTAAATCGAGCCATGATCCGCCCTTTCTCCGTATGGAGTGTCCACTGGCAAACCTACTCCTGAGGATCTGCCGAAGAACGGCTTCGAGCAGGCTCTTGTCATGGCTCGTCCGGTAAGGGTCTGTGACACACAGTTCGCTTTACCAGGGCTTCGGGGTTTTACCGTGGGGTATACGGGGCGGTAAAACCCCGAAGGGCGGGTAAAACTGGGATCACCGAAGAATCAGGCGCGGATATAGGCGCTCTCATTCATATCCTCGATCTCCCGGCCCTTAGTCTCCGGAACCCACTTGAGCACGAAGAACAGGCTCAGCAAAGCGGAGCCGGCGTAGAAGCCGTAGGCGAAGACCAGGGACAGCTCTGCCATCTGCGGGAAGAGGCTGGAGATCAGGAAGTTCGAACCCCAGTTGAAGGCCGAGGCCACGCCCAGTGCGACGGCGCGAATCCGGTTGGGGAACATCTCACCCAGCATCAGCCACATGAACGGACCCCAGGTGGCGCCGAAGAAGATCACAAAGACATTGGCGGAGACAAGGGCGATGATGCCCCAGGGCTCCGGCAGGGAGACCACGGTCTCCAGCTCGCCGAACTCGTTGGCGAGCTCTTCCGATACCGCCTGGGAGAAGGCCACTGCCATCATCCCCAGGCCCAGCGCCATACCTGCGGAGCCGACTGCCAGCGGGATCCGGCGCCCGACCTTATCCACGATCAGGATGCCCACGATGGTGGCCAGGATGTTCAGGCTCGTGGTGATGACCTGAACCAGCATGGCCTGGTCTTCCTGAATGCCCACGGCCTGCCACAGGGTGGTGGAGTAGTAGAAGATGACGTTGATGCCCACGAACTGCTGGAATACGGCCAGTCCGATGCCCACCCAGACGATGGGCATGACCTTGCCGCCCACGAAGAGATCGCGCAGCTTCTGACGAGCCTCGAGGTTGATGGTGCGGCGGATGTCATCAATCTTGGCGGTCAGGTTTGACTCGCCCTTGATACCGACGATGTCGGTGAGCACCTCGCGGGCTGCGGCGTCGCGCCCACGCGAGACCAGGTACCGCGGAGACTCCGGGATCGACAGCGCCAGCAGGCCGTAGATCAAAGCCGGTACAGCTTCGGAGATGAACATCCAGCGCCAAGCGTCCAGGCCCAGCCACAGCGGAAGTTCCGCGCCACCGGCCAGGTTGGCGAAGAGCGCATTGGAGACCGCAGCCATGAAAATACCGATCACAATGGCCAGCTGAAACAGCGAGCCCAGACGGCCGCGCCAGTTGGCCGGCGAGACCTCGGCAATGTAGGCCGGGGCGATGACCGAGGCCATACCCACGCCGATACCACCGATGATTCGCCAGAAGATGAGGTCATACACACCGAAAACCAGCCCGGAGCCGATCGCAGAGGCCAGGAAGAGTCCCGCCGCGATCAGCATCGCCTTCTGGCGTCCGACCCGGTCAGCTAAGTTACCGCCGGTGAAGGCACCGACCACACAGCCCAGCAGGGCAGTGGAGACAGTGAAACCGCTCATCAGCGCGGAGAGGTCAAAAGCCTCACGGATGGGGCCGACGGCGCCGTTGATCACAGCGGTATCGAAGCCGAAGAGGAAACCGCCGAAGGCGGCTACCAATACTACCCAAGCAACCGCTCCCACAGAGGAGTCCTCGCTGCGTGATTCAGTGCTCATCTTTGAGTTCCTTCTCAACGACGTACAGTACGTGCCGCAAAAATGCGACTGGCCGGTCAAGCCCGGCCGATCCCCGGAGAGTATACGCTGTCCGTGTGCACTGCGCAACTTTAGTTTGAGGGTGAGATCTAAATCATTTCACAGGGCGCGGTCCGGCCGACATGCCTCATTCTGCGTCGTCGTTGACTGCACTTTCAGCGGTGCCCGTGTGCACCGGCCGCAGGGCACGCGTCTGTTCGGCACGCTGAGCCAGCTGATCCTCCCGCGGGTAAGCCACAGACTCAAGAACTAACCCTTGGGGTGGAGCCAGTCGTACTCGCTGGTCCCAACTGGGTTCCTGCAGGCGGCTGAACAGCCAGCCTGGTGCGCGGCGTCTTTCTCCCACATCCAGGCAGCCTCCGATGAGGGCGCGAACCATATGGTGGCAGAAGGCGTCGGCAGTCAGCGTTGCGGTGATGATGCCATCGGCACCGCGGCGGATGGTGAACGCCTGAAGCTCACGAATAGTGGTGGAGTGCTCTCGTGGACGGCAGAAACTTCCAAAGTCATGCAGCCCCAGCACAGCGGTGGCTTCAGCGTCCATGAGGCGCGCGTCAACCGCACCGCGGATCCAGGCGGTGTCATGACGCCGCAACGGGTCCCATAGCTCGCGACGGTCCGCTATCCGGTAGCTGTAGCTGCGGCTCAGCGCGGAGAATCGAGCGTCGAAGGTCTCAGGGACAGCTGAGACGCTCTTCAGCACCACGGCGCCCTGCTGGCGGTTCAGCACGCCGCTGAGCCGGCGCAGCATGGCCTCGTGGGGCAGCAGGTCTCTGCCGCGGGCTAATCCTTGCCATTCATCGTCACCGAGGTCCAGGTGCACGACTTGACCTCGGGCGTGCACACCGGCATCGGTGCGTCCAGCGACAGTCACCCGGACTTCGCGTCGCAGAATTGTTGCCAGCGCCTCATGCAGGGCGCCTTCTACCGTCTGCAGCCCTGGCTGAGCAGCCCAGCCCTTATACGCGTTACCGTCATAGGCGAGGTCGAGTCGGATTCTGGGCATGAAACTAGCCTACTTCGGTGAAGACACGACTGAGCCCCCGCTCTGCAGAGAACGGGGGCTCAGTCAGTGGTGTGTCAGAGAGTCAAGGACTTACTTGTCCTCGGACTCCTCAGCAGCAGCCTCAGCGGCGGTTGCATCCACCTCAGTGTCGGCAGGTGCTTCAGCAGCAGCCTCGTCGGACACCTCAGCGGTCTCCACCTCAGTCTCCTCGACCTCCGGCTCCTCCACAGGAGCAGCGGCAGCGGTGGCACGCTCAGCGTCAGCCACAACCTTCTGCTTCGGGGAAACAGGCTCCATCACCAGTTCGATGACGGCCATAGGAGCGTTGTCGCCCTTACGGTTGCCAATCTTGGTGATGCGGGTGTAGCCGCCCTCGCGCTCGGCCATAGCCGGTGCGATCACGGTGAAGAGCTCGTGAACGATGCTCTGGTTGGTGGCGTTCTTGGCGCTGATCAGGCCCACAACCTTGCGGCGTGCTGCGAGATCGCCCTTCTTCGCCAGCGTGATGAGACGCTCAGCGTAGGGACGAAGGCGCTTGGCCTTGGTCAGAGTAGTGGTGATCGAGCGGTGCTCGAACAGCTGAGCGGAGAGGTTCGCCAGCATGATCTTCTCGTGCGCCGGGCCTCCGCCCAGACGCGGTCCCTTAGTGGGGGTAGGCATTGTGTCTTACTCCTTGAATGAAGCGCTCACCTGCGGCGAGCACGAATGTCTTAAATGACGGGCCGGACTCAGTTGGAGAACTGAGCGTCTGCGTCGTCGTCGTACTCGTCCTGCTCAGCGGCGAAGCGAGCTGCCGTGGGGTCGAAGCCCTCCGGGGAGTCCTTCAGCTGGAGGTTGTACTCGGCCAGCTTCTCCTTGACCTCGTCGATGGACTTGGCACCGAAGTTGCGGATGTCCATCAGGTCGGCCTCGGAGCGAGCGGTGAGCTCACCGATGGTGTGGATGCCCTCGCGCTTGAGGCAGTTGTAGGACCGCACCGTCAGCTCGAGGTCCTCGATCGGCAGTGCCATATCGGCTGCCAGTGCGGCATCCGATGGGGACGGGCCGATCTCGATGCCCTCAGCCGAGAAGTTCAGCTCGCGGGCCAGGGTGAACAGCTCCACCAGGGTGGTGCCTGCCGAGGCCAGCGCATCGCGCGGAGCCATAGAAGGCTTGGTCTCCACATCGATGGTGAGCTTGTCGAAGTCGGTGCGCTGCTCCACACGGGTGGCCTCCACCTTGAAGCTGACCTTCAGCACCGGGGAGTAGATGGAGTCGACCGGGATACGGCCGATCTCTGCGTCCTCGAGCTTGTTCAGAGCTGCCGAGACGTAGCCGCGGCCACGCTCCACAGTCAGCTCCAGGTCCAGCTTGCCGTCCTCGTTGAGGGTCAGCAGGTGCAGGTCGGGGTTGTGGAACTCCACACCGGCCGGCGGGGTGATGTCAGCAGCTGTGACGGCGCCGGGGCCTTCCTTGCGCAGGTAAGCCACAACGGGCTCATCGTGCTCGGAAGACACTGAGAGACGCTTGATGTTCAGGATCAGCTCGGTGACATCTTCCTTGGCGCCAGCGATAGTGCTGAACTCGTGGAGGACGCCGTCGATGCGGACGCTGGTCACAGCGGCACCGGGAATCGAGGAGAGCAGGGTACGGCGCAGGGAGTTACCCAGGGTGTAGCCGAAACCCGGCTCAAGGGGTTCGATGATGAAGCGGGAGCGGTTATCAGCGACGACTTCTTCAGTCAGCGTGGGGCGCTGTGCAATGAGCACTGGTGGTTCCTTTCAGAGTGCATCCGCTATATGACGCATTCTCAGTTCAGTGATTGATGCTCAGCCCGACGACGGCGGCACAGGCGGCTGCCGTCGTCGGGCCCTAGACGATCAGGGTAAAGAAGTGTCGCTCAGACGCGACGGCGCTTGGGCGGGCGGCAGCCGTTGTGAGCGCTGGGGGTGACGTCAGCGATGGATCCGACCTCCAGGCCAGCGGCCTGTAGGGAGCGGATCGCGGTCTCGCGGCCGGAGCCGGGGCCCTTGACGAAGACGTCAACCTTCTTCATGCCGTGCTCCTGTGCGCGCTTAGCAGCCTGCTCGGCTGCCATCTGTGCGGCGTAGGGAGTGGACTTGCGGGATCCCTTGAAGCCAACCTCGCCGGAGGAGGCCCAGGAGATCACAGCGCCAGTGGAGTCCGTGATGGACACGATGGTGTTGTTGAAGGTCGACTTGATGTGAGCCTGACCCTGAGTGATGTTTTTGCTTGCCTTGCGGCGCGGCTTACGGACCGCTGCACGAGTCTTGGGGGGCATTGTCTCTCCTGTGAACTACTTCTTCTTGCCTGCGACGGTCTTCTTGGGGCCCTTACGGGTGCGCGCATTGGTCTTGGTGCGCTGACCGCGGACGGGCAGGCCACGGCGGTGGCGCAGGCCCTCGTAAGAGCCGATTTCGACCTTGCGGCGGATATCAGCGGAGACCTCACGGCGGAGGTCGCCCTCAACGGTGAAGTTGCCTTCGATGTAGTCACGCAGAGCGACCAGCTGTTCGTCAGTCAGGTCCTTCACGCGGGTGTTGGGGTCAACCCCAGTGGCCTCAAGGACCTGTTCAGCGCGGGTGCGTCCCACGCCGTAGATATAAGTGAGTGCGATCACCGTGCGCTTTTCGCGCGGGATGTCCACACCTGCCAGACGTGCCACGTGGCAGTCCTCCTTTGTCTTATCCGAAGGTCTGAAGCAGCGCGATCCCCTCTGGGACTTTTATGTCCGACGCCGGAGGCGGCGTCATCAGCGGGTCCCCGGCCTTCGGTAACCGGAGGTATGCTCGCCAGCTCATTCGCGAGCTGCACTGCTTTGCTGTATTGAGCTGTGGTGGGAATGCTCCCGTTCGCCAACTAGGCGACCGGTGGCACAACTCCCTGCGCGGTACTTAAGCGCCCTCACTTAAAAGACTTAAGTGAAGAGCTCAGCCCTGGCGCTGCTTGTGGCGCGGGTTCTTGCAGATCACTCGCACAACACCACCGCGACGGATGGTCTTGCAGTCGGAGCAGATCGGCTTCACGCTCGGCTGAACCTTCATGGGTTCTCCTCGATTACTTGTAGCGGTAGACGATACGGCCGCGGTTGAGGTCATAAGGGCTCATCTCCACCACGACCCGGTCCTCGGGGAGGATGCGGATGTAGTGCTGGCGCATCTTGCCCGAGATGGTTGCCAGGACAACGTGATCGTTCTCCAGCTTCACACGGAACATTGCATTCGGCAGGGCTTCAACAACTGAGCCCTCGACCTCGATGACGCCTTCTTTTTTACCCATATGCTCCACACACCGTTCACGATCCCCTGAACCGCCCCGTTCACACCGGAATATCGGCATAAAGTAGGGCTGAGCGGAGGATCTGGATTTCTGCTTTAGAGTCCCTGCCCGCACATCTGCCAACAGGCATAGTTGGGCAGAGACAACCAACAGACAATCGTACCTGAGTCAAGCCCGCCGCGCCAGTCGGTGTTAGTTCCACCAAAACCCAACGTCGACGGCGGGCCGACTCCACCTGATCAGGCCGCGCGGTGCTCTTCCAGCAGCCGTTCGTAGAGCCCCATATCCAACAGCAGCTTCACCATACCGCCAGGATTCTTGCGAGCAGCCTCCGCCAATGCCGCATGGTCCTGATCATCACCCCAGATAGCATCCTCGACCACGGCATTCAGTGTGGGTGAATGCTTGAAGTCCGCCTCAGGGTTATTACTGGCCTGTGTTTGAAGCTTCTTGTCCTTCACAGCACGAGCCAGCAGTGATTCGGTGTAGCTGAGCTTGTGCTCGTCATCCACGTCCAGGTGGCCTAAGTACTCGTTGACTGTCTCGATGACCTCTTCCCAAGTGCCGCGCTGGGCATCGCCACCACGGGAGATGCCCGCCTCGGTCATTCCGCGCAGACCTTCTCCCCCACCCCCAGCGGTCAAGGACTCTTCCCGGAGTTTCTCTAGCTTGAAGTGTGTGAGAACAACGTCGTCGAGGTTGATCCGGTCGGGGTCTGTCTCCTCCTCGGTGAAGCTCACGAGCTTGCGCTGAAGCTTCTCCGCGTACACGGAGAGCTTCTCGTAGTATTCATCTCCGAAATTGAGGATTTGGCTGAAGAAGTCGTAGGCCTTGGAATAGGCACCCAGGGTCTTACGGAACTCCTTTAGTTCCTCTAGTTGAGCAGCATCGTCCTGCTGTACGTAGATGTTCACTGCTTGCTGCCAATACACGGCGAATCGTTCAACCGCGATGTCGATGACGCCATTGATCTGTCCGTGGGCGTTCTTCTCACTCTTGGCGCCGCGCCAGATGCGCCAGAAGTGGTCTACTTCAGAGGGCAGGAAGATCCGCTTATTCTCCAGCTTCATCCTCAGCTCCAGGACCAGCTCGGGATCGGATTCCTTCACCAGGACTGCATCCTCGTAGTACTCCCTGAAAGCGGCTTCCACGCGCTGGGGGTTATCCGGGATGAAGTCCAGGATGTAGGTGTTGTCTTTCCCCTGGGCCTGGCGGTTGAGCCGTGAGAGGGTCTGGACTGCGGAGATGCCCGAGAGTTTCTTATCCACATACATGGCCACCAGCAGCGGCTCATCAAAGCCAGTCTGGTATTTATTCGCGACGATGAGGACATGCTGGTCCTGCTGCCCAAAGACCTGAGCTAAGTCCCGGCCCTTGAGGTCTGGGTTCTCAGTTTCCTCAGTCACCGTGTGCTTCTGTGCTCCGCCAATACTTGGGACATCGGGATCTTCAACTTCTCCCGAAAACGCCACCAACGATTTCAAAGCCAACCCACGCTCTGCCACGGCACGCTGAAAATGCCGGTGATAGCGCACTGCGGCAGCACGGGATGAGGTGACCACGATGGCTTTAGCACGGCCGCCGAGTTCGGGCTGGACCACATGGGTGAAGTGCTCGATGATCTCGTGGACTTTGGAGGAGACGTTGGTCGGGTGCAGCTCCACTTTGCCAATGATCGCCCTACTGGAACGCCGGATGTCCAGCTCTTGATGACCACCGGTCTCAGTGCGACGAGCGATCCGGGCCGCGGTTTCATAACTGGTGTAGTTCTTCAGCACATCGAGGATGAAGCCTTCTTCAATGGCCTGCTTCATGGAATACAGGTCAAAGGGCTCTGGCGGGCTCTGCGGGTCCCTGCGTCTGCCGAATATCTCCAGGGTCTTTCCCTTAGGTGTGGCCGTGAAGGCGAAGTAACTGATTCGCTTGTCTTCATCCACCCTGGCGGCCATTGCTGCCAGCGCTTCCTGGTTCAGTTCGGCTTCATCCATATCAGCAACATCAGTTGCCTGCTGTTGCAGGTAGAGCAGCTCTTTGAGTGCATTGGCCGCAGCACCGGTCTGCGAGGTGTGAGCCTCGTCTGCGATGACGGCGAAGCGTCGGCCATCCAGAATCCCGCCTTCTTCGCGCATCTTCTTCAATGCATGGGGGAAGGTCTGCAGGGTAAGCCCAATAATGGGCACTCGTGCAGCGAAGGCCGCCATGAGTTGTTTGGTTTTAGACCCCTCGCTGCCCGAGGTGATGGGTTGGAACTTCCCTGAAGTGTTAGTCAGCTGATTCACAGCTTCCTGCAGCTGGCGGTCCAGAACTTGCCGGTCGGAGATGACAATGACTGAGTCGAAGACTTTCTGACCATCTGCCGCCTGAAGATCTGCCAGCCTATGGGCGGTCCAAGCGATAGAGTCAGTTTTTCCGGAACCAGCAGAGTGCTGGATGAGGTATTTATGACCGGGACCCTCTTCTGCGGCAGTGTGGACGAGCCTGCTGACTGCCCGCCACTGGTGGTACCGGGGGAATCGGATCTGACTGCGCGTGATGATTTTGCCGGTGAGCGGGTCGGCGCGTTTCTCTCGGTTGACGTAGATGAACTTGGCCAGGATGTTGAGCCAAGTATCAGGATCCAGGATCTCCTCCCAGAAGTAGCTTGTGCGATGCTTGCCCTCCACCGGCGGGTTGCCTGCGCCGTTGTGATGGCCGCGGTCAAAGGGAAGGAAGAAGGTTTCGCTTCCCCTGAGTGCGGTGGTCATCACGATGTTCTCGTCGGTGAGCCCGAAGTGCACCAGGGCTCCACGGAACGGGGTCAGCAGCGGTTCGCCCTGTGGCAGCCGGTCCTTGCGGTACTGGTCTTTAACCTTTTCTAACGACTGGCTAAAGGTGGTCTTGGTTTCAATGGTGGCCACCGGGATGCCGTTGAGGAAGAGGACAAGGTCAATGCGGTTGCTGTGCCGCGTGGAGTAGATGACCTCACGGACAACCCTCAGCCGGTTCTTCCGGTACCGCGCAGTTAGTTCAGGGTTTAGATCCGTGGAGACCGGGTTCTGCATGAGCTGGAATCGGCGAGCCCCGATGACATCCACCCCGTTGCGCAACACGTTGAGAGTGCCACCGCCCTGCTCTTCGGTGACAGCGAGCTGCTTGGCCACCCTGTCTAGGATTGTGCGCTGCCCCTTCTGCTGGGCCGCACCCGGTTCAGCAGGGACAATCCTGCGGTAGTTCTCCGGATCAGAGTCTTCTAACCAACCGAGGAGGTCTTCGGGCCAGAGGGCACGTTCTTTGTCATAGCCGGAGGAGTTCGGTGACGCCAGCCAGCCGTGGTCGGCCAGGTAGTCCGCAATCTGGCGCTGAAATCTATCCTCGTGGTGAAGCTGACTCATCCGAGGTCCCCTCTTTTGCTCTGCCGAGTGCTCTCCCTCACCCTACTTTGTGCAGGTCAGCTCGCGTGTGAAGAACTGTGAGTCTCGACAGATCGTTACTAACACTTACGCTCAAAGTGTTAGTAAGGTGGATCTATGGCAACACTTCCTGTCCCTGCCATGGGCAAAGAAGACCACTTCTGGACAGCGGAACCTGACGGCAGCACAGGACGACGACGCCTGGCTGCCGCCACTGGGCCGTACCGTTCTGCTGTGCCCGCCGAGTTGAAGGACTACCGGCCGGCTCTTCCCCCTGAACTGGTGACAGATCTGGACGAAGCGACCACAGCACTCGCCCGCTTCGACAACTACGCGTTGGGGCGGCTGGGCCGCGAGAACAACGCCCTGGGACCCATGAGTTCCATCCTGCTGCGCACGGAATCCTCATCCTCCTCTCAGATCGAGAACCTCACGGTAGGCGCACGCCAGCTTGCCCTAGCTGAGCTTGGTCAGAGCTCTAGTGATAATGCCTCCGTGGTGGTCGGCAACCTGCGTGCCATGGAAGCGGCTTTGCAGCTCGCTGACCGCCTGGACGAGGATGCCATTCTGACCATGCAGCGGGTGCTGATTTCGGCGCAGCGTCATGGCGAGAGGTACGCCGGCCGGTATCGGGATTCCCTGGTGTGGGTGGGGACTTCGCGAGTAACCCCTATTGGTGCCAGCCATATGGCGCCCCAGCCGGAGCTGATTCGGCCGGCCATGCAGGATTTGATGACGTTTATGCATCGGGTGGACCTCCCCCCGCTGTTTCAGGCGGCGGTAGCCCATGCCCAGTTCGAGACTATTCACCCGTTCGTTGACGGCAATGGTCGAACCGGCCGCGCCCTGGTGCATGCCATGCTCCAGACGCACGGGGTGATGACGGAGACGACGGCGCCTGTGTCGGCCGGTCTGCTTCGGGACACCGAGGGATATTTCGATGCGCTGACTGCTTTCCGCCAGGGGGATGCGGAGCCGATTCTCAGCCGCTTCGTTGAAGCGTCTTTATTCGCGTCAAACTCCGGAATGGTGTTGGTGGATGATCTGGTGACCGTATTGGAGGACTCGGAGCAGAAGCTCGCAGGACTTCGCCGCAATGCCAGCGCGTGGTCAGTGATCCCGCACTTGATCTCGCATCCGGTGATTGACTCCCGGTTCTTGGTCACGCAGCTTGGACTCAATGAAATGACGGCCCAGCGCGCGCTGGCCCAGCTGACCGAACGCGGTGTGTTGGAAGAACGTTCAGGGAAGCGGCGGCACCGGGTGTATCAGCACCCGGGAGTTCTCCAGACTCTCGATGCCTACGCCCAGCAGCTGCACCGCAAATAGCGTGGACGGGAGGAGGCGCGGCTGCTCGGCGCGCTCTCAGGCGAGCTGAGCGATGTCCTCTTCGAGCTGTTCGGCGGCTGGCTTATGCTTAGCGGTGACATCGATCTGCCCGGTGACGGCAGCCGAGATCAGTGCAGCGCGGCGTTCCTTGGCGAGCGCAATCGCCTTCCGGGAATCGTGCACAGCATCGGCCACCTTAGCTAGGGCAGCGTGAAGTGCTTTGACGAGCCTTTCCTGAGCTCCTCGGTCCCGATATGGGACGAGGAAAGACCTCACCGTAGTCGAGTTTGTGGAGGCCAAATTAGTGGACTGACGTGCGGTGAGATCGAAGTAGTCACGCGCCCATGTGGATTCCAGAACAAGCACCAGGTACTCCGGGGAGAGAGCTTCAGCGCAGCGAAACGAGAAGATGTGATTCTGGTGGAGCATGTTTGGAACACTTCCGTCCCAGATGGCTCCCCGGCCCAATTTGTCGCGGTCACCACCCTCAGTCATCAGAATGTCTCCTGGTTGCAGGCGGTTTGTATCCGCGACCCGCTGCGGCACACGGACTGTGGCCACGTCTGTGAGGTCCACGTAGTTGGTCTGTACATTCGCCACACGGAGGTAGGGAAACTCTTCGACCGGTTCCGTGTACTTGGTGCCTAGAGTGAGACCTGACCTTAAAGTTCCGAGATGCTTCATCGGCACCATTACCGGCTCACCTGCATCGAGGTGAGCGTCGATAGTTGCGATACGACGCTCTTCTTCCAATTTAATCAGCGCTTCTAGATCCGCGATGAAGGCGTCGATTTCGGCGGTCTCGTGGTCGAGGTAGTCGGCGATGGTCTGTTGGGTTCCATATCCGGGCGCGGGTACCAGCACAGTCTTGGAAGTGTTCCAACGAAACTCAGTGGAACGCTCTCGAACTCCTTGTGCGAAAGACTGAACGAGACCCGATAACGCATAGTTTCTCAGGACGTAGGCGTAGAAGGGCACATACGCGGTCTGCGCCTGACGCGGAGTAAGCACCGAATAAACAGGCGAGGATTTGCCCCGATCCTGTGCAACACCGATTGCACCAGCAAATCCATCCATCGCATGAATCACGAGATCCCCAGGTTCGATTCCCTGATAGCCAATCTCTTGCACGGCTTCAGTAAATCCATCTGTTCTGCGTCGGGACCGGAGCATAACCTGGCCATCCCTAAATGCCGTAACTACGCCTGTGCCCTTACCAGGTGTGCGCTGTTGACGCTGAAATAACCGACCGAGAGCCACTTGGGGCCACCGGCTCGGCAAGTACACTTGTCTCACGCTTTCACCTGCTCTAGGCGTTGGCGGATACGGCCGAGGACTTCCTCGAGGTCGCGATCGATCTCTTCCAAGGGGCGCGGCGGAACGTACTCGTAGAAATGCCGGGTGAACGGAATCTCCACGCCGATCTTGGTTTTGGACTCATCAATCCAAGCATCCGGCACGAATGGCTTGACCTCGCGTTCGAGATACTCGTGAATGTCCTCATCCCAGGGCACATTCTCTGTGTCACGCAACGCGGGGTTCGGCTCAGGTGAGCCGTTGCGCTTGGTGATCAGCTCGCCGTCGTCGTCATGCTCCGAGAGTTCTGAGACGACTGCCTTCAGCTGAGCAGGAGTTAGTTTCGCTCCCCCGGCATCCAACCGGGTCTTGAGATCCTTCAAGAACTCATCCCGGCTGGTCCACGTATTCGAAGCCTCCGCCTCGGCTGCCTGCAGCACCTCTCCAAGGCCCGCGCGAATATCCTCCTCCAGCTTCGTCACCGCTTTGGAGTCCAAGGCCCGCTCTACGCGATCCGCGGCGTAGGCGTAATTCAACCGCAGCGCGCGCTCTACGGTGATGGTCCGGTAGAAGAAGTCCTGGTTGCGGAAGATCTTCGAATGCTTGGACTCATCGAAGCCCTCATACAGCTCCGTGATGCGTTTGATGTCCTCCGCGCCCAGCATCTTGCGCTTGGAGCCCACCGACTTGCGCATTTTTGTGAACATCGCGGTGGCGTCGATCAGTTGCACCTTCCACTTGCGGTGCTCTGGCTTCTTCTTGTTCAGCACCCAGATGTATGTGGAGATCCCGGTGTTGTAGAACATGTCCGTGGGCAGCCCGATGATGGCTTCCAGGTAGTCGTTCTCCAGCACCCACTTCCGGATATTCGACTCACCCGAGCCGGCACCGCCGGTGAACAGCGGGGAACCGTTGAGAACAATCGCGCCCTTGCCGCCCGCTGCACCAGTCCCGGGGTCGGGATCCCGCAGCTTAGTGATCAAGTGCATCAGGAACAGCAAGGAACCGTCGGAGACCCTGGGCAGTCCCGGGCCGAAGCGACCGGTATACCCCTGTACCTCATGCTCGGTCTCCACCACTTGTTTGTGCTTCTTCCAGTCCACCCCAAACGGTGGATTCGAGAGGCCATAATGGAAGGTGCGGTCCTCGAAAGCGGGGCTGGTGAGAGTATTTCCCAACACAATGTTGTCGATCCCCTGGCCCTTCACCACCATGTCCGCCTTGCAGATGGCGTATGACTCCGGGTTGATCTCCTGGCCCAGCAGGTTCACCTCAGCCTGCGGATTCAGCTTCCGAATCTTCTCCTCCGCCACTGAGAGCATGCCGCCGGTGCCAGCGGTGGGGTCGTAGACATCGCGCACCACACCAGGGGTGTTCAGCTGTTCTTCCTCAGTCACCAGCAGTGACACCATCAGCTCGATGACTTCTCGCGGTGTGAAATGCTCACCAGCGGTTTCATTGGAGGCTTCCGCGAACCGACGAATCAGCTCCTCAAAGATATGCCCCATCTGCTCGTTGCTGACACGGTCCGGGTGCAGATCCAGATCAGCCTGGGTGAAGTGCTTGAGCACATCAAAGAGCAGATCATGACGGGCCAAATCAATCACCGTGTCTTCAAACTTGTACTGCTCGAAGATGTCCCGCACATTGCCGGAAAAACCGTTCACATACGACCGGAGATTCTCCTCCAAGTTGTAGGTGTCCCCACGCAGGGTAAGCAAAGTATGGCCAGCCCGGTTATAGAAGGAGTAGTGGTGACCTGCGCGGTGACGGAGCATGCCCAGCGGAAGCTCAGCGTCGACGTCGAACCCCTTGGCCGCCTCCAGCACCGCAGCTTTAGTAGGGGCCAGCACGGCATCAAGCCGAGCCAGAACAGTAAAGGGCAGAATGATGTCCCCGTACTGGTGCTGCTTATAGGTGCCCCGCAGAATATCGGCGGCGTTCCAGATGAACTGGGCATGGTTAAGCACAGGAAGTCCCCTCAAAAGTGAACGCGGGCGTGAAGCTAAGGCACTAAAGCCTAACGAATACTCAGGAAGGAATCGGCACTGGAGTCACACCGAGCGGCTCCAGCTCAGAAGCCCCGCCATCGGGGGCAGTCAGCACCCAGATGCCAGCTTCGTGGCGGCACACCGAGTGCTCCCACTGGCTGGCGCGGGTGCCGTCAGTGGTGATGATGGTCCAGTCATCCTCAAGGACCTTGGTCTCAATACCGCCGCGGGTGAGCATCGGCTCAATCGCCACCGCCATGCCGGGCTTGATCTTCGCGCCCTTCATCCCGGTGGAGTAGTTGAAGACATCGGGAGCCATATGCATCGCCGAACCGATGCCGTGACCCACATAATCCTCCAGGATCCCCAGCGGCTTACCGGGCTGGGACCTTACGAAGTCCTCGACGGCGTCGCCGATCTCCCCGATGTGCTTGGCGGTGGCGAAGGCAGCAATGCCCTGCCACAGCGCAGCGCGGGTGATCTCGCTGAGCCGCTCATCCTCGGGATCAGCAGTACCTTCAGCAGAAGATCCCAGGATGACAGTCCGTGCAGAGTCGGAGTGCCAGCCCTCAATGATGCAGCCGCCGTCGATCTTGAGCACATCACCGGTCTGCAGCACCCGCTCCCCCGGGATGCCGTGAACGACTTCCTCATTGACCGAGGCGCAGATATAGCCGGGGAAGCCGTGGTAGTTCAAGAAGTTCGGCTTGGCCCCCCGGGAGGTGATGTACTCGGCGAACACATCATTAAGCTCGCCAGTAGTCACTCCCGGGCGGGCAGCAGCCACTGCACGGTCCAGTCCCTCACTGAGGATAGAGCCGGCTGCGTCCATATGACGCAGCTGCTCATTGGACTTCAGTTCGATCCGCGCACGTGTTAGCACTTAGGACTTCAGCGTTTCCATGATGCGGGCGTTGACCTCATCGATCGGGCCCAGTCCGTCGACGCGGCGCAGCAGACCGCGCTCTTCGTACTCAGCGATCATCGGTGCGGTCTCGGTATCAAAAAGCTCCAGGCGACGACGGATCGCTGACTCGTCAGCGTCATCCTTGCGTCCCTCGATCTCAGCACGCTTCTTCAGGCGCTGGATGAGCTCTTCGCGGTCAGCGGTGAGCTCCAGGACGACGTCGAGCTCCACGCCCAGACGCGAGAGCATCTCATCGAGGGCGGCAACCTGGGTGCGGTTGCGCGGGTAGCCATCCAGCAGGAAGCCGTCTTTGGCATCCTCCCAGCCCAGCCGGTCCTCCACCATGCGGTTGGTCACCGAATCCGGGACGAGGTTGCCGGCGTCGACATAGGTCTTGGCCTCTTTGCCAAGCTCAGTCTCACCCTTGATATTGGCACGGAAGATATCTCCGGTGGAGATGGCCACAATGCCAAGCTCCTCGGAAATCCGCTTGGACTGGGTTCCCTTGCCGGATCCAGCCGGTCCCACGATCAGCATTCGAGTCATCGCAGCAGCCCTTCGTAGTTGTGTTGTTCCATCTGAGCGTTGATCTGTTTGACTGTGGTCAAGCCCACACCAACCATGATCAGAATAGACGTTCCACCGAATGGGAAGTTCTGATCAGCCCCGATGAGGACGAAGGCGATGAGTGGGATGAGCGCGATCAGACCCAGGTACAGCGAGCCCGGGAAGGTGATGCGGGAGATCACGTAGGAGAGGTAGCTCTCGGTGGGTTTGCCGGCCCGAATACCGGGGATGAAGCCGCCGAACTTCCGCATATTCTCGGCCACTTCGTTCGGGTTGAACGTGATGGTGACGTAGAAGTAGGTGAAGCCGATGGTCATCAGGAAGAACACAGCCATATAGACCGGGTGGGCGCCGTCGAAATACGTGTTGATCCAGATCAACCACTGCGGCGCCTCTTCACCGGGTGCCGGCTGATTGAACTGGCCCAGAACCGAGGGCAACATCAGGATCGAGGAAGCGAAGATCACGGGGATCACGCCAGCCATGTTGACCTTGATGGGGATATAGGTGGAGGTTCCGCCAACGGTGCGGCGACCTACCTGCTTCTTTGCGTACTGGACGGGAACACGGCGCTGGGACTGCTCCACGAAGACCACCGCAGCCACAACGATCAGGCCCACGATGCACACGATGGTGAAGACGCGCCAGCCCTGAACGGTCCAGATATCGCGCATGGAGCCAGGGAAGCCGGCGGCGATAGCAACAAAGATCAGGATGGACATGCCATTGCCGACGCCGCGCTCGGTGATCTGTTCGCCGAGCCACATGATCATGGCCACGCCGGTGACCAGCGTGAGGATCATGAGCATGACCAGGAAGATGCTGTCATCAGGGATGATGTCGCCGGGGTTGCAGCCCAGCAGGGCACCCGAACGCGCCATCGTGACCAGCACAGTGGCGTTCAGCGTCGCCAGCGCCAGCGTGAGATACCGGGTGTACTGGGTCAGTTTGGCCTGACCCTGTGCACCTTCACGCTGAAGAGTCTCAAAACGTGGAATGACCACACGCAGCAGTTGCACGATGATCGCTGCGGTGATGTACGGCATGACACCCAGGGCGAAGACCGAGACCTGAAGCATGGCGCCGCCGGAGAACATATTGACGAAGTTGTACAGACCACCCTCTGCCTGCCCGAGGGCAAGACACTGCTGCACACCGTTGTAGTCCACCCCGGGTGCAGGGATAAATGCGCCGATCCGGTAGATCGTGATGATCCCGAGCGTAAACAGGATCTTCATGCGCAGGTCGGGTGATGCGAAAACCCTAGCTATTGCGCTGAACAAGCGTCCTCCTCTATGGGTCTGCCGACCACACAGTCAGTCATCCTAACGCGCTCAGCGCGCTGGCGAAGAATTCAACCAATCCCCCACATATGTGAAAGCCCCCGCAGGCCTGGCCAGAAACCCCTGATCGGGGAACTCTGAAGGCCTACGGGGGCTGATCACTTATTCCTGGTGGGTCACTCCGCGGTGGGAGCGGCCTTCACCGGGAGCTTTTCGACGGAACCGCCCGCAGCGGTGATCTTCTCTTCAGCGGAAGCGGAGAAAGCGTGAGCCTTCACCGTCAGAGCCACGGAGATGTCACCGGAGCCGAGGATCTTCACCGGGCGACCCTTGCGGGCAACACCCTTGGAGATCAGCGCCTCAGCGGTTACCTCGCCGCCCTCGGGGAAGAGCTCGCCCAGCTTGGTCAGGTTGACCGGCGAGTACTCCACACGGAAGGGGTTCTTGAAGCCGCGCAGCTTCGGAAGGCGCATGTACAGCGGAAGCTGTCCACCTTCGAAGCCAGGACGGACCTGGTAACGAGCCTTGGTGCCCTTGGTGCCACGGCCTGCGGTCTTGCCCTTAGATGCCTCACCACGACCAACGCGGGTGCGGGCCTTCTTGGAACCGGGGGCCGGACGCAGGTCGTGAAGCTTCAGGACTCCGGACTCGGCAGGAGTGTTCTCTGCCATCAGTTGGCCTCCTCAACTTTCACGAGATGCTTGACAGTGTTGAGCATGCCCACGGTCACTGCGTCAGCGTCGCGAACCACGGTGTGGCCGATACGCTTCAGGCCCAGCGAGCGAACGGTTTCGCGGTGCTTGGGCTTGGCGCCGATGGTGGACTTGATCTGGGTGATCTCAAGCTTCGCGTCGGAAGCCTTCAGATCCTTGGCGGTGCTGTACTGAACAGTGTTTGCCAATGTCATGCACCTGCTTTCTGTGCGTTCTTCTTGGCTTCGCGGTCAGCAGCCATAGTGCGCAGCATCGGTGCCGGAGCGACCTCGTCAAGAGCCTTGCCGCGGCGTGCTGCCACGGACTCGGGCTCTTCGAGGCGCTTGAGCGCATCGATGGTGCCGTGCACGATGTTGATGGCGTTGGCCGAGCCCATGGACTTGGTCAGCACATCGTGGATGCCTGCACACTCAAGCACGGCGCGGACCGGACCGCCGGCGATCACACCGGTACCTGGAGAAGCGGGACGCAGCAGCACGACGCCGGCAGCGGCCTCACCCTTGACCAGGTGCGGGATGGTGGAGCCGACGCGGGGAACGCGGAAGAAGGACTTCTTGGCCTCTTCCACGCCCTTGGCGATAGCTGCAGGAACTTCCTTGGCCTTGCCGTAGCCGACACCCACGGTGCCGTCGCCGTCGCCGACGACGACAAGTGCGGTGAAGCTGAAACGACGACCGCCCTTGACGACCTTGGAGACGCGGTTGATGGTGACGACGCGCTCAAGGAACTTGTCCTTGTCCTCATCGCGACCGCCACGTCCACGGCCCTCGCCGCGACCGCGACCCTCACCGCGGCCACGGCCGCGTCCGCGACCCTCGCCTCGGTTGTCACGGGCCTCAGTGTTCTCCGGCTGGGACTGCTTCTCAGCTGCCTCAGCAACGTTTTCGTTGGCCTCAGTCACAGATGAGTCCTTCTCAGTGTTGTTGGCGTTCTCACTCACAGCTTCAGCCCACCTTCCCGGGCGCCGTCGGCGACGGCGGCCACGCGACCGTGGTACTTGTTGCCGCCGCGGTCGAAGACCACGGCCTCGATGCCGGCTGCCTTGGCGCGCTCGGCGATCAGCTCGCCGATCTTCTTCGCCTTGGCGGTCTTATCGCCATCGAAGTTCCGCAGGTCTGCCTCCATAGTGGTGGCGGAGACCACGGTCTTGCCCTCGAGGTCGTTGACGACCTGAGCGACCATGTGGCGAGCGGAACGGTTAACCACCAGGCGGGGACGCTCGGCGCTACCGCTGATCCGCTTGCGCAGGCGCAGGTGGCGCCGGCCGCGGGCAGCGGACTTGGACTTGCCCTTGATACCGATAGCCATGGTTTACTTACCTGCCTTTCCGGCCTTGCGGCGGATCTGCTCACCCTCGTAGCGCACGCCCTTACCCTTGTACGGGTCAGGCTTGCGCAGTTTGCGGATGTTTGCAGCAACCTCGCCGACCTGCTGCTTGTCAATGCCGGACACTGCCAGCTTGGTGTTGCCCTCAACCTGGAAGCTGATGCCCTCGGGGGCCTTCACTGCGACAGGGTGGGAGTAGCCGAGTGCGAACTCGAGGTCCGAGCCCTTGGCCTGCACGCGGTAACCGGTGCCGACGATTTCGAGCTTCTTGGTGTAGCCCTCGGTGACGCCGATGATCATGTTGTTGATCAGGCTGCGGGTCAGGCCGTGCAGTGAGCGGTATTCGCGCTCATCGCTGGGACGGGTCACCGTCAGGGTGCCATCCTCAAGCTCGACGCCGATGCCCTCGGCAATGGTGCGGGTAAGTTCGCCTTTGGCGCCCTTAACGCGGATCTCACGGCCGTTGATGGTGACATCAACGCCGGCAGGAACGGTGATCGGAAGACGACCGATGCGTGACATAGTGCTTCGACTCCTTCCGGTTACCAGACGTAGGCGAGGACTTCCCCACCCACACCCTTCTTAGCTGCCTGCCGGTCAGTCAAGAGACCGGAGGAGGTGGACAGGATGGCGATGCCCAGGCCGCCCAGAACGTGCGGGAGGTTGTTGGACTTCGCGTAGACCCGGAGCCCGGGCTTGGAGATGCGGCGCAGGCCGGCGATCGAACGCTCACGGTTCGGGCCGAACTTCAGGTCGATGATCAGAGTCTTGCCGACCTCTGCCTCTTCCTCGCGCCAGTCGGTGATGTAGCCCTCGGCCTTGAGGATGTCGGCCACGCGCACCTTCAGCTTGGAGCTGGGCATGGAGACCTGGTCGTGGTAGGCCGAGTTGGCGTTGCGCAGACGCGTCAGCATGTCTGCGACGGGATCAGTCATTGTCATGGTGGGGCTTATGCCCTTCCTCGTCGCGGTTTCCGATCTCCGAAGGAACTCAAGCTAGCTGCTTGGAACCTCTGGTGAAAGGACCTTCGACGTAGTGCTTACTGTTCGGTCTTGAAGGGGAAGCCCAGTGCACGCAGCAGCGCGCGGCCTTCCTCGTCGGTGGTAGCGGTGGTCACCACAGTGATGTCCATACCGCGGGGGCGATCAATGTTGTCCTGATCGATCTCGTGGAACACCGACTGCTCGGTGAGCCCGAAGGTGTAGTTGCCGTTGCCGTCGAACTGCTTGGGGCTCAGGCCGCGGAAGTCCCGGATACGGGGCAGGGCCAGGGTCACCAGGCGATCGATGAACTCCCACATGCGGTCGCCACGCAGGGTTGCGTGAGTACCAATGGGCTGGCCTTCGCGCAGCTTGAACTGTGCAATGGACTTCTTTGCGCGGGTCACCTTGGGCTTCTGGCCGGTGATTGCGGTCAGGTCCTCGATAGCGCCCTGGATGAGCTTGGAGTCGCGAGCAGCCTCGCCGACGCCCATGTTGACGACAACCTTCACCAGACCGGGAACCTGCATCACGTTGGAGTATCCGAACTCCTCCTGCAGGGAGGTACGGATCTCCTCACGGTACTTGGTTTTCAGGCGGGGGGTGATCTTCACGGCGGTCTCTGTCATGACAGCTCCTTCCCGGAGGCCTTGGCGAAGCGGACCTTCTTGGTCACGGTCTCGCCGTCGCGCTCTACAGTCTCAAAGCGGTAGCCCACACGGGTCGGCTTGCCGGTCTCCGGGTCGACGACTGCGACGTTGGAGACTTGAATGGGGGCCTCGGACTCGACGATGCCACCCTCGGTGTTGCCGAACTGGCCGGCACGCAGGTGACGCTTCACTCGGTTGACACCCTCGACGACCACGCGGTCCTTCTTGGGGAGCACCTGCAGAACTTTGCCCTGCTTGCCTTTGTCCTTGCCGGTGAGGATCTGGACGAGGTCGTCCTTCTTGATCTTGGCCATGAGTTACAGCACCTCCGGAGCAAGCGAGACGATCTTCATGAACTTCTTGTCGCGAAGTTCGCGGCCCACGGGGCCGAAGATACGGGTGCCGCGGGGCTCCGGGGTGTCACCCTTGAGGATGACGGCAGCGTTCTCATCGAAGCTGATGTAGGAGCCGTCTGTGCGACGGGTCTTCTTCTTAGTACGGACGATGACGGCCTTGACCACATCGCCCTTCTTGACGTTACCGCCGGGGATTGCATCCTTGACGGTGGCGACAATGGTGTCGCCGATACCTGCATAGCGGCGTCCGGATCCACCGAGAACACGGATGGTAAGGATTTCCTTAGCACCGGTGTTGTCGGCGATCTTCAGCCGCGATTCCTGCTGAATCACTTGGTTTCTCCTGTCGTCTCACTGGTTCTCGTCATGCAACCGCTTCACGAGCCTTGTGGAACTTCAATATGGACCTCCCCCATCGCTTTCCCACATACCCCAGCTCCCGTGGCGGGAGACGTTGGAATGGGCAGATGGCCGAGGCGATCTTGGGGGATGTGCGCTGTCCATGCAGACGGATATCTCCACGCATGGGCGCACAGCCTCAATATCATACCGAATAAACAGCAAGACCCCAACTCGTCGGGCGAGTCGGGGTCTTGCTGGTGATAGTCGCGGCAGCGAAAAGGCTTACTTAGCCTTCTCGACCACGCGGACCAGGCGCCACCGCTTGCTAGCGGAGAGCGGACGGGTCTCGGAGATCAGAACGATGTCTCCGACGCCGGCCTCGCCGTTCTCGTCGTGGGCCTTGAACTTGCTGTGCCGCTTCATGACCTTCCCGTACAGGGAGTGCTTCTTGCGGTCCTCGACCTCGACGACGATGGTCTTGTCCATCTTGTCGGAGACGACGACGCCGCGCAGGTTCTTGCGGTAGTTACGCTCAGTGCCCTGGGTTTCAGTGCTTGCTTCGCTCATGCTCAGTCCTCAGTCTTCTCTTCAGCGGAAGCGCCCACGTTTTCACGAATGCCGAGCTTGCGCTCGTTCAGGATCGTGTAGATGCGAGCGATATCGCGCTTAACGGCCTTCAGCCGGGCGGAGTTCTCCAGCTGACCGGTGGCGGACTGGAAACGGAGGTTGAAGAGCTCTTCCTTGGCGGTGCGCAGGGCCTCAGCCAGCTGCGCCTCGTCCAGCTCTGCGAGCTTCTCAACGGTCAGGTCCTTGGATCCGACTGCCATGGTCACTCACCACTCTCTCGGCTGATCACGCGTGCCTTCATCGGCAGCTTGTGGATTGCCAGACGGAGCGCCTCCTTGGCGACCTCCTCGCTGACACCGGACAGCTCGAACATCACACGTCCGGGCTTCACATTCGCGACCCACCACTCGGGGGAACCCTTACCGGAGCCCATACGGACCTCGGCAGGCTTCTTGGTGATCGGCTGGTCAGGATAAATATTGATCCAAACCTTGCCGCCACGCTTGATGTGACGGGTCATGGCGATACGTGCCGACTCGATCTGACGGTTGGTCACATATGCCGGGGCGAGGGCCTGGATGCCGTACTCGCCGAATGCGAGCTCGGTGCCGCCCTTAGCCATGCCGCTGCGCTTAGGCTTATGCGGCTTGCGGTACTTGACGCGACGTGGCATCAACATCAGTTCTGCCCTCCTTCAGCGGCAGGTGCGGCCTCGGCTGCTGCCGGTGCGCCATCGCGCCCACGGCCTGCACCGCGGCGACGACGATCGCCAGCTCCGCCGCCGGGTCCACGGCGTCCGCCGCGGCCGGAGGGAGCAGCAGCCTGCTGTGCAGCAAGCTCCTTGGCGGTCAGATCGCCCTTGTAGACCCAGACCTTCACGCCAATGCGGCCGAAGGTGGTCTTAGCCTCGTGCTTGCCGAAGTCGATGTTCGCACGCAGGGTGTGCAGCGGCACACGGCCTTCGCGGTAGAACTCGGAACGGGACATCTCGGCACCGCCAAGACGGCCGGAGCACTGGATACGAATACCCTTGGCGCCTGCACGCATTGCCGAGGAGATGGCCTTCTTCATTGCGCGGCGGAATGCCACACGAGCAGCGAGCTGCTCGGCCACACCCTGAGCAACCAGCTGAGCGTCGATCTCGGGGTTCTTGACCTCGAGGATGTTCAGCTGGATCTGCTTGCCGGTGAGCTTCTCGAGCTCGCCGCGGATGCGGTCTGCCTCGGCGCCACGGCGGCCGATCACAATACCCGGGCGGGCAGTGTGAATATCGACGCGAACGCGGTCACGGGTGCGCTCGATCTCGACCTTGGAGATGCCGGCGCGCTCAACGCTCTTCTCCAGCAGCTCGCGGATCTGGACATCCTCTTTCACGAAGTCCTTGTAGCGCTGACCCGGCTTGGTGGAGTCGGCGTACCAGTGGGAGACGTGGTCAGTGGTGATGCCCAGACGGAAACCATTGGGGTTGATCTTCTGTCCCACTACTGATCTCCACCTTTCTCTTCTGTGCCGACCACGATGGTCACGTGGCTGGTGCGCTTGTTGATGCGGTAGGCGCGTCCCTGTGCACGGGGGCGGAACCGCTTCATGGTGGGTCCTTCGTCGACGCGTGCCTCAGTGATGACGTAATCGTCCTCATTGAAGGCGACGCCGGCCTTGTCAGCATGCTGCCGGGCGTTGGCCATTGCAGAGGCCACCACCTTGTACACCGGCTCCGAAGCGCCCTGGGGGGCGAACTGCAGAATGGCCAGTGCCTCGTTGGCCTGCTTGCCGCGGACAAGGTCGACGACGCGCCGGGCCTTCATAGGCGTCACACGCACGTAGCGCGCAATTGCCTTGGCTTCCATTGCTTTCCTTCTCTCGTCTTCTCAGAAGTAGTGCAAACGTACTGATCCCGTGAGGGTCAGCGGCGCTTGCCCTTCTTGTCGTCCTTCACATGGCCGCGGAATGTGCGCGTCGGAGCGAACTCGCCGAGCTTGTGCCCGACCATCGACTCAGTGATGAACACGGGGATGTGCTTGCGTCCGTCGTGCACGGCGATGGTGTGGCCGAGCATGTCCGGGATGATCATGGAACGGCGGGACCATGTCTTGATGACGTTCTTGGTGCCCTTTTCGTTCTCAGCAGCGACCTTCAGGTACAGGTGCTGATCAACGAAGGGGCCCTTCTTCAAGCTGCGTGGCATGTTTCCAGGCTCCTATCGCTTGTTCTTGGTACGACGGCGACGCACGATGAGCTTGTCGCTTTCCTTGTTGGGACGGCGGGTGCGGCCCTCGGGCTTGCCGTTGGGGTTGACCGGGTGGCGACCACCGGAGGTCTTGCCCTCGCCACCACCGTGCGGGTGGTCGACAGGGTTCATGACAACACCGCGGACGGTCGGGCGGACGCCCTTCCAGCGCATACGGCCAGCCTTGCCCCAGTTGATGTTGGACTGCTCGGCGTTGCCGACCTGCCCAACAGTTGCACGACAGCGCACGTCCACGTTGCGGACCTCACCGGAAGGCAGACGCAGCTGGGCGTACTTGCCTTCACGAGCAACCAGCTGGATGGAGGCACCAGCGGAGCGGCCGAGCTTGGCACCGCCGCCGGGACGCAGCTCCACAGCGTGGATCACGGTACCGACGGGGATGTTACGCAGCGGCAGGTTGTTGCCGGGCTTGATATCCGCGTTGGGGCCGGACTCCACTGCAGCACCCTGCTCAAGCTTGGCCGGAGCCAGGATGTAGCGCTTGGTGCCGTCTGCGAAGTGCAGCAGGGCGATACGTGCGGTGCGGTTGGGGTCGTACTCAATATGAGCGACCTTCGCGGGCACGCCGTCCTTATCCGCGCGGCGGAAGTCGATCAGGCGGTACTGGCGCTTGTGGCCGCCGCCCTTGTGACGGGTGGTGATCTTGCCCGAGCTGTTACGGCCGCCGGTCTTGCTCAGCGGGCGCAGCAGGGACTTTTCCGGCGTAGACCGGGTGATCTCTGCGAAGTCGGCCACCGATGAGCCGCGCTGGCCCGGGGTGGTCGGCTTCAGGTTACGAATAGCCATGGTTCTCTTCCTCGATCAAGTGGTTCCGGCAGCCTTATGCTGCGGATCCTCCGAAGATGTCAATTGCAAAGCCCTCTTTGAGGGTGATGACCGCCCGCTTGGTGTCATTGCGGGAGCCCCAGCCGAAACGGGTCCGCTTGCGCTTGCCCGGACGGTTGATGGTGTTGACCTTGTCGACCTTGACGCCGAAGATCTTCTCCACTGCGTACTTGATCTCGCTCTTGGTGGAGCGAGTATCGACCAGGAAGGTGTACTTGCCTTCGTCGATCAGTGCGTAGGACTTCTCGGAGACCACCGGCGCGATGATGACGTCGCGGGGGTCTTTCTGGGTCAGGACGCTCACTTGGCCTCCTCCTTGTTGCCGCCCTGTGCGTGAGCCAGGAAGGCGTCGTATCCGGCCTGGGTGAACACGATGTCGTCGGAGACGAGCACATCGTAGGTGTTCAGCTGGTCGGCGTAGAGAGTGTGGACATGGGGCAGGTTGCGGGTGGACAGCGCGGCGACGTCGTCGCTGCGGTCGATGACCACCAGCCAGTTGCGATCCTGGCCGCCGAGGGAAGCCAGAGCTTCCTTGGCTGCCTTGGTGGAGGCCTTCTCGGTCACCAGTGCGTCAATCACGTGGATACGGCCGTTGCGTGCCCGGTCAGACAGAGCGCCGCGCAGTGCAGCAGCCTTCATCTTCTTGGGGGTGCGCTGGGCGTAGTCACGCGGGGTCGGACCGTGAACGATGCCGCCGCCGATCATGTGGGGACCGCGCATTGAGCCCTGACGAGCCCGGCCGGTTCCCTTCTGGCGGAACGGCTTAGCGCCGGTGCCGGAGACCTCAGCGCGGGTCTTCACCTTGTGGGTGCCCTGACGAGCAGCAGCCTGCTGCGCCACGACGACCTGGTGGATCAGCGCGTTGTTGGTGGCGACGTCGAAAACCTCTGCGGGGAAGTCGACGGAAACCTTGGTTGCCATTTTGATCATGCTCCCTTCACTGCCGTGCGGACCAGGATGACCGCACCCTTGGGGCCAGGAACGGCGCCCTTGATGAGCAGCAGGTTCTTCTCGGCGTCCACTGCGTGGACGGTGAGGTTGTGCGTGGTGTGGCGGACGTTGCCCATCCGGCCAGCCATGCGCAGGCCCTTGAAGACGCGTCCGGGGGTGGCTGCGCCACCGATGGAGCCGGGCTTGCGGTGGTTCTTGTGCTGACCGTGGGAAGCACCGACACCGGAGAAGCCGTGGCGCTTCATAACGCCAGCGAAGCCCTTGCCCTTGGTCTTGCCGATGACGTCGACCTTCTGGCCGGCTTCAAAGGTCTCAGCCTTGAGCTCCTGGCCCAGCTCGTAGGAGCCGGCCTCTGCGGTGCGGATTTCCACGATATGGCGGCGTGGGGTCACGCCTGCCTTCTCGAAGTGGCCAGCCATCGGCTTGGTCACTTTGCGAGGATCGATCTGGCCGAAGCCGATCTGGACGGCGTTGTAGCCGTCGACTTCCTCGGAGCGGATCTGGGTGACGACGTTGGAGTCGGCCTGGACGACAGTGACGGGGACGAGGTTGTTGTTCTCGTCCCAGACCTGGGTCATGCCGAGCTTCGTGCCCAGCAGTCCCTTGACGTTGGTTTCGACGCGGGAAATGTTGGTCATAGTTCTCTCAGCACCTCCCTGACTAGAGCTTGATCTCGATGTTGACGTCTGCAGGCAGGTCGAGACGCATCAGGGAATCGACAGCCTTAGGCGTCGGGTCCACGATGTCGATCAGGCGCTTATGAGTGCGCATCTCGAAGTGCTCGCGAGAGTCCTTGTACTTATGGGGAGAACGAATAACGGCGTACACGTTCTTCTCGGTGGGCAGCGGCACGGGGCCGACAACCGTTGCACCTGCACGTGTGACCGTGTCGACGATCTTCCGAGCCGAGGTGTCGATGACCTCATGGTCATACGACTTCAGCCGGATGCGGATTTTCTGTCCCGCCATGGCGTTGAGCCTCTTTCTGGTCAGTCCTGCTTCGTTCGTTGTTCGTGGCAGCCATGTGGCGGCGACGTCGTCGAAGCGACGCGACCTCATCGAAAAGCTCTGCGCGGCGTGGGGGATCAGCTCTTCAAAAGAGCCATATCCGGTGCCGGAAAACCGTCTGATGTTGTGGCTGCCTATCACGTGTGACACGTGATCTGCGGTCCCTCTGCCTGCCGAATCCATCACCACCGTTGACGGTGCGCCGCTGGTATCAGCGGCTGCAATGGGTTCCTCGACTGACCGGAACCCCGGCCCCCGCGGTCGGGCGTGTCGCTTAGATGAGCAGCGATTGCTGCGCACAGCAGAACACCCGCAGTGAGCCGGATTGAAAGTTATGCTTGCCCGTTCATCGAATCCGGACCGCAGGCACGCCAGGGCACACGGATCGTGAACAACTTGTCTATAGTGTCATGTTCTCTCCGGACTCGCAAGCTCGGAAGCCTGGTGAAGCCGGTCTCAACGGCTGTCGGTGCGCTCTGAGGCATACTGGCCGGGGTCAGCTGCAGCTGGTCTGTGCTCTGGCGGCTGCTTCTTCTGTACAGCCAGCAGCCTCCACACAGCCGCAGCAATGATGAGCACACCCAGGGCAATCAGCAGTCCAAAGACCGCCTGACGCAGTGACCACAGGACAGCGAGGACGATGAGACCGGCACCCCAGTAGAGGCCCAGGCGTCGCGCTCTCAGCAGACCAGCGGTCAGCAGCGCTGCCGCTGCCACAAGGGGTGTGATCTGTACCAACGGGCTATCTGCGCCGAGGCCTACCAGCGCCAGAAGGGTGGCCAGCACGCCGGCAGTGACGTAGTGGATCATCGCCCAGTCACGATCCACGCCCGGACCGCGTGGTGCAGGCTGGCCAGGCGCTTCGGTGCGACCGAAGATCAACGCTTCGTTGAGCAGAATGGCCAGCAGCATCAGCAGTCCAGTTCCCGCCACGAGCGCTTCAGTATCAAGCTCGGCCTGGTACAGCGCGAAAAGTCCAGACAGCGGAAGCAGGAGACTGCCGGCTAGGCCCACGTGGACACGCAGTCGCTGGGGTACCCAGCGAACGGCCAAGACCAGTAGTGTGCCCTGCATCAGCGGTACCACCCAGGCCAGCACCGGGACCCGGCCCGGCTCTGCTGTCACCATAGGTGCGGTAGAAGCGACCAGCGCCACCACTGCGGCGCTTCGGGCCAGCTGCATACGCAGTGCGCTAGCTTCTCTGGGGTACCGGTCGCGCATCCAAAGCGCCAGCGGCACCACAACTGTGAAGGCCACGCTGGACCCCAGGTACCCGGTGACCGAACTCGTGGCCCCGATACGACCGTCAAAGAGGTTCTGCAGTGTCTCAACTACGGTCAGATACGCACCTAGGGCTGCATATACCGGTACCGTCACCGCGGTGACGGGTTCCTTCAGCCTGCGCAAAACCAACAAGAGTGCCAGACCCAGCAGAACAAACGCGGTGGCAAGATCAGCCCACCACCAGCTCGAGGCTTGAGCACGGTGAAGCAGTGTCACGGCGGGAATCAGGATGAGCCATGCCAGGGGTTCGCCGACGAGGTACCTGGCATCGGGTCGGCGCACCCAGTGCAGGACCGCCCCGGCTGCTGCCAGGCAGAGCGCCAGCAGCCCGAGCCGGATACCGAGCCAGATATCAGCTCCGAACTCCCCCACAGTCCAGCCCAGGCCGGCGCACCATAGTGCCAGAAGACCACGCTGAACTGCTGAGCGCAGCCCTTCGCCACTGAGTCGGCGTTCGGCCAGGATCCAGATGCTCAACCACACCATTCCCAGAACTGGTAGCCCGGGCAGTGAGGTGATGACAGCCAGGATGAGGAAGGCACGCAGCACGTTCCGGCGGATTCTGCCAGGCCGGCGCAGCAGAATCTCGTGGGCACCGATGGCTGATGCTGTTGCGACGATGACGCTCAGCCACAGCCATGGTGTCTCCTCAGCTGCTGCAGACACCATAAGCATCTGGGACAGCAGGGCTGTCGCCAGAGCGGCTACTAGCGCTGCCGAGGCTGCTTCTCGGTGGGCGGGTATGCGTTGATCGGATCTGCCGTGATCCGGGGCAGAACCGGGCAGATAGATCATAGAGAAGTAGACCGCAGCCATCCACAGGGTGATCAGCGCCAGCGTGATCACATACCCCAGGTCCAGAGTCAGCAGCCAGCTGATGAAGGCAGCGGTGAACAGCATCCGGGCCGCCACAGCGTAGCCGAGGCTGAACCTCTCCACAGGCGGCCACACCGCACAGACCAGATAGTAGATCCCCGCTGCGGCGAAGAGGACCGTGTAGTCAGTGCTGCGCATAGCCGTCGGTGTCAGCAGCCCGGCCAGCACCGCACCTGGGACAACCAGCCAATGCAGTCGGCCGAAGGGACGCGTCAGGATGACGGGGAGCCTCTCCCCCAGCAGATTCATCCCGAACTGGCTCATAGCGGCCAGCAGCATGATTAGCACCAGCGACCACAGCAGCCCCTGCTGCAGCACCGCGGTGGAGGAGAACATCGCGGAGTAGAAGAACGATACGGCCAGATATCCCAGTACCCGCGAATCCAGGCGCAGCGCTGCAGCACTGTAGACACTCAGGCCCAGCAGGGAGGTCAGCAGCCAGGTGAGCCGTCCGTCACCGATGAATGCTGCATTCACCGGCACTGCAGCCACCGAGAGAATCGCCAATGACGTGCCGAATAAGGCCATTCCCGCCGGTTTGAGCACACTGACACGTTCAGCCAGGACAAAGCCCACGACGGCGAAGACCACATAGGCCACCAACAGGGACACCGCGGTGAATACAGGTGACTGCATCACTGAGACATACGCCAAAGCAGCCGCGGACAGCAGCAGTCCCCCGATGTAGAGCGCGATATTGATAGCTCGAAACTCACTGCGAGTGCTCGGCGCTGTCGCTGGCGCCGGATATGCCGGTGTGCGCGGGACTGCCGTGGACTGCGGCGGATACGCAAGGTCACCAGGCTGCCTATGCGCTGTAGTTGGCTGCGCAATAGGAGGGATATAACCGGCCGGAGGCAGAGCGACAGTCGCCGGCTGCTGCCCACTCGGGGGTGGCGGGCCAGTCGGAGCGAAATAGCCAGAAGGTGCCACCCACTCATTGCCAGGAGGCGCTGGGGGAACGTATTCCGCGGGCCTGCCGGGGGTGGACATATCGTAGGGCGAGGGGCGCTGGGGTGTCGTTGAACGCCCCCAGTGATAGCCCAAAGCCAGGCCGATGCCAAAGGGCACGGCCAGCATCAGCAGAAATATCGTCAGCCACTCCATGACTGGTTACCGCCTTATCCACTTCGTTGACCACCCCGGGGAACCACGGCTACCGCGGCAACCCTGACAGCGTATAACGCACAGGACCCCCAGCATCCGAAGATGCTGGGGGTCCTGTGAATCAGATCAGCTGATCAGTGAGTAAGAGTATTACTCGATGATCTTGGTGACCTTGCCGGAGCCAACGGTGCGGCCACCCTCGCGGATAGCGAAGCCGAGGCCCTCTTCCATAGCGATCGGCTGGATGAGCTCGACGGTCATCTCGGTGTTGTCACCGGGCATCACCATCTCGGTGCCCTCAGGCAGATCGATCACACCGGTCACGTCAGTAGTACGGAAGTAGAACTGCGGACGGTAGTTGGTGTAGAAGGGGTTGTGGCGACCGCCCTCATCCTTGGACAGGATGTAGACGTTTGCCTCGAACTTGGTGTGCGGGGTGATGGAGCCGGGAGCAGCCACAACCTGGCCGCGCTCGACATCCTCGCGCTTCAGACCGCGAAGCAGCAGACCACAGTTCTCGCCTGCCCAAGCCTCGTCGAGCTGCTTGTGGAACATCTCGATACCGGTCACAACGGTCTTCTGCTTCTCGCGGATACCCAGGATCTCAACCTCAGAGTTGATAGCCAGGGTGCCACGCTCGGCGCGACCGGTCACCACAGTGCCGCGACCGGTGATGGTGAAGACGTCCTCGATCGGCATCAGGAACGGCTTGTCACGGTCACGCTCCGGCTCCGGGATGAACTCATCCACAGCCTCCATCAGGTCCTCAACGGACTTGACCCACTCTGCGTCGCCCTCGAGAGCCTTCAGGCCGGAGGTGCGGATCACAGGAGCGTCGTCGCCCTCGAAGCCCTGGTCGGACAGAAGTTCGCGAACCTCCATCTCGACGAGGTCCAGCAGCTCCTCGTCATCAACCATGTCGGACTTGTTCAGAGCCACCAGCAGCTTCGGCACGCCAACCTGGCGGGCCAGCAGCACGTGCTCGCGGGTCTGAGCCATCGGACCGTCGGTGGCTGCGACCACGAGGATCGCGCCGTCCATCTGAGCAGCACCGGTGATCATGTTCTTCACGTAGTCGGCGTGGCCGGGAGCATCGACGTGAGCGTAGTGACGCTTCTCCGTCTGGTACTCCACGTGAGAGACGTTGATAGTGATACCGCGCTCGCGCTCCTCAGGAGCGTTATCGATGGATGCGAAGTCACGGCCCTCGTTGAGGTCCGGGTACTTGTCAGCCAGCACCTTGGAGATAGCGGCAGTCAACGTGGTCTTGCCGTGGTCGACGTGACCGATGGTGCCGATGTTGAGGTGCGGCTTAGTCCGCTCGAACTTTGCCTTGGCCACAGGTTCCTCCTATAGAAACGTGTTCAGGTCAGTAAGACTTACTTCAGCCGCACAGGGTAGTTGGCTGAAACTCTCGCAAGTCTACTAATTACAGGGTTATTGGGGAAATTTTGCTCGATGCCAGGACGAGTTACTCGCCGCGGCTCTTCTCGATGATCTCGTCGGCCACAGCCTTCGGCACCTCAGCGTAGGAGTCGAAGGTCATGGTGAACACTGCGCGACCCTGAGTACGGGAGCGCAGCTCACCGATGTAGCCGAACATCTCGCTCAGCGGCACCAGTGCCTTGACGACCTTCACACCAGCAGCGTCGTCCATGGACTGGATCTGACCGCGACGGGAGTTCAGGTCACCGATGACGTCGCCCATGTACTCCTCAGGAGTACGGACCTCAACGGACATCATGGGCTCCAGCAGCACAGGGTTGGCGCGGCGTGCGCCCTCCTTGAACACCTGGGAGCCAGCGAGCTTGAACGCCATCTCCGAGGAGTCGACGTCGTGGTAAGCGCCGTCGGTCAGCTCGGCCTTCACGCCCACCATCGGGTAGCCGGCCAGCACGCCGACCTGCATGGCGTCCTGAATACCAGCATCCACCGAAGGGATGTACTCACGCGGGATACGACCACCGGTCACCAAGTTGGCAAACTCGTAGAGCTCGCCGTCGGTGGTGTCCAGGGGCTCGAAGTTCATCTGCACCTTCGCGAACTGGCCGGATCCACCAGTCTGCTTCTTGTGGGTGTATTCGACCTTCTCCACGCGCTTCTTGATGGTCTCGCGGTAGGCAACCTGCGGCTTGCCTACGTTTGCTTCGACCTTGAATTCGCGCTTCATGCGGTCCACCAGGATGTCCAGGTGGAGCTCGCCCATGCCGCCGATCTCGGTCTGGCCGGTTTCTTCGTTGAGGTTGACCGTGAAGGTCGGATCCTCAGCGGCCAGCTTCTGAATAGCGGTGGAGAGCTTCTCCTGGTCGCCCTTGGTCTTGGGCTCGATGGCCACGGAAATCACCGGCTCCGGGAAAGTCATCGACTCAAGAACGATCTGGTTGTCCGGATCGCACAGGGTGTCACCGGTAGTGGTGTCCTTCAGACCGATGACCGCATAGATGTGGCCGGCCTGGATCTCCTCCACCGGGTTCTCCTTGTTGGCGTGCATCTGGAAGAGCTTGCCGATGCGCTCCTTCTTGCCCTTAGTGGAGTTGATCACCTGGGCACCGGAGCTGAGCTTGCCGGAGTACACGCGGATGAAGGTCAGCTGTCCGAAGAACGGGTGAGCAGCAATCTTGAACGCCAGAGCGGAGAAAGGCTCGTCCTTGGACGGCTTACGGGTCAGCTCGACCTCTTCATCATTGGGCTTGTGACCCACCATGGACTCAACGTCTGCCGGGGAGGGCAGGTAATCGATCACGGCGTCAAGCATGGGCTGCACACCGCGGTTCTTGAAGGCAGAACCACAGAAGACCGGGTAGGCCTCGCCAGCTACGGTGAGCTTGCGGATGCCTTCCTTCAGCTCGTCCATGGTCAGCTCTTCGCCCTCGAGGTACTTCTCCATGAGAGCCTCGTCGGCCTCGGCAACCTGCTCGATGAGCTCGTTGCGGTACTCCTCAGCACGCTCCACCAGATCCTCAGGGATCTCGCGGGTCTCGTACTCAGCGCCCATGGTCACGTCACCCTTGGCATCGCCGGGCCACACCAGGGCCTTCATCTTCAGGAGGTCAACAACGCCCACGAAGTCATTCTCAGCACCGATAGGCAGCTGCATCACCAGCGGCTTGGCGCCCAGACGGGACTTGATGGTGTCAACGGTGAAGTAGAAGTCTGCGCCCAGCTTGTCCATCTTGTTGACGAAGCAGATGCGAGGCACGTTGTACTTATCAGCCTGACGCCACACGGTCTCGGACTGGGGCTCCACGCCTTCCTTGCCGTCGAAGACAGCCACCGCGCCGTCGAGCACGCGAAGCGCGCGCTCGACCTCAACGGTGAAGTCCACGTGACCGGGGGTGTCAATGATGTTGATCTGGTTGTTGTCCCAGAAGCAGGTCACCGCGGCGGAGGTGATGGTGATGCCGCGCTCCTTCTCCTGCTCCATCCAGTCCGTCGTCGACGCACCGTCGTGGGTCTCACCGATCTTGTGGTTGATGCCCGTGTAGAACAGGATGCGTTCGGTGGTGGTGGTCTTACCGGCATCGATGTGAGCCATGATGCCGATGTTGCGGACCTTCTTCAGGTCAGTGAGCACGTCTTGTGCCACGGTGAATCCCCTTTAACTCGGTTCTGCTTGGGCTTACCAGCGGTAGTGGGCGAAGGCCTTGTTGGCCTCGGCCATCTTGTGGGTGTCCTCGCGGCGCTTCACAGCGGCGCCGAGACCGTTGGATGCATCCAGGATCTCGTTCATCAGACGGTCGATCATGGTCTTCTCACGACGGTCCTTGGCGTAGCCCACCAGCCAGCGCAGAGCCAGGGCAGTAGCACGACCGGGCTTCACTTCCACGGGCACCTGGTAGGTGGCACCGCCGACACGGCGGGAGCGGACCTCGAGAGCGGGGCGGATGTTGTCCATGGCCTTCTTCAGCACAGCCACGGAGTCCTCGCCGGACTTCTTGGCCACACCTTCGAGGGCGCCGTAGACGATGCGCTCAGCAGTGGACTTCTTGCCGTCGACCAGCACCTTGTTGATCAGCTGGGTGACCAGCGGGGAGCCATGGACGGGGTCCTGGACGAGAGGGCGCTTAGGAGCGGGTCCTTTACGAGGCATTACTTCTTCTCCTTCTTCGCGCCGTAGCGGGAGCGAGCCTGGCCGCGACCCTTGACACCCTGGGTGTCAAGAGCGCCGCGGACGATCTTGTAGCGAACGCCGGGGAGGTCCTTCACACGACCGCCACGCACGAGCACGATGGAGTGCTCCTGCAGGTTGTGGCCCTCGCCCGGGATGTAGGCAGTGACCTCAACGCCGCCGCCGAGGCGGACACGGGCCACCTTGCGCAGTGCGGAGTTCGGCTTCTTGGGCGTGGTGGTGTACACACGGGTGCATACGCCACGACGCATTGGGGATCCCTGCAGGGCAGGGGTCTTGTTCTTGGCAACTTTGGGGGTGCGACCCTTGCGCACCAGCTGCTGAATAGTAGGCACTATGTGTTCTCCATCAATAGTTGTCCGGGGCCGCCTGCGGCCGGTGTGTCTCTGCTGATGCGAAACTCTTCAGGTCCGAGGCCGCAGCCGCCGATGCGGCCGAGATGACTCAGTCCCCAGGCGTGCAAAAATGTGGCATTCGTTGCGCAACTTCCCCGCAACCCGGACAGCGTCCTTTGCCACACAGAAACAATCAAGTCAACGATACCAGGTCGTGTCGTCACATGCGAAAACGCCGGGCTCCCTGAAGGGAACCCGGCGTTTTCGATCAGCTCGTCAGCGTCAGCGGAAATCTACATCAGTAGTGTAGTCCTCGAGCGGAATCGCATGGAACTCGCTCTCGCCTTCAGCGCCTGCGTAGTCGAAGCTGGAACCGTAGAGGCTCGGGCCGGTGAACAGATTGGCCTTAGCTTCTTCGGTGGGCTCCACCTCGGTCTGGGTATAGCGATCCAGGCCGGTACCGGCCGGGATGAGCTTACCGATGATCACGTTCTCCTTCAGGCCCAGCAGCGGATCGGACTTACCTTCCATTGCCGCCTGGGTGAGCACGCGGGTGGTCTCCTGGAAGGAGGCCGCCGAGAGCCAGGAGTCGGTGGCCAGCGAGGCCTTGGTGATGCCCATGAGCTCATCACGACCGGAAGCCGGACGATGACCCTGCTCGAAGGCCTTCTTGTTGGCCTGCTGGAACCGGAAGCGATCAGCCAGCTCACCGGGCAGCAGGTCGGTCTCACCGGACTCGATGACGGTGATGCGACGCAGCATCTGACGGACAATGACCTCCACGTGCTTGTCGTGGATGTCCACGCCCTGCGACTGGTACACCTCCTGAACCTCTGCCACCAGGAACTTCTGAGCAGCCCGGGGACCGAGCACACGCAGCACCTGCTTGGGGTCAACCGAACCGTGGATCAGCTGGGTGCCGACCTCCACGTGAGCGGTCTGGTCCTGGTTCTGGCCCAGGTCCACCAGCAGCTTGGCGCGGCGCAGGATCGGGTAGACCTGCTCCTCCGAACCGTCATCGGGAGTCAGCACCAGGCGAGCCTGCTTCTCATCCTCCTCATAGCGCAGCCGTCCGGAGGACTCAGCGATCGGAGCCACACCCTTAGGAGTGCGAGCCTCGAAGAGCTCCTGGATACGCGGCAGACCCTGGGTGATGTCATCAGCCGAAGCCACACCACCGGAGTGGAAGGTACGCATGGTCAGCTGAGTACCGGGCTCACCGATGGACTGTGCAGCGATGATGCCCACGGCCTCGCCCACGTCCACCCGGTGGCCGGCGGCCATCGAGCGGCCGTAGCAGGCAGCACAGGTGCCGACGGCGGACTCACAGGTCAGCACGGAACGGACCTTGATGGTCTTCACACCGGCGGAGTACAGCTTCTGGATGAGCACATCGCCCACCTCGGAGCCGGCCTCAGCCAGCACGTTGCCCTCGGCGTCGGTCACGTCTTCAGCCAGAGTGCGCGAGTAGGCGGAAGTCTCCACCATCTTGTGCAGCTCAGTCTCGGTGTTGCCGTCCAGCAGGTCGGTGACGTACTTGCGGCCGGACTTGACCAGCACGTCCTGCTCTCCCTCAGTGTCGTGGCTGTAGCCCGCAGGCTGAGCGATCGGCACAGTGAGACCGCGGGTGGTGCCGCAGTCCTCGTCTCGCACGATCACGTCCTGGGAGACATCCACCAGACGACGGGTCAGGTAACCGGAGTTCGCAGTCTTCAGCGCGGTATCCGCCAGACCCTTACGGGCACCGTGGGTCGCGATGAAGTACTCCAGAACCGACAGGCCCTCACGGTAGGAGGACTTGATCGGGCGAGGGATGATCTCACCCTTCGGGTTCGTCACCAGTCCACGGATACCAGCGATCTGACGCACCTGGTGCCAGTTACCACGAGCTCCGGAGGAGACCATGCGGTTAATGGTGTTCAGGGAGTCCAGACCGTTGATCATGGCTTCCTGGATCTCGGCAGTTGCCTTGTTCCAGATCTCCTGCAGCTCAGTGGTGCGCTCATCGCGATCCATCAGGCCCATGCCGTAGTCGGCTTCGACCTTGGCCACCTGGGCCTCATAGCCCTCCATCATCTCTGCCTTGTCGAAGTCAGAGGTGATATCGGAGATGGCCACGGTCACGCCCGAACGGGTGGACCAGTAGAAGCCGGCGTCCTTGAGGTTATCCAGGGTCTGGGCAACCACCACGGTCGAGTAACGCTCGGAGAGATCGTTGATCATCTGGCCCAGCTGCTTCTTATCCGCCTGCTTGTCCTGCCACGGGTAGTCGGCAGGAAGCAGCTCGTTGAAGAGCACCTTGCCCAGGGTGGTCTCGATCAGTGCAGGCTGACCGGGCTCCCAGCCCTCCGGTGCAGCAACCTCATCACCTGGCACGAAGCCTTCGACGGCGATCTTCACCGGGGCGTTGATGTGCAGCGCCTTCAGATCGAAGGCCATCTGCGCCTCACCGACAGTGGAGAACACGCGGCCGGCGCCCTCAGCGTCCTCGCGGACGGTGGTGAGGTGGTGCAGACCGATGATCATGTCCTGAGTCGGCAGTGCCACAGGGCGGCCGTCAGAGGGCTTGAGGATGTTGTTGGAGGAGAGCATCAGCACGCGTGCCTCAGCCTGAGCCTCGGGGCCCAGCGGCAGGTGGACTGCCATCTGGTCGCCGTCGAAGTCAGCGTTGAACGCGGCACAGACCAGCGGGTGCAGCTGCAGGGCCTTGCCCTCAACCAGCTGCGGCTCGAAGGCCTGAATGCCCAGACGGTGCAGGGTAGGTGCACGGTTGAGCAGCACCGGGTGCTCGGTGATGACCTCTTCGAGCACGTCCCACACCTGGGAGCGCTGGCGCTCCACCATCCGCTTGGCGGACTTGATGTTCTGGGCGTGGTTGAGGTCCACCAGGCGCTTCATCACGAAGGGCTTGAAGAGCTCCAGCGCCATCTGCTTGGGCAGACCGCACTCGTGCAGCTTCAGCTGCGGGCCCACCACGATGACCGAACGGCCCGAGTAGTCCACGCGCTTACCCAGCAGGTTCTGACGGAAGCGGCCCTGCTTGCCCTTGAGCATGTCAGACAGCGACTTCAGCGGACGGTTGCCCGGTCCGGTGACCGGACGGCCGCGGCGGCCGTTGTCGAACAGGGAGTCAACCGACTCCTGCAGCATGCGCTTCTCGTTGTTGATGATGATCTCGGGTGCACCAAGATCCAGCAGGCGCTTGAGACGATTGTTGCGGTTGATCACACGACGGTAGAGGTCGTTGAGATCCGAAGTCGCAAAGCGGCCGCCGTCGAGCTGCACCATGGGGCGGATCTCCGGCGGGATCACCGGGACAGCCTCGAGCACCATGCCGGTGGGCGACTGGCCGTTGACCAGGAACGCGTTGAGCACCTTCAGGCGCTTCAGGGCACGAGTCTTGCGCTGGCCCTTGCCGGTGGCAATGGTCTCGCGCAGGCGCTCAGCCTCAGCCTCCATATCGAAGGTCTCCAGGCGGCGGCGGATAGCCTCAGCACCCATGTAACCCTCGAAGTACTCGCCGTACTTGGCGCGCATCTCACGGAACAGGGTCTCGTCGCCTTCGAGGTCTGCGACCTTCAGGTTCTTGAACCGGTCCCAGACCTTCTGGATCTGTTCGATCTCGGCATCGGAGCGCTTGCGCAGCTGCGCCATCTGCTTCTCTTTGCCGTCGCGGAACTTCTTCTTCTCCGCAGCCTTGGCGCCCTCGGACTCGAGCTCGGCCAGGCCGTCCTCGAGTTCCTTGGCCACAGCCGCGATATCAGAGTCGCGCTGATCCTGCAGGTGACGGATCTCCTGATCAACCTCGGCCTGCAGGTTCGGCAGGTCCTGGTGGCGGCGATCATCATCCACATTGGTGATCATGTAGGCAGCGAAGTAGATGACCTTCTCCAGGTCCTTCGGCGCCAGGTCCAGCAGGTAGCCCAGACGGGAGGGCACACCCTTGAAGTACCAGATATGAGTCACAGGAGCGGCCAGCTCGATGTGGCCCATACGCTCGCGACGCACCTTGGAGCGGGTCACCTCAACGCCGCAGCGCTCACAGGTGATGCCCTTGAAGCGCACGCGCTTGTACTTACCGCAGTAGCATTCCCAGTCCCGGGAGGGGCCGAAGATCTTCTCGCAGAAGAGGCCGTCCTTCTCAGGCTTCAGTGTGCGGTAGTTGATGGTCTCGGGCTTCTTCACCTCGCCGTGGGACCACCGCAAGATGTCGTCGGTGGAGGCCAGCCCGATGCGCATCGTGTCGAATGAGGATTCAGTGGACATAGTCCGTATCTCTCTTTTCTCTTGCAAAGATTCGTAAGCGTTTTAGAGCGTCAGTGTCCGGGTCCGGGTCCGCGCTTTGAGCTGCTGCTCCGAGCGCGGACCCGTAAACGACCGGACGGTGAGAGGATCAGACCTCTTCGACTGAGCTGGGCTCCGCGCGGGAAAGGTCGATGCCGAGCTCCTCTGCCGCACTGAAGCCGGAGTCATCACTGTCAGCGTCGCGCATCTCGAATGCGTGACCCTGATCGTTGAGGACCTCGACGTTCAGGCAGAGGGACTGCATCTCCTTGATCAGAACCTTGAACGACTCGGGCACACCCGGCTCGGGGATGTCCTCGCCCTTGACGATCGCCTCGTAGACCTTCACACGACCGTGAATGTCATCGGACTTGATGGTCAACAGCTCCTGCAGGGTGTAGGCGGACCCGTAGGCCTCCAGGGCCCACACTTCCATCTCACCGAAGCGCTGGCCGCCGAACTGCGCCTTACCGCCCAGCGGCTGCTGGGTGATCATGGAGTACGGGCCGGTGGAGCGGGCGTGGATCTTGTCATCCACCAGGTGGTGCAGCTTCAGGATGTACATGTAGCCCACGGACACCGGCTCTGGGAACGGCTCGCCGGAGCGTCCGTCGAAGAGCTGCGCCTTACCGGAGGGCTGAACCATCTTGTCGCCGTCGCGGTTGGGGTTGATGGACTCCAGAATGCCGGTGAGCTCACGAGGCTCGGCACCGTCGAACACCGGGGTGGCGACCTTGGTGGGGCCGGTCTCACGCGGGAGGTTCGGCAGGTCCTTGACCCACTCCGGCTCACCCTCGATCTTCCAGCCCTGCTTCGCGGCCCAGCCCAGGTGGATCTCCATGACCTGACCGATGTTCATACGGCCCGGAACGCCCATCGGGTTGAGCACGACGTCGACCGGGGTGCCGTCGGGCAGGAAGGGCATGTCCTCGACCGGAAGGATCTTGGAGATGACGCCCTTGTTGCCGTGACGGCCGGCGAGCTTATCGCCGTCGGTGATCTTGCGCTTCTGTGCCACGTAGACACGCACCACCTGGTTGACGCCCGGGGGAAGGTCGTGGCCTTCCTCAGCGTCGAGCACGCGCACGCCGATGACAGTGCCGGACTCGCCGTGGGGCACCTTCAGAGAGGTGTCGCGGACTTCGCGGGACTTCTCGCCGAAGATGGCGCGCAGCAGGCGCTCCTCGGGGGTCAGCTCGGTCTCGCCCTTGGGAGTGACGCGGCCGACCAGGATATCTCCTGCCTCGACCTCAGCACCGACGTGGATGATGCCGCGCTCATCGAGCTGAGCAAGCATCTCCTCGGAGACGTTCGGGATGTCCCGGGTGATCTCCTCGGCGCCCAGCTTGGTGTCGCGGGCATCGACCTCGTGCTCCTCGATGTGGATCGAGGTCAGGACATCGTCCTGCACCAGGCGCTGGGACAGGATGATGGCGTCCTCGAAGTTGTGACCCTCCCAGGACATGAAGGCCACCAGCAGGTTCTTGCCCAGTGCCAGCTCGCCGGCCTCGGTGGAGGGACCGTCGGCGATGATGGACTGGTACTCGACCCGGTCGCCTTCGGTCACGCGCACACGCTGGTTGTAGGCGTTGCCTTGGTTGGAACGCTGGAACTTCATGATCGGGTAGTGCGTCTGGGTGCCGTCGTCGTTGAGGACGGTGACCAGATCAGCAGCGACGCTGGTGACCACACCGGCCTTCTGAGCGGTGACGGAGTCGCCGGCGTCAACCGCCACGAACTTCTCCATACCGGTACCGACCAGCGGGGACTCGGACTCCAGCAGCGGCACAGCCTGGCGCTGCATGTTGGCGCCCATGAGCGCGCGGTTGGCGTCGTCGTGCTCCAGGAACGGAATCAGAGCGGTTGCCACAGACACCATCTGACGCGGGGAGACGTCCATGTAGTCGATGTCAGCAGGAGCCACCAGAACCGGCTCACCCTGCTCACCGCCGGAGGCGTCAGCGCGGCCACGGCAGAGCACAGCTTCTTCAACGAAGGAGCCGTCCTCATTCAGCGGCGCGTTGGCCTGGGCGATCTGGGCCACCAGCTCATCATCAGCGGTCAGGTACTCGATCTGGTCGGTGACCTTGCCGTCGACGACCTTGCGGTAGGGGGTCTCGATGAAGCCGAAGTTGTTGATGCGTCCGTAAGTCGCCAGCGAGCCGATCAGACCGATGTTCGGGCCTTCAGGGGTTTCGATGGGGCACATACGGCCGTAGTGCGACGGGTGAACGTCACGGACCTCCATGCCGGCGCGGTCACGGGAGAGACCGCCGGGGCCCAGTGCGGACAGACGACGCTTGTGGGTCAGGCCCGCCAGCGGGTTGTTCTGGTCCATGAACTGGGACAGCTGGGAGGTGCCGAAGAACTCCTTGATGGAGGCCACCACGGGGCGGATGTTGATCAGCGTCTGCGGGGTGATCGCTTCAACGTCCTGGGTGGTCATCCGCTCGCGGACAACGCGCTCCATGCGGGACAGGCCGGTGCGGACCTGGTTCTCGATGAGCTCGCCGACGGCGCGGATGCGACGGTTGCCGAAGTGGTCGATGTCATCAACGGTGACCGGCAGCTCCACCTCTTCGCCGTCGCGGATGCCCTTGATAGTGGGGACACCAGCGTGCAGAGCGCACAGGTAGTGGATCATCGCCACGATGTCATCTTCAGTGAGCACCGAGGCGTCAGCGTCGCTGAAGTCCTTGTCCACGCCCAGCTTGCGGTTGAGCTTGTAGCGGCCCACCTTTGCCAGGTCGTAGCGCTTGAGGGTGAAGTAGAGGGACTCCAGCAGGGAGCGGCCAGCCTCGACAGTCGGCGGCTCGCCCGGACGCAGCTTGCGGTAGATGTCCAGCAGGGCGTCTTCCTGGCCTTCGAAGGTGTCCTTCTCCAGGGTGGCGCGGATGGAGTCGTAATCACCGAACTCCTCCACAATGCGGGACTCGGTCCAGCCCAGCGCCTTCAGCAGTACGGTGACCGGCTGCTTGCGCTTACGGTCCAGACGCACACCGACCTGATCGCGCTTGTCGATCTCCAGCTCAAACCACGCGCCGCGGGAGGGGATGACTTTGGCGGTGTAGATGTCCTTGTCGCTGGTCTTGTCCTGGGAGCGCTCAAAGTAAGCGCCCGGGGAGCGGACCAGCTGGGAGACGACCACACGCTCGGTGCCGTTGATGATGAACGTGCCGCGATCGGTCATGAGCGGGAAGTCGCCCATGAACACGGTCTGCTGCTTGATCTCACCGGTGTTGTGGTTCATGAACTCGGCCTTGACGTACAGCGGGCCGAGTAGGTGGTGTCGTGGTCTTTGCACTCCTCCACCGTCATCTTGGGGTCAGCGAACTCCGGATCGGAGAAGCTCAGGGACATGGTGCCCTGGAAGTCTTCGATCGGGGACATCTCCTCGAAGATGTCAGCCAGACCCGAGGTGTCGGAGACTCCCTTGATGCCCTTCTGACGGGCGTCTTCGACACGAGCGGCCCAGCGCTCATTGCCGACCAGCCGGTCAAAGGACTCGATCTGCAGAGCCAGGAGCTCCGGGACATCGAGGGGTTCGTGGATCTTTGCGAATGAGAGTCGGCCAGCGTATTCAGCGGTACGGGCCGAGGCAGCGGTTTGATTTGAGGTGCTCGAGGCGACCAAGAGGGATCCTTCCACAGACCTGTCGTATTCCGTGTCTTAGCGTCACAGAGAGATGCCCACCGCTATATGAAGGCATGACAAATGGAGACGACGCGAAGTTACAGGATATAGGAAAGAAGAGGGCACGCGCAAGTGCACGGCAAATGGGCCCTAAAGAACGGGCGCGCACCACACATTAGCACTAAGCACGACGACGTTGCTCACCGCGCCACGCCGGCAAGTTCAAGCTCCTCGGCAAAGTGACACGCCGCTTGTCGGCCCCCATCCAGGGAGCGAAGCTCAGGTGTCTTTTCGGCACAGATGTCCTGGGCGAATCGGCAGCGGTTCCGGAAGGGACAGCCGCTGGGCCGCTGGGCCGGATCGGGCAGCTCCCCGGAGATCTCCACCTTGGCGCGAGCCCGCTGCCGCACCGGATCAGGGATCGGAACCGCGGAGAGGAGAGTTTCGGTGTAGGGGTGCCGCGGGCGGGAGAACAGTGCCGCTGTCGGTGCGGTTTCCACCAGACGTCCCAAGTACATCACCGCCACCCGGTCTGCCAGATGTTCAACGGTGGAGAGATCATGGGAGATGAACAGGTAGCTCAGTCCCCGCTGTTCCTGCAGCCTGGCAAGCAGGTCGAGGATCTGGGCCCGGACCGAGACATCCAGCGCCGAGACTGCTTCATCAGCAACAAGGACCTGCGGATCTGTAGCGATGGCGCGGGCAATGCCGATGCGCTGGCGCTGACCTCCGGAGAAGGCATGCGGGTAGCGCTCCAGATGCTCAGGCTCCAGGCCCACCAACTCCAACAGTTCCACCAACTGACGGCGATCAACCTTCTGTGACACCGCTCCGCGCTGATACCGCAGCGGTTCGCTGAGGATGTCATGCACGGTCATCCGGGGATTCAGCGAGGCGAAGGGATCCTGGAACACCATGCGCATCTGCTGCCGGTAGTCCCCCAGCATCCGCTCCGGCGCCGTGGCCACATCAGCCTTCTCCCCCGCATCGGTGAGATTCTCCAGGATCTGACCTGAATTCGGCTTCTCCACGCGCAACAGGCTCTTCGCCAGCGTGGACTTCCCGCATCCAGACTCCCCCACCAGGCCCAAGGTCTCGCCCGGGAAGATATCGAAGCTCACGCCGTCGACGGCGTGGAGCTGATTGCGCTTCATGCCCAACAGTCCGGACTTCAGGGTAAAGCTGCGCGTCAGATCCCGGACCTGGATCAGCGGCTCCGGCGCAGCGGGGCCTTCCTGGTCTGCGGAGGAGTGGGCAAGGGTCGACGACGGCGTGGATCCGACCTCAGGGGTGGAGGCCCGGGCAGTTGTGGAGCGCAGAGCTGGAGTGGCCTCGAGCAGCATCCGGGTATAGGCGTGCTGCGGCCTGGCGAAGAGGTCGAAGACCGGCTGAGATTCCACCACTTCCCCGCGGCGCATCACCGAGACCTGATCCGCCATCTCCGCAACGACTCCGAGGTCATGGGTGATGAACAGAATGGCCATTTCACGCTCAGCTTGGATATCTCTGAGCAGCCCGAGGATCTGCGCCTGCGTGGTGACATCCAGGGCCGTGGTCGGCTCATCAGCAATCAGCAGTCGGGGCTCGCCGGCGAGGGCGATAGCGATCATCGCCCGCTGCCGCATGCCGCCGGAGAGTTCAAAGGGGTAGGCCTTGGCGCGTAGTTCAGGCCGCGGAATGCGCACATCGCGCAGCGCCTCCACCGCGGCATCCCAGGCCGCTTTCTTGTCCAACCCGCGGTGAAGCCGCATGGCTTCGGCAATCTGGGCACCAACTGTGTGCATGGGTGAAAGGCTGCGGGCGGGCTCCTGGAAGATCATCCCGATCTCACCACCGCGGATATGCCGCATGCGCCGCCCGCGTGCCTTGAGGTCGGCAAGATCCAGGATCTGCCCGTCGGACTGGCTGAAGAGCACCTGTCCGGAGGCGATGCGCCCCGGCGGGTCCAGCAGTCCCAACGCGGCCCGTGCCGTCTGCGATTTGCCAGAACCCGACTCGCCCACAAGGGCGTGTATCTCCCCGGCGGCAATGTCCAAGTTGGCGCCGCGGACCGCGGTGACCAGTCCTTCATCCGTAGGGAACTCCACGGTAAGTCCGTTGACCTGAAGCAGTGCCGGTTCGGCTAAGGCGGTGGTCGCCGTCGTTGCGGGGTGTCCCTGCAGCGGTTCGGTCATCGGATTGACTCCTGGGCTGGTGCTCTCATGGTGCGGGGTGCTCACTTGGCTCCCTCATACGGGTCTGCAGCGTCGCGAAGGCCATCGCCGAGGAAGTTCAGGGCGAGGGTGGAGATCACCACAGCTGCTGAGGGAACGATCAGCAGCCAGGGTGCCGTGATGACGCTGCGGATATTCTGTGCTTCCTGGAGCAGCACGCCCCAGGAGACGATTGGCGGTTGGAGCCCAAGCCCGAGGAAGCTCAGCGAGGTCTCGGCAAGGATCATGGCAGGAACAGCCAAGGTGACCGAGGCGATGATGTGGCTGGTCAGGCTGGGCAGGATATGCCGCCGGATGACCCTGGCTCTGCTGGCTCCATCCAGTCGGGCGGCCACCACATAGTCCTCGCTGCGCAGGGTGAGGACTCTGCCTCGGACCTCCCTGGACAGTGAGGTCCAACCGATCAGCGACAGCAGCACGGTAATGGCGAAGTAGATGGTCAGCGGCCCCCAATCACGAGGCAGGGCTGCCGCCAATGCCATCCACAGCGGAAGAGTGGGCAGAGACATGAAGACTTCGGTGATCCGCTGGATCACCGCATCAATGGGCCCCCTGAAGAATCCGGCCAGGGCACCCAGAGTGATGCCGATGATCAGGGAGAGGACTACACCGATGAGTCCGATGGACATGGAGATCTGGGTGCCGTAGATGGCCCGGGAGAAGATATCCCGGCCATTGGCATCGGCCCCGAAGAGGTAGAACGGAGCATCGGGCTCAAGGGGTGCAAAGACTTTGCGGTCAGTCTCGAAAAGGCCCAAGAACCGGTATTCGTGACCGGAGGGGACGAAGAACCCGAGTTTATGCAGTTCATCAGGATTCTCGGTGTAGTACCGATTCCAGGAGACCTCGTCGAACTCTTGGGTGTATCCGTGGACGTAGAGGCCGAGGCCGCGTCCGTCTCCGGGATCAGTGACAGTGATGGACTGCGGCGGAGCATAGGGATAGTCAGGGTTGTAATGGGCCGCCGGACGCGGTGCTAGGACATCGGCGAAAATCGCAATGAGATAGACGGCGATAATGATCCACAGCGAGACCACGGCCAGCTTGTGGCGCTTAAAGCGCCGCCAGATCAGGGACCGCGAGGAGCGCTTGCCGTCGTCGGCTGGTTCGGCTGAGCTGGGGCCCTGGTCCTTGGGCTGCTCGGGGATAGTTCCTTCCAAGGTGGTCACTGCGCGGCTCCTGAATGCTGTCGGCGGACTCGCGGATCGGCCCATGCCAGGACCAGGTCAGAAATGACGGTGCCGATAACGGTCAAGACCCCCAAGATCAGTAGGAAGCTGCCGGCCAGGTACATGTCCTGATTGCGCAGCGCCCCCAGCAGCACCGGGCCGGTGGTAGGCAGAGAGAGCACCGAAGAGACGATGACCTCACCGGAGATCACCGAGGGGATCGCGTACCCCACCGTGGAGATGAAGGGGTTCATAGCGGCTCGCACCGGGTAGCGCATCAGCAGCACATTCTCGCGCTGGCCCCGAGCCCGGGCCGCCACCACATAGGGCTGGGTGAGCTCATCGGCGAGATTGGCGCGGGTAATACGTATCAGCCCGGCGGTACCTGCTGTGGCGATGATCAGTGCGGGCACTATCAAGTTCCTGATCAGATCCAGGGCCTTGGCAGGGGACCATTCGGCCTCCACATAGTCCGGACTGAACAACCCACCGACGCTCATGCCGAAGTACTTGAATGCGATGTACATGAACACCAGCGCCAGCACGAAGTTCGGCACTGAGAGTCCGATGAACCCTAAAAAGGTGAAGAAATAGTCACCGATGGAGTAGCGCTTGACGGCGGTGTAGATGCCGATGGCGAAGGCGATGATCCAGGTCAGCAGCAGGGCGCCCCCGGCAAGGAGCAGCGTAAATGGCAGGTGCTCCAGGATCACGTCAGTTGCCGGGCGGTTCCAGCGGAAGGAGTACCCGAAGTCACCGCGCAGCAGAATGCCGCTGATCCAGGCCCAGTACTGGGCGTACCAGGGTTGGTCCAGCGCATATCTCTCACGCAGCACCGATACCTGCTCCGCGTTGAGACGCCGTCCTTCCATCTCCATATTGGCCATCAGGACGGAGACGAAGTCCCCCGGAGGCGCCTGGATGATGAAGAAGCAGACCAGCGAGATCAGCCATATGGTCAGCAGCGACCAGCCGATGCGGCGGATCATGTAGGTCAGCATCGTCGTCTCAGGTCCTCCGGGGGATGGTGTCAGTGATGAATCGGCAGCTGTCAGTTCGCGCCGGGACTACTCGGGCAGGTCTTCGCCCTCGTACTCGTCTACGTACTCCTGGGCGTCTTCCTCGTCATCGGCCACGGCCTCATCCGGGTTCTCCCACCACCACAGTGCGGGGTATGAAGGGCCGGGGTTCTGGTAAGCGCTGGCTTCGAAGAGTTCATGCGGTGCGTTGCGCAGATCATTGGCGACGACGCCGGCCCGGTTGGGGCTTGTGGAGACACCGATAGTCCAGAACGCCTCAGCAGAGACATCCAGCAGCTCGTGCATGAGCTCCGCCTGGCGTTCCTGGTCAGCGGTCACCAGGATCTCGTCGTAGATTTCCCACTGGCGCCATGCCGGGGAGTCCTGCGGCGGTGCTTCACCGGCGTCCTCGCCGTCGAGGTAGTACGAACCCCAGGACCAGGCGTATGCACCGGAGTCGCCGTAGGGCATATACCAGTGCGGACGCAGGATGGCGTCCTGCAGGCCGGCTGAGCCGTCACGGACATAGACATCGAATTCGCCGGCGTCGCGACGCTCATTACGCAGGTCACGGTCCATCGACTGGATCTCCATGGTGATGCCCACCTCTGCCCAGTGGCCCTGAGCAAGCTCCAGGACGCGGGCATGTTCTACGGAACGGTCGGTGGCCACATCAACAGCGAAGGTGAATGGTGTGCCGTCTGGGCCGAGGCGGCGGCCGTCGTCGTCCTTATCGGGGAGCACCTCGTCGAGGTACTCAGCAGCCAGGTCCAGATCGAAGTCTAGGTACTGGGTGGCGAGTTCCTCGTGGTAGTACGGGGAGCCCTCACGCGGGGCAGCCTGTGCTGGTTCCCCCTGGCCGAAGTAGACCAACTCGATGATCTCGTCGCGATTCAGCGCGTGGCTCAGACCAGCCTTGAAGTTCAGGTCGGTGAAGACTTCGCGCATCTGCTCATCCGGGTGGATGTGGTTGAAGTTGAACAGCAGGGTGTTCATATCCGTGGAGGTGACATCAATCAGGCTGAAGTCATATTCGTCCATGGACTCCGCCAGCAGCGGGCGGAAGTCGTGATCGAAGTGACGGTCCTGGTAGGAGATGTTTCCGGCTGCTGCGCGGAAGGCGATGACTTCGGCGGAATCGAAGACGTCGAAGACCAGGCGGTCGATATAGGGCAGCTGGTTGCCGTCCTCATCAACCTTCCAGTAGTAGGGGTTGCGCACTGCGGTGACGCGGGTGCCCTCATAGGCGGGATTCTCGATGATCCACGGGTTGAGCTGGGGCAGCTCGGGGTTCATCCACCGGGAGTCGAAACCGGTGCCCAGGGTGACCCAGCCCTTGGCGGTGAACATATCCGCCCAGTCCTCGTAACCCTCCTCTTCGGCCATCTGCTCGGCATCAGAGTTGTAGTCAGCGTGGAACTGCTCCAGGTAGTGGCGTGGGAAGCGGTGGAACTTTCCATCCTCTTCTGCGCGGGCCAGCTGCATGAGGAACAAGCCATGCGGGGCCTGGAACTTCAGCTCCACAGTGTGCTCATCAATGGCGGTGACCTCAGGCCAGTTGCCTTCCGGGTCCATGAGGTACTCAGTGGGCCCCGGGGTGAGGGCCTCATTCATGAGCACATCCTGGTAACCGAAGACAATGTCATCAGAGGTGAAGGGCTCACCGTCAGACCAGCGGATGCCCTCCTGCAGGTGGAAGGTATAGGTGGTGGCGTCTTCAGAGACCTCCCACTGCCGTGCCACACCGGGGGTCAGCTCCGAAGACCAGTCACCATCCCAGCGCACCATGGGCTCATAGGCAGCGTAACGGCGGATGAGAGAGTCATCGTCGTTGCCGTTCATGGCCATCTGCAGCTCGCCGCCGTACTGGCCCACACCATCCTTGCCGATCAGGGTCACCGCCTCGGCCGGCATACGGTCCTGCAGCTCGGGGAGCTCCCCGGCCTCGACACGCTCGGCGAGCTGCGGGGACTCTGCAGTGGGGGCGGTGAGCTGGTCTGCCAGGGCTGGTGATCCGTTGGCCATGCCGGTGTCGATATGGCCGGTGCTGCTGTTGTCCTCGGTGGGCTCTGACGCTGCCGGGGCGGTTGCCCCGCAGGATGTCAGCGCCAGTGCCGCGACCGTCAGCGCTGTGGCTGCCGATGCTGCATATCGCATAGTGATGCCTCTCAAGTGTGGTGTGCCAGTGGTGAACGAACAGCCCCAAGGGCTTCTGGATCGCTCCAGTTGTCACGCTAGGGACGCTAAGTAATCTCTCGGTGAACTCTCTGGTGACTTACGGGGAAGAATTCTGCGGAATTCACTGGATCGTTCCAGTGATCGACGGCGCTCAGTTCAGCAGTGCCAGGATCTGCCCGGGATGATCCACAACTGAGGTAGCCCATCCGGTCTCCAGCGCCTGCTGCAGCTCTGCGTCAGTGCCGGAACCGCCGCGGGTAAGGATGCGGCGACCGATCCCCACCTGCTGAGCCCCCATGGCGTCGTTAAAGGGCTTATCGCCCACCATCACGGCCTCTTCGGGGGCCACTGAGGCCATGCGCAGGGCGTAGCGGAAGATGTCCGGGTGGGGTTTCTTAAGCCCGAGTTCATCGGAGCAGACCCAGCCGGCCACCAGGTGATCCAGCCCGTAGCCGGCGATGATGCTGCGAACCCCGCGGCCGCAGATGGTGTTGGAGACGATGATCACCGGGATGCCAGCCTCTTTGCAGTGCAGCAGGAGATCCCGGATGCCTTCGCGCTCGCGCTTATGAGATTTGGAGCGGTAGAGCGACATCTGCAGCGACTCGGCCTCGGCGAGCAGCACCTCGGTCTGCTGCGGGGTCACTGACTCCTTGGTGAACTCGCCCCAGTAAAGCCGCGGGGTCACTTCCTTGTAGGTGCCCTGTGCTTCCTGCGCGTCTTTATATTCCTTGTACCGCTGATGTGCAGCCTCAATGATCTCCAGCCCGCGGCCTTCCGCCACGGGGCATCCGGCGCGCAGCAGCGCCTGCTCAACTGCCTCGGCGGCTTCTGCGAAGGGCTGCTGCGGCTTGACGGTATCGGAAATGACCCCGCCGTGGTCCAGCAGCAGGGCTCGCACCGGCACGGCACCGGAGCTGGCAGCAGTCCCGGCGGCGTCATCCTGATCCACTGCGGGGTCAGATTCAGCCGCGAGGACTTCCGCCGGCTCAGTGGCCTGCAGCAGCTGGAGGAGCTCGGCGGGGTTGTCGACGACGGCCTCGGCCGTATCGTCAATGGGGAACGGCGGGTTATCGGTGTGCTGAGAACGCGTGAGGATCACCGCTCCCACACCGGCGCGTCGGCCGGCCACCAGATCGCGGTCCATAGTGTCGCCCACATACCAGGCGTCTTTGAGGTCGACCCCGAGCCCACGGGCAGCCCGACCCAGCATGTCTGGGTGCGGCTTGCGAATTCCGGCCTCATCCGAATAGATCTGAGTCCCGAACACGCCGTCGAGCCCCAGCGCGGTCAACAGTCGGCGGTGGCTGCGTCCGGAGTGCGCATTGGAGACGATGCCTAAGGCAATGCCGTTCTGCTGCGCGTAGCTGATGAGCTCCGGCACGCCGTCGCGCAGGTTGTGGTCAGTCAGCGCAGTGGACATCTCATCCAGCAGCTCGGCACCCCAGCCGGTCAGCAGCGCCCGGGCCGGATCCTCCAGGTCGCTGAAGTAGAAGTCGCCGATGATCTCTGCCACGGTGAGCTCACGGGGTTCCCGGCGCCGCGAGGAGGAGTGCTTCCAGTGCTTCAGCCCCGCCGCACCGGCGGCCAGGCACTGCTCCAGCCGTTCGGCAGCCACTGGTGCCCCGGCCTCTTCGAGCCGACGGGACAGGGCCTGCGCGAACTCGCGGCGACCCTCGGGACGCTTTGCCGTCAGGATGATCACTCCCCCGAAGTCCAGCAGCAGGGCACGGGGAGTCCTGCGCAGAGCAGCAGGCAGGGAGGTGAGCGTCATGAGGATCCTCTCGGTGGAATGTGATTCGCGGGGCTGAACGCCTTAAGGAGCTGGAACGTTTCAGCAAGGCCCGGTGTCCGAAAGTACGAACACCCGGTGACGCGTTGGAGTACCGAAGGTAAACAGCTCTGGAACGTTCCACGACAATTCGCTGGAACGCGCCAGTTTCGGGCCCGCGCGCACTTCAGCCGCCATACGCTGAACCTGAATCGCTCGCTTTTCTTACTAAGAGGTTCACCCCACGATGACTGGACTCCGCTCTGCCCCTGAAAAGGTGCCTGCCCGCCGTCGCTCTGGCCGAGCGCCCACGATCCATGATGTGGCCCTGGCTGCGGGGGTATCGAAGTCAGCGGTCTCCCTGGCCATTCGCAATCAGCGCGGGGTCTCAGAAGCTACCCGCGAGCACATCCTCTCGGTGGCTCAGGAGCTGGGCTACCGGTCCAATGTGTGGGCCCGTTCCCTGGTGCAGGGACGCACCGGGCTGGTGGGGGTGCTGCTGCAAGATCTGGGCAATAGCTACCACCGCGACCTCACCTTCGGCGTCGAAGACACCGCCGTGGAGAATGACCTGCGCCTAGTGATCGCCCACGGACGCCGCGATCCTCACCGCATGCAGGCGGAGCTGGCTTCGCTCCTGGCCTTGGGTGTGGAAGGCGTGGTGATTGTGTCCTCCTGGGTGCCTCCCCAGTCCCTAGAGCGAATCGGCAGACGGGTGCCGCTGGTCGTGGTAGGCCGCTTGCCTGAGCGGGTCAGCGGAATCGACACCGTAGCCAACCACGATGAGCTCGGTGCGAAGCTCGCCGTGGAGCATCTGGTGAGCCTGGGGCATACCCGCATTGCCCATCTGACGGGTTCCTCTCGTCCGGCTGCGATGCACCGCAGGCAGGCTTTCTCCGAGATCGTGCGGAACCTGCTGCCCGGTATAGAGCCGCAGATCGAAGGACCTGAGCATCTCGACGCCGCTATCAAGTACCTCATCTTCCAGCTCCAGGAAGAGGCTTCAGCCCCCACGGCGGTGTTTACCCAGAACGACAGGATCGCCGCTGACCTCGTAGGGGCCTGTCTGGATGCTGGATTGCGTATCCCCGAGCAGCTCAGCGTGGTCGGCTATGACAATTCCAGCGTGTGCAGAATGCTCCGCCCGCAGCTGACCAGCGTGGATCAACCTCGCACTGAGATGGGGCGGATGGCTTTGGAGATGCTGCTGGAGAGGATCGGCGGCCGGATAGAGGATCGGCACATCACCATTGCGCCGTCCCTGGAGGTCCGGGCCTCCACCGCTGCCCCACGCAATGGATGACGCCGAACGCCTCCGGTTCCCGTCGAGCCTGGCTGGCCCGCTGAATAGGGTCGAGCCTGGCTGGCCCGCTGAATAGGGAGGGCCTTCCTCAGACGCAGTCTGGAATGTACAGCCCTTCCGCTGCCAGAATTCGGGCAGTCTCTACAGCGTCAACGTGCCTCCCGACCGTCACCCCTCCGGCGACGGGTGCCACAGAGTGCATGATCGTGTGGTCGTAAACGTGGACTAGATGAACTGCCTGTGCGGCATCGCGCCCACGTGTTCCACGTCCCGGCGTGAACAAGTCCTGCGTGTAGCAGGTGGCGGCTGCCACCGAGACCGGTATTCCCGCAAAGGTCGCAGAGGTGGAGTAGTGCAAGTGTCCGCCGAGAATGGCGCGAACATCCGAACCCCGGAGCACTGTCGCCAACCGTTGCTGATCGCGCAGTTCGACGGTGATGGCCAAGTCCTGCACGCAGGGAACCGGCGGATGGTGCAGCGCCAGGATGGTGCCTTCAGGTGACGGTTCCGCTAGTACCTGTGTGAGCCACTGCAGCTGTTCGTCGGTGATCTCACCGTGAGCGTAGCCCGGCACCGTGCTGTCCAGGACCACAATGCGCAGCCCGCCGATCATGACCACCCGGTCATAGGGCGCACCCGAGGGTGCTTCGTCGAGGAGATGCTCATACATGGCTTCGCGATGATCGTGGTTGCCCATCACCCAGATCAACTCGGCCCCCAACCTCCTCGCCGCAGGCTCCAGCACCGATCGTAAGTCCCGGTAGGCTTCAGGCTCCCCAAGGTCAGCGAGGTCGCCGGTGATGATGATTGCCTCCGGTTGGACGCCACTGTCCACCAGAGAAGTCACCAGCTGCCTCAACCGGGCCCGCGGGTCGCCAGTTCCGGAGAGCAGCTCACCCGGTCGCACGAAGTGAGTATCGGAGATATGCACTATGAAATGCCGCGGACGCGGGTATTCGGCGGCGCGCAGTCGGGGAAGTTCGACAGGGACCATCGTGGTCGACTGTTCAGACTGACCAGGGTCGGGCAGTGCGGAACTCTGCTGTTCGGGAAAACGGTTCATCCTAGCCTTTCGATGATGCTCGGCGGGGTGCGCCGACGGTACGCCCGGGAACCAGCGTGCCCGGAATCAACTCACGCACAACTGACTGGCCTGCCTCTGCCACCCCTGGGGCGGCATGGCCTTGCATGTCACTGCCAACGGGCGCGGCTGAAGGATCCTGGGCAGCAGGGCGCTTCTGCAGCAGGCTCTGAAGCTGAGCCACCGTGCGTTCGGCCAGCTTCTCCACCCCGATGCGGTAGGTGGAGAGTCCCATGAGGTCAATGCCGGGCAGGACCCCGTCGCACCCGGTGACGGAGTAATCCTCTGGAGCGTGAAGACCCGCGGCGCTGAAGGTCCTCATGACCTCTAGCTGCCTCAGGTCGTTGGGACACAGCACGGCGGTGACTTCACCACTGCGGACCAGATCCAGGGCGTGGGCGACGGCGTCGTCATTCTGCTGCCCGAGCGGGATCTCATGGACATGAACTCCGCGGGCACGTAGGGCACGAGCCATTGCATCTGCGCGCACGAATTCGGGATAGGACAACTGCGCAGGCGACTGAAGCACAGCAGCTGCACGGTGGCCGGCAGTTGCCACGAGTTCGGCGATCTCAGTCCCTGCGCGGACCTCGTCATAGGAGACCGCATGCAAATAGGAGCTGGACTCCGGGCGGCCGGCGCGAAGGATGGGAAGGCGAGCGTGAAAAGGTTCGAGTTCTTCGCTACTGACCCCGCCGGTGGAGACGATCAGTCCGGAAACACGCAAGCCCACAAGCCAATGCAGGCTGGTGATCTGTTCCGGACCGGGATCCGTGGGGTCGGAGCTGATAGTGGTGGAGACCAGGTGCAACCCCGCATTCCGGGCTTCCTGATGCAACCGGGTGAACAGCAGACCGTAGGCCGGGTTCGAAGCATCCCTGAGCATCAGCCCAATTGTGGTGGATGTCTGATGCGCCAGTCCTGCAGCCATCACATTAGGCACATAGCCCAGTCTCAGGGCAGCTTGGCGGACCTTGGCCTGAGTGCCCTCCGAGACTCGTCCCCTCCCCAGCAACGCTCGGGAGACGGTAGATTTTGAGACGCCTGCGGCATGGGCGACATCATCAATAGTGGGCGGCGTGCTGGGGTCTGTGTCAGGTCTCACGCAGCACGCTCCAGGCGTCGTCGCCGGTAGTCGGCTAATAGCCAGGGCCAGTCGGTCTGAATCATCGTAATGCCCAGATCAACCAGATGTCCCCAGCCTTCCTCGGGATCGACAAAGAGGGACGTTTCATCGTCGTACCCGGCAAACAGGGGAATCCCATCGGTGAGCATTTCGGCGTTGGCGGTGACGATCAATCCCCGGTCCCGAAGCTCAGCGATGAAAGTGGGGTCTGCGAGCTCGTGCTCGGGGCTATCAGCAATCAGCTCGACTGCGACAGTGTTGATTTGTGGAATCGCCAGCACACGGTGCAGGTCTGCGACGCTACGGCATATGGGCATCAGCTGATACGGCTCCGGGTGATCGGCAAGAACACTCAAGGCGCGGTTGTCATGTGCCGAGCATTTCAGTAGCACGTGATCTGTCACGTTCTGCCTGTCCAGATACGGCAGCATCTCGGTCCACCAATCCCAGGACCGATCGAGGTTCACCACGCCTGACGGCGGCAACGCCCTGAGGATCTCCTCCAAGGTGGCAACCCGAGCAGTGCTGGCCTCACGATCGGCGTGAATGTACCTCAGTGCCCGGATCTCCTCGGCTGGACAGCTGCGAAGATCGAGGTCAGTGCCGAGCAACCGCTGCTCGGCGCCGTCGTGGAATGCGAAGAACTCTCCGTCCGCTGACCGAATGACATCGATCTCCACGGCATCAGCGCCTGATCGTAGAGCTGCTATCACTGCCTGCGGTGTGTTCTCCACCACCAGGCCAGACACGGTGCCGCGATGAGCCAAAATCAGGAAACCCGCACTAGCTGCGAGGCACTTGTTCAGCATCACGATCGCGGCTCCGCTCCTGCCGGTGCAGCTGCGGCCGCAGGTGCATACCCGGTGGCTTGCGCGCCGGGGACCGGCTGATGGACCAAGCGCGCCACCGATGGAACGTGTTCACTTCCTGAAGGAGCTTCTCGCTGCCCCCGTGGACGACGACGCCGTTGCGTAGTCGTCCTTCCATAGACCAACCACATGACCGCCGTGGAGATCACCATGATCAGCACTGTGTAGACGAAGGTGTTGGCGCGAGCGTTGAGGTCTGTCGTGGATTGGGTGTTTTGGTGAATGACCGGACCCAGCGGCTGATAGAGCGGATGCGCCAGGAAAACGGTGGTGTCGTAGTCATCCACCAGAGAGATGAAGTTCAATCCGAAAACAGCAGCTGCCACTGGCAGCACCGCAGGCAGCAGGATTCTCCGGAAGATCGTCCAGTTCCCTGCGCCCATCAGCACTGCAGCCTCCTCCAAAGAGTGGTTGATGGAGGCGAAGGCAGCCTTCATCAGACGCAGAGTGAAGGGGATCTTGATGATCACATAGGCGACCAGCAGAATGACCGGGGTGCCGCTGAGGGCGTTATTGAACAGCAACGGACTCGATGTGTCGAAACTGAGGATAAGCCCCAGGGCGATCATCGCGCCGGGGAGCAACCACGGCACATGCAGCAGGTATTCAAATGTTGTCGAGACTCCGTTGCGGTACTTCACCAGAATCCGCACGACGACTAACAGCCCGACGCCGACGATGGCCGAGGCCAGGGCGCTGTAAGTGATGGAGACCAGGAAGGGACGCAGCGCATTGGGCTGGGTGAGGACCCGCTGATAGTTCTCCCAGGACATATTGGCCACTGCGAAAGCATTGGTCTCGATGCTGTAGGAGTCCACGAACGAGTAGAGAACTATGAGGACCGGGGGCGCGATGTAGATGAGGAAGAGAGCATAGGCCCCTGCATGAACGGCCAGGTTCGCCACTGGATTGGAGATTCTCTGTTTATCCAGTGGAGTAGCCACTTTGGACAGGGAGAAGTAGGTGCCGCCTGCTTCCATACGGGTGAGGAATACCAGCACCGCGATTGTCGCCATCCCTAGCACCAGAGCCATGAGGGCAGCCAGATCCCGTGAGTGTGGTGAACTCGCGAAGGAGAGGATCATCGGGGCGATCGTTTGGAAGTCTCGGCCGCCTAAGACAATCGGGGCGGACAGAGCCCCCAGCCCGGTGAGGAAGCTGAGGATGGTGATCGCGAAGATCATCGGCTTGACCGTGGGGAGTACCACCCTGCGAAGAATGGTCCAGTCTCCTGCGCCCATGTTCTTTGCTGCTTCAATAGTCTGCTGGTCTACTTTGGCGATCGCCGACGAGAGAAACAGCAGGTGATTGGTCGTCGTCGCAAAAGTCATGACGACCAGCACAGCGAAGAAGCCTTGGAACCAATCGGGGTCCATTCCAGGAAGAATCTGCAGCAGGGCTTCGGTGACAATACCGTCGCTGCCATAGATGAAGCGGTAGGCCGCGGCGACTACGATGCCGCCGTAGACGAGCGTGGTCGCGTACCCCAGCCACAGGATCCGGCTACCGCGGATGTGGAAGTACTTAGTCACCAGCACGATGAAAACTCCGACTACGTTGGTGGACACGGCCAGGGCCAATGCCAGCAGTAGTGAGTTCCATAGAGAACGCATCGCTCTTTCCGAGGACAGGATGCGCTCAACGGCCCGGCCCGAGAATTCGCCGGCGGGGAAGAACGTCTCGAACAGTAGGTTGATATTTGGCCACAGGAGCAGCGCGACGACGAACCAGCTCAGGATCAGCAAGCTGACGACTGCGAAGGGAGACTTAAGCATCTGCTTCACGGTGGACTTCATACTCACGCCCCTGCCGAAGTGGTTCTTACCGCGTGAGCTGCAGCGTCCTGACCGTGATCATCGGATATCGCATAGCTGAGCACGTGCCTGGGGTGGATGCCTACCTCCACCGTCTGCCCTGGTTCAGGACGTGCCGCCCCGTCCTCTCGTTGGAGGATCTTCAACTCGGTTCCGAGAACTTCCACGGTGTAGATGGTGTGCGTGCCGTGATACGCCTGTGCCAGCACAGTGCCGGTGAATCGTGCATATCCGACCGGCAGCGGAGACCCTTCGGTCTCTAGCAGCGCCTTCTCCAGCCGAAGATAGCTGGATAGCCCAGGACGCAGCCCCAGCACGGGGGTTAGTTCAGCGCTGAGTGACGTAGCAGCGCCGATGAAGGTGCAGACGAACTCTGTAGCGGAGCTATCGTAGATTTCGCGAGGCGCACCGACTTGCTCCACACGGCCACGGTTGAACACTGCGATGCGGTCCGACATCGTGAGTGCCTCGTCCTGATCATGGGTGACGTACACGGTAGTGATGCCGAACTCTGACTGCAGCTCTTTCAGCTGGGCCCGCAGTTGATGACGCAGTTTAGCGTCGAGGTTGGACAGCGGTTCATCCAGCAGCAGTATCTTCGGCTGCAGAACCAGCGCCCGAGCGATGGCCACGCGCTGTTGCTGGCCGCCGGAAAGCTCGGCGGGGTTCTTCTCCAGCTGCTCCTCGGTGAGGTCTACCCTGCGGGCGACATCGGCTACGAGTTTCTGGCGTTCGCTTCTGTTGTGCTTGCGAAGCTTCAGGCCGAAGGCGATGTTCTCCCACACGTTCATCGAGGGGAACAAGGCGTAGTTCTGAAACACCATCCCCACCTGGCGCTTGTCACTGGGCAGGTGGGTAACGCGCTTGTTGTCCACGTAGACATCCCCGCGGGTGGGGGTGACGAAACCTGCCAGGGTGCGCAGAGCAGTGGTCTTGCCGCACCCTGAGGGGCCGAGAAGGGTGAAGAACTCCCCCTTGGCCACCTCCAGACTCAGATCTGGGATTGCGGTGAAGTCCCCGAACTGGACTCCGACGTTCTCGTAGCGGATCACGGGATGTACTCGAGCTCGATCTTCTCGATCCACGCGGGCAGGTTCTCAGCGACAAATTCCCAATCGATGTCCTGGATCTGCAGATTCTCGTGAAGCTCTACGATCTGCTCATCGGCCTGATCGATAGCACCCTGGATGGCTGGCATCGAGCCGAAGTTCTCGCTCCACTCCGCCTGGATCTCAGCACTTCCGAACCAGTCGACGAATTCCTGTGCCTGATCTTCCTGATCGGTGCCGTTCACCACCGCAACCTGCTCCACGGCGAAGGGAATACCGATCTCAGGTTCCATCATGCCGACTTCGATACCGTACTGGTCTTCTCGATTGAAGATGGATGAGGTGCCGGGCTGCTGCGCCATGTCGACTTCCCTATCGGCCAGGCGAACCCAAGCATCAGTCTCTGGAACGGCACTGTTGCCGTGTTCGAAATACAACTCGACCTGCTCCCATCCCTCATCAGAGATGCCGAGCTCCCCTTCCGGATCCTGATAGCGGGTGAGAATGCCGGAGAACACCATTTGGGTAGTCGCGCCGCCGAGGTCGATGACGCTCTCGTAGCGTCCGTGCCACTGTTCGTCGCTCCACAGGTCAGTCCAGTCGGAAGGAGCTTCTTCAGGGCTGACCGCATCGAGGTTGTACACCAGGGGAATGCCCTGCTGGACGATTGGATGGAAGTAGCCTTCGCCCGAAGGATCGCCCAATGCAGGATCAGATACGTCCTGTGCCCATTCAGGGGTATACGGCGCGATGGCCTCAGCTGCTACCAGCTGCGAGAAGAAGACGTGGTTCAAACCGAATACCACGTCCGCCACGGGATTACCCGCCTCAGCGATGAGACGGTTGGTGAGATCGCCGCCCCCAATGCCGACAACTTCGATCTCGAAGCCTTCCTCGGCAGCACGCTCGGTGAGCCAGTCGGCTGACTGCTGTCCCTCGGCGTTGGTGTGGGAATCGGAGTTGGTGTAGACCACAAGAGTAGAGCCGTTTGCCTGGACATCATCTGCGGAAGCCTCCGCGGATTCGTTGGCGTCGCCGCCACAAGCGGTCAGAGCCAACAGGCCGAGCACGCCGGCTGCCGCAAGTCCGTTGCGTGCCCGACGGGACATCAAGGGGAGTGTCATTTGCGCATCTTTCTGTGTCATGGGATCTCAGGAGCGAAAGTGCGGGAACGCTCCCGCACAAGTCAGAGTGTGCGCAGTCTCCATGACATGGACCTAAGCAAAACGTGACAAACAGGTGAATTCTGGGCAACCAGTTACACAGTGCTTCGGTCAAACTCCTATGCGCGATGGCGACGAGCTGCCGTCACCGTGGGCGCTCAGACGATGCGACGCTGTTCGGCCCAGCGGGTCAGCTCATGTCGGCTGGACAGCTGCAGTTTGCGGAGCACCTTGGAGACGTGGGTTTCCACGGTCTTAATGGAGATGAACAGGTCTGAGGCAATCTCCCGGTAGGTGTAACCCCGGGCGATCAGCCGCATGACTTCCACCTCACGTGCTGAGAGTCTGTCCAGCTCTTCATCGCGGACGTCCTCCACCACACCGGAGGTGCCAAAGGCATCCAGCACAAAACCCGCCAGTCGAGGCGAGAACACCGCATCCCCGGAGGCCACGGATTCCACTGCCTCCACGAGCTCTGCGGCACTGATGGTCTTGGTGACGTAGCCTCTGGCGCCAGCTCGGATCACCGAGACGACGTCTTCGGCCTGGTCAGAAACGCTGATGGCCAGGAACTTCACTTCCTCCAGAAGGTCCCGGCACAGCTTGACCACTTCAGCCCCGCCCCCGCCGGTGCCACCGGGCAAATGCACATCAAGAAGCACCACTTCAGGAACCTGCTGGCGGATCACCGCGGCAGCAGATTCGACGTCGGGAGCCTCGGCCACCACATCAACACAACCGGCAAGCTCAGCGCGCAGCCCGGTGCGAAAAATTGCGTGATCATCAACAATCACGACACGACGAACAGGTGCTGGGGTGCTCATGCGGTGCTCTCCTGGGTGCTGGGGGAATCTACGGGGATGCACAGTTCCACTTCTGTGCCGCGAGCACTGGAGCGGATCCGTGCGTGCCCGCCTGCTCGCTTCATCCGGCCGATAATCGACTCCCGGACGCCAAGCCGATCCTCTCCAATGGACTCGACATCAAAACCTGCGCCCCTGTCACGAACAAAGACCGCATCCTCTCGCGCATTGGACTCGATATACACCGAGGCCGGGCCAGCGTGCTTGATGGCATTGAGGATGGCTTCCCGGGCTGCGGCCACAAGAGCGGAATGATCACTGCGCTGGGAATCGCCCACAGCGACCACCTCCACCGGCACCGAATGCACCTCTTCAAGCTCAGCGGCAACTGCCAACAGCTGATCTTTCAACGTCCCTGAGTCGGCCGCATTCTGCCGGTACAGCCATGCGCGCAGCTGCCTCTCCTGGCTGCGGGCAAGACGTTCGACGGCGGCCGGATCCGCTTTCTGCTTCTGAATCATGGCCAGTGTCTGCAGCACTGAGTCATGCAGATGTGCCGCGATATCTGCGCGTTCTGCCTCAGCCGCAGCACGGGCTCGCTCGAGATTGGAGGTGCGATAGAGCCGAATCAGCCAGGGCGCCACCACCAATGCCAGGCCGGCCAGCAGCATAGCGGCCAGCACCAGTCCCAGGATCAGATTTCCCCCGGACACCATGCCCGCCGCGATGACCACTACCGCTATCAGCACCAGAAATGCGCCTGCGACCACCTGCCACAGCGCACCGGCGCGCGTGCTCTCACCTCGTGCCGCCTGCCCGGATGTGCTGCGATCAAGCTGCGACCATGCCAGCAGCACGCCGATCAGCAGCACCGCAGGAGGCACAATCATCCGGAAGTCGATCTCAACCCCGACCATCTGCAGCATCAGCAGCACACCCGCACCCAGCAGCAGCCCCCCAAGCAGCACCTCAGGGGAACTGGTCAAGGAATCCAGCAGCTGTTTGTCACGAACCTGCCGATCCCGACTCTCCCAGGCGGCGTCGTCGCTATTCGCTGCAGTATGGGAGGAACTTGCAGCCTCTGCACCCTGCACTGCAGGACCGCTGAGACCCCGGGCAGCTGCCTCGGGGACCGGTTCCTGATCGCTTGGCACAAAGATCCAGAGCCAGCAGTAGAGCAGCAGCCCCACACCGCCGGCCAGGGTTAGCAGAATCATCACCACACGCACCACGGGGACCGAAAATCCAAGATGCCGGGAAAGCCCAAGACACACACCGGCCACCGGCGTGCCGACAGCACGGCGCAGCGGCGGGCGCACCAGGGCGGGACGCGGCGATGCTGCAGTCTCGGGGTTCATAGGGCCATCCTGCCACGGGCACCGCTATCAAACCCTCGTTGGAGGCAAGATTCCGGGCCACAAGCTCCGCAGATCAGGGGTGAATCAGGGGGAACCCGCATAGCGGACAATGCATCTCCAGCGGCAAGCTTGAAGCATGGACAACGCATACTCCTCCGCCCCGCACGGCGAACCCGGTCCGGGTCGACCCGAGGCCGGGCATCAGCTCTTCAACTGGATCCGCTCCACAGGCATCAGCCGACCCGAAGGCGGCTGGGCCGGGGGTGTGTTCGCTGCGGCAGCCCAGCGCTTGGGCTGGGACGCCGCCCTGGTGCGCGGCCTCGGCGTCGTCGCCTTCATCCTCTTCTTCTCCCCCACTGCACTGATCTACGGTCTCGCGTGGTTATTCCTGCCGGATACCCACGGTCGGATCCACGCACAGCAGGCGCTTCGCGGGGAGTACCCGAGCGGGCTGTGGGGCGCGGCCGCTCTCACCCTGATCGGTGCGGTCAATGTCTTCACTCCGGTGAGCATTGCTGGCCCCTTCGCAGTGCTGCTGAACCTGATGATCCTGGGCGTAGTGGCTTGGGTGGTGTATCTGGTCTTCCGCAACTGGCGACACAGCGACGCCCCCTCCCCCTATGACGCTCCAGACGCAGGCCGCGGGCACACCGGGACCGGCTCCCGCCCTTTTTCTCCCGCTGAGTCGTCAGCAGGCTCGTCCGCGGACGACGACGGCTCAGCACGCAACGCACAGCGGCCCGACGGCAAACCCGCCTGGTATCCCAAGGAGACGGCTGGCGCCGCTGCCAGCTCGGCGGCCGAGCACGGTGATCCAACCTCTTCAGCGACGGGGCCTGCAGCAGGTGGCTACGCCGGAGCCGCTGCAGGAACGCGCAGCAAACCCGCAGGGTACAGCGCACCGGTCACCCCCGCGGAAGCGCCGGAGCCTGCTGAGGACCCTCGCGAGCGCGAGGCGCGCCGGCGTCGTCGTCTGGTGACCTTAGGCATCCTGCTGCTGGCCCTTCCGCTGCTGGCAGCTGCTGCCTGGTTCGGAGCGGGCGTCGGTCTTTCCAGCCCCACTGCAGTGCTGGTGGCACTGGCCGGTCTGGTGGCTTTGCTGGGGCTGGCCAATATTGTCTCCGGGCTACGAGGCCGGAAGGGCCGCACCGGACTGTTGATGATTTTCACGGTGCTGATGATGGTGCTCTTCTCCGGATACAGCACCGGCATCGATGGCCGCGGCGCCAACTACGTCTTCGGCGACTACTACAGCGAAAGCCAGTCAGTGAACACGGCGTTCTCCAACACCACTGTGGATCTGCGGCAGCTGCGCGAGCAGATGGCTCAGGAGGCCGGTGAGGATCCTCAGGATGCGGACTGGGGATACAGCACCTCAGTGGAGATCAACTCGGCCTTCGCCAACACCACAGTCATCGTTCCGGATAATACGCATGTGGTGACCAAGAACGCTCATGCTCTCAGCAATATGGAGATCCGGGCCGGGGACTTTTGGCACAACGTGGCGGGCTTCGGAACCCCTGACGTGGACTTCGGCAATGAAGGACCCACCGTGCCGACGGACACCATCGAACTCAACTTGAACTCGGCATTCGGCAACCTCACCATCTACGACGCCAGCACCTATGACCAGGAGGTCCTGGGCAACTGGGACGAGAGCTACTGGGACGACGAGGACGAACAGGACCCGCAGCTCGAGGAGTACCACGACACCGGATTCATGGACCCTGAGTACCGGTCCTGGCTGCGCGAACTGGAGTTGGACGACAATTATGAGAACTACCTGCAGTGGCAGGAAGAGGTGACCGATGATGAATAACAGAACGAACGACGACGCCACATGCCCGCTGGGCACCAGGCATCAGCCCACCGCGTCTATGCCCAGCCCGAGCGAACCCAAGGACGTCGATGCGCTGCTTGCCGAGTCCCTGAAGGCTCAGTCAGAGATGGACTTCACCTGGAAGGAACCAGAGCGGAAGCCCCGCTGGTGGCAGCGTGCAGAAATGCAGCAGCACAGCAGCGTGTACTCCAGCGGGCCAACGACCCCGGTTGGACCGTCGTCGGTATATCCGCGTACTACCGACAGGGAGAAGCCCGGCATCCGCACCGGGACGATGGTATTCGGGGTCATCTGCCTGTTGCTGGCGATGTGGGTCATCGCCTCGGTGGTCTTTTCAGTCAGTGTTGACCCCATCACCGTGGCATTGGTGATCTGCACCTTGGCAGGCCTGACGCTTGTGATAGCAGGTCTGAAACCCAAGCCTGGGCAGCGCATCTAGAACGCACAGCACATAAAAGGACCCCCGGAGAAAATCTCCGGGGGTCCTTTTATCTATGCGATGAGTGTCACTTCAGGGTGACGGTGGCGCCGGCGCCCTCCAGGGCCTCCTTGGCCTTCTCAGCGGCATCCTTGTCCACGCCCTCGAGCACGGCCTTCGGTGCGCCGTCGACCAGCTCCTTGGCCTCCTTCAGACCGAGGGAGGTCAGGCCGCGCACCTCCTTGATGACGCCGATCTTCTTGTCACCAGCGGCCTCGAGGATGACGTCGAACTCGGTCTGCTCTTCAGCAGCAGCGGCCTCGCCGCCAGCAGCCGGGGCTGCACCTGCAACAGCAACCGGAGCGGCTGCGGTCACGTCGAAGGTCTCCTCGAACAGCTTCACGAACTCAGAGAGCTCGATCAGCGACATCTCCTTGAACTGCTCGATCAGTTCTTCGTTGCTCATCTTCGCCATGGGTGGCGCTCCTTCTTATATCTGTTGTGCCGGGCCAGTCTGGACCCTGTGTGGCACACGCGGATCTTGGTTTGTCTCGGACTGCGTACAGTCGAAGGTGACGGGACCCACCACTACGCCGGTGAGTTGATCCGTCGGGTCTCGGCAGAGACTCAGGCAGCTTCTTCCTGCTTGACGCGCAGGGCTTCCGCAGTGCGCACGATCTTGGAGATCGGAGCCTGGAAAGTAGCAGCAGCCTTGGACTGCGCGCCGATGAAGGCACCAGCCAGCTTGCCGAGCAGAACCTCACGGGATTCAAGATCCGCGAGCTTCTTCACACCAGCCTCGTCCAGAGCCTGGCCATCCATGTAGCCGCCCTTGACGATGAGCTGGGGGTTGTCCTTGGCAAAGTCACGCAGGGCCTTAGCCACATCCACAGCATCGCCGTGGACGAACGCAATCGCAGAGGGGCCAGACATCTTGCCATCGAAGGCATCGATGCCGAGCTCCTTGGCTGCGATCTCGGTCAGCGTGTTCTTCACCACGGCGTAGTTCGCGTTCTCTCGCACGGACCGGCGCAGGTTCTGCAGCTGGGCCACGGAGAGGCCGCGGTATTCCGTGAGCACGGCAGCAGTCGAGTTGCTGAACAGTTCCTTCAGCTCCTCGACGGCGGCAGCCTTCTCAGGATTCGCCATGGCACTCCTTCCGAATTCACAGGCCGGTCAGTCTCGGTGCGCGGAGTTTCTTCTGCCTTCAGGCAAGAAAAAAGCCCCGATGCGCAGACGCACGGGGCTCACAGACAGTTCCTTCTTCCAGAGATCATCTGTTCGAAGGATCTTCAGCGGCTTTCGTTGCACCTGCGCAGGTCGCCCCAGAGGGTCTTTACAGTTGTGTCGCACCCCAGGAACTCGTCCTGGTGACCGTGAAACTCAGAGCCAACTGATTTCCACACGACAACAACGACCGGCGGTCTTTGGTCAGTGAATAACTATACACACCTGAGGCACCCAAGACCAATCCTGAGCTCCGGCACCGTTGCGAACAGGAAGAGCCCCGCTCCCCCTGAGGGGAACGAGGCTCTTCCTGAAATCAGAGTCGTCGTGAGACTCTTGCGGCCTTATTCGCCGACGACCACCTTGGTCACATTCGGGTCAACCGGAATACCGGGGCCGAAGGTGGTGGATACGGTGGCCTTCTGGATGTAGCGACCCTTGGAAGCCGAGGGCTTCAGGCGCAGGATCTCTTCCAGAGCAGCGGCGTAGTTCTCGGCCAGCTGCTTCTCCTCGAAGCTGGTCTTGCCGATGATGAAGTGAAGGTTGGAGTGCTTGTCGACGCGGAAGTCGATCTTGCCGCCCTTGATGTCAGTGACGGCCTTAGCCACATCGGGGGTCACGGTGCCGGTCTTGGGGTTCGGCATCAGGTTACGGGGACCCAGGATCTTACCGAGGCGACCAACCTTGCCCATCATGTCCGGGGAAGCCACGGCCGCGTCGAAGTCAGTCCAGCCCTCTGCGACCTTGGCGATCAGCTCATCGCCGCCGACAAAGTCAGCGCCGGCGGCCTCAGCCTTGGCCACGTTGTCACCCTGGGTGAAGACCACCACGCGGGCAGTCTTACCGGTGCCGTGGGGCAGGTTGACGGTGCCGCGCACCATCTGGTCTGCCTTGCGAGGATCCACGGAGAGGCGCAATGCCACCTCTACAGTGGCGTCGGACTTCGACGGGTTGGTCTCCTTGGCCAGGGCAACTGCCTCGACCGGGGTGTACAGGCTGTCCTGACCGATCTTCTCGGCGGCTGCCCTATATGCTTTGCTGCGCTTTGCCATCTGCGTTTTCTCCTTAGCAGTTGTGGTACGCGGACCGCGCTCGGCCCTTCCCACTGACCCCTTGGCAGGGATCAAACGTTATTTGTCATATGCGGCTGATGTCACCCACCACGCCTTCGGCGCTTACTGGGCTTCATCGCCTGAAGATCACGAGCTAGCTCGCCTCTTCTGCAGGCTCAAATCAGCCTTCGACGGTGATGCCCATGGAACGGGCGGTACCGGCGATGATCTGGGAGGCCGCTGCGATGTCATTCGCGTTGAGGTCCTCCATCTTGGTCTGAGCGATCTCCTCGACCTGAGCCTGGGTGAGCTTGCCGACCTTGTCGGTGTGCGGCACACCGGAGCCCTTGGGCACACCAGCGGCCTTTTTGATCAGCTCAGCAGCCGGCGGGGTCTTGGTGACGAAGGTGAAGGAGCGGTCTTCGTAGACCGTGATCTCCACAGGCACCACATTGCCGCGCTGGGACTCAGTCGCGGCGTTGTAGGCCTTGCAGAACTCCATGATGTTCACGCCGTGCTGACCGAGGGCAGGGCCGATAGGCGGTGCCGGGTTAGCGGCACCAGCCTGGATCTGCAACTTGATCAGGCCGGCGACTTTCTTCTTCGGGGCCATGTTTCTTGCGTCCTTTTCTTCACGATTTCCTGAGGCCTCAGGAGCGAGGGCATCAGGGGTGACCATCTGTGGCGCAGATGATCGAATCGTCGCCAGACTCCAAAGCAAGAGTCCGACGGCGAAAGCTTAAGTTATGGCGTTAAGACCTCAGTAGATCTTTTCGACCTGGTTGAAGTTCAGCGTCACTGGGGTCTCGCGCTCGAAGATCGAGACGAGCACCACCAGCTGGCGGGAGTCGGCGTGGATCTCAGAGATCGACGCCGGCAGGGTGGCGAAGGGCCCGTCGGTGACGGTCACGGACTCACCAATCTCGAAGTCCACCTTGACCTCCTGGGCCGGAGCCGGGGCAGAAGCCTCGTCGCCGTCGGCCACGTCCACCTTCTTCTGAGCATCAGGCTTGCCCAGGCGGTGCTCGGCCAGCATCTCGAAGACCTCGTCGGTACTCAGCGGCTGCGGGTCGTGAGCGTTGCCCACGAAGCCGGTGACACCGGGGGTGTGGCGGACAACGCCCCAGGACTCATCGGTCAGCTCCATGCGCACCAGCACGTAGCCGGGGATGCGCACCCGAGTCACGACCTTGCGCTGGGCGTTCTTGATTTCGACGACCTCTTCCATGGGGACGTCGATCTCGTAGATGTAGTCCTCCATGTCCTGGGTCTGGATACGGGTCTCCAGGTTGGACTTCACGCGCTTTTCATAGCCCGCGTAGGTGTGCACCACATACCAGTCGCCGAGGTCGCGGCGCAGCTTGGACTTCAGCTCAGCTACGCGCTCCTCGTAGGTCTTCTCCTCCTCAGCAGGGGTCTCGACAGCCTCGACTGTCTCGTCCTGCGTCAGTTCCTGATCAGACACGTTTCTCCTTGGTATGTATGCGTTGGTACGTGGCCGGCGTCGTCGTCCGGCTCAGATTCCGCCACCGAAGACGATGTCTGCGGCACGGCTGAAGACCCAGTCCAGACCGGTGACGATCAGGATCACGATGATCACGAAGACCAGGACCACTAGGGTGTAGTTCACCAGCTCGGAGCGGGTCGGGACGATGACCTTGCGCAGCTCGTCTATGACCTGCTTGAGGAACAGCCACACCTTGCCAAACGGTCCCCGGCGGCCGTCGCCGCTGCCGGCAGGGCCCTGGACATCAGTCACGGGCGTCTGTGACACGAGGACTCCATCTTCTGGTAGGGACGATGAGTTGGTGTGTCTCGCCGGATCCTCTCGGCTGGAGAGACGCAGGGCAGACAGGACTCGAACCTGCAACCTACGGTTTTGGAGACCGTTGCGCTACCAATTGCGCCACTGCCCTACGAGCGCACCTTGTGGGGCACGCTCAGTAGAGGTGTCCGGAGACACCGGTGTTCCAGTCTACGCGCCAGTGTGGAGTCATGCCAAACCTGCCCTCATGGGGTAGGCCTTCTGATGGTCCATGGACACTGGGGCGATTGCTGGCCCGCAGGGGCAGAGATGCGGACTCAGGCGTGGTTATGACCCCCATGAAGTTGCACTCGGCGGCTCGCTGGCCGCCCTCGTCATTTACGCCCTGGTCACCCAGCAGGCCGGGGGGCTACAGCAACAGCGAATCCGGATTCGCGCTCAACGGCTATGGCGAGCTCTCGCCCTTCGGATACTCGATGGGCGCTGTCCTACTGGCCGAGTTTGTCCTGACATTGCTGTTCCTACTGGTCATTCTGGGATCTACTGACAGCAGGGCACCGGTGGGGTTCGCACCTATTGCCATCGGCCTGGCCCTGACACTTGTTCACCTAGTGTCCATCCCCATCTCCAATACCTCAGTCAACCCCGCCCGGTCTCTGGCAGTGGCGTGGTTCTCCCCCGAGGCGCTGGGGCAGGTGTGGGTGTTCCTGCTGGCACCATTAGCAGGTGCGGCCCTTGCCGGTGTGCTCTACCCGATGGTCTTCCCGATTACCGAGGAGGTCATCCTTGAGCGCGAGGACGACCTATCCCAGTAACCGGTGCCGCTTCACCCTTGAGCGCGTCCGGTGTGTAAGACGCCCGGAGGTACCCTGGGGCACTCTCCGCGTGACCGGTAGGGTTGGGGGCAGCAGATCACTGCGACAAGATCATTGCAAGGCATAGTGTTTTAGGGCCAGAAAGGACCTCCATGACCTCCCCCGCCTCCCGAGTTTCCGCCCGCATCGGCTCGATCGCCGAGTCCGCCACTATGAAGGTGGATGCCAAGGCCAAGGCGCTGAAAGCGGCAGGCGAGGACGTCATCGGTTTTGGCGCCGGGGAGCCGGACTTCCCCAGTCCGCAGCATGTGGTGGGGGCTGCCGTCGAGGCAGCCAAGGATCCGAAGAACCACAAGTACACCCCCGCCGCTGGGCTGCCGGCACTTCGGCAGGCTCTGGCAGAGAAAACCACTCGGGACTCCGGCTTCCAGGCCGAGGCCTCTCAAGTACTGGTCACCAACGGCGGGAAACAGGCTGTCTACGCGTCCTTGGCGACGTTGGTGGATCCCGGCGATGAGGTCATCCTTCCCGCGCCCTACTGGACCACCTACCCGGAGGCCATCAAACTCGCCGGAGGCACTCCGGTGGAGGTTTTCGCCGGTCCTGAACAGGGCTTCAAGGTCACCGTGGAGCAGCTGGAAGCGGCCCGGACTGAGCGCAGCAAAGTGCTGATGTTCGTCTCGCCGTCGAACCCCACCGGTGCGGTCTACTCCCCGGAGGAGACTTACGCGATCGGTCGTTGGGCGGCACAGAACGGCCTCTGGGTCATCACCGATGAGATCTACGAAAAGCTGACCTACGACGGCGTGCCCTTCACGTCGATCGCTTCCCTTCCGGAGCTGGCGGACCAGGTGGTGATCCTCTCCGGTGTTGCCAAGACTTACGCGATGACCGGCTGGCGCGTGGGATGGATGGTAGGGCCGGCGGACATCATCAAAGCGGCCACCACCTTGCAGACCCACCTCACCTCCAATGTGGCCAATGTGTCCCAGCTGGCCGCCCTGGCCGCCGTCACGGGACCCATCGAGCCGGTGGAGCAGATGCGTGAGGCCTTCGACCGCCGACGCAAGCTCATGGTCGAGGCACTCAACAGCGTGGCCGGCTTCGAATGCCCGGTTCCCGAAGGGGCCTTCTACGCGTATGTGGATGTGCGCCAGGCGCTGGATAAGGACTATGACGGGGTAACCCCCACAACCTCGGCGGAGCTGGCTGAGCTGATCCTGGAGAAGGCGAAGGTCGCCGTCGTACCTGGTGAGGCCTTCGGTCCCAGCGGATACCTGCGACTGTCCTACGCACTGGGGGATGAGGACCTGGTGGCTGGCATCGAGCGCATCCGGGCACTGCTGGGCAGCAAATAAGCAGTTATCCCTGCTGCGGTGTGAGTTCGCTCCTAGCGGTCGCCACATCAACGGCAGGTGCATAGACTAAGAGATTGAACATGCCCTGCCGATGACGTCAGGCTCGTGAATGCGAGATTGAAGGGAATGAGCTGTATATGCGCATCGGACTGCTGACTTCCGGCGGTGACTGCCCTGGCCTGAACGCGGTGATCCGCTCGGCCGTGCTGCACGGGGTGAAGAGCTTCGGCGATGAATTCGTAGGATTCAAAGCCGGTTGGCGCGGCATCATCGAAGCCGACTACACCGAGCTGACCCGCCACGATGTGCGAGGTATCGCACGCGAAGGCGGCACTATTCTGGGCACCTCCCGCACCCACCCGTATAACCACCCCAAGGGCGGGCCGGAGAACATTGCCAAGCAGCTGAAACGTCACGACGTCGACGCCGTGATCGCCATCGGCGGCGAAGGCACTCTGGCCGGAGCCAAACGGCTGGCCGATGACGGCATCCCGGTGGTGGGTGTTCCCAAGACCATCGACAACGACCTCAAAGCCACCGACTACACCTTCGGCTTCGATACCGCGATTTCTATCGCCACCGACGCCATGGACCGGCTGCGCACCACCGGTGAATCCCACCACCGAGCGATGGTCGCCGAAGTCATGGGGCGTCACGTGGGCTGGATCGCGCTGCACTCGGGCATGGCTGCCGGTGCGCATGCGATTCTCATTCCGGAGCAGCGCGTCGATATCGACCAGGTCTGCGAGTGGGTGGAGCAGGTGCATTCGCGTGGGCGGTCCCCACTGGTCGTCATCGCCGAGGGCTTCATCCCCGAAGGCGCTGAAGAGGCCCTGGCAGGTAAGGGGCAGGAAGCCGACGGCCGCCCCCGCCTGGGCGGGATCGGTGAGTGGATCACCGCGCAGATCGAAGAGCGCACCGGGATCGAGACACGGAACACCACGCTGGGGCATATCCAGCGCGGCGGCAACCCCACCGGTTATGACCGTGTGCTGGCCACCCGCTTTGGCATTAAGGCCCTGGATCTGGTCCACGAGGGCGCTTGGGGCCATATGGCCGCGCTGCGTGGCACTGAGATCATCAAGGTGGACCTTGCTGAGGCACTGGACGGTCTCAAGACTGTTCCTGCTGAACGCTATGAAGAGGCCAAGATTCTCTTCGGCCGCTGATTCGCCTCCGGCGGTCACGGGTGCAGCCGTTATAAGCGGCTTCAAGCAACGTCAATCAACTACAACTGGTGTCCTGCCTCGGCGCGGGGCACCAGTTTCGTTTTACCATCCGTTTTTCGCATTACCATCGGCGGATACGGCATGGTAATGCGAATTTGGGATGGTAAAACGGGAACCACACCGTGCTGGGTCACAAAGGGTGGGGCCCAGCGGTAGGACACAGCAGTTGGGGCACAACGGTACCGCTCAGGGGTAAGGCCTAGCGGCAAGGCACAGGGCCCACGCCGCGCAAAGCGGTAGCGTATAACGATGCACCTTACCGAGCAGACCCAGAGCATCATCCAGCTGGTCTGGTCCCGGATGCTGAAGCTAGCGGATGACCGGATCGAGTCCGCCCCTGCCGGTTCACGCATCGAGGCCGGTAAAGATGGCGCCGGTGCCCTCATGCTGGTGCGACTCTTTGACCGAACCGTCCTTTACGGGCCGCCGGAGCTGCTGGCGCGCGCACGCGGCCTCCCGGATGCGCAGCTGGTGCAGGAGAGCACACTATTGGATGTGGCCCGCCAACATGATGTCTCGGCCCGCTCGTTGGGCCAGGCGGAGCTGCTCTACGGAGATCAAGCCTCCTATACCGTCCTCGCGCCGCTGCATCCGGAGGGCACGGTGGTCTCGCATGAGTCCGAGCACCTCGATGCTCTCCTGACCCACTCCCCCGCCGATGATGTGGCCCTCTCTGGGCTTCGTGAAGCTGAATGGGCAGCCACCCTCGTCACTGAGCAGCACGGGCAGCCTGGCGTACACCGGGGCACGTCTGCCGAGGCGGAGGGACAGAGCGGGAACGACGCCGCGGCCGCTGGCTTCTCGGGGCATCTTCCACTGGCTGGGGCTGGCTGGGAGGTGTGGCATCACATGCTCGGGCATATAGGCGTCCTCACGCATCCGCAGCACCGCATGCGCGGATACGCCGCCAGCATTGCGTCGGTTGCAGTGCAGGAAGCTCTGGATGCGGGGTTGATCCCGCAGTGGCGGGCTGCACTGAGCTCCCCGGGATCAGCCAGGCTGGCGCGATCGCTGAGCTTTGTTCCGGCCGGCTCCCAGACCACCGTGGTGTTGTCTCCGGAGCAGTAGCAGCCCCGATACCCCGGCGTCGGCGCGTACCCTCAGTTCAGGAGCGGTTAGCGCGGACGGCGGACGAAGTTGCCCTGCGGGCGGCCAACCGCCTGGCCTGCGTCAGGGCGCACGATGACTTCCTGGGCAGCCGCGTAGAACACGGTCTGCTGCTGCGTTTCGGCCCCGGTATCAGCAACCGGCTCTGCGTCAGCAACCGGCTCAGGACCATCAGCCGGCTCTGCATCACCAGCTGAAGTGAGAACATCGCGGACCACCAGCTGCTGTGCGGGATCCACCTTACGTTTGACCAGGGCCAGAGCGATGGGGCCGGCTTCATGGTGACGTGCCGCTGAGGTCACCACACCCACCGGGCGCTCGCCGGCGAGCGCTGCGGTGTCTGTCGCGTCAGTTGGCGCCAGCACCTGCGCACCGGGAGTGGGCAGTGTGTGCTCGGTGCCATCCAGGTGCAGGAAGACCAACCGGCGGGGCGGGTGCCCCAGGTTATGCACCCGTGCAACAGTCTCCTGGCCCTTATAACACCCCTTGCTCAGATGCACAGCGGTGCGGATCAGGTCCAGTTCATGGGGGATGGCCTTGTCATCTACTTCGCGAGCCAGCCGGGGGCGCCACGCGGCAATGCGGAGTGCCTCGGCCGCCTGCGAGCCGGCCAGCTGCCATCCCTGCTCCTCCAGTGTGGCCACAGCGGCTTCAAGATTCTCACGCGGGATGACGTTCAGGTGCCAGTGCCAGTCAAGCCCCGGGTGGGCGTCGTCGTCCACTTGTGCATAGGAGGCGGCACCGGGTGCAAGTCGGGGCCAGGGATCCTCCCAGTGGGAGACCATAACCGAGACACCCTCAGGCAGCGGGCGGGTGGAACCGATCACCGCATATTCAGCGCTGCGGTCAGTGATCTCCACGCGCAGCATGAACTTCATGGAGTCCAACCACGAGGCCAGAAGCGGCCCGTGTGAGGATTCGGTGATGAGCCAGGTGGTCTCGCCGTCGTCGGTGACGGCAGGGGCCTGCTCAATACGTCCTGAGATATCAAGCAGCAGCAGTTCGCTGGATTCACCAGGTTGAAGGCCGGTGAGCTGCTGAGATGAAAGCGTAGTCAGCCAGGAGAGACGGTCCTCACCGGTGATGGTGACTACCGAATAGTGGGAGAGGTCGACGGCGCCCTTGCCGGCTTCCAGTGCGCGCTGTTCCTTCACCGGGTTGCCGTAATGTGCGGCAACACCAGTATCGGGCGCGCCGCCCTCCACAGCGCCTGGGCGCTTCAGCAGTGGTGACGTGTATGTCACGGAAGGATCAGCGCTGACCCTTGTAGAGGCGGGAGAGCACCACATAGGAGATGTAGGCGATGAGGATGGTCACCAGCACCAGCAGGCCAATGAAGAAAATCTCCAGCGCGAGAATCTGTGCTTCAGTCATGGGACCATCCTAACCGTTCACGCGAAGAGCAGGCGTTCAGTGAAGTAGACGAAGACTCCCATAGCCGCAATGGGTGCCGCCCCCACCGCCATGGCCGAGAGTCGCCCGGCAGGTGGGCCCTGTAACACCAGGAAACGCCGGAAGCAGGCCAGTAGTGCCCCGGCGGCCAAACCGAGCACACCGGCGAAGAGCAGAGTCAGCTCCCCCCAGAAGAGGGCGGTGCCCAGCGCTGTAGCGAAGGCACTCAGTACGGTCAGCGGAAGCACCACCGCATCACGCACCGGCAGGCACGCCGCTAAGGCGCCGGCCAGCAGTGCGAAGGCGGCCAATGCCACCACTGAGAGCTCACCGCCGGGACCGGTCACGCCCAGTAGGCTGCCGCTTTCGTAGGGAAGCAGTCCGCGTACACGCAGCAGCCCCAGACCGCCGTCGCCTGCACCGGCCATACCGGCCGGATAGCGTAGGCCTGCCACCCATCCTGCAGCCGTCGTGGTCACCAGAACCCCAGCACAGGCCCCCAGGGTGGACTCCAGCCGGTGCGGACGCCCGGTGCCGCGCAGCACTTGGATGATGAAGACCACCATCACCCCGAAGGCCAGGGCCACGGAGGACCAGAAGAAGAGGCTCTCCACGCGCTCGACGATGGCCGCCCCGACTGCGGCAACCACACCTGCGCAGAGGATGACGGCAGAGAGCGAACGGCGGGCTGTCACCCCCATCAGCTGGGGCCAGCCCAGAGCAACCATCAGGCAGATCATCCCCACCACGGCAGTCAGCGGCCACACCCCCAACCAGGAGGACACCGCGAGCGCGGCAGAGGCGAGCAGGGCAGCAGCGGCCACGGGCAGATACTTCACGCAACCCATCCTGCCAGAGCCGGAGATCTGGTCACGGCTATACTCATCACCGGATCACTCAAGCATCATTTCGCATTGCGGAATATTGGTACCGGGTGAGCCGCTCACCTGGACTGGTGCACCCGGAAAGGGTTGCGGCAGAGTGAGCCACTGAACGCGCACACCGCAGAGGGAGGACTACCGATGGCTCAGGTGCTTCTGCTCTCTGACGCCCCGGAAGCCGCGCTGCCCTCGCTTGAGCTGCTCAACCATCGTGTTCGCTCGTTTCCCGCTGAGGCCTCCAGCATTGTGCGGGCACCCAATGTGGACATCACCCTGATCGACGCGCGCACCAATCTGGCCCATGCGCGCTCACTGTGCCAGCTGGTGAAGTCCTCCATGCTCTCGCCCGTCATAGTGGTGGTCAGTGAGTCCGGACTGGCGACCCTCAATGAAACCTGGCAGGCCGACGACTTCATCCTCACCGGCGCAAGCCCCGGCGAAGTCGACGCCCGGCTGCGCATGGCAGCGGTGGAGGCCGAGGACGAGGTACCAAATGGTGAGATCCGCGCAGGTGCCATCGTCATTGATGAGACCACCTATATGGCCACCATCCATGGCAAGCTGCTGAACCTCACCTATAAGGAATTCGAGCTGCTCAAGCATCTTGCACTGCACCCAGGGCAGGTCTTCACCCGCGACCGGCTGCTCCATGATGTCTGGGGCTATGACTACTTCGGCGGCACTCGCACCGTGGACGTGCATATCCGTCGACTGCGCGCAAAGCTGGGGCCCGAGCACGAGTCGCTCATCGGCACCGTACGCAATGTCGGCTACCGGCTGCTCATCGAAGGCAGCGGCCACGAAGGCAACGACCGCGACGACATCGACGCAGCCTGAACTGCCCTGCAAGCGCTCAGCAGCCGGGTCTACAGTGGGGCTATGAGTCAGCACGCAACTCTCCGTCTGGAGCTCATCGCCGGACCCCTCAGCGCCGAACCACTCAGCACCGAGCAGCTGGACGCCGTCACCGCCCTGGCCACCGCTGCCCAGCAGGCCGACGGCGCCCCGCCCTTCTCCGAGCAGACCCTGGTAGCACTGCGCCGGCCAGGCTCTGTGGCCCTCGCTGCTGCCTGGCAGCCCCCCGGGACAGCGACCGAATCTTCCACCGCAGAAGGCACTAAAACCCCGGGCGGCGGAGCCGAACAGCTGATCGGGGCCGGCGTCGTCGTCCTCGGTGACAACACCCCGGGCGAAGAAACCCCCGATGTACTGGAATTGGCGGTGCACCCCGATCACCGCGGCCAGCAGATCGCCATCCAGCTGGCTCAGCTGCTGGAAAGCTCCCTGAGCAGCTCCACGGATCGCCCTGCCGGTGCTCGAGCCTGGGCCCACGGTGAGCATCCAGCGGCTCCCCGACTGGCACAGCGCTTCGGCTGGTCCCCGGTGCGTGAGCTGTGGCGGATGCGCCTGGAGAACAGCGTAGACGCACCGCAGCTAACCCTCCCGGACGGGGTCAGGCTCCGCAGCTTCGTCCCAGGAGAAGACGACGCCGCCTGGCTGGCCGTCAACGCCGCAGCTTTTGCTGACCACCCGGAACAGGGTCAGCTGACCCAGCAGGACCTGCAAGCGCGCATCGACTCCGACTGGTTCAACCCGGAAGGGTTCCTGCTGGCTGAAGAAGACGGGGAACTGCTGGGCTTTCACTGGACCAAAATCGCCCCGAACCAGCCCGGTGAGGTGCTCGGTGAAGTCTATGTAGTGGGCGTGGCACCGCAGGCTCAGGGCCGCGGGCTTGGCGCCTCACTGACGGCCGCAGGGATCAACTATCTGCGCGGACAGAACGTGGACGCCATCATCCTCTACGTAGATGCCTCCAACACTGCTGCTACCCAGCTCTACAAGAAACTCGGGTTCACCGTCTGGGACGTGGACACCCAGTACGCCCCCGGGGCGGAGGCATCCGCAGAGATCAGCTGAGCGACGTCGTCGTCCTGCTTCACGAGCGGGTTGTGGTCAGCGATGCGGGCTACGGCTGGTATCTTTCACACGTGACCTCCCTGCAGAGCATGACCGCTGTGCCGCGCCGACGTACCTCCACTGTGGCTGATGAAGGCACCACCGCCGACATCCTCGCCGCAGGCGCCCTCTGCTGGCGGCTCCACAAAGGCCAACTGCAGGTACTGGTCATCCACCGCCCCCGCTATGACGACTGGTCCTTCCCTAAAGGGAAGCTCGACGAGGGCGAAACTCTCCCCGAATGCGCCGTCCGTGAAGTCAGCGAAGAAGTCGGCGCCAAAGTACGGCTCGGCATGCCGCTGCCAGTGACTCACTACACCGTCAAGGGCAAACCCAAAGAGGTGTGGTACTGGGCGGCAGAAATCGCCCAGGGCAAGCCACAGCCAGACGGGGACGAAACCGATGAAGTGCGCTGGGTCAGCCCCGCGGAGGCCCGGGAAATGCTCAGCAGCGAAGGCGACATCATCCCTCTGGAAGAGCTCCAGCGGCTCCATGAGAGCAATAGCCTGCGCACCGTGCCGTTCATCGTGCTCCGCCACGCAAAAGCTAAACCGCGCTCCACCTGGTCACGCTCAGAATCTGAGCGCCCACTAGCGGCCACCGGCAAGCGCCAGGCCAAATCAGTGGAAAAGCTACTGACCGCCTGGCGGCCCCGCCTGCTGCATTGCAGCCCGTGGAAGCGCTGCGCCGAGACCATAGCCCCCTACGTAAAACTGCACAGGCATAAGATCCGCTACCGTCGCTCCCTCACCGAGAAACGGGCGCGCCAGCAGCCGGCGAAAACCACCGGGCGAGTGAAGAAGTCGCTGGAACTGATCCAGCCCTCGCTGATCTGCACCCACCGGCCGGTACTGCCGATCGTGCTCAACGAGCTCTCCCGCTGGATCAAACAGGATGAGGTCAGCGTGGCGCTGCCGCACGAGGATCCCTACCTGGCACCAGGGGCTATCGTCGTCGGACAACAGGCGGTAGATCGCGGTGGGGAAGTCGTGTCCCTGGAGATTTACGAACCGTTCGAGGACTGAGTTAGTTCCGCGGGCGGGGAAACCCCGCCACGCTCTCGGCGAGCTCACGCTCGCCATCACACCTAAAGGGTTCCGCGGGCGGGGAAACCCCGCCACGCTCTCGGCGAGCTCACGCTCGCCATCACACCTAAAGAGTTCCGCGGGCGGGGAAACCCCGCCACGGCCATGACGTGGCCCGCACCCCCGCTCAGCGGACGGCACGGGTCCCTGACGTCACGGCTCCACTCGGCGGGCTCACGCTCGCCATCACACCTAAAGAGTTCCGCGGGCGGGGAAACCCCGCCACGCTCTCGGCGAGCTCACGCTCGCCATCACACCTAAAGAGTTCCGCGGGCGGGGAAACCCCGCCACGGCCATGACGTGGCCCGCACCCCCGCGCAGCGGACGCTTTGCGTTCGGTCACGCAGTTTGACGTCAGTTCCGGTCAATTGTGGGCATTCTGGGCCCCAGATGCGGTCAAAACGCGTGACCGAAGCCAGGATGCTGGGCAAGTCGGGGGCTGTGGCCCTTTCTCGGCATTCCACCCCAGTCGGGAGCCCCATCTCGTGACGAGGGGGCTAGTGACATCCGTCACGGCACTGGCTACTCTGGGGAAATGGTGAGACATCCACTGACCAAACGCCGCACCACCACCGCCTCCGGCCCCGAGCAGAAGAATGTGCACCCAGCGGCCGAACTCGTCATTGACGAGGACCGCTGCCGGGCCGAGCTGTGGGACACTATCGACGGTGAACGCACGTTCATCGGCTTCATCGGTTACGCCCTCGAGGACCGCGGCGGCATCCCGGTGACCCGGCTGATGCACACCATCATCAATGAGCGCTTCGGCCGTCAGGGCTACGCCCGCTGCCTGGTGACCCTGCTGCTGGACAGACTCATCGCTGAGGACCGGCGGTTCACCTCAGAATGCAGTTACATTGACCACTACTTGAAGCGCTACCCCGAATATCGCAAGAACCAAGCGGTAAGCTGAGCCGCGTGAGCTCAGCGATCCCCACCCCCTATGAAGACCTGCTGGCCGATGTGCTGGCCCATGGAACCAAGAAGTCAGACCGCACCGGCACCGGAACCACCAGCGTCTTCGGACGCCAGATCCGGTTCGATCTCGCGGATTCCTTCCCGCTGATCACCACCAAGCGCGTGCACTTCAAATCCGTGGCCCTGGAGCTGCTGTGGTTCCTCCGCGGGGACTCAAATGTCCGTTGGCTGCAGGAGCGCGGAGTCCGCATCTGGAACGAATGGGCCGACGAGAACGGTGATCTTGGCCCGGTCTACGGCGTGCAGTGGCGCTCCTGGCCCACCCCCACTGGGGAGAGCATCGACCAGATCAGCACACTAGTGGAACAGCTGAAAGCTAATCCCGACTCACGACGCCACCTGGTCACCGCGTGGAACCCGTCCCAGATTGAAGAGATGGCGCTGCCGCCCTGCCACATCCTCTTCCAGTTCTACGTGGCTGATGGCAAACTCTCCTGTCAGCTCTATCAGCGCAGCGCCGATATGTTCTTAGGCGTGCCCTTCAACATCGCCAGCTACTCGCTGCTGACGCTCATGGTGGCACAGCAGACCGGGCTGGAACCCGGAGAGTTCATCTGGACCGGCGGCGATTGCCACATCTATGACAACCACATCGAGCAGGTTCGCGAGCAACTCTCTCGGGAAGCCCGCCCCTACCCGCAGCTGCGCATCACCCGGCAGCCACAGTCCCTGCTGGACTACCAGTACGAAGACTTCGAAGTGCTCAACTATGACCCGCATCCCACTATCAAAGCTGTCGTCGCAGTATGAGCGCAGCGGTAGGTGTGATCTGGGCACAAACCCCAGACCGCGTCATCGGACGTCACGGAACTATGCCGTGGCACGTCCCTGAAGACATGGCGTACTTCAAGACGGTGACCGCCGGCTGCCCGGTCATTATGGGCCGCAAGACCTGGGAATCGTTGCCTGAGCGGTTCCGCCCGCTGCCGGGGCGCAGCAACATTGTGGTCACCAGAAACACCTCCCGCGCCGCCGAACTGGCTCAGCAGGGTGCGCTGACCACCTCCAGCCTGGAGGATGCTGTGGCGCTCGGGCAGGAACAGGCCGGAGAGTCCAGCGCGGTGTGGATCATGGGCGGTGGCGCCATCTACGCCGAAGCAGTGGAGAAAGGCATCGCCCAGCTGGCCTCGGTCACTGTGCTGGACTTAGACATCGAGGGCGATACATTCGCCCCGGAGCTGGATCCCGCCGCTTGGGAGCTGGCCGGCTCCGCGCAGGGGTTGGGCAAGTGGGACACCTCGGAATCCGGGGTGCGCTACCGCTTCGAAACCTACGCTCGACGTCGCTAACTCCCCTCCCCTTCCGGGACGGCGCGGTTGAACATTTAGACTGTCGGCATGACGGAGAAGCCCGAGCTCACACCCCAGCCCGCCCAGTCAGGTTTTACCAATGCCGCCCTGATGGGCTTTATGGCGTATCTGCTCTTTCCGCTGATGGCGCTGATGACCGTGATCTTCGCCCTCATGCTGATCTCAGATGACCTGCCGGGCGCCGGTATCGCCTTGATCATTGTCAGCCAGGTCTGGGTGGGCGCTGGCATTTGGGGCCATTTCCACCGCAAAAAACTCCTCCGGCAGTCTGCTCAGGAGATGGACAACGACTCCTAGCTTTCCCCGACTCCATGCTCTTGGCGGCGGTCCCGCAGCCCCGTCGTATCTGAGCGCAGCGGCTTCTCCAGCAGCTTCCCAGCGACGTTAAGGGAATACTGGCGGGCTGGGTTCGTTACGCTGTCCACTATGACTTCTGTGCTTCCTGATACCTCTGCTCAGCTCACCGGTGCCGGCCAAGCCCCGGCGGTGGGACTCATCGGATGGCGCGGCATGGTCGGCTCCGTGCTGATCCAGCGCATGCTTGATGAGGGCGACTTCGCCCATATCAACCCGGTGTTCTTCTCCACCTCCAATGCCGGCGGCCCCGCCCCTGAATACCCCGGAGTGGACCCTGAACAGAAGACTCTGCAGGATGCCTACGACGTCGATACGCTGACTAAACTGCCGATCATCGTCACCGCCCAAGGCGGGGATTACACCAAGGCCGTCTATCCGAAGCTGCGCGAAGCCGGCTGGGACGGACTGTGGATCGATGCCGCCTCCACCCTGCGTATGGCAGACAGCTCGATCATTGTGCTGGATCCCATCAACCGCGATGTCATCGACGCCGGCCTGGCCGCTGGGGTCAAGGAGTTCATCGGTGGCAACTGCACCGTCTCCTGCATGCTGATGGGCCTCGGCGGCCTGTTCAAGCAGGACCTGGTGGAGTGGGGCACGGCGATGACCTACCAGGCGGCCTCCGGCGGCGGTGCCAAGCATATGCGCGAGCTGCTGACCCAGTTCGGTGGTCTTCGCGACGTCGTCGCCGAGGAGCTCAATGATCCCGCCGCGGCGATCCTGGACATCGACCGTAAAGTCCTCGCCGCCCAGCGCGAGGGCTTGGACGCCTCGCAGTTCGGAGTGCCACTGGCTGGGTCGCTGATCCCGTGGATCGACGCCGATCTGGGCAACGGCGTGGCCAAGGAGGAATGGAAGGCCGGGGTGGAGACCAATAAGATCCTCGGACGCGGGCAGGACCTGGCCCCCGGAGTGCAGTCCGCCGGCGAGAAGATCCCCTTTGACTCACTGTGTGTGCGCATCGGGGCCCTGCGCTCCCACTCCCAGGCGCTGACTCTGAAGCTGCGCGAGGACATCCCGGTGGCCGAGATCGAACAGATTGTGGCCGCCGGCACTGAATGGGCCAAGGTTGTGCCCAATGAGAAGCAGCCGACCATGGACCAGCTGACTCCGGTGGCCGCGACCGGCGGCCTGGAGATCCCGGTGGGCCGTATCCGGAAGCTGGAGATGGGACCGGAGTACATCTCCGCGTTTACCGTGGGCGATCAGCTGCTCTGGGGCGCGGCGGAGCCGCTGCGCCGCATGCTGATGATCGCCATCGGCAAGCTCTGACGAGCCCCCGCGGGCCGGTTCATTTGCGGCGCGGTGAGCGCTGCAGGAAGTCGTCTGCGATCTGGTCGAAGGTCGTCCACTTGATGCCCTCATGTTTGTTGATGTGCTCGATGAGCCGTTCCAGCATGAGCATCACCTGTGGGCGCCCTGAGACGTCCGGGTGGATGGTGATGGTGAAGACCGCGTAGTCAGACTCCCGGTAGACCCAGTCGAACTGGTCCCGCCACAGCTCTTCTATATGGCGGGGATTGACGAAGCCATGGCTGTTGGGGCTGGACTTGATGAATAGCATCGGCGGCAGATCATCCAGGTACCACGAGGCCGGAATCTCCACCAGATCAGTCTCCGTGCCGCGGATCAGCGGCTTCATCCAGCTGCTGGCCGGCTTGTCATAGTCGATCTTGGACTCTTCCCAGCTGTCGCCCACGCGGACGTAATAGGGCTCAAAGTCACGATGCATCAGAGAGTGGTCATACTTGATGCCCTTCTCCAGCAGCAGCTCATTGGTCACCGTGGAGAACTCCCACCAGGGCGCCACATAGCCGGTGGGACGGCGCCCGGCGCGACGCTCGATGAGATCCACGCAGTAGTCCAGGATCTCAGTCTCCTGTTCGCGCGTCATCGCGATGGGATTCTCGTGGCTGTAGCCGTGCACTCCGATCTCGTGCCCGGCGGCGACTACCTCATCGAACTGATCAGGGAATGTCTCAATGGAGTGTCCTGGCCAGAACCAGGTGCTGGGCAGGTCATATTTGTCCATCAGCCGGTTCAGGCGGGGAACACCCACCTCCCCGGCGAAGATACCTCGCGAGATGTCATTGGGAGAGTCCTCACCTCCGTATGATCCCAGCCACCCGCCAACCGCGTCGACGTCGATTCCGAAAGCGACGAATATTTCTTTAGCCATAGTGATCCTCTTTTCTCCATAGTCGACCTTCAGTTGCCGGTGACGGTTCCCCGGGGTCCTGTTTTACGTGAGGTCTCTAAAAGGTGTGGTCCATTCGTCAAGCGCCGCTCGAGCTTGTTCCACAGTGCCCTGGTCCACAAGGAGGGCCAACAGAATGCGCGCCTGGGTCACAGGGATGTCTCCGAGCAAGTGGGCACCAGCCGCGACTGCGTCTACTGCACCACCGCCGCCGTAGATGGGAGCTACCGCGCCCGCTGATGCTCTGGAGCCCACGGCGATCAGCATGCCTGCCTCCACAGCGTGCTCGATGGCATGCACAAGGTGTTTTCCCGGGTTGGCGGCACCGTGAGCTGCGATGACGGCACCTTGGGCACCAGCGGCCAAGGACGCCTTCAACAGTGCTCCGTCTGCCCCGGGATAGCTGAGGATGCAGTCGACTCGCAGCCGGGCGAACCCCTCGCTAGGCAGCTGAAGCTGACGTTGGCCAGGAGCTTCGGGGGTGGAGAAGAAGTACGGTGCATGGCCGTACATCCGCCCGATGACACCTCCGCTGCGATGTTCAAAGGGCTGCATCGCCAGGGTCTGTTGTTTGCTCGTCCCCCAGGCGGCGTGAATCGCTCCCCCGAAAACCAGCATCACACCACGGCCGCGTGCCGAGTCGGAGGCCGCCGTGCGCACCGCGTCCCTCAGGTTTCGCGGACCGTCCGAATCGGCCTGGTCAGGACTGCGTTGGGCGCCGGTAAGGACCACCGGGGTCTCACCTCGATGGGTGAGCGCCAGAATGGCCAGAGTCTCTTCCATGGTGTCGGTGCCGTGGGTGACCACGACCCCGTGGACATCCTCTCTGCTCGTGGCGTGTGCCACCGCCGAGCAGATGGCAACTAGGTCGCCGAGGTCAAAATTGAAGGAGTTGGTGACCGCGATGTCTTGGGACTCCAGATCCAGTTCGCTGTCCTCTAGACCTGACTGCTCCAGCAACTGCTCACCGGTGTCCTGGGCTCGTGCCCCCGAGTCACTGCTCCGGGACGCAATCGTCCCACCGGTGGCGATCACCACCACGCGTCGTCGGTCTCTTTGTGCCACAGTCACCACATCCGTGTGATCGTCCTCATAAGGGCTAGCCCTTAGGAGTGGATCACGCAGACACCACTATGTCCTGAACAGAACCTAGGAGCTCGCTTAAGAGACCGTCGCAGCTCAGACGGCTTCAGGCACCATCCGAAGAGAGCACAGTGCCGAGATACTGGGCGATCCGCCGGGTGGCCGGCAACCGCCCGGCCTCCAGCTCGGAGCTTTCCACGGCAGGGTTGTAGTTGGTATTGGTGTTCACGTCGTAGACCACCTGCTCACCCGAGGCGGTAATACCAGTCTGACCAGGGGTGACCTGGCAGGCATCAGCCGGCCAGAGCTCGAATGATCCGCCGGAAATATCCACCTTCACGGCGTAGTGGAACGCCCCGCCGATGAACTCGGCGCGAGTGATGAACGGCTGGGCACCAGCGACGTACTCCTGAATGAGGGTGATCCCATCGATGGGTTCGTTATCGCCTCCGGGAACGAAGTCTTCAGCGGCCTCTGCCAGCTCGGCATGAGAGTCGAAACGCCGCACCCCAAGACCCTTACCGCCCTAATTGTGCTTGGTGCTGAAGGGCGGGGAGAAGGTCTCGGCGGCCTTGACCAGCCCGGTGGGACCGAAGACCGCGGTGGTCCGCGGGACCCGGAATCCCTGTTGGCTCAGTAGGCGGTGCTGGCGGACCTTGCTGACCTCAAGCTCATAGACCCCGGCGCCGTTGACGACGGTGCGGCCGGAGGCTTCCAGCCAAGCCAGCACCGCACGACCGTACTCTTTGACGTGGGGATCAGTGCGGGTATGGGAGGAAGCGGAAAGCCGGGACCAGAAGATCCCCTGCGGGGGCAATGCGCTGAGATCCAGAACCTGGTCCGGCAGCAGCCATTCGACGAACTCCACACCTTCGGCCGTAAAGGCGTCTCTAAATGGCGGGATCCACTCCGGGTTGTCGTGGATGATGTACACCACCGGGCGGTCTGCAACGGGGAAACTAATGCCGGACATGGCGCTCCTTACTCAGGCTGGAGTCTCCATTGTGGTGCCGGTCGCTGATCACAGCCTGCCTGCATGTCATCCGGCGCCCTATCCGTTGTGCCGGCGAACCTGGGTGGAAACCTGCGGCGGTGGAGCCTGGGACCCGGGCTCAAATACCTTTGCCGGGGTTGAGGATCCCGTGGGGATCAAAGACCGCTTTGACCTGGTGGGAGAGCCCGAGGACATCCTCGCCCAGTTCATCAGCCAGCCAACGCTGTTTGAGCAGTCCGACGCCGTGCTCACCAGTGAGGGTGCCGCCGAAGCGAATGGCCAGCTGGAAGACCTCATCGGCGGCGCGATTGACGTTGTCCGGAATGGGGTTTTGCTCTCCCTGGTAGACGAACACCGGATGCAGGTTCCCGTCACCAGCGTGGGCTACTACGTAAACTTCAGTGTCGTGTTTCTCTCCAATCGCGCGGATCTGCCGGCAGACTTCGGCGAGGTGCTTCCGGGGCACCGCGATGTCCTCAATAAGCATTCTGCCGCGGGCTTCAATAGCTGGCAGCGCCAGGCGTCGGGCGGCGATGAGCTGTTCAGCCTCAGCGGGATCGGCAGCAATATCGACTCGTGTGGCTCTCGTACGGAGAGCATCCACAGCGTGTTCAAGCTCTCTGGCGGCACCGTAGCCATCGGTTTGGATCAGCAAGAAAGCGCCGCCTCGCTGGGCGAAATCGGTACCGCTGAGCTCATCAATGGCAGCCAGGCTCGCGCCGTCGACCATCTCTAGGGTGGTGGGGCGGACCCCGGCAGCCACTATGGCGCTTGCTGCCGCCGCAGCTTCTTCGACGTCGGGAAAATAGGCCGCCGCTGTGGCGGACTCCGCCGGGATGGGCAACAGCCGCACAGTGGCTGAGACGATGACGCCCAGGGTTCCCTCGGAACCGGTGAACAGCGCGGTGAGGTCATAGCCGGAAACCCCTTTAAGGGTGCTGCGTCCGGTGCGGATGAGCCGCCCATCAGCCAGGACCACTTCAAGCCCCAGAACGGCGTCCCGGGTCACCCCGTATTTGGCACCGCGCAGACCTCCGGCATTGGTGGCGATATTGCCCCCGATAGTGGAGATGCCCACGCTGCCGGGATCGGGGGCGTAGAACAGCCCATGGGCTCCAGCTGCGGCGTCGAGATCTGCGGTGATGACCCCGGTCTCGACTCGGGCGGTGGCCTCGGCGGGGTCGATCTCCAGGATCCGGTTCAATCCACTGACATCGAGCACGATGCTCCCGGCTCCGGCGGAGACGCCTCCTGCCAGTCCGGTAGCTGCTCCCCTGGTGACCACGGGCACGCGGTGTGCATTGGCGATGCGCAGAGTTGCCTGGATGTCGGCGACCGTGCGAGCGCGGACCACGGCATCGGGCAGACCCGGTTCGGTCCAGCCGGACCGGTCGGTGGTCGCAACAGCGGTTTGTTCCCCGGTGATCAGCGCCTCGCCCAGCGCATCGGAGAGTTCTTTGGGCCAGGCCCGATGCTCGGGATCGGAGTGCTGCCGCTCTGCTGTCATATCTGGAATGCTATCGGTCATGAGCCAGCTGATCAGCGCCGAGGAACTGCATGAACTCGTGTCCGGCGGGAGCCCCCGGCTACGCATTCTGGACGTGAGATGGCGGCTGGATCGCCCTGATGGTCGCCCGGAGTACCTTCGGGGACACCTGCCAGGCGCGGTGTATGTGGACATGGACCATGAACTGGCCGAACACGGGCTGCCGGTGACTGAGGGCCGGCACCCGCTGCCCAGTCTGCCGCGGCTCCAGGCGGCCGCGCGACGCTGGGGACTCAACGACGGCGACACCGTGGTGGTCTATGACGATATGAAGAACATGTCCTCCGCACGGGCCTGGTGGCTGTTGCGTCACGCCGGGATGGAGGATGTCCGGGTGCTCGACGGCGCGTTGCAAGGCTGGACCGATGCGGGCTTTCCTCTGGAGGCCGGAGAGGTGGCCCCCGAGCCCGGTGCGGTGACGCTGGACTACGGGAAGCAGAAGGTCGTGGGGATCGACGACATCAACGATGTCCCCGCCTACGGAACGCTTCTTGATGTGCGGGCAGCGGAGCGTTTCACTGGCGAGCATGAGCCCATCGATCCACGTGCGGGGCATATCCCGGGTGCCGTGAATGCTCCCACGGTGCAGAACGTGGATGCTGAGGGCCGCTTTCTTCCCGCAGAGGTCCTCCGGCAGCGTTTCCTGGACCTAGGGGTGGACCCGGAGTCTCCAGTAGTCAGCTACTGCGGTTCCGGGATCAACGGTGCCCACGCGACCCTCGCCCTGCAGCTGGCCGGGTTCGATGCAGCACTGTATCCGGGTTCGTTCAGCCAGTGGGCCAATCACCCTGAGCGCGAAGTGGTCACTGGGGAGTCACCTGCCCCTCACTAGACCTGTTCATCGGGCTTCAGTTGAGAGTCCGCCGACTGATCCTTAGCTGCCTCGTCGTTATCCGCGCGAGTAGTCCGTCCTGAGCCCCATGGGTACGGCACCTCACCCAGGAGCTCGTAGCTGCCCACCCACTGTTCTTTGCGGGGAAGTGGGTTGTGGGAGGAGATGGTGCGGGCGTTGCGCCAGTGGCGATCCAGCAGTTTGCTGACTGAGGTGCTGGAGGCGCCGGCGGCGTCGAATATTGCGGTGGTGGCCTCCAGGACAAGCGGGATCACCACCACCTGCGATTGATAGACCGCCAGGTTGGCACGGTGTGCAGCGTCCTCAACGTCCTCTCCGCGTCTGCGGGCCTGCCAGGCGTCCTCGATGTCCTGTGCGGCGTCCAGCACTGATGCCCTGACGGCTTTGACCGCTGAGGACGCCCGGCCGATCACGGCCTGGGTCAGCGGATCCTCAGCGGCGGTGGTGCCCTCGGGCGCACCCAGGGGACGACGGCGGCTGGCCCGCACATGAGCCACGATGTCGTCCACTGCGCGGCGACCGATCCCCGCCAGCACGGAGAGCAGGTGCAACTGGTAGAGCCCCACCATGTGGGAGACGGGACGCTCTCCCGGCGCGTGAGAGATGACATGGCGCTCATCCACGGGGACGGCGTCGAAGGTGGTGGTGCCTGTGCCGGTGAGCTTCTGGCCGAAGCCGTCCCAGTCATCCAGGCGCACCACCCCCGGTGCGTCGGTGCGGACCGGGAAGCTGGCGAACTGGTCGCCGAATCGGGCGGTGACGTTCACCCAGTTGGCGAAGAGTGTGCCGGTGCTGTAATACTTCGTGCCGTCCAGCCGAAGGGAGCCGTCATCTCCCCTAGCGAGGGTGGTGGTCTGCTTGTCCCAACTCTCTATGCCCTGCTCGCTCTGAGCGTTGCCCACGATGGCTCCGACCTCCACCGCCTGCTCGGCCCAGAACTCGCGGTCCTGCTGATCCTCAGCAGTCAGCCGGGCCTCCAGGAAGGCGAAGTGCCCGCGCCACAGGTGCGCCACGTGCGGATCCGCAGCGGCTAAGTCGATGAAGAGCCGGAACAGGGTGGGGGCGTCCACGCCGTCGCCGCCCAGCTCCTGGGGCACGCGCAGCGACCCGAACCCGGCGTTCCGCAGCCACTCCACCTGTTCGAAGGGGAGGATCCTCTCCCGCTCACGCTCGACGACGCCGTCGCTGATCCTCTGAAACAGCGGAGCGAACCTCTGCCTCAGCTGCTGATAGGTGGGGGCGCCGAGGGCCGCCTCTGGTGTGCTCAAGGTCTGCGTCATGGTGTCTCCTTCTGAGATTGGAATGTGCGGTTCAGGCGGCGGACAGCGCGGCTGCGGTGCGCTCCGCGGAACTCGGCGACTCGCGCCCCGGGACACCGGCGCCGACACTGGGCCCGGTGATGCGCCCGGGGCCGGGGATCGACTCCAAGAGGCGGCGCGTGTAGGGGTGCTGAGGGTCGGCGAAGAGGCGGTCAGCAGGCGCGGACTCCACCAGCTGCCCTCTCTCCAGGACGGTGACCTCGTCAGCGATCTGACGCACCAGGCTCAGATCGTGGGAGATGAAGAGGTAGGTCAGTCCCTGCTCTGTGCGCAGCCGCATCAGCAGGTCGATCAGCTGTGCCTGCACGGTGACGTCCAGCGCCGAGGTGGGCTCATCCAGGATGAGGATGCGCGGCTGCAGGATGAGGGCGCGGGCAATCGCGGCTCGCTGCCGCTGACCCCCGGAGAGCTGTCCTGCTGTCCGGGCGCCCAAGGCCGGGTCCAGCCCGACCTGCTCCAGCAGCTCCTCCACCCGCCGTCGTCGCTGGCGCCGGTCAGCATCTCCTCGGATGATCAGGGGCTCCTCCAGCGCCGCCCGGATGCTCTGCCGCGGATCGAAGGCCGCCAGGGGGTTCTGGTAGACCAGCTGAAGCTCCTCAGGCCGGTGGTTCCGCACCCCGGGATCCCGGGGTCGCTGCCGGCCGCTGACGTGCACCTGGCCCGAGTCATAGCCGAGCAGTCCGGCGATGATCCGTGCGGCAGTGGTTTTGCCTGATCCGGACTCCCCCACCAGGGCGTGGATGCTTCCCTGCTGCACCTCGACACCGATTCGGTCCAGCGCAGGAGCTGCGGAGCCGCCGTAGTGCTTAGTCAGATCTGCCACGCTGATCACCGGCGCGTCTGTGCGCTCAGCCTCGTTCACGGCCGCCTCATCCTCCGCGCCCTGGGGCTCTGACGCCGTCCGGTACTTCCCGGGGTTCAGCGCCGGGGCGTCCGCGAAGAGCTGACGGGTGTACTCGTGCGTGGGGGCTGCCACCACCTCCTGGGTGGGACCGGCGTCGCGGATCTCCCCGTGCTGGAGGACCACGGTGTGCTCGCTGCGTTCCTGGGCCACAGACAGGTCATGGGTGATGAGCAGGATCGAGAGGCCCAGCTGAGCCTTCAGGGAGTCCAGCAGGTCCAGGATCGTCCTCTGCACCGTGACATCCAGCGCCGAGGTGGGCTCATCTGCGATCAGCAGCTGGGGTCGCCCCGCCACCGCGGTGGCGATGAGGACCCGCTGAAGCTGACCGCCGGAGAGCTGGTGCGGGTAGGCGCGGGCGCGTCCGGCAGCATCCCGGATGCCCACTGAGTCCAGCAGCCACACCGCCTCCCGCCGGGCCTCATCCCGCCCCAGCCCCCGATGAAGGGCGACGGCGTCGGCCACCTGATCACCGATGCGCTGCAGAGGATCCAGCGAGCCCAGCGGATCCTGCGGAACGAACCCGACGTTCCGCCCTCGCAGCCGCCGCCACTGCTTCTGGGTGAATCCGACGGTCTGGTGACCGGCCACCTCCACTGAGCCGGAGTCGATGCGCCCGTTCTCCGCGAGCAGGCCCGCGGCGGCCGCGGCGAGGGTGCTCTTGCCCGAGCCGGACTCCCCCACCAGCGCCAGCGTCTGGCCCTTAGGCACCGTCAAGCTCACCCCTTTGACCACAGGCGTCTTCCAGATCCCGCTCTCATACGAGACGTGCAGATCCGACACCACCAAGGCGTCGTCGTGGTTCTCCGATGACATCAGACTCCCCTGACTCTCTCAGCGATGGTGCTCAGCCTCGCCACACTGAGCACCACAGCAGTGATCACAAACCCGGGCACCAGCGACAGCCACGGCGAGGAGGTGATGTACTGCCGCCCCTCTGCCACTAACAGCCCCCACTCCGGCTGCGGGGGCACCGCCCCGAACCCCAGGAAGCTCAGCGTGGAGATCGCCAGGATCGCGCCGCCGAACTCCAGCGGCACCAACGCCAGCACAGACTTATAGGAATTGGGCAGCACATGCCGGAAGAGCGTGCGCCTGCTGCTGGAGCCCACATGGCCGCTCGCCTCCACGAACAGCAGATTCTTCACCGTCAGCACCTCAGAGCGGACAAGCCGGGTGAAGCCCGCCACCGAGGAGAGGCCCACCGCCACAGCAGCATTGACCGCGCCGAAGCCCAGCGATACGACGATCACCATGGCCAGCAGAAGCCCCGGCACCGCCAGCAGAACATCCACCAGCCGGCTGATGACAGCATCCGCCCAGCCACCGAAGTATCCGGCCAGCGAACCCAGCAGCAGCCCCACCAGCAGACCGATCAGCACCGCCAGCCCCGCCGTGGACAGGGTCAGTGCAGTGCCGTGCACCACCCGGGTGTAGAGGTCCCGACCCAGATAGTCGGTGCCGAAGGGATGGGACAGGCTGGGGCCCTCCAAGGCCGGCCCCGCGTGGGCCTGCACCGGACCATAGGGTGACAGGATTCCCGGAGCGATCACCGCCACCAGCAGCAGCCCCAGCAAGAGCACGGCCGCGATGTCCAGGGGCCTGGACCACCCGCGCAGGGCGCCTGCCTGCTTCAGCCGCAGCGCACCCCGGGCCGACCCCGCATTCAGCGTCGCAGAGACCGTCATGAGTCCACCTTCTCCCTGGTCTTCTCCTGCGCGGCCCCACGGCCGGAGGACTTGTCATAGATCTCGATGCGAGGATCGATCGCCGGGTAGAGCAGATCAGTGAGCAGATTGAAGACAGTCACGATCCCGGCCACCAGCATCACCACCCCCAGCACCACCGGACCGTCCTGGGCCCGGACCGCCTGGTCGGTGATATAGCCCAGCCCCGTGCGGGAGAAGACCACCTCAGTGATCACCGAACCCGTCAGCAACCCGCCGGCAGTCAGCCCCAACAGCGTCACCGTGGGGATGGAGCCGTTCTTCACCACATGCGCCGCCACCGCAGCCTCAGACAGTCCCTTGGCCCTGAGCACATTGACGAACGGCTTCCTCTGCGCATCTGAGAGTCCCTGAATGAGGACCCTGGTGATCGGCGGGCTGGCGGCGATGCCCAGATTCACCGCCGGCAGCAGCAGCGACTTCAGCCCCTCATCCCGGATGGAGGAGAACCAGCCCAGCTGATAGGCGAACACCTGCAGGAGCAGCAGACCCACCAGGAAGGTGGGGGCGGAGAGGGACAGCAGCGGAATCACCGCCGCCGCGCTCCGCACCGGCCCCCAGGGAGCGAACACCGCGGTCAGAGCCACCGCTGCAGAGATCACCAGTGTGGCCGCCAGACCCAGCGCCGCCAGCAGAAAGGTGGACTGTATACCCTGCGCCAGCAGCTCAGTCACCGGGATCCCGTTCGCCAGCGAATAGCCCAGATCCCCCTGGAAGAGCCTGGTCACCGAGAGCAGCAGCTGCTCCAGGCCGCTGCGGTCCAGCTCGTAGTAGCGGATGATGTGCTCGGCCACCTCAGGCGGCACCGGGTTCTGGGGGTTATCCAGACGGTTGCGCACCGGGTCCCCCGGCATCAGAAAGATGATGGTCCATACCAACAGGTACGTCAGTCCCATCACCAGAAGCGCATGTCCTATGCGCTTGAGGATGTAGTGGCTGCGGCTCATGGCTTTAGTCCTCGGCGATCCAGGTGCTGTGGAAGACCGGCCGCGCCTCAGGAGTCCAGGAGAGTCCCCTGACGTGTGGCTGCAGCGCGAAGATCTGAGAATCAGTGAGCACCGGGAATACGTAGGCGTTGTCCAGCAGATGATCCTGGAGGTCACCCACCACCTCCTCCCGCTCCGACCCCTGCACGAGCGAATGCTGCTCCAGCAGCTCATTGAGCTGCTCATCAGGCTCCTGGAGGAAAAGAGCGTTGGAACCCTCGAAGTGCCAGTCGTTGCGGATGCGCACCCAGGAGTCCGCCTGCGGCCATCCGGTGCGCACAATGCCGATGCTCTCGTCGCTGTAGCCGGTGGAGACGTTGGAGTAGTCCACCTCCACCAGCTCAAGCTCCACACCAATCTCCGCCAGCTGCCACTGGATCAGCTGGAAGAGCGGGGCCGCAGTGGCGTCGAACACGTCGATCAGCGCACGGATGGTGAGCCTGTCGCCGTCCTCGTTCACCCGGATGCCGTCGTCGTCGTGCTCGCTCCAGCCGGCCTCATCCAGCAGCCGCTGGGCACGCTCAGGGTCATAGGTGAGCTTCTCTGACTGGTCCCGGTAGCCCAGCGTGTCCGGCGTGACGATGCTGGAGGCGGTGCTCCAGCGGTCCGTGTAGAGGTCCTCCACAATGGCCTCCCGGTCGATGCCGGAGAGGATCGCGTGCCTCACACGCTCATCCTGCAGCTCCTCCACCGACTGCCGCAGCACCCAGGTGTTGGTCTGACCGGAGCCCTGCACTCCGATGACCTCGAAGCCCTCTGCGGCCAGCGGGTCCTCCTCGCTGGGCTGCAGATAGCGGATCAGGTCGCCCTCGCCAGCACGCAGGCTGCCCAGGCGCGCACTGTCCTCCAGGACAGGGATCCAGTGGATCTCCTCCAGGTGCGCCTCCCCCTGGTTCTCCCAGCTGGCCGGCGCCCAGGAATAGCCCTTCCGGCGGGTGAGGATGATCTCCTCCCCGTAGGTCTCGGACTCCACCACGAACGGACCGCTGCCGATCACGTTCTCCGGGCGCTGCTGATCCTCGGCGGAGAGCTCCAGGGTCTCATCGGCCACCAGGGAGCTCGCCCAGTTGGAGAGGATCTTGATGAACGGGCTGTAGGGCTCCTCCAGGACCACCGTCACAGTCTGGTCCTCCTCATCGGCCTCCACCGACTCCACCTGAGGGAAGGTGTTGTTGGGATCGATGCCGTTCTCCGGATCACCCCACGCCTGCCACTGGAGGTTTCGCTGCACGGCACCAGCGTCCAGCGGCTGCCCATTGCTGAAGGAGACGCCGTCCCTGATCCAGAACGTGTACTGGAGTCCCCCTTCGCTGATCTCCCAGTCTTCAGCGATCCAGGGCTCTAGCTCACCGGTCTCGGGGTCGGCGTGGATGAGCCTGTCGGTGATGTTGTGCGTCAAAGTGGTGGACTGCCAGGTGCCGTTGCGGATGTCGCCTGCCGCGATGATCTCCGCATCCAGGTACACCAGTGTTCCTCCGGACCCTTCCGCCCCAGTCCCTGGAGCGGACGCCGCGGCGGGCCCCTGCTCCGTCCCGGGGCGAAGAAGGAGGAAAGCTGTCACCGCCAGCACCACAGCCAGTGCTGCGCCGACGGCGGCATAGGTTCTGGATCTGCGCTTGAGCGCCGGGTCAACGATGCGTTCTGTCATTGGTCTTCCTCACAGCGTGCGAAGGTCAGGGGGCGGGTGGTCTCTCAGGCGGGGGTGAGCCGCTTGTCGAACGGCTCAGCTGGTATCAGCAGCGCCGCCGGGTCCCGGTATCGGGCAGCCGGATGTGTGGTGTGGGGGTGGGGCCCTGCGCCGAGGAGCCTTTCCCGCAGGGTCTCTCCGGGTGTGTATTCGGTGCGGGCTAGTCCGCGGCGCTGCAGCACCGGCACCACCAGCTCGACGAAGTCCCGGACGGTGCCGAAGCTGATTTGGTTGCCGATGTTGAACCCGTCCAGACCGGACTCATCCGCCCATCGGGTGAGCGCATCTGCGGCCTGTGCGCCGGTGCCCACCACGCGCAGGCCGTTCTTGGCCCGGCCCCCGCCGGCTGCGCTGGTGCGAACGTCCTTCACCGTCTGGCCCTCACGCCAGCCTCGGATCAGCACTTCATGGCCGTGGTCGCGGCGCTTGATGATGTCAGCGACCAGTTCCTCATCCCGGTAACGATCCAGACTCGGAATGCGCCCGTTCTTCTGGAGCACGTCCCAAGAAGTCCGGTATTGGTCAATCTCTTCTGCCTTAGCGTGAGCTTCTTCTTCGGTACGGCCGACGATCACATGCGCAGAGGCCACGAATCGCAGCTGCTCGGGGTCCCGGCCAGCCTCTTCGGCATGACGTCGAATGATCTGAATGTTCTCCCTGATGCTTTCGGTGGACCCGCCACCCAGGAACACCACCTCCGCATGCTGACCTGCGAAAGCCATTCCTGTCAGCGAGCTTCCCGCTTGGAACAACACCGGGAGGCGCTGCGGCGTGGGAGCTACCAGATGCGGCCCCCGGACTGAGAAGTACTCACCGGCATGGTCGATATAGCGCACTGATTCCGGCTCTGCCCACACCCGTCGGTGAACATCACCTACGACGGCACCCTCGTCCCAGGACCCGATCAGCAACTTGTAGATCACGTCCAGGAACTCATCCGCGATGTGATACCGCTGGTCATGCTCGATCTGGTCTTGAAGTCCGAAGTTCTGCGCGGCGTTCTTCAGATAAGAGGTGACCACGTTCCAGGCGATCCGTCCCCCTGAGAGAGCATCCAGGGTGGCCAGCCGACGGGCAAAGGAGAAGGGCGGCTCATAGGTGGTGGAGAAAGTAGCGGCAAGCCCTAAGTGATCGGTGGACTCTGCCAGCGCCCCAAGGACGATCAGCGGATCCAGGGCTGGAATCTGGAAACCCTCGCGAACCGGGGTTGTCAGACCGTCCTCAGTATTGTCATAGGCACCCACCACATCTGCGAGAAACAATTGATCAAAGCGTCCTTCCTCCAGGATGCCACCGAGTTCTCGCCAGAAGCTGAGATCAGCGATCCTGTGCCGCTGATCTTCGGGATGAGTCCAAGTGCCCGGCGCAAGATGCACCACTGAGCCCATCTCGAACAGGCTCAGAATCAGTGGACGTTCACGCTCAGCCATGCAGCTCTCCTCAACCTCACGGATACTGAAGGGATCCCTTTTGGGGCCCGTGGGGTCTATTCTGAACACATATTTAGTGTTCATGAACATCGAGCTACGTTAAATGTCTGATTTTTTCTTCATGTGACATGGGTGTTGGTTAACCGGGGCTAAATCCTGGACTTTACTCGGCCGCTAGGCGCATAATGCGCGCACTCGAACCTGCCGGGTGGCCGACTACCTCAAAAAATGTTCACTCCGGCTGTGCTGCCGGCACTAACGCGGGAGCAGGCCCTCACGTCCCCCGCTGACCCACATCGGGTCAAAGCTGCGGTCCCCGTGTACCTGATCTGCCAGGCTGTCCAGCTGAGCCTCGGCGTCGGCGTCGAGTTCAAAGTCCACTCCGCGGAGCAGTTCATCCATATGAGATGTGTACCTGGTCCCGGGAATGGTCGCCAGATCCGCCCCGATGCGCGCAGCCTTCCTATACAGCCACGCAAGCGCCAAGCCCGCGGCGGGGATCCCGAGCCCGGCCGCAGCCTGCCGCAACTGAGCGGCCACGGCGTCGTTATGCGTTAGGTTTTCCGGACTGAACCAGGGGAACTTCCGGCGGGTGTCACTCTCAGCCAGCCCGGCGGCGTCGAAATGATCTGTCAGGATGCCCCGGCCCACAGGCGAGAACGCCACGAATCCGATGCCCAGCTCAGCCACCGTGGGCAGCACATATCGCTCCACATCGCGGGCGAAGACGCTCCATTCGCTCTGCACCGCAGTCACCGGATGCACCTGGTGAGCTCGGCGGATCTCCTCTGCAGTGACCTCAGAGAGCCCGATGCTGCGCACCTTCCCTGCCTCCACCAACTCGCCCAGAGTGCCCACTGACTCCTCAATGGGGACTTCCGGATCCGGTCGGTGCAGGTAGTACAGGTCTACATAATCTGTTCCCAACCGCCGCAGGCTCAGCTCTATCTGCTCCCGCAGATGCTCCGGCTTGCCGTTCTGCCGTCGCTTGCCGGCCTCCCCGCTGGGATCAATACCGGCCTTGGTCGCCACCATGAACTCGTGCCGGCGACCCCGCAGGAACGTGCCCAGGATCGTTTCACTGACCCCGAGCCCGTAAATATTGGCCGTGTCTAAGAAGATGACCCCACGGTCGTAGACATCATGCAGCAGCGCGAGGGCAGCCTCATCGCTGATGGGACCGTAGGCGCCGGCCAATGACATCGCGCCATAGCCCAGCGCCGTCGTCGTCAGTTCATAGGGCTCGCGTCCCAGGGTCACATCAGGCAGAGTCATGCCCTCCATCTTGCCAAGGGCTCAGCTGGTGCTGCAGCTTACGCGGCAGCGTGTCAGAGACTGCAGCCCAGCAGCACCGGCTCCGGATGCAGCCGAATGCCAAAAGCCGCCTCCACCTTGTCGCGGGCCGCGCGTGCAACGGTCAACAGATCCTCGGTGGAGGCCCCACCGCGGTTGGTCACCGCCAAGGTGTGCTTGGTGGACAAGGAGGCCCGGCCATCAGTCAGCGCTGCCCCGAACCCCTTGGCGCAGCCTGCCTGGTCGATCAGCCACGCAGCGGAGAGCTTCACCAGGGGCGTGCCGTCGTGGTCTACGCCTGCAGGGAACCTCGGTGCGCTCTCCGGAAGTGAGGCAGCCTTCGACGCCGCCACAATCGGGTTGGTGAAGAAGGATCCGGTGGACCAGGTATCTGGATCTTCAGGATCGAGCACCATGCCTTTGCCCGCTCGCAGTCCCAGCACGGTCTGTCTGACCTGGGCCAGAGGCGCTCGCCGTTCATCCTCCGGCATCTCCGCGGTCAGCCCGAGGCTGCGGGCCAGTTCCCCGTAGCGCACCGGTGAGGACATGGGCTCGCCCACAGCGTGGGTGAGCCGGAAGCGCACCGAGAGCACCACATAACGAGGGGAGCCTTCGATGGTGCTGCGCTTGAGCAGCGAATCGCGGTAGCCGAAGCCCAGCTGCTCGTTGTTCAGCACGACCAGCTCACGGCTGGACCGGTCCCATGCGCGGATATCCACCAATGTTTGTGATACTTCAGCTCCGTAAGCCCCCACATTCTGCACCGGTGTAGCGCCTGTTGAACCGGGGATACCGGAGAGTGCTTCTAATCCCACTAATCCGCGCTCTACCGTCCAGGCCACGACGTCGTCCCAGGGGTGTCCCGCCGCTACTGTCACCAGCACGCCGTCCTCCCCCACTGGCTCGGCGGTCACTCCGGTGACCGCCACTTGCAGCACGGTGCCGGCAAACCCCTGATCAGAGACCAGTAGGTTCGATCCGCCGCCGAGCACCAGCAGCGAATCGCGGCCAGCTTCACGCTCCGCGTCAGCCGGGAGCGGATGATCCTGCAGCACCGAGAGGATCTGCGCCTCGGAATCGCCCACAACCCACTGCCCGGCGGGGCCGCCCACGCGCGCGGTGGTGTGCTCGCTGAAAGTACGGGAGGAAGTCACCCGCTTAGCCTACCGGGGCGCGGTTGGGGCCTTGTCTTCCGCGCTTTACCATCCGCTTTTCGCTTTACCATCCCGGATACGGGCAGGCATTGCGAAAACCGGATGGTAAAACGAGCGCAGCGGTCAGCACGGGAAGGCCTGCGGAAGTATCACTACCTATTTTGAACATACTGTGACACTTTGTGACACCTGACATCTGCTTTTGCTCCGCGGAACCGCTACAGTATGGGGAGTGCTTCGCGAGAGGCGGCCCTCACGATCCGGAATCGGGCCGCTCGCCAACCCCATGTTCCTGGGTGGCACCGGATTAAGAAGCGGCCCGTTTCAGACGGCTTCACCAACCGTCACCATGCCCGGAACGGGCAAGAGCAGACTCAAGAAGGGACACTCTCAAAAGATGTGTCGAATGTCCGTGCGCTAATCAGCGCCACCCTCCATCGGCTGGCCCCCAACAGGGCCTGAAGCGTTGTGCCCACAATCGGGCACGCCGTTGCCTGTGACGCGGGCCCGTCGTCGTCATTCTCATCTCACCTACAGTCCACTGCGGCACACCTATCCCCGCAGAAATCATTGAGGAGACACCCATGTTTGCACCAAAGCGCCTGACCGCGGCCCTGGCCGCCACCGCCCTGCTCGGCCTGACCGCCTGCGGCGGCAACGGAGACGCTGAAGCCATTCCGGAGGATCAGACCTCTTTCCGGATTGGTGTGGCCAACCTGCACGAAGGCCACCGGCAGCTGGAGGAGATTGCTGAGGAGGAGTTGGGCTACGAGATCGAGCTGGTCAACTTCACCGACTACAACCAGCCGAATCCCGCTCTGTCCAACGGCGACATCGATGTCAACTGGTTCCAGCACATCGCCTTCCTCGCTGAGCACAACAACAGCTCCGGGGATAACCTGCAGCCCATCGGCGCCACCGAGATTGTGCCGCTGACCCTGTACTCCAACGAGTACTCCGATGTCAGCGATTTCCAGGACGGCGACACCGTAGCCATCCCCAACGATCCGGTGAACCAGGGCCGCGCCATCAACGTGTTGGTGGCGGCAGGACTGCTTGAACTGGCTGAGGAGACTGCACAGCCCGAGCCACGCCACATTGATGAAGCAGCGTCGACTGTCAGCGTCCAGGCCCTCGACGCCGCCCAGACCGTCAACGCGCTGCAGTCAGTACAAGGCGCTGTGATCAACAACAACTTCGCCCAGGACGCAGATCTTGATCCGAAGGAGGATGGCCTCTTCGCCGACGATCCGAACGACCCGAGCGCCTTCCCCTACGTCAACGCCTTCGTTGCCCGCGAAGCCGATGTAGACAATGAGGCTCTGCGCGAGATCGCTGCGCTCTATCACGACCAGCGGGTGCTGGACATCATTGAGGAGCGCTCTGCAGGCACCTCGGTTCCCGCCAGCGATGTGACCGCGGAGGAACTGCAGGAGGCCCTGGCCGATTACCAGGAAGCCCTGCGTCAGGCCGAGTAATCACTTAAGCCTGCACCATCCCCCACCACAGAAAGCCCAGTATTTGTGAGCACTCCGAGCACAGAAAGCACCGCTGCGCTCGCTGCTGGTGGAGGTCCGCTGATCCGTTTCAGCAATGTGACGAGGACCTTCACCACCGGCAAGTCATCTTCAGTCACCGCCGTCGACGACGTCTCCTTCACCGTGAACCGCGGGGAGGTCTATGGCGTCATCGGCTTCTCAGGAGCGGGCAAGTCCACTCTGATCCGGCTCGTCAATGGTTTGGAGAAACCCACCTCCGGGACCATCACCGTGCTGGGTCAGCAGATCTCCGGCATGCCGGAGTCCAAGCTGCGGCACGTACGCTCGCGCATCGGCATGGTCTTCCAGCAGTTCAACCTGTTCACCTCCCGCACCGTGGCCGGCAATGTGGCCTATCCGCTGAAGGTCGCCGGTTGGAAGAAAGACGAACGCGAGGCCCGCGTTGCAGAGCTGCTGGAGTTCGTAGGCCTGGCGGATAAAGCCAAGGCCTACCCTGAGCAGCTCTCGGGCGGACAGAAACAGCGGGTGGGAATCGCCCGCGCGCTGGCTGCTAAGCCAGACATCCTGCTGGCTGATGAGTCCACCTCGGCCTTGGACCCCTCCACCACCGAGGAGGTACTGCGGCTGCTGCGCCGGGCCAACGAGGAACTCGGGATCACTATCGTGGCCATCACCCATGAGATGGAGGTCATCCGAGCCATCGCTGACCGTGTGGCGGTCATGGACAAGGGCCGGATCGTGGAAGAGGGCCCTGTTTACGATGTGTTCTCCAACCCGCGCAGCGGCGCAGAAGCCAGCTTTGTCGGTTCGGCCCTGAAGGACAGGCCCACCGACGCCGACCTGGCCCGCATCCGCAAGAGCACTTCCGGAAGGCTCATCACCGTCTCGCTGCGCAATTCTGCCGCAGTGGGAGCAGTTCTGGGCCGTGCGGCAGCATTAGGTGTCAGCTTTGAGATCGTGCACGGCGGCATGAACACCACGAAGAACGCTGCCTTCGGTCTGCTGACCATCTCTGTTGAAGGCGACGACGCCGCCGTCGCCGGTTTCCTTGCCGAACTTCGCAGCGCTGGTGATGTCCAGGAGATCAGCACTGGCGCGACCGGAGAGGAGGCAGCACGGTGATCGAGCGTTTCCAGAATCTTGACTGGTCGTATTACCTGCCAGAACTGTGGGAAGCCACCCAAGAGACCATCTACATGGTGGTCATGGCCTTTGCTATCAGCGGGGGCATCGGGCTGGCGCTTGGCCTGCTGCTCTACACCACCCGTGAGGGCAATATCCTGGCGAATAAGCCGGTATTCGCCACGGTGAACTTCGTGGTGAACACCATCCGGCCCATTCCCTTCATCATTCTGCTCGCAGCCATTCAACCGCTCACCCTGCAGGTGGTGGGCACCGGAATCGGCAATACTGCGGTCATCCATGTCATGGTGTGGGCCTCGACATTCGCCATCGCCCGTGTGGTGGAACAGAACCTCGTGTCCATCGACCCGGGCGTTATCGAGGCCGCACGCGCCATGGGGGCCTCCCGCACGCGCATCATCTTTACCGTGATCCTGCCTGAAGGACTCGGGCCGCTGGTTCTGGGCTACACGTTCGTGATCATCGCTCTGATCGATATGTCAGCTCTGGCCGGTGTCATTGGCGGCGGCGGTCTTGGAAACTTCGCCATTGTGGAGGGCTACCAGCGATTCCGTCCGGAGGTCACCTGGTTGGCGGTGATCGTCATCGTTGTGATGGTCCAGGGACTGCAGCTTGTGGGCAACCGCGCAGCCCGCAAAGTCATGCGCCGCTAGGCGCACATAAGCCTGCCCTCCAGACGACTGGGCATCTCCGGAGGGCAGATGGGTGGGGCCCCGGCAGCTAGGTGCAGCTGCCGGGGCCCCTTGGCGTTTCCGTGAAAGAAACGACTTGTGACTTGCGAAGCTCTTCGCCGGAATCAGAAGCTAGCTAGTCAGAGAGCGGGTTCAGCACGCGGCGCAGGAAGTCCTGGGTTCGCGGCTGACTGGGGTTGCCGATTACTTCAGCAGCGGGACCTTCTTCGACGACGACGCCCTGGTCCATGAAGACCACGCGGTCTGCGACTTCCCGGGCGAAGCCCATCTCATGGGTGACCACCAGCATCGTCATGCCGGCCTGGGCGAGCTGGCGCATAATGGCCAGCACATCACCGACGGTCTCAGGATCCAGCGCCGAGGTGGGCTCATCGAAGAGCATGAGTTTCGGCTTCATGGTCAGCGCACGCGCGATGGCCACACGCTGCTGCTGGCCTCCGGAGAGCTGCTCGGGACGCCGGTCGGCCAGATGCTTCAGACCCACCTTGTCCAGCTGCTTGAGCGCCTCGGCCTCAGCATCAGCCTGGGACTGCTTCAGCACCCGACGCGGGGTGATGGTGCAGTTCTCCAGCACCGACAGGTGCGGGAAGAGATTGAACTGCTGGAAGACCATGCCGATTTCTCGGCGCATCGCATCCAGGTTCACATCCGGGTCCGTGGCTTCGTAGTCGCCCACCGTGATGGTTCCCGCATTCGGGTCCTCCAGGCGGTTCACGCAGCGCAGCAGTGTGGATTTACCGGAGCCTGAGGCACCGATCAGGCACACCACCTCACCGGGGGCGATGTCGATGCTGATACCTTTGAGCACCTCATTCTCCCCGTAGGACTTATGCAGGTCTGTGATGCTCACTGCGGCGGCCGCCGCAGTTTCTACCGCTGAGTTGGGGGTGTTCTGGGTCATGCTTTGGCCTTCTTCCTGCTCACTCGGCTGGAGCTGCGGTCTTCCAGCCGGCGGGCCAGCAGCGACAGCGGCACCGTGATGAGCAGGTAGCACACGCCTGCCACCACCAGCGGTGTCAGGCCTGCCTGATACATGTTGATGCCGTCCCGGCCCATCTTGGTCAGCTCAGCGGCGGATCCGGCCATGCCCACTACAAAGATTAGCGAGGAGTCCTTGGTCAGCAGGATCGCCTCGTTGGTCAACGGCGGCATCACAATGCGGAAAGCCTGCGGGATCTGAATGCTGACCATCGCCCGCCAAGCCGGCATGCCCAGGGCCCGGGCGGCCTCCACCTGCCCCTTGGGCACCGCCTGCAGCCCGGCTCGCAGGGTCTCCGCGATGTAGGCGCTGGAGACGATCGCCAGTGCAGTGCCTGCAATCTGGAGTGTGGAGAGGTTCCACCCAAAGGCCAGTGAGGCGCCGAACCCCAGTGCGATGAACACCAGGATCGCCGGGATGCCGCGGAAGAACTCCACATAAGCGGTAGCGATCCAACGGTAGATCGGGAAGCTGGCCAGGCGCATCAGCGCCAGGACCGTGCCACCCAGAAGACCGAAGATGAATCCCACCGCGGTGTACTGCACGGTGTTCCACAGCCCCACGGTGATGATGCCGGGGAACATCGGGCCGATGTTCTCGAAGTTGAAGAAGCTGCGCTGGATCGCCGTCCAGTCCACCATGAACCAGAGCAGCACCAGGGCAAGCACGAAGACGGCCGCCTGGACACCCAGGCTGAGCCGTCTCCGCTGTCGCGTTGTCAGAGCCATAAGGCTTAGTCGTCACCCTCATCATCAGTCTCGGCGTCCTCGCCACCCTCTTCAGGGGTGTCCGAGTGGAACCAGCGCTGCTCAAGCTCCTCGAGCTCGCCGCTCTCCTTCAGGTCTGCCAGGACCTGGTTGATGGCGTCGATCAGCTCCTGGTTCTCCAGCTGTACGGCGATGCCCAGCTGCTCACCGGTATCGATCTCATCGATGAACACCAGGTCCTCGGATTCGCCGGCCTGGTAGCCCAGGATGGAAATATTGCCGATGGCGGCCTCCACCTGTCCGGATTCCAGGCCCTGGATCAGCAGGCCGGAATCGGTGTACTCCCGGAGGTCCAGGCCACGCTCGGCGGCCTCATCTGCTCCGGTGGTCTCGGACTGCACGCCCACGGTGCCTTCAAAACCGTCCAGGTCATCGAGAGTCTCGATGCCAGCATCGGACCGTGCCAGCAGACCCAGGTTGTCATCCAGGTAAGGCTCGGAGAACAGCATGTTTCCGGCACGCTCTTCGGTGATCGTCATGCCGGAGATGGCCATATCGCACTGGTTGGCGTTGAGAGCCACACCGGACTGGATACCCTCAAAGCCGGTCTGCACGATTTCCAGCTCAAGATCCAGGTCATCAGCAATAGCCTGGGCGATATCAATATCGAATCCGACGACCTCCCCGCTAGTGTCGTAGTACTCAAACGGCGGGTAGGGCACATCTGCACAAACTTGCAGTGTGCCAGCCTGAGCTAGGCCCAATCCGGAAGCGTCTTCTTCTTCGCCACCGCCGCAGGCGGTCAGCGCCAGGGCTGCGACGCCCGCCAGGGAGAGGCCTTTCAGCCAGGGCATTTCAGTCTCAGTGAGGCTGCGCATATGTGGATTCCTCATTCGTATGGTGCGGTTTCGTCCAACGGGCGAAAAGTATCAGCACATTATAGGGGTCGTTAGTGTTTCAGGGACGTGTCCGGCAGGCGATGCTCGCCTCACCGGGCACGCTCAGAGCTTCACCACAGCCTGGGCTTTGGTCAGCACTTTTGTGCGCGTGGGCTCCCCGTTATCCTCTGGTGCGCCCAATAGCTCAACGGTCAGATCCACCCGTGCGGTGGAGGCCTCGGTGTCGACTGCACCGATCTTGCCGGTGATCTCCAGGGTGGCTGTGGGTGTTTCCGGGCTGCCGGATGCAGCATCGGGCACCGGAACCGGCTTGGTGAAGCGGGTCTGGTAGTCAACGACGGCACCGGGGTCACCTGCCCAGTCACTGACAAGTCCTACTGCTGCTCCCATGGTGAGCATGCCGTGAGCGATCACACCGTCCAGGCCGACTTCCTGAGCGAAACGTTCGTTCCAATGGATGGGATTGTGGTCCCCGGAGGCGGCGGCGTAGCGGATCAGATCTGCGCGGGAGAACTGCAGCTGGCGGCTGCCGATGATGCTGCCTTTTTCCAGCTGTGCAATATCGGGACGGCTCATGCTTCTTCTCCTTCGGCGCGCACCAGCAGGGACGAGGTCACAGTGGCACGGGCGTCGCCGTCGTCGTTGGTGATCTCGGTGCGAGTGGTGACCATGGCACCTGCCCCCATGACCCGGATACGTTCCAGGGTGGTCTGGGCGTGCAGGGTATCCCCGGCGGTGATGGGTCCATGGTGGATGAAGCGCTCATCGGCGTGGACCACGCGGGAGAAGTCAATGCCGGCTTCCTCATCATTGATCACCGCAGCCTCAGCGCGCTGGGCGACGACGACGGCGAAGCTCGGCGGTGCGATCAGGTCGGCGTAGCCCAGTGCTTCTGCTGCGGCGGGGTCAGTGTGTGCCGGGTGGTCTGCTTTGACCGCCCGGGCGAACTCTCGGATGGCCTCGCGGCTGACCTGGTAGGGCTGGGCGGGCGGGTAGCGGTGGCCCTGCCGATCGGTGTTGATAGTCACGATTGGTTCTTTCTCTCACGAAGAATCCGGGCTGCCTGGGCCCGACGCAGTCCGATGCCCACCAGATGGGCCAGCAGACCGACTCCGGTGAGGATGAACCCGGTGGTGCGTACGCCTGCGGAGTCGGTGAAGACTGCGATCAGCAGAGTCACCACACCGAAGAAGGTGAAGATCATGCCGCCGAGCAGGCAGGCGCGGTAGGCGGGGGTGCCGCTGGACCACGGGTCGAATGCCGCAGGGGGTGTCGGCTGTCCGGGGGCAGGGGATTTGGAGGACATCGCGGCTAAGTCTACCGGGCGGGACTTAGCCCGCGGCCTCGGCAAGGATCAGGCGGGTTCGGCCAGGGCTTGGGTGAAGCGGTCGACGACGAGCTGCGCGATCCCCTGCGGGACATCCGGCTGATTGTCTGCGCTGACCGCGAGGATCGGATCGGTCACCAGATCCGCCCCGGCGTCGCTGCCCTGGGAAACCATCAGGTTTTGGAAGTACCCGGGGGCCAATAAGTAGCTTGCCACTGCCACCGGTCGATCCGGATTCTGCTGCTTCAGCTGATCAACAGCCTGTGCCACCGTCGGCTGCGCGAATGCCAGATAGGCCGGAGTAACTTGGGCACCCCACTGTTCGGCCAGCAGCCCGGCGGCGGCCTCCACATCGGCGACCGCACTGGGATCGGATGAGCCGGCGGCTCCAAGGACGATCGCATGGGTGTCCTGACGAGCTCCACCTGCTGCGAGCCGGCTGATGAGAGCTGAGGTCAGAGCGCTGCTGGGCCCCATGGCTGCAGCAATGCGCGCCGGACGACCGGAGGCGGCAGCGCCTTGGCGCATATCCACATTCACGTGGTAGCCGGCGGAGAGCAGCAGCGGGACCAGCACCGCGTCGTCGTGAAGGGGCAGCTGCGCTAAGGTGGCGCCGATATCCGGCTGCTGAACATCCACGTGCCCCAGCGCCACCGCGCTGATCCGCGGGTCATCGCCGCCGATGCGCTTCACCTCCTCCACCAGGGCCCGCACGGCGGCCTGGCCCTGCGGAGAGGACGTCCCGTGGGAAATGGCGGCCAGCGAGCTGGCAGCTGTCAACGTGGCGGTCATAGGTCAGGCCAGAACCTCGATTACGCCCTGGAGCACCCGTACCGGATAGCAGCGCAGCGCCAGGGAGTCATCGCTGAGGCACTTGCCGGTGGCCAGGTCATAGACCTGCTTGTTAATAGGTGAAGCCAGGGTAGGGCGACCCTGTTTGGAGCCCACAATGCCGCGGGCCATGACATGGGCCTGCGCCAGAGGGTCATAGTGGTCCACCGCGAAGAGCCGGTCATCGGGCAGCCGCACCAGTGCGACCTGGACGCCACCGAGTAAGGCAGCTTCACCCCAGAACGGCTCCAGGTCCTCCAGCCTGCAGATCTGGTGCCACTGTGCCGGCTGCCGGTGGCCGTGGACCCAGGCGGGCTCGACGACGGTGGTCTCGTGACGTTCAATCACAGCTGTCAGGCTCATCAGCTGTTCCTCCAATGCGAGAGAGACGGCGGTGTGCTGATAACCCACCACGCTATGGGCACCGCGTTTCCGCTGCGGAACCGGTGTGTAACACCTGGATAAAACGGCCCTCACACCATCGGCAAGTGGTGGTGAGGTCACTGTCATCTTCGCCTCACACACCAGACACCGCAGGGAAATGCCGCGGCAGTAGCGTGGCCCAATACCGTCGACGCCGCTGCATCTGAAGTCCTTCAAGGCGGCGCACAACGTATGGAAGGTGAAGCGCCATGCCTGAACCCTCAGCTGCTGCAGCCGGTGCCGGTCTGCGTCATGTGGCGGTGATCGGCGGCGGCCCCGCTGCCCACCGCCTGATGGAGGCCCTGGCCTCCCGGGGCCTGCAGGATATGCGGGTCAGCCTCTTCACCGAGGAGGCGCTGCCGCCCTATGACCGGGTGTGCCTGTCCAAACGCTTCGAGGACTCCTCCAACGACCTGCTTCTGGGTCAACCGCAGCTCTGGGAGCACCCGCGCGTGAGCCTGCACACCGGAACCGAAGTCACCGCCGTTGACCCGGCCGCCGGCACCTTGAGCACCGCAGACGGGCAGACCATCGGCTTCGATGACGCGGTGCTGGCCACCGGCTCTTCGGCACCGCGGCCGCCCATCACCGGTGCTGAGCATATTGCGGTGTATCGAACCCTCGACGACGTCGACTGGCTCACCCAGCGGGTGAAGCAGCTTACGGCTGAACTTGGGCGCACACCCCACTGTGTGGTCATCGGCGGCGGACTGCTGGGCCTGGAGGCCGCCGGCGGACTCAAAGGCCACGGCGCCGACGTCAGCATTGTCCACTCCCGAGACTATGTGATGAGCGCACAGTTAGATGAGGGCGGCGGTCGCACACTGAATCGGCTGCTCAGCGCGCAGGGCTACCACCTACGCTTGGGCCAGCGTCCCAGCGCATTGACGGTCAATGCCGCAGGCCAATACCGCTACATGCTTAGCTTCCCGAAATCTTCGGACATCGCAGCGGATCTGGTGGTCGCAGCCATCGGCATCAGCGCCCGGGATGAGCTGGCCCGGGATGCCGGGCTGACACTGAGCCCCGGCGGAGGTGTCGTCATCGACGGGACCTGCGCAACCTCGTCGTCGAATATTTGGGCCATTGGCGAAGTGGCGAACTATGAAGGTACCTGCATGGGGCTGGTGGCCCCGGCCAATGCGATGGCCGAAGTGGTGGCCGACAGGCTCTGCGGCGGGGCTGCTGAATTCGAAGGCTTCGACACAGCCGCGAAGCTCAAGCTGGCAGGTTTGGATGTCGCCAGCTTCGGGGACACCCTCGGGGAGACTCCAGGCGCCCTTGAAGTGGTCTATGCAGACGCCATCGGCGGGGTCTACCAGAAGCTGGTGGTCACCGATGATGCCAAGACCTTACTCGGTGGGGTCTTTGTAGGCGACGCCGGGCCCTATACCTCCCTGCGTCCGCTGCTGGGCCGGGACCTTCCCGCGGAACCGGCAGCCTTCCTCTCCACCTCCGGCGGTGGAGTGGATATGGACTTACCCGACGACGCCCAGGTCTGCTCCTGCAAGGACATCTGCGCAGGCGATATCCGCACAGCGGTAGCGGGCGACGGTGATGCACCCGGCTGCACGGATATCGGCGGACTGAAGGCCTGCACCGGGGTAGGCACACAATGTGGCTCCTGCATCCCGTTGGCGAAGAAGGTCATGGAGAAGGAGATGGTAGCCCGCGGCGTCGAGGTCTCCACCGCGATGTGTGAGCACTTCCGCCACTCCCGCGCCGAGTTGTTTGACGCAGTTCGTGCTGCCGGACTGCGCAGCTTCACCGAGATTGTGGAGGCCTTCGGCACGCCCGCTGATGCGCAGCTGAACCTCGGCTGCGATATCTGCAAGCCCGTGGCGGCCTCCATGCTGGCGGCCATGCATGATGAGTACATCCTGGCCGATGGCCGCGGAAGCCTGCAGGACACCAATGACCGGGCGCTGGCGAACATGCAGAAGAACGGCACCTATTCGGTCATGCCGCGGATCCCGGCCGGGGAGATCACCCCGCAGAAGCTGGCGGTCATCGCCGAAGTGGCCCAGGACTTCGGGCTCTACACCAAGATCTCCGCCGCCCAGCGGATCGACCTCTTCGGCGCTCAGCTGCAGGACCTTCCCGCCATCTGGACACGCCTGGTGGAGGCCGGATTCGAATCCGGGCAGGCCTATGGCAAGTCGCTGCGCAACGTGAAGTCCTGTGTGGGCTCCACCTGGTGCCGTTACGGAGTGCAGGACTCGGTGGGCATGGGCATTTTCTTGGAGAACCGGTACAAGGGCCTGCGCTCCCCGCACAAGATGAAGTTCGGGGTCTCCGGGTGCGCCCGGGAGTGCGCAGAGGCCCGCGGCAAGGACGTCGGCATCATCGCTACCTCCGAGGGCTGGAATATGTACGTCGGCGGCAACGGCGGGGCTACCCCGGTGCACGGGCAACTACTGGCCAAGGACCTCGATGATGAGACCCTGGTCAAGTACATTGATCGCTACATCATGTATTACATCCGCACTGCGGACCGGCTGCAGCGTACCGCCCGGTGGATTGAGGAGCTGCCGGGTGGGGTGGACCATGTCTACGACGTCGTGGTCAATGACTCCTTAGGCATTGCTGAGGACTTGGAGCGGGCCATTGCCACGCATGTGGAGCGGTATGAGGATGAATGGGCCGCTACGCTGAAGGATCCGGAGAAGCTGCGGCGCTTCCGCAGCTTCGTCAACGCCCCCGATAGCCCGGACACCGGGCTGTCCTATGTGCTTGAGCGCGGTCAGCCCCGTCCGGCCACCGCGCAGGAGCGTACCGCCGCTGAGGCAGGACATGGGCCGGTACTGCTGGCCGGACCGCGGATTCCGCTGCGACCCGGAGCTGAAGGCAGCTTAGCCCAAGAGAAGGTGGAGGTGATCTAGGTGACCGGACGAGTGACTCTGGTAGGCGGCGGCCCCGGCGCCATCGACCTGCTGACCGTGCGTGCGGTGCGCGCCCTGGCCAGTGCCGATGTGATCCTGCATGACCGGCTGGCGCCCACCGAGCAGCTGAGCCAGTGGGCTCCACAGGCGCAGTTCTTCGACGTCGGCAAACGACCAGGTCACCACCGGGTGACCCAGGAGAGCATCCACCAGATGATGCTCAGTGCCGCCAGGGAGGGCAACCACGTGGTGCGGCTCAAGGGCGGGGATCCCTTTGTGCTTGGCCGAGGCTGTGAGGAGGTAGCCGCCTGCCGGGAGGCCGGCATCCCTGTCACCGTGGTCCCAGGAATCACCTCAGCAATATCAGTTCCCGCCGCAGCCGGGGTGCCGGTCACCGCGCGCGGGGTCTCCAAAGCGTTCACCGTCATCTCCGGGCATGATCCACTCTCGGAGGATGAGCTGCGTGGGCTGGTCAGCCTGGGCGGTACAGTAGTGATTCTCATGGGGGTAGGAACAATGGGGCACACCATCGAGTCGCTGCAGCGATTAGGCCTGCCGACTCAGACCCCGGTGTGCCTGGTGGAGAAGGGCTACAGCCCGCAGCAGCGAATCCTCATCGCCCCGGCCCAGCGCATCCTTGAGGTCGCAGCACAAGCCAAAGTTCGCTCCCCTGCGGTGATGGTGATCGGAGATGTGGTGCATCTGGCAGCTGATGCTGACGACGTCGGACGCTCCGTCCTGGATACCTCCACCATGCCCGCACTCCAGCGTGCCGAGGAGATCCAGCTGATCCGAAGTATGGTGGGCGCCCTAGCATGACCTCAGAGACCGGAACCACCACGGACCTCCAGCCCGCGCCCGCTGCGCCCAGTGCTGCCTCTCCCCTGTTGGTTCCTGGACCTGGTCTGCCGCAGACCCTGGACGGCTTCCGGATCGGCGTGACCTCGGACCGCCGCAGCGAGGATCTGATCTCAGCGTTTGAGCGTCGTGGTGCCGAGGTGCTGCATGCCCCAGCACTACGTATTGCGCCGCTGACGGAGTCGCTGACCCTGCAGGAGGACACCAGGCGGGCCATCGCCGCGCAGCCTGACTTTGTGGTCATCACCACCGCCTATGGGATGCGGCGCTGGGCCGAGGCTGCTCAGGCCTACGGCATGGACGCCGCCTTCTACGAGACCTTGGAGCGGGCCAGCATCTTAGTCCGTGGCCCTAAGGCCCGCGGTGCGGTCCGCGCTCAGGGGCTCGACGACGACGGCGTAGCTGAGGACGAGCGGACCAACACTGTGGTTCAGATGCTCCTGGAGCGCGGTGTGGCAGGCAAGACTGTGCTGATCCAGCTGCACGGGGCCTCTGACGACAGCCAGATTCGTCGTCTTGAGGCCGCCGGGGCCACGGTGCTGACCGTGTTGCCCTATGCCTGGAGCAAACCGGAGAAGGACTCGGAGCTGCTGCGGCTGATCGACTCGGTGATCGAGCGGCAGCTTGACCTGGTGACGTTCACCGCAGCCCCTGCGGTGGAGGCTTTTCTCAGTGTGGCCCGGCAGTACGGCCGGGGTACTGAGCTGGTGGATGCGCTGCGCACTGATGTGGTGACAGCCGCAGTTGGCGGTGTCACCGCTGCACCTCTGTACGACGCGGGGGTGGAACCGATCATCCCCTCCCGGTGGCGGCTGGGGGCGATGATCAAATTAGTCTGCGACCACTTGGAAACCCACCATACGCTTCGCCGGAAGACCCGGCATGGGGTCATGGAGATCCGTGGTCGGCAGGTGCGCTTCTGTGATGTCGAAGATCAGCATGTGCAGCTTCCGCCGGGGCCGCTGTCCCTGCTGCGCGAGCTGGCTGATGCCGATGGTGCGGTGCTCTCGCGTGAGCACCTGCTCAGCGTCCTGGGCCAGTGCGACTCAGAGCACGCCTTGGAGATGTGGGTTTCGCGGTTGCGGAAGTCTCTGCCTGTCGGTGATGTGGTCCAAACAGTCGTCAAACGCGGGTACCGGCTGGCAGTCTGAGGCGAGCTGCCTCCTGCCAGCCGGCGCCCGCGCCGTCGTTGTCTATTGTTTATGCCCCGGTGGTGACACGCTCACGCTGCGGTACGGTCACCAGCAGCTCCCGGGAGGGTGCGGTGCGGCGGTGGGTCATGTAGATGGTCAGTCCCACGAAGGTCAGACCACCAACCAAGTTGCCCACCACGGTGGGGATCTCGTTCCAGATCAGGTAGTCCATCACAGTGAAGTCGCCGCCGAGCAGCAGACCTGCAGGGAAGAGGAACATATTCACGATGGAGTGTTCAAAGCCCATGTAGAAGAACAGCATGATGGGCAGCCACATACCAATCACCTTGCCAGGGACACTGTCTGACATCAGGGCGGCCACCACGCCGGTGGAGACCATCCAGTTGCACAGCACCGCGCGGACGAAGAGGGTGAGCATGCCGGCTGCCCCATATTCGGCATAGCCAACAGTGCGGCCGTGTCCGATCTCCATCAGCGCCTGGCCCACTTCATTCGGCGGGGTGGCGAAGCCAGTGGTGAAGTAGATGGCCATCATGATCGCCACCATGAAGGCCCCGAGGAAGTTCCCCAAGAACACCAGGCCCCAGTTGCGGAACATCGATTTCACGGTGACGCCGCGGCGCTTATCCAGCAGCGCCAGTGGGACAAGGGTGAAGACCCCGGTCAGCAGATCGAAGCCCATCAGGTACAGCAGCACGAAGCCAACAGGGAAGAGCATGGCACCGATGAGTGCGTTACCGGTTTGGGCGGTGACGGTGATGGCGAATGCGGCAGCAAGAGCCAGGGTGGCTCCGCCCATGAATGCGCGGATGAGTGTATCCCGGGTGGACATGAAGGACTTCTGCGCACCGGCTTCAATCATGCGCACAGCGAGATCTGCAGGCTTTACATAAGACATGGCTCCCCTTCGCGAGTTAAGACACTGCCGCAGTTGGCTGCGTCAATTTCGGGTAGGTCCAGTCTGTGGGTCTCGCGTTTCAGGCGCGTTCGGCGCTCATTACGTCTGGGAAAAGCTGACCTCACCGCATCTGGTGGCCGTTGTGAAGTCTTGCTTACATGGAAAAGCAGCTCGCTGGGGGTACGGGCCAGGGCTACTACTGCGCGGCGATGGCTTCTTCGATATGGCGGTCCGTTGCGCCAAGCTCTGCGGCGGGGACTTCTTCACCGTTGATGATGACGGTGGGGGTCCCAGCAATGCCCTGGGCCAGACCGTGCTCCCCGGCACCGGCTACAAAGTCGGCATAGCGGTCTTCGTCGACGCAGTCGGTGATATTCACGCCGTAGTCCTGCTCGGCTCGCTCGGCCAGTCCCTGCTTCTGGAGCTGGAAGCCTCCGTCCTGCTCGGCAGTGATGCTGCCGAGGAAGTCCAGGTAGTGCTCAGGAGCTTCTTCAGCCATACAGGCGAATGCGTTGGCGGCGTCACCGGAGTAGGGAGGGCGAATCCAATTCATCGAGCGGTATTCCAGTGCAAGGTCTCCGGCGGCCAGCCAACCTTCGAGTTGATCGTGGAAAGCCGATTCGAAGTTGCCGCAGGCGGGGCACCCGGCATCGGTGTAGATCACTACGTGCACCGGCCCTTCGGGTGCTGCGCCTGCTGCCAGCTCATCAGGTGCGGTGAGGATGAAACCGCCCTCGTCGGTACCTGCCGCCGGGTAGGCGCCGTGAGGCTGTTGGGGAGCAGTGTCCTCTTCCTCAGCGGGCTCAGTAGCCGCTGGGGCAGTCTGTCCGGGTTCGGCGTCGTCGTCGAAGGCACCGGTGGCGAAGAGAACCGCGACCAGGACACCGACCAGCAGAATGACGCCGAGGGCGACCCCCACAATGAGACCGGTACGCCTGGGCTCAGAGGTGGGCTCTGCCCCGGAGGCAGGATCCGAGTAGCCCGGAGGCTGGTATCCAGCTGGCGGCTGTGCGCCTGCCGGGCCTGAACCCTGCGTGGGGTAGTGCTGTCCGTCCTGCGGTGGTGTGGTCATTTCGCCCTATCTGGCGGGTCGGTTACGCCAGGACCACTCTAACGAACCTCGCTCACCTGATCTGTGCATCGGTGCCTGGCACGCTTGGTGCACATACTTTGTTGCACGACGGCGGCTGTGGGCGGCTTGAGTGAAACATAACTTGGGTAAATACGGGAGCAGGTGCTGTGCCGGCCCGTCGAGCGCGGGCTCCCCCCGCTCGACGACGAAGAAGCCCCGGACCGCTGAGCGATCCGGGGCTTCTAAGTTCGGTAGCGGTGGCGGGACTCGATCCCGCGACCTCACGATTATGAGTCGTGCGCTCTAACCAGCTGAGCTACACCGCCACGAATGAGAAAGGCCCGCGTTGCGCAGGGATTCTTCACTGAATTTCTCAAGTGAGAGAAGCTGCGCTGCGCGGGCTCTCATTCAGAGCCCCAACCGGGAATCGATCCCGGGACCTCAGTCTTACCAAGACTGCGCTCTACCACTGAGCTATTGGGGCAACGACAGAACACTTTATCACCGGTTTCAGCTGTTGCCCAAATCGGCCCAGTGCCCTGTCATTTCAAAGGTCAACTGGCCTGAAGATCAGTGCCAGCGAGCCTTCTTGTCCTTCTTCTTGAAGGCGCCCTCGGACTTGCCGAAGCCGCCCTTGCGCGGGCCACCCTTGCCGCGGAAACCGCCGCGCTCGCCGTCGTCCTCGCGCTTGCGGAATCCACCGCCAGCCGGGGCGCCGGAGTCCTTCTCGAGCTTGATCAGTTCCCCGCCGATGCGGGTCTTGGCAAGTGCTGCCCACTGCTCACCGGAGAGCTTCTCCGGCAGCTCCACCAAGGAGTGGGTTGGACGGATGTCGATGCTGCCGATCTCGCGGGCATTCAGCCCCGCCTCATTGGCAATGGCACCCACAATGTGACCCGGGGCCACGCCGTCACGGCGGCCCAACGAGATGCGGTACATCGCGTTGCCCGGTCCGGCAGTGGCAGGACCACGGTCACGGCTGGGGCGATCGCCGCGGGGCCCGCGGTCACCGCGCTCACCACGGTCATCACGACCGCGCTCAGAGAAGCCACGCTTGGCTTCGCGCAGCAGCTCGTCCTCAGCCTTCTCGTCCAGCAGAAGCGGGCGACCGTCGTGGACCATCGCCACCAGGGCCGCAGCGATGTCCTCAGCCGGAGTGTCGTGCTCGGTGACGTAGGAGGACACCAAGCCGCGGTACTCCTCGAGCTCCTGGCTGGCCAGGGTCTCAGTGATGCGCTCGGAGAAGCGCTCCAGGCGGGAGGCGTTGACATCAGAGATGGTGGGCAGACTCATCTGCTCCACCTGCTGACGGGTGGCCTTCTCGATGGAGCGCAGCATCCGCTGCTCACGCGGAGTCACGAACAGCACGGCTTCACCGGAGCGACCTGCACGACCGGTACGGCCGATGCGGTGCACGTAGGACTCGGTGTCCAGCGGGATGTCGTAGTTGAACACGTGACTGATGCGCTCCACGTCCAGACCACGGGCAGCCACATCGGTGGCCACCAGCACATCAATCCGGCCGTCCTTGAGCTGCTCCACAGTCTTCTCACGCAGGTTCTGCGGGATGTCACCGTTAATGGCCGCGGCGGTGAAGCCACGGGCATTGAGCTTAGAGGCAACCTCTTCGGTGGCCGAGCGGGTCCGCACGAAGACGATCACCGCGTCATGCGGCTCGGTCTCCATGATGCGAGCCAGTGCCTCTGGCTTGGCATGGTGCTTAATCGCCACGTAGCGCTGACGGATATTGGCGCTGGTAGTGGTCTTGTTCTTGACCGAGACCTCAACGGGGTTGTTGAGGTAGTCCTCGCTGATCCGGCGGATAGCTTTGGGCATAGTGGCCGAGAACAGGGCTACCTGCTTGTCATCCGGGGTCTGCGCCAGGATCTTGTCCACCTCTTCGGCGAAGCCCATGCGCAGCATCTCATCGGCCTCATCCAGGATCAGGTGCTTGATCTCGGACAGATCCAAGGAGCCCTTGGACATGTGGTCAATGACACGGCCGGGGGTACCGACGACGACGTTGGCCCCACGGCGCAGCCCATGCAGCTGCGGGCCGTAGGGGGCACCGCCGTAGATGGGCAGCACGGAGATGCCAGGAACCTTCGCGGCATAGGTGGTGAATGCTTCGGCCACCTGGATAGCCAGCTCACGAGTAGGCGCCAGCACCAGAGTGTTGGGCACCGAGCCCAGCTCCCCGGCGTCGTGGGCCTGTGCCATATGAGTCAGCGCGGGCAGTGCGAAGGCTGCGGTCTTACCGGTACCGGTCTGAGCCAGGCCGACGACGTCGCGGCCGGAAGTCAGCAGCGGGATGGTCTGGGCCTGGATGGGCGAAGGGGTCTCGTAGCCCATCTCCTGGATGGCCGCGAGAACGCGGTCGTCCAGGCCGAGGTCTGCGAAACGAGGACCGGACTCGGTCTCCTGGGTGGTCTCTGTGGTTGCTTCTGCGGTCTGGGTCATGGTGTCTCCTTGACTTATGGCGACCTGGGGTCCCCGTGTGCCCACGGCACAGCGCATGGCGCGTCAACCACTCGTGCTCGAACCGCACAGCTCTAGGCTGTGCAGTGCATGGGCACGGCAGGGTGCGTCAGGTGATATCGCTGGACGTGTTAGGTCACGGGGACGGGCCGCTTATACGGCTCCGGACTCGACCCGCAGAAACACACATAATCTCGACCGGTCCTACCAGGCTGAACAAGTCAGCTGCGCCGGGAGTCAGTACAGATAAACGGGAATATCCGGAGAATGCTGAACAAGTCTACGTCATCTGGCTTGATTTGACTATTCCGGCTTGCCCGGCGCGGTCATTCCCCAGGTCATCGGCTTTGCGTAAGGTGGGGACTGTCTTCCAGAGGCCACTACGGCGCTGGTCAGAACACCGCGAGCGCAACGGAATGAGGACTACTTCAGTGGCTGACCCATACAGCGAGAATCCCGCCGAGGGCCCGGAGCCCGGCAAGCCCGCCGGACCACCCCCCGGATATCGGCCCCCTCGGCCTCCGCGCCCTGACTCCGCTGCCCCCACCGGTGACCCGTTGGGAGAACAGGGTGAGACTCAGCATCGGGGCCCTGAGCCTGCCTCCTCAACTGGGCCCGAACAGGACTCCGCCGCAGCGCAGCCAGCGACCGGACCACAGATATCTATGCCTGAGGTTCAGGTACCGGGTTTCATGAAGAGCATCAGGCTTCAGCATGTGCTCTCACTGGCGTTGGCTCAGCTGGCCGGGTATGTAGCGCTGATCTCGCTGGCTGTACTGACGGTGATCGGATTGCTGATCGGCGTGGGGCTCGATAGCAACACTGCGGCCTCGGACCCGGCTGTAGACCTGGCCCAGCAGTTGGAACTCTCTGGCATTGCCGCCTTCATCACGCTGCCATTCCAGATTGCCGGAGTCTGGCTCTTCGGGCGTTTCGGCTTCACCATGACCGCGCAGAGCGAATCGATGCTCCTGTTCAGCCTCTGGGCGCCGAATCTGCTGGCGCTGCTGCTGGCCGGGCTGATCGCCGTCGTCGTCGGGCGGTTTTGGTCCCAGCGAGATCCCCGGACACGGCTGGTGACGCTGCCTCTTGCCGCCAAACTGATGCTCAGCGCAGCAGTATCCCTGGTCATGGCACTGCTGACGCTGCTGGTGACCCTTGCTCTGGCTTATCGGCAAACCACAGAAATACCCTTCACCGGCGAAGTGCGGATGCTGGGGTCAGCTGCCGGGGCCTCGTTGTTCTTCGGAGCGTTCTTCTTCTACCTGCTGATCGGGCTGCTGCTGTCTGCCTCGCGGAAGTTCTACTCCAAGGGGCGAGGCCGCATTCAGAGCGTGCTGCCTTCTGCCTACCGTGTTCCGCGGGTCATGGCGCTGCACGGAATCATCCTGGTGATCCCGGTGCTGATCTTCATCCTCATCTGGTTGGCGGTGGAGGGATCCTTCACCGCTGTGCTGAGCTTTCCGTTCTGGGCTTCCACAGCAGTGGTCATCATCTTTGTGCTGCTGACTTCTGGGGCGCTGCGTGCCGAAGGCGGGCTGGTGCACTTAGTCAGCAACGGCCCCGGCCAGAACACCCTCTATCTGTGGACGACTGATCTTCAGTGGTGGCAGGTGCTCTTGGCCGTGCTGCTGGGGATCCTTGGCCTGGTTGCAGCTGCTTTGCTGTGGAGCCTACGCAGAGATTCTCGGCCGGAGGTGCTAGCGAATCCGCTGTCCTGGGTGACTCTGCCGCTGATCTACGCTGCAGTAGGTGTAGTGCTCACGTTCTTCGGACAGATACATGTTGGCTTCAGTGCGGGGTGGTTCGGTTTCAGTACCGCCACTTTCGGGCCCGCCTGGTGGACCTTCGCCATCCTGCTGATCATCGGACTGGTGATTGAAACGCTGGCTCGGTACGTAGCCCCTGTTATGACTGCCAAGCTTCCAGCCTCGCTGGTGGGTTTCTTCCGGAAATAGAATCAACGATTCAGGAGAGTGACATGACTCAGCCCCCGAACAACCCCAATGACCCTTACGGCAACGACCCTTACGGCACTCCAGACAGCGGTGCCACTCACGGTGGCGGAAATACCGGGGCTCCCGGCCAGGACAATTCCCAGCAACCTTATCCCCCGCAGGGCTATCCTCAGCAGAGCTCTTCCCAGCAGGGGGCACCAGCGGGCGGGTTTGGCGGTTTCGGCGGACCCTCAGGCCCGGGCGGGCCAGGTGGGCCAGGCGGACCAAGCGGCCCCGGAGGCGGCAACCCCTCCTACTCCCAGCAGAATCCCTACCCCCAGGACCCCGCGCCGCGAAACCGCGTGGACTCTAAGGGTTTCTTCGCGGCGCTGTTCGACTTCAGCTTCAAGAGCTACGTCACCATCAAGTTCGCCGCATTCATCTATACCCTGGCACTGTTGGGCCTAGGTATCGGATGGCTGGTCCTGCTGATCGTCTCGTTCTCCGACAGCGCCCTGGCCGGCGTGATGTTCCTGATCTTCGGAACCCTGCTGTTCGGCCTATACCTGGTGTTCATCCGCATGATGCTGGAGTTCTACATCGCGGCAGTCCGCACCGCGCAGAACACCTCAGCGCTGCAGACCGAGGTTGAAAGCCTCCGCTGGGACATCTCCCAGAAGAAGTAACCGCCTGACGTCACAAAGGTCGGGGGCCGCACTCAAAATTGGCAAGTGCGGGCCCCGACCTTTTTCTGCAAGGAACTACAGGCCGGCCAGTGCCTGGTCCAGGTCCTCGATGAGATCCTCAACATCTTCAATGCCCACCGACAGACGCAGCAAGTTCTCCGGGACAGCCAGCTCGGTACCGCGCACCGAGGCGTGAGTCATCTCATGCGGGTAGTTCATCAGCGACTCCACACCACCCAGAGACTCCGCCAGGATGAACCACTGAGTAGCCTCAGCTACCTTACGGGCCGCTGGTTCCCCGCCCTTGAGCTGCATGGAGACCATGCCGCCGAAATTGCGCATCTGCTTCTTGGCCAGCTCATGGCCGGGGTGGTCAGGCAGCCCCGGATACAGCACCCGCTCCACCGCCGAGTGCCCGGCAAGGAACTCCGCGACGGCGGCAGCATTGGTGGCATGCCGGTCCATACGCACACCGAGAGTCTTCAGTCCGCGAGTAGTCAGGTAGGCATCCAGCGGACCGGATACCGCCCCCACCGCGAACTGCTGGAAGGCCACCTTCTGCGCCAGGTCATCATCAGAGAGGACGACGGCGCCGCCCACCACATCAGAATGACCGCCGATGTACTTGGTGGTGGAGTGGACCACCACATCGGCCCCCAGCGCCAGCGGCTGCTGCAGGTACGGGGTGGCGAAAGTGTTGTCCACCAGCAGCAGCGCTCCGTTGGCATGGGCGATCTCTGCCAGAGCGGCGATATCCACCACAGTCATCAGCGGGTTGGAGGGGGTCTCCACCCAGAGCAGCGTGGCGTCCTCTGCCTCGAGCTCAGCGGCAACACGCTCATGGTCGTTGAGATCCAGCGGGGTGTTGGCAATACCCCAGCCCCCGTGGATCCGGCTGATCAGCCGGTAGGAGCCGCCATAGGCATCATTGCCCATCACAATGCGCTGTCCAGGTCGCATCAGCCCTCGGATCACCGCATCTTCTGCGGCAAGCCCGGAGCTGAAGCTGAAAGCGTGGGCACCGCCCTCGACAGCGGCTAACTGCTGCTGCAGGGCAGTGCGGGTCGGGTTGCCAGCGCGGCCATAGTCATAGCCGTTGCGTAGATTACCGATGCCGTCAGGAGCGTAGGTGGTGGAGAAGTGCAGCGGCGGGACCACTGCACCGTAGACCTGGTCGATGTCCTGACCGGTGTGGATTGCGTGGGTGGAGAATCCGGGTTCTTTGCCGTGGTGTGCGGCCATGTTCACTCCTTCTCCTGGGCGCCGGAAAGGTGCGCCAGCAGGTCGTTGCGGGTCAGGACGCCAACAATGTCGCCCTCTTTGGTCACCAAAAGGGTGGGATTCTGCCGCAGTTTGACCAGGATCTGCGGGACGGTTTCGGTGATGCCCACCAGCGGAAGCTCTGTGCGCAGATGCTCGGAGACCGGTTCGTGGGGGTCGGCCTGGCCTACGAGGACATCCTCGGAGAGCTGCTCCACATCGACGATGCCGTAGACCTCACCGATGCGTGCAATGGGACCGGGCTGATCAATCACCGGAACGATATCGACGCCGTAGCGGTTCATCACAGAGACGGCTTCGCGCAGGGTGGTGCTGCGGCGGATGGAGATGACCTCCGGAAGTGCGTCGGAGAGCAGGTGGCGTTTGGCAGTGAGCAGGTCAGCCGCCGTCGGCGTGCGGGGATTCTTGGCTCCGGTGCCCGGTGCTGCGGATGTGCTGCCGGCGCCGATGACACCATGACGCACTGCTGCGCTGAGCTCCTCTGACGTCTTCACGCTGATCTCAGTGCCGGTGGAAGTAGAAATCACCTCGCCGAAGCCATGGTCGATCATCCACCGATCATTGAAGATCTTGCCCAAGTAGCCGCGACCGGAGTCCGGAAGGACAGCGACGACGACGTCCTCTTCTCCCAGCTCCTTGGCCACCTTCAGTGCTGCTGCCACGGCTGTGCCGGAGGAGCCGCCCACCAACAAGCCTTCCTCAGTGGCTAGCCTACGGGCCATCGCGAAGGACTCGGCATCGTTGATGGCGTAGTGCTCATCGGGCACGGTGGTGTCATAGTTCGTGACCCAGACGTCCTCCCCCACGCCTTCAACGAAATAGGGGCGGCCTTCGCCACCGGAGTAGATGGAACCATCAGGGTCGGCCACCACCACACGTACCGGGCCGGTCTCTCGATCAGCAGAGACCTCTTTGAGGTAGCGGCCGGTGCCGGTGACTGTGCCGCCGGTGCCTGCGCCCACCACCAGGTGAGTGATCTTGCCCTCGGTATCAGCCCAGATCTCCGGGCCGGTGGTTTCATAATGAGAGTTCGGAGCAGCCGGATTCGAGAACTGGTCAGGCTTGTATCCGCCCTCGATCTCCTGCGCCAGCTGATCGGAGATGCCGTAGTAGCTCAACGGGGATTCGGCGTCGACTCCTGCCGGGCCCACCACCACGTCAGCTCCGTAGGCGCGCAGCACATCTCGCTTCTCCTGGGCGACCTTGGGCACAGTGACGAAGACGCTGCGGTACCCCTTCTGCTGGGCCACCAGGGCCAAGCCCACACCGGTGTTTCCGGAGGTGGGTTCGACCACTACGCCGCCCGGTTTGAGCTTGCCTTCGCGTTCGGCGTCCTCAATCATCTTCAGCGCGATGCGGTCTTTGATGGACCCACCGGGATTCAGGTACTCCAGCTTCACCAGAACGGTGGCAGAGATCCCTTCGGTGACGTGATTGAGTTTCACCAAAGGGGTACCGCCGATCAGCTCGACGACGGACTGGGCATACTTCATCTTTGCTTCGCTTCCGGTTGCATTGCTTGGTGCCGAGCCGCCGGAGGGGACCTCCCGGCTCACGCTCATTGCTCCAGGGTACCGGCGCTGATTGCCCAGCCCCAGGGTGCGGCGACTTGTGGCGCAACACTGGCTAGCAGCTGCAGATTCCTGCTTTGAACGGAAATTGCCGGGCCTTGGTGAGTTCTCGCTACCGATGGTGTCAGGCGCTTATGGGATGGTGGTGGCGTGGAATCAGCAGCGTCATCAGCGGTGGCACACGCAGAGAGCGTGGTGGATCTGCACGGCCCCTATGATCTGCCGCGCAGCCTGGGCGTTCTGCAGCGCGGTCATGCTGACCCCACCATCCGGGTTGACCCCGGCAGTTTTCCCGGAGGCGGCCGCGGTACTCCCGGTGCCGGCGCCTGGCTGGCCCAGCGGATCTATGCCGACGACGGCGCGGAACTCGGGCAGGCCACCTACCGTTTCGACCAGCTGGGGACCAGTACCGTACGTGTGCGCACCGCGGCAAGCAGCCAGGAGACGGCCCAGCTTGCTCTGCAGCGGGCTGCGCTGATCCTAGGCGCAGCTGATGACTGGCAGGAGCTGGAGTTTCTGCTCGACGCCATGGGCGACCGGATCTCCACCACCCTGGCCCGTATTCGCCGCGAGCACCCGGGAGTGCGGCTGCCTGCCACCGGCGCGCTCTTTGATCAGCTGGTCACTGCGACTTTGGAGCAGAAGGTCACCCATGACCAGGCCCGCTTCAGCTGGCGGAACCTCATCCGCAGCTACGCGGAGCCCGCGCCGTCGTACAGCGGCCTGCCGGCGCCTCAGTGGCTGCGGCTCCCGCTGACCGGTGGGCAATTGCGCGCGGTGCCCTCCTGGGAGTGGCACCGGCTATGGGTGCAGCCGCCACTGTCGCGGACGGTGCTGCAGGTAGCAGCCCGGGCGCGGAGCATTCATCGGTTAGGCGCTGCGACACTTGCGGAGGCCTTTGCCCTGGAGGATCTGCAGGAGCAGCTGGTGAGCATTCCCGGAATCGGTCCTTGGACTGTGGCTGAGGCGCTCCAGCGCTCGCACGGTGCAGCGGACTTACCCTCAGTGGGTGATTTTCATCTCAGCGCCCTTGTGGGCGAGGCCCTGACTAGTCGGCGCACCGATGATGCGGGGATGCTCCGACTGCTGGAGCCGTTCCGTCCCCACCGGCATCGAGTCATCCGGCTGCTTGGGCTCTCCGGGTTCCGGCACCAGCGCTTCGGAGCCAAGCTGGCGCCTGCCGATTATCGGGACCGCTGAACAGTCCTGCAACGGCACGCCACTCATCGCGCTCGGGCCTACACATGCTTGTTCCTATGAACGAGAAAATCCCCCGCGCGGAAGCGGGGTGAGCCTAGTAGGGGCTGCTTACCACTTCTGCGCGAGGGATTCTCGAAGTCTTCGCCGGTCTCAGGCCTCCGGGGCTGATTCCTTGTTCTGTTCGTCTTCGGCGATCTGCTTGTGGATCTCCTCCATGTCCAGGTCCTTCACGGCCTGGACTACGCCACCCAGCTGCTCGGCGTTCAGCGCGCCGGGCTGGGCGAAGACGAGCACCTTCTCGCGGAAAGCCATCAACGTGGGGATGGAGGTGATGTTCGCGGCGGCGGCAAGCTCCTGCTCAGCCTCGGTATCCACCTTGGCGAAGGTGACATCGGGGTGCTGTTCGGAGACCTGCTCATACACAGGAGCGAACTGCTTGCAGGGCCCGCACCAGTCAGCCCAGAAGTCGATCAGGAGGATGTCAGTCTCATCCAGAGTCTTCTGGAAGTCGTTTGCGGTCAGCTCTGTAGTAGCCATGGGCGCCACGATACGGCAGATAACCGCCGATGTGGACCCCTGCGGCAACTTACGCGCCCGGCGAATTCTATGGTCGCGCAGGTGACAGGGAAGCTATCTCAAGGCAGGGACCCTCCGCCCCATCGCGCCCTGCGCCAGATACACGAAAAGTGTCAGGACATCGGTGAAACAATGTCCTGACACTTCATGTGGTGGCGGATGAGGGATTCGAACCCCCGTAGGCAGTGCCAGCTGATTTACAGTCAGCCCCCTTTGGCCGCTCGGGTAATCCGCCGAGTCAGCGCCCTGCAGTGCAAGGCACCGAACTACTTTAGCTCAAGACACGGTGATATTTCGAATCCGCACAAGGAGTAAGGTGTCGTCTTGATGAACCGGTCCTCACAGTCCGGTGCCGCCCAGATACTTGCCCAGTTGTGGAGCCCGCATGTCCGAACTAGATGCCGTCGCCCTTTCGCGCCGATTGAGCACTCGAACCCCCAGCGGTATTGCTGAACAGATCAGGGATCTTATCGACGCCGGGGACCTGCCTCCGGGGACCCGACTGCCGACTGTGCGCGATATCGCCCAGGAGATCGGTGTCAGCGTGGGCACTATCGCCCAAGCCTGGGGCATCCTGCGTGACGAGCAGGTGGTGGAAACGCGACGCCGCGGGGGCACCCGCGTGGTCGACGCCGCGGCGGGCTTCGAGGGCTTCCACACCATCGACCTGCGCTTCGGCAGCCCGGATCCGGCGCTGCTGCCTCCGCTTGAGGAGGCCTTCGCCTCTGCCCTCAAGCACCCTTCGGTCAACTCGTGGGGGCGCGAGCACATGGTCGAGGAGCTGCGCCGGGCGGTGGCGCCGCTAGTGCCGTTCACCCCTGAGGCGTGGATGAGCGCGGGCGGGGGCGGCGAAGCCCTGTGGCTGACACTGCAGGCCGCGACCGCCGAGCAGCACGCGATGCTGGCCGTCGAGACCCCCGCCTCCCCCGGCGTGCTGGACACTATCCGCCAGCTCGGTGTGGCTACTGTCGCAGTGGAGACCGACGACGACGGCCCCATTCCCTCATCGCTCGCCGAAGCCCTGGGGGCGGGCGCGACGGCATTCATCCACTCCCCCGCCGGAGGCTTCTCCGATCGGCATCTGCTGACCGCCGAGCGCGCACAGCAGCTGGCGGAGGTCCTCGCCGGTACCGAGACGCTGCTCATTGAGGATGAACCTTTGGGGCCGCTGGCCGCGGAGGCCTCCAGCCTGGGCGAGCTTGTGCCCGAGCGAACGGTCCGCGTGCTGACCTTCTGCCGGGCCGTGGGCGTGGATCTGCGCACCGCGGTGCTTGCCGGCCCCCGACGGCTGCTGGAGCGTGCGGCGGCCCTGCGGGCCGGAGGCCTGGGCTCCAACAGCCGCATTCTTCAGCTGGCGCTGGCCGCCGTCCTCAACGAGCCCCGTGCCCAGCGCGTGATGCGCCAGGCACAGCGGCAGTACGCGGCGCGCCGCCGCCTGGCCCTGGATGCGTTCAGCGACGCCGGGCTGAAGGCCACCAGCGGGCCTGGCAGCTGGAGCGTCTGGGTGGAGGTGCCGGAGGAGTCGGCAGCCGCCCTGGCACTCTCGGGCCAGGGCGTGATCGTTGACGTGGCGGCGTCGTCGTACCTTCAGCCGAGCCAGTCCCGGCAGGACTCAGCGGGCAGGCTGCGCCTCACGGTGACCCAGCTGCCGGAGGACCCCGCGAAGCTGTCCGAACTCGCGGCCCTCATCGCCCAGGCGGGGCAGGGCACTCTGCGGGCCAGCCTCGTCTGAATGCTCAGACGCAGAGGGCGACCAGGAAGAGCTGGCGGAACTCCGCAAAGTTGAAGCCGGTCACCGCGGCGGTGACGACGTCGGCACGGTGCAGAATCACCGCGGCCAGTCCGTCATGGGCCGCAGAGACTCGTCGGCCCCACTTGGACTGGTAGAAGTCGTGCTGGTCGGCTGCGTCAACCGGCTCAACCCCTCCGTCATCGTCATCGGCGGCGTGGTGGCCACGGCCGGGGAGCACCTGCTTGCGGGCATACGGGAGACCGCCTACTCCCGCTCCCTGCCGCTCGCCACTCAGCACCTGCGGATCGTGGGTACGCAGACCAGCGGCCGAGCGGGCGTGCTGGGCGCCGCCGCGGTGGTGACCCATCAGATGCTGGCCGCTCCGCAGGTGAACGCTCGGCTGAGTTAATACGCCGTGTGACGCAACGCCGACGCGTGCCGACGCCGTTGGTATATGTTCATGGAAACGACCGTTTCCAGGAGCATACGCTTGAACACTGTGCTGAACTTATTTGATCTAGTCCCGCGATCAGCCGGCCAGAGACCGGAGGAGGCGATGGCCGCCAGCCTGGAGCTGGCGCGCCGGGCCGAGGACTACGGGTACCACCGCCTGTGGTTCGGCAAGCATCACCTTAATCCCGGGGTAATGGGCTACTCCCCCGCGCTCATGATGGCCCTGGCCGGAAGTGTGACCACTCGCTGCGCGTAGGCTCCGGAGCCGTACTGGCCGGAGCCCGCAGCGCGCTGAGCATCGCAGAGGAGTTCTCCCTGCTTCAGGCTGCCCTGCCTGGTCGGATTGATCTGGGCCTGGGGCGCAGTCCGGCGCGACGTCCGCCCCACGGCAAGATGCCCTCTGCAGGGCCCACCTCCGCGCACACCCCGCGAGGCAGGCCTCCGGCACAGCCGCTTACCCATGCGGCCCGAGACCGCATCAGCACGGAGGGACTACTACTTCCCGCGGCGCCGGACCTGAGTCACCTGCTTGCTTCCGAGCGCTACGCCGCAACGGCCGAGCTGCTTGCCCCGCCCGCGGATAGCCCTCCCTACGCTGAGTTCATTGACCAGGTCCGCAGTTTCTTAGACCACACGGCGCAGGTCAGCGGCTCACCTCTGCCCGATGCCACCCAGGACACAGACGGCACGCCGCAAGTCTGGGTGCTGGGCAGCTCTGCCGGCGAATCGGCGGAGGCGGCCGGAAGGAGGGGTCTGCGTTTCGGTGCCAACTATCACGTGGCCCCCTCGAACGCCCTCGACGCCGTCGAGCACTACCGCTCCCACTTTGTTCCGCACGAGCACCTGGAGCGCCCCACCGTGATGGTCTCAGCAGAGGTGCTCGTGGCGGATTCTCACACCGAGGCCGAGCGCCTGGCTCACGGCTACGACACATGGGTGCACAGCATCCGCAGCGGCGAAGGCGCCATCCCCTATCCCCGCCCCGGTGAGGCTGCAGCCCTGACCGGGGACAAGCGCCGCCTGGTGGAGGACCGCGTACGGACCAGGTTCGTGGGCACGCCCGGAGAGGTCATCGAGCACCTGCGGGTTCTTCAGCGCGCCACGGGCGCCGATGAACTGCTCATCAGCACCATCACCCACGACCCTGCGGCGCGACTGCGCTCCTATGAGCTGCTGGCCGAGTCATGGGATGCAAAGACCCCGCGTACATAAACCGAAATATTTATTTTATGTTCACGCCAGCGGTGCTAGCGTGACAGTGTCACGAGTTCCGGTGGAAAGCCCTGGCTGGCCGGACAGCAACCCTCTTTCACTGTGGGGTGCTCCAGGTGATGACAAGGCTCCTGCGCACGCAGGAGCAAGTGTGAACACTACGGAGGCCACAATGAGCAGCACATCACTGTCAGACGCCGCCGACGGCGGCTTTCATCTGGGCATCAGCCTGCGGGACACCGGCTGGCATCCCGGTTCCTGGTTCAGGATTGCCGACACGGCGGAGATCTTCACCGCGGAGTACTGGGGCCAGCTCGCCGTGGTCGCAGAACGCGGAGAGGCCGACTTCGTCACCTTTGAGGATTCCTTGGGACTGCACCGCAGGGGTCAGCTCGATACCTCGCTAGTGGCCTCCTGGCTAGGAGCCCGCACCGAACGCATCGGGCTGATTCCCACTCTGACAACTACCCATACCGAGCCGTTTCACGTCTCCAAGAACCTGGCGACCCTCGATCACATCAGCACCGGCCGCGGCGGATGGCAGGTCGAGGTCTCGATCACCGATGTTGAGGCTCAGCTGGTAGGGCGAGGCCACCCCGATCCGCAGCTCCATCCTGAAGGCTCCGCTTCCCGGGCCGCGGCACTCTATGCCGAATCGGAGGAGGTGGTCGACGTCGTCCGCCGCTTGTGGGACTCCTGGGAGGACGACGCTGAGATCCGCGACGTCTCCTCCGGCCGCTTCATTGACCGCGAGAAGCTGCACTACATCAACTACGAAGGCAGCCGTTTCTCGGTCAAGGGTCCCTCCATCACACCGCGCCCGCCTCAGGGACAGCTTCCCGTGGCCTACCAGGGACAGAGCGAACCGGTGATCAAAGCAGCGGCCACCAGTGCAGACATCCTGTTCCTCCAGCCCGGTTCCCCCGGACGGGCAGAACAGCTTCTCGAGGAGGTCCGCACAGTTGAGGCACTCTTCGCCCGAAGGCTTCCCCCGCTGAAGGTCTATGCCGATCTGCCCGTGCTTCTGGAGGACTCGCTGCCGCAGGCCCGAGGGCGCTGGGAGACTCTGGAGAGTCTCGCCGAGTCCGCAGGCGACTTCGATGACGGCGCTCTCGTCACTGACCCGGCAGGCGCTGTGGAGGCCATCAGCACCTACCGGAATCTTGGCTTCAACGGCGTGCGGCTAAAACCCGCCGAGCACCAGGAAGACGTGGCGGCCATCTCTGAGCTTCTGCTTCCGGCCCTGCG
>NZ_HG005166.1:26437-52609 GCF_000455245.1 Nesterenkonia massiliensis | reverse complement strand
GGCAGCGGCTGGGACTGAAGCAGGCCGTCAACCGCTACTCCCCGGCCCTGGCAGGAGGCCAGCAGTGAGCACCAGCACGCGCACCGGCACCTACACTCGTCAGGACGGACCGCCCCAGGTCATCCTGGGCGCCCATTTCCCGGGCGTGAACAACACCACCGTATGGTCCGATCCCGCCTCCGGCAGCCACATCGACTTCGAGTCGTTTCGGACCTTCGCGCAGATCGCTGAAAGCGGCAGGTTCGACTTCTTGTTCCTCGCCGAGGGGCTGCGACTGAGGGAGCAGAAGGGAAAGATCCACGATCTCGACGTCGTCGGGCGCCCCGACACGCTCCCGGTGCTGGCCGGACTGGCAGCGGTCACCAGGCGCCTGGGCCTGGCGGGCACCATCAACGTCACCTTCAACGAGCCCTATGAGGTGGCCCGCCAGTTTGCGACTCTGGACCACCTTTCAGCGGGTCGGGCGGCGTGGAACGTGGTCACCAGCTCCGACGCCTTCACCGGGGAGAACTTCCGCCGCGGCGGCTATCTGCCCCACGATCAGCGCTACGTCAGAGCTGAAGAGTTCGTCCGCGCCGCGGCAGCGATCTGGGACTCCTGGCAGGGGCGGGAGCCTGAGCAGTTCGTCTACCGCAGCAGCCAGTTCGACATCACCGGCCGGCCAACTGTGCCGAGTCCGCCCCAGGGCCGCCCGGTGATCTTCCAAGCGGGGGACTCGCACCAGGGGCGAGACTTCGCTGCGCGCAATGCTGACGCGATCTTCACCCGTCACAGCACGCCTCAGGCGGGGAGACAGTTCTACTCCGACGTCAAAGCGCGCGCCACCCGGGAGGGCAGGGACCCGGAGAACCTGAAGGTCCTGCCCGGAGTGAGCTTCGTCATCGGTGACACCGATGCCGAAGCCGAGGAGCTCGCCGCCCACGTGCGCAGTCAGCAGGTCAGCGGACAGACCGCGCTGCTGATTCTGGAGCGCCTCTTCAACCGCGACCTCTCGGCCTATGACCCGGACGGACCGCTGCCGGACATCGAGCCGGACACCGAAGGGCCCTCGCTCTTTGCCGGCCGGGCTCGCGAGCACGACGACGTCCACGCCGAGATCGCTGCGCTGCGCCGCCTGGCTCGTGAGCGGGGACTGAGTCTGCGCGAGACCGTCATTGCCACACAGGCGCGGCAATCGCTCATCGGCAGTCCCTCCACGGTCGCGGACGCCCTGATCGAGGCCGTGAGCACCAACGTCTGTGACGGCTTCATCCTGGTCCCGCACATCACCCCTTCCGGCCTGGCGCCCTTTGTCGAGAAGGTGGTGCCGATCCTGCAGGAGCGCGGTGCTCTGCGCACTGACTACCCTGAGCGCTCCACGCTCCGAGACCTGCTCGGCATTGCGCCGCCGAGCAGGCAGGAGAGCGCCGAGAACGACGCGCCTGTCTTCGCGTCGGCCGGCCTCTGACCTCTCCTGCCCCACGGGGTGGGCTGCGCCGGGATCTGCATGCCAGCCCGGTGAAGCCCGTCTCCCCGCTCACCCTGTGAATCCCATTCACCGTCAGCCCCACCCGCACCCGGTCTGCGCCCCGCGCAGGCCGACGCAGAAGGACCCACATCATGACTCTTGCACCACCGCCACACTCTCGCACCCCTCAGCGAACCTTCTCTGGCTCGCGCCTGCGCGCTCTGGGGGCCGGCATTGGACTGAGCACCCTCCTCGCGCTGACCGCCTGCGGGGGTGCCGGAGCTCAGTCCCCCGCAGCTGATGGCGGCGGAGATCCCGTCTCCGGAGGAACCCTGCGCTTCGCCGTGGGCTCCGACGCCGGCTGCATCGACCCCCAGCAGGTCGGCAGTAATGACTCCATCTACTCCACGCGTCAGCTCGTGGACTCCCTGACCGACCAGGATCCGGAGACCGGAGAGATCGTCCCTTGGCTGGCGCAGGAGTGGGAGATCAACGACGACGCCACGGAGTTCACCTTCACCCTGCAGGAGGGGGTGACCTTCTCCGACGGCACCCCCGTAGACTCCGAAGCGGTGGCGGCCAACTTTGACCGTGCTCTGGACCTGGGGGCTCGCGCTGCGCTGATCGGGGGATACCTACAGGGCTACGAGGGCACCGAGATCGTGGACGAGCGGACCTTCACGGTCACCTTCGCCGAACCCAGCGCCCAGTTCCTGCAGGCCACCTCGACTCACACCCTGGGTATCCTGCACCCCGACACCGTCGCCGCCAGTGATGACGCACGCTGCGAGTCCGTCATCGGCTCGGGTCCTTTTGTCCTGGAGAGCTACACGCCCAACGATTCGATCTCCCTGAGCGCGCGCGAAGGGTATGACTGGGGATCCTCCCTGTGGGAGAACCAGTCCGAACCCTATCTGGACGGCATCGAGTTCACAGTGGTGCCGGAGTCCGGTGTCCGCGCGGGCTCCCTGCAGTCCGACCAGGTCGAAGTCATCGGCAACATCGCTCCGCAGGATGAGGCTCAGCTGCAGGCGGCCGAAGCCCAGCTGCTGGCGCGCACCAATCCTGGAATCGCCTTCGGGCTGCGTCTGAACCACGATCTGGAGGTCTTCGCCGATGAGGAGGTTCGCGAGGCGATCTCGCTGGCCATCAACCGCGAGGAGATCGTCAGCACCGTCTACACCGCGGATACGCCTGCTGCCACGAGCATCCTGTCCTCCACCACTCCCGACCACGCAGACCTCTCCGAGCATCTGGGCCACGACCCGCAGCGCGCCGAGCAGCTGATCGCTGAGGCGGGCTACGAACGCACCGACGACGGCGGCTGGGAGCGCGACGGTGAGCCCCTGGAGTTTGAGATTCTCTGGTTCAACAATGCGGCCACCAACGCCCCCACCCTGGAGCTGATCCAGCAGCAGCTGGCCGCCGTCGGCATCGGTGTCAGCCTGCAGGAGGGTCAGGTCGCCGAGTGGCAGACCCACTTGAGCGAGGGGACCTTCGAGACCAACTGGGGCAACATCACCCGGGCGGATCCCGACATTCTGCGCACCACCTATCACACCGATCTCGCCAACAGCTATCGCCTGGAGCCCTCCGCATTGGATGACCTGCTTCTCGAGCAGGCCGCCGCCACGGACCCCCAGGAGCGCGCCGAGCTGGTGGCCCAGGCTCAGGAGCATCTGGTCACTGAATACCTGGAGATTCCCGTGGTGGATCTGACCACGGTGCTCGCCGTCCGCGCCGAGGTGCACGGAGTGCGGTTCGACTCCGGGTCACGCGTGCACCTGAACGATGTGTGGATCGAGGACGCAGAACAATGACCCGCTACATCGTTCTGAGGGTGCTGCTGGCCGCAGGGGTGTTGTGGGCCGCCTACACGGTGACCTTCGCGATTCTCTACATCATTCCCGGAGACCCGGTCTCGGCCATGCTGGCAGGCGGCCTCGACAACGGGGCAGTCTCCGCCGAGCGTCTCGAAGAACTGCGGGATGCCTACGGTTTCAACGACCCGCTGCCCCTCCAGTACGCCTCCCACCTGTGGGCCGCAGTTCAGGGAGATCTGGGCACCTCGGTTCAGACCGGTCAGCCGGTGAGCACTGCCGTGGGTCAGGTCCTGCTCCCCACCGTGGAGCTCTCCGCAGCGGCACTAGTAATCGCCCTGGTGCTGGGCGGCGGCATTGCTCTGGTGGCCACCTACACGCACTCCGCCTGGTTGCGCGAGGCGCTGCTGGGCATTCCGCCCGTTGCGGTCTCGCTGCCCACGTTCTGGATCGGGCTGCTGCTCATTCAGTGGTTCAGCTTCCAGTGGGGCATCTTCCCCGCCATGGGCGATGACGGGATCCGCTCTCTGGTGCTGCCCGCTCTCACCCTGGGACTGCCCATCAGTGCACTGGTGGCCCAGGTGCTGGCGAAGTCCCTGCAGGAAGCCGCCCTCGACCCCTACGTCACCACTACTCGCGCTAAGGGCATCAGCCGGCTCCAGGTTCATCTGGGTCACGTGCTGCGCAATGCGACCCTCCCCTCACTGACCATGGTGGGGCTCATCGCGGGAAACCTGCTGGCTGGCTCAGTGATCGTCGAGACCGTCTTCAGCCGCCCTGGCCTGGGGCAGTTGACGGTCCAGGCGGTCACTCTCCAGGACCTGCCCGTCGTTCAGGGGGTGGTGCTCTTCGGCGCCGTAGTCTTCATCGCCGCGAACCTGATTGTTGATCTGCTGCTACCCCTGGCCGACCCCCGCGTCACCGTAGGGCGCTCCTACGCCTAGGGCCACGCCTTAAGGAAACCACCATGACCCAGATCGCTGCTCCCTCCGCCCTCAAACCCGAGCTGCCGGGCACTGATCCCTCAGAACCCCGACCCGAGCCCGCGACCCTTCAGACCGTCCCCGGCAGACCGGACCGTGGCGGGCGCGAACGTTCCCCCGCTCAGGGCCAAGCGGGGCGCACCCGCCGCTGGCTGCGCAGGCCCGGGCTTCTCCTCAGCGCCCTGTTCCTGCTGCTGGTGCTCACCGCAGCTTTCGCGCCGGGAGTGCTCGCCCCGGGAGACCCCTACACCGGTGACAGCTCGCAGGCGCTGCAGCCTCCGGGCACCGCCCACTGGTTCGGCACCGATCACCTCGGCCGGGACCTCTATACCCGGGTGGTGCACGGGACCTCACTATCGCTGCGGACGGCACTGATCGCCGTCGTCATCGCTTTGATCTCGGGGGGAATATTCGGCGTCGCGGCCGGTTTTCTGGGCGGGTGGATCGATCAGGCCATCATGCGGGTCGTGGACGTGCTGCTGGCCATCCCCTCGCTGCTATTGTCGCTGGCGCTGATCTCCGCTCTGGGCTTCGGTTCTACCAATGTGGCGATCGCGGTAGCCCTTGGCTCGGTCGCGACCTTCGCGCGCATCGCCCGCTCCCAGAGTCTGCGCGTGTGCCAGTCCACCTTTGTGGAGGCCTCCCGGTCCCTGGGCTCGCGCTGGCACACCACCCTGCGCAGACATGTGCTGCCCAACGCCGCCGGTCCCATTCTTGCCCTGGCCGTGCTGGAGTTCGGCATGGCGATCCTGGCGGTCTCGGCCCTGAGCTTCCTCGGCTACGGCGCTCCCCGGCCTGCCCCGGAATGGGGCTCACTGGTCTCCGAGGGCCGTAACTATATGGCTGCCGCCGGTTGGCTGACCACCCTGCCCGGTCTGGTCATCGCAGCCACTGTCCTATCCATCAACCGTCTCGCCCATGCCCTGGGTGGCGAACGCAGGAGGTTCTGAGATGACCGAGCAGCTCAACCCGAGCACCTCGCGACCTCTCCTGGAAGTCCGCGGTCTCTGTTCTGAGTACCTCACCGCCGCCGGCTCAATCCCCGCCCTTCGTGGCGCCGACCTGAACATCAGTGCCGGGGAGAAAGTCGCCCTCGTGGGGGAGTCCGGATCGGGCAAGTCCACCCTCTCCCACGCACTGATTGGTCTGCTGCCAGAAAACGCCCGTCTCACCGACGGCACCATCCGCTACGGGGGTGAGGACATCACCCGGTGGAGCGACCGCCAGTTCCGCAGTCTGAGGGGTGCGCGCATCGGGCTGATACCCCAGGATCCCACCGTGAGCCTGAACCCGGTGCGCACCATTGGCCATCAGGTGATGGAGGCCATACGCGCCCACCGCAGGATGTCGAAGGCCGCGGCGCGGCAGCAGGCCCAGCAGCTGCTGGACCAGGCCGGCATCGATCGTCCCGCGGTGCGCCTGCGCCAGTATCCGCACCAGCTCTCGGGCGGCATGCGTCAGCGGGTGCTCATCGCGATCGCGATCGCCGGGGATCCGGACCTTCTCATCGCCGATGAGCCCACCTCTGCCCTCGACGCCACAGTGCAGCGGCGCATTCTGGACCATTTGGACGATCTCGCCGCCGCCCGCGGCACCGCGGTGCTGCTGGTGACCCACGACCTGGGCGTCGCCGCCGACCGCGCGGACCGCATCCTGGTGATGAGCGGCGGGCAGATCGTGGAGTCCGGCACCGCCGCTGAGGTGCTCGCCTCTCCGCAGGATGCCTATACCCGTCAGCTCGTGGCCAGCGCTCCCGGCCTCACCGAACCGGCGTGGGCCCCTGCACCCCTGCCGGAGGAGCCTGAGGTGCTGCTGCGTGCCGAGGGACTGTGCCGCAGCTTCACTCTGCCGGCCCGCCGTGGTGAGCCTCGTCAGAGCGTCCGGGCGGTTGACGGCGTGAGCTTCTCCCTGGCCCGGGGTGAGACTCTGGCTCTGGTGGGGGAGTCCGGCTCAGGAAAATCCACGACCGCTAAGCTCGCGCTGGGCTTAGAGAAGCCCGACGCCGGCACACTCCTCTTCGACGGGCAGGACATCACTGCCCTGCGGCGCGGGGAGTGGCGTCAGCTGCGGCGGCGAGCGCAGCTGATCTACCAGAACCCCTATGCCTCTCTGGACCCTCGGTTCTCCATCGAGCAGATCATCACTGAGCCGCTGGACGCCTTCGCGGTGGGAACCACAGCTCAGCGGCGAGACACTGCCGCGCATCTGCTGGACCGAGTAGCGCTTCCGTCTCATGCTTTGGGCCGCAAGCCCGTCGAGCTCTCCGGCGGGCAGCGTCAGCGGGTCGCCATTGCGCGTGCCCTGGCCCTGGCACCGGATCTGGTGGTGTGTGATGAACCGGTCTCCGCACTCGACGTCTCTGTCCAAGCCCAGGTGCTGGAGCTACTGGCAGAGCTGCAGCGGGATCAGGGCCTGACCTATCTGTTCATCACCCACGATCTAGCCGTGGTGCGGCACCTGGCCCATCGCGTGGCTGTCATGCGCGCCGGCCGGATCGTGGAAGAAGGGCCCACCGCCGCGCTCTTCGAGCACCCGCAACATTCCTATACGCAGGAGCTGCTGGGAGCGATCTCCGGCAGGCAGGCTCCCCTCCACATTGCGGAGGTCACAGCATGAGAGCGCTGCTACGCTGGTGGGCCGGGCAGTATTGGCTCAACAGCTGGGACTCCCTCAGCGCCTGGAGTTCCACCCCTTCTGAAAACTCCGTCATCACACATCCCGTTCTCAAGTGAGGTTCCATGCCTGCACCCGGTGCACCCCTGAAGAAGCTCGGCTTCCTGACCATCGGCCTCTTCGACCGGGACCGCCCGGCCGATGGACACACCTCCACCCTGGAGATCATTGAGCTCGGCGAGCGCTTAGGCTTCGACTCAGCGTGGCTGAGGCATCGCCACCTGCAGTACGGCATCTCCTCTCCCATCGCCGTGATGGCCGCGGCTTCCCAGCGCACCAGCCGTATCGAACTGGGAACGGCGGTCACTCCCCTGGCGTGGGAGAACCCACTGCGGCTGGCTGAGGATTTGGCCACCGTGGATCTGCTCTCCGGCGGCCGCATCAATCCCGGGATCAGCGTGGGCGAGCCCATGCGCTGGGAGAGCGTCCGCTCCAGCCTTTACCCCGACACTTCGGACGCTGAGGACTTCAGCTACACCCGAGCCGAACGTCTCATCCGATTCATCAGCGGGGAACCCGCCTGGGGTTTCTCCGGAAAAGACGGCGTCGTCGAAGAGTTCTCCGAGCGTGTGGAGCCCCACTCCCCCGGTCTGCGGGAGCGCCTCTGGTACGGCGCCGGGAGCCTTCGCTCCGCCCAGTGGGCGGGATCGGCGGGGTTGAACCTACTAACCTCCTCCGTGGTGCTGGTACCCCCGGAGCAGAGGCACGAGGGAGAGGCTCCCGACTTCGCGCAGATTCAGGCCGAGCAGATCCGGGCTTTCCGCGCCCGGCACCCGCTGGGCGAGCGGGCCCGGGTGTCGCAGGGGCTTGTGGTCATCCCCACTGATTCGGCGACTGACGCACAGCGAGAGAAGTACCGGCGCTATGTGGAGGAGCGGACACCGCGCACCCTCACCCCTCAGGGGCCCCGGGGCTTCCTGCCGGCCAAGGATCTTCTGGGCACCAGTGAGCAGATTGCCGCCGCGCTCTATGCCCACGCAGGGTTCCGGGAGGTCGAGGAGGTCGCGTTCGCGCTGCCCTTCAGTTTCTCCCACGAGGACTACGTGCAGATCCTCACCGACATTGCCGAGCACCTGGGCCCTGCTCTGGGCTGGCGTCCCCACCGCTCCTAGCGAGCGCCTCGCCCTCATAGAGCCGGACCACCGGGCCATCGGGGCAGGCTCCTCACTCGGGACAGGCCAGTCAGGCGCGCAGGGCGCGGTCAAGGTCATCTACCAGATGCTCGACGTCTTCAATGCCCACAGAAACGCGCACGGCGTCGGCGGGCGGTGCCTGCGGTGTTCCGCGTGTGGAACCGTGCGTCATGGTGGCAGGGTGGGAGATCAGGGATTCCACCCCGCCGAGACTGACGGAGAGCCCGAACATCTCGGTGGACTCGGCGGTACGCCGGGCGGCAGCCTCGCCCCCGGAGACCCGGAAAGTGATGAGTCCTCCGTAGCCTGACATCTGCGCGGCGGCCAGTTCATGGGTGGGATGCAGGGGCAGCCCTGGATAGAGCACCTCCTGTACCCGCGGATGGCTGGTGAGCCACTCGGCGAGGATTCCGGCATTTTCGCAGTGCTGGCGCATCCGTACTCCCAGCGTCTTCAGCCCGCGGGCTGCGAGGAAGGAGTCCTGCGGGCCGGCCACCGCGCCTGCGGCGAACTGCTGGAACCGCACGAGCTCCTCCAGGGCCGTGCCCTCCCACTGCGCCCCGCCGACGACGACGGCGCCACCCAGGACGTCTGAGTGACCTCCGATGTATTTCGTGGTGGAGTGGATGACCGCGTCAGCACCATGGGCCAATGGGGTCTGTAGTGCAGGGGAGGCAAAGGTGTTGTCCACCGCCACCAGGGCCCCGTGGGCATGGGCGATGCGCGACCACGCAGCGATGTCCACCACGGTCAGCAGGGGGTTGGTGGGGGTTTCCAACCAGAGCAGGCGCACCGTGGGGTCGGAGTCCAGCTCGCGCTCCAGATCCCGGGGACTGCTCGGATCCACGAACACCGTGCGCACACCCCAGCGAGCGTAGATCTGGGTCAGCAGCCGGTGGGTGCCGCCGTAGGTCTCCGCCGCAGCAATCACCGTGTCTCCCGGACGCAGGACCGCCCGCAGGAAGGCATCCTCGGCGGCGATTCCCGAGGCAAAGGCGAACGCCGCTCCTCCGCCCTCAAGAGCGGCCAACTGCGCTTCGAAGCCGTTGCGGGTGGGGTTGCCGCCGCGGGAGTACTCGTAGCCGTTCTTCAGCGTCTCGACCCCGTGCTGAGTGAAGGTCGAGGTCTGGTAGATCGGAGGAATAACCGCGCCGGTGAGCGGATCAGGGTCCTGACCGGCATGCACGGCTTCGGTGGCGAAGCCCGGTCGGAGCCGCATGGACGGCCGCGGCGCAGCCGGGATGGATCGGGTGGGGGTCTCAGGAATCAGCGTCATCAGCTGCTCACCTCCTTCAGCGCCTCTGCGGCGCCGTCCTGCGTGATCAGATGGTGGTTCTGCGCTTCGGTCAGTCCCGCGCGGTCGAAGGCCTGGCGGAGGTCGCGCCACAGGTCCTCGACGTCCTCCCGCCCCACGGAGAGGCGGATGGTCTGTTCAGTGATGGCACCGGCCTCACGCAGCGCTTCGGAGAGCCTGCAGTGGGTCATCGACGCCGGATGGGCGACCATGGTGCGGCTGTCACCGATGTTCGCGGCCAGTTTGATCAGCTGCAAGGAATCGATGAAGCGCTCCACCTCTGAGGGGCCGGCGGTAAGTTCGAAGGACAGTACCGCACCGGTGCCTCGGGGGAAGTCGCGAGCCGCCACTGCGCCATTGGGGTCCTGCGGCAGGCTGGGGTGCCGGACTCGCGCCACACCCGGATGGTCCTGCAGACGGCGAGCCAGCTCCTCGGCTACTCGACAGTGGCGATCCATCCTCACATCCAGGGTCTCGATCCCCTCCAGGGTCTGCTGGGCATTCCAGGGAGCGGCGCAAGGCCCCAGGTCGTGCAGATACTTGGCGCGAATCAAGTGAAGCACCGCCCCGTCACCGTAGCGCTGGGTCAGCGGCACCCCGCCAAATCGAGGTAACCCGGCGGTGAACTGGGGCCAGCGGGCAGGGTCAGCCTCGGGACTGAATCGCCCGGTGTCCACCACCGCCCCGCCCAGAGCTGTGCCGTTGCCGGTGAGGTACTTGGTGGTGGAGTGCACCACGAAGTCCGCTCCGTGCTCTCCCGGCCGGAAGAGGTACGGCGTTGCCAGGGTGTTGTCCACCACGAGCGGTATGTCCTCGCGGCGGGCGAGGTCGGCGAGCGCCGCCAGATCCGGAAGGTCGCCGTGCGGGTTGCCGATGGACTCCACCAGCAGCGCCCGTGTGCGCTCATCCACCGCGCGCTCCCATTCGTCCAGGGCGTGCGGGTCCGCCCAGGTGACGGTGATACCGGCTTCGGCCAGCGAGTCGTTGAGCAGATCCGCGGTTCCGCCGTAGATCCGGGAGGAGGCCACCACGTGCCCGGCGGGCACCCCTGGATGGGGCAGGCCGTCTGCGCTCTGCCCCGAGCGCCCCGCCAGAGCCAGAAGCGTCAGCGCGATCGCGGCTTGCCCCGAGGCGGTGGCCACGGCGCCGGTACCACCCTCCAAGGCTGCGAGGCGCTGCTCCAGGAGAGCCACGGTGGGGCTTCCGGTGCGTGCGTAGGTGAACCCCGGTTCCCGCTGAGCAAAGGCTTCCCTAGCGTCACGCAGACTGGTGAATTCATAGGCTGCAGCCAGGTGCACCGGGGGCACTACGCCCACCGCCGGGGTCACTGTGGGGCCCGCGGCACCGGCGCGCGATCCCTGTCCGTGATGGATCTGCCGGGTGCTGAAACAGGAAGGCTCCTGCCGTGAGTGGCTGGAGGGTCTGAGGTGTGCTGTCGCAGACATGCTGCGCTCCTTTATGAGCCGTGCTTGCCCTCAGGCGGTCTGCCTGCGGCCGGATCGTCATCTGGGGCACCCCATCACCGCGGAAGGGTTGCCGACCGGTCAGCCAGAGCCTTAAGTGAACCGGTACTCGTGATCGCTGTGAACATATTACGGCATGCACGCACTTTATTCACCTCGACATCAGGGGTTCTTCCCCGTTAACTAACGGACGCTAGTCGTATGTATGAACATTACGCACCTCTACCCCAATCCCCTCCGAAGGCACAGCATCGGCCTCGTCACCGGTGAAACGAGACGGCGACCACAGAGACCCCAAGGAGTATCCATGAGCGATTCCACCCTCGCCTGGCAGTTTGAGACGCAGCAGATTCACGCCGGCGTCGCCCCGGATCCGGTCAGCGGCGCCCGCGCCCTGCCGATCCAGCAGACCACCTCGTTTGTCTCCCCGGACACCGACGCCGCCGCCAAGCGCTTCGGGTTGCAGGAGGTGGCGCCCCGACTCGGTTGGACGGTGGAGTCCCGCTAGGCGGTAGCGACGCCGCCCTCAGCTGCCGGAGGTCAGCAGCCCCAGAAGCTCACGCCGCAGGGCGAGGTAGTCGCTACTGGACTCCACGGCATCACGGTCGCGCGGGCGCGGGAACGGAACCTTGACGTCCTTGAGCACGGCAGCCTCGGGCCCCTGGGACAAGACCAGAATCCGGTCGGAGAGCAGCAGCGCCTCATCCACGTCGTGAGTGACCAGCACGAACGTCCTCTTCTCCTGCTCGGAGAGCTTCAGCAGCTGCAGCTGCAAGGTGTGCCGGGTCAGGGCATCGAGTGCACCGAGGGGCTCATCCATCAGCAGCACCTCTGACTCCAGGGCGAAGGCCCGGGCGATGCCCACTCGCTGCTGCATGCCTCCGGAGAGCTGTCCGGGCTTCAGGTCCTTCGCCTCGGAGAGCTGCACCAGCTCCAGCCAATGCTCGGCCAGCCGTTCGCGTTCGCTCGCAGAGCGGTCAGAGCCTCCGTGGGCTTCCAGGGCGAAGAGCACGTTCTGCTTGGCGGTGAGCCACGGCAGGAGCACATGTTGCTGGAAGACGACGCCGAGACGCCGGCTGGGAGCGGTGACCGGCTCTGCGGCCAGCTCCACTCGTCCCGAGTCGGGCGCTTCGAGCCCGGCCAGGAGCTTCAGCAGGGTGGACTTTCCGGAACCGGAGGGTCCGATGATGGTGACGAACTCACCCTCACGGATAGAGAAGCTGGTCTCGCCGAGCACCCGCTGGAACCCTCTCCGGCGGTGGGGGAATCCTTTGGTGACTTCCACGGCGGCGAGCGCGGGGGCGGCGGTGAGGGGTTCGGCGGTGGCCTCGGAGGTCACGGTCATGAGGGTTTTCCTTCCACGCGATGAACGTGCGGGCGGGTCAGTTCTTCGGGATGAGTCGGTGCAGCTGGGCGATGGAGCGGTCGAGCACAAAGCCCACTGCGCCGATGATGAGGATGGCCACGACGATGCTGTCGATCTGCAGGGCGTTCCACTCCGTCCACACGAAGGTGCCCATGCCACGGTTGCCCACGATCATCTCGGCAGCCACGATCACGAGCCAGGCCGTGGACAGCGCCGTGCGCAGGCCGGTGACGATGCCGGGCAGAGTCGCAGGCAGCAGGATGCGCAGCGTCCGGTTGGTGCTGGTGGCCTCCAGGGTGCGGGCCAGGTCCAGGTAGAGGGGGTTGACCCGGCGTACCCCGTCGATGGTGTTGATGAGGATGATCCAGAGGCTGGCCATGAAGATCACGAAGACGGCGGTGGCCTCGGCGTCACGCAGCAGGGCCAGCCCCAGGGGCAGCCAGGCCAGCGGGGAGACCGGGCGCAGTACCTGAATGAACGGCTCCAGGGCGGCGTTGATGGTGCGGTTGGTGCCTAGCAGCAGCCCCAGCGGTATGGCCACCAGCGCAGCCAGCCCGAATCCCAGCAGCACGCGCTGCAGCGAGGCCACGAGGTGGAAGACGATGCCGACGTCGTTGGGCGGATTGTGGGTGAAGGCGCCCGAGAGCACCTCCACCAGACGCTGCCAGCTCGCCGCGGGGGTCGGGGCCAGCCCGCCGTCGTCGTACCCCATGGTGGCTAGCTGCCAGAGGCCGATGAAGAGCACGAAGAAGATCACGAAGAGACCCGCGGCCTTGAGGCGGTGCGCTGCACGGTCTCGTTTGGCGGCGTCCTGGAGCGACTGGGGAGAGGCCTCTTTGTGCGCGGTGGTGGTCATGATGCTGCCTGCTTACTCCACTCGAGGGGATTCTGAGGGTCGAAGGTGCGGCCGAGCACCGTCTCCGCGGTGCGCTCCTGCGTGATTCCGCCCAGAGCACCCAAGACGTCCGCGGCGGCCTGCGAGTCGAAGACCTCTGAGACGGCGGCCGAATACTCGGCTCCGGTGGTGAAGGTCTGCTCTCCGGTGAGCCCCCAGCGCTGCATGGAGTCCAACATCCATACACCGTAGGACTCGTGGGGGTAGGGCTGGAATCCAATACGGTCGGGAACCGAATGCTCCTCGCCGGTGCCGTCGGGGTAGTTCCCGGTCAGCACAGCGGTAAGCACCGGTTCCGGCAGGCCCAGGAACGCGGGCTGAGCCATGAGGGAGGCCGTCTCCGCGCGGCGCTGGGGGTCATCGATGAAGAGTGCCGAATCCCCGATGGCGCGCAGCAGCGCCGTGTAGGTGTTGGGGTTGGCGGCGGCGAAGTCCTCAGCGACGGCGAAGCTGCAGCACGGATGCTCTGCCCAGAGGTCCTTGGTCAGAGCGTGGATGAATCCGGCGCCTTCGACCACGGCCCGCTGGTTGAACTGGTCCGGCAGGCAGAAGGCGTCGATCTGACCGACGGCCAGGGCGGTGACCATATCGGCCGGACGCATAATGCGCAGGTCCACGTCGGTCTGGGGGTCCAGTCCCCCGGAGACCAGGTAGTCACGGGCCAGCAGATTATGCACGGAGTAGTCGAAGGGCAGTCCCAGGCGAAGGCCCGCGAAGTCCTCGGGGGATTCGACCTGCCCCGCCAGCCGCTGGGAGACGGTGATGCCGTTGCCGTTGATATTGGTGACATAGGGCAGTCGCAGGCTGCGCTGACCGGAGGCGAAGCCGTGATGGATGGCCAGGGGCATGGGCGCCAGGAACTGGGTGGCGTCGAGTTCGCCGGCGACGAAGGCGATCCACAGCTCTGCCCACCCCGTGAAGCGGCGCAGGGTCACGTTGAGCCCGTAGTGCTCGTAGATGTTCAGGGCCGCCGCGTTGACGATCGGAGAGGAGCAGGTGATGGGCACAAAGCCGATAGTGATGTTGGTCTGCTCGAGGTTCTCCGGCGCGGGCAGGCTGGGCTCAAACGTCGGGGGCTCGACGGCTGCGGCCGGAGCACCGGGACCGGCAGGCGCACAGGCCGCCAACAGGGCGGCGGCGGAGGCTCCCGCTCCGAGCCCCAGCAGGCTGCGGCGGGAGAGGCCACCGGAGAACGAGGGCGAGTGCATGGAGCTCCTTCGTCGGACGTCTCAGCGCCCGTGGGCCAGTTCCCAGCGCAGCTGCGCTTCGGAGGGGGACTGCACGGGCAGGAAGGTCGCCTCACGGAAGCGCCGGTTGGCGTCTGATGTCACCACGTAGCCCTTGCCGCCGGAAGTTTTGATCTCCAGGGTCGCCAGGGCCACCGCGAGCTGTCCGGCCTGCAGGCGCAGGGAGAGGACCTCCGAGCGCTGAGGAGCGTGCTCCGTGTTGACCCGCAGCGCGTAGTCGCGGAGCAGCGCCTTAACCTCCGCGAGCTCATCCTGCAGAGTCCGGAACTCCTCGAAGAACACCTCATTGAGGCCGGGGAGATTGCTACGGGCCGCCCGGAAGCTGGCGGTTGCCAGCCCCAGGCAGAAGGCGCTCTGCAGCACCGCGAAAGTGGGGCGGCATCGGGCCAGGAAGCCGTAGAAGTCCTCAGAGAGGACCTGCTCCACCGGAATCCGGACGTCGGTGAGCTTCACGGAAGTCGAGGAGGTGCCCTGCAGGGCCAGCAGATCCAGGTCTCGGCCGATCTCCACGCCCGGAGCATCCACAGGGAAGCTCACCACGATGGGGGTCTTCTCCCCCTGGGCGGTCTCCCATGCCGAGGTCGCTACGACGGCGTCCGGATAGAGATTGGAGGCCCAGGGCAGCCGGCCGTTGAGAATCAGCTCCTGCCCCTCTCGGACCGCGGTGCGATCCAGGGTTCCCGCCCCGGCGAACGCCTTGAATGCCGAGGCCATCCCGGAGACTCCGGGGACGGTTCCCTCACGCAGTCCGGTCAGCACTGAGTGGGCATACGGCGTACCGGCTGTGGCGAAGTACTCCACGGCCATCCGGTGGCCCCAGAGGGCGAACCCCGTCGAGAGGGACCGTTCAGCGAGCTGCTCGATCACTGCCGCCTGAGGCAGCAGGTCTCCCCCGGTGTTGCCTGGCGCCCCGAGATCGTTGAGACCGTGCCGGCCGAGCTCGGGGAGGAACTCGCGAGCGAGCGCCTCCCCAGCGTCGATGGCTGAGGCGCGCTCGGCGACCGCCTCCAGGAGGTCGCGGGGCACCTCGGTGTGGGTCAGCGGGGCGTCGGCGGGTGCGGTGGTCATGGCAACAGGCTCCCTGCGGCTCAGCCGTGGCTGGCGGCGTCGCTCTCGGAGTCGGTGGGGGCCTCGCCCACGGTCAGAGTGGTCTCGAAGGTCGCCGGACGCTTGAAGGTGTTCACCACGGGGGACCATGCGATGGCGTTGTCGGTGATCTCCTGCAGGGTGGCCTCGTCGGCGTCACCGTAGAGGACTACGTTGACGCGCACGTGGGAGACGCCCAGGACCTTCTCCGGATCGAGGTCGCCTACGCCCCAGGTGGCCGAGATGTCGATGTCACCCTCAAGCTCCACCTCGATCTTGGTGAGCGTCACTCCGCGGTGGGTGGCGTTGGCCAGCAGACCCACGGAAATGCAGGAGCCCAGGGCGCCCAGCGCGAACTCGGTCGGGTTCGGGGCCTCATCGTCCCCCAGGAGTTTGTGAGGCTCGGAGATCAGGAAGGGCTTGTGGTCGCGCACGTAGTTGAGGTTGCGGAAGCCGGCCTCAGCCACAGTCTTGGTCTTCACCACCTTGTGGCCGTGCTCGGGGTTCTCCCGGTTCTTCTGAGACAGGTTGGCCAGGCCTTCAGCATCGATGCCTTCAAGATGAGTCGTCTCGGCGCCCATAGGAACGGTTCTCCTTCGAGGTCGGTGGTTCACGTGCGGTACGGAGCATCATCCGTTTCCTCGCATACTACGAGCTGAACATCGGGTGAACATAAACCTCTTCATCTGGAGACATAAATGCCCGACGACGACAGCGCGACGGTCCGTCCCCAAAGAAGGAGGACGGGCCGTCAGCGGGATCAGTCAGAGGCGACTGCTCTCATCCCCACAGCTTCTTCGTCGCCAGCGCTGCTCCCTGCGCCAGGGACTCAAGCTTGGCGAAGCCGATGTCCGGGTGCAGACGTCCTCCCAGGCCGCAGTCGGTGCTCGCCTGGACGTTTTCCTTGCCCACGCGCTCGGCGAAACGTAGAAGACGCTGCGCCACAAGCTCCGGGTGCTCAACCACATTGGTCGCGTGGGAGACCACCCCGGGGGCGATGACTTTGCCCTCGGGCAGCTTCAGGTCGTCCCACACGGTGTACTCGTGCTCGTGCCTGACATTGCCGGCTTCGAAGGTGAAGTACTTGGCGTTGGCCTCCAGGCACAGGTCCGCGATGTGGCGGAACTCGATGTCGGTAGTGTGCGGACCGTGCCAGGAGCCCCAGCAGATGTGCAGGCGGACCAGTTCCGGGTCGATGCCCTCGAGGGCGTAGTTGATGGCCTCGATACGGATCTGAGTGAACTTCCGGTAGTCCTCCACGGAGGGCTCAGGGCTGATCTGGTCCCAATTCTCTGCCAGGGAGGGGTCGTCGAGCTGAAGGATGAGGCCGGCGTCGGTGATCGCCTTGTACTCGTTCTTGAGCACATCGGCCCACGCGTAGATGTGCTCCTCCTCGGTCTTGTAGTAGGAGTTGGGCACGCGAGCTCCGGAGCCGGGGGCGATGGAGGTGATGAACCCCTTCTCCAGCCCGACGGCGTCAAGGCCAGCCTTGAGGTTGGCAATGTCGGTCTCGATCGCCTCCTGACCCCGCCAGGTGAGGGGTCCGGTGGTGGCGGGGAAGGCGGTGGCCTGTTTGCCGGTCTGCAGCTCTCGGGAGGTGTAGAACTGCTTGAACTTCACCCAGTCGCGGCGGTTGAGCATGTTGGTGAGCTTGATGTTGCCCGGGCTGGACTCCTGGTGGGGCCAGCTGAAGAGATCCTCGCCGGTGACCTCGAGGCCGCCGCCGCCGAGGTCCGACGGGTGCTGCGCCGGGGTGGACTCTTCGTCTACACGGTGCGCCACACCGGGGACGCGCACTTCGGCGAGGGGATCGGCGTCGGGGAGGACATCTGGGTCCACGGAGGCTTCGCCGTGCAATTCTTCAGCCGCGAGCTGGTCGACTCCCTGGCGCAGGGCTGGCACCTGCAGTCCGTGGAGGAGGTGACCGAGGGGGAGCTGCCGCGGCGCATGTGGCGCGTCACCCAGCGCGCTGCGCACCACGGCCCCTCGGCCGCCTCCCGCCGTCGCGCGCCCCTGGACTGAGTCGCGCACCCCTGGACTGAACGGGCCGGGGATCAGGATCAGCCGGCGAGCTCGCGGCGCAGGATCTCTGCCCCGGCGCTCAGCGCACCCAGCTTGGCGCGGGCCACGCTGCGCGGAAGGGGCGCCATCCCGCAGTTGGTGGAGGGCCAGAGTTTGTCGGCGTCCACGAACTCCAGGGCCCTGCGCAGGGTGGCGGCGACCTCCTCCGGCGTCTCCACCTCGGTGCTGGCGACGTCGATCGCCCCGACCATCAGCTTCTTGCCCCGGACCAGCTCCAGTAGCTCCACGGGGACATGGGAGTTGTGGCACTCCAGAGAGATGATGTCGATGCTGGACTGCTGGAGCTTCGGGAAGGTCTCCTCGTACTGGCGCCATTCCGAGCCCAGCGTCTTCTTCCAGTTCGTGTTGGCCTCGATGCCGTAGCCGTAGCAGATGTGCACCGCGGTCTCGCAGGACAGCCCTTCGGCGGCACGCTCCAGCGCGGCCACTCCCCACTCCTTGACGTCGTCGAAGAAGACGTTGAACGCCGGCTCGTCGAACTGGACCACGTCCACGCCGGCGGCCGCCAACTCTTTGGCCTCCTGATTCAGGATCGCCGCGAACTCCCAGGCAAGCTCCTCACGGCTGCCGTAGTGGGCGTCGTAGAGGGTGTCGATCATGGTCATCGGCCCGGGCAGGGCCCACTTGATCGGCGCCTCGGTGTGCCGACGCAGGAAGGCCGCATCCTCGACGAACACGGGCCGCCTCCGGCTGACGGGGCCGACGACGCTCGGCACCGAGGCCTCGTAGCGGTCGCGGATGGTCACCGTACGGCGGTCCTCGAAGTCCACTCCCTCGAGGTTCTCGATGAAGGTGGTCACGAAGTGCTGGCGGGTCTGCTCGCCGTCGCTGACGACGTCGATCCCCTCGGCCTGCTGTTCGGCCAGGGCCAGGAGCAGGGCGTCGCGACGGCCCTCGGCGAGCTCCTCGCCCTCCAGCTTCCAGGGCGACCAGAGGGTCTCCGGCTGGGCGAGCCAGGAGGGCTTGGGCAGGCTGCCGGCGGTGGTGGTGGGGAGCAGGGTGTTCATGAGGCGGTTCCCTCCGAGGTCTGATGGGTCGAATGGCGGGCGGCCCACTGTTCGAGGATGTCCCCGAAGGGGAGGATGAGCTTCTCCTGGGCGTACCGCCCCTGCTCCTGGCCGAGCCGGGAGCGCTCCTCACGGTCGTAGACGATCCCGGTGGGGGTGTGGTCGGCATGATCCAGGCTGGGGCGGTAGTGCTCCCCGGCCGGGGAGTTCGCGGCGTAGATCTCCGGCCGATAGATCTTCTGGAAGGTCTCCATCGTGGCGATCGTGGCGGCCAGCTCGAGCTCGGTGTAGTCGGCCGTCAGATCCCCGGTGAAGTAGAGGGCCAGGGGTGCGGCGCCGTGGGGCGGCATGAAGTACCGGACCTCCATACCCATCTTGGCGAAGTAGCGGTCGGTCAGGGAGTACTCGTCCTGCCGGTACTCCACGCCGAGCACGGGGTGCTGGTGACCGGTGCGGCGGTAGGTCCTGCTGCTGGAGACGCTGATGCAGATCACCGGCCGCTTCTCGAAGCTGCGGGCATATGCCTCCGAGCCCAGGAAGCTCCTGTAGAGGTTGCCGTGCAGCTCTCCGAAGTCCTCGGGCAGGCCGGCGGGGCCGCCGTACTGGGGCAGCAGCACGCTGAAGTCGTAGTCGCGCACATAGGAGGAGAAGTTGTTGCCCACGATGCCGGGGGTGCGCCGCCCGGTCTCCCGGTCCAGGATCGTGGTCTGCAGCATCTCGATCAGCGGGAAGGAGCCCTCAGCGTCTGCAGGCGCCGCCTCCCCCAGCTCGATGTTCACCGAGATGATGTCCAGCTCCAGCGCATACCGGTCGCCTGCCTCGGCGCCCTCGGGCCGCATCAGCTGGTTGAAGCGATCGTCGATCATCCGCAGCGCCGAACGCAGGTTCTGCCGCCGGTCCTCGCCGCGGGCGAGGTTCGCGAAGTTGGTGGTCAGCCTGGTGCCGTCCTCGGGCTGATAGTCCTCGTCGAAGCGGGTCCTGACGAGGGTGAAGGTCGGGTTCGTCATCGGGGCGGCACCCCCGGAGTGCCGACGTGGAGAGGGCCGGCGGGTGTGGACAGGGAGGTCAGACGCATGGTCACTTTCACGGGTCACGCCCCCAGAGGATCCTCGCATCTGCGAACACACGCTGGGAGCACACGGCTGTGTACAGGTGTTCGCAGCGGTGCTGACGGGGCCGTCCGGCCGAGGGCGCACCAGGTGCGGTCGGTGCCCGGACGGGGCGTCAGGCGCGAGGCTTCGCATGCGCGCTGCTGAGAGCGATCATAGCGCAATATGTTCATGTCTTCAGCGTGTGACGCACGACGATATGCTGAGGCCCTGACCGACGCAGCCCCACAGCAGGAGGACCCATGGCCAAGGAATCCACGTTCGACATCGTCTCGCAGGTGGACAAGCAGGAGATCAACAACGCGCTGAATCAGGCTCAGAAGGAGATCGCTCAGCGGTATGACTTCAAGGGCACCGGCGCGGAGATCGAATTCTCCGGTGAGAAGATCCTGATCAAGGCCAACTCCGAGGAGCGCGCCAAGGCCGTGCAGGACGTCTTCGGCTCCAAGCTGATCAAGCGCGGCATCTCGCTGAAGTCCTTCGACGCCGGAGAGCCCTTTGCCTCCGGCAAGGAATACCGGATTGAAGGTGTGATCAAGGAGGGCATCGACCAGGCCACCGCCAAGAAGATCACGAAGATCATCCGCGATGAGGGTCCGAAGAGCGTGAAGGCCAATATCCAGGGCGATGAGCTGCGCGTGACGTCCAAGTCCCGCGATGATCTGCAGGAAGTCATCGCGCTGCTGAAGGATTTCGAGGACGCAGCCCTGCAGTTCATCAACTTCCGCTAAGAGCCTCGTCCTCTTGATCAGACAGTGAGGGCCGACGACGGATGCTCCCGTCGTCGGCCCTCACTGTTCTCACATCAGGCTAGGTCAGCTCACAGGACGAAGATCAGCCCCAGTGGCAGCAGGATGAAGACTCCGATGACCCATGCGAAAGCTGCGGACTTCTTCTCGGCAGCCAGGTTGGACAGCCAGGTAGCCCCGATCAACGGAAGTTCACGCAGGCCGGGCAGGCCGTAGACGACCAGAGTGCCCAGCACATTGAAGAACAGGTGCACCAGGGCCGCGGTCAGCGCGATGGTGCCTAGGGCGCCGTCGAAAGCGAAAGCAGCCAGCAGCGCGGTCACCGTGGTTCCGATATTCGCACCCAGGGTGAAGGGGTAGATCTGACGCAGAGTCAGTGCGCCGGAGCCGGCCAGCGGCACCATCAGTGCAGTGGTGGTGGAGGAAGACTGCACCATGACGGTCACCAGCGCACCGGATCCGATAGAGGTCACCGGTCCGCGGCCGATGGCGGTGTGCAGCACCTTCTTGGCCCGACCCACCAGCAGAGCTTTCAGCTTGCGTCCGATCAGATTGATGACCATCAGGATCAGCGCGATGGCCAGCACGATCATCACGATGCCGCCCCAGGGACCTGGGATCTGGCCCAGTACGGACTTGATGAGGTTGGACAACGGGCTGGTGGCTGCCTTCACGGCCCCGCCGATGCCGCCGAAGATCGTGGTGACCACCCCGCCGTCGGCACCGGAGAGCCCACCGGCAGCTGCGGTGGCCAGGCGCTGCAGGAGCCCGAACATCATCTCCAGGGGCAGGAAGATGGCGACAGCCAGCAGGTTGAAGAAGTCGTGGACGGTTGCGGCGGCGAACCCGCGGCGGAACTGGTCCTTATCCCGGATCATGCCCAGGCTGACCAGGGTATTGGTCAAGGTGGTGCCGATATTGGCACCGAGGATGATCGGCACTGCGATCTCCAGCGGCAGTCCACCGGCCACAAGTCCCACCGTCACCGAGGTAGTGGTGGAAGAGGACTGAGTCAGGGCAGTGCCGACGATGCCGATCATCAGACCGACGATCGGGTTGGTGGCGAAAGAGAAGAGCGTGGCGGCCTGATCACCGGCGGCCAGTGAAAAGCCTGCGCCGATGACGTTCACCGCAGTGATCAGGACATAGACGCCTGCCACGACGGTGAGCCAATTAAGGATGCTGGTGGTGCGGGGTGAGAGGGGGCGTCGGCCAGTGGGACGCGGGGAGTCGATAACGACAGTGGAGGGGGTCTGCTGCTTCTCCACCGGTGGCGAGATTGCCATAAAAGTCTCCTGAAGCTGTGGCGGATGAGCGCTTAGCTGGAACGCTCTATCTCCCGTGCGAGTTGAGAGTCCCAGCCCAAGGTGAACTTCAGGTAAACAAGTGGGTGATTCTGCTTGAACGCTCCAGTTTTGTGATGAATATCATCTCCGCGCATCGACCACTAGTCACCCAACGCGCGGACTTCTCCGCGGGCGAGGGTTAGTCATCGCAGTCTGCAGGCAGGAGCTCTTTCAACTCTTCATAGTCCGGGTGATCCGGCTCAAGCAGCTCGCCGGCATCATCGCGAACCTCGCAGACATCCAGTGAGGGCGAGCCGCTGCTGGGGGTCTCTGTGGTGGGTTCAGGAGCCTCAGGTTCCGGCGTTTCAGTCCCCGGAGACGTCGGGTCCGGGGTGGGTGAGGCTGACTCATCGTCTGGACCGGGGCTGGGCTCAGGAGACGATGGCTCCGGGTCGCTGGGGCTGGGGCTTGGACTTGTTGGCTCGCTCGGGGTCGGCTGCTGGGACCCGGTGGATTCGGGCTCAGGCGAAGTCGGTGACTGGCTGGTCGAGGGACTGGCAGATTGGCTCTCCAGGGAGCCTGCCGCACTAAGGTCGTCGCGATTCTCGCGTCCCCCACCCGGGACGTAACCCTGATAGCCGCCAGGATACAGATATTCGGGCTGGTCCTAGAAGCCAGGCAGGTAGAGGGCCGGGTTGACCCACATCACCGCCCACGATCACCTCAAAGTGGACATGGCAGCCCGTGGAGGGTCCCGTGGTGCCGGAGACCGGGTCCTCTCCGCAGGCAAGTACCGGTGGGCGTTGAAGTATCAGGTAGGGTCGTTTCACCTCGCGACGATCCCCGCGGCAAATCAAGGGACGATTCTTGACTCAGGGATACTTCACGCCGCCCCAGAGACCCGCTCAGCAGAAACTCCTCCGTAGAATGGCGTTACCCAATGACGCCAATGGGCGAGACCGAACAATGCACGGGAGTGTGAGCATGCACCACCATCATGGACGCCTCAGAACCTTCGGGCTGCTGATGTTCCTCTTTGCACTGCTGCTTCTGGTCGGTGCGATCGTCGCCTACTTCACTTCCACTCCGGCAGTGCTGTTCCTGTTTGCCGGCATAGGCGTGGTCTCTGTGGCCTACTCCTACTGGAATTCTGACAAGATCGCTCTACGCGCCATGAAGGCCTACCCGGTGACCCGGGAGCAGGCCCCAGCGCTGTACCAGATGGTGGAGGAGCTGGCGGCTCGTGCACAGCAGCCGGCACCGCGGATCTATATCTCCCCGCAGCCCACCCCGAACGCCTTCGCCACCGGCCGCAATCCGGAGAATGGGGTGGTCTGCTACACCGAGGGCATCCTGAACCTGCTCAATGAACGGGAACTGCGCGGGGTCACCGGTCATGAGCTGATGCATATCTACAACCGGGACGTGCTGATCTCCTCAGTGGCCGCGGCGGTGGCAGGCTTCCTGACCACCGTGACGCAGTTCTTCCTGCTCTTCGGCGGAGGACGCGGCTCCAATAACAATCAGGGCGGAAACCCGCTGATGCTGGTGGGAGCACTCCTGGCAGTCTTGCTGATGCCCCTGGCGGCAGGTCTGATCCAGATGGCGATCTCCCGAACCCGGGAGTACGACGCTGACTCTGACGGTGCGGCTCTGACCGGTGATCCGCTGGCGCTGGCCTCGGCGCTGCAGAAGCTCGACGGCGGCATCGCCCGTCAGCCGCTGAAGGAAGACCCCAAGCATGATGCCCATGCGCACATGATGATCGCCAACCCCTTCGGCCCCCGGGCTAAGCAGATGTTCTCCACCCACCCGCCGATGACCGAGCGGATCCAGCGGCTGCGCAATATGGCCGGCATGGGATAGACCCCAGGCTGAAACACAGGAGGGGCTCACCGCATCATGCGGTGAGCCCCTCCTGTGTTTGTAAGGCCAGTGCGTTCTAGTCGGCCCGTGAAATGCGGACCATCTCCTCGCGCGGAACTACCTTCACGCGCTCGCGAGGATTGCCGTCTGCCAGCGGGCCAAAGGAGGCGCCGAGCCCGAGCTCATGCTCATCGAGCTTCAGCCAGCCCTCCCAGGTGGTGTACTCCACTCCGCGGGACTCCAGCAGCTCCACCACGGCCTGCTCCTGAGGAGCTTCAGCCTGAGGCAGGCTCTCGACGTCGTTGATCAGGCAGTCGATGGTCTCCATGGCATCGCCCTTGGTGTGACCGATCAGCCCCACTGGGCCGCGCTTGATCCAGCCGGTGGCATAGGTGCCGGGGATATGCTCGCCGTTCTCGTCCAGGACGCGTCCGGCCTCGTTGCGGATGACTCCGCGCTTGTCGTCAAAGGGAATGCCCTCGATCTCCGAGCCGAAGTAGCCGATGGCGCGGTAGACGGCCTGGACTTCGTAATCCACGAATTCTCCGGTGCCGCGGGCGTTGCCGGTGCCGTCGAGCTCCATGCGCTCGAACCGGATGCCAGCTACCTTGCCGGTGCCGGAGCCATCAGCGTTCTTGCCCTCGAGGATCTCCACCGGCTGGTGCAGGAAATGCAGGTGCAGACGCCGGGAAGCCTCGGCTTCGCGCTCCTCCTGCTCCACCAGCCAGTTGGCCAGGGTGTTGACCATGGTCTTGATCTGGTTATTGGTCTTGATCGCCTCATCGGAGGCCTCGTCGAACTCGAAGTCCTCCTCGTAGAGGACAATGTCGACGTCGCGGCTGTGGGAGAGCTCGCGCAGCTCCAGGGGCGTGAACTTCACCTGTGCGGGGCCACGGCGGCCGAAGATATGAACGTCAGTGACCGGAGAGGTCTTCAGGCCCTCGTAGACGTTGTCGGGAATCTCTGTCTCGAGCAGATCATCAGCGTGCTTGGAGAGCACTCGGGCGACGTCGAGCGCCACATTGCCGTTGCCGATCACGGCGACCTTCTGGGCCTCCAGGGGCCATTCGCGTGGGTAGTCCGGGTGGCCGTCGTACCAGGAGACGAAGTCGGCTGCCCCGTAGGAGCCCTCCAGCTCGACGCCGGGGAGGCTCATGTCGGCATCTTTGATGGCACCGGTGGCGAAGATCACCGCGTCGTAGTGGCGGCGCAGGTCCTCGATGGTCAGGTCTGTGCCGATGTTGACGTTGCCGATCAGGCGGATGTCTCCGCGATCCAGAACCTTGTGCAGGGCCTTGATGATGCCCTTGATACGCGGATGATCGGGAGCCACGCCGTAGCGGATGAGCCCGAAGGGCGCCGGGTAACGGTCGAAGAGGTCGATGCTGAACTGCACATCGAGCTTCTTCTGGGCCTTCGCCAGGATGTCTGAGGCGTAGACTCCCGCGGGACCTGCACCGATGACGGCAACACGAATGGGCCGGGAGGAGAACGTGTCAGACACGGGGGGCGGGTTTCCTTTCACGAAAACTGGCGATTTACCTCAAGACAGTATGCCTTATTAGACAACATGCCGCCGTACCTGAATGTTCCTGCTGGTCGGCACCTAGGATGGAACCATGGCGGAGATCTTCCTGGAGCGGTTCAAACAGCTGGTGCCCAAGTACCTCGACGACGAATGGACCCCTCAGGAGGGATATACCGAGCAGGAGCTGGCTCAGCTCATCGCTGAGTCCGAGCTGGCGGACAATACCCAGCTGCCAACTGTGCTCCAGGAGCTCTACCTGGCGCTGGGCCGCTGCGAGGAGATTCTGGAGGCCTATCACTTCATCTTCGATCCGGATGAGCTGGTGGTGGAGGAAGGCCACCTGCTGTTCCTCGAGGATGAGGAGGAACGCTGGGTCTGGGGCATCAACGTCCACGATCTTGATCTGCCTGACCCGCTGATCCATCGCCGCAATAACGATAAGCACGAGTGGACCCCCGAGGGGGCGACAGTCAGCGAGTTCCTCTTCGACCTTCTCGAGTTCTCCTTCGAGGACGAGGAATGAACGGACACGACGACGGCCCCGGCGCTGCCGCCGGACCCTGGGAAGACCCTGAGCTGACCCGGGATGAGCCGCTGTGGCGCTCCCACGCCCCGGCAGGCTATGTGTGTCCGTTCTGCCAGCTGGCCGCCGGTGACACCTCTGATCCAGGGAACCGCTGCGAGCTCAGTGACCTGGTCTATCAGGATGAGGACCTCTTGGTGTTTATCGCCTGTGACGGCTTCGGGCCGCATCCGGGTCACGCCATGATCACCCCCGTGGCCCACCGTGAGGCGCTCTATGACTTGGAGGACGAGCTGCTGGCCACGATCGGGGTCATGTCACGGCAGGTGGCGCTGGCGATGAAGCTGGCCTGGGAGCCGGAGGGCACTTCGGTGCGGCAGCATAATGAGCCGGCCGGAAACCAGCATGTCTGGCATTACCACCTGCATGTTTTCCCGCGCTACGGCGATGACATGCTCTACCGACAGATTCGGCATCCCCTGGATGTCGAATTCCGCGCCCAGCGTGCCCAGGAACTGAAATCTGCGCTGCAGACAGTCCTGTCAGACGAGAAGCCCGGCAGCTGAGGCTGCACGCGGCCCGCGCTGCACACTAACGTAGAAAAACTGCCGGAAC
>NZ_HG005166.1:11425-26411 GCF_000455245.1 Nesterenkonia massiliensis | reverse complement strand
GCCGGAACTCCCGTGATTTTGGGGGTAGTTTCGGCAGTTTCTTTACGTTCGTTTTGTGCGTGCTGAGGCGAACGGGACCTGTGCCCGCCGTCGGCGCTCTTTAGGCGTGAAGCTTGGCGTGAGCCCGCCGAGTGGAGCCGTGACGTCAGGGACCCGTGCCGTCCGCTGCGCGGAGGTGCGGGCCACGTCACGGCCGTGGCGGGGTCTCCCCGCCCGCGGGACTAACCCAGCTCAGCCCTGGCGGTCGACGACCGCGTCGGCGAAGCTCAGCAGGGCGCGTTTGACCGTGGAGTCAGGCAGCGGCTCAATGGCCGCCTTAGCCTTGGCCGACCAGCTGCGCGCTACATCCCAGGATTCCTGTGTCACCGGATGGGCCACCACTGCGGCCACTGCTTCAGCCAGCGCCTCATCGGAGCTCAGGTCGGCATCAACGAGTGCGAGCGCCTCAGTCGCAGCGGGGTCCCCGGCGTCGGCAGCCCGGCGCAGCAGCAGCACTGGCAGGGTCGGCACTGCTTCGCGCAGGTCAGTCCCGGGAGTCTTACCGGAGGTGGCGCCGTCGGCGGCTAGGTCAATGACATCATCAGCCAGCTGGAAGGCCACGCCCACGGCTTCCCCGTAGTCCTGCAGCAACATGGCGGTCTCTGCCCCGCTGCCGCCGAAGAAGGCACCGAGTCGGGCCGCTGCTGCCACCAGAGAACCAGTCTTGTCCCTGATGACGCTCAGATAGTGCTCGTAGGGGTCTTCGCCCTCGGCAGGGCCCACCGTCTCATGCATCTGGCCCATGACCAGTCGCTCGAAAGTCTCCGCCTGGATGCGCGATCCTTCATCTCCCAGGAGCGTCATCAGCTGTGAAGCCCGGGCAAGAATGAGATCCCCAATGAGAATCGCCACCGAGTTGCCCCACACCTCATGGGCAGAAGGAGCACCGCGGCGTAGCGGAGCGGAATCCATGACGTCATCGTGGTACAGGGTGGCCAGATGGGTCATCTCCATGACCACAGCCGCTTGCAGTACATCATCGCGGATGTCATCACCGGCCTGAGCGCCCAGCTGAGAGCTCAGAATCGTTAACAAGGGGCGGATGCGTTTGCCGCCGGCTTCGGCCAGGTAGCGCGCGGCAGAATTGGCGAGTTTATCGCTGCTGGAAAGCGAAGCGAGCAGCTTCACCTCCACTGCATCAAGGGCATCACTGACCTTGCCGGCCAGCTGCTCGTCATCGGCCAGGACGTCGAAGCCTGCCGGCAGCTTGATGGTCAGGGCGTCCGCTGGTGTCTCTGTCATTGTGCTTTAAGCCTACCGAGTTCTAGACGCCGCCGGTGGCGCTGTGCACACCGTCACCAGCACTGCCGGCTGCGGCGTCGTCGTATCCTTTGACCGCGTAGTGGATGGCCACAATTCCGCCGCTGAGATTGCGGTACTTCACATCACTCCAGCCGGTGTCAGCAATCATCTGTGCCAGGTTGTCCTGATTGGGCCAGGCACGGATGGATTCGGCCAGATAGACGTAGGCGTCCGGGTTGGAGGACACCGCGCGGGCCACCGGGGGCAAAGCGCGCATCAGATACTCGTTATAGACCACATTGAACGGCCGGAAGGTGGGATCGGAGAATTCCATGACGGCAAGCCGGCCACCGGGTTTCGTGACCCGCAGCAGTTCAGCCAGCCCCGTCTGCGGCGAGACGATATTACGCAGTCCGAAGCTGATGGTGACCGCGTCAAAGCTGTTCGCAGCAAAGGGCAGGTTCATGCCGTCGCCTGCGATGAAAGTCATATCTGGCCGACGACGCTTGCCCACCTGCAGCATGCCTAAGGAGAAGTCACAGGCGATGGCGGTGGCCCCGGCGTCGTGGAACGGCTCGGTGGAGCTGCCGGTCCCGGCGGCAAGATCCAGCACGGTTTCACCGGCTTGCACATCAAGGGCCTGCACCAGTTTCTTGCGCCAGCGCTTGGTCTGCCCCAGGGAGAGCACATCATTAGTGATGTCATATCGCTCAGCGACTTGGTCGAACATTGAGGCGACGTCGTCGGGCTTCTTATCCAGGCTGGCGCGGCGGCCGCGGCGGGTGGGGCTCATCACCTGAGCATTCTCCCACAGGGCGGCCGGGCCCTGGGTTGCTGCACACTGGGGTTGAGCCGGGGATCTGCATGCCGATGAGCTGGGGCCGGATGGGCCGGCCGTTAAGTCACGTGTCATAAACTGATCCGGCCATGAACTCCCAGCCCACCGTCCTGCACAGCCATACATATGAAGTGTCTCTGGACGACGCCGGGCTGACCGGTCTGCTTCCGGCACTGACTCCCAGCGGAGTGTGGATCCGTCAGCGCCAGGGGCTACTCGGGCTCGGGGTCGCTGCAGAATTCACTGCATCCGGGCCACGCCGATTCGCTGAACTGGCTCAATCCTGGGCGGCCGTGGACTGGCAGCCGTTGGAGAGTCCTCACGGTCCAGTCAGTGCTGCATTCGCTGAGGCGGCGCATTACCCGGGGGCCGGGCCTGTGGCGTTTACCTCAGTGGCTTTCTCGGAGACGTCTTCCTATGCCTCGCGGCTGATTGTGCCGCAGCTGATCCTCGCGGTCTCTGCTGAGCGCAGTTTGCTCACTGTGGTGGGTGATTCTGCTGCCGCAGATGTGACTGCCCTGCTTACTGAGCATGGCTTAGTCCTCGACGGCGGGACCGTGCGCCTGCTGGATACTGCCGCAGTACCCAGGATCCTGCCGGCGGGCCAGCTGCAGGCAGGATCCCAGTCCGAGCGGCAGTATCTGAACGCTGTCACCGCGGGACTTTCGGCGATCGCGGCCGGGACAGTGCAGAAGCTGGTACTGGCCCGCGACGTCGTCGTTGCTTCCTCTCAACCGCTGCCGCGCGGCGTGCTGCTCTCCCGACTAGCCGCTGACTACGCCGAATGCTGGACCTACTGCGTGGGCGAGGTCAGCGGGGGCAATGAGTCCGTGCTGGGGGCTACGCCGGAGATGCTAGTGAGCCTGCGCGGTGAGCGGGTGTCTTCGCGAGTGCTGGCTGGCACTGTTGACCGGTCCTGGTCTGAGCAGGAGGCTGCTGACCGGCTGCTGCGGAACGCCAAGCAGCACCGCGAGCATGACCTTGCAGTGCAGTCCCTGGTGGAGCAGCTTTCTCCGCTGACAGAGTCTCTGCAGTCCCCTACCGAACCACATGTGCTGCGACTGCCCAATGTGTACCATCTGGCAACCGATGTCAGCGGTGTGCTGGCCTCAGGGAGCGAGGGCGCGCTCCCGAGCCCGCTGCAGGTTGCTGAGCGCGCCCATCCCACTGCTGCGGTATGCGGGACGCCTACCCGGGAGGCCGGGCAGCTGCTGGAGATGCTGGAGGGGCTTGATCGCGGGCCGTTCGCCGGACCGGTGGGCTGGATGGATGCCGCAGGCAACGCTGATTTTGGGATCGCGCTGCGCGGCGGGGTGCTGGAGGGACCCTCTTCCACCACGCACGACGGCGCGGACGCTGCGGCCGCGGAGAACGGGAACGGTGGCCGGCGAATCCGGCTCTACGCCGGCTGTGGCATTGTGGCCGATTCGGTGCCCGAGGATGAGCTGGCTGAGACCCGCTCCAAGCTGCGGCCAATGCTCTCCACCCTGGGCCTGCAGTAGTTTCACCGCTGCGCTTTACCGTTCCAGCTGCGCTTTACCATCCCGTTTCCGTTTTACCGCCCCGTATACGGCAGGGTAAAGCTCAAACGGGATGGTAAAACGGGCTCAGGCTCGCTAGGCATTAGCCGCTCTGACGAGGATTGGTACGAAATAGAGCTCGACGGCGACTACCCGGTGGCCATTCAGCGGGTAGTCGATCATGTGCCGCCGCAGTGGCCCGACGGGCAGCCGCAGCAGATCCATCTGGACTTCTTTGTAGACGACATCCGCGCCGAGCACGCCCGCGTCCTTGAATTGGGAGCGGAGTTCCTCAAAGCCTCCAGCGATCTGGACGCGCCCACCGGATTCCAGGTGTACGCCGATCCGGCCGGACACCCATTCTGCTTGTGCTGGGGCTGGGACACCTGGCGGCAGGAGACCGACGCGGCCAGCTAGAGTTCAGCGACGCGTTCGCTGATGCGCTGGTGCAGGTCCCGCAATCCGACTCGATCGGTGCGCACCTCGATTAGCCGCATGCCTAACCTGTCGTCCGGGTGAGCCAAGGCCTCTCCCAGGTCCTCCAGAGTCTCAGCAAAGTAGTACTCATGGTGGTAGGCATCAGCCAGTGCTTCGATGTCCACGTCCTGCGGGGTGCCGAAGAGTCGCTCCACCGATTCGGCCTGCCCTGATCGGCGGCCCACGGCACCATGTTCCAGCTGATCGAAAATGGCGCCCCCGCCGTCGTTGATCACCACAATGTCCAGCTGCGGGACTTGCTCCGTGGAGGGCAGCAGCAGCGCGTTGACGTCATGGAGGAACGTCAGGTCCCCCACCAGGGCGGTGATCCGCTCCCCAGCGGCGAGGGCCACCCCGCTGGCGGCGGAGAGATTGCCATCGATCCCGGCCAGCCCGCGCAGGGCATATACCGCCCTGGGTCGGCCGCCCGGGCCCGCGCCGTCGAGCGATTGAGTACCCGCGCTGCCGGGCAGACTCCTAGTCAGCACCGCGGTGAGATCTACATCCCGGATCACCGAGGAAGAGCCCAGCAGCAGCGGGGTGCGCACCGTTTCGGCTACGAACTGGGCAGCGCGCACCGAACTGGGCGCGCTGTGCTCCTGCTCGTCCTCACGCAGCACCGCGTCAATCACCCGCTGAGCTGCCAGCCCCGCATCCTGCCAAGCCTGCCGCCAGCCGGCAGCGGCGGTGCCGGTGAGCCCAGCGAGTTCGCGCAGATCGGTGATGATGCGGCGCGGAAGCCGGTGATCATGCCAGGGCTCAGCACCCGGAGCGTAATGCAGCACCTCAATGTCCTGGCGCGCAATGAGCCGCTGCACCGGACGGGTCAGCGTGGGACGCCCGACGACGACGACGCGTTCGGTCTGCGCCACCAGCTGTTCCCCCGCACTGCCCCGAGGTGCCTGCAGCAGCAACCGGTAGGCCTGGATTGCGCCCAGGTCACTCCACCGCGCACCCGAAGTGGGCTCGGCCAGCATCGGGTGACCTGTGCGCACGGCGAAGTCAACGGCCTCCCGCTGGGCCCCGTGCCCCATCACGAACAGGGTGCGGGTGACCGGCTCGCGGGCGGCGTCGTCGATAGTCTGCTGCGCATCGGCAGAGCGCTGGTCCGAGGAACCAGCGGTAGGCTGCAGTGGCTCGGAGTCGAAGCCAAGCCGCTCCCCCAGGGCTGCGGCCTCCAACTGTTCGGCCGGGCTCACCGAGCCTGAACGTGCCTGCTGGTACAGCCGTTCACGCTCTTGGGCCGGGATCACGCCCTTGCGCGCCCAACGTTGGATTCCGGCCTGCGGGGTGGGAACCTCCTCGGGCACCAGCGGGTCTGCGAAACCGATATTCAGGTGCACCGGGCCCGGTGCGCTACGGGCAGTGGCGGTCACTGCGGCACGGACCAGCAGCGCCGCCTGGGTCTCGGCTGCGAGCATGTCATCTCGGGATTCCGGCTCCAGGCGGACCTGTCCCTCGGCGATGAAGGACTGGTCAATATGCAGCTCATCGCGCACCCGCCCGGCAAACATCCCCTGCTGCCACACGGTCTGATTGGCTCCGGTGCCGTGGAGGGATTCGGGTCGGTCGGCGGTGATCACCACCAACGGGATACCGGCCATATCGGCCTCCATCACCGCAGGCAGCAGGTTTCCCGCCGCGGTGCCGGAGGTGGTGACCACTCCGGCGGGCTGACCAGTGGACATAGCCAGGCCCAGGGCGGTGAAGGCAGCGGAGCGTTCATCAATACGCATATGCACGTCCAGCACACCGAGCTGCTCGGCCTCGGCCAGCGCATAGGCCAGCGGTGCAGAGCGCGATCCAGGCGCCAGCACCACGTGCCGCATCGTGAGGCTCAGCCCGCGGATCACGCGGCGGGCCAGCCGCAGGGATTCGGCGTCATAGGAGTCATCAAACTCGCGGAACGGACGCCGGCCAGAAGTCATGGATCCATCCTAAGCCGCAGGCCTCGTCCGGCGGGGCTGGGGTTGAGTTTCACCGGGCTACAACCTGCCGAATAACGCCGGTTTCGCCGCAATCGGCAGGTTTCAGCCCGGTCAGACGCCGACGTCGGCTACGGGAGCTCGTGGTACGCCTGGCGCAGCCGCTGCTCCCACCAGGCCTGACGTTCTGCACCTACCCGGTGTTGGGCAAGGAGCTGCGGGTCGGGCTCGGGAGCGACGACGGCGCCGTCGTCGCCCACTGGCACGGTGAGCGCACCGGAGACCGGGACAAGCCGAGCACTCAACACATCGGCGACCAGCAGCGGCACAGTCCCGAGCCCGCAGGCGAAGGGCAGCTCCGGCAGTCGGGAGGCAAGTGCGAGGCCCGCGGTGAGTCCCACTGAGCTGTCCAGTGCTGAGGAGACTACGGCGTCGAGCCCGGCGCGCTGGACGATCTGAAGGGCACGCTGCACTCCGCCAAGCGGCGGGACTTTGACCACAATGAGATCGGCTGCCCCCAGCTGGGCCACCCGAAGCGGGTCTTGCGCTTTGCGTACGGCCTCATCCGCGGCGATCCGCACCGGCACTCCGGCACGGGCCAGCTCTTCGCGCAGCTGAGCCAGCGGCTCCACTCCAGCCACCGGCTGTTCGGCGTATTCGAATCTTGTCCCGGCGATCGCGGCAATCTGTTCCAACGCCTCTAGGGCCTCCGGGATGCTCCACGCCCCGTTGGCGTCAACGCGCAGCCCGGCACCCGGCAGCGCCTGCGCCACGGCGGCTACCCGGTCCAGATCCTGCTGGAGGTTCTGTCCGGGTTCAGCGACTTTGATCTTCACCGCCGGAATCGTCTCGGCGTCCTGGTACCGGGAGAGCACCTGGTCCACCCCGGCAGCGTCCACCGCCGGCATGGTCGCATTGACCGGCACGTTGTGCCGCAGCGGCTCACCCAGCCCCCTCCAGCCGGCCTCGATGGCTGCAGCCAGCCACTGGGCAGACTCCTGGGGGCCGTACTCGGGGAACGGCGCGAACTCGGCCCAACCGCGCGGCCCGCGCAGCAACATCAGTTCACGAGCGTCTTGGCCGCGAAAACTGGTGCGCATAGGCAGGGAGACGACGACGGCGCCGTCGAGCACCTCGTCAACGCTTGGGTGAGTTGGGCCGGTCATGGGGCCAAGTCTAGGAGCCGGAGCATGCGCAGGTGGCCGGATGGGGCTGGCGGGGCGGAAACTGCGGATCCGGCCGGTGTGGACGGAACCGGAATGTTCGGTGATTATTCAGTCGACCTGGGATACTGGGAAGCATGTCTGCTGCCTCGACTCCGCTTCGTCCGCCTGCCCGGCGCACTGGCTTGTGGATTGCGGGGATGCTGCTGTGCTCGGCACTGTTCATCCTGCTCTACGAGTACTTTGTGCGCACTACCTCGGGGCAGATCCTGGACAACGTCATGCGCATCACCGCGGATTATTTCGAGCATCCGCTGCCGCCGCTGAATCCGGAGAACCGCTGGATCGCGGTTTATATTGTGGCTCCAGCTGCAGTGCTATTCGCCGGGATCACGTTGGCTCGGCAGAAGTTCCTCAGCGCGCTGATTGCTATCGGGACCGTGCTGGCAGCCAATATCTCCACCCAGGTATTGAAGTACGGATGGCTGGATCGCCCTGATCTGGCGAATAACCCGGAGTATTGGACAGCGAACTCACTGCCTAGCGGTCATGCCACTATTGCCGCTTCTGTGGCGGTGGCGGTGTTCTTAGTGGCCAGCCCTCGGCAGCGTCCGTTCATTGGTTTACTGGCAGCCTTCTGGGGCGGCGGCTGGGGTGCCTATATCTTCATTGAGGCCTGGCACCGGCCCAGCGATATGATCGCCGCCTACCTGGTAGTGGCTGTGTGGGGACTGGTGGGTGGCTGGCTGATCATGCGCGTTGACCCCAAGGGCAACACAGTCATCTACGAGGAGGAACCCTCGGTCGCGCCAGCGGCAGTCTTGTGCTGGTTCTTTGGGATCATTCTCTCGGCCGCGGCCGGACTGTGCTTCCTCTTCGCCGGTGGCTGGTCCGGGATCAACGCGGCTATGGACGATCCCACGCTGTGGCACTGGCTTGCCGGTGCGCTGCTGTCCTTTGGCCCGGCGTTCCTGCTGGCTGGGGCTGGCATCAATTTCTTCGGCGCAGAGGCCGGGCGCAGGATGCGCGGAGCCCCGGTGCCGAGCCCGCGCGGTGAGCGGGTCCGTTATCCGGTGCCGCCGGAGTACCGGGAACTCTACGAGCGGGTCTGATTCTTCGCCTGCTGCCGACTGCCAGCGCTGGTGCTGCGCCGAGCGTGGCTGCGCAGAGTATGGCCACTCAGGGTGTGGCTACTCAGGGTGTGGCTACTCAGAGCGTGGGCAGGTGGTCCAGGACGACGTCGTGGTCCATGCCCGTAGCTTCCAGAAGATCCACCACCATGGTGCGCACCAGCAGCACAATGGTCTCCCCTTCGAGGTTGTGGACTCCCAGCCGCTTGGGGTGAAGCTGCACTGCCACGGCTACCAGGGATTTCTGAGCGGCGTTCATTCCGCGGTCGAAGCCGGGCCCGGATTCGGCTACGGCCCGGGAGATCAGCGTGGTGCCTTCAGCCAGGTCCTCCAGAATCGCGGCCAGGTTGCTGGTGCCTTCATCATCTAAGGCGGCGTGGTCGATGGTGGAGACTGCGCGACGGCAGATCACCCGCATGGTGCGCACGGCTAAGTCGAGTTTGTCTGCGGTGCGCTGGATCCGGCGCATGTAGTGCCGGTGCCGCCGGTGTGCCGGGGAGAAGCTGGTGAGTTCCCGGGCGCTGTTGATGGCGTTGGTCAGCTCATCGAGCTGCGGCTGGATGCCGCGGGCCCGGATGAGGCCATGCCAGGCTTCGCGGGAGTCTGAGTCGCGGATTCCGGTGGCGGTTTCGCGTAGGGAGCGGGTGAGCTGGTCGGCGACGGCTTTGAGTTCGCGGATCGGTTCTGAGCGTGGGTCTTTGGGGGTCAGCAGGGCGATCAGCAGTGCGGTGCCTCCGCCCACTACGGCGTCGGCACCGCGGGCAAACGGCCCTAATGCGGCATCTACTGGCGCTGGCAGCATGACCACCAGCAGTGCTTGTAGGCCCATCTGCATGGCGAAGGTGGGCCCGGGGTCCAGAAAACGGGCGAGCATCACTGAGAGGAAGACGACGATGGCGGCGGTGAGCCATCCTGCCCCCATGGCGTGGACGAGCATGTCGCCGAGGAAGACTCCGAGGGTGCAGCCGGCGGCGACCTCGATGACTTTGCGCAGCCGGGGTTCTTTGGTGAACCCCGTGGCCAGCAGGGCGGCGACGGCAGCGAAGATGGGCTGGTCATGTCCGAGCAGGTTCTGCGCCAGGACGAATGCGCCGACTCCGGCCACTGTCATCTGCAGCGCCGGGATGATGGAGCGTTTGGCCCGTGTGAAGCCCACACGCGTGTGGTTGCGGATGACTCGCCCGCTGCTGCGCAGCAGGTGGGTGAAGTAGTTGGCGGCTGATGGGCTCACATGAGGAGTCTATGGGTCAGCCGCGGTGTCTGAGCTGGACTGTCACTGACATCACGAGCTTGGCTTTCACAGGACTTGGGTTTCACAGGTCGCGGGGCTTCCATGCCGCCAGCTGCCCGGGTTCAGTCTTTGAAGAGCAGCGCCAGTGCTTCTGGCAGGGACCCGACTTCGCGGACGGTCATTCCTTCTGGGACGGCGTTGTCTGTGGTGTTTTTGGGCACTATGGCGTGGGTGAAGCCCAGGCGTGCGGCTTCTTGGAGGCGGCGCTGCAGTCCGGAGACTGGGCGCACTTCCCCGGCGAGTCCGACTTCACCGAAGGCAAGGAATCTGTTTGGCAGTGGTTTCTCCAGTGCGGCTGAGGCTACGGCGAGAGCGATGGAGAGGTCTGCAGCGGGTTCGGTGATCTTCACTCCACCGACTGTGGCCACATAGGCCTCAGATTTCATCAGGGCGGTGAGTTTAGCGCGGCGTTGCAGGACCGCCAGCAGCATGGAGACTCGTGGGGAGTCGAGACCGGAGACTGCCCGACGCGGCTGGGAGGCCTGGGACTCGGCTACCAGGGCCTGGACTTCGGCGGTGAGCGGGCGCCGGCCTTCTAAGGTGATGGTGATGCAGGTGCCGGGGACCCGCTCGGTCATCGCGGAGACGAAGAGTCCGCTGGGGTCGGAGAGTGAGGTCAGCCCGTCTTCGCCGAGGTCGAAGCAGCCGACATCATCGGTGGGTCCGTAGCGGTTCTTCACCGCGCGCAGCAGCCGCAGCCGGGAGTGCCGGTCCCCTTCGAATTGGCAGACCACATCCACGAGGTGCTCGAGCATACGGGGTCCTGCGATATTGCCGTCTTTGGTGACGTGACCGACCAGGATGGTGGTCATGTTCCGCCGTTTAGCGGCTTCGATCATGGCGGCGGTGACTTCACGAATCTGGGTGACACCGCCGGCGGCGCCGTCGACTTCTGCTGAGGACAGTGTCTGGACTGAGTCCATGATGGTCAGCTGGGGTGCGACTTCCTCGATCTGCGCCAGCGCCTGCCCGAGATCTGATTCGGCGGCGAGGTAGAGCTTATCTGCCAGGGAATCGATGCGTTCGGCGCGCTTTTTGACCTGCGCGGCTGATTCCTCACCGGTGAGGTAGAGCACGGGCTGTTCCGGGTGGGTTCGCGCCACCGCTGAGGCGGCCTGCAGCAGCAGTGTGGACTTGCCAACCCCTGGCTCGCCTGCCATGAGGATGACGGCACCGGGCACCAGCCCACCGCCTAGGACCCGGTCCAGCTCCCCGATGCCGGTGGCGCGGAACTCGGCCACAGAAGAGTCGACGTCGGCAATGGTCTTAGCCGGTGCGGCCGCGCTGCGGGCGGCGGTAGTCCGCGCCGTGACCTGGCCTTTTTCTTCGACGCTGCCCCATGCCTGACATTCTGGGCAGCGGCCAACCCACTTCACCGTCTGCCAGCCGCATTCGGTGCATTCGAACTTCGGGGTGGTCTTGCTCTTGGCCATGGCACCACAGTAGCCGGGGCCTCTGACATGCGGATGCGGCTTTTAAGGCTTTACCAGCCGGCCACTAGACTTCAACGCTGTGACCACCGAAGATTCAGCCGCTCCAGACTCACGAGCACCCGGCCTGGGCGCACAAGGTCCGAGCGTCCCAGACTCAGGCACCCCGCGTGCTGATTTCACGTGGAGTCCGGATCCCGAGCCGGTGCATTTCCGGTTGGCGCAGTGGTATTCAGAAGCTGCCCGCGATCTGCCGTGGCGCCGTGAGGACTGCTCCGCCTGGGGGGTGATGGTCTCAGAAATCATGTTGCAGCAGACCCCGGTGGTTCGGGTGCTGCCTCGCTGGGAGGAATGGATGCGCCGTTGGCCGACCCCGGCTGCCACTGCCGGGGCATCGGCAGCGGAAATCTTGACTGTCTGGGATCGGCTGGGTTATCCGCGCCGAGCTCTGCGGCTGCAGGCCGCCGCTCAGGCGATCGTTGAGCGCCATGGTGGCGAAGTACCTGGTACCCGCCAGGAGCTTCTAGCGCTGCCGGGAGTGGGCGAGTACACGGCGGCCGCTGTCGCTTGCTTCGCCTTCGATCAGCCGGAGGTGGTGGTGGATACCAATATTCGCCGAGTGCATGCCCGGGTCTTCTCCGGGCATGCACTGCCGGGTAAGACCTATACCGCCCAGCAGCGGAAATTGGCTCAGGATGTGATGCCGCAGACCGCTCACGACGACGGCGAGCTCGCATGCACTTGGAATATTGCAGCCATGGAGCTCGGGGCGCTGATCTGCACTGCTCGGGCTCCGAAGTGCGTTGAGTGCCCTGTACAGGATCTTTGTGCGTGGCGGGCGGCCGGTTCACCTCCGGCGACTGAGGAGCAGCAGACCCGCGGGCAGGCTTGGGCTGGGACTGATCGGCAGGTGCGCGGAGCGATGATGGCGGTACTCCGTACTGGCGAGCCAGTGCAGCGCAGTGTGCTTCTGGAGACTCTGCCGCTGCCGGAGGCTGACATGGAACAGCGCGTGCGGTGCCTGGATTCCCTGCTGCGGGATGGGCTTGCGGCTGAGGACAACGAGCTCGTCGCACTTCCGGGTGTGATGGCAGCGCAACAGGGGAGAGTGCGGAAACACTGAGCCCCATGCAGTAATCCGTGAGGGTTCTCCGCGGGCCGAGCCGGACACAAAAAAGGAAGCCGATGCCCTCGCGGACATCGGCTTCCTTTGTGACGCTATTGCTGCAGCTTAGCTCTCGATAGCAGCCGGTTCCTCAGCAGCCTCGATCTGATCCACCGGCATCTTCCAGTCGAAGGTCAGCTCACGAGACGCACCCTCGCCCTGAACCCCGATGCTGATCTCCGCGCCATGAGGGATCTCGCCGTAGAGAATCCGCTCGGAGAGCTGGTCCTCAATCAGGCTCTGAATGGTCCTGCGCAGCGGTCGGGCACCCATCGACGGGTCATAGCCCTTCTCCGCAAGGAACTCACGTGCCGCGGTAGAGACCTCCAGAGTCATGGCCTGCTCCGCCAGACGGTTGCGCAGCCGATCCACGAACAGGTCCACGATCTTGACGATCTCCTGCTGCTCCAGCTGCGGGAAGACAATAGTGTCATCCACGCGGTTGAGGAACTCAGGCCGGAAGTGCTGGCGCAGCTCCTGGTTGACCTTGCTCTTCATCCGCTCATAGTTGGTGGTGGTGTCCTCAGAGCTGGTGAAGCCGGTCATCACACCCTTGGAGATATCCCGGGTGCCCAGGTTGGTGGTCATGATGATCACGGTGTTCTTGAAGTCCACTACGCGACCCTGCGAGTCGGTCAGGCGACCATCTTCCAGGATCTGCAGCAGCGAGTTGAACAGGTCCGCGTGAGCCTTCTCCACCTCGTCAAAGAGAACCACGGAGAACGGACGACGCCGCACCTTCTCAGTGAGCTGTCCACCCTCCTCATAGCCCACATAGCCTGGAGGCGCACCGAAGAGCCGGGAGACTGTGTGCTTCTCCTGGTACTCGGACATATCCAGAGTGATCATGGCTTCTTCATCGCCGAAGAGGAACTCAGCCAGCGCCTTGGCCAGCTCGGTCTTACCCACGCCGGTGGGGCCAGCGAAGATGAATGAACCGGAGGGCCGGTTCGGGTCCTTCAGGCCGGCACGGGTGCGGCGGATGGCGCGGGAGAGACTCTTCACGGCCTCGTCCTGGCCGATGACCCGCTTATGCAGCTCCTCTTCCATCCGGCGCAACCGGTCAGACTCCTGCTCAGTGAGCTTGAAGACCGGAATACCGGTGGAGAATGCGAGGACCTCGGCGATCAGATCAGCATCAACCTCAGCGATCTCATCATCCTTGGAACGCTCCCAGGCTTCCTTCTTATCAGCCTGCTCCTGGACAAGCTTCTGCTCCTTGTCACGAAGCGCAGCAGCGCCCTCGAAGTCCTGGGCGTCAATGGCGGCTTCCTTCTCCCGCCGGACATCCTCGATCTTCGCGTCGTACTCCTTGAGCTCCGGCGGCGCAGTCATCTTCTGGATCCGCAGCCGGGCGCCTGCCTCGTCGATCAGGTCGATGGCCTTATCCGGCAGGAACCGGTCATTGATGTACCGGTTAGCCAGATTCGCAGCTGCCTCAAGCGCGTCCTCGGTGATGGAGACCTTGTGGTGGGCCTCGTAGCGGTCACGCAGGCCGCGCAGAATCTGCACTGTGGTCTCCACCGAAGGCTCTGCCACCTGGATCGGCTGGAACCGGCGCTCCAGGGCAGCATCCTTCTCGATGTGCTTGCGGTATTCGTCAAGGGTAGTGGCACCGATGGTCTGCAGCTCACCGCGGGCCAGCATGGGCTTGAGGATATTGGCAGCGTCGATCGCACCCTCGGCGGCACCTGCGCCCACCAGGGTGTGGATCTCATCGATGAACAGGATGATGTCCCCGCGGGTGCGGATCTCCTTGAGCACCTTCTTCAGGCGCTCCTCGAAGTCACCGCGGTAACGGGAACCTGCCACCAAGGACCCCAGGTCCAGGGTGTAGAGCTGCTTGTCCTTCAGGATCTCCGGGACATCGCCGTTGACGATGGCCTGAGCCAAGCCCTCCACCACGGCAGTCTTACCCACACCGGGTTCACCGATGAGCACCGGGTTGTTCTTAGTACGGCGGGAGAGCACCTGCATGACGCGCTCACGCTCGTAGTCGCGGCCCACCACCGGGTCCAGCTGCGCCTCACGGGCTGCTGCGGTGAGGTTGCGGCCGAATTGGTCCAGTACCACTGAACCAGCAGGGGTTCCCTCGGATCCCCCGCCCTGGCCCACACCAGCTCCGGCCTTCTCCTGCTGTCCACCGGAGTAACCGGAGAGCAGCTGAATAACCTGCTGGCGGACCTTGTTGAGGTCTGCGTTCATCTCTACCAGCACCTGCGCTGCCACGCCCTCACCCTCACGGATCAAGCCCAGCAGAATGTGCTCGGTGCCAATGTAGTTGTGGCCCAGCTGAAGCGCCTCACGCAGAGACAGCTCCAGGACCTTCTTGGCGCGCGGGGTGAAGGGGATGTGGCCCGACGGCGCGTTCTGGCCGGGGCCGATCTTCTCCTGCACCTTCTCGCGCACCCCACCGAGCGAGATGTCGAGGGACTCCAGCGCTTTGGCGGCCACGCCCTCGCCCTCGTGAATGAGGCCGAGCAGGATGTGCTCGGTGCCGATGTAGTTGTGGTTGAGCATGCGGGCCTCTTCTTGGGCCAGCACGACGACGCGACGTGCGCGATCTGTGAATCTCTCGAACATTGCCAACTGACACTCCCTAAGCAGTATTGCTCCAGGGTTCAAGGCTACGGGTCAGCGGCGGGACTGCCACACCTGTTCGCCACAGGGAAAAGTACGACGACGCCCACCCCGGGCACCTTGTGCCGATACACGCAAAGAGGGCGGGATCCGATCAGCTCGGTCCCCGCCCTCTGGCAGTAAATC
>NZ_HG005166.1:0-10501 GCF_000455245.1 Nesterenkonia massiliensis | reverse complement strand
ATCTGCGAAGAGCCAGTAAATCGTGGGAAGACTGACTCAGCTGTCAGCGCTTCTTGGCATTGCGGTATGCCTCAACGATGTCGCGGTGCAGTCGTCCACGCTTGGCCACCTGATGCCCATTGGCAATGGCCCACTCGCGGATCTGCTTGGCTTCATTCTGCGGCGACGGCGGGGCGATCGGGCGTCCCTTGCGGACGTACTTCTTCAGCGCCTCACGCAGTTCCTTGGCGTTCTCTTCAGAGAGATCAATCTGATAGAAGCGGGAGTCAAGGCCGAAGGTCACGGTCTCTTTTGCCGGCGAACCGTCAAGATCGTCAACCAAGACCTCTTCAATTTTCTTTGCCATTAACAGCACCTCACTGCTTTAAGTCACGCGATGAGGCGCTCCTGAATGGGGACCTCATAGTCGCGTTGAAATCACATTGCGCCATAAAAAAGCGCGAGCACAACGCTGGCAGTCTGCCAGGAATTAGTAATTCCCGTCAAGCCAGAAAATCTTCAGGAAAAATTCAGCCTACTTTGAGCCTGACTCATATTTACGTGCTACTTCTTCCCTGACTTTTGCTTCCATGGCGCGCTCGCTTCGGTCGGCACGGAATATCGAGCGAATCGCCAGCCAGAACACCAGCCCTACACCAATTGAGGGTGCCAGGACCTCGAAGTACATCCAGAAATTGTCCATTGTTAGTCCCCTGACCGAGCCTCTGGCTTGAGCAATGGGAAGAGAATTGTCTCCCGGATTCCAGTCCCTGTGAACAGCATCACCAATCGGTCAATACCCAGGCCAATACCGCCCATAGGCGGAGCACCGTATTCAAGGGCCCGAAGGAAATCTTCATCCACCTGCATAGCCTCGTCATCTCCTGCAGCAGCCTTGCGGGACTGCTCCACCAGCCGCTCACGCTGGATCACCGGATCGATGAGTTCGGAGAAGGCCGTACCGGTCTCCATGCCGGCAAGGATCAGGTCCCATGCTTCAATCACACCGGGCTTCTCACGGTGTGCACGGGCCAGCGGCTGGGCGATCGGCGGGTAGTCGCAGACGAAGGTCGGCTGCAGCAGCTGCGGCTCCACGATCTCGCCGAAGAGCTCCATCACCAGCTTCTGCGCACCCCAGGCTGGGTCAATGGAGACCTCATGCTCTGCAGCGATCGCGCGCAGGATCTCAGCGTCGGTGTCCGGGGTGATCTCCTGACCCACTGCCTCGGAGAGGCCGGGGTAGACACTGAGCCACTTCCATTCGCCGTCGAGATCCACCACACCCTTATCGGTCTGGATCTGGCGACCCACTCCGGCGGCGTCGGCCGCATTGCGGATCATCTCCTGCATCCGCTCCGCCATGACGTACATGTCGGCCCATGCCTCATAGGACTCCAGCATGGTGAATTCCGGTGAGTGCGTGGAGTCCACGCCCTCATTGCGGAAGACCCGGCCGATTTCATAGACCCGGTCGATCCCACCGACCACGGCCCGCTTGAGGTAGAGCTCAGTGGCGATGCGCAGGGTCATGTCCTGGTCAAAAGCGTTCAGGTGGGTCTCGAAGGGCCGCGCCTGGGCGCCACCGTGGATCAGCTGCAGAATGGGGGTCTCCACCTCCACGTACTGATGTGAGTGCAGGGTGTCACGGATGGAGCGAACTATAGCCGCGCGCTGGTAGACCATCTGACGTGCTTCATCACGGACGATCAGATCCGCATAGCGCTGCCGGACACGGGTCTCTTCATTGAGGTCTGCGTGCAGCACTGGCAGCGGCCGGATGGCCTTAGAGGCCAGCTCAAAGGTGGTGGCCATGACGCTGAGCTCACCGCGGCGAGAGGCAATGACCTCTCCGGTGACGCTGACGTGGTCGCCCAAGTCCACCAGGGACTTCCATTCCGCCAGCGCATCCTCGCCCACCTCGGCCAATGACAGCATGACCTGCAGGCGCACGCCGTCGCCGTTGCTGCCGCCCTCCTGGAGGGTGGCGAAGCAGAGCTTTCCGGTATTGCGGATGAACATCACACGTCCGGTCACCGAGACGGTCTCCCCGGTGGACTCACCTGCTTTTACCTTGCCGTCGAAGCGCTCGCGAACCTCGGCCAGCGAGGCGCTGCGAGGAACGGTCACCGGGTAGGCGGCACGTCCTTGCTGCAGCAGCCGGGCACGCTTATCCATGCGCACCGCACGCTGGTCATTGGTATCGATCTGGGCGGCATCGGTCTGGGGCTGCGCGGAATTCTGGTCACTCACCCCGCCATTCTACGCGGCGTAGTAGAACATGCCCTACCAGATAGTCACCCGTTCCTGCGGAGGAAGATACATGCCATCGCCCTCTGTGGTGCCGAAGGCTTCATGGAAGGCATCCACATTCTTCACCGGCTGGGTGGCGCGGAACTCTGCGGGGCTGTGCGGGTCAATGCTCAGCAGTGTCAGCGCACGTTCGGGCCGGATGATCTGCCGCCAGCCCTGAGCCCAGGCGTAGAAGAAGCGCTGATCCCCGGTGAGGCCTTCGGCGGCGTCGTCGTCCTGGGTATCCGGACCGGCCACCTCAGCGATGCTGATGTCCTGATTCTTCGCCGCCAGCCAGAGCTTATAGGCCTGGTGGGCAATACCGATGCCGCCGAGATCACCGATGTTCTCCCCCAGGGTCAGCTCACCGTTGACTGTGTGCTCATCGCCAAGCACGGTGGGGCTGAGCTGATTGAACTGGCCGACCAGCTTCGCAGTACGCTCCTCGAATGCCGCGCGGTCCTCATCTGTCCACCAGTTGGTCAGTGAACCATCGGCGCCGTAGCGGGAGCCCTGGTCATCAAAGCCGTGGCCGATCTCATGTCCGATCACTGCGCCGATGGCCCCGAAGTTCTGCGCCATATCCCGTTCCACGCTGAAGAACGGCAGCTGCAGGATGGCCGCTGGGAAACAGATGACGTTCTCCAGCGGGTGGTAGTAGGCGTTGACCGTCTGAGGAGTCATATGCCATTCCTCCGGGTCCGGGCCGTCGTCGATCTTGCGCACATCGCGCTCCCATGCGGCCTCAGTTGCCCGAGCCACATTGCCGACGACGTCGTCAGCGCTGACCTCCACGGCGGAATAATCGATCCAGCGCGCCGGATGACCTACCAGTGGCCGGAAGGACTCCAGCTTCTCCAGCGCCTTGGCGCGGGTGGCCTCCCCCATCCATTCCAGCCGGGAGATGGAACGCCGGTAAGCCTCGATCAGCGCAGCGATCAACTCATCCATCGCCTGTTTAGCCTCTGCAGGGTAATGGCGGGCCACATAGATCTGGGCCACGTCCTCGCCCAGATGTGCGTTGGTCAGCGCCACGCCGCGCTTCCAGCGGTCCTTGAGCTCCGGGGTGCCGTTGAGCGTGCGGGAGTAGAAGTCGAAATGCTCGTTGACCAGCTCGGTGTGCAGCAGCGGGGCAACAGCACGCAGCAGCTGCACGCGCAGCCAGTGCTTCCAGGACTCCAGAGGCTCCTCGGTCAGGGCCTGCTGGAAGCCGGGCAGCGCATCGGGCTGGCCGATGACAATCTCAGCAGCCTGGAATTCGGTGAGCTCCCAGCCGTTGATCGCCTCCTCCAGCAGCGGCATAAGCTCCAGGGCCTGCGCGCGGGTCTTCAGGTTGTAGCGCTTCTGAGCATCGCGGGTAGTGACCCGGTCCCAGTGATAGGAGGCCAGTCGCTTCTCCAGGGCGACGACGGCGGCAGCCGCCTCCTGGGCGTCCTCACGTCCTCCCAGAGTGAGCAGACGGACCAGGTGTTCCTGGTATTTCGTCAGTGTCTCCGCGTGGGTGTCTTCGCGGTAGTAGGCCTCATCGGGCAGGCCGAGGCCGTCCTGGAAGATATGCCAGAGCATGCGCTCGGGATTGCCGGCGTCGCGCACGGCGCCTGCGGCCAGCAGGCCGTCAATTCCGCGGCGCTGCCATGCCGCCGAGAGGCGCATCAGCTCTGCGGCTGAGCCGACCGTCTCGATCTGCTCCAGCAGGTCCTGAATGGGAGCGAGCGCGAGCTCTTCGACCCGCTTGGCGTCCATAAACGCGGCGTAGAAGGTGCCGATGCGCTGGGCAATAGCGTCGTCGTCATCTGCTGCAGCGGAGCTGCCCGCAGTTTCTGCGGCGTCTTCCAGGATGGCCCGCACATCGGCTTCGGCCTTATCCCGCAGCTGCAGGAAGGACCCGTAGGCATCCAGATCTGCAGGGATCTCCGCAGTCTTCAGCCACTGACCGTTGACGTGGAGGTTCAGGTCATCCTGTGGGCGGACGGACTCATCGATATGGGGGAAAGACGCAGCGGTGCTCATGACACACCAATCTACCGCCGCGCGGGTGACGCGAGCGCTTCCTGCGTCACATTCGGCTGAGCGTGAAGGCCTACCGGCAGCCGCAGCGCACCTCTTGCGGCTGCAACCGATCAGCGCCGGGCGGCGGAGGCGGGTGTCAGCACCATATTGTCGATCAGTCGCACCGGTCCCACCCGCGCGGCGATCATCGCCAGAGCCTCCTGCTGCAGGGGGCCATCCTCAGGCGGCAGCTCCTGCAGGGTGGCGGGGTCCACGACCACAAGATAGTCCAGGTCCACACCATAGGCCTCATTGAGCGCTGCGACGGCGTCGTCGAGCCCCAGCGGGTCCCCGTTCTCTACGTTCTGCCTCAACCCGAACAGTGACTTCGGAATGGTCAGGGCGGCCTCGTAATCCTCGACAGAAAGCCGCTGATTTCTACTGGAGAGCGCCAGGCCGTTCTCATCCCGGACTATCGGCAGAGAGCGCACTGTCACCGGCAGGTTCAGGTCCTGGACCATGCGAGTGATGATGGCCAGCTGTTCGGCGTCTTTCTGGCCGAACCAGGCGTGCAGCTTCGCCGGCGACGGCGGCGCCATGATGTTGAAGAGTTTGGCGACTACGGTGACCACACCGTCGAAGTGCCCGGGGCGGGAGGCTCCCTCCCAGAGGCGACCCATCTCTGCTGCGGTGAGGCTGACCTGCGGGGTCTCCGGGAAGCCGGGGTACATCTCCTCCAGCGTGGGCGCGAACACCAGATCCACGCCCTGTTCTCCCAGCAGCTGCAGATCAGTATCCAGACTGCGCGGATAGTGCTGATAGTCGGTCTCGTCGTCGAACTGCAAGGGGTTGACGAAGATACTGGCGATGACGATATCTGCCTGTTCACGGGCGGCGGCCACTAGTGCTCCATGTCCGCTGTGCAATGCACCCATGGTGGGCACCATTCCCACAGTGGGACGGAGAGCGGAGTGGCGGCGAACGAACTCGGCCAGAGCGGCGCGGAAGTCCTGGACCGTGGTGAAGACCTGCGGTTTTCTCACCCGGACAGTGTAGTCACCCTTGGGGCCGCGATTTGACCGTTGGGAGGTGGCTTTGCGCACACCGCGGCAGCCCTAGAAGATCAGGGTAGGACATCCAATAATGCAGCAGCGGTATCCTCACTGATCAGGCCGCGATCCAGGGCACGCTGGGTGGCGGCACGTGCCATGGCCGAATAGGCCGCACGTAGATCAGCGGGCAACTGCGGATCAGCAAGAAGCTCAAGATGACGCTGCACAGTGCCGATATCTCCCCTGGCCACCGGACCCGTCAGCGCACTCTCACCAGCGGCCAGCGCGTTATCCAGCGACGCGCGCATCAATGGCCCCAGCACCCGTTCAGGCTGATCCACGCCGATCCCGGTCAGCAGCTGACTGGCCTGGGCAGAGAGGATATTCAGATGATTTGAAGCATGCGCCAGTGCTGCGTGATAGAGGCCGCGATCCTCCTCAGCGATCACTACCGGCTCCCCACCCATCTCCACTGCGAGTGCCTGCGCCACCGGAAGGACCGTGTCATCCGCGGTCACTCCGAAAGCACAGGCAGAAAGCCGATCCAGGTCCACACTCATGCCGGTGAACGTCATGGCCGGGTGGATGGCCAAAGTGATGGCCCCAGCCTGCTCAGCCGGGGTTAACACCCCCACCCCATAGCGGCCGGAGGTGTGAATGATCAGCTGTCCGGGCTGACAATGTCCGGCCTCGGCCAGACCGCTCACCAGCGGCGGCAGCGCATCATCAGGCACCGCCAGCAGGACCAGCTCCGCCCGACGCAGGATCTCCGGAATTTCTAACACCGGAGCCTCCGGCAGCAGACTCTCGGCACGGTCACGGGAAGCCTCGGAGACTGCATGCACGCCCACCAGCTGGTGACCGGCATTGCGCAGCGCCGCCCCGAGGACGGCGCCGACTCGCCCTGCGGAGATCACGCCGACGCCCAGCCGGCCATCGCGCCGGGCCGGAGGAAGTTCAGCGGCATAGGGGTCGATGGGGTTGCTCACAGCGGACCAGCCTACCCAGCGTTGACGGTGTTCAGCTCAACGGGGCGCGGGCGTCGTCGTTATGCTCCTCTTGGACCTGCTCCACCATCTTCTCGAACTCGCGCAGCTCCTCGGGAAGCATCCACTGGTTCCGGTCGGTCATGCGGCGGGCGACGGCGGCCTGGCCGGCCTCGAACTCGAAGAGGTCCTTTACCGCCTGCAGGTCCTGGTTCTTGATGCGCGCCTGGAAGGGGCCTGAGGGCAGGTGCAGGTGCAATGTGGCGATCCGGGTCATCCGGGCAAAAGGACCCTGGTGCAGGGATGAGGACTGAATTCGCTCGTGGGGGACCATGGTCAGGCGGCGAGAGAGCCGACCGTCACGGATCATCAGAGCAGCGGGTGTGGCGAAGAATCCACGACGACGGCGCACCAACGGGTCGAAGATTCTGGCCCGGGCGGGAACTTCGGTGAAGCCACGCTGGACTCCAGTGCCGGTGAGACCCTCGATGAACATCTCTTCCGGATTGGGGATCTGCAGATCCGGGAACATCTCCGCGGCCATGGTCATAACGTCCTCGCGCCGGCCTACCGGCAGCAGCGTGCTGCGGCTGTCCAGTCCGTAACCGGCAACCGTCACCACCACCTTGAACCAGCCGAAGGGACGCCACAGCATGGGCTGCTGAATCTGGATGGCCTGCACGCGCCCTGTCGGGACCGTCTGCGTATTGGTCTCCAGCAGCCCGTATTTCAAGCGCAGACCGGCCCCGGTCATGGTGGCAGTGAAGCGGAAGCCGGAGGAGAACTCGTTGTAATAGCTGAAGACCGCGGCAATGGCCAGCGGCAGCAAGAATGTCACGCCACCGAATGCCCCCCACACTTCACTCGCATCGTCGCCGGTGAAGAACGACACCGCGAAGCCGATGCCCCCGATCGCCAGGCCCCAGGAGGCCAGTAGCACCAGGAAGATGATGGTACCCGCGCCTACCAGTACGGAACCGATCAGCCGGCCCACCGGAACCTGGGCGATCACGCGATCCTGCACGCCGGGACGTACCGGGGACGCCGCAGGGGCGACGACGCCGCGGTCGGCGTTCTCGGCCGCGTGATCCCCTGACGTGTCTGCTCCAATGGGGGCGGCACCGTCGGCACCTTCAGCGTCAACCGGTGAGGACGGGCCCGCGGAATGGCCGGCGGCGGTTTCTGCATCTGAGGCGGGGCTGCGACCAGCGGCGCGGTCCATGATCTCAGTGCGGAGTTCCTCGGCTTGGTCCTTCTTCAGGAAGGCCAGCGTGGCAGCGGTACCGTCTCCCTCGGCAACTTCGAAGCGCAGCTCCGCCAACCGGGTGATGCGTGCCAACAGCGGCTGGCGCAGATCAACGGCCTGAACCCGGTCGATGCGAGCCTGCCGGTGCTGCCGCACGAAGATCCCGGACTTGACCATCACATGCTCATCAGTGACCTGGTAGCGGGTGAACCACCAGGAGAGCACATAGCCGCCAAAGACCAGCACCACCAGCAGCATGAAGACTCCAGCGCCGATGAGATAGGGCGTGGGATTCTGTTCCAGCCCTGCGGTGAGCTCACCAGAGCGCCAGGCCTGCCAGATATCAGCCCAGAGCTCCCAGTTGTAGCCGAAGATGATCGCCGGGATGCCGACGATGGTCAGCCAGCCGCGCACAAACGGGCTCAGCGGATGGACCTTGGTCCACGACTCATCGAACCATTTCTCCGTGGGAGGCTCGGAACCCGTTGGCCCGGTCGGTTCTGCTGGTTGGGCCGGCGCGGCTCCCTCTGCGGCGGGCTGCTGCCCCGGCTCGGGGGCTGGGTGCTGAACGTGGGCGTCGTCGTCGGCTTCCCTCATCAGAGTCCAGCCAATCGCGCCTGACCGCGGGCGGAGAGCTCATCGCGCAGCCGCGCACCCTCGGAACGGACAGCACCGGGAATAGTGGCATCGGTGGAGGCTGAGGCGGTCTTCAGCTGCACCTGGCACAACCCGAAGCGGCGCATCAGCGGACCCGCCTCAATATCCACGTACTGCAGGCGACCATAAGGGACCGCCACCACCTGCTGCCACAGCAGGCCCTTGCGGATCAGCAGATCGTCCTCACGCTCGTGGTAGCCGATGGCGCGCACCTGGCGTGGGATCAGGGCAAGATCCACTACGGCCCACAGCACCAAAGCACTGATCGCAGGGATCTGCACCCACAGCGGCGGGGACCACCAGACATTGACCCAGCCCAGCGCCAGCGGCACACCGATGGCTGCGAAGGTGATGAGCCACCCAATGATCCCGGTGATGAATCGTACGGTGATGTACTTCTCATCCACCCGGGTCCACTCCACGCCTACCGGATCGATCGCCTCAGAGCGCATATCCCTCATTTCCATCAGTGGTCGTCTCGCCGTCCTGCGGCGGGGCAGCATTATCTGGTGGGATCCGACACAGGGTCTCCACCACAAAACCAATAATCACCCAGATCAGACCGCCGATCATCATCACTAAGGATGAAGTGACATTGGGGGTTCCGGCACCTGCTGCCGGTGCCAGGTGCAGTAGCACTCCGCCGTGCCAGCCCGCGATCAGCGCCCCCGCGTAGGCGCAGGCCTGGCCCGCGGCCACCACCCGTGCTGCCTGCAGCGGGTGCAGTCTGCGCGCAGGTGCCGAATACGATGGCGGCTGCCCGGCCCGGGAACGACGCCGGGATTCATCTGCGGCCTTGAGCAAACGGCGCTGATCCCACCAGACCAGGATCCCCAGTGCCAGCACGATCAGGCCCACACCGACCAGGGTGACTGCTGAGGACATCGGCAGCACTGGCGAGCCGTGCCCGGCAGAGATCATGCCCACTGTGGCGAGATACCCCAGCAGCGCAGCACCTGCGCTGATGATCAGCAGCCATACCGGGTGGAGGCGGCTCACTCGGGGGTCGCTCCCGTGACATCAGCGCCGGGGTCAACACCAGGTGAGGCCGCGTCGTCGTCTGGGCTGCCCGGCTCGGGCTCCTCCTGGCGACACACGTCCTGGAAATCCGGGGCTTCTATTGCCAGTTCACGGACTGGACGTCCGCCCAGCAGCGCCACCGGGTCCATCCATGACCAGGGCAGCAGCACGAAGGCCCGCTCTGCCGCGGAGGGGTGCGGGACCTGCAGCCGAGGTGAGTCAATGACCGCACCGGCGTAGGTGACAATATCCACATCCAGGGTGCGCGGGCCCCAGCGCTCTTCGCGCACCCGGTTATGCTCGGCCTCGATCTGCTGAGCCAGGTCCAGCAGTGCATGCGGGGAGAGCCGCGTTTCAATCTCGACCACCTGGTTGAGGTAATCGCGCTGATTCTCCGGACCGCCAACCGGTTTGGTCTGCGCCACCGGGGAGGCGTTGACCACGACGACGTCCTCGTGAACTTCCAGCGACTGCACCGCTGAGCTCAGCGTGGCTCGCGAATCACCGAGGTTGGAGCCCAGCGCCAGCACCGAGCGAACAGCGAACTGGGCGGGCAGCTCAGGGTCGCGCAGGTGCTCAGCGTCGTCGACCACGATCCGCGGCATACTGCCGGTGCCCACCGTTTCCACCGTGCGCTCAAGGTCATCGCGAGTCCGGTGGATAGTGACTGAGACGTCGTCGAAGCTCTGCGTCATGGGTGCTTGGGGTTTGTGCACCGTGATCTGGGCGTGCTGGATGCGCGCGTCGAAGAACAGCACCGAGCGGGCGATGGTCTCGGCAATGGCCTCAATGAGGTCAAAGCGCTCGCGGCTGACGATCTCTTCGATCAGGTCAGCAATATCGGCATAGGAGATCGTGTCGGCTAACTCGTCGCTGCGGCCGGGGGCGCGCAGATCAACGCCCAGCTCCGCGTCCACGGTGAAAGGCTGCGGGTTCTCCTTCTCGAAGTCGAAGACACCATGGGTCCCACTGATATGAAGGCCGGTGAGACGAATCAGGTCGCTGCCCATCGTGCACTCACTTTCTTACTGCCGCTTGAGATCCGTGCCTTAGCTGGTGCTTCTCCCAGGCTACGCCACAGGTACTGGCCGAGGGTGGAGATGACGGCAGAAACTCAGTGCCAACCGGGGGCAGCGTTGCCGGAATCGGCGCTGGCCGGGGCCGCGGAGCGAGTGACTCCGTCGGCACGGTGTGGCACATCAGCCCCAGCCGCTGTCCACATAGCCATAATCCACGTTGCCATCGGGGTCCGGGGCGGGTGTCCGGACATAGCGGCTCTTCAA
>NZ_HG005165.1:651827-689642 GCF_000455245.1 Nesterenkonia massiliensis | reverse complement strand
GGGCTGCCCGCGTCCAGCAGCAGAGCACGCCGCAGACCTGCGACTATTCCACTGCCGAATCCACTGCACTGCGCTCACAAGCCAGCAGCACCGCACCGGTACTGCGTCAGCTGGGACGCGGTACTGCGGTCACTTCGGAGCCGGGGGACTCCTCCAATGGCTTTGTCCGCGTGACTGCCGCGGGCCAGACCGGCTGGGTGCAGCTAGGTCACTTGACCCCTACCCGGCCCTCGGGAGCAGCGGTGAATCCAGCCTCCAGCGGAAACACCGCGCCTCAGGCTGGGCGCGTCTACCGCGTGACCACGCCGCTGAATGCACGCAGCGGTCCCGGCACTCATCATCCAGTTGTCCAAGGAATGCCTACCGGTGAGGAGATCACTGTGACGGCGGCTCAGGGCTCATGGGTCCAGTTCACCAGAAACGGCCAGCAGGTCTGGTCACATAGCGCCTACATCCAGCCAGTCAGCGGCGCTTCCCAGGGTGGAAGCGCCCCATCGGCGCCTACTCCGGCAACTAACATTCCTGGTGCCGAGGGCGCATCAGGTGGGCAGCCTGCCACGCAGCCCACCGCCGCTGCAGGCACCTTCCGCGTGACGACTCCGCTGAACGCGCGCAGCGGCCCGGGTGCTCAGCACCCTGTAGTGCAGGGCATGCCCGCCGGTGAACGCATCACCGTCACCGGCAGTAGCGGCCAGTGGGTGCAGTTCACCCGTAATGGTCGCCAGGTGTGGTCCCATGGTGCGTATCTGGAGCCGGTAGCCGACAGTACCTCAACTGGCACGGGTTCGTCCTCTTCCGGATCGTCCTCAGAGTCTGCTTCCTCCGGGTCCTCCAGCTCCGGCTCCGCGGGTTCAAGCTCCTCGAATACTGGCTCCACCGACTCCGCACAGTCGGCCGGTGCCCATACCGTCAACGGCGTGTACCTCAACGCCCGAAGCGGTCCCGGTATGAGCTCCAGCGTGGTCACTGTGCTGGCTCCGGGGGAGCGCGTTCAGGTGACCGGTCGCAGCGGGGAGTGGGTGAGCTTCGCGCGGGGATCACGGACCCTATGGGTGCACTCTGGTTACCTGAGTGCACCGGCCCCTGCGGCCCCCAGCGAGCGTCAGTCATCGGGCTCCAGCAGCGCATCGACTGGCTCGAACACCTCGGGTTCAGACACTTCAGGTTCCAGATCGTCGTCTTCTGGCGCTAACAGCTCATCATCGGCCTCGCGCAGCGACCACGCCACCACCACTATGTGGCAGAACATGCGTTCGGGCCCCGGGCTCTCCCACGGCGTGACTCGCACTGTGGCACCGGGTCAGCGAATGGAGGTGCTGGATCAGCGCAACGGGTGGTTCCAGGTGCGTACCACCGCAGGAACTGGCTGGATGTGGGGCGACTATCTAGACCTACCCGCCTCCGCAGCCGCCCAGGCGCCGAACACCGGATCCTCGAGCAGCGGTTCTTCCACCTCAGGCTCCTCCAGCGCAGGTTCCTCGGCTAGCGGATCGTCTAGCGCTGGGTCGTCCACTACTGACTCGTCCACTACCGGGTCTTCGGCTTCCGGCTCCTCCGGCAACTCCGGCTCGGCATCTTCAGCCGCACCGAGCACACCCCGGCCAACTCCTTCAGCACAGCCCACACCGAGTGCACCGGCTACCCCGAGCGCACCGGCTGCCCCGAGTGAGTCGTCGAGCCCGAGCCCCACGGCTCAGCCGACGCCTAGTGCTCAGCCGACCCCCTCTGAACGGCCTAGCACGCAGCCTGCCCCGGCGCCCTCAGCTACGCCGAGCCCCTCGCCGAGCCCTGCTCCGGCCCGGCCCACGACTCCGTCGTCGGCCGGCAACAGCGCTGTCACCACGATGTGGCAGAACGTGCGCTCCGGTCCCAGCACCAGTGATCGGGTGATTGCCTCGACCCGCCCCAGCCAGCGGGTTGAGCTGTTGGGCCAGCGCAACGGCTGGTACCAGGTGCGCATTGCTGGCAGTACCGGCTGGATGTGGGGGGAGTACCTCGAGGTGCCATCCTCGGCATCAGCCCCCACGGTGGCTGCGCCGAGTGCGGCCGGTTCCAACACCGGTTCCGGATCCGGGTCCAGTAGTGGTTCGAACTCCGGCTCTAGCTCGAGCTCTGGCTCCAACTCAGGTTCGGGTTCTACCTCCGGCTCTGGTTCGAATTCGGGCTCAGGCTCAAACTCCGGGTCAACGCCTGCCACCAGCGGTATGCATGCCAAGAGCCCGCACGGGCCTTACAGCTCCGCCTGGGACAAACTGGCCCAGTGCGAGTCCAGCGGAAACTGGTCCATCAATACCGGTAACGGTTACTACGGCGGCCTGCAGTTCTCCAAGGGCTCCTGGGAATGGGTGGGCGGCAGCGGCCTTCCACACCAGGCCTCCAAGCAGGAGCAGATCACTCGCGCCTATGAGCTCTGGAAGCACCAGGGCTGGGGCGCTTGGCCATCCTGCAAGACCCAGCTGAACCTGCAGGGCGATCCGGGCGGATGGGGAGACAGCTACTACGCCGTACACCCCAGCGCCAGCACCGTCTCCAGCGTGAGCTCGACGGACCAGTGGACCGCCAGCTTCTCCGTGCCGCTGCGCGAAGAGCCCAGCACCTCCGCGGAGAAACTGGTCCAGATCCCGCGTGGCACCACGCTCTCGGCACTGGAACGCCGCGGTGACTGGATCCGCGTGGAATACACCCATGCCGGGGACAGCTACACCGGCTGGGTCAGCACCGGCTACATCACCCAGGCCTAAGGGCCAACCACAGCCACACGCAGCAGGGGTCCTGTTCCCTTCCGGAATACTCCGAAGGAGGAACAGGACCCCTGCTGTGTCTACCTCAGGCGGACAGCGAATCAGCGGAAGCGGGCAGTCACTGCATCCCCGTGGGCCGGAAGCCCTTCGGCGGCGGCAAGAGCGGTGACATGCTCAGCCACATGGCCTAAGCCCTCACGCCCGTAGTGAATGACCTGCTGGGAACGCAGGAAGCTGGTGACATTCAGCCCCGAGGAGTACGCCGATGCCCCGCCGGTGGGCAGCACATGGTTGGAACCAGCGCAGTAATCCCCCAACGACACCGGTGAGTATGAGCCGACAAAGATCGCCCCGGCATTGTGAATGCGATCCACCAGGTTCTCATCGTTGCCGGCCATGATCTCCAGGTGCTCAGCCCCATAGGCATTGGCGATCTCCACTGCATCATCCATCGAGTCCACCAGCAGCACTGCAGACTGGGTCCCGGAGAGGGACTGTTTGACACGGTCCTTGTGCTCAGTAGCGTCTACCTGCTCCTCCACCTGGGAACGCACCGCTTCGGCCAGCTTTGCCGAAGGTGTCACCAGCACTGCCGCGGCCAGCTCATCATGTTCGGCCTGCGAGATCAGATCGGCGGCCACGAGGTTCGCCGGAGCGGTCTCATCGGCGAGCACCATGATTTCTGTGGGTCCGGCCTCAGCATCAATGCCCACTACGCCCTGCACCGCCCGCTTGGCGGTCGCTACGTAAATATTGCCAGGACCGGTGATCAGCGAGACCGGCGGGCACAGCTGCTGCCCATCAGCCCCCAGAGCACCGTAGGCGAACATACCCACAGCCTGGGCACCGCCGACGGCGTAGACCTCCTCAACACCCAGCAGAGCCGCAGCCGCCAGCACAGTAGGATGCGGCCACCCTCCGAACTCGCGCTGCGGGGGAGAGGCGATCGCCAGAGAGCGCACCCCCGCCACCTGGGCCGGAACTACGTTCATCACCACAGATGAGGGATACACTGCCTGGCCCCCAGGTACGTAGAGGCCCACCCGCTGCACGGGGATCCAGCGGTTGGTCACCCGAGCGTCGGGAGCTGGAGAGACCACCGAGCCAGGAGGAAGCTGGGCCGAATGCACTTCGCGTGCACGCACAATCAGCGTCTCCAGGGCAGCACGTACTGCCGGGTCCAAAGTTGCCAGAGCCTGATTCAGCTGTTCGGCGGGCACCCGCAGAGCAGGGGGCCGCACGCCGTCGAACCGTTCGGAGAGGTCAAGCAGAGCCTCTGCCCCGCCGGTGCGGACCTGCTCCAGAATGGGGGTCACCGTAGCGGCGGTGGCAGAGATATCCTGCTCAGCCCTGGGCAGAACAGACAGCGGGTCCACAGAACTTCCGCGCAGATCCCTGAACGTGAGCATGGTCCTCCTCGAAGATGCGTGTAGATATGCGTCACACCCTGCCAAAGGACTCCCGAAAGCAGCGCGTGACGGTTTCATTCTCCACCCTACGCGTGCCATCATTCCCCACATGGTTTTCTTCCCCGCCGTCTCATCACCTACTGCCCTCCTCCTCAGCGGCACCCAGGAGCCGCTCTTTGATGAGGATGCCGCCACGCAGAATCCGACCAATGGAATCACCAGCGAGGTAGAGGACCACATCCCAGAAGAGTTCGAGCAGCTGGTCTCCAACGCAGGACCATTCATGGGGCTGCTGATCGGCGTGGGCTTGACGGTGGTGGTCGCCCTGGTCATCACTCTGGTGATCTCCACCGTGATGAAGCAGATCTTCCGCCGCTCCGCTCAGGTCAAACGCGCCATCGGCCGCACGCAGGCACCGCTGTTCAGCGTGCTGTTCTTTGCCGGGTCTGCGCTGAGCGTCAACTACGCCACAGGCACTGACCTATGGTGGCGCCAGCCGCTTTTTGTGGTGCTGAACATTGCGGTCATCGTCTCTGTAGCCTGGTGGGCGCTGCGAGTGGTCAGAATCATTGAGGCGGTGATTCTCTCTCGCTACATCGGGGAAGGCGAGCTTGAAGCCGAAGACCGCCGGGGCCGGCGTGTGCAGACCCAGGTGGACCTGATCGGGCGAATCTTGGCGGCAGCCATCATCACTCTCGCAGTGGCCGCTGTGCTGTTGCTGAACGAGGATGTGCGCGGGCTCGGGGCCGGACTGCTGGCCTCCGCCGGTGTGGTGTCTGTGGTGGCTGGTCTTGCCATGCAGTCCACCCTGGCCAATGTCTTTGCCGGCATCCAGTTGGCCTTCGCCGACTCCATCCGGGTGGGCGACGTCGTGGTCATCGAGGAGAACTTCGGCACAGTGGAGGAGATCACCCTCTCCACAGTGGTCATCAAATCTTGGGATGGACGTCGCTTCATCTACCCCAGCGCCCATTTTGTGGCCACACCATTTGAGAACTGGACTCGAGTCGGAACTGAGCTGCTGGGCACCGTGGAGCTCGACGTCGACTGGCGGGTGCCTATGGACGCGCTGCGTGCGCGCCTGAAGCGCCTACTGGACTCCACCCCGTTGTGGGACGGGGATACATACAGCGTGCAGGTGATTGAAGCTGTAGAGGGGCACATCAAGACTCGGGTGGTGGTTTCTGCGCGCAATTCTGGCGAGCTGTGGGATCTGCGCTGTTTGATCCGTGAGGATCTGGTCAACTACCTGCGCACCGAGCACCCCTATGCGGTGATGACCCAGAGGATGCTGATCACCAATGAAGAAGCCCTCGGGCAGAAGCCGGAACCGGTGGCTACCGGCCAATTCGGGGCCGTAGACAAAGACGACGACGCCCCGGCCAGCCCAGCCGCGGCCACAGAGATCCGCACCGAATCCTCACAGGATGCTTCGCTGTTCACCGGCTCGATCCAGGCTTTTGAACGTAATCGGGACTTCGCGGGACCCGGGGAGGACGCCTACCGGGAGCGTCGCGAGCGGCAGGACGAAGACTAAGGTCGGGATGATTTTCCCAGGCGGACAACGGCCAGGGTGCACGATGCCGTCAGGTCAGCGGCGCAGAAGAGGAGATGCTGCCCTATGCGGACTTGCCCTTTGTCTCCCCGGATGTCAGTTGCTGCGGAGCTGAGGTGCTCTGGTCCTGGTCCTGATCCTGGCCCGGTACACCCATCCCGCGTCCGGTGGCCCACTGCACCACGGGGTCGGGGATGAACCGCAGAGAAGCCGTCAGCGCCTGGTAGGTGCGCGACGGGACGCTGACAGCAGCGCCCTGAGCATTGGCAGTCAAGCCTGCGCGCACCACATCCTCGGCATCGAGCCACATCCACTTCTTGGCTCCGGCCACGGTGATCTTTGAACGCGAGTGGAACTCGGTGCGGACCAGACCCGGGCACAGAGCGGTGACGGTGACGCCGTCGGTCTTCAGCTGCTGGTGCAGAGCCTTGGAGAAGTTGATGACCCAGGACTTGGCAGCGGAGTAGGTGCCGGTGGGCGTGAATCCAGCTACCGAGGCAACGTTGATGATGCGCCCACCGCGGCGCCGGACCATGCCGCGGGCAGCGGTATGCGTGAGCTCCATGGTGGTCTGCACGTGCAGACGCAGCAGATCCCGCTCATCCTGCAGATCATTATCTAGGAAGTCGCCCGCTAAGCCGTGGCCAGCGTTGTTGATCAGCAGGTGGACCGGATTGGCTTCATCAGCCAAGCGCTCGGCTACCGCGTCTACACCGTCAGAGGTGGTCAGGTCAGCGATGATGACATCGGCACGGACTTTATACTGCGCGGAGAGGGATTCGGCCTGAGCTTCGAGCCGCTCGCCGCTACGGGACACCAGCACCAGGTTAAATCCCTGGGCTGCCAGCTGCCTCGCGAAGGCGGCTCCGAGGCCTGCGGTGGAACCTGTAATGACTGCTGTATGGGTGCCCATGGGGGATATCGTAGAGTGCCCAAATGGACGTCGGCGTCAGATCCTTACAGCCCGCGTTCAGGCTGTGGTGGCATCACAGAGATTCCGGGGTAGCTAACCCTGGTGAGGCGGAGGAGGAGCCTGTGCGGTGGAACAAACAGAGTGAATGGGGACCGTCCCGTTTAGCCGGTGATGAGTGGGCGCCCTTGCAAGCACGTATTGCCGCTGCTGACCTCGATGCCGTGGACCAGGTGGTGGAAGAACTCACCGGCTTCATGGACTACTTCCGCGAAGACTTACCCGAAGGTCCACTCACCGGTGTCACCGACGGGCAACTGGCTGTGGTGCAGCACCGCGACCGGGACTCGTGGGGTCGGCCTGTGCTTGTGGTGACCTGCTACGCCTCCGGGGTGGTGGGAGAGAGCTCGCCCGACGCCTTCGAGAGGCTGGCGAAAGCGGCCAACGCACTGGTTGATCAGCTGCAGTCTGAAGGCGTGCGCGTAGAAGAGATCCGCTGGTCTCAGCTGCCCTATATCAAGCGGCCGTTCTAGAACTTGCGGGTCCGGACCTGAAGCGTAGTCCGATTCTCAGCTGTTCAGTTCGGTTCGCTGCTGTTCAGATAGTCCAGCTGCGCGTTGATCAGCTGAAGGATCACAGGTTGCTGCACCCCTGGGCGCGGACCGTAGATCAGCTCCGCCAACTGGGCAGGACTGTGATCGGGGTGCTTCCTTCGCAGCTGGTGAAGCTGGTCCAGACGTTGCCGGCGCTGAGCTTCATACCGAGCGGCAGCGGCTGCCAGGTCGGGCTGCTGGGATCCGTGACCGGGAAGTAGGGGCACATCTCCATAGGACTGTAATCGGGCCAGTGTGGCGAAATAGTCGGCCAGGGTGCCATCGGGATAATCCACCATGGAGGTGCCACGGCCAAGGATGGTATCTCCCGTGAGCATGACCCTGTGCTGGGGGAGCCAGAAGCACACTGAATCCGCGGTATGTCCGGGAGTATGCAGGACCTCGATGTCCACTCCACCGACACTGATTCGCTCACCATCGCGCAGCGGCGCCGGTGAGCTGTTTCTCGCTTCACCCCCGCCCGGCCCTGGGGGCCGACACAACTCGGGGTCAAAGGACCGCACCGGAGCACCGCTGAGATCCGCCAGAGCCGCGGCTGCGCCCAGATGGTCGGCGTGACGATGGGTGATCAGGATCTGCTGCACTGAGCGGTGAGAAGCCGCGTCCAGAATCGCCTCAAGATGCTCGGGATGATCTGCAGGACCGGGGTCCACGACCACCACGGCGTCGGATCCCGCTGCTCCCAACAGATAGGTATTAGTGCCCTCCAGCGTCATGGGCGAGGGGTTGTTACAGGTCAGGACCTGCCAGGGCGCCGTCGTGCTCATGGGATCCAGACTAGTCACCACCTGGAGCCCCCCTGGAGTTGTTCAGCGCGGAAACGTAACCTTGCGGTATGGCTGAGTCACAGGGTCCGCAGAAGACATACGAAACCGAGCACTCCACTAAAGGCGCCTACGTGACCGGGGAGGAGTTCACCCGGGACACCAATTACATCGAGGACCGAGTGGTGGCCGACGTCGACGCGGTCACCGCCGCACCCCAGGAGGAGCCCTCCAGCATCGGGGACCCGCGTGCTGCGGGATTGACCGCTGATGCCCAAGCCTGGCCGGTGGAGCCGGGACGGTATCGCCTAGTGGCGGCAAGAGCCTGCCCGTGGGCGCACCGATCGATTATTGTGCGACGCCTACTGGGCCTTGAGAGTGTGATCTCGCTGGCCACTCCCGGCCCGGTACACGATGTGCGGTCCTGGACCTTCGATCTGACACAGGACGGCCGGGATCCGGTACTGGGCACTGAGCGGCTGCAGGAGAACTACTTCAAGCGATTCCCGGACTATCCGCGCGGAATCACAGTACCGGCATTGGTGGATGTGCCCTCCGGGGCGGTGGTGACAAATAACTACCCCCAGCTGACCCTGGACTTCTCGACGCAATGGAAGGCATATCACCGGGAGGGTGCGCCGGATCTGCTGCCCGATGAGCTGATCGATGAGATGCTTCCGGTGATCAAACGCGTCTTCACCGAGGTCAACAACGGGGTCTACCGCGCCGGGTTCGCCGGATCGCAGCGTGCCTATGAGGAGGCCTACGACCGGCTCTTCACCGCACTGGACTGGCTGGAGGAACGGCTCGCCGACCGGCGATACCTCATGGGCGAGCACATCACCGAGGCTGATGTGCGACTGTTCACCACTCTGGTCCGCTTCGATGCGGTGTACCACGGGCACTTCAAGTGCAACCGGAACAAGCTCACCGAGATGCCGAACCTGTGGGGCTATGCCCGGGACCTGTTCCAGACACCCGGATTCGGGGACACCGTGGACTTCGACCAGATCAAGGCCCACTATTACGTGGTGCATGAGGACATCAACCCCACCCAGGTGGTCCCAGCGGGGCCGGACCTGCAGAACTGGCTGAGTGAGCACGGTCGCGAGGAGCTCGGCGGCTCACCATTCGGTGCGGGCACGGCTCCTGGTCCGATCGCTGCCGAAGAACAGCCTCCCGGAGCCAACCCGCTGTACTGATTTAGTTCCGCGGGCGGGGGAACCCCGCCACGCTCTCGGCGGGCTCACGCCCGCCTTCACGCCTGAAGTGCTCGATGTCCGGGCGTCTCCACTCGTGCGAAAGGGACCGAAGCTCACCTTAAGCAACTGGGCCACATGTTATTACCTGACGGTAGGTTCAGTCCTGGGTGCCCCGCGGGTAGGGTGGCTGAAGAGGAAAACCCGCACTCGCAACAGGGGAGGCCGAGATGCCTGCAGCTGGTACAGCCCAAGGATCATTCACCAAGCGGTATGTCGCGCTGGGGGACTCCTTCACCGAAGGAGTCGGGGATATTGACCCTTCGAGCCCCAATGACGTGCGAGGTTGGGCCGACCGGGTCGCCGCCCAGCTGATCTCCAACGACTCATCCTGGGGTTATGCGAATCTCGCCATCCGCGGGAAGAAGCTGCAGCAGGTGCTGGATGAACAGCTCGATGCCGCCTTGGCGCTGAAGCCCACGCTGGTGACGCTGTACGCCGGAGGCAATGACATTCTGCGCCCGGTGGTCAATATCGACGGGCTGATGGAGCGCTATCGCGCCGGTGTGGAGAAGCTCGCGGAATCAGGAGCCCGCGTGGTGCTCTTCACCGGTTTCGACTCCGGGAAGGCTCCCATGTTCCGGCTCACCCGTGGCCGTACCGCCATCTACAACGAGTACGTGCGTAAGATCGCCGCTGATCTTGAGCTGGATCTGGTGGACTTCTGGCATATGCGCGTTTTCCAGGACTGGCGCTACTGGGATGTGGACCGAATGCATCTGGGCATCGCAGGTCACATCACCATGGCCAAAGAAGTCCTGAAAGTGCTGGGGGAGCAGGACGAGATCGACGAGCCGGAGTTGGACGAGTCCCCGGTGGTCTCACTGCCGGAGAAGATCGCCGCCGAGGTGACCTGGAGCAAGGACTATCTTTACCCGTGGGTGAAGCGTCGCGTGACCCGGGTCTCTTCCGGTGATGCGATGAACCCGAAGTATCCGGCGCTGACATCCCGGATCTGGTAGACCTCACCCCAGCACTGCCTTCAGGGCCGCACTGAAGATCCCCGCGGCGTCCTCCACCTGCTGCTGACTGACCACCAGCGCTGGAATGAACCGGACCACCTCAGTCCACGGCCCGCAGGTCAGTAGCAGCAGTCCGCGGCGGGCCGCCTCCTGCTGTACGGCCGCTGCCAGTGCAGTGCCGGGGGTGCCGTCGTCGTTGATGAACTCCACGCCCACCATCAGTCCCAGACCGCGTACTTCGGCTACCTGGGTGTACCCCTGCGCGGCCTCCCGTAGCCGGCTGCGAAGCTGCTCACCACGGGCTTGAGAGTTCTCCACCAGGTGTTCCTCGGCAATGACCTCGAGGGTGGCAAGGGCTGCGGCGCAGGCTACCGCGTTTGCGCCATAGGTCCCGCCCTGTGACCCCGGCCAGGCTTTGGCCATGAGTTGCTCTGAGGCTGCGATCCCGGAGATCGGGAAGCCGGAGGCGATGCCCTTGGCGAACATCTGGATATCGGGCACCAGCCCGAAATGGTCCTGGCCCCAGAACCGTCCGGTGCGCCCGAAACCGGTCTGCACCTCATCAACGATCAGCAGAATCCCGTGGGCATCGGCGCGCTCCCTCAGCCCGGCGAAGAACCTTTCATGACCGGGCACGTATCCGCCTTCGCCGAGCACCGGTTCCACCAGGAACGCTGCAGTATCCGCCGGCGCTGACTGGGTGTTCAGCAGCAGATCCAGCTCGCGCAGGGCAAAGTCGGTGGCCTGGTCCTGATCCCAGCCGTAGCGCCGGTAATGCGAAGGGTTCGGAAAGGGGGAGACGACGACGCCGCCCATGAGCGGACTGAATCCAGCACGGAACTTGGTGCCGGAGGTAGTCATCGATGCCGCTGCCACTGTTCGTCCGTGGAACCCGCCTTGGAAGACCACAATGTTCGGTCTGCCCGTCGCCTGCCGCGCCAGTCGCAGTGCGGCCTCGGCGGCTTCCGAACCGGAGTTGGAGAAGAACACCGAATCCAGGCCCGCCGGCAGCACTTCACTGAGTCGCTGGGTCAGCTGCTGCAAGGGGCGGTGCATGACGGTGGTGTACTGGCCGTGAATCAGGGTGCCCACCTGTTGCTGGGCCGCGGCAACAACTTTGGGGTGGCAGTGCCCGGTGCTGGTCACACCGATCCCGGCGGTGAAGTCCAGATACCGCGTCCCGTCGTCGTCATAGAGATAGACGCCTTCTCCGCGGGACGCCACCACGGGAGTCGCCTGCTTCAGGAGGGGGGAGAGCTGAGTCATCATTCATCCTTTGTGTCTGATTGTTGACAATCGGCGCTGGCGCCTAGACTACAGAGTGAGAGCATGAATGTCACCGCCATCACATCCTTACAAGGAGAAGTCATGTCACAGGCCATTACTGCTGACCGCGAGGCCGCCTTGATCAGCTCCGTACCGAAGTCCCTCTATATCGACGGTCAATGGCGCGAGTCTCACAGCGGTGCCCGGCTGGAGGTCCAGGATCCTTCCACCGGAAAGGTGCTGTGCGAGGTGGCCGACGCCGGCGAGCAGGACGGCTGGGATGCGCTGCATGCTGCCCAGCGGGCTCAGCCGGACTTCGCGGCGATGCCGCCGCGGCAGCGGGCTGACATCCTGATGCGCGCCTTTGAGCTGATGCATGAGCGCAAAGATGATCTGGCTCTGCTGATGACCCTGGAGATGGGCAAGCCGCTGGCCGAGGCCTACGGGGAGGTCACCTACGCCGCGGAGTTTTTCCGGCACTTCGCCGAGGAAGCGACCCGGATCAGCGGAAACTATCAGACTGCACCAGCCGGCAATGCCAGGTTCCTGGTGACCAAGCAGCCCGTTGGTCCTTCTATTCTCATTACTCCGTGGAACTTTCCGTTGGCTATGGGCACCCGGAAGATCGGCCCCGCTGTGGCAGCCGGATGCACTTCGGTGCTCAAGCCCTCTGAATTGACTCCGCTGTCCATGCTGGCTCTTGCGCAGATCCTTCAGGACGCCGGCCTGCCAGCAGGAGTGGTCAATATTGTGGTGACCTCCAATGCCGGAGGCACTATGGAGCCGCTGATCCGCTCTGGTATTGCGCGCAAGCTCTCCTTCACCGGATCAACCGCTGTGGGTAAAAAACTGCTGGAGCAGTGTGCCGACCACGTCCTGCGCACTTCCATGGAGCTCGGCGGCAATGCGGCCCTGGTGGTCTTTGAAGATGCAGATCTGGACAAGGCCGTGGAAGGTGCGCTGCTGGCTAAGATGCGCAACTCCGGAGAAGCGTGCACCGCTGCTAACCGGCTCTTCGTTCAGCGTTCCGTGGCGAAGGATTTCGCCGACCGACTGGCTCAGCGGATGGCTGAATTCCGAGTGGGTCGTGGTGTCGACGACGACGTCAAGGTTGGTCCGCTGATCAATGCCAAGCAGCGGGACAAAGTTCAGGAGTTGGTGGAGGACGCCGTGCGTTCCGGGGCCGAAGTGCTGCTCGGTGGCGAGCCGATTGCCGGTGAGGGCTACTTCTATCCGCCCACCGTGCTCTTCGACATCCCTGAGGGTGCACGCGTGCGCAGCGAGGAGATCTTCGGTCCGGTGGCACCGGTAACCCCGTTCGACACCGAAGAAGAAGCTGTCGCGGCGGTCAACAGCACCGAGTACGGGCTGTCCAACTATGTCTTCACCAATGACCTCACCCGGGCGCTGCGGGTGGCCGAAGCCGTGGAGTCCGGCATGGTCGGCATCAATCAAGGTGTGGTCTCCAACCCTGCCGCGCCCTTCGGCGGCGTGAAGGAATCCGGGGTGGGCCGCGAGGGCGGCGACATCGGCATCGATGAGTTCCTGGAGACCAAGTACATCGGTATCGCCATGTAGGTCCCGGCCCAGGCTGCCATCACACCCCAGCTCGCGCATCCGTACCCCGGGTGCGCGAGCTTTTTCATGCACAAGTGGGTGCGGCGGGAATGAAGCGAGGGGCGGCGTCGTTATAATCATCGACGCAAAGTTGAGTCGAACTCACTCAAGTCAGTTTGACAGCTGAGAGTGTTCGTTGAAGACTTGAGTCCAGTTCACTCAATAAGCGAAAGTGACAGGCTTCAAAAGCTCTGACGAAAGGAGTCCCCATGTCCCGCGCAGTCGGAATCGACCTCGGAACTACGAACTCGGTGGTGACCGTCCTCGAAGGCGGCGAGCCCACCGTGATCGCCAACGCAGAAGGCGCACGCACCACTCCCTCGGTGGTGGCCTTCTCCAAGACCGGCGACGTTCTCGTCGGTGAGGTGGCACGCCGTCAGGCCGTGTCCAACCCGGACCGCACCTTCGCTTCCGTCAAGCGCCACATGGGCACTGACTGGACCGCTGAGGTGGACGGCAAGAAGTACACCCCGCAGGAGATCTCCGCCCGTACCCTGATGAAGCTCAAGCATGACGCTGAGTCCTACCTGGGTGAGGATGTCACCGAGGCTGTCATCACCGTGCCGGCCTACTTCAACGACGCCGAGCGTCAGGCCACCAAGGAAGCCGGCGAGATCGCGGGCCTGAAGGTCTCGCGTATCGTCAACGAGCCCACCGCTGCAGCATTGGCCTACGGCCTGGACAAGGGCAAGGAAGATGAGCTCATCCTGGTCTTCGACCTCGGCGGCGGTACCTTCGATGTCTCTCTGCTGGAAGTTGGCAAGGATGAGGACGATTTCTCCACCATCCAGGTACGCGCCACTGCCGGTGACAACCGTCTCGGTGGCGATGACTGGGACCAGCGCATCATCGACTGGCTGGTCGAGCAGGTCAAGCAGAAGGACGGCGTAGACCTGTCCAAGGACAAGATCGCCGTTCCGCGTCTGAAGGAAGAGGCTGAGCGCGCCAAGAAGGAGCTCTCCTCCACCACCAGCGCTACTATCAACATCCCCTACGCCACCCAGAGCGAGAACGGCCCGGTTCACGTCAACGAGACGCTGACCCGCGCGAAGTTCGAGGACATGACCTCGGATCTGCTGGAGCGGACCAAGAAGCCCTTCAACGATGTCATCTCCGAGGCCGGAGCCAAGATCTCCGACATCGACCACGTCATCCTGGTGGGCGGCTCCACTCGTATGCCGGCCGTTGCCGAGCTGGTCAAGCAGCTCTCCGGCAAGGAAGCCAATAAGTCGGTGAACCCGGATGAGGTCGTCGCCGTCGGTGCCGCACTGCAGGCAGGTGTGCTGGCCGGTGAGCGCAAGGACGTGCTGCTGATCGACGTCACTCCGCTGTCCCTGGGTATCGAGACCAAGGGCGGTGTGATGACCAAGCTGATCGAGCGCAATACCGCAATCCCCACCAAGCGCTCGGAGGTGTTCTCCACCGCTGAGGACAACCAGCCTTCGGTGGCTATCCAGGTCTTCCAGGGTGAGCGCGAGTTCACTCGTGACAACAAGGCCCTGGGTACCTTCGAGCTGACCGGTATCGCTCCGGCACCGCGCGGCATGCCCCAGATCGAGGTCACCTTCGACATCGACGCCAACGGCATCGTCCACGTCTCCGCCAAGGACAAGGGCACCGGCAAGGAGCAGTCGATGACCATCACCGGCGGCACCTCCCTGGACAAGGAGGACATCGAGCGGATGGTCGCCGACGCGGAGAAGCACGCCGAAGAGGACAAGAAGCGCCGCGAGGCTGCTGAGCGCCGCAACGCCGCCGAGGCCACGGCCTACTCGGTGGACAAGCTCCTGAAGGAGAACGAGGAGAAGATCCCCGAAGAGGTCAAGACCGAGGTCCAGGCCGACGTCGACGCCCTGAAGAAGGCCCTGGAGGGCACCGACAACGACGACGAGGTCAGCGCAGCCTTCGAGAAGTTGCAGGCCTCCCAGGTCAAGATCGGAGAAGCCCTCTATGCTCAGGGCGGTGCCGAGGCAGCCGGTGAGGGTGCACCCGCCGGTGACGCCCCGGGCCAGGACGAGGACATTGTCGACGCAGAGATTGTCGACGAGGACGAGGACGAGAAGAAGTAGTCACGGCGATTACCGTCTGACCCGCTTCTCGAAGACCAGCAGGATGCGCCCGCTCCATTTAGGGGCGGGCGCATCCTCAGACCGAAGGGAGGGCCTTAGCTCATGGCAGAGGACAAGTACAACCCGGAGAAATCCCCCCAGGACGGCATCCCCGATCCGACCCCGGCACGGGATGACAAAGCTACCGGCGAGGCCACCGCCGAAGACCGTGAAGCCGCAGGCACCGATCCTGCTGCAGACCCACTGGCAGAAGCCGAGCGGATACTGGCAGATGCCCCCGAGGAGTCCATCGAGGTCCAGCAGGCCCACGCGGCTCCGGCTGGAGAAGAAGGCGATCTCCACGAGCCGCTGCCGGGTGAGGATCCTGAACTGAGCGAAGAGCCTGAGCTGCGCGAGGTGCCTCTTGATGAAGCGATCGGCGGCAGTGAAACCGAACCGGAGTCACGTATCGAGGCTGCCGAGGAGGAGCTCGCTGCCCAGGGTTACGACCGGGAAGCGGAGCTGGAGAACGATCTGCGCCGAGTGCAGGCCGAATACGTCAACTACCGGCGCCGCGTAGAGCGTGACCGGGCCTTGGAGAAGGACCGCACCAAGGGTCAGCTGATCGCCGAACTGATGCCGGTACTCGATGACATCGCCGCTGCCCGTCAGGCCGGTGACCTCGAGGATGGTCCCTTCGCGCATATTGCTGCCCGACTGGAATCTGCGCTGACCGCGCAGGGTCTGGAAACCGTGGGTGCGGTGGGTGAGGCCTTTGATCCCACTGAGCATGAGGCCATCATGCAGCAGCCCCATGACGAGGTGGAGGCGGACCACATCGCCGTCGTGATCCGTTCGGGCTACCGCTACGGCGACCGCCTGCTGCGTGCAGCACAGGTGATCGTCTCCAGCGGAGCTCAGCAGTAATATCAACAATCGCCTTCAGGCGTGTTGGTCCGCGCCACTGCAGCAGACCGAAAGCGTGGCGGGTTCCCCCGCCCGCGGAACGAGAAAGGAGACGCTATGGCTTCACAGGACTGGGTAGAGAAGGACTTCTACGCGATTCTCGGCGTCTCCAAGGAGGCCACCGCCGAGGAGATCAAGAAGTCCTACCGCAAATTGGCGCGTCAGTACCACCCGGATAAGAACCCGGGTGACGAGGCGGCCGAACAGCGCTTCAAGGACATCTCCGAGGCACATTCGGTGCTCTCCGATCCTGAACAGCGTCAGCAGTATGACGCGATCCGTGCCATGGGCTCGGGCGCCCGCTTCTCCGCGGGTGCCCCGGGCTCTGGCACCGCCGGATTCGAGGATATCTTTGGCGGACTCTTCGGAGACCGTTTCTCAGGGGCACCTGGAACCGGCGGCGACCGTTTTGGCGGGGGCCCGGACTTCTCCGATCTCTTCGGGGGAGTGGGGGACCGATTCGGATCCCGTTTCGGCGGCTCGCCCAAGGGGGCTGACCGTACCGCCAAGACCACGATCTCCTTCAAAGGCGCCGTCCGCGGCACCACCGTGGGGCTGCGCGAGCCCAATGGCAATGTCATTGATGTGCGCATCCCACCGGGCATCAAAGAAGGCCAGAAGGTCCGCGTCAAGGGCAAGGGCCAGCAGGGTCCAGGCGGCACCGGCGATCTGCTCGTGGAGGTCTCGATCCAGTCGCACCCATTCTTTGAGCGCGACGGAGACAATATCCGCATCCACTTGCCGGTGACCTTCGATGAAGCGGCCCTCGGAGCCACTGTGGAAGTTCCTACGGTGCACGGCGAAAAAGTCCGCATCAAGGTGCCCGCAGGTACCAGCTCTGGGCGAGTGCTGCGGCTGAAGGGCCACGGGATCCGCCGCAAGAACAGTCAGGGTGACATGCTGGTCGTCATCAACGTTCATGTGCCCAAGGAGCTCAATGATGATGCTCTGGCCGCGGTGAAGGCCTATGCGGAGGCCACCGCAGGCACTGACCCTCGGAAAGATTTAGATTCCAAGGCTGCGTTGTAAAGAACAAGTCGGCTAGGCCCAGTGGTCTTCCAGTCCCATTGCCAGGAGGCACCTGGGGCTGAAGACAGCAAGCACAGGAGGTGAACGATGGTCATGCGGTACACGGTGCGAGCGAATATCGCAGAGTTCGCGGAGGATCCGCGAATAGTCGATGCGGAGAACCGTCACGCCCCCCTGTTCTTCACCTCCGTGGCAGCAGAGCTAGCCGATATGCACCCTCAGACGCTGCGTCAGTACGACCGAATGGGCTTGGTGACCCCTCGTCGCCAGCGCGGCAAGCACCGGCGTTACTCTCCCTATGACATTGAGCAGCTGCGACAGATTCAGCAGCTCTCCCAGGAGGGCGTCTCCCTGGAGGGAATCCGACGCATCTTGCAGTTGCAGAACCGCGTGGATGAACTGGAGGACACGGTCGCTCAGTTGCGTCAGCAGCTGCGTCAGGCACAGCGCAATCCTGGGCAGGCCAGGATCTTCGCGGTGGGCCCCCACGGCGATGTGGTCAGTCTCAGCCGCGGACAGCGGCCCCGGCCTGCCACCAGAGAGATTGTCCTCTGGCAGGACCGGTAGCCGCTGTCCCCAGACGATGCTCTAGCGAATCGGCACTCCCGGGCCCAGTGGCAAACAGATGGCGTACCAAAGCATGAAGAACAGGAACCAGGACACCAGCAGCGCCACTGAAATGGGTAGCGTTAGCGAGAGCAGGGTTCCCACACCGGCTTTCGGGTAATAACGCTGGAGATATCCCAGCGCCAGGGCGAAGTAGGGCGCGCACCTCCTGCGCGGAATAGCTCAGCAGCTCCTCCTCGCTGGTCGGCGCTTGTTGCTCCGCCCTCGCCAGCGGTGCCTTCGGCGGTTCCGCCAGTAGCGGTCCCGGTCTTGTGCACCGAGTCCTGCGCATCGGCAACCTGCGCCGGCCGACCTGCAGCGAGTACAGCAGTGGCCGCGCCCCCAGCGGCGTCCTCTTCTTTGCGCATCCGCTCGGTCATCTTCACCAGCAGGAGCTCCGTCACCAGAGTCACCACCGCAACCAGTACTACCGCGGAGGCAGCAGCGAAGAAGTAGTTGGCGATGGGGGAGACCACGTAGTCTTCCTCGATCAGCTCGGCGGCAGCGGTGGAGATGCCAGCGAACAGTGGATCTGAAGCGGTAATCAGCAATGAGGCGTTATATCTGGCCGATGCCGAGCCGAAGGCAACGATGGCGCCGAGGACTGCCGAACGTCCCACCGCTTTGAACGCCGCCGCCGCTAAGGGAATCAAGATGATGTAGATAGCATCGGAGGCCACAGATCCGGTCACGCCCACCACAGCCACAGTGAAAGTCAGCCAGCTGCGGGAGACCCTCGAGACCGCCACCCGGATGGCTGCGCTGATCAGCCCGGATCCCTCGGCCACGGCGACCCCGAGCATGACGGTGATGATCAGATGCGGCAGCAGCTTACCGATCCGCTCGATCCCGCCCAGGAAGCGTACGATGACGCCCCTGCGCTCCGGTTCGTGCTCTGAGGTGGATTCGGGCTCGCGGACGGGGGTCGTCGTGGCTCGGCATCAAGTGTCCTTTCGCAGGTGCTTTTTAGTATTGACCCCGTCAGTGCAGTGATTCTTTGCGGAGTTTATCCATGTCAGCGGCACGAGGGAACATTTTTCACACGATGTCCCCCACGACCTGAAGAAAACCTCCATACTTGATGAGTGTTCTCCTTGCGTCGCCGTCGTCGTCTGTTCGTAGCTTCCGCTGCCCTCGCCGGGGCTGTGCTCATCACCTCTTGCGGGGAGGATCCTCCCGCTACCGTGGACTCCTTTGCTCAGTCCCTTGCACGGGCGCTCTCCAGCGGTGACTTCTCCCAGGTCAGCTTCGCTTCCGGCTCTGCGGAAACGCTGAGCCAAGCAGCGGAGAACCTGCATGAGCCCTTCGGGGAGCTGACTCCCGAGGTGACCGTGGCGCAGATCGATGTGCTCGAACCGCCGGAGGACTCACCTCGGGCTCCCACCGCTGAGATCACCTATGAACACCGCTGGGACCTCGGCGAGCTGGGCATCAGCGGAGAGGAATGGACCTACACCACAACAGCGGAATTCAGCTATGACGCTGAAGCTGATGTGTGGCACGCAGAAGCTACTGCCGAGACCCTGCTTCCTGACTATGCCGGCCATGAGGGCATCGGGCTGGTCACCACCAGCGCCGAACGCGGTCGCATCATGGACGACAACGGCAGGGCCCTGGTCTACAACCGGGATGTGGTGACCCTCGGGTTGGATAAGACTCAGCTCAGCGAAGCCGAAGACTCAGAAGACGCGTACCGGGCTGCAGCGGCGCAGCTGGCGGCCGCAGTGGGGATCAACGAGGAGTCCTACACCGAAAAGGTGATGGCCTACGGCGAGCAGGCTTTTGTTGATGCTATTACCATCCGCCGAGACAGTACCGATATCTCCGTGGCGGATATTGAAGGGATCCCCGGGGCCGTCGCCGTTCCCGGCACCCGGTCCCTAGCGCCCACCCGGGACTTCGCCCCGCTGCTGCTGGGCCGCGTGGACCCGGTGACCGCCGAACATATCGAGAACGACCCCACGCTGCAGGTGGGTGACATGGTGGGGACCTCCGGTATTCAGGCCAGCCGCGAAGATCAGCTGCGCGGTGTTCCCGGGATGCGCATTCATAAGGACGGCGAGACCCTCTGGTCAGTTGAGCCGCAGACCGGCCAGGACATCCCTACTACTATGAACCCGCGGCTGCAGGAGCTGGCTCAGCAGATCACCGGCGAGCAGGATGTCACCTCCGCGCTGGTGGCAATCCGACCCTCCGACGGCGGGATCCTGGCCGCGGCCAGCCACAGCCCGGAGGAGAATTTCGTGGAAACGGCTACGCAGAGCTCCTTCGCTCCCGGGTCCACCTTCAAGATGGTCTCTGCCCTGGCGATGCTGCGCGATGGACTGAGCCCTGATTCTCAAGTCTCATGCCCTGCCAGGACAACGGTCCACGGCCAGGTCTTCAGCAATGTGCCAGGCTATCCCGGTGAGTACATCGGTACCCACCGTTTCCGGGATCTGCTGGCAGTCTCCTGCAACACCCTCTTTGCTGCCGCTTACGACGATGTCACCAGCGCTGATCTGCACCAGGCAGCCGTGGACCTTGGCCTGCTGCAGGAACCGCGCATCGGAGTGCCAGCCATTATGGGCTCGGTACCCGATGACAGCGACCTGAATCTGCACGCAGCCAATCTCTTCGGCCAGGGTGTGGTGGAATCCTCGGCGCTGGGCATGGCTACCGTTGCGGCCTCCATCGCCGCAGGTGAAACTGTCCACCCTCACCTGGTGGTCCCGCAGGAGCCCCGAGCGCCCGAAGGTCAGCTCAGTGCTGAAGAAGCCGAGCAGCTGATGACGCTGATGACGGACACGGTGAATTTCGGCACCCTGTCATCGATGGATCCGGTGCCCGGGGAGCATGTCTATGCCAAGACCGGCACCGCCGAGGCAGGCGAGGGTGACGATACCTACGCCCATACCTGGGTGATCGCCATCCAGGGGGACCTGGCGGTGGCGATCTTCTTAGAGGAAGGCGAGTTCGGTGGATCGACCAATGGGCCGCTGCTGCACCGATTCCTCACCGGAGCCCGCGATATCCTAAACTGATGCCCCAGGATTCCGCACACCTTCGCAAACCGCTGTCCTTCGTCCGACGCAGCAATAAGCTCAAGCCCAGCTACCAACGATCCTGGGACGCCGCCCTGGGGCAGGAACTGCTGGATGTGCCGCACGGTGACCGCGATACCTCGGTGGCTCCCGGTTTCAGCATCGACTGGGAAGCCGAATACTCACGCTTCGGCGGCCACGGCGATGCTCCGCTGATCGTAGAGATCGGCTCCGGTTCTGGTGAGGCAGTCTCCGCGGCCGCCGCCAACAATCCCGAGACCAATTTCCTCGCCATCGAGGTCTACCGGCCCGGCGCTGCGCAGCTGGCTGCGCGGATCCGCCGCGAAGGACTCACCAATGTCCGGGTGGCCTGCATTGATGCAGTGGAGCTGATGGACCACCTGCTGCCGGCAGCATCAGTTGCTGAGCTATGGATCTTCTTCCCCGACCCCTGGCATAAGAAGAAGCACAATAAGCGCCGGCTGGTGCAGCCGGCCTTTGTGGAGAAGGCTGCCCGGGTGATCGCCCCCGGTGGACGCTGGCGGCTGGCCACTGACTGGTCTGACTACGCCGTGCAGATGCGCGAGGTGATTTCGGCGTCGTCGTCCTTCACCAATCCGCACGCAGGCGAACGGACCGGTGAGGAATCTGCGTTGACCCGGGTCCGTCTGGATGACCTGGACGCACGCAGCCTGGGCAAGGAAACTCACCCGCTGCCGCTGGAAGAAGCACTGGATCACGAAGGCGGCTGGGCGCCACGGTTCGAGGGCCGGGTGCTTACCGATTTCGAGGCCAAAGCCCTTAACGTCGGACGACAAATCTTCGACCTCACCTATCTGCGTTCTGAATAGGCAATAGGGATACGCGCTAGTGCGCGGCCTCAACGGTTTGCGGGTGGCAGATGCCTCGATCATGCCGCAGGTGATCTCCGGGAACACCAACGCGCCTTCGGTGCTGATCGGTGAGAAGGCCGCCGCCGCGATCACCGGGCGGGCGCCCTTCCAGAGAAGTGCTGGTTATGGCGGATCTTTGAGATTCGCAAAGAATCGCGGATCTTTCCCTCAGTATCCCTGGAATCGGGGTTGTGGCCTGGCGAAAACTGGTGGTTGTCACCGAACAGGGACCAACCGATAGCGGACCAGGAATCAAAGGAGATTCGCCATGACTATCACCACTGAGGAGACCTCACAGCAGACGGTCACGCTCGCCGGGCCGGAGGTTCCACGCCAGGCAGAGCTTTTCACCCCTGAGACTCTGGAGTTCCTTGCAGTACTGCACGGGGAGTTCGGCCTCCGGGTGCAGGCACTGGGCGGTGGCACCGCGTCCAAGAGCACAAGCTGCAACTGGTCGCTGATGGTGGACCAGCATCTGGTGGAGCCGCCGAGCAGCTTCATCAGCCCCCGCCGGCTCTGCCGCACCCAGGACAAGGTGATGAGCAACGGGACTCCGGTCTCTGCCGGAATCGTGGACTTCGGTCTGCATATCCACCGCAATGCACACCGGCTGCTGGCTGAGGGTCGTGCCCCCTTCGTCTCCCTGCCGGGCACCGAGACCGAGGAAGAGCTGCAGATCTGGCGGGAGCTCTTCATTCGCGCTGAGCAGCTGCTGGGACTGCCCGACGGCATAATCCGCGCGATTCACCTCGGCCCAGGTGAGCCGGATATGGACGACGACGAAGACGGTGAGGCCTCCAGTGCCGAGATTCTGGTCTCCCGTAGCTGAGCTGTAACTTCCCCAGCATGTCTTCATCGAGATGAACCCCCGGATCCAGGTCGAGCACACGGTCACCGAGGAGATCACCACGGTGGATGCCCAAGTGCTCACCGAGGAGGAGTCGAAGACAAGCAACGGCGGCGCCCGGTAATCGGCTCAGAGGGCCAGCCGATAGCCCCGCTTGACCACGGTTTGGACTACGGCTGAGTCGGGCAGGGCCTGCCTCAGTCGGGAAACCCACATTTCCAGGCCGTGCGAAGAACCGCATTGCGGCAGCAGCCAGAGCAGGTCCTCCCGTGAGATGACCGCGCCCTGGGCTTTGGTCAGGGCGCGCATGACAGACATCGGACCCGGTGCCAGCGCTACGGGGCCGTGGCCGGGCAGATGCACGGTGTTGCCGATGATCTCCACCTCGCCAGCGGGCATTGGGACGCGCAGGTACTGGTCATCCTCGATGACCTCTGGTACAGGTTCTGCCATGCCCTACCCTCCCTGTCATGCTTGAGCTTCAGGGTAGGGCGGTTGCGTTTCTGCCTATTGTCAGGAATGTAAACCGAGGATGTCTTATCTCTCACATACCGGAATCAGCGGCAATAAATCACTGATTTAGCCCTGATGACGGGCAATGAAGAACAAGCGCCGGAAGCTCAGGATGGTGCCTAGCTTCGTCTTGGGATATGCCCTGCGCAGTGCGGCTTTGTACTGGCGGGTGAACTCTTCCCGGGGTCCTTCTGGAAGCGCCTCCAGCACCGGGCGGGCAGCTGCAGAGGAAATCCACGTGAAGACTGGATCTTCGCCATGGAGTATGTGGTGGTACCGGGTCTCCCAGCCTTCGACCTCCCAGCCCTCTGCCGCGACGTCGTGCATATAGTCGCTGACCTCTGCGGTGGGTTGCAGCATGGTGTGTGGGTCGATGAACTGCCGGTATGGTTCGGACGCGGCAAGTTCAGCTAGCAGCCGGTGGCTGGGGGCGGAGAAGTTGCCGGGGACCTGTACTGCCAGTGTGCCGCCGGGGGCCACATTGGCCTGAATCTGCGGCAGCAGATCTCGGTGCTCGGGGATCCACTGCAGAGCAGCGTTGGAGACTATGAGATCTGCCGGCTCATCCAGCTTAAGATCCCTGATATCTGCTTGCCGGTAGCTGATGCGAGGGTCGGCGGAGGTGGATTCCTGAGCCCGCTGGAGCATCTCCGGGCTGGAGTCGATGCCGATAATCTCCGCTTCCGGCCAGAACTCCCGCAGCACCGGCATGCCGTTGCCTGGTCCGCAGCCCAGATCCACAATGCGCCGCGGGTTGTATGCGCGGACGTGAGTGAGCAGGTCGATGAAGGGCTGGGTGCGCTCTGAAGCAAATCTCAGGTAACGCTCCGGATTCCACGGAGCACTGGAAAGGGTACTGGGCATGAGCTTGATTCTAGGGGCGCTGGTCACTGCACTCCCAGGGCGCCGACATGAAACGCAACCTTCTGCGCTGGCCCTCTCAGCCTGTGCGAATGGGGATGGTCAGGAAGAACCCACTGATGAGCCCACTGCTAGCTGTAGGTTCGAGAACTGACGGACGGCTGCAACCGCCACCCTGCCGCGAGCGACGCGTATAGGTCCGGTGACAGCGAGATACTATTCTCCGGAACCCCTTGCTTCTGTAGGGCCATCCACAGCATGGCTTCAATCTCGTCTACGTGAGATCCCGCAGCAGATTCCTGAACTTCATCACAAGCCTTCCGGAGACTCATCGTCGCAAAATATGCAGAGATGTCATCGAGGAAGTAAAGGTGATCGGCTGGACTGACGGTACCGTACGGCGCAATGCGTCCGTGCAGACTGTTATCGATTTCGAGGTCGCGGAGAGCAGCCGGGTGTGCTGGCTCGTGGGATTTGAACGACCATCGGCGGTTATGGGCACACGCATTACGATAGTGGCGCGCAAACTGGAGCAAAGGGGATTCGTTGTTCCGAAAATCACCACGGTCTATGAGTTCACCGATCTTCGTAGCGGAAAGGACCATGCCCATCGCTAGAAGGTCCTGGACCAATTCCGACGAATTATGCTGCAACACATCGTCAATCACGGAATTAAGGTCAAGGACTAGATCGAGGTCCCCTCTCCCGCCCAGGGTAAGCGGAATCGAATCGGGTGGCGTTATGCCCGTATAAAATCTGTTCCACTCCACGATGGGCTTCGAAGGATCCAGGATCATGGGGGCCGAAAGAGTTATAGCCAAGAACGTGGACCGGTACTGCTCAGCTGCAACCATCAAATCCCCCGGTCGAAGCGGTTCTTCTGCGTCCACCATCATGTCCTCCCTGAGTGGTTCTGTTTAGTTCTCTCCCGGACACCCTAGAAGCATGTCTTGATTCTCATAGACCTAACTCTAAGGATCATAATGACCACCATCACCGCAACCCCGGTGACCCACGAGGATGCCTACCCGCCCCACTGGGCGCATTACCGGCTGAGCGACGCCATCAAAACCGACGGCGGCCCCGTCCTTGGGCCCCTCATCGTGCGTGACCTGCTCGTCGCCCACGGCACCGACCCCATGGACGGGGAACCAGTCACCCTGCTGCTCGCGGCCGACCACCAAGGCCAACCCCTCACAGGGCTCGCGCTGCGCACCACTACCGGCGAGCACACCGACCCGACAACCGCAGTCAGGGAGTACCTGACCCGTCACGCCGAACCCGCCTGGTGATGTCCGCCACCACGCTTACAGCTAGCATCAAAGTCATGGAAGAGGACCAGGATCCCCACGAGAATCCGCCGCACGAAGAAGATCAGGAGACCCTGTCCCTGGACCATGACTGGGACAGCCTGGCGATCAGCCGCAAGGCCGCTCAAAGGTACGGCGACCTCGCTGCCGGTGCTCTCAATGACAAGATCCGCGACGACCTCAAAGATGTCGCGGAAACCATGTCACGAGCTTTCGCCGTCCAGATCGATCCCGAGACCCTGCAGCGAATAAGACAGCTTTCTCTCGAACACACCAGGCCCGTGAGCGAGGTCGTGCAAGACCTGATACGCAGACACGCGTATGGTATGAGAGCTGCCGACCCGTCTACTGATCCAGGGGAAGACCCCGATGTGGCGCAGATCGACCCACCCGAAGGTGATGACGAGCCCACATCTCGGGCAATCATCGCCGACGACCCGGATATCGCGCAGCAGCTACTGGACGTGTTCGAGAAGGTCGCAGTCATAAACGCTGGACTTCGCGATCATGCTGCGAAGCAGACGGATCACCTGCTGGACATTATCGAAGGGATGAATAGTCAAGCGGCCGCCATGACTAGCTTGGCAACTGAGTTCAAAGCATCTGGAGACGCGCAGTCCCGGATCGCGACCGATCAGCTTACTGAGGCCCAGCGCGCGACCGATGCAAGCAATAAGAGCCTCATTGTCGGCGGCATCGGTGTTGGCGTAGCGCTGGTTGTGGGGCTTGCTTCCATCGTGCTCAGCCTCATCGCGTTGAATCGCGCGCCCGAGATCGATCTACCTGAGGATTACATCTTCTTGCCGGAGGACGCTCTCGTGGTGGAGACACCTCAATCCGCGACGCCGGAACCAACCGAACAGGAATAGCCGCCTCCCCCAGCATGGAGTATGCAGCCGGGACGCTGTCGGCCATGACCGCACCGCTCCCCCTGCTTGTCGAATTTACTGTCCCTGGTAAGCCTGTGCCGAAAGCCCGCCCCAGGGTCGCCCAGGACTCCCGTGGACGGAATCGCACCTACGCGGAAGCCTCTGCTGAAGGCGCTGCCGCGGATGCCGCTGAAGACGGCGGAGAAGATGAGGAGCAGGTCGAGCCCTCAGACCGACCCACTCACGAGGCCGGCGGTCCGTCGCCGCGGCTGGCGGTTACCTACGACGGCGGCGTGAGCGTCATCGACGGCGCTACCCTCGAAGTCCTGGGAGACTTCAGAGCCCAGGACTTTGTGCGCGTCAACCCCGCAGGGGATGGCCGCCATGTTTTCCTCGCTGAAGGCGACAGTTTCCGGCTGCTGGACGCTGGAACATGGGGAGAGCCGCATGGCGATCACAACCACTACTACAGCACCGACCCGCTGCGGTCGTGATGGAGGACGGCACCCGCTTCGAAACGCTGGGGGATCGCAGCGGAGCACGCGTACTCAATGCTGAAGGCGAAGAGCTCGCTCGCGCTGAAGACTGACCCGGCGTCCACGGAGAGGCCGCCGGACCAGACCCGATCATCGCCGTCGGCTGTGAGGATCTGTGGAGTTCTGTCGGGCAGTTTCCCATGCTCTGGGCGCATCTGCCTAGAATCGGCGAGTGATCTCTTCATCCCGGGCAGTGACGCTGATGCTGCTGGGAAGCCTGGCCATGGCCTCCTCTGCGGCGCTGATCTCCTTCATGGACGCTGAACCGATGAGTACAGCGGCCTGGCGCTGTCTGCTGGCAGTGCCGATGCTTGCCCCCTTTATGCTCTGGGAGCTGCGGAGGGTGGACCGGGTGCAAGCCTTGCCAGCGCGCACTCTTCTCGGTGCTGCCTTAGGTGGGATCGCCATTGGTATCGACTACAGCTTCTACAACGTCTCCATCCTGCTGATCGGTGCTGGCATCGCCACGGTGCTGATTAATATCCAGATCATCGTGCTGCCGCTTTTCAGCTGGGTCTTCGAAGGAGTCCGTCCCCCAGCTCGACTGGCGGTCATCGTCCCGCTGATGATGCTGGGAGTGGCGCTGACTGCCGGGGCCTTCGGGGAGACGGTGCTCAGCTGGGCCGGTGTCCTGGCAGGCCTGGCGGCAGGTGCCTGCTACGCGATCTACTTAGCGATCATCCGCCGCACGGCACCACCGACACTGCGACCAGCCCCGTTTACCGTGCTGAGCATTGTGTGCCTCTGCGCTGGATTGACCACGCTGACTGGAGCCATTGCGACCGGACGTCTCGAGGTGCCCGAGAGTGTTATCTCCTGGGGCTGGTTCCTGGCGCTGGCCTTTATCGGCCAGGTGGTGGTCTACCTGTGCTTCAACATCGCCATGACCGCCCTGCCGGAGACTGTTGCCAGCGCACTGATGCTCACCGGGCCGATCTTCGCCGTCGGGCTCGGGGTTCTGCTCTTCAGTGAGATCCCGAGCCTCTGGCAGCTGCTGGGCTGTGCGCTCATCATCGCCGGTGCCTGGTGGGCTGCTACTGCACCACGACGCCGGCCGAGCTGAGTCTGACTCCGAGCCTGCCCGTGAGTCTGAGCTCGGTCACACCGTTCAGAAGCGCCGCAGCCGCAGCGAATTGCCCACCACGCTCAACGAGCTCAGCACCATGGCTGCGCCTGCGAGCATCGGATTCATTGGGCTGTGTCAGTGTTCAGCGATGGGGTGACGAGGTCCCCTAGAGGCGAGCTGGGGAGGCCGAGTAGCCGGCCTCATCCACTGCGGCGATCACTGCCTCGTCGGTCACTGTGGCGTCATCCTGCACCGTGATGGTCAGGGAGCCTGCAGCGGAGCTGACCTGGATATCGGCCACGCCCGCGAGTTGGCTCAGTTCTTGGGTGACTGCCGATTCACAGTGGCCGCAGGACATCCCGGTCACGGTGTAGCTGCGTGTTTCGGCCATGGTGTCCTCCTGGAGAGTGGCGGGAAGCATCCCGATGTGGATCGTATGCTGCTTAATATACCCCCATGGGGTATTTGTGTATACCCTGGATGAGGCGCTGAATCAGCAGGACACCATGTGCGCAGCAGAATCCCAGATTGGCCCGGCGGAAACTTCCCTTCCCGACGACGCCGCGTCCGGTCATGGCTACATGAGCGGCAGCGCTGACGCCAGCTGGGGCGAGGCGGCGTTGCGCGGCCCCAGAGCGGCAGTCTGCCAGGAGTAATCATGGGGTCGCGGAGCCCGGGAGCCGCGGACGAATGTGCCCACCCCAGGGCGGGTCTCCACCAGTCCCGGACTTGCCAGGCATCGCAGCGCCTTCAGCACGGTGACCGGACTGGCCCCGTATTCAGTCACCAGGCTGCGGCTGGGCGGCATGGCCAGTCTGCAGTGGGCAGATCTGCTGTTGTTCACGGCCGTGAGTCGCCGTCGTGCTTTGCGCCGGGGTTGCGATAAGGGTGCGGATGGCCCCGGCACGCAGTCCGCATGATGGAAAAGTCCGAGGCAAGTCCTCATCAGCTCAGGAAGCGAAGTAGGTTCAAGAAGTGCAGTTGCTGTCTCTGATGCTCTTTGTCATCGCCGGTGCCGGAACCCCCGGGCCCAATAACACCATTGTGATGGCCTCAGGTGCTGGTTTCGGCTTCCGCCGGACGCTGCCGGCCATCATCGGGATCAATATCGGATTCCCGGTCATGATGATCCTGGTAGGGCTCGGTTTGGGCCAGGTGCTGAACCAGTGGCCGGTGGTCCTGGACGTGCTACGGCCCATCGGCGTGGCGTATCTGCTGTGGTTAGCCTTCAAGATCGCCACCGGACCCACTGATGTGGAGTCTCGCCGCGAAGGCCGACCGCCGGGGTTCATTCAGATGGCGCTGTTCCAGTTCGTCAATCCCAAGGCCTGGACCCTGGCAGTGGCGGCTCTGGCCACCTTCACCGGTTTCTGGGAGTCCTTCTTAGCCGAAGTGCTGGTGATTGCAGGATTCGCTCTGGTCTTCAGCACCCCGTGCACCATCGCCTGGGCCCTGTTGGGAGTAGGGGCGGGACGATTCATCTCCTCGGCACGGCATATGCGGATCTTCAATCTGGTCATGTCGGGTCTGCTGGTGATCTCGCTGATTCCCGCTTTCCAAGAGATCTGGTCCTCATTGCAGCCGCTGCTGGGCTGAAGCTTCTCCCTAAGTTAGCGGGTCCACAGCTCAGCGGGCCAGGCGGTCCCATAGAGCGGCATCGAAGGATTCCGGAGCCAGTGCGGACATATGCCGTACCGCGTTATCGAGTTTGCCACGCCAGAGGCGGACCGCTGCATCACCCCGTCCCTCCATAACTGCAGTAAGGATCCGCCGGTCATCTCGGAGGAGACGGTCGACGGCGGGGGTGTAGTCCAGCTGCAGCACAGCGATGAACATCCTGACGCGCAGGGTGAGCGCGTGGAAGCTGCGTGCCGACTGCCGCAAGCCGGAGGCCTCGGCCAGCTCCTGCTGGAAGCGCAGATCAGCCTCGCCCACATCCGTGCGGGTGCCTTGGGCAGCGGCAGCTTCCAGTGCTCCGAGCGCCAGCCTGGTAGGAAGCAGCCGGTGCCGCGGCTGGGCGGCGCAGGCCCGCAACAGCACCATGCCCACATGAAGCCGGGAGGCGTAGAGGTCAATGACATCAGCACCGGTCACCCGTGGGATGCGGAACGTGCTGCTGGCTGCGCCTGTGGAGGACTGCACGAGCAGACCGTCATCAGCCAATTGGCGCATGGCGGTTCGCACTGTGGCTGGTGGTAGACCTAACCGCTGAGCGAAGAGAGCTGGACGAAGCCGGTCACCAGGCCGGAATCCGGAGTTGATCATCTCTTTGCGCAGGGCGATGGCCAACTGCTCAGTGGCAGAGAGCTCCATCCGGGGTAGCCAGCGGTTGGCGGGGGAGCGGTCCGGGGCGGGGTACTCCATGACGGCAAGTAGATTTGAGTCAGAAATAGGATCAGTTTCGGATGATTCTGTCTCGGCCCGCCAATGAACCCCCAGCAGTCCTCTGCCTGCCCGCGCTGCCAGAAGCCGAAGCAGTGCACCCGGAAGGGCGGCCTCCGAGGGTTCGCAACGGTCCAGCAGCGCCGCCACAACAGCCAGAAACTCCTCCCAGTCTGCCCCCGGTGACCACTGAGCGCGCAGGGACGATGGTTCTGCGCTGGGGGGTTCAGCAGCCGAGTTCCGGGGCGGGTCGGTCCAGGCGGCAGCTCCGGAGACCCACAGGGCGGCCATCAGTGCAGTCGCCCGACGTTCGAAGCGTCGTCGCGCCGGTGCTGCGGCGCTGGCACTGGTGCCGAACTGAAGCGTGATCCGGGGGTACTCCACGCGGAAGTCCATGAGACGAAGCCGTTGGGCAGCGGGGGATGCCGCGGTAGTGGCTGCGTGCCGCTGTGTGGACTGGCCTGGATGGCGAATCCGCCGCACTGCGCGACTCACCAGGGTCTGACTCAATCCGGTCAGCTCGGCGATACGGCGGGTGGAAAATTCGGTGCCGCCTACCCGGGGGCCGGCCGTAGCCAACACACTGGCGACGATGTCATCGGCGGTGTCCTGTACCCGGGGGCGACCCCGCACCATTGTCTGCATCAGGCTATTGAATCAGTTTTGACTCAAATTATCTCAGCGTGTGGTCCATATCTCTTCTCATCTGCCCCAGCCCTGCTGACACTGAAGGCAGGACTGATATCCCACCGGCCCCCTGTCATGGAGGCAGTGGATTGCAACGACTCAAGGAGCAGAGCACATGGCTGAGCAGACTTCACCGGCCCACTCGCAGGACCTGAACCCAGAGACGCTGAACGAGCTGAACAGCATCACCGATGCCGCAGTGGAAAAGGTCACCAGCTGGCTGCGTCAGACTCAGCACTGCGGCGTGACCCCGCATCCCTCCGCGCAGCGGCTGGCCGCAGTCCTGGCTCACCCCACCGGCCTGGACTTCACTGTGGGATTCGTGGACCGGGTGATCCGCACTGAGGACACCAAAGCGGCCGCCTCCGCACTGTCTGAACTCGGCGCATTGGCTCCAGACACCCTCGAGAAGCTGGATCTGGCTCAGATCCAGGCCGGCTCGAAGCTGGGCAAACTGCTGCCCGACGTCGTGGTCCCCGCGGCCCGCAAGCGGATGCGCTCGATGGTCGGCCACATGGTGGTGGACGCTCGCGATAAGCAGTTCGGCAAAGCCGTGGCACGGATCAAGAAGGACGGCCACCGGCTCAATATCAACCTTCTGGGTGAAGCAGTGCTGGGTGAGGAAGAAGCCGATAAGCACCTGGAAGACACCGTACGGCTGCTGCGCCGCGACGACGTCGACTATGTCTCCATCAAGGTTTCCTCAGTGGCCAGCCAGATCTCCATGTGGGGTTTCCAGGAGACTGTGGACTATGTGGTGCAGCGGCTCATCCCGCTCTACACCGAGGCCGCAAAGGCCCCGGCCGGATCCAAGTTCATCAACCTGGACATGGAGGAGTACCAGGATCTGCGGCTGACCATCGCGGTCTTCAAGCGCCTGCTGTCCATGGAGCAGATGAAAAACTATGAGGCCGGAATCGTCATCCAGGCCTATCTGCCCGATGCCCTGGCCTCAGTTCAGGAGCTGGCTGAGTTCGCCAACGCCCGGGTGGACGCCGGCGGTGCCGGTATCAAGATCCGTCTGGTCAAGGGCGCGAACCTGGCCATGGAGCGGGTTCATGCGGAGATTCACGACTGGCCTGTTGTCACCTGTGACTCCAAGGAAGCCACCGACGCCAACTACAAGCTGGTGCTGCATTGGCTGCTGCAGCCTGAGCGCATGCGCGGCGTGCGGCTCGGCGTGGCCGGCCACAACCTCTTCGATATCGCCTTCGCCCATCTGCTGGGGCTGGCACGCGGTGTGCACAACGACGGCGGGGCCGGCCGACTGGAATTCGAGATGCTCCAGGGCATGGCCGCCGAGCAGGCCGAGGTCGTCAGCGGCGATGTCGGGCAGCTGCTGCTCTACGTACCGGCCGTGCGCCCGGCCGAGTTCGACGTCGCGATCTCATATCTGGTGCGTCGGTTGGAGGAGAATGCCGCGAGTGAGAACTTCATGTCCGGGATCTTCGATCTCGACGTGGACGAGACCGGCAACGGCAGTGAGGTCTTCCGCCGCGAGGAAACCCGATTCCGCAGCTCGGTGCAGACCCTGGCGGGCATTCTGCAGGAGAACGGTCACACCGCGCCGGCGCCGAAACACACTCAGGACCGGACCGCTGAAGAGCAGGCAGAGCTCCCTGACTACGATCAGCTGCCGCCCTTCCACAACGAGCCCGATACTCACCCGGCTCTTGAGGCCAACCAGCGCTGGGCCGAGCAGGTGGTGGCGCGGGCAACGCCTCAGTGGCTGAAGTCCCAGCCGGTACCGGAGGAAGTCGGGCTTCAGGATATCGACCCGCTGGTGGAGCGAGCTCGATCAGCAGCCGCAGAGTGGGCCGCCCGCCCGGCCATTGACCGGGCGCGCATTCTCTACCGGGCTGCCGATATTCTGGCCCGGCGCCGGGGGCACCTGATCTCCTTGGCGGCAGCCGAGGTGGGCAAGTCCGTGGCGCAGAGCGACCCTGAGGTCTCCGAGGCGATTGATTTCGCCCGTTACTACGCCCATCACGCTCTGGAACTGGAGAAGGTGGAATATGCCAACTTCACCCCGGATACCCTGGTTCTGGTGACACCGCCGTGGAACTTCCCACTGGCCATTCCCTTTGGCGGCACCGTGGCAGCCTTGGCAGCAGGATCTGCGGTGATCCACAAGCCCTCCTCACCGACTCCGCATTGTTCCATGGCGCTGCTGGAAGCCCTGTGGGAAGCAGGTGTGCCACGTGATGTGCTCCACGGTGTCTATCCCTTCGAAGGCGAAGCCGGCAAGCGGCTGGTCAGCCACGACGGCGTGGACCGGGTGATCCTCACCGGAGCCTCAGAGACCGCCGCACTGTTCCGCTCCTGGAAGCCGCAGATGCGCATCAACGCTGAGACCTCGGGCAAGAACGCCCTGATCATCACCCCGGCTGCAGACCGCGACCTCGCTGTGGCTGACCTGGTGAACTCCGCCTTCGGCCACGCCGGACAGAAATGCTCCGCCGCGTCCCTGGGCATCCTGGTGGGAAGCGTCTACAACTCGGAGCGGTTCCGCCGCCAGCTGGTGGATGCTGCCAAGTCCATGGTGGTGGACTGGCCGCAGAACCTCTCGGCCACAGTCGGTCCGCTCACCGAGGATCCCAGCGAGAAGCTGCACCGGGCGCTGACCACGCTGGAGCCGGGAGAAGCCTGGCTGCTGAAGCCGGAGCAGCTAGATGACACCGGCAAGCTGTGGAGTCCCGGCATCAAGACCGGCGTCAAGCCTGGCAGCTTCTTCCATCTGACGGAGGTCTTCGGACCAGTGCTGGGACTCATGGAAGCCAAGGACCTGAATCAGGCAATCGCGTATCAGAACCAGGTGGACTTCGGTCTCACCGGCGGCATCCATTCCTTGGAGGTTTCCGAGGTGGAACAGTGGTTGGAGCAGGTCCAGGTGGGCAATGCTTATGTGAACCGCGGAATCACCGGTGCGATTGTGCAGCGGCAGTCCTTCGGCGGCTGGAAGCAGTCCTCTGTGGGACTGGGATCCAAAGCCGGTGGCCCCAACTACGTGATGCTCTTCGGGCAGTGGAGCGACGACGTCGATATTGCCACTGCGGCTCAGCTGGCTCCTCCTGCTGAAGGCACCCCGGCTGCGGTGGTGCTTGAGGAGGCCGAATCCAAGAAGGTCATCGGACCGGAGGAGTTCGCCTGGCTGAAGGCTGCCGCTGCCGACGATGCACGCTGGTGGGCTCAGGAGTTCGGCACGCCCAAGGATCACACCGGGATGAATGCCGAAGCCAATATCTTCCGCTATCTGCCGGAGACTGTGCTGCTGCGAGTCCAGGCTGATGCAGAACCCGCGCCGGTGCTGCGCGCCTTGCTGGCTGCCCGGACCGCAGGTGCCCAGGTGCGCATCAGCGTGGATCCCAAGTCGCAGAAGAAAGCCAAGCAGGCGGCCAAACTGGTGCAGAAGCTGGTGGTGGGTATCGAGAAGCCGCTTCAGGAGTCGGAGCAAGAGTTCGCCCAGGCGTTGGCCTCTGGTGCTCACGACGCCGGCGTTGGCATCCGGGTGCGCGTGCTGGGGACCCTCGGGTCTCAGGTGCACCAGGCGGTGGCGTCCCGTCCGGAGGTGGCGCTGCTCGATGACGTGGTGACCGCCTCTGGTCGCGTTGAGCTGCGCTATTGGGTCAAGGAGCAGGCGGTGTCGATGACTCTGCACCGCTTCGGCAACCCCAGCCCGCGCTTCCATGAGCTTGCAGCTCAGCTCAAGGCCGGTCTTTAATCCGGGGTTTCCGCGCAGCAGGGACGGGCGTCATAGGTGGTTCTTCAGGCCAGTACGCTGTGCATGGAGAACCACCTATGCCGCTGTCTGAAAGAGAGTTCGTGAGTGTCTGAGCTGCTGCTGAAGAATGCTGTGATCGCTTCCCCCGGTGGGGCGAAGAGGGTCGAGGCCCCCTCAGCGGATGTGCTGATCTCCGGTGGCGTCGTCGTGGCACTGACTGCCTCAGGTGAGCAGCTGGACAGCGCTGCCGAAGTGGTGGACCTCGATGGGCGCTGGCTGATTCCTGGGCTGTGGGATCACCATGTGCATTTCACGCAGTGGGTGATCCGTCGGCAGCGTATCGATCTGACCCGCACCAGCAGTGCCGCAGAAGTCCTGGAACTGACACGCCAGGCAGTGCAGAAGGCGCCGGCCGGTAAGACGGTGGTCGGTTTCGGATTCCGCGATGGGCTCTGGCCTGAGCCCGCTCGGCTCAGCGACCTCGATGCGGTCACTGGTGATCATCCAGTGGCGCTGATCGCCGGCGACCTGCACTGCATGTGGCTGAACACCGCTGCCCAGCAGCTGGTGGGGGCCCGTACCGATGACACCGGAATCCTGCGGGAAGCAGAGTCTTTCGCGGTCATGGACCGCTTCGGTGACCCCGCTGACCTGACCCCGCAGGACTACCAGGATGCGGCCCAAGCTGCCGCAGCCCGCGGAACTGTGGGCGTGGTGGAGTTCGAGAACGCCGATAACGCCTCGCTGTGGCCCAAGCGGGTGGCCCAGGGGGTGAACCAGCTGCGTGTGGAGGCCGCAGTGTGGCCCGACTACCTGGCGCAGACTGTGAAATCCGGCCTGCGGACCGGAGATCTGCTCGAGGAATCCGGATTGGTGCGGTTGGGGCCGCTGAAGGTGATCTCCGATGGTTCGCTGAACACCCGAACCGCGTGGTGCTGGGAACCCTATGCGGGGCTGGATTCCACACATCCTCATGCCTGCGGCGGGCCTACTGTGCCGCCGCAGCAGGTGCGCGAACTGATGCGCACCGCTCAAGGTGCAGGCATTGCCGCAGCCATTCACGCCATTGGTGACCGTGCCAATACGGAGATCCTGACCATCTTTGAAGAACTTGCAATGCGCGGCGGCATCGAACATGCCCAGCTGCTTCGCTGGGAGGACGTTGAACGATTCGCCCGGCTTGGCGTCACGGCGAGCGTGCAGCCCGAACATGCCATGGATGACCGTGACGTCGCGGAGGCGTACTGGCCCGGACGTACCGCCCGGAACTTCCCCCTGCGCAGCCTTGTGGAAGCGGGAGTGACCCTGCGTTTCGGCTCTGATGCACCGGTGGCGCCGCTGGATCCGTGGATGGCGATCGCTGCTGCCGTCAGCCGCAGTCGTGATGGCCGCGAGCCCTGGCATCCGGAGCAGCGCATCGCCGTGGGTACAGCTCTTTCTGCCAGCACTGGCGGTCCCGCTGAAGTCCGCGTGGGAGCACCCGCTGATTTAGCTGTGTTGGACCGTGACCCCTACCGCTGCACGGGGGACCAGCTGCGGAACATGCCGGTGGCAGCCACGCTATTAGGCGGACGGTTCACTCACTACTCGCTCTAAGACGCCGACCGCCGGTGGATTCACCGGCAGTCGGCATTCATTCGCGGAGCAGCGAAGATCCTATCTGCGACGCATCAGCAGAATCACCACGGCTGGCTGCGCGGCACCCGTGACACCCAGGTCAGCACCGCCGCAGGAGGTTCTGCTCACTGCGGCACCCTGACCTATGACCTCCTGGAGGAGGACGGTGCCGCGACCTGAACGTTTGCGCATTCGGTAACGCAGGAGTACCTTAATTACGTTCACAAAAATTCCGGCAAACTCATGTTGCGTAATCCAGGCCGGCTGTGATTCGTCGATAGTACCCGAGGAACCGTGACCGCTCAGACCGCCCCCACGCGCGCCGATGCTGCGCCGCTGCCGCTGGCATCAGCCGGTGCGCGGCGGCTCGTCGTCGTCGGCTGCGGTCTGTTGCTGCTGCTGGGACTGAGCTGGATCAGTCTCTTCGTGGGCTCGGGGAGTATCTCTGCAGGCACCGTCAGCGACACCCTGAGCCGGTGGGCCGCAGGCGATCTGCCCGCAGGTGCCCGGGACACTACAGAACTGCTGATCCTCGAGCGGCGAGTCCCGCGCACTGTGCTGGCCATTGTTGTAGGCGCAGCCCTGGGACTGGGCGGGGTGCTGATGCAAGCTCTGACCCGCAACCCCCTGGCGGATCCCGGGCTGCTCGGCGTCAACGCCGGAGCCTACGCCGCAGTGGTCTTCGGCTCCGCCACGATGGGGGTGACCATCGGTTTCGCCCACGTCTGGCTGGCCATCGCCGGTGCCTTCATCACCGCCGTAGCGGTCTACCTGATCGGGACCAGCGGCTACGCCGGGGCCAGCTCCGCGAAGCTGGTACTGACCGGTGTGGCCATCGGCGCACTGCTGAGCGGACTCAGCTACGCCGTCACTCTGGCCATGCCCACCGTCTTTGACCAAGTACGTTTCTGGTCCGCGGGCTCTCTGCAGGGACGCAGCTGGGATGAGCTCAACGCGGTGCTGCCGTTCATGATGATCGGCGCACTCATCGCCGCACTGCTGCCGCGGGCGCTGAATGCGATCTCGCTAGGCGATGACGCCGCCGTCGCCCTCGGAGCCCGGCCCGGACTGACTAAAGTAGCGGGGCTGGCCGCGGTGACCCTGCTCTGTGGTGCAGCAACGGCGGCAGCCGGGCCGCTGAGCTTCATCGGGCTCATGGTGCCCCATGCGCTGCGGATGCTGCTGGGCCCTGACCACCGCTGGTTGGTTCCACTGAGCCTGCTGGCCGCACCGGTGCTGGTGCTGGCCGCTGACATCCTGGCCCGCTTGGTCGTGGCCTCCGAACTTCCTGCAGGAGTGGTCACCGCATTCCTCGGTGCTCCGGTGCTGATCTGGCTGACCCGCCGGAAGGCGGTGAAAAACCTGTGAACGTGCAGACTGCGCCGCCACTTTTCGGCCCAGGTTCGCGGACCCTGCGCCGCGGCACCTTCAGCCTGCGCATCCAACGCCGCAGCCTGATCATGACCTTGGTGCTGCTGGCGGCGGCGTTGATGGTGGGCTGGTGGAACCTGATCAGCGGTTCCGCCATGCTGGGTGCCTCCGACGCCCTGGCTGCGCTGCTGGGCACCGCTGATGAAGGTACCTCCAGGGTCATTCTGGAATGGCGCGCCCCACGGGTGGTCTTCACAATTCTCGGCGGAGCCGCCCTGGCCCTTGCCGGGGCAGTCTTCCAATCCCAGACCCGCAACCCGCTGGGCAGCCCGGACATCATCGGCTTCTCCGCCGGCGCGTATACCGGCGCGTT
>NZ_HG005165.1:646467-651750 GCF_000455245.1 Nesterenkonia massiliensis | reverse complement strand
GCCGGCGCGTATACCGGCGCGTTACTAGTCGCCGTACTGGGCTTCAGCGGCGTCTGGGCCACACCCTTCGGAGCGATCCTGGGCGGCACTGCCACCGGCGCCGTCGTCTACCTGCTGGCGTGGAAACGCGGTGTTTCCGGGCTGCGCATCATCCTGGTGGGCATCGGCGTGAGCATCTTCCTGGGTTCGCTGAACACCTACCTGGTCACCACACTGCGCCTGGAGGCCGCTATGGCCGTGGCCACCTGGGGTGCGGGCTCGGTCAATGACATCACCTGGTCCCATGTCCTGCCGCTGCTGGGGATCGGCGCAGTGGCACTGCCGGTGATGCTGGCCAACGCTCGGAACATGCAACTGATGGAAATGGGCGACGACGCCGCCTCCGGCCTTGGCATCCAGCTGGAACGTACCCGGCTGATCCAGTTCTTCTGCGGGATCGTGCTGGTGGCTTTAGTGACCGCCGCGGCAGGGCCGATCGCCTTCATCGCGCTGGTGGCTCCGCAGCTTGCACTGCGCCTGGCTGGAGCAGCCGCCGGCTCCTCCCATACCGGTCAGCTCATTCCCTCAGCAGCAATGGGTGCCCTGCTACTGACCCTCAGCGACACGATTGCGCGCACTCCCTTGATCCCCGTCAGCCTGCCGGTGGGTGTCATCACACTCATCCTCGGCGGGGCCTATCTCGTCTGGCTGCTCATGAGCATCGGTCAGACCGCCAGGAAAGGAATCTGAGAATGACGATCACCGAAGTCCGCGAGGAGGCAGTGGCGGAACTGCCGCAGCTGCAGACCGAGCACCGGCTGGCAGCGGCAGATCTGGCCTGCGGTTACGACGAGCGCTCCGTGCTCAAAGAGCTGAACCTGCAGATCCCCGAAGAGTCCTTCACCGTCATCATCGGTCCCAACGCCTGCGGTAAGTCCACTCTGCTGCGCAGCCTGGCACGGCTGATCCGTCCCGCCGCCGGAGAGGTCCTGCTCGACGGCGATGCGATCAGCTCCGTGCCCACCAAGCAGTTGGCTCGTACTATCGGGCTGCTGCCACAGACCTCGCTGGCACCAGAAGGCATCACCGTGGCTGATCTGGTCTCCCGCGGCCGTCACCCGCATCAGAGTCTGCTGCGCCGCTGGGGCCGCGAGGACGAGGCTGCAGTCCGCCATGCTCTGGAGGTCACCGGCACCACCGAGCTGGCCAGTCGCGCCGTCGATGAGCTCTCCGGCGGGCAGCGCCAGCGCGCATGGATCGCCATGACGCTGGCTCAGCAGACTCCGATTCTGCTGCTGGATGAGCCCACCACCTACCTGGACATCGCCCACCAGATCGAAGTCTTGGAGCTGTGCACCCAGCTCCAGCGTGATGGCCGTACCCTGGTGGCCGTGCTGCATGACCTGAACCAGGCGCTGCGCTATGCCACCCACCTGGTCGCCATGCGGGAAGGCCAGATCATCGCCCAGGGCGCCCCCGAGGAGATCGGGACCGCCGAGCTGGTGCGCGAGGTCTTCGGCATTGATTCCCTGGTGATCGAAGATCCAGAGACCGGACGCCCGCTGGTGATACCCCGGGCAGCCGCGGCCTAAGAACCGCCCCGAGAACCCGCCCCAAGTGACCGTTCGCACCGGTTTACTAAGTCCCTTGCCCTAAGAGGAGAACCCATGAAGAACCCCCTACTGTCTTTGTCCGCCGTTATGGCGGCCTCCGCTCTGGCGCTGACCGCTTGTGGTGGTGGCGGAGACGGTGACAGCGCCACCGAGGGCGATGCGGGCAGCGCGAGCACCGCAGCTGAGGGCGACGGCGTGCTGGCAGTGGTGGAGCATATGTATGGCCCCACCGAGGTGCTTGAGCCCGAAGACGGCGAACTGCGTGTAGTAGCCCTGGGCTGGTCCGATGCTGAGATCGCCCTGGCCTTGGGCGTGGAACCCGTCGCGGTTCATGACTGGCAGAGCTTCGGGGAGGAGAGCCACGGCGTCGGGCCCTGGGCTGCGGATCTCTTTGACGACGTGGACCCTGAGGTCATTCCGCGCACTGACGGCGATCTGGATTATGAATATATCCAGTCACTGGCCCCGGATCTGATCCTCAACGTCAATTCCGGCTATGACGAGGCTGAGTACAACCGGCTCAGCGAGATCGCGCCCACCATCTCCGGCCCTGAAGGCGCGGCGAACTACAACCCCGGCTGGGAGAAGCAGACCCAGTTGGTCGCCGATGCGCTGGGTCTCTCCGCCGAGGGCACGGAACTGATCGAAGAAACCCACACCAAGATTGAGGAGGCCCGCGAGGCGCATCCTGAGTTTGAAGGTGTCGAGGCGATCACCGGTTCAAAATTCGGTGAAGCCTACGGACTGAATCTCTCCGGGGATATGCGCTGGGACATTCTTGAGCTGCTGGGATTCCAGATGTACGCCCCGGCGGATGAACTGAATAACGGCGAGGACTTCTACGCTGATATCTCTGAGGAGCAGGTGGAGATCTTCGACGCGGATGTCGCGGTGCTCTACCCCATCGGCTACACCCTTGAAGAGCTGCAGGCTGACCCGCTGATCTCCTCACTGGACGTGGTCCAGGAGGACCGCGCAGTGTTCCTAGAAGGCGACTCTGATCTGTCTATGGCCTTCAGCGCCGGGTCTCCGCTGAGCATCGAATTGGTGCTTGAGGAACTGACCCCGCAGCTGGCCGAAGCCGTGGAGAACCTCGACTGATGCAGCAGACCGCTGTCCGTCCGGCCACCCGCGCCTACCTGACTCAGGTGGCGCGGGTGGTCCGGCTGTCCCCGCAGTTCCTCCGTATCACCCTCACCGGCGAGGACCTTGAGCATTTCGGCCCAGCCGGCACCGGCACCACTGGCTTGGAGGCCGCGGCCTCGCCGGTGGCCTGGGACCAGCGCATCAAACTGTTCCTGCCGCGGCCCGATGGGACCCTGCCCGAATTGGGGCTCTTCGCTGACCCGCCGGCCACCATCATGGAGTGGTACAGCGCCTGGCGGGTGCTTGATGATGCTGAACGCAATCCGATTCGCACCTACACCGTGCGGGCCATCCGCACCTATGCCCGTGAAGTGGATATCGACTTTGTCATCCACATTGACGACGACGGCCACTCCGGTCCTGCATCCGCCTGGGCGCTGGGAGCCGAGCCCGGGGACGAACTGGTCATCATCGGCCCGGATCGGCGCTCGGAGGAATCCGGCGGCGGCATCGACTTCACCCCGGGAAGTGCTCGTGATCTGATGCTGGCCGGTGACGAGACCGCGGTGCCGGCAATCTGCGCGATTCTCGAGGGCCTCCCCGAAAGCTACAGCGGCGAAGCCTTCCTGGAGGTGCCCACCAGCGACGATGTCCTGGATGTGGCCTCACGCTCCAGTGTGCGGATCTACTGGCTCCCGCGCGACGGCGCCAGCCACGGTGCGGCCCTGAATTCTGCTGTCCGGGACTGGGGCATCCGCCGGGCCAAGATCTTCGCTGCTCGGCGCGCCGCCTGGGAACCCGGACGTGAACCGGTGGGAGCGCTGACCGGCACACCTCAGGAACTGCCTGAACTCGATGACGACGCCGTGCTGTGGGAGACCGTTGCCCCGGAAGGGTTCCGCGAGTACGCCTGGCTCGCCGGGGAGGCCGGTGTGATTGCCGGACTACGCCGCTATCTGGTTAAAGAGGTCGGGCTGTCCCGCAAACAGGTGTCCTTCATGGGCTACTGGAAATACGGCCGCGAAAGCGCCTGAGCTCACGCGTCCACAGCGCGGGCTGTGAGGCTGCCGCGAATGCGCACCTCTGCCCGGCCCCCGACCCATAGCGACTCCGCAGCTGGTTCGGTCCCTGGCTCGGCTGGGTCCTCGCCCGCCTCGATGAGAACCCGCCCGCGCCGTCCGATCACCGTGCCTTGTCTGCCCACATAGGGTGGACGCAGTCTTCCGCTGCTGATCAGCCACTGGGCTAGCGAGGCGTTCAAACTGCCGGTCACCGGGTCCTCCAGCAGTCCGCGGCGCTGGCGATCACCGCTACGGGGTTCCCGGTGAAGGGACCATCGCTGAAGACATCAACCTGGCGAAAAGCATGCGTCATAGCCACTATTGTGCCGCTGGAAACGTGGGATCGGGCACACTGCATGAGCCGAGGCGGTCTCCAGCATTCTTCCGCTGTGGTATTCGTGGGACACTGGTGAGGATGTCGAATCCCACCAATCCTGAGAAAAGCACGGGTATTTCCGCACCCAAGACTGCCGCCGCCGCCACGATGGCCGGTCAGGCCCCAGCGGATGGTGCTGCCGCGCCGTCGTCGTCGGCCCCTGCCGACCGTTCGCGGAAGCAGGTGCGCCCGCGTGCTGAGGGCTGGACTCAGGCTGTTGACGCCGAGGGCCGCCCCAAGCTGCAGTTCGCCCAGGGGCCGCGCGTGAAGCAGCCGCCGCAGCACCTGGCGGATATGACCCTGGATGAGCGCATCGCCAAGGCCAAGGAGATGGGCATCCCCGGATTCCGCGCCAAGCAGCTCTCTGTGCACTACTTCCAGCACTACACCACGGACCCCGAGGCGATGACGGACCTGCCCGCCGCGGAGCGTCAGAAACTGGTGGAGGAGTTCCTCCCTCCGCTGCTCACTGAGGTCCGCCGGCTGAAGACCGACGACGGCGCCACTATCAAGTTCCTCTGGCGGCTTTTTGACGGCGCCCTGGTGGAGTCGGTGCTGATGCGCTACCGCAACCGCATCACCCTGTGCATCTCCAGCCAGTGCGGCTGCGGCATGAACTGCCCCTTCTGCGCAACCGGCCAGAACGGGCTGACTCGCAATATGTCCACCGCAGAGATTGTGGACCAGATCGTGCAGGCCAACCGGGTGATTGCCGCTGGTGAGCTTGACGCACCTAATGCTGCTGAAGTGGCCGATGAAGAGGACTTCGCCGGTCTCGGTGAGGAAGCCGATTTCGCCGAGGGCCAGGACACGGCCACTTCCGGCGGCCCCCAGCCGACGGGTCCGCAGCGGGTGGGCAATATCGTCTTCATGGGCATGGGGGAGCCGCTGGCGAACTATAAGCGCGTGATGAGCGCAGTGCGCCGGATGATCGACCCCGCACCTGAAGGGCTGGGAATGTCCGCCCGCGGAATCACCGTCTCCACAGTGGGACTGGTTCCCGCGATCAAGAAGCTGGCCGATGAGAACCTGCCCATCACCTTCGCCCTGAGCCTGCACGCACCGGATGATGAGCTGCGCGATGAGCTGATCCCGGTGAACTCGCGCTGGAAGGCCGATGAAGCGATTGACGCGGCGTATTACTACTACAAGACCACCGGGCGGCGGG
>NZ_HG005165.1:635000-646441 GCF_000455245.1 Nesterenkonia massiliensis | reverse complement strand
GCTGGAAGGCCGATGAAGCGATTGACGCGGCGTATTACTACTACAAGACCACCGGGCGGCGGGTCTCGATCGAATACGCACTCATCAAGGACATGAACGACCACCCCTGGCGGGCGGATCTGCTGGCCGAGAAGCTCAACGCACGCGGCCGCGGTTGGGTACATGTGAATCCGATCCCACTGAATCCCACGCCGAACTCGGTGTGGACCTCATCGGATGCCGATGTGACCGCAGAGTTCGTGCGTCGACTCAACGCCGCCGGGGTGCCCACGACGCTGCGCGATACCCGCGGCAAAGAGATCGATGGCGCCTGCGGCCAGCTGGCTGCGGCTGAAGACTGAGGAAGGACATCGGATGACGACGCCGGACACGGCAGCGACGACGGATCGCGCACCTGAGGCTGAGCTGAGTGAGAACTCGCCAGCAGTCACTCCTGCTGGAGCCTCGCTGCGTGCACCGCGAGGTTCGCTGGGCTGGCAGAAGCTGATCCGGGCAGCATTTCACGTGGTGGCCATTACTGAGGCCATCACCTGGGTGGGTCTGCTCTGGGGCATGCATCAGCGCTACATTGCCGAGGCCGCCTATGACCCGGTGCCGCTGTGGGGGATGCTGCACGGCATCATGTTCGTGGTGTTCTGCGCAGTGGTGGTAGTGACGTCCTGGACCTTCCGCTGGAAGCTTTGGGAGCTTGCGGTGGCGCTGATGGCCGCTGTCCCGCCGTTGTTCACCATTCCGTTGGAAGTCTGGTACTCCCGCAGCGGCAGGGTGAAACCTCGGGGCTGATTCAGCCGTTGCCGGTGGTGTCCTAGAGCACCATAGCGGCGGTGACTCCGCCGACGAACAGCAGCACGTTGTAGTGCAGGAACGAGGGCACACAGGTGTCCCAGATGTGGTGATGCTGACCGTCGGCGTTCAGCCCGGATGTCGGGCCCAGGGTGCTGTCAGAGGCTGGTGCGCCGGCATCGCCAATGGCCCCGGCGGCACCGATCAGCGCAGCAGTGGCCAGCGGGGTGAAGCCCACCGCAGCGGCCAGCGGTACAAAGATCGCCGCGAGGACCGGCACGGTGCCGAACGAAGTCCCGATGCCCATGGTCACCAGCAGACCCACCAGCATCATGATGACCGCAGCCAACAGCTTGCTGTCTCCGATGAATTCCGAGGCCGAGGCCACCAGGGAGTCCACAGCGCCGGTCTCGTTGAGGACTGAGGCGTAGCCAGAGGCCACCAGCATGATGAATGCGATGGTGCCCATCATGCCCACACCGCGGTCCACAATGGGGTCACCGTCGGTCCACCGCTCTCCGCGCAGCACGAAGATCACCAGCACCCCGGCCAGTGCGGCCATGACCAGTGACTGGAACATCACTTGAAGGACCAGGGTCACAGCCAGGCCGATGAGCACCGCATAATCGCCGCGGCGCCACTTCAGATCGTTCGCATCGGTCATTTTCCAAGCCGTGCTGGCATCGTTGGCCAGCGGTTTCGGGTCGAGGTATTCGCGGTCCTTGCGGTAGGTCACCAGGATCGCGATGCACAGGCCTACCGCCATAGCGGCAACCGGGATAGCCATCGCCAGGGGAATCTGGCCGAGGCTGATCTCCATACCGTTCTCTTCCATGGCATCGACGATGATGCCTTGGAAGATCAGGCCGAAGCCCAGCGGGACAATCAGATACGGCGCTTTCAGACCGAAGGTCAGCGCGACTGCCACCCCACGCCGGTCGATCTTCATCTTGTCGAAGGTCGCCAGCAGAGGCGGAATCAGAATCGGAATGAACGCAATGTGCACCGGCACCAGGTTCTGTGAAAAGCAGGCCAACCCGGCAATGGCGAACAGCACAGCAGCACGGGGTCCGCGCAGCAACGGCATGACACCTCGGATGAGCTTGCGAGTCAGCCCAGATCGAGCCACCATCACCGCCAGGGTGCCCAGCAGGATATAGCTCAGCGCGGTCTCGCCCTGACCGCCCAGACCATCGATAACCACCCCGAAAGTCTCTTCTATGGAGAGCCCTCCGGTTAGCCCGGCCACCACAGCAGCCAGCAGCAGCGCGATGATGACATTGACACGGCTGAGACTGAGAACAACCAGCACCAGCACAGAGAGGACCACGGGGTTTAAGAGTTCGAGCACCGGGTTATTCCATCACATCTGACGCCACCGGGTTCTATGAGCTATTTCGCTGCCGGGGATGTCGTTTCTAGCTCGCGGACGTCGCGCCTAGTCCGATTCTGGCTCGGCAGCAGGGAGCGGGCGCCTAAGAGTGCCAGTACCGGACCCAGAAAAGGCACCAACACGGCAGCAAGAACCAGCGCCAGCCGGATGCTGGTTGTGAGGTTTCGGGCACGGAGCACCGCGATGATCGCCCAGATCATGAGCCCCACTCCTATGAGCCCCACTACTTGGGCGGTGATCTCCCATTCGGTCGGGATGAGGGGGTTCCTGGTGGTGTCCGCGCTGAGCATGTTCACAACCTATCTAGTCCAGGTAGAGGAAGAAATAGTAGGCCGCCAGCAGCACGAAAGGTGTAAACAGCACAGCATGCAGCAGGATGTGGTTTTTCAGTATCGCCACGAACTCGCGAAGAAACGCGCTGGGCACGAAGTACCACGCGGTGCGGGCTCCCACCACTTCAGCGTCAAGGCGAAGTTTGCGTGCCAGCAGCGCTGAACGCAGCACATGATAGTTGTTTGTCGCCACCAGCATCGGCCCGGGGCGGCCAGCTTCGCGCTGGATCTGCGCGGAATACAGCAGGTTTTGCTCGGTATTGACTGCCCGGTTCTCCGGTCTGACGTCTCCGGAAGCGACACCGGCAGCCAGCAAGTACTCGGCCATGCCCTCACCTTCAGGACGAGACTCATCCACCTCCTGCCCACCGGAGGAGATCAGCAGCGGTTTAGGATCGTCTGCGTCGCGGTAGACCTCAAAGGCACGGTCGAGCCGGGCGCGAAGCAGCGGAGGCACTTTGCCGCCAATGAGCTGAGCCCCCAGAATCACGACGGCGGCCGGAGCCACATGAGCAGATTGATGACCGCCAGCCAGCCCCAGCAGGACGCCAAAGACTAACAGCACTCCGTTGCGCAGCATTCGCCGGTCCCGGGACCAGGCGTAGAGCACAAAACACAGCAGCGTCAGAATCAGCATCCATATCAGGGGACCTCGTCTTTCCGGGGGTTCTGATTAGCGGCGTGGAACTGCATAATCCGCTCCAGCCCGGCGCGCACCGTGGCTGCACCGGGAGCCAGGCTGAGCCTGATCCATTCATGGCCGGTGACCCGGTCAAAGTCCGTTCCAGGAACGACGGCGACACCGGCCTGTTCCAACAGTGCCTGGCAGTAGGTGCTGGAGTCGCCCCATCGGTGCATATGGCGCCCCAGATGGGCGTAGACGTAGAACGCGCCGTCGGCTGGTGCCACCTGTTCCCAACCGAGGTCTGGAAGGGCACCCAGCAGTGCCTGGCGCGCAGCAGCGTAGTCGGCAACCTGAGATGCGGCGAAGTCCAATGACTCAGGGCTGAAGGCCTCCACTGCCGCCAGCTGGCTGCCGTGCGGCGGGCACAGGGCGATATTGCCGGCAAGTCTCGAGACCGGGTCTACCAGGTGCTCGGGCAGCACCGCCCAGCCCAGCCGCCAGCCGGGCATCCCCCAGTATTTGGAGAAGGAGGAGACCACCACGGCGTCATCGCCGGTTTCTAGTGCGCTGACTGCCGGTTCACCGTAGGTAATGCCGTGGTAAATCTCATCGCTGATCAGCTGCACGTCGTGTTCGGCACACCACCGGCTGAGCTTCTGAAGCTGATCCCGGCTGATCATGGTGCCGGTGGGATTGGCAGGGGACGCGAGAATCAGCCCACTGATCCGGCCCTGAGCATGTGCCGTTTCCAACTGTTCGACAGTCGGCTGGAAACGCACCTCGGGGCCGCAGTCTAAGTCGACCACCTCAATATCCAGGCTGCTGAGGATATTCCGATAAGCGGGATAGCCGGGCCTGGCCAACGCCACCCGATCGCCTGCGTCGAAGGCCGCCAAGAAACTGAGCATGAAGGCACCGGAGGAGCCTGTGGTGATGGCAATCCGTTCGGCGGGGATCTGCACCCCGTACCAACGCTGATAGTGCTCAGCCAGGGCGCGGCGCAGCGCCATAATGCCCAAAGCGGGGGAGTAGTTCAGCACGGTGTGACTGGCGTGGAGGCCAGCCGCGGCATCGTTGACGGCGGCCGGGGCACCAGAGCCAGGCTCCCCGGCAGTCAGCGAGATAATGTCCCGGCCCGCCTCGCGCAACTCTTCGATGCGCCCGAGAATGCGCATGACTTCAAAACCAGGAACCTCAGAGCGGCGCGAGGGGTGCATACCTCCCAGCCTAACCGGCACGCATAGTGCGATCCTGACATGCGCGGATACCTTTGCCTGAAGCTGGGCTGGACTGCAGCTGGGTCTTGCGTTGCGGTGAGAGTGCTACGGTGCCGGTTCGCTCACCGTTTGAGCACACCGTTGAAGGAGGAGCTGGGTATGAAGAACCCCGATCTGAACAACCTTATTCTGAAGAACACAGTGCAGAAGAAGGTGCTGACCACCGCGGCTCTTGTCGCTCTGCTGTTCGGGCTTTCGGCCTGTGATAACTCCGGGGAGGATAACGCCGAGGACGCCGCCGCCAATGAGGCTTCGCAGGAGCAGCCCCAGCAGGATGAGGGCAGCCCCGAAGGTGGCGAAGGAGAAGCACCGGAGATGCCCGAGCCGGATCTTGGTGATGTCCCGGAGGTAGTGGCAGAGGTCAATGACGCGGAAATCTCCGGTGAGGACTACCGCACTGCGTACGAATCTCAGTTCATGCAGCAGTCCATGCAGGCGCAGATGTCTGGCCAGGAAATCGACGAAGAACAGCTTCAGGATCAGGTCCTCAACAGTCTCATCGGTGCAGAGCTGCTGGTGCAGCAGGCCGAGGAAGACGGCTATGAGCCCAGCGAGGAAGAGGTTGATGCTGAACTTCAGGAGCTCGCAGAGGCCAACGGGATGGAATCAACGGATGAGCTGATGCAGATGGCTCAGGAGCAGGGCACTGAGGAGGACGAGCTGCGGGCCGATGTGCAGAGGCAGCTGAAGATCACTCACGTCATTGAGTCCCTCGAGGTGGATGAGCCCACTGATGAAGAGGTCCAGGAGGCCTATGACGGCTTCACCGCCGGCCAGCCTGCGCCTCCGGAAGGCGAGGGCGAAGGCGATGCTGAAGCACCAGAGACGCCTTCCCTGGAGGAGCTGCGCCCCCAGATTGAGGAGCAGCTGACGGCGCAGAAGCAGAACGAGGCTGCGACAGCGCACGTGGACCAGATACGCGAGGATGCTGACGTGCAGATCCACCTGTGATCCCACAAGGGTGATCCTTCGCGGATCGACCGGGCAGGCCCCGGGCTTGATGCAGGAGATGTCGAGCCCGGGGCCGTCGGCCGCTGACCAGGGCGTTCGTCCAGGGAATGTAGGGGGACTTCCCGGGTGCAGAGTATCGTTCGCGCCGTGGCTCCGGAGTAGTTTGGCAAGTGCTGCAGCAAGCACAGTGCGTTGAAGCACCGTCCGTTCTACCAAGCACCGCATATCCACGGGCACGAGCCGGCCGTGACCCTCCCTATTCGGAGGAATCCATGTTTTTGCACAAACAGACCCTGCAGTACAAAGCAACACCGGAGAAACCCGACGCTGTCTACGCCCGAAAATCAGGAGTTGATCGGTGGTCAGTACGGTGAGATCACCGTGGCCATGCAGTACAGCTTCCAGGCGTGGAACGCCCATATCCCAGGCAAATACCGTGACCTGCTCTTCAGCACTGCTGCCGAGGAGTTCGGGCATGTAGAAATGCTCGCCACCATGGTGGCCCAACTTCTGGAGAAAGCTCCGCAGGGCATCACCGAAGACGCTGTTCAGGATGACCCGACGGTGGCGGCCATTGTGGGCGGCACAGATGTCCAGGAGGCAGTTGTCGCTGGCGCCGGGGCGCGCCCAGTGGACAGTAACGGTAACCCGTGGAACGCCGGTTACGTGACCGCCAGCGACAACTTGCTGGCGGACTTCACCTCCAACATCAATGCGGAGATGCAAGGCCGTACTCAAGTGGCTCGGCTCTATCACATGACTGATGATCCCGGGGTCCGGGACCTGCTCTCCTTCCTGCTGGCACGGGATACCCATCATCAGAACCAGTGGTTGGCGGCCGCGTGCGAATGCAGGCGGAGGGAGTTGAGGAGATGCCGGTTCCCAGCAATTTCCCCAAGTCCAAAGAGGCACAGGAGTTCTCCTACCAGGCCATCAACTTCAGCGACGGTGAACACATGAAGGAAGGCTCCTGGGCCTCGGGTCCTGCCCCCGATGGTTTGGGCGAGTTCACGTATGTGGCCACCCCGCCCGACGGCGTCCCCATGCCGCCGCCTACCCGCCCTGACTCTCGTTTCTACGGCACTACTGACATGTTGAATATCGTGGAGAAGACAGCGGGCGCAGTCCAGGACAGGCTGAAGAAGGAGTAGCTTTCTCAGCCATACAGTCTGCCAGCGGTGCGAAACCTGCGTTCCTTGCCCATACCTGGCACTGATTCTGCAGGTTTCACACCGCTCTAGGCTGCTCAGCCCGCATGCGTATCAGCAGTTATTCTGCACCCAGTTGGCCAGGGCCTCGCGCACGAACTCCGCGCCTTGGATGCCGCCGTAGTTCGCGGCGAAGCGTGCATCGCTGACATATAGGTCAGCCAGCCCCAACACGTACTCCTTCAACTGCTGACCTCCGGCGGCGGCCGGTGTGCCTGGTACACCGCTGAGCCACTGCACGTGGCGGGCTGCCAGATCCTGGGCTGCGGACGACGTCGTCCCCGCCCCTGATTCCCCGGTCTCCACCCAGGCTGTGTTGAGTGCCTTCACCTCGGTCATCCATGTCTGACGCTCTGCACCGGACTTCGCCTCCCACCAGGTATTGCTGCGCTGCCAAGCGTCTACTCCCCAACGCTGGCTGACCTCGCGTTGATATATGGTGTGGTCAAAACCGTCGAACATGTCCTCTGCCACGAGTTCTCCGCCTCTTTCTACTGTGCTGATGGTGTGCTGCACTGACGCGATCTGTCGCGCCAATCGCTGCTGCTCTTCCTTAAGCAAGTGCAGATGAGTCCTCAACACCCGGACATGGGATTGCTGGGCAGCCTCCGGTGCCTGCGGATCGCTGGCGCTGAGGGCTTCCCTGATGGCTGGCAGTCTCAAGCCCAGTTCCCGCAGCAGCAGGATGCGCTGCAGGCGCAGCAGAGCAGCGGCGTCGTAATACCGGTAGCCCTGATGACCGACTCTGCTGGGTTCCAGCAGGTGCTGCTGATGATAATGACGCAGGGTACGGCTGGTTGTTCCGGTGATTCGGGCGATCTCCTGGATCGACCATTCTCGCCGCCGTGGCTGTGGAGAGGAGCTCATAGCATCACCGTAGAGGTTGACGCTGCGTCAAGGTCAACGCTGCGTCAAGGTCAACGTCGCGGCCAGCGCAGCGTGAATCGGGCCCCGCCGTCGGCCCTATTGGCGGCTTCAGCGCTACCGCCGTGCAGCGCCGCGGCCTGCGCGACGATCGCCAGCCCCAGGCCGGATCCGTGCCGCTGCCGGGCGGCTGATCCGCGGAAGAACCGGGTGAAGAGCCGGGGGATCTCATCCTCCTGCAGGCCCGGGCCCCGGTCTTCCACCACGACGGCGACCTCCTGTTCCTGCTGGATCAGACGGACGGTGACCATGCTGTTGGGGGAGCTGACCTGCAGGGCGTTGCGCACCAGATTCGCCACCGCACGTTCCAACGCAGCGGGGTGGACCACCGTGGTGCAGGGTTCGGCATGGACCTCCACCGCTACCAGCGGATTCACTCTCTTGCTGCGCTGTACAGCGCGGGTGATCAGCTCGGACAACTCCGTCTGTTGGGAGGGTTCATCATGCTGGTCGCCCTTGGCCAAGGTGATGATGCCGCTGACTTCTTCCGTCAGGGCCACCAGTTGGGCGTCCAGGTCTTGCATCAGCTCAGCACGATCCTGGCGGCTGAGTCCGCGCTGTGGGTCCTCCTCCGATTTCGTGAGCAGTCCCAGGTCATTGCGCAGCACCGCAAGCGGGGTGCGCAGTTCGTGGCTGGCGTTCTCCACCAGTTCCCGCTGCTCACCGCGGGCCCGCTCCAGGGCGGCGAGCATCTGATTCACCGAGGCTCCCAGCCGCGAGATCTCATCTTTCAATCCGGCCTCGACGTCGATCCGGTGACTCAGGTCCTGGGTGGCGGCCACTTGCTCGGTGGCAGACACCAACCTCTCCACCGGTCGCAGCGCGGTCCGCGAGACCATCCAGCCCAGCACGGCGGCCAACGCAATCCCCGCCAGCGCTGTGCCGGTCAGCGACCACGCGACCGAGTCCAGGGTGGCCTCTACGGTATTCAGCGGTTGAAAGAGCCGCAGCACACTGTGCCCGTCCGCCGCGCTGTGGGTCAGCACCCGGTAACTCTCCCCGCTCAACCGTAGGGTCTGAAGCTGTGGCTGACCAGGCGGTCCGGGCTCGGGAAGTTGAGCCCCTTCAAGGGCACTGGTGAGGGGCTCGAAGGTCACCTGATAGGTGCTGCCGTTGGCGTCGATGACCTGGACCCCCACCGGGTCAGCCTGGACCATCTCCACAAGCTGCAGCTCCGGTTGTGACCCGCCACCGGGTACTCGGGCGGCTGCCGCGATACGGTCTACCTGCTGGGAGCGGGCTAATAGTTCCTCATCAACCTCGTCCATCATGGAGGACCGCACCAGCAGCCAGGCCACCGCGGCTGCAGCGATGATAGCCAGCGCCACCGCGGCGGCGGTCAGCATGGTCAGCCGGGCGCGCAGGGTCACGAGGGCTGCCTCAGCACATAGCCGATGCCGCGGACGGTGTGGATCAGCCGCTCGCCGGTGCGCTGCTCTAGCTTCCGGCGCAGGTATCCGATATAGACATCAAGTGAGTTCGACGATTCATCCAGCTCCCCGCCCCACACAGCATCGTAGAGCTGGGTGCGGGTGAGCACCTGACGCGGGTGACGCATAAAGATCTCCAACAGTGCGAACTCAGTGCGCGTGAGCTCCAGCGGCTGCCCAGCGGCGCTGACCTGCCACCCTGCCGGGTCCAGCTGCAGCGGACCAAACGTCAGCGCCTGGTCCGCCTCACTGCCACCGGAGCGGCGCAGCAGGGCCCGCAGCCGAGCGAGCAGTTCCTCATAGGCGAAGGGTTTGACCAGATAGTCATCGGCTCCGGCATCCAGCCCTGCCACCCGGTCACCGACTTCAGATTTGGCAGTGAGCATCAGCACCGGGGTGCGGTCACCGGCTGCACGCAGGGCCCGGCAGGTAGCGAGACCATCAAGGCCGGGCATCATCACATCGAGCACTATTGCATCCGGTGTGGCCACCGGCAGCATCTCCAGGGCTTCTTCGCCGCTGGAGGCAGGCACCACGTGGTACCCCTCAAAGCGCAGGGAGCGCGCTACTGAACGCAGCAGCGCCTGTTCGTCGTCCACCAGCAGTATCCGCATAGCCGCATTATCCTCGCGCTTGCTAAGAGCTCGCTAAGACGACGGCCCCGGGGCCCTCCTGTGCTGGAGAGTCCCGGGGCCGCCGTCGTCGTCATGTTCGGCTTAGCTTGCGGTAGAAGCTTGTCTCTGGGCCGCGAGGTAGTCCTTCATATCCTCCTCGGTCCAGCACTCCACATTCCGCAGCTCCGGCATATCCGAGGCCAGGAACACTGGGTCCAGGCCTTGTTTGCGCTGCGCCTGGTAGTGCTTGAGCAGTTTCACCGCGGTGCCGGACATCTCCATGATCACCAGCAGGTTGAACATTGCCAGGATCACCATGGTCACACCGGCAATGGTCCAGGCCAGATCCACCGAGATCACCGCACCTAAGAAGACCACAGCGGTCAGTGCGACGGCGTAGATCTTGCGCAGCGTCTCAGAGCTGGAGATGAACAGGATATTGGCTTCACCGAAGGAGTAGTTGCCCAGCACGGAGGTGAAAGCCAGCAGGAAGATGATGACCGCCAGCAGGATCGCACCGAAGCTGCCGAAGTTCGCCACCAGTGCAGACTGTGTCAGTTCTGCACCCAGGTTCGCGTCCACAGTGGTGTCCGGGAAGGTGAACAGAATGATGAACGCCGTCACCGAGCAGATGATCAGTGTGTCCAGATAGACGCCGAGGGTCTGCACCAGACCCTGCTTGGCCGGGTGGGAGACATCCGCGGTGGCCGCGACATTGGGCACTGAGCCCATGCCTGCCTCATTGGAGAACATGCCGCGCTGAATGCCGGCCATGATCATCGCGCCGAAGGCACCGCCGGCGGCAGCCTGGAAATTGAAGGCTTCACCAAAGATCAGTGCGACCACGGTGGGGAGCTGGTCGATATTCATCGCCACGACCACCAGGCCCACCAGGATGTAGAGGATGGCCATGATAGGCACCACGTTCTGGGTCACCTGGGCGACTCGGCGCAGCCCGGCCACCACAATGATGCCGGTCAGCGCAGTGAGGATAATGGCCAGGATCCACACCAGGGCGGTGGTGTCTTCCATGCCGAATTCGCTGGCGGCACCGGTGACGGCGTCAACAATGGTGTTGGCCTGCAGGGAGGTGAAGCTGAAGGCGAAGCAGAAGATGAAGATCACCGCGAAGACGATGCCTCCGGAGCGCGATCCCAGGCCGCGCTGGATGTAGTAGGCCGGGCCACCCTTATAGGTGTCGAAGCGGCGCGTCTTGTACAGCTGGGCCAGGGTGGACTCCACGAAGGATGCGGCCGAGTTGAAGATGGCCATGATCCACATCCAGAAGATGGCTCCGGGTCCGCCCATGGCGATTGCACCTGCCACGCCGGCGATGTTTCCGGTGCCCACGCGCGCGGAGGTGGTCACGGTAAATGCTTGGAAGGCCGACAGGCTGCGGGTGCGCCCGTTCTCGTCCTTCTGGGCCTTATCGGTGATGCTGCGCAGCATATCCGGCAGGTGCCGGATCTGGACTCCGCCGGTGCGGATGGTCAGGTAGATAGCGACGATGATAATCACGGGGATGCCCACAAGATTCCATGCCGCCTCCTCAAAGCTCCCAATGGTCTCTAGGACCGATTCCATAGTCATAGAGATGACCCTAATCGTTACAGTGAGGTAAAGAACATCTCACACAGGCATTTTTTGGGGAGGTCCCGGTGGGCGAAGCGGTATCTGCGCAGGCGCGTCTCTCCGACGACGCCGTGGGCTCGGGATTGGCCTGGCAGCACGGGATGGCAGCCCGATCTGCCCACGCGGTGGTTGCTCTGCTCAGCGGTGCCGGGCTCGCCAGTTCCGCATATTTGGGCTGGACAGTCGACTCTGACCTACCCGACGGGGTGGGCTACGCCGGGGGATTCACTGCGGGCTGGGATCACCTGGTGAATCAGCCGGCCTATTTCACA
>NZ_HG005165.1:628001-634974 GCF_000455245.1 Nesterenkonia massiliensis | reverse complement strand
ATCACCTGGTGAATCAGCCGGCCTATTTCACAGTGCTGTCAGCGCTGATGGTCTGTCTCACCTCAATCATGCTCGCGGTACGCACCAGATGGGACTCGCAGCTGTTCCAGGTGGTGCGGCTGTCCGGGGTGGTGTGCGTGATCATCACCGGGGTGGTGTTCAATCTGCTGCTGCGCGGGGACGGTGCACTCACCGGGGTGCGGCTCTTTAATGACACGGTGCTGCACCTGCTGGTGCCGGTCCTGGCACCGCTGGTGTGGTTGATTTTCGGTCCGCACGGTCGGCTGCGCCCACTGGTCGTGGGACTGTCCATGGTGATCCCGCTGACCTGGCTGGCGGTGACCCTGGGACGCGGCCCATTCTTGGACTGGTATCCGTACACGATTCTGGATGTGCCCGGTATGGGTTATCCCGGTGTGTGGACCTATGTTGTCAGCATCCTAGGTGTGTACCTGGTGCTGGCCCTCCTGATGTGGGCAGTCGACCGCGGCATCACTCGGTGGGCCCGACCATGAACATCCATTCCACACCGAATTTGTCCCTGAGCTGACCGAACTTGCCGTTGGGGTCCCAGGGGGCGGGCTCCAGGGCGATCGAGATTTCTGAGTCGGGGGAGAGCTTCTCCCACCAGGAGGCGATCCGCGCGTTCTCCTCGGGGCTGTCCTCACTGGCACTGAGAGCAATAGTTCCCAGCCCGTTGCCGGCAATACCCTCAAAGAGGTCGGCGGCCATCAGGTGAGCACCGCGCTCCAGGTAGAGCGAACTGTGCATGATCCGGTCTTTGTTCTCGCTGTCGTCGCCGAGTCCGGCCTCATAGGTCAGCAGGTCCAGTTCGCCGCCGAAGACGGAGGCGTAGTAGGTCATCGCCTCCCGAGCGGTGCCGGGAAACTGCAGGTAGGGGGTCATTCCAAGTGCCATCGTGCTGCCTTTCATCTAAGCGGAAGAAGGGACGACGACGCCGGCTCGGACATCCTCGCCCGCGCTCAGTCTGAACGATGTTCCTCGGCAGCGGAATAGTTGCTGGCTGTTAGCCTGCGTCGCGGCCGCTGAGTGAGGTGCGAAGAGGGGCCGCGCGGCGACGGATATTGTCCAGGATGCTGATGACTTCAGGCATGCGTTCTTCGCCGATCACGTCGTCGGCTTGGCCGTAATCTGTGAAGGGCGAGTCGAACAGCTGGCCTGCGCTCATGCTCCCGTTGGCTGTCAGGTAGTCGATGATTTGATTGATGAACCGCAGCTGATCGGCGCTGAAGTCCGCGTCTCGGATGAATCCGGTGAATGCCTCTTGCACTGCGGCACGGTCGAGACCGACAAGCGAACGCAGGAAGATACCGAGCCCCTCAGAGTCGGCAATGGCGGCTTGTAGATCTTCACGGGTGCCAACACCAGCCTCCACCAGAAGTTGTTCCAAGGCTTCCAGGTCCTGGTCGGTGAGCTGCTTATTGTGCCGTAGCTTCTGCACCGCGATGTTGTCGAGGTTTTGCCGCAGGAACCGTTCGGCTTTGTCTCGGATGAGCCGTGGGTTCGTGCCGGGTGTCATGTGTTGAATGTCGACGTCGTCCACCCGGGTCAAGGTGTCTTCGAAGCTGGTTCGCACCGGCTTCCACCGGGTCTTGTCCACCAGGGCAATGAGCCCGCGTAGCTTCCGGCGGACGTCTTCGAGCATGAGGTGGGTGGCGTCGGTCCACCATGCGTCTTCGCGGATAGTCTCCAGCAGGGCCGCTTGCGCACGTACCTCAGGGATGGTCGTCTTAGTGAGGAGCCCGTCGGCGATGTCCTGGATCTTGTTACGCTGTGCGGCGAATGCTGCTGTGTTGTGGGTGAGCAGGGCCAGCTGGGCTCGCAGTATGGTCAAGTCGAAGCTCTTGGCTTCCTCAGCCTCTTGCAGCACGTTAGTGGGAAGTGGCCCCAGCTTCTTGGTGAGCTCCTCAGCTTCCTCTGGGGTGAGGTTCTCCCAGGGGCTGATGTCGGTGTAGCGCTCCACGAGTTCACGGTGGGGACGGACCTGCACGTTGTGCGGGTTGAGTCCGGTGACGTGCACCCGCACCGCATGGGTGAGGTCAGCACGGAACCCTTCGGCCCCCTCATCCTGAGACTGATCGTGCAGGGCCAGTAGCAGCTCCAGGCGCTTCTCGAAGATGTTCTCGGAGAGTGTCTTGGGGCGGGCGCGTTCGGGCTCGGGGACGTCGGCGTTGAAGAAGTCGAGGTTTCCGCAGACGTCGAGGATGAGGAACTCTGTCTTGTTCTCGCCGGGGCCGAAGAGGTTTTTTCTGGTGCGGGTGCCGCGGCCCACCATCTGCCAGAACTTGGTCTTGGAGAATACGGGTTTGAAGAACACCAGGTTGAGCACTTCGGGGACGTCGATGCCGGTGTCAAGCATGTCCACAGTGATGGCGATTTGGGGTTCGGCGGTGGGCTGTCGGTTGCCGAAGTTGTTAATGAGCCGCTGGTTGTGTTCCACAGCGTGGGTGATGACGCGGGCGAATTCGCCGCCGTGTTCGGGGTATTGGGCGTTGAATCGTTCGTAGATGAAGTCTGCGTGGGCTTGGTTTTTGGCGAAGATGATGGTCTTACCTAGGGTGTCTCCTCCAGCTACTCGGAGCCCGTGCTCGAAGAGCTGGGCGAGGACCTTGTCCACGGTGTCGGTGTTGAAGAGGCGCCTGTTGATTTCGGCGGCGTTGACGGCGTTGGGGATCTCCCCGTTCTCATCCCATTCGAGCTGGTCCCAAGCGTCTTTCTCTTCGTCGCTGAGGTTCTCGTAGGTGATGCCTTCGTCCATGAACTGAGTGCCGATCCTCAACCCCCGAGCAGGCACGAGGTAGCCATCGGTAATCGCCTCATCCAGGGAGTATGCGTCGGTGGGTTGGCCGGGGGTGTGTCCGAAGAGCTGGTAGGTATTGCGGTCCACTTGGTCCACGGGGGTGGCGGTGAGTCCCAGCAGCAGGGAGTCGAACCACTCGAAGATGGACCGATATTTCTGGTAGACGGAGCGGTGGGCTTCGTCCACGATCACCAGGTCGAAGAACCCAGGCCCGTAGAGCTTGGTGCCGTCGTCGCGGATCTGGTCGATCTGATTGAGCATGGTGGGGTAGGTGGAGACGTAGATCCGCCCGTCGGGGTCTTTCTCATCGAGCAGGTTGATGGGCGGCTGCTCGGGGAGGTGTTCTTTGAAGGCGTTGACGGCTTGTGCGACGAGGGCTTTGCGGTCGGCGAGGAAGAGGACGCGTTTGATCCATCCGGCGCGCAGCATCTGGTCCACCAGGGCGATGACCGTGCGTGTTTTGCCGGTTCCGGTGGCCATGACGAGTAGGGCGGCACGGTGTTTGTCGGTGAAGTGTTCTCCGACGGCGCGGATGACGCGTTCTTGGTAGGGCCGGTCGACAATCTCGGTTTTGATGGGGGTGGCGGCGAGTGCTTGGCGTCGGCGGCGCAGCTGGTGACGCCACTGCAGGTCGTCGTGGGAGAGGAAGGACAGCACGGTGCGCGGGGGATACCCGGTGTTGCCGTGGGCGCGGTCTTCCCAGATCCAGGTGGTCCACCCGTTGGTGTAGAAGATGATGGGCCGCACGCCGTGCTGGGCTTCGAGGGCGTCGGCGTAGAGGCGGGCTTGTTCTTGTCCTGCTTCGGCGCTGCGGGAGGTGCGTTTCGCTTCGATGACGGCCAGGGGTGTGCCGTCACTGCCCCAGAGGACGTAGTCGGCGTGTACGCGGTCGAGGATGGTGGCGATGCGGCGTTGTTCTTCTAGGGGTGGGAGGGGGATCTGAAGGTCTCCGAGTCGCTTGAGTGAGATCGAGCGTCGCCGGTGCACGCTTCCTGCACCCAGAAGATCGTACTGAGCTAGCGCACGGGTGCTCTTCATGAATCGGAGTAGATAGTCCGGATAGACCCGGCTCTGATCGACTGAGAATGCTGTGTACATCGGGCTGATCAGTGCATCGCAAGGGGCGATACCAATTGAACCCTCATCTAGATGGATCGTTGCATAGGCGAAGTCTCCTTCTTGCACATACTTGTACGCACTCAGATCCCGACTGTGGACCTGCTTACTAAAGTACTCGTCGCTCCTGACAAACCCTTTGTGCTTAGTTACGGAGTAAACGGGAGCATTGGTGTCTTCGCCGGCGCGCTTTCCCGCAGGGCGAATCAGATCCTGAAGGGGAACAGTGGCCCAAGTTCCCGGCAGGGTACTCACTTCAGCATCTCCTTGAGGTCGGCGAGGCCCTGTCGGATCTCCTCGTCGAGCTTCTCCAGCTCGGCAATGATCTCCAGCGGGTCCTGATGGTCCTCCTCCTCGAAGACGATCTCCTTATACCTGTTGATGCTCAGGTCATAGTCGTTCTCTGCGATCTCCGTGCGCGGCACCACGAAGGACTGCTCAGTGCGTGCCCGGTCCCGCTCGGCCTCACGCTGGGACCAGCGGCGGACGATGTCGGGCAGGTTGTTCTTCGCGTGCTCCTGCGCGGAGAGTTCCTCGCGAACCGGGCCCAGTTTGTCCTCATCCAGCAGGGGAGTTCGCTTGTCATCCAGGCTGAACCCATCCGCTTGCACGTCATAGAACCACACCTCATCCGTGGCGCCCGCGCCACCGGTCTGGGCGTTGGTCTTCGTGAAGAACAGGATCGCCGTCGACACCCCGGCATACGGTTTGAACACACCCGAGGGCAGCTTCACCACAGCATCAAGGCGCTGATTCTCCACCAGCGCCTTCCGCAGATCCTTATGCGCCTTCGAGGAGCCGAACAACACACCATCGGGCACAATCACTGCAGCACGGCCGCCCGGCTCGAGGAGTCTCAGGAACAACGCCAGGAACAGCAGCTCTGTCTTCTTCGTCTTCACCACACTCAGCAGGTCCTTGGACACTGACTCATAGTCCAGGCTCCCGGCAAACGGCGGGTTCGCCAGCACTAGGGAGAACTCATCAGTCTCACCGATCGCGCCCTCAGAAAGGGAATCCCGGTACCGGATATCCGGGGACTCCACCCCGTGCATCATCATGTTCATCGAACCGATGCGCAGCATCGTCGAATCAAAGTCATAGCCGTGGAACATGTCTTCGTGGAACTGGCGCTGCGCATCCTGGCGCATCAGCGCCTCGCCATGATGCTCACGCACATGCTCACTCGCGGCTACCAGGAACCCCGCCGTTCCACAGGCCGGGTCAATGACCCGGTCGCCAGGCTTCGGGTCCATCATCGCCACCATGGTCTGAATGATGTGCCGCGGGGTGCGGAACTGGCCGTTCTGCCCCGCCGTGGACAGCTTGGAGAGCATGTACTCGTAGATGTCCCCATTAGTGTCCCGGTTGTCCATGGGGATCGAATTCACCAGGTCCACCACACGGGTCAGAATCCCGGCCTTCTCCGCATTGATCTCCAGGCGAGCGTTTGCCATGTGATCCGAATAGGTGGAGGACTCATTGCCGAGGTTCCGCAGGAAGGGGAAGACTTCCTGGTCCAGGGTGCGGTGCAGAGTCTGGGCATCCAGATTCCGCAGCTGGTGCCACCGCAGATGCTGCTGATCCGGGCCGAACAGCGGGCTCCCCACCACTTTGCCGTACTTGGCCTGCTTGTCACGGAGCGTGTGCACATCATCGAGACGACGGATGAACAGCAAATACGTGATCTGCTCGATGATCGTCAGCGGATTGGACATGCCTCCCGTCCAGAAGGCATCCCATAACCGATCAATCTTTGACTTCAGCTCACCAGTGACCATGGGATAAAACTCTATCCTCAGCCAGGGACAGGCATCGCGTGGGCGTGAGGAACGGATCGGTGACAACTGATCGTTAGCGCCGCGAGGCGCTGACGGGGAGGATGTCATCATGCCCGGTCCCTATCCCAGAGAGTTCCGCGAGGATGTCGTCGCGGTCGCTCGTAGCCGCGAAAGCGGCGTCACCATCAAGCAGATCGCCGTCGACTTCGGTATCAGCGAAGCGACGTTGCAGAACTGGCTCTGCCAAGCAGACGTCGAGGACGGCAACCGTCCCGGTCAGACGGCTGCGGACGCTGCCGAGGCTCGCGAGTTGAAGAAGCGGGTCCGGTTGCTCGAGCAGGAGAACGAGGTTCTCCGGCGGGCGGCGGCGTATCTGTCGCAGGCGAACCTGAAACTCGGTGGCTCCCCAAAATGACGTACCCGCTCGTATCTGAGCTCGCCGCGGACGGCATCCCCGTCTCGGTGTCGTGCCGGGTTCTGAAGCTCGCTCGCCAGCCCTACTATCGGTGGCGCAACGCCCCGATCCGGGATGCCGACGTGCTCCGCGCGTATCGGATCAACGCGCTGCACGACGCACATCACGACGATCCGACGTTCGGCTACCGATACCTCGCTGACGAAGCGCGGCGGGCTGGGTGGCGGATGAGCCGCCGGACGGCATGGAAGTTGTGCTCTCAGGCTGGGATCCTCCCGTCCGCGCAACGCCGCCGGCGCGGGAAAGGCAAGAAGGCTGGCCCTCCGGTGTTCGATGACCACGTGAAGCGCGTCTTCCGCGCCGACGCACCGAACCGGGTGCGGCTGACCGACATCACCGAGCACCGCACCACCACCGAGGGCAAGCTCTACTGCTGCGCGATCAAGGACGTGTTCTCCAACCGCATCGTCGGTTACTCGATCTCGGATCGGATAACCGCGAAGCTGGCCGTCGACGCCGTCCGCAACGCCGTCACTCGCCGCGGTGAGGTTGCCGGCTGCATCCTGCACGCCGATAGGGGCAGCCAGTTTCGAAGCAGGGCGATGGCTCGCGAGTTGCGACTTCACGACATGGTCGGCTCGATGGGCCGCGTCGGCGCGGCCGGCGACAACGCGGCAGGAGCTGCGGCTGGCGATCGTCGTGTGGATCGAGAGGAAGTATCACCGCCAGCGAGCCCAGGACGCCCTCGGCGGCTTGACGCCCATCGAGTTCGAAGCGAAACTAACCGAGCCGCTCACGCTCGCGGCCTAAACCGAACCTGTCACCAGTTCGTTCCTCACG
>NZ_HG005165.1:567722-627774 GCF_000455245.1 Nesterenkonia massiliensis | reverse complement strand
ATAGTCGACTCGACTCATGCCTTGGGTCATCTCGGGTGTTGTCATGATTGGCCCTCCTTCGTTTGTAGTTTCGAGCGTCATCCCGAGGTCGAACTCTATGTACCGATCCCAACGCGATGACTGGCTTTGATGTTCCTCCACCTTTATAGCTCAGTGTCATAGAGTCGATCCATGTCCGTCTCACTAACCAAGATAAATGGAGACCAGTCTCTACCCAGGGCGGCTACCCGCGTATTGATGGGTGTCGCACTCGTTGGGGCTGGCGTGGCCCACATGACCGTTGCCAGGGACGAGTTCGTTCCTCACGCCCATTTCCCCTACACGGGGCTATAAAGCCCTGGAGTAGCGCTGCTCAGCTGAACTGCGTGGCCAACTGCGCGGCCAGACCGGTGTACTGCGCCGGGGTCAGCTGCTTCAGGCGAGCCTCCGCCTCCTCGGACAGGCCGAGTCCGCCGACGAACTCTTTGAGCTTCTCGGCGTCCACACGGCGACCGCGGGTCAGCTCCTTCAGTCGCTCATACGGGTTCTCCATGCCCTCAACACCGGCGATCGCCTCAGCGCGCATCACCGTCTGGATCGCCTCACCGAGGACCTCCCAGTTGGCATCCAGATCAGCCGCAATCACGTCCTCGGCCACGGCCAGCTGCTTCAACCCCTTGGTGACATTGCTCAGCGCCAGCACCGAATGCCCCAGGGCGGTGCCGATATTGCGCTGTCCGGAGGAGTCGGTGAGATCGCGCTGCCAGCGGGACTCCACCAGGGTTGCCCCCAGAGCGTCCAGCAGCGCATTGGAGATCTCCAGGTTCGCCTCGGCGTTCTCGAAGCGGATCGGGTTGACCTTATGCGGCATGGTGGAGGACCCGGTCGCACCGGCCACCGGGATCTGGCGGAAGAACCCGATGCTGATGTAACTCCAGACATCCACGCACAGACCGTGCAGAATCCGGTTGAAACGGGCGATATCCGCATAGAGCTCGGCCTGGAAGTCATGGGATTCGATCTGGGTGGTCAGCGGGTTGAAGGTCAGTCCCAGCTTCTCCACGAAGGACTGCGCAATACCGGGCCAATCTGCCTCAGGCGCTGCAGCCAGATGCGCGGCGTAGGTGCCGGTGGCTCCATTGATCTTGCCCAGATACTCCTGGGCTTCAATACGGCGCACCTGACGGTTCAGCCGGTGCACGAACACCGCGATCTCCTTGCCCAGAGTCGACGGGGTAGCAGGCTGGCCGTGGGTGCGCGAGAGCATCGGCACCTCAGCAGCCTGCTGCGCCAGCTCGGAGAGTCCGGCAAGTGCAGTGCGTGCCGCAGGAAGCCAGACCTGCTCGACGGCGTCGCGAATACCCACCGCATAGGAGAGGTTGTTGATGTCTTCACTGGTGCAGGCGAAATGCACCAGCGGTGTCAGATCACCGAGTCCCAGCGGCTCCAGGCGGCGAGCGATGAAGTACTCCACCGCCTTCACATCATGGACGGTCTCGGCTTCAATCGCGCCAAGTTCTGCGATCTCCTCGGGGCCGAAGCTGGTGACAATCTCGCGCAGGCCGCTGATCTGCTCCGGGCTCAGCTGCGGCAGTCCTGGCAGTACCTGCTGCTGGCACAGGTGGATGAACCACTCCACCTCAACGTGGATGCGGTTGCGGTTCAATGCAGCCTCAGAGAGGTGATCCACCAAGGGGGCGACGGCGGTGCGGTAGCGCCCATCCAGCGCGCCAAGCGCAATAAGCGGCTGCGCGGCAGCGAGAGAGACACGGTCCTGGGCAGCGGAGTCAGCGGCAGTGCGAGTCATGAGGGCAATTCTTCCACGCGCGACGGGCACTGTGCGTCCACGGCCGGGTCGCTGGGTTTTCCCCAGGCAGTGTGGGGCTCCTGCGACACACCGGGTATTCCCGATGAGCTCGCAGCGCTGCGGCGCTGGTGTCGTGGCGTTTTATAGCCTCCAGGTGACGCGAGATTGGAGGCTTAAGCATGTTCACCACACAGCTGGCTACTGCGCCATGGCAGCTTGCTCAGGCCGCGGAGGCCTATGACACGGCCGCGGTCACCTTAGAAGGTGCTGCTGGCCAGAAACTGCCCTTCCAGCAGCACCTGGGCCGGGCCCTTGGCGTTGAGTGGGAGTCTCCAGCGGGCCGTGCCTTCCGGACTGCAGCTGAAGCACTGCATCTGCCAGGTGAACACCTCGGCGCTGAGTCCTCAGCAATAGCCGAGCAGTGTCGTGCTGTTGCCGCTGAATTGAGAGATCTCGCTGAGTTAGCGCGGCAGGTGCAGCAGATCGTTCACATGCTGGCCAACCCGGAGCTGCGCGCAACCTTCGCCGGCATACTTGCCGCCGACCACCTGGAGTGGTTCTGGCATCGGGCTGCTGGTGCTTTGAACTCCGCCCACGAGATGGCCGAATTCCTCAGAGACAGCGGAGGCATTCCCTGGGTGCTTCGCGAGGCCGCCGCGCGGATATGACCTTCACCCGCTAACTAGGAGCATGATGACACTGACCAGCCTTCCCGGTGCTGTGACATCCGGGCCCTCCCAGCCGCTACTTCCGATCTCAGAGATTCTGCGTGCACCCGTGCTGCCACCACCGTTCCGGGTGACCACCGCCGGAGGACCCACCGATATCAACCTGCGCTGGGCCAGCCTCATGGAGTCAGCCGATCACTTGGACAGCGCCCGAGCAGCACTGGAGGCTCAGCATCAGATGGCGTGCAACGCCCAATCAGTGCTGACCCAGAACGGTGTAGCGCTCTTGCCGTTATCCGGGAAGATTCCGGCCCTGCATGGACGGTTGGTGGCACTGATCGGCGCCGGATTTGCCACCGGGTACCTGGTCAACGGGCTCTCAGCGGGTGCTCACGCCGCCCACCAGGCCTACCGCAATACCGAGGACACTGTCCTGAGGTGGCTTCACGCGCTCACTCTGGCGGCTGACCACGAAATCGTCCTGGCAAATCTCCTGCACCCCGATGGGGACAAAACCTACGCCTACGACTGGTCGGTGACGCTAGGAACCCTTGGCGCCGGCGGTGCCGTTGACGTTATTAAGAGGCGTTTCCCGGCGGCAGCAGCAATGGTCGGGGTAGCGCAGCTGATCAGCTCAGAGGCAGAACTGGTCAGCTACGCCATGTCCAGTGTGGAACTGAATCTCACACCTGATCCCGCCCACCATTTTGACTACATGGCAGACGGGTCTCTGGGCAGTTATATGGAACAGATGGGGCAGGTCAGCGAGCACGGCGATATCGCCGTCAGCCGCCTTCAGGCTGAAGGGCAGGAGGTTGCCCTGGTGCATCTGCCTGGTTTCGACATCCATGCCGACGACGGCGGCCGCAGCACCTTAGGCGTGACAGATGCCTTAGGGAACAACTCCGAGCATCTCGCTCCACTGGTTGAAGACGCCCTGGAACGATCTGGCGTGCCGGAGGGAACTCCGCTGCTGCTGACCGGATTCAGTCTAGGAGGCCTTCATGCCCTGAACCTCAGCTCAAAAGACAGCCTGAGCGGCAAGTACTCCATCAAGGGTGTTCTCACCGTGGGCTCGCCCGGGCGCAATACACCCATGCCTGCCGAATTCCCGATCATCCACCTGCAAAACGCCCACGACCCCGTCCCGCATATTCTGGGGCAGGTGCATCAGGGAGCCGCCAATCGAATGACGGTTCAGACCAACCACACCAACCAGGACATCTCCGGCACCGTCGCCGGCAGCGGCCACAACTGGGAGCTCAACGTTGAGGCGGTCCATCGCCTGGAGCAGCCAGAGGTCGAACGCGAGACGCTCAGCCAGCAGGAACAGGAGCTTGTGCAGGAATTGCGCCAGTATCTGCACGGATCAGCACACGCTGAGGTCTACTCCACACAGTGGGCAGCGGTTCCGGGTCAGGACCGTTCAGCGTTTACAGAGATTCGTGACGGTCTAGAACGTCACCTGCAGGAGAGTCTGGAACAGGCGCTGGACCCGTCAACTCCCTCAGCGGGTCCGGTGCCCTCACCGGATACTGGGGCGTACCAGGAACCTGTTCAGCAGGGCCGAGACAATGGCCACCACGATTCCGCCCAGGACAGCGGCCCAGAAGCCGTCCACCTCGAAGGAGGACCATGGCAGAACGCTGGTCAGCCAGCCGGTCAGCAGCAGCATCAGCGCATTGATGACGATGGCGAACAAGCCCAGGGTCAGGCAGGTGATCGGCAGGGACAATAGCGACACGATCGGTTTGATGGTCACATTCACCAAACCGAAGATCGCGCCGAAGAACAGATACGACAAGATGATGTCCCCGGTGCTGTCACCTGCTCCGCTGCCGCTGATCCCCGGGACAAGCCAGGATGCTGCCCCCAGCGCAAGAGCGTTGAGAATGATGGCCAGTAAGATTCTCACAAGCATCATCTTCTCATGAGGGGGTAGCAGCACGCCATGACCCAGACCGGCAGCACCCAGACGCCCAGTAGCGGCCCGACACACGGCAGCACCCAGACATCAGGCAGCAACCCAGTATCGGGCATTCTGCCCCGACCTTCCGTAGCAGCCCTGCCCGTATATGCCGCCGGCAAACCACCGGTCCCGGCGGAGGGACTGACTCCGTTCAAACTCTCATCCAATGAGAACCCGCTGGGTCCAGTGCCCGCAGCTGCTGAGGCAATTGCAACTGGCCAGGCTCTGCACCGCTACCCCAACCCGGGAGCTGAGAACCTTCGCGCAGTCCTTGCCGAACACCTTCAAGTCCCTTTCGAGGACATCGTGACCGGCACTGGCAGCCTGGGCGCACTGACTCAGATCATCAATACCTTCGCAGGCACCGACCCGAGCGGGCACCAGGACGAAGTCATCTATGCGTGGCGCTCCTTCGAGGCCTATCCGATCGTGGTGCGCACGGCCGGGGCGAAGGACGTCACTGTCGCCGTCACTGGAGATGGTCGACACGATCTGCCCGAGATGCTGGCTGCGATCACTGAACGCACCAAGGTCATCCTGCTGTGCACCCCGAACAACCCCACCGGGCCGGCGCTGAGCCACACCGAAACTGAGGAATTCCTGCAGCAGGTGCCCGGCAACGTCGTCGTTGTCATTGACGAGGCCTACCAGGAATTTGTGCGCAGCTCCGACCCGGTGGACGCGCTGGACCTCTACCGCCGCTATCCCAATGTGGTGGTCCTGCGGACGTTCTCCAAGGCGCACGGTCTGGCAGCGCTTCGCGTGGGCTATTCGATCGCCGGGCAACCGATCACCCAGCATCTGCGTAAGACGGCAGTGCCCTTCGGGGTCAACGCGCTGGCTGAAACTGCCGCCATCGCCTCGCTTCAAAACCTTGAGCAGGTTCAGGAGCGCGTGCAGCAGATTGTGGAGGAGCGACAAAGAGTGACCACCGCACTGGCAGATGCCGGATGGCAGATACCAGAGACCCAAGGCAACTTTGTCTGGCTGCCGCTCGGCGAGGCGGCTGCGGACTTTGCCGCAGCCGCGGGGGCCCAGGCGCTGGCCGTGCGGGCCTTCGCCGGTGAAGGAGTGCGGGTCACCATCGGTGAGCCAGAAGCCAATGACCGATTTATCGCGTTGTGCAGAACCTACAGCGGCACCGGTGCAGCCGGCTGACACAATGAGGCCCATGGAACCTGTCCAGCTGCTCTCCCCTGATGGCACGCTGCGCGAGGACGAGCGCTACAGCCCGTTCCTCGAAGCGCTTGATGACGCCGGTCTGCGCGATCTCTATCGCCATATGGCGCTGGAGCGCCGCTTCGATCAGGAGGCCACCTCCCTGCAGCGTCAAGGCCAGCTTGCCCTCTGGGTACCTGCACTCGGCCAAGAAGCCGCGCAGGTAGGAACTATCGCAGCGCTGAAGCCCACTGATCGGGTGTTTCCCACCTACCGCGAGCATGCCATGGCGCTCTACCGCGGCATCAGTGCAGAAGAGCTGATGGCCACTTTCCGCGCCACCAAACACGCTGGCTGGGACCCCCACGCCTACAACTTCCACGGCTACAGCATTGTGCTCGCCGCGCAGACTCTCCACGCTGCCGGTTGGTCCATGGCGGTGAAACAGGATGAGCGACTCGGCCTGCGGGCACGGGACAAGGCCGCCGATGAGATCGTGCTGGCCTGTCTGGGAGATGGCGCCTCCAGTCAGGGCGATGTGCACGAATCCATGGTCTTCGCCAGTTCCTACGAGCTGCCCCTGCTCTACTTCATTCAGAACAACCACTGGGCTATCTCGGTCCCCACGGCCACTCAGTCCAGGCACCCCCTGGTGCACCGGGCAGACGGCTATGGGTTCGAAGGCGTGCGGGTGGACGGCAACGATGTGTTGGCAAGCTACGCCGTGGCAGCGGAAATGGCCGTCCAGATCCGCAACGGATCAGGGCCGAAGCTCATCGAATCGGTGACCTACCGGATTGGCGCCCACACCACCGCCGATGACCCGACCAAGTACCGCAGCGACGACGAGGTCCAGGCATGGGCGGCCAAGGACCCGGTCACCAGGTTCCGCAGCTGGCTGGAATCCGGTGACCGTGCAGACCAGGCCTACTTCACCCAGGTGCAGGAAGAAGCCGAAGAGCTGGCCACCGAACTGCGCCGAGCCGTGCTGGCCATGGAATCCATCGACATCGAGCGCGTCTTTGACACTGTCTACGCCGAACCGCACCGTCAGGTCGAGGTGGAAAAGGCCTGGCTGAAGGACTACGAGGCAGGCTTCGCAGAAGCTGGGGGAGATAAATGAGCCGCGTGACGCGTGAACAGGACACCGGCACCGAGTCCTCCGTGCAGACCATGCCGCTGGCAAAGGCCATCACCGCAGCCCTTCGCGATGAGCTGGCAGCTGATGAGAAGACCTTGCTGATCGGCGAAGACATCGGCAAACTCGGCGGCGTCTTCCGGGTCACTGACGGGCTGCAGGCCCAGTTCGGTGAGCATCGGGTCATCGACTCTCCGCTGGCTGAATCCGGCATCATCGGCACCAGCATCGGAATGGCCATGCGCGGCTACCGGCCAGTGGCGGAGATCCAGTTCGACGGCTTTGTTTTCCCAGCGTTCAACCAGATCACTACTCAGCTGGCGAAGATCCACAACCGCACCGACGGCGCCCTGACCGTCCCGGTCACCATTCGACTGCCCTATGGCGGGCATATCGGCTCCATTGAGCACCACTCCGAATCCCCGGAGGCGCTCTTCGCCCACACCGCCGGGCTGCGTGTGATCACGCCCTCCAATGCCCATGATGCGTATTGGATGACCCGTCAGGCGATTGTCAGCGAGGACCCGGTCATCATCATGGAGCCCAAGCGCCGCTACTGGCTCAAGGGTGAAGTGGATACCGCCAATCCGGCGCCGGACGCCTTCCGAGCTCAGGTGCTGCGTGAAGGCAGTGACATCACCATCGCCACCTACGGTCCGTTGGTCCCAGTAGCCCTGGCCACCGCGGAAGTGGCCCAGCGTGAGGGGCGCAGCGTAGAGGTCATCGACGTGCGCTCCATCAGTCCTCTCGACGATGAGACCATCGCTCGTTCCGCCGCCAAGACCCGCCGACTCGTCGTCGCCCATGAAGCGCCCACCTTCGGCGGATTCGGCGCGGAGATCGCTGCACGGGTCACCGAACGCGCCTACGATCGTCTAACTGCCCCGGTGCTGCGGGTAGGCGGCTTCTACATGCCGTATCCGCCTTCAGGGCAGGAAGACCGGTATCTACCCGATATTGACCGTATGCTCGAAGCCATTGAACGCAGCTTCGCCTATGGAAGGACTCGCTGAAATGACGCAGACCTTCAACCTGCCCGATGTCGGCGAAGGCCTGACCGAGGCCGAAATCGTCTCCTGGAAGGTCCAGGTGGGTGACACCGTCGCCATCAATGACGTGATCTGTGAGATCGAAACGGCTAAATCCCTGGTGGAGCTGCCGGTGCCATTCGCCGGAGAAGTCCAGGAGCTGGTGGCCGCCGAAGGCGACACCATTGAGGTGGGGCAGCCGCTGATTCGGATCAGCGCAGGTGCAGATCCCGAAGGTGCTTCACCGGCTTCTTCCCCGGTGGATTCCGCCCCTTCGGAGGCTGAGTCGACGAGCCCCACCCCCCAGACGCAGAGCCGTGACTCAGCCGGGGAGAATCAGGCGCTGGTGGGCTCTGGTCCGAAGGCTGACGTAGCCAAAGCCCGCCCCCGAGTCCGTGCCACAGCTCCGGATCTGATCGATGCGTCCGAGTTCGACGACGACGTGCCGGCTCCTCAGCACGGCTTTAATACCGGAGATATCGCAGACATCGTGGCCAAAGCCAGCCCGCCGGTGCGTGCACTGGCTAAGCGGCTTGGCGTTGCGGTCTGGGAGCTGGTGGGATCCGGGCGCAACGGCCAGATCACCCGTGACGACGTCGAACGTCAGGCCCGTCAGAAGAAGGCTCAGCGCGAATCCGGCAAAACACCTGCCGCCGGTGCGCCGGTACCGCAGGGGCGTCGTCTTCCCTCCGATGTGGGCCTGCTCTACGACGGACCCCGCGAGGACAAGATCCAAGTGCGCGGAGTGCGCAAAGCCACAGCACTGAACGTGACCGCATCGGCTTCCACCGTGCCGCACGTCTCAGTGTTCAAAGAAGTGGATGTCACCCGCACTATGGAGCTGCGGCAGGCGCTGAAGAACGAGCCTTCCTATAAGGGTCTCAGCGTTTCCCCGATGCTCTTCGCAGCCAAGGCCATTATCTGGGCGGCGCGGAAGAACCCGCAGATCAATGCCACCTGGCATGACACCCACTACACGCTGCGCAACTATGTGAACCTCGGCATCGCTGCAGCGACGCCGCGCGGACTGGTGGTCCCGGTGATTCACGAAGCCCACACTTACAACACTCAGGGTCTGGCTGCAGCGATTACCCAGCTGACCGTTGACGCTCGTGAAGGCAAGACCACTCCGGCAGAGATGCAGGGCGGAACCATCTCCATCACCAATATTGGCACCCTGGGACTGGACTCAGGGACCCCGATTCTTCCTCCGGGGCAGGCCTCTATCGTGGCACTTGGCGCAGTGCGTAAGAAGCCCTGGGTGGTCGACGGTCAGATCGTTCCCCGCGATGTCATGGTCATCGGTGGATCCTTTGATCACCGGCTCATCGACGGCGACCTAGCCGGTGCCTTCATTGCTGATGTGGCTGCAGTGATGGAGCAGCCAGGACTGCTCATCGACTGAGCCTTTAGTTCACGGAGTCTCTAGTTGATCTCAGTGATGGTCAGCGGGGCGCTGTCTTCCAGCCCCCAGGTCTGGGCCAGTGGCACGTCACCTACCAGGACCTCGGCCGAGGCGGCGCCGGTGGCGGCGCGGGCGGTGGTTTCAATCTGCTTCAGAATCTGCCAGGACTCGCAGTAGCCGGGGGAGACCGGCACCCCGCCGAGGGCAACAGCGACCTGAGAACCATGCAGCTCTACTGACTCCACGCTGAGGTCAGCCGACCCGGCCAGCGGATTGGAATAGCCGGCCCGAACGTGAGTGCTGCTCTGCAGTGAGAGCAGGTACTCCAGGGCGGAAACGGCCGGATCATCGGTGCGCAGCGGAACCGTCTCCACAATGGAGAGCACACTGCCGCAGCCGAAGGGTTCAGTGCGTGCGATTTCTGCATCAGATACCGCAGTTCCGTCCTCCGGCGGGGCCGAGGCAACCAGGGCCACCGGCATCCTGATGAGGTCATCGGATTCGAACTCCGGCTGCCGCAAAGGGTTCTCCGCGCCTTGCTGGGTCTCCGCCCCCTGGTTCTGATCCGGATCTTCGTCCTGAGGTGTAGGGGAGCCACATGCTGTGGCGATCAGAGCGAGACTGATTCCGGCGGCCACAAGCCTGCCGCGCGTCACCGTGGAGATCATTGAATCAGGATAAAGGAAAGCGCACGATGACTCTGTTCGGCAGCACTGTGACGGCCATTGCAGAAGACCAGGATCGACCTTCATTATCCGGCAAGCGGGCCAGGCTGAAGCCGGCTCTCGGGTAGGCTGAGACCATGCCAATCCGGAACCGTCGAGCCGCTGCTCTGCCCGCCAAACTCTCCCGCTCCTGGCTGCTGATCAACGCAGGCAAAGAGGAAGATTACGCGCCGGGTCTAGCCAGCGAGGCGGACTCGGTCATCTTCGATCTCGAGGCCTCGGTACCGGATGAGAAGAAGGACGCTGCCCGTGCCTCAGTGCTGAGGGCTCTCAACGGTGGAATGACCGCCTGGGTGCGGATCAGCCCCACCACGTCCCGGCACTGGGAGGACGACGTCGCAGCACTGGCCGAGGCCGGGGGGCTGCGCGGTGTCATGCTCGCTGAAACCGAGCGCCCGGATCAGGTCACCTACACCGCTATGCGGCTGCGCGCCGGCACGCCGGTGATCGCCCTGGTGGAATCAGCACTGGGCGTGGAGAACGCCACGCAGATCGCCTCAGCACCGGGCACATTCCGGCTCGCGTTCGGCACCAACGATTTCCGTAAAGACACTGGTGTCTCCAGCGATCCGATGGCTCTGGCCTATGCGCGCTCGCGCCTGGTCATCGCCTCTCGCGTGGGCGGATTGCCGGGGGCTATCGACGGGCCCGCCGAAGCCACCGCCGATGAGGCCGCCATCGCCGAAGCCTGCCAAGTGACCGCATCTATGGGCATGACAGGGAAGCTCTCGCTCAACCGCGCCCAGGTGGAACTGGTCAATAAAGGCCTTAGCCCCTCCGAAGATGAGCTGAACTGGGCACGCGAGCTGATCGAAGCCCACGAAAAGGGCGCCTCCATTGGCGACGGTTCCTACCTGCCGCGACTGGCGCGTGCGCAGAAGATCGCCAGCCTCGCCGATTCCTACGGTCTCTGGAACGCTTAAACCCCCTGGTGGAAGGCTCCAGCTGCAGCATGTAACCTCAGTCACATCACTGGTGGAGCGATCAGGAGGTTGGTGTTGGGCAGGGAGACCTATACGGGCGACGTCGCTTTTGAAGTCCGCGGCCACCTGGGGATGATCACGCTCAATCGGCCCAAGGCGCTCAACGCGCTGACCCAGCTGATGTGCGAGTCCATCCTCATCCAGCTGCAGGACTGGGCCGAGGACCCGACTGTCGCCCAAGTGCTCATCCGCGGTGCTGGAGACCGTGGTCTTTGCTCAGGCGGAGATATCTCCAGCGTCTACCGGGACATGCAGGAGCACCAGCCGCGGGACGGCGGGGGGCTGCTGCCCGAATCCACCCCGAGCTACGCTGCGGCGATGCCGGCTGAAGAGTTCTTCGCGGTGGAGTACCGGATGAACCTGACCATCGCTGAATATCCCAAGCCCTACATCGCGCTGATGGACGGTGTGGTGCTCGGCGGCGGCGTGGGAGTCTCCGCCCACGGCAGTCACCGGGTGGTCACTGAGCGCAGCCGGGTTGGCATGCCGGAGACCACCATCGGGTTCTCCCCGGATGTGGGCGGTACGTACTTGCTGCCCCGTTCCCCCGGCAACACAGGACTTCACCTCGGGCTTACCGGTATTCACCTCACTGCCGCCGATGCCATCTTCACCGGTCTCGCGGATACCTTTGTGCCCTCCGAAGCTCTAGAGGAACTGACCCAGCAGCTCACCGAGCACCCCGTGGATCAGATACTTCCGCGCTATACCACGCATCCTGGAGACTCTGCAGTGGAACAGGACGCCGAATGGATAGATGCCGCCTATTCCGCAGGGACCGTTGAGGAGATTCTCGAGGAGCTGGAAGAGCACAGTTCCAGCTACCCAGGTGCCCAGCAGGCCGCGGCAGCTTTACGCGCTAAGAGTCCGACGATGCTTAAGGTAGCGCTGGAGGCCATCCGCCGGGGTGCTCAGCTCAGCCTCTCTGGAGCCCTCGCCCAGGAGTACACCATTGCGATACACGCCTTGCGATCCCATGACTTCCGGGAGGGAATCCGGGCACAAGTGATCGACAAGGACCGCACCCCGCGGTGGAGCCCCGGACAGCTCGAGACTGTGGATGAGGACCTCGTTGCCCACTACTTCACCCCGGTGCCGGGCAAACTCTTAAGTCTGGAGTGAGCCCGTGCGTGCCCGTCACACTCGGCGGAGGCCGTAGTCATCCTGAAAGTATGGAGGCCTACGGGGAGTCATGCGCCTCCGGGGGAGTCATGCTGGGCATAGAGGGGTGCTGATGGGGGAAACACATAGCGCGCAGAGCGAGCCCGAATTCGTCACCAGCTATCAAGAATCGGTGCGCACCGGTAAACCTCTGCGCGGGGATGACGGCACACTCATCTATACGCACTTTAATAACCGTCCGCGTCCACACTTCACGCTCGATCCGTTCCACCGGGTGCTGTTCTGGGGGTCGGTCATCGCCCCCACGGTTCTTATTGTGTGGTTCATACTGCGGCTCATCAGCGGTTCACTTGCCGAAGAAGTGCCCCTGCATTATGGGATCGATGGTCAGCCCACTCGCTATGGTTCGCCGCTGGAGGCGCTGATACCGCTGATCCTGCTGGCTGGTTCGCTCTACGGCATCGCTGTGCTGACGCGCTACCCTCGGATCTACAACTTCCCCTTTGAACTCAACGAGCATAATGTGCAGCGCCAGTACAAGAACGCAGTGCAGATGATGATCTGGATACAGGTGTCGATGGCGCTGGTTCTACTAGCGATGCTTCTGGACTTCCAAGGCTTCAATATCCTGCTTCCGCTCATGTCTGCGGCTATGGCCACCATGTTCGGGTCCCTGGTACTGGGAATCATCCGGATGTACCGCCTGTGTTGACGCAACTCCCCAGGAGAAGGACGAAATATGCTGGAATCAGCCGCGGCCGAAGGACTCGCCACAGCACTGATAGGCCTGGCGCTGGTGCTCGGCGTCGTCGGCGTGATCCTTCCGGTACTGCCAGGAAGCCTGATCATCATCCTGGGGCTGCTGACCTGGGGTGTGCTGGTGGGAGGCCCCTTGGTATGGACTGCTGCAGTGATCGGTGTGGTGCTGGCGATCTGTGGTTGGAGCGCTTCAACGGTGCTGACAGGTCGTGCTCTGCATCGCGAAGGGATACCGCGCGGCCCTATCCTCATCGCGGTAGTGGTCGCATTGGTCGGGATGATCCTGCTGCCACCTTTGGGGCTCTTTATCGGATTTGCTGCAGGGCTCTTTGGCGCTGAGGCGGTACGCCGGGACTATGACTTCCGAGCCGCAGGCGCTGCGAGCCTTAAGGCACTGCGCGCTATGGGACTGGGCATCCTCGTGGAGTTTGCTCTGGCGGGGACTGCGGTATCCGTTTTTGTCTTGGCAGCGGTGATACATTTCCTGTTCTGAGATCCGCATTTTCCTCTCCGGCGGGGCTAACTGAGCCTGAGCTGTATATGATCTGTTGACAGGGTTTCGCGGGGTGGGAGGACGTATGGAGAGTGCCGAAGCATCGGCAGCGCAGCCGCTGCTGCGCATCTCCTCACCCGTGCTGATCCTGGCTGGACCTTCGCCGGCTTCCAATGAACTGGCCCGGAGGCTGCGTGCCCTGGACGTCAAAGTCCTCAGCGCCCCCAGTGGATCTGCCGGATTAGGCATAGCGGAGGAGGAGGGAGTGAACCTCCTGGTGGCTGATGGCCGAACCTCACGTCGCGTCAGTGACCTGCAGGAGGCTCTATCCGGAATCCGGAGTGCGCGACCGGACTTGGTTGCGCTGTTCTGGTTCGATGCGGAGGCCGAGGATGCCGAGGTTCTGCAACTGTGTACCAGCGCTGATGACCATATGACCGGCACGGTGGGCGTAGCTGAAGCCCTACGTCGGCTGCATCTGCTCAGCGGGAGGCTCCCGGAGCGGCGCGAGGGAGAACGTCTGGTGGTAGGGGACCTCGAACTGGATACCACGACCCGCACGGTGACCCGGGCAGGCCGGGATATTGATCTCTCGGATACTGAGTTCCGGCTGCTTCGACTCTTGATGCGGCATGCACGCACAGTCCTGCCCAAGGCGGAGATTCTCCAGCAAGTCTGGGAGTACGACTTCGCGGGTCAGGCCAATATTGTCGAGCTCTACATCAGCTATGTGCGCAAGAAGATCGAGGCCGATATGCCGCGCATGATTCATACCGTCCGCGGCGCCGGGTATGTGCTTCGGCCTGCTGTGGTCCAGGAGGATCCCACCGGATCAGCAGGCTAAAAGGGTCTGACGCACCTGCCGAATCGGCGTCGGCTCATCCGTGCAGACGCCGGGAGAGGGTCAGCGAACCGACACCGAGCCCGATGATCAGCAGCGCCACAATCGTTAACGCGGCTGCCGCCTGAGCGTCCATACCTGTCAGTGCCAGATCATCACCCTCATCTTCAGAGTCAGTATCAGACTCTGGGAGCTCGCTCTCTGGCGTCTCTCCAGGTGTGGCAGAAGCTGTGGGCTCAACGCCAGCTCCCGGCAGCCAGGGCAGCATCGGGATACCTGGAACAGGGAGGAGAATGCTGGGCCTCTCTGGCCCTTGGCTAGGTGACGGGGCGCCCGGCACACTCGTCGGTACAGCGGTGGGCTGGCCATCGACACTCGGCGGCTCTGGCGGAGCCGCGGTTCCGGGCTGTTCGGTGGCAGGCTGCTCGGTAGCAGGCGGAGTGGTACTTGGTGTAGGAGTCAGCTCGGGGGACTGCGGCGGGCTGGTGGCACCCTCATCCGGGTCAGGAGATCCGGGGGGAGTAGGGCTCGGTGTCTCTCCGTAGACGGTGAAGAGAATCTGGCACGTATCTCGCTGGTCCTGCGAGTTGGTGCCTTCAACAGTGAAGAAGTCCTGTCCGGTGCCCACATAGCTCGACGGCGCGGTGTAGGTCACTTCATTGCCGCTGAGGCTGACACTGCCACCCAGCTGCGAACTAGTAGAGCCCAATGCCAAGGAGGTTCCCGGAGGCGCACTGATGAAGACGGAGACCGACGCGCCGGGAGGCACGCTTGAGTTGGAGCATTGGATATTCAGCGGCGGCGGTTCAGGAGACGGCTCTTCCGGTGGCTCAGTGGCGTCGTCGTCCTCGTCCTCCTCAGGAAGCGGCGATGTGGTCGGCTCGTCCGTCGTACCTGGATCCGGTGTCGGCTCAGTCGACTCCTGAGTGTCCTCGCCTTCTTCCTCCTCAGCGGTGGGCGAGGGATCAGCAGTCAGAGCGGCCGCGGAAGAAGTATCTTCCGGGGCAGCAAGAGCCGCAGCAGGGGCGCCTAGGACCAGCGCGCTGATCAGCGCGCAGCAGGCGGCAGTGCGTTGGATAGGGGCAGCCACGGTGACAAGTTTACGTCAGGGCAGCAGTGCAAAGTGCCTAGGCCAGTCGCGCCGGCGGAGACTTGGTCAGAGCGGGGTCGTCCTGGGCCAGATGACCGACCACCGCATCAATGGCCTCCATGGTGGAACCATCCAGCTCGACACCTGCTGCGGCAACATTCGAAGCAATCTGCTCGGGACGTGAAGCCCCGACTAGGGCGGACGCAACATTCGGGTTCTGCAGCACCCAGGCGATGGCCAGCTGGGCCAAGGTGAGGCCATGGTCCTCGGCAATGGGCTTCAGCTTCTGTACCGCAGTCAGGATCTCCTCGGTGAGGTACTTCTCAATGAACTGCGCACCGCCGTCCTTATCTGCAGCACGGGAGCCCTCTGGCCAGGGCTGGCCCGGCAGGTATTTGCCGGTGAGCACGCCCTGAGCGATGGGGGACCACACGATCTGGCTGATGCCCAGCTCCTCAGAGGCAGGGATGACCTCGGGCTCGATGACTCGCCAGAGCATGTTGTACTGCGGCTGGTTGGAAATCAGCCGAATGCCCAGTTCCTTGGCCAGCGCGTGACCGGCGCGCAGCTGTTCGGCGTTCCACTCGGAGACGCCGATGTAGAGCGCCTTGCCCTGCCGGACAACATCGGCGAAGGCCTGCATGGTCTCTTCCAGCGGAGTCTCGAAGTCATAGCGGTGAGCTTGGTAGAGGTCCACATAATCGGTGCCCAAGCGCTGCAGGGATCCGTTGATGGACTCCATGATGTGCTTGCGGCTCAGGCCGGTGTCATTGTGGCCCTTGGGGCCAGTGGGGAAGTAGACCTTGGTGAAGATCTCCAGGGACTCGCGGCGCTGGCCCTTCAGGGCGTCGCCGAGGACCTGCTCGGCCACGGTGTTGGCATAGACATCAGCAGTGTCGAAGGTGGTGATGCCTGCCTCGAGCGCGGCATGGACGCACTGCGTGGCGACATCCTGCTCGACTTGCGCGCCGTGGGTCAGCCAGTTGCCGTAGGTGATTTCTGAGATCTTGAGACCGCTGTTGCCGAGATACCTGAACTCCATGCGGTCAGCCTAACTCCATGTCAGTGTCCCCGCCATAGAGTCAAGGACTTCACTTGCAGCTCAGGCGGTGCCTGGGTCTGTGGCAGAGGCTTTCACCGGGGCGCGGGCCTCTGGTCAGATTGCCGCCTTTCATGTTACCGGTCAGTCACATAGCATGTGGCTATGAATGTGATCTTCCGAACTCTGCTGATCCTGCTCAAAGCCCGACGACGCCCCCGCGTCTCTCCCTGGGAGTCCACAGAGATCACCCTCAGAGCGCTGCCCACGGATGTCGATATGCTGATGCATATCAACAACGGTCAGTACTTTTCGCTCTTTGATCTGGGGCGCTATGACCTGATGGCCAGATCGGGACTGTGGAAGGCAACCCGGCAGCGCGGCTGGCACCCCGTGGTGCAGGCCGAGCAGGTCACATTCAGAAAATCAGTGAACTTCTGGACCAAGTTCCAGATCTTCAGCAAGATCATCGGAATAGATGATCGCTGCTTCTACATCGAGCACCGCGTGGTGGTGGACGGGGAAATCTATGTTCGGGCCTTCGTGGCCGGTCGGTTCATCGGGGAGGCAGGGCCAGTCAGTAACGAGGACATCCTGCAGATGGCTCAAGAGATTGGGCATCCGGCGCCGGCTGACTTCGAAGTCAGCGAAGAGCTCCAGCGCTGGCGACGGGAGTCCGCGCTGCCGGCCGCGCGCCGGCCCGCCCCGCACACCGGATTCTGACACCATCTCGCGTGGGGCGCACCGCTCCCGAACCTAGGCCAGCGGGCGGATGAGGCGGTCGAGCGCTTCTTTCATATGCGACTCCACTGCTTCGACCAGTGCTGCGTCATTGTTCTCTGTGATTGCCTCGGCGATCAGTCGGTGTTCGTGAACCTGATCCTCCGGGTCGCGATAGGTGCCCTCCAGTGCGGTGAGACACATGCGAGTTTCGACCATGAGGGTTTCATGCATCCGTTGCAGGCGGGGGCTGCCGGAGGACGCGACAAGTGTCTCGTGGAAATGCAGATCGGCATCGGAGAGTTTCTCCAGGTCGCCTGCCTCAGCCTCTGTCTGCATGGCGGTGCAGGCCTCTCGCAGGTCATTCGCTGCTGCTTCAGTGCGCTCTGGATTATCGAGCCCGGCGCGAATGATCAGTCGCCCGCAGGAGGTTTCGATGGCAGTGCGGGCAGTGTAGAGATCACGAATCTCATCCTCGTCCAGTTCTTTGACAAAAAGACCTCTGTTGGGCTCACTGCGCACTAGTCCTTCTTGCACCAGCCGCTGCATCGCCTCTCTGAGTGGGCCGCGACTGACGCCGAATTGTGCGGCAAGGGTCACTTCCGAGAGCTGGGTCCCCGGAGCCAGGCTGCCGTACATAATTCCCTCGCGCAGTTGGCGGGTAATCAGTCCGGCAGTGGATTCCCGGTGGACCCGCTGGAACGAGGTGGCAGACATGAAAACTCCGTAGGCAACAAGGGTGGTCGATAGCGCGGTAGCACTGTGAGGATTGTTGACAATCTTCGCAGGGCTTCCCTAGTGTAGCAACATGTCAGAGCCCCATCCGGTGATCACCGTGCTTTGCCCTACTGATCCCGACGTCGAGCTGCGTACCCCTCCGGGGCTGGACTCACTGCGCGAGCAGGCCCAGATCCGCATCACCGACCCGGAGCATCTGGCTGAGGACATCAGCGGCAGCCACGTGCTATTCCTCTGGGACTTCTTCTCCGAGGCAGTGCAGCAAGCCTGGCCGCATGCCGATTCGCTTCAGTGGATCCACGTCGCTGCCGCCGGGGTGGACACCCTGCTTTTTGATGAGCTCGCCGACTCTTCGGTCACTGTGACCAACGCCCAGGGCATCTTTGATCGGCCCATCGCAGAGTGGGTGCTCGGGGCGGTGCTGGCTGAAGCCAAGGACTTTACTGGAAATTATCGGAACAAGACGCAGAAGCGCTGGGATCATCGGGAGACCAAGCGTGCTGAGGGCGCACAAGCGGTCATCATCGGCACCGGTGCCATCGCCCGGGAGATTGCCAGGTTGTTCAGCGCAGTGGGGATCGAGGTCATCGGCGCCGGCCGCACTGGCCGGGACAGTGATGAGGATTTCGGCGTCGTCGTGCCTTCTGGCTCCTTGGAGGACCATGTGGGTGAAGCCGACATCATCGTCAATGCCGCCCCGCTCACTCCCGCCACGGAAGGGCTGATCGGTCCGGTGACCCTGGCGGCGGCCAAGCCCGGAGCGCATTTGATCAATATCGGCCGCGGCGCGTCGGTCAATGAGGAGGAACTCGCCAAGGCGCTGCGCGGGGGGCCACTCGGTTTCGCTTCGCTGGACGTCTTTGCCGAAGAACCGCTGCCGCAGGACTCGCCCCTATGGGAGCTGGAGAACGTGATGATCAGCTCCCACATGTCAGGTGACGTGCTCGGTTGGAAAGAAGCACTGGCGGATCAGTTCCTGGCCAATGCCCGCAGGTGGCTGGCGGGGGATCAGTTGTTCAATGTGGTGGATAAGACCAAGGGCTACGTGCCGCGTCACTAGCGACTGTCGGTTCCCGGCGGCGAAAGGGGAGGGAAGCCCATGACGGACCTTGCGGAGCTCAGCGCAGCAGAGTTGCTCAGCGGCTATGCGCACGGAGAATTCACTCCGGTGGACGCCACCCAGGCTGCCCTTGACCGTATCGCCCAACGCGACGGTGACCTCAACGCCTTCGTCCTGGTAGACGAACAAACTGCTCTCACGGCTGCGGAGGCGTCCGCGGCCCGTTGGCGCAGTGGGGAGACCCTGGGACCAGGCGACGGCGTCCCGACCTCGATCAAAGACATCTTCCCCACCACCGGGTGGCCAACCCTGCGTGGAAGCAAACTGATCGACGAGGCAGGCCCCTGGGAGTTCGACGCCCCGTGCGTTGCCAGACTGCGGGAGACTGGTGCGGTACTGCTGGGCAAAACAGCCACACCGGAATTCGCGTGGAAGGGAGTGACGGACTGTCCGCGCAACGGCGCCACCTCGAATCCCTGGAACCCCACTCTCCACGCCGGCGGGTCATCTGGCGGATCCGCTGCAGCGGTGAGCGCGGGAATGGGCCCCTGGTCAGTGGGTACCGACGGCGGCGGCTCAGTCAGGATTCCGGCCTCCTTCACCGGGACAGTAGCCATCAAACCCACTTATGGCACTGTGCCGATGTTCCCCTCCTCACCGTTTGGAACCCTGGCTCACGCCGGACCCATGACGCGGACTGTCACCGACGCAGCCCTGCTGCTGGATATCATCGCCGGCTTTGACTCCCGGGACTGGTCGGCGCTGCCCACCCCACGGTCATCTTTCACCGACGGGCTCGGGGATGGGGTGGCGGGACTGCGCATCGCCTATTCGCCCGCACTGGGCTTCGGGGAGAACCACCCGGAGGTGGAGCAGGTGGTGACAGAGGCGGTGGGACTGTTCGAGGAGGCTGGCGCCGTCGTTGATCAGGTGGACCCCGGTTTTGAGGACCCTGTAGAGGCTTTCCACGTGCTGTGGTTCACCGGTGCGGCGAAGGTGCTTGAGGTATACGGTCCCGATGCGCTGGGTGAGATTGACCCGGGGCTGCGTGCCAGAATCGAACAATACCGCGGCGCCACAGCCAGCGATTATCTCGACGCTACCGCCGTGCGGATGTCAATGGGGGTGCTGATGGGAGCATTCCATGAGGAATATGACCTATTGGTGACACCGACCATGCCGATTCCGGCCTTCGACTGTGCTCGACAGGCCCCTTCAGGGTGGAAAGCTGACCTGTGGACCTCATGGACGCCGTATACCTATCCGTTCAATATGACTCAGCAGCCGGCGGTCTCGGTGCCCTGTGGACTGACCTCCAGCGGCTTGCCGGTGGGGCTGCAGATCGTCGGGGCCCGCACCCAGGACCGTCTGGTGCTGCGAGCGGCCCGGGCTTTCGAAATCGCGTCAGGAGAGCGCTTTACCCGCCCGGTTCCGGCCTGAGGCCTAAGCTCGTCAGGCGCGGGCTAGGCTCGAGGGCATGGGGAAGATCTTCAACAATCAAGTTGGTTTTGACCGCTGGAACCGCGGTACCGAGTGGCCCATGGCGATCATCTCCCTAGTTTTCCTAGGGGTCTATGCCTATGTGGTGATCGGTAACCTGCGGCCTTCGGATACTGACTGGCCCGAGGTGCTGATGAATGCGATCTGGGTGCTCTTTGCCCTGCATTACGTCATCTCGCTCATTCTGGTTCCGCATACCGGGCGCTGGTTCCTGACCCATCTGCATGAGCTGGCCATTGTGGTGCTGCCCTTTCTGCGTCCACTGCGACTGCTGCGCCTGGTCACGCTGCTTTCGGTGCTGCAGCGCTCCGCCGGGGCGGTCCTCCGCGGGAAGATCACCCTGTACGTGGGGTTTACCTCCGGTCTGCTGGTGCTCATCGCGGCGCTGGCCATCCTTGATGCCGAACAGAACCACCCGGAGGCCAACATCACCAGCTTCGGCGACGCCACCTGGTGGGCTGTGGTCACTATCACCACGGTCGGGTATGGCGATCACTATCCGGTGACTGATCTTGGACGATGGATCGCAGTGGGCCTGATGATTGCAGGCCTCGGCCTCATCGGTTCGATCACCGCAACACTGGCGAGCTGGTTTGTGGAAAAGGTCCGCGAAGCTGCCCAGGAACATGAGTCAGCGGTGGTCCACGAGCAGGCCACCAGCCAGGCTGAGGGTTAAGCGCCGGCTCGGAGCTGATTCCTGCGTCGCGGTCTCCACTGGGCCAGTGCCACGCCGGTGAGGCAGATCGCGCCGCCGGTAATAGCCAGCGGCGGCGGGACTTCGCCCAGGGTCAGCCAGGACATCACGACGACGACGGCGGGGACCGTGAGGGTGGCTGAGGCAACACGACCGGTGGGGAACCGGGTCATGGCGTAGCCCCAGAACCAGAAGCCCAGCGCAGTGGGGCCAATGCCCATATACACCGCGCCCAGCAGGGTTGCGGTGCTGATGCCATCGCCGCTGCCGGTCCAGCCCAGCTCGGAGAAGGTCTGCGGAAGGAAGGGTAGAAGTGCCAGCAGGCCGGAAGTGCAACCCAGCCAGGTGGCGGTGAGTGGGTCGGTGTGCTGCAGTGCCAGCTTCTGCACCATCATGCCAGCGGCATACAGCACAGCTGCAGCGAAGCCGATGAGCAGCCCGGCGACGGCGAGCTGGCCGGTGCTGCCAGCTGCGGTGATGAACCCGATACCGGAGAGCGAAACCAGCATTCCCAGGAAGAGCCGGCGCGGGAAGGCCTCCTTAAAAACGACGACGGCGGCCACACCCACCATCAGCGGTGCCAGGTTGACCACCATCGCCACAGTCCCGGCATCCAGGAAATGACCTGCCCAGTTAAAGGCCAAGGTGTACACCGCGAACCAGATCACGCCGAAAGCCGCTGTCAGCAGCAGCCCGCGCGGACCTGGCATCTTCGGGCGGCCCCGCCGGGAAATCAGCACCAGGGCTGACAGGGTGAGGGATCCCGCGAAGAGCCTGATCAGAGCCAACGGACCAGGGGAGATGTCCACTGCCGCCGCACGCATAATGACGAAGGTGGAGGCCCACATCAGCACAGTTGTCACAATCGCGGCCACAGGGAGCAGGGGCGCAGCTGGTTTGTCCTCAGCAGCGGCGGAGGCAGGGGCAACGGTCACTGCATGATCATCTCAGGAGAATCGTCGCAGCACCGGCTTTGCCGAATGCGATCAGCCGGGATACCATTGACAGTCGCAAGCTGAACTGTGCTGTGCCCGGAAACGGGTTCGGCTCCGGAAAACAGTCCAGCCCTGTGAAGCCTGGATTCCAGCGCACCACAGACAACACCGTCAAGGCACTTCGGTTGGATCTCACCCAGCCTGGTCGTCCTCGTACGTCACGGTGATTCAAAGGTGGCGGGACTCGGCTCAACGATTGCGTCCTTCACAGTCTGCTGTGCAGAAGAGCGTGTTCGCGGGTACCGCCCGTTACATCTACGTACTGATAGTTAAGAGGAGTGATCATGGCAGCACGTTGCCAGGTGACGGGAGTGACGCCGCAGTTCGGCAACCAGATCTCCCACTCGCACCGCCGCACCAAGCGCCGGTTCGACCCGAACATCCAGAAGAAGACCTACTGGGTGCCTTCGCTGGGTCGTAAAGTGACCCTGAACCTGTCCGTTAAGGGCATCAAGACCATCGACGTGCGCGGTATCGACGCCGTCGTCGCCGACCTTCTGAAGCGTGGTGAGAAGATCTAATGGCAAAAGATAAGGACGTACGTCCCATCATCAAGCTGAAGTCGACCGCCGGCACCGGGTTCACCTACGTGACCCGTAAGAACCGTCGCAATAACCCCGACCGCATCGTGCTCAAGAAGTACGACCCCGTGGTCCGCAAGCACGTCGACTTCCGAGAGGAGCGCTGATCATGGCTAAGAAGTCCAAGATCGCAAAGAACGAGCAGCGCAAGGTCATCGTTGAGCGTTACGCCGAGAAGCGCGCCCAGCTGAAGAAGACCCTCGTTGATCCCAACGCATCTGACGAAGAGCGCGAGGCAGCTCGCGTGGGCCTGCAGAAGCTGCCCCGCGACGCTTCCCCGGTCCGCGTCCGCAACCGCGACAGCATCGATGGTCGCCCCCGCGGTACCTTCCAGAAGTTCGGTATTTCGCGTATCCGTTTCCGCGAGATGGCTCACAAGGGTGAGCTGCCGGGCATTACTAAGTCCTCTTGGTGATGCTGGCCTAAGCCGCTGAAGCAGCATAAGCGGGGTCTCCTTCGGGAGGCCCCGCTTTTTGTTTGCGCGCACGGGCCCCGCCGGAAACACAGAGGGCTGCAGGAACAGGCGAAGAGCGCCTCAACGGTCCGCTGGCAGCGGAATGACGGCCCCAACACGCTGTACACGCCCGATTTCATGCGGGTTTGACCCCCGCTGCGTGGTAAGTTGCCTTTCTGAAAGCCCAAAGGGCCTCCCGATCCGCGGAAATCCGCGGATTTTCCGGACCAATGGGAACTCATAGAACAGTCCAGGAGGACACAGTTATGGCACTGAACCGCAGCGAGCTCGTCGCAGCCGTCGCCGAGAAGTCCGGCAACTCCCAGGCCGCCGTCAACGGCGTGCTGGATGCCGTCTTCGAGGTCTTCACCGAGCAGGTCTCCAAGGGCGAGAAGGTCTCCATCCCCGGTTGGCTGTCCGTGGAGCGCACCGAGCGTGCCGCTCGTACCGGCCGCAACCCCCAGACCGGCGAGACCATCCAGATCCCCGCTGGTTACTCCGTGAAGCTTTCCGCAGGCTCCAAGCTGAAGGCTGCCGCTTCCGGCAAGTGAGCTTTCACGCTCGGCTAGCATCACGCTAGCCCCGAATACGACGACGGCTCCTGACCTGTAATGGGTCAGGAGCCGTCGTCGTCTGGTGTCACGTGGGGTGCGCCCCAGTTCTACCGGGCGTAGAATTCTGGTATGGCATCTGGCCCCCTCCCTCTCCCGCTCACCGCAGTCTCCCAAGTGGGGGCGATGGCCGCGGACGCGCCGACCTGGGCACCGATCGTTTTCGCCGCCGGAGCCTTCGCGGTGGTCGTCCTTGTCCTGATTCTGATGCGCCAGAAGCTCAAGCAGTCAGAATCCTGGCACAAGGACCACGAGGGGCCGGGTTCCGAGAATCTGGGCCCCGGGCAGTCCGATGCTGAGGACGACGCTGAGGACCACCGGCCGGGAGACGAAGCCCGGTGACAACTCAGACTTCTTCGCGGCGGGCCCTCTGGGCGGCGCCGCTTCCGCTGACCGCGCTGACGCTCGCTACTGGTTTGGCGGCGTTGATCCTGGCTGCGGTGCTTACTGGTATGGGCCGTTCCGGGGTGATTTCCAATCCCGGCCTGCTGACTCAGTGGGGGCTGCCGGTGGCGCGTTATGTCCACCACATCTCCATGGCGGTGGCGGTCAGCGCGGCGATCCTTGCCGCCGTCGCGATTCCGGCCCGCACAGGTCCTAGACAGCGACAGAAACGCTGGGCGGGCCAGGAGCACCCGTTGTTCTCTCGGGCCGTGCTGATCGCCCAGTCTGCCTCGGTCGTTTGGACGATGGCGGCACTAGCGGTGCTGGTGCTCTCTTTCTCGGCCTTGGCCGGCCTGCCGGTTTCAGCTGGCGAGGGCTTCTCTGCCGGTTTCTTCGACTACGCGGTCAACATCGCGACCGGCCAGGCTTGGCTGAGCATCGTGCTGATCGCAGCACTGTTCTCCACACTGGTGGCGGCAGTGCGCAACCCGGCCGGGCTTGGCTTCACCGCGGTACTAGGGTTGGGCGCCATTGTTCCCATGGCCATGGTGGGGCATTCGGCCTCTGGAGATGATCACACTGCAGCTGTGAACTCTCTGGGACTGCACCTGCTGGGCGTGGTGGTCTGGGTGGGGGGCCTGCTGGTGCTTGCCCTGCTTGCCCCGCAGATTGCGCGCACTGCGCAGGAGCTGACCGCCCGCGATCAGGGCGGTCCCCAGATCCTGGGTACTCTGCTTCGTCGGTACTCGGTGCTGGCGGGGCTGGCGCTGGTCACGGTGGCGGCCTCGGGAGTGGTCAATGCGGACTTACGCATTGAGAACCTGCAGCAGCTGGTGAATACCCCATATGGTCTGCTGCTAGTGCTGAAGGCAGCGGCCACTGTGATGCTGGCGGCCATCGGCTGGATGCACCGAGCCTGGATCATCCCACGACTGGCCGGACCGCATACTGGAGCTGGCGCTCCGCGCGGTGAGGGCTCCGAGGTCTCTACCAGCTACACAACATCACGGCTGCTATGGCAGCTGATCTTGGTGGAGGCCGCCATCATGACTGCGGTGATCGGCATCAGCGCGGTGCTGGGCCGGACCCCACCGCCGGTTTCCGAGGACCTGCCACCAGATGCCACGCCGGCGCGTATTCTCACCGGCTACCCGCTGCCTCCCTCTCCTGAACTGGCGAACTACTTCACCCAGTGGCGCATTGATTGGCTGTGGCTGGCGGTCATCATCTTCCTCGCCGTCTGGTACGTCCGGGCTACTGTCCAGGTGCGACGCCGCGGTATCCGCTGGCCGCTGCCGCGTGCAGCCGCTTGGCTCTTCGGGCTGCTGATCCTCTTCTGGGTCACCTCCGGTGGACCCGCCGTCTATGGGATGGTGCTGTTCTCTGGCCACATGGTCCAGCACATGACGTTGACCATGGTGGTGCCGATATTCCTGGTGCTCGGCTCTCCGGTCACGCTGGCCATGCGCGCCCTGACACCTCGCTCAGACGGCACTCGCGGTGCCCGCGAGTGGATCCTGTGGCTGGTGCATTCGAAATGGTCCAAGCTGGTGACTCACCCGGTGGTGGCAGCAGTGAACTTCGGCGGCTCGATCGTGTTGTTCTACTACACGCCGGTCTTCGGATGGTCGCTGGAATATCACCTGGGGCACGTCTTCATGACGGTGCATTTCTTACTCACCGGCTACATCTTCGCACTGGTATTGATCGGCAGAGACCCGCTGCCCAGCCGCCCGCCGCATTTCCTCAGAGTCATCATCCTGCTGGCAACTATGGTCTTCCATGCGTTCCTGGCGGTAGTGATCTCCGGTTCTGAGGAGCTGATTCAGGCCGCCTGGTTCGGCAATATGGGCCATGGCTGGTTCCCAGCGCTGATGGACCAGCGACGCGGCGGTGAACTGATGTGGGGACTCGGCGAGATTCCGGCGGTGCTGATGGGCGTCATCGCTGCGGTGCAGTGGTCCAAAGACGACACCCGAGAGAGCAAGCGCCTGGACCGTGAGGCTGACCGCAGTGGGGACGCCGAGCTGGAAGACTACAACCAGATGTTTGCTGCGATGAACCAGCGGAACAACCTAGGACGATGACACGTTGGGGGAAAGTATGACTGAGACTATCCAGCGCAGCGCACGTGTGCGGGCTTCGGAGCTGATCGGCCGAGGCTGGCTGAACACCGGAGGTAAGCAGGTCACCCTCGAGGACCTGCGCGGCAAAATCGTCATTCTCGATTTCTGGACCTTCTGCTGCATCAACTGCCTCCATGTGCTGGACGAACTGCGTCCGCTGGAGGAGCGTTTCCACGATGTGCTGGTCACCGTGGGCGTGCACTCGCCGAAGTTTGAGCATGAGGCTGACCCCGATGCGCTGGCCGCTGCGGTGGAGCGCTACGAGATCGAACACCCTGTCCTGGATGACCCTGAGCTGGTCACCTGGCAGAATTACTCCGCCCGGGCCTGGCCCACATTGGTGGTCATCGACCCCGAGGGCTACATTGCCGCTTCTCTCTCCGGTGAGGGCCATGTGGCGGGTCTGACCTCACTGGTGGAGGAGCTCGCGGCTGAACATGAGGCGAAGGGCACACTGCATCGCGGTGACGGACCCTATGTCGCACCCGAGCCGGTCTCTCGGACCCTGCGCTTCCCCAGCAAAGCTGTGCCGGTGAACCGGACTCTGGGTGCCGACGACGACGCCCCTGGCCGATTCCTGGTAGCCGACACCGGACATCACCGTATTGTGGAGCTGGCCGGTGATCTGGAGACGGTCACCCGTTCCTGGGGAACTGGTGAGAAAGGCTACGGTGACGGCGGGCCCGAGTCCGCGCAGTTCAATGAGCCCCAGGGCCTGGCGCTGCTGCCGGAGAAGCTGGCTGCCGAAGTCGGCTATGACATTGTGGTGGCCGATACGGTCAACCACCGGCTTCGCGGAATCAACGTGACTACCGGTGACGTCACCACGCTGGCTGGAAACGGTGTGCAGCGACTGTTGGATGCTGAGCGGACCCGCAGCGACGTCGTCGTCGGTTCCTTGGGAACCGATCCGTTGAACGTCTCGCTGTCCTCCCCCTGGGATGTGCTCTGGAGCGATACCACCGGCCGGGTCATTGTGGCCATGGCCGGTACTCACCAGATCTTCAGCTTTGATCCGTTGACTGGTGAGCTGGCGGTGTACGCAGGCACTGGCCTTGAAGGTCTTGTCGACGGCGAGGCGGGGGAGTCCTGGTTCGCGCAGACCTCCGGGCTGACCGAGGACGCCGCCGGTGATATATGGATTGCTGATTCTGAGACTTCGAGCCTTCGGGTGCTGCGAGTGAGCCAGTCTCCAGAGGCACCGGCAGTGGAGACTGTGGTCGGTGAAGGACTCTTTGACTTCGGTTTCCGTGACGGGGATCCTGCTCAGGCCCGACTGCAGCACCCACTGGGTGTCACCGCACTTCCGGACGGATCAGTCCTGGTAGCTGATACCTATAACGGCGCCATCCGCAGGTACCAGGCGGAGCACCTGGCTGCTGATGGCAGCACTGTGCCGGCGCAGGTGTCCACCGTGGCACGCGGGCTGAAAGAACCATCAGATGTGCTGCTGGACGCGGACGGTACAACCCTCTTAGTAGTGGAGACCAACGCCCACCAACTGGTACGCATCGCGGTGCCGGAGGAGTACCTGTCTGTGGATGAGGGTGCTGCGCAGACGCAGCGTCCGGCCACAGCAGTTGCTCCGGGCCAGGTGCAGCTCAGCGTGGGCTTCTCAGCACCTACCGGCCAGAAGCTCGATGACCGGTGGGGAGATCCCACCCAGCTGCAGGTTTCATCGACTCCAGCTGAACTGTTGATGGAGGGATCGGGCACCTCTGTGGGGCTGCAGCGCACTTTGCAGCTGAACTCTGAGATTTCTGCAGGGGTTCTGCATATCACTGCCCGAGCTGCGGCATGCGACGGTGCACCGGGTGAGGAGATCCCCATGCACGCTGCCTGCCACCTGTACCAGCAGGACTGGGGCATCCCGGTCACGCTGGAAGAGGGGGGAGACTCCGAGCTTCACCTGGACCTCCGCGGTGTGAGGTAGACGTCCATGTCAGTCGAAGGGCAGGGGCGGCAGCGCCCCCCGTCTTCCGCGGTTCTGGACGGGAATTCACTCGGCTGTCACGCTGGCGTTCCTCGCTGACCTCTGGCGCAACGAGGGTGATGTGCTGGCACGTTTGTTGATCTACCTCATGCTGGCTGGACTCGCTGCCTTTATGGTGCTGCGGTATGTCGCATCGCAGGAAGAGATCCCGGGCAGCGAGGGCGAGCAGGACACAGAGGGTGAGCAGGAACACAGGGGATGAGCCCGGTAGCCCATCGCGGGGTTAGCAGCAGCCGGTGAGTCGGGTTACACCGGGTCGCGTTGGGTGGGACAACTCATGCAGCGGGGGCCACCTCGACCTCGACCGAGTTCTGCGCCTGGAACTTCATGGACTTCAATCCCTGAATCGCGCAGAAAGGCGTTGGAGGTGGGTGTCCGGTCATAGGTGATGACCACACCGGGTTCAAGTGCCAGGGCGTTACAGCCGTCATCCCACTGTTCCCGGGCCGCGGAGTGCAGGTCCTGCTCCGGAGTGAGGATGCGCAGGTGATCGAGTCCCAGCGCATCGGCAATTGCGGCGTGCATGCGTTCTGGCGGGTGGTCCTGGATTTTCAGCTCTGGGTCTACGCCATTCTCGCGTGGAGTGATGGTGTAGGACGGCAGTGTCCCAAGTCCTGCGTATTCGATGAAGGACCGTTCATCCACCATGGTCATCACCGTGTCTAAGTGCATGAACTCGCGTGACTTGGGCATACTCAGTGCCACCACGCGGTCAGCCGAACCCTCGGCGAAGAGCCGCTTCGCCAGGCGTTCCACGCCCTGCGGGGTGGTGCGTTCGCTCATCCCGACCAGAACTGCGCCGTCGCCCAGAACCAGCACATCCCCACCTTCTACAGTGGCCTGACCGTCTGTGAGGCCGTCAGACCAGCGCTGCCAGCTCGTAGAAGCGAAGCGGGGATGCCATCGATAGATTGCTTCATAGGTGATGGCTTCCCGAGTGCGGGCCGGCTTCTGCATGGAGTTCACAGCCACACCGTCGTAGACCCAGCATGAGGCATCGCGGGTGAAGAGGTGGTTCGGCAGTGGAGCCACCACAAGGTCATCCATCGCGAGGGCATGGATGACCACGGACCGGGGTTCAGCGGTGAGTTCCAGAAGTTCCCGCTTGGTGAGCCCGCTGATGACTAACTCTGCGAGGTCGGCGTGCGGCATTGAATCGGCCAGCTCCCGAAGCAGCGGGGCGGCGGCCGGGCCGAAGAGGCGCTCATCGAAGGTGTGGTCGAGGACAAACTGGCGGGCCTGCGGCACCGAAAGAGTCTCAGTCAGGAGCGTATCGAGGTAGAGGACGTCTGCCCCTGCTTCACGAAGCACGTGGCAGAACTGATCGTGTTCTTCCTGAGCGCGTCGGACCCACAACAAATCGTCGAAAAGCAGATCGTGCTTGGTCTCGGGGGTCAGTCGCAGCAGCTCTACTCCCGGACGGTGAACGATCACCTGGCGCAGTCGTCCAACTTCAGAACCTACGAACGGTCCACTCTGATGCGGTCGTTGGGCTAGCGGGCTGCCGGGAACAGCCTTCTCGGCGGTCTGCTCACTGTCGGTGACTGTTTCAACCATGGGCTCCACAGTAGAGGGATGGATGTACGGCGGACAGGTGCGTGGTGCATATTTTTGTGCAATCAGCTGTCGCTTTGAACGCTGAGAGTTAGCATTCTGTTCATGGAGAGACTCACGGACCTGGACCGTCGCCTGATAGCAGCCTTGCGTAAGGATGGGCGTGCGCCTATCTCATCGCTGGCCCAGCAGTTGGGCGTTTCCCGTGCCACTGTCACCTCCCGTATCGAGAAGCTCACTGCATCTGGGGTGATCGTGGGATTCAGCGTGCGCGTGCGGGAGGATGCGGATCTCTCCAGGGTGCGAGCGATTTCGTTTATCGAAGTAGCAGGCACCAATACTGATCGGGCGATCGATGAACTGCGTGGTTTGCCGGAGATCATCGCCTTGCACACCACCAACGGCGCCTGGGATCTGGTGGCGGAAATCAGCTGTACGGATCTGCGCGATCTGGACAGGGTGCTTCGCCTCATGCGGGGCGTGAAGGGAGTTCTCAACAGTGAGACCTCGTTGCTGCTCAGTTCAGTGGTGACGTAGCAGGACTGCTGCCCGGCGCGCACGATTACGCAGCAAGGTCATAGCGCACGGGCATGGGCGCGGACCAGATGAAGTCTGGTCTTGCCGGGTGCCCCGGAGCTGGGCCCGGTGGTTCGGGTTCGGGCTCGGGCTCGGTCTTGGGCCCGGCGTTGTGGGGCTGTTGTTTATCCGGTGGGTGGAGGAAGCCGTGGGATTTCATCCGGTGATGACGCCGGCATAACGCCCAGAGGTTGTCGGCGGTGGTTTCTCCGCCGTGTTCCCAGGGGGTTTGGTGGTCGATGTCGCAGCGCTCAGCGCTGATGGTGCACCCATCGGCTTGGCAGGTCCCGTCCCGGAAGATCAGCGCGTCGCGTAGGTGCTCTGGTGGGTACCGGCCGATATACCGAGCACTGAGCAGGTCATACTCGGCGTTCCTAGAATCCTTGCGGGTATGGCCTTGGTACCAGTGGTGGTTGGCTTCGGGGTCTGCGGCGAGGTTCCTGGCCTGGTGGGCGGGGATCATCCATGACCGATCTGCTGCCATCGCCGGCTCATCACTGTCACCGGTGAGGGTGGCCTCGGGGATCATGATCATGATCTTGGCATCAACCGCGGCGTCATAGACGCGTCCATCGCGAAGCCATGCGGTGAGGAGGTCTGCTTCCCGCTGAGCAAGGGTGCGAGGGTCACCGGTGCGTGGGTCCGTGGTGCGGGGGTCTGTGGTGCGGGGGTCCGAAGTTTGAGGATCGGAGGTAGGGCCGTCAGTGGTACTGGAGTGGGCGCCACTGGCGTCCTTTGGAGCTGCGGTCGGGCTGCCCTGTCCTGGGTTGCCGTGTGCGATGCCTGGTTCCGCGGCCCCAGGGTCTGCCTGGCGGTGTTCAGTCGCGGTGTCCCCGCTCGAGGTGTGCTGGTCGAGTCCGCGGGCCGCAGCTTTGAGTCGCTTCTCAATAGCGGCAGCTTCCAAGGTGGGGATGTAGGCCTGGAGGTAGCTCATCCCGTGGGACTGGTGCTGAAACCTCACGAACCGGGACTGGGTTTCTTTCTCACAAGCCCTGGCGTAGGCCTCTGGGTCGAGTGAGGCGATGTAGCGGGTGAGCCAGTGATGAAACTCTGAGAGACTACGGCGTTGGGCTTGTTCTGCCGCGGCCTGGTCCAGTTGTCGCAGCACGTGATCAGGCAGGCTACTGGTGGTGGCGGCGTCGACGGTTTTCCGCACCCGGGGCAGGTTAATAAGACCCTCACAGAATGCTCCCCACGTGCGGGGGAGAAGGCGCTTAGCGTCCTGTGTGGTGTTCAGGACAGTGGTCGCGGTGCGGTCACTGGTCCCGAGGATCCGGGCGGCATCACGAACAGCGGCACGGTCTGCCTCAGACCGGGTGACCAGGGGTTCCTGGGCATAATGCGTGGCAGTCCGTTGCCGGTAGTCAAGAAGTGCGGTGATGGTGGCTGCTTCAGCTCGCCGTGCAGCGACCTGCTGCTCCCAGGCTGCAGACAGTTCTGGTTCCCCGGCGAGGGCTCTCAGGTGCTCAGGCATAGGAGGGGCACTGCTGGCGCTGCTGGTGGAAGAAGCTGCCATGGTAATCACCCCTGTCCCTGTGCCGGCCTTGCGGCCTGGCCTTATACCTATGCGCACATGCCTGCGTGCACCTGTCTGCGTGGTTGGCTTCGCGCTCGCCTGTGTGGCTGTCGTCCTGGCTGTTTACTTGGGTTTCGCCCTGCGGCACTGTCGCCACATAGAATCTATGTTCTATTATTCCATGCTTCAGCGTGATGGTCGAGGGGTTTTGATGAGTTTTTTCGCTCTTTGGTGTTTCTGGGTGATCATGCCGAGCGAGCGCGCCTCCGTTGAGGCACCAGACGCGTCTCCGCAGCCGAAAGACCGCGCCACCATGCTCTCGCCCGTCCGTCATCGTCGTTCGTCACTCATGGCCGCTCCGCCGCATCCCGGCGCGTGGCAATCTGTCACCACCGGCTGATCGGTCTGCTCAAGAACTAGGCAAAAGTCAGACATTTCTGCTCTGTTGCACGCACATCGATATTCCTAGTGTTGGTTCCATCAGCCCCAGCCCGTCTCAAGATGGAGGAAACCATGACTCAGTTCGTCGACGTCGCCCATATGGTCCAGTGGATCCAGAACCGGGGCGTAGAGCCCATCATGACTGGCATGGTCGAGTACCTCGAGTCTGACTTCAGCCGCTGGGAGAGCTTCGACAAGATCCCGCGCATCGCCAGCCACACCCCCTTCGGGGTGATCGAGTTGATGCCCACCTCAGATCACGAGACCTACGGCTTCAAATACGTCAACGGGCACCCGTCCAACCCTGCGCGGGGGTTCCAGACTGTCACGGCATTCGGCGTGCTAGCGGACGTGGACAATGGCTACCCGACTTTTCTGGCCGAAATGACTCTGCTGACCGCACTGCGCACCGCTGCTACCTCGGCCATGACCGCCAAGCGCCTTGCGCGGGCGGATTCCAGGGTGATGGCCATGATCGGCGCAGGATCCCAGGCAGAATTCCAGGCACTGGCCTTCAGAGCCGTCCTGGGCATCGAGGAACTCCGCGTCTTCGACATCGACCCGCATGCCATCTACAAGCTGCGCCGCAATCTCGAACCACTCGGATTCCGGATCACCACTGCCACCGACGCTGATGATGCGGTGACCGGTGCTGACATCATCACCACCTGCACTGCAGACAAAGCTGTCAACACCATCCTGGCAGACCGCCAGGTCCGCCCCGGCGTCCACATCAATGCCGTAGGAGGCGATTGTCCCGGCAAGACCGAGCTAGACTCCCGCATCCTGGACCGGGCCCGGGTCTTTGTGGAGTATCCGGAACAGACCCGCATCGAAGGCGAAATCCAGCAGAAGCCCGCGGACTTCCCGGTCATTGAGTTCTGGCGGGTGCTCACCGGAGCCGAACAGGGCCGTCGCAACGATGAAGACATCACTCTCTTCGACTCCGTCGGATTCGCCATCGCCGACTTCTCGGCACTGCGCTATCTGCGTGATGACACCGTTGGTTCATCACTGCAGACCAGTATCGACCTCATTGCAGACCCGGAGGACCCCAAAGATCTCTTCTCCCTGGTGACCTCGCTGAAGCCGGTGGGCTGAGCTATGTCAGAGCCCCCGGCATTGACCTCGCATCCGCCGGTGACTGTGACAGCGGCATCACCGGTCGCGCCGTCGGCCGCTGTGGACCACCGAATGGGGCGAGCTGGGCACAGCGTTGTTGCATACGAGCAGACCAACGACGACGGCGGCTCCTCTGCCAGGGCCCTCATGAAGGGGTACGAGGCAGCTGGAGACCCGCAGCTGGCAGCCCGAGTAGTGATGGTCCGGCCGCATCACTTCAGGCCGAACCCGGTGACCGCCCAGGACAACGCCTTTGGAGCGGAAATCACCGAGGATCCGGTGCTGGTGGGCAAGCGTGCCCACGGGGAAGTCTCCAGGCTCGCCGAGCAGCTTCAGCGGGCCGGCGTCGGCGTGGAACTTTTCGAAGACACCGGAACTGTCACGCCCGACAGCGTGTTTCCCAATAACTGGTTCAGCACGCACGCCGATGGCCGGCTGGTGCTCTATCCGATGTTCGCCCCGAATCGGCGCGGCGAACGCCGGAGGGAGATCGTGGAGCACCTGAAGGATCGCTACCGCGTCACAGAGGTGCTGGACCTCTCCGGCGCCGAAGAGCACGGCGCATATCTAGAAGGTACCGGAGCGATGGTGCTGGACCACGCCAGCCGGACCGCCTATGCGTGCTATTCCCAGCGTATTACCGCGACTCTGTTCTTCCGCTGGTGCAATGAGTTCATGTACGAGCCCGTACTGTTCCATGCCGCTGACAAGACCGGCACACCGGTCTATCACACTAATGTCATGCTCAGCGTGGGCAGCGCCAACCTTGAGCATGGTCTAGCGGTGATCGGCAGCTCGATGATCCACAGCCGGTACGAGCGCGACGCAGTCCTGGACCGACTGCGCAGCTCGGGACGCACCGTAGTGGAACTGAACGAGACGCAGATCCGAAGCTTCGCCGCCAATGTGCTTCAGCTGCAGGGCCGCCACGGACCGGTTCTGGTGATGTCGACGACGGCGCGTGCCAGCTTTACCGCCACACAGCTCCAGCAGTTGGAAGCCAAGGCGCAGATTATTGCTGCGGAGGTCCCCACTATTGAACGAGCCGGGGGATCAGTGCGCTGCATGCTTGCGCAGAACTACCTTTCGCCGCAGGCTCCCAGGAAGACGTGGGGTTACGGAAACTCAGCTGAAACATCCCGCCGGTACCCTCGTCTCTCATGACTGAGGCCAGCAGCCAGAAGCCCTCACTGTGGCGCCGTTACCTAGGGATCTCACTGATCTGAAACTGGCCGTAGCCCTGGTGCTAGGCGTGGTGGCCAAGCTGGATCTTCGGCCCTGATATTGCCGTGATCGCGGTAGTGGTGGGCGAGACCGGAACCGATGCTGACCGCCTTTGTCACCCGTTCTTCCGGGGGCACCCTGCCGGTGGGTATCCAGGCCGCCGAGCGTCTAGGGGTGCGTAAGGGTGTCTACTCCTTCACCCTGCCACTGGGTTCGAACGTGAACATAGACGGCACCGCTATCTACGTCGGCGCTGCCACGGTCTTCGTTGCCAATGTCACCGGCACGGACTTGAGCCTGACCCAGATCGTCACCGGCGATCTGACCTGCACCCGGGTCGTGGCAAAAACCGAGCCCGGCATGCTGGCCGAACCCGAGGCTGCCGCTGACACAGCAAGGTCCGACGGCGCAGACTCACCACCTCAGACCTGATATCCGCGATAAGCTGAGGCCAGCACCGAAGTCCCTGGCGAAAGGTGAAAGATCCATGACCACCATGGTCGTAGTCGCGAGCAAACACGGTTCCACGGCGGAGATCGGCGAGCGCATCGCCTCCACGCTCAGTGCCCGCGGCGTCAAGGCACACGTCAAGGACGTCGGGGAAGCGGGCAAGTGGCTCTACGAGACCGATAACGTCGTCGTCGGCATGCCTGTCTACCGGCAGAAGCTGCTAGGCGCTGGAACCCTGTTCCTGGAGGCCCACCGCACAGAGCTGATGGGCAAGCCGCTTTTCCTCTTCGCCGTTGGCGGAGGACCGGTGCTCGCCCCAGAACTGACCGAGCGGCTGAAGCAGTTCCCGCATCGGGAGATCGCCTACTTCCGCGGGGCCCTGGATGCTGAGAAGCTCAGCTTCCTGGAGAAGCTGCAACTGCGTGCAGCGCGGCAGCCCAATAACGCTGACTACCGCGACTGGCCGGCTGTGGAGGACTGGGCCAACTCGCTGATCGCCTACGGCATCAGCTAAGCCGACAGGTCCCGGCGCCAGCGGATAATCCTCCTGAGATGGGGATTTAATAGCGGCGTTCGGTGGTTTGACTTATGGCGTAACGAAAAGTGCGCGCTGAAGCTTGCGGGGTGTTAGCGTACACCCTCGTTGCACGCTTCCATGTCCTTGAGAAAGAGCACTAAACCCATGAGCTTCCGCCGTCATTCTGTACTCGCCGTCACTGGTATCGCCGCACTTGCTCTAGCTGCCTGCGGTAACGACTCCGCGGAGCCGGCTGCCGAGCCCACCGCAGAGGAGACCTCCGGCGGCGTGAGCCTGGAGCAGGTCCAGGAATCCGGTCTGACGGTGGGCACCGAAGGAACCTACCGTCCCTTCACCTTCCACGAGGGCGGTTCCGGTGACCTGACCGGCTATGACGTAGAGATCATCGAAGCCGTGGGTGAGAAGCTGGACATCGATATCCAGTTCCAGGAAACCCAGTGGGACGCGATGTTCGCCGGCCTGGACGCCGGCCGCTTTGACGTCATCGCCAACCAGGTGTCAATCACCGAGGAGCGTCAGCAGAACTACCTCTTCTCCGAGCCCTACACCGTCTCCAACGGTGTGATCGTCACCCTTGCCGATAATGATGAGATCAGCAGCTTCGATGACCTCGACGATAAGACCACCGCTCAGTCCCTGACCTCTAACTGGTACGAGCTGGCAACCGAGTCCGGTGCCAATGTTGAAGGTGTCGAAGGCTGGGCTCAGGCTGTGGCGCTGCTGGAGCAGGGCCGGGTTGATGCGACCATCAATGACAAGCTCACCTTCCTCGATTACCAGACCACCGAGGACAACGAGAACATCAAGATCGCGGCTGAAACCGATGACCACTCCTATGCTGGTTTCATCTTCCGGCAGGGCAGTGAGACGTTGGTCGAGGCCTTCGATGAGGCTCTGGCCGAGCTGGCCGAGGAGGGTACGCTGACTGAGATCAGCGAAAAGTACTTCGGCGCTGACGTCTCTCAGTAGTCCCGCAGTGCGGCACCAAGATCCGCGCCCGACTCGAGGAAAGGCAACCTGGACGTGACCATCGACTGGGAACTGGCGGCCAGTTCCTTCTGGCCGATGCTCGAAGGGGCCATCAAAGGCACCATTCCGCTGACCCTGGCAAGCTTCTCGATCGGCCTGGCGATCGCCCTGGTGGTGGCGCTGATGCGCATCAGCAGAAACCGTGTGCTCGCCGGTGTGGCACGGGCCTATGTCTCGGTGATCCGCGGCACCCCGCTGCTGGTGCAGCTGTTTGTGATCTTCTTCGGGCTGCCATCCATTGGGGTCAACATTGACCCGTGGCCCAGCGCGATCATCGCCTTCAGCCTCAATGTGGGCGGCTATGCCGCTGAGGTCATTCGTGCTGCGATTCTCTCCGTGCCGAAAGGCCAGTGGGAGGCCGGATACACCATCGGCATGTCGCAGACCCAGACGCTGCGTCGGATTATCCTGCCGCAGGCCGCCAGAGTTTCTGTGCCTCCGCTGTCCAACACCTTCATCTCTTTGGTGAAGGACACCTCACTGGCTTCGCTGATTCTGGTCACCGAAATGTTCCGTGTTGCGCAGCAGATCGCGGCGTCGTCCTTTGAGTTCATGGCCCTGTATCTTCAGGCAGCAGCTATGTACTGGGTGATCTGTCTGCTGCTGTCCATGGTGCAGGTCAGGTTGGAAAGGAGACTGGACCGCTATGTCGCCAAGTAAACCGCTGCTGGACGTCACTGGTCTGCAAAAGTCCTTTGGAGAGAACACAGTGCTCTCCTCCATCGACCTGAGAGTCAATCCCGGGCAGGTCACCGCGCTGATCGGTCCCTCCGGCTCGGGCAAAACCACCGTGCTGCGCTGCCTCAACGGGCTTGAGCAGCCCGACGCAGGGACGGTGGCCTTCGACGGCGGCCCGCAGGTGAACTTCGACTCGCGCACCTCACGCCAGCAGCGGGAGAGCCTGCGCACGCGCAGCGCGATGGTCTTCCAGGGCTACAACCTGTTTCCGCATATGACCGTGCTGCAGAACGTCATCGAAGGTCCCGTGCAGGTCCAGCGCCGCCCGAAGGCGGAGGTTATCGCCGAAGCCGAGCAGCTGCTGGCCCGGGTCGGTCTGGCTGAGAAGCGGGACCAGTACCCGCATGAGCTCTCCGGCGGTCAGCAGCAGCGTGTAGGCATTGTGCGGGCGCTAGCTCTGCGGCCTTCACTGCTGCTCTTTGATGAACCGACTTCAGCGCTGGACCCGGAGCTGGTCGCAGACGTGCTGACGGTCATCAAAGAACTCGCCGAAGAGGGTTGGACCATGGTCCTGGTCACCCACGAGCTGACCTTCGCCCGAGAAGTCGCCGATCAGGTGGTCTTCATGGACGGCGGCGTGGTGGTGGAGCAAGGTCCGGCCAGTGAAGTGCTGCGCGCGCCTCGCGAGGAGCGCACCCGCCGGTTCGTGCACCGGCTGCTGAACCCCTTCTGAGCCAGCGGTTCAGGCCTGCTTACTTAGCCGAGATGGCCACCAGATGCGCCGGTCCAGTTCCACGCACAGGGCGGGGACCTGCAGGGTGCGCACAATGAAGGTGTCGATAAAGACCCCGACCGCCACCAGGAACGCCAGCTGCACCATAAACATCAGTGGCAGGACGGCAAGGGCCATGAAGGTCACCGCCAGCACAATGCCCGCGCTGGTGATCACCCCTCCGGTGACGACTAGGGAACGCAGCACTCCCTCTTTCGCCCCATGTTCAGCGGTTTCCTCCCGGGCGCGAGTCATAAGGAAGATGTTGTAGTCCACCCCAAGAGCCACCAGGAACATGAAGCCGAAGAGCGGCACACTGGCGTCAGCACCAGGGAAATCGAAGACATGATTGAACACCAGCGCGGAGATCCCTAGCGCGGCGAGGTAGGACAGCACAGTGGTGCTGATGAGGATCAGCGGGGTGATCAGAGAGCGCAACAACAGAATCAGGATGGCGGTAATAGCTATCAGCACCAGCGGGATGATGACCAAGAGATCGCGCTGAGCGGTGTCATTCGTATCCAGCTGGGTGGCCGTAGTGCCGCCTACAAGGGCTTGGCCGCTGAGCTCATTGAGATCCTCACGAAGCTGCCGAACCGTCTCCTCCGCCTCAAGCGAGTCACCCGCGGCGGTCAGGGTCGCAGAGATCTGCACGACGCCGTCGACGTCCCGGGCCTGACCCGGAGTTTCAGCCGGCGAGTTGTTCTCCCCGACCAAGTAAGCGGTTGCGACACCCTCAACCTCGGAGACAACTTCCAGGGCCTGTTCGGCCTCATCCGTTGGAACGAAGATGGTGCTGGGCGCACCGGTTCCGGCGTCGAAATGTTCCTCCAACAGCTCCTGGCCGGCGCGAGTGTCCGTTTCTCCCAGGACCAGATCCGACTGTGGAACGCCGTTGGCCTTCAGTTGGGTGACTCCTGCGGCGCTGACCAGCAGCAGAAGCGTCACCACGAGCCATACGGTACGCGGCCGACGCCGTACGACTCCTGCAGTGCGGCGCCAGAAACGGTACTGCGAGGCTGATGTGTCGGTCTCCACATGGGGCACTTTCGGCCAGAAAGCGGGGCGACCGGTCAACGCGAGCATGGCTGGCAGGAACGTGAGGGTGGCAGCCATGGCGAAGACAATGCCGGTGCTGGCCACCGGCCCCAGGGCTCGGTTCGAGTTGAGGTCGGAGAAGAGCAGACAGAGCAGGGCAACCGCCACCGTTCCGCCCGAAGCCAGGATCGGAGGCGCTGAACGGCGCACCGCCGTGCGCAGCGCAGCGAACCTGTCCTCAGCGCGCGCGAGCTCCTCGCGGTAGCGGGCCACTAGCAGCAGGGAGTAGTCGGTAGCCGCACCGATCACCAGAATGGACAGGATCCCCTGAACCTGCCCGTTGAGCTGGATCCAGCCCTGCTGAGCCATGAAGAAGACCACCGTAATGGCGGCGCAGAGCGCGCCTATCGAGGAGAGCAGCACCAGAATAGGCAGCAGCGCCGAACGGTAGACCACGATCAGAATGATGAAGACGGCGACGACGGCGACAAGCAGCAAGATCCCGTCGATACCCGCGAACGCATCGGAGAGGTCAGCTGACAGTGCCGCTGGGCCGGTGACATAGGCGGTCCATTCGGCCTCATCAAATGATTCGCTGACCAGTTCGCGCAACGCCTGGAGTGCCTGGTCCTCGGTGGCATCTTCCTCAAGGAGCACCAGCACCTGCAAGGCCTGGCCGTCCTCGGAAGGCTGTGGAGGGATGACCTGGAGAACACCGGATAGTTCTGCCGCCTCAGCCACCATAGTCTCGGCGGTGCTGAACTCCTCAGAGGTCAGCTCCTCGCCCTCGGAGACGGCCACCACAGTGGCAGGCACGGCGTCCTGATCGCTGAAGCGCTCCTGCAGCTCCAGAGCCCGAGTGGACTCAGCCTCAGCGGGAAGGAAGGTGGCCTGGTCGTTGGTGGTGACTTGAGAGAGGTTGCCGAAGGTCTGGCCGCCCCAGGCAGTCCATGCCAGCCAGATAATCGCCAGCACTGCGGGGATCCACAGACGCAGACCCCGCGACTGTGACGGCGCACTCCTGGCCCTGCGCCGCTCTCGCCGTGTCTCAGGTGCTTCGTTGTGCTGGGTTTCCATAGAGTTCACGAGAGGTCACTTTCTTGCTGCTCAGAGGAGAGTCGGGTGGCCAGAGTCTCGAGGAACCCGGCGATGGTGTGCAGATCTGTGCTGTCCATTGGCTCCATCAATTCACGCATCGTGCTCAGATGACCGCCGAAGTGCTGAAAGAAGTGCTCGCGGGCTTTTGGTGTCAGGACGAGGATCCGTGAGCGACCGTCGCGGGGATGCGGATGTCGCTCGGCGAAGCCCTGTGCCGCGAGTCTGTCGATGAGTGTGGTGACTGCAGCAGTGGAGATACCGAGGTGTTCGGCCAGCTCATGCGGACTCACCTCCCGCTGCTGCTGCTCACGGATGGCCAACATGCGCAGGGCTTTGAGGTCCGAGGCGTTCATCTTCATCAGTCCGGTGAGGTCACTGTGCATGCGATCCAGGGCGTCATTGAGCAGTTGGATAGCTCGCAGAGTGCGCATCACCGCAGAAGGATCGGACATGTTTACGATAGTACAGATAGCTAGATTATTTAGCTATCTGGGTGAGGCGAGGGCTCGTTCTGCATAGACTCAAGATCATGCGCCGTGCCGATGAGACGATCACGTGGAAACGCCAGCGTATTGCGGTGGCAGGAACCAGCGGGGCTGGCAAAACCACACTGTGCACGGAGCTGGAGAAGATCACCGGCTTTCCGCGTGAAGAGCTTGACGGCCTCTACTGGGGGCCGGACTGGACGCCCAGAGGGACTTTCGACGACGACGTCGAATGTTTCACCGCGCAGCCGCGCTGGATCATTGAACTGCAGTACCGCGCGGTCCGGCCGCTGATTGCTTCACGCGCGGACACCGTGTTGTGGCTGGACTATGCGACCCCGCTGAAGATGCAGCGGCTCATCCGGCGCACTCTGAGCCGGCGAATCCGGGGCACCGAACTGTGGAACGGTAATATCGAACAGCCGTTGTCCAGGATCTTTACCGACAGAGACCACATCATCCGATGGGGCTGGAGGACGCGCAACAAACTCAAACCCGTAATCCCCACCCTGGAAGAGCGATTCGAGGGTCTGACTGTGGTGCGACTGCGCAGCCCACGGGAGACCAAGCGCTGGTTGCAGGGGCTCAGCGACGGCATGCAGCAGTAGACGCACAAGGGGCCGGCGCTCATTCCTCGCGGAACAAGATCGCCGGGCCCTTGTGCGGGAAGCAAGACGACTACTTCATCAGTGCTTCCGTGGCCTCAATGGCGGTATCGAAGCGGCTGGGCAGTACGCTGCTCCAGGCTTCCTTGAGCTCATCCAGTCCGATGCCGAAGCTGCCTCCCTCGAAGGGGCCGGTGACCTCCAGGCCGCCGGACTCGGCATCGACCACACCGATCCGTAAGGCAGCAAAACCACGGGCGCTGGTCATATCGGTGAAACGCAGCTCCTCTGAACGCGGCAGTGCCACCAGAGCCCGGGCCTGGGATTCGCTGAACAGCGCGGTGAAAGCGTCCACACCATCGCGTTCGCAGATCCCGTCAACAGCCACTCGCGCCCCGACCCCGAAGCGCAGCGACATCTCGGCCAGAGCCGCCGCCAGACCGCCCTCGGAGAGATCATGGGCGGAGTCGATCATGCCGTCACGTGAAGCATTGATGAGGATCTCACCCAGGGTCTTCTCCGCGGCGAGGTCCACCTTTGGGGGCAGACCGCCCAGGTGGCCGCGCATCCGCGCGAACTCTGAGCCATCGAGTTCATCACGGGTCACACCCAGCAGGTAGATGGCCTGGCCATCAGCCCAGCGCTGGAAACCGGAGGGGGTGCGGCGTCCGACGTCGTCGAATTTGCCCAGCACGCCCACCACCGGAGTCGGGTGAATAGCCCGGCCGGCGGTCTGGTTGTACAGCGAGACGTTACCGCCGGTCACCGGGACTCCCAGTTCCATGCAAGCATCGGCGAGCCCGCGCACGGACTCAGCGAACTGCCACATGATCTCAGGGTCCTCCGGCGAGCCGAAGTTCAGGCAGTCGGAGACCGCCATCGGAATGGCCCCAGAAGTTGCCACATTGCGGTAGGACTCTGCCAGTGCCAGCTGCGCACCGGTGTAGGGATCCAGGTAGGCGTAGCGGCCGTTGCAGTCGGTGGACAGCGCCACGCCCAGGCCGGTCTCCTCGTCCACGCGGATCACCCCGGCGTCGTCGGGTACAGACAGCGCGGTATTACCGCCTACAAAGCGGTCATACTGGTCGGTGATCCAGGAGGCATTAGCCATATTCGGCTGAGCCATCAATTCGACGACGGCGCTGCCCAGCTCTTCTGCGGTGGCGGGAAGATTCTGTGCGGCGGGGGAGGCGCGGAAAGTATCGGCCTGCAGTTCGTCCTGCCAGGAGGGACGGTGATACGGGCGCTCATAGACCGGTCCGTCATGAGCCACGGTGCGCGGGTCGACGTCGACGATGGTCTCACCGTTCCACTCGATGATCAGCCGGCCGGTGTCAGTCACCTCGCCCAGCCAGGAGTACTCCACGCCCCATTTGCCCATCACGGCCTCGAAGGCCTCGACGTTCTGTGGAGTCACCACGGCCATCATGCGTTCCTGGGATTCCGACATCAGGATCTCCCCCGGAGTCAGAGTGGGATCGCGCAGCAGCACATTAGTCAGCTCTACGTGCATGCCGCCCTCACCATTGGAGGCCAGTTCTGAGGTCGCGCAGGAAATACCGGCGGCGCCGAGGTCCTGAATGCCCTCGACGAGCTCATTCTTGAACAGCTCCAGGCAGCACTCGATGAGCACCTTCTCTGCGAAGGGGTCGCCCACCTGCACGGCAGGACGCTTGGATGGCTTGGAATCATCGAAGGACTCCGAAGCCAACACAGAGGCACCACCGATGCCGTCGCCACCGGTGCGTGCACCGAAGAGCACCACCTTGTTGCCCACACCGGAAGCGTTGGCCAGGCGGATGTCCTCGTGGCGCATCACCCCTACAGCCAGTGCGTTGACCAGCGGGTTGTCCTGGTAGACGGAGTCGAAGACCACTTCACCGCCGACGTTGGGCAGCCCCAGGGAGTTGCCGTAGCCGCCGATTCCGGAGACCACTCCGGGCAGCACGCGCTTAGTGTCTGGGTGATCGATATCGCCGAAGCGCAGTGGATCCATCACACCCACCGGACGGGCGCCCATGGAGATGATGTCGCGAACAATGCCGCCGATGCCGGTGGCCGCACCCTGGTAAGGCTCCACGTAGGAGGGGTGGTTGTGGGACTCGATCTTGAAGGTCACGGCCCAGCCATCGCCGAGGTTGGTGACACCGGCGTTCTCGCCGATGCCCACCATCAGGTCCTTCTTCATCTCCTCGGTGACCTTCTCGCCGAACTGGCGCAGATGGACCTTGGAGGACTTGTAACTGCAGTGCTCGGACCACATCACCGAGTACATCGCCAGTTCCGCGGCGGTAGGGCGGCGGCCCAGGATGTCCACGATCCGGTGGAACTCATCCTCTTTCAGGCCGAGCTCAGCCCAGGGGAGTTCGGTCTCCGGAGTGGCCGCAGCGTTGGCCACGGTGTCGATGTTGAACTGGGTCTGGTGCACCGGCACCTCTGCGGCGGTGGGCTGCTCGGACGCATTTTCGGTCATTTAGTTGCTCCTGCCAGGGACGAGATGACGGAGGTGAACAGGGTCAGTCCGTCGGTGCCGTTGCGCATCCCGGTGGTGTCGTCCGGTCCGTAGCCAGCTTCTACGGCATGCTCCGGATGCGGCATCAGGCCCACCACATTGCCGGCCTCATTGGTGATCCCGGCAATGTCATTGCGGGAACCGTTGGGGTTGCCGCCTACATAGCGGAACACCACGCGGCCCTCGTCCTCGAGTTGGGCGAGGGTGGCGTCGTCGGCCACATACTGGCCGTCCTGGTTCTTCAGCGGGATCGCGATGATCTCATCATCGGTGAACTGGCTGGTCCAGGCGGTCTGATTATTCTCCACGCGCAGTGCCTGGTCGCGGCAGATGAACTTCAGGTGGTTGTTCTTGATCATCGAACCGGGCAGCAGATGCGCTTCGGTGAGGATCTGGAACCCATTGCAGATACCGAGGACGGGCAGAGCAGCCGCAGAGGTGTCCTTGGCCTGAGCTTCTTTGACGATGGTGTCCATCACCGGGGCGAAGCGGGCAATGGCGCCAGCGCGCAGATAATCTCCGTAGGAGAATCCGCCGGGCAGCACCACAGCGTCCACTCCGTGGAGGGACTGGTCTGCGTGCCACAGTGCAACGGGGGTGCCGCCGCCGAGGCGAACCGCGCGGGCGGCGTCGCGGTCATCGAGTGTTCCGGGGAAAGTCACCACGCCGATACGCGCACCAGCCAGCCGGGATTGAGCAGGTGCGGCGGTGAAATCGCCAATCAGAGGGGTCTCCACGCTCACGCGGCGTCACCCTCGTCATCAACTCGCACAGCCACCACGTCTTCAATCACCGGGTTGGAGAGCATCTCCGCGGCGGCCTTGCGGGCCTGCTGGAGGATCTCCTCGGTGACCTCGCCGTCGACTGTCAGCTCAAACCGCTTACCCTGGCGGACGCCGGAGAATTCGGTGAATCCCAGGTGGGGGAGTGCGTTGACGATTGCTTTGCCCTGCGGGTCGAGGATCTCAGGTTTGGGCATGACCTCGACAATAATGCGCGGCATCGATTCTCCTGCGTTTAAGTAGATGCGGTGATCTGCCCGCTGGAGTGCCGTCTCACGCTCGAGTCCGAGCGCTCCGCGAGCTTGCCCATCAAGTCTACCCGTGATGCGCTGGCCCGCAGGGCCGGTGACCTCCGCCACGTCGGGAACAGTTGGCGTCGTCGTCGTGTTCTTTCAAATTGGAAAGACCTTGACCTCCAGCCATACCGATCCAGATGAGGGGACACGCTCATGCCGCAGCCACTGACTATAGGGATTCTCGGCGCCGGTCGTGTAGGCACTGCCGTGGGCCGGCAGGCCGTGCGCGCCGGGCACACCGTGAAGATCGCGACGAGTCGGCCTGCTGAGGAGATCAAGCTGCTGACCGAGGTGATCGTCCCCGGTGCCACCGCCGTCAACCGGGACGAGCTGCGCGGATCCGACATCATCGTCCTGGCAGTGCCGCTGCACAAATACCGCTCCATTGATAACAGCGTGCTCCAGGGTCACGTGGTCATCGACACCATGAACTACTGGGCGCCGGTAGATGGGATCATGGAGGAGTTCGAGACCGGCCGCTCCACCAGTGAAGTCATTGCTGACTTCCTCGGCGATGTACGCCTGGTCAAGACACTGAACCACATCGGCTACGGGGACCTCGAGGTTGATTCCTACCCCGCCGGTGACACCAAGCGCCGCGCCTTAGCTGTGGCCTCTGATGACGAGGCCGCCAAGCAGCTTGTGGCTGAGTTCGTTGACTCCCTGGGCTACGACGGCGTGGACGCAGGTCCGCTCAGTGCAGGGAGGACGTTTGAGAACGGCACAGAGATCTTCAACGGCCGGCATACCGCGGAGCAGATGCGCGCGCTGCTGGACCAGTGCCAGCAGGTACTCACCGGCGCCAGCGCCTGATCCTCAGGGGTCTATGCCGGCAGTGCCTCGAGGTGGTCCAGGGCTGAGAGAATCTTGCCGCGCAGCACCTGCGCTTCTTCACTGAAGGACTTTTGGGTCCGGGCATACTCTGCTCGCCCTGAGGGCTCCTCAATACGGACCGGCTCATAGCCCCAGGCCCGCAGATCATAAGGTGAGGCCCGCATATCCAGTTCTCGGATGCGCCAGGCTAGGTCGAAACACTCCATCAGCAGATCACTGCTGATGGCTGGGGTGAGCTTGTACGCCCATTTGTACAGGTCCATATTCGCGTGAAGGCAGCCCGGCTGTTCCATCTGGACCTGGGTCTCGCGGGTGGGCTGCTGGGCGTTCAGGGGCTTGGCTGACGGGGTGTAGAACCGGAATGCGTCAAAATGCGTGCACTTAATGCTCAGAGATTCCACGAGATCGTCGGTGCCGGCTGCACCTAATCGCAGCGGTACCTCATCGTGGCGCTGACCGTGCTTCTGGGATTGATAGACCATGGCCCACTCATGCAGTCCGAAACAGCCTAACTGGGCTGGCTTCGCGGCAGTGGTGCCGAGCAGCCGCCGCGCAAAATCAATCATCTCCGCCCGTTCTTCGCGAAAACGGGCGACGTCGACCGTAGCCCCACCGGCTGGCGTTCCGTCATCAACGGTGGTGTAGAACTTCCAGGTTGCCTGCTCAGAGCTGCCGGCTTCTGCAAGCACCACGCCTGCGCCAGGATGCCAGCGAGAGAGTTGGCCCGGGGTATGTGAGTAATAGGTGAACAGAAAATCTTCCACCGGGTGTTTCTTGCCAGCCTGCCTGCGCTGAAGGAAGCCCTCAGCAAAGCGAGCGACGGTGCGCTGGTGGTCGATCGCACGCGCGCGGTGCTGTTCCCTGGAGAGCTCAGTGAAGGACATTGTCTGTGTGGCCATAGGCAGCTTCTAAGGATACAGAGCCGTATCACGAGGCAATACTCAGGCAGCAGTTCCTAGCCGCAGAACTGCTGACTGCTGGCTGAAAGTTCGCTACACTGATGGGCAACTCGCACCAGACACTTAGGGCGCAGGATTCTCACGGAACCTGCGCCCTAAGGTTTTCTAGCTTCAGGCCGAGCGGTTCAGCGTCCGGTGCCTGCGTAGACGGTGGCCTCTTCTTCGGCGTCGAGTCCAAAGGCTGTGTGGATGGCCTGTACTGCCTTATCCAGAAGCTCCACATCAGTAATGACCGAGACGCGGATCTCCGAGGTGGAGATCAATCCGATGTTGATTCCGGCATCCCGCAGGGCGCTGAAGAAGCGCGCGGAGACGCCTGGATGATTGCGCATTCCACCTCCGACCAGGGAGACCTTGCCCACGCGCGGAACGAAGTCAAAGTCCTTGAATCCAATGCTCTCCCGGTGCTGGGTCAGAATGTCCTGAGCCTTGGGCCCATCGGCCCCCGGGAGAGTGAAAGAGATGTTGGTGGTCTTGGTCTCCATGGACACGTCCTGGACGATCATGTCGATGTTGATACCGGCCTCAGCGATCAGGTTGAAGATCTCTGCCGCCTTGCCGGGAACATCGGGGACACCGGTGATGGTCAGTTTTCCTTCGGAGGCATCGTGAGCGACGCCGGAGATGATGGGCTGTTCCAAGGGTTCACCTTCCTGGAGGGTGACTTTGTCTTTTTCATCTGGGATAACCCAGGTGCCTTCCTTCTGGCTGAAGCTGGAGCGCACATGGAGCTTCACTCCAAAGCGGCGGGCATATTCCACACTGCGCAGGTGCAGGACCTTTGATCCGGCAGCGGCCATTTCCAGCATGTCCTCGCTGGAGATCACATCGATTTTCCGCGCAGTCTTGACCACCCGCGGATCGGCGGTGAAGACCCCGTCAACATCGGTGTAGATCTCACAGACATCGGCCTTCAGCGCAGCAGCCAGAGCCACTGCCGTGGTGTCAGAACCGCCACGGCCCATAGTGGTGATGTCCTTGGATTCCCGGCTCATCCCCTGGAATCCGGCGACAATGCTCACATGCCCGGCATCGACCGCTTCCTGCACGCGCTGCGGGGAGACCTCGATGATGCGGGCCTTGCCGTGGATGGCATCAGTGATCATGCCGGCCTGGGAACCCGTAAAGGACTGGGCGGACTCTCCGAGCTCGTGGATGGCCATAGCCAGCAGCGCCATGGACATGCGTTCTCCCGAGGAGAGCAGAATATCCATTTCGCGCAGGGGAGGATGGCTGGAGATAGCGGCGGCTAAGTCGAGGAGATCATCGGTGGTGTCTCCCATGGCCGAGACCACTACTACGACCTGATGGCCGGCTTTCTTGGTCTCGACAATGCGTCTGGCTACGCGCTTGATGCTCTGCGCATCCTGCACAGAGGATCCGCCGTACTTCTGGACAATCAGGCTCATACGTGTGGTTCTCACTCCCGGTGAGTCTTGTCAGGGTTTCTCGGTCACAGTCTATGGTCGGGCGCCAGCAAGTCCCAGCGCTGAAGCCAGCGTCTCGGTCAGCGGTCCCCAGAGTTGGGCAGGGCGACGCTTCGGTCAGCTCTCCCCGAGCACGGCGGAGAGGAATTGCTGGGTGCGGGCGTGGGTCGGTGAAGTGAAGATCTGATCCGGATGACCCTCTTCCACTACGCGCCCGCCGTCGAACATCATCACTTTGTGCGAGACATCGCGGGCAAAGCCCATCTCATGGGTGACGATCAGCATGGTGACGTTTGTGGAATCTGCGACGTCGCGCAGGATATTCAGCACATCTCCCACCACTTCGGGATCCAGGGCGGAAGTCACTTCGTCAAGCAGCAGGATCTCCGGATCCATCGCCAGCGCGCGTGCGATGGCAACGCGCTGCTGCTGACCGCCGGAGAGGCTCAGCGGATGAGCATCGGCTTTATCCGGCAGCCCTACCTGCTCCAGGAGGGAATACGCTTTGCTCATAGCGTCCTTCTTGGACTGGCCGAGCACGTGGATCGGGGCTTCGATGATGTTCTCCAGCACGGTCATATTGGGGAAGAGATTGAACTGCTGGAAGACCATGCCGATCCGTGTGCGTAGGGCCTTCTGCTGCTTCTTGGGCACGGGAACTCGACGCCCTGCACGGTCCTCGTAGGTCAGTGGCTGGCCGTCGACGTAGATGTAGCCGCCGGTGAGCTCCTCAAGAGTCATGACTAATCGCAGGATGGTGGTCTTGCCCGAGCCGGAGGGCCCAATGAGTGTGACCCGCTCTCCGCGGGCAACGCTGAAATTGAGGTCTTTCAGGACGGTGTTGCTGCCGAAGCGCTTTTCCACGTCGACGAACTCGATGACCGGAGTCGCGGCTGAAGACGGTGATGAGTGGTCCGGGTGAGCGCCGGCTGAGTCAGTGTGCGTAGGCAAGACGCTTCTCCAATCGATTGATGAGCACAGCGGTGGGGTAGCTGGCCGCAAGGAAAATGAGACCCGCGATGACGTAGACCTCGGTGTATCGGAAGGTGGGCGCACCGATCTGTCCGGCTACGGTCACCATCTCCGCCACCGAGATGACGATGAGGAAAGGCGTGTCCTTGAACATCGAGATCGCGTAGTTACCCAGTGAAGGCACCGTGGAGCGCAGCGCCTGCGGGATGACAACTTTGCGCCAAACTCGCACGGGCGGCATAGACAGTGCGGTGGCAGCTTCCCATTGGCCTTTGGGTACGGACTCTATTCCGGCCCGGTAGACCTCAGACATATAGGTTGCGTAGTGCACTCCAAAGACCACGATGCCGATGGTCAAACTGTCTAGCCACATAAAGGTCCAGAAGACGAAGATCAGCTGGACCACGATCGGGGTCATCCGGATGAAGTTGGCGGCCCATTTGAGGACCCAAGCCAAGGGAGCGGGCAGGACGCGCAGGAGTACAGCGATGACCAGCCCCAGGACGGCGGCGATCAGGGTTCCCACCACGGTGACGACCAGCGTGACCTGCAGGAAGGCCAAGAGCATATCTGGCAACGCATCGAGGGCGAATTCCCAGTCCCAGAAAGGGCTCTGGCGGACCTGGTCCTCATCCACCAGTGTGGGGTCCTCGATCTCTGCCGCGCTGATAGTGACACGGGTCATCGCGAACCTCCTGAGGTCGTGGCAGTGGAGCTGGGCTGGTCCGCGGAGGTGGACTGACGGACGGGCGCGCCGCGTCCCAGTCGTCGTTTCGCCCGGGTCTCCAGCAACTGCATCAGCAGAGTGATGCTGAGTGCCAGAAGGAAGTAGACAATGAGGCCGATAAATGCGTGGGAGAACCAAATGTCGGTAGGCCGGCGCAGATTGTTCAGCTCCGCAGTGAAATCGCTGACGAACGGAATGATGTACGCGATGGCGCTGCCTTTGAGCAGATGCACCCAGAGATTCGACAGGGAAGGAATCATCAGGGCCCATGCCTGCGGGAAGATCACTCGCCGCATCTTGTGCGGCCATGACATGGACAGTGCCGTGGTGGCCTCCCACTGGCCCTTTGCCACGGTGGTCAGCGACGCGCGCACGGCTTCGGCACCGTAGGCGCCATAGTTGATGCCCAACGCCAGCACACCCACCAGGAAGGTGTTGCGGACTAGTCCCTCAAAGGGCAGCCCGGGGTTTCGCATCCAAATCTGGGGTAGGACGTAGAGAAGCAGGAAAAGCAGCACCACCAACGAAATTCCGCGGAAGAACTCGATGATGATGCGGGCCGGTACGCGTAGCCACAAGCTCGGGCTACCAGCCATAAGGCCCAGAACGATGGCGATGACAAAAGCTAGTGCACCGCCGTAGAGCGTTAGTTGGATTGTGGTTAACAGTCCGTCCAGCAGACGGTCAGACCAGTTGATGACTACTTCGAAATAGTCAGACCAGTCCTCGAAGAAGTCCATCGAAGTCCTCTCAGATCAGTGCGGACCTGACTCTGCGGCCAGCCCCTTGGGAGCTGGCCGCAGAGTCAGAGGCGAGGATCAGTCCTCGAGGTACTGTTCTGTGAGCTCGGCGGGATCCTCTTCGCAAAGCTCCTGAGCGGTCAGGCCGCTAGGGGGCATTTCGTCCTCGGTGAAGCCGAACTCGCTCACGAGATCGAGGTACTCACCGGAGTCCTGAAGTTCAGCGAGGTGCTCGTTGAACTCTGCCACCAGGTCTTCGTCTTCGAGGCGGAATGCGTGTGCGCCGACGGAGATTTCGTGGGCGAAGGAGTCAGTGACCTCAACCCCGTCCATGTCGCCGGCCATAGACTGCAGCGAAATGGCGGTCAGCGCAAAGACATCAGCACGGCCGCCCTCGACGAAATCGATGCCGTCGTCCGGTGTGTCCACTGTGCTGTATTCAATGCCGAGGTCATCCATCCAACCGGCCTCCACAGCGCCGGACATGGCAACAACATTGATGTTCGCCTCGGACAGATCATCGAAGTTGTGGACGTTGTGGGGATTGCCGTCCTCTACCAGGAACGCGGTGGTGTAGACCAGCTCAGGCTCTCCGAAGGCAGCTTCGGCGCAGCGATCGGGGGTGATGGACATACCTGCGGACACCACATTCCAATGTCCTGCACCCAGGCCCGGGATCAGGTTGCCCCAGGTTGGTTCTTCGGTGATATCCACTGCGTATCCCATGCGCTCACCGAAGATCTCCTGCGCCACGGCTACTGTGGCCCCCGTGGGTTCGCCGTTTTCGTCGAGGTAGGAGTATGGATCTTCGCCAGCTATGGCGATGGTGACGGCTTCTGCGCCGTCCGCGGCGGCGCCGTTCTCGGCAGCACCGTTGGATTCCGCAGTGGTGTCATCACCGGCGTCGTTTCCGCAGGCAGTCAGGGCAAGCAGGGCTGCTGCCCCGAGTGCGCCCAGGCGCAGCGCGGCGGGAGTATTGGTATTCATCTTCTGGAGTACCTCAGCTTCTCTACGTATGGACGAGTGGGAGGCAGGTTCACCTTTTCGGCGGGTGTGTACCGCCTGAAAACAACCTGCATCTGCCTACACGCTAATGAGATATCCACCGTCTACAAAGTGCGGATGTGGTCTGAAGCGGAATTCGGGCGGGGATGGAGGAGGTCCGGAAATGCAGCTGAAAAACTCCTGGGTACTTATGCATCGCTGTGATGTCACGGCTGCGCGCCGGCAATCAATTCCTTGGAAAAACGGCGTGCACTTATTCTTATTACAGTTGCGTAACCTTTTAGAAAGCGCGGCTATTCTGGCTCTGAGTGTCCGGTTTGCAGGTCAGCTGACGCTGCGCCGACCCTCAAAAGCCCGGCCGAGGGTGACATCGTCTGCGTATTCCAAATCTCCGCCTACGGGCAGGCCTGAGGCCAGTTGGGTGATGTTCATGCCTAACGACCCCAGCATGCGCACCAAGTACGTGGCGGTTGCCTCGCCCTCCAGGTTGGGATCGGTGGCGATGATGACCTCCTGGATGGTCTCATCGGAGAGACGATTCAGCAGTTCGCGAATATGCAGCTGGTCCGGACCGATGCCGGCAATGGGATTAATTGCGCCACCGAGGACGTGGTACCGGCCGCGGAAGGAGCGCGTGCGCTCGATGGCCATGACATCCTTGGACTCCTCCACCACGCAGATCACGGTGGCATCGCGCCGGGTGTCCTGACAGATCCGGCAGGTGGTCTCTTCGGAGACGTTGAAGCAGATCTCGCAGAACTTCACCTTTTCCTTGACGGTGCGGATCGCCTCAGCCAGCCGCTTCATATCTTCAGCGTCGGCCTCCAGGATGTGGAAAGCCACACGCTGAGCGGATTTTGGCCCGATGCCCGGCAGTCGGCCGAGTTCATCGATCAGGTCTTGTACAGCGCCCTCGTACACAGCGGGTCGGGTGCCTTTCAGGTGGGGTGAGGCCGCAGGGGAGTCCCCGCCGCAGCCGCTTCAGGACAGCGAGGAACAGTCTACTGGCGGGTGCTGACAGCGGCTGCCACGCGTGACCTTTAGGAGCTGTCCTCGTGGAGACTGCGTTCTTCCAGCAGCACACCGCCGAGGATTCGCTCGATGGCGCGGCGTCCGAAGACACCGGAATGCTCCAGCTGGACATCGTCCTCACTGGGGATATCCTCTTCGGCCGTCGGTGGCGCGGCTTCAGCCCAGTCCGGAGGCGGTGAATTGTCGTACATCGGGTCAGGCGGCTCGTAGCCGTAGGGGTCCGCGGGAGGCTCCGTTGCGGCGGGCCGCTTGGAGGCCAACCGCTGCCTGATCTCCTGTGCGCGGCTGCCGGGCTGACCCGCCGAGCTTGCCGCTGAACCCGAGCCGGCGGCGCCACCAGCCGGAGCCGAAGGCCTTGGTTGCGCCGGGGCAACGGCCGGGGCTGCGCTGGCAGCAGCTGTGGTGCCGTTCCGGCGCGCAAATGCCGGGATAGGAGGCTTAGGCGGTTTTTGCGCGGCATCCCGGTCAGTAGCTGTCGACGTAGCGTGAGGCTGTTCAGCTGCGACGGCTGGACCCCGGTGATCAACTGTTGGCGGAGTCGTCGCGGAGGGTGGGTGATCCAGCGCGGGCGCTGGTGGGGAGGCCGGTGACACGACAGGCGAATGCGCCACCGGAGCGGAGTCGGGCTGAGCGGAGTCGGGTTGAGCTGCATCAGGCCGGGCTGACTCGGGCTCGGTTGAATCAGGACGGGCTGATTCGGGCTCAGCGGCGGCAGCCTGTGGAGCGCTCAGCTGACCGGTGTCTGTGGCCAGCGCTGAGGTGATGGGCTCAGGCCGGCCTTCAGCTTTTGGGGGTTCCCCACCGCCTGAGGGTGGAGCGCCTCCGGTGACCAGCTCGAAGCTGACCTGCATGCCCAGGATTTCCTGGATGGCTTCGTTGAGTGCTTGGTCCCCGGCCCGGTTAGAGAAGGTGGCTCGGGCGCCGTCGTTGCTGAATCCCAGGGTCACGGTCTTGCCGTCAAATCCGGCCACCGAGACATTGCCTTTGACCAGCATCCACAGCATGCGGGAGCGAGACTTCATGGCTTCGACGATGTCCGGCCACGCCCGCTTCATCATCTCCGCAGAGCCGCCGCTGGGAGCACTTGACGACGACAGCGCCCGGGTGTGTCCGGCAGGTGCCTGAGCGGGAGCGTCCTGGGTTGGAAAGTTCTGGCTTGGAGCGTCCTGGGTTGGAGAGTTCTGGGCGGGAGAGCCCTGGCGGGGAGCATGCTGGCTCGGCGAGCGCTGGGCTGCGGGAGCCTGTGTTCCAGAAGTCGGTGCTCCAGGAGCCTGCGGTGGGGCTGCATGTGCCGCCGGTGCAGAGTCCCGCTCAGGGCGTGCTGGCGCATGAGCGGTGGGTTCAGCGTAAGAATCTGAGGTTGTCTCTGCGATGCGCTGCGAGGGCGCTGAATCCACCGGCACTGGGTCACCCCAGCTGACGCCGGGGGTTGCCCAGCCGTCGTCGCTACGAGGCGGAGCAGTCTCGGCTGGTGTCTCCGCAGATGCCCCAGCTGCGGGAGCGTCCGCGGGGGAGGGGGCCGGTTCCTGGGTCGGCTTGGGTTCCTGGACCGGCTTGGGTGCCTGGGCCGGTTTGGGTGGCTGAGCCGGTCTAGGTGTTTGGGCCGGTGTGGGTATTTGGGTCGGTTCAGGCGCTTGGGCCAGCTCGGACGGTGCTTCCGCAGCCGGGGTGACGCCGGCGCCGGAGGTGAAGTCCATGCGGCGCTCCAGGCGCTCCAGCCGGGCGGCCAGGCTCGAGTGGCCCTGCTCAGCATGAGGCAGCAGCAGTCGGGCCATCAGCAGTTCCAGATGCAGCCGCGGGGAGGTGGCACCGACCATTTCCGTCAGCGCTGTAGCGGTAATGTCTGCAGCCCTGGAGAGTTCAGCAGGGCTGAGCGTCTGGGCCTGAGCCTGCATAGTGCGGATCTGGTCTTCAGGGACTCCACGCAGAATAGCCGCAGGATTCTCCGGCACTGAACTGACGATGATGAGATCACGCAGCCGTTCCAGCAGATCCTCTACAAATCGCCGCGGATCCTGCCCCGACTGCACCACACGGTCCACTACGGAGAAGGCCCGGGCGCCGTCGAGGGCTGCCACCGCCTCCACCACATCATCGAGCAGCGCGCTATGCGTGAAGCCCAGCAGCGCCACAGCACGGTCATAGTCGATGCCGCCGGTGCCGGAGCCGGCAATCAGCTGGTCCAGCACCGAGAGAGTGTCTCGGACGGAGCCGCCACCGGCGCGCAGCACCAGCTGCAGCACACCCGGGGCCACAGGAACGTTCTCCGCAGCGCAGAGCCTTTCCAGATAATCCAGCAGCGGCTCCGGGGGAACCAGCCGAAAAGGATAGTGGTGGGTGCGGGAACGGATAGTGCCGATGACCTTATCCGGTTCCGTGGTGGCGAAGATGAACTTGATGTGTTCCGGCGGTTCCTCAACGATCTTCAGCAGCGCGTTGAAGCCAGCCGCGGTGACCATATGAGCCTCATCGATGATGAAGATCTTGTAGCGGTCCCGCACCGGGGCGAAGGTGGCCCGCTCGCGCAGGTCACGGGCGTCGTCGACACCGCCGTGGCTGGCGGCGTCGATTTCAATGACATCCAGGGAGCCCGGCCCGCCGGTGGCCAGCTCGCGGCAGGACTCACACTGACCGCAAGGAGACCCGGTGGGGCCCTGCGCGCAGTTCAGGCAGCGCGCCAGAATACGGGCTGAGGTGGTCTTGCCGCAGCCGCGCGGACCGGAGAAGAGATAAGCGTGGGAGACCGCATCCTTGCCCAGCGCGGTCACCAGCGGTCCGGTGACATGCTCCTGCCCAATGACGTCAGCGAACGTATCCGGGCGGTAGCGGCGATAAAGGGCGGTACTCACGCAGTAGACCTTACCGTGGGCATCAGACAACTGTCCTTCGCGGCTGATCCTCTGGCTGAAGATTAGTGCTGGGCCTGTTGCGAGCCGCCCAGTGCAGCCCGGTTGTGCAGCCGCGCAGCGACCCGTTGATGGTGCGGGAAGACATAGAGCCATGCGGTCCATGGGCGCAGCCGCACCATGAGCAGCGTCAGCGCCATACCGAAGACCGTGCACATGGAGACATACAGTGCCGGATCCGCATCCAGGTGCCGCATCAGCCGGTGAATCAGGATCACCAGCGGAAAATGCGTGACATAGATGACAATCGAATTGCGCCCAGCCCATTCCAGGATTTGGGTGAAATTCCCGCGCGGCACCCGCGGAGCAACCCACAGCAGTACAGCGATCCCGAGTATCGCCGTCGCAGCTGAAAAAGGAGTACCCAGCCGGAAGCTGCGGTCATCAAGTCCCAGATTTGCCAGTACGACGGCGACTGTCCCCAGTCCCACCACAATGCTCACCGGGGCGTTCACCCACTTCACCACGAGCTTGGCGCATGCGGCGCCGAGGAAGAAGAACGCCCCGTAGTAGAGGGTGCGGTTGATCAGGGATTGGCTGATCTCGCTGTGGTAGCGCAGCAGAATCATCGCCACGAAGAGCCCGGTGCACAGGAGGCTCATCACCACCGGACGCGACGCTACCGGCTTCAGCAGCATGGCCATGCCGTAGCAGGCGCACAGCGCTAGCAGGAACCACAGATAGTCACCGGTTCGCCAGTACACAGGATCTGTGGGCCCGCCGTGGTAGATCAGGAAACCGAAGAGAAGCATCCACACCAGCGCAGGCCAGACGATGGCCGCGAACTTCCCCCAGGCATACTGCGGCAGTGTCTTCCCTAGGGCTCGGGGCAGCAGCAGGCCGGAGAGGAACATCAGCATCGGCATCCGGAACGGTTCCAGATACAGGTGCAGGCGGGACCACTCATCCACACCCTTGCCATTGGTCATGGGGATGTCCGCTGCGTGCATGACCACCACCAGCAGGACCGCCACTCCGCGCAGCATGTCCATCCACCCCATGCGCGCAGCAGGGGTGCTGACCGGCGCTGAAGAAGGAGTGGTGGCGGCAAGCATTCCTCCCACTTTACCGAAGAACCGCAGAATACCGCTGCTCCTGCCGGAAGCGCAGACTGCTCGGGACCAAAGAAGTCCGTGACCGCCGTTAGGGTGGAGGCTGCCAATTAGCCGGATGGACCGGGGACAGCACCGTCGAATCGCAGCAGCACAGAAGGGCAACACCATGGACTTTGAGCAGGTCAGCTCCTTGCGTGAGCGTCATCCTGCCTGGCGGCTGCTGCGCCGTGACCACGCCCCGCTGATCCTGTCCTTCCTGGGCAGCTACTACCTCGAGGGCGGTCGGGGTGCTCAGCCGGCACATGAAGTAGCCGGTGCTCTGGAAGACCATCTCTACACCCTCAACGCGCCCTACCCCGAAGCCCCGCCCTTTCCGCGGACCGCAGAGGAATACCTCGAAGACTGGGCCTCGGCGGAGTCCGGCTGGCTGCGGCGCTTCTATCCTGCGGGTTCAGATGAGCTGCACTACGACGCCGCCCCCGCCCTGGAGAAAGCACACTCCTGGATCTCCAGCCTCCAGGTAAGACCCTTCATAGCCACCGAATCCCGGCTGCAGACCGCCGTGGACCTGCTGCGTCAGATCACCTTGGGCACCGAGGACGATCCGCAGGTGCGTTTAGCTGAGCTGCGCCGTCGTCGTGAGGAGATCGACCGGGAGATCCAGCAGATCGAGAAGGATCCGCAGTCCGGGCTGCTGGACCCCACCAGTGTGCGAGATCGGTACCAGCAGTTCGCCTCCACCGCACGTGAGCTGCTCAGTGACTTCCGGGAAGTCGAGGAGAACTTCCGGCGTCTGGACCGCACTGCTCGAGAGAAGATCGCCACCTGGGGCGGCAGCAAAGGTGAGCTTCTGGAGGAGCTAGTGCGAACGCGCTCCAACATCACGACAACCGATCAGGGCCGCAGCTTCCAGGCCTTCTATGACCTACTGCTGTCCCAGACGCGGCAGAACGAGCTCTCCGAACTGCTGGCTCGGGTGTATGAGCTCGATGAGGTTGAGCCCGATCAGCGGCTGCGCACTATTCACCACGACTGGGCCGACGCGGCTGAGCGCACCCAGCAGACGGTCCGGCAGATCTCAGAACAGCTGCGGCGATTCCTGGATGACCAGATCTGGGTGGAGAACCGCCGGGTGCTGGAACTGGTGCGATCCATTGAAACTGCTGCACTGAGCATCCGGCAGAACGCCGGGGTCCTGGAACCGAATATGGGACTGGAAGTCGATGATCAGGGCATCGGGATCGACATGATCATGGAACGCCCGCTGTATCAGCTGCAGCCAGAAGCAGACGTGGACAGTGCCGTGGAGGTAGCCCACGCCCAGGACATCAGTACTGCGGCGCTGGTCTCGCAGACCTTTGTTGATCAGGGCAAACTCGCCCAGCAGCTGCGCGCGGTGGTGCCGCCGGGGGCCTCGGTCCTGCTGGAAGACGTGATTCAGATGTATCCGGTTCAGCAGGGGGCAGCTGAGATTCTTGGCTACCTGTCATTGAAGGACGAAGACATCGACGTCGTTATTGAAGACGAAGGAGACACTGTCATCGAGTATCAGGAGGCAGGAGAGCCTCGTCGTGCCCGCCTATCCCGTGTGGTGGTGAAGCGCCGGTGAGGACACTGCAGGAACAGCAGACTGCCTTGGCCATCATCCGGTTGATGAACGGGGTGGTCTACCAGGAACTGGATGAGGATGCATGGCAGGCCCTGCACCGTCATACCGCGGCAGTAAAGGATCATTTCGCCAGCATCGGGGTAGAGGTGGTGATCGACGACGCCGAGGGCTATGCCTATCTGCGCGCCCAGCCCGAGTCCGAGACCGAACGTCCGCTTCCTCGCCTGGTGGCCCGGCGGGCACTGCCCTTTCACGACAGCTTGTTGCTGGTGCTGCTGCGCAAGCGCCTGGTGGAATTCGAAACCACCGGCGGGGAGACCAAACTGGTGGTCACCCGTGAGGAACTGATCAGCATGCTGCAGATTTTTCTTGCCGACACCCAGGATGAAGCCCGTGCCGTGGACCGGATCGACACCATCATCCGCCGCGTCACCGAGATGGGTTTCCTGCGCCCGCTGCGCGGTGAGGAGAACACCTGGGAAGTGATGCGGATCCTGAAGGCCTATGTGGACGCCCAGACGCTCGCTGATTTCGAGGCCAAACTGGCCGAGTACGCCGCCACGGCGGGGAGGTTTGACCATGCATGACACCGACGCCCTCTTCTCCGCGGTAGACCTCGGCATCAAAGGACGCCCCGGCTTCCGACTGGCCTCCCTGGAGGTCTATAACTGGGGAACCTTCGACAAACAGGTCTGGACGCTCAAGCCCGACGGCGACACCACTCTGCTCACCGGAGACATCGGCTCCGGGAAATCCACGCTGGTGGATGCAGTGAGCACCCTGCTGCTGCCCTCGCAGCGGATCGACTACAACAAGGCTGCCGGTGCTGAACGCAAAGAGCGCACCCTGCGCAGCTATGTGGAAGGCCACTACAAGACCACCCGGGATGAGGCCACCGGCATTACCCGCCCGGCTGCCCTGCGCAGCTCGAGGTCATATTCGGTGATTCTGGGAGTCTTCACCAACGAAGGCTATGAGGAGACCGTCACCCTCGCACAGGTCTTCCAGCAGCGGGAGGCCTCCGGCCAGCCCTGGCGGCGGTTCATCACCGCAGCCGGCAGGCTCAGCGTGGAGGAGGACTTCGCGAACTTCGGCAGCGATCTCGGTGAACTGCTGCGCCGACTCCGTGAGAGCGGAGCCCAGGTGGAGAAGGACTTCCCTCCCTATGGCAGGGCGGTGCGCCGGCTGCTGGGTATCCGGTCCGAACAAGCCATGGAGCTCTTCCACCAGACCGTCTCGATGAAGGCCGTGGGCGATCTCAACGAGTTTGTCCGTACTCACATGCTGGAACCAGCAGAGTCTGAAGAGCGTGTCCGCAAGATTGTCAGCCATTTCGACAACCTCAGCCGGGCCCATGAGGCGGTGCAGAACGCCCAGCGTCAGCTGGAAACGCTGGCTCCGCTGAGTGAAACCGTCAGCATCTACGACCGGTCCCTGGAACAGCGTCAGCAGCTGCAGGCCCAGCAGGAAGCCGCTGCACTGTACTTCGCTGAGCTGCGGCTGCAGCTGCGCAAAGCGGAGACCGCCCAAGCTGAGACCGAACACGAGGAACTCAGCCGCGAGGCGGTTGCTGCAACCGCCCAGCGTGAGGAGCTTGAGGCAGAACACGATGAACTGGTGACCGCTCAGGCACAGGCTGGCGGTGATCGCGTCACCGTTCTGGAGAACGAGGCCGAACAGGCCCGCGCCGAAGCTCAGCGCCGTCGTCGTGAACGTGAACGCTACAACCAGCTCCTCGAGCGTGCCCAGCTGGAGACAGCCGACGACGACGCCCAGTTCCGCCAGCGTCAGACTCAGGCCGCTGAACTGCGCGAGGAGCTGGCGGCGCAGACTGCAGCTCTCGAGGACCAACGATCCAGGCTGGAGGCCGCCCGCGGACGCGCCGAGGACGAGGCTCAGGCGGTGCGCGAGGAACTGGCCAGCCTGCAGAAGCGGCGCAACAACTTGCCCGGCAGCGTCCTGGAGATCCGCGAGCGCATCTGCGCGGCCCTGGGTCTGGACTATTCCGAA
>NZ_HG005165.1:564753-567261 GCF_000455245.1 Nesterenkonia massiliensis | reverse complement strand
TTTCGCCGGTGAGTTGATGGATGTGGCAGAGGAGCACCGGCAATGGCGCGGTGCCGCTGAGCGGGTGCTCAATGGCTTCGCCCTGTCCCTTCTGGTGCCGCAGCGGCACTACCGGGCAGTCTCAGACTGGGTCAACGGCAACCGCTTGGATGTGCGCCGGGCCGATGGGTCGGTGACCGGTGGGCGCCTGGTGTATGAGCGCGTGCCGGAGCAGCAGGTGCGCCTGCAGCCCCCGCGCGGGGAGGGCCTCTTCCTGGCCGAGACCATCGAGGTGGCGGAGAGTCCCTTCCGCGAATACCTCTACAACGAGCTCTACCGCCGGGCGGACCATCACTGTGCTGAGACTCTGGAGGACTTCCGCCGGGAACGCCGGGCGGTCACCAGGGAAGGCCAGGTCCGCAATGGGGAACGGCATGAGAAGGACGACCGGCGTCGGGTCAACGATCCGCGGGCCTGGGTGCTCGGTTGGGCCAATGAGAGTAAGAAGCAAGCCATTGCCGATGAGCTCCAGGAGCTCAACTCCCGCTGGCAGCAGACCAAGGACGAGATCGCGCAGATCAGTGGACAGCTGAAGGATTTGGCGCAGCGCTCCCATGCCCTGGCCGCCTTAGCGGACTACACCTCCTGGGCTGAACTGGACTGGGAGGAGTCCCAGGCCCGGGTTGACCAGGCAGAGGCTGAACGCGTACGGCTGATCCACGGCAGCTCAGAACTCGCTGAGATTGAGACCCGACTTGAGAAGAACCAGCAGGCTCGGCTCCAGCTGCGGCAGCGCCAGGAGGGGCTGACCGAACGGCGCGCCGAACTGACATCCTTCATCCGGAGCGCCACGGCGGCCAACGAGCGGGATACGCAGATGATCGCCGCTGCTCCTGCAGATGGGCTGGCACGTGCGCGAGCGAACTACCCCACCCTCCAGGAGACGCTGGAGGTGCCACCAGCACGGGCCGACGACGTCGCCGAGGCGGAGCGGCGCACCGGTCAGCAGCTGAAAGATGAGCTGAACACGCTTTGGCAGGAGACCGATGCTCAGGCCCGCGCCATCGAACGGGCGATGGATCGGTTCGCTCGCGAATGGCCTGCGGAGGCTAAGGAGTTCGACGTCAGCCTGGAGTCCCGGCACCAGTATGTTGAACTCCACGACAGGCTGGTAGCTGATGACCTTCCGCGCTTCCGCGAAGAGTTCAAGGCGCAGCTGAATACCAACACCATCCAGGAGCTCGCTGCCTTTAATAACTGGCTGGCGCGCCAGGCTGATGCGATCGACCAGCGCATTGGGCTGATCAACGACGCGCTGGGTTCGATCGACTTCAGCCCCGGACGGTATATCCGGCTGGAGAAAGAGCTGACGGTGAACCACGCGGTCCGCCAGTTCCGCCGCGAGCTACGCGAGGTCACCTCCGACACTCTGCTCGGTGGTGAGGAGAACCGCTACTCGGAGAGCCGCTTCGAAGAGGTGCGGAAGATCATTGAGCGCTTCCGGGGGCGTGAGGGTTACGCCGAGGTGGACCGGACCTGGACCGAACTGGTCACTGATGTGCGCAACTGGTTCACCTTCTACGCCACAGAACGCGACCGTTCCACCGGCCGGGCCCATCAGCACTATCGGGACTCTGACGGCAAATCTGGTGGTCAGAAGGAGAAGCTGGCGTATACGATCCTGGCGGCGTCGCTGGCCTACCAGTTCGGTCTGGAATGGGGCGTGGAACGAGCCAAGGACTTTCGCTTCGCTGTCATCGATGAGGCCTTCGGCCGAGGTTCCGATGCCTCGACTCGTTACGCGCTGGATCTGTTCCGGCGTCTGGGACTGCAGCTGTTGATCGTGACCCCGCTGCAGAAGGTCCACATCATTGCGCCCTATGTACGCAATATCGGCTATGTGGAGAACACCGACGAAGGCGACAACTCCCGGCTGCTGATGATGGCCACCGAGGACTACCGTGCGATGCGCGAAGGCAAGGCATGATGTCAGCAGATGATCAGTGAAGAGGAGTCCATGCGTTTTCAAGTTGTTCCCGCCGCCTACGTGCTGCTGATTGATGAGCAAGACCAGGTGCTGCTGTCCTACCGCCGGGGAACTGGGTATATGGATGAGCACTGGGCCTTCGGAGCTGCCGGTCATGTGGAACTCGGCGAAACGGTCTTCGAAGCCGCAGCCCGGGAAGCTCACGAGGAGCTGGGTGTGGAGATCACTGCCGCGGATCTTGAACCGATGACCGTGATGCACCGTACCGGTGCCAGCGGTGAGCCGATTGATGAGCGTGTGGACTTCTTCTTCGCTCTACGCCGCTGGAAGGGGGTGCCCGGGATTCAGGAACAGGACAAAGCCGCTGACCTGCGCTGGGTGAGTCTCGATGAGCTGCCGGCCCCGGTGGTCCCGCATGAGCAGTACGTGCTGCAGCAGTGGGCTCGGGGCACGCTTCCTGCGGTGACGGCGTTCGGGTTCCATGCGCAGTAGCTGCGGTTTCGAGGTCTGGCTCTCATTCGCAGCCCAGAAACGTAAAACCC
>NZ_HG005165.1:524687-564042 GCF_000455245.1 Nesterenkonia massiliensis | reverse complement strand
TAAAACCCCCGCCTGATTTAGGAAAACTCCTAGTCAGACGGGGGTAAACGCGGAGGCGGGGGGATTTGAACCCCCGATCCCCGTTTAAAGGGATCCTTCATTAGCAGTGAAGTCCGTTCGGCCGCTCCGGCACGCCTCCGTGCGCCTCATGAACGGAAACCGCTCAAGACGCGCCTGTCTAGGGTAGCCGCCCAACGTGTCTGAGAGCAAAATATGACCCGCGCTGATCCCGGTAGGGTCTTTCCTATGAGCAACCAGCAGGAATTTGTCCTCACCGTCATCGGTGCCGGGCCTCGCGGCACATCATTCCTGGAACGCCTGCTGGCACACCTGGAGAACAACGACGACGTCGCCTCCGCTGCGCAACTGCGCGTGTTGGTGGTGGACCCCGCACCGCATGGACCAGGACGAGTCTGGAACCCCGAGCAATCAGACCTCTACCTGATGAACACTCCGGCCAGCTTCCCCACCGCCGCGCCCGTCGGCAGCACCCAAGAGCAGCTGCGTCCCTCCTCCGTCTCGCGCAGCTTCGCGCAGTGGCGCGGGGATGCAGAGACCACCGACTATCCGGCACGCCGGGATTACGGCAACTATCTGACATGGCTGCATGAGGCGGTGGTGCAGCAACTGCGGAACCGCGGCGTCGTCGTCGAACCCATCTTCAGCTACGCCACCGGGCTCCAGCGGGCGGCCGGGGGCTATCAACTGCAGCTCCAGAACGGCGCGCGGCACGAGGTTCACGCCGCAGTGCTGTGCCTCGGGCATATTCCGGCGCGGCTTACCGGCGCGGCGCAGGAGTTCCAGGAAGCCGCGGAGCGCCTGAATCTGCACTACATTCCGCCATCAATCCCCACTGATGTGGACTACAGCGCCATCGACGCCGAGCAGACCGTGCTGGTCCGCGGAATGGGGTTGAACTTCTTTGACCTGATGATTCAGGTGAGTCAGGGGCGCGGTGGTCGTTTCGAACCGGTTCCAGATGCTCCAGCCGGACAGAAGCTCCGCTACCAGCCCAGTGGGACCGAACCGAAACTGGTGGCAGGCTCGCGGCGCGGTACTCCCTACCGAGCCAAGACTGCCGCCGCAGGATTCGTGCCTGAAGGAATCCAGCTGCGGCACTTCACCAAGGATGCGGTGGCACGCCTGATGGAAGTCCACGGCCCGCTCGACTTCGCTGAATACCTGTGGCCACTTATTGAAGCTGATGTGCAGGACACCTACAGGCGCATAGCCGGTGATGGCGCCCCGCGCTTCGATATCCGCAGCTATGCCCGACCCTTCGACACCAGCAGCTTCAGCAGCAGTGCCGAGTACCAACAAGCCATGCTGGGCTGGCTCCAGGAGGATGCTGCAGCCTCAGCTGCAGGGACCGGAAGTCCGGAGAAAATGGCGCTCAACGCCATGCACGCCGCCAGACTGCAGCTCAAAGCGCTTATCACCGCAGGGCACATCGACCCGCTAAGCCGTATCACCCAGGTGGAGGCCTGGTTCGAGTCCCTCGTGGAAGGGTTGGCCAGCGGGCCACCGGTGCAGCGCATCGAGGAGCTGGCAGCCCTGGCGCGAGCTGGCATTGTTGAATTCCTCGGTCCACATCCGGCATTCACCGTGGATGAGGAGGCCAGCTGCTTCGCCGCAGACTCCCCGCACGTCCAGGGGGAGCCCTACCGGGCAGCTTGGCTGCTGGAAGCGATGATGCCGCCCAACCGGGTGTCGGTGGCAGATTCTCTGCTGATCCACCAGCTGTTCGAGGAAGGATTGGCCCGACCCGGCCAAGCCCATATCACCTCCACCGGCGACGACGGCCCGCGCCCAGGCAAGGGCTTTGATGTGACTGACCAGCCGCACCAGCTCATCGGCGCGGACGGCCGACCCAGTGAAGGCCTCTACGCGCTGGGACTGCAACTGAGCTCAGCGCAGTGGGGCACCGCGATCGCGGCCGAGGCGGGCGGGGACCCCGCCACCACAGCACGAAGCCTCGCCGACGCCGATGCCGCAGCCGCGGATGTCCTGGGCAGTCTCTGACCCCAGGCTCTCTGTCAGGCCGGTCCCGAGTTCGCATGACCTGCCCGTCGGATGTCAGGTGTACCGGCCCGGAGGCCACGGTGATCGTGCCGTCATCGCCGTCGGGATGGTTGCAGGCCATGGCGAAACAGGTATCAGCCAAGGTGAAGATCATGCCGCCGTGGGCGATTTTGAACCCATTGGTCATCTCTTCCCGCACGCGCATACGCAGCTTGGCGTGCCCAGGCTCGGCCAGCAGAACCTCTCCACCGAGCCAGCGGGTGCAGGAGTCAGTCTCAAGCATCCTATGCCGGGGGCCGTCTGCGGGCATGGGCACACCATTGCCGGCTTTCTGGGCAGTGTGCTCAGCAGTGTGCTCAACAGTGTCCTCAGCGGTGGCTGGGGTGGCAGTGCTGGGTGCAGGCATCCGGGGCTCCTTGCATCAATTCCAGACCGATTGGTCAGTAAGTCAACTCAAGCACCCTGAAAATGTGATGTCAAGCACATTTAGGCGGCTCTATAGGATGGCATCATGTCCGCCGGTCGCTACGCCCCCAGCCCCTCAGGGGACCTGCACCTGGGGAACCTGCGCACCGCCCTGTTGTCCTGGCTCTTTGCCGCTTCAACCGGCCGTCCGCTGCTGCTGCGCTTTGAAGATCTGGACGCCGGCCGGACCATCCCCGGTTCCGCCGAGCGTCAGTTCAAGGACCTGAGGGCAATTGGCATCACCTTCAGCGGCGAGCCACTGTGGCAGTCCCAGCGGCAGCGCCATTACGGGGCCGCCGTGGGCCAGCTGCGCGAGGCCGGTCTGGTCTACGAGTGCTTCTGTACCCGCCGCGAAATCCAGGACGCGCCCCGGGCGCCGCACGCACCGCCCGGGGCTTATCCCGGCACCTGCCGAGATCTCGGCGATGCAGAACGTCGCCAGCGCCGCCGGCAGCGGCCTCCGGCGCTGCGGCTGAAGGCTGAAGCCGGCGAGTACCGGGTGGCTGACCTGCTGCTTGGCGAGGTTACCGGACTTGTGGATGATCTGGTGCTGGTGCGCAATGACGGCACTGCCGCATATAACCTCGCCGTCGTGGTGGACGATCATTTAACCGGTGTGGACCAAGTGGTGCGCGGAGATGACCTGGCCAGCTCCACCCCGCGGCAGGTGTATCTGCGCGGCCTGCTCTACGGGCAACGGGCCGCTGAGTCGGTGCAATATGCCCATGTTCCGCTGGTGCTCAACCGGCAGGGTCAGCGGCTGGCCAAGCGCGACGGCGCGGTGACTCTGGGGCAGCTGAGTGAGTTGGGACGAAGCCCGGAACAAGTCCGCGATGAGCTCCTAGCCTCGCTGGGGCTGCCCCGTGGTCCTTTGGAACAGTCTGTGAAGACTTTTGATCCCTCTCGACTGCCGAAGCAGCCATGGGTGTTTAGCCCCGCATCGCAAAAACGCGGCCCAAGTGAGTCCATATAGCGAAACGTTTCATCCTGACTTGCGGCCCGTGCCGCAAGTGGGCTTCACTTATAGCCACGGTCAAGAGTGCCAGCGCAAAACCCCGGTTTGCTGGCCGGCAACCCTCCTTCGCGGTGGGGTGCCCCGGGTGACGACCAGGTCGCAGCGCAGAACCGCGCTGAGGCAAGCGCGAGTCATGAGGAGACATCTCTATGTCTGAGAACACCCCCACTTTTTCCCCGGAAACCGCCAAATTCGAGACCCGGCAGATCCATGCCGGTGTCGCCCCGGATCCCGCCAGCGGTGCCCGTGCCCTGCCGATTCAGCAGACCACCAGCTTCGTCTTCCCCAGCACTGACGCTGCTGCCAAGCGCTTCGGGCTGGAGGAGATCGCCCCGATCTACACGCGGATCGGCAATCCGACGGTAGAAGCGGTGGAGAACAAGATCGCAGCCCTAGAGGGCGGCGTCGGCGCCTTGGCTGTGGGCTCGGGACAGGCCGCCACCTCACTGGCGCTGCTGAATATCGCTGAAGCCGGAAGCCATATCGTCGCCTCACCGACTCTCTACGGCGGCACGCAGAATCTCTTCAAGCACACGCTGCCCAAGTTCGGCGTGGAAGTCAGTTTTGTGGAGGATCCCGATGACTTGGAGTCCTGGCGCGCTGAGATCAAAGGCAATACTGTCGCGTTCTTCGCCGAAACCGTGGCCAACCCGCGCGGAGATGTGCTCGACCTAGAAGGTGTCGCTGGTCTGGCGCATGAATTCGGGGCCCCGTTGGTAGTGGATAACACCCTGCCCACCCCGTATCTGCTGCGTCCTATCGAATACGGCGCCGACGTGGTGGTGCACTCAGCCACGAAGTTCCTCGGGGGGCACGGCACGGCCATCGCCGGGGTGATCGTGGACTCCGGAAACTTCGACTACAGCCGCTACCCCGAGCGCTTCCCGGGCTTCAACCAGCCGGATGAGAGCTACCACGGACTTGTCTTCGGCCGAGACTTAGGACCGGAGGGCATCTTCGGAGTCAACCTCTCCTACATCCTGAAGGCCCGGGTGCAGCTGCTGCGCGACCTCGGCCCCTCGCTCTCACCCCATAACGCTTTCGAGATCAACCTGGGCTTGGAGACACTGAGCCTGCGCGTTGAGCGTCATGTCCAGAACGCCCAGGCTGTGGCGGAGTTTCTTCAGCAACACCCCGCTGTCCGCCGGGTGTACTACTCAGGCCTGCCCTCCAGCCCCTGCTACGAGCGGGCGCAGAAGTACCTGCCCAAGGGCGTGGGTGCAGTTCTGGCGTTCGAGATCGATGCAGCAGGAGATCACAGCGCCCAGGCTCGAGCGGGACAGCAGGTGGTCGATGCACTGGTACTGCATTCACTGGTCGCCAACGTCGGTGACGTGCGTTCGCTGGCCATCCACCCGGCCACCACCACGCATCGGCAACTGGGTGAAGCAGAACAGCGTGCTGCAGGCATCAAGCCTGGCCTGGTGAGGTTGTCGGTGGGCCTGGAGCACATCGATGACATTCTGGCCGACCTCCAGCAGGCACTGGACACCCTGGACCAGAAGGCAGCGGGCTGATCCACGAATGTCCCACGGTGTGACGGTGCTGAGCCAGCCCGGCGGGCTGAACGCAGGCAGCAGCAATGACTTCGGCACTCGGCCAGCCGGTGCCCTGCGCACAGCAGAAGTCGGTGCCTACACGTTCGAGACCGGCGGGCGGCTCCCCGCCGTCACCATTGCCTACGAGACCTGGGGGAGCCTCAACGCGGCTGGCGACAACGCCATCCTGGTGGCCCATGCGCTGACCGGAGACTCCCATGTAGCGGCCACCGACCGTGACCCCAGCTTCGGCTGGTGGGAGGGCCTGCTGGGTCCGGGGCGACCGATCGATACCTCCAAGTGGTTTGTGATCGCCCCGGCTATGGTCGGGGGCTGCTATGGCTCCACCGGTCCCGCCTCCCTGGATCCTGAGGGGGTGCCCTGGGGCTCACGTTTTCCGTATGTGACTATCCGGGATTCAGTGCACCTGGAGCATCGGCTGCTGCAGCAGCTCGGAGTCAGGCGCCTGCACACCGTGGTCGGCGGATCCATGGGCGGAGCTCGGGCCCTGGAATGGGCTGCGACATATCCTGAGCTGGTGGAGGGGCTGGCGGTCTTCGCCTGTGGGGCGGCCTCCACCGCCGAGCAGATCGCTTTCGGCCAAGCCCAGGTGGCCGCTATCCGCAATGACCCGAATTTCAGCGGCGGAGATTATTACTCCGGGCCGCGTCCCCATGCTGGACTGGGCATTGCTCGACGCATCGCGCATATCACCTACCGCACTGAGGCCGAGCTGCAATTGCGCTTCGGTCGCGCTCCGCAGGGCGACGAGCAGCCGCTGAGCTCTCCTACTGCTCAGCGGCAGGGCCGCTACCAGGTGGAGTCCTATCTGGACCACCAAGCCAATAAACTCATCAGCCGGTTTGATCCCAACGCTTACCTGGTGCTGGCCGAAGCGCTGATGAGTCACGACGTCGGGCGTGGCCGCGGAGGCGTGCAGGCAGCCCTGAGCAGGGTCAGCGCAGTGCCGTTCTTAGCTGCTGTGGACACCGACCGGCTGTTCTATCCCGAACAGTCCCAAGAGATCGCCGATGCTATCCCAGGACAACACCGGGTCCACCTGATCACCTCGCCGATCGGCCACGACGGTTTCCTCACCAGCGCCGAACAGCTTGCCACGGCGATGCAGCAGACCCTGGACCTGTAGTTCGCAGGACTGCCGAACCAGGTCTAGAGCTAACCCCGGCGCAGCACAGTCATCTTCAGGAACTCATTGATATGACTGACTTCCTGCGGGACGATCCCGTGCCCTGCCCCGGCGTAGAGGACTTTGGTCAACTTCACCGTGCCGGTGGCCCAGCTATGCGTGTAGTCGATCTGCTCAGCCGGTATGACCGGGTCCTGCTGATCCCGTCCCCAGAAGAAAGGCACCTGCTGGGCTGCCAGCGCGTCGTCGTCGAAGTATCCTTCAAGCCCCTCACCGCGCTCGGGGTCCACGGCAAAGCCGGAGAGCCCGACCACTGCGGCAAACTGATCGGGACGGGTGCGCAGCAGCGAGGTGGCCATCGCCATCCCCATGGAGAAACCCAGCAGAGTCACTGAGGAATGCTGCTCCTTGACCTCCGCCAACCATTCCCAGAGGTCCTCAACCGCCTGCCGGGCCGCCTGGGAGGAGTAGGCCAAGCGCTCGACGTCGAGCTCGAACCAGGTGTAGGAGCCGTAGCCCATAGGCACCGGGGCCTGCACAGCGGCCACAGTGAACTCAGCCGGGAGCCCCGGAACCAGCCCCATGAGGTCCTGGGCATTGGCCCCGTATCCATGCAACAGCACCAGAAGCGGGGTGCCCCGGCGTTCGGATTCATCACGTGTCCAGATGACTTCATAGCTACCGCCCATGAATTCCATCCTAGATGCCCGGAACCGCGAATCATCCTCAAGGCCGATGGACCCTCGCACGGATTCATTGGAGAATGACCGGGTGAGCGGAATCAATGACGCAGAGACCATGACACCCGATGACCAGCCTTTTGGAGTTCCCGGAGCAAAGCACCCGTGGCTGCGCTATGTGGCCCTGGGGGATTCCTTCACCGAAGGAATCGGTGACCCTGACGAGTCCCGGCCGGGTTATCACCGCGGCTGGGCCGACCGAGTAGCGGAGGAACTGGCCAACGGGACTGAGAACTTCGCCTATGCAAATCTGGCCATCCGTGGCCGGCTGATCGAGCAGATTCGTGACGAGCAGATCGCACCGGCACTGGAGCTGAAGCCTGATCTGATCACCCTGTGCGCCGGCGGCAATAACGTCATCCGTCCTGGTGGCGACCCAGACGAGACGGCACGAATCCTCGACACTATGGTTCAGCTGCTGGCCACCACCGGCGCAACCATCGTGCTGTTCAACGGCCCCGATGTGCGTGAAACCGCGGTGGTGGGTTCCATCCGCGGTAAGGTTGCGATCTTCAACGAGAATATCCGCACGGTAGCTGCACGGTATGACGCGCTGGTGGCGGATATGTGGTCTCTGCGCGAGCTGACGGCCAAAGAGATGTGGGATGAGGACCGCCTGCATTTCTCGCCGCTGGGCCATCACACTATTGCTCGCATGGTCCTGGACACCCTCAACGTGAAACATGATCTGGACCCTGTGGAACCGCGCCCTGTCTTGGAGCGATCCTGGCGCGAGGCGCGCGTGGACGACGCCGTGTGGGCCCGTCATCACCTGTTCCCCTGGGTGATCCGTCGGCTGCGGGGACGTTCCTCTGGCGACGGAGTGACACCCAAGCGACCGAGTATCGAACCGCTCTTCGGCGGTTCCATGCCGCCAGGCGGGAGTCCTGAGGAGAGCTTCCCGGTCTGAGCCCAGAAGGCTCGCAGCGGGGCTTTGGTCAGTTGGGTTCGGTAGTTCGCCTCAGCGAGTGCGTAGGGTAGCTACTTCACCGATGGGCCCGAGTTTATCGCCGAGCCCGTAGCTGCGGTTCTTCAACTGAACCACAAAGCCCGCCTCGGTCATGGTGCGCAGCAGCCGATGAGCGGTGGCGGCCGGCAGGCCGGTGGCATGTGCCAGTTCGCTCAATGTGGTGGCCCCGCCACGGGAGGCGATGACCTCCAAGATCTCCAGTGCCCGCTCCACCGACTGAACACCGTTGCGCCGTACCTGACTCATGCGCTGACCGCCCGCAGATGACGACGGCGGGGCCCGGAACCTACCTGGTGCGGCCCTGGCCCCAGCGGTACACCGGTACCTGGCCCACTGAGCAGTTGGCCATGCTGGCCAAGTGTGGCGGAGCTGTCCTGTGCGGTGAAAAGCTGCATCCCCCGGAGCACTGAGCCCACCACCGTGCCGTGAATCTCCATTCCTTCATAGGCCGAAAGGGGCGTCTTATGCGCCAGTCCTGCGGCTGATACCACGTGGGTCTCCTCGGGGTCATAGATGAGTAGGTCGGCATACCTGCCGGGAGCAATGTCGCCTTTCTGGTGCAACCGGCAAAGCTCGGCGGGGCCGCCCGATGTCCAGCGGCTGACCTCTGCCAGCCCGATTCCGCGTGACCTGGCTTCAGAGGCCAGCGCAGCGAATCCCACCTGAAGTCCGGAGATCCCCGGACGGGCAAGTCGCAGATCTGCTGCACCGCGGAGCTTCTCCTGCCTGGTGGTGGGGGAATGGGCGGAGACTACGGCGTCGAGGATTCCCTCCTGAAGCCCCTGCCACAGGGCCTCGCGATGCCCGACGTCCCGCAGCGGCGGCCAGCAGACAAATTCAGGGGATCCCACGGGGACGCTCTCGGCGGCGAAGCTGAGATAGTGGGTGCAAGTCTCTGCGCTCAGCGGAAGTCCCTCTGCCTTGGCCGCGGCGATAAGCTCCAGAGCGCCAGCAGTGGAGACTTGCAGAATGTGTGTCCGGCATCCTGTCTCACGGACGGCATCGATCAGCCCTTCCACCGCAATTACCTCCGCCTCGGCCGGACGGCTGGCGGCCCACGCGGAGTATCGTGCCGCAGCCTGTGCCCAGGCGAGGCGGGAGGAGAGGTTCGCGCCGGTGGCGCCCGCGGCGGCGGCAACAGTACGGGAGTCTTCTGCATGAACGGCAAGCAGACCGTCGAACCGAGCGATGCGCATCATCGCTTCGCGAAGTTCAGCAGGTGTGAGCGGAAGGAGCTGAGGCGTACCGGCAGACCTCAGCGCATCAGTTGAGTGGTCAAAGGGCAGCAGGGTGCAGACGAACCCGAAGGCTCCGGATTCCCAGAGCTCTTCGGGTTCGGCGCAGCTCGGTCTATCCTGGCCGCTCACACGTCCGCGGCTCTGCACCGACGGCGGGACCAGAGCAGCCCAGAATCCAATGTCCACATAGGCCTGCTCGGCTGCAGCCGAGCGTTTGTGCTGAAGGTCTTCTGCCCGGACCGTGACCGGGGTGCTGGAATGCGGCATCTCCAGCACCGACGTGACCCCGCCCAGGGCCGCAGCCATAGTGCCGGAGGAAAAGCCCTCGCGTTGAACATGACCGGGTTCGCAGAAGCTGACATGGGTATCGACCGCGCCTGGCAGAACTACCATGCGCGGTCGCACAAGGTGCATTCCTGCCCCCGCCGAGACCTCTCGAGCGCGGACAATAGCCGCGCGCCTGGCCGTGCTGCCGGCCTCCAGGCGGTGAATGCGACGGATGATTCCATCGTCACCGACCTCAAGGTGGGCAGGCACCAGCTCACCCTCCAACAGGACCTGTTCGGCGATGAGATGGCGCAGGCTCATGTCCCAACTCTAGGGACGGAGTATTTCCGCTATGTTGACGGCGTGTTCACACCGGGTATCGGCTGCCGCACTGAAACAGGCCTTGTGCGGTCGTGAATCCTGGGTGCTACTGATCCTCGGCAGCTGAACCCGGCTCAGGCTGCGCATCCTTTTTCCGTACGATCTGAATGGGGCCGGTGGCCCCCATTCCGCCCAGTGCTGCGGGGACGCCGGTGGAGATCATCTTCTTCTTAGATTCGTTCTGCTCATCCTTGGGGGAGTGCTTCTCAGCCATCGACTCGTGTTCTCCTTCAGCGGGTTGACCGGTGTCAGCTTAGCGGGTGCACCTTGGTGCTACCGCTGCAACAGCTGGCGGTAGACATCCTCGTGGACTGCCGCGATCTGCCGGCGCTGGTCTGTGCGCCACTGCCGACGCTGTGTGCACCTGTGACTGGAATCCTCTGCGCGTCTGCCGTGCGCCACTGCGGCATCCCTGACAGCTTGCCGCAGTGAAGAAACATCGAGCTCATCGCACCTCCAGCGGTAGGTCAGGTCAGCTCCCTGGCTGGCATAACACCCCACATCGGGTGCGATCACTGTGGTGCCCAGATCGTGACAGGCCTCCATCCATCCCGAATGTGTCCCGAAGCGATAGGGGAGCAGCGAGGCGTGCAGGCCAGCGATGTAGTCGTAGAGCTCACCGTCAGTGAAATAGTTGTGCACCCGAAGATCCACCGGATGGGTGTTGAGCCACTGAACCAGCTCAGGATCGTGTTTCTGGGGATTGAACTCGGGCCCGGCGTCGTCGTACACATCCCGATGGACATTGACCTGCAGGATGCCACCGGGGATCCCGTGCACCGCCTCCAGAGCAGCCTCCAGTACGGGTATGGTCGACATGTTCTGGCGCAGGCTCTTGAGGTGAATTCCCAGACGGAACTCCTCAGGTTTGCGTCGCGGAGACACTCCGTAGTCCTGGATCAGTGGCAGATCCACCACATGAGGATGCGGTACGACCCGGGCACGCACACCCCAGCGGTCCTCAATGATCTCCGCGGCCCTGCGGCTGAGGGTGATCACCGCCGCGGCACGCGGAATCAGCACATCCAGTTGTGCGGTGTGCAGGGCGGTGTCGGTATGGTGCGGATTCTGCAGGTCATGAACCGTGTAGACCAGCGGCACACCCTTGGTGTCGAGAGCATCGACCACCTCGTGCAGCCGCTGCGGGGACTCTGCATCAAAACCGAAGTGTATGTGGAAGATGTCAAAACCCTCCTCGGGTCCACGTGGGGCCAGGATCCATTCGGGATCAAGCATCCGCGGTGGCCACCATGGGGCGCCTGTGGGGTGGTCCTCACGCCGCGCCGGAGGATCCGGCAGCCTCACCACTGCGCTGCGTTCTCCCTCGGGAGGGGACAAGTGGCGGATATAGACATGGGATTGCGGCACAGAGGCCACCCGGATAGTGCGGACAAAATCAGTGTCGCCGTCGCGACTGAGACAGGTGACCAGGCCGCGTTCTTGAAAAGCGGCAATCCAACCCTGCATGGGCCAACGTCCCCACTTATTCGCAAACCGGCGACCGTTGGCCAGGATGTCATCAACGTGCTCTACCGGGGGATTCGATACCGGATGGTGCTGGTGATAGGCACGCGCCGCGCCCACCCAGCAGAGGCCGACGCCGCGCGAGCGGGCCTGCTGAGCGAAGTCGGTGTCCTCCCCGCCGTATCCGGTGAACCGTTCATCGAAGCCGCCGATGTTCTCCCAGACGCTCCTGCGCACAGCGAAGGAGAGCGACCAGAAGAGGTCGTAGTTGGAGTCCTGCGTGTACTGTCCGGGCTCGGGGGCCGGACGCGCCGGGTGGGGCTCGGCCAGAGAGTCTAGGTACCGGGGGCTGAGATCTTGGAGGTCCGTCTCTGGAAGGTAGGCCACTGGTCCGCACAAGAGCGCGCCGGGATTCTCCTGGGCTGCCTGAAGGTATCCCCGAACCAGGTCCGGGTGCGGTATGCAGTCGACATCCAAGAAGATCAGCAGATCCTCGGCGTGACCTTCGGTTGAGCTGAATTCGGAGGATTCCGAGTGCGCAGCTGTAGAAGGCCGGAGTGCGCTCTTGCTGAGCTCGGCGCCTATGTTGCGCGCGGCAGCCAGCGGCAGCGCTGCGCTGAGGGACGACGGCGCTGCCGCAGTTCGGGTGGGCACCTCAGATGCCGACTCGTTGGCCAGGGCCTGAGCCAGCTCGTCGTCGTCCATAGTGATGATCAGGTGCTCATCTGGGAGCAGACTGCTGGCCCCTAAGGCCTCACGTTGTTTGCGCAGATGATCATGGCGGCCATGCACTGTGGTGATGATGACCGTGCGCGGCCGCTGTGCTTTCCCCGGTGCGGGGGACTCCAAGGCGTCAGTCGGCGAACCGACTGGCTTTGCGTCAGTCTCCGCGGCTGCGGTGTAGGGGTGCGGGGTCATAGGGTATGCCTCACTGGTTTGTCCGGGGGCTCGGTCCCGGAGATGCCTGCACGGTGGGGATGGACGGTGGGGATTGCACTGGGTGGGATTGTGCTGGGTGGGATTGCACTGGGTGCGGTTTCATGGAGTCTCGGACCTGCTCCAGCAGAGCGGCGAAGCGGTGCTGAGCCTGACCGTCGCACCAGGTCCTCCAGTCATTACCGTTGAGCTGCAGTGCCGCCTCGAGCGCGTCTCGCCACGCCACGGCGTCGGCAGATTCCGGTGCTGGGATCACTGGCCATGGTCCTCGCCGCAGCGATTCCAGGGTGTGCCGCTGTTCCTGATGAGGGCGGTCCAGGGCGTAAACCACCGCTGGTGTTCGGCTGGCTGCGATCTCGGCAAGAGAGTTCTGTCCCGCTGCGGTCACCACCACGTCGGCCTGCTGCAGCGCACTCCAGGGATCCGAGGTCCAAGTGCCTGTGGTGCCACCTATGTGGGTGATCCTTGACTGCGGAAATGCCGCAGTGACAGCCCGCTGGGCAGCAGGGGGAATACCTCCGCCCCCGCGTCCGCCCATGATCAGGATCTCAGGTGCCTCTGGGCTCCTCGGTGCGCGCGTGGAGTCTGGATTGTCCGCCGCTGCGGGCGGAAAGCGGGAGATCGCGCCCAAGGGCGAGACTGCCGCGCCCTGGTCCTGCCTGCCGATAATGCCGTTAGCTGCAGGGGGCCAGAATCCGGCAATTGCCGAGGAAATCTCATAGCCCAGGGCATGCGTGCGGTCAGTGCGGTCACCCGGCAGTGCCACCGTCACCACCGGTACCCCGTGCAGCCTGGCCAGCATGGCGACTTCGACTGAGACATCCGCGACCAGCAGATCCGGATTCTCGGAGGAGATCCACTGGGAGATCCTGGTCATTCTCGACCGCAGCCCAGCGTGGTGGACTGGTGCCCAGTGCAGCACACCCCCGGCGCTGTGATGACTGGTGCTGCCGTCGTCGTCGGCTTCCAAGCTGACCCACGGACCGGGCCAGTCCCTGGGCTGCTCCAGACTGGAGAGACCTGCGACGGGCTCCTGGTTCAGCTGAGACCAGGCGCGGGCCCAGGTCAGGGAGCGGTGGAGGTGACCGGCACCCTGGTGATGGATATAGCAGCCGATCATGCGGCCCCCGCTCGGTCCTGGGCTGCCGCAGAGACGGGGGAGAGCGCGCGGTAGAGCTGCTCGTATTCGCTGACCATCCGGTTCAGCGAAAGCGCACCCAGTGCATAGCGCCGCACTCGCTCCCGCGGCAGCTTTAGAGCATTCAGAATTGCCGCAGCCAGCGCATTCTCCGAATCATCTCGGGCCAGTACTCCACCGGCTGGTCCGACGATCTCCACCAGGCCACCGCGCGGAGTGGCCGCCACCGGTGTGCCGCAGGACATCGCCTCGGCCGCTACAAGCCCGTAGGGCTCATCCCACTGCGAGCTGACCACCGCTACAGAAGCGGAGGCCACAAGTTCATGCAGTTCCCGGTGGTCCAGATGGCCCCGGTAGATGGCGTCCTCACCTAGGCGCGGAGCGATCTGCGCCTGGTAGTAGCCCTGATCCATCACCGGGCCCGCCAGGATGATCGGTACCCCGGCCCGGCGGGCGGCATCGATGGCCAGATGCGGTGCCTTCTCCGGAACAAACCGTCCGGTCCACACCGCTGCACCGGATCGTTGCGTTCCGGGCAGCGGGCACCACTGATCGGTATCGACTCCGTTGGTGATCACCGACGCTTCGGCCACCGAACCCCAAGCACGCGCGGTGGCTGAGCTGACAGCGACAAAGACGGTGCGCGGGGAGGAGTACTCCACTGCGGACTCAAGCCACGGCGTGGGTGGTGTGTGCAGTGTGGTGACCATCGGTGTCTTCAGCAGCGACGACATCGCTACCGGCAGGTGGTGGATGGAATTGTTGTGGATGACGTCGAAGTCACGGGACTCTGCCAGCTGCAGCATCAGCCCCAGATAAGCATGGTGCTGGCGCATCCACTCCTCCGGGGCAGCGGAGACATCGCGCCTTCCGCATTCTGTTCCGGTGAAGCGCTCGGGCACCAGGCTGCGCGCGCCAAGGGCAGGGTCGCTGCCTTCGGCGGCGAAGAGGGTGACATCGTGACCACGGGACTTCAGCGTCCGCGCCGTCGCGTGGGTGTGGGCCTCCAAGCCCCCAGCGAAGGGCTCCCGGATGGGGAACTGGCTTGAGGCGATCAGACAAATGCGCACAAAAACGGACCGTACCGATGGTCCCCGAGAATTGGCTGTACGTTTCCTTAACGCTATGACCTGGGGCTATTGGGCTTCAGGACTCAATTGTCGGTATGAGAGTGACACTCGGGAGGCCGAATTCCTCCCCGCGGAAATCCACTTTCTGCCCCGGCTGGATCTGGCGGCCGCGTCGAGTCTCTGTTTCACCATCTACCAAGACCGCGCCTGCGGCGATGACTTCGCGTGCGAGAGCCCCGTTCTCTACAGCCCCGGCGAGCTTCAGCAGCTGACCGAGCCGGATGGAATCGTCCCTTAACGGTACTTCTATGGCGTCACTCATACTGTTAAGTCTCTCATCGTCACAGAAGCGCTGGGCAGCTCCTGAGTGATCACCCAGCTGGATTAGAGTGACATGCATGAGCCCAGATCAGCACCGGTCGCACTCGGCGCAGGAGGACCCAGGGCATTCCCCGCTGGCGTGGATCGCACTGGTGACACTCATGCTCATGGCTGGTATTGCCATGCCCGGGCAGGGGCGAGTCAATGCGGCATTGGCTGCGCAGACCGGAGATGCTTTCCTGGCTGCCCTCATCAGCTTCACCACTGGGTTAGCGCTCATGCTGCTTATCGCCTTTGCCACTGCCCGAGGCCGCCGCACCATGCGTCAGGTGAAGCCAGCGTTCCGCTCCGGAGCAGTCAAATGGTGGTACCTCCTGGCAGGCTGTGTGGGCGGCTACTATGTACTGACCCAGACGCTGACCATCGGCATGATCGGGGTCGCGGTATTCACCGTGTCAGTAGTGACCGGCCAGACTGTGGGCGGGCTGCTATGGGACCGAATCGGCTTAGGCCCGGCAGGGCGAAAGCGGCTGAGCCTGATGCGCGTGGCGGGTGCCCTGCTGACCGTGGCGGCCGTGCTCTGGGCTGTCTCCCCGCAGCTTTCCGGAACGGATCGCGGTCTGAGCTGGCTGCTGCTGGTGATCCTGCCCTTCTCAGGGGGCTTCCTCAATTCTGGTCAGCAGGCGCTTAATGGACGGCAGTCGGCAGCCTATGGCAGTCCCATACCCGCCACTCTTTTCAACTTCATCGCCGGTACCTTCGTGCTGCTGCTGGCATGGCTGGGCAAGCTGCTCTTTGTCGGAGGAGTCCCCGGTGCGCTGCCGGATCAATGGTGGTATTACATCGGGGGACCGTTAGGTTGCATGTTCATCGCCTTAGGGGCGGTGCTGGTGACCAAAGTCGGGGTCCTGGTGGCAGCGATGGGCATGATCGCTGGGCAGCTGGTGGGTTCCCTGCTGCTCGATGTGCTGATGCCTGCGCCAGGTTCGCTGGTGACCTTCTCTACAGTGGCCGGAACTGTGCTGACTCTAGTAGCCGTCGTCGTAGCCTCTCTGCCGGACATGCTGCGCAGGCCCGGCAGAGGCAAACGGTAAGCTGGCCTGCAACTGACCATTCATCTTCGCACCATTGGGGGCACCACTACTTATGGCCAAAGAGTCCACGCTGGATAAAGTCATTTCCCTGGCAAAGCGCCGCGGCTTCGTCTACCAGTCCGGCGAGATCTACGGCGGCTCTCGTTCGGCCTGGGACTACGGACCGCTGGGCACCGAGCTGAAAGAGAACATCAAGGCCGAATGGTGGCAGACCTTCGTGCGCGGACGCGGCGATATGGTCGGCCTGGATTCAGCCATCATCCTGCCATCGCGGGTCTGGGAGGCCTCGGGCCATGTGGAGACCTTCACCGATCCGCTCGTGGAGTGCCTGCAGTGCCATAAACGCCACCGTGAGGACCACCTCATCGAGACATTCGAGGACAAGCACGGTCGCAGCCCGGTGGACGGGCTATCCGAGGTGCCCTGCCCGGACTGCGGCACCAAGGGCAAGTTCACCGAACCGCGGGCCTTCTCCGGGCTGGTCAAGTCCTATTTGGGAGTTCTCGACGACGCCTCAGGGCTCCACTATCTGCGCCCGGAGACCGCCCAGGGCATCTTCGTGAACTTCGCCAATGTGGTGACCACCGCGCGGAAGAAGCCGCCCTTCGGCATCGGCCAGATCGGCAAAGCTTTCCGCAACGAGATCACCCCCGGCAACTTCATCTTCCGCACGCGTGAGTTCGAGCAGATGGAGATCGAGTACTTTGTGCCCCCGGCTGAGGCCGGTGAGTGGTACGACCGCTGGGTTGAGGACTGCGAGAACTGGTTCCTGAACCTCGGTTTGAAGAAGGAGAACATCCGCCGCCTGGATGTTCCCGAGGACGAGCGTGCCCACTACTCCGCCGGCACCATCGACCTGGAGTACCGCTTCGGCTTCCAGGGCTCCGAGTGGGGCGAGCTGATGGGTGTGGCCAACCGCACCGACTACGACCTGGGTCAGCACATCAAGCACTCAGGCAAGGAACTCAGCTACTTCGACCAGGCCACCGGCGAACGGTACATCCCCTACGTCATCGAGCCGAGCTTCGGTCTGACCCGCTCCATGATGGCGTTCCTGGTGGACTCCTACGCCGAGGACGAGGCCCCCAACACCAAGGGCGGGGTGGACACCCGCACCGTCCTGAAGCTGCACCCGAAGCTGGCCCCTGTAAAGGCCGCAGTGCTGCCGCTGTCCAAGAAGGCCGAGCTGGCCGGACCATCCCAGAAGCTGGCTGATGAGCTGCGCAAGCACTGGAACGTTGACTACGACGACGCCGGTGCCATCGGGCGTCGCTACCGCCGCCAGGATGAGATCGGCACACCGTTCTGCATCACAGTGGACTTCGACACACTCGAGGACCAGGCCGTGACTATCCGCGACCGCGACCAGATGACCCAGGAGCGCGTCAGCCTGGACCAGGTCGTGTCCTACCTGGCAGCCAAACTGCTGGGCTGATCGTTCCGGGAAGACACCGGGTACCACCTTCCGACGCACCTCACTTCAGGTGTGCGCACTCAGCTACGGCAGGGTGAGCACAGCCGAAGTGGGGTGCGTTTTTCTGCACTGAGAGCGCGCAGGTTGGTACTCCTGGCACCGGTTTCTTTGCACCCTCAAGCTTCCAGGTCTAAACTCGCGCAAGTGCTGAATAGCCATCCCGATCACCTCGAGGCCCCGGATACCCCTTCACTGACTCTAGATTCCGGGCTCACCGTCCGCCCCTGGCGCGACGGCGATGACCTGAAACTACTGGAAGTCTGGGGCGATCCCGAGAACCCCATGCATCATCAGGACCGCGGCCTGCTGCGGCCCTCCTCCAACGACCCCTGGTCCCGCTGCATCGTGGCTGAGCACCAGGGAGTACCCGTGGCTGCCGCCACCATCTTCCGCTCCTCGCTGCACCCGGACCGGCTCTCCTTCTACGCCGAAGTCGCCCAGGAGCACCGCCGCAAGGGGGTGGCGGCCCAGTTGCTGCAGATCCTTGAAGCTGAAGTGCCCAACTGCGCGGTACAGTCCATGAAGTCCCGGGTCGCCAAGGGATCCGCTGCCCAGTGTTTCCTGAAGGACAACGGCTTCGCCAAGGTCCAGGCCTCGCGCCAGATCATCGTCCAGCCCGGGGCGCTGCCGCTGCCCGACCTGGAGAACAGCGGCCAGGATCTTCAAGACCTTGCCACAGGCTCTGTGGAGCTGACCAAGCTCGTCGCCGATTTTTACAACGCGGTGCATGAATGGGACCGCGCAGAGATGACCCTGGGCCGGGCCCAGCAGATGCTGCTGGCACCCGAGACCGGAGCATCAGGCGTCGTCGTGCTGCGCGACATCTCATCAGGAGAAGACGCACCAGCCCCCATCCTGGCCTTTGCCATCAGCTACACCTCCGAGCGCACCGATGCTCCAGCCGATGTGCTGCTGGGCTGGAACCCGGAGCTCCCCGAGGATGAAGCCGAAACTGCGGTGCGCAATCTGCTGGCCCTGGTGGCAGCCCGCTACCCGGTCTCGGTGGAGGTCGACGACTCCATGAGCCCGCTGAAGACCGTCACGGCCGAGCTGCTGGCCAGCGGGGAGGCGGAAGTGGACTTCGAAGCGCTCATCTACGCACGCGACAGTTCTGCTTCCGACAGTTCTGCTTCCGACAGTTCTGCTTCCCTCGGCGGGGAGCCCCCGCAGTGACCGAAACTCTCCAACGCCCCGCCTCCGCCCTGCTGCCGCCGCTGCAGCTGGGGCTCATCACCGTAACCACCCCGGTGATTCTTGCCCCCATGGCGGGCATCACCAACACTGCCTTCCGTCGGCTGTGCCGTGAGTACGGCGGGGGGCTCTACGTCAATGAGATGGTCACCGCCCGCGCCCTGGTGGAACGCAGGCCCGAAAGCCTGCGCATCATCAAACACGAGCCCGATGAAGTTCCGCGCTCGGTCCAGCTGTACTCAGTGGATCCCGTCACCACCGGACATGCGGTGCGCATGCTGGTCGAGGAAGACCGGGCCGATCACATCGACCTGAACTTCGGCTGCCCGGTCCCCAAAGTCACCCGCAAGGGCGGAGGGTCAGCGCTGCCCTGGAAGATTCGGCTTTTCGAAGCCATCGTCTCCACCGCGGTGCGGGAGGCTGCCAAGGCGAATATCCCGGTGACAGTCAAGATGCGCAAAGGCATCGACGAAGACCACCTGACCTATATCGAAGCCGGCAAAGTGGCCCGGGATTCAGGTGTTGCTGCCGTGGCGCTGCACGGTCGCACTGCCCGTCAGCACTACTCGGGCCAGGCCGACTGGTCAGCCATCGCGACTCTGCGGGAATCCCTTCCCGATATTCCGGTGCTCGGCAACGGAGATATCTGGTCGGCCGAGGACGCAGTGCGGATGGTCGAGCAGACCGGAGTCGACGGCGTCGTCGTCGGCCGTGGCTGCCAGGGCCGTCCCTGGCTCTTCGGTGACCTGCAGGCTGCTTTTGACGGCAGCGAAGACCGCCACCGCCCGGACTTGCCGATGGTCTCGGCGACCCTGCTGCGCCATGCAGAAATGCTCATCCCGTATTTCGACGGCGATGAGCGCAAGGCCATGCAGGATATCCGCAAGCATGTGGCCTGGTACTTCAAGGGCTACCCGGTGGGTTCGACGCTGCGCACCCAGCTGGTCACCGTGGAGAGCATGGCTCAGCTGCAGGATCTGCTGGGCCAGCTGGATCAGTCCATCGGTTATCCCGGGGAGGCTGCCGAAGGTCCGCGCGGACGAGCCGGCTCTCCCAAGAAGGTCCATCTGCCTGAGGACTGGCTGGAGTCTCAGGAACTCAATGAGGATCAGCGCGAGATGATCAAGGCCGCCGAGGTGGACACTTCCGGCGGATAGCTCCGGCACCCGGTGACGGGCACTGCTTTCCCGCTGCGTCTGCAGCACCGGCCTGCCGGTAAGGTGTTCGATGTGAATGCGCGGAATGTAGAGCGAGAAGAAGGTCAGTATGCGGAGCTGCGGCCCGGCTATACGGAGGCCGATGAGGACCGCTGGGTTCCCGAGCATGGCAAATCTGTCTACCGTTCAAGCTTTGAGCGCGACCGGGCCCGCCTGCTGCACTCTTCCGCACTGCGCCGCTTAGGTGCTAAGACCCAGGTGGTCTCCCCGCATGTGGATGACTTCTCCCGTACCCGCTTGACCCATTCTCTGGAGGTCGCCCAGGTGGGCCGGGATTTGGGCCGCATGCTCGGCTGCGACCCCGATGTGGTGGATGCCGCCTGCCTCTCGCATGATCTGGGCCACCCGCCGTTTGGGCATAACGGGGAGACGGTGCTCAATGAACTGGCCGCGGGTATCGGGGGATTCGAGGGCAATGCGCAGACCCTGCGGATCCTCACCCGGCTGGAGACCAAGCGGTTTCACCCCGACGGGCGTTCGGCCGGACTGAATCTGACCCGGGCGTCGCTTGACGCAGCGGTGAAGTACCCCTGGCGGGCCCATGAAGCACCGCTGAAGGCTGATGGCACGCGCAGCCAGAAATTCGGGGCCTATGAGGATGACCTGGACGTCTTCTTCTGGATCCGCCAGGGTGTCGAGAGCATGGGCAAATCCATGGAAGCCCAGGTCATGGACGCTGCCGATGACATCGCGTATTCGGTCCACGATGTTGAAGACGGAATTGTCAACGGCAGGTTCCAGCTGAAGTTTCTCGATGACGATATTCAGCGCCGTCGAGTCATTCAGACTACCCAGCAGTGGTACCTGCCCGATGCTGAAGAGGACCGGATCGAGGCAGCGCTGGAGCGTCTGGCATCCAGTGAGAACTGGGTCAAGGAGTCCGATGGGTCGCGACGGTCACTGGCGGCGCTGAAGAATATGACCAGCGAGCTCATTGGTCGCTTCTGCAACGCCTTTTGGGCGGCGACGCGTGAAGCCTACGGGGAGAAGCCGCTGGTCCGGCACGAAGCCCATCTGGTCGTTCCACAGGAGACCCTGGAGGAAATCTGCCTGATGAAGGGGATCGCTGCCAACTACATCATGGCCTCGCGCGAGCAGATGCCGGTCTATGTGCGGCAGCGCGAGGTGATTGAAGCTCTGCATGCGCTGCTGCTGGAGACCGGTGACCGGTTCCTGGACCCGCCCTTCCAGGCTGATTTCCACGCCGCCGCCGACGACGCCGGCAGGCACCGCGCCATCATCGACCAGATCGCTTCACTCACTGATGGTGCCTGCCTGGAGTGGTACGCCACCCTGGTCCACGGCAAACCGGTGACCAGCCCGCTCTTCGGCTGATTCGTTGCCCAGGACGCTACCGGGGGAGTTGAGTGGGCAGTTTGTCCGTTAAGACGCGGGCAGAACGCCCTTGGGTTCTAGTGAACGTTGCAACAGCCAGTCAGTTGTTGGCGACTGAAGTTCCGGAGCTTTCTGTCCCAACGGCTCCGACGGCGCCAGTAGGCGGGGTCGCCTATTTGCCGATATCTCCGGTAATGACCTGAAAAGCGGCGAATAACTCGGCAGAATCCACCAGCAGGCTCAGGTGGGGTTCACCAGCACCCATCGCGATGCGCCCGCTGATGGACTCATCGGCATAGACCGGCAGCGGCGTCGTCGACCCCTCCACCGCTGTCGCACCGAAGGGGTTGATGGTGCCGGGGCGGTAGCCGGTGGCCGCGTAGCCCTCATCGGGTGAGGCCATGGACATCTTCTTGTAACCAGCCAGTTTGCGCAGCTTGGCCCAGTCCACAGCTTTATCTCCGGGGATCAGCGCCAGCACGTACTCGGAGTCCGCGGTGGTCTGGGTGCGTTTGGCCCTGGCCACTAGGGTCTTGACGATCTCGCGGGGCTCAAGCCCCAGATTTGCCGCGGCTTCCTCCAGCGACGACGCCGGGCCGCGCTCCACGAACTCAATGTCTACCCCGCGGGCTGCAGCATCGGCAGCCACGCGTTCACGTCCGGTGAGATCAACGCTCATGGTGCCCAAGCCTACCTATCCGGTCCGAGAATCGTTGCGCAGTGGCTGCCCCGTTCGCCTGTGGAAAAGCGGCGCAGTCACCATCTGAACCCGGGTAGATTGGAACCGTGGCTGGACTGATCAAGCGTGAGGATATCGATGCGGTGCGTGAACGCGCCGATCTGCGTGAGGTCGTTGAACAGTACGTCACTCTCAAAGGTGCCGGAATCGGTTCCTGGAAGGGGCTGTGTCCTTTCCATGATGAGCGCTCGCCGAGTTTCCATATCCGCCCCCATGTAGGGACTTATCACTGTTTCGGCTGCGGGGAGTCCGGTGATGTCATCGCCTTTCTGATGGCCATGGAGCACACCAGCTTCCAGGAGACCGTTGAACGCCTCGCCGGGAAATACGGCATCGAGCTGCGCTACGAGGATGGCGGCAGCGGCCCGGATAAGGCCGAAGTGGGCCGCCGGCAACGACTGCTGGATGCCCATAAGATCACTGACGAGTTCTTCCAGAAACACCTGCATAGCCCCGAGGCGCAGATCGCTCGCGAACAGCTCACCGTCCGCGGATTCACCAAGGACCACGCTGAGCAGTTCGGCGTAGGGTACGCCCCCAAGGGTTGGAGCAACCTGCTGGACCACCTGCGCAGCCGAGGCTTCCGGGATGATGAACTCAAACTCACCGGACTGTTCTCTGAAGGCAGCCGCGGCCTCTACGACCGCTTCCGTGGACGCCTGATGTGGCCTATCCGGGATATGACCGGAAACACTGTGGGTTTCGGCGGACGACGGCTCTACGAGGATGATCAGGGCCCCAAGTACTTGAACTCGCCCGAAACCGCGATCTACAAGAAATCCCAGGTGCTCTACGGGATCGAGCACGCCAAACGCAGTATCGCCAAGAAACGCCAGCTGGTAGTGGTGGAGGGTTATACAGACGTGATGGCCTGCCACATTGCCGGGGTGGACACCGCCGTAGCTACCTGCGGCACCGCTTTCGGTGACGGTCACATCAAAATTGCCCGCAGGCTGCTCTCCGATGACGGCAGCCCGGCCGAGGTGATCTTCACCTTCGACGGGGATGAGGCTGGCCAGCAGGCTGCAGTGAAAGCCTTCAACGAGGCCAATCAGTTCAACGCCCAGACCTATATCGCGGTAGGTCCTGAGGGCATGGACCCCTGCGATGTGCGACAGCACCGCGGAGACGAGGCTCTGCGGCAGGTCATCGAAGGCAAGACCCCGCTGGTGGAATTTGTGGTGCGACGGCGGCTGCGTGACTGGGACCTCAATTCGGTGGAGGGCCGGATCGGGGCGCTGAAGACCTCTGCTCCGGTGGTGGCCTCTATTCGTGATACTGCGCTGCGTGCGGCCTATACCAGGGAGCTGGCTGGGTGGCTGGGCACCGATGTCGGTGAAGTCGAAGCAGCCATTCGGAACTCCCCGCGCCAGACTGCCCGGGCCACCCCCGCGGCGGAGCAAGCCGCCACCGCAGGAGGAGGTCCTGCCGCGTCCAAGGGGCAGCGTTCTCACGGCTCCGGTCGGCAGTATGAGGAACCGGCAGCGGAGGACTACTACCAGGACGGGTATTGGGCACCTAGGCATCAGCCCGCTGCAGGTCAGGCCCCGGCCTTCCAACGCCCGGACCCGCGGGATCCTGCCGTGATGATGGAGCGCCAGGCCCTTGAAGTCATCCTTCAGCACCCCACTCGACTGACCCCGGAGCAGTGGGAAGAGATCTTCAGCGTCCGCTTCACCGCCGCCGCCCACCAAGCCATCCACGACGGCATCCGCATCGCCGCAGCCAATGCCTCAGATCCCCGCACCTGGGTGCAGAACGTCCGTGAAGAAGTTCCCGAACCGCTGCGCAACCTGGTCTCAGAACTCGCGGTAACCGCGCTGCCGGCCAAGACAGAAGAACATCTGGATCGTTACTGCCAAGAGATCCTCAACCGGCTGGTCGAGCTGAAGATTCAGCACGAGAAAGCGAACCTGCTGGGACGGCTCCAGCGCATGGACCCCAGCGCAGAGCCGGAGGAGTATCGCCGCATCAATGAGGAGCTGATGGAACTGGAGCGTCGTCGTCGTACGCTCCGCCAGCTGGACTGAGCTTGATAACGTGTCCTCGAACACAACGCGTGACGATGGGGTCGCGCATAGGCCTCGAGGTGATTAACCCACCACGACCAAAGAGGAGACCCCGGATGACCCACACGGAACCCCAGGCGCACCGCGATGCACAGCAGTCAGCACAGGCGCAGCACTCTCGCGCAGCCGCTGAGCATGAAATCCCAGAGGCCATGCGCCGCGACGTCGGGCTCCTGGGCGGCCTGCTGGGACAGGTCCTGACCGAATACGGCAACGCCAAGGAAGACTCCGCCGGCCTCTACGAGGATGTGGAGAAGCTGCGGGCGTTGACCATCGCCGCCATCGAGGACCCTTCGGAGGAGACCCTGGCCAGTGCTGAAGCTCTGGTGGAGTCCTTCACCGCCGAACGCGCCAAGGAGGTCGCGCGGGCCTTCACCTGCTACTTCCTGCTGGCTAACCTCGCCGAGGAACAGCACCGGGTGCGCACGCTGCGCTCCCGCGATGGTGAACTGCCGCTGCAGCAGCAGCAACCATCGGATTCCGTGGCCGCTGCCTTCCAGCACCTGGCCGATGAGGTCGGTGAAGGCGAGGCAGAACGCCGCCTGAAGGAACTGCGCTTCCACCCGGTGCTCACCGCCCACCCCACTGAAGCCCGCCGAAACGCCATCACCGCCAGTGTCCGGCGTATCGGAACCCTGCTTGATGAACGCGATGACCCGCGCATTGGGGCTACCTCGTTGGCGCGGAACACCCGGGACCTGCTCGAAGAGATCGACAATATGTGGCGCACCGCCCAATTGCGGGTCTCCAACCCTTCCCCGCTGGACGAGGTGCGCACCGCCCTGGGCGTCTTTGACGCTTCCTTCTCCTCGGTGTTCACCCAGGCATACCGTCGCATGGACGACTGGCTGCAGGGCGAGCGGGCTGGAGCTACCGCACCGAAAGCCCCCGCTTTCATCCGGCTGGGCTCATGGATTGCCGGAGACCGAGATGGCAACCCCAATGTCACCGCCACCATCACCCGCAAAGCCGTAGCTCAGGCAGCAGACCGAGTGCTGACGGATCTGGAGCGTCGCGCCCGTGCGGTGGGCCTCTCGCTGACCCTGGACGAGCGCTACACCCCGCCCACCAGCAAGCTCAACGGCCTGTGGAATCAGCTCAAGCAGCTCTCGGAGGAACTGACTACGACGGCGGCTGAGCACTCGCCCGGTGAACCTCACCGGCAGGTGCTGCTGGCCATTGCCGGGCGTATCGAAGCCACCCGTGAACGCAATGCTGATCTGGCCTATGGGGTACCTCAGGAGTTGGTGGAGGACCTTAAGACGGTGCAGTCCTCGCTGGCCTCTGCCGGTGCTCCGCGCGCCGCCTATGGTGACCTTCAGGAGCTGATCTGGCAGGTGGAGACGTTCGGTTTCCATCTAGCAGAGCTGGAGGTCCGACAGCATTCTGCGGTGCACAGCCAGACGCTGCAGTGGCTGAAGGACCCGGCATCGGTGGAGAAGATGGCTGTCCCAGGCGAAGAAGTCCTGGAAACGATTCGGGCCATCGCCTCGGTTCAGCAGCGCTACGGGGTCGACGCGTGCCGACGCTACATCGTGTCCTTCACCCAGAGTGCCGAGAACCTGGCAGATGTCTACCAGTTGGCCGAGGCGGCACTGGATGGGCCCGAGAATGCTCCAGTGCTGGATGTCATTCCGCTGTTCGAAACATACGAAGATCTCCAGAATGCCCCACGCATCCTGGAAGAGGCCCTGCGGACACCGCAGCTTCAGGCACGTCTGGAGCAGACCGGTAGGCGCATGGAAGTCATGCTCGGCTATTCAGACTCATCCAAGGACGTCGGCCCGGTGGCCGCCACCCTTGCGCTCTACGAAGCGCAGGAGAAGATCGCAGCGTGGGCGCTGGAGAACGACATCACCTTGACCCAATTCCACGGCAGAGGTGGGGCGCTGGGCCGCGGCGGTGGACCCGCCAACCGCGCGATTCTTGCCCAGCCGCCGCATTCGGTGGATCTGCGCTTCAAAGTCACTGAGCAGGGTGAGGTGATCTCGGCCCGTTACGGCAACCCGGAGATAGCCCTGCGCCACATTGAGCAGGTTGCTGCGGCCACACTGATGGCCAGTGCCCCCTCGGTGGAGAGACGAAACGCAGAGGCTGCTCAGCGATTCGCGGAGCTCGCTGCGGCACTCGATAGCGCATCTCGCGAACGTTTCCATGCGCTGGTGAAGGCCGAGGGCTTCGCCCCCTGGTTCGCGCAGGTAACCCCGCAGGATGAGATCGGGCTGCTGGCCATCGGGTCTCGTCCTGCCAAACGGGGCCTCTCCGTTGAATCTCTCGAGGATTTGCGTGCTATCCCCTGGAACTTCGCGTGGAGCCAGGCACGGATTAACCTCACCGGTTGGTACGGGCTCGGGACAGCGCTGGAGAGCGTCAATAACCTGGACCTGCTGCGCCAGGCGTATGCAGAATGGCCACTGTTCAGGGCGCTCATCGACAATATCGAGATGTCCCTGGCCAAAACTGACCGGCGTATCGCCCGCCGCTACCTCGCCTTGGGGGACCGGGATGAGTTGGCCGAGGCTGTGCTGCAGGAGCTGGACCTGACTGAAAGATGGGTGCTTGCCATCACTGGGCAGGACCGTCTCCTGCAGGATCACCGGGTGCTTGGCCGGGCCGTGCAGCTGCGCAATCCCTATGTGGATGCGCTGAGCCTGCTACAGCTGCGGGCCCTGAAGAAGCTGCGTGCGGGCACGCTCAGTGACGAGGAGATCACAGATCCGCGGAATCTGCTGCTGATCACACTCAAGGGCGTCGCCGCCGGGCTGCAGAACACCGGCTGAGCCGGGGAAGCCGGCGAATCACAGCGCTGCAGCACGCGAGTACGTCATCATCGGTGGGCAGCACCGGTGTCAGTCTAGACTCGGCCCATGGCTGATCTTAAGGACTCCCGGCTGATCGATCCGCAGAACGACCCTTTCCTGTGGTTAGAGGATGTCGAAGGCGAACAGGCTCTGGACTGGGTGAGCGAACACAACGCGAAGGCCGAGGCAGCACTGCAGGATGAGGCCTTCGTTCCGTTGAAGGACGAGCTGCGTCAGATCATGGACGCCGCAGATCGCATTCCCGGAGTCGTCAAGCGCGGCCCTCACCTGTATAACTTCTGGACCGACGCCGAGCACCCTCAGGGGCTGTGGCGGCGCACCACCTTGGAGTCCTACCGCGGTGAGAAACCAGAATGGGAGATCATCCTGGATCTGGACGCGCTCTCCGCCCAGGAAGGCACTACTTGGGTCTGGCACGGTGCCACCGTGCTTCGCCCTGTCCCGGGGGCAGCAGACAGCCCTTGGCGGCGTGCGCTGATCTCGCTCTCCCGTGGTGGATCGGATGCAGATGTCACCAGGGAGTTTGACCTGCTGTCCAAGCAGTTCATCCCGCAGGAAGAGGGCGGCTTCTATAAGCCAGAGGGCAAAGGCAGCCTGAGCTGGATTGATGAGGACACTGTCTATGCGGCAGTGGACATCGCCGGAAGCGACGAACTCGGCAGTCCGGTGACTAGCTCCGGGTACCCGCGCATCGCCAGGCGGTGGAAGCGCGGCACCCTGCTGACCCAGGCGGAGCCGATCATCAGCGTTGCCGAGGACGATATGGTCGCCGGTGCTGGCTATGACTCGACTGAGGGCTATGAACGTCACCTGGCCAGCCGCGTCATCGGCTTCTATGACTCAGAGACCTATGTGCTCAGCTATGACGCTGAGGATGAACCCATCTTGACTCGGATTGACGTGGCCACTGACGTGCGGCTGGGCTTCCACCGCGACCTGATCTTCTTCGCACCGCGTACCGACACCCTCATCGCAGGAACCACGCTGCCCGGTGGAAGCCTCTATGTCGCCGACGCCGAGACTTTCCTGAGCGGGCCGCGGGATGACGAGGACGTCGTCAAGCTCACTCCACTGTTCGTACCCACAGAGTCCACTTCGCTGCAGGGCATCACCGCTACTCGCAATGTCTTTGTGCTGACCGTGATGGAAGACGTGGTGGAGCATGTAGAAGCTCACTGGCGGAATTCAGGTCACTGGCAGAGCAAGCGGGTCTTTGACAGCATCACCGGGTCAGTCTCGGTCAGCGCAGTGGACCCGCGGGAAAGTGATGACGTGTGGATCACCGCTGAGGATTTCCTGATCCCCACCACCAAGTATCTTGGCAGTCTTGCTCCGTTGCTCGAGGGTGAGGAAGAGACCGCTCAGCGGCTGAAACAGACCCCGGAACGGTTCGAGGCCTCCGGCCTGGCCACCGCTCAACGATTTGCCACCAGCGCCGACGGCACCAAAATCCCCTACTTCCTGATTGGTCCGGCAGAGACTGTCCAAGCCGCCGTCGAGACTCAGCAGAATGTCCCGGGCGAGACCAGCATCGTCGGGCCCGAACCCCAGCCCACAGTGCTCTATGGCTACGGCGGATTCGAGATCAGTCAGACCCCTGGCTACCTGTCCCTGGTGGGCAAAGCCTGGCTGGAGAAGGGTGGAGTTTTCGCCCTGGCCAATATTCGCGGCGGCGGTGAATACGGCCCACGGTGGCACCAGGCGGCGCTAAAGGAAAACCGGCACCGGGCCTATGAGGACTTCGCCGCGGTGGCAGAGGATCTGGTGGAAACCGGAGTGACCACGGTGGAGAAACTAGCTTGCCGCGGTGGGTCCAATGGCGGTCTGCTCACTGGCAATATGCTCACTCAGTACCCTCACCTGTTCGGGGCGGTTGTCATCCAGGTGCCGCTGCTGGATATGCGGCGCTACTCGCATCTGTTGGCCGGGGCCTCCTGGCGAGCAGAGTACGGGGACCCCGAGACCTCAGACTGGGACTACATCCAGACTTTCTCCCCCTATCATCTCCTGGAGAAGGGACGTGACTACCCACCGGTGCTGCTGACTACCTCCACCCGCGATGACCGGGTCCATCCGGGCCATGCCCGCAAAATGACAGCTGCACTTCAGGACCTCGGGGTAGACGTCACCTACTGGGAGAACACCGAAGGCGGGCACGGCGGAGCAGCCAACCCTGAGCAGCGGGCAGTGATGAATGCACTCATTTATCGCTACATCTGGCAACGACTGAACGATTAAACGGGGCTGTTCAGTTCATCTCTCACCGGTAACCTGAGTCAGGAATCTCCCTGCACCCCTTTACCCCTTTGAGAGGCACACCTATGAGCGCGCCTGCATCAGCGCCCGCCCCCGGCATTCACGCCGCCTCTGATCTCGCCGTGGAAACTCACGGTTTGGTCAAGAGGTTTAAAGAGAACACCGCTGTCGACGGCGTGGACCTGTCCATCAAACGAGGCGGCATCTACGGTGTGCTGGGGCCCAATGGTGCCGGTAAGACCACCGCTATCCGGATGCTGGCCACGCTGCTTCGACCGGATGAAGGCAGCGCGACTGTGCTAGGTCACGATGTCTTCGCCGAGCCGAAGAGTATCCGCGAGAAGATCGCATTGACCGGCCAGTTCGCCTCCCTGGATGAGGACCTCACCGGCATCGAGAATTTGATTCTGCTGGGCCGGCTGCTGGGCTTCTCCAAGCACGCGGCTTGCGCCCGCGGCATGGACCTGTTGGAGGCCTTCGGGCTGACCGATGCCGCGAATCGTCAGGTGAAGAAGTTCTCCGGCGGTATGCGCCGCCGACTCGACATCGCAGGATCGCTCATTGTCACTCCCGAGCTGATGTTCCTGGATGAGCCCACCACCGGAATCGACCCGCGTAGCCGTAATCAGGTCTGGGACATTATTCGTACCTTGGTAGACGGCGGAACTACCATCCTGCTGACCACCCAGTACCTGGAGGAAGCAGATCAGCTGGCAGACCGGCTGGCCGTCATCGATCACGGCAAGGTCATTGCCGAAGGTACTCCCGGTCAGCTTAAGGCGCAGGTGGGCGCCGGTGCCCTGAAAGTGCGGGTGGTTGATCCCGCAGACCGTGAGCCTGCAGCCGAGATCCTGACTCGCACCCTCAATGTTGAAGTAGTCCGCGAATCTGACGCCGCGGCACTGACCGCACGTCTGGGAGAGGGACAGAACGCCGCGGTGGCGCTCAATGCCCTAGAAGAGGCCGCGGTGGGGGTCGAGACCTTCTCCCTGGGCCAGCCCAGCCTGGATGAGGTGTTCCTGGCCTTGACCGGCAAGCCTGCTGAGGAGAAGTCCAAGGAAGGCGACGCCGCCGAGCAGAATGAGAATGAGGAGACCTCCAAGTGAGCACCATGACTGAATCTCGCGTCGCCGAAGGCCAGAAAGTTCTAGGCGTCCTCCTTCCGGAGACTGAACGTCCCACTCCCTCCAGCGCAGTGAGCGCCTCCATCACCTTCGGCTGGCGGGCCATGCTGAAGATCAAGCACATCCCCATGCAGCTCTTTGACGTGACGATCTTCCCGATCATCATGACGGTGATGTTCACCTACATCTTTGGTGGCGCCATGGGTGCGGTGGTCTCAGGCACCGGCCAGACCGGCGGCCCTGCAGTGAGCGAGTATGTCCAGTTCTTCATTCCTGGCATCTTTGTGCAGACGCTGATCATGATCACCATGTACACCGGCATGACCCTGAATAAGGACATCTCCAAGGGTATCTTCGACCGGTTCCGCTCGCTGCCTACCTGGCGGCCTGCGCAGCTGGTAGGCGCCCTGCTGGGAGACCAGGTCCGCTACACCCTGGCTGGAGTCATCATCCTGGGTGTGGGCTTCCTGGTGGGCTTCCGGCCTGAGGGCGGACTGAGCGGAGCAGCAGCTGGGTTCCTGCTGCTGCTGGTGTTCAGCTTCTGCCTCTCCTGGGTGTGGACCACTCTCTCACTGCTGCTGCCCACTGAAGAAGCGGTGATGGGCGCGTCAATGACCATCATGATGCCGCTGACCTTTGCCTCGAATATCTTCGTGCCCACCGAAACCATGCCCAACTGGCTGCAGGGTGTGGTGGAGGCCAACCCGGTGTCCGTTGTCGTCACCGCAATTCGCGAGCTGATGGACGGAACCTACGATGTCGGCAGCATCACCCTGGTGTTCATCTACTGCGCTGTGCTGGTGGCGATCTTCGCTCCGCTGTCGATGTTCCTGTACAACCGCAAGAGCTGAGACGCATAAGGATTCGCTCTCACCTAAGCCAGCAGGCGTCGTCGCTAGTTCCCGTATCAGGGGGCCAGCGACGGCGCCTTTTTGGCGCTTAGGCGGCAGGGTCAGTTCGACGGAGGGGAGTTGGGTTCTGCCTCTGTCACGGTGAAGGTGTTGGCCCGCGCATCGTGGACGCCCCGCAGAAGAAAATCACCCCAGGAGCCTTCAGGGTGTGCCACATATGTCCCCTCATAGCTGCCCCAGTCCCAGTTGGTGATCGTGGGCCCTTCACACTGCGGCGGGGCTGACTCCATAACCATGCCCACGCAAAGTGTGGGTGAATCACCGCCTACGACGGTGACCGGCTGCTGCAGATGGACCTCACCCTCCGGCAGCCGGTCTTCGCCCATATGGGCACCCCCGCCTGAACAGGCGGAGGCAGCGAGCAGCGTGGCTCCCGCTGCGAGCCCAAGGACCGGAACGGACCAGCAGGTCACGGCTATTTGAGCAGACGAATAGCGAAGGGGTAGCGGAAGGGCTGGCGGCGGTAGGCGGCTAGTGCCGCCAGAATGCTGAAGATGACATTGACGATGTAGAGCAGCGGCAGCAGCACAAATCCCACCAGCACCAGCATTAGTACCACACTGATCACATAGAAGATGAAGAATGTGATCTGCCAGTTCACTGCTTCTTTGCCGTGATCGTCGAGCATCCGGGAGCGCTCACGGAAGACCAGCCATAGTACTACCGGCACAAGCCAGCTGAGCACGAGGCCGCCCAGGTGCATACCCACACCCCAGCCCTGCTCCTCACCGGCGGTCATGGGACGCGGGGCGCTGTGACCGTACTGCGGCTCTGCCATGGAGGTTCCTCTCTCGGTACGTCTCAAGTCTGAGCTTACTGCAGCATCCGGCGCCCAGGCAGTCTTCAGGAGGTGCGCTGTACCGTAGATCTATGCAGGTGCTCCACGACATCACCGAGGACATCCGAGCGTTGGCCCACCGGGCACGCCACGTCGCTGTGCTTTCCGGCGCCGGCATCAGTGCAGAGTCCGGAGTGCCGACCTTCCGGGAGGTGCAGGCCGGTCTCTGGGAGCGCTTCTCCGCGGAGGATCTCGCCACCGCGGAGGCTTTTGCCTGCAACCCGGATCTGGTGTGGACCTGGTACCGGTGGCGCCAGGCGCTGATCCAGCAGGTGCAGCCAAATCCAGGTCATCTCAGCCTGGCAGCATGGCAGCGCGCGCTCATGCGGCGCGGGGGTTCTGTGACCATTGTGACGCAGAACGTCGATGACCTTCACGAACGTGCCGGAGCTGAGGTTCTGGCCCACCTTCACGGCAGTATTTCCGCTTATCGCTGCGTGGACTGTGGCGAACCGCAGGAGCTGCCTCGTCCCGACTATGACGGCTTCCAGTCGCCCCCTGAACCTGAACCGACACCTCCATGCGAACACTGCGAGAACGGACTGTTGCGCCCCGGCGTCGTATGGTTCGGGGAGATGCTGCCGGTAGAGGCGTTTGAGGCCGCGGCCGAAGCGATCCGGCGTGCTGATCTTGTACTGGTAGTGGGCACCTCCGGCATTGTTCAGCCCGCTGCCTCCCTGCCGCTTCTGGCCCTCGAGCGAGGTACCCCCCTGGTGGAGGTGAACCCCGAAGAGACCGAACTGAGCGAACTGATGGACTACTGTGTGCGCGGAACAAGCGGTCAGATATTGCCCGCACTGACTTCAGGTCTCAGCTGAGACGCTGCCCGCACTGCACTCAGAATCCCGCAGTCACCCGATACTGTAGGACTATGTTGTGGCTCTATCTGCTCGCCTTGGTGCTCATCGGACTGATCATCATGCTTCTTGTCGGCCGCTGGGATGGAGCCGAAATTCCGCAGGAGGAAGGGACCGTGGGTGGAGCGCACAGCGTGCTGCACTTGCTGCAGCGCTCGGCGGGCAATATCAGGGCTGAAGACCTTGAGCAACTGCGTTTCGACTCGGGGGTACGCGGCTACCGGATGGATCAGGTGGACGCTCTTGTGGACGCTCTGGTTCAGCAGCTCCAGGCCCAGCAGAAGCAGGCTGACTCGCCGGAGGAACGGGCTCTGGCACCTTCAGAAGAGGCAGCCCGCACCGTGACTGAGATGACATCTGGACCTAGTGAGCGATAATAGAGGACGACAAGCCTCACACCGGCATACCTGACACGAGAGGGAATCACTCGATGGCTGCAATGAAACCGCGTACTGGCGACGGTCCAATGGAGGTCACCCAGGAAGGACGCAGCCTGATCATGCGTGTGCCCATCGACGGCGGCGGACGTTTGGTGCTGGAGATCAACAATGACGAGGCACAGGCTTTGAAGCAGTGCCTGGTCGAGGCCGTCGGCGAGTAACAGTATCCCCGCCCTGCCAAGGGCGTCGGCGCTATATGAGCGTGACTGTGCTCAGGTCCGTACTGCCAGCAGCAGTCCGGTTCCGGTGCCGAACAGCGCTGTGGTGACCCGTTCATCCTCAAGGAGGGCGCGCTCTAGTGTTCGGAGCGCGTGAGTCCCAGCATCCCGCACGGCAGGACGCGGCACGCGGTCACCGTGAAGAGCGTCATTGATCAACAGCATGCCCCCGGTGCGGAGCAGGCGGACTGCCTCGTAAGCGAATTCAGCAGCGCTCGCCGGATCCGTGTCGACAAAGACCATGTCATAGCCCTGCGTCTTCAGGCGGGGGAGTACCTGCTCAGCTCGCCCGGTGATCAGCCTGGTGCGCGAAGGGCTGATACCTTCTTGGCGCAACAGATCCCGAGCGGCAGCACTGTGATCGGGATCTACATCTATGGTGGTCAGGACAGCCTCCGGGGCGCCACGCAGCAGCGCAGCAGAAGAGGCGCCCACTCCGGTGCCTACTTCCACAATGCTGTGGGCTCTTCTGGCTGCCGCCAAGGCGATAAGGGCCGAGGCTGTCCCTTCTCCGATGGTGTTCACGCCGAGTTCGGCAGCTCGCAGCCGGGCAGCTTCAAACACCGGGTCCTGCCCGCTGTGCTGTTCGGCGTAGGCCCAGCTCGCGTGCTTGGCCGTAGGTGCGCTGCTCATAGTTGTGCGGATCCTCCCTGCGATACGGGTTAATCCTATAGTTCCGGCTCTCCAGTGAGCAGGCCGACCTTCATTGAAAATTTTAAGGATATTCTCAGGTTTCCCGGGCACACTTACCAGGATGCCCAGGGAGAACGGAATTCTTCGGGAGCCTGAGCCTGCCACCACGGCAGCTGGGGGTTCCGTAGCTAGACGAGCCGGACGTTTGTCGGTCGGCTGGATTTGTGCTGTCTTCCTGACCTCTCTGGCCACCGTGCTATGCCTGATTGTTGCCACTGCGTGGTTTCTCGGCGGTCGAGCGGTTCCGGTGCCTACTCTGCAATCTCTTCTGCCTCCAGAGCCGCGAGCCGCAGATGAGCTTCCGACCCGGGAGAACGCAGATTCAGGCACTGCGGTGAACACCGCGGCCGCTGGGCAGCAGGCACCCCTGGAGGAGCCGGTCATTCTGCCCGGTGCACAGGGTGCCGCCCCTATTCGCGAGATCTCGCTGGACAACCTCAGTCAGCTCAAACGTCTGGGCTGGGCAGTGCCGTATCTCGAAGGCGGCTACAACATGCGCTCGAAGTCCCTGAAGACCGGTTCAGTTGACGGTGTGCGCACTATGCAGCTGAACATGAGCGACGGCCGCAACTACGTCACCGTCGCTGAGACCCGGGTGGAAGAAGAGGATCTGGTTCTGGCGCCGCTGTCCGAGAAGCTGATGTCTCGCATCGATCTGGCGTCCGTGACCTCAGAGCGTATTCTGCTCTCGACAGGTCAGGAAGCACTGCTGTTCATCGATCGCGGTGGAACCGCCTGGACTACCGCCGTGGAGACCGGAAGCGTCCAGTACGTCATCAGCTCAGACCTGCCTGCCGCCGCAGCTTCAGAGGTGACCTCCTGGGTGATGATTACGGACCGCTCGCGCGTGCAGATGCTGCCCACCTCACCGGGAACCGCTGACCGTTTGGAACGCGGGTTCGATAAGATCAGCTCCTGGCTGCGATAGACGGTAAAGTTGCCCTGTGCCCGGCATCAACGTCTACGAGTTTCTGATACTCATAGTGCTGGCCCTGGTGATCCTGGGGCCTGAACGTCTGCCGCAGTATGCTCAGACCCTGGCAGGATGGGTCCGCAAAGCGCGTGGTATGGCAGAAGATGCCAAAGTCCGGTTCCGTGAGGAGACCGGAACGGACTTCGACGCGGTGGACTGGCACAAATACGATCCGCGCCAGTATGACCCCCGGCGGATCATCCGTGAGGCGCTTGCCGATGATTATGACCAGGCGCGCGCAGGAGTGCAGAACCTGCAGAAATCAGTGGACCCCCGGGCGCTCTTCAGTTCCGCTCCGGCAGCTGGCAGCCAGCGGGCTACGGCCGCAGGAGTCGCTGGTGCAGCAGCTGGGACAGCAGGTACAGAGGCCGGGACAGCAGACGACGAAGGCGCTGACCAGGATCCCCTGGCCAGCGCCTTCGCGCCGTTTGATTCTGACGCGACCTAACCGGTCGCACCTCGATTAGGCTGCTGAGCTCAGATCGAGCGGATGCTCAACCTGCCAGCAGAGCGGGCTTTGAGCATCTGCACTGCCAGCACCAGAATCACCAGGCCAAGACCGATGAGGTCTAAGGTGAGATTGGTATTGAGCATCATGATTGCTCCTGCGGCGATCACCGGCCGCAAGTACCACGCCATATCCACCATGAAGTGGCCCTCGATTGCTGTGGAGAGCAGCAGAATTGCCACGATCGCCGAGATGACCACTGCGGCGCCATCGAGGAAGCTGACATCAAGCAGCAGCAGATCCGGGTTGTAAACGAAGATATAGGGAATCACGAAGCCCGCTGAGGCCAACTTCAAAGAGGCCAGCCCGGTGGCCATAGGTTTGCCTCCGGAGATGCCAGCGGCAGCGAAAGACGCCAGCGCCACTGGCGGGGTGATATTCGCGAACAACCCGAAGTAGAAGACGAAAAGGTGCGCCACCAGTGGTTCCACGCCCAGCTGGGTCAGCGCCGGAGCTGCCATAGTGGCGGTGACGATATACGCCGGGATGGAGGGCAGTCCCATGCCTAGCACCAAGCAGGCGATCATGGTGAAGACCAGGGTCCAGAAGAGCACTCCGCCAGAAAGCGAGACAATCGCGCTGGCCAGAGTTACGCCGAAGCCAGAGATGCTCACTACGCCAACGATGATGCCCACGCAAGCGCAAGCCACCGCCACGCCCAATGCAGAACGGGTGCCATCCTCCAAGGCGGCCAGGATCTGCTTGGGGCCCATGCGTGTGGTTTTGCGCAGCATGGCCACCAGTACAGTCACCACAATGGTCATCGCGGCGGAGAACAGGATAGTGCGTCCGGAGAAGAAGAGCATGTAGAGCAGGAACAGCAGCGGCAGCATCAGGTGTCCGCGCTCCTTGAGCACATCCAGGACAGCCGGCAGGTTCTCCTTGGAGATGCCTTTGAGTCCCATGCGTGTGGCGCGCAGGTGAATCTGGGCGATCAAGCTCACGTAGTACAGAAGCGCTGGAACAATCGCGGCCAGGGCGACAGTGGTGTAGGGGACCCCGAGCGTCTCGGCCATGATGAACGCCGCAGCACCCATGATGGGCGGCAGGATCTGTCCGCCCACCGAGGCGGTGGACTCCACAGCCCCGGCGAAGGTGCGGGTATAGCCGATCTTCTTCATCAGCGGGATGGTGAAGGCCCCGGTGGAGACCACATTGGCAATTGCCGCACCGTTGATGGAGCCCATGAAGCCTGAGGCGACGGTGGCGACCTTGGCCGGTCCGCCGCGTGTCTGTCCTGCAATAGCCAGTGCGAGGTCGTTGAACATCAGGCTCATACCGGACTTCGCCAGGAACGCGCCGAAGATGATGAAGAGAATGATGTAGGTCGCAGAGACCCCGATAGCAGTAGAGAAGATGCCCTCGGTGGTGGCGTAGAAGCTATAGGCCAGCGTGTCCCAGTCATACCCGCGGTGCCGGAACAATCCGGGGAGCTCGCGCCCGTAGAGCCCGAAGAGGATGAACAGCACCGCCAGAATCGGCAGCGCCCAGCCAGTGACGCGGCGTGCGGCCTCCAGCACCAGGACCACCAAGAGGGTGCCCACAGCAACGTCCAGCGCAGAGAAACGGCCGGCCTGAAGGACAACCTGCTCGTAGTTCGCCCACAGATAGAACGTGGGTACCAGGGACAGTAGCGCCAAGATCGCGTCCGGGATCCGCCACAGTGCTGCCTGCGCCTTCCGAGTGGGCGGATAGATCAAGAACACCAGGAACAGCATCACGCTCACGTGCAGTGAGCGGTGCACCAGGGTGGGAAGCAGCGGCTGGTAGGCGGTGTAGATGTGATAGAGCGCGATGAAGATCGCCACCCCGCTGATCACCACGGCTAGGGGGCGCCACTGGTCCTTCCGTACACGGGATTCGGCGTCGTATTTGGCTGCAGCCTCCTGGGCCTCGGCCTCCCGTGCTGCGCGCTCCTCCTCGGATTCAGGGACCAGGGTGCTCAAGTCAGAGCTGCTGGGCGTGTCTTCATCCCCGAGGGTCAGCTGTGACTGTCCTCGGGGCTCTACACCACTTGCGGCTGTTGTCCTGTGGTGTTCATTACTGCTGGTCACGGTCTTAGTTCCTCATGCTCAGTGTGAGAGGTTCACGGTCGGGAAGTTCGGAAGCATCGATCAGTGATGGATCGTCGTTGATACTGATGCGGTAGTCGGCACGATGGGAGTGGAACCAACGGATTGCGTCAAAGTTCCGATTAATGTTCTCGATCACAATCTTGCCATCTCTGAGATGGACATCACCCTCGTCCAGGGGCATTCCTGCGCCGTATTCGAAGAACTCAGTACTGGACAGCACCAACCGGTCAGGTTGCACCAGATAGGTCTCGCTCCAGCGTGAAAGTTCAATGGAATGGATCCAAGAAAGAGTCACCTGGGTTCCGGTTTCCACCGGCGCCTGTGCATAGACCTCACCTGTTCGCTGGTGCTCACAGACCAGACGCAGTCCGCTGCTGCAGGAGTTCAGCAGCAGTGGCGCCAGCGCGGCGGCGGCTGCTGACCCACTCAGGGCCAGCAGCCGCCGCCGCGACAGTGACGGTTCCCCGAAGGGCTCAGTCCAGTTCCACACCCTGTTCCTCGAAGTACCGGGCAGCGCCTGGATGCAGCGGTACCACCAGGCCATCAGTCACAGTCTCCAGGGTGATCTGCTGTGCTGCAGAGTGCGAACCGTGAAGGCGGTCAAGGTTGTCGAAGAAAGCAGCAGTGATGTCGTAGACGGCGTCTTCGGAAAGCTCAGAGCTGACCAGGAGATGGTTGGTCACACCTACGGTGGGCACATCCTCATCCTGCAGGTAGGTGCCGCCGGGGACGACGTCTTCAGAGAAGTAGTCATGCTCGGACAGCAGATTCTCCGCACCCTCTCCCTCGATGGGCACGACAATGAAATCAGTATTGGTGCCCAGCTCGGTCAGGGTGGGGTTCGGCAGTCCGGAGGTGACGAAAGCGGCGTCGATGTGGCCATTGGCCATCTGATCGGTGGCCTCTGCGTAGGAGAGGTAGTCTGCGCTGATGTCGTCATAGGTGATGCCATGTGCTTCGAGCACTGTGCGGGCGTTGAGCTCCACGCCGGAGCCGACGTCGCCCACAGCCACATTGCGACCCTCGAGGTCCTCCACCGACTCAATACCCGAAGCAGCGGTGGCGACCAGCTGCACAGTATTGGGATACATGGTCATGATCGCCATGAGGTCTTCGCGGGCATTGCCCTCGAAAGGTCCGGTGCCCTCGGTGGCCTGGACCGCGGCGTCTCCCATGACGAATGCGATCTCGGCGTCGCCGTCGGAGATCATGTTGATATTCTCCGCCGAGGCACCTGTGGCCTGTACGGAGGTGTCGGAGTCCAGCTCAGTGCCGAGGATCTCGGACATCGTGGCGCCGATCTGGTAATACGGTCCGGAGGATCCGCCGGCTGCGATAGTGATGAACTCAGCGTCCATGCTGCCGACTTCGCCGGCCTCTCCTGCAGAGTCACCGTTGCCCTCGCCATCTCCGCAGGCGGTCAGCAGCAGCGCCGATGCTGCCAGCAACCCGCCCACTCGCAGGCTCTGGGTTTTCCACGTCATTGTTTTCTCCCTCTTCGAGTACATACGGTGCGAGCTAAGGTCCGCGTCACAAGAGCGCGGGTGTGAAGCGGCTCATATGGTGCAGGGCACAAGTGTATGTGAGCGGCATCATTATTACGAGGGGCCACCGGCCAAGGGTGGAGAAGGTTTAGGCGGCGAAGGTCAAGCGCTAAGGTTCAGGCGATAGAGGTTCAGGCGATGCTCAGCGGCAGCGAACGACCACTGATGTCTCGGCCCCGTGAGGCCAGTTGTGCTGCGATGCTGCGCAGGGCAGCACCAGAGGGGGAGTCGGGTGCCGAGAGGACCACAGGGGCGCCGTCGTCAC
>NZ_HG005165.1:489235-524661 GCF_000455245.1 Nesterenkonia massiliensis | reverse complement strand
GCTGTTCGCTCAGACGCTGGGCGACCAGCTCGCCCCCGCCGGAGCCGAAGAGGTCCAGCACTGTGCCATCGGGCATGGTCATAGGCCCCATGTTCTCGATGACACCGGCAACCTGCTGCCCGGTCTGCGTGCTGAGCGCTCCGGCGCGTTCAGCCACCGAGGCGGCCGCGGTCTGCGGCGTGGTGACCACGAGGATCTCCGATCCCGGCAGCAGCTGAGCCACCGAAATCGCGATATCGCCGGTACCGGGGGGCAGATCAAGGAGCAGCACATCCAGATCGCCGAAGTGGACATCGGTGAGGAACTGTTCCACTGCGCGGTGCAGCATCGGCCCTCGCCAGGCCACTGCCTGGTTGCCCTCCACAAACATGCCGATGGATATGGTCTTCACTCCGTGTGCCACCGGAGGCAGGATCATCTCGTCTAGCCGGGTCGGTTTGGCCGTGATGCCCATCAGATCCGGGACAGAAAAGCCGTGGACATCGGCATCCACCACACCGACCTTCAACCCCTGTGCTGCTAGCGCAGTGGCGAGGTTGACTGTGACCGAAGACTTGCCGACGCCGCCTTTGCCCGAGGCCACCGCGTAGACCTTGGTGAGAGAATCAGCCTGGGCGAACCGGTTGATCTTCCCGCCCTGCCCGCCGCGCAGTTGCTCCTTCAGGACAGCGCGCTCCTCGGGGGTCATCACATCCAGCTGCACCTCAGCGGTGCGTACGCCTTCAGCGCGGACTGCAGCGGCGGTGACGTCCTCCACAATGCGGTTGCGCATCGGACAGGCAGCTACAGTGAGCTTGATCTGCAGTGCGGCGGCGCCGTCGTGATCCACTGCAATATCGCCCACCATGCCCAGCTGGGTGATGGGCACCCGCAGTTCGGGGTCGATGACCTCGTCCAGGCGGCGGCGGATGCTCTCGATGATGGATGGGTCAGACACCTGATTAGTCTAGTGCCGCATGATGTGTGAGCACCTGATGTGCTTGTACCCACACCGCGCCCTGCAAGAATAGGGCTATGAGTGCGCAGAGAAACGCCGGAGAACTGCCCCGTGGTGAGCTGCTGGGCCGCTACCGCAGCTACGAGGATGCACAGAAGGTGGTGGACCACCTGACCCAGGCTGAGGGCTTTGATATCAAGGCCATCAGTATTGTGGGCAACGATCTGCGCTCGGTGGAGTACATCCGCTCCCGGCTCTCTTATCCCCGAGTGGCCGGTGCCGGGGCAGCGCAGGGTGCGATGTTCGGCTTCTTCATCGGACTGCTGATCTTCCTCTTTGCCCCCGAGGCCCCGGTGCTGAACCTGCTGATGTCCGTGGTGCTGGGCATGGCGATCTGGATGATCATGGGAGTCGTGGGATACGCCATCCGCCGTGGCCAGCGGGACTTTTCCTCCTCCACCCAAATGGTGGCCACCACCTACGATGTGGTCTGCGACTTCAGCCACGCCGGCCGGGCTAGAGCCCTGGTGGCCGGTGCGGGGGTTCAGAGCCTCAACGCCTGGAATGACCCCACAGGTAAGACCACAGCACTCGGCGGGGCGGCACCGATGAGGTCACATCCGGGCGCTTCCTCGGGTCCTGAAGCGGCGGTTGTTGATCCTGCCGCTCGGCCCAGCTCAGTCCCCGGTGCTGCCTACGCCTCCCTTCCGGATGGCCGGCCGCGTTACGGCGTCCGTCGCGAGGACGTCGAGAGCGCCAACCAGTCGCAGCAGAGGGCGCCGGAGCCCGAAGGAGCTGAGTCAGCTGAACCGGCCTCCAGTCCGGATAAGGACGCTAAGACGGCTCAGGGTGCTGCGGAGGAAGGCGCAGCCGATGCTGGAACGCAGCGGCGCGGGCGCGATGCTCAGGGCCCTGAGGGCGCAGATGGTGAGCCTCGCTAAGCCCGCTGCGTGGAGCCTGGGTTCGGTGACGCGGCGGCAGGACCAGTCGCTGCTCTAGACGCAAAGGCACTAGACGCGCGGACCCTAGACGCAGCTGATCCGCCGATTTCACGAACCGCACCCGGATTTTCCGAGAGGCGGAGGTGAAATCGGCGGATCAGCCGATTCGCAGTCTTGAGCGGCTCACACGCGGCTCGCCGTGAGGCGTTAAGCTCTGGTGCCGCGCCGACCGGTGATTGCCTGCCAGATGAAGGCAACAATCACGCCGCCGCCGATGGCAAAGAGCCAGGTCGGAAGGTCAAAGAATGAGTCGTTCACATTGACATCAAACAGTGCTGATGCGATGAAACCACCCAGCAGGGCGCCCAGTACGCCAGTGATGAGTGCGGCAATCCAGCCGCCGGGCTGCTTACCAGGAAGAATGGCTCGGGCGATAGCTCCGGCGATCAGGCCGAGCAAGATCCAACCGATGATTCCCATTTTTTGCCTCCAATTCGGTGGTGAAAACGTTCACTACATATCAGGTCACGCGAAGCTGGATGCTGCCTTTATGAAAGCCTGGATGAGCTGGGAATTCACCTCAAGCGACTGAGATCAGGCCGGCCGCGGCCAGATCGATGCGATCCACGCCTCAACGTCCTCAGCGCGCCTGGGCAGTGCGGCAGAGAGATTCTCGCAGCCATCCTCTGTCACCAAGACATCGTCCTCGATCCGCACGCCGATTCCGCGGTACTCCTCAGGTACCGCCAGATCCTCCTGCTTGAAGTACAGGCCCGGCTCGATAGTGAAAATCATGCCGGGCTCCAAGACGCCGTCCAGGTAAAGCTCGCGCTTAGCCTGCGCACAGTCATGGACGTCGAGCCCAAGGTGATGGCTGGTGCCGTGCGGCATCCAACGCCGGTGGTGCTGACCCTCAGGAGCGAGCGCCTCGTCCAGGGACACCGGCAGCAGCCCCCAGTCATCGAGATGTTCCGCAAGGACGGTCACCGCCGCCTGATGGATCTCGCGGAAGCGGACACCCGGCTTGACCACGGCGAAGGCCGCATCCGCTGCGGCAAGCACCGCCTCATAGACCCGGCGCTGAACCTCCGAGTAGGTCCCGCTGACCGGGATGGTGCGGGTGATATCTGCGGTGTAGAGCGAATCCGCCTCCACACCGGCGTCCAGCAGCAGCAGCTCGCCGTCGTCGATTCGACCGTGATTACGGATCCAGTGCAGGATCGTGGCGTTGTTGCCGGAGGCAGCGATCGTGTCATAACCGAGGTCGTTGCCCTGGAGCCTGGCCTGGGCGAAGAACGCACCCTCCACGATCCGCTCCCCGCGCTCGTGTCCGACCGCGCGCGGCAGAGCGCGCACCACATCCTCAAACCCGGAGATGGTGGCGGCTACCGAGTGCCGCATCTGAGTGATCTCCCATGAGTCCTTCACCAAACGCAGTTCCGAGAGGAACTCGGTGAGCTGAGCGTCAAGAGCATCGGAGGCCTCAAGGTCCACGCCGGTATTGATCCGTGACGTGTCCACCAGCGCATCCACGTTGATGTCCACTTCACGCAGCAGTCGGATGCGTGTCCCACCGATCTCCACAGCGCCGGCATTCTTGGTGACGGCAACTTCCAGCTCATCGAGGTTGCGTGTGGCCAGCCCCAGCTTCTGCTCGAACTCATCCAGCCCCGGGCGGGGACCTATCCAGAACTCTCCGTGCCGGGCATCGGCGTAGAACTCCTCGGAGTCGCGGCCTGCCATCGGCTTAAAGTACAGCGTGGCCTCGTGGTGGCCGCCATCGTCGCCAGCGCCCTCATCCACTGGTTCAAAAACCAGCACAGCATCGGGCTCATGATCCACACCGAGTCCGGTCAAGTGGGCAAAGGCAGAGTGCGGACGGAAACGGTAGTCAGTGTCATTGGAGCGCACTTTCAACGGGCCGGCTGGAACCACCAGCCGCTCACCGGGGAAGGCCTCCGAGAGCGCACGACGACGCCGGGCGGCAAAGTCTGCCACCTGTTCACGCTCATGCCGCAGTTCAGGGGCAGGGGCCCAGCTGGAGGCCATGAACTCCTTGAACGCCCGCGAATTGGGGCGCTGGGAGCGATTGTTGACCCGGTCCTTCAGTTCCTGTTCGTTGTGCGCATCACTCATGGCGGTAGTCTTTCATGTTGGTATGAGCTTTGATCTGCACACCCACTCCATGATTTCCGACGGCACCGAACCTCCTGCAGAGGTGGTGGCCGCGGCAAAGCGGGCTGGGCTGCGCGGACTGGCGCTGACCGACCACGACACCACCGCCGGCTGGACAGCGGCGATCGAGGCCGCCCAGGCCCTGCAGCTGGTGCTGATCCCGGGCATGGAGATCACCACCCGCACAGATGACGGCATCAGCGTTCACCTGCTCAGCTACCTTCATGACCCCGCCCACGTCGGGCTGATGGATGCCATTGCTACCACCCGCGGCGGTCGCGTGGAGCGTGCCAAACGAATATGTGAACGGCTGGCCGAAGACTTCCCGATCACCTGGGAGATCGTGGTGGAGCATGTCGGCCCCGACGCCACTATCGGGCGCCCCCATCTGGCCGATGCGATGGTGGCGGTGGGAGTTGTGGCTGACCGCAGTGAAGCCTTCGCCAAATACCTCCACCCCGGCACGAAGTACTACGTTTCCCAGGAGAACATCACCCCCATAGAAGCCATCCGGCTGGTCCGTGACGCCGGGGGAGTGCCGGTGATCGCCCATGCCATGGCCTCTGCTCGTGGCCGTACGGTGAGCGTCCCCCAGCTGGAGCAGATGGTGGAGACTGGATTAGCCGGCGTCGAGGTCTGGCACCGGGATAATCCTGAGCCGGGTCGACGGCTTCTGCTGGAACTGGCCGCCCGACATGACCTGATCGCCACCGGATCATCGGATTATCACGGTACCGGCAAGCCCAACAGGATCGGGGAGAACTTCAGCCCCACCACGGTGGTGGAACGGATTATCAGCGAAGCCACCGGAAGTCCGGCCTATGGCAGGCTCTGAGCCTGCTCTACACTCTTCAGTCATGACTGAGACCGAGCCCGTCGCCGTGCGCGCCAAGCGGCTGCCGCGGGAGCAGCGCAGAATCCAACTGCTGGACTGTGCGCTTCATGTATTCGTGGCCAAGGGTTTTCACGCCGCATCCATGGATGACATCGCAGAAGTGGCACAGGTGTCCAAACCTGTGCTCTACCAGCACTTCCCAGGCAAGCATGAGCTGTTCATCGACTTACTGGAGACCCAGCTGGGGCAGCTGCGTGCGGAGCTGACCGCAGCCTTGAGCGCTCATCAGGACAACGAGCAGCGGGTCACCGGCACCATCACCGCCTTTTATGAGTTCATCGCCAGGGAAGATGAAGCCTACCGGCTGATCTTCGCCTCCGGGCTGGATAACGATGAGGAAGTCTCGGAGCGTCTGGACCGGTTCCACGACGCAATGGCCACCGCGATCGCTGAGGTGATCGTCGATGACACCGGGCAGCCCATGGCCGAGGCCACGATGCTCGGCCACGGCCTGATTGGGATGGCCACCTCCGCCGCCCGGCACTGGAGTCGGCTCTCAGAGCGGCCGGCTCTTGGGGTCTCAGCGCAGTTGACTTCGCGTTTGGCCTGGAGAGGAATATCGGGCTTTCCCAAGGAGAACGAGAGCTGAAGGTGTCAGTCCCTTGTACTATCGAGGGTGAGCCGTAAGCTTAACCGCCCTCGCGCGCCTGTCGAACCGGTGAGGCGAGGGCCCTCAGACAAGGAGTGGCATGGAAGTACGCATCGGAGTCCAGAACGTCGCCCGCGAGATCGTCATTGACAGTGCGGCAAGCGCCGAGGAGATCGAGAAGACCGTCGCTGAGGCTATTGAGAGCTCCAAGCCCCTGCTGAGCCTGACTGACCGCCGCGAAAAGAAGGTGGTCGTCCCGGTGAGCTCCATCGGATACGTGGAGATCGGCTCCGACACCAAGCAGACGGTGGGCTTTGCCGCCGTCGCATCCTGAACCTACTGAAAGTACGTATGACTGAACAGATCACCGAGGCTGAAGCAGCTGAGACGACGACGCCGACCCTGACCTTCGCAGATTTCGACGTCCGCAGCGAGATCGTCGAGGCGCTGGCTGAGAAGGGCATCACCACGCCTTTCCCGATCCAGGCCGAAACCCTGCCGATCGCCTTGGGCGGCCACGACATCATCGGCCAGGCCAAGACCGGCACCGGTAAAACCCTGGGCTTCGGCATCCCTGCTCTGCAGCGGGTGACCACCCCGCACAGCGATGAGTTCCAGAACTTGCCGGCACCGGGTGCCCCTCAGGCGCTGATTGTCGCCCCTACTCGTGAGCTCGCCGTGCAGGTGGCACAGGACCTCAAGACTGCCGGTGCCAAGCTGGGCGCACGGATTGCCACTATTTACGGCGGACGTGCCTATGAACCCCAGATCGAGGAGCTGCAGCGCGGTGTGGAGGTTGTTGTGGGCACCCCCGGGCGCCTGATCGACCTGCACCGCCAGAAGCATCTGAACTTGAAGAACATCCGCATCGTGGTGCTGGATGAGGCCGATGAGATGCTGGACCTGGGCTTCCTCCCGGATGTGGAGACGCTGCTGGCAGCGGTGCCCACCGTGCGCCAGACGATGCTGTTCTCTGCGACGATGCCGGGTCCGGTCATCAATATGGCCCGGCGCTACATGACCAAGCCCACCCACATCAGTGCCGCAGATCCCGAGGATATCGGCGTGGTGAAGAAGGACATCCGCCAGGTTGTCTACCGCGCCCACCACCTGGATAAGGATGAGGTCATCGCCCGCATCCTGCAGGCCGAGGGACGTGGCCGCACCATTATCTTCACCAAGACCAAGCGCCAGGCCGACAAGCTCTCCACCGAGCTTCAGGACCGCGGCTTCGCTGCCGGTGCGATCCACGGCGATCTGGGGCAGGGGGCCCGCGAGCAGGCGCTGCGGGCTTTCCGCAACGAGAAGATCGACGTGCTTGTTGCCACCGATGTGGCCGCCCGCGGCATCGACGTCACCGATGTCACCCACGTCATCAACCTCACTGCGCCCGAGGACGAGAACACCTACCTGCACCGCATCGGCCGTACTGGCCGAGCTGGGCAGAAGGGTACCGCGGTGACCTTCGTGGACTGGGAAGACCTTCACCGGTGGAAGCTGATCGATAAGGCTATCGGCCTGGGCGTGCCTGAGCCGGTAGAGACCTACTCCTCCTCACCGCATCTCTTCGAAGAGCTGAACATCCCTGCCGGGACCAAGGGTCGGCTGCCGCGCCATAAGCGCTCCAAGACCGGTCTTAACGACGAGGTTCTGGAAGATCTGGGTGGCCCAGAGAAGAAGCAGTCCGGCGGCCGGGACCGTCAGGGCCGCGGTGAACGCTCTGGAGGATCCCGCGAGGGCCAGTCCCGTTCGGGAGGCCGCAGCCGCAATCGTCGTCGCGGCGGTGATTCTTCTGAAGCCCGCCGAGCAGACGGCGCCGCGAAGGACACTCAGCGGTCCGCACCGAAGGAAGCGGACTCTGCAGCCAGCGGCAGCGAAGGCGGCTCTGTAGATCAGCGGCGTCGCCGTCGCCGTCGCCGCAAAGTTGCCGGCGACAGCGACAGCTGAGCCCTTCAGCCTCATTGATTAGTCGAGCAGGCCCTGCTCCTCCAGCCACCAGGCGGCCACATCGGAGGGGCTGGCCTGTTCGTCTTGTGAGTAGGCATTGAGCTTCAGTAGCTCCTCCTGCGTCAGCAGCTGCTGAAGCTCATTAATAGCCGCACGCGCCTGCTCATCCACGTTTGCGGAGACTACCGGCACCAGATTCTGAGGCAGCACCAGGGATTCCGGATCCTCCAGTGCGACTAGGTCATTCTTCTCGATCGCTGGATCGGCGGAGTAGATGTTGGCGACCTCAACATCGCCGGATAGCAGCGCGTTAAGTGTCAGGGGACCACCGGAATCCTCCACTGGAACCAAAGTCAGTTCCACTCCGTAGAGCTCTTCCAGCCCTGCGGGCCCGTAGGGACGCGCCTCCCATTCTGAGTTGGACGCGATCCGCAGATCTTCGAGTTCCGCCAGATCCGCCACGCTGGTCAGATCATGTTCCCGGGCGAACTCGTCAGTTACTACATAACTGTCCTGATCCGTGGCCTCAGCGAAGTCAAGGACTTCCAAGCCTTCCCGCAGTGCCTCACCCAGGGCTGAGTGCACCTCGTCCGGGGTGGAAGCCTTAGCGTCGGAATCAAGGTACTGCAGCAGGTTCCCCGTGTATTCGGGGAAGATGTCAATGGCACCGGCTTCCAGTTCTGGCACATATACCTCGCGCTGGCCGATCTCGAACTGCCGATCAATGCTGTACGCCTGGTCCTCCAGGACCTGGGCGTAGAGTTCGGCGATGATCGTATTCGAGTAGTACTGCTGGGAGCCGATGACCAGTTCTTCACGCGGCTCGTCACCAGAGACCCCGGCGTCGTTGTTCTCCTCGGTGAGCGGGTCAGCAGAACTGCAGGCGCTCAGAGCGAGCAGCGCAGCAGCTGGTACTGCCAGGGTATGGGGGATGAGTCTCATAGTCTTGCCTTTCGGGTGAGGGTGGCGAGCCGGATCAGCTCGGCTGAAAATAGAAAAGTTAAGGGCCGGTTCTGAGCCGCGCAGCACGTTGGGAGAGGCTGAAGACGGCATCCAGCGCGATCGCCAACAGGATCACCAGCACTGAAGCAGCCAGCATGAGGGGATAGTCCTGTGTTCGCAGACCAAGAAAAAGCTGACGGCCTAACCCGCCGGCGCCCACATAGGCAGCCAGCGTCCCAGTAGCTACCACCTGCAGGGTGGCCAATCGCAGGCCGCCGAGGATCAGCGGAAGTCCCAGCGGAATCTCCACCTTGAACAGCACTTGCCAAGGGGTCATCCCCTGGGCGCGAGCAGCATCCACCGTGACCTGACTGACCGACTCAACTCCGGAATAGGCCCCGGCGATGATGCTCGGTACGGCCAGCACTATGAAAGCGATCATGGGGGCGGTCAGCCCGATGCCGACAAAAAGTGCAGCGAGTGTGATCACGCCCAGGGTCGGCAGGGCCCGGACTACTCCCGAACCCAGAACTGCGGGATACCGCCCTTTTCCTGTGTGTCCGACGTAGAGCCCAAGAGGCAGGGCGATCAGCGCAGAGGCTGCGACTGCCACCGCGGTATACCAGAGGTGCTCCACGGCGCGAGCACCGAAGCCGCCGGATCCCTGCCAAGACTCGGCATCGCCAAGCAGCTCAAGCGCATCGAGAAGATGATTCATGCTCGACCACCTCGGTGTGCCCACGGCATCAGGAGCCGGCCAGCAGCCACTAGGAGCAGGTCTAGCACTAACGCAAGCACAGCCGTGCAGAGAATCCCGGCCACAATAGAGGGCACAATATTGCGCTCAAAGCCGTCGGTGAATAGTGAGCCTAGCGACCGAACACCGAGCACCGCACTGACCGAAACCAGCGAGATAGTGGAGACTGAAACTACCCTCAGACCAGCCAAAAGCCCCGGTCCAGCCAGGGGAAGATCCACGGTGAAGAATCGGCCGAGCCGGGAGTGTCCCAGCGCAGTGGAGGACAACCGGACTTCTTGAGGCACTGACTGCAGGGCATCAGCTGCGGAACGGACCATCAGAGCTAGTCCGAAGAGGGTCAGCGCCGCCACGACATTCAAAGGATCCCGCACTCCAGTGCCCAGAATCAGTGGTAGCACAATGAACAGCGGCAAGGACGGAATCGCGTAGAGCAATCCGGTGCCGGAGATGACTACTTCACGCAGTGGGCGTACGGCGTTGGCAACCAAAGCCAGCGGCAGGGCCAAGATGAAAGTGGCCACGATGGCCGGCGCACTGAGCAGCAGATGATCTAGCGTCAGCTCGAGAATCCGGCTGCTGTTATTGAGAATCCACCCCATGGCATTCAGCCCGTCTCGGGCGCCCGGTCAATGGGAGCCTGATCAACAACTCCTAGCGGCTTGCCGCGAGCATCGGAGATGAACCAGCCACCACCTGCCCGTGGCCGGGCTGAGAGCGTCCTGCGCTGGGAATCCAGTCCCAGGAACTGGGCTACAAACTGATCTGCAGGATTCTCCACAATCTCTTGCGGCGTCCCCACTTGCGCCACCTCTGCACCCTTTTTCAGCACCACGATCTGGTCTCCCAAGGTGAGAGCTTCATCAACGTCGTGGGTGACGAAGATGATGGTCTTGCGCAGCTCGGTCTGAATTCTCTTCAACTCGCGCTGCAGCTCGATTCGCACCAGGGGGTCCACTGCACCGAAGGGTTCGTCCATGAGCAGGATATTCGGATCTGCCGCCAGCGCGCGGGCTACGCCCACACGCTGCTGCTGGCCTCCTGAAAGCTGCCCGGGGTATTTCAGTGCCAAGGTGTAGTCCAGGCCCACAATCTCCATCAGCTCATAAGCTCGCCGCTTCGCTGCGCTGCGGGAAACTCCATTGAGCCGGGGCACGGTGGCTATATTGTCGATGACCTGGCGATGCGGAAGAAGCCCCGCGTTCTGCATGACATAGCCAATGCGTCGGCGCAGCGCTACTGGTGCGGCCCGGGCCACGTCCTCGTCATCAATCAGCACTGACCCTGACGTCGGGTCCACCATACGGTTGACCATGCGCAGCAATGTCGTTTTGCCGCAACCAGAAGAACCCAGCAGTACTGTGGCGGTATGGGAGGGGATATGCAGGCTGAACTTCTGCACCGCCGTGGTGCCATCGTCATAAGTCTTGGTCACCTGACGGAAGTCGATCGGCATGAAGTCCTTGCCTTCTTTGTTTGTCCCAGCTATGACGGTTAGTTTCAGCTTATCGGCGGGCTGGGTCTTTGCGCACTCCGCGGTCATGTGATGTGGGAAGATGCCAGTGATGAGTTCTGAACACCCCACGGTCGCCTCGCCCTCATACGCTGACGTCAGTGGCATGCATTCGCTCGTGATTCGTCGGGCTGTGCCAGCGGAATATGGGCGTATTGGAGAGCTGACGGTCAGCGCTTATGTGGATGGCGGGTTCCTCTCACTAGAGGACTCCTATGTGGTGCAGCTGCGCGATGCCGCCTCCCGGGCTCAGGGTGCTCAGCTGTTGGTGGCCGACGTGGACGGCGAAGTTGCGGCTTCGGTGGCGATCACCGACTATGGGGGACCCTATGCCGAGGTCTCAGAGCCCGGTGAGCTGGAGTTCCGTATGCTGGCGGTAGCTCCCGACTACCAGGGTCGTGGAATTGCCCGGCAGATGGTCCGCCACATCATTGCCCTGGCACAGGCCCGCGAGGACATTCACGCAGTGACCCTGTGCAGCCTCACCAGCATGACTGCAGCCCACGCGTTGTACCGTTCTGAAGGTTTCGTGGAAGTTCCCGAACGCGATTTCATCCTGGATTTGCCCGAGAAGAAGGCCCGTTTCCCGTTCTTCATCCGAAAGGTGTGACATGAGCGAAAAATACACAGTCCTGGCTGTCTGCACCGGCAATATCTGCCGCTCACCCGCCATGGAGCGTCTTTTGGCCCAGCTTGTAGGTGATGACACCGGCATACAGATTCTCTCGGCCGGTACTCACGCTCACGTGGGGGAGGATATCCAGCCGGAGATGAAGGATCGGATCACCGACGTCGGGGCATCGGCTGAGGGGTTCACCGCAACTCAGCTGACCACTGAGATGATCGAATCCAGCGACCTCATTCTTGCTGCCACCCGGGTGCATGTGGAGGACATCCTGGCTGAAGTTCCGACTGCTGCCTCGCGCACCTTCACACTGCGGCAGTTCGGACGCATCCTGAAGAACCTCGATGACGCTGAGATCCACGGAGCCAGTGTGGCTGAGAAGCTGCGCGCTCTCGCTGAGAAGGCTGATCAGCAGCGTGAGGCGGCGGGGGAGAACGAAGACGTCGTCGATCCGTACATGCTGCCCGATGACGTCTATGACGAGTCGTTCCAGCAGATCCTGGAGCCTATCGAGACTCTCCGGGGTGTGCTGGGGCGCTAGACCCTCAGAGCAGACTCTCCAGGCCGAAGCTGCTGAGCACAAGCGGGAAGGCGAGGAAAGCGACCGCATCGAGCAGAAAATGCGCGATGACCAAGGGCATGACTCGGCCGTAGCGCAGGTAGGCCCAGCCGAAGATGATGCCCATGGCCAGATTCCCCAGCCCGGGACCGAAGCCCTGGTAGAGGTGGTAGGCCCCGCGCAGCACTGCGGCCGCGGCAATGATCACCCAGACGCTGGTCCGTGGCCAGATGCGGCGGGCCCGGTCGAAGAGGTAAGCGATCATAATGACTTCCTCCAGCAGTGAATGGCGCAGTGCGGCCAGCAGCAGCGCCGGGGCGCTCCACCAGTACTCGGTGACATCGGCGGGGACGATGCGCACTGTTGCCCCCAGGCTTCGACCGGCAAAGTAGACCGCCAGAGTGCCCAGGCCGATGAGGATGAACAGTCCTGTTCCGTAGAGCCAATCGCGCCCGGGACGCCGGAAGTCCAGGCCCCAGCGCCGGAAGGGATTTCCGCCGTGGAGAAAGACGAGATAGATCACCAGGGCTACCGGGACGAGCGCGAAGAGCGAATCCAATACCTGAAACGCAGCATCGAAGAACTCGGCCCGCGAGCGTGACCGCTGAACAGTGGCGCTCTGTTGACTCAGCGGCGCCACGCTCAGCCGCTCCGCCAGCTGCAGGACCGCGTAGATCGCACTGCGTCCTAAAGAAAGTGCCAGGACAATGCCGAGCTCCCAACCGAGGAAGCCCCGGCTGAGCTGCTGTTCAGAACTGGTGGTCGCCGTCGTCGTCACCTGCCCATTATGACCTCTGACTTGGTATTCGCCCCGCCAGTCCAGAGCGGGGCTCCTGACGCACTGAGGCCCCGCTCCATAAGGAGCAGGGCCTCAGCAGGGAAAGGGGATTCAGCGATCAGTGATCGTTGTCGTCCTCGTTGTCCTTCTTCTCCACCACCAGGGTCTCGGTGGTCAGAACCAGGGCGGCGATGGAGGCGGCGTTCTGCAGGGCAGAGCGGGTCACCTTCACCGGGTCGATCACGCCGGCGGCGATCAGATCGCCGTATTCGCCGGTCTTGGCGTTGAAGCCGTGGTTGGGCTCCAGTTCAGCGACCTTGGAAGCGACGACGTAACCGTCAGCGCCGGCATTCTGGGCGATCCAGCGAAGCGGCTGGACAAGTGCACGGCGGACGATGCCCACAGCAGCGGCAGCATCCCCTGCAAGGGCCTTGACCTCCTCGTCCTCATCCAGAACGGACAGTGCGTTGATCAGGGCGGTGCCACCACCGGCGACGATGCCCTCTTCCAAGGCAGCGCGGGTGGAGGAGACAGCATCCTCAATGCGGTGCTTGCGCTCCTTCAGCTCCACCTCAGTGGCCGCGCCGACCTTGATGACACCCACGCCACCGGCGAGCTTGGCAAGACGCTCCTGGAGCTTCTCGCGGTCCCACTCGGAATCGGTAGCCTCCACCTGGGACTTGATGAGAGCCACACGGCCCTCCACGTCCTCCTTGGAGCCTGCACCCTCCACAATTGTGGTGGCGTCCTTGGTGACAGTCACTCGGCGTGCGGTGCCCAGCTCATCCAGGCCAACCTGGTCCAGCTTCAGGCCGAGATCCTGGGTGATGACCTGAGCGCCGGTGAGCACAGCAATGTCTTCCAGCATTGCCTTGCGGCGATCGCCGAAGCCCGGTGCCTTCACGGCAACGGCCTGCAGTGTGCCGCGCAGCTTGTTGACCACCAGCGTGGACAGGGCCTCGCCCTCAACGTCCTCGGCGATGATGAACAGCGGCTTCTTGGCCTGCAGCACCTTCTCCAGCACCGGCAGGAACTCTGCCATGTTGGAGATCTTGCCCTGGTGGATCAGGATCAGCGGATCCTCCAGCACAGCTTCCTGACGCTCAGCGTCGGTCACGAAGTGCGGGGACAGGAAGCCCTTGTCGAACTGCATGCCCTCGGTGATCTCCAGCTCGGTGGTGGTCGTTGACCCCTCCTCAATGGTGATCACACCGTCAGCGCCCACGGCGTCGAACGCGCGGGCCAGCAGTTCGCCGACCTCGTCGTTCTGTGCGGAGATCGCACCGACGTAGGAGACTTCCTGCTGACCTGAGACCTCGCGGGCGTTCTCACGCAGTCGGCGAGTCACCGCGGCCACAGCGGTTTCAATGCCGCGCTTGATCTCGCCGGGAGCTGCACCGGCGGCCACATTGCGCAGGCCTTCCTTCACCAGTGCCTGTGCCAGCACAGTAGCGGTGGTGGTGCCGTCGCCAGCGACGTCGTTGGTCTTGGTGGCGACTTCCTTGGCCAGCTGAGCGCCGAGGTTCTCGTAGGAGTCCTCAAGCTCAACTTCGCGGGCGATGGTCACGCCGTCGTTGGTGATGGTCGGGGCACCCCAGGACTTGTCCAGGACCACATTGCGGCCCTTGGGGCCCAGGGTGACCTTGACGGTGTCGGCGAGCTTGTCGATGCCGGCTTCCAGCGCGCGGCGAGCGGCATCGTCGTAGAGAAGCTCTTTTGCCATAGGTTCCTACTCCTTGTGTAAGTCGAGCGGGTGAGTGTTTACTTCTCGACCTTGGCGAGGACGTCGCGAGCGTTGAGCACCAGGTACTCTTCGCCGCCGACCTTGACCTCGGTGCCGCCGAACTTGGAGTAGATGACGACGTCGCCCTCGGCAACGTCCACGGGCAGACGCTCGCCCTTATCGCTTACGCGACCCGGGCCGACGGCGACAACCTTGCCCTCCTGCGGCTTCTCCTTGGCGGTGTCCGGGATGACCAGGCCGGAAGCGGTGGTCTGCTCGGCCTCCAGGGGGCGGACAACAATACGATCCTCGAGGGGCTTGATGGAGACTGACACGTCAGTACTCTCCTTTGCTTAAGGGTGAATCGGTACAGGTTGCTCGCCTTGCGGGAGTGACCAACCGTCGTCGCGGGTGCCGGATGGTGCCCCTTCAGGCTTATGGATTTGCGCGGGTGACGGCCCGCGAAATCGTTAGCACACGGACACTCCGAGTGCTAAGACAAACTATAAGACCCTCTTAGCACTCGATCAAGAAGAGTGCTAAGAGCTGAATGTCTGCGCCTCAAGCCGCAAAGCCGGTGGGGTTGGCCCGACGGTGCAGGTTCAGCCGGAAACCAATGCCGCTGGCGACTACGACGGCGACCCCGAACACCCAGCCCGAAGCCGCCATAGCGTGGGTGCCTGAGAGCAGCACGCCTATGGTGCAGCCCAGTCCGATCATGGCACCCCAGCCCAGCAGGATGCCTCCTGCCAATGCGGTGGTGGAGTTCCATGCCGTGGCGGCCTCTGTCCTGATGCGTCGCCCAGGAAGCGCCGCGGCAAAGGAACCCAGCACGATCCCTAGGATCAGCCACCCATTCGTGGTGATGGTATGGATGACCACAGCGACACAACCGGCTAGTCGCTCATCCAGGCCCGGCATAAAGCCCTGGAGTATTCCCAGTTCGGTCATGCCGGTGCGGGTCAGCGAGGAAATCTGACTGGTCACTCCTAGAGGCTGGTCCTTGTAGTAGGCCAGCACCGCAAGCAGGCCGACGCCGGCGCCGGTGACAAGGGCGGGCCAGCGCTTGAAGAAGACCAACCGGCGCACCTCTTCGCCGTCAACCCTGCGATCAGGCCGGCCTGTCACTGGAGGGTTCCACTTCAGCAGCCACAGGCCCACCGCTACCAGGACGCCCAGCTGCAGCACCACCGCGATGCTGTACCCGCCCCCTGCGGGCAGCCACGGTACAGGTGCTCCCAGGATGAAGTTGGAGTACATGAAGTCCCAGGACAGAAAGCCCGCCCCGAAGCCCAGAACGACACCCGCCAGCGCCGGCAGTGATCGCAGGTGACCTTCGGGCAACCGGTAGAGATGCCCGGCGATGCATCCCCCGGAGATGACCATGCCCAGCCCGAAGACCAGTCCAGCGATGACCAACGCCACGGAGACCGGAGCAATATGTGCATCTGTGGGCACAGTGCCACTTCCAGGGTGGGGGATGCGCGTGGAGAAAATCACGGCGTAGCCCATCATGCCCACGGCGATGGAGGTCAGGATTGCGTACATCCCACGGGAGTTCCGCTTCTCGAAGAGATCCCGAAAAATGCAGAAGAAGCAATACCTGCCGCGTTCAAAGAGGATGCCGAGGGCGGCTCCGATCAGCAGCATGAACGCGGCATTGGAACCTCCCAGCCCGGCGCCCTGGGTCCACCCCAGATAACCGGCGGTGCACAGCAGGCTCAGGGCAACGGCCGCGGAGACACCGGTGCGGATGCTATCCCCGCGGTCCCAACCCAGAGGTCGGTCGACGCGCACGCTGGCTGTCCTGAGGTGAGCCGGGCCTTTTCGGTTCACATCCTGCCCCTGCAGGCCTAGGCGGCTCAGTTCCCGCCCCAGACGCCGCCGCGCTGACCAGTGTTGTTGGCCACCGGAACACCTACCGAGTTGCCCCATTCCGACCATGAGCCGTCATAGACCTTCACGTCCTCGCCCAGCAACTGGCTTAGTGCGTACCAGGTATGCGATGCACGTTCGCCGATGCGGCAGTACGCGATAGTCGGCTTGGAGAAATCCACGCCGGCATCCTCATAGACGCCGCGGATCTCTTCAGCATCCTTAAAGGTGCCGTCGTCGTTGACAATGCTGCCCCAGGGCACATTCACCGCCCCTGGGATGTGCCCCCAAATGGAAGCGCCCTCACCTTCGAAAATTTCGGCGTTGACGCCGACTTCACCGTTGTACTCGTCTGCAAAGCGAATATCGACCAGATTGCGCTCGCCGGTGTTCTGGCCTTCATTTGCAGCGTTGTCCTCGGCGATGGTGAGCACTTCTGGCTGCAGGGCGCGCAGGTCCAGGTTCTGCGCGGAGGCCTGCCAGTGACCTTCGATGACGGACGGAACCTCTTCGGTGAGCTCCCGGCCATCGACCTGTTCCCACTTCTTCAGTCCGCCGTCGAGCAGGCGGACATCTTCGGCGCCGTAGAGCTTGAAGACCCATGCCGCGTAAGCCGCGAACCAGTTGTTGTTGTCTCCGTAGATGACCACCGTGGTGTCATCATCGATCCCCAGTGACTGAGCAAGCTGCGTGAACTGCTCCTGGGAGACAAATTCGCGGGTGTTGGGCTGGGTGAATTCGGTAGACCAGTTCACATACTGTGCCTGGGGTATATGTGCCTCGGAGTAGGGCGTCAGCTCTGAGCTGGCGAGCTCCTCCGAGACGTCCAGGAGCACGATCCCCTGTTCCTGGAGCTCGCCTCGGTCCAGGCGCTCCGCCAGCCAGTCCGTGGTGACCAGCACGTTCTCACGATTCTCGTGCCCGTCCTGATGCACCGACTCCAGTCCGCGATGCTCGCCCGCAACTTGAACATTTGCCACCGTGGTGACTGCCTCGACGGTGCTTCTGCCTTCGCCGCTGTCTGTTGTGCTGCTAGTTTGCGTATCACTGTCCTGACCGATGGAGGAGGCAACGACGCCGCCTCCCACCGCAGCGAGAGCAGCGACGGCGATAAAGGCGACAGTGAGCCTCACGCCGCCGGATCGCCGGGTGGATGTGCTGTGATGACCTGCTGCTTCAGCTGCTGAAGCGTCGGCTGGATCAGAAGTATGAGGTGAGTTGTCGTCGCTCATCGGGATGGCCTTTCAGGGCGGTGTGGAAATCGGTGCCGTCATGCACCTGACGCGGCATGAATGGTGGTACGAGGAGAAGATGGCCCCTCCTGATGTCTCACTATGCCCGATATCTTCACGGTATAGCGAACATAAGTTCATTTTTTGTCACATTGTGTGAGCTGCGCCGTCTGCTCGGTGCGGAATGCTGCGGCCAGTAGACTTGTTGTCGCTGTCCACCGCATCAGCCGCGATACCACTGAGAGGCACCGCACGTGAGCCACACCCATGCTGAGGGGCACGACCCCTTCGCCTTTGTCGGACTGACCTATGACGATGTTCTGCTTCTTCCAGGCGAGACCGATGTCATTCCATCGGATGCCGATACCACTACACGCCTGACGAGGAACATCAAGCTCAGCGCTCCGGTGGTCTCCGCCGCCATGGACACTGTCACCGAAGCGCCTATGGCTATCAGCCTGGCCCGCCTGGGCGGTATCGGGATCATCCACCGCAACCTCTCCATTGAGGAGCAGGCTAAGCAGGTGGATCAGGTCAAGCGCAGTGAATCCGGCATGATCACTGACCCAGTCACCATCACTCCGGATGCCACTATTGCCGATCTTGACGCGATCTGCGCGCACTACAAGATCTCCGGACTGCCGGTGGTGGACGAGAACCGCAAGCTGCTGGGGATCATTACTAACCGCGATATTCGTTTTGTGCCGCCTGAGGAATACCTGACCACCAAGGTCTACGAGAAGATGACTCCTCAGCCGCTGATCACTGCGCAGGAGGGCATCTCCAATGCCGAGGTGCTGGCGCTGTTCTCCAAGCACCGTGTGGAGAAGCTGCCGCTGGTTGATGACCATGACATCCTCACCGGCCTGATCACCATCAAGGACTTCGATAAGGCCGATAAGTATCCGCAGGCCACCAAAGACGACGAGGGTCGGCTTCGGGTCGGTGCTGCTGTCGGTTTCTTCGGCGAGGGTTTCGAACGCGCCATGACACTGATCGAGGCCGGGGTGGACGTCCTGGTGGTGGACACTGCCAATGGTCATACCCGCGGTGTGCTGGACATGATCGCCAAGCTCAAGGCCGAGCCAGGCGCAAAGGGTGTTGATGTCATTGGCGGCCAGGCGGCTACTCGCGCCGGGGCTCAGGCGATCATCGACGCCGGTGCCGATGCCATCAAGGTAGGCGTTGGCCCCGGCTCGATCTGCACCACCCGCGTGGTGGCAGGCGTGGGCGTTCCGCAGATCACCGCCATCTACGAATCGGCCAAGGCCGCCATCCCGGCTGGAGTGCCGCTGATCGCCGACGGTGGTCTGCAGTACTCCGGAGATATCGGCAAGGCGCTGGTCGCCGGTGCCGACTCCGTGATGCTTGGGTCGGTGCTCGCCGGTGCCGCTGAGTCTCCGGGGGACTTGGTCTTCTATCAGGGCAAGCAGTTCAAGGCCTACCGGGGGATGGGCTCGCTCGGGGCGATGCAGACCCGGGGCAAGAACACCAGTTACTCCAAGGACCGCTACTTCCAGGCCGATGTCCCTGATGATGAGAAGCTCATCCCCGAAGGCATCGAGGGCCAGGTGCCCTACCGCGGACCGCTCTCGGCGGTGGTGCATCAGCTCACCGGCGGCCTGCGCCAGACCATGTTCTACGTCGGTGCCCACACCATTGAGGAGCTCAAGGCCAAGGGCAAGTTCGTGCGGATCACCTCAGCCGGGCTCAAAGAGTCCCACCCGCATGACATCATGATGACCGTCGAAGCCCCCAACTACGGCCGGAAGTGAGCCCGAAATCGTGAACGAGATCTCCATCGGCATGGCCAAATCCGGACGCCGTGCCTGGGCACTGGACGACGTCGCGCTGGTCCCCTCCCGACGTACCCGCAGCCCGCGTGATGTCAGCCTGGACTGGCAGATCGACGCCTACACCTTTTCCATGCCGGTGATCGGTGCGCCCATGGACTCCGTGATGTCGCCGGCCACTGCGATTGCGCTGGGCCGACTGGGCGGGCTGGGTGTGCTCAACCTTGAGGGACTGTGGACCCGGTATGAGAACCCGGAGCCGGTGCTTGAGGAAATCGCTCACCTGCAGGCGAAGGAAGTCTCCCCGGAGAACACCCGGCGTCTTCAAGAGATCTATTCTGAGCCCATTAAGGCTGAGCTGATCAAGGCCCGCCTGGCTGAGATCCGCGAGGCAGGTGTGGTGGTCTCCGGCTCGCTGACGCCTCAGCGCACCCAGGAGTTCTACCAGACCGTGGTCGATGCCGGGGTGGACATGTTCGTCATCCGCGGCACCACTGTCTCTGCCGAGCATGTGGCCCAGCAGGGTGAGCCGCTGAACCTCAAAGAGTTCATCTACGAACTCGATGTGCCGGTGATCGTGGGTGGAGCTGCCGGCTACACTCCGGCTCTGCATCTGATGCGCACTGGTGCCGCCGGTGTTCTGGTGGGCTTCGGCGGCGGTTCTGCCACCACAACCCGGCGGGCCCTGGGGATCCGCATCCCGATGGCCACTGCCATCTCAGATATTGCAGCTGCACGCCGTGACTACCTGGATGAGTCCGGTGGTCGTTATGTGCATGTCATCGCCGACGGCGGGCTGGGCAGCTCCGGGGACATCGTGAAGGCCCTGGCTATGGGTGCTGATGCGGTGATGCTCGGTGCCACACTGGCCCGTGCTGAAGAGGCCCCCGGCCGCGGCTGGCACTGGGGACTGGAGGCGGTGCATCCGGACTTCCCGCGCGGCCACCGCACCCAGGTGGGCACAGTGGCGCCGCTGGAGGAAGTCCTGGTGGGCCCCGGGCATCACACCGATGGTTCCTCGAACCTGATGGGCGGGCTGCGTCACGCTATGGCCTCATGCGGGTATGTGGACCTGAAGTCTTTCCAGCGGGTCGATGTCACGGTCACCCCGGCGGCTGGCAGCTTCTAGGCTGATCTTCAAAGGGGCTGGCCTTTCAGCGGGACTGGTCTTCAGAGGTACTGGATATTCTCTTCGCCCAGCCGGGCGCGCATGATCTCCATGGCTTCGGGGTTGAAATCGATCATGACAAACCGCCGGCCTAGCTGCTGGGCGACGGCGCCTGCGGTGCCGCTGCCTGCGAAGAAGTCAAGGACCCAGTCTCCTGGACGTGAGGAGGGCTGGAGGATTCTCTTCAGGATGCCTTCGGGCTTCTGGGTGGGGTAGCCGGTTTTCTCTTTGCCGTTGGTAGGCACAATTGTGTGCCACCAGACATCTGTGGGCAGCTTGCCGCGGGCAGCTTTTGCCGGGCTGACCAGTTCCGGAGCCATGTAGGGGATTCGCTCGATGGAGTCCTGGTTGAAGTAGTAGCCTTTCTGGCTTTTGGTATAGACCAGGATGGTGTCATGTTTGGTCGGCCAGCGACTCTTGGAGCGTCCGCCGTAGTCATAGGCCCAGATGATCTCATTGAGGAAGTTCTCACGCCCGAAGATTTCATCGAGCAGGATCTTGCAGTAGTGGGCTTCCCGGTAGTCGATGTGGAAGTACAAGGTGCCGGTGGGGTGGAGCAGGCGATGCGCCTCTTCCAGCCGTGGAGCGATGAAGCTGAGGTAATCGTCGTAGACGTCGAGGAAGACCATCCGGCGGGTCTCTTCGGTGTGGTAGCGCCTGCCGCCGAAACCAGTGCGCCTGCCGTCCTCAGGGGCGGGGCTGACTTTCAGGGTTCGGCGCAGCTGGGTACCGCCGGTATTGAACGGCGGGTCAATATAGATCAGCTGGAACTGCTCATCCGGCAGCTGCGGCAATAGCTGGGAGTTATCGCCCTGGATGACGTAGTTGGTTGCTGAGGAGAAATCCAGCTCCGGGAAGTCCCGGGGGGTCTCTTCCAGCGGCTGGCCGGTCTGGGGAAGGTCCGTGTGCTGGTGGGGACTTTCCTGTTCAGTGATGGTCATGGTGGGTCAAGTCTATGCGTGATACGCCCGGGGCCCAGGGACAGCTTTCGCCGTTTCCCTGGGCCCCGAGGATAGTCCCGGCTAGCCAGCCGGATCAGTCACACGCTTAGCAAGTGCCCTGCGGCTCCCAGGGGCCCCACTGTTCCCCGGGCTGCTGGTTGCGGCTGTACCACTTCGCGGTGTAGATGGTGTCGCGGTGCACCACCGTCTCTCCGCCACGGAACTCGGTACTGGGTGCCCATGCAGGCAGCACCTCGCCGGCGCACTGGATGGACTCTCCCACTTCGGCCCATGCGCTCCATACGGAGGACCCGGGCTCCTGGTATTGGGTCCACCACAGGGCGGTGAAGACCCGGCCCTGATGCTCCACGGTTTCTCCGCCGGTGTAGACCGTCGACGACGACCACGCCGGGTACTCAGAAGGCTCCTCGCCCGGCTCTTCAGGAGCGTCGCGCAGGGCGATATCCACCACGATCGGATCATGGTCCGAGGAACGCCACTGATCAGGAGAATGCAGCTGGGAGGCGGTGCCGTTGTACCGGCTGTACTCCAGGGCGATCGGCTCAGCGGCGTTGATCGACCAGATCTCGGCGTGAACGATGGACTCGGCTGCCGCTTCGGTGGTCAGCACGTGGTCCAGGGACCCGACTCGGCCGGAGAACATGTAGCTCCACTGACCCAGGTCCCCGGAGGTATTGGTGAATCCTGAGTCCTCCAGGACACGGATGGGATCTTCGCGCTCATAGGAGTTGAAGTCGCCCATCAGATAGACGGACTCGGTGCCGGTGTGCTCGGTCAGTGCCTGGGAGAACGCGGTCAGGCCGTGGGCCTGCTCAACTCGATCGGCATTCCATGCACCCTGGCCGTCACCGGTATCCCGGTTGGGGTTGGTGCTTCCGCTGGGGGCCGAGCCCTTCGACTTGAAGTGATTGACGATGGCGATGAACCGGTCCTCTTCGCCGCCGGCCACCGGCTGGAACTCCTGGGCCAGCGGTTCGCGGGCGTTGGAGTAGATAGCCGTCAGATCCAGTCCTGCGAAATGGTCTTCATTGAGCCCTTCGATGCCTTCGTCAAAGAGGATGTAGGAGTCGCCCACAGGTGCTACCCGGTCGCTGCGGTAGATGAATCCATTACGGATCACATCTTCCGACGACGCCGCAGGGACAGCCTGCGGGGAGGCCACGTAATCCCAGACCTCGGTGCCGGCTTCGCTGTTGAGCGCCTGGACCAGATTCGCCAGGGCATGATCGCGCCCGCCGTCGTCGAAGAAGTGCCTGGAGTTCTCGATCTCCTGCAGGGCCAGCACATCAGCGTCCATGCCCAGGATCGCCGAGACGATCTTGGACTGCTGCCGGGCGAAGCTCTCGGCGCTGTAGGCGCCGCGGACGTCGCAGTAGTTCGTGGTGGTCGGTTCGCCGTGGCGGTCGGAGTAGTACTCGCAGCCCGGTTCGTCCTCGCCGAGAGAGACGAAGTAGTTCAGCACGTTGAAACCGGCCAAGCGAATATCTCCCTGACGTGCGGAGATCTCGCTGCGAGTGTTCTCAAAGGTCGCGGGGCGCGCATCCTCTGAGCCGGTGTCCACGTTGTAATGACCCAGCGGCTGGAAGCGCCACTGGTCGAAGCGGTAGTCCAGGATCACCTGGGTTTCCCAGTTCACGCTGGCACCTACCCGGACAGGGGCATCCGGGTACACATAGGGCAGCCGGTTGTGCACGTTCTCGTTGCCAAAGGCCCAGCTGGCTGAGGAGCCGTCATCGAGGTAGATGACCCGCTCGGCATTGCGGGACTCCATGGCCTGTGCCTCTTCGCCGGGCAGCACCACCGAGGTGGGGTTGCGCAGCGGCTCGGTACCGGTGACGATCCCGACCTCACCGTACTGATTCAGCGTGTAGTGGTCCGTGACAGTCCAGTCGCCCTGGGGGTCCACCAGCATATGCTGCAGGGTCAGCCGCTCATCGGAGTTCTCGGGAAACTCGTCAATGACCACGGGCTTGATTGCCTCGAAGGGCTCATCCTCGATGATCAGCAGCTCATGCTCCTCGGGACCAGCCGAACGGGTGTCCAGGTTCAGCTGGACAGCGCCGCTGTAGACGGTCACATCAGCGGTGAGCTCCACCAGGTCCCCGGACTCAACATTGCGGGCCTCTTGCGGGGAGTAGACGAAGATCCCGTCGGAGGCCACGTGGGTGTCCAGGTCGATATCCCCGCCGGTGCCGGAGGTCTGAATGACGAAGCCGCCGAGGCCGCCCGTTGGGTAGGTGGCGGTGACTACGCCGCGTACGGTGACCGGCTGGTTCAGCAGCGGGTTCTCGGCCGCGGAGGTCTCCCGAGGAATCTCATTGATCTCGACCTCCTGGACGTCCCCGCGCGGAGCTGGTTCGTGGACGATCTGCTCGCCGCTGGAGTTGGTGGGGGAGATCCGCTCGCTCAACTGGAAGTCCGCGGTGTTGTCATTGGTGTCCACGCCGTCTTCTACGCGGGCCATGGAGAGGACCTCGGTGGTGCTGCCCGAACGGGCCGGAGCAGATTCAAAGGTATTGGCGGTGCCGTAGCCGAGGAGGTCGACGACGTTCTCCGCCTCCTGCACGTCTCCGAGGGGGACCTGCAGGCGCTCAGTGGTGGAGGCCAGCCAGATCACCCCGTTGGAGGTGGCGATGCCGCTGCTGAGGTGGCTATCCGGTGCAGGCAGCTGCTGACCGTTGCCGCCGCTGAGTCCCTGGTTGCTGATCAGGTAGTAGCCGCCAGCGTCGATGGTGCCGCCGAGGGCAACTGTTCCGGAGGGACTCAGGTTGGTTTCGGCTCGGGTAGCCGGCCGGTACTGCAGTGACCAGCCGTCCAGAGAGACCGGCTCGGTGCCGTAGTTGTAGAGCTCGATGAACCGCTGCGAGAAGGCTGCCTCGGCGCCGCCGCCCTGAGCATAGACCTCATTAATGACCACGGTGGGATGATCATCGCCCGGCTCTGGGGTCGGTTCCGCGGTGGGTTCGGGTGTCGGCTCGGGAGTCGGCTCCGAAGTGGGCTCTGAGGTTGGTTCCGGTGTCGGAGTGGGCTCCGGTTCAGAGCCAGAGAGGGTCTCTCCGCGGGAGTTGGTGGGGGAGGGGGCCTGCCGACTGAAATCGGCGCTGTTGTCGTCAGTGTCTGCCGCGTTCGTGCGGTGCAGGCTCTGCGTGTTGGTGCCGGCGATGGCAGCGGCGGTTTCGAAGGTGTTGGACCCGCCATATCCCAGCAGGTCCACGACCTGTGGATGCTCGGTCACCGAGCCGGTTCCCAGATCGCTCAGCGCCTGGGAGGTGGAGGCCAGGATGAAGGTACCGCCGGCTGCTGCGCCGATTGCTGCTCCGGTTTGGGCATCAGCTGCTGGCAGAGCCTGTCCGGTACCGGAGTTGCCGCCGCCCTGGATCAGGTAGTGACCACCTGCCGGCACCGTGCCGCTGAGCGCCACTGTGGAACTGGGTGTCCCGGTGCTGCCCTGAGCCCGGTACTGCAGGGACCAGCCGTCAACCGAGACCGCGTCGTCGCAGGTGTTGTACAGCTCAACATAGCGATTCAACAGCGCAGCCGAGCCGGATCCGCCATTGGGGAATGCCTCGTTGATGACAACGCAGTCAGTCTCGGCCGAGTCAGCGTGAGCCGTTGGTTCCGCCTGCGCGGGAGCGAGGGCCGATCCTAAAAGAGCGCCGGTAAGTCCCAGCGTCGCTAGTGAACGCCTTATGCGAGAACCGAGCCGGCCTGCGTTCTGGGTAGGCAGTGGTGGTGTGCTCATATTTTTCTTTCTCATCAGTGCGGGCAGCAAAACAGGCAGGTGAAAACTGTCCTGGCTGCGTGATCCAGGTCCCATCCAAGCAGGCCTAGATGAACGCAATGCAACATGGCTGGGCAAACCGCCGTTCACCTTGATGCCTTGGGGCAGCGGAGTGCCTCGGTGAGACTACTTCAGTGCAGTGGCCCGGCGCTGCCGGATCACGAGGAATGCGCCGACCGCCAGGAGCAGCACCGCCAGCAGGCTGATGACTGCCACGGTGGCACCGGTCTGAGCCAGTCCACCGGCCGGTGCAGCCTGGGGGCCTTGTCCGGCTCCGGCGTCTCCTCCAGCCGCAGGTGCCGAGGGGGACGGTGTGTCAGCGGGTTCGGTGGGGTCCAGAGGAGTCTCGGCACCGGCGTCGGCGTCAGCTGCCAGGACGGTCACAGCTAAGGTGATCTCGAGCCCGGTGATGGGCTCGGTGATCACGTGGAAGTCGTTGTTCGAGATGATCTGCAGCTCCACAATGGAGTCGCTGCTCTCCTCAGCGGCCTCGCAGGCTCCAGGAGTGCTTCGTCGGCAGCGTCATCGGCTGAGCTGAGCTGCTCGGTGTGGTCATCGTCAATGGCGTCCTGGCCCTGGTCGGTCACCGTGGCGGCGCGCGGGCTCGGGGTATTCAGGCAATCCGGTCATGGGTTTCCTCCGCAGAAGTGCGAATAAGATGTGGCACACCACGGCAGGGGCTGCTGGAACTGATCCAAACAGCCTCAGGTGAACTTTGGAAGACATGTGGGTGAATTGAGCGCGGTGACTTTCAGCGGCTATACGGCGAAGACTCCGGTAGTTATCGGCTTTCGCGCAGCAGCAGATCCTGCTTCAGGGGCAGACCGTAGCGGAATCCGCCGAGGGTACCGTCACTGCGAATGACCCGGTGGCAGGGGACGAAGAGCGCGGCGGCATTCATGGCACATGCCGCTGCGGCTGCACGCGCAGCCGTGGGACTGCCGGTTGCCGCCGCGTATTCGCGGTAGGTCACCGGTTTCCCCGGTCCCACTTCGCGCAGCGCGTCCCAGGCCTTCTGGCGGAAGGGCCCTGACTTTTGATGCACCGGGACGGCGCTGATCGCGGTCAGGTCGCCGTCGTAGTACTGCCGTACTGCTTTGACCGCCTGAGAGAGCACGACGTCGGCGCTCGGGTCCTCATATCGCGTAGATGTGGGTGCCAGGCCCGGGTCTCCGATGCTGCGCAGGCTGGGGTGGATGAGCAGCTCCAGGGACTGCAGATCAGCAGTCCACCCGGAGGCGAGCACCGCCGAGTGGCCCGCGATGATGCTGAAGATCCCGTCCGGAGTCTGCACGGAGGTGCTCGGGAGGGCGCTCTCAGGCGTGGCCTGGACTTCGGTGGTGGTCATGTGCTGGACCTTTCACTGCGGTGATGGTGATCGGGTACGGCTGCGGCGCTCCAGAGGTGCATGGCGGCATAGGAGCGCCATGGTGACCATCTTCTGGCATGAGCCCGCAGCAGCCGGTGGGCCGTCGTCGTCGGTGTACTGGTGCTCATGAGCCCCAGCCGGCGAGCCCCAGCCACAAGCGCCACATCCCCGGTCATCCAGATATCCGGTGGGCTGAGCACACGCAGCAGCAGATAAGAGGCTGTCCATTCGCCGATGCCGGGCATTGCACACAGTTGAGCCCGAAGAGTCTCGGGGTCTGTGCCGGTATGCAGCATCAGGTCTCCGTTCACCGCGGCAGAGGCGAGACCTCGTACGGTGCGAACCGAACGAGCCGGCAGCCGCAGCGGACGCTCTGGGTCTGGAGGGTCGTGCTCGGCTGCGGGCTCGGGGATGCCGTCGAGCAGCTGTTGCGGGGTGGGGAAGAGCAGTGTGAGGCCGGGAATGCTGGAGGCGTAGGGGGTGCCGAGCAGTTGGACGAGTCGGCTCAGATGGGTACGTGCAGCGCGCACGGAGATCTGCTGGCCGACCACGGCACGGGTGAGGTACTCCTGTGCGTCGAGGGCACCAGGCAGCCTGATGCCGGGTCTCGCAGCCACCAGCGGTGCAAGAACAGCGTCGGTGCTGAGCGCGGAGTCTACTGCCACAGGATCAGCGTCGAGGTCGAAGCTGCGTCGGATCCGGCCCACCAGTAACGGGATATCAGCCAGTGAGCTGACTTCACAGTGCATGCTCAGCTGCCAGCCGTCCTGCCCGGCGGTTGCCGTGACCTCTACAGCGGCCGGACCGTGAGGCAGCTGCAGCGTCCGCGCGTATCGCAGCGTCGCCTCGGTGAGTTCGGCGGTTTCCACACCGGGCAGCGCGCGTTCGGCCAAGAAGCTGAAGATCCCCGGGGCGTCATAGGGCTGGCGGGTGGGGAGGGCCAGGTGAAGGTGCAGGCGGTTCGCTGCTGGATCTGTGAGCGAGGCAGCGGTCGCTTCTTCCGCCGAGCGGTAGTCAACCTTGGCGGGTTTGCGGGAGCTTCTGCGGATCTGCAGGGGAGTGGCGGCGAAGATCTCCTGCATGGTGTGGTTGAACTGGCGCAGGGAGTGGAAGCCCGCGGCGAAGGCAACCTCGGCGGCGGGAAGATCTGTGGATATCAACAGAGTTCTGGCGATCTGTGCGCGGTTGGCCCTAGCTAGTGCCACGGGACTGGCACCTAGTTCGCTGATGAGTGTGCGATGCAGATGACGACTGGTATAGCCGAGCCGCTCGCTGAGAGCCTGGACCCCGCCGTCGTTCATGATCCCTTCACTGATGAGCCGCATAGCGCGTGCGGCCAAGTCCTGACGCAGATTCCACTGCGGGGTGCCCGGGGACGCTTCAGGCAGGCAGCGCTTGCATGCCCGGTACCCGGCGGCATGTGCCGCTGCGGAGGTCAGGTAGAAGGTGACGTTCTCTGGTTTCGGGGTGAGTGCAGGGCAGGACGGTCGGCAATAAATGCCGGTTGACGAGACTGCGGTGAAGAACTGGCCGTCCAACCGCTTATCTCTGGCTTGCACGGCGCGATAGCGCTCAGCGAACTCAGCGTCAGGCTGGGTTAGCCGGGGGAGCGTGCGGTCCGGTGTCATGGCACCATCTCATCGCCTCGGCGGCGAGAAAGCTAGCGGGAATCGGACATGACGTGAGCCGCCAGCGGTGAGTGTCTTAGGACAGGGCCGGCCATGGCGTGTTCACAGGTGACGACGGCGACCGCGCACGTAGGTGCTGACAGAGGCCAGAGCCATCGCGGTGATGACTATGACACTGAAGATGATGACTGAGAACTCTGCTGCATTGGTGAGGGCGTTGAGGATATTTTCCATACCTCACACGCTACGGAGCCGTCGCGGCCGCGGCATCGGAGCCCGGGCTGATCTTTGACTCAGCCTGTAGGTGGAGAAGTAGGGTGGGCCCGCGCTGATGGGATAAGGCCCGGGGATGAGGCAAGGGTTGAGGCGGTGCGCCTTCTCGGACGGCTGTGCTCATCCGTGCGGTGCAGCAGCCTGGTGCAGCGCTTCGAGCACTGTGTTCCAGGGGACCCTCTCCTGTTCGAGTCGGAGGTTTCCCCACTGGGCCAGTGCGGTGAAGAGTTCCTCTTCGCTGGGAGTCAGATGTGCCGGCATGGACCGCGGTGCTTGTGGGTGGTCGTCACCTGCGAGGTCGCGGTGATTCTGCAGGGTTTCGCAGTCGGTAAGTATGCTCCGGGTATGCGGCAGATGGCTGCGTACTCGGCTGAGGATGCGCAGCCCTTCAACATCAATATCACCCCAGTAGATCAGGTCCGTGCTGTGCAGCCAGGGCAGTTCGGCCAGCAGCGGGGCACCCGTGCTGCCGGGGTTGTGGATACCGATGGCGCCCGATATCGGGGGAAGTGCCAACAGGCTCTGCAGGTTTTCAACAACGACGACGCAGCGCGGCTGAATGTCCCAGGCAGACAGCTCGGAGACCGGGGCGGTAATGTCCTGAATTCCGCCTGGGGCCAGGACCGGGTCCAGCACCCGAATTCGCAGTGTGACGGGGAGCCGATTCAGCCCCAGGGCTGTGTCCCCGGTCACCGCTGCCACCAGTGGTGCGATGATCTTCCTGTGGCCCTCCAGCCATTTGGTGTGGACACCGCGGACTGGCAGCTGGCGCGGGAAGAGCTGGGAATTCTGGTGCTGCAGCAGCCAGTCGGTGACCTCCTGCAGACGCTGAAAGTCCGACTCCGGCAGTTCAGCGATGCTCTTGGCGGATCTGCGCAGGGCATCCGGAATCTGCTCAGCCGCCGCGGTGTGGTGCCCGACTGCGTGTGCCTGCAGCATTTGGTTCAGCTGGGTGATCCGCTCCTGAACCGTCTCCCAGTGCCGCTGTTTGCCGATGAACTGTGCTACATCACTGGGTGCGGGAAGCACCAGCCGGATCGGCACAGTATTGGTCCCAGCGCTGGCCCAGCGGCGAGACTCCCACTTGAGGTGTGAGTTGTGGCTCAAAGTCTGCTCGGCGCTTCCCCAACCCCTGATCCAGGACGCCACATCTTCGGTGTGGTGCAGGGCCACAGACTCAGTGGGTGGATGCAGCGGAATATCAACTGTCACCTCATCCGCACCTACGGCGCACCATTGGGCGAAACGTCGCTGGTAGAGGGCGCTGAGCTTCTCCTTAGCTTGGTCGACTGAGAGCATCAATGCACCTCCAACAGCGTTCCGGCCTCATCGGGCGCGGCGTCGCTGATGGGTTCTGGACTATTTCCCTCGGCGGAGCGCTTCTCTGAGAGATAGCGCTCGGCTTCTTCCCAGGTCACCGGTGTGGCGTGGGAGTCTCGGCTCTCGTGGCAGGAGACCAGCGCGATGCTTCCGACATACTCCTCCAGCACCTGCAGCATCTTCAGCGGTGTCGCCAGGATCATATGGAAGCCGAACTCCTTGAAAATGTTCAGGGCCATGCGCGTGAAGGTGACATCGGATTTGTCGAAGGCCTCATCCATCACGATCGAACCGTAGGTGGGGGAGTCCTCGTCCTGGCGTGTGAGCTGGTAGCGCAGTGCGGCGGCCAGGCAGAAGACCACCAGCTTCTGCTTCTGGCCTCCTGAGCGGCCCTGCCCGGAGTCGTGCCAGTCGACGATGTCGCCGTCGAGGTTCTGTTCCAGGCCCAGGAACTTCACGTGCCGTCGGGTGTCCAGGCACTGGACCTGCCAGCTGCGGTCGGCTGCATCGGAGGAGGCCAGCTGGCCCATGATCCGATCCAGGAGCGCGAAGCGCTTCTCTGCTTCGTGACGGTCCTCTTCGAAGGCCAGCATATTGTGGGTGATGCTGTTGAGATCGTCGAGGAATTCCTGGGCGACTGTCGGTCGACTGAGGTCGACTCGGATCTGCAAGTGGCGGCCTTCTGCGAAGGGGCTGCGAAGCAATGAGTGGTTGATCGGCTCCACCCGGGCTTTGACCTCGCGGTAGGCGCTGCGGATCCTATTGGCCAGCAGACCAATGTTCCGCTGGGACTGCTCGCGCAGCATCTCAAAGAACCGCTGTTCGAATTCGGGCAGCCGGTCGGCTCGAAGGCGCTGCAGGATGCCGAGGTACTCGCTGCGCCCTTCGACTCCCGGCACTGCGTCAGCGGCTTCAGCGGGCCATTGCTGGTGAAAGGTGTAGGCGGTTTTCTCGATGCGGGATTGAGCTTCGTGCCGGTCATCGGCGACCTGCCGGGCGGCCCGCGCCAGGGCTTCGGCCACTTTGGCGGAGTCGGCGTCGATGGTCTCGTGGGTGAGCCGGCGTTCTGACCGGACCCGGGAAAACTCGTCCTGCAGCTGTTCGGTGGTGTGCTCATCGAGCTCTTCGACCTGCTGCTGGCGCAGCCTGTCCAGCTGCGTTTGGAGGCTGTTCAGCCCCTCCGCGGCGCGGATGCTGCGGGTCTGGGCCGCATCAGCTTCGGCTCGTGCGTCGTGCTCGGTCTGCTGGGCCTGTTCAAGGCGGTGTTGGGCTGCACGCAGGTCACCGTCCTGAGCCAGCAGGGTAGCTTGTGCGTGCTGTGCCTGCTGCAGCTCATGCCGCCGCTGTGCGACGTCGAGCTGCTCCCACGTCATGTCCTGCAGCTCAATGAGGACATCCAGTCGCTTCTGGGCCAGGCGGTTCTCCCGCTCCGCTGCGCCCAACTGTTTGTCCACGTGGCTGATTTTCTGGCCGATCTCCCGCAGCAGACCGAAATAGTGTTCGACCTTGGCTTCATTGTCGAAGCCGAGAATCCAGCCGCTGGGGTCATTGACCCTGCGGCGGTCATCCTTCTCATAACTGCGCCGACCACGTTTGACCTGTCCGGACCGGGTGACTGCCTGTTCGTGGTCGGTTAGTTGGACCGGGGTCTCTACACAGGTGTAGTCGTAGTGCTGAGAGAGTTCGGTGTTCAGCCAGGCGGTGAACTGGCCTTCGGCAACGTCGATGCGGTGCACCACGGATGCCCCTGAGGATGCGGCACGGGGGCGCTCCACGGATGTGGGAACCACACGGTACTTCAGCCTGGTGCCCAGGTGGGCGGCGTCGACGGCGATCCGCACACTGTCCTCATGGGCCGCCGGCACCAGCATGACAGTGCCCAGCGGGCGCAGGACCCGCTCCAGCGCTCCGGTCCAGTCGGCGTACTCGTCGCGGACCTGGAGCAGCTCCGCGGCATAGGGCAGTGCAGTCTCCGGCAGCCCGGTGACTTTGAGAATCAGCTCCCGGGCGGCAATCAGACGGTGATCAATATTGGAGCGACGCTGCTTCATGGACTGGGTCTCAGTCTCCACGCCCTCCTGCTCCAGGACCAGCCGGGCGCGCTGCTGCTGCAGCAGCTGAACCTGTTCGCGCCGGGCAGCCTGCTGCTCCTGGTGCTCCAGCTGTTCGGTGCGCCCGAGTTCCTGCAGACCGCTGAGACCTGCGTAACTGTCGGGGGTCTGGATATTAGCCGAGTCCAGCTTCTTCTTCAGCTGTGTGAAACGTGCTTCGGTGTCCTGCAGCCGCTCCTGACTGACCTTGACCTTCAGGGCCGCTGCTTCCAACTGTGCTCCACCTTGGGAGTCCACCAATGACTGGGCGCTGCGCCTGCCATCCTCGGCACTGGCCAGGGTCAGCTTAGCGCGATGGTATTGCTCTTGGGCCACGCGCGCCGAGGATGCGGCCGACTCCCGGGCGCTCTCCAACAGGCTGATCTTCTTGGTGCGCGTATATGATTCCCGGGCCGTGCTGAGTCGCTCGAGCCGCTCCAGCTCAGCTTCGGCGTGCTCGAATCGGTGTGCCTGCTCCTCCAGAGGCTCAAGGTGTTCGATCTGGTGGCGGGCAGTCACTACCGCCTGATGCGCTTCGGAGAGTTCCCCGAACTGCTCCACTGCCCGTTTGGCCAGGTCGAAGGTCTCCGGCTCATCCAGCATGAAGTTCCGAAACAGATCATCCAGACTCCCCAGGTTCTTTGCAGACTGGGTCTTGTGCAGCAGAAGTGCGGCGCGTTCGCCTGCGATGCCCAGCTCACGGGTATAACGGGCGAGGAACCGGGGATGGGACTTATTCACATAGGCCTGCGGCATGGCCTGCTTCAGCGCGCGTTCGGCGATGCCTTTGGTGGCAAAGTCCTCGAAGTCCATCAGCTGCACCGGCTCATGGGTCAGGATGTGCAGCTCATCCAAGTCTCCGGGCTTAGCAGTGCTGCGTTTGGCATGCAGCAGCTTCACCAGGCAGCGCACGTTGTTGGCGCCGTCGCTGTAGCGCAGCATGATGCCGCTCCATGTCGCACCGGATCGCAGATACTGGGTGCTGACCTCGCCGGTGTCCTCATCGGCGCCCCGGGCATAGGCGCCCCGGACATAGGTGAGCTTGCTGCGGTCATTGCCCCGCGAGGAGCCGTCGGCAGCCGCGGCGTTGAAGCTGGCCTGCTGGGTGGGGGTCAGCACCGCAGTGATCGCATCAACAATCGAGGACTTGCCAGATCCTGAATGCCCTGTCAGCAGGAAGCCGCGGCGTGAGACCTCCATAGTGTGCAGCCCATGGAAGGTCCCCCAGTTGACCAGCTGGATCTGGTCCAATCGCCACTGGCCGGATTGTTCGGTCATGACTGGTCCTCCACGTCGTCTGCCTCGCCGTCGAACTGTGCCTGCAACGTCTCATCAGGGTCTGACACGTCACCCTGTCTGCCGGTGAGCATCTGCGTATAGACTTCGCGCAGCGCGGTGATCTCATCGGGCCCGAAGACCAGCCGCAGCACCGGGGAGATCTCAAAGCGCCCCTCAGCCTGGGTCGCCGGTGTCCGCTGCAGGATGCCCAGGCTGACCATCGTGTCCCAGGATGATTTGATGCGCTTGGCAAATAGCGCGGCGTCGGTGGAGGTCGCTTCGCGGTAGCCGCTCAGCTGTTCGAACACCTCATCGCGGCCGATGATCACCCGCTGCCCGGCTTGAGCGCTGACAAGTTCGCGCCGCAGGTGCAGCAACAGCGCAGTGTCCATCAGGGTCATTGAGCGGGTGCGAACCACCTGAGGGGCGTCATCGTCTTGGGTCTGTGCATTGCGGATGAACGCCACCCCACGCTCAGCGTCAATCACCAGATCCAGGTACATATCTGCCAGTCGTGAGCGGATAGCGTCCGTGTCGGCCATCAGCGCACGCCAGTTCTGCGCCTGGCGCTCCGCGGTCAAGAACGGCCCTTTGACTAGGGCAACCAGCGCGCGGCGAGATTCAACGCGCAGCGTGCCGGTGTCGCCATCCCAGGCGGCAGCCGATGACGCCTCCTCCTCAGCCGGAAGGTGGGGTGCCTCGTGGCCTGAGGGGGTGCTCATGTGATGGGCTCCTTGAAGAGATAGACGGGCACACGTGCCAAGCGCTGCTGTGGACTTGACGGGGCGACGTCGGTCTCAGTCTGCGGTGAGGTCGGTGACCACTGGACGTCTTCGATGCGCTGGGGTACCGCGGTGGCGTGCTGCTGGGCGAGCACCAGCATTCCGATGACCGAAGCGACTCCCTGGGTGGCCGGATGCCTGTCCAGCACTTCGGCAATTGTTGAGGGACCGTTTCCGGCGAGCACTGCGTTGATGCTGTCGATCAGCTCGGCGGTGTCGATCTCGGTCTCGCGGACGCTCTTCAGCAGTGCCCCCACATCCACAACTGGGGGCTCTGCCTGTGCCACCGGTTCGGTGACGGCTGAGTCTTGGGGATCGTGCAGTTTCATGGCCGACACGCTGGAGATGGGCACACGGCTCAGATCGAGGGTGTAGTTGATTTCGCGGAACGGGCGGTGACCCTGCTGGAAGAGGTCGTTTGCTTCTGCGGACGCGGCTCGCAGCAGTTGATGGACTTTGCGCTCTTCGGCTAATTCCTCAGACTGCACGAATCGGCGCAAGCTGCGCGAGAGCGATGTCATCACCTGGTGGATTTCGCTCGATGAGTCCTGCAGGGTGGTCAGCAGCCGTCGCAGGCCGCTGCGCTGACCGGTGGTGAGGCCCCGGGCGAAGGGCCGCTCCAAGAGAGTGTCGAGGTCATCGCTGAGAGCCACGGTCCGTTCCGGGTCCAGGATGAGGGAGTAAAACGCGCTGAAGGACCGGCCCTCGGGGGAGTCCTGCAGCAGGTCGACGCCGCGGAATATTTCATCGAGCACGCGGCCGCGGGACTGAGGCTCCTCAATGAGCTGGCGGCGAAGCTGGCCGTTGAGCTCCTCCAAGGAAACCCGCAGCCTAGCGAAGTCTTCGGGAAGCTCAGCCAGCAGCGAGAGGATCTCCTCGGTGCGTTCAAGGGCTCGCGGGGATTCCATGACCGGGATGTCACCGGCGGCCAGCTGACGGATTTCCTCATCGATCCTGGCACGTTCGGCCTGAAGCGCTTCGATCCGCCGAGTAGCATCGGGGTCGGTGTCGATGCTCAGGCGGCGGATACGTTCGACGATGGTGGTGAGCCGCGATTCGGTTACTGAGCTACGTGGCGCGGTGAGTTCTTGGACGAACCGAATCGCAGCTAGCGCTCCGTCAGAGAGGGAGTAGAGTTCTTCCCTGCTGCGACTGGGACGGCGTATCAGTAAGCCTGCGTCGAGCCAGGACCTGCAGTATTGGATCGCGGTCTGGGGCAGATCGAATCCGTGTGTGCGCAACTCTTCGAGGTCCGTATTGACGAGTTCGAAAAGCTCGGAGGAGGGAAGTTCCCGGTGATGGTCGGATAGGTGGCTCCCTAGTATCGCCACCGCGACGGGCGCGTTGACAGAGCGCAGCAGAGACCACGCTGCGCTCTTCTCTGCTGTCCTGCGCGCTTCAAGTGCCGTCCTCAGGGCCGTCATCTTTACACATCCTACGCGCAGCGGGAGAAACGCGGTGCCGCCCGAGTTCTGAACTGAAGTGCAACGCTTC
>NZ_HG005165.1:472128-487867 GCF_000455245.1 Nesterenkonia massiliensis | reverse complement strand
ATCGGGCTGCTGCAAGTGGGGTCCCCGGTTGCCGGATGGTGGCTGGCCAACTTCTGGAAAGTGGAGTTGGGGGCGGAACCTAGTCGCTTGTCCCTGGTCCTGTTGCGGATGCAGGGGATCGTCTTTTTGCTAGTTTCTGCAGGGCTGGCGTGGCACCAGCTGCAGGCGAGCTAAACGCGCCGCAGTCAGGGCTGGCAGGCACCGCGCTGCAGTCAGGGCTGGCAGGCACAAAGGAACCCCCGCCCGGCCAGGAACGCGCCTGGCCAGACGGGGGTCAACAAGTGGAGACGGCGGGAATCGAACCCGCGTCCGATCTGGATTCACATGGACTTCTCCGGGTGCAGTCTGCTGATGATTTTCTCAGCCCCAGGCGTCACGCAGACAAGCGCCTGACGGGCTCAGTCGTGTTAAATCTCGGGCGACCTTCCCACGACAAGAAGGTCACCCCAGTGGCTATCTAGCTGATGCCAGGCACTGAGTCGATAGCAAACTCAGGCTGACAGACTCGCGGTCGCTGCTCAGGCAGCGAGGGCGAAGTCAGTGCGCTTAGATTCGGCACTTATTGGGTTGCACAAGGGGTATTTACGTGGTCACTTGGCGTCCACGACCCGCTTCCCCATGATCAACTCAGATCGTCGAAACCGATCGTCCCCGTGTTTTGTTGTCAAAGCCCCGTCACCGGGGTGCACATCCCGCCAGAAGCGGGACTCATCAGTCTATCCAACCACGCTGGGCCGCGCAAGATTCCCGGGGAGCGTCACGACATCAGCAGATGCCCCACCCAGATGCCCAGCACAGCTGCGGCCAATCCCAACACTGCATGAGCAAGCCACATTCCCACAGCACGGAGCCGACGACGACGCATCCACAGCTGCGCTGCCCGCAAAGAGACCGTAGCGAAGGTGCTCAGCGCACCCAGCAGGCCAACCGAGATCATCGCCAACAGTGCCGGGTGCATCGGAGGCGGCCCATCCGCCGTCGTCACTTCATCCAATGCGCCGAAGAGCAGGCCGATCAGCAGCGAGCCCAGCACATTGGCCAGCAGTACTCCACCGGGAAGAAAACGGTCCAGCAGATAACGGGCGGAGGCTCCTAATGCGCCACCGAGACCCACCCCTACTGCGACGAGCAGCAAATCTGCTGAGATCATCTCTTGGCCCCCTTCGAGCCCTCATCCTCAGGGGCATCGCAGTCGAAGATCGCATGCCCCACGGTGATGCCCCCTGCTGCCGCTCCACTGCATAGCAGTATGGAGATGACCAGATAAGCGATCCACTCCACCGTGGGGGACGGGGCAAAGGCGATACCCATCTGCGTGGTGTCCAGCAGTGCCGGGTCAATCAGCTCACGGGGAGTATTCAGCTCTGGACTGGTCGGGAGTCTCATAGAGTCCACTGCGGCCAGCATGACTGAGGAGAACGTGGTGAAGGATCCCAACAGTCCGGTGCCCAGAGTCGGCATGACCCATCCGGGAGTTCGCGGCAGGGCGTGCACGATGCCCACCAGCAGGCCCAGCAACGCCGAGCCGCCCACATTGATGGCAAAAGTCACCCAGGGGAACTTCATGCCTTGTTCAGGCACCAACTCCCCGAGCAGCCAGCGCAGCAGAGCACCGGCCGCACCGGCCAGAGCCACACAGCCCAGCAGCAGGATGAGTCGCCGGAAGGGCGTGCGGGGGGCGTCGTCGTCGGCGCTGCGCGGCTGACCGGCAGCATGCTGTTCACTCACAGAGTTCATCAGGCAGCGATGCTCACCCGCACTGCGTGGGACACTTCATGCTCCATAGTCACCGGGGAACCCTCAGGCAGGTGGAGCACCACGTCTCCAGAATTGCTGGAGACCACGCGCAGCTGTGCGCCGATTTCCAGATGCTGTTCAGCCAACAGCCGCAAGGCCTCCGGCACCGAGTCATCAACCTGCTCCAGCCGGACCTGGGCGTCCTCGGGCGCGCGGCACAGCAGAACTGTCTGGGGATAGCGCATGGAAAGATCCTTCGCTGGAATCGGGTCGCCGTGGGGATCCACTTCAGGATGGCCCAACTTCTCCGCTAGACGTTCCACGAAGAGCTCGGACACAGAGTGCTCCAGGCGTTCGGCCTCATCATGAACTTCATCCCAGCTGTAGCCAAGGTCCCTGACCAGCCAGGTCTCAATCAGCCGGTGGCGGCGCACCATGGCCAGCGCCAATCTGCGACCCTCTTCGGTGAGCCGGATGGGTGCGTAGGGCTGGTGATCCACCAGTCCCAGATCCGCCATCTTGCGGACCATCAGGGTCACCGAAGGATTCGATACGCCGAGATTCTTCGCCAGGGCGCTGGCGGTGACGGCCGCACCTTCCCACTCCGCCAGACCATAGATGGTCTTGGCATAGTCCTCCACGCTGGTAGTGGCAGACGCCGTGGCCGTAGAGCGGCCCTGGGCGGAAGTGCGTGGCATAGGCCCCATTCTACGAGGACGGCTGAGCTGCCTTGGGCATTCGGCTCCTGATGGCGCGCGGCAGGACGCCCCGGTGCGGGCTGAAGAGATACGAACAGGTGAACAACGCTGAAGCCGAAAGCACGATCGCACCACCGGTGGAGATATCCCACCACCAGCTGGCATACACCCCGACGACGGCGGCCGCCGCCCCCACTGCTGCTGAGATTCCCAGCATCACGGGGAAAGTACGAGCTACCAGAAACCCTGTAGCACCGGGGATGATCAGCATCGCCACCACCAGAATCACACCTAAGGTCTGCAGCGCAGTCACCGTGGTGAGGGCAAGCAGCACCAACAGTGTGGCACTCAAGGCGGCCACCGGCAGTCCAATGGCATGTGCATGGGTGCGATCGAAGGCCAGCAGTGTAAAGTCCCGGCGCTTGCACAGCAGAACCACCGCTGTCAGCAGCGCCAGCGCGGCCACCTGGAGCAGATCGGTGCGTGAGGTGCCCAGGACGTTGCCAAAGAGGATGTGCTGCAGATGGGTCTGGCTGGGGGTGCGGGAGATCAGCACCAGCCCTAGAGCGAAGAGCGAGGTGAAGACCACTCCGATCGTCGTGTCACGTTTGAGGACAGTGGAACGGCCCAGCCCTCCGATCAGTCCCACTGCCAGCATCCCGAAGACGAATGCTCCAACGGCCAGTGGGGCGCCAAAAATATAGGCCAGCACTACACCCGGCAGCACGGAGTGCGCCACTGCTTCACCCATCAGGGACCAGCCCATCACCACAAGCCAGGCTGAGAGCATCCCGCAGATGGTTGAGGCGATGACGGCCACCAGCAGCGCGTTCTGCATGAACTCGTAATGTAACGGCTGCAACAGTGAATCGATCATGAGTTTCCCCCGGGGCCGTTATTGCTGAACCCCGCGCTGAACACACTGCCAAAGGCAGCGCTGAGCTGCTGCGGGGTCAGCACATCTTCTGCCGGGCCTGCAGCCAGCACCCGCCGGTGCAGCAGAACGACGTCATCGGCAAGAGCCGCCACGCCTTCTAAGTGGTGGGTAGAGATCAGCACGGTGGTGCCTGCCGCGGCCAGGTCCTTCAAGACGGTGCTGATCAGTTCCTCGCTGCCGCGGTCCACGCCGGCGAAAGGCTCATCCAGCAGCATCAAGGGCGCGCCCTGAGCGATGGATCGGGCCACAAAAGCTCGTTTGCGCTGGCCTCCGGAGAGGGCTCCGATGCTGCGGCTGCGCAGCTGACTCAGCCCCACCTGCTCAAGCGCCCGATCCACGGCCCGATGGTCCTCAGGGCGGGCGCGCCTGGCGAAGCCCATATGCCCATAGCGGCCGGTCAGAACTGTCTGCTCCACGGTGATGGGGAAAGTGGTATCGATGTGGTCATGCTGGGGCACAAAGCTCACCAGGTTCTGTTTCCGCGCCTGCCCCGGGGCGGTGCCGAAGATGCGCACATCTCCGCTGCGCAGCGCCCCGGACTGCTTACCGAGCATTCCCAGCAAGGCGGCGAAGAGGGTGGATTTGCCTGATCCGTTGGCGCCTAACAGGGCCGTGATCCGTGCTGGGCGCAGGCGTAGGCTGACCTCCTCCAGTGCAGTGACCCCTGGGTATCCGGCAGTCAGGGACTCGACGACGACGGCGTCGTGCTGGCTTTCAGTCACTGAATCTGCCCTCCGCTCCATTGAGGATGAGCTCGATATCGTATTCGAGCATCTCCAGATAGCTGGGCACCGGGCCGTCGCCTTCGGAGAGTGAGTCCACATACAATGGGTCGCCGAGAGCGGCCCCCGCGGCGCTGGCTGCGCTGCTTTGGGCAGAGTCGTTGACAGTGGATTCGCAGAAAACGGTGGGCACCTGGTTCTCCGAGATGTAGCGGATCTGTGCCTCTACCTGGGCCGGCGTGCCCTCGTCTTCGGCGTTGAGGGGCCACAGATAGTGCTCACCCAGTCCATAGTCTTCGGCGAGGTAGCTGAAGGCACCTTCACATGTCACTAAGTGGATCTCGCCGTCGAACTCCTCGATCCGCGTGCGCAATCGCTCATCTAGCTCCAGCAACTGCTGCCGGTACTGTTCAGCATTCTCGGTGAAGTACTCGGCATCCTCGGGGGAGAGCTCGCTGAGTGCTTCCTCGATGTTGTCCACATAGGTCAACGCCCGCACCGGTGAGATCCACGCATGCGGGTTCACTGGCATGTCTGCGCTGTCAGCGGCCTCGGGGTGGCCAGGCAATCTGGAGACTGGGAGGGTGTCGACACCGTCGGTGAGCGTCACGGTGGGGGCATCGGAGTGCTGGGTGAACTGCTCGAACCATTCCTCCAGCCCGAGGCCGTTGGCCAGGATGAGGGAGGCAGTCGCGGCGTCGCGGACATCGCTGGGCACCGGATCGTATTCGTGAACCTCCGCGCCCAAGGGCGTGATGGAGCGGACCTCTACGCGTTCGCCCCCGACGGCGGCCGTCATGTCCTGCAGGACGGTGAAGGTCGTCAGCACCACGGGGGTCTCTGATGGGTCATCGGCTGCACCGGCGGAGCATGCAGTCAGCGTAAGGCTCAGGCCCAGCACGGTAGGGGTCAGGAGGGACCGCCGCTTCGAGGTTTGGGAATGGGCCATGTTCGAAACCATAGTTTAGGTGTGCCTAAAACTGCAAGGTGGATTGGTTCACTGCTGGCGGGAGCGCAGTGCGGTTTCCACTCCACTGTGGGTCCCGGTTGCTCGCGCCGCAACCCCTTAAGGGGACGCTTAGTCCTGGATAGGTGTTGCGCTGTCCAGAGCAAGGGCGCCCATAGCGGCCTCGTGCAGCAACCCGTTGGTGGCCAGACCATTGGATCCGGAGCAGCCGGGATCACCGTCCAAGGAGGTGAAGCGACCCCCAGCCTCCTGCACGATGGGGACAAGTGCGGCCATGTCATGGAGATTCAGCTCGGGCTCGGCGGCCACATCCACCACGCCCTCAGCCACGAGGCAATAGGACCAGAAGTCACCGAAGGCACGGGTGCGCCAGACAGTATCGGTGAACTCCAAGAAGTTCTTGCTGCGTCCGGCCTCGCGCCAGCCGTAGAGCGAGGAATAGGAGAAATTAGCGTCCTCGATGCGAGACACCTTGGAGACCCGCAGCTGTTTTGCTGAAGACAGGGACTTCCCGGTGTAGGCCCCACCATCCTTGGCCGCCCACCAGCGACGCCCCAGGGCAGGGGCGCTCACCAGACCCACCACGGGCTCCCCATGGTCCATTAGCGCAATCAGGGTGGCCCAGACCGGCACCCCGCGAATGAAGTTCTTGGTTCCATCAATGGGATCGATGACCCAGCGCCGCGGTCCCGAACCAGAGGATCCGAACTCCTCACCGTAGACCGCATCCCGCCCGCGCGCCCGGCCCAGCTGGGCGCGAATGTACTCCTCAGCCTGGCGGTCTGCCACCGTCACCGGAGTCAGATCGGGCTTGGTCTCCACCTCGAAATCCTGGGCGTTGAAGGACTGCATGGTCTGAGAGTCCACAGAATCGGCGATCATATGCGCCAGGCGCAGGTCTTCGGTGTAGGGGCTGGAGTGCAGGCTCATAGTGCTTACTCTACGTAGGGTCACGCACTATGACGGCAGTTCGCGCCGTTCAGGGGCGTTTCGGCCGGAAAAATGTCCTGATAACGCGTGACCGAACAGCATCGAGTTCGGGGGTCCGCGCATCAGCTGCGTCCGAGAGTCTTCTCCTCGGGGCCGTCCTCTTCACCGGACAACGAGGCCAGCAGCCCGCGCAGGGACTCCAGCCGCGCACTGCCGTGGGTGCCGGCCCGCCCGGAGGCTACCCAGGCGTCCAGGGCGCAGCCTCCCTCCGGCGATTCATGCCGGCAGCCGGGCTCACAGTCAGCTGAGCCCTCCACCAGGTCTCCGAAAGCGGCAAGCACATCATCGGGATCCACATGCGCCAGCCCGAAGGTCCGCACTCCTGGAGTATCGATTACCCACGATGTCAGCGCAGCGGTCTCATCGAGATCCCCGGCGGGCTCAAGATTCAGCGCCACAGCTGAGGATGAGGTGTGCCGTCCGCGACCGGTCACCGCGTTGACCCCGCCCACCGCCCGGTCTGCGCCGGTAAGGGCATTGACCATAGTGGACTTTCCCACCCCGGAATGCCCGATAAGAGCCGTGACATGGCCGGCCAGCAGCTGGCGCAGCTGTGTCACCGCCGCTGGGGAGAGGGCGGGGTCTTCGACAGCTGTGTCCTGCTGGGTACGCTGGGAGATCACCGTGGTCAGCTCCAGCTCCCGGTAGTGACTTACCAGGCCAGCGGGGTCTACTGGATCCTGCACCAGATCTGCTTTGGTGATCAGCAGGATCGGCCGGATCTCAGCGTCGAATGCTGCCACCAGTGCGCGGTCGATGAAACCAGTGCGCGGCTCAGGATCAGCTGCGGCCACCACAATCAGCAGCTGATCAGCATTGGCAACAATGACTCGCTCAGCGTCATCGGTGTCATCGGCGGAGCGGCGCAGCAGGCTGGAACGCTCTTCGATGCGCACCAGCCGGGCCAGCGAGCCCTCGGCTCCGCTGGTATCACCCACCAGGCCGACAATATCGCCCGGAACCACAGGTGTGCGGCCCTCGGGGTGTCGGCGCATCGCCTTGGCCCGCATTGCGGTGACCACCCGCTGGTCCTCCAGCATGGAGACGGTATAGCGTCCGCGGTCGACCTGAACTACTCGGGCCAGCTCAGCATCTGCGTGATCAGGAGTATCTTTGGTGCGCGGACGCGAACCCTTCTTGTTCGGGCGCACTCGCACCCGCGATTCGTCCCAGCTGTCCCAGCGGCTCATGAGGTGCACTCGCCGACGAGGGCGGTATCAGCGGCTTCCCCGCGGACCAGCTTCAGCCACATGGCGGGGAAATCAGGCATGGTCTTGGAAGTGCAGCTGATGTCCTCCACTGTCACTCCGTCTAGAGCCAGACCCAATACCGCACCGAATGTTGCCATCCGGTGATCGGCATAACTTTTGACCATGCCGCCATGGGTGACCGGAGAGAAGATGCGGAAGCCGTCGTCGGTCTCTTCGATGCCGCCCCCGAGGCGCCGGATCTCAGCCACCAGGGCGGCGATGCGGTCAGTTTCGTGACCGCGCAGATGCTGGACGGAAGTGAACTTCGTTTCGCCTTCGGCCAGGGCAGCAAGTGCCGCGACGGTGGGGGTCAGTTCTGCGGTGCCGTCCACGGTCCCCGGTGAGACGATCTTCTCCGGACCTCGCACGGTGAGGGTCAGGGTGTCGCCGCCTGCTTCTTCGGCAGTCCTGACTTCTGCGCCAAAGTCCCGCAACAGCTGTATCCAGCGGCGGCCGATCTGCGTGGAGCGTTTGGGCCATCCGCGCATGGTGACTTCTCCGGCGGTGACGACAGCCGCACAGAGGAAAGGTCCAGCATTGGAGAGATCCGGTTCGACCCGGACGGTAAAGGCCGGAATGGGGCCTGGTTCAACGTGCCAGGTATAGGGGGACTCTGAGGAGACTTCCACGCCGAGTTCATTCAGCACGCTCAGTGTCATCTCCACATGCTCGAGAGACGGCACCTGGGTGCCGGAGTGGTGGAGGGTCAGTCCCTGTGCGAATCGCGGAGCGGCCAGCAGCAGCCCGGAGACGAACTGTGAGGAGGCTGATGCGTCAATGGTGATGTCACCGCCACTGATGCCCTCCGGTGCATGAACGGTAAAGGGCAGATACTCAATCGCTGCAGAGCCAGCGGTGTCCTCAGCGGTGATCTCAGCGCCAAGTGCTCGCAGGCCCTCGAGCACGGCGCCCATGGGCCGGACACGAGCCTCCGGGTCGCCGTCAAAAGCGGTACGTAGACCGGTCAGCGCCGCTACCGCAGGCAGAAACCGCATGACGGTGCCGGCAAGTCCGCAATCCACCATGGCCTCGCCGCTGCGCAGTTGTGCCGGCAGAGGCGTGACCCGCACGGCGTCTTCACCGGTGCCCTGCCAGTCCTGCAGGTGCTCGATAGTGGCACCGAGACTCTGCAGGGCCTGCAGCATCAGACGTGAGTCGCGGGAGTGCAGCGGGTTGACCACCACTGAGGGGCCCTCGGCAAGAGCTGCCAGCAGCAAGTATCGGTTGGTCAGGGATTTAGAGGCCGGCACTGTCACCTGACCACGCACTGGTGCCCCCGCCCGGGGAGCGCGCCAACCGGCGGTGCTCGAAGGGTCTGGGGGCACCAGTGATTCAGTATTCAGATGTGGCATGCTCGCTAGACGAGGTCCTTGGCCTTCTGAGCTTCCTTGGAGGCCCGAGCAACAGCCTTGCGAGCTTCCTTCTCTGCCTTCTTGAAGCCCTTCTTGGCGTCCTTTTCGTAGGCCTTGAGGGTCTTAGATGCGTCATCGCCGAGACCCTCGGCGTACTTCACGGTCTTATCTGCAAACTTGGTGCCCTTTTTCTTCGCGTCCTTGGCGAGGTGTTCTGCTCGCCATGCCAGCGAAGGCTTGCCAGCCAAATCCGCCGCAGCGATGCCAAGCCCACCCAAGATCGAGATGTTCTTCAGCAGCGTCTTACGCTGAGCGGTGACGTCTTCCTCGGTCTCAAGTTCAGCCGAGCGGTACTCGGCGTAGCTGTTGAACTTATGCACACCGCACAGGGTCAGGGCGGCCAGACGGGGGAACTTGCCAAGAGCCAGTGCAGCACCAGCGGCCACCTGCACGCCGCCGAGCACTTGAACAGTCAGCTTGGTGTTGGAAGTGAGGAACTCTGCCTGCGGAACATAGGAAACGATCTCCTGCAGCGTGGGCTCCAACTGCTCGGTGGCCTCTTCGCTGTTGCGCAGGCGGTCAATACCACCGGCGATAAAGCTGGCACCCAGCAGCGGTCGTGCGACTTTGCGGATGAGGGACATGGGATCCTCCTAGATCGGCTGGCTGACTCGCTGAAGCACTGTCCAAGGACCAATCTACCAAGCCAGCAGGAATGTGACAGGGGGCGACGTCGTTATTCTCGGTATGACAGCAGCAGTTCTGACTCCCACACGAGATCATGCCGTGCGCGTAGACTCATATGCGATGACTGAGCGCACAGCAAAGACTGCCGCACCCGTGGCGGAGGAAATCGACGTCGCTGAAGAGACTGATGCAGCGCGCAGGGCTCGCTTTGAGCGTGAAGCCCTGCAGTACCTGGATCAGCTCTACTCGGCTGCGATGCGCATGACCCGCAATCCGCAGGACGCTGAAGACTTGGTGCAGGAGGCCTACACCAAGGCCTATTCGGCGTTCCACCAGTACAAGCCCGGCACCAATCTGAAGGCCTGGCTGTACCGGATTCTGACCAACACCTATATCAACATCTACCGCAAGAAACAGCGCCAGCCGCAGCAGGCCAATACCGACACCGTTGAGGATTGGCAGATGGCTCAGGCCGCTGAGCACACCAGCACCGGGCTGCGTTCTGCTGAGGCTGAGGCACTGGACCACTTGCCGGATAGTGATGTGAAGAACGCTTTGCAGCAGATCCCGGAGGAATTCCGGCTTGCTGTCTATTTCTCCGACGTTGAGGGCTTCGCCTACAAGGAGATTGCAGAGATTCTCAACATCCCCATCGGGACGGTGATGTCCAGGCTGCACCGCGGACGGAAACTGCTGCGGAGCCTGCTAGCCGATTACGCGCGCGAACGTGGATTCAACCGAGGGGAGGGGAAGTGATGAGCACCGAGAACTGCAAGGACTGTGAAACTAGCGAAGAGTCCTCCGCCCGACTGGAGCGCATCTATGAATATCTGGACGGGGCGCTCTCCCGGGAGGATATCGAAGAGGTGCAGTCTCATCTTCAGGCCTGCCCTGAATGCGCCTCCGATTACGATCTGGAGTGCCTGATTCGCAGCTCCGTGCGGCGGTCCTGCGTGGAGCGAGCACCGGAGACACTGAAGGTCACCATCATTGAGCGGATCAGCCAGATCCGAGTGGAAGCCGGACACGAGTAGCAGCGGGGAGGCTTATCGGCCTCACCGGATGCAAGAAGGCCCTGACGGAGATTCTCCGCCAGGGCCTTCTCTATATGAAGCTCAGGAGTTTGGCCGCTTGCCGTGATTGGCCTTGTTCTTGCGGCGGTCCTTGCGCTTACGTCCGCGCTTGCTCATAGCAGACCTCCTTCTCTAGACAACTCGGCCCAGTTTACACCGATTACGACGACGGCGCCGGTTCAGTGACGCCCAGCCACTGGTACCAGCCGCGGTGCAGCACCAGCCACGCGATCAGACCATAGGCTGCCTGGCCCGGGCGGCCTTCGTTTGCGGCGAGGTCCTCACTCCACTGCTGGTGGTTGACCAGGGGAGTGAATGTATCCACATAAGTGTGTGAGCGCCGGGAGGCCACGTCCTGATACGCCCGATTCAGCTCAGCGATCCGGCGGTTGCGCTCCTGATCCAGTGTGGGCGTAGGCCCCAGCACCAGACAGCGGATGCACTGCTGGGAGGCGCGGTCCAGGATATTGGCCAGATTTAACCGTGAGCGGGCCGAGGAGGTGGCGCTGTCCAGGTCGGTGTCATTGAGCGCGATCACCAAGAAGTTCTCAGTGTCCTCAGCGTCGCTGAAACGCAGCGATGCCTCCGTCTGCCAGCGATCCGAGAGCGCCTCAGTGCCTTCCCCGGGAACAGCCAGCACATAGTGCTGCAGCTCAATGCCTTCCAGCGGAGTCTTCGAGATCACTCGACCAACCCAGCCCAGTCCACGGGGATCGCCGACGCCGGTGAGTAGCTCATTGCCGACGACGGCGATCCGTAAGTGTCGCATCTCCATTCAGGAAACCTTACAGCCCTTACAGCTCCAGGTGGGGGAAGGCCTGAGCCAGCAGGGTTTCCAGCTCCTTGGCGTGGCGCTTGGCCTGGCCCACCGAGGTCGCGGCGGACTCCTTGCGCGCCACCAGCTGCAGATCCTGCTTCAGCAGCGGCTGCACATTCAGGCCAAGGAACGGCCATGGACCCTGGTTGGCCGGCTCATCCTGTGCGTAGACGAAGTCCGTGGCAGATGAGTACTTGTCCAGTTCAGCCTGCAGTTCCTCCAACGGCATCGGGTAGAGCTGCTCCAAGCGAATAATGGCAGTGGTCTCGTCATTATGCTTTGCCCGGGTGGCCAGCAGGTCGTAGTACAGGCGTCCGGAGACCACCAGTACGCGCTTGACCTTCGCTGGATCCACAGCGGCATCCGGAATGACTTCCTGGAAGGTGCCGGTGGTGAAGTCCTCCACTTTGTTCGCAGCAGCTTTCAGACGCAGCAACTGCTTGGGGGAGAAGACCACCAGCGGCCGGCGCGGCCGTGCCACAGCCTGACGGCGCAGCAGGTGGAAGTAGTTGGCACCGGAGGACGGCATGACTACGGTCATATTGTCCTCTGCACACAGCTGCAGGAAGCGCTCTGGGCGCCCTGAGGAGTGGTCCGGGCCCTGGCCCTCATAGCCATGAGGTAGCAGCATGACCAGCGAGGAGCGCTGGCCCCACTTCTGCTCTGCGGTGGCGATGAACTCGTCAATGATGATCTGGGCACCGTTGACGAAATCACCGAACTGCGCCTCCCAGAGAACCAGCGAGTTCGGGCTCTCCACAGAGTAGCCATACTCGAAGCCCAGCGCTGCGTACTCAGAGAGCAATGAGTCGTAGATGAAGAAGCGGGCCTGATCCTCAGTGAGGTTCTTCAGCGGGTACCACTCGTCACCGTTGACCCGGTCATGGAAGACCGCGTGGCGCTGCACGAAGGTGCCGCGGCGCGAATCCTGACCGGACATGCGAACCTCGGTGCCCTCCATCAGCAGCGAACCGAAGGCAGCCACTTCAGCGAAGCCCCAGTCGATGCCGCCTTCGCGGGCCATCTTGGCGCGCTTCTCCAACAGCGACTTCAGCTTCGGGTGCGGGGTGAAGCCTTCGGGGATGTTCATGTGAACCTCACCGATATGGGCCAGCGCCTGTTCCGAGATAGACGTGTCATCAGCGGCCCGTGCGGGGGTCTCGTCCTCTTCAGCAGAAGCCGTAGGAGCCACGCCGGGGTTGGAGGAGCCTCCACCGGATTCGATGGTGGAGACCGGCTGGGTCTGCGCGGCGTGAGTTTCGGTGAACACCCGCTCCAGACGCTGACGGTAGTCCTGCAGTGCCTGATCTGCCTCTTCCTGGGTGATATCACCGCGACCGACCAGCGCCTCGGTGTAGAGCCGGCGGGTGGTCCGCTTGGCTTCCACCAGGTTGTACATCTTCGGCTGGGTCATCGAAGGATCGTCACCCTCGTTGTGGCCACGACGGCGGTAGCAGACCAGGTCGATGACCACGTCCTTGTTGAACCGCTGGCGATAACGGAAGGCCAGCTGGCCCACGCGGGCCACGGACTCCGGGTCATCGGCGTTGACGTGGAAGACCGGGGCCTGGATGGCCTTGGCCATATCCGTGGAGTAGGTCATCGAACGTGCCGAGGACGGCGCAGTGGTGAAGCCGACCTGGTTATTGACCACCACGTGCACAGTGCCACCGGTGCGGTACCCGCGCAGCTGGGACATATTCAGCGTTTCAGCGACTACACCCTGGCCGGCGAATGCCGCGTCACCGTGGATCAGCAGCGGCATCACCGAGAAGCTGTTGAGGTTGTCAGTGCCCTGGTCGAGGCGATCCTGCATCGCGCGGACAACACCCTCAAGGACTGGGTTGACCGCTTCCAGATGGGAGGGGTTCGCCGCCAAGTAGACGCGGGTGGAGTTGCCCTTATCGGAGGTGAACGCGCCGCGGGTGCCCAGGTGATACTTCACGTCACCGGAGCCGGTGCCGGCGTCGCGGCCTTCGAATTCACGGAAGACCTGCGCGTAGGTCTTGCCGGCGATATTGGTCAGCACATTCAGGCGACCGCGGTGGGCCATACCGATGGCCACCTCGTCCATGCCCTCATCTGCCGCCTCGGAGATGATGGTGTCCAGCAGCGGGATCAGCGACTCGCCGCCCTCCAGGGAGAAGCGCTTCTGGCCCACGAACTTGGTCTGCAGGAAGGTCTCGAAGGCTTCGGCCGCATTGAGCCGGCCCAGGATGCGGAACTGTTCGTCGCGAGTCGGCTTCTCGTAGGGATGCTCGATCTCGTTCTGGAACCATTCGCGCTCTTCGGGGGACTGGATGTGCATGTACTCGATGCCGGTGTTGCGGCAGTAAGTATCACGCAGCACGCCCAGAAGGGAGCGCAGCGGCAGTGCGGACTTGCCGCCGAAGCCGCCGGTGGGCCATTCGCGGTCGAGATCCCACAGCGTCAGGCCGTGGTTCTCGATATCCAGGTCCGGGTGGGAGCGCATCTTGTACTCCAGCGGGTCAACGCTGGCCATCAGGTGTCCACGCACGCGGTAGGCGTGGATCAGCTGCTGGACGCGCGCCACCTTGTTGATCTGCTCTTCAGGGTTGACCTGAATATCTGCAGACCAATGGATGGGCTGGTAGGGGATGCGCAGGGCTTCGAAGATCTCCTCGTAGAAGCCGTCCTTGCCCAGCAGCAGCTCGTGGATGGTCTTGAGGAACTCGCCGGAGCCTGCGCCCTGGATGACGCGATGGTCATAGGTAGAGGTCAGGGTGATGACCTTGGAGACTGCGAGGTTGTTCAGGGTCTTCTCGGATGCGCCCTGGAACTCCGCCGGGTAGTCCAGTGCGCCAACGCCCACAATGACCGCCTGGCCCTTGGAGAGGCGGGGAACCGAATGCACGGTACCGATGCCACCAGGGTTGGTCAGCGACACCGTGGTGCCGGCGTAGTCGGCAGGAGTGAGCTTGTTGTCTCGAGCGCGCTTGACGACGTCGTCGTAAGCAGCCCACCACTCGGTGAAGTTCATCTCTTCGGCGGCCTTGATACTCGGAACCACGAGGGCGCGGGTGCCGTCTGGGCGAGGCATATCGATGGCCAGGCCGAAGTTCACGTGTGCCGGGGTGATCATGACCGGCTTGCCGTCCTTGACGTCATAGGTGACGTTCATGGAGGGATGCGCGCGCAGGGCACGGATCATCGCATAGCCGATGAGATGGGTGAAGGAGACCTTGCCACCGCGGGTGCGCTTGAGATGGTTGTTGATGACCGTACGGTTATCGATCAGCAGCTTGGCAGGCACTGCACGCACGGTGGTGGCAGTGGGCACCTCGAGGGAGGCATCCATATTGGCAGCAATGGCCTTGGAGATACCGCGCAGCGGGGTGACCTCATCCTCGCGCTCGCTGGTCTTGTCTGCCAGCTCAGGCTTAGCCGGATCCGACGGGATCGCTGCCCCGGCGTTGTCAGACTTGCGAGTCACCGGAGACTTCGGTGCCACGGGCTTCTCGCTCCGGGCCTTCTGCGCCGACTCAGGCTCAGCTGGCTTGGCGGTGGAAGGAGTGGTCTGCTCTTTGCTGCTCTGGTTCGAAGCCTTAGGGGAGTCCACCTGAGACTTCGGAGCCTCTTTGGCAGCGGTCTCTTTCGGCTTCTGGGTTGCCGGCTTCGCTGACGAGGCGGAGGATGCGTCGTTTTTCTCAGAAGCACCGTCGCTTCCCGACGGCGAATCAGACTCCAGCCGCTTGAAGATGTCGGCCCACTTCCGATCTACGGAATCGGGGTTCTCCCTGTACTTGTCATATATGTCGGCGACCAACCATTCGTTTCCGGGAAATTCCTCCGCGAGACGGCTGGACGTTAGCTCTGGCACTGTGGATACGCCTCTTCCATATGTGATCTGTAGCGGTCTGCTGGCACTGCATTGTGCTCTGCTTGTGTCACCTCCGCTCCAGCATAGTGACTTTCCTGCCCGTGGTGCCAGCGCAGGCGGTATCGTGTCAGTGATGCGCTTTCTCAATGACCTCACCCACGAGCTGACGTATTCCGACGTCTTCCTGGTTCCTTCGCGCTCTGCGACAGCTTCGCGCTTCGACGTCGACCTCTCTGCCGAAGACGGCACCGGCTCGACCACACCACTGGTGGCGGCCAATATGACAGCGGTGACCGGACGGCGCATGGTGGAGACCATGGCGCGCCGCGGTGGTCTCGGGGTGCTGCCGCAGGACATCCCGGTCGAAGTCATCCGCCAAGTGGCGCACTGGGTCAAACAGCGTCACCCGGTGATGGAGACGCCGCTGAAAGTTACACCCTCGCACACGGTTCTTGATGTGCTGCATCTGCTGGATAAGCGCAACCACGAAGCGGTCTGCGTTGTTGACGAGGATCGTCGCCTGGCGGGAGTGGTGACTCAGGCCGATGGCGAAGGCGTTGACCGGTTCTCCTCAGTGGGTGCAGTGATGCGCATGCCTCAGGTGCAGCTGGCTGCTGAAGATTTCGAAGAAGAAAGCTCTCGCGCCGAGGCGCTGCAGCGCGCCTTTG
>NZ_HG005165.1:404619-472047 GCF_000455245.1 Nesterenkonia massiliensis | reverse complement strand
TCTCGCGCCGAGGCGCTGCAGCGCGCCTTTGAGACCATGGATGCCGCAGGTTCCGACTACGCGCCGGTGACCTCCGCTGATGGGCTGCTCACTGGGGTGCTGACTCGCAAAGGCGCGCTGCGCTCGACGATCTACACTCCGAACACCGACGCCGAGGGCCAGCTGAAGGTAGCTGCTGCGGTGGGCATCAACGGTGATGTCCAGGGCAAAGCTGAGGCGCTGTTGGAGGCCGGAGTGGACGTCCTGGTGGTAGATACCGCCCATGGACACCAGGAGAAGATGTTCCAGGCCTTGGCCGTGGTGCGCAGGGTGGTGGACGCCTCAGGACTTGCGATTCCGGTGGTCGCCGGCAACGTGGTGACAGCCGATGGAACCCGCGAGCTGATTGAAGGCGGCGCGGATATCGTCAAGGTCGGTGTAGGACCAGGTGCGATGTGCACCACCCGAATGATGACCGCGGTGGGCCGCCCACAATTCTCCGCGGTGCTGGAGTCCGCCGCCGCCGCGCGCGAGCTGGGTAAACACGTATGGGCCGACGGCGGAGCCCGCTACCCGCGGGATATTGCGCTCGCGCTGGCAGCCGGCGCTTCGCAGGTGATGATCGGATCCTGGTTCGCCGGAACCTATGAGTCGCCCGGGGATCTGCTCACCGCCGCCGATGGCCGCAGGTACAAGGAGAGCTACGGGATGGCCTCAGCTCGGGCGGTGCAACATCGCACAGCCAGCGAGGGTGCTTTCGCCCGGGCCCGCAAGGGCCTCTTCGAGGAAGGCATTTCCACCTCGAGGATGTTCCTGGACCTGGAGCGGCCCGGTGTGGAGGACCTCATTGACTCCATCACTGCTGGAGTCCGTTCATCCTTCGCCTACGCGGGCGCGGCGACTCAGGCGGAGTTCCGCCAGCGTGCTGTGGCCGGTGTGCAATCAGCTGCCGGCTATGAAGAAGGCAAGCCGGTCTCACAGACCTGGTAGCCATGGGGCGGGGTTCCCCGCCCGCAGAGCTGAGTCCTTGCTGTAAAATCCGAGATCTTTTGGAGTATCGACAACCTGCCTTGAGCCAGCTTTTGATTTCTGTCTCTTATCCGGCCTCCACAGGTCTGCCCGCTATTCGGGGGTGCAGAGCCTAGGTGGAATGGCTGCTCCTGGGTCTTTGTCGCCGTCGAGTTCTCACTAGTCGCTCTTGACCAGCCGACGGTCCAGCGTGCTATTGCTCGCGGAGATACGCGGACGACGGCGCCCACACCGGCTATATCCACCTGAAGGACGTCATGGCCCTTCCGGAGCGTGCTGCCCGGGAACCCATTCCGGTCACGGTGGTGCGTTCGCTGGGGAATATGGGTCCCGGTGATGCCCTTGATGATTGTCTGGAGCGGATGCAGCAGACCGGGTCCCATCTGGCCCGAGTGCTCGATGCGGACGGGGTGACCCGCGGCATCCTCTTCCTCGAGGACGTGCTGGAGGTACTAGTGGGGGAGATTCATGACGCCACGCAGGCTCGTGACTCCCGGCGTCGGCACACGGTGGCAGAAGTGTAGGGCTAAGCAACGCTGATTTTGAGAACTGTTTGCAATAGCAGTACGCTGGCATGCATGCGCAAAAACACCTCTGCCCCTTCACGTGCCCTGCGTTCACTGGGCCTGGGCGGCGTCGTCGTACTACTGGCTGCTTCCTGCGGTGCAGAGGATGCGCCCGCATCTGAGCCTCAGGATGGCGTGGAGACCGATCTGCTGATCGTGACCTCAATTGACGTCTACGCAGACCTTGCCACTGAAGTGGTCGGCGATACGGCTGAAGTCCAGGCACTGGTGGATAACCCTGCGGTGGATCCTCACTCCTACGAGGCCACTCCGCAGGACCGACTGGTGGTCAACCAGGCCGATGTGATCATCGCCAATGGCGGCGGCTACGACTCCTTCATTACGCTGCTCGCTTCGGCTGCTGAGGCTGATGACAGTGTCTACCAGCTCATCGACGGAGAAAACCACCAATCCCACGAATGGGACGGCAGCTACGAGAACGAGCACATCTGGTATGACCTGGAGTACATGAGCGCCTTCGTCACCGAGTTTGGTGAGTACATGGGGGAGCTGGTTCCAGAGAACGCCGAGCTCTACACCGAGAACGCCCAGGCGCTTGCCGGAGAGATCAATGAGTTGGACGAGCGGAACCGCGCGATCGAGGCTGAGGGCATGAGCTATCTGGCCACCGAAGCTGTATCTGGTTTCCTGCTTCAGGACGCCGGATTCGAGGATCTCACCGAACTGCAGTTCCTCTCCGCGGTGGAACACGGCGATGATGTCTCCCCCCGGCTGTACCAGCAGGCATTGAACGTTGCCACCGGAGACGAGATCGATCTTCTGGCTTACAACCCGCAGACCGAGACCAACCAGTCCGCCCGGATTCGGCAGGCGGCCGAAGACTCCGGAGTCTCGGTACTGGAGTTCAGTGAGACCTTCCCCGATGGCATCGACTCCTACACTGAATGGATGAGCGAGAACATCTCGACAGTAGAAGCCCTGGTGGAGGACCTGCGTGGCTGAGCCCGCCCGCAGTACCGGCGCTCCCGCTGCCTCCCTGAAGCAAGCCGCGGTGGGATTTGACGGTCGTACACTGTGGCAGGACCTGGACCTGGACCTCCAGCCCGGAGAGTTCCTGGCGGTGCTGGGTCCCAACGGGGCCGGAAAATCCACACTGCTGAAGGTGCTGCTGGGGCTGCAGAAGCTCACCAGCGGCTCGGTGGAGATCGCTGGGCACCCAGTGCGCCGCGGATCCGCCGCCGTCGGCTACATCCCCCAGCAGCAGACACTGCCGGAGGAGACCCCGCTGCGCGCACGGGACCTTGTGGCGCTGGGCCTGGACGGACACCGATTCGGACTGCGGCTGAAACCGCGCGCACTGCGCACCCGGGTTGATGAGCTGCTGGAGGAAGTCGGTGCTGCAGATTACGCCGCGATGCCGGTGGGGCTGCTCTCCGGCGGTGAGCAGCAGCGCCTGCGTGCCGCTCAGGCCCTGGCTTCGAATCCCGCGCTGCTGCTCTGCGATGAGCCGCTGCATTCCCTGGACCTGCACCACCAGCAGGCAGTCACCGAGCTCATCCGCAGGCAAGCAGTGGAGCGGGGCTCTGCCGTGGTCTTCGTCACTCACGAAATAAATCCGGTGATCGAACACGTCGACCGGGTGCTCTATTTTGCCCGCGGTCAGTACCGGATCGGCTCGGTCCATGACGTGATGCGCTCAGAGGTGCTCTCGGAGCTGTACCAGGCACCGGTGGATGTCATTGAGCATCAGGGAAAACTTGTTGTCATGTCCCACCACCTGGAGGGGTATCACGATCATGACTGAGCTTGGACTCATCCAGCAGATCACCGACTCCTTCACCCTTGACGGCTACTGGGAGCTGTTCTCTCTGGTGCGCAACTCCGTCATCACCGCCGCGGTGCTTGGGCTGATGGGCGGTGTCATCGGCGTGTTCATCATGCTGCGACGCACCGCACTGGTGGTCCACGGCATCGCCGAAATCTCCTTTGCGGGAGCGGCCCTGGCGCTGCTGGCCGGTGTGGATGTGGTGGCTGGCTCGGCGCTGGGAGCGGTGGCAGCCGCACTGCTGATTGGCGTGCTCTCACTGAAGGATAAGGATGTCGGCGGGGTGACCGCCGTGCTCATGCCCTTCGGCCTGGGCCTGGGCATCCTGTTTCTCTCGCTCTATCAGGGGCGCAGCGCCAACCGATTCGGCCTGCTGACCGGTCAGATCGTGGGCGTTGATGACATGCAGACCCGCACCCTGGTCACCGGTGCCGTGCTGATCACCATCGTGCTGGTGCTGATCTGGCGCCCGCTGATGTTCGCTTCAGTGGATCCCCAGCTAGCGGCGGCCCGTGGTGTGCGCGTCGGGACGCTCGCTATCGTGTTCATGATCTTGCTGGGTGTGGCCGTGGCCATGTCCGTGCAGGTAGTGGGTGCGCTGCTGGTCCTCTCGCTGCTGGTGGTCCCCTCCGCGGCTGCGCTGAAAGTCAGCGTCAGCCCGCTGAGCGTGGTGCTGCTGTCGATGTCCTTCGCGCTGATTGCTGCGGTGGGTGGGATCATGTTGGCCATTACCGGCACTGTGCCGATCAGTCCCTACATCACCACTATCAGCTTCCTGATCTACCTGATCTGCTTGCTGATCGGGCGCAGGCGGAGGCGCCGTCGTCGTGCTGAAGCAGCCCAGGTGATGACTGTCTCCTAGAGCGGCCCGGGGGCAGGAGTTAGTCTGCCGCGGCCGAGCAGGAAGCGCAGAGCCCGAAGATCTCGAGGGTGTGGCGTACCTCGGTAAAGCCGTTCTTGGAAGCCAGCTCGCCTGCCCAGGACTCGATGTCCGGGGCCTCGAACTCCACCGTCAGGCCGCAGGAGCGGCACACCAAGTGATGGTGGTGCTCCTCGCGGGCACAGAGCCGGAAGATCGCTTCACCGTCGTCGGGACGCAGCACATCCACCAGGCCGTCCTCCTGGTGAGCCTGCAGCACGCGGTACACCGTGGCCAAAGAGACTTTCTCGCCGCGGTCAGAAAGCAGCCGATGCAGGTCCTGGGCCGAGACGAAGTCGTCCAGTGAATTCAGCGCAGACCACACAGCGCGCTTCTGTCGTGTGGAGCGGCCGCGGATAACGGGGGCGGAAGGGGTCTCATTCATGCTTGCTCAAGCCTAACACCGCCGGATTTCAGGGGTTAGAGTGGTGGCCATGAGCACCGTCTTCACCAAGATCATCAACGGCGAACTCCCGGACCGATTCATCTGGCAGGACGAGACCTGTGTGGCATTCCTCTCGATTGCCCCGCTGGCCTACGGACACACGCTGGTAGTTCCGCGCACCGAGGTGGATAAGTGGACCGACGCCGACGGCGAGCTGCTGGCGCATATGAGCAATGTGGCCCAGCGCATCGGCAAAGCCCAGGTGGAGGCTTTCGGCTCCCAGCGTGCTGGAGTGGCGATCGCCGGCTATGAGGTGCCGCATATGCATATTCACGTCTGGCCCTCGAACTCCATGGCCGACTTCGATTTCGCGAAGACCATGGACAACCCGGATCAGGAGCAGATGGAAGAAGCCGCTGAGAAACTGCGGGTGGCGCTGCGCCTGATGGGGGAGAGCGACTACGTCCCTGCTGAGGAGGGCTGAACCGGTCCGCAGCCAGGTAGTAGCACGAGCAAAAAGTAAGGGGCGCCACCGCAATCATGCGGGGCGCCCCTTACTGCTCTGGCGGTGACGGTGGGATTTGAACCCACGGTACGGGGTTACCGTACACAGCATTTCGAGTGCTGCACCTTCGGCCGCTCGGACACGTCACCAGGCCTGACCACTATACGGGAGAGACAGCGCTGGGCTCAAAGCGCGTCATTATGACCCGCGGAACTGCTCGAAGAATTCTCGCAGCACAGCGGCGCATTCATCCGCGCGCACTCCAGCATGAACTTCCACCCAGTGGTTCAGGCGCGGCTCGCGCAGCACGTCAAACACACTGCCAGCAGCACCAGCCTTCTCATCCCAGGCGCCGAAGATCAGTTGACCGATGCGGGTCTGGCTGATCGCCCCAGCGCACATCGGGCACGGCTCCATGGTCACCGCCAACACGCAGCCATCCAAACGCCAGCTGCCCAGCTGTGCCGCCGCGGCGCCCAGGGCGTTCATCTCTGCATGACCTGCTGGGTCGTCGTCGCGCTCCCGGGTGTTGAAGCCTTCGCCCAGAACCTCTCCGGTGGGGGAGAGGACGACGGCGCCCACCGGCACGTCTCCGGAAAGCGGAGCTCGCGCGGCCAACTGCAGACACTGTTCCATCAGATTGCGCTGAATCTGCGGATCACGTGGGGAAAATGACACGCCTACAGCCTACGTGGGGGCGGATCGTGCTGATACCTTGAGTCCATGCGCGTACAGGTTGTCGAACACCCGCTTATTGCCCACAAACTCACCCACCTGCGGCGGGTCGAGACCACATCTAACGTCTTCCGTGAGCTGACCAAAGAACTGGTGACCCTGCTCTCCTACGAAGCCAGCGGCTCCATCGCCACCGAGCCGGTGGAGATCCAGACCCCGGTGGCTCAGATGACCGGGACTCGGCTGGCCGGCCCCAAGCCTCTTGTGGTGCCGATTCTCCGTGCCGGACTGGGAATGCTCGATGGCATGACCGCGATGATTCCCACCGCGGAAGTCGGATTCCTAGGCATGGCGCGCAATGAGGAAACTCTGGACATCGTCACCTACGCTGAACGGCTCCCAGATGACCTCACTGGACGCCATGTCTTTGTTCTGGACCCGATGCTGGCCACCGGCGGAACCCTCGCCGAAGCCGTTCGGTTCCTGAAGAAGGCGGACGCAGCGAAGGTGACCTGTATCTGTCTGCTGGCTGCACCGGAAGGTATCGAGAGGCTGCGCGGCGAGGTGGGCGATCTGGACATCGAGCTCTACTTGGCAGCCATCGACGAGAAGCTCAACGAGAAGTCCTACATCGTCCCGGGACTCGGGGATGCAGGCGACCGACTCTACGGTCTCGCCGAATAAACGTGTGTTGCGTCACTATTGGGGGTCCAGGTCTCAAATAGTGGAATTTTTCGGGTTTTGTTACTTGCGTTTCTGAAATATTACGGGGACGATGAGAGGGCCAATCGTCCGGCCGCAAGCCAGGAAGAGTAACGATCCCGATGTCCGCACCGCTTAATCCGGCCCATAATCCAGGCTACGTCCACGTCTCCGTGAGAAACGCAGCCCGTCGAGCCGAGATCGCGCGGCGCATGCGAAACGGGACAGGGGCCGCCGCCGGCTATCCGCGCACCGCTCCGGTGCCGGTGATTGCGCCCTCCGGCGGCACCCAGGTAGTGCCCCCTGATGTGGTGGCCCGTGGGTTCGTCATCTATGTGGGACTGGATGAAGACACTGCCAGTGCCGCGGGCACCTCGCTGCACAAGATCGCCACTGAGCTGCGTGACTATGTGGAGCACATTGCTCCGGAGTCCCAGGTCCATATTGCAATGGCGATGGCCTCAGCAGCAGCCGAGGGTTCTGATCTCGAGGTGGTGCGCCAGGCGCTGGGTGATCCCACAGTGACCCACCGCGTATCTGAATCGCCGGTGCACAGTTCTCCGGCGCCGTCGAGCTCTGGGGTGCTCATCGATTTGGCGCGACGAGAGGTCAAGCTCGACGGCGAGAACCTCAACCTCACCTATAAAGAGTTCGAGCTGCTCAATTACTTAGTGGACAATGCTTCACGCACCGTGGGCCGCACTGAACTGCTGAAGACGCTGTGGCGCAATGTGGATCAGGCGCAGATGCCCAATGAGCGCACGATTGACGTGCATATTCGGCGGCTGCGGTCCAAGCTGGGGCGGTTAGCGAACACTGTGCGCACCGTACGCGGTCAGGGATACCGGTTCTACGAGCATCCCGAGGTCACCGTGTGGGCCGCCCCGGAATACTCCATCTGATCCAGGCAACAGATTCGTGGCGCCTAAACGACTGCTCATCCTCCGTCATGCAGAAGCCGGGCACAGTTTCACCGGGGATGACCGTTCCCGGACTCTGACCCAGCATGGCCAGGCTCAGGCGCGTCAAGTGGGGCGCTGGCTGCTCGATAGCGGCCATTGGCCTGAGTCCACGGTGGTCTCCGATGCGATGCGCACCCGGCAGACCTGCATCTGGATCGGGCATGAGCTGGGGGTGAAGGCCGCCACCGCCTACCTGGACTCTCGGCTGTACCTGGCGGCGCCGCGCCGCATGCTCTCGGTGATCAACGAGACTCCGGAAACAGTGGAGACGCTCTTGATCATCGCGCATATGCCGGGGGTGCAAGAGCTGACCATGGAGCTGGCCAGCGTGGAATCCGATGAGCGCGCCGTGCTGGATATGGCCCAGCACTGGCCTACGGCCGGGATGGCTCTTCTTGAGGTGCACAAGCCCTGGGCAGAGCTCGACGGCCGGGACGCTGTGTTGACACAGTTCCGCAGCTGAGCTGCTGCAGGCCGCCCGTATCTGCCAGGCAAAGTGAGGAAATAGCAAGAAAGCCTCGCGCCCCATGTCATGGGAGTTGCGAGGCTTTCTTTAGTGGTGCGCCCAAAGGGATTCGAACCCCTGACCTTCGGTTCCGTAGACCGACGCTCTATCCAGCTGAGCTATAGGCGCATGTCCTGTGTGGTTCGCGTTTCCGCGCCCCGGACCTAGAAGACTATACACGGGTTTTCTCCCCTCTGCCAAATCGCCGGCTTAGAAGCCTCTAGCGCGGTCAGTAGCGGGGGATTGCAGCGTTTCGCGGGTGCATAGCCCTCGCTGCCCTAGTGTGAATCCAGCCACATTTCTCTGCGCATTCACAAGAGTGTGATCTTCTGCCGTTACAGTTGGAACAACTGCTTCTTCTGCTGTGCACAGCGGAATACAGAAGGGCGGGTGCGGACAGTGCGGTCCGTACTTCGGCTTCAGCCGGTGCTGAAACCCTTCGATATTCCGGCACGTGGGGAAGAGGCGGCAATCAGAACCTGTACCCAATGGAGGGAAAAACAGTGACCACCGTTGCAACGGCGCCCGGTGCTGACAAGCTGGCCCAGAACATCGCTGCAGATGCTCCAACCACTCACCAGCCACTTATCAATTTCGTCGCCCAGATCGCCCAGCTGACTCGGCCGGAGAATATCCACTGGGTGGATGGCTCCGAAGCCGAATACACCAAGCTCACCGATGAGCTAGTGGAAGCGGGAACCCTGACCCGACTGACCAGCCCGGATTTCCCAAACTCCTTCGCGGCGTTTTCGGATCCCGCCGACGTCGCGCGGGTGGAGTCTCGAACGTTCATCTGCTCCGAGCGTGAGCGCGATGCTGGCTTCACCAATAACTGGGTGGACCCAACAGAAATGCGACAGACCCTCAACGGCGTCTTCGACGGCGCCATGCGTGGACGCACGATGTACGTCATACCCTTCGTTATGGGGCACCTTGAGGCCGATGACCCGAAGTTCGGTGTCGAGATCACTGATTCCGCCTACGTGGTGGCCAGCATGCGGATCATGGCCCGCATCGGCACCGATGTTCTGCGCAAGATCGAAGAGCTCGACGCGTTTTTTTGTACCCGCCGTGCACTCAGTGGGCGCACCGCTGGAGCCCGGCCAGCAGGACGTGCCCTGGCCCTGCAATGAGGAGAAGTACATCGTCCACTTCCCTTCAGAGCGGGAGATCTGGTCCTACGGCTCCGGATACGGCGGCAACGCGCTGCTGGGCAAGAAGTGCTATGCCCTGCGGATCGCCTCAGTGATGGCCCGCGATGAGGGCTGGCTCGCCGAGCACATGCTCATTCTCAAGCTCACCAGCCCGGAGGGGCGCAGCTACCACGTCTCCGGGGCCTTCCCCTCGGCCTGCGGCAAGACCAACCTTGCGCTCATCGACCCCACTCTGGAGGGCTGGAAGGCCGAAACCCTCGGCGATGACATCACCTGGATCCGCCCCGGCCCCGACGGCGAGTTCCGCGTAGTCAACCCCGAGGCCGGCTACTTCGGTGTGGCTCCGGGCACCGGCTGGCACACCAACGCCAATGCGATGCGCGCCATCGCCAAGGGCAACTCCATCTTCACCAACTGCGCGCTCACCGACGACGGCGGCGTCTGGTGGGAGGGGATGACCGAGGAGCCGCCGGCCCACCTGACGGACTGGCAGGGCAACGACTGGACTCCTGATTCCGGGCGGCCGGCCGCGCACCCCAACGCCCGCTTCTGCACGCCCATCGACCAGACCGACATGCTGGCCGATGAGTACTTCGAACCCAACGGCGTGAAGCTGGACGCCATCCTCTTCGGCGGGCGGCGCAAGACCACCGTGCCGCTGGTCACCGAGTCCCGGGATTGGAACCACGGCATCTTCTTCGGAGCAACGCTGAGCTCGGAGACCACAGCCGCCGCCGAGGGGCAGGTCGGAACAGTGCGGCGGGACCCCATGGCGATGCTGCCGTTCATCGGCTACGACGCCGGCGACTACCTCAACCACTGGGTGGAGGTCTCAGGCAAGGCTGACCCGGACAAGCTGCCGAAGATCTTCCTGGTCAACTGGTTCCGCCGCAACCGCGACGGCGGCTTCGCCTGGCCCGGATTCGCTGAGAACACCCGCGTGCTGAAGTGGATCGTCGAGCGGATCGAAGGGCGCGGAGAGGCCGTGGAGACCGCCATCGGCTACACCCCGATGCCTGAGGCCTTGGATCTGAGCGGCCTGGACGTGGCGGAGACCGATATTGAGGACGCCCTGAAGGTCGACCCGCAGGAGTGGACCGAGGAGCTGGCCGACATCGAGCAGTGGTTCGCCTGCTTCGGCGAATCCCTGCCGGCCTCTATCCGCGAGGAGCTCGAGGAGCTGCGCAGCCGGGTTCAGCCCGCCTGACAGTCCGAGCAGAGGGCCGGGAAGCGCGGTGCTTCGGCACCCCTCCCGGCCCTTTCGGCTGTCAGCATGAGACGCTGCAGCGATGCGTCAGAGCGCCCGACTAAAAAAGTGTTAGGTGAACCTATGCTGCATTGGGTAATATGCAGCTGTGCAAAAAGTTGAGATGACTCGGGCAGCCACCTTCCACGGTCGCGACGTCACCGTCTCCTACGGCGAACGGCAGATTGTTCACGGGGTCGACGTCGACCTCATCCCCGGAGCGGTCACTGCCCTGATCGGTCCCAACGGCAGCGGAAAAACCACGCTCCTGCGCGGAATGTCCCGCCTCACCGCAGCTGAGGGAGCCCTCGCCCTCGACGGTGAGGAGCTGAGCTCCTTCTCCCCGCGCAGCTTTGCCAAGCGCCTGACAATACTGGCACAGCAGCGGCCGACTCTCTCCGGTCTGACGGTGGCCGAAGTGGTGGAGCTGGGCCGGCATCCCCACCGAAGCCGATTCGGGCGCACGGATCCCGGCGGGGCCGAGGCTGTGCAGCGCGCCGTGGCGCTGACCGGCCTGGAGCAGCTGAAGCACCGCCCGGTCTCCGAACTCTCCGGCGGACAGCTGCAGCGCGTGTGGTTGGCGGCCTGCCTGGCCCAGCAGACGGACGTGCTGCTGCTGGACGAGCCCACCACGTTCCTGGATCTGAAGCACCAGATGAGCCTGCTGGACCTCATCCGCGAGCTCGCCGACCTGCACGGATTGACCATCGGCGTGGTGCTGCACGACTTGGAGCAGGCCGCCGATATCGCTGACCACGTGGTGCTGCTGGACGAAGGCCGCGTCGTCGCCGCCGGAACCCCAGAGACGGTGATGACCTCCGAGCTGCTCAGCGAGGTCTACGGGGTGCCGATCCACGTGGCGCCCATGCCTGGCGGCGGACTGGCGGTGCGCGCCCAGCGGGCCGGGCGCCGCGGCGTTCACCAGGAGAAGCGCGCCGAGTACGCCTCCGCAGCACCGGCAGCCGCCTGATATCTACCACCGACCTACTGGAAGGACAATCACATGACCCTGACCACCTCTGCTCCGGTTCGCTGGCTGCTGGCAGCTGCGACGCTGAGCACTTTGGCGCTGACCTCCTGCGGCACCACCGACGTGGACGGAGGTGGCCAGAACGCCGATCCGGCCGGGGAGTCCATCACCGTCACCGATTACGCAGGCGAAGAGGTCACCCTGGAGGGACCCGCTCAGCGGGTGGTCACCCTGGAGTGGGCTCAGACCGAGAACGTGGAGCTGCTGGGCGGCAACCACGTGGGTATGGCGGATCTGGAGGGCTACGAGGCCTGGGCCTCGGCCGCGGAGGTGGATGAGGACGTCGTCGACGTCGGGCTGCGCACCGAGCCCAGCCTGGAAGCCATCGGACAGGCGAACCCTGACCTGATCCTGGGAGTGGAGGGGTCTGTCCCGGACGGCCTGCGCGCCGACCTGGAGGAGATCGCCCCGGTAGTGCTGCAGGAGCCGGCCGACGCCTCCGACCCGCTGGGACATATGGAGCGCACCTTCTTCCAGACCGCCGAGCTGCTGGGCGCCCAGGAGCGCGCCGAGGAGATCTGGGCCGACTATGAGCAGACCCTGGACGAGGCCGGCCAGCAGATCGCCGACGCCGGCGCTGAAGACACCCCGTTCGTGGTGCTCTACCCCTCAGTGGAGGGCAACACCGCGACCTTCCGGATGCACGGACCTGGGGCGTTGGCCAGTGCCGTGGGCGAGGAGCTGGGACTGAGCACCGCCTGGGAGGATGAGGGAGACCCCGAATGGGGGATCAGCACCTCCGACGTCGAAGGGCTGATGGCGCTGCCGGAGGACACCGAGATCTTCTGGTGGACCGCCTCCACTGAGCCGGAGAACCCCTTCGCGCCCCTGAAGGACTCCGCTGCGTGGAACTCCCTGAGCTTTGTGGAGCAGGACCGGATGTACCCGGTCGAGCGCATCTGGATCTACGGCGGCCCAGGCTCTGCCATGCAATGGGCAGAGTACGTCTCTGAGACTGTCGCCGGCAGCTGAGCGCAGACGCCGCGCATCGACCCGCTGACGTGACACAGACCCCCGACGCCCTGGCCGCCGGCCGCACGGCAGCTGCTGAGCGGACCACCCCCGCGCGGGCACGTGCGGCTGTGCTCACTGTGCTGGTCCTTGGTGCGGCTGTGCTGGTGCTGCTCAGCGCAGTGCACCTAACCCAGGGAACATCCCAGGCCACCGCCGGTCAGCTGCTGGGCGCCCTGCTCAGCGGTGAGGACTCACAGCTGGCAGGCATCGCAGTGGACTCCAGGCTACCCAGACTGATCGGCGGCGTGGCCGTGGGGGCCGTGCTGGGGCTTTCCGGCTGCGCGCTGCAGGCCATGACTCGCAACCCGCTGGCTTCCCCGGACACTCTTGCGGTCAACGCCGGAGCGCATCTGGCTTTGACCGCGGCCGCGGCCTTCGGCATCAGCCTGCCGCTGATGAGCTCGGCGGCACTGGCCTTCACCGGAGGCTTCCTGGCCGCCGGGCTGGTGCTTGCGCTGACCGGGTTCTCCGAGTCCGCGCCCATCCGGCTGGTGCTGGCCGGAACTGTGGTGGCGATGGGGCTGGCCTCGGTAACCGCAGCACTGCTGATGATCTATGCCCAGTCCACCCAGGGCCTCTTCCTCTGGGGCGCCGGCACGCTTAACCTCTCTGGTCTCAATGGTGTGCTGCGGCTGCTGCCGGTAGTGCTGGCCGCGGCGGCCGTGCTGGTGCTGCTGGCCCGCTCCACCGATGTGCTCTCCCTGGGCAGCGACACCGCTCAGTCCATGGGAGTCCGGGTCACCGCGGTGCGCGCCGGGCTGCTGGTCTGCTCGGTGCTGCTGGCCTCCTGCGCAGTGACCATGGTGGGCCCGCTGGGCTTCGTAGGACTCTGTGCCCCCGCCATTGTGCGGCTGCTCTCCACCCGGGTGATCCGCTTCGGCCGCTTCGGCTGGGCGCTGGCCGGCTCCGCACTGCTGGGGGCTCTGATCGTCATCGGAGCCGATGTGGGGGTGCGTGCGGTCTTCCTCGACGGAATCTTCGGCTTCACCGATCCCAGCCTTGCTGTGGGCATCCCCACCGGCGTTGTGACCTCCCTGCTGGGCGCGGGATTCCTGGTGGTGCTGGCTATCCGGATGCGCAGCGCAGGCGGAAACCAGGAGATCAGCGCAGTGGGGGTGCCCAGCGCGGTCCGGCTGAGCCGGCGAGTCACCGTGCTGGTGGTCAGCTGCACGCTGCTGGCGGCCCTGGTGGTGGCCGGCATGCTGCTGGGGGACTGGTGGCTGCGGCTGGGAGACGTACTGCTGTGGCTGGGCGGCGAGGCGCCGCGGAGCATCGAGATCACCCTGGACTTCCGTGCCCCGCGCGTGGCCGCGGCTCTGCTGGCCGGCGCTGCCCTGGCAGCGGCCGGGGCTCTGGTGCAGACGGTGACCCGCAATCCGCTGGCGGAGCCGGGAATCCTCGGGGTCGCAGCCTCCGGAGGAGCCGGTGCCGTCATCGCCCTTATTGTGCTTCCCACCGGATCGGCCTGGACGATGTCCGCCGGTGCGGCCGCCGGCGCAGTGCTGGCCGGACTGATCGTCTTCGCGCTGGCCAGCTCCCCGGCAGGGAGCCCGGAAAAAGTGGTGCTGGTCGGCATCGGGGTGATGACGGCGGCCCAGGCGGTCACTCAGCTGCTGATCGCCACCGCGCATCCGCACAGCCAGGCGATGGCGATCTCCTGGCTGGGAGGCTCCACCTTCGGCACCGCCTGGCGGGACCTGGGGCCGCTGACTCTGATGCTGGTCGCCAGCCTGCCGGTGATGATCTTCCTGCGCCGCGAACTGGACCTGATCAGCATCGATGACATCACCCCGCGCGTGCTGGGCGTCTCCCTGACCACTGTGCGCGGTGCCGCACTGACCGTGGCGGTCGTGCTCTCGGCCGCCTCAGTCACTGCAGTGGGAGTGATCAGCTTCGTCGGGTTGGCGGCTCCGCATGCCGCCCGCATGCTCATCGGCCGTGAGCACCGCTGGTTCCTCCCGATCTCCGCCCTCCTGGGAGCGGCACTGGTCTCGATCTCCGACACCTTCGGGCGCAGCGTCATCGCCCCGTACCAGCTCCCTGCCGGACTGGTGGTGGCCGTCATCGGCCCTCCGTACCTGCTCTGGCTGCTGAAGCGCTCCACAGCCAAGACCTGAGCCGTGACCGGCGCGGCAGCAGAACAGACCTGCGTCGTCGCAGCCAGCCTCAGGCGCTGCGCACCAGCTGCAGCACCTCGTCCCGCACCGCGGCCATCTGCTCCTGAGTGTGGGCCTCACCGTTGAACCGCAGGAAGGGTTCGGTATTGGAGGGCCGCAGGTTGAACCACCAGCTGCCATCGGCGGCGCTGACAGTGACTCCATCCATGCGTCCGATGGCGACGTCGCGATCTGCGAAGGCTTCCAGCACTCGAGCCACTGCAGCGTCCTTGTCCTCCACCTTGGAGTTGATCTCCCCGGAGGCGAAGTAGGGGTTGTACTCGGCAGCCAGTTCATGAAGCCCCAACTGCTGCTCACCCAGGGCTGCCAGCACATGCATCGCGGCAAGCATTCCGGTATCGGCGTTGAAGAAGTCACGGAAGTAGTAGTGCGCCGAGTGCTCACCGCCGAAGACGGCCTGCTCCTGAGCCATCACGGCCTTGATGAAGGAGTGCCCCACACGGGTCTCGACGGCGCGGCCGCCCTCGCGCTCCACCAGTTCCGGGACCGCCCGGGAGGTGATCAGATTATGGATGATGACCGGAGTGTCCTCGCCAGCCGCCTTGGCGCGGGCGATCTCACGCCGGGCCACAAGCGCGGTCACGGCAGAAGGCGAAACCGGCTCACCACGCTCATCGATGACGAAACAGCGGTCGGCGTCGCCGTCGAAGGCCAGCCCAATATCAGCCCCGTGCTCCACTACGGCCTTCTGCAGGTCGCGCAGATTCTCGCTCTCCAGCGGGTTAGCAGGGTGATTGGGGAAGGTTCCGTCGAGTTCAAAGTACAGCGGGATGATCTCCAGCGGCAGCGCCTGAAGCACAGCATCGCCCAGCACCGCAGGAGTGGTCATGCCAGCCATACCGTTAGCGGCATCCACCACCACCTTCAGCGGCCGAATGCCGGAGAGGTCCACTAGCGAACGCAGATATTCGGAGTAATCCGCAAGCAGCTCGGAAGTATCGGTGCTGCCGGTGGTTTCTACTGCGGGGATGTGGCCGGCCTTGAGGTAGGCCTGGGCGGCGTCGCGGATATCCTCCAGCCCAGTGTCCGCGCTCAGCGGGACAGCGCCGGCTTTAGCCATTTTCATGCCGTTGTACTCAGCCGGGTTGTGGCTGGCGGTGAAGACCACCCCGGGTGCCTGCAGCTGGCCCGAGGCGAAGTAGAGCATATCGGTGGAGATCACGCCCAGCTGTGTGACCTGCGCCCCGCGCGCCACCGCACCTTCAGTGAACGCGGCAGCGAATTCCGGGGACGAGGGGCGCATATCTCCGCCCACCAGCACGCGCTGGCCGGTCAGTCCCAGGACGTCCACAAAAGCCGCACCTACAGCGCGGACCGATTCGGCGGTGATGGTCTCGCCTACGAGTCCGCGGACGTCATAGGCCTTGAAAGAGGCAGAAAGATCAGTAGTCACGGGGCACATCCTATCCAGCATGCCTCGTATTCAGCTCAGTTGCGTAGACTACGCCCATGGAAATCGTGGTGGTGCTTGCGGTAGGCGTACTGCTGTTCCTGGGTGTGCGGATGTTCATGCAGCGACAGGCGCAGCGAATGAACCAGCGGCTGCAGGAAGAGATCACTCCGCAGCGGGCACGTGAAGCAGCGCTTGCTCTCAATGACGAGCAGCACAAGGCCATCTACCAGGCCATTGGCGTGGAGGATGCTCGCCGCGCCCTGGGCCTATTCAAGGAAGCCACGGGCGCTTCGATCAAGGACTCCATCGTCGCGGTGCAGGCGCTGCACAGGTATCCGCAGAGTGCGCCGTCGGCCATCCGATTCGAAGAGGACTTCAACCTCAACTCCGAGGACGACATCAAGGACGAGTCCCTGGAAGATGCCATTGATGATCTGCGAGAAGACCTCAACGAAGAGGGTCCCATTGCAGAGGCAGATCCCAATACCGGTGAAATCCTCGGAGAGAACAGCAATAACGTGCCGGATATCCCCGGCGGCGAGCAGCCCAGTGTGTGGGACGAGGAGAAGAACGACGACGACGTCGACGCCCGGGCCCGTGAACTGCTGGAGAAGTCCGGCTTCGACCCGGATAAAGAACTGACCATCCCGGAGGACTGGGATGTGGCAGGTGAGGACCAGGCTGGTTTCCATCTTGAGGTTCAGCGCGGTGAGGAGAAGATCACGCTCTCCCATGAGGACTTACAGCCCTGGGTGCATGATCAGCTCTATGCTCTGCTGCGTGACGACGAGGTAGACCAGGCCGCAAGCCTGTTGGCGGCCAACTCACCGCTGACCCATGAGGAAGCCCACCGGTTCCTGGTGGTCTTCAAGAACCAGAGCTAACCCTTAGAACTCCTGTACGCCGGGGATGCTGTGGTGATGGCTTCTTGCAGCGGCACGCGGGCTACAGCGCGAGCACTAAGTCCTCGAGTCGCGTATAGTGTCTTTCTGGACTTTTCGCAGTCCAAGGAGGGCTGTCCGAGCGGCCGAAGGAGCTGGTCTTGAAAACCAGTGTGCGGCAACCCCGTACCGTGGGTTCGAATCCCACGCCCTCCGCCATTGGGCCCGATGCATAGGCAGGTCATGAAGATCTTCACGCGCCGACGTCGCGCAAGGCGTCTGGAGAAGGAGCTCGGCACCGGGCTCTGGAGGCAGGCTCATGATCGCTATGTGCGCGGCCTGGATCGGTATCACCAGATTCTGGAAGGGATCGAGGATGATGCCGTCTATAACCAGCTGGTGCCTATCGGCGATAGTTTGGCAGAGCGGCTGAACACTGTTTTTGAACTGTGCCAACGCGCCCACCAGCATTTCCCCGCTGATGGTATGCACGTTCCGGGCGGAGCCAATGCCCTGCATTCTGCACTTTCGCGGGCAGCCAATCATGTGGCCACTACAGCTGAAGCTGCGGCGATGGTCAGGCTGCAGCACGGGGATGTTCAGGCCGTCCAGAGGCGGGCCGAACAGGTCCATGCCTGTCTGGATCAGGCTGAAGCTGCCCTCTAGATGAGCCCGGCCATTCTGCGGCCGATATCCACTAAAGTGACGCGCTCAAGCTGCTCGACCTCTTCGGGAGTGAACCAGCCGACGTCGTCCGTTGAGCCCTCCTGCTCAACTGCCAGCTCCCCACCGGTGATCTGGGCGCGGTAGACAATGCGCAGCGCCTGCAGGGCAGTGCCCTGTTCCTCCTGGCGGATGCGGCGGTCTGCAGGAATCACCATACTGTCGATTCCCAGCAGCTGCTCGAGTTCGGCGGTGTAGCCAGTTTCCTCGTAGATCTCTCGGATGACTCCATCGGCGGGGTCCTCACCGGGATCGATGCCGCCACCGGGCAGGGTCCATCCGCCGTAGTGTCCGGTCTGCCAGTGGGGCAGTAATAGGCGGTTGTTTTCGTCGGTGATGATGGCATAGGCCGCGACTCTGATATCCATGGCAGTTCCAGCCTACGGCAGAGTAGAAAGAGAGTTCGGAGCCTCCAACCGGATTTGAACCGGTGACCTTTCCATTACGAGTGGAATGCTCTACCAGCTGAGCTATGGAGGCGCGCGGGCGCGCGAGTCAACTTTACCCGCAGAGCAGGCGGCTGCGCCAACTGCGCGCTGAACGGTCCCGGAGAGTGACCAGGGCGGCGTCTTGCGGTCTGGACTTAGCAGTCCTGGCGCCCCTGGAAGAGCTCCCCGGAGGTCAAGTATTCATCCACCACGTCAGTGACGCAGCTATTGCCCGGGCGATAGGCGATATGACCCTCAGCATCGGACACCAACAGCGAGGATGCCGGAATCTGTAGGTGCATGTCCTCGGCCCAGGCCACCGGGGTCGCAGGATCGCCGGTGGTGGAGAGCAACAGGACCTGCTCCACCTCGGGCAGCTCAGGCTCCCAAGGCTCATTCACTGGCGGGTAGGGCCACTGGGAGCACAGCACGCCGTCGTGACCCATGTAGGGGCCAAAAGTCGGAGCGCGCTCATTGAGTTCCTGCTGCTCAGCCTCAATCTCTTCCTGGGTCTGCGCGGTGGGATAGTCCAGGCACATCACAGCCCGGAACGCCCAGGTGTTGATCCACTCATAACTGCCATCTGGCCCGCGGCCAGCCTGCAGGTCCGCCCAGTACTGGAAAGCGTAGAAATCATCCTCCGTCACCGCGGCGGTGAGGCCATCGCGCAAGGGACCCCATCCCTGCGGGTGGTAGAGCGGGGTGATGAAGCCGCTTACTAATGTAGAAGCATTCAGGAGGCGGCCATCGGGCATCGTCCGGGGGTTCTGCTGGACATCGGTGAAAACCTCCTGCACACCGGCCACCACGTCCTCTGCCTCGCCTTCCACCGGGCACTGGTCGGACTCAGCACACCAGGCGGCGAAGCTCTCCAGAGCCGATTCAAAGCCGGCCGTCTGGGTCACAGCAAGCTCGTGTGCATCCAAGGAGACATCCATGACCGAGTCCAGCACGAACCGGCCGACGTACTCCGGGAACAACTCCGCATAGGCCAGGCCGAGCTTGCTGCCATAGGAGAACCCCACATAGTGCAGCTCATCCTGGTCAAGCACCGCCCGCATAATGTCCATGTCCTTGGCTGCGGAGAAAGTGTCCACATAACCCAGCAGCTCACCACTGTGTTCGTGGCATTGCTGAGCGATCCGTTCAGCGTCGGCGAAGGCCGCGGCGTAGGCGGCGTCGTCGTCGAGATCCGTGTCCCCGACCTGCTGACGATAGGCATCCATCTGCGTATCATCCATGCACACCACCGGAGTGGAACGGTGCACGCCGCGGGGATCAAAACCGACGATGTTGAATTCATCCAGCACCTGAGGTGTCACCGTAGCGCTGAGATTATGGGCAACGGCGTCAACACCCGATTGCCCCGGCCCTCCGGGATTGGTCAGCAGGTAGGGACGATCCTCGAGGGAACTGGTGATCAGGGCGAGCTCAATCTGGGTCCCCTGGGGATCCTCATAATCGAGGGGGACCGCGAGGCTGGAACAGCGCATATGCTCATCCACCCCGGTTTCGCAGTCCTCCCAGTTCAGCTGCTGCTGGTAGAACTCCTCCAGTTCAGCTGGGGGAGCAGCCCGGTCCTGGGCCTCAGAGACACCAGTTCCGCCGGTTGCATCCGGTTCAGGCCCTGGCGAGGGTCCGCCCCCTGGGCTGCTGCAGGCACTGACCACAAGCACGACGGCGGCCAGTGACGTCAAGACTGATCGACGGCGGCTGGTCACAGGCGAGGTCCTCTCCACGGTGTTTTCCCCTATCCCCGAATCCGGCGGGGTATCACCTGCATCATCAGGGCCTCCATCGCCAGCGCCGGCGGAACATTCTGTGTGATCCGCAGCCGAGCGGCATTCAGCGCATCCAGGCACTGCAGCGCCTGCTCAGCGCTGATCTGCCCGGCATAGTCGGTCAGTTCCCGGCGCAGCTGTTCATTGATCAGCTCTACGCCGGCGCCGAGCTTCAGACTCAGGACATCCCGGTACACCGCAGCTAAGTCGATCAGCGTGCGATCCAGCGCATCAGCCACCGCGCGCTTAGCCCGCCGGGTGTTCTCCTCTTCGAGCCGTTTGAACTGGCTGCGCAACTTGGCCGGAATCTTCTCCTCCGGTTCAAGACCCAAAGAGCGGCGCAGCTGCTCCTGGTCCTTGGCCAGGCGAACCTCTGATTCGGCAGCGGCGTCGTCCTGCGCAGTCTTGACCAGCTCCGCGGCTGCCAGCACCGCCTGGGACGCCGTGCGCACCCGCAACGGCAGAGACACCACCTGTTCACGACGACGACGCGCCTCGGGATCTGCCGCCAGCCGGCGCGCCACCCCAATATGGTTCTGCGAAATGCGCGCGGCAAATGCGGCCTGATCAGGGCTGAGCCCGTCACGTTCAATGAGCAGCCGGGCCACCTCATCGGTGGGTGGGATGCGCAGACTCACCTGCCGGCAGCGCGAACGGATGGTCACCAGCACATCAGCCGGGCTGGGCGCGCACAGCACCCAGATAGTCTGCGGGGGAGGCTCCTCGATGGCTTTGAGCAGCACATTCGTGGCCCGTTCGGTCATGCGGTCAGCATCCTCGACGACGATGACTCGCCAGCGGGCACCCTGCGGCCGGTCCTGAGCGGTGGTCACCAGCTCGCGGACATCCTCGATCCGGTACGTCACATTCTCTGTGGAGACCATAGACACCGAGGGGTGACCGCCTGCTGCGATCAACTGACAGGACTTGCACTGACCACATCCCGGCGTGGCACCAGGCGCGGTTGCCTCGCAGTTCAGTGCAGCAGCGAAGGCCCGCGCGGCATTGGACCGGCCTGAGCCCGGCGGTCCGGTAAACAACCAGGCGTGGGTGGGCGCACCGGAGGACGCAGCGGCTACCAGCTGCTCCACCACCGGCGCCTGGCCCACCAACTCATCAAAGACACTCATAGTGCCACCGCTGAATTCTTCAGCATCGGCTGCAGTCTGACCTGGATCTGCTGGTGGATCTGCGCAGGTTCCGCGGCGGCATCAACCACCAGGTAGCGCTGCGGCTCAGCAGCGGCTCGGTCCAAGAATGCGGCGCGGAGACTGGCGCGGAAAGTGTCATCAGCTGATTCCATGCGGTCCGCTGCTCCGCCGTCGCGCTGTGCCTGGCGAGCTCGGGAGACGGCGGGGTCGATATCCAGGACCACCGTAAGATCAGGTGTCAGGCCCGACGTGGCCCAGTCATTGAGCTCTGCGATAGCAGCGGCTCCCAGCCCGCGGCCTACGCCCTGATAGGCCACCGAAGAATCCACGTAGCGGTCGCAGAGCACCAGCGCCCCACGCCGCAGGGCCGGCAGGATTCGCTGCTGAACATGTGCGGCACGGGACGCGGCGAACAGCAGTGCCTCAGTGCGCGGATCCACCTCGCCGTGACCATGTTCGAGCACCAGCGCTCGGATGCGCTCCCCGATGGGTGTGCCCCCGGGCTCCCGGGTGCGCTCCACTGTCACACCGCGCTGGGTCAGCCACTGTTCAAGCAGCGAAAGCTGGGTGGTCTTGCCCGCGCCGTCGCCGCCTTCCAGCACTATGAAGAGCCCACGATTCTGATCAGTCACGGCTTAAGCCTATCGACCGGTCCTGACATCACCGACTTATGAAGTCCGGTATCTGAACTGAGTGGCCTGCCACACCGGTGCAGGAGGCCGGACTGGGATACCGTGACCTTGTGAGCACGGAGTCCTCGAATATCAGCCAGCCCCAGGGCAGTCACCCCCAGGGCAGCCAGCACGAACGCACCTATGTGGTCTCCGCCGGGCGCGGGTCCCACCAAGGGCACGCACCGGTGAACCAGCCGGTGGACTTCACGTCCACCTACAGCTATGTCCCGGGCGCGCAGCCAGCGGAGGAGACTCCCGGCGGCCAGCACTGGGCCTACGCCCGAGAGGGGATGCCCTCCTGGCAGCCCTTGGAGGAACTGCTGGCGCAGCTGGAGGCCGGGACCCGCTCCACCTATCAGGCCCAGGGATTCATCACCACTGCTGAGGACCACCCCGTGCCGGTGCTTCCGGGTCTGCTGTTCTCATCCGGAATGGCGGCGATCTCCGCTGTGCTGCATCTGCTGCCGCCGGGAGGTCATCTCATCCTGCCGCGGCACAGCTATATGGGTTTCACCACGCTAGCCCAGCAGCTGGCTGATCAAGGTCTGCTGACCCTGCATCCGGTGGACATCGCTGATACCGACCATGTCATCAGCACCATCCAGGACATCTCCACCTTGGCGCAGGCCCAGGATGCTCCCGTCATGCTCTGGGTGGAGTCGCCCACCAATCCCATGCTGGAGGTCGCGGATCTTCCGGCGTTGCTGGCGGCGGCGAAGAAGCGCGGGGTGCTCACTGCGGTGGACAACACCTTTGCCACTCCGCTGCGGCAGCGCCCGCTGAAGTACGGCGCGGATGTGGTGGTTCACTCGGTGACCAAGTTCATCTCCGGCCATTCTGACCTCATCATGGGTGTGGCGATCACCGGCAACCCGCAGCTGCACCAGAAGCTTCACCTGCACCGCACTCTCCACGGCGCCATCCCTGGCCCGATGGAGGTCTATTTGGCGCTGCGCGGGGTGCGTACCCTGGCCGTGCGGTTGGACGCCGCAGAGTCCAACGCTGCGCAGCTGGCTCACCGGCTGCAGGAGCTCACCGGAGGCTCAGCTGCCGGCGAGCGGCCCCTGCACCTCAAAGCAGTGAACTATCCGGGTCTGCCCAGTCACCCGCAGCACGAGCGGGCAGCGCAGCAACTCGGCGGATTCGGCGCGATCCTTACCATTGAGCTCGACGGCGACGGTGAAAGAACTCCCGCGCAGGTAGCTGATGATGTTCTGGCCGCTCTGACCTTGTGGACCCCGGCCACCAGCCTCGGGGGCGTGGAGTCACTGGCCGAGCGGCGGCGTCGTCATCCCGGGGAACCCGAGTCCGTCCCGGACGGGCTGATTCGGCTCTCGACCGGCATCGAACATATTGAAGATCTCTTCGCTGACCTGCTCAACGCGCTGCGAACCGCCGCTGAGGATCAGCGGAGCATCGGCTAGCATCGAGGTATGCAGTTACCTTCCATCTGGCAGCTGGCCGTCACTATGGAGTTCTACCTCCATCTGGCTTTCACCATCGGTTGCCTTGTGCTGGCCGTGGTGGCGCTCATCAAGTGTCTGCCGAAGAACGCCCAGCGCTTCGACATCGCGTTTAAGCGCACCAAGGGCTTCTGGATGCTCATGACCGGTGGCGCCTGCCTCTTGGCGCTTATCGGCCTGCTGGGGGCAGGGCCCTTCGGGATGCTCTTCCCGGTAGCCGCTGCCTGCATCGCCGCGGTGTACCTCACCGACGTCGACCCCGAAGTTTCCTAAGACCCTTCTCAATGTGAGGATCAGCAACCGCTTATGGCATACGACCTGATTCTGCTCCGCCATGGACAGAGCGACTGGAACCAGAAGAACCTCTTCACCGGCTGGGTGGACGTCCAGCTGACCGAGCAGGGGCGTGCAGAAGCTGCCCGCGGCGGCGAGCTGCTGGCCGAGCATGATCTGCTCCCCGATGTGGTCCACACCTCCCTGCTGCAGCGAGCCATTACCACCGCACACCTGGCTCTGGAGACTGCTGGCCGACTGTGGATCCCGGTGAAGCGCGACTGGCGCCTGAACGAGCGCCACTATGGTGCTCTGCAGGGCAAAGACAAGACCCAGATCCGGGAGACCTACGGTGATGAGCAGTTCATGACCTGGCGGCGCTCCTACGACACTCCGCCGCCGGCCATCGACGCCGACGACGAGTACTCCCAGGTTGGCGATCCCCGCTATGCGGATCTTGGCGATGCCGCCCCTCAGACCGAGTGCCTCAAGGACGTCGTCGACCGTTTTGTGCCCTATTTCGAGACTGAGGTGCAGGACGATCTGAAGTCCGGGAAGACTGTGCTGCTGGCTGCTCACGGCAACTCGTTGCGCGCACTGGTCAAGCACCTGGACGGCATCAGCGATGAAGACATCGCGGGGCTGAACATCCCCACCGGTATCCCGCTGCATTACAAGCTGGATGAGAACTTCAAGCCGGTGACCCCCGGCGGAACCTACCTGGACCCCGAGGCAGCCAAGGCCGCCATTGAGGCTGTGGCCAACCAGGGGAAGAAGTAGCGCTAACACCCAACAACGTCCCTCGGGCGCAAAACGTAAAGAAACTGCCGGAACTCCTGCTGATTTGCAGGGAGTTCCGGCAGTTTCTTTACGTTTTCTTTTCCACAGCTCGACGACGGGCGTCCCGCCGCTGCCGGGTTTGGGCCAGGCTGGCACTATGCGACCGCCAACGCCTCTGCCGAGCCAGCTGATCGGCCGCGTCTTCACGCGAGCCGAGGCGTTCGCTCTCGGGATTCGGGACCGGCGCCTGGGCGCCCGCGATATTGAGCGGCTTGGCAGAGGCACCTATCGGCATCTTCCGCTGGCCGATCAAGTGGCCGTATCAGGGGCGCCGTCGCAGACCTCTTCTCCGGAGCCGGCGGAGCATGCTGCGCTGCTGGCGGCGCTGTGTCGCAGGTCGGCGGCAGTGCGGGTGAGTCATCTCAGCGCCGCCAAGCTCTACCGACTCCGCCTTCCTGCGCGATGGGAGCAGGATTCTCGGGTGACTCTGACAGCTCAAGGGAGAACTCATCAGTCCGACGTCGATCCGTTAGTGGTCATCCACAGGGTGGCTGCGGCACCGGTGCGCAGGCGATGGATTCAAGGTGTGCCCGTGACTGAACCCGCTGAACTGTTCGTTGAGTTGGCTCGGTACCTGACACGCGATGAGCTGATCAGCTTTGGGGATCAACTGGTGCGTCTCCCGCGTCCCCGTCTGGAAGGGCGCAGCCACCCTTGGTGCAGCATCGCCGATCTGAATGAGGCCGTGAAGCTGGGCAAGGGACGGCATGGCATCATTCGGGCGCGGGAAGCCGTCGAGCTGGTCCGAGTCGGCGCGGACTCGCCGCCGGAGACGGCTATGCGTCTTGGGATTGGCCGGGCCGGGCTGCCGGAGCCTGAGCTGCAGATCAAGCGCGACCCGCAGGACCCCTATTCGGCTGAGGGCGACGCCGGCTACCGAGATCGGCGGATTGTTCTGCAATACGAAGGGGAACATCATTTCAGCGCCGAACAGCAGGCCCGAGACCAGCGTCGCAACGCAGAGTTCGCTCACGCAGGATGGACGGTCATTCAAGTCAATCGCGTGGATCTGGCGGAGAACTTCTCTTCGATGCTGAGGCGGCTGAGGGTGCTGCTGGGCAATGGGCCGGAACTTACGTAAAGAAACTGCCGGAACTGACCCTGATTGGCAGGGAGTTCCGGCAGTTTCTTTACATTATTCGCAACGACGGCGGGTGGTTGCGTCTAGGCGCTCAGGCGGTGGGCTCAGCTTCCCACTGGCCTGTGACCAGGTAGAGCACCTTCTTCGCCACCGAGACACCGTGGTCGCCGAAGCGCTCGAAGTACCGGCTGGTCAGGGCCGAGTCCACGGTGGCCGAGGGCGAAGCGTCCCAGTTATCAGCCGCGATAGCGGTGAAGATTCCGGCGTGCAGCTCGTTGATCTGCTCATTCAGCGCAGCGATTTCAGCCACCAGGTCTACCTGGCGGGTGACCAGCAGCTCCACCAGCTTCTTAGCGATCTGGATGTCCTTCTCGGCCATCTGCCGGTACACATCCACCAGCTGCTGAGGAGCAACCGGATCCGGATAGCGCAGCCGCACCAGCTGAGCGATGTGTCGGGCCAGATCTCCCATGCGCTCCAGCGAGGCGGACATCCGGAGCGCACCAACGATCAGGCGCAGGTCTCCAGCTACCGGACCCTGGAGTGCCAGCAGTTCGATGGCTTTCTCATCGAGGTCGTTCTGCAGCGTGTCGATCCGGGTGTCAGCAGCGATGACTTCCTCGGCCAGCTGCACATCAGCAGTCTCGTAGGCCCGGTAGGCTTTCTCCATTGCCTCGGAGACAAGCACGGAGATATCGGTCAGTTGGTCTCCGAGCTTATGGAGATCCTCCTGGAAGAGTTTGCGCACGTTACGCGGTTCCTTTCCTCGACGGGCCCTGTGTTGGCTCCTGGGACGCAGTATGCACCCAATATCTTCAGGTACTTGGGTAAACGCGCTCTGAGGTTCTAGGCAACCAGAAGATGAACAGAACGTGAACGATTAACGCCGGGCCGTCATGTGGGCAACACGAGGGTGAGCAAGAGCATAAGCTGGAGGATCGTGGACCCCCTGCTCATTGCTGCCCTCTCCGGCGCCGTCGGACTCGCCATCGGCGTGGTGGGCATGCATGCCTTCAGAGTCAGCGAACGACAGCGTGCCGCCGGTATCGACGTCGATGAACCCACCATGCCCGAAGGCGCCACCGAGGTTCTTGCCTCTCTGGGGCTGGCCTATATCGTGGTTGACACCGTCGACGGCGTGGTGCGCGCCAACCCTGCCGCCTACGCCTTCGGCCTGGTGCGTGGCCATACCGTGGTCCATCAGGAAGTGCTGGGGCTTACTGCACGGGTCCGCAGCGACGGAGTCATCATTGACCAGCAGCTGGAGCTGACACGCGGACTGCAGGGCGAGACCACGATGGTGGTGCACCTGCGAGTGGCCCCACTGGGGGACGAGTACATTCTTGTGCTTGCTGATGACCGCACCGAAGTCTCTCGCACCGAAGCGGTGCGCAATGATTTTGTCGCTAACGTCTCCCATGAGCTAAAAACTCCCGTCGGAGCGATCTCTCTGCTGGCAGAGACTATCGAAGACGCCGCAGATGATCCCGACGCCGTGGCCCGGTTCTCCCAGCGCCTGCACAAGGAAGCCAACCGGCTGGCTGCGCTTGTCCAGGACATCATTGAGCTTTCCCGAGTCCAGGGCAAGAACGTGGTCCACGCAGGAAAGCCGGTGAACCTCAACTACGTCATCGCTGAAGCTGTGGACCGTTCCCGACTGCCAGCCGAGTCGAAGGGGATAGAGCTCCGCGTGGGCGGGAAGCTACCGCGCCGAGTTCACGGGGACTCCGATCAGCTGACCATGGCCTTCCGGAACTTGATTGATAACGCCGTGCGCTACTCCCCGGACAACACCCGGGTGGGCATCGGGCTGACCAGCCGGGACGGTATCGCCCAGGTCACCATTACGGACCAGGGCATCGGCATCGCCCCGGAGAATCAGGAGCGCATCTTTGAACGCTTCTACCGGGTCGACGCCGCCCGCTCCCGCCAGACCGGTGGCACCGGCCTGGGGTTGAGCATCGTGAAACACGTGATCACCAACCACGGCGGTGAAGTAGCCCTGTGGTCTCAGCCCGGGCGCGGTTCGACCTTCACGGTGCGCCTGCCTGAGCTGGAAGAGGGGCTGGACAGCCTCACCGGCCTCGGCGAAGACCCCGTGGATCTCACCGCCCATCTGAATACCGATGACCTGACAGAAGACACCCAGTCCGCTCGCCGCAGCGCGGGTGAAGGAGGAAACGCGTGACCAGGATTCTCATCGTCGAAGACGAGGCTTCATTCTCGGAGGCGCTCTCGTACACCCTGCAGAAGGAGGGGTACGACGTAGCGGTCGCCGAGGATGGCTTCGAGGCGGTAGAGGTCTTTGACAAAGAGGGCGCCGACCTCGTGCTGCTAGACCTCATGCTGCCTGGTCAGCCGGGTACAGAGGTCTGTCGGCAGATCAGGCTGCGCTCCAAGGTGCCGGTGATTATGCTCACCGCCAAGGATTCAGAGATCGACAAGGTGGTGGGCTTGGAGCTTGGCGCCGATGACTATGTCACCAAGCCCTACTCCTCACGCGAGCTGCTGGCCCGGGTGCGCGCAGTGCTGCGTCGGCACACCGAACCGGAGTTTGATGACTCCTCCACCATTGTGGCCGGTCCTGTCCGGATGGATATTGAACGCCATATCGTAGAGGTGGCAGGCCGAATGGTGAATCTTCCGCTGAAGGAATTCGAGCTGCTGGAGATTCTCATCCGCAACGCCGGGCGAGTGCTGACTCGCGGACAGATCATCGACCGGGTGTGGGGCTCGGACTATGTGGGAGACACCAAAACTCTCGATGTTCATGTCAAGCGGCTTCGATCCAAGATCGAGGCCGACCCCGCCAAGCCGCGGCTGCTCGTGACCGTCCGTGGCCTGGGCTATAAATTCGATGCCTGATCGTCCACGTCGATCAGCGCAGGAGACCGGCGGCTAGACTGGTTCCCGGTCTTGACGGTTCAGCACTAAGGAGCGCCCATGGGTAACGAGCAGACTCTGAATCAGGAGCAGCAGAGCGAGGCGGGAGTTCAGCCCATCAGGCGCGCGCTGATCTCCGTTTTTGACAAGACCGGTCTGGCCGAGCTGGCCCAAGGTCTCCACGATGCCGGTGTGGAGATCGTCTCCACCGGCTCCACCGCCTCCCGCATCGCAGCAGCCGGGGTCCCCGTCATCGAAGTCTCGGAGATCACCGGATTCCCGGAGTGCCTTGACGGTCGGGTCAAGACCCTGCACCCGCGAATCCACGCGGGAATTCTGGCTGATCGTCGCCTGGAGGATCACCGCCGCCAGCTCACCGAGCTCGAGGTGGAGCCCTTCGACCTCGTGGTGGTCAATCTCTACCCCTTCGCCGAGACTGTCGCCTCCGGGGCCTCGGAGGAAGAGATCGTGGAGAAGATCGACATCGGCGGGCCCTCCATGGTGCGCGCTGCCGCCAAAAACCATGCCTCGGTAGCTGTCGTGGTGGATTCGCTGCGCTATAGCGAGACGGTGGCGGCTGCCAAGGAAGGCGGCTTTACGCTGGGCCAGCGCAAGCGTCTGGCAGCACTGGCATTCGCCCACACCGCCGCATATGACACGGCAGTGGCGCGCTGGACCTCCACAGAGTTCGACGACGACTTCGACACTGCTGCACTTCCTGCGCCTCCGGCGGCGGGAGAGAAGAAGCTCCACTTTCCGCCCTACGCCGGCCTGGCGCTGGAGCGGGTCTCCACGCTGCGCTATGGCGAGAACGCGCACCAGCCGGCAGCCCTCTACGCTGAGCAGAACGCAGCCGCGGGTCTGGCCCAGGCCAGCGTGCTGCACGGCAAGGAGATGAGCTACAACAACTACGTCGACGCCGACGCCGCGGTGCGTACGGCTTACGACTTCGATCAGCCGGCCGTGGCGATCATCAAGCACGCCAATCCCTGCGGCGTGGCCGTGGGTGAGACCATTGCCGCGGCTCATGCCGGCGCCCACGCCTGTGACCCGCTCTCGGCTTTTGGCGGCGTCATCGCCGCTAACCGGCCCATCAGTGCGGAGATGGCGCAGGCCGTCAGCGAGGTCTTCACTGAGGTCGTCGTCGCCCCGGATTTCGAGGAGGAAGCGCTGAGCATCCTCACGAAGAAGAAGAACATCCGGCTGATCAAACTGGCCGCCGGACACAGCCGTGACCGCATCGAATACAAGCAGATCTCCGGAGGCATGCTGCTGCAGGCCTCCGACGCCCTGCACGCTGAAGGCGATAGCGCGAAGAACTGGAAGCTGGCATCCGGATCCGCGGCCGACGACGCGACCCTGGCTGACCTCGAGTTTGCCTGGCGCGCAGTGCGCTCGGTGAAGTCCAACGCCATCCTGCTGGCCTCGGCAGGGGCCACCGTGGGCATCGGCATGGGCCAGGTCAACCGCCTGGACTCCTGCCGCTTGGCAGTGCAGCGCGCCAACACCCTGGCTGGCGACGGAGTCGAGCGGGCACGGGGCTCGGTAGCGGCCTCTGACGCATTCTTCCCCTTCGCTGACGGACTGCAGAGTCTGATTACCGCTGGGGTGACAGCTGTGGTGCAGCCCGGCGGTTCGCAGCGCGACAGCGAGGTCATCGCCGCAGCGGAGGAGGCAGGACTGACGATGTACCTCACCGGTGCGCGTCACTTCTACCACTAAGGGCGGGTAGTCTGATGCTTATGAGTCGATCAAGTACCTAGCCCCGCGGCGCAGACCTGTGAAGGTCACGCTGCCGCAGGGGCACGCCGTGACCACAGGCCTTGACCTACTTCACCACAGGGGTGGTATTGATGACTGAACAGCTGGACGAACTTGCAGATCTGATCCGCGATGAGCGGCTGCGTGAACTGCGCGTGGCACTGGATGAGCTCCACATTGGCGACGTCGTCGACTTCCTCGAGCGTCTAGGCGTCAAAGACCGGGCGGTGACTTTCCGGCTGCTGCCCAAGGACACCGCCGTGGAAGTCTTTGACATGCTGGATCAGGCACTGCAGCACGAGATCATCGAAGGCCTCAAAGACGGAGAGGTCGCGCACTTCTTCGAGTCTCTAGAACCCGATGATCGTGTGCGTCTGATGGACGAAATGCCAGCTTCGGTGGCACGGAAGATGCTGCGTCATCTGGATCCGCGCGAGCGGTCGCTGACCAATATCGTGCTGGGCTACCCCTCCGGCACTATTGGGCGTCAGATGAGTCCGGAGTTCGTCGCCATCCCCGAGCACTGGACTGTAAGGCAGGCGATGGAGAAGGTCCGCCGCGCCGGAACCGACGCGGAAACCATCTACACCCTTCCCGTAGTGGACCGTCAGCGGCTGCTCAAGGGCGTGGTGTCACTGCGGGATCTGCTGACTAATGATGATGAGCAGATCGTCGAAGCGCTGATGACCGAGGCAGACTCAGTAGATGCCGATCATGACGCCGAGGATGCGGCACGCCGCTGTGCAGACCGCAAGCATCTGGCCATGCCGGTCACGGACAAAGAGCACCGTGTGGTCGGGATCTTCACCGTGGATGACGCGCTGGACATCCTGGAGCGAGCCGAGTCTGAGGATGCTGCTCGCCATGGTGGTGCCGAACCGCTGCACCGGCCATACCTCTCCACACCGGTGCTGACGATTATGCGCTCCCGAGTGGTGTGGCTGCTGGTGCTCGCCGTCGGAGCTACGCTGACCGTGCAGGTGCTGGACATCTTCGAATCAACCCTGGAGCAGGTCGTAGCTCTGGCGCTGTTTGTGCCGCTGCTGATCGGCACCGGCGGAAATACCGGAAACCAGGCGGCTACAACGGTCACTCGTGCATTGGCGCTGGGCGATATCACCACCAGGGACGTCTTCAAGGTGCTCTGGCGTGAAGTCCGCGTCGGTCTGACTCTGGGGTCGGTGCTGGGAGCACTGGGGTTCGTACTGGTGGGCCTGTGGGGGCCGGGCGATGGCAACCCGTGGGCCATTGCCGCAGTCATCTGCCTGACTCTGGTCTCCATGTGCACCCTGGCGGCCTCCGCCGGCGGGATGATGCCGATCCTGGGTAAGAAGCTCGGCGCAGACCCGGCAGTCTTCGCCAATCCGTTCATCTCCACTTTCGTGGATGCCACCGGCCTGATCGTCTACTTCATGATCGCCCGGGCGGTGCTGGGGCTGTGATCGCCCTGAAGCCCGACGGCGGGGCCACCGGCGGCCGTCGTCGTTGATAGGTTTAGACCCGGACAATTGAAGATCTACACCACACGATCGACCTCGAGGGAGATGCCTGCATGGCAAAGATCATCTATACCAATACCGACGAAGCGCCGATGCTGGCGACCTTCTCGCTGAAGCCCATCGTTGAAGCTTTCGCCTCCACCGCAGGTGTTGAGGTCGAGACCCGCGATATCTCGCTGGCGGGACGCATCATCTCGCAGTTCCCCGACTATGTCGGTGAGGACAAGGCTGAGGCCGATGCCCTGGCCGAGCTCGGTGAGCTGGCCAAGACTCCTGAGGCCAACATCATTAAGCTGCCGAATATCTCCGCGTCGGTGCCGCAGCTGAAAGCCGCAGTTGCCGAGCTGCAGTCCCAGGGCTATGCGCTTCCGGACTACCCGGAGAGCCCCTCCACTGATGAGGAGCGCGAGATTCGTGCCCGCTATGACAAGGTCAAGGGTTCAGCAGTGAACCCTGTGCTGCGCGAGGGCAACTCCGACCGCCGGGCTCCGGCCTCCATCAAGTCCTATGTGCGCGCTAACCCGCACCGCATGGGGGAGTGGAACTCAGCCTCCAAGACTGAAGTGGCCACAATGGGCGTCAACGACTTCGCCTCCAACGAGCAGTCGGTCATCATCGAGTCCGAGGATACGCTGACCTTCCAGCACGTGGCCGCTGACGGTGAGGTCACCGTGCTTAAGGACGGGCTGGCTGTCCAGGCCAGCGAAGTGATCGATGCCACGTTCATGAGCGCTAAGGCCCTGGATGCTTTCCTCGCGGAGCAGGTTCAGCGCGCCAAGGAATCCGATGTGCTCTTCTCCGCGCATCTGAAGGCCACGATGATGAAGGTCTCTGATCCGATCATCTTCGGGCACATTGTGAAGGCCTTCTTCCCGACGATTTTCGAGAAGTTCGGTGCTGAGTTGGCCCAGGCCGGTCTCTCGGCCAATGACGGTTTGGCCTCGATCCTCTCCGGTGCCGAGAAGTTGGGTGAGACCGGTGAAGCCATCAAGTCTGAGTACAAAAAGGCTCTGGAAGAGGGCCCCCGGATGTCCATGGTTGATGACCGCAAGGGCATCACCAACCTGCACGTGCCCTCCGATGTGATTGTGGACGCCTCCATGCCGGCCATGATCCGCAACGGCGGCCAGCTGTGGGGCCCACAGGGCGAGACCGACGACACCCTCGCGGTGATCCCGGACTCCTCCTACGCCGGGGTTTACCAGGCGGTGATCGAGGACTGCAAGGCCAATGGCGCCTTCGACCCGACCACCATGGGCACCGTCCCGAATGTGGGCCTGATGGCGCAGAAGGCGGAGGAGTACGGTTCCCACGATAAGACCTTCGAAATCGAAGCCGACGGCAAGGTCCAGGTCCTCAACTCCGCCGGTGACGTGCTGCTCGAGCACGAGGTGGAGGCAGGCGATATCTGGCGTGCCTGCCAGACCAAGGATGCCCCCGTCCGCGACTGGGTGAAGTTGGCGGTCACCCGCGCTCGGGAAACCGGCGCACCGGCGGTCTTCTGGCTCGACGAGAAGCGCGCCCATGACGCGAACCTGATCTCCAAGGTGGTGCACTACCTTGATGACCACAACACCGATGGTCTGGAGATCAAGATCCTCAACCCCGTGGAAGCCACCAAGTACTCAGTGGAGCGCCTCCGCAACGGGGAGGACACCATCTCCGTCACCGGTAACGTGCTGCGCGACTACCTGACCGACCTGTTCCCGATCCTGGAACTGGGCACCTCCGCGAAGATGCTCTCGATTGTGCCGCTGATGGCAGGCGGTGGCCTCTTCGAAACCGGTGCCGGCGGCTCCGCCCCCAAGCATGTGCAGCAGCTGACCGAGGAGAACTACCTGCGCTGGGACTCCCTGGGCGAGTTCTTCGCGCTGGTGCCCTCTCTGGAAAAGTACGCCGAGCAGGCCTCCGCGCCTAAGGCCAAGGTGCTGGCCTCGGCGCTGGATCGTGCCACTGCGACCTTCCTGATGGAGAACCGCTCCCCAGGACGCAAGCTTGGTACCACCGACAACCGCGGTTCGCACTTCTACCTGGCGCAGTACTGGGCCAAGGAGTTGGCTGAGCAGACCGAGGACGCCGACCTGGCTGAGCAGTTCAAGCCGGTGGCCGAAGCGCTGGTGGCCAACGAGCAGCAGATCGTGGAGGAGCTGCTGGCCGTCCAGGGCTCCCCGGCAGATATCGGCGGCTACTACCGCCCTGACGAGGCGAAGACCACCGCCATCATGCGGCCTTCGCAGACCTTCAACACCATCATCGACGATCTGAAGAAGTAGCCCTTCCTCCGCTCGCGGTGAGCTTCAACGCCCCCGGTCTCCTCTTAAGAGTCCGGGGGCGTTGTGCTTACCAAGGCTCTCTGTTCGGCGCAGAGGATTCCGTTACGGGGTTTAGGCTTGGGCTATGAGCGATGACACAGCGCAGGATGACACAGCGCAGCAGGTGCAGCAGCATTACGACGCTGACGCCCGGGTGATTGCCCCGGTGATTGTTTCTACTCGAGCCGCCACCGGCGAGCGCGAGGACCTCTCGGCGCCGATCATCGAAGAGTTCGCTCACGAGATCGGCTTCATATGCCGCCCTCCAGTGATCATCCCCGATGGCGAAGGTGTGCTCGCCGCGCTCTCGGAGCTGCTGGTGCAGGTGGCCCCGGCGGTCATCATCACCTCTGGCGGCACCGGGCTGACTCCGGATGACCTGACTCCTGAGTTCACCAAACCGATGCTGGATAAGGAGATCCCCGGCATTGTGGAGGCCGTCCGGGCACACGGCCGAGACCGCACTCCGCTTGCTGCGCTGAACCGGGGTGTGGCCGGAGTCAAGGAAGGCACAGTCATTGTGAACCTGCCGGGTTCCCCCACTGCCGTGCGCTATGGCATGGAAGTGCTCGTTGAGCTGCTGCCCGAGCTCTGTGATCAGGTCGCTGACATCCGTTCCTCCGACAGCTGGGGCTGAATTCACTCACCGCCTCAGGTCAGCAGTGCTGAGCCGAGGATGAGCGAGACTGCCAGAGCCGCCATCATCACGCCGATGCAGATATCGATCACCCGCCAGACGCCAGGTCGGTTGAGCACTGCCGAGAGTGCCCTCGCGCCGAAACCCAAGGCGGTAAACCACAGTACAGAGCCCGCCGCGGCACCGGAGGCGAAGATCCACCGGCCCTGCACGCCGTGCTGATTGGCAAGGCTGCCCAGCAGCACCACGGTGTCCAGATACACGTGGGGGTTCAAATACGTCAGCGCCGCAGCAGTGAGGACCACCGAGCCGCGGGAGCGGGGCGTCTGCTCCTGCAACGCAGTGGGTTTCCATGCCGCACGGAATGAGCGCACCGCCCACCACAGCAGATATCCCGCGCCCGCCCAGCGCAGAATCTCTAGAACCGCAGGGAAGGTTGCGACAAGCGCACCGATACCGGCAGTACCTGCGAAGATGAGCAGCACATCGCTGAGGATGCACAGGGCCACGACGGCGCCGACATGCTCCCGGCGCAGCCCTTGCCGAAGGATGAAGGCGTTCTGCGCCCCGATGGCGACGATCAGGGCCAATCCAGTCAGTGTCCCCATCCCAAAAATGCTCATAGCCTCACGCTAGGCAGACCGGGGCTATCAGACAAATGAATGCGACTGCTGCTGGATTAGCATTGCTTCATGAACCTGGACCAGTTGCGAACTCTGGCCGCCATCATCGACGAGGGTTCCTTTGAGGGCGCTGCATATCAGTTGCGGATCACCCAGTCTGCGGTCAGCCAGCGAGTCAAAGCCCTAGAGGCGCACGTCGGGCAGCTTCTGGTGCGCCGCGAATCACCGTGCTCAGTGACTGCTGCGGGATCGGCAATGCTCCGCCTGGCACGTCAAGTGCAGCTACTACAGGAAGAGACCTGGCAGGAGCTGAGCCCAGGACCTGCCGCCCGCACTATCACGCCACTGGCCGTCAACGCTGATTCTCTTGCCACATGGCTCTATCCAGTCCTGCGGTCAGCAGCCGGGTGGAGCGACATCACGCTTGATCTGCACGTGGAAGATCAGGATCACAGCAGCGCACTGCTGCGCACCGGCGAGGTCCTCGGAGCGATCACCGCAGAACCGCAACCCATCAACGGCTGCACAGTTGAACACCTGGGGGATATGCGCTACCTGCCGGTGGCGGACCCGCTGCTGGCTAAGCGGCACACCACAGCCGCAGGAGTGGACTGGGAGTCGATACCGGCGCTGCGGTTCAACAGCAAAGATGACTTACAGCATGACCTGCTGCGCAGCAAAGGGATCACCGCATCAGCGCCGGCGCACGTGATTCCCTCCTCGGAGGGATTTCTGGATGCGGTGCGCGCCGGCCTGGGCTGGGGCATGTTGCCTCAGATGCAGCTGGGTACCTTGATCAGCGATGGCTCGCTGGTGCTGCTGGAGGAGGGACTTCACCGCGACGTCGCCCTGTACTGGCAGACCTGGAATCTTGAATCCGCGCGGCTGACGCGAGTCACTCAGGCCATCCGCGAAGCCGCAGCTGACCTGCACTGACTCGGACTGCACTGACTCGGACTGCACTGAAACATCGGGCCGACGCGCAGGCCCGGGGGTCAGGTCCGGGGCTCAGCGAGCGGAGCGCTCCATCGCGATGGCCCTGCTCATCGATTTGCGTGCCCGTGACCGGTCACCGGCTACGTCATAGGCCACCGCCAGCCGGTACCAGGACCGCCAGTCCTGCGGAGCTGCCTCGACCTCAGCCTTATAGCGCTGGAACTGCGCGTCGGCCTGTTCGCGGTTGGGCCGTCCGCCCGGTGAGCGCTCCACAGTGTCTTCCGGCAGCGCATCCTCGGCCTGAAGAATCCGTCCCAACCGCTCGGTACGGAAGCCGAAGGCAATGGCGTGATACAGGAACCAGACGCCAATGGCCACCAGCAGCAGAGTGCCGATGCCCAGCGCGCGGGCAGCGGCGTCGTCGACTCTGAGGAAACGCCACGCACTGATGACCGCGCCGGTCATGACGATGCCCACCAGCACGATCATGACCCAGGTCCAGAACTTATCCCGCACCGCTACAGCCCCAAATCCAAGTAGCCATCAAGACCGTAGGTCAGCCCCGGCCGGGAGGCCGCGGTGCGCAGCCCCAACAGGACACCGGGCATGAAACTGGCGCGGTCGAAGGAATCGTGCCGGATGCTCAGCTGTTCCCCGGCAGACCCCAGCAGTACCTCCTGATGCGCTACAAGCCCGCGCAGCCGCACCGAATGAACATGGATATCCTCCACCACCGCCCCGCGGGCACCATCCAGCTGGGACTCGGTGGCATCGGGAGAAGGCGGCACGTGAAGCTCGCGGCGAGCGGCAGCCATCAACTCGGCAGTGCGCACCGCAGTGCCAGAAGGGGCATCGACCTTATTCGGATGGTGCAGCTCAATGATCTCCGCGGACTCGAAGTACTGGGCAGCTTTGGCCGCGAAGGCCGATGCCAGCACTGAACCCAGTGCAAAGTTCGGGGCGATGAGCACTGCCACCCCGGCGTGCTCGGTGAGCTTCTGTTCCAACCGCTGCAAACGCTGGGCGTCCCAGCCGGTGGTCCCCACCACCGCATGCAGCCCGTTCTCCACGGCGAAATGCACATTGGCCTCTGTGGAATCAGGCACCGTCAGATCAACGATGTGGGTAGCGCCGGCTTCCACTACCTGATCAAGTGAATCTCCGCGGCCCAGGGCTGCAACAAGCTGCATATCCGAGGCCGCCTCAACGGCCTTGACCGCCTCTGAACCCATCCGGCCCCCGGCTCCCAGGACCGCTACTGAAATCTGCTGCGCACTCATAGCCACCAGCCTATCGGTGAGTTGTCTATGGCCGCGGACCAGCCACTGCGGTACCGGCGGCATATGTGGCGGCCTCCAGCGGTCCGCGGCGTCCCAGCGCGGTCTTCAGCAGACCCAGCGCCAACGCCGCCACTACCAGGATCAGCAGCAGAGTCTCCGCGCTGAGATCATTCAGCACCGCGCCGTCGGGACGCCACAGATGCAGGATGACCAGATGCCCTGCATAGAGACTCAGCGGCATGGATCCGGCTCCGGCCAGGGGGCTCAGCAGCAGTTTGAACGGCCGGGCCAGCAGCAGGCAGAGCCCGAGCACAGCGGAAGCCACCCCAATACTGTGCAGCAGCTCCACCGGGGTCCCCTGATGCGGTGTGGACAGCAGGAACCACCGGGGATCAGTTACCAAGGGAAGCACATGATCCCCGGCGGTCAACGCACCCCGAACCCGGTCCTGGCTGTAGCCGGAGACTGCTGCCATATTGACCACGATGTCCGACTGCCACATGATCAGCCGGCCAATCAGCAGCATCACCCAGGCGGTGGCTGCGCCTGCCACGGTGAGCCAGACCGCCGTCGTGACACTTTTGAGGTTCAGCCGGCCGATGGCCATCCCGGCGAAGAAATACGCAGGCCAGATCAACAGCGGATAATAGCCGGTGACCAGTAGGTCCATGCCAAGCAGTGCAGGATCGGTCAGATCCAACGGGCTCGGGGAACTCCACAACCGGGCCGGATGGTCCAGCGGAGCCAGCGTCTCACGCAGCGCGTTCTGCCAGTACCAGTAGAGCAGCGGTCCGATCGCCACCCAAGCTGCGGCAATTGCAGCCAACGAGCGGGCTCCCAGGCGCAGAAACGGCAGCGCCAGAACGAACATCACGCCGTAGTGCACCAGAATGATCGCCACGCCTGAGGTCAGCAGCGAGAGAACCAGGCCTATCAGGATGATCAGCACCGCCCGCACCGCCACCACTTTGCGATCCCAGTTCAGCCGGTCACTGGAGCGCTCACCGGCGGACCCGCCGGTCAGCAGCGCTAGGCCGACGCCGGCCAGCACGGCGAAAAGCGCTGCGGAGCGTCCGGAAAAGAGCAGTCCGGCCCATGTCGCCTCCCCGGAAAAACCGGTGGTGGGAATCACGTGAACCGTCATCATCCCCAGCAGGGCCAGTCCACGGGCGGCATCAACGCCCCACAAGCGTCCTGCAGCGGAACGACGGCGGGCGGAAGAAGTTCGGGTGCGAGAGCTCACAAACGGTAGGCTACGTCCTATGGCAGCAGAGAATGAGGTGGCGCGCGACGACGTCCACGAGGCACCCCGCGAATTCGACCCCTACCTGGCAGAGGGGCAGGTTCAGCACCCTGACCAGACCGACCCGCATTTCGGTCACCTCATCACCGCCATGGTGACCCCATTCACTAAAGACGACCGCGTGGACTTCAAGGCCTTCGAAGCGCTGGCCGCGAAGCTGGTAGACGAGGGCAATGACGCCCTTGTGGTCTCCGGAACCACCGGTGAGACCTCCACATTGGAGGACTATGAGAAGGCCGATCTGGTCCGTGCGGCGAAATCCGCAGTAGGGGACCGGGCCAAGATCATCGCCGGCACCTCCACCAATCACACCAGCCACGATCTGGAGATGGCAGCCAAAGCCGAACGGGCCGGTGCCGATGGCCAGCTGGTGGTCACCCCCTATTACAACAAGCCCTCCCAGGACGGCGTGCTGGCCCACTACCGGGCAGTGGCAGATGCTGCTGACCTGCCGCTGATGATCTACGACATCCCCGGTCGTACTGGCATCCCGATCGCTACCGAGACCATCCTGAAGCTCGCTGAGCACCCGCGGATCATGTCGCTGAAGGACGCCAAGAACGACATCACCGCCACCACAGAGGTCCTCACCAAGACTGACCTCGAGGTCTACTCCGGTGATGACCAGAACGTGCTGGCCTGGATGGCCATGGGCGCTGCCGGTGTGGTTTCCGTGACCTCTCACGTGGCCAGCCCCACCTTCCGGCGGATGATCGACGCCGTGCTCGGCTATGACCTGAAGGAGGCCCGCATCGCCCATAGCGAGCTGGGGCCGGTGATCCGTGCACTGATGACCCGGGTGCAGGGTGCGGTGTCCTCCAAATTGGTCCTGAACTGGATGGGCTTCCCCATCAACACAGACGTTCGCCTGCCCCTGGTGCAGGCCAATGAGGCCGAGCAGCAGCTCGTCCTTGCCGACCTGCGAGAGGCAGGCTGGAAGCTCTAGAAAGGAACCCGTCACATAGTGGCACCTGAAACACTTCAGACCCCGCCCAAGCTCAAGAACGGCACGCTGAGGATCGTGCCGCTGGGCGGTCTCGGGGAGGTGGGCCGGAATATGGCCATCTTCGAGATCGACGGCAAAATCCTCATCGTTGACTGCGGCGTGCTCTTCCCCGAGGAAGAGCAGCCCGGCGTCGACCTCATCCTGCCTGACTTCAGTTACATCGAAGACCGGCTGGACGACGTCGTCGGCGTCGTACTCACCCACGGCCACGAGGACCATATCGGCGCAGTGCCCTATCTGCTGCGCAAGAAGCCGGATATTCCGGTGATCGGTTCCAAACTGACCCTGGCGCTGGTGGAGGCCAAACTGGCCGAGCACCGGATCAACGCCTATACGCTGACGGTGGCCGAGGGGGAAGTGGAGCGATTCGGCCCCTTCGAGCGTGAGTTCGTGGCGGTCAACCACTCCATCCCAGATGCCCTGGCAGTCTTCATCCGCACCGAGGCAGGCACAGTGCTGCACACCGGTGACTTCAAGATGGACCAGCTGCCGCTGGATGGGCGGATCACCGATCTGCGGCATTTCGCCCGGCTCGGCGAAGAGGGCGTGGACCTCTACATGTCCGACTCCACCAATGCCCATATCCCCGGGTTCACCACTCCTGAGAAGGAGATCGGACCGGTGATCGAGCAGGTCTTCGGCCGCGCTCAGCGCCGCATCATCGTGGCCAGCTTTGCCAGCCATATCCACCGCGTCCAGCAGGTGCTCGACGCCGCTGTGGCCCATGATCGCAAGGTCGCCTTTGTCGGCCGCTCTATGGTGCGCAATATGTCCATTGCCGCCAAGCTGGGCTACCTCAATGTGCCGGAGAACATCCTGGTGGACATCAAGAAGGTGGACCAGCTGCCCGATCACAAGGTGGTGCTGATGTCCACCGGATCCCAGGGTGAGCCGATGGCCGCCCTGTCCCGGATGGCCAATGGCGATCACCAGGTCCAGGTGGGGGAGGGGGACACCATCATCCTGGCCTCCTCACTGATCCCTGGTAACGAGAACTCGGTCTACCGGGTGATCAACGGACTGATGAAGCTCGGCGCCGACGTCATTCACAAGGACAATGCCAAGGTGCACGTCTCCGGACACGCCTCCGCGGGCGAGCTGCTTTACAGCTACAACATCCTCAAGCCGAAGAACGCCATGCCCGTCCACGGTGAAACCCGGCACCTGATCGCCAACGGCAAACTGGCCGAACAGACCGGTGTGCCGGCACAGAACGTGCTGCTGTGCGAGGACGGATCGGTGGTGGACCTTCGTGCCGGCACCGCCCGGGTGGTGGGGCAGATCGAGGCCGGCTACGTCTATGTGGACGGATCCTCCATCGGTGAGATCACCGACACCGATCTTAAGGATCGGCGTGTGTTGGGCGAAGAAGGCTTCATCTCCGTGGTGACCGTGGTGAACCGGCAGACCGGCAAGATCGTGGCCGGACCGGATATCCACGCACGTGGTGTCGCCGAGGAGGATGAGGTCTTCAAGGGCATCAAGCCCAAGATTGCCCAGGCTCTCACTGAGGCGATCCAGGAGAACAAAGAACACACCACCCACCAGCTCCAGCAGGTGGTTCGCCGCACTATCGGGGCATGGGTCAGCCGCAAGCTGCGGCGCAAGCCCATGATTGTCCCGGTGGTAGTCGAGACCTGAGCACCTCAGGCTCGATGAGACGCTAACCAGCGCAGGGCTGCCGCTGTCATGGCGTAAGTCCCTGCGCTGAGCGTAGGCTCCAGAAGCGGTGCGAAATACGGTGAGTGGTTCCCCGGTGGATTCACCACATCCGGCGCAGAGCTGCCGAAGAACCACAGCACACTGGGCACACCAGCGGCGCGGCCCAGCAGTCCGAAGTCCTCTGAACCCATCCGCGGGCGCTCCACAGTCACGTTCTCCTCGCCCAGGGCTTCTCCCAGGCTGGCGAAGACTTCGGCGGCGGCCTCGGCGTCGTTGACAGTGGCCGGAAGCTGAGCGTAATGCTCAATCTCCGGCTCCGGCGCACCTGAGGCCTGAGCCTCTGCTCGGATAATCCGGTGGATGGCGGCCAGCACCTGCTCGCGCACTGATTCGGTCAGGGTGCGCACATTCACCTGGAACTCCGCCTGCTCTGGGATGATGTTCTCCTTCACACCGCCCTGGAAGACACCGACGGTGACCACCGCCGCATCATGGGCATCCACCTCCCGGGAGACGATGGTCTGCAGGCGCAGCACCATAGCTGCCCCGAGCACAATGGGGTCAATGCCCAGATGAGGCCGCGAGCCATGGGCCTGTTTGCCGTAGACGGTGACCTTCAGCGAATCCAGAGCCGCCATCGCTGGGCCCATCGCCATGGTCACCGTGCCGGCCTCACCAGGGGAGACGTGCTGTCCCAGGACTACCTGCGGCTGCGGAACACGGTCCCAGAGCCGGTCATCGATCATCGCCTGAGCGCCCTGCCCGGTCTCTTCTCCGGGCTGAAAGACCAGCACCAGCGTTCCGCTCCAGCTGCTTCGGCAGCGCAGCAGCACCCGCAGGGCACCTAGCAGGGAAGCCACATGGGTATCGTGCCCGCAGCCGTGCATGACTGCGGTGGGTGTCCCGTTGGGCAGCACCCCGTGCTGCTGGGAGGCATACTCCAGGCCAGTCTTCTCCTCAATGGGCAGCCCGTCCATATCCGCTCGCATCGCCACCACTGGGCCTTCTCCGTTGTGCACCACTGCCACCACGCCGGTGTCAGCGCAGCGAAAGTGCTCAACATCGAGTTCGCTCAAGACCGTCTCTATCCGTGCGGCCGTCTGATGCTCCTGCATGCTGAGCTCTGGATGGGCGTGCAGTGTCCGGTAGAAGTCGTGGAGACGAATGCGCTCCTGATCAGTCATCTCGAATTCGCGCGGCAGTGCCATGGGATCCTTCTGCGTGGGTGATAGGGTCCTGTGCGCTATCGTACGGGGCGCAGATATGCGGACCGCTGCGGCGTGGAGTCCTACACATCGGGGGTGTCAGCGGCTAAGTTGGGGACCATGGCGACACGTACTTCCCCCTCGCGAGCCGTCGGATCGAAGAAGAGCTCCTCTTCCAAGGCTCGCGCGACGACGTCGAAAAACTCCTCAGCACAGCCCGAGGAGCGCGGCAACCTGCTCTTTGCAGCCCTGCGCGGCATCTGGCTGGCCCTGGCTACCCCGGTGGGCAGTTCAGTGCGCAGCGTCGGGCGGCAGGTGAAGATCCACCCTGATGACCGGCGCGACGGCGCGGGACTGGTCTTCTTCCTGCTGGCAGGTCTGACCGCTGTGGTCGACTGGTGGGGTGCCGCCAACTGGGACCACTGGATCTCTGCGGTGGTGCACCGCGCCACGGCCGGGACCTTCGGCTGGGCCTCGGTCATCCTGCCGCTGGTGCTGCTGATCACCGCTGTGCGCTACTTTCGAACCCCGCAGGAGCACGAAGCCAACGGCCGCGTCGCCATCGGCCTGAGCATCGTCCTGGCTTCTGCTGCTGGTCTGTCCCACCTTGCCGGCGGGATGCCCACTATTAACGAAATGTTCGAGGCCGGAGACACCGGGGGCTTCGCTAACCTGCTGACCTCCGGCGGGATCCTGGGCTACCTGGTCGCGGCCCCCATCGCCTCGCTCATCACTCAGTATCCGGTGTGGATCTTCTTGAGCCTGACCCTGGCAGCTGGTCTGCTGGTGCTCACCGACACCCCTGTGCGACGCATCCCGGAGCGGATTGCCGTGGCCCGCAATTACGTCATCGGCGAGGCCAGCCAACCGCAGTACCGGGACTACGAAGACCTGCCCTCCGGTGGGGAATCCCAGCAGCGTCAGGCTGAGGATGAACCTGCCCCGCGCCCGCGTCGGGCCAAGAAAGCTGCCGTTGAGCCGGAAGAGTCCGGAACTTCGCTGCTGGCCAAGATCGCCACTGGTGGCCTGGCCGGGAAGAAGAACGACGACGCCCGGGCCGCCACCCAGCCCACCGAGGTCTTTGATATCGACACCCACGCCAGTGGATCCGGTGAAGGTGAAGCCGATGCTGCCGCCGAGGGCGCGTATGAAAGTTCGGTGCTCACCGAGCCTGCGGCAGAAACCGCCGAGACCAAGGCGGCACCGCGACTGCGCCCGGGTGTGAAGCGCCCCACGAAGCAGGAACAGGAGATCGCCGAGATCAAGCGCGCCGCAGGTGTCGCTGAGCCGGAGGAAGAACCGGAGCGCTCTGCTGCTGCGCCTGTTTCTACACCCAAGCCGGTTTCCACGCCGGAGGCACCGGCAGCACCTACGGATTTCCCCGCCCGCAGCGAACAGCTGGAGCTCTCCGGGGACGTCACCTACACCCTGCCGGATCAGTCCATGCTGCCGGCAGGCCCGCCGCCTAAGGAGCATTCCGAGGCCAATGCGGAGATCGTCGAAGCGCTGGACAACACCTTCCAGCAGTTCAAGGTCGATGCCGAGGTCACCGGATTCTCCCGTGGACCCACTGTGACCCGGTACGAGATCGAGGTGGCACCGGGCACCAAGGTGGAGAAAGTTACTAACCTGGAGAAGAACATCTCCTATGCGGTGAAGAGCCCCGAGGTTCGTATTCTCAGCCCTATTCCGGGCAAATCCGCCATCGGCATCGAGATCCCCAACCGGGACAAAGAGGTGGTATCCCTAGGGGATGTGCTGCGTTCCAACGCTGCGCGCAAGACCGAGCACCCCATGGTGATGGGTGTGGGCAAGGACGTCGAGGGCGGCTACGTAGTGGCCAACCTCGCCAAGATGCCGCATCTGCTGGTTGCCGGCGCCACCGGTGCTGGTAAGTCTGCGTTCATCAACTCCATGGTGACCTCGGTGCTGATGCGGGCCACCCCGGATGAGGTCCGCATGGTCATGGTGGACCCCAAACGTGTGGAACTGACCGCCTATGAGGGCATCCCTCACCTGATCACCCCCATCATCACCAACCCCAAGAAGGCCGCAGAGGCCCTGGAGTGGGTGGTCAAAGAGATGGACAACCGCTACGACGATCTGGCCCACTTCGGCTATAAGCACGTCGATGACTTCAACAAGGCGGTGCGAGCAGGCAAGATTCAGCTGCCCCCGGACTCCAAGCGGGTGCTGCGCCCCTACCCCTACCTGCTGGTGATCGTGGATGAGCTGGCAGATCTGATGATGGTGGCCCCGCGCGACGTCGAGGATTCGATCGTCCGCATCACTCAGCTGGCCCGCGCTGCCGGCATCCACCTGGTGCTGGCTACCCAGCGCCCCTCCGTCAATGTGGTCACCGGCCTGATTAAGGCCAATGTGCCCTCCCGGATGGCCTTCGCCACCTCATCGGCAACTGATTCGCGCGTGGTGCTGGACTCCGTGGGTGCGGAGAAGCTGCTCGGCCAGGGCGACGCGCTCTTCCTGCCCATGGGCATGTCCAAGCCGATGCGCGTCCAGGGCGCCTGGGTCAATGAGTCGGAAGTGCACGCCGTCGTCGACCATGTGAAGTCCCAGCTCAAGGCCCAGTACCGCGAGGATGTGGTGCCCAAGGAGACTGCGCGCAAGAAGGAGATCGACGAGGATATCGGCGATGATCTCGAGCTGTTGCTGGCGGCCACCGAACTGGTGGTCACCACCCAGTTCGGCTCAACCTCCATGCTGCAGCGCAAACTGCGCGTTGGTTTCGCCAAGGCTGGTCGCCTCATGGACCTCATGGAGTCCCGCGGCGTGGTCGGCCCCTCCGAAGGATCCAAGGCCCGCGACGTGCTGGTCACCCCGGAGGAGCTGCCGGAGGTGCTTGCCACTATCAAGGGGGAGGGGCCATCGTCCGCCGAGGATGATGCCGAAGCCCCCTATGAGCATGATGTGGTCAAACGCGAACCCGGCCGCTCGGTGCCTGCCGAGAAGCCCGCGCAGGCTGACCAGGAGTACAGCCAGGACTACAGCCCGGCGCAGAGCAGCAGCCCGTCAGCAGCCGAACCCGACGCCGAGTCCGGAGCGGAGTACAGCACTGCGCAGAACCCGCAGCAGGACTGGGGGGAGGACCTCATCGCCAGGGATATGGCCGCTCGGACTGCTGGGCTGCCCCAGGCGCAGGAGTACTATGACGGTCACGAGAACACCAGCTCTGAAGATGCCTGGCAGCTGACCGGACGATAAGGACATTGACTCCCACGTGACCACACCTCAGCAAGCTCCCCTGTGGAACATCGCCAATATTCTCACCATGGTGCGCATCGCGCTGGTACCGGTTTTTATCTGGTTCCTGCTCCTTGACACTGCCGGTACTGAAGAAGCCTTCGCCGCGGAGAACGGCCCGTGGCGCTGGGCTGCAGCCGGTGTCTTCGCTGCGGCGATGATCACCGACAAGATCGACGGCGACTTAGCGCGGGCGAGAAATCTGGTCACCGACTTCGGCAAAATCGCTGATCCCATCGCCGATAAGCTGCTGATCGGTGCAGGTTTGGTGATGCTCTCGCTCTTGGGTGAGCTGCACTGGTGGGTCACCATCGTGATCTTGGTACGCGAAATCAGTGTGACGGTGCTGCGGATGGCCGTTATTCGTTACGGGGTCATGCCGGCATCACGGGGCGGGAAGCTGAAGACAGTGCTGCAGTCTGCAGGCCTGCAGCTGATGTTGCTGCCGCTTGTGGTTATTGCCCCCTGGCTGGCCGATATTGCGTTCTGGATCATGGATCTGGCCGCTGTGGTGACCGTGGTGACCGGCGTTGACTATCTGATCTCGGCGCTGCGGATGCGGGCGGCTGCGCTACGTTCCCGTGGCGACTGACTCCGCGTCGACGTCGCTGACGTTCTCAGCAACTGTGCGGACTTCGGGTCTAGGCTTGGGTCCATGCCTGTTGAAGGAGACGCGCAGAAGGTGGCCGAGGAGGCCGAATCCAGTACCGACCCGGTAGAGATCGTCCAGCGCTGCGCCCACCGCGGTCTGACTCTGGCCACCGCCGAATCTCTGACAGCCGGTTCCCTGGCTGCCCGTATTGCGGATGTGCCTGGTGCAAGCCAGGCGCTGCTAGGCGGGGTGATCGCTTACAGCAACCAGGTTAAGGAGCACGTGCTGAAGGTCTCGGCGGATCTTCTGGAGACCCGTGGCGCCGTTGATCCCATTGTGGCGGCTTCGATGGCTCAGGGAGCAGCAGAACGTTGCGGAACTGATATCGGCATTTCAACCACCGGGGTGGCCGGGCCTGCGCCGCACCAAGGTAAGGACGTCGGCACCGTCTATCTGGGCATTGCCTGCCGTGAGGATGCTGTTCAGCGGCTGGGCCTGAGCCTTCCGCAGGGCTGTGACCGGATTGACCAGGACATATCGCAGCAGTGGCTGGCCGGTGCACTGCTGCTGCATCTGGACCCTTCGGCTGATCCTGACCAGATGCGGGTCGAGATCCGAAAGGCTTCAGTGCAGGGAGCGTTGAAACTAGTGGAGGATTTTCTGCTGACCGAACCGGCGGGACTGCCCGCCAGCGCCGGTTCTTAGCTAGAGTGGGGAACAAAACGGCGGGCAGGTCAGTTGTTTCTTAGGCGAGACGCATGAATCTTAAAGGAGCGATTTCCATGGTTCGACAGCCAGTCACCGTCAACGGAGTCACCCGTTGGAAGGACATGGACGTTGATGGTGCCGCCGGAGCGGACACCCGAGAGTCCAAGGGAGTGGTCCTGCGTCAAGAGATTGGTGACGTGCTGCGAAGCATTCGTCAGTCCGAAGGTCGCACCCTGCGTGATGTGTCCCACGATGCCCGAGTATCTCTGGGCTACCTTTCAGAAGTGGAGCGCGGACAGAAGGAAGCCTCCTCTGAACTGTTGGCATCTATCTGCACGGCGCTGAATGTGCCGCTTGCGGTCATGCTCTTCCAGGTTGCTGAGCGCATCGCTACAGCCGAGGGCCTGACAGTGCCGGATACAGTGCCCACCGAATTCCAGCGCGAGTTCGGTCACGAGGAGCTCGTCTCCTACTGATGTTCGAAGGCGGCCGTCCGTGAAAGCGGGCGGCCGTTTCACTTCCGCTTAGACTGGCACGCATGACATCGACCGACCGCCGTGCCAAAGTCAAGGAGCTCCAGGAGGAGTTCTACAGGCTGTTCGTCCGCCGCCGCCATAATGCTATTCAGCTGGCGCAACGGATCGATCCGGAGATTGAGCCTGCATCCTATTCGGTGCTCTCGACCCTGCAGACTAACGGTCCGCAGCGAATGACGACTATCTCGCGGCATCTGGGCATCGGCAAGCCGACTCTTTCCCGTCAGCTGAGCACTTTGGCTGAGCGCGGTTTCATCACCAAGAAAGCAGATCCCGACGACGGGCGCGCGCTGGTCATCTCCTTGACTGAGGAAGGGCGCGAGCGCCTAGAAGCGGCCCAGAAGGAGCGCTCGGAGCGTTACCTGGACATGCTGAGTCCCTGGACGTTGGAGGAGATTCAGACCCTCTCGGGACTGTTGTCCAAGCTCAACCGGACCTACGCAGAGTACGACGACGCCCCGCGCAGCCCAACGCCCGGGCGGGCTGAGGCCGATGGAGCAGCTCAGTGAGGGAGTCGCGGTTCTGGACGCTGATGGAGGACGAATTCGGCGCATCCTATGCTCACGTGCTGGCCGGGGAGCTGGTGATCTCCCGGTACCAGCTCACTGCCAAGCAGGCCCTGGCTGCGGGAGTGTCTCCGCGCGAGGTATGGGAGGCGCTGTGCATCCAGCAGGACATTCCTGAGGAGCGCCGGTTCGGCAAAGATCGGCCTCCCAAGCGAGACTGATTCGAGACACGCGCAGCACACTATCGAAACTGTGTTCGATCAAGGGTACAGTTTTCCCCAGAGCAGTAATACGTGGCCCGATGGTGTTTCTCTCCACAGTAGGACAGTGGCCCATCAACATGTCCGAGGCTCTCAGTAGCCTTAAACATGTATCGAGCATCGGTGCGCAGGTCGCATCACTCAAGACCCGTGAGGTGAAACATGGCAGTCAATCCGAATAAGCAGAGCGGCGACCGGCAGAAGGCGCTGGAAGCTGCACTGTCGCAGATCGACAAGCAATACGGCAAGGGTTCGGTGATGCGCCTCGGGGATGAGACCCGCGCGCCGATCGAAGCAATCCCTACCTCTTCGATTGCCATGGACGTGGCACTGGGCATTGGGGGTTTCCCACGCGGTCGCGTGGTGGAGATCTACGGTCCTGAGTCCTCCGGTAAGACCACCGTGGCTCTCCATGCGGTGGCTAATGCCCAGCGCAATGGCGGTATTGCAGCATTCATCGATGCTGAGCACGCCCTTGACCCTTCCTATGCCGAGAAGCTTGGTGTGGACACTGATGCGCTGCTGGTCTCGCAGCCGGATACCGGCGAGCAGGCGCTGGAGATCATGGACATGCTGGTCTCTTCAGGCTCGCTGGACATTGTGGTGATCGACTCGGTGGCAGCTCTTGTGCCGCGCGCTGAGATCGAGGGTGAGATGGGTGATAGCCATGTGGGCCTGCAGGCTCGGCTGATGTCCCAGGCGCTGCGAAAGATCACCGGACGCCTGGCCCAGACCAAGACTACCGCGATCTTCATCAACCAGCTGCGTGAGAAGGTCGGTGTCTTCTTCGGCTCACCGGAGACCACCTCCGGCGGTAAGGCCTTGAAGTTCTATGCATCTGTGCGTGTTGATGTTCGGCGTATCGAAACCCTCAAAGAGGGCACTAATGCTGTGGGCAACCGTACTCGCGCCAAGATCGTGAAGAACAAGATGGCGCCGCCGTTTAAGCAGGCTGAGTTCGACATCCTCTACGGCGAGGGCATCTCCCGAGAAGGTGGACTGATCGATATGGGCGTAGAGCACGGAATGGTGAAGAAATCCGGTGCCTGGTTCACCTATGACGGTGACCAGCTCGGTCAGGGCAAAGAGAAAGCTCGGCAGTTCCTCAAGGACAATCCGGACTTGGCTGATGAGATCGAACGCCGGATCAAGGAAAAGCTCGGCATCATCAAGCCTGCCGAGGATACCGATGGCCCGGCTCTGAAGGCCGTAGACGCCTAGGGTCGGAGTCATGAGTATGCAGGATGACCGCGGAGGGCAGCAGCAGAAGCTGGATGCCCTCCGCGAGACTCTGGCCAAGCTCGAGGCGGGAGAGTTGTCCTCGGATCTCTTTGACCCCGCACCACAGGACAGCGCCACGCAACCACAGGGCAGCCCAGCGGATACCGAACCGCAGGGGATCACAGCCGACACTGAACCGCAGGGGACCGTCGACGCTGCACCACAGGGCAGTACCGCCGACGCCGAACCGGCCGGGTCTGGCTCTGCTGCACCGGCAGCCGAACCTGACTTCAACAAGGCATCCAGTGCCTCTCGGGAGGATCAGTACGCCAAGGCTCGGGCAGTGGTTCTGCGTAAGCTCACAGGCTCGCCTAAATCCCGCCACCAGCTGGCGCAGGCATTACGGGAACGTGAGTTCAGCGAGGAGACACTCACCGCTGTGCTAGACCGTATGGAAGAAGTCCACCTCGTCAATGACCGCGAGTTTGCCCGGATGTGGGTACGCACGCGGCATGAGACCAAAGGCCTTGGCAGTGCGGCCCTGAAGCGCGAACTGCGCGATAAAGGCATCAGCGAAGCAGATGCCGGGGAGGCCCTTGAGCAGCTCAGCGCCGATGATGAGACAGCAGCAGCGCGGGAACTCATCGCCGCTAAGCTCCGCGGCGTGGTTGTCCCTCCGGCGCACAGTGTTGAAGACCGCAAGGAGCGTGACAAGCTCACGCGCCGACTGGTGGGCATGCTCGCCCGCAGGGGGCACAGCCCGGGCGCCGCGTTCAGCCTGGTGCGCGAAGAGCTCGACGCGCGAAGCCGGTAGAATTGCCGAGCACTGAAGCACCCGAACCCGCATTGAGTTGAGCCATGACTGAGACCCTTCTGGAACGCCCTGACACACAGCACACTGAACGCACCTACGAGGTGCGCACTTTTGGGTGCCAGATGAATGTCCACGACTCGGAGCGGATCTCGGGGCTGCTTGAAGATGCCGGCTATGTACCGGCCGAGCAGGGACAACAGGCAGACCTTGTCGTCTTCAACACCTGCGCTGTCCGGGAGAACGCCGATAACCGCCTCTACGGGAACCTCGGGCAGCTGAAGCCGATCAAGGCCAAGCACCAGGGAATGCAGATCGCCGTCGGCGGTTGCCTCGCGCAGAAGGACCAGAACGCGGTCCTGGAAAAAGCACCCTGGGTCGATGTGGTCTTCGGCACCCATAACATCGGTTCACTCCCTACTTTGCTGCAGCGTTCTCGGCACAATGCTGAAGCTTCCATCGAGATTCTTGAATCTCTTGAGACCTTTCCCTCCACCCTGCCAACCAAGCGCGAGTCCGTGCATTCGGGCTGGGTGTCGATCTCCGTGGGCTGCAACAACACGTGCACGTTCTGCATCGTTCCCTCCCTGCGAGGCAAAGAGCGCGACCGCCGCCCCGGGGAGATCCTGGCAGAGGTGCAAGCGCTGGTCGACGACGGCGTGGTTGAAGTCACCCTGCTGGGGCAGAACGTCAACACTTACGGTGTGGAATTCGGCGACCGCCAAGCATTCGCGAAGCTGCTGCGAGCCTGCGGTGACATCGAAGGTTTGGAACGCGTGCGATTCACCAGCCCGCATCCGGCCAGCTTCACCGATGACGTCATCGACGCGATGGCTGAGACGCCAAACGTCATGCCGCAGCTGCACATGCCCCTGCAGTCTGGCTCGGACCGAATCCTGAAAGTCATGCGACGCTCTTACCGCGGGAAGAAGTTCCTGGGCATCCTGGAGAAAGTTCGCGAACGTATCCCGCATGCGGCAGTGACTACGGACATCATCGTGGGCTTCCCCGGCGAGACCGAGGAAGACTTCGAAGACACCATGCGCGTGGTTGAGCAGTCCCGCTTCTCCAGTGCCTTCACCTTCCAGTACTCACCGCGTCCGGGCACCCCAGCGGCCACGATGGATGAACAGATCCCGAAGAAGATCGTCCAAGAACGATTCGAACGCCTCGTAGCCCTTCAGGACAGGATTTCCGCAGAAGAAAACGCCGCCCTTATCGGTACCACACAGGAACTGCTGGTCACTGCCGATTCCGGATCCAAGGGGGCCAGCACGGGTCGGCTCTCCGGCCGGGCAGCAGATAACCGACTGGTCCACTTCTCCGTCCCAGACGGTGCTGCCACGCCCCGGCCGGGTGATTTTGTCTCCGTGCCGATCACTGAAGCAGCAGGATTCCACCTGGTCTCAGACCCCCAGCTCGAGCAGTATTCATTGCGCCGCTCCCGTGCCGGTGACGCCTGGGACCGCTGGCAGGCTGATTCTTGTGGAGTGGGAACAACCCAGGTCGAAGGAGCCAAGCCCGGTGCCGTCTCTTTGGGGATGCCCGCCCTGCGCCCGGCAGTCGGCATCAGCCGGTGATGGACTCAGCTGTAGGGACACCACCGCTTCTCGTCGTCGTAGGTCCCACTGCCTCCGGCAAGTCCGGGCTGGCGATTGATCTCGCGGACCGCCTCCACGGCGAAGTCATCAATGCCGATTCCATGCAGTTCTATCGCGGCATGGATATCGGCACCGCAAAAGTCACCGACCAGGAACGTCGATCGGTGCCGCACCACCTTCTCGACACACTAGACCTGAGTGAAGAGGCCTCAGTGGCCACTTTCCAGCAACAGGCCCGCGAAAAGATCACTGAGGTCCGCTCACGCGATAAGACTCCGATCCTTGTCGGAGGTTCCGGTCTCTACATCCGCGCTGCCATCGATGACATTGAATTCCCACCCACAGACCCTGCGGTGCGTCAACGCTTACAAGACCGGCTGGAGCAGGAGGGGGCTGCGGTGCTGCGCGATGAACTACGCCGCACCGATCCAGAATCGGCCAGTGTGATTCGAGACGACCGCCGACTAGTGCGTGCCCTTGAAGTCGCCGAAATCAGTGGACGCAGCTTTACCTCATTCATGCCGCAGCGGGTCTATCACCCGGAGATGACGCCGGTGGTGCAGTTGGGGCTCAATGTGGAGCGGGGACTGCTGCATCAGCGGATCGCTGAGCGGGTTCACCTGATGCGCGAACAGGGGCTCCTCGATGAGGTCAAGCGCCTTGAGCAGGCCGGACTGCGCGAGGGACGCACCGCAGGTCAGGCCATCGGGTACCAGCAGTGCCTCCGTGTCCTCGATGGGGCATTGAGCCTGGAACAGGCAGTGGAAGAGACCATCGTGGCGACCCGAAAGTTCGCCCGCCGTCAGGAAACCTGGTTCCGTGCCGACCCGCGCATCACATGGTTGCAGGCCCCGGCCGAGGATCTCCTGGATTCAGCCCTGGAAGCTATTGAGACAGCAGGTGGTTGACTATGACTATGGAGTTCACCAAAGCCCACGCCACCGGCAATGACTTCGTCATGATCGCCGACCCCGCAGGGGGCATCACACTTAGCCCCGAACGTGTGGCGCAACTGTGCGACCGCCACCTCGGCGTTGGTGCAGATGGGCTCATCCGTGCGGTACCCGCTCATGCCTTTGATGAAGGTCGCGACGCGCTGGAGGCCGTCGGGCTGACCAGCACCGAGCAGGCGCCGCTGTGGTTCATGGACTACCGCAACGGCGACGGGTCCATCGCCGAGATGTGCGGCAATGGTGTGCGGGCTTTCGCTCATTTCCTGCTCAGCAATGGCTACGCGGAGTTGGAGGACGGCGGAAGCCTCCCGGTGCTGACCCGCGGTGGGCTCAAGACTGTGCAGAAAGTGCCGGAAGGCTATGCCATCGGCATGGGCATCTGGTCCTTCATCGACCCGGAAATGGCGGCGGAACGGGCCAGCGATTCACTGGTCCAGGCAGCCGGCCTGGAGGACCCGCGACCTGCCCTCAGCATCTCTATGGGGAACCCGCACACTGTGGTCGCATTGCCAGATACGGCGTCCCTGCAGCGGCTCGACCTGCACCAGGCCCCGAAGGTGGAGCCTGTTCCGCCTCACGGCACCAATGTGGAGTTCGTGGTACCTGCCGAACCTCTGGTGGAGACCGGAGTGGGACGCGTCAGTATGCGAGTCCACGAACGAGGCGTGGGGGAGACCCTGTCCTGCGGCACCGGCGCGTGTGCCGCCGCAGCGGCTGTCCGCGTGTGGGCGGCCGGCGACGGCGTCGATACGTGGAAGGTGGGCGTGCCCGGCGGGGAAGTGACGGTCCGTTTCCGTGCCCGGCCTGACGGCGCCGAGGAAGTGGAACTCGCCGGTCCAGCTGAGCTGGTCTACACCGGCACAATGCACTGAGGACCTCAGGCCAGGAAGAGCCGCTCGGCGTCGACGCGAAGGGTGCGCAGCACCAGCGAGGTGAACAGTACGGTCCCCGCCGCCAAAGTATGACCCTGGCGCAGCAGTGAATCCAGCTGGTCATCGGTGACCCACTCCCAGGGCCAGGCATCGCGCTCAGGCATGCCGGTATAAGCCCCCGGAATCTCCACGAAGACCTTGCGGCCCGGGAACTGCCGCAGTCGCTGAATGAAACCAGCAAGGTCCTTCGACGGCGGCAGGCACACCAGCACCTGGTGGTCCTGATGCCCCCAGGTCTGCCGGCAATAATCCAGCGCCGCATCCAAGCCCGCAGCTGAAACAGCTGAGTCCACCACGCACTCCTGCTCACCGAATCGATGCAAAGACAGCCTGCCCGGATACTGCACGGAGCGCAGCGCCGCCAACAGGTCGGCCTCCTGCTCAGCCCCGACCACCCCGTGGAGGGCGCGCGCTGCGGCCACACCGAGAGCCGCATTGGTGCGGCCAAAGCCGGCCGGCAGGTGCTCGACCATTCGGTACTCCCAGGGACCGGACTCCAGAAGCACGGCCTCACGGCTGCTGCACCGCTGGATGAGAATCTGTGCGACTTCTGCAGATTGCGGGAAACTCACGCAGAATCGCGTGCTGGAGGTGACCACCGAGGCCTTATCACGGGCGACGTCGGCCACCGTGGGGCCAAGGATCTCCAGGTGCTCCGCAAAGATCCCGGTGGCGACCACACCCTTGAGAGGCCAGTGCGAGAGATCATCGGAGGCACCACCGATTCCAGCTTCTGCCACGGCCACGTCGATGCCCTCCTGGGCGAAGATCAGCATCCCCATCAGCAGGAACAGTCCAGTCGGTGCCAAATACCCGGACTCGGCTGTCGCGGGCGGTAGCTGCCTGCGCGCTGATTCGATCTGCAGCAGCACCCGACGGCGTACTGGCTCCTCAACGACCCGCCCGGCAATCCGGATTCGGTCCGCATTGGACACCGCTCCGGGACTCATGACTGTCCCCACCCGGTAGCCGAGACCGGCCAGTGCCGCCGAGGCATAGGCGGCTGCCGTTCCCTTACCTTTGGAGCCCACGACGCCGATCACCTGATGGGGCGGCTGCGTGGGCTCGTAATTCAGTGCCGTCATCAGCGCAGCTGTGCGCGTCAGCGATCGTGTGGACGCCCGGCGCAGCTCGCGCCACTCGGAGAAGATCACCGCCTCTTCAAGCTCGGCGATGGGAAGCTCGGCCAGCTGTTCCAGTGTCACTGTGGGTGGCCCCGGCGGACTCGCAGCAGCCGGAATCCTTTATCCGTCTCTGGTCGGTCGACAAGGAATTCGCTATCAATATCGGCGAGCATGCTGCTCATCCACTTTTGAAGTGAGTCTGCTCCTAGATTCTTCTGCACCACCAGCCACGCGGTGCCACCAGGTTCCAATCGGGGGAGCCATGTCTGAAGCAGTTCATGCAGCACCGCTTTGCCCACCCGGATAGGAGGATTGGACCAGATCGTGCTGAACCGGACGTCGTCGGGAACATCCTCTGGGGCGTGGACTCTGACCTGAGGCAGATCCAGCGCTGCGGCGTTCTCGGCACAGAGGGTGCGCGCCCGGTCATTGACATCCACCGCCCACACCTCGGCCTCGGGGGAGCGCATTGCCATGCTCAAGGCGATCGGGCCCCACCCGCAGCCGATATCAAGCAGATTGCCTCCGGCTGCAGGGTCCGGAACGTGGTGCAGTAGCACCGCGGTGCCCTTATCCAGGCCGTCAGGGGAGAAGATGCTGCCGGCGGTGGTGACGTGAACGTCCCGACCCTCAAGGGTGACCGGGATAGTGCGGCGCTGCATCGGAGCGGCTGGATCTGGGGAGAAATAGTGCGAGGAGCTCACCTAAGAGATCGTATCCTCCGCACCTGTTCGATGCGGATTCCCCCTGTCCAATACTGGCTTGATGTGCGATACTAGAATACATGTGGATTCGTCACACCGTGTTTGCCCGCCCCCGCGGCTGAAACACCTCACTGGAAATTGCTCCCGGGCTCTGAAGTAAGCCGCCGGTTGAGCTTGTCCGAATCCCTTTAACTATTTGGACCCCGATCCGGGTCCCCGAGGATTTATGACTGAATATAAGAACTCAGAAAAAGACAACGCTCAGTCGAGCATTGATGCCACTATCGCCCGCATCCTCGCGGCAGATGAGGCCAACACCGACGGCAAGGCGACCCGCTTCGTCGCTGATCAAGAACACCTCAATGAGGACGCCAGGCAGCGTCGTCTTTCGATCCTGGGTGATCGAGCCCGCGAACTTGCTGACTCCGATGCCCACACCGAACACGACGGCGAGCAGTACGACCTCTTCGAGCGCCGCTCACTGCGCCGCGTGGAGGGCCTCTCCACAGAACTTGAAGACGTCACCGAGGTCGAGTACCGGCAGCTGCGCCTAGAACGGGTGGTCCTGGCCGGGCTGTGGACTGAAGGAACCATCACCGAAGCCGAGTATTCGCTGCGCGAGCTCGCGGCACTGGCCGAGACTGCCGGTTCCACAGTGCTTGACGGGTTCATCCAGCGTCGCGGCAAGCCCGACCCGGGCACCTTCTTCGGCTCCGGCAAAGCGGTAGAGATCAAAGAAGCGGTCGCTGAACTCGGCGCCGACACTGTCATTGTCGACTCCGAGCTGGCCCCCTCCCAGCGCCGAGGTCTTGAAGACATCGTGAAGGTCAAGGTTATCGACCGCACCGGCCTGATCCTGGATATCTTTGCCCAGCACGCGAAGTCCCGTGAGGGTAAAGCCCAGGTGGAGCTGGCCCAGATGGAGTACATGCTGCCTCGCCTCCGTGGCTGGGGTGAGTCACTGTCCCGTCAGGCCGGTGGTCGAGTCGGCGCTGCCGGCGGCGGCATTGGTTCCCGCGGCCCCGGTGAGACGAAGATCGAGCTGGACCGTCGGCGCATCAACCAGCGCATGGCCAAACTGCGCCGCGAGATTGCTGGTATGAAGCCAGCCCGTGATGCCAAGCGGGCTAACCGTAAGCGCAACGCTGTGCCGTCGGTGGCCATTGCCGGGTACACCAACGCGGGCAAGTCCTCCCTGCTGAACCGCCTCACCGACGCCGGGGTGCTGGTGGAGAACGCGTTGTTCGCCACCCTGGATCCCACCACGCGTAAAGCCGTGACCCCTGATGGCATCGGATACACGCTCTCTGACACGGTCGGGTTCGTTCGGCAGCTGCCCACGCAGCTCGTGGAGGCATTCCGCTCCACCCTGGAAGAAGTCGCCGACGCGGATCTGATCCTGCATGTTGTTGACGCCTCCCACCCGGAGCCCGAAAGCCAGATAACTGCCGTGCGCAAAGTGCTGGCCGAGGTGGACGCCCACGAAGTCGATGAGATTATCGTGCTGAATAAGGCTGACGCCGCCGAGTCGCATGTGATCGATCGGATCCGGCGTCGCGAGCCGCATGCCATTGTGGTCTCCGCCCATACGGGTCAGGGTATTGACGAGCTGAAGCAACTGATCAGTGACTCCATCCCACGTCCCACAGTGCCTTTGCAGCTGTTGGTGCCTTATGCCGACGGCGAGGTTGTCTCGCGCCTGCACGCTGAGGACGCCGAGATTCTCTCCACGGATTACCAGGAGGAGGGCACCAGGATTCATGTACTGGTGCGTCCGAGCCTTGCCGCGGAACTGAGTCAGTACCAGGTGAAAGACTAGGAGCGTGACTTCGGCTTCCACTTCTACCGCGCGCCCTGCTGAGATCAGCCCCGCTGCTGACCGAGCTGAAGAACTGCTCACCACAGCAGTAGACGCCTTCGACGGCAGTCGGCGTGAGGGGCAGGTGGAGATGACGCGACGAGTGGCAACTGCGTTGCGTCGTCGAAAGCATCTGCTGGTTCAGGCCGGTACCGGTACTGGTAAATCCATGGCCTATCTGGTGCCTGCAGTGGCCCATGCGGTGGAGGCTGACAAACCCGTTGTGGTCTCCACCGCGACTCTTGCCCTGCAGGCCCAGATCATGGGTCGGGACCTGCCGCGTCTGCTGGAGAGCATTGAGCCTGAGCTGCCGCGCCCTGTGGAGGTCGCCCTGATCAAGGGCAGGGCCAACTACCTGTGTAAGCAGAAACTGGCCGGCGGATTCCCCGAGGGCGACGACGATCAGGAAGCCCTTTTCGCCGCGGCCGTGGAGCCTACCGACGGTGTGACCACCTTCGAACCCACCTCACGGCTGGGCAAAGAGGTGGTCATGCTGCGCGAATGGGCTGAGACCACAGACACCGGAGATCGCGACGACCTGCCCGACGGTGTCACAGATCAAGCCTGGCGTCAGGTGTCGGTCAACGCGGTGGACTGCATCGGCCCACGTAAATGCCCGATGGCCGAGGAGTGTTTCTCGGAGCTGGCGCGACGCGACGCCGCTGACGCGGACTTGGTGGTTACCAACCACGCGATGCTCGCTATTGATGCCTTCGAGGGGTTGGAGGTCTTGCCTGAGCATGATGCGGTCATCATCGATGAGGCTCATGAGATGGCCGAGCGGGTCACCTCTGCGGTGACTGCACAGCTCTCGGCGCAGATGATCCAGGCTGCCGCCAGTTCCGCGCGAAGGCATACCGCCATCAGCGTCGATGCTCTGCAGGCCGCCGCATCGGCCGTGGAGACGGCTTTCGGCGCTGCCGAGTCCGGTCTGTTGGTGAGCACCCCGCGGCGACCGACCGGAATGAACGAACAACAGCTCCAGGCCGTTGAGCTGGCTAGAAATGCTGCCCGGACTGCGCTCTCTGATTCCAAGCCCTCGGGTGACGGTGAAGCAGATATTGGCCGCACTACGGCGCGTTCACGTCTGCAGGCGGTGATGGATACTGCCAACCGGATGCTGGATGCGGGGGAGACCCCGGATGTGATCTGGTTGTCCCGCCCTGGAACATTCACACCGGGGCAGGGGTATCGGGAGGCTGATATTTCCGAGCCGCCCATCATCTATGTGGCACCGACCTCGGTGGCCGGCCGTCTCCGGGAGGGACTCTTCGGGGAACGCACCGTAGTGCTCACGTCGGCGACACTGACTATCGGTGACAGTTTCGATCCGGTAGCCGGCCAGCTTGGCCTGAAGGGCGAATCAGCCCCGGCGTGGGAGGGCATTGATGTCGGCAGCCCATTCGACTATCCGCGCCAGGGAATGTTGTATGTGGCGAAGCACCTCCCGGCGCCGTCACTGAAAACCCAGGATGTCCAGCGCGAGGAGCTGGCAGGGCTGATCGAAGCCTCAGGAGGCGCAACTCTTGCGCTGTTCTCCTCGCGGCGAGCTGCCGAAGGAGCCGCAGAGGAACTGCGCACCAAGATGGATGTCCCGATCCTCTGCCAGGGGGACGCGACCATGTCTGCCCTAGTGCGGCAGTTCGCAGAGGATGAAGAGACCTGCCTTTTCGGCACTATGAGCCTGTGGCAGGGCGTTGATGTTCCAGGTCGGTCCTGCCGGCTGGTAGTTATTGACCGGATTCCGTTCCCGCGGCCCGATGATCCGCTGACCAACGCCCGCAGTCAGGAGACGGCCCGAGCTGGCGGCAATGGATTCATGCAGGTCTCTGCCACCCATGCAGCCATCCGATTGGCCCAGGGCGCAGGGCGATTGATCCGCACCGCAGAGGACCGAGGCGTACTCGCAGTATTGGATTCGCGGTTAGCAACTGCGCGTTACGGCGGATTCTTGAAGAAGTCCATGCCGGACTTCTGGGCCACTACTGACCAAAAGGTCGCTCGCGGTGCCCTAGCCCGACTCCGCGAGGGCTAGCTCAGACTCCGCAGTACGGTGACGACCTTGCCCATAATCGTGGCGTCGTCGCCCAGAATTGGCTCGTACATGCGGTTCTGCGGCAGCAACCACTGATGACCATCACGACGCTTGAGGGTCTTGACAGTGGCCTCGTCCTCGAGGAGAGCGGCCACAATGTCCCCGTTATCAGCATCCTGCTGACGGCGGACCACAACCCAGTCGTCTTCGAAGATTCCAGCTTCAATCATGGAATCGCCGCGCACCTGAAGCATGAAGAGCTCGCCCTCACCAGTGATCTGGCGAGGCAGCGGCATGACTTCTTCCACGTTCTGTTCGGCAAGGATGGGACCACCAGCGGCAATGCGTCCTACCAAAGGCACCTCTGAGACACGGCTATCGCTATCAGTGCGGTAGGCGTCCAGCTGGATCACGGTCTCGTCCTCGGCGCCCTGGCCGCGAGACTGTGCTGAATCGCTGCTGCTGTTCTCGGTGGCCAGCAGACGTCCAGACGAGTCACGAATGACCTCCATGGCGCGAGGTTTACCCGGGACGCGTCGCAGGTAACCGAGCTGCTGAAGTCGAGCCAGCTGGTGCGTCACCGATGAGAGCGAGGCAAGACCGCAGGCATCTCCAATCTCCCGCATAGACGGCGGATAGCTGCGCTCAGCCAGAGACTTCTGGATGACATTGACGATCTGGCGCTGACGCTCAGTCAGTGCTGGTGCTTCATCGGTCTCCGGTGCCGCCATGTGCCGGTCCTCCCTGTGACGGACTTTCGTGTCAGACCCTCCCCGTTGAATAGGGAACGTCATCGAAAGTCACTTCGAACATTACGGTCAGGCTACTCGAAATCGCAGAAAGATTCCATAGATATATGCGAGTGTCTGGCCACGAGTCGAAGATATGTGCTAGAAATAGAACACAGGTTCGAAACAGGAGGTTTTTCCCCATGACCACCTCATCTCAGGTCCCCACCAATATGCTTCGCTCTCATACGGCTCGCACCGATAAGGATCGGACAAATACAGCCCGCGCCAAAGGACACCTCTCTGGGGTCGCTTTGCGCCTGACCCGCCGGGGCCGCTTGATGTTCCTTGGCCTGCCTGCACTGCTGCTTGCCGCAACAGTCGTGGCGGGTGCCCTCTTCGTCTCCGCTTCCTTCTTTAATCAGGTCCAGGCCGGATCGACAGAAGCCGCTGGTGTCCATGCCGAAGAAATGAAGGTCAATGCCGGGGACACTCTCTGGTCGATCGCCTCTCGTGCTGACACCAACGAAGACGTCCAGACGGTGATCCTGCAAATTGCGGAACTCAATAGCTTGGATTCGTCAGAGCTTCAGCCAGGCGAGGTCATTTATGTCCCCACCTCGGGGCCGCAGAACTGAGTCATTTCACTCTGTGGTCTTCGCCCCGGGGTCGTATACCTCCAATTCAGGCGAGGACTAGGATAGTCGGGTGAGCGAACAGCAGACCCGCACTTCCCGACTGGCAGCCCTACCGCTGCGTGATGAGCTCCGCGGTCAGGCGCCCTACGGCGCACCTCAGCTAGCAGTTCCAGCAATGCTGAATGTCAACGAAACCACCTATGACGTCCCGTCAGATGTCGTTGATGCCATCGCGAAAGAGGTCCGCAGGGCTGCAGAGAGCCTCAATCGCTATCCAGACCGTGAGTTCAGCCTGCTGCGCCAGAAGCTCGCGGAGTACCTCAACCGTGAACTTGCTCGCGACGCCTCTGACTTTGGAGCTGCGGCGCTCCAGCTCACTGGTGAACACATATGGGCGGGCAACGGCTCCAATGAGGTGATGCAGCATATCCTGCAGGCCTTCGCCGGCCCGGGTCGTAGCGTGATGTCCTTCCCGCCGACATATTCGATGTACCCGCTCTACGCCCGTGGTGTATACAGCGACTACATTGCAGGCACCCGCGGTCCCGGCTACACCCAGACACCTGACGATGTCGCGGCCCAAATCCGTGCGCACCGTCCCCATGTGGTCATTCTGTGCTCACCGAATAATCCGACCGGTACGGCACTGGACCTGGCTGTGGTGGAGGCCGCCTACGAGGCCGCGCTGGACACAGAGACCATGGTCATCGTTGACGAGGCTTATGGAGAGTTCCGTCAGCCCGGCAGGCCCTCAGCCCTGACGCTGCTTCCCGGACGCCCACAGTTGATCGTCACCCGCACCATGAGTAAGGCCTTCGCCCTTGCCGGCGGCAGACTCGGTTATCTTGCCGCAGCCCCAGAAGTCACCGACGCCCTGCGCCTGGTTCGTCTGCCTTATCATCTCTCGGCCATCACCCAGGCTGCCGCCTGTGCTGCCCTGGATCATGCGGCTGACCTCATGGCCAACGTTGAGCGGATCAAAGCCCAGCGCGACCGGATCGTCGTCGAACTTCGGGGGATGGGCCTTGACCCATACCCCTCGGACTCTAATTTTGTGTTCTTCGGGGGTTTGTTGAATGAGAAGGACGCTTGGCAGCACCTGCTCGACGACGGCGTGCTCGTCAGGGACGTTGGTATTCCGGGGCATCTGCGCGTCACGGCTGGCACCGAAGAGGAAACCACGGCGTTTCTGACATCCCTTGCACGGCTCGCAGAGAACTCCACAGCCGGCGTCACAGCGGAAAGATAGACTGGAGCTCTTATGGCAGCTGAACTGATGAGCGGGCGCATCGCGCAGATGGAACGCACCACCAGCGAATCGCAGGTACGTGTGCGGATGAACCTTGACGGCACAGGCACGTCAAATATCAACACCACTGTGCCCTTCTACGACCATATGCTGACCGCTCTGGCCAAGCACTCCCTGATCGACCTGGACATTGAAGCTGAAGGCGATACTCATATCGATGTTCACCACACGGTTGAGGACACCGCCATCGTGCTTGGTGAAGTGCTGCGCACCGCACTTGGGGACAAGCGCGGCATCCGACGTTTCGGTGAAGCGACCGTCCCCTTAGATGAGGCCCTGGCCCACGCCGTCGTTGATGTCTCCGGGCGCCCCTACCTCGTGCACTCCGGTGAACCGGAAGGCCAGCAGTATCACCTGATCGGCGGGCACTTCACCGGCTCCATGACACGCCATGTCTTTGAGGCGGTCACCTACCACGCTGGTATCTGCCTGCATATGCGGGTCCTGGGTGGTCGCGATCCCCACCACATCGTCGAAGCCCAGTTCAAGGCCTTCGCCCGCGCGCTGCGTGAGGCCGTGGAATCAGATCCGCGCACAGATGACATTCCATCCACCAAGGGGGCACTGTGAGTGCTAGGCCCACCGTCGCGGTGCTGGACTACGGCTCCGGGAACGTGCACTCGGCAGTGCGCGCCCTGGCACGCGCCGGTGCCGAGGTTGAATTGACCCAGGACACTGAGAAGATCCTCAACGCCGAGGGTCTGGTAGTTCCCGGCGTCGGAGCCTTCGCTGCGGTGATGGACGCTCTTAAAGCTATTGATGCACCACGCTGGATCGGTCGCCGCGTTGCCGGGGGTCGGCCGGTGCTGGGCATCTGTGTAGGACACCAGATCCTTTTCGAACGCGGGGTAGAGCACGGTATTGCCGCAGACGGCATGGGGGAGTGGCCAGGCGAGGTCACCGCGCTGCCCGATGACGTCGTCGTTCCCCATATGGGGTGGAACACCGTACGTGCTCCGGAGGACAGCGTGCTCTTCGAAGGGCTGCAGGATGAGCGTTTCTACTTTGTGCATTCCTACGCAGTGCAACGCTGGGATTTTGATCAGAGCGTGGAAGCGATGCATCCGCCCCAGGTCACCTGGGCACATCACGGCACCGACTTCATCGCCGCAGTGGAGAACGGTCCGCTAGCGGCCACGCAGTTCCACCCGGAGAAGTCCGGGGATGCCGGTATGGCGCTGCTGCGCAACTGGATCAAGAGCCTCTGAGCGCCCACACGGACGCAGGCTGAGACGAACCATAACGGGTAAGAGAAAGAGACACCGCCATCATGACTGAGACTGCCACCGTGCCCGCTGCAGCAACACCCGCACTCGAGCTGCTGCCTGCAGTGGATGTCGCCGGAGGTCAGGCCGTGCGCCTGGTCCAGGGTGAGGCTGGGTCTGAGACCAGCTACGGGGATCCGCTCGAGGCGGCTTTGACCTTCCAGGAGCAGGGGGCTGAGTGGATTCACCTGGTGGACCTCGACGCCGCATTCGGTCGCGGACATAACCGCGAGGTGCTGGCACGGGTAGTCAAGGAGGTCGGCATCAAGATCGAACTCTCCGGAGGAATTCGCGACGACGAGTCCCTGGATCGCGCACTGGAATTCGGCGCTACCCGAGTCAACCTCGGCACCGCGGCGCTGGAGGATCCGGAATGGACCGCCCGTGCCATCGCCCGCCATGGCGATGCGATCGCGGTGGGTCTCGATGTTCGTGGGGAGACGTTGGCAGCCCGAGGCTGGACGCAGGAAGGCGGGAACCTCTGGGAGGTGCTGGCGCGCCTGGAGGACGCTGGCTGCCCCCGGTACGTGGTGACTGACGTGACCAAGGACGGCACCCTGCGCGGTCCCAACACCGACCTTCTGGCGCAGGTCTGCTCTAAGACTGATAAGCCTGTTGTGGCTTCCGGTGGTATCTCTTCCCTGGAGGATATCCAGGCATTGGCCAAGATGGTGAGCCTCGGTGTTGAGGGCGCCATAGTGGGCAAGGCGCTCTACGCAGGGAAGTTCACGTTGCCGCAAGCTTTGAAGGCTGCCGCCGCCTCGGCCTAAGCACAACATGTCCAAAGAGCTACCGGCGCATATCGCGAATCTGCTGCAGCGTCAGCAGCGCAGCCCTGATGGGCGCGCTGCTGATTCGGCAGGGGTGCCCTGGGAGGGGCGCGATCTGGCCGGTGAAGGCAATCCGTTACACACCTTCGACGGCGACGACGGGCTAGCTACCCCGCAGGTGCTGACTGCCGGGCAGGCGCTTATCTCCGGCACCGGGGACGAGGCTGGTTTTGTGAACGCCCTGGTCGGGCAGCGGCTTTTCGCGCCGGTGATCGCCACCGTGGCAGAAGAAGGCGAGGCCTTGGAAGCTGGCGGTCCGGTGGGGGATAAGCAGGCCGATATTGCGCTGGTGACTCTGACAGCTCCAGATGGACGCCAGGCGATGCCGGTATTCACCTCTGTGCAGGCGTTGACGGACTGGCACTCCGAGGCCCGTCCGGTGGCCGCTGAAGCCGAACGCATTATGCTGGCCGCGCTGGCAGAGGGCGCGGAGCTGGTTGTCCTGGATCCGGGCGCGGAGCTGACTTTTGTGATTCGCCGTCCAGCGCTTGAGGCTCTGGCTCAGGGCGGCACCTGGGTGCCCAGTTATGCTGACGCCGAGCTGGCCCAGGCGCTGTCCGAGGTCCCCGACCTCTGCCCCGGCGTGGAGTCTCTGGTGCTGCAACCTAATGCCGGCATTGTCACGACCACAGCAAGCGGTACCCAAGTGGTAGGCGGCGGAGCCGGTCCGGAGCTGAGCATTGGGGTGATCTGCTCACCGGGGGCCGATGCGGTGGATGAGCGGCTAGCCCTGGCCGCGGTTCAGGCAGCGCTGGAGGATGTGGAGATCCTGCGTCGCCGTGCTGACTCATTGCAGATTCTGTCTGCGCGGCGGCAGTAATCTCGTTCTTCAACCGAGGCCTGGATCAGCAGGGGTCCGGGTCAGCAGGGGTCCGCTTCAGCTGAAGCTACGGTCTGCAGGATCTGGTCGCAGATCCGTTTGAGTTCTTCGGCTTCTGTGTTGTCCAGTGCCGGGTGGAACAGCTGCTTGATGTGCTGGGCGTGGAGCTTGGATGCCGTGGCGAAGACGCTACGTCCCTCGTCGGTGAGCCGGGCGGTCATTCCGCGCTTGTCCTGTGGGTCTGCGCAGCGCTCGATGAGCCCACGGGAGGTCAGCGACTTCACCTGGTAGGAGAGCCGGGATGGAGAGAACACCATCTTCTCGGCGAGCTCGCCCATCCGCAGCTGCTGGCCTGGGGCTTCTGAGAGCAGCAGCAGTAGGTTGTAATCGGTGAGCTTCAGGCCTGTGGTGGCGTGCAGTCGCTTTTCCATCCGGTCGCTGATGATGGCGCTTGTTTCGAAGAAGGCTCGCCAGGCGCGCGCTTTGGGGGTGTATCCGGTGAGGTCGCGGCGCTCTGGCTGCGGTTCGGCGGGGTGGCCGCTCTGTTCGATGCTCACGGAAACACCTCTTTCTTAGACAACGGCTGTGGGCCCTACTGGCAGTTGAATTAGTCTACCGGCAGGGCCCACAGGCCGTATTGAGTTAGGTGGAGATCACTCCAGATCAGTCGCTGGTGCGCACCACATCTCCGGTGGCTACATCCACATAGATCTCGGTGCCGTTGGTCAGTTCGATCTCCCACACGACGGTGCCGTCTTCAGTGTCGAGTTCGCCCTGATAGGGCTCGGCGCCGCCTTCGGACTCGGCGGTCTGAATAGCCTCAGCGATCTCGATCTCTACGGCTTCGGCCTCATCGCGGTCATCTCCGTCGATGCCGTCATCTTCGCTGTCGATGATCTCGAAGGACTGCGAATCGATCTCGAGCTCCCACTCGGTCTGGCCGTCGTAGACGAATACCTCAACGTAGCCATCGTCATCGGTATTGTCCTCGAACTCGGTCACTACACCGTCGGGGTACTCCTCGAGAGCTGCGTCGATCGCCTGATAGACCGGGTGATCCCCAGTAGCACCCGTTGCAGCGTCATCGGTGGCTTCGTCTGTCGCGGTGTCTTCAGTGGCCGCGTCGGTGGGGGATTCTTCAACTGCGGGGGACTCCTCCGGAGTGGGGGAGTCCTGGACTTCGGCGGCGCCGTCGTCTGTGGTCTGCTCGGTGTCATCTGGGGCGCAAGCTGCCAAAGCCAGAGCGGCAGCAGCAGTAACGGAGAGGATTCCCAGCGGGTTTGATGAAAGATCAGCCATGGGAATATGTCTACGCACTGTCTCTTCACAGGAGCTAATAGCAAGCTGGAAGGTTCCTCCATGTGCCTGCACCCTCATAGGGCTGCACCCTCATGTGGCTGCTCCTTCCGGTTCCGCGAACGCCCACTGGAAAATCCGTGGCCCTTCGGGCCGCAGCTGAACCGCCCTGCCCGGGATGGTCTGTTCCAGCAACGGCATCATGGCGGGTACTGCATCCGTCTCACTCCGGCTTACTGGTGAGAGGAAAACCACCCCTCCCGAGTAGCGAGCCGGGTGGGCCCACGGAAGCTGGCTGAAGAGTGTTGCTGAGGGGGATGCGGTCGCCACAATAGCGGCCCCTCGCGAGGCCCATTCCTGGAGCTGTTGATGCTGGGCGGAGCTGCACCGCTCGGCGTCGTCGACCAGGATCAGGGACAGTCCAGCTGCTGATCCTTCAGCAATCTGGTCCGGGAGGTGCAAACCCCAGTCGTTGCCGCCTGACAGGCACAAGAAATGGGAGGAAAGCTGCTGAAAAAGTCGCAGACAGCTGGTCTTGCCAGTACCAGGGGAACCCACAATGAGGGTCACCGGCGCTACCTTCAACCTCACCGGACGCCAGGTGAACTGTTCAATCCCGACCACGAATGAGTCGGAGGGTCCCTGGTCTTCGGGATGCCTCGCGAGGGCATCCCTCAGCTGCGAATGCGGAAGTCGCTGGGGTAAAGGCCGAATCCACAGTGGGGGTCGCGGGCTAGGCTCTTTAGTCACAGTCGGGGGCTGCGCGGCAGTGATGAGCTGTACTTGCAGCCCAGGTGGAGCGACGGTGGGGTCGAGAAGCACGCCTCTGCCCGGTTGGGAGTCACTGGAACGCAGCTTGGGCCACAGATACGTGATGTCCTGGGACGAGCCGAAAGGCAAGTACACCCGCCGCGGTATCCGTCCCACTAGTTTTCCGACTGCTAGTTCCCTGCCGCCGCAGATCATCAGCGACATCCCTGCTGCGGAACCTTCGGCAGCAATGAGCCCCAG
>NZ_HG005165.1:391798-404593 GCF_000455245.1 Nesterenkonia massiliensis | reverse complement strand
GCCGAACTGATCTTTAGCTGCCCATTGAGACCACCCGGTCACAACGATGACCACCGGGTGGCGGTCCTGTGTCTGACCAGCGCGACGGGCGCTGAGATCCCCGGTGAGTAGCCCCAGGATCTTCTGCACTTCGGGCATCTCATCCGGGGTCAGCCAGCACCCCAGCTCGTCACGTTCGGCGAACTGCGTGAGGCTCATATCCCCATCGAGAAGGTAGAGATATGGCGGGTCGGGCTGCTGCAGGAACTGGCTGACTGCGCCACAAACGGCTGCTGCCGCTCCGGCGCTCGGTTCACCTATGAACGCGATGCTGTGCGGATCCTGCGGGTCGAACGACAAGTCACGCTGGTCTTGGCCCGCGGGATCGTCCACCCGCCCCAGAAGGGCCATCTGGTGGCCGAATCCCTCTGCCTTCAGCGCGTCTGCAGGACGCAGTTCATCGGGAAGTGAAGGCAGTAGGGGAGTGTGGGGGCGCCGTCGTCGAGAGTGCACAAGGGCTGTTTCAAGAACCTGGGGAGTGCTGTGTTGTACCTGGGAACCTGCCGGTACTGGTCCCTTCTCAGGGATGACCTGCAGTCTCAGGTCATCCAAAATCAGCTGGGCGGTCTGAAACTCCCGGGCCGGTTCACCGGAGCGCTTGATAAATCCGCGACCTGGTAGCCGTGCAGGAATAGCCGCGGCCTGTCCACCGCCGATGAGATCCCGAGATTCTTCTTCACTGCGCACTCGCAGGCTGATACTTGTGCCGATATTGGCTCGAATATCTGCGGTAACCACACCCTGGGGGCGTTGCGTCGACAGAATCAGATGCAGACCGAGGGACCTCCCCAGTGTGGCCAGACGCATCAGTTCGTCCATGGCGTCCGGCAGTTCGTGGGCGAAGACTCTGAATTCGTCGATGACTACCAGGATCCGTGCCAGCGGAGAGTCCGGTCGCTGGTGTCGGTATTGCGCGTAATCGGAGACATCAGCCGCAAGGAAGAGTTTCTCCCGGCGGATGAGTTCACTGCGCAGACCTTCAAGAGTGCGTTCGGCCTGCGCGCGGGAGAGATCCGTGACGAGAGTCAGGCAATGCTCCAGCTGTGCCAGCTGATGAAAAGTAGCACCTCCTTTGAAATCGATGAGGGCCAAATTCACCTCCTCTGGACCGTAGCGAGAGGCCAACGAGACCAGCAGAGTCCTCAGCAGCTCAGACTTTCCCGAGCCGGTGGTACCACCGATCAGCAGATGGGGGCCATCTGAGACCAGGTCGATGGACTGCATGTGCTCACGGCCCTGTCCCAGATCAGCTACCAGAGAGGATTTGGCGTCATTGCTCCACCACGGAGCCGGAACTCTGACGCTGCAGGTCTCCGGAAGTCCTGCCAGCCCGCTATCGGTGCTGCCTTCAGGAACAGCCTCGCGCAACAGGATTTCCAGCGTGGTGAGTGAGAGTCCGTCGGCAATGAGCTGGTTTGCCTCGACGGAGGCGGATTCTGACCGCTCATGGCGGGTCACCTGCCTTGTCTCCATGCAAACTCTGCGATCCGCTGTACTAGCAGTTTCCGCAGAGGTGTCGCGACGGCTCTGATCATTGCTGACCTCACATGTGAGGACGTGCCATCCGGATGCGAGGGCGGCAGTGACAAACTCATCAGGTGCGGTCCCTGCGCACACCAGGACCCCCGGTGCTCTGTCCGCCAGCTCGACGGTCAGCGACGAGGCATCGTCGACCAACCTCACCCGCCGATAGTCGCGCAGCATCTGTAGTTCCACCAGCGGCTCAGCAACAGCGTGAGGCAGCTGGTATATCAACACATTGGGACGAAGCGGATGAACGACTAATTGCAGAAGGAACCATCTCATCAGACGCATTGAGTCGCGATGATTCCCATGAATGAGGGTGAGCCGACCCGGTGCCAGTTCGGCCCCTGCTACTCCCATCACTTCCGCATCGGCGTCACTGATCTGGCTAGTGGCGGATCCTGCCTCCACAGAGGCGAGCATCCGAGCATGACCGATCCTCACTACTGGGAAGCGAAGACCTCCGGGCTGGTCTGGATGATCCTGGCAGTCCTCAGCGCAGACATACGTCGCTGAGCCGCTGACACGACGCTCCGGCGTTCGGGTGCGCAGATCTAGCGCGAGCAGGCCTGCCGACCGTAGGGCTTCTTCACCCAGTAGTGCCCAACGAGTTGCTGCGTGACGGACGGCATGGCGAAAACGACGACGTCGCCGGTGTGAGTCCCAGGCAACTCCTGCAGCCAATGCCGCACTTGCAATACTGAAGATCAGGAAGAACCACATGCCGGTGACAGCGACCAGCACTAAGCCAACTACAAGTGGAATACACGCGGTGGCCAACATCATGCGGTGACGGCCTTCAGGCGGGGAGGCCTCAACCTTCTGCGCCGACGGGGGCCATATCCGGTTGTTGCTGGCGGTTCTGTGTTGGGCCAGGGTGAGTGTGGAGTATCCGACCTCCAGCACGCTGTCGGTATCGAGCACGTGAGGCCGTGCGGAGTGGGAGGATTCGCGTTGTGAGGCAGGAGTCACGGTGATCTGCTGCGCGCTGACTTCGATCAGCGCATGCCGACGGGAGAGTTCCGGATCTGCGACTTGAATGTCACAGCGACCGCGGCCAAGCCAATAGCTGCCGCGGCGCAGGGAAATGAGCTGGCCGGCATCAGGTCCGGACTCGACGCAGAGGCTGAGGCCTGGACGGCGGATGCGGCGCAGTCTTTCACCAGGAGGGGCTACAAGTACAACCATTCCTGGATGCAACAGCGCAGAGCCGGGGTCTAGATCAGCTAGCGGACGGCCCGCGGTGCTTAGCTGCACTTCGGGCTCAGCGTCGGCTCCGAAGAGGAATGACCGCAGCGCTGCGCTGATTTCTGGGCCGGTCGCTTCGCCGGTTCCGCCGGAGGCATGCAGTGCAACTCGCAATTCATGCTCGGCGGTTCCGGGTGCAAGGCGACGCAGTTCAGCCCATCGTCCCGGACTGATACCTCCGGGGGCGTGGACCACAGTGATGGTCAACATCGGGGCACCTGCTGGAGTAGAAAACACGGACTATGTCGCTTAGCAGACTAGGCACTAAAGAACTCCCCGTGCTCGGAGGGATGGCCAACCTGTGGAAAAACTCGCGTTCTCCACAGCTCCGAAAAAGTGCTGGTGCCCTTCGCCCATGCTGGCTATCGTGGGGCTCGGGAGCGCCGACCGCCGGTGTCTCTGATCGAATAAAGAAACGCTGGGTCCAGGTTCAGTTCAGGGTAGGGAAGGGTCTGCGTCGTGGACGCACTGGCAATCGTTGAGGACGAAGTTCGAGAACTCATTCGCGGCCGCGGTATTGATCCGGCGGATGACCCGTCTGGCGTGCGCGAAATTGTCGATACCGCCGTGGCCGAGTATGACCGTCGTGCCATCATTTCTGCTCTGCCGATGATTCACGACGTTCCGCAGGCTGTCCGGCGTATTTACGACGCTGTTGCGGGTTTTGGTGAATTGCAGCCGCTGCTAGACGACCCAGAGGTAGAAGAAGTCTGGATCAACGGGCCGAATGAAGTGTTCGCTGCCAGATCCGGACGTTCAGAATTGACGTCAATTACGCTCTCTGAGACCCGTATCAAGGACTTGGTGGAGCGGATGCTCAAGAGCTCTGGCCGACGTCTTGATCTCTCGAGCCCCTTCGTCGATGCCGCACTTCCAGACGGGTCCAGGCTGCATGTGGTGATCCCCGACATCACTCGCCGCCATTGGGCGGTGAATATCCGGAAGTTCATCAGCCGGGCGTCCTCACTTGATGACTTGGTGAGGCTGGGGTCGCTGAGTCCTCTTGCAGCTGATTTCCTTTCCCAATGTGTCGCCGCTGGGATGAACGTTCTTGTATCAGGCAGCACAGGAGCCGGGAAGACGACCCTGCTGAACTGTCTTGCCAGTGCCATCGGTCCCCGCGAGCGCGTGGTGACTGTGGAGGAGATCTTCGAGCTACGCATCCCGCTTAGGGATGTGGTGGGGTTGCAGTCCCGTCAAGCCAATTTGGAAGGCGAGGGCGAGATCCCTTTACGGCGTCTTGTGAAAGAAGCGCTGCGGATGCGACCGGACAGACTGATAGTCGGGGAGGTGCGCGAGGCGGAGAGCCTGGACATGCTGATCGCTATGAACAGCGGCTTGCCCGGGGCGTGCACCATTCATGCGAATTCCGCGGCAGATGCGCTGACCAAGATATGCACCCTCCCGCTCTTGGCTGGCGAGAACATCTCGCGCAACTTCATCTTGCCCACAGTAGCCTCATGCATCGATCTCGTGGTGCACTGTGAGCGCGAACCGTCCGGTCGCCGGTACGTCGCTCAGATCTTGGGAGTAGGTTCTCGCGTTGAGGCGGAACTCATCGAGACCTCCGATCTATTCCGCTGGGAGGACGGCAGTCTGCGGCCGCGGCCCGGTGCAGTCTTTGAACACCCACGTCTTCCGGCCCCGGCCCAGGCGCTGCTTCGGGGAACGTCATGATCAGCACTTTCTGGATCGCACTGGCCCTGGGTGTCTCACTAGGTACTGGAGGCGTTCTGATCCTGCTTTCGTTCACACCGAAGACACCGCGGAAAAGGGTCTCCCCAGGGGCCAGTCGATTGCGCAGACTGCTCGATGAAGCAGGTCAGTCCCGCCTTCCCGTCTCCGCGTTTCTCACCGCTGTGGTGCTTAGCGCGGGGGTCACTTTCTTCCTGGTGTATGCGCTGACCAGAGCTGCACCCATTGCAGCATGTTTGGCGATCTTTGCCTCCCTGGGCCCGTGGGCAGCACTGCGCTGGCAGGGCCGAAGACGCCGCGCACAGCTGGCCCAGGTTTGGCCCGATGTCGTAGATCATCTGCGCTCAGCCATTCGCTCTGGTCTCTCCCTGCCCGAGGGCCTGGTTCAACTTAGCCACAGTGGACCTGAGCCGCTGCGGGCGCCCTTTGCCGAATTTGCCCGGGACTGGCGCGCCGGACAACCTATGGCAACGGCATTGGCGAAGCTGAAGGACAGGCTCGCTGATCCGGTGGGAGACCGGATCATTCTCGCGCTGCAGATTACGCGGGAATTGGGAGGATCGGACCTGGGCCGGCTGCTCAATACTCTTTCAGAGGTCCTGCGCGATGCCGCCAAAACCCGAAGCGAACTTGAGGCGCGACAATCCTGGACCGTCAATGCGGCGAAACTCGCGGTCGCTGCGCCCTGGCTTGTGGTGTTGCTACTGGGGACCCAGCCGGCCGCAGCCGAGGCATACCGAGGCGCTCAGGGCATGCTTGTGCTAGGGGCTGGCCTTGTTGTTTCCCTGGTGTGCTATCGCATCATGCTTCGAATCGGGGCGCTGCCGCAGGAAGGGCGGGTGCTGGCATGACCGCGTCGCTGCTGTGGGCTATTGCTGCCGGTGTCGGGCTCGGGATAGGGCTGGTGACACTGTTCTTCGCGTTGCCAGTCATGAACCAGCCGCGGTTGAAGGAGCGGGTAGCGCCCTATGTCGCTGGAGTGCTCGTATCGGCGCCTGAGCCCGCATACCGACCATTGCAGATCAGTGGAGTCGCCCGTATCTTCGCCCCGCTGGTGGCTGCAGCGGTGTCCCAACTGGACCGGTTCAGTCTGAATACGGATCAGCTGCGCCGGCGGCTGCGCCATGCAGATATGAACCTCAGCGTCAGCGACTATCGCTTACAGCAAGTCCTCTGCGCCGCTGCAGGCGTGGTCATTGCCCTTATGCTCAATGTCTTGATGCTCCTGGCGGGTAATGGGAGTGTGCTTTTCGCCGCGTTCAGTGTGCCCGTCACAGCAGTGTGCGGTGTGCTCCTTCGTGACTATCTGCTCTCCCAGCGAGTGTCCCGGCGTCGAAAGCGAATGCTGACAGAATTTCCCACCATTGCCGAACTGCTCGCCCTGGCGGTGAGCGCCGGAGAGAGCGCCCCCGGTGCCTTTGAGCGTATTGGGCGAAGTTCCACAGGACTGTTGGCGGCGGAACTAAGCGCTGTGATTCAACAAACGCGGACTGGCGAGAGCTTCGGTACCGCAGTCAGGAACTTGAACCAGAGGATAGAAGCCGCCCCCATTGCTAGATTTCTCGAGGGCATTCTCATCGCCCTTGAACGAGGAACACCGCTGGCTGAAGTGATGCGGGCGCAGGCGGCGGATGTCCGGGAACTGTCCAAACGGGAACTGATGGAAGCGGCAGGGAGAAAAGAGATCGCCATGCTGGTGCCGCTGGTCTTCGGGATCCTTCCGCTGACTGTGATTTTCGCGGTCTACCCCGGCTTGGAGCTGCTTTCGATTGGCTTATGACCTATATCCCTACTGGACACGTCACGATAAGAAACGGAGAACTCCATGAATACACCACCACCTCACCTGCTGACGTCGCTGCTGCGAAGCCTCGATCGCGAAGAGCGAGGGGATGTTCCAGGCTGGGTGATGATCACGCTCATGTCAGCGGTGCTGGTCGCGGGCCTGCTTGCCATCGCTCAGCCGGCGCTGTCTGGTCTGTTCAATGATGCGATTAACCAAGTCGCGCCCTAGAGAAGTCGGCCACGCTTCCGAGCAGGGTTCCGCACCAGCCGAGTTCACCATGGTTGCGGGCCTCCTCGTCATGCTGTGCCTGATTGTTATCCAGTTCGCCGGGATGATTCACGTGCGCAACACGCTCATTGACGCCGCATCCACCGGTGCTCGTTTCGGAGCGCTGGCCGACCGCACAGCAGAAGACGGTGTGGAGCGCACACAGCAGCTCATCACGTCCGCAGTATCAGGCCGCTACGTCCAGGACATCAGCCACTCCTACTCCAGCGAGAACGGGGAGGGCCGGATCTTGGAGATTAGAGTCCGGGCGCAGGTACCGGTGCTCGGCGTCTTAGGCGGTTTAGGTGAGGTGGAGGTGTCAGGCAGTGCCTATGAGTTCCCGTGATGCTCTCCTGCGACCGCCCTTGCCCCGACACTCCGACGCCGGGGAAGAGGGCTCAGCGATCATTGAATTCATTGCGCTCGCCACACTGCTGCTCATTCCGGCTGTCTGGTTCTTGGTAGCAGTGGCGCAGATTCAGGCTGCCTCGTATGCGGCAGTGGGTGCATCTGATCAAGCAGCCAAAATGTACGTCACCACTGAGGGGCCTACCGCTGTGCGCGCGGCGCGCAGTGAAGCCGCCGTGTCCCGAGCGCTGCAGGACTTCGGCATCGATCCCGACCAGGCCGATATCACTCAGCATTGCCCGGAAGGCTGCGATACCGCTGGAGCGCCAGTGGGCTTCTCCGTGGAGATCCGTGTCCCTCTGCCGCTGATCCCTGAATTCGGCGGATGGGAACACCGGCTGGTCACAGTCAGCGCCACCTCCGCCCATGTGCAGGACGGAATATGAGTCCTCCTGCCAGGAATCCGCGGAGAATCGAGGGCGAATCTGGGCAGATCAGCGTGCTCGTCCTTGGAATGGTCCTGATTGTCCTGATGCTCACCGCTGTGATCTTTGGGGCAACCCGGGTCAATCTCGAAGCCCGGAAACTGTTCTCCACAGCAGACGGCGCGGCGACGGCTGCGGCCGCCAGCATTGAGCCCGGGTACAGCATCCAGGCGCCCGCTGCGTCTCAACTGCAGGCAGCCGTTGAAGAGCACCTCTTAGTCACCGACGCACACCAGAACCACTACCGGTTGCACGTGGTGAGAACCTGGGCCAGCGACGACGGTGAGACCGTCCACGTGGAACTGGCAGCGGAAGCGGAATTACCTGTGCTGCGGTGGATCATGCCCGCTGGTGTGCCAGTCGTCGCTGACTCCCATGCCCGAGTCACCATAAACCGCTGAGCCGCCCAGTGGGTTGTCCTCCCCACAGAACATGGCCCAGACCGGTACTGTAGTGACGTTATGGCAGAGACAGATTTCCCCACCGAGCTCAGCGAGCTGCGCTCCACCCTGCGCCGGATCACTGACGTCATCGACGTCGCCGCCCTCACCAAAGAGGTGGAAGACCTCGAGCAGCAGGCCGCAGATCCCAATCTCTGGGACAACCAGGAGAACGCCCAGCGCGTGAACTCCCAGCTGAGCCACAAGCAGGCCCAGCTGCAGCGCATCACCAAACTGGGCTCGCGCATCGAAGATGTTGAGCTCATGGCGGAGATGGCCAGAGAAGAAGGCGACGACGACGTCCTCGCCGACGCCGTCGATGAACTGGGCTCCATCCGCAAGGCGCTGGCAGCCCTGGAGATCGTCACACTGATGTCCGGCGAATACGACGAGCACGACGCCGTGGTCACCATCCGCGCCGGCGCAGGCGGCGTGGACGCCGCAGATTTCGCCGAAATGCTGCTGCGCATGTACACCCGCTGGGCAGAGCGCCGCGAATGGGACGTCAAAGTCTTAGACACCTCCTACGCCGAAGAAGCCGGCCTGAAATCCGCGACCTTCGAGATCAAAGCCCCCTACGCCTTCGGCACACTCTCAGTGGAAGCCGGCACCCACCGTCTGGTGCGCATCAGCCCCTTCGACAACCAGGGCCGCCGCCAGACCAGCTTCGCGGCAGTGGAAGTCATCCCGCTGCTGGAAGGCACCGAGTCAGTGGAGATCGACGAAAACGACCTGAAGGTCGACGTCTTCCGCTCCTCCGGCCCCGGCGGACAGTCTGTCAACACCACCGACTCAGCAGTGCGCCTGACCCACCTGCCCACCGGCATCGTGGTCTCCATGCAGAACGAAAAATCCCAGATCCAGAACCGCGCCGCAGCCATGCGCGTGCTGGAGGCCCGGCTGCTGCTGCTGAAAAAGCAGGAAGAAGCTGCGGAGAAGAAGGAACTGGCCGGGGATATCAAAGCCTCCTGGGGCGACCAGATCCGCTCCTATGTGCTGCACCCCTACCAAATGGTCAAGGACCTGCGCACCAACCACGAAGTCGGCAACGCCTCCTCGGTGCTCGACGGCGACCTCGACGGATTCATCGACGCCGGTATCCGCTGGCGCTCCCAGGGCGGAGACGAGAGCTAACCGCTCATGATCCGCTTCGACCAGGTCTCCCGGTATTACCAGTCGGGCGGCAAACCCGCGCTCGAAGACGTCACCGTGGAGTTCAACCGCGGCGACTTCGTCTTCCTCATCGGTGCCTCCGGCTCCGGCAAATCCACACTGCTGCGGATGATCCTGCGCGAAGGTCTGCCCCAGCGCGGGAAAATCACCGTGGCCGGCCAGAATCTGGCCCGCATGCTGGAACGCCGCGTGCCCGAATACCGGCGCAGCATCGGCATGGTCTTCCAGGACTTCCGGCTGCTCCCGGATAAGACCGTCTACGAGAACGTGGCCTTCGCCATGCGAGTCATCGGCGCACCTCGCACCCAGATCCGCAAACGTGTGATGAAGATCCTCTCGCGTGTGGGACTGGAGCACCTGACCAAGCGCTACCCGCATGAAATCTCCGGTGGCGAACAGCAGCGTGCAGCTATCGCACGCGCCATCGTCAACAGCCCAGCCATCCTGCTGGCCGATGAGCCCACCGGAAACCTCGACCCGCGCGCGGCAGAAGAGGTCATGAAGATCCTGCGCTGGATCAACGCCTCCGGCACCACTGTCATCATGGCCACCCACGACCGCGCCATCGTGGATCGCATGGCCCGCCGCGTGGTCCAGCTGCACCGCGGCAAACTGGTCCGCGACCAGCAGGACGGCAGCTACGACGCCCCCGAAGGCAGCTACGCCTGGGAACTGCTGACTAAAGAGCAGGAAGAATCCGGGCTGCGCGCCCATGACCCCGCACCCCTGCTCACCCAAGCCGTACCTATGGTGGCAGTCGGTGCAGCCGCTGAGCACAGCCAAGAACGGGGCACTGAACAGGGCAGCACTGACCAGAACAGCACTGCGCCGGACAGCACTGCGCCGAACAGCCCTGAGCCGAACAGCCCTGAGCCGAACAGCCCTGAGCCGGACAGCCCTGAGCCGGACAGCCCTGAGCCGGACAGCCCTGATCAGAACAGCACTGAACACCCGCGCGACGGCGAAGCTCGCCTTGAACCCGAAGTGGCTCCTGGAGATCAGCGCGACACTGAGCCTATGGACTCCGCAGCGTCACTGGAGCATGAACCCGATCCAGCGGCGGATGAGACCTCAGTGGCAGACTCACCTGGGGCTGAAGTCGTGCCGGAGCAGCCGATGGGGCCGCCAGCGGAGCAGGAAAACGCCGAGGACTCCGCAGCAGCGTCTGCGGACAGCCACCGGGTGATCCCGCGTGAGTTCCGGGTGACCTGGCCAGAAGACGCCAGCGACGCCGACCCCATTGAATCCTCCTCTCCTGCGGGAGTCGATGCAGCAGATATGCCAGCGTTGGATGGCGAAGCCTTCGAGGAGAGTCCTGAGGCGACACCGCAGGAACCAGTGGAGACTGCAGACCTTGCAGCTGATGAGCCTGAAACTGACGCGTTGACTCCCGTACCGCCGAAGCCGATCCCCGGGCAGCCATCACGCAGCACCACACAGTCCCGGCTGGCGTGGCTCTTCCAGTCTGAGGAGTCCCAGGGGACCGAAACTGATAAGCCCGCGGCTGATGAGCCCGCAGGTGCAGCACGCCCCGAGGTGCCCAAACCGCGCGCCTCCGCGGCTGAGGCCAGCTACAGCGATACCCGCCGCACAGCGGAGCAGCTACGGGCATCCAAGCGCGGCATCTTCGGCAGGAGGGGCAGTCGGTGAGTCGATTCTTCTACCAGCTGGGGGAGACCCTCAGCTCACTGCGCAAGAACGTCGCCATGGTGGCTTCGGTGGTGCTGGTCACCTTCATCTCGCTGAGCTTTGTGGGCGCCGCCGCACTGATGCAGATCCAGGTCAACCAGATGACCGATGACTTCTACGACCGCCTCGAGGTATCGGTCTTCCTGTGTACTGAAAGTTCCTCCGCCAGCGCCTGCCCCACCGGCGCTGTCACCGCAGACCAGCGCGAGAATATCGAGGAGATGCTCCAGAACGGAGCAGCGAGCCAGTATGTCTCCTCCTACCGGTACGAATCCCAGGACGAGGCGCTGCAGAACTACCTGGCCGCCCACGAGGACAGTGTCCGGGCGGCGTCAGTCACGGCCGAGGACATGCCCGAATCATTCCGTCTGCTGCTGCACGAACCGCAGGAATACCCCGTGGTTAGCGAACTGTTTGCCGCGGTGCCAGGGGTGGAGAACGTGGCCGACCAGCAAGAAGTCCTGGAATCCATCTTCGGCATCCTCAACGGACTCACCGTCGTCGCGCTCATCATCGCAGCGGTGATGATCCTGTGCACAGTACTGCTGGTCTCTACGACTATCCGACTCTCGGCTTTCAGCAGGCGACGAGAGACTTCGATCATGCGCATGGTGGGCGCCTCGAAGTCCATGATCCGTACGCCCTTCATTATGGAAGGGGTGATCGCCGCTGCAGCTGGTGCCGTGCTGGCCTGCGCGGCCACCTGGGTGATCGCCGAGTTCATGCTGGGACAGTGGCTGCCGCAGCAGGTCCCCGGCGTCGTCTTCATCTCTGCGCAGGACTCCTGGATTGTGATGCCGGGCCTGCTGCTGGTCGCTATTCTGCTGGCAGCGCTGTCCTCTTGGCTGACCGTGCGCCGCTACCTGCGTGTATAGTCGTCAATTACGTTTTCGCCCATCACAAGCAGCACCGCGTAGGAGGTGGCACCTGTGGCTAAGAAGAAGTCCAAGAACGACAAGGACCCGAATAATCACGTGGTGGCGCTGAACCGCCGCGCCCGGCATGACTACACCATCATTGACCGCTATGAAGCGGGCCTGGTGCTGACCGGTACGGAGGTGAAGTCCCTGCGCGAGGGCCAAGCCTCGCTGGTGGATGGGTTCGCCGCCTTTGATCGCAGTGGTGAGCTGTGGCTGGAGCAGGTCCACATCCCGGAGTACCTCAACGGGACATGGACCAACCATTCTGCTCGACGCAAGCGCAAGCTGCTGCTCAACCGCAAGGAACTGATCAAGATCTCCCGGCAGATCGAGGACCCGGGAAACACCATCGTGCCACTGAGCCTCTACTTCAAAGAGGGCAAAGCCAAGGTGGAGATCGGCATCGCACGCGGTAAGCGCGAGTTCGACAAGCGTCAGACACTGCGTGAAAAGCAGGATGCCCGCGAGGCCCAGCGCGCTATGCGCTACCGGAACCTGCAGGCATCCTGATCGATCTAGCTCGGCCTGGGCAGATCTACTGCGTTCTCACAGCACAGGCCGTGTGTGCTCAGCCCAGCAGACCGGCGATATAACCGACAAAAATCAGCCCCACCAAAATGACGATCGCCACCACCACAATGGTGATGACCATATTGGACTTCGGTGGCTTCGTGGGAGCCGACTGCGGCGGGCTTGCCGTGGCGGAGTTCGACGCCGGGGGAGTCTCCCCTGGCTGCGTCTGCTCAGAGCCGGGGTCGATATTGGGGTTGCGGCGTGTCTCATCGCGACCATAGCGCGCGCCCTCACTCTCATCCCCTACTGAAGCCGGTGGGGGAGTCTCAGAGTCACTCAACTCCTGCTCCTGCGGGGCAATGCCGTGACGCTCGGCCTCGTCCCGTTCCCGGACGTTCTGCCGCTGGGCGTCATCGGGCATCTCCTGTGGTGGAGGCTGCGGATTTGAGGTCTCCGGCTGGCCCTCTTGGCGGCGGGCAGGATCTGAGTTGCCCGAGGCCTGAGTCGATCCGAGATGCCGTGTAGTCCAGTCGCCTTCGCTAGCCATGATCATCACCTTCCCTGTGGCCGGCCGTGCGGTGACGGCCAGCGGTTGGCAGTGGCTTCAGCGTAAACACTCAAGACTGCAGGTCAGGTCCACATAGCCTGGAAAAATCATCAGAGGTCGC
>NZ_HG005165.1:376561-390990 GCF_000455245.1 Nesterenkonia massiliensis | reverse complement strand
TCGCTCTGCGTGCGCTCACCGGGCATGAAAGAGCCCCACGCGCACCTGCCAGAGCCCGCCTACCCTTGCTACCTTCCGGTCCTGGGGGAGTTCAGCAGGATGACACCACGCGTGGGGCCGGAGACCATGTTATCGCGGGCAGGCGCTCCTTGGCGAACTGGCCAGCTGTCGGAAGGGCGTACAAGGGTACGATGGCGGTGATGACGCAGACCACTGATTCTCACCTCGATTCCGCTGTCCTTCCGCTGGCGAACCTGCGTGACCTGGGCGGAATCCCGGTCAGCGGGGGAGTCCTGCGGGCCCGCGCACTCTGGCGCTCGGATGATCCGACCATCTCACCCCAGGAAGAGATCCAGTCGCTGGCCGGTCAAGGGTTGGCGGCAGTGATCGATCTGCGCTCCAGCCACGAGGTGCGTGCTTCACCGCATGCGCAGGCACCGCGGCTGGGAATCGCCCACCATCACCTGCCACTTGCCGAAGCAGCAGTGCATCCACTGGCGATGATCGAGGCAGCAGGGTCGATACAGTCCCCGCGGGATGTCGGGCACTGGTACGCCGGTCTGGTCCGCAACCACCTTCCAGAGGTGGTACAAGGGCTGCAGCTGATCAGCCGCACCGGCGGAGGGGTGCTCTTCCACTGCGCTGCAGGCAAGGACCGCACTGGCATTCTGGCAGGTGTGATTCTCACGCTCCTGGGCGCGGACCAAGACGTGATCGTTGAGGATTACGCCCACACGCAGGAGAACCTCATCGGAATCTTCACCCGTCTTCAGGCTGCCAGCTATACCCGCAGCAAACAGGGAGACGTCGACGACGACGCTCGGCGCGCTGCGGAGTTCTTCGCCTCCGACCACCCGCTGCTCAGCGCAACCGCCGATTCTATGGAAGCGATGCTCACTGAACTTGGCGGCGCAGGCGGACTGATGGATCTGATCGCCCGTTACCAGGCCCCAGATCCCTTGGTGGAAGGGCTGCACGCGAAGCTGGTGACCTCCACCGGTCAGTAGGGGTCCCTCGCTTGAACAGCGGCCGGGATGCCGGATTGGCACAAACCGCACCTTATCGGCTAGGCTATAGTCTGCTCTTGAGCAGGGAAATGAAGCATCATCTCCCCATTCGAGAGTGCTAGGTGACGTGTCCGAGCGGCCGAAGGAGCAACGCTGGAATCGTTGTGTACGGCAACCCCGTACCGTGGGTTCAAATCCCACCGTCACCGCCGATGATCTCCGCTGGAGGTCGACGCCCCGGGTGCTAGCGCCCGGGGCGTTTTGGTATCCAGATGCAGGTACCCCACGTCAGTCAAGGGTTATAGGTCATAAACGTGTTGCTGGTCCGCCTGTGGCGGCGCACTCGGGGCAATATCATTCTTCAGGCCGATGCCTGGCACAGCGCTGGCCCGTAGCGTAAGCCCTATGGTGAATACACGGACTCCTGGCACATACCGTTTCAGCCGCGACCCCTGGGGACAGGCGGTGGTGAGCGGGGCCCTTTCCATCATTCCGGCGCGGAACTATCCCCGCTGGCTGCGCCGTGGAATCATCGCGGCTCCCGCTATTGCACTACCGGCGTTCAGTGCATGGGTAGCAACGTCACCAAGCGCCCAGCAGAAGATCGCAGCCTGGGCCGGCGGAGATTCATCTTCGGTGGGCGGTGCGGCCGATAACGAACCTGCCGATGCCGAACCTGTTGCGCCAGAGGGGCCAGCAGAAGCTGAATCTGCCAGCCGCGCGCTTACGCCGGTCTCGTTCGGGGCGCTTCTGGCTGTCACTGTCCCACTGGGCGCAGTGACGTCGGCGATGATGGCAGCAGGATTCTGGGCTGATGAAAAGATCGAAGCTGGCCTCCGGCAGCTGAAGGTTCCATTCCCCCGCCTGGTCATGGGCTGGGGCGCCGGAGCCCTGACCTGGTGGATGGTCAAGAAGGAAGTGGCCCAGGAGGAGAAGCAGGCACTGGAAGCACAGAAAACGTCCACCGAAAAGTAGCCAGTCGGTGTCGACGCCCCTGCAGGTCAGTGCCGGTGGATAATCTTGGGGACCATGTCTACCAATCGGCATCTCCAGAAGACCATGAGGCGTCACGTCACCAGGGCTGCCCGTCGTGGCATTCGTCAGCGCAGGGCTGCTACTGGCACAGCACGAGGCAAGCACAACCCTGCCGGAAGCCAGGGCATCTGGATGTGGTTCGGCGTCGTCGTGCTGGCCATTCTTGCCGCGGCAGTGATCAGCTGGATACAGCAGCGCGAACCAGCGGTACCCGATGGTTTCTCCGAAGATGCCCAAGCTGCGGTGCTGGAACGCGTCGTCGATGGCGACACGATCGTCGTGCGCATCGGAGGAACTGAGGAGCGGGTGCGGCTGCTCAATATCGACACCCCGGAAACGGTGCATCCGAATCGCCCGGTGGAATGCGGAGGCCCAGAAGCCAGCGAACACCTGAAAGACCTGCTCTCACCGGGTGACACTGTGATTCTAGAGTTCGACGAAGATCTGCGTGACCGCTACGACCGGCTGCTGGCCGGAGTGTACGCAGAGGGTGTGCTGGTCAATGCCGAGATGGCGGAAGCAGGCTGGGGTGAACCGGTGTACTTCGCCCCGAACGCGCGCTTCCTACCAGAGGTGGAAGAAGCCTGGGCACAAGCAGAGGCCGCCGGAGTGGGTCTGTTCTCCGACGGCCTCGACTGTGAACCCGCGCTCTGACGGGCCTGTTTTGTGCTGATTTAGGCGTTGGACTTCTTCCAGCGGCGAGCCGCAATGAAGCTGCGTACCCCCAGGACCAGGTAGATCACCAGAACGATCACGGTGACAAGCGCGGAAATCACTGCCGCAGGTCGCTCTGCCTCGCCGGCGAAGAGCGCCGGCAGGCTCATCAGCGGCATGAACATTGCCAGTGCACCCAGAAGAGCCAGCAGCAACGCCATGTGAATGCCTGCCATCAGGTTCTTCTGTGCCACGGCGCCGCTGATCAGCAGCAGCACACCGATCAGTGACGGAATGAAAGCGGTCCAGTGCTGAGTGTCATTGGCGATCGAGGCGACATAGCCGATGATGCCGACGAGCACCAGGAGGCCTCCGGTCAGGAAGGTCAGCCGGGGCATGGGGCTCTTGTGGTACTGCGAGGTCATAGTCAGCTCCTTTAGTTGAGTCATAGGCTCAGAAGCCACTCTACTTCTACGCCCCGTAGAAGAAGAGGTGACCGAAGTCACCGAGCGTGGTCACATTCGTGAGATCTTCTCAAATAGCGAAGAAATGCAAATCTTTGATCTAAATGTCCTGGTCTGAGGCTTGTCAGGGCGTCAAGACTGGAGTTGTCCTCATCGACGCGGCGAGCGAATCAAAGGAGATTCACATGACCGAGACACTCAGCAAACCCACCCAGGACGCCACTGACACACCGGTGCTGCAGCCGGAAAGCCGTGATGTCTTCGAACAGAAGGTCCAGGACCTGCAGAAGGATTGGGACACCAACCCGCGCTGGGAGCACATCACCCGGGACTACTCCGCTGAGGAGGTCGTGAAGCTCCAGGGCACCGTCCAGGAGGAGCAGACTCTGGCCAAGCGCGGAGCAGAGAAGCTCTGGGCTCAGCTGACCGAAGAGCATGCCGCCGGCAAATACACCAATTCCCTCGGTGCGCTCTCCGGCAATCAGGCCGTCAACTACGTCAAAGCTGGCCTGCGTGCCATCTACCTCTCCGGATGGCAGGTGGCAGGAGACGCCAATCTCTCCGGTCACACCTACCCGGACCAGTCGCTGTACCCGGCGAACTCGGTGCCCAACGTGGTACGCCGCATCAACAACGCGCTGCTGCGTGCCGACCAGATCGAGTACCTCGAGGGCATCAAGACCGTTGAGGACTATCTGGTGCCGATCGTGGCTGACGCTGAGGCTGGCTTCGGCGGTCCGCTCAATGCCTATGAGCTGATGAAGCAGATGATCGGGGCGGGCGCGGCAGGCGTGCACTGGGAGGACCAGCTGGCCTCCGAGAAGAAATGCGGCCACCTGGGCGGCAAGGTCCTGGTGCCCACCAGCCAGCACATCCGCACCCTGCAGGCAGCGCGACTGGCCGCCGACGTACACAACGTCTCCAGCCTGATCATTGCCCGCACTGACGCGGAGGCCGCGACCCTCATCACCTCTGATGTGGATGACCGGGACAAGCCGTTCATCACCGGTGAGCGGACCGCCGAAGGCTTCTACAAGGTCACCAACGGCATCGAGCCCTGCATCGAGCGTGCTAAGGCCTATGCTCCCTACTCCGATCTGATCTGGATGGAGACCGGAACCCCCGACCTGGAGGTGGCGCGTCAGTTCGCGGAGGCGGTGAAGTCAGAGTTCCCCGATCAGATGCTGGCCTACAACTGCTCGCCCTCCTTCAACTGGAAGAAGCACCTCGACGACGAGACCATCGCCAAGTTCCAGAATGAGCTGGGCAAGATGGGCTTCACCTTCCAGTTCATCACCCTCGCTGGCTTCCACTCGCTGAACTACTCCGCCTTCAACCTGGCCAAGGGGTACAAGGAGGAGCAGATGAAGGCCTACGTGGAGCTGCAGGAGGCAGAGTTCGCCGCCGAGAAGGACGGCTACACCTCAACCCGCCATCAGCGCGAAGTGGGCACCGGCTACTTCGACGCGATCTCCACCACCCTCAACCCAGAATCCTCCACGGTGGCTCTGAAAGGCTCCACCGAAGAGGGCCAGTTCCACTAGAGCCGCAAGTGAGGTCGATATGTCTATCGAGATCAACGGAATTGCACTGAGCAGTCAGCGGGCACCGCGACAAAACGAGGTGCTCACCGCAGATGCGCTCAGCTTCCTGGCCGCACTGCACCGCCAATTCTGGGCACGGGTGACCGAACTGGAGGAAGCCGGAGCACTCAGCGAGGGCGTCAGCGTGGCTGCACAGGACGGGGACGACGTCGTCGAACTCTCCTGGAATGCGTTCATGGCGCACCTGCTGAGCACACCGCCGAGCACCATCGTCCGTCCCCGGGGCCTTGCCCGCCGGGAACAACGGATGCTGTGCCAGGGCACTCCACTCTCGGCAGGTCTGGTGGACCTCGGCCTCTATCTCCACCGCAACGCACGCCGGCTGCTGGCCGAAGGCCGTGCTCCCTTTGTGGAACTTCCGCTGCTGGAATCCGAAGAGGAGGTGCAGCTGTGGCAGGACATCTTTACCGCAGCCGAGCGTCTTCTGGGACTGCCGGCTCGGAGTGTCCGGGCTATCCACTTGCAGCCCAAACAGCGGGCATTCCACAGAGAACAGACCCGGTTAGCGGCATAGCCGCTGCCGGTGCATAAACCACCGCCGCCCGGTGAGTCGGGGTTTCGAGGTCCCTTGACTCACCGGGCGGCGGTCTCTGTTCTCAGCTACGAGATACGTGACTAGGCGAAACTGATAATGCCCAGCAGCAGCGCAGCGCCCATCATCACGATGGAGAAGCCCCACACGATGAAGAAGGAATACCGCAGGTGCTCGCCCAGGTTCGCACCGGCCAGACCCAGGGCCAGCCACAGCGCAGGGGAGAAGGGGCTGACGAAGGTGCCGATGATGTTACCGATGAGCATCGCATGGGCGATCTCCATACCTGGCACGCCGAACTGGCTCGCCGTGGCGTCCACCAGCGGTAGCACCGAGAAGTAATAGGCGTCGGTGGAGGTCAGCAGATCCATGGGCACGCCCAGAGCGCCCATCGCGATATGCAGTTGGATCCCTTGAAGTTCAACGGCAGAGCCAGCGCCACACCGATCATGAAGGCCAAGTGCGGGGGCAGTACATCGCCGAGCATCAGACCAATAATGCCGACTGCCAGCACAACGTTGGCTCAATAGATCCATCGGGCCGAGTTCATCCGCTCCACAATGTCAGCACGTTCAGCCTGCTGCCGCTGGCTGAACGCATCAGCGATTCCGCGGACATCAACCTCGGCGGCCATTTCGATCTCACCGGCGGCTACCCGCTTATTGATGCGGCGGGTCTCGCGGATGCGACGGCAAAGCCCATCAGCAGGGCTCCGAGAATCGGGGTGACCACCATGGCCACCATCGGAGGGACTTTGTTCCACATGAGCAGACCAACGGTGACGGCAATAATGCCCAAGCCGCCGAGGGCCAGCAGAGTTGAAGGCTCGTCCAGTGAGCGAGAATTGCTTTGCAAGTTCGAGGTCTGCGGCCCTCGGACGTCGTCGTGACGAGAGCCGCACCACACCATATACCAGCGGTATCACTGTGATGTTGTCGCGGTCACAAAGATGGCGCCGCTGTGTAAACTGACTCACATGCTGGCTCAGATGGAGAACGACGACGACGTCGACCTCATCGCCCTCGGCCGCCGGGTTCGGCACCTGAGGAAGAAGCAAGGGATGACCCTTGATGACCTTGCCGAACGGCTGAGCACCGCGCCTTCGCAACTGTCTCTATTGGAGAACGGCAAGCGCGAACCCAAACTGTCGCAGCTACAGCTGCTGGCCAAGATCCTCGGTGTCCGGCTGGATGATCTCTTCGGCGCGGAGCCGCCGTCCAAGCGCGCAGCACTGGAGATAGAACTGGAGAAGACCCAGCGCGGACCGCTGTATGCCGCACTCGGACTGCCCACAGTGCGCATCTCCAGCCGTCTTCCAATGGACGTGCTGGAGTCCATGGTTGCCCTGCAGCGCGAGCTCAAGCGCCGGCTGGAGGAACAGGCGGCCACTCCTGAGGAGGCACGGCGGGCAAACACAGAGCTGCGCGAGGAGATGAAGGGACGCAATAACTACTACGCCGAGATCGAGGCGGAGGCCCAGCGGATTCTTGATGCGGTGGGTCATACCTCCGGGCCGCTGAGCCACCATATCGCCGCTGATATTGCTCAGCATCTGGGTTACACGCTGCGGTTTGTCCCTAACCTGCCCAACTCCACGCGCTCAGTCACCGATCAGCGTCATCAGATCATCTACCTGACCCAGGGACGTTCCCGGGATTGGGATGCGCGAAGCGTCCTGCTTCAGGCGCTGGGGCACCAGGTGCTGGGGCATACCGAACCGCAGGACTATTCGGAGTTCCTGCGCCAGCGCGTCTACACCAATTACTTCGCTGCGGCCCTGCTGATGCCCGAGCGAACCGCAGTGGAGTTCCTTGCCCGGGCGAAGAACGCCAAGGCGCTGGCCATTGAGGATCTCCGCGATGCCTTTGCGGTCTCTTATGAATCAGCCGCCCACCGATTCACCAACCTGGCCACCGAGCATTTGGGCATCACCTGTCATTTCCAGAAAGTGCATGAATCCGGGATCATCCACAAGGCCTACGAGAACGATGGCGTGAGCTTCCCTGCTGATCACTCGGGCGCGATCGAGGGGCAGACTATCTGTCGGCAGTGGACATCGCGTCAGGTATTTGATGTGGAGGACAAGTTCCGTTCCTTCAATCAATACACTGACACCCCGGCCGGTACCTATTGGTGCACCGCTCGTACTGAGGCCCACTCCTCAGGTATCTATTCGCTCTCTATCGGGGTGCCTTTCGCGCATGCGAAGTGGTTCCGCGGCCGGGACACCACCTCGCGGTCAGTCTCGCGCTGTCCGGATGATCCCAGCTGCTGCCGGATGCCTCCGGCGGCACTTGCTGAGCAGTGGGAGGGCCAGGCTTGGCCCGCGGCGCGCGCCAACACGCACTTATTGGCGGCCATGCCGCAGGGTGCGTTTCCCGGGGTGGACACCACTGAGGTGTATCAGTTCTTACAGCGTTATTCTCGGCCGTAATCCTGCGCTGCCTCACTATGTGAACAACTCTCCTCTAGCCGACGTCGTGGTGTTATTGTTGAACAATCCGGAACGTAATGCAGGTCTCACCGGGACCTCTGGCCGAGGAGAAATCGCATGCCACAGATCGATCTGAACAGCGACGTCGGAGAGTCCTTCGGTAACTGGAGCATCCCCGATGAGACCATGCTCGGCATTGTCTCCAGCGCCAATGTGGCCTGTGGCTTCCACGCCGGGGACCCCATGCGCATCAGGGCCACTGTTGAGCAGGCTGCCGCTGGAGGCGTAGCCATCGGCGCGCATATCGGCTACCGGGACCTGGCCGGCTTCGGCCGCAGGTTCATCGACTATGACGCAGAAGAGCTCGCCGCAGAGGTGCTCTACCAACTCGGTGCCCTAGAAGGTCTGGCGGCGGTGGCCGGCACCCAGATTCGATACGTCAAGCCCCACGGCGCCCTCTACAACACCATCGTCAGCCACCAGGTCCAGGCTCGTGCGGTCATTGATGCCATTGCCAGCTACGCCGAGGCCACCGGACGAGACCTCCCGGTGCTGCTGCTGCCAGGATCATATGCGCTGGAGTATGCGCGCGAGACTGGGCTGCGCGGGGTGGCTGAAGCCTTCGCCGACCGCAACTACAACCCTGACGGAACACTGGTCTCCCGGCGTGAACCTGATGCGGTGATTCACCAGCCCGAGCAGGTGGTGGAGAATATGCTCCGCTTGGCCCAGGACGGGGTGCTCATCGCTCGTGACGGCACCCGGATCGAGACTGAAGCGGAGAGCATCTGCACCCACGGTGACACTGCCGGGGCAGCAGAACTGGCGCGCACGCTGCGGCAGGCGCTTGAGGCCGCCGGCGTCGAGATTCGCAGTTTTACCGCCTCATGAGCACCCAGCGATCCCAGCCCGGGGTGCCCGGCTCCATCGCGGAAGCCACTAGCAGCATTCACCGCGCGGGCACGCACTCGCTGCTGCTGGAGTTCGCGGAACTCTCCACCGTTCTGGCCTGCCATCAACAGCTGCACAGCCAGCCGCTGCCCGGGCAGCAGGAGCTAGTGGCTGCCGCCCGGACGCTGATGATCCGGTTCGCAGCTCCGCACCACATCAGCCAGGCACGTCGATCCTTAGAGCGGATCACTGTCCCGGAACTTGAGTCAACCGGGGCCAAAGAAGTGGTTCTTCCGGTGATCTACGACGGCGAAGACTTGGCTGACCTGGCGGAGTCACTGAATATGAGTCCCGAGGCTTTGATCCACTGGCATACCGGAATGCCCTGGACCGCGGCCTTCGGCGGGTTCGCACCTGGTTTCGCGTACTGTGTGCCGGCCGGGCAGGACGCTTCAGGGAAAACGCGTGCGCTCAGCATCCCCCGGCGATCCTCGCCCAGGACCGCAGTGCCGGCAGGGGCTGTGGCCCTGGCCGGAGAATTCTCCGCTGTCTACCCGCGCGTCTCTCCCGGAGGCTGGCAGCTGATCGGTCACACCACTGAGGCCATGTGGGATCTCCACCGCGCAACCCCGGCGCTGCTGAGCCCCGGTGACACGGTGCGCTATGAAGCCGTCCGCCCCGAAGCTACCCGTGCCGAAACGGTGCGAGGATCCGCCGGAATCACGCCTGAAGCCGGCGACGACGCCGCACCTGAAGGTGAGGCCGGGGCAGTACTACAGGTGACCTCCCCTGGGCTACAGATGCTTATCCAGGATTTCGGGCGGCCCGGGCTCAGCGACCTAGGAGTCTCCCGCGCCGGTGTTGCCGATGAAGCTGCCGCGCGCCAGGCCAACCGCCTTGCAGGAAATCGTCCTGAGGCAGCGGTGCTGGAGATTCTCAACGGGGGCGCCAGCTTCCGAGCTCAGGACACTGTGGTGCTGGCGGTGACCGGGGCCGAGGCGTCTTTGGTCATTAAGGATCTCGACGGCGGCGAACGTCCCGCACCGCAGCGAGCGGCCATCGCACTCGTGGCCGGGGATGAGCTGAACATCAGTACCGTCGAACGAGGAATGCGCGTCATCCTGGCGGTGCGCGGCGGAATCCGCGCCAACCCAGTGCTTGGTAGCGTCTCAGCCGACACGATGTCCGGCCTGGGGCCCGCGCCGCTGCAGACCGGGGATCTCCTCAGCTGTGGAGCCGCCGCCGTCGGGCCCGTTGGATGGCCGGAACCCACCACCCTGCCCGAACCTGATGAACAGGGGCGAATCCAACTTCGCTTCACCTATGGTCCCCGCGACGACTGGTTCAGTTCCGAGGAAGCCACGCGACTTGCCGCCCAGACTTGGGCTGTGAGCGCCCAGGCAAATCGCATCGGCATTCGGCTGGCACCGGCAGCAGAGGATCCCGCAGCTCGACCATTGCAGCGTCTGAAGAAGCAGGAACTGCCCAGTGAAGGCGTACCGCGCGGTTCGCTGCAGATGCCCCCGGAAGGAAACCCCGTGCTGTTCCTCAATGATCACCCAGTCACCGGTGGCTATCCGGTCATGGGAGTGATCCTGCCCCAAGATCTCTCCGCCGCCGCCCAGCTGCGCCCCGGCGATACTGTCCAGCTGGTCCCCGTTGACCCCGACTTTCCCCAGGAACTGACATGAAGCGCATTCTGATTGCTAACCGCGGAGAGATTGCTGCCCGCATTATCCGCAGCGCCCGTGAGGCCGGATACAGCACTGTAGCGGTCTACGCAGACCAAGACATCACCGCCCTGCACACCGAGCTGGCAGATACCGCAGTGGCGCTGGAGGGGGATACTGCAGCGCAGACCTACCTCGACATGCAGAAGCTGCTGCAGGCAGCGCAGACCTCCGGAGCCGATGCTGTGCACCCGGGCTACGGGTTCCTCTCCGAGAACGCGGACTTCGCCCGTGCTGTCATCGACGCCGGGCTGACCTGGATCGGGCCACGCCCAGAGACCATTGAGGCACTGGGCAATAAGATCACTGCCCGAGAAATCGCATTGCAGGCCGGTGCGCCTCTGGTGCCTGGAACCGACGGCCCGGTCAGCAGCGCGGAGGAGGTCCGCAGCTTTGTAGCCGAGCACGGTCTGCCGGTAGCCATCAAGGCCGCTCATGGCGGTGGCGGTCGCGGCATGCGGGTGGTCCGCGAAGACGCGGAGATTGATGATGCCTTTGCCTCGGCCGTCCGTGAAGCTGAGGCGGCCTTCGGTCGGGGGGAGTGCTTCGTTGAGCGGTTCCTGGACCGTCCGCGGCACGTTGAAGCCCAGGTGATCGCTGATACCCACGGCCGCGTCGTCGTGGTGGGGACCCGCGACTGTTCGCTGCAGCGCCGCAATCAGAAGCTCGTGGAAGAGGCTCCGGCCCCCTTCTTAGAAGATGACATCCGGCAGCGCATCCATGACTCGGCCCGCGCTATCTGCGCCGAGGCCGGCTACGTGGGTGCTGGAACCGTGGAGTACCTGCTCAGCCCCGATGGGCTGCTGAGTTTCCTGGAAGTCAACACGCGGCTGCAGGTGGAGCACCCGGTCACCGAGGAGACTTCCGGGCTGGACCTGGTGGCCGAGCAGCTGCGCATTGCCGAAGGCCGTGAACTCTCCGTGACGAAGGACCCGCAACCGCGCGGGCACTCTGTGGAGTTCCGCATCAACGCCGAAGACCCGGCGTTGGGATTCCTTCCCACGCCCGGTCCGGTCGAACTCTTCCAGCCCCCAGCCGGTGCCGGCATCCGGGTGGAGACAGCCGTGCGCTCTGGGGACGAAGTCTCCGGTGCCTTCGACTCCATGTTCGCCAAACTCATCGTCACTGCTGAGGACCGCGCTACGGCCATCCGTCGGGCACGGACCGCGCTGGCCGAAATGCGTATTCAGGGACTGCCCACCGTGCTGCCTTTCCACCGCAGTGTGTTGGAAGCTGAGGATTTCATCGCTGCAGAAGGGGACTTCCGGGTCCACACCCGCTGGATCGAAACATATTTCGCTGTCGAGTTGGAATCCTCGGAGCATCTGGAACGTTCGGTGCGGCACCGTGAGCAGGGCATCCGCCGGGCCGTTGTGGAGTTGGATGGGCGTGCGGTGGAACTGGGTCTGCCCGAGAAGCTGCTGGGACTCTTCGGTCAGGCAGAGAGCTCGGCAGGGGCAGCCGACGACGCCGTAGGGGGCGACTCCGCGGTTCGCTCGCCGATGGCGGGAACGCTGGTGAAGTGGACCGTCGCGGACGGGCAGCAGGTTCAGGCCGGAGAGGCGCTGGCTGTAGTGGAGGCGATGAAGATGGAGCAGACCATCAGCGCCTCCGTGGCAGGGATCTTCCGTCGTGAAGAGCTGGAACCAGGTAGTTCGCTGAAGAGCGGCGATGTTCTTGGACGTATCGAGTAGAGAGCGCAGCACTCAGTCGGTATAGATTAAGTGGCTATGAGTACCGATGCCTGGGCGAACATTCCGCGGGTCGACCCCGGCGATCATGCCCACCTGGCTGAGCGTGTGGCTGCGGCTTTGCGCAGCACCATCTCCGGTGGGGGCGCGCTTCCTGGGACCAAGCTTCCAGAAGTACGGCTCACCGCACAGCTCGGGGTTTCGCGGCATACTCTTCGCAGCGCGTTCCAGCAGCTGGCCGGTGAAGGGCTAGTTGAGCGCCAGCCCAATCGGGGAGTTTTTGTCCATTCCCCGACGGCGGAGGACGTGCGCGAGATTTACCGAGTTCGACGGATTGTGGAGACGGGGGCACTTCGCGCGGCCGATTTCTCCAGCGAGTCCATTGCCAGACTCCAGGAGATCGTTGATGAGGCCAAGCGGGCCAGAGCGGACGTTGATGTCCCGGGTATGGGCCAGGCCAACCAGCAGTTCCATCGTCTGATTATCGCCCAGGCTCACAGCGCCACACTCGACACACTGATGAGCCAGATTCTGGCCCGGATGCGGCTGGTCTTCCATACCCGCAGGAACCAGCCAGACTTCCACAGCGGCTATGTGGACTCGAATGCGCAGCTGGCCGAGCTGATTGGACAGGGCCGGCGCCAGGAGGCTGAGAACTTCTTGATCGAGTACCTCAGCCGGGCTGAGTCGGAACTCCTGGAGCACATGGGGAAGCCGGCTGAGCGTGTTACACGCAGGTAAAACCTCGTGAGATTGTTCCACAATTCGTTGCCTAGATTGTGGAACAACAGTTATTCTCAAGCCAGCATGTGATGCACACCGCATTTACAGCTCACTCCACCCAACAGTGAGGCTTAAGACCATGGCTGAAACCACAGCGGCAAAGGGACCCACTTTTGTGGCTACCCGCCGCACCGCCCTGCTGGGCGCAATGTTCCTTATGGCGGTCAGTGCCGTGGGGCCAGGGTTCATTACCCAGACTTCCACCTTTACACTGCAGTTCGGCGCGGCCTTCGCTTGCGCGATCCTGATATCGGTGCTCGTTGATATCGCTATCCAGCTCAATGTCTGGCGGACGCTGGGGGTCTCTGGCCTCTACGCTCAGGAACTGGGCAACCGGATTGTCCCTGGACTGGGCTGGGCACTGGCGGCGTTGATCTTCTTTGGCGGCATTGTCTTCAACATCGGCAATATTGCCGGGGCCGGCATCGGTATGAACGCGATGGCCGGTATTGATGCCCGTATCGGCGCCACCATTTCAGTGGTGATCGCGCTGCTGATCTTCCTGTCCAAAAAGGCAGGAGTTGCCCTGGACCGCATCGTGGTGGCCTGTGGTGCGATCCTCATTCTGCTGATGATCTGGATGGCCATCACTACCGCGCCTCCGGTGGGGGAGGCTCTGCGCCAGACAGTGGCTCCGGTGCTGCCGGACGGGGAGACACTGAACACCTTCTTTTTCGCAGTCGTTACCCTGATCGGTGGGACCGTCGGAGGGTATATCACCTATGCCGGTGCCCACCGGCTCATCGCCTCCGGGCACACCGGGCCGGAAAACGTCTCGGCAATCTCGCGCACGTCAGTGCTGGGCATCGTGGTGGCCAGTGTGATCCGATTCCTACTGTTCCTGGCGGTTCTGGGCGTGATCAGCACTGGCGTGGCATTGGCTGCCGACAATGTGGCGGCCTCGGCGTTCCAGGCAGCGCTGGGTGAGATCGGCCTCCGGGTCTTCGGCGTCGTCTTCTGGGTGGCTGCTATCACCTCCATCCTGGGGTGCACCTACACAAGCATCTCCTTCGTGACCACGCAGAAGACTTCACCGCGTGTCCGGGCCTGGCTCTTCGCAGGTTTCCTCGCACTGACTCTTGGCGTGTTTTTGACGCTCGGACAGGCCCCACAGACCCTGCTGATTATGGCCGGTGCGTTCAACGGTGCAGTGCTGCCGCTGGGCTTCGCGGTGATTCTCATCGCGGCCTGGTTCCGGCGCGATCTGCTTCAGGGTTACCGATACCCGAAGTGGCTGTTGATCGCCGGAACCGCAATTTGGCTGCTGACTATCTACATGGGTGCGAACTCGCTCAGCGGGCTGGCGGCTCTGTGGAGCCAGGGTTGATTGAGGCCACTATGACTACCGGTGAGAACCTTGCGACTTTGCTGCCCTCAGCGGCCAGGTCCCAGTTCCGGGCGGGGCTGCGTCGGCCTACCAGCGGCTATAGCGCAGGCTATGCACAGGCGAATCTGCTGGCGCTGCCACGGGCGCAGGCCTTTGACATGCTGCTGTTTGCCCAGCGCAATCCAAAGTCGTGCCCGGTGCTGGGAGTTCTCGAGCCTGGTCAACTCAGTTCAACGCTGTTAGGAGGCGGGGATATCCGTACCGATATTGCCGCCTA
>NZ_HG005165.1:374525-376387 GCF_000455245.1 Nesterenkonia massiliensis | reverse complement strand
TCTACCGTGACGGTGAGCTCGTCGATGAACCCAGCGATGTCGTGGAGTATTGGCGCGATGATCTCGTGGCCTTCCTGATCGGCTGCAGCTTCACTTTCGAGTCGCCGCTGGTAGAGGCTGGGATTCCTATCCAGCATCAGCTGCAGGGTGTCAATGTGCCGATGTACCGGACTGCGGTGCGGTGCGAGTCCGCCGGAAGCCTCAGCGGCCCCATGGTGGTGTCCATGCGGCCGCTGCCACCGGAGCGGATATCCGACGCGGTGCGGATTACCTCGCGGTATCCCGGTGTCCATGGCGCGCCGGTGCATATCGGAGACCCGCGCCAGTTGGGAATCAGTGACCTTCAGGCCCCCGATTTCGGGGACGCGGTAGAAGTCCCAGCTGGCTGGCTGCCGGTGTTCTGGGCATGCGGTGTCACGCCACAAGCAGCAGTGATGGAATCGCGCCCTGAGCTGGCCATTAGTCATGCGCCGGGACATATGCTCATCACTGATCTGCCCAATGCCTCCCTCCAAGTGCCCTAGATGTTGGGCTAGGCGGCGAGGTCGTACTGGACCGGGGCGGCGCGCCAGATGAAATCTGCGGCAGTAAGGATTCCGGCAGGTGGGGTGTCCTCGGCGGAAGTGTAGCCAGCAGATTGGCGGTCGGCAGGGAGATCGTCACTGAGGACGCGCTCGCTTAGCCAACGCTCGGTTTGTGAATGAGCACTGTGTGAATGGGTGCTGGGTGAATCAGCACAGCGTGAATGTGCGCTTCGCGAAGGAGCGCTCGGAGAATGCGCGCCGCTTGGTTGTGAGCTGGGCGAATGCGTTCTGTTGGCGTGAGCATGTTCTGCGCCGGGGGTTGGACGGTGCTGATTGCGGTTCGGACTGGAGTCTTGCTCCGAGTCGCGGGGTGGTGGGTGGAGGAAGCCGTGGGATTTCATCCGGTGATGACGCCTGCATAACGCCCAGAGGTTGTCCGCGGTGGTTTCTCCACCCTGTTCCCAGGGTGTTTGGTGATCAACATCGCAGCGTTCGGCGCTGATGGTGCACCCGTCTGCTTGGCAGGTTCCGTCTCGGAAGATCAGTGCGTCGCGTAGGTGTGCTGGTGGGTACCGGCCGATGTACCGGGCGCTGAGCAGGTCATACTCGGCGTTCCTAGAATCCTTGCGGGTATGGCCTTGGTACCAGTGGTGGTTGGCTTCGGGGTCTGCTGCGAGTTTCCTGGCTTGGTGGGCGGGGATCATCCATGACCGATCTGCAGCCATCGCCGGCTCCTCACCGTGGCCGGTGAGGGTGGCTTCCGGGATCATGATCATGATCTTGGCATCAACCGCGGCGTCATAGATCCGTCCATCGCGAAGCCATGCGGTGAGGAGGTCTGCTTCCCGCTGCGCCAGGGTGCGGGGATCACTGGCGCCAGGGTCACTGGCGCTGGAGTGCGTGGTGCGCGGACCGGCGCCATGGTGATGCGTGGTACTGGAGTCAGAGGACTGGGCATCAGCGGCGTGGCGACCCGCAGCGCCCGATTCCATGGTGCTCGTTTCTGCGCGACCTTGAACTGCGTCGCCAGTTTCTGCAGTGCCAGGACCTGCCTGGCAGCGATCAGCCGCGGTGTCCCCGCCCGGGGTGGGCTGGTCTGAGTTGGGCTGGTCGAAGCTGGGCTGGTCCATGCCGCGGGCTGCGGCTTTGAGTCGTTTCTCAATAGCGGCAGCTTCCAAGGTGGGGATGTAGGCCTGGAGGTAGCTCATTCCGTGGGACTGGTGCTGGAACCGCACGAACCGGGACTGGGTTTCTTTCTCACAAGCCCTGGCGTAGGCCTCTGGGTCGAGTGAGGCGATGTAGCGGGTGAGCCAGTGATGAAACTCTGAGAGACTACGG
>NZ_HG005165.1:368171-374499 GCF_000455245.1 Nesterenkonia massiliensis | reverse complement strand
TTACTGGTGGTGGCGGCGTCGACGGTTTTCCGCACCCGGGGCAGGTCAATGAGTCCCTCAGTAAAGGCCCGCCAGGTGTGGGGGAGGAAGTGCTTGGCGTCTCCGGTGGTGTTGAGGATAGTGGTCGCGGTGCGGTCACTGACCCCGAGGATGCGGGCGGCGTCCCGGACCGCTGCACGGTCTGCCTCGGACCGGGTGACCAGGGGTTCCTGGGCATAATGCGCGGCAGTCCGTTGCCGGTAGTCAAGAAGTGCGGTGATGGTGGCTGCTTCAGCTCGCCGTGCAGCGACTTGGTGCTCCCAGGCTGCAGCGAGTTCTGGTTCCCCGGCGAGGGCTCTTAGGCGCTCGGGCATAGGAGGGGCACTGCTGGCGCTGCTGGTGGTGGAAGCTGCCATGGTGATCACCCCTGTCCTCGTGCCGGCCTTGCGGCCTGGCCTTATACCTATGCGCACAGGCCTGCGCGCACCTGTCTATTACCTGTCCATCTATCGAATCTATGTTCTATTGTTTCATGTCGCCTGCTACTTGTCGAGAGTTTTTGGGGCACTTTTAAAGACAGGAGTAGAAAGGCTGCGAAACGAAAGAGGGGACGCGCCACAAAGCGACGGTTCCCCTGCCTCAGACGTGACTCGAGCAAGATCGCGCGGCTCAGGCCTCCGGAGCCTGACCATCTCATCATTCACGCGCTGCTAGCGACGGCACTCTCCACGTCCTGGTGGTTCCTCGCGGACGAGGACCCACCTACCTTCAGACTTTGGGCATCAGCCCTGTGCGTGGTGGCGGCTCACCCCGGCGCGGACCCCGAGCCGCAACCCCTTGACGTACGCCATATCTGCCATGGACCAGCCAATACAGCCCCAGGGTCACAACGACGACGGCGGTGCAGCCGGTGTACATCACCTGATAGCCCCAGTGCTCCACCAACGGGCCGAGGAATAGTGGGGCAAAACCAAAACCAACATCCATCAGGATGAAGAAGGTGGAAATGCCGATACTGATCCGGTGCGAGGGGACCTTGAAGGTGATGGCAGCCTGCAGGGCAGGCAGCATTGAGCCGAAGCCGGCCCCAGCCAGGGCGCCAGCCAGCACCACTGCCCATTCACCCGGAGCCCAGGCCAGCAAGCCCATGGACCCCACAAAGGTGGCCAATGCCGGAAAGAGCACCGCATTGTCGCCATAGCGGTCCTGAATCCTTCCGGTGAACAAGCGGGTGGTCAGCATGCAGGCGGAGTAGACCAAGAAGAAGATACTCGCGGCGTCGAGCATCCCCAGGCTGCGCGCGTAACCATTAAGGAAGGTCATCACTGAGGCGAAGGAGATACCCAGCAGCATCCCCACCACCGCAATGGAAATCGCTCGGGGTTCCATGATGTCGGAGGGGCGCAGCCTCAGCCGTTCCCGCAGTGGAGCTCCTGAGGGTTTGATCTCCGGCACCGTGATCAGAGCGGCAAAGAGGAATGCCAGTCCGGACATGGCCGTCACTGAGAGGAACATTGCGTCAAAGCCGAAACGTTCGGTCAGCTGGATGGCCAGCAATGGGCCGATGGCTGGGGGAAGAGAATTGGCCAACAGGTAGTAGCCGGATCCCTCTCCGCGGCGAGAGCGCGGAATGATGTCGAAGACCGCTGCGGTCAGTGCGGTCTGCCCGAAGCCCAGCGCCACACCATGCAGCACGCGCAGCCCCACCAGCATCTCAAAGGAGCTCACGCCCATATAGGCGACCCCTGCCAGGGTATAGACCAGCATGCAGACCACTATGGTTCGCTTCCGGCCCAGGGTATTGACCCATTTGCCAGCTAAGAACCGGGCGAAGAGCGCACCTACCACGAACGCGCTGGCCGCGAAGCCGGCAGCGGTCTCACCAGCGGCGAACTCGCTGGCGGCATAGACTGCCATACCTGTCACTAGGGTAAAAAAGACTGTGGTGATGATCAGGTTGATCGAGGTGGCCAGCAGGAAGTTCGACGTGAACAGTCGCTCGGGCTTCGGGTCCTGCTGCTCATCACGCGAAGTATCCTGATCCACAACATTGATTCTTGCACGTTGCAACTAGTTTGGGAGTCTCATGGTCCATGCCGTGCTCTGGACGGGTCAGCGCGCCGTCCTCGTGGAGTTCGGCTCACTGGCAGAGATGATGCCCTTTCAGCTGCAATTCCAGCAGTCTCCGCTGCCGGGTCAGCGAGAAGTCGTCGCCGCGGAGCGAAGCATCATGCTGGACTTCCGTACGCGTAAAGATGCTCAAGCGGCAGTCCGGCAGATCCGGAAGCTGCGTCCGCGTGCCCAGAAACACCAACTCGCTGAAAAGCTCTCCGTTGAGGTGCTCTACGAGGGTGCAGAGCTGGACGCCGTCGCCGAAGAACTGGGCATGAGCAGGCAGGCTCTCATTGACTGGCACGTGGCAACTGACTGGATCTCAGCGTTCACCGCTGCTGAACCCGGCCTGATGCAATGCGTGCCCGGAGAGCAGCTGAATAAGCGGCGGAGCCGGAAATCAACCCCACCAGTGATCAACCCGGGCACCGAACCGCATGATCTTCCAGCCGGAGCGGTGGTGCTCGCCGGCGTGTACTCAGGCATCTGGCCGCGCGCGAACCCGGGGACCTGGCGGCAGATCGGACACCTCGCCGCCCCGCCTGCACCGCAGCAGTTTGCGGCGGTCTCCCCGGGGCTGATTCCTGCCGGGACTGCGGTGAAGTACCGCCCGGTTCAGGAGCAGGTGACGGTGCGGGGCAGCGGATCCGCGCTGAACCAGGAGGAACTCCAGCCCCGCGCTGACGCTGTCCTGGAAGTCCTCGACCCCGGCGAAGAGACCCTCATTCAGGACCTGGGCCGAATTGGCTGTGCCGGACTGGGCGTGCCACCCTCGGGGGCTCTTGACACTGCCGCGCTACGGCAGGCCAACCAGCTGGTCGGCAATGAGGACGCCGCCGCGGGTTTCGAAGTGCTCGGCGGCGGCCTGCGCCTGCTGGCCCGGCAGACGGCAGTACTCGCTGTGACTGGTGCCGAGGTGGAACTGATGGTGACCGGCACGGACAATGCGGCCCGGTCGAACATGGCCCTCCACGGCACCGGCAGCAGTGAGGGGAACGGTCCAACAAGTTCAGCGGTGGTCCGCCAGGTTCCGCAGCGGGCGCCGTTCTGGCTTTTCCCCGGTGAAGAGCTTGAGCTATCAGCGCCGAACCGTGGGCTGCGCAGCTACGTGGCCGTCTCCGGTGGTCTTGCCGTCTCAGAAACCCTGGGCAGCGCCTCTACTGACACTCATTCCGCCCTGGGGCCGGGGCCCGTCACCCAGGGTCAGAGTTTCGCCCTGGTCGGAGCCACCTCCCGCTTCGTGGGTATTGCTGATGTGTCCAGAACACCGCTGCCCTCAACGCAGGCTCCCGGCGCACCCGGCTGTGTGAGGCTTCGCTTTGTGCCAGGCCCTCGTGAGGAGCTGTTTGCCGGCACCCGCGGCCGGAATCCGGGCCTCGCAGCACTGGTGAGTCAACCCTGGAGCGTGCTGAAGGACTCATCGCGCTCGTCAGTGTTCTTGACCACAACCGATGAGGAACCAGAGGTCTCAGCTCTGCAGATCCCGGGCCACGCTGAGCGTGCCGCAGAACCAGTGCCGCGCGGGGCGGTGCTGATTACTCCGGAGGGGATGCCGGTGCTCTGCTTGGCCGACTATCCAGTGGTCAGCGAGCATCCGGTGATCGGCGTCGTCGTCCGTGAAGATCTGGGCTTGACCGGGCAGCTCTCCGCAGGGACGCAGGTTGACTTCGTAGCGGTCGATCCGACGAGCTTGATACCGATTCCCTGATCTCCTACTCGCCGGTGATCTCGTAAGCTTGGCGGGTGCAGCAGAACTCTTCAGAACCCCAGCCCAGCGATGCCGCCACGCGTTCCGGCGGTGCCGTCGCCCACCGCCCCACCTCGCTGCCCGGCAACGTGATTCGCGGTGTCCTGATTGGCATCGTCGAGACGGTTCCGGGTGTCTCGGGCGGCACTGTCGCGCTCGTCGTGGGCATCTATAAGCAGCTGATCGACTCAGCCTCAGCCCTCGTCTCCGCAGCGCGCAGCCTGATCACCGGTCCGCAGCGGCTGGCCGCGGCGCGTGAGCATCTGCACCACGTGCACTGGTCGGTGGTGCTGCCGGTGCTCATCGGAATGCCTCTGGGACTGTTCACCGCTGTGCAGTTCATCGGCGACTGGGTCGAGACCCACCCTGAGCTGACCCGAGCAGCCTTCTTCGGCATGGTGCTGGCCTCCATCGCAGTCCCGGTACGTATGGCCGGGCGGCTGAAGGGCAAACACTGGATCGCAGGGCTGGCCGCCGCGGCGCTGACCTTCTGGCTGGTGTCACTGCCGCCGAACAACATCGAGGCACACTGGTGGATCCTGCTGCCGGCCGCCGCAGTGGCAGTCTGCGCTCTGCTGCTGCCCGGGCTCTCCGGATCCTTCCTGCTGCTGACCTTCGGTTTATACAAGCCCACCATCGACGCCGCCCGCGACCTTGACCTGGCCTACCTGGGTATCTTCGCGCTGGGCATGCTGCTGGGACTGCTCAGCATCGTCAAAGTTCTCAAATGGCTGCTGGACCACCACCACACCATGACGCTGGCTGTGCTGGCCGGGGTCATGCTGGGTGCGCTGCGGACCCTGTGGCCCTGGCAGACCGAGGACCGGGTCATGCTGGCACCAGCTGAGAATCTCGGTCCAGTACTCGGCCTGGCGGCGGCTGGTTTCCTGGTCGTCCTGGTGCTGGTGGTCATCGATGCACGGATGACCGCACGCCACGACCGGGACCTCTGAGGGCTTCACCGGCTCCTCAGCTGGCGAAGCCCGGCAGCAACCAGGCCCGCGAGGCCATAATCTGCAGGCTCACCTGGCTGCCTTCGGGGAGAATCTGCTCCTCAGCCGGATCCATCACGGTGGCGTGCAGCGGCTGGGACTGCCAGTCGAGTTCGTACTCCACCCGATCGCCCATAAACACTGTGCTGGTCACCTCCGCGGTGGCCGGTCCCGGCTCGCCGGTTTCTGGGCTCAGCCGGAATGACTCCGGCCGGACCAGCAACTCCACGTGGCGGGCCGAGCCGACACCCAGATGGGTGGGCACCTGCAGACGCTGCCCCATGACGAGGACCTCAGCACGGCCCTCATCCCACTGAGTCACCTGGACGTTGAGGAAATTCGCCCGGCCCACAAAACCCGCCACAAAGTTCGACGCCGGGCGCCGGTAGATCTCAGCGGGCGTGCCCACCTGCTCCACCCGCCCGCCGTTGAGCACCACCACACGGTCACTCATCGCCATCGCCTCGGCCTGGTCATGGGTGACATAGACGGCAGTGGTGCCCAGCTGCCGCTGCAGACGACGGATATCGAGTCGCATCTGCTCGCGCAGGGCCGCATCGAGATTGGACAGCGGCTCATCAAAGAGCATCACCTCCGGCTGCATGACCATGGCCCGAGCCAGTGCGACGCGCTGTTGCTGACCACCTGAGAGCTGTGACGGGGCCCTGTCCTCATAAGCCCCCAGATGCATCAGGGCTAGAGCATCCTCCACCCGCTGCTTCATCTCACGGCCCTTCACCCCCGAGGCTTTGAGTCCATAGGCAACGTTCTCCTTCACCGTCATATGCGGGAACAGCGCATAGGACTGGAAGACCATCGAGACCGGCCGGCGGTTCGGGGGAGTCCGGGTAAGATTCTTCCCGCCCAGCAGCACCTGGCCGCTGGTGGGCTCCTCGAATCCCGCGATGGTGCGCAGGATGGTGGTCTTGCCGCAGCCGGAGGGCCCTAAGAGGGTCACGAACTCCCCGGCCCGGATGTCCAGGCTCACTTGATCCACCGCGCGCTGCCCAGAGGACCGGTCATAGACCTTCACCAGGTTCTCCAGACGCAGGTGAGTCTCATCCGCGGAGGCGGGCACCGTCGTCGTCGTCGTGGTCTGGGTCAAGACTGCACGCTCCTCATTCTTCGGGTCAGCAGGTGAATGGCCAGCATGGCGGCCAGCACAATGATCATCAGGACGGTGCAGAAGGCGAAGGCATTGCCGAAGCGGCCGCGCTCGACTTCGGCGTAGATCCGCGAGGTGAGGATCTGAGTATGCGGGGTGACCAGGAAGATGATCGCCGAGACAGAGGTCATCGCCTGGGCGAAGGCATACATCAGCCCGGTCATGAAGGCCGGGCGCACCAGCGGCAGAGTGATCCTGCGGAACGTTCCACCGGTGGACACACCCAGTGAGGCGCTGGCCTCCTCCAGGGCAGGATCGATCTGCCGCAGCGCGGCAATGCCGGTGCGCTGACCGGCTGGGGCAGACCCTGAGGCATAGGCCATGACAATGGCC
>NZ_HG005165.1:361248-368109 GCF_000455245.1 Nesterenkonia massiliensis | reverse complement strand
CAATGGCCACTGCGCCGCCGAAGACGGTGGAACCGCCGACCAGCGCCGGAAGCACAGGCACCCCGAAGACCATAGTGGGCTCCGAGTAGCTGATCACATAGCCGATGCCGATGACGGTGCCGGGCACCGCGATTCCCAACATGCCGAAGAAATCCAGCAGCGCAGCTCCGCGCTGCACCCGGGTGACCACCAGCCAGGCGGTGATCATGCCCAGCAGTCCGGCCACCGGGGTGGCGATAAGCGCCAGCAGTGTGGTGTCGATGATCGCGTCATTGCCCACCCCGGTGAGCACATAACGGAAGTTATCCAGTGTGGGGGTGTTATTCACACCCAGGATCCGTACGAAGGCACCGGCGACGATCGTGCCGTAGAGCAGCATAATCAGGGCCGCCATGGCATAGGCGAATCCCGCCAGTGGGATCCACAGCCCCGGCAGGCTGGTGGCGGTATGCCGCTGCCGGCGTCCAGAAGGCTTGCCGGTGATGGAGACGACGACGCCGCGAGAGGACCAGTAGCGCTGGATGGCAAAGATCGCCACCGCCGGGATCAGCAGCACCAACGCATAGGCCGCACCGCCAGGGAGGTTGTACTCACCGACGATAGCCAGGTACGCCCGCGAGGCCAGGACCTGATAATTACCGCCCAGGACCAGCGGATTGGACAGATCCGAGATGGCTTCGACGAACAGCAGCAGGAACGCACCGCCGAATCCCGGCACCAGCATCGGAGCGGTGACGGTGCGGAATACCCGCCACCGCGAGGCTCCCAGCGAGGAGGCCGCTTCCTCATGCGCCGGGTCCAAGGCGCGCAGCATGCCCAGCAGATTCAGATATGCCAACGGCAGATAAGACAGCGTCAGCGCCAGGACCAGGCCCTGCAGCCCATAGATGTCATAGCGGACACCAAAAAGGTCATAGCTGATCATTCCGGTGCGTCCGAAGAGCGTGATGATCGCCGCCGCCACAGCAAAGGGCGGGGAGATGATCGGCACCAGCGTCAGGATGTGGATCAGCCGCTGCCCTGGAAAGCGCAGCCGGGCCTGTGCATAGGCCAGCGCGAAGGCACAGCAGGTGCCCAGCACCCCGACGATCAGCCCCAACTGGACAGTATTGAGGAAAAGCTGCCGGTTAGTGCCCGAGGTGACGAAGGACTGCAGCACCGTCAGCCCCTCACTGCTGAAGGCACGGTTCATCACCCCCAGGACAGGCAGACCCACCAGCAGGGTCAACGCGATCAGCACCAGAACAAGCAGCAGCCGCGACACCGGATCCATGCGCCGTCGTACCGGTGCTCCAAAGAGTCGACGACGGCGTGGGGCCGGGACAGCTGCTTCCGGCGGCACCGCCGAAGAGGAGCCTGAGGAAGCGCCGGGGGAGACCGCGGAGAGAGAGCCTACTGCCATCTGTTAACGATCAGTCATCCTCAGCGGGTTCGTCGGCGATCTCCTCGTCGAAGCGCTGCGTCAGGTCGCTGCGGTGTTCACCGGCCTCGGCAAAGTCGTAATCGATGAGCTCGATGTCATCCATGGAGACCATGCGCTCATCGTCAACCGCATCAGGGTGGGTCAGCACCTGGAAGGCTCCCACCTCAGGACCAAGGTCCTGGGCAGCAGGGCTCAGCGCCCAGTCAATATAAGCCTGTGCCGCCTCCTCATTCTGGGTGCCGTTGATCATCGCCACCGCGCCGGTCTCGTGTCCGGTGCCCTCAGCCGGGAAGCTGAGCACCAGATCCTCGAAACCCTCTTCCTGATGACTGATGCAGTCATGGGCGAAGACCAGCGAGACGGCCACCTCGCCGCGCCCGGCCGACTGGGCCGGGGCCGAGCCTGAGCGGGTGTACTGCAGGACATTGCGGTTGAAGTCCCGCATGTAGTCGAAGGCCGCTTCCTCGCTGCCCAGGCGCTCCACCTGAGTCCAGAGCGCGGTGTAGGCGGTACCGGAGGTGGAGGGATGGGCCATCATGACCTCGCCCTGCAGCTCTTCAGCCAGCAGGTCATCCCAGGATTCGGGAGCGTCGATGCCCAGCTCATCCAGACGGGACTGGTTCGAGCAGAATCCCAGGGCGCCCACATAGATTCCGGACCAGTAGCCGTCTTCGTCGATGACATCGGCTTCAAGTTCGGCCCGCTGCGGGGAGTCATAGGGTGCCAGCAGATCATCATCCATTGCCGCGATGAAGGCATCCACTGTGCCGCCGTGCCAGACATCGAACTCAGGGGTGGAGCCGCCGGCCTGAAGCCGTGCGGCGGCCTCGCCAGCAGATAGGCGCACATAGTTGGTCTGAACGCCAGTTTCTGCCTCAAATGCATCAGCCCAGGCAGCGCAGAGCTCCTCCGCAGGAGAGCAGACAACAGTCAGGGAGCCCTCAAGATCATCGGGCAGATCCGCCGAGGCCGTGTCTTCTCCGGACCCGCAGGCTGTCAGCGCCAGGGCCGCAACGCCCATGGCGGCCAATGCGGCCCTGCCTTTTCGGGAACCTGAAGCTATGGTTCGGTGAGTGTGAGATGCAGAGTGCATTGAAGGATCCCCCAAGTCAGGTGCATGAAGTCAGTGACGTAACGTGTGCCGACGCTAGTGGCGGTGTGCAAACAGACAACGACGGCAAGTTTACGTATAGGTGAACTGGCGACGGCGCCCGGCCAGTCGCAGCCGGTGTGATCTGGCACAATGAAAGCAGCTTCGCTCAACTGAAGCCGCCCAATTCAATACTGGCCACGTCCTCCACGCGGGAGAGACCTGCGATGCCCGTCCACGTCGGACACAGCAGGCGCCGAAGGAGCAAGATTCTCCCCTTACGAATCTCTCAGGCCCGGTGAACATCATCGGAAGGACCGCGCAGAGGTGGCAACTCTGGAAAGTACAAGGTGCGGCCACGACGTCGTACCCCACACCCAAGGTGCAAGCTGAGGCTGTCGACTAGGGCTAGACCACGAGGTCTAGATCTATGTGCAGCTGCAAGTGAATCTCTCAGGTTCCCCGCCATAGCGGTTGCGGGAAGTACAGAGCGAGGGGAGGAGATGCTCCTTACCCATGCCCACCGGAAGGCACTTCGATGACCAGCACCGTCAGCACCTACTCTGTTCCAGCCGGTTTCGCCGCCCGTCATATCGGCACTGACTCCGATACCAGCTCCACCATGCTCAAGACCCTGGGATATGACTCGCTGGACGAGCTCGTTGATGCTGCGGTGCCACAGAGCATTCGCCAGCCGAATCAGCTCAACCTCCCGGCGGCGCGCTCGGAGGCAGAGACGCTGGCAGCGCTGCGCAGTTTCGCCGCGCAGAACCAGACCAAGGTCCAGATGATCGGTCAGGGCTTCTACGACACACATACTCCGCAGGTGATTCTGCGCAATGTGCTGCAGAACCCGGCCTGGTACACCGCCTACACCCCCTATCAGCCAGAGATCAGCCAGGGCCGGCTGGAGGCGCTGCTGAATTTCCAGACCATGGTTGCTGATCTGACGGGCATGGATATTGCCAATGCTTCGCTGCTGGATGAGGCATCCGCGGTGGCCGAGGCGATTCTGCTGATGCGCCGGGGCAATAAGAAGCTCGCGAATGCCAAGATCGTGGTGGATGAAGACATCTTCCCGCAGACCCGCGAGGTCATCGTCGGCCGCGCCGAGGCGGTAGGGATCGAGCTGGAGTTCGCTGATCTTGCTCAGGGTCTTCCGGAGGGAGAGATCTGCGGCATCGTCCTGCAGCAGCCGGGCAACTCCGGTGCTGTGGTGGACCATTCGGCGGTGATCGCCGCGGCGAAGGAACGCGGCGCTCTGGTCACTGTGGCCGCCGATCTGCTGGCGCTGACCCTGATCACCTCGCCGGGGGAGCAGGGGGCGGATATCGCGGTGGGCAGTTCGCAGCGTTTCGGCGTGCCGCTGTTCTTCGGCGGTCCGCATGCCGCATTCATGGCGGTGAAGTCCGGGCTGCAGCGGCAGCTTCCGGGACGTCTGGTGGGCGTTTCCAAGGACGCTGAGGGTCGGCCGGCCTACCGTCTGGCGCTGCAGACCCGTGAGCAGCACATCCGCCGTGAGAAGGCCACTTCCAATATCTGCACTGCTCAGGCGCTGCTGGCGGTCGCTGCCTCCATGTACGGCGTCTACCACGGTCCGCAGGGGTTGAAGCGGATCGCCCAAGAAGTCCATGCCTATGCCCGGACCCTGGCTGCGGCCCTGCAGGCCGGCGGTCGGGTACTGGTCTCGGAGTCCTTCTTCGACACTGTGCAGGTGAGACTGGGACTTGAGGTGGAGGCCGAGCATGTCATCAGTACCGCAGAGGAACTGGGCATCAACCTGCGTCGAGTGGACGAGACCACTGTGGGCATCAGCGTGGATGAGACCACGACGACGGCACATCTGGTGACGGTGCTGCGTGCTTTCGGTCTCGCCGCCGGCGAGGAAGATGCCCAGACCCGGCTAGCGGGTGCCGAGGTCCGTGGCGCCCACGGTTTCCCCGAAGTCCTGGTGCGCAGCAGCGAATACATGACTCACCCGATCTTCCACACTGTGAACTCGGAAACGCAGATGATGCGCTATCTGCGCCGGCTCTCCGACCGGGACCTGGCGCTGGACCGCACGATGATCCCTTTGGGCTCCTGCACGATGAAGCTCAACGCTGCCACAGAGATGGAAGCTATCTCCTGGCCGGAGTTCGCCGGTATTCACCCCTTCGTCCCGGAGCATCAAAGCGTGGGCTGGCGCCGGCTCATTGAGGATCTGGAGCATCAGCTGGCGGAGATCACCGGGTACGCAGGGGTTTCTATCCAGCCCAATGCCGGCTCCCAGGGCGAATACGCTGGTCTGCTGGCCATCCGCCAGTACCATCTGGCCAACGATGACGCCGCCCGGGATATCTGCCTGATCCCGGCTTCCGCCCACGGCACCAATGCGTCCTCGGCGGTGCTGGCGGGGCTGCAGGTCGTGGTGGTGGCCACCGCTGAAGATGGCACCATCGATCTTGCCGATCTGGAAGCGAAGATCGCCCGGCACCCGGAGCGGATCGCAGCCATCATGCTGACCTACCCCTCCACGCACGGTGTCTACGAGGCTGATGTGCCCCAGGTGTGCAAGATGGTCCACGACGCCGGGGGGCAGGTCTATATCGATGGCGCCAACCTCAACGCGCTGGTCGGCTTGGCGCAGCCGGGGGAGTTCGGCGGCGATGTTTCGCATCTGAACCTGCATAAGACCTTCTGCATCCCCCACGGTGGCGGTGGACCCGGTGTGGGTCCGGTGGCAGTGGCGGAGCATCTGGTGGAGTTCCTGCCCAGCCGTGACCACGGTGCCACCGGCTCCGCCTCGGTCACTGCCGCCCCCTACGGCTCGGCAGGTGTGCTGCCCATCTCCTGGGCGTATATCGCCATGATGGGTGCTGAGGGACTGACCTCGGCCACCACTCATGCGCTGCTCTCGGCCAATTACATTGCCGCCCGGCTGAAGGATCACTATCCCACGCTGTATGCAGGGGAGAACGGGCTAGTGGCTCATGAGTGCATCCTGGATCTGCGCGAACTGACCAAGGCCTCAGGCGTCACTGCTGAAGACGTGTGCAAGCGGCTGATCGACTACGGCTTCCATGCCCCCACCCTGGCCTTCCCAGTGGCTGGAACGCTGATGGTCGAACCTACCGAGTCTGAGGATCTGGCAGAGATCGAACGGTTCATCGAAGCGATGATCGCCATCCACGCGGAGATCCAGCAGGTCATCGATGGTCAGCTGGAAGCTGAGGGCTCACCCCTGAAGCATGCTCCGCACCCGGCCGCCGTCGTCGCTTCGGACAACTGGGACCGCTCCTACTCTCGCGTTCAGGGTGCTTTCCCGGTCCAGGGGCTGCTGCAGGATAAGTACTTCCCACCGGTGTCCCGGATCGACGGCGCCCATGGTGACCGGAATCTGGTCTGCTCCTGCCCGCCGATTGAGGCGTTCGCGTCCTGACGGACTCACACGCCGCCATCGGCGAAAGACTCGATCGCCTCGTGAAGAAATGGACTGATGATGACTGAACTCAAAGAAACCGCCCTGGCGGTCGAACATGAGGCGCTTGGCGCCAGCTTCACCGACTTCGGTGGCTGGAGGATGCCGCTGAAGTATAGCTCTGAGCTCGAAGAACACCGCGCGGTGCGAGAGGCCGCCGGGCTCTTTGATCTCTCGCATATGGGAGAGATCCGGGTGGTAGGCCCCGATGCCGCCACCTTCCTCAACACCGCCCTGGTGGGGAACCTCGCGAAGGTGGAGCCCGGGAAGGCCAAATACTCACTGATCTGCCAGGACGACGGCGGCATCCTCGATGACCTGATCACCTACCGTCTGGAGGAGCACCAGTACCTGGTGGTGCCCAATGCGGGTAACCGAGAGGCCGTGGCCGGTGCCTTACAGCAACGGGCAGCAGGTTTCGACGTCGAGATCTGGGACGAGTCCGAGGGCATCAGCCTGATCGCCGTCCAGGGCCCGCAGGCGCAGGCCATCATTTCTTCCGTGGTGCGCATGGACGAGACGTATCTGGTGGAAGGGCTGCAGTACTACGCCCAGACCACGGTGACCATCGGCGGGGATGAGGTGCTGCTTGCCCGCACCGGTTACACCGGGGAGGACGGCTTCGAGCTGTACACCCCTCATGACAAGGCCGGTGCGCTGTGGCGGGCACTCCTGGAGGGAGGATCAGACTTCGGGCTGATCCCTTGCGGCCTGGCCTGTCGTGATTCGCTGCGCCTGGAGGCCGGTATGCCGCTCTACGGCAACGAGCTCTCCACCGAGCGGCTGCCGCAGGAGGCAGGGCTTCCCGTGGTGGCCTATTCCAAGGCAGAGGATTTCGTCGGCCGGGCTGCTCTTGAGGCGGCCAAGGCTGCCGGGCTGGGCAAAACC
>NZ_HG005165.1:357988-361222 GCF_000455245.1 Nesterenkonia massiliensis | reverse complement strand
GTGATCAGATAGGCGTGGTCACCTCAGGCGTGCTGAGTCCCACGCTGGGCTATCCCGTGGCCATGGCTTATGTGGATATCGATTCCACCGAGCCGGGTACGGCTGTGCAGGTTGATGTACGTGGCAAAGCGCAGCCATTCGACGTGGTGCCCCTACCGTTCTACCGACGCCGAGCCGCTTAGGCGAAGGCCGAGTAGCCGGTGAGGTCGCGGCCAATGATCAGCGACTGCACCGATTCGGTGCCCTCGTAGGTGTGGATGGCTTCAATATCGGCAAGATGCCGGGCCACCTTGTTCTGCAGCAGGATGCCGTTGCCGCCGAGCATGTCTCGAGCGGTCTGCGCCAGTGCTCGCGCCTTACGAGTGTTGTGATACTTCGCCATGGAGGCCTGCGGGCCGCTGAGTTTGCCTGCAGCGTCGAGCTCAGTCACCTTCCGGGCATGGAGCTGCATGCTTGTCAGTTCTGAGGTCATCCAGGTCAGCCGTTCCTGGACCTGCTGGAAGCGGGCCAGTGGTTTGGAGAACTGCACGCGCTGGGTGGAGTAGGACAGCGCAGTCTCCACGACGGCGGCCGCGTGGCCTACTGCAGACCAGGCCACGCCCAGCCGGGTGGCGAAGAGCACTCTGGAGGCATCTTTGAAGCTGGTGGCCCCGGGCAGTACTGCATCAGCAGGTACGTTGACGTCGTCGTACTGGATCAGGGCCTGATGTATTGCGCGCAGGCTCAGCTTGCCGCCGATGACTTCGGCGCGGTACCCCGGAGTGTCCTGCGGGATGAGGAAGCAGCGCACCTGACCGTCATGGCTTCCCCCGGAGACCCGGGCCCAGGTGAAGGTGATGCCGCCGGAGGCACCATTGCCGATCCATTTTTTTGCCCCGTTGATGACGTAGTGACCGTTCTCCTCGCTGCCGTGGAGAGTCGCGGTGGTCTCCAGGGACACCGAGTCGGAGCCGTGCGTGGGTTCGGTGAGAGCAAAGGCACCCAGGGTCTCCGCGGTGGCCAGTGGGGTGAGATGCTCGGCTTTCTGTTCCGCGGAGCCGAAGAGCGCGAGCGTGCGCAGAGCCAACCCGCCCTGGACGGCCAGGGCGGTGCCTAGTGAGCCATCGGCGCGGGATGTCTCCATATTGACCAGTCCGGCAGCCAGCGGGGTGAGAGTCTCGATATTCTCGGCCTGGACATCACCGACGTCGACGCCGTCGGTGAGCAGGCCCAGACGCCCCGCTTCTCGGACGAGGTCCAGCGGGTACTCGGCCTTCTCCCAGTGCTGGCTCATGCGATCGTCGAGTCCGGCGCTGAACGTCCGGGCGCGCTCCCACCACTGGCGGTCCTGGTCGGGAATATCGGCGAAGACGCCGTAGTAGTCCAAGTCCCGCGGAGTGGTGAGGTCATAGACAGGATCAGTGGAGGCGTCGGGCACATGTGTCATAGCCCACATGTTACCCACCAGTTACTAGCTGTGCCAGTCGCGTCTTTATTCAGGAACAGTGCGCGCCAGCGGCTGCGCCGCCCAGCGTCCCAGGCCCAGCAGAACGCCAGCGGGGAATCCAATAATTGGTATCAGCATCGGCATCAGGCCGCCCACCCCGGCGAAGAGCACCACGGGCCCATAGAGCAGTCCCACGGCAACATAACCAAGCACATGCACCACCGGGTTGAGGTTGTGGCGGTATATCCAGCCCACCAGCAACGTTCCTGGGATACCGACGACGACGGCAGCCGCGCCCAACAGCGGGATCAGCGGTGCCATATAGCCTTCGCCGTCGAGCCCGGGAACAAACGACAGACCCAGCAGCAGTCCGCCCATAATGGCAGTGGGCACCAGCCAGGACACGAACCAGCCGGTGAGCCCCAGCTTCAGCTGTGGTGAGGGGGAGTCCGCGGAAGAGCGGGCCGGGCGCCGTCGTCCGCCCGATTTTTCAGGAGCGGGGGTGGTCATCCGATATACCCCACATGCGCCAGTGCCTGGCGGATCAGTTGTTCACGGCCGCCGAGGAACTCAGCCTGTACCTCTGCCGAAAGCGCTTGTTCCGGCGTCAGCCAGGACAGTTCCAGCGCGTCCTGCCGGGCGGAGCACTCTCCACTGACCGGAACAACATAAGCCAGCGAGACCGCATGCTGGCGGTCATCGACCAGCCCCGTCTCAGAGGGGTAGGGGAAGTACTCGGCCACGGTGAAGGGCGCCGGCGACGGGGGCAGCTGCGGAAGCGCCAGGGAGCCAAGGTCCTTCTCGATATGACGCAGCAGGGCGGCACGGATGGTTTCGCGATACATCACTCGTCCGGAGACCACGGTGCGGAAGAACTGGCCGTCGTCGTCGGCGGTGTAGAGCATGCCGATCTCGGTGACGTAGCCGAGGGCGTCCAGACGGACTGGAATTGCTTCCACATAGACTATGGGGAGACGACGGCGGGCCTCATAGAGGTCCTCCTCGCTGAGCCATCCGGGGTTCGGGTCAGGGGTGCGTACTGCCATGCCACCTATAGTCTCATGTGGCGGCGTTTCCCCGCCCACCGCAGCGACGCTGCTGACTCAGATGATGTCTTCCAGCGGACGTCCCATAGCAGCGCGTCGTTCGGCGTGGTTGATCCGGTGGCGGCGGGACTGGGTGCACAGAATAACGATGAAGGCGCCCATGGCCGCACCGATGGCGACCCACACGCTGGTGACCTCGGTCAGTAGTCGCGGGAAGATCAGCCAGAACATGCCCCAGCCCAGCCCCAGTGCGATGGTGATGCGGCCACGCTCGGTCATCGAGTAGAAGGCCGCGGTCCAGACGCAGATGAACAGCCCGATCAGCGCCCACAGCAGTGCTGGGATGCCCGGAATGCTCCAGCCGTGGGCGGTCAGCCATATCGAGATGAAGCTCATGGCCTGCACCAGGGCGAAACCGAAGAACAAGCCGATGATCCCGTCGGTGAGCCGACGTTCTGTGGTGTTGCGTGCGGTGTGCAGGTTGAACTGACGGATGGCATCCAGCAGGGTCAAAGCCACAGCTATGGCGGCTAGCGCGCCCAGAGTGAACAACCCGAAGTGCATGGCCGCGGTGATCACCAGCATCAGCCCGGACGCGGTGCCCACCAGCCAGCCCGAGCGGCGCTGGCGGGGCGTGGACCGCTGGGAGCTCTGCCATTGAAAAACCGCATGTGTGCCCAGCCCGATCACCAGAATGGGCCACAGCCAGTACATGTTGTGGTCGGGAGAGAGTAGCGCGAGCTCGCCGGAGAACCATCCCTC
>NZ_HG005165.1:334919-357871 GCF_000455245.1 Nesterenkonia massiliensis | reverse complement strand
GTTCACGCAGCCCGTTGCCAGACAGCACTGCAGGGGTGGTGCCGAACCAGCCGAACATCCACATCAGGGAGGCGACGGCGGCCGCGGCTCCGGCAGAGACGAAGATGCGACGGTAGAGATCCACTGCGGTGGGCTCAGGGTCAGGGTCCCGAGAGGGAAGGTTGTAGGGCGGAATGTAGGTGTAGAGGTCTTCTTCCTCATCAGCGAACTCATACCGCGGAGGCTGATAGTTCTGGGCCGTGGCAGCCTCGATGGCTGCCGCCTTCTGCAGGATCACGTCACGACGGCGGTGCTCATCTAGTGCCTTGCGGACACGTACCGGGACGGTAGTGCCAGGCGGGGCAGAGGCACCGACAGGGGAGGCATAGTCCTCGCGGTACGCCGGCAGCACAGTGGTGGACTCGGCGTCGGATTCCGGCTCGAAGTCCTGCGCATATGCGGGGATGGCAGCGGTGGCGTCGGAGTCGGCTGACTGGTCCTCCGGCTCGGTAGAGTCTGCGGCGTCCGGTTCAGTCTGGTCAGCCTCAGCATCGGGTGATTCGACAGGAGCGGGCTCGACGAGTTCGACTGGTACTGCTGGCTCGACTGGTTCCGTCGTCTCGACTGGTACTGCCGCCTCGACGGATTCTCCGTCCGAGTCCGGCTCAGAGTCCTGTCCGGCGGGGAGGTCAGGCTGTGTTTGCTGCTCGGCTGCAGCAACTGTCACCAGCTCAGCTTGAGCGGCCTTGCGCGCCCGGCGCTGCGCCCACCAGCGTTTGGCACGCTCGTCGAGGGAGTCCAGGAAACCGCTCAGCCCTGATTCGGCTTCACGCTGGGCAGGGGCAGTCCGCTTCTCCGAGCCGAGAGCATCAGCCTCGCTCTCAGGGGATTCGCCCTCTTCTGCATCGAGCATCTTCGGCTCGGGCACCTGTGACTCTGGCGATTCTGGCTCGGGCGCCTCTGAGCTCTCCGAGGGCAGGGCACTTGGCTCAGCGGCGTCGTCGTCCTCGGCGCGGTATTCAGGGAGAGCTTCGCTGGCTTCCTCTAATGAGTCATCAGTGCCCATATCAACCGTGCTGTTCCCGGCATCACGCTTCTCAGCGCTTTGGTCACTGCTGGCCTCATTACTGGTCTCAGCGGTCGGCTCGGTGGTCAGCTCATCGGCGTCACCCAGCGGATCAGTAGATGCTTCCTGCCCGGGTTCCTGATGCTGATGGTCGGCATCAGCAGCATCATCGGCAGCAGCGTCCGGCGACACAGCATTATGGGAGACCTCATTCTGTGACGCTGTGTCATCTGACTCGGCATCATCTGACACCGCGTTCTGCAACTCCGCATCGCCTGACATGGGGTTCGATGGTGCCGTCTCCAGGGCCTCCTCGTCCGGGGCAGCTGCCTCAGGACGTGACGGTTCGGTCAACGGAAGCCTCCCTCGGGCACTCAATCAGGTACTCAGTGTGGTCTCAAGCGGCCTATGCCGCCGCAGTCTGGTCATCAGCAGAAAATGCTTCCAGTCAAACCTGGGCGGATGCCCGACGTCGCCTGGTGTACAGCACCGCAATCGCCAGTCCCACTAGCGTACCTATAACAATGGCGGCGATAGTGCTCACCAGAGGGGGTAGGCCCGTAGTTGTTCCCGTAATGTAACCTAATCCGGCCAGCCAGGCCGTCCAGGTGGCCGCACCCAGCAGTGCCAACCCCACCAGCGGCCCCCAGGACAGGCGCATCATTCCGGCGCTGGCCATGGAGGCGGCCCTACCGCCAGGAACCCAGCGAATCAGCAGCAGGCCGATCAGCGTATTGGCATCGCCGGCGCGGATCGAAGCACGCAGCAGGGCGCGATGGATCTTGCGCCCCCACTTCCACCGGTGCAGCAGCCTGATGAACTGATACCTAAAGCACGCGTAGAGGGCGACGTCGCCGGCCAGGCATCCCAAGAAAGTCGCCAGAAACACAGCCCACAAAGGCATGATCGCCTCAGCCGCCATGGCGCCGGAGGCGATGACCATCACCTCAGAGGGAAATGGCGGTACAAAAGCCGTAAATGCCACAGCCACTGCCTGCAGCGGCAAGTACCACAGACCCCATTGTTCGAACAGTTCGACCACATCAGCCCCTTCTCATCTGCGGTCGGCAGTGCGGCCTTCAGCCGGCGCCTCCACAAGCTTACGTGCTGAGGTGAACTCTCTGATCCGGCCGCTGATCGGGTCGGTGAATTCCAAGCGCTGGGCCAGCAGCTGAAGGGGCGCATCAAAGTCATCGGGAGCGTCATCCCAGAGATCCGGATAGAACCGGTCGTGCAGAATGCCCAGACCCAGCAGGGCCATATGGATGCGAAGCTGGTGAGTCTTGCCGGTGTGCGGACTCAGCCGGAACAGTCCCACCGGCGTTCCTGCCCGGCTGGTACCGGTGGCTTCAAGCTCCACACGGGAGGAAGCATTGGCTCCGGGAATCACTTCGGTGCTGCGGCGTCGCTTGCCGCCGCGACGGTCATGAGGGCGTCTGCCCGAGTCCTTGACCTCGTAGGGCATCAGCTGGCTGACCACCACGCCCTTGGTTTTTTCGATCCTGTTGCGGACCGTCAGCGGGAACCGGCTGGAGAGTTCCGCTCGGTCGATGCCTGCAGGAAGAGCGCTCACGCATTGGTACTGCTTGGCGACTTCGCGCCGTTCAAACAACAGCTGATAGGCACTGCGGGTCTCTGGCTGCTTGGAGAAGAGCACAAGCCCTGCGGTGCCGCGATCCAACCGGTGGATGGGCACCAGATCAGGAATCTGCAGTCGGTTGCGCAGCCGAACCAGTAGTGACTGCTGCACGTACCGTCCAGCAGGAGTCGTCGGCAGAAAATGTGGCTTGTCTACTACCAGCAGATGCTCGTCTTCGAAGAGCACTTCCTCAGTCACCGGCAGAGGTGTCTCTAGGGGCACGTTGCGGTAGTACCAGAGGAACTCGACGTCGCCCAGGGGTGTCTCGGTGCTCAGCGGGCGACCGTCAATATCGACGACTTCTCCGTGGTGAAACCGTTGGGTGATGCCAGCGGAATCAATATGCCCGAACTTCTCCAGGACAAAGTCGTGCACTGTCGCCCACGGGCCCTGCAGCGGGATTCTCAGCCGGGTGGCATTGACTCCGTTGCGTACCGGAAGCGGTGATTTCATCCCCAGTCGGGGGCTTGGGCCTGCGCGACGTCCTTGGCCAGGTCGCTTCCGGGCTCGGGGGCGCCCAGCGGTTGATTGATCTGCCAGCTGACGCCGAACTTGTCCTGGACCCAGGCGAAGTTCTTGGCGAAATCGTAGTCACCAGGCTCCATCAGGTAGCTGCCGCCGGCGGCCAGCTTCTGGGTGATCTGAGTGAACTCGTCTTCGGTATCGACCACTACGGCCACCGAAATCGAGGGGGTGAAGTCGAACTCGTGTTTGATCAGAGAGTCCTGGATCATCAGTACCTGACCACCGATGCGCAGCTGAGCGGTGGCCACCAGCGTGGTCTGCCAGTCCACCACCGTCTCCATGGCGGCGGTGTCATCCATCCATGCCGAGGAGCTGGGGGTCGACGACGCCGGAGTCTGTGCTTCTACGGCGTCGTTCGCTGCTGCGGGACCTCCGGACTCCGGGTTTTCCTCGACGCTCTCGGTCTCGGCATCGGGAAGACTCTCATCCTCCAGCGGCTCCTGCGGGGCCGGTGCCTCGAAATGCTCGGAGTCTTCCGGGAAGCTCGAATGCTCGGAGGATGACGCGTGGTGGCTATCGGCACTCTCATCATCGTCAAGGTCGTTGCTGGTGGGCTCGTCGTCAGCCTCGAGCTGCTCAGTCCCGGGCGCCGAGACCTCAGCCTCGTCCAGTTCCTGGACCGAGGTGAGTTCCTCCTGCTGTGCAGCAGGGTCAAAAATCTCTGTGCCTTCGGGGTGGTGGAGGATCTCCAGCAGCTCCGCGTCCGGGAAAGTCTCCAGGTAGTAGTCGATGGCCTCCTGGGCGCGGCCCTGGAACATCAGGAATGGAAGGCACATAATCATAGGAAAAGACTAACCGCAAATCGCGCTGGGCCGGGTCCACCTCCGCTATGGGGTGAAACCTTCGCGCCGCAGATCAGGCTGAGAACCGCAGTCCTGAAGGGGAGGAATGAAAGCCTGCCTGGCGCAGCGACTGTCCGAACCGGTGCTGCAGAACCGGCTCGCCATTGACGCGCTCCACGGCGAGTCTGCCTGTTTTCGCCTTGCGCAGTCGGGTGGTTAGGGCAGCAGCTGCGGTGTCTAAGAGGAGCTCATCATCGGTGAACACCAGAAGCGTCCGCCCACCACGTTCCATATAGGTCACCAACTCGCCATCGATCAGCACGACGACGGCGCCAGCCTTGCGTCCAGGCCGGGCTTTGGCGTTTGCTGCCTGCTCGTGAGTGCTCGGCCAGTCCAGAGCCGCACCGTAGGGGTTGGCGGGGTCCACGGCAGCCAACACCACCGGAGATGACGCGGTGGCTTGAGACCTACTGACTCCGGAGTTTGTGCCCTGCTGGGCGTTGTGGTCCTCCTGCTGCTCGGCGATCTCGCGCAGCCGGTCGATAGTGGCCGAGCTGGTGAACTGTGCCGCACCCAGTCCTTCAATGAAGTAGCCGCGGCGGATCCGGCCGGCTTCTTCTGCTGCAGAGAGAACTTTGTACACCCCTGCGAAGCTGCCCGGAGTCTGCTCAGCCACCACAGATCCGCGGGTCAGCACGCCATAGCGATCCAGCAGAATCTCTGCGCGGGTGTGAGCTGCCTCGGTGGGGGAGGCGGCGGCCCGCGGAGCCAGCGCCCAGCGCACCCCTGCTGAGGGCGATTCGCCGCGGGCATTCTGCACCGCCTGGCGCAGTGCCACCCGGCGGGAGGTATGCCGGCTGCGCACCGGCTGGGCGCGGTGCCGGTGGGCGGTGCTGCCTCCGCTGAGCTGCTGTCGCAGGGCGGCGTAGCTGTCCGGTGCCACCCGGCCGGTCCAGAAGAGCTCCCACAGCGCGGTTCGGGTGTCTTCCCGCGAGGAAATCTCCGTGTCGGCATGCTCCCTGCTCAGCTGGTCATGCAGCGCCTCAGCGAACCAGGCGCCACCGCGGGCAAGGACCTGCAGAATCTGCTCCTGGAGGGGGCTGGGTGTGTGGTCAGCCGGGGGAAGTACGGCGATGTCCTCAACAGGGGTGAAGCAGATCCAGCCGTCGTGACCGCTTAAGGCGCCTCGGCCGATCACCAGCACTTCACCTGAGCGCAGCAGTTCATCCAGCAGCGCTGGCGTGTAGTCCTTGACCCGCGCCGGCAGAATGAAGGACTCCCAGGCGCTGGCTGGTGCGGGGAAACCGGAGAGCTGGGCAATGACCTCGGCCAGCCCGGCCACGCTCTCAAGCTGCTGATTCGCTGTGACGGCCTGCCACTCAGTCAGCAGCGTGGCATAGGCCCGCGGTGGGACAGGTTCTACTGCAGCGCGCAGGGCGGCCAGCGACCTGCGACGAATCCGGCGCAGCATCTCCGCATCGACGTACTCAACGTCGACCGCCTGGTGGCGGTCCGGTCGGAACAGGCCCTCCACAATGCGGGCCTCATCGGTCAGTCGGCGCAGGACCTGGCTTACCGCGGCCACCGGTAGGGCCAGGGCCTCAGCGGCTTCCTCTGCGGTGAAGGGGCCGTGGGTGCGTGCGTAGCGACTGACCAGATCCCCCAAGGGGTCTTCCACCGGGTCCAGGAAGGTCTGCGGTATGCCTTGTGGGATCGCCACACCCAGCCCATCGCGCAGCCTGGAGGCATCCTCCACGGCGGAGTAGCGGGGCTGGCCCTGCCAGGTCACGGCGAAGGCGCGCTGTGCTGTAACCAGCTGCTCGGCCAGCTCCGCGGCCTGTTCCGGGCTCAAGTGCGCGTCGTCGTCGGACACGTCCTCTGCGGCGAGCCGCAGCCCTAGCTGCTCAGCGGAGAGTGGTCCCAGCAGCCGCAGCAGATCTGCCGCGCCCTCCGCACCGCGCAGCCGCCTGCCGGGGCTCAGCCGCTGGGCGTGCTGCTGGGCGTCGGCGATGATCCCGGCGTCGAGGAACTCGCGCAGTTCCACCCGGCCCAACAGCTCGTTGAGCAGCTGCGGGTCAACGCTCAGCGCCGCCGCCCGCCGCTCGGCAAGCGGCGAATCGCCCTCGTAGAGGTACTGGGCGATATAGCCGAAGATGATGCTCTGCGCGAAGGGGGAGGGAGTCCTGGTGGTGGCCTCGACAATCCTGATCTTACGCTGGGCGATGCCGCGGGTCAGAGCTTCCAAGGCTGGTAGGTCATAGACATCCTGCAGGACCTCGCGCATGGCCTCCATGATGATCGGGAAGTCCGGGTAGCCGTGAGCCACCTCCAGCAGCTGGCTGGAGCGCTGGCGCTGCTGCCACAGCGGCGTGCGCTGACCGGGGTTCTGCTTCGGCAGCAGCAGTGCGCGCGCTGCGGCTTCACGGAATCGTCCGGCAAAAAGCGCACTGGAGCTGACCTGGCGGATGACCAGCTCCTCCAGCTCATCAGGTTCGAACCTGAACAGCTCAGCGCCCGGTGGCTCCTCCTCCATCATGGGCACCCGCAGCACAATGCCGTCATCGGAGGCGAAGGCAGCGCCGTCGAGCCCATAGCGCTGGTGCAAGCGCTCACCCACCGCCAGAGCCCACGGGGCATGGACCTGCATTCCGTAGGGTGAGTGCAGAATGATCCGCCAGTCGCCGAGCTCATCGCGGGTACGTTCCACCACCAGAGTGGTGTCGCTGGGCAGAGCACCGACCGCCTCGTCCTGCTCACGCAGATATCGCAGCAGGTTCTCCTGGGCCCAGGTATCGAGCCCCAGCGCACTCAACTGCTCCATGGCATCTGCGGGGGCGGCCGCGTGCATCCGGCGGGTGAACTCTCCCAGCGCCTTGCCCAGCTCGGCCGGGCGGCCCAGACCGTCTCCGCGCCAGAAGGGCAGGGAAGCTGGTTGTCCGAAGGCCGGGGAGACCAGCACCCGGTCAAAGGTGATCTCCTCGATTCGCCAGCTGGTGGCCCCGAGGGCGAACACATCGCCCACGCGGGATTCATAGACCATCTCCTCGTCGAGCTCACCGACGCGGCGCCCCCCGGTGCGGGAGTCCTCCGCGCCGACTAAGTACACCCCGAAGAGGCCGCGGTCTGGAATGGTGCCGCCAGAGGTGACGGCGATCCGCTGCGCCCCGGGTCGCCCGGTAATGGTGCCGGCATCGCGGTCCCAGACGATGCGCGGACGCAGCTCGGCGAAACGATCGGAGGGATATTTGCCCGAGAGCAGATCCAGCACAGCTTCAAAGGCTGATCGCGGCAGTGCGGAGAATGGTGCGGCCCGGCGCACGGTCTCGAACCAGGTCTCCACCTCCAAGGTCTCCATGGCGGAGGCAGCAATGGTCTGCTGAGCCAGAATGTCCAGCGGATTCTTCGGGATATGCAGGGCTTCGATTTTTCCGGCCAGCATGCGTTCAACAACGACGGCGGTGCTCACCAGATCCCCGCGGTGCTTGGGGAAGAACCATCCCACCGAGACTTCGCCCACCTGGTGGCCGGCGCGGCCGATGCGTTGCAGGCCTGCCGAAACCGCCGGGGGTGCCTCCACCTGGATGACCAGGTCCACTGCACCCATATCGATGCCCAGCTCAAGGGAGCTGGTGGCGACCACGCATTTCAACCGCCCTGACTTCAGGTCCTCCTCAATGAGCTTGCGCTGCTCCTTAGACACCGAGCCGTGATGCGCCTTGGCCAGGTCCGGCAGGTCTTCAGTGTTGTCCTCCGCCAGGCCCTGGGACTCGCTCCAGATCTCATTGATCCGGCCGGTGAGCTTCTCGGCCAGCCGTCGGGAGTTCACAAAGACGATGGTGGAACGGTTGGCGGTGACCAGTTCGACAACTTTGTGCTCCACATGAGGCCAGATCGAGGGCTGCAGCGGCTGTGACCCCTCAGCCTCAGACTCCACCTGCGGTGCGGCCAGGTCCTGCACCGGCACAGAGACCGTGATGTCCCACTTCTTCTCCGAAGCCGGAGCCACGATCTCTACAGCAGCGCGACCCGCCGGATAATGACCACCCAGGAAGCGCGCCACCTCATCCCGGGGCTCCACGGTGGCTGAGAGTCCGATGCGCTGAGCCGGACGGTTCCCAGCCGATTCCACAAGGGCATCCAGGCGTTCCAGAGACAGCGCCAGATGTGCGCCGCGTTTGGTGCCTGCCAAGGCATGGATCTCATCGATGATGACGGTCTGGACGCCGCTGAGGGTGGTCCTCGCCTGAGAGGTGAGCATCAGGTAGAGCGACTCAGGGGTGGTGATGAGAATATCCGGCGGATTCTTCAGCAGATCCCGGCGCGCCTTAGGAGAGGTGTCTCCGGTGCGCACACCCAAGCTGATCTCCGCCGGTTCCTGCCCCAACCGACGCGCGGTATGGCCGATGCCCACCAGCGGGCTGCGCAGATTCCGCTCAATATCCACCCCCAGGGCTTTCAGCGGGGAGATGTAGAGCACCTGTGTCTGGGCGGGACCTGCGGTCCGGGGCGCAGCATCTGGCTCGCTACCACCGGTGATCAGCCGGTCAATGGACCAGAGAAAGGCCGAAAGTGTCTTTCCCGAGCCGGTGGGGGCCACGACCAGCGCGTTCTTACCGGCGGAGACGGCCTCCCATGCGCCCTCCTGGGCAGCGGTGGGCGCGCCAAAGGAGGCCTGGAACCAGTTCCGGGTCGCTTCGGTGAATCTCTCCAGCGCAGTCACGCCCTCCAGCCTAAGCGGCACTGCTGACAGGCTGGCTGTTCAGCGCACCCAGCGCAGCAGGTCCTGCCGGCTCAGCGGCCGGTTGAACAGTGGGCCGTCGGGTTCCATGATGCGCCCGGCCGGAAGTGGGCCCAGTGACACCGGGTCGAAGCCCATCTGCGACACCAGCTGCATCACCTGACCACGGGCGTCGTCGACATCTGCCGCCACAGCCAGTGCCCGGCGCTGCTCATGGGCAGCGTGCGGTGCAGCGGCCTGCTCCACCTCATGATGGGAGATGTGATTCAGCGCCTTCACCACCTGTGCTGTGCCGAACCGTCCCGCAATGGCCATGGAGCTGGGAAGCTGCTCATCCACGGCGGCCTGCAGCCATCCCGGCAGCGGCTCGTGGTGCCACGTGTTGGTGGCGTCTATGAGCACAGTGCCCGAGACCCACTGCGGATCCACCTCGTCGAGCTCCTCCTGGGGTACAGCCAGTACGACGATGCCGGGTCCCTGGCTGAGCGTGCGCTCTGCGATTTCCGCCGGCCAGACCGGCCGGGCGCCAGGAGCGTAGATCTTGAGATGGTGCTGCAGCGCTTTGGGCGGGCGAGTTGAGCAGATGTCCACGGCAATACCGGCCGAGAGCATGGTCCGCGCGAAGGCCGTGCCTGCCCGCCCCGCCCCTAGAATGCCGACAACCGGCTCGGGCCCCTGATGATCCTCAGACATGGTGATAGGGCCTTCCGCCGCTGATCTCCTGGGCGCGGTAGATCTGCTCGGCCAGAATCAAGCGCACCAGCTGATGCGGGAAGACCAGTCGGCTTAAGGACCAGGTGAAGTTCGCACGGCTAGTGAGCGCCTGGTTCACCCCGTAGGCACCCCCGATGATGAGCACCACACTGCGTCCACCGCTGAACTGGGTCTGGAGATGATTCGCCACCTCCGGGGAGGAGAGGTTCTTGCCGCGCTCATCCAGGAGCACCACATGGTCATCACCCTTCACCGCGCCCAGCAGGCGAGCCGATTCCTCGTCCCGGGCGGCGTCACCTTCGCGGGATGAATGCGGCAGCAGCTTCCAGGTCAGATCGTAGGGCTTGCGCAACCTCTTGGTGTAGCGCTCGACTCCCTCGGAGACCCACGCCTCATGCTTCTTCCCGATGGCTAGAACAGTGATGCTCATGCCTGACAGCCTATGCGGGAGACCGCCGCGTCTGGAGTGAGACCAAGATCATAGAAGACCGGTGAGTGCCTCCATGCCTCCCAGCTGGCGTCCAGGAAGCTCGCAGGCCAATGAAATCAAGGGATCACGCGAGTCTGATCCTGCCGATTGGACGAACCGGTCAGTCTGTGCCTAAGATAGTGCTCGCTGTTTTCAGCAGTTCGAGGTCCCCAGGGACCCGGGTCAACCGGGATAACGGGGGCCGATGCGCGAGTGGCGGAATAGGTAGACGCGCTGGCTTCAGGTGCCAGTGCCTTCACGGGCGTGGGGGTTCAAGTCCCCCCTCGCGCACATAGAGCTGAGGCTCCGGGTCCACACCCGGGGCCTCAGCTCTTTTTTCTTCCGACGTAGACTGGACCAGCCATGTCTGACCTGCAGAATCCCGCCCCCGACACCGAGAGCTCCACACCTTCAGTGTGGACCCCGGAGAACCTGAACTATCCGGAGCAGCTGCCGGTCACCGGCCAGCGGGACACCATCCTGAAAGCGCTGCGGGAGCACCAGGTGGTCGTCGTCGCCGGCGAAACTGGCTCCGGCAAAACCACCCAGCTGCCCAAGATGCTCCTTGAGCTGGGACTGGCGCAGCAGGGACTGATCGGCCACACTCAGCCGCGCCGATTGGCCGCACGCTCGGTGGCCGAACGGCTGGCCGAGGAGCTGAAGACCCAGATCGGCCAGACCGTGGGCTATCAGGTGCGCTTCACCGCTGAAGTCGGCAAGGACACCTCGGTGAAGCTCATGACCGACGGAATTCTGCTCGCCGAGATTCAGCGCGACCCGATGCTGAAGAAGTACTCGGCCATCATCATCGATGAGGCCCATGAGCGCAGCCTCAATATCGACGTCATCCTGGGCTATCTCAAACGGATCCTGCCCAAGCGTCCGGAGCTGAAGGTGGTCGTCACCTCCGCCACCATCGACCCGCAGCGCTTCGCCCGGCACTTCAGTCAGCAGCCGCTGCCTGCAGCGGAGGATGAGCTGCCTGAAGATATTCCGATCATCGAAGTCTCCGGACGCACCTACCCGGTGGAGATCCGCTACCGCCCTGTGCAGGACTTAGAAACCCTGGAGGACGACGACGGCGAAGCCGGTCTGCCCAGTGGGCCGGCCTCAGCAGGATCTGAGGATCGCGATCTGCTGGACGCAGTGACAGATGCCGTGCTGGAACTCAGCGGTGAGCCCGACGGTGACATTCTGATCTTCTTCCCCGGCGAACGTGAGATCCGCGACGCCGCGGATGCGCTCACCGACACCATCAAAAACCATCGAAAGCTGGCCAACTCGGAAGTCCTGCGGCTCTTCGGCCGGTTATCTCTGCAGGAGCAGCGGCGAGTCTTCACCCCGGGAGGGCGGCGCCGGATTGTGCTAGCCACCAATGTGGCCGAAACCTCGCTGACTGTGCCCGGCATCAAATACGTGATCGACACCGGCACTGCGCGCATCTCCCGGTACTCCACGCGCACCAAGGTGCAGCGGTTGCCGATCGAACCGATCAGCCAGGCCAGCGCCAATCAGCGTGCTGGCCGCTGTGGCCGCACCTCCGACGGCATCTGCATCCGGCTCTACTCCGAGGAAGACTTCCTCTCCCGTGATGAGTTCACCGACCCGGAGATTCTGCGCACCTCCCTAGCCTCAGTCCTGCTGCAGATGTCCGCGATGGGCATCACCAGGACCCCGGATGAGCTGTTGGATTTCCCCTTTGTGCAGAAACCCGACTCCAAAGCCGTCAACGACGCCGTGCGGCTGCTCTCCGAACTCGGCGCGTTGGAAGGCGGTGGCCGCAATGCTGGGCGAGTCACGGCCACCGGGCGTCGTCTGGCGCAGCTTCCTGTGGATCCGCGGCTGGGCAGGATGATGGTGGAAGCCGCCCGCCGGGATTGCCTGACCGAGGTCACCGTGCTGGTGGCAGGACTGTCGATCCAGGATGTCCGGGAGCGTCCCACCGAGAAGCGCGATGAGGCAGATGCGCTGCATAAGCGCTTCGCCGATGAGAATTCGGATTTTTCCGCGCTGATGAATCTCTGGCGCTACATTCAGGAACAGCAGAAGGAACTCTCCTCCAGCCAGTTCCGCAAACTCTGTCGCCGGGAACATCTGAACTGGCTTCGCATCCGCGAATGGCAAGACCTGGTTTCCCAGCTCGGCGAATTGGCCCAGCAGGCCAAACTCGCCGAGCACCGGGTCAAGCCGCTCCATGGCACCGACCATGTGGCCAAGCACGATGCGGTGCATAAGTCCCTGCTGGCAGGTCTGCTCAGTCATATCGGGCTGTTTACCCCGCGCACCCGGGACTATCAGGGCGCCCGTGGTACCCGCTTCGCGATCTTCCCGGGATCGGGGCTGTTCAAGAAAAACCATGATCTGGTGATGGCCGCTGAACTGGTGGAGACCTCCCGGCTCTGGGCCCGCATGGCAGCGAAGATCGACCCGGCGTGGGCTGAGGAACTCGGAGCTCACCTGGTCAAACGCACCTACTCCGAGCCCACTTGGAGCGCGAAGAAAGGCGCCGTGGTGGCCACCGAGCGGCTGACCCTTTTTGGGGTGCCGATCGTGGCTGACCGCCAGGTGCTCTTCGGCAAGATCGATCCGGTCGGTGCGCGCGAGGAGTTCATCCGTCGCGCCCTGATCGAGGGCGACTGGTCCACCAAGCATCACTTCGACAAACGCAACCGCGCACGGTTCGCTGAACTCGAGGAGCTGCAGGAACGCACGCGGAGACGGGATCTGCGGGCAGCGGATCAGCAGCTGGTGGATTTCTTCGACCAGCGCCTGCCGCGCAGTATCACCTCCCAGCGGGCCTTCGACGCCTGGTGGAAGGAACAGCGCCATGACACACCTGAGCTGCTGGACATCCCGCAGGACACCTTGATGGCACCGGCTGCCGAGCAGGTGGATCTTGAGGCGTTCCCAGCTGCCTTCGATCACGATGGCCTGCAGCTTGAGCTCACCTACGCCTATGAAGCCGGCGTCACCGTGCGTGTCCCAGTGCTCTTCCTCAACCAGCTGCAGCCGCACCGCTTCGAATGGTTCATCCCGGGGCGTCGTACCGAGATGATCACCGCCCTGATCCGGCAGATGCCGAAGCAGCAGCGGAAGAACTTTGTGCCAGCACCTGATGTTGCCGCCCAAGCCCGGCAGCTGCTGGAGGAACAGTACGACGTCGAGGTCTCACCCTTCACCGAGGCACTGGCTCGGGTGCTGCGCCAGCTCAAGGGCGTCGTCATCGATAGTGAACACCTGGATACCTCCCGGCTGCCGGAGGACCTGCGCTTCACCTTCGCCGTGGTCAGCGAGCGCGGGCGAATCCTGGACACTGGGGCAGATCTGGCGGAACTGCAGGTGCGCTTCTCCGCGGAGAACCGGGAGGCCATCGGCCGTTCCCTCACCGGTGGGGGAGCCGGCTCAGTGGGTACAACGGGTCGCTCTGGTCAGCCCGGTCAGTCAGGTCAGTCAGGTCAGCCCAGACAGTCCCGTCAGTCCGGAGGCGTGGAGTCTCACCAGCAGTCCAGCGCCGGCTCGCAGCAGGACCGGCAGGATGCCGTGACCGGTGCCGGGGAGCGCGTTGACACCTCAGCGCGACAGCAGGTGACCTGGACTTTTGGTGATATCCCCAGCACAGTAGCCACCCGGGTTGCCGGCCGCGAAGTGACCGGATACCCGGCGCTGACCCCCGATGGCCCCGGGGTGCGGCTGATGGTGGCCCAATCTGCCGCCGAGCAGCAGCGCACCCACCGCGCTGGCGTCGTGGCCCTGCTCAGTGCCGTGCTGCCCTCACCCCAGCGCTATGTTGTGGAGCACCTGAGCAACCGGGAGCGACTGGCGTTTGGCCAGTTCGCCAAAGACGCTTCCAGCAGCACCGAACAGATGGTGGCTGAGGCAACCACTGCGGCGCTGGATCATCTGGTGCCTGCTGAACTGCCGTATACCGCTGCCGCGTTTGAGCAGATCTCCCGGAATGCCCGAGCTGAACTGATCGAGACGGTGCTGTCGCTGACCGATGTCATGGCGCGGGTGCTGACTCTGAACACTGAGGCCCGGGCAAGGCTGAGCAGCGTGCGGGCGGCGGCACTGAAGCCAGCGGTGTCGGATATGCAGGCCCAGATCGATCAGTTGGTTCACCCCGGTTTCATCACCGCTACCGGTTTCACTCAGATGCACCACCTGCCGCGGTATCTTCAGGCGATGCTGCTGCGCCTGGACAGGTTGGAGGCTGGCCAGGGCCTGGCTAAGGACACCACGGATATGCAGGCAGTCCAGGAGCTCGAGGATGAGTACGACGCCGCCATCGAGGCCGTACCCCCGCAACTGCCGGTGCCGCCGGAGCTGGCCCAGGTGAAGTGGATGCTCGAGGAACTCAGGGTCAATCTCTTCGCCCAGTCATTGGGCACGCCGCAGACCGTGAGTGCTAAGCGCGTCCGCCGGGCCATCAAGCAGGCCGGCCAGGTCTAAGGCCGGAAGCACCCGCTAGGAGGGGTCTTTCTCGGCCTCCAGCCGACGCTTGACCTCGGAGGCGTAGACGTCCACATACTCCTGGCCGGAGAGCCGCATGATCTGAGACATGATCTCGTCAGTGACCGCACGCTGAGCGAAACGGTCATCGGCGTTGCCGTAGTAGGTCTCGAAGCTCATCGGTTCACCGATGATCATCCCGACTCGGCGCACCCGCGGGATGTTCTTGCCGATCGGCTGGACCTTATCGGTGCCGATCAGCGCAATCGGGATGACCGGGACCTGCGCGCTCAGGGCAAGCTTTGCCACGCCCAGCCTTCCACGGTACAGACGCCCATCGGGGCTTCGGGTACCTTCAGGGTAGATACCCAGCAGGTGCCCTTCACGCAAGGCATTCTCGCCAGCGGAGAGCGAGTTCTGGCTGGCGCGTCCGCCGGACCGATCCATGGGGATCTGGCCGCTGGCGTTGAAGAACCAGCGATTCCACGCCCCGTTGACGCCCTTGCCCTTCCAGTAGTCGTTCTTGGCCAGGAAGCGCACCTGCCGGGGCACAACCACAGGAATGAATACCGAATCAGAGAAGGACAGATGGTTGGAGGCCAGGATGGCAGCGCCCTCGGTGGGGATATTGTCCAGCCCTTTGACCCAGGGCCGGAACACCGTATTCACCAGGGGAGCCACCACTAAGGATTTGGCGGAGCGGTAGAACAGAGATGACGACGGGGGCACGGGCAGGCTCTTCCTCTCGCCCCTCTGACTTCAGAGGGCACTACGGCGGATAAGACGTTCACCACAACAATAGGCGGTTTATAGTGAACTCATGGTGAACAGCGCTGCAGGTGCCCTGATCCTTCATGGATTCACATCAACCACTGCTTCGATGCAGCCGGTGGCTGATGCGGTGCGTCAGGCCGGCTACGAGGTGGAGATGCCGTTGCTTCCCGGTCATGGGACACGTTGGGAGGAGTTGGCGCTGACCCGAGCCGATGATCTCTTCGCCGAGGTGGACGCCGCTTATGGGCGGCTGGCCTCACGCTGCCAGACCGTGGTGCCGATCGGGCTGTCCATGGGCGGGGCGCTGGCTCTGTGGGCCGCGGCCTCCTGGGGTTCCGACGGAGTGGCGGCCATCAATCCGGGACTGCGGCTGACACCTGGACTGGGCCTGATCGCTCGGCTGCTGGCCACGGTTCGGCCCTCTGTGGCCTCCATCGCCGGGGATATCGCGAACCCGGAGGTCACCGAGGAAGCCTACGGACGCACACCGGTGCGGGCAGTCGCTGAGCTCAACGAGGTTTTCCGGCGCACTCGTGCCGTGCTGCCCTATCTGGAATGCCCGGTGCTACTGCTGCGATCAGCCCGGGACAATGTTGTCGGCTCAGCTTCGGCCCAGCTGCTTACCCGCAGTGTGCCCAAGGGGCAGATCCAGGAGGTCATTCTGCGCCGCAGTCAGCATGTGGCCACTCTGGACTACGACGCCGAACTCCTCCAGCGCAGGATTATTCGCTTCATAGGAGAGGTGTCGGCATCGCCCGCCGGGTAGGCTGGTGCCCATGAACAAGCAACGTGATGAGGACTCCTACTACCGCAGGAGCGGCTCACAGCCGGTTCCGGGGCGTCCGGTGCCGAAGAACCTCGGGCAATCCCGGGGCGGCGGCCAGCGCGGCCCCCGGGACTATCACGTCGATGATGCGGCGATGGAGGAGATCGACGATTTCCGCCCGCCGAACCCCAAGAACCCGCTGGCAGGTGCCAAGCCCGCCGTCGTGCTTGGGTCCTTCCTGACCATTGCCGGAATCCTATCGCTGATTATCTTCCCCTTCCTGCCGGTGTCTTTCCCCGGCTGGACGACGGCGGCGCTGATAGGCGTAGTCTTCCTCGGCCTGCTTGTCCTCTTCCTGCAGATGCCCAGCAAGCGCACAGGCAGCGGCGACGGAGCGCAGGTCTAATAGCACTGCTGGCCGGTCGCACCAGGTGATTGAGCTAGCGGCAACGAAGCAGTTTTCTCACCTACCCAGGAGGAGTTCTAGCTTGGGGGCATACAGTCCGCGTGCACACGGAGTCGACACAGCACCAGCCAGCCAGCACTCAGTGCCAGCGATGGTGCAGGTTCGAACAGACATGAACATTACCGATCTGCTCGATCAACAAGTCAATGAGGACCCCGGTAATATCCTGTTCACTCGGCGTGACCAAGACGGCCAGTGGGTAGATGTCAGCGCCGCCCAGTTCCAGCGGGAGGTCAGTGACGTAGCGAGGGGCCTCATCGCCTCCGGTATCGAGGCTGGTGACAGAATCGGCATACTTTCGGCCACCCGGTACGAATGGGTCCTGTTGGATTTCGCCATCTGGTATGCAGGGGCGGTCAGCGTGCCCATTTATGAGACGTCTTCAGTCAGCCAGGTCGCCTGGATCCTGCAGGACTCCGGTGCGCGGACAGTCATCACGGAGACGAAGGCCCAGCGGCAGCTGGTCGCTGAAGCAGTGTCTTCGGAACAGCTGAGCAATGTCACCGAGATTCTCTGTCTGGAGCAGAATGCTCTGGAAGTGTTGCGGCGGTCAGCCCCGGGCGCGACCGCGCGCGAACTTGAGCAGCGCCGCAGCGCCGCCTCGCTGGAAGACCTGGCGACCATCATCTACACCTCCGGCACCACCGGTCGCCCCAAAGGCTGCGAGCTGACCCACGGGAACTTCACCGAACACTGTCTGCAGACTCTGGCAGTCATGGATGGGGTGATCGGCAAGCATTCCTCCACGGTGCTGTTCCTGCCGATGGCTCATGTTTTCGCCCGGTTCGTCTCGGTGATCTTCATCGCCGCAGGGGGCCGGGTGGCGCATACGCCGGATATTCGCCAACTCATCGATGATCTCGGTGATATCCGGCCCACCTTCCTGCTGGGGGTACCGAGGGTCTTCGAGAAGATCTACAACGCGGCAGTGCTGAAGGCTGAAGCCGAGGGTAAGAGCCGGATATTCTCCCGCGCCGTGGATGTGGCAGTTCGCTATTCCCAGGCGGTGACGGCGGGTCGGGTACCTCTGGGGCTGCGCGCCCAGCACAAGGTGTTCTCCAAGCTGGTCTACTCCAAGCTCATGGCCCGGATGGGCGGAGAAGTCACCCATGCCTTCTCCGGCGGCTCGCCGCTGGGGGAGCGAACGGCGCATTTCTTCCATGGCATCGGTGTGCAGATCATCGAAGGCTACGGCCTGACCGAGACCACCGCTCCGGTGACCGGCAATATCCCCAGCATCTACCGCATCGGCACCGTGGGTATCCCGCTTCCTGGCAATGAGGTGCGCATTGCTGAGGATTCTGAGGTTCTGGTGCGCGGCACCTGTGTCTTCCGCGGTTATCGCGGCAGGCCTGAGCTGAATCAGGAAGCCTTCATCGACGGCTGGTTCCGCACTGGAGATCTTGGTGAACTCGACGACGCCGGACGACTTCGTATTACCGGACGAAAGAAGGACATCCTGGTCACGGCCGGAGGTAAGAACGTCTCACCGGCGCAGCTTGAGGATGAAATCCGTGCGGATGTGCTGGTGTCACAAGCGGTTGTGGTGGGGGAAGGGCGTCCCTTTGTGGGAGCGCTGATCACCCTGGACGCTGAAACGATCAGCTCGTGGTGTCAACGCCGAGGTATCGATCCGCAGACTCCTATGGCTGAGCTGACTGAGCACCCCCAGGTGCTGAAGCATCTTCAGGACATCATCGATCGGGCTAACGCCACGGTCTCACAGGCGGAGTCCATCCGTTCCTTTACCGTCCTGGGGGAAGACCTCACTATCGAGTCAGGTCACTTGACCCCCTCGTTGAAGATCAAGCGTCCCGAGGTGATGCGCGACTTCTCTCAGGTGGTGGATGCGCTCTACACCAGGGCTTCAGCGGCCCGGGGCAAGGCCAAGAGGATGCTCGGTGGCGATTAGACAACGGCGCTCTGCCTCACTAATGTGAGTCGCACCACATTGACATCAAGGCTCTAGGAGGGACCACGTGGCAAGTCAGCTGCAGGAGCACGCAGTGCCCAAAGTTGTTGAGGTCGCATCAGATCTGAACGTCACTGACCTTCTGGAGCGCCAGGTTGCCGAGGATCCCGGCAATGCGCTCTTCGCCCGGCAGCTCCAGCCCGGACAGTGGACTGACGTGTCCGCCCAGGAGTTCCGCGCCGACGTCGTCGCCCTGGCCAAGGGGCTCATCAGCCGTGGAATCAGTACCGGGGACCGGGTCGCGATTATGGCGGCGACTCGATACGAGTGGACTCTGCTGGATTTTGCCATCTGGTACGCCGGGGCGGTGACCGTTCCAGTCTATGAAACGTCCTCACCCTCGCAGATCGCCTGGATCCTGCAGGACTCCGGTGCCCGTATGGTCTTCGCTGAGAAGACCAGCCATCTTAAGGCAGTGGACCGGGCGATCGTGCAGGAGAAGCTCGACGACGTCGAGCATCTTTTCACCATCGAAGGAACTGACCTCGATGAGCTGCGCAGCGAAGGTGAAGCTGTGCAGGACGCGGAGGTGGAGAGCCGTCGCAGCGCAGCAGACTTAGAAGATCTTGCCACCATCATCTACACATCAGGCACCACCGGTCGGCCCAAAGGCTGCGAGCTGACCCACGGGAACTTCGCTGATCTCTCACTGCAGGCCGGCACCTCGCTGAAGGCAGCGATCAACAAGGAGGCCTCCACAGTCCTCTTCATCCCGCTGGCCCATGTCTTTGCCCGCTTCATCTCGGTGATCTCCGTGGCCACCGGTGCGAAAGTGGGTCATACCTCCGATATCAAACAGCTGGTCGATGATCTGGGCAGTTTCCATCCCACCTTCCTGCTGGCGGTCCCGCGTGTCTTTGAGAAGATCTACAACGCGGCGATAATGAAGGCCGAAGGCGAGGGCAAAGGCAAGATCTTCGCCAAGGCAGCCGATACCGCGGTGGAGTGGTCCAAGGCGCAGCAGGCAGGAAAGGTCCCGCTGCTGCTGGGCGCCAAGCACGCACTGTTCAGCAAACTGGTCTACTCCAAACTGCACGCGCGCATGGGCGGCAAGGTGACCCATGCGGTCTCCGGCGGCTCCCCGTTGGGTAAGCGGCTGGGACACTTCTTCCACGGTATCGGTGTGCAGATCATGGAAGGCTACGGGCTGACCGAGACCACCGCGCCGATCACCGTCAACACTCCCACGGCCTACAAGATCGGCACCGTGGGTCAGCCCCTGCCGGGCTGTGCTGTGCGGATCGCCGAAGATGGCGAGATCCTGGGCAAGGGCGTCTGCGTCTTCCGCGGTTATCGCAACCGGCCGGAACTCGCAGAGGAGACTTTCACCTCCGACGGATGGTTCCGCACAGGAGATATCGGCACACTGGATGACGCTGGATTCTTGACCATCACCGGCCGCAAGAAAGAGATCCTGGTGACTGCAGCTGGCAAGAACGTGGCACCGGCCCAGTTGGAAGATCAGATCCGCTCCGATGCGATCGTCTCCCAGGTGGTCGTCGTCGGTGACGAGCGTCCCTTTGTGGCAGCTCTTATTACTCTGGATCCGGAGACGCTGCCCGCGTGGTTGGATCGCCAGGGCATCCCCGCGGAGACGTCCATCAGTGAGTTGACGAAGAGCCCTAAGGTGCGCGAGCACATTCAGAAGGTGGTGGACAAGGCCAACGAGTCTGTCTCCCGCGCGGAGTCCATCCGTACTTTTGAGCTGCTGGAAACTGATTTCACCATTGAATCGGGCCACCTCACACCTTCAATGAAGATTCGCCGGCAGAACATCATGGACGACTTCGCAGAAGTTGTTGATGAGCTCTACGAGAACGCCGCCAAGGAACACGCCGCACGGTAGCTTCCATCATGTGAAACGGGTCTTGGCGCATTAGGTGCCGGAATGATCGCGCCTTACCCTATACGGGTGACTATCTCAGACAAGCCCCGCCACGAGACCCCGCTGACCGCGCCCGGAGAGATCCTGCACACCGGCGCCGCAGAGTATCCGGGGCTCGACAACTGGCGTAGCCTGCCACTGAGCCAGCAGCCGGACTGGCGCGGTCACGAGGACTTCGAGGACGCCTATGAGCAGCTCTCAGCCAACCCTCCGCTGGTCTTCGCTGGTGAAGTCGATAAGCTCAAAGACCGGCTGGCGAAAGTAGCCAATGGTGAAGCTTTCCTGCTCCAGGGCGGAGACTGCGCGGAGACCTTCGACGGCGTGACGGCTGACAAGATCAGCGCCAAGGTGAAGACCATCCTGCAGATGGCTGTGGTGCTGACCTACGGAGCCTCACTGCCGGTGGTGAAGATGGGCCGGATGGCCGGTCAATACGCCAAGCCGCGCTCCTCGGATATGGAAACCCGCGGAGAGACCACGCTGCCGAGTTTCCGCGGGGAGATCGTCAATGGCTTTGATTTCACCCCAGAATCCCGCCGCCCGGATCCCAAGCGCATGGTGCAGGCGTACCATAAATCGGCTGCCACGCTGAACCTGGTCCGTGCCTTCACCGAGGGTGGCTTCGCAGACCTGCGGGCCGTCCAGCAGTGGAACAAGGGATTCATGGAGAATCCGGCGCATACCCGCTACGAGCAGATCGCCGGGGAGATCGATCGCGCAGTACGGTTCATGGATGCCTGCGGCGTCGAATTTGAGGGCCTCAAGCGCACTGAGTTCTACGCCGCACATGAGGCGCTGCTGTTGGACTACGAGCGTGCACTGACTCGTATCGATTCCCGCACCGGCCAGCCGTATGTCACCTCCGGGCACTTTGTGTGGATCGGTGAGCGCACGCGTGAGCTCGACGGCGCCCATGTGGACTACCTTTCCCGAGTGCGCAACCCGCTGGGGGTCAAGCTGGGCCCGTCGACTTCCCCGGAGACTGCGCTGGAGCTGATCAATAAGCTCGACCCCGAGCGCGAGCCGGGCCGGTTGACCTTCATCACCCGGATGGGCGCTAAGAATATCCGCGAGAAGCTCCCACCCCTGGTGGAAGCCGTGCGGGACTCGGGCGCAAAAGTCGTGTGGGTGACTGATCCGATGCACGGCAATACCATCACCGCCAAGAACGGGTACAAGACGCGTCGGTTCGACGACATCATCGATGAGGTACGGGGCTTCTTTGAAGTCCACCGTGCCGCCGGCACCTACCCGGGTGGCCTGCATGTGGAGATGACCGGCGACGACGTGGCCGAGTGCCTGGGTGGCTCCGATGTCATCGACGAATCAGCCTTCGACGCCCGCTACGAGTCGCTGGTGGATCCGCGACTGAATCACAAGCAGTCTCTGGAATTGGCCTTCCTGGTCGCCGAAGCGCTCACCGAGGTGGGCTAGAACCTGCTTAACCGCCGCCGAGGCTGGGGATGAGCGAAGAGTTGATCCCCAGCTGGTAGGCCAGCAGCATCAGCACAGCGCTGAGGATCATCAGAATCGCCACCGCGACAGCTTGGCGAGTGGAATCGGGTGTGGAGAGTTCAACTTTCGGGCGCTGACGCTCTCGCTTGCTGGCACGGGGATCCGCCGCAGCGGTCACCGGTGTGGCGGTGGTGTCGTCGTCGTGGACGCTGAGCCGACCAGGAAGCGGCACTTCTGCCACTGTCTGCCGGTCTTGTTCGGCGAGGGCTGACCAGGGCTCATTCATCCCTTGGGTGCCCTGGGCCGGCTGCGGGGCCTGCGGCCGCGGGGGCGCATAGTCCTGAGGTGCCGGCGGGCCGCCCGGTTTCTGAGCGCCTGGAGGTGTCTGACCCAGGACTGTGGTCGCGTCGTCGTCCCACTGCGTACGGTCTTCTGCGGTGGGGAAGTCCTCTCCGCCGAAGACCACAGTCTTGTCCTCTGAGGCGAAATCCTCATCATCCTCAGCGGGTGAGGGCGTCTCGGGGGTGTGGGCCGAATCTGCTGCTGTCGCGGCGGCAGCCGCGGCAGGCATGGCCGCGGTGGCTGTGGGCGCACCCGTGCCGTGGTGGCGGCGGTGCTTACGCGCCGCGCCGTCGAAGTCCAGCTCCTCATCGCTGAGCTGCTCGCGGACCTCCTGCAGCATATCCAGCAGGGCGTCAGCGTTTTTCGGGCGCTCCGCGGGGTCGGTGCGCGTGGCCTCTCGAACGAGCTCATCCAGAGCCTGAGGCAGTCCGGGCACGTAGGAAGAAGGCGCGGGCACGGTGGAATTCACATGCTGAAAGGCAACCCGGACCGGGGAATCACCGGTGAAGGGCTGGACCCCAGTGAGCATCTCGTAGAGCAGGATTCCGACCGCATAGATATCGGCGCGTTCATCAGCGCCCTCACCTGAGAGCAGTTCAGGAGAGATATAGGCCACGGTCCCCATCAGCGTGGACGTACCGGAATGATGGGTGGCGGCCCGAGCCAGGCCGAAATCGGCGAGCTTGATGCGGCCCTCTGGAGAAACCAGCACATTCTCGGGCTTGATATCGCGGTGGACCAGACCGGCACGGTGAGCGGCCGCTAGGCCGGCCAGAATCGCCTGCGTATAGGCCAGGGTCAGCCTTGGCGTCATCGGTCCGCTCTTGAGCAGAGTGCGCAGCGTGGCTCCGGGAACATACTCCATGACCATGTAGGCGGTTTCCCGGGTCTGGCCCTGGTCCAGAACCTGCACCACATTGGGGTGGGAGAT
>NZ_HG005165.1:329998-334666 GCF_000455245.1 Nesterenkonia massiliensis | reverse complement strand
GTGCTGAAGTGCGCGCCTCCTGCTCGAAGCGCTGGACCACCTTGCGGTCCTCGGCCATATGCGGGAAGAGCACCTTGACGGCCACATCGCGGTGCAGACGCTCATCACGGGCCAGATACACCGTAGACATGCCGCCGCGGGCGATGCGCTTGGTGATCACATATCGCCCGTCGATGGTTGAGCCGATCCAGCTCTCTTCAGTGCTCATTGCTTCAGGGTATCGAAGGATGAAGCCGGGCGCTTCTAGGACGTCCGGGCGACCAGTCGTTGCGTCACGGCTTCGAGATCATGGAGTACCTCGTCATCGACGCCGAGATCATGCAGCTTCTCTACCTCAACGGCACTGCTGCTCAGCAGCGCCTCGATCGAACGTTCCACTTCTTCAACAGCACCGTAGGTGATGAGAATCTCGCGGGCGCGGGCGACGTCGTCCTGGCTCAGATCAGCACGGCCCAGCATTGCGGTGAGCTCATCAGCAGCGGCCGCGGGGGAGCGGTAGAGGCCGTAGGCGATCAGCTCTGTTCGCTTGCCCTCACGCAGATCATCACCCACCGGCTTGCCGGTCACCGCAGGATCGCCGAAGACCCCGAGCAGATCATCACGCAGCTGGAAGGCCTCACCCACCGGCAGCGTGGCTGCAGCCAGCGCCTCGCGCAGTTGTGCAGAACCACCGGCCAGTGCACAGCCCAGGGTCACCGGGTATTCGCTGGAGTATTTGGCCGCCTTATAGCGCAGCACATTGCGCGCCTGAGCTACGGCCTCGGCTTCGTTCGCGGCGGCTGGGCCCACCTCGGCGAGCACATCCAAATACTGTCCGGTCATCACTTCGGTATGCATCCGCTGAAAGATGGTCTGAACCTCAACCAGCTGCTCGGTGCTGAGCTCCAGCTGCTGCCGGGCCTGCTGCTGAGCGTCGGCGAAGGCCTGCCCGGACCAGGCTAGTGCGAGGTCACCGGAGAGGATGGCTCCAGTGGTGCCGAAGTGAGCAGCCTCCCCGGCGTAGTGCTTTTCGCGGTGCAGTGTTTCGAACCGCTTATGCGTGCTGGGTTGGCCGCGGCGGGTTGCCGAGCGGTCAATGATGTCATCGTGGACCAGCGCAGCGGCCTGAAAGAGCTCTAAGGCGACGCCCAGTAGTTTCACCGCAGCGTCGGCGTCGTGCGGCCCTTCCGCTGCGGGAAGGTACTCTTCAGAGCGTGCGCTGCGCCAACCGATCCAGGCCAGCACCGGACGCAGCTTCTTACCGCCAGCGGTGAGATCGAGGATCGCATCGGCCAGCGGCGCTGCAGGTGCCGAGACTGCATTGACCTCCTCGCGGCGGCTGAGCAGGTACTCCCGGCAGAGGTCGTTGACCCCGGCGACGAAGCGCTCAGCGCGCTGGGCGAAATCCTGCTGCGGGGTCTGATGTCTGAGCATGCCGTTAGCCTATCCATATGCCCGCTGCAGATCGTCCCCGCATCATCGCGCATGTGGATATGGATGCGTTCTATGTCGAGGCAGAGCTGCTGAATAAACCCGAACTGCGCGGACGGAAGATCATCGTCGCCGGTGAGGGGCGCTCGGTGGTCCTCTCTGCCTCCTATGAAGCACGCGCCGACGGCGTCCGATCGGCGATGCCGCTGAGCCGGGCACTGCAGTTGAGCCCGCATGCCACCGTATTGCCCCCACAGATGCACCGGTACCGAGAACTTTCAGTCGGGATCATGGCGTACTTCGACACCATCACCGATACCAAGGAACAGCTCAGCGTGGATGAGGCCTTCCTTGATCTCACCGGAGCGCGACGGCGTTTGGGGCAGCCGCAGCAGATCGGTGAGCGGATCCGGGCCGATATCCGCGCCCAGTTCGGACTGCCGGCCACGGTCGGAATCGCCGACCGGAAATTCATCGCGAAGATCGCCTCGACCAGAGCCAAGCCTGACGGGTTGCTGCTGGTCCCACCCGCCCAGCGGCTGCGCTTCCTGCATTCGCTGAAAGTTGAGGCACTCTGGGGAGTGGGAGACAAAACGGCGCAGGCTCTGCATGCCCAAGGCATCCACACAGTGGAGCAGCTAGCGCAGACACCGCGGGAGAGCCTGAAAAGGCGATTCGGGGTCACCGGAGAACATCTTCATGATCTGGCGTGGGGGAATGATCCACGTGAGGTGGTGCCTCAGCGAGAGGAGAAGAGCATCGGGGCGGAGGAGACCTTCGCGAGGGATATCGACTCGGACGCTGAGCTGACCCGCGAGCTGCTGCGGCTGGGGCACCGGGTGGCAGCGCGGCTGCGCCAGGCACAGCTCAATGCCCGCGGGGTGAGTCTGAAGCTGCGCTATCAGGACTTCAGTACGCTGACCCGCTCCGCCACACTTGAACATCCCACCCAGTCGGCCCAGGTGCTGACGCAGACTGCGGTGCGGCTGCTGCAGGGGCTCGGGGAACGGCCCCAGCCGGTGCGGTTGATAGGGCTCCGCGCGGAGCGGCTTCAGCGCGATGACGGGGCTCTGCAGCTGAGCTTTGATACTCGGGCCGCTGAGTGGCTTGATGCCGAGCGGGCCATCGATGCCGTGGCGCAGCGATTCCCGGACCTCCCAGTGGCTCCGGCATCATTGCTGCCCAGGGAAGCCCGACGTCAGGTCGGCGGGGGCTCCAAGCTTGAGGATGACTGAGAGTTTCGTACCAAGTTGGTCATAGCTTCGTCATCGGCTAGGCCGGGAGAGTCTTCAGAAGCTAGACTAAAGGCCCATACCCGCCGAGGACTCGGAACAAGGAGCGTCACGATGGCACTGTCGGAGCGCGAGCAGCGACTGCTCAAGGAGCTCGAGGAACAGCTTCAGACTGAGGACCCTGGCTTTGCGAGCTCTCTGCAGGAGACCACTGTCGGAAAGCTCAACGTCCGCAACCTGGTTCTCGGGCTGCTTGTTGCTGTCGCCGGTATTGGCGTCTTGATCTTCGGCATCTACCAGCAGCTCATCCCGGTCGGTGTCTTCGGTTTTCTGCTGATGGGCGGCGGCGCCTACTTCGCCACCACCGGGGGAGGGGCACGTAAGTCCCGAGGCAACGGGAACAACGGCGGCTCAGGGGGCAACGGTGGCCCCGGCGGCGGATCCGGTCCGCGCAGCTCAGCCCCCAGCCCCTCCGGTTCCTTCATGGGCAGCCTCGAAGACAAGTGGGAGCAGCGCCGCCAGCAAGGCTGAGTCTGCCCCGAGACTTTTCCCGAACGAGTCAAGCCCCTCCTAGTGAGGGGCTTGACTCGTTTCACGCGCCCTTCAGCCTGGCGAAGTGCTGGCGCTGTGGCGTCACTGAACGCAAGATTCGTGAGGCGAATTCGCGGCGGATTCTAGGGCTCGGATCACCCCACAGATCTTCCGTCGGGTTGCATGGGAGAGGCTTCGCAGGCGGTCTTGCCGTTCTTGACCAGCTTGGTGGCGCGTACCCCACATCGGTGTCAGATCAACGATTTACGGCCGTCCTGGACACGCATGTGATCCTAATAACCGCTGCCGCTGCATCTGCCCTAGTTCTGTTTCACACACCGCCTCAAATGCCGCCGTTGTGAAACAGAACTAGGGCGCCAAGCGAAGAAGCCCTCACCATCCCCTTCAGGTGTCTCCACTTTCCTCCACCCCCGGTGTGGTGAGGTCCATGCGGTGAGGGCACGGTGAGGAACACCAGTCACTTGTGGCTGCCTCACCACATTTCCCTCCACCTTCCTCCCCACGGCCCTCCACTGCGCACCCCGCGCAAAAGCGCAGGTCAGAGCTGCCTCTTGTGCTGTCCCGTGCCTGTAATGAGGCGCAGGAGGGGAACGAGCTGCCGATAATGGTTGGAAAGTGGGGTGAAGTGGAGTAAAGTGGAGCGCGATGGGAGAGAAGCTCTGATCATCTGAGCGAAGCGAGGTGGGCGCCATGTTCCTCGGCACCTACACGCCTCGTCTGGATGAGAAGGGGCGTCTTATCCTTCCCGCGAAATATCGAGATGAACTGGCCGACGGTCTGGTTCTGACCCGCGGGCAGGAGCGCTGCATCTATGTGTTCAGTGAGCAGGAATTCGCCAATGTGCACCAGCAGATGCGGCAGGCGCCGCTGACCTCCCGTCAGGCACGTGACTACATCCGCGTGTTCCTCTCCGGCGCCTCGGACGAGACCCCGGATAAGCAGGGCCGAATCACCATTCCGGCAGCACTGCGGGAATATGCGGGACTCGACCGCGAGGTCACAGTGATTGGTGCGGGAGACCGAGCCGAAATCTGGGACACCGCGGCCTGGAACTCCTACTTGGAAGAGAAGGAGACGGAGTTCTCATCTACCGATGAGGACGCCATCCCCGGTCTCTTCTGAGCCAGCGGCAGGCCTGGGGTGAGTTCTCCAGCCGCCCGGCACCACCTGACTTCTCTTCCCCGATGTCAGGCGGACCGGAGCGGAGGGGGAGCTGACTCCAGGCATTCGATTCATCACAGCGAAGGAGGCGCCATGAGTGAGCGTGCGGCAGCCGACCGCCACATCCCCGTGATGAGGGATCGCTGCATCGCTCTGCTCGCTCAGAGTGTCACCACAATCCAGCACGATGGCAGCCGACCAGTCGTCATCGACGCCACCCTGGGTATGGGGGGTCACTCCGAAGCTATGTTGGCGGCCCATCCAGATGTCACTGTTCTAGGAATCGACCGGGACACGCAGGCGCTTAAACTGG
>NZ_HG005165.1:289576-329972 GCF_000455245.1 Nesterenkonia massiliensis | reverse complement strand
CGCCGGTCGGCTCGAGCGTTACGGCAGCCGTTTTCGCGGCGTCCATGCGGTATACGACCAGGTGGACGAGGTTGCCAAGACGCTCGAGCCGGACCAGCGTCTGGCCGGAGTGCTCTTTGACCTCGGAGTATCGTCTCTGCAGCTCGATGAGGCTGAACGCGGCTTTGCCTACTCCTATGACGCACCACTGGATATGCGCATGAACGCCGCGGATGACTCCCCAGATGAAACGGCTGCTCAGCTGCTGGCGCGGGTGGAGGAGAATGAACTGCGCCGGATTCTCTCCGAGTACGGCGAGGAGCGGTTCGCAGGGCGCATCGCCAAAGCGATCATCCGGGCTCGGCAGGAATCACCGTTGACCACCACGAGCCAATTGGCCGCCGTCGTGGATTCAGCAGTCCCAGCCGCAGCAAAACGTACCGGGGGGCACCCGGCCAAGCGGACTTTCCAGGCCATTCGCATCGCGGTGAACCAGGAGTTGGAGGTGCTGCGCCGAGCTATTCCGCATGCACTGGATGCACTGAGCCTGGGCGGCCGGATCGTGGTGCTCAGCTACCACTCGCTTGAAGACCGGATCGTCAAACAAGCCATCGCCAAGCGCACCACATCCTCAGCACCTGCCGGACTGCCGGTGGAGCTTGACGAGCACAAACCCACCTTCAGCAATGTGGTCCGCGGGGCAGAACCGCCCACCGCAGAGGAGATCGCTGAGAACCCGCGCGCAGCATCAGCCAAGCTGCGCGCAGCCGAGAAGATCCGCCAGGCCAAGGCCCCAGTCACGGCAAGGAGTATCGCATGAGCGTCCTCTCCGTAGCAGATGTGCGCACAGTCTCCCCGGAGCACAGCTCGCCGCGCTCCCAGCAGGCTGTGCGCTCTCGGCCAGCACTGCAGGTTCTGCCGAAGGTCAAAGGGCGGCAGAAAGGGTTGATCGCCGGAGTGATTCTGCTGCTTGCAGCGGCACTTGCAGCGGTTCTGGCCCTGAATATTCACATCGCCAACGCTCAGTACAGCGTGGTCCAGATGCAGAATGAGCATCAGTCACTGGTGCATCAGAACCAGGCGCTGACCCAACAGGTCCAGTTCCTGGAGTCACCTCAGTCACTGTCCAATGCTGCAGTGACCCTGGGCATGGTCATGCCAGCTGCGGCTGGGACCCTGGACTTGGCCAGTGGGGATGTCATCGGCAGCGCCGAAAGCGCTGACTCCTCCCACCGCCCCAGCAATTTTGTGGCAGCACCTGTGCTGCCCGGCCAGGACGTCAGCGCGGCAGTGGACGTGGCGCAACAGGCCGAGGGTTCGCCTACCGGACTACTCGGCGTCGGCGCGTTGGAGACCCTGATGCACGCTGCGGACGGGCACAATGGAGGCCAAGAAGCCCAGGCTGACCGCAAGTTCGGCAGTCAGGACTTAGAGGGCGGCACAATTCCCGCCCCGAAGCTGATCAACTGAAGCGGCCCGGAGGACAACTGACGCATGATGGGCACCACCCAGCGCGCCAAGACGCTCTCCTTCCGCATGCGCATCGGGCTTGCCCTGGTGCTGGCCATGCTGATGCTTCTGGGCGGAAGACTCTTCCACGTTCAGGCCCTCGACCCGGCCGGTAATGCTCAACAGGCGGTCAGCGACAGGCTGCGCAGTGTTGAGCTGCCCGGCGCCCGTGGAGACATCCTGGATGTCCACGGGCGCGTCATGGCCACCTCCGTGGAGCGGTACCACATCATCGCTGATCAGCCTCAGGTCGATAGCTACACCGTTCGGGATCCGGACACCGGCCTGAGAGTTCCCATCACGGTGGAGGAGTCCGCCGCCCAGATCGCTGAGATCCTTGAGATCGACCGCCAAGAGGTACTGGAGGCGATGACCGGGGACGGCACCAACCGGTACTCGATGATCGACCGGTCGGTGACCCCGGAGATACGTCAGAAAGTCATGGAGCTACGAGTCCCGGGCATCTTCTCCGAGCCCCAGTCCGAGAGGGCCTATCCTGCCGGGCCCGTTGCCGGCTCCATCATCGGTTTCATCGGAGCAGATGGACCCTTAGAAGGGGTGGAAGCGGCTCAGGACGAGGCCCTCACAGGTGAATCGGGCCAGCGGATCTATGAGGTGGGTGCCGACGGCGTGCGCATCCCTACCGCGACCTATGAAGAGGTCCCCGCCACCGACGGCCAGGATGTGAAGCTCACCATCGACCAGGATCTGCAGTGGTACGCCCAAGAAGCCATCGCGCAGAAGACCAACCAGTACAACGCCCAGTGGGGCAACGCTACTGTGGTCGACCTTCGTGAAGGCAGCGAAGGCGAGATCCTGGCCATGGCAGATTCTGAAACCGTGGACCCGGCACAACCGGGTCAGACCGATGAGCTCTTCCGCCGTCCGCTTGCTCTGACCCAGCCTTTTGAACCGGGCTCCGGGGGCAAATCGATCACCTTCGCCATGGCGTTGGAAGAAGGGGTCATGGAGCCCGAAGATCACTACACGGTTCCCTACCGCTACACCTGGAACGGCCAGACCATCCAGAACGCCCGCTCGCATTCTGAGTACGAGATGACGGCGGCGGGCATCTACGCGCGCTCCTACAACACCGGTACCGTGCTGATCGGCAATCAGATCGATGAGCAGACCCGCTACGACTACATGCGCAAAGTCGGCATCGGCGATCCCATTGACATCGGTCTGGGGATCGAGGGGCAGTCTGCGCTGCGCCCGCCTGAGGAGTGGGACGCGCGCCAGCCGCTGACCACCCAGTTCGGTCAGGGTTATGAGATGACCGTGCTGCACACTGTTCAGATGTACCAGCTGCTGGCCAACGACGGCGTGAAGACGCCGCTGCGCATTGTTGACGCCTACGTCGATCCAGATGGAACCGAACATCCGGTGGAGACCGAATCCGAGCGGATCTTCTCCTCGCACACTTCAGAGGAGATGCTCAAGCTCATGGAGGGCGTGGTGGAATACGGCAGCGCCCGCGGTGCTGCTATCGAGGGGTACCGGGTCGGTGGAAAGACCGGCACCGCTGAGGCCGCCGGTGCTCAAGGGGGCTTCGACGGGTACACCGTGAACTTTGTGGGGCTGGCCCCGCTCGATGACCCGCAGTTCCTGGTCTCGGTCACCGTGCACCGGCCCGCAGGACGCTTTGGCGACTGGGACCTCACAGATACCTTCCGGGACATCATGTCCTATACCCTCTCCAGCTACGACGTGCCTCCCTCAGGAGCAGAGTCGGAGGCCTATGATGGGTTTGTGGGCGAAAAGCAGGACTATCCGTGGTGACCAGCGCTGTCAGCGTCGGCACCCTTACTGAGCATCTGCGAGCTACAGGGTATGACCCGCTTCTGAGTCCTGTCGCAGAAAGTGCCTACGCCACCGCACTGACCGGTGCGGCCATGAATCCCCAGCGGGTAGCGCCGGGGGATCTGTTCGTTGCTGTCAGCGGAGCGCGGGCGCACGGGGCCGACTTCATCACCGAGGTCATCAGCCGCGGTGCTGCCGCCGTACTGACCGACGCCGCCGGGGTAGCCAAGATTCGTGAGACCGTCGGCTACCAGCTGCCGGTCATCGAAGTTTCGGCAGTGCGTGACGCTGCCGGTCCCGCCGCGGCTGTGATCTACGGCACTACCGCCTCCTCGGATCCGGCACTTTTCGGTGTCACCGGAACGAACGGGAAAACCACCACCACCTACTTCCTGCGTGCGCTGCTGAGCGCACTGCTGGCACCTCAGGGGCGCAATACCGGGCTGATCGGAACTATCGAGATCGCCGCCGGTGCGACTCCAGAGGATTCCGAACGCATCGCATCGGATATGACCACCCCGGAGGCTGTGCAGCTGCATGCGTTGATGCACCAGTTCCGTGAGAAGAACGTCGCGGCCGCCGCTATGGAGGTTTCCTCCCATGCCATCAGCTACCAGCGGATCTCCGGACTGTTCTACGACGTCGCTGGCTTTACCAACCTCACCCAGGATCACCTAGACCTGCACGGGACCATGGAGGAGTATTTCGCCGCCAAGGCAGCCCTCTTCAGCCGCTCGCGGACCCGGATCAGCGTGATCACTGTGGACGACGCCGGGGCCGAACAATCCTGGGGGCACCGGATGGCTGCCGCGGCCACCGGTAAGGTCGTCACCCTCTCCACTCGCCCGGACAGCGTCACCCAGGCTCATTGGGAGGTACGCGAGGTCGCACCTGAGGGCCTGGGCAGCGCGTTCACCTTAGTCAACCGGCATACCGGGGAAGAGGTTCGCTCCTCCACTGCACTGCCGGGGGACTTCAACGTCTCCAATGCCGCACTGGCTGCAGTGATGGTCTTAGAGGCAGCTGCGGATCCGCACCGCGCCCAGGAGTTCACGCGAGAAGATGTCGTGGCCGCACTGGAGACCAAGCGGCCCTTCCACGTGCAGGTCCCCGGCCGGATGCAGGTGATTGCGGCTGGAACCGACGGCGCCGGACCTGCGGCGATCGTGGACTTCGCCCACAACCCCGACGCTATGATCCGCACCCTGCAGGCGGTCCGCCAGCAGCACGGCAAACTCATTCTGGTCATCGGCGCCGCGGGCGAACGTGACCGCAGCAAGCGTCCTACGATGGGCGCGATCGCAGTACGGATGGCCGACCACGTCATCATCAGTGATGACGATCCCCACGGTGAAGATCCCGCCCAGATCCGTGCCGACCTGCTCGAGGGCGCCCGTGACGCTATCGCCCGTGGTGGCCTAAGCACGGTGCTTGAAGAGATCAGCCCGCGCGAGGACGCCATCACCGCAGCGGTTGCTGCCGCTGGGCGAGCGGACACTATCCTGCTGGCCGGACGTGGTCATGAGTCTCATCAGGACATGGCCGGTGCCAAGCACGCCATCGATGACCGGGTAGAACTGGCCCGCGCGCTGTCTGCACGCGGGTACCCCACGCTTCAAGGAGACTACGCATGATTCCGCTGACCGCCGCTGAGATCGCTGAGATCACCGGGGGCCGGCTGCTCGGATTTGAGGCCGCGGAGCTGGATCCGCAGTCGGTGACGCTGACCGGTGCCGATACAGACTCCCGGCAGATGACTCCGGGCTCATTGTTCATCGCTAAGCCAGGGGAGACCACTGACGGTCATCACTTCATTGACGCGGCCCTGGCATCTGGGGCCCAGCTGGTGCTCGCCGAGCGTGCGACCTATGCCCCTGACGGTACCGAGCACCCCTCGGTGATCGTGCCGGATGTGGTGGTGGCAATGGGAGCGCTCGCTGCTGAAATCATCCGTCGCATACGCGCGCATTCGCCCACCACGGTGATCGGCATTACTGGGTCGGCAGGGAAGACCACCACGAAGGATCTACTGGCTGCGCTGCTGGGAGAAGAGGGCCCGACCACAGCGCCTCAGGGGTCCTATAACGGCGAGGTCGGAGTTCCGTTGACGGTTTTCACCGCCGAACTGGACACTCGGTACCTGATCATCGAAATGGGCGCCGACGGGCCCGGGCACATCCGCTACCTGTGCGAGATGGTGAAACCCGATATTGGGGTGGTCCTCATGGTCGGCTCCGCCCATGCCGGAAAGTTCGGCGGTGCCGACAAGATCGCCCAGACCAAGGGAGAACTCGCCGAGCTGGCCACTGAGCACGTCATTCTCAACGACGACGACGCTCAGGTCCGTGCCATGGCAGACCGTGCCAGTGCGCCGATTACCTGGACCACCTCGGATTCGATGGACGTCAGTTCCCGCACGGTGGCCGCCAAGAGCTTGACTCTCGACGGTGAGGGTCACCCGCAGTTCACGCTGAGTTTTGGCCCGAGCCGGGAGGAGTTCGCGGTGACCAGTGGGCTGACCGGAGCCCATCACATCACCAATATCCTGGCGGCTGCTGCTGCGGCCTACCGCGCCGGAGCCGAACCCGAAGACATCGCCGCGCGCCTGCAGGGGCTGGGACCGGCATCCCGTTGGCGAATGGAACGCAGCGTCATAGATTTCAAGGGGGAGCCGCAGTCGCTGACCATCATCAACGACGCCTATAACGCCAACCCCGAGTCCATGCGTGAAGCGCTGCGCACTCTGGCGATGCTGACCCGGCCCTCAGCCCATGACCCGCTGGCCACACCGCGCCGCTCGGTGGCGGTTCTAGGAGCGATGCTGGAGCTCGGCGATGAATCGATCATCAAACACGCCCAGTTGGGTGAGACTGTCGTCCGGCTGAACATCGACAAGACCCTGGTGGTGGGGGAGACTGCGTACCCGCTCTACCGCGGCGCCATCGCCGAAGGCTCCTGGGGCAGTGAGGTCCACTGGGTGGCCACCGCAGAGGAAGCCGAGAGCTGGCTGAAATCGACTCTGGAACCGGGAGACATTGTGTTGTTGAAGTCCTCCAACGGAGCTGGGCTTAGACTTCTTGGAGACAAAATCGCCTCATGGGAAGGAACTGAGTGATCGCCGTCGTAATCGGTGCAGCCCTCGGCCTGCTCCTCACCCTTCTCGGGACACCACTGCTCATTCGCTTCTTAGTGCGTCGCGGATACGGGCAGTTCATCCGCGACGACGGGCCTACCAGCCACGAATTCAAACGCGGCACACCCACTATGGGTGGTGCTGTCATCATCCTCGCGGTGCTGATTTCCTATGCGCTGACCCACGGGGTGCTGCTGCTGATCAGTGACACCGCTGCCGGACCCTCGGCCTCGGGACTGATTCTGCTGCTTCTGATGGCAGGTATGGGCGTTGTCGGCTTCTTCGACGACGCCGCGAAGATCACCAAGAAGCAGTCCCTCGGGCTTTCCCCGTGGGCTAAGATCCTGGGTCAGGGGATTGTGGGCGTGCTCTTCGCGGTACTGGCGCTGCAGTTCCCCAACAGTGAGGGCAACACCCCGGCGTCGACTGCCATTAGTTTTGTGCGCGAGACACCGATTGACTTCGCAGTCTTCGGCACCGTCATCGGCGGCATCCTGTTTGTCATCTGGGCGAATCTGATCAACACCGCGGCCACTAATGCGGTCAACCTCACCGATGGGCTCGATGGCCTCGCTGCTGCAGCCACGGCGATGGTGACCGCGGCCTATACGATCATCTCCATCTGGCAGTACAACCAGTCCTGCAGCGGGCCCCGGGCTGTTGAATCGGTCTGCTACACCGTGCGGGACCCGATGGATATGGCCACAGTCGCCGCCATTATCACCGGCGCGCTGATTGGTTTCCTGTGGTGGAACACGTCACCGGCCAAGATCTTTATGGGCGATACCGGATCGCTTGCTCTAGGTGGTGCGCTGGCGGGCTTCGCCATCCTGACGCACACTCAGCTGCTCTTCGTGATCCTGGGCGGGCTCTTCGTGATCATCACGATGAGTGTGATCATCCAGGTGGGTTACTTCAAGCTCACTGGCGGTAAGCGTGTCTTCAAGATGACGCCGCTGCACCATCACTTCGAACTCAAGGGCTGGGCCGAGGTGACAGTGGTGGTCCGCTTCTGGATCATCGGAGCGCTGGCAGTAGGACTTGGCCTGGCGGTGTTCTACGGCGAGTGGGTGATCACGCAGTGACGGGTTCCCATCCGCAGCTGCGCGGTTGGGACGGTCCGTGGGCCGGTGTCCGTGTGGCAGTGCTGGGCTTAGGCGTCACCGGGTTCTCCGCTGCGGATACTCTTGCCGAACTTGGCTGCCGCGTGGTTGTCGTTGACGGGTCCAGCACGCCCAAAAAAGAGCTGGATGCACAGACCCTGCGCATTGTGGGTGTGGAGGATATCCGGCTGGGGGCCGCGGCAGTCGATGAGCTTCCGCTCATCGGGGACCAAGCACCTGAGCTGATCATCACTTCGCCGGGCTGGCGCCCGGACTCGGCAATCATGCAGCAGGCTGCCGCCGAGCATGTGCCGGTATGGTCAGATATTCAGCTGGCCCGGCGACTGGGCGCCCGACCCGGGGCCAGGCAGCCGCAGTGGTTGGTGCTCACCGGCACCAACGGCAAGACCACCACGGTGACCCTGCTGGAGTCCATGCTGCAGGCGGCCGGTCGACGCGCTGTGGCCTGCGGGAATATCGGGATGCCCATCCTGGATGCCATCCGGGACCCCGAAGGCTACGATGCGCTGGCCGTTGAGCTCTCCAGCTTCCAGCTGCATTACACCGAAGCCCTGAACCCGCTGGCCTCAGCGGTTCTCAATATTGCCGAGGACCATGTGGACTGGCATGGCAGCATGGCCGGCTATATCGCTGATAAGGCCAAGATCTATACCGGCACTGAAGTCGCCTGCGTGTACAACGTGGCTGATCCGGTCACTGAGCAGATGGTGGCCAGTGCCGATGTTGCCGAGGGCTGCCGGGCAATCGGGTTCACCACGGACACCCCGGATGTGTCGATGCTGGGTATGGTCCGTGCTGAGGATGGTCACGACATCCTGGTAGATCGTGCTTTCCTGGACAACCGTCGACACCAGGCCCTTGAACTCGCCGTGCGTTCAGACTTCGGTCCGATGGCGCCCCAGCACCTGGTGGCCAATGCGCTGGCAGCCGCCGCACTAGCACGCGCTGCAGGTGCGGAGCCAGAGGCTATCCGCACTGCTATCCAGAGCTACGAAGCAGGCGACCACCGCATCCAGCCGGTGGCCAAGGCCGCCGATATCCTCTGGGTCAATGACTCAAAGGCCACGAACCCCCACGCCGCAGCGGCGTCGCTGAGCAGTTTCAGCGAAATTGTCTGGATCGCCGGCGGGCTCCCCAAAGGGGTGAACTATGACGAGCTGGTGCGCCAGGTGGCGCCGAGGCTGCGCCAGGTGATTCTCATCGGTACAGACTCTTCTCAGCTGCGTTCCAGCCTTGAACGACACGCGCCGCAGGTGCCGGTGATCGGCGGAGGCGTGAGCGAAGATGAAACGCAGAACCAGACGGGATCAGATACACCCCCACCGGTGGAGGACCTGCTGCGATCTGCTGATGGAACTGCCGCAATGCGTGCAGCAGTCGCGCAGGCACATCGCTTGGCTACCGCAGGCCAGACCGTGCTGCTCAGTCCTGCGGCGGCCTCGATGGATCAGTTCGCCTCCTATGCAGCACGAGGCGAAGCCTTCATCGAAGCAGTCGCCGAGCTGATGGAAGGTCCGGCTTAAGCAGCCACCCCAAGCCCGTAGAAGGAGGATCAGATGGATAAGCGCCCGCCGCGGCTTCCGGCCCGACCTCCTGCACCAACGGTACTGACCGCGCCGTCGCCGATTGAAGCGGACTCGGCCGAGGAGTTGCTGACCGCAGAGCCGGAGACCCCGGAGCTGGAGACACCCGGCCACAGCGGATCCCAGCGTGGGCATCTGCGGCTGGTGGACGACATCCCAGGAAGCAATACTGATACTTCAACCGCAGCCACCTCGGGGCAGGAGGACGACGCCGCAGACGGTTCCACCGGGCGGGCCTGGCGCCAACAGCGCGCCGCCTCCCGAGCAGAACGGGTCCGCCAGCTGTGGGCGTTCTTCGAAGGGGCGAACCCTTACACCAACTTCTGGCTGGTATTAGGCTCAGCCATCGCGCTTTCTGTGATCGGCCTGACCTTCGTGCTGTCCTCGACCTCAGTCACCGGCGATGGGGACCCGTTCACCATCGTCGCCCGTCAGGCGATGTGGGCTGGCATCGGCGTCTTGGGCATGATCTTCATGATGTACGTGCCCACCCGTTGGATGGGCGGCATCGGCTGGGCCATGATGCTGCTCTCCGGAGTGCTGCTGAGTCTGGTGGCCTTCACTCCGCTGGGTTCAGACGGCGGCGGTTCAACCAACTGGCTGCAGATCGGACCTGTCCGCGGCCAGCCCTCGGAGTTGGCGAAGCTCGCCCTGGTGCTCTGGGGCGCGGCGGTGCTGGCCAAGAAGGGGCGACTGGTGGAGCAGTTCACCCACTGGGTGGTCCCCTTTGTGGCCCCGGGTGCGCTGGCCGTGCTGGTGCTGGTGCTCGCCGGTGGTGACCTCGGCACCAGCCTGATCATCATCACCGTTGTCGCCGCACTGCTCTTTGCCGCCGGTGTCACCTTGCGCTACTTCATCGCAGCCGGTGCCTTGGCGGTGGTCGCAGTGGGCCTGCTGATGTGGATGACCCCGTACCGGATGATGCGCGTCTACGCATGGCTGGGTATGAACTGTGACCACAGCCTGGATCCCTGCCACCAGACCGAGATGGGCTACTACGCGCTGGCCTCCGGCGGTTTCTGGGGAGTGGGCCTGGGGCAGTCCCGGCAGAAATGGGACTACATCCCCGAGGTCCACAATGACTTCATCTTCACCATCATCGGTGAGGAGTTGGGCCTGCTGGGAACTCTCACTGTGCTGGGGCTCTTCGCCGCCCTGTCCATCGGCATCTTCCGGGTGGCATTCGGCACCGATGACCAGTTCACCCGGTTGGTGTGCATCGGTATCATCGCCTGGCTCAGCGGACAGGCCTTCATCAATATCGGCATGGTCATCGGGCTGTTGCCGGTGGTCGGTGTGCCGCTGCCCTTCATCTCCTACGGCGGCTCAGCCCTGACCATCACACTCTTAGCAGTCGGGGTGGTGCTGAACTTCGCGCGCCGCCAGCGGCTCCAAGCGCGGGCGCCCAAGCGCCGTCGTCGCGGTACTGCTAAGCGGTCTACACTGGCACCGCGGTAAAGACGCCAGACCGCGATCACGCCGACGTCCCTGATGTACCCCGCTATGACTGACCTGCCGAAGATCGTCGCTTAACACCCGAAGGAACCCCACACGCTATGAGCGCTCCCTCTGTCGTCCTCGCTGGAGGCGGCACTGCCGGACATATCAGCCCCATGCTGGCCATCGCTGAGGCGATCCACAGACTCGCCCCGCAGGCCCGCCAGTCCATGATCGGAACCCCCGCAGGCCTGGAGACCCGCCTCGTTCCGGAGGCCGGATACGAGCTGGACCTCATCGAGAAGGTTCCTTTTCCCCGCCGACCCACCCGTGACCTGCTGCGATTCCCGGGCCGTTTCCGTTCAGCGATCAACGCCGCCGGTGAGATCCTGGACCGCCGCGAGGCTGAGGTAGTGGTGGGTGTGGGCGGTTATGTCTGCACACCGGTGTATCTGGCAGCACGACGGCGCGGTATCCCGGTGGTACTGCACGAAGCCAATGCGCGACCGGGACTGGCCAATAAGTTGGGCAACCGGTTCAGCGCCTTCTCCGGGGTGGCTTTCGAGAACACTCCGCTGCGCGGGGCGGAGCATGTGGGGATGCCCATGGCTCAGGCCATCTCGCGTCTGGATCGTGATGCGGAGCGCGCGACTGCACGTCAGGCTCTTGGTCTGGATCCGCAGCGCCCCACCCTGGTGGTGACCGGGGGATCCTCCGGTGCATTGAACGTCAACCGAGCGCTGGCTTCTGCACTGCCGGAGATTCTCAGCACCGGAGCCCAGGTCCTGCACCTGACCGGCCGAGGCAAAGTCGTCACTGATGCCAATGGCGCGCCGCTGCGCGCTGAGCACTACCACCAGCGTGAGTATTTGGACGGAATGCACCTGGCCTATGCGGCTGCGGACCTGATCGTGGCGCGTGCCGGAGCGGCGACTGTCTGCGAGGTCGCCGCGGTGGGCCTGCCTGCGGTATTCGTCCCGCTGCCCATCGGCAACGGCGAGCAGGAGCTCAATGCTCGCGGCCTGGTGGACGCCGGAGGTGCCCTGCTGGTCAAGGACGAGCATTTCAGCAAGTCCTGGATCCGGCGCAATGTTCTGCCGTTGCTGAAGGACCCACGGCTGCTGCTGACCATGCAGCAGCACTCAGAAGCCTCCGGAATCGCTGATGCAGACGAGCGGATGGCCCGTGCGGCCCTGCACGCAGCAGGTGTGGAGGCCCAGGTATGAGCACCACTTCAGCGACTCAGGCCCCCGGTCCCCAGATCCCACCTGCACTTGCGGCCCTGGGGCGGGTTCATTTTCTGGGACTGGCAGGTGTCGGCGTCTCTGCCATCGCCCGACTGATGCTGGCTGCCGGGGTGCCGATCTCCGGTACCGACGCCAAAGACCTCCCGGTCCTGCAGGAGTTTCGTGACGCCGGTGTGCCGGTGCGGGTGGGATACAGCGCCGCGAATATTGCCTCCATTGAGGCTGAAGCCGGAGAACCGGTGACCACGGTCATCGCCTCATCCATTGCCAATGAGGGCAACCCGGAGTACGACGCCGCCCGCGCCGCCGGTGCTGACATCCTGCACCGATCCCAAGGTCTGGCAGCGTGTATGGCCGATCAGCAGGCGATCGCGGTAGCCGGCACGCACGGGAAGACCACCACCTCATCGATGACGGCGGTGATGCTTGATCGTGCTGGGGTGCAGCCAAGTTTCGCCATCGGCGCCAATGTGGCAGGTTTCGGCACCAACGCTCAGGCCGGTGCGGGTCAGTGGTTCGTTGCTGAGGCCGATGAGTCCGATGGTTCCCTGCTCAATTACCGTCCGCGCATCGCGGTCATCACTAACGTCGAGCCTGACCACCTGGACCATTACGGCACTGCGGAGGCGGTGGAGCAGGTTTTTGTGGACTTCACCGAGCGGATCGAGGCCGGGGGAACGCTGGTGATCTGTGCCGACGACGACGGCGCGGCCGCCCTGCTGGAGAAGGTGCGGGAATCCCTTGCCGCACGAGATGTCCAGATCCTCAGCTACGGAACCGGGGAGTCCGCCGATATCCAGCTGAACGAGCTGGTACCGGCAGGTGCCGGGCTGGAAGCTGTGCTCCGCTACGCCGACCAGAGCGCGCGGCTGCAGTTGAAGGTGCCCGGTGTCCATAACGCGCTCAATGCTGCTGCCGCCGTCGGCGCGGGCCTGGCCTCCGGGCTCAGACTGGAGCAGGCGGCGGCAGCAGTGGCTGAATTCTCGGGAAGCTCACGGCGTTTCGAGCTGCGCGGTGAGGTCTCCGGCATTCGGGTCTATGACGACTACGCTCACCACCCCACCGAGGTGGCCGCGGTGCTGGCCGCAGCCCGGGCCGCAGTGGCCTACCAGCCTGACTCATCATTGGAGCCCGGTCAGGTCCATGCGATCTTCCAGCCGCATCTGTTCAGCCGCACCCAGTCCTTTGCCGCAGAGTTCGGTGCGGCCCTTGAAGCTGCCGACACTGCTCTGGTGCTGGATATCTATCCGGCCCGTGAAGAGCCCATCGAAGGGGTTACCGCTGAGCTGTTGGGCCATCCGGTGCACAGCCCCGACTCCGCGGTAAGCGCAGTGGCCGCCGTCGCCCGTCCCGGGGATATCATCCTGACCATCGGCGCGGGGGATGTCACCCACCTGGGCACCGGCATTGTGCAGGCCCTGCGGGAGCGCACCGGTGGGTGAGCCCCGACGGGACAGTGGTGAGCCACCGGACAGTGGTGATCGACAGCACAGTGGTGATCATGAGCCGCTGTCCTTTCCGGAACCGGAGACGGTCACTGAGCGCCGGCGCCGACGTCGGGGACTGCTCATGCTCGGTGGGGCCTTCCTCGCGCTGGTGGCGACAGTGGCTACGCTCTATTTCTCCCCGCTGCTGGCACTGCGCAGCATCGAAGTCAGCGGTAACGACCTGCTGACTGATGCCCGGGCCCAGGAGTTGGTCGAGAGCTTCTACGGAGAGCCCCTGCCTCAGGTGAGCACAGCCGATATTCGGGCCGCTCTGGAGCAGGAGAACGTGGTGGCAGATGTGCACAGCAGGGCAGAGCTTCCGCATACCCTGCATGTGGAGATTCAGGAGCACCCGCCGGTGGCCGAGGTCCATGAAGACGAGGCCGTGCTGTTCTACAACGACGCCGGGGAGGTCATCCGAGAGTTCCGCGGGGCCCAGGTCATGGACGCTGAGGGTTACGCCACGCCCGAAGTGTCAGCAGAGGCGGCCCTGGAGGATGAGGCCGTCTTCGCTGCCATCGTCTCTGTGCTGGGTCAGTTGCCGGAATCAGCGCGGGAGCAGATGAGCGCGGCCTCTGCAGAATCGATCGACTCCGTTCATCTCGAACTGGCAGATGAGCGAGTGGTGGTGTGGGGCTCCGATGACCGCGGTGAGGAAAAGGCGGCGGTACTGGAGGCGATCCTGGCCTCCAGCGCAGAGGACTTCGCTGAAGCCCAGATTATTGATATCTCCACGCCGTCCACGCCGGTTACCCGCTGATCGGGTGTCAGGGCTGTAGGGTGGGGCAAAACTGCATAGGCACCCGCGGCTGAGGAGGCCTCAACCCTCTAAGGTTCAAGTGCAACTTGAACGTTGCTGCAGGGTGTCCGGAACAGAAGAATGGCATGTGTCACGAAGGCTCCGGCTGCTTGTAAGGGCGGCCCGGGACGGAGTCACCGTGTGTGAAGGCGGGTTGGCTTGAACCGATGCATCCGCGAACTGCATCGGCTTAAGCCGCGGACCCCGCCAGAGCGCGGATTGACGGGCAAGGCAGTGAGGAGCCTCCCGGTCAGCAGCCTGTTCAGGGCAGCTGGGGTCTTCGTGCATTAAGACTTTCGAGAGCTAAGGGACAAACTCACGTGGCTACACCGAACAACTACCTGGCCGTGATCAAGGTCGTCGGCATCGGCGGCGGCGGTGTCAACGCCGTCAACCGCATGATCGAGGTGGGGCTGCGCGGCGTGGAGTTCATCGCCATCAACACTGACGCCCAGGCGCTGCTGATGTCCGATGCCGATGTGAAGCTTGACGTGGGACGCGAACTGACTCGCGGTCTGGGCGCCGGCGCCAACCCCGATGTGGGACGCCAGGCTGCCGAGGATCACGCAGAAGAGATCGAAGAGGTCCTGCGCGGGGCCGATATGGTCTTTGTCACCGCCGGCGAGGGCGGCGGCACCGGTACTGGCGGTGCGCCCGTCGTGGCACGTATCGCCCGGTCCCTGGGCGCGCTGACTATCGGCGTGGTGACCAGGCCGTTCACCTTTGAGGGCCGCCGTCGTGCCAGCTCCGCCGAATCCGGCATCGAAGCGCTGCGCGATGAGGTCGACACCCTCATTGTGATCCCGAATGACCGTCTGCTCTCCATCTCGGATAAGAATGTCTCGGTGCTGGATGCCTTCCGGTCAGCTGATCAGGTGCTGCTCTCCGGCGTGCAGGGCATCACAGACCTGATCACCACCCCGGGCCTGATCAACCTCGACTTCGCAGATGTGAAGTCGGTCATGCAGGGTGCAGGCTCGGCGCTGATGGGTATCGGCTCGGCGAACGGGGAAGACCGAGCCGTCAAAGCCGCAGAGTTGGCCATCGCCTCCCCGCTGCTGGAAGCCTCCATCGACGGCGCCCACGGTGTGCTGCTCTCCATCCAGGGCGGTTCTGATCTCGGCCTGTTCGAGATCAATGAGGCCGCCCGCCTGGTGCAGGAAGTGGCCCACCCAGAGGCCAACATCATCTTCGGTGCGGTGATCGATGACGCGCTGGGAGATGAAGCTCGGGTGACCGTTATCGCGGCCGGATTCGACCAGGTGGATGCCACCTCCCGCCCGGCGGCACCGCAGCAGGCCGCCCCGGCGCCGCAGCGTCCAGCGGTCCCGGTGGCCCCTGTAGCTGGCGCCACCGCACCAGCAGCTTCGGCAGCCTCCCAGGACACTGCACCGCAGCCGCGCATCTCCAGCCCGGCCCCCGCGGCCCGCTCCCAGGAGGAGATCCCGGAGATTATCGAGTCGGATTACACCGGCAAGAACGACGATGACCTGGACGTTCCTGATTTCCTGAAGTAGAAATAGGGCAACAGACTTACGGCGATAACCTTCCCATCGCGCACGGGGGTACCGCCTGCCGCTCCAGGCAGGGGTGCCCCCGTTCTGCATCCTTAGACCATCCTCGCCCTCCCGTTCCAGCCCCATGCGCCGCAGCGATGCGGGATACTGAAGCGGTGACGTCACAGCAGCCACCCGCAGAAACAGCGCCGGCAGGACCGGACCGAGGCAATGAGCCCTTCTGGTGGAGCGCTGATCATGGTCCGCTCCGACTGGCCTTCACCTCAACAGCTGCCGGCACCATGTCGTTGAACACCGGGGTCAACGGCGCTAAGAACCGGAGCAGGGTCGAACAGCATATGAAGATCCCCCCGGGCTCGCTGAAGTTTCTGAACCAAGTGCATTCTGCGACGGTTCACAACGCCGCAGAGACGCCTGGCGCAGAGATATCGACCACATCAACACCGACCACAGATCACCACCCAGGAACAGATCATTTAGAAGCCCGGACCGTCTTAACTGGAGACGCCTGGATTTCTCCTGAGGCAGGGCAGCCGCTGGCGATCATGACCGCAGACTGCCTGCCGGTGCTTTTTGCCGCCACACGTGAACCATCAGCGCAGGGGCAGTCCGAATATCTCACCGCAGCTGCCCACGCCGGGCGGATCGGTCTGTTGGACGGCGTATTGGAGAACACCGTCGCAGCACTGCGTGAGCACGGTGCGCAGCAGATCAGCGCGTGGATAGGCCCGGCTGCCTGCGGTGACTGCTACGAGGTGCCGCAGCAGATGGTTGATGAACTGGCTGCGCAGCGACCCGCCCTGGCCTCCACCACCAGCTGGGGGACACCCGCGCTGAATCTCAGGGCGGAGGCGGGCCGTGTCCTTGAAGCCGAGGGCGTCCTGGTCAGCGATATCTTCGGCTGCACCATAGAGGATGCGGCACTGTATTCTCATCGCGGCAGCCAGCAGACCGGTGCCTCAGAGGGCCGCATTGCCGGACTGATCTGGCAGCGCTGAGTCGGTTGACACGCGCTCCACGGCCAGGGATTCCGTGCTGCACTGCGGAGATACACTGACCTGCGTGACAGATCCCCGGACAGATGAGCTCAAAGACCGACTTCAGCGCGTTCACCAACGAATCGAGACGGCCTGTGCTGCCGCCGGCCGACTGGACCGTCCCGAGCTGATCGTTGTCACCAAGTACTTTCCGGCAGCAGATGTCCAGCGTCTCTACCAGCTGGGTGTGCGCCAGGTGGGGGAGAACAAAGATCAGGAAGCCGCGGCCAAGGCCGCCCATACCGCGATATCGACGGCGGGACTGAACTGGCACTTCATCGGACAGCTGCAGAGCAATAAAGCCAAATCCGTGGCGCGATACGCCTCCGCGGTGCATTCGGTAGACCGCGGCAAGCTGATCACTGCACTCTCAAAAGCTGCAGACCAAGCGCTGCAGGAGGGGCAGCGGACAGCCCCCTTGGACTGCTTGATCCAGGTGGACCTGCGCGAGCCCGGCGTCGACGACGGCAGGGGCGGAGCAGTCCCGGCGAAGGTGGAGGAACTGGCCGCCCAGGTTGCTGAGGCTACAGGTCTGCAATTGAAAGGCCTCATGGCTGTCGCTCCGCTGGGGGAACCGGCCGAGCCTGCCTTCGACAGGCTGCAGCAGCTGGCCAGCAGCCTGCGCGGCGCACACCCGGAGGCGCACTGGATCTCAGCAGGTATGAGTCAGGATCTAGAAGCTGCGGTGGCAAGCGGGGCGACACACCTACGCATAGGACGTGATGTCCTCGGCTCGCGACCTTATCCCGGGTAATCTCTGAGTCACGCAGGTCGCCGGCGGTTATCCAAGCGCCGCAGGGCCTGAAGCTAACCACAACCTTCCCCAGGAGAATCTCATGGCCGGCGCACTGAAGAAGACCATGATCTACCTCGGCTTGGCCGATGGTGATGACTATCAGGAGGAGAGCTTCGGCAACGAGGAGCGCTCCTCCGCCCGTGCAGAGAGCAGCTCCGAGCGAGCTGCAGCTTCCAACGGAGCACAGCCACTGGCCTCGGCGCAGCAGACCAGCTCAGTGCGTGCCGCGCACTCCGGGCGCCCGACTGCTGCTCAGCCGACCGGCGCCGTCGTCTCCCTTGCTGATCGTGCCTCCAGTGCCGAGGAGCCGGAGAACACCACCGGTGCCTACAACCGGACCAACCTGGCCGTGGACCCCGACTACCGGGCCCCCGTGACCCCTATTAAGCGTGCCCCCTCCTCCCGGGATGAGAGCTCAGAAATGCGTAAGATCACCACCGTCCACCCCCGCTCCTACAATGACGCGAAAGTCATTGGCGAGTCCTTCCGTGATGACATCCCGGTGATCATGAATGTCACGGAGATGGGGGAATCCGAGGCGAAGCGACTGGTGGACTTCGCTGCTGGCCTGGTCTTCGGTCTGGGCGGCTCCATCGAGCGGGTGACCAATAAGGTCTTCCTGCTGACTCCGAAGAACGTGGAGGTCCTCGCGGAGGAGCAGGCCGCTCCAGTGCCGGCTGAGGGCAGCGCCAAATTCTTCAACCAGTCCTGATTCGCTCCAGTTCAGGTAGCCTTTCCACCTGTGGACTTCTTCCTTGCACCGCTCTATCTGCTGCTGAGCATCTATCAGCTGATGCTGCTCATCCGGATCATCTTTGATATCACTCAGCAGTACGCCCGAAGCTGGCGTCCCAAGGGACTCGCGCTGATGCTCGCCATTGGTGTGTATTCAGTAACGGACCCGCCGATTAAGTTTGTCCAGCGCAAAATTCCACCGCTGAACCTTGGTGGCATCTCCCTGGACATGGGCTTCATCATCGTCTTCCTGGCCGTTGTCATCCTGCAGCGCGTCCTGGTCGCCATCGCCTTCTGATTCGCGCGCCTAAGACGGCCTGAAGGCCTGAAACCCTGACTTGAAGGTTGAGGTCGAAGGCGAAAGTGCCCGATGGGTATTCTGTGCGATGACGCAATCCCGCCCGCTTGTACAGCCACTCGATGAGGTGACACCGCATGGCCCTGACACCCGAAGACCTCCTGAACAAGGAGTTCCCGGAGACTAAGTTCCGCCCCGGCTATGACAAGGACGAGGTCGACGACTTCCTCGACGAGGTCGTCGTCGAGTGGCGCCGGCTTCTCCAGGAGAATCAGGAGCTCGAGGCCAAGGTCGCCTCCCTCCAGGAGCAGCTGGACAACGATCCTCGCCACGTCGAGCCCGATGACCTCAACGACGCCGGACTCTCCGGCTACGCAGGTACCGCCGCCGAGGTGACCGGTACCGTTGACCGGATCACCGATGAAGACCCCTCGGAGTCCGAAGCGAGCGCCGAGCAGCCGGAGTACAAGGCTGACCCCAGCATCACCGCCTACCCGGAGTACGCGCTGGGTACCCGTCCCGCTCAGGAGCGCCCCAAGCCCGCGCCTGCAGCGTCCGGGGACGACGCCGCCTCTGCAGCTGGTGTGCTGGCCATGGCCCAGAAGATTCACGACCAGTACGTCGCAGAGGGCGAGCAGACTCGTGCGCAGTACATCGCCGAGGGTGAGCAGACTCGTGCGCAGTACATCGCCGAGGGCGAGTCCAAGCGTGCTGAGCTGATCTCCGAGGGCGAGTCCAAGCGCGAAGAGCTCATCACCGAGGGCACCAGCAAGCGTGAGGAGCTCATCACTGAAGGTGAGCGCACCCGCGAGGAGTACATCACTGAGGCTGAGCGCAAGCGCACTGAGATTGTGACCGATGCGGAGACCCGCGCGGAGAACATGATTGAAGAGGCTGAGCTGACCTCAACCCGGACTCTGAATGCGCTGGAGCGCAAGAAGTCCGAGCTGGAATCCCGCGTCAGTGAACTGACTGGCTTCGAGCGCGACTACCGTGCCCGCCTGAAGGACTACATCGAGGGCCAGCTCAACGAGCTGAACACTAAGGGTTCTATCGAGAAGGAAGCCACCGGCGCCTAAGCCGGATGACTATCACGTAGAATCGTGGGGATGTCCGAATCCCCCAAAACACCACGCCGCAGGGCCGCGATCCTCCTCGCAGGAGGCATCGCGGCCCTTGCCTTTGTTCTCGACCAGACCACCAAAGTGTGGGTCGAAACCACCATGACTCTGGGACAGCAGATTGATGTGCTCCCGCCGGTGCTCTATTGGCGCTACCACCTCAACCCCGGAGCTGCCTTCTCCATGGGCACCGACCACACCTGGATCTTCACCCTGATTCAAGCGGCGGTGCTGGTCTTCGCATTGGTGACGTTCCGTAAACTCGGCGGTTCCTGGCTCTGGGTGCTGGGGCTGGGTGGGCTGGCCGGGGGAGTCGCCGGCAACCTCACTGACCGGCTGTTCCGGGCGCCGTCGTTGGTCGATGGCAGCTTCGTCAGCTTCGGACAGGGCCATGTGGTGGACTTCATCTCCGTCCCGCAGTTTGCGATCTTCAATATCGCCGACTCCTTCATCGTGTGCTCGATCATCCTGTTGTGCGCGCTGATGGTATTCGGGATCAACATTGACGGCAGCCGTGAAGCCAAGAAGCCCAAGAAGACTATGAACCAGGATGAGGCCAACACTGATGACTGAGCATTCCCGCGCTGAGCCCTTTGATCAGACCACAGTGCCCGCTGACGAGCTCGTCGAGGCCGACGACGCCGCTTACGGTCTCATCGATTTCACAGTCCCCGCAGAACTCGGCGGAAAGCGTGCCGACGCTGTCCTTGCCGGGCTGTGCGATATCTCTCGTACTGAAGCGGCCGCGTGGCTGCAGGACGGGCGGGCCGGCTGGGCGGAGGATCGGCCGCAGCACCATACGCAGGACAGCCGTGCCACCGGTGCGGTGGTGAAGAAGTCTGAGAAGCTGCCTGCCGGAGCCCGGATCACCGTAGACATCCCGGAGCCCAGTGACCCCAATGAGCTGAGGATCGAAGCCGTGCAAGATCTGGTACTGCTGCATGAGGACGCCGATATCGTCGTCATCGATAAGCCTGTGGGTGTGGCGGCACACCCCTCGCCCGGCTGGCGCGGCCCCACGGTAATCGGTGGGCTGCTTGCACAAGGCGTGGAGATCGCGACCTCAGGGGCCCAGGAACGCCGGGGCATTGTGCACCGCCTGGATGTGGGCACCTCCGGAATCATGGTGGTGGCCAAGACTGAGCGCGCCTACAGCGTGCTCAAGGACGCTTTCCGCAACCGTACGCCGAAGAAGACCTATCATGCGCTGGTGCAGGGGCTGCCCGATCCGCACGAGGGCACCATTGATGCGCCCATCGGGCGACACCCTGGGCATGACTGGCGCTTCGCCGTCGTCGACGATGGACGTGATGCGCGTACTCACTACACGCTGATGGAAGCCTATGGTCGGGCGAGTCTGATGAATGTGACTCTGGAGACCGGGAGAACTCACCAGATCCGCGTGCACTTCTCCGCCATGGGGCACCCACTGGCCGGGGACCTCACCTATGGGGCCGACCCCTACCTGGCTTCTGAGCTGGGACTGACCAGGCAGTGGCTGCATGCGGTAGAGCTGGGCTTTAGCCATCCGGCATCGGGGGAGTGGGTCAGCTACCGTAGCGAGCACGCCAAGGATCTGACACAAGCACTTGACCTGCTTCATGATTAAGCAGCGCTTCCGGCGCGCAGTGATGTCAGAGGCTCAGGGCATTCTGGAGGCATGATGAGCAAGGATTTTGTCCACCTGCACAATCACACCGAGTATTCGATGCTCGACGGCGCAGCCAAGCTTGACGAGCTCTTCGAGCAGACCCGCGCTCAGGGAATGAAATCCCTGGCCACCACTGACCACGGGTTCATTTTCGGTGCCTACGACTTCTGGAAGAAGGCCAAACAGCACGACATCAAGCCGATCATCGGCGTCGAGGCCTATCTGACCCCTGGCACTCACCGCACGGACAAGACCCGTGTGCGCTTCGGCGATGGTGTGGACGATGTCTCCGGCTCCGGTGCTTACACCCATATGACCATGTGGGCTGAAACCACCGCCGGTATGCACAACCTGTTCCGGGCCTCCTCACTGGCCTCCTTGGAAGGCCAGTTCTACAAGCCGCGTATGGACCGCGAGATTCTGCAGACCTACGGCAAGGGGATCATTGCCACCACCGGCTGCCCAGGTGGTGAGATTCAGACCCGCCTGCGTCAGGGCCAGTATGAGGAAGCCAAGCAGGCTGCGGCGGATTTCCGCGACATCCTGGGCAAGGACAACTTCTTCTGCGAGATCATGGACCACGGCATCGAGGTGGAGAAGCGGGTCAAGCAGGACCTGCTGCGCCTGGCCAAGGAGATGAATCTCCCGCTGGTGGCCACCAATGACCTGCACTACACCCACGCCCATGACGCTAAGGCCCACGGAGCGCTGCTGTGCGTGCAGTCCAACTCCACCCTGGATGATCCCAAGCGCTTCAAGTTTGAATCCGAAGAGTTCTATCTGAAGTCCGCCGCGCAGATGCGAGATCTGTTCCGGGACTTCCCGGAGGCTTGCGACAACACGCTGCTGATCGCTGAACGCTGTGAGGTGGAGTTCAACGAATCAGCCTCCTATATGCCGCGCTTCCCCGTGCCGGACGGGGAGTCGGAGCAGTCCTGGTTCGTCAAGGAGGTGGAGAAGGGGCTTCACTACCGCTACCCGCAGGGCATCCCCGATGAGGTCCGTAAGCAGGCCGAGTACGAGATCGGCGTCATCACCCAGATGGGTTTCCCCGGGTACTTCCTGGTGGTGGCCGACTTCATCAACTGGGCCAAGGAGAACGGGATCCGGGTGGGTCCTGGACGTGGTTCCGGTGCAGGATCCATGGTGGCCTATGCCATGCGCATCACTGACCTGGACCCGCTGCAGCACGGGCTGATCTTCGAACGCTTCCTGAACCCTGACCGTGTCTCCATGCCCGACTTCGACGTCGACTTCGATGATCGTCGCCGCTCCGAAGTAATCCGCTATGTGGTGGACAAATACGGTGACGAGCGGGTGGCGATGATTGTCACCTACGGCACGATCAAATCCAAGCAGGCGCTGAAGGACGCAGCACGTGTGATGGGCGAGCCCTTCGCCACCGGTGAGCGGCTGACCAAGGCGATGCCGCCGGACGCCCAGGGCAAGCCGATGCCGCTGGGGGACATCTTCAATGAGAAGTCCAAGCGCTATGCCGAGGCCGGTGAGATGCGTGAGACCGTGGAGAACGATCCGCGGCTGAAAGAGATCTTTGATCTGGCCACCGGCCTGGAGGGACTGAAGCGGCAGTGGGGTGTGCACGCCGCCGGCGTCATCATGTCCTCGGACCCGCTGATCGACATCATCCCGCTGATGAAGCGTGAGCAGGATGGCGCCATCATCACTCAGTTCGACTACCCCACCTGTGAAACCCTGGGCCTGATCAAGATGGACTTCCTGGGGCTGCGAAACCTCACGATCATCTCCGATGCTCTGGAGAACGTGAAGCTCAATAAGGGTGTGGAGATCGATCTTGAGACTCTCCACCTGGAAGACCGGCCCTCCTATGAGCTGCTGGCCCGCGGTGACACTCTGGGAGTGTTCCAGCTCGACGGCGGGCCCATGCGTGCCCTGCTGCGGCAGATGCGTCCGGATAACTTCGAAGATATTTCCGCGACCATCGCGCTCTACCGACCGGGGCCGATGGGCGCCAACTCCCATACCAACTACGCGCTGCGCAAGAATGGGCTGCAGGAGATCACCCCGATCCATCCTGAGCTGGAAGAGTCGCTGGCTGAGATTCTGGACACCACCTATGGTCTGATCGTGTACCAGGAGCAGGTCATGGCGATCGCGCAGAAGGTGGCGGGATACTCGCTGGGCCAAGCAGATCTACTGCGCCGCGCGATGGGCAAGAAGAAGAAAGAGGTCCTGGATAAGGAGTATGTCCCCTTCTCTGAGGGTATGAAGACCAACGGCTACTCCGATGAGGCCATTAAAACGCTCTGGGATATTCTGGTTCCCTTCTCTGAGTATGCGTTTAATAAGGCCCACTCTGCCGCTTATGGTCTGATCGCTTATTGGACTGCGTATCTGAAGGCGAACTACCCGGCGGAGTACATGGCAGCGCTGCTGACCTCGGTCGGTGAGAACCGTGACAAGCTGGCGATGTACCTTTCCGAGTGCCGCCGCATGGGTATCACGGTGACACCGCCGAGCATCAATGAGTCCGAGCTGACCTTCACCCCCGTCGGTGATGAGACCATTCGCTTCGGCATGGGCGCGGTGCGCAATGTGGGTGCCAATGTGGTGGCTGGCATGGTGGAGGCCCGCACCGAGCAGGGAGCGTATGAGTCCCTGAGTGACTTCTTCAAGAAAGTGCCGCTGCATGTGTGCAATAAGCGCACCATCGAATCGTTGATCAAGGCCGGCGGCTTTGATGAGCTGGGGCATACGCGCCGTTCACTAGTGGCGGTGCATGAGCAGGCCATCGATCAAGCGGTGAAGAAGAAGAAGGACTCGCTGCAGTACGAGACCGATATCTTCGGGGCGATGTCCACTGGGGACGACGGCATGGAGGACTTTGATGCCGTGCAGGTGCCCCAGCTTCCGGAGTGGGATAAGAAGGACAAGCTCGCCTTCGAGCGCGAAATGCTCGGACTCTATGTGTCAGATCATCCCCTCCAGGGCCTTGAGCGCACGCTGAGTCAGCATGCGGATCGGTCTATCGCTTCGGTGATGAGTGAGGAAGGCCCGCCGGATGGCGCAATCGTCACCATCTGCGGCATGATCACCGCCCTGGAGCGCCGGGTCGCTAAATCGGGCAATCCTTATGCCCGCGCCGCAGTGGAGGATATGGTCGGCTCCATCGAAGTGATGTTCTTCGGCAAGACCTACCAGGCGGTGTCCATGGTCCTGGCCGAGGACCTGATCGTCTCGATCAAGGGTCAGGTGGACCGCCGCGACGACGGCGGGGTGGTCCTCAAGGCCATGGATGTCACAGTCCCGGAGATCACCGAGGATGGTGTGACTGGACCGGTGGTGGTGTCGATGCCGGTGCAGAAGGCCACCGAGAAGATCGTCACGGAACTGGCGCAGACCTTGAAGGCCCATGCCGGCAATGCTGATATGCACATCAAGTTGGTCTATCCGGATAAGTACGAGCTGATCCGGGTGGAGAATTTCCGGGTGAATCCCTCGCCGTCGCTCTATGGAGATCTGAAGGTCATTCTCGGCCCCACCTGCCTGGAGACTTGAGCTGGCCTCAATAGCGGCATTCGCGAGGGAACTGCATCGCTCCAGTACTAGATGTAGTGCTAGTGGGTTTGTTGGGCCCAATATGTAGTGCGTAGACTGGTGTTCTGAGGGGAGAGGAGGCCCCTCCAGACAGGAGACAAAAAGTGCACTGCCCCTATTGCCGTCACGACGCCTCACGCGTGGTGGATTCCCGCACACTGGAAGACGGGTCCGGTATTCGCCGTCGTCGTCAGTGCCCTCAGTGCTCCAAGCGCTTCACTACGGTGGAAACCACTTCCCTCAGCGTGATCAAGCGCTCGGGAGCAGCTGAACCGTTTGACCGATCCAAGGTCATCAACGGTGTCCGCAAAGCCTGCCAGGGCCGTCCCGTCTCCAATGACGACCTCGCGGTGCTGGCTCAGGAGGTGGAGGAAACCATCCGGGCCTCCGGCAACGCTGAAGTAGACGCCAACGACGTCGGGCTGGCCATTCTGGGACCGCTGAAGCGACTGGATGTGGTGGCGTATATGCGATTCGCCTCCGTGTACCGCGGATTCGAGAACCTCGATGATTTTGAGGCGGCCATCCAGGAGCTGCGCCACGAGGAGCTGCAGCCAACTGCGGCGCCGAAGGTGGTTCAGCCGCGATTCGGCTTCCGCTGATTCCCCCGGGGCTGAATCCTGGGAGGTGCGAGGGCCGCACAAGACCGCAGTTTCGGGTAGACTGGCGAGCACACCGGCGGTGGTCTCTTCAGGGGAAGGTTGAGACCGCCGCCGGTTTTTGCTGTCCGGACAAGCTCTCAGCCGCACTTACGACGTAGCAGTGAGGCGGGGAGCGGTTAACTTCCTGGAATAAGCTTGCGCAGTTGCGCGATGGCCGCGTCGGGGTCCGCGGCCGAATAGACGGCGGAGCCTGCAACGAAGGTGTCCGCCCCCGCTTCGGCGGCACGGAGAATGGTGTCCCGGTTGATGCCCCCGTCGACCTGGATAGCAACCGTGCCTCCGAGGTCGTCTGCTGCCTGCCGTGCGGCCGTGATCTTCGGCAGCATCGCTTCCATAAACGACTGGCCGCCGAAGCCCGGTTCTACGGTCATGATCAGCAGCATGTCCAGCTCGCTGAGGATCTCCAGGTGGGGTTCCAGCTCGGTTCCGGGTTTGACGGCCATAGCCGCTTTCGACCCGTGGGAGCGCAGAATGCGAGCCAGCTCTCTGGGGCGTGCGGCGGCCTCGATGTGGAAGGTCACGGACTCGCAACCGGCCTCAGAGTATTCCGGCGCCCAGCGGTCGGCGTCGTCGATCATCAGATGGATGTCCAGGGGAAGGTCGGTGGCCTCACGGATGGCTTTCACTACCGGCAGCCCCAGGGTGAGGTTGGGAACGAAGTGGTTGTCCATCACGTCCACATGGACTGCATCGGCGCTACTGATGCGCTGGAGTTCGGCGGCAAGGTTGGCGAAGTCGGCGCTGAGGATGCTGGGATGAATAGAAGTCACGTCTTTGATCCTAGATGCGTCAGTCTGGCTTCTTCTGCAGCAGTGCGAAGAACATGGCGTCAGTTCCGTGGATATGCGGCCACAGCTGCACAGTCTTGGTGATGACGGGGTTGGAGTTGGCCGAGGTGGCCGAGCGTGTCTCTTCGAGCAGCTTCTGTCCTTGGGGAAGTGCCACTGCAGCCATGGGCTCGTGGGCGTCGAGCAGCTGTAGTTCGGGGTGTCGGCGTAGCAGGTCTTCCACCTGAGCGATGGTTTCAGCTGCATGCGGGGAGCAGGTGACGTAGGCCAGCAGGCCCTCCGGCGCGAGGACGGCGACGGCGGCGTCGAGCAGGTCCTCCTGCAGGACAGTCAGCTCGGCGAGGTCACTGGGTTTGCGCCGCCACCGGGACTCGGGACGGCGCCGCAGGGCGCCCAGACCTGTGCAGGGGGCATCGATGAGGATGCGATCGAAAGGCTGCTCGGGCGTGTAGAACTCGGGGTCTGAACTGATCGTCCGGCCATCGCCTGTCCGCACACTCCAGGCCGAGGGGTCGACGGCGGCCAGCGCCTTGGTCACCAGTTCAGCACGGTGTGGGGCAGGCTCATTGGCGGTGAGAGTCACGCCGTACTCAGCAGCGATCGCTCCGAGTAGAGCGGCTTTGCCGCCGGGCCCGGCGCAGAGATCCAGCCAGCGTTCTGCTGGTTGTACGGCTGGTTCGGTCAGCGCCTGAGCGATCCATTGCGAGCCGATGTCCTGGACGCGCAGCTGACCTTCGCGGACTCCTTCGAGACGGCCGATATCTCCGCCGCGGAAGATCGCTGCCCCTTCGATGAGCTCCGAGGGGATGGCTCCTGCAGCGACGGCTGAATTCAAGTGCTGGGGGCCGGCGTCCTCGTGAAGTCCGGGCAGCCCCACTAGGTGGACTTCAGGGGCGGCGTTATCGGATTCAAGGAGCGCGTCGATGTCTTCGGCACGTCCGCGCAGCTTCAGCGATTGTCTGAGGGCGCGAACCACCCAGGCGGGATGGGCATGCCGGAGGCCCAGGGCGTCGTCGCCGGTGGAGTTTTCGGCGATGACGTCCAGCCACTGGTCACGGGTCTTCTCCGCGACACGTCGCAGGACCGCGTTGACCAGGCCGGAGGGGCCGGCACCGATTTGATCGCGGACTAGGGCTACCGTTTCGTTGACGGCGGCATGGGTATTGACCCGCATCGCCAGCAGCTGGTGTGCCCCTAGCCGCAGCGCGTCGAGGATTGGTGGGTCGAGTTTGCTGAGTTCCCGGTCTACGCACCTGGAGAGCACAGCATCATAGGTGCCTTCTGAGCGCAGGGCGCCGTAGGTGAGTTCGGTGGCGAATCCGGCGTCGCGCTTATCGAGCTTGGCGCGGCGGATCTCTGCAGGAAGGACCAGGTTGGCGTAAGCATCGTCGCGGGAGACTGCACGCAGTACCTGGAACGCTGCCAGGCGGGCAGGGTCCGAGCGGCGACTGCGAGCCGATGGAGCGTTCTTGCTGAATTGACGGCCAGATTGGCGGCTGGATCGGCCGCTCTGTTCGCCACGAGAGCCTGCGGCGCTGTGCTCGGAAGCGCTGCGGCTGCCGCGGTTGCGCTGACGTCCTTTGGCGTTTCTACGTTCGCCCTCGTGGGGGCTCTGGTTCCGGTGTGATTCGCTCATGCTGCGCTTCCTAAGGTGACGGTGCCTTGTTGGCCGCGGAACCAGTCAGCGGCGTTCATCATTGCTTTACCGGCGGGCTGGACTTGGGTCAGGACAACCCCGCGTGCGTCTCCTGCAGTGAGCACAATTAGGGAGTCTCCCGGCGCGCGGTCCGAGATCGCTTGCAGTACACGTCCGGGGGTGGCGTCTGGAGAGAGGTCGCCGTGGTAGAGCCTGGCGGGACCAAGTTTGAGGCGGTTTTCGCCATTGAGGGTCCAGGCGCCGGGCTCGGGGATGGTCGCGTTGATGCGGTTGACCAGCTGTTCTGCCGGTTCGCTGGGGTCGATGTAGGCGTCTTCGCGTGTGAGTTTCGGGGCGTGGCTGGGGGTGCCCTGCTGGCCTACTGGTTGTGAGTTGCCTGCCAGGAGGTCCGGGAGCAGTTTGGTGAGCAGAGAGGTCCCCAGGGTCGTCAGTTCGGCGAGGACTGTCCCTGAAGAGGTAGCTTCGGGAATGGTGTATTCAGCGCTGGCGTGGACCGGGCCGGTGTCCATTCCGGCTTCAAGCTGGAAGATTGTGGCGGCCGTGGTGGCTTCGCCGTTGAGCATGGCGTGTTGCACGGGGGCAGCGCCGCGGTACTGGGGCAGCCGTGAGTAGTGCAGGTTGACCCAGCCCAGCGGCAGCGCCTCCAGCGTGTGCTGCGGCAGCAGGGCACCATAGGCAACGACGACGCCGAGTCGGGCTCCAGTCTGCTGGACCTGATTAGTGATGTCTGCGTCGACTTTGGCGGTCTTAATGGTGGGGATCCCGGCTGTCTCTGCAGCCTGCGCAACAGGCGAAGGAGTCAGTTGTTTTTTCCTGCCCACGGGGGCGTCGGGGCGGGTGAGGACAGCGGTGACGTTGTAGCCGGCGGCAATGATTCCACGCAGAGCTTGTGCGGCGATCTCGGGGGTGCCGGCGAACAGGAGTGGGGTGCTGGTGGGTTGTGCGGGGTGAGCAGCAGATTCGGTCATGCAGGGTTCCCTTCACGCAGTGCACGCATGGCAGTCTTGCGGTGGTCGCCTTCCAATCGGTCTAGGAAGAGTTTGCCGTCAAGGTGGTCGAGTTCGTGCTGGAAGCAGGCTGCGAGAAGGCCGTCGGCTTCGATGCGCAGCGGTTCTCCTGCCCTGTCGTAACCGGTGAGAATCACGTGGGGGTGACGTTTGACTGGACCGTAGATCCCGCCGCGCACAGATAGGCAGCCTTCACGAAGTATGGCGTCTTCTTCCGTGGGTGTTTGGCGAGGGACGAATACTGGTTCGCCCATCAGCTGGAGTTCCGGGTTGATGACTGCGCCCCGATGCCCTTCTACGTCCCAGGTGAAGATACGGAGGTTGACCCCTACCTGGGGCGCTGCGATTCCGATTCCGCCGGCGTCTTTGTTGGTGGCCTCCATATCCTGGATGAGTTGCTGGATACGGCGTTCTGGGGTTGCGGTATCCAGAGGCACAACCGTTGAAGGTGTGCGCAGGACAGGATCACCGATCATACGGATGGGCAGCACAGGCATGGGGGACATTCTCTCATCTGTGGCGTGAGCCTGATGCGGTGTTGATGACTCGGTGCAGGGATTCCGGGGTGCGCGGTACCAGCGTTTCGGCAGTTGCGCGGTGGGTTCCGACTCCGGGTTGTGTGATCAGAACGTCGAATCCTGCTGTTTTGATCCGATGATGACGCCGGCACAGCGCCTGGAGGTTGTCCCCGCGGGTGGGGCCATCTGGGTGCGGCTGGACGTGGTCAATATCGCAGTTCTCTGCAGGTACCGTACAACCGGCTACCTGGCATGTGCCGTCCCGGAACCAGATGGCTTGGCGCAGCCGTTCAGGTGGGAACCGTCCGAGGTACTGGTGGGAGAGCGTGTCATATTCCTGGGCAGAGGGGCCCAGTGGTGGTGGGTTGTTGCGTCGGGGCTTGACTTGATGATGCGGTTTGACTCGGAGTTCATGCCAAGTGGTGACAACTGCAGGATCTCTAATGAGGTTTAGTGCCGCCTCGGCTGGCAGGGTATAGCTACGGTCGCGGCTGATTGCCGGATGGTTCGATTCCCCGGTGAGGGTTTCTTCTGCCACCAAAAGACCAATGTGGGCGTCAATGGTGATTGCGGATTCGGTGCGGCCGTTCAGGATCCAGGCGCTGAGCTGATCTGCCGTGCGCTGCGCCAGAGTGCGTGTGTCGCCGTCGTGATAGGTGGTGGGAAGCGACGCCGCGGTGAGCGATTCCGGGCTCGGGGGCAGGCGCACCACGGTGGGACCTTCTGGTGTCTCCGGTGAGTCTCCGTGCAGCGGTTTTCCTGTCCAGATGTCGCGTGGGGTGGACAGACCGCGGTAGGCGGCAATGCACTCCCGGATGTGAGCCTTGCGCGTAGCGGTGGCAGTGAGGGCTGCCGTGATGGGGTCGTGGGGGACTGGTTGTTGTGGTGACCGCGCTACTGCGTCAAGGCGTCGCTTGATGGCTACTGCAGTGGGGGTGGGTAGGAGTGCGCTGAACCAGGACATGTTCTCGAAGTCATCTGCGGGGCGAACGGAGACGGTTCTCCGATCGAGTTCCCGCTGGCAGCGGTCTGCTGCATTTTCTGGTTCGGCCACGGCTGTGAACCGAGTGAGCCAGCGTTCCAGTTCGCGTGGACGGTGATGCTCTGCGTATTCGGGTGCTAGGGCATCGAGCTCGGCGCGGGATGACTTGTCACAGAGCCTGTCACGGCTGGTCCGGGAAATACGGCTCAGTGCGGTGCTGGTGATTTTTCCTGAAAGGAACGCTTGCCAGACGTTGGGGAGGGCTGTTCTGGCGTGGGAGGAAGCGCTGAAGAGCGCTGAGGCGCGGTACTCAGAGGTGCGCATTGCTTGGGCTGCGTAGAGGAGTGCGGCGGATTCATCAGTTCTAGCTTCGCGATGCTCTTGTTTCTTCAAGGCGCTGGCACTCTGGTCCATCCCAAGGCTTATGAAGTCCTGGTAGCGCCGCTCGCGTTCATCGGCGCGAGTCCGGCAGAAGGTCTGGACATAGTCGACGAGCATTGAGACCTGGTGGGCTTCAGCACGCCTTATGGCCATTTCGGCGTCCCATAGCTCCGTTGGAACGGTTGGCTGTGCCGAAGAGGGGCAGGCCTGGTCGGACACGCTGTTCTGGCCGGCACGCAGGTCCGCGTGCCGCTGCGACTGAGTCTTTTTCGTGCCCATGTTTCGATTATATGTTCGATCCTGGCGGTCTGACAAGAGTTGATAGAAGAAAGATTCGAATAATCTAGCCCAGTCTTCAAGTTAGCGGTTTGGTGGCGTTTAGCCCCAGGTCAGCGGTCCCACCCCGTGATGGCTACCTATGCAGCGGTCGTAGCTTTTTATCCACAGGCGGGATTTGACCCTGGTCACAAGGAGCAGGGCTTATTACCGTGGGGAGCGGACGGTAGGGGCGGAGCTGTTGGTGCCCCCGAGGAGCAGATGGTGGGCAGGCCGTGCCAGACGGTTTGCGGAACGGGTGTATCGGCAAATGGTTGACGGGACATGGATGCAGAACAAGGTCGTGGCTGCCGAAAGGTCGAAGGGCAGAGGCCGACACGGGTCGTGGTTTCGCCGTTCACCGGGGCGTGGCGGCGGGCTCGGCATGATCGGACTTCTCGTCCTAAGCGCGTGCTCAGGTGCGGATGGCGCGGAAGGCTGCGAACCGATGCAGAACGCCCCACACCTTTGTGCTGATGGTAGCGAGAACCCCGACGCCGCATCTCCGTCCGAGGTTAGTGACAGGGAAGCGGCGGAGGGAGATGGTCAGGGAGCCTCCAGCAGTGATCCTGCAGCCGAAGATTCGGAAGTGAACGACAGCGATGACACCACGCCGGTACCCGCATCCTCCGAAGGGCCAGCCCAGAACTGGCCTGTTCCCGATCCGCCCGATGAGATATACGACCCCACCGAAGAGGGAGCAGAGGCGGCTCTGCGGTACTGGTGGGAGCTGCGCGTCTACGCGCGAAACACAGGTGATACGGAGCCTTTAGAAGAGTTTTCCGACGAAGCCTGCGAAGTTTGCGAGGCTCAAACGGATCAAGTCCGCACCTTGTATGAGTCTGGTTGGTATGTGCAGGAGCCCGACAACATCGTCGACCTTTGGGTTCGGCCTTTCGCCTGGGACAGTGCTGAGGTAGATGCAGAGGCTGAGGCTGAGGCTGTGGTGTTGTTTCGACTCGTCTCCGGTAGTTTCGACGTCTACTGGGAAGGGGCGCTAGATGGTAGCGAGCCAGAATCGAATGAAGCTGTTTTGAGCTCACTGCTTCTTTTTGACGAACATTGGCGCATTGGCGAGCACGTCTACGTTGGTCAAGACGAAATCGCTGGGACTCCTCTTGGGGATGAATGATGGGTGTGCAGAACTTTCAGGTCAGAGTTTCATTCATCGTGGCGCTAGCGATGCTACTCGTGATGTGGCCACTCATGCCTGTTGCAGCAGCGGATGAGGACGAACCTCGCGGCCAATCGCGATCGGCGCCACCGGGAGTTTACGTTGCTCCCGCGGACCAGGCGTTTGACGTTCAAGTTCATCGCCGGAATCAATACGTGGAGCGGGAGCCAGGGTCGACAGGAGAAAGTGGTGGCGAACGAGTCCGACAAATAGAGCATCCAAGTCGCTCTACGGGCTCATTGGAAAATCGAAGCATCCCTCACAATGAAAATACTCCGGGGGACAGGCTCTCAGGACTCCTCTCCAACCGTAACTTTTGCACAAACAGCGGCGCATCCGACCCTTCCTGTTGGGATCTTCTACCGCGAGACTGCCCTGTGGGGTTCCTCATCGGAGGCTTGGCAGCGGGTGGGCCTGCGGAATGTCCGTCTACCGACGAAGAACCTGTCGAGCTTGCGGTGGCCCCGCCTGCCCCTGACCAAACCGAAGCTGCTGAGGAGATTCCGGCTCATGAACTGGTGTACACAACCGTCGTTGAAGAGTTCTCCCGCTTGCCGATCGATGGCGGTCGCGTCGCCTTTGAAGAGCAGCTTCAGGGATTCGGGTACATCAACCGGCACACGAATGTCTTTGCCGATGTAGAAACACAGACGCTCACCGAAGAGCTCCTGGGTCACACAGTGCAGATCCGCGCTATCCCCGTGGAGTACACCTTCGACTACGGCGACGGCACCGTTCGAACCACCAGTCGTGCCGGGGAATCTGTCGCACACTTCGCAGAGACAAACAACAGCATCAACCTCACCGACGCCGAGACTCCCACCAGCCACATCTACTCATCCACCGGTGTCTACCCTGTCCAAGTCACCACCAGATTCATCGGGGAGTTTCAAGTCGAGGACTCCGGTTGGATTGCCATCCCCGGCAGTACCACCGCAGCGGCCTCACCCGGTGAGGCTGACATCTGGCGCACCAGCCAGCGCCTGGTCTCCGGGGCCTGTCGCGACGCCGCCGACTACGGCTGCAACGGGCCGTTCACCATCGAGCCCGGGGACCGGCCTCCGGCCATCTACCAGGACCGCTACGACGAGGACGGGAACTGGCTCGGCCGCTGACTCACGGCCCCGTTCGCTACTCCATTCGCTACTCCGTTCGCGGATCCACTCACAGTCCCGGCCACCGGTCCGCCCGGCGCTCCACTACCGGTATCTGCACCAGATCCCGCCAGCTGCACATCACTAGAGGCCTGGGCAGGGGGCGTCACTGCACCAACCCCAGCGCCAGCCGGCGGCGGGCCAATCGGCCGCAACGCGCGGCCGGTCTCCGTCACTGCCCGGGAGTGCTCCCACACCTGCCGCAATGCCCAGAACTTACGCCAGTGCGCCCGCAGCCCACTGGGGCTAGCCTGCACCGGTACTACCTCAGCCTCAGAAATTGCCACCGCAAGAAGCATCGCGTCCTCACCGCCGGCCCCCTGCCCGTAAGCCCAGGGGGACCACGTTCCCGCCACCGGATCCACCAGCATCTCTTCAGCCCGCAACCCGGCCACCAACTGCATCACCACCGACTCGCTCAGCGGCTTAGCCCGCCCGTCGCGAGTCAGCCCCTTCGTCTTGAAATCGATCAAACACAGCCGTCCGCCGATCTCCGCCACCAGATCCAACGTCCCGGCATAACCCACTGTGTGATTCCACACAGTGATCTCCGCCGCAATCGGGCGCACCCCATAGAGCTGCCACCACTCATCAAAACGATCTGCGAAACGCACATCACCGTGCTCGGCCAGAACCCGCCGGGCGCCGTCGGGATCCGCCCCCGGCGCGCCCAGTGCTGCAAGAGAAACTTGCTCAGCGTAGGCATGGACACGATCCCCGCGCGCGGCCGCCGCGTCCCGGAAACGCTCCGCCGCCGAGGACGCCTCTCTCGCCAATCCGCGAAGAGTCGGCGCAGAACCCACAGCACCCGGCAGTCGCGGATCATTCACCAGCTCCGTGGCGGCCATATGCCCCGCCCACCCGGTCATATCCTTCGCCTCCTGGGCGATCACCGTGGTGATGGAGGGAACTTCGGGGGCAAATGAGAGCGAACGCGAGTACATCCGGCCGAACTCAGTGGCGTGGGCAAGTCGTGGATCCGTCATAAGAAATCCAGTCTGACACGAGCCTCGGACATCCTTGTGAATCCGGGGGTCAGCCCGCCGATTGGACTCTCAGGAGACATGTAGGTTAGAGTTTCATGTCGTCGAAACGCCCAAAAAGCGCCGACGAAATGCGGATGTAGCTCAGCTGGCTAGAGCATCACCTTGCCATGGTGAGGGTCGCGAGTTCGAATCTCGTCATCCGCTCGCAGGAAGGGACACTGAGCCCGGTAGAACCCTGGTGGGGTGGCCGAGTGGTGAGGCAGCGGCCTGCAAAGCCGTATACGCGGGTTCGATTCCCGTCCCCACCTCGCAAGTCAGGGATTCGTCCCTGACAAGCAACAGCTGAATAAGCGCGATTGGCGCAGCGGTAGCGCGCTTCCCTGACACGGAAGAGGTCACTGGTTCGATCCCAGTATCGCGCACGGATCCAGTAGTATGGATCTGATGCGGATGTAGCTCAGCTGGCTAGAGCATCACCTTGCCATGGTGAGGGTCGCGAGTTCGAATCTCGTCATCCGCTCTGATGAACAACGATGAAGCCTCGGAATCAACTGATTCCGGGGCTTCATTGTGTCTATGGCAAGATAGTCCGCACGTGCTTACGGGATCGGTGAAAGTCCGAACCGGCGGTCAGAGTCCGCGACCCTCCTCCAGGAGGCTGAGCTGGTGAAATTCCAGCACCGACAGTCACAGTCTGGATGGGAGTGGCACAGAAGGAGAACGCTTAATGCCTACGGCTGATGCCGACAACGGCCCCATGCGTCGTGCCCTCGAGGCCGCGCAGCTCGGTCCCCGTGGAGCAAACCCCCTTGTCGGGGCGGTGCTCACAGACGAGGACGGCACTATTCTGGCCACTGGCCACCACCGCGGAGCCGGCACTTTCCACGCCGAGCGCGATGCGCTTCGCGCTGCACACTCAGCCGGTGTCACTGATTTTTCACGCACCACCCTCTACACCACCCTCGAGCCCTGCCGGCACCGGGGGCGCCAGCCCGCCTGCACCGACCTCATCCAGGAAGCTGGTGTGCCACGCGTTGTCACCGCAGCTGCAGATCCCAGCGCCAACGGGGGAGGTGCGGCGCTGCTTGCCGGGCGCGGTCTCGACGTCGTCACCGGTGTTCTTGAAGCAGAAGCCACCGAGCTGAACCATCGCTGGAACCTCGCACAAACCCAGCAGCGGCCCTTCGTCACCGTTCACTTAGCCCAGACACTGGATGCCAAGATCGCCGCCGCCGACGGCACCAGCCAGTGGATCACCTCCGAACCCTCCCGCCGCCACACCCACCGGATCCGCCAGCGTGTGGACGCCATCCTGGTCGGCACCAACACCGCGCATATCGATAACCCCCGGCTGACCGCACGCAACGACGACGGCGGACTGGCTGACTCCCAGCCGCTGCGCTGCGTGATGGGCCTGAGGGACATACCCGAAGACGCCATCCTGAAACAGCACCAGCCCGAGGGGGACGGCTGGATTCAGCTGCGGACCCGCGACCCCTTGGAGGCGCTTCGCACCCTGGCCGGAACCACCCACGGGGGCTACCCGGTCAAACATGTGCTGGTCGAAGGCGGCCAGAGCGTTCTATCGGCGTTCTTCGCCGCTGACCTGGTGGACGAAGTCTTTGCCTATGTGGCGCCGATGCTGCTCGGTGTTGGCCGCAGTTCCCTTGGAGATATCGGAGTCACCACGCTGGCCCAGGCCCGACGATTCGCCCTCGACCCCACCGACGGCGGAGCCGTCAGCACCATGGACTCAGATGTGTGCATCCACCTCAAGCCCGAACCAGAAGGAGACGCATGTTCACCGGAATCGTGACCGGCACCGGTCAGGTGCTTGAGCGCACCCCCGACCCCGCTAAGGGAGTGGAACGCCTGGTGCTGCAGGCGCCGGGGCACACCGAGGGGCTGGGCCTGGGCGGATCCATCGCTGTCAACGGGGTCTGCGTCTCCGCTGTGAGTATCGAAGGTGAGGTCATCGCCGTCGAGCTCATCCCCGAAACCCTGAAGCGGACCACTTTCTCCCAGGTCAGTACAGGAGACCGAGTGAACCTTGAGCGCTGCCTGCCAGCCGGTGCACGCCTGGACGGCCATGTGGTCCAAGGGCATGTGGACGGCATCGGTGAACTGCTGGAGAAGGACCTCCACGATGGCCGTCACCGTTTCGGCGTGCCCGCGGATCTCGCCCTCTACATCGCGGAGAAAGGCTCCATCGCTATCGACGGGGTCTCCCTGACCATCACCGCCACCGGCACAGACAAGACCAGCGGCCACTGGTTCGAGGTGGGCCTGATTCCCACCACCCTGTCCGAGACCACCCTCGGGGGACTTGCAGCGGGCAGCAACGTCAATATCGAAGTGGATGTGTTGGCCAAGTACACCCGGCGCATGCTGACCTTCCAGGGCGAACTCGAGGTCCCGCAGGCGGCAGAAGCTGAGCCCGCTGACAGCGCCGCTTCCGACACCCTGCCGGCAGTTCCCAAGCCCACCAGCCCCGCACCAGTGCTTGATCCCATCGAAGTGGCACTGGATCAGCTGGCCGCAGGACGCCCGGTGATCGTGGTGGACGACGCCGACCGTGAGAACGAAGGCGACATCATCTTCCCCGCCGCAGTGGCCAGTGAAGAGCTGATGGCCCTGACCATCCGGCACAGCTCCGGTGTGCTCTGCGTGCCCATGACCGCCGAGCGGGCGGCGCATCTTCAGCTGCCTCCGATGACAGCACAGAACGAAGACCCCAAAGGCACCGCCTACACCATCAGCTGCGACGCGATCACCGTGGCCAGCACCGGCATCAGCGCCGCAGACCGGGCCATCACCGCCCGAGCGCTCGCCGATGCTGGCGCCCAGGCTGCTGACTTCACCCGCCCCGGCCACATGTTCCCGCTCATCGCGCACGTCGAAGGAGTGCTGGGGCGTGACGGGCATACCGAGGCCGCCGTAGACCTCTGCCGGCTGGCTGGCTACCCGGAAGTCGGGGTCATCGCTGAGCTTGTGCACGACGACGGCACCATGATGCGGCTGCCTGCCCTGCGCGACTTCGCCGATGAGCACCATCTGGCGCTGATCAGCATCGCTGACCTCATTGAATACCGCGGCGGTGAAGCCACACCGGATGCAGTGCGGGAGTCCTACCTCTCCTCCTGGGACTCGCCCCGCGAAGAGGCGCAGAAACTCGTGGTACCTGGTCCGGTGGTCAACCTGCCGACCGACTACGGAATCTTCCACGCCCAGGTGTGGACCGAGCAGAAAACCGGCCACGAACACATCCTGCTGTCCGCCCCGGGAAGCTCCTCCAGCAGTAATGGAAAGCATGAACCGCCGCTGGTCCGGATGCACTCAGAGTGCCTGACCGGAGACGTCTTCGGGTCCCACCGCTGCGACTGCGGCACGCAGCTGGCCGCGGCCCTTGAGACCGTCCAGGCCGAGGGCGGACATCTGCTCTATCTGCGCGGCCACGAGGGACGAGGCATCGGACTGGCCAACAAGATGCGCGCCTACAAGCTGCAGGAAGAGGGCGCAGATACTGTGGAGGCCAACGAAATGCTCGGCCTCGCCGCAGAGCTGCGCGACTTCACCGGTGCCGCTGCCGTATTGCACGGAGCCGGTATCTCCACACTGCGGCTGCTGACCAATAATCCCGCCAAGGTGGAGGTGCTGGCTGCCGCCGGGCTGAACGTCCAGCAGGTGCCCTCCACCGGCATTGTCCGCGAACACAACGAGCGCTACCTGCGCACCAAGCGGGACAAGATGCGCCATATGCTGGACCACCTCACACTCACCGAGGCGGTCACAACAGCCACTGCAAACCCGCAGTACCCTTCCGAACACATCACCACCAACGAGGAACAGGGAGAGAAATGAGCTCCACCGGAACTCCGCATATCGACGAGCACGAGCTCAACGAGCTCACCAAAGTCGCCCAGGATCTTTCCCTGCGCGTGGCAGTGGTGGCCTCCCGGTGGCATGACACTGTCATGAACGGACTTATTGCAGGCTCCGAGCGCTTCCTGCACAGCATCGGCATCCAGGATTACACCCTGTTGCGCGCCCCCGGCAGCTTTGAACTGCCGGTGATCAGCGCACATGCCGCTCACCACCACGATGTCGTCGTCGCGCTGGGCGTGGTCATCCGCGGTGGCACACCGCACTTCGAGTATGTCTGCTCTGCCGCCACCGAGGGGTTGAGCACAATCGCGGTAGAGACCGGCAAGCCTGTGGGCTTCGGTCTGCTGACCTGCGATACCGAGGAGCAGGCCCTCGCCCGGGCTGGACTGAGCGGCTCGCAGGAGGACAAAGGCTTCGAAGCCGCTCACGCCGCCGTCGCCGCCGCCATCGAAATCGCGAAACTGGACGCTTAAGGCATAGGCTTACGCCCGTGAAATCTTTTGACGAACTCTTCGCCGAACTCGCCCGCAAAGCCGAGGAACGCCCCGCTGGATCTGGCACTGTGGCAGCACTGGACGCCGGAGTCCATCAGATCGGTAAGAAGATCGTCGAAGAAGCCGCCGAGGTGTGGATGGCCGCCGAATACCAGTCTCAGGATGAGGCGGCTGAGGAGATCTCCCAGCTGCTCTACCACCTGCAGGTCATGATGCTGGCCAAGGGCCTCAAACCCGAAGACATCTACCGCTTCCTCTAAAAACGTTCATCGCAAAGGACACCATGCTTCGCGTAGCCGTACCCAATAAAGGCGCCCTGTCAGAGGCCGCCATGGCCATGCTCTCCGAAGCCGGATACTTACAGCGCCGCGACCGCAAAGAGCTGGTCCTGGTGGATGAGGAAAACGGCGTCGAGTTCTTCTACCTGCGCCCCAAAGACGTAGCCATCTACGTAGGACGCGGCATTATCGATCTCGGTATCACCGGCCGGGACCTGTTCCTTGACGCCGAGGTCGGCGGTGGCGCCGAAGAGATCCTCGGCCTGGGCTTCGGGCGTTCCACCTTCCGTCTGGCCGCACCCAAAGGACAGTTCAGCAGCGAGCAAGACCTGGCCGGTAAACGTGTGGCCACCAGCTACGACGGTCTGCTGAGCCAGTGGTTCGCCGACCGCGGTGTGGCCGATGTGGAGGTGGTCCACCTCGACGGTGCCGTGGAATCGGCTGTCCGGCTGGGGGTGGCTGACGCCATTGCCGATGTGGTGGAGACCGGAAATACCCTCAAGGCCGCCGGCATGGAGACCTTCGGCAGCCCGATCCTGCAGTCCGAGGCGGTGCTGATCTCCGGCAACGGGGAGCGTGAGGACGACGACGCCCACGCACCTGTTGCTCTGCAGACCCAGACCCAGCGACTGATCCGCAGACTCCAGGGCGTCCTGGTAGCGCGCCAGTACGTGATGATGGACTACGACATCCGCCGCGAACACCTTGAAGCAGCCACCAGGATCACTCCGGGGCTGGAATCGCCCACGATCTCTCCGCTGGCGGATGAGAACTGGGTAGCGGTGCGCTCGATGGTGCCGGCGAAGAAGACCAACCAGCTGATGGACGAGCTCTACGATCTGGGCGCCCGGGCCATCCTAGTGACCACGATCCACGCCTGCCGAGTCTGAGATGACCACGGCGAGCCTTCATCGGCTGTGCGCATCTGAGAAAGCGGGAGTGGATCTGAAGAGAGGAGTTCAGCCGTGACGCTGGCAGTTCGTGTCATTCCATGTTTGGACGTTGACGCAGGCCGCGTGGTCAAAGGCGTCAACTTCGAGAACCTCCGAGACGCCGGAGACCCTGTGGAACTGGCTCACCGGTACAATAAGGCCGGCGCTGATGAGCTGACGTTTCTGGACGTCACGGCGTCCTCCTCTGAACGTCAGACCACCTACGATGTGGTCACGCGCACCGCTGAAGAGGTATTCATCCCGCTGACCGTGGGCGGTGGTGTGCGCGCGGTGGAGGATGTGGACCGGCTGCTGAAGGTCGGGGCAGATAAGGCCTCCATCAATACGGCC
>NZ_HG005165.1:246557-289550 GCF_000455245.1 Nesterenkonia massiliensis | reverse complement strand
CGGTGGCCCGCCCCGAGGTCATCAACGATATCGTCGCCCGTTTCGGCAACCAGGTGCTGGTGCTCTCCCTTGATGCGCGACGATCACCGGATACGCCGTCGGGGTTTGAAGTCACCACCCATGGAGGACGCCGCGGGACCGGCATTGACGCGCTGGACTGGTGCCGGGAGGCCTCAGAACGCGGAGTGGGGGAGATCCTGCTCAACAGCATCGACGCCGATGGCACCAAAGAGGGCTTCGATACCGAGATGATCTCCGCGGTGCGCGCGGTGACCTCGGTGCCGTTGATCGCCTCTGGAGGAGCTGGCGAGCCGGCGCACTTCCCACCGGCTATTGCTGCCGGCGCCGATGCAGTACTGGCGGCATCGATGTTCCACTTTGGACCAGACGACATGATCGCCCAGGTCAAGGACGCTATCCGCGCCGCAGGGTACCCCGTGCGGTGAGTGCAGAAACCGATGAAAGTGCCGCAGTCATGAGCAGCTATCAGCTTCCCCAGGACCTCGCCCAGCAGGTGAGCTTCAACGAGGCCGGACTTGTTCCAGCTATCGCCCAGGATGTTTCCAGCGGTGTGGTGCTGATGATGGCGTGGATGAACGCCGAGGCGCTGGCTGCCACACTGGCCACTCGGCGGGGCACCTACTGGTCACGTTCGCGCCAGGAACTCTGGGTCAAAGGCGAAACCAGCGGACACGCCCAGACTGTGCGCTCGGTGCACCTGGACTGCGACGGCGACACTGTCCTCCTGCAGGTGGAACAGCGCGGTCCGGCCTGCCACACTGGTTCCGAAAGCTGCTTCACCGACCGCGAGATCATGCTGGAGAACTCAGCGGAAGGAAACAACCTGTGATGCACCAGCTCGGCGTCGTCATCCCCGCCCAGGACCAGTTCTTGAGCCTGGCCAAAGACCACCGGGTCATTCCTGTGTCCATGCGAATGCTGGCCGATAGTCACACCCCGTTGAGCATCTACCGGGCACTGGCTACTGAGGCTGACGGAACCGCGCGGCCGGGCAGCTTCCTGATGGAATCGGCGGCCCCCGGTGCGGCCTGGGACCGGCACAGTTTTATCGGGGTGAACTCCCTGGCCACACTTTCTGAACAGGACGGCCGTGCGCACTGGATCGGCCAGCCGCCAGCCGGGGCTCCCACTGAAGGAACCACCGCTGAGGTGCTGCGCGAGACCTTGAACTTCCTCACGGAGGGTTCGGCCACAGGCCGCGCTTTCACCGAGGAGCTGCCTCATCTGTCATCCGGCCTGGTTGGGTACGCCGGCTGGGATGTGGTGCGGCACTGGGAGAAGCTGCCGAACCCTCCTGCCGATGACCTGGGCCTGCCCGAGATGGCCATGAACCTGGTCTCAGACCTAGCCGTCCACGATAACCGCGATGGCACAGTGACCCTCATCGCTAACGCCATCAACCGCGACGGCCGCGAGACCGGGGCCGCTGAAGCCTATGCCGACGCCGTGGCCCGGTTGGAGACTATGCGCACTCAGCTGGCGGCGCCGGTCCAGCCCGGTCTTGCGCTCGCCCAGGAATCCTGGGCCGAGCAGGTGGAGCAGGATTTCCAGGAGAAGGTCATTCACACCTGGGATCAGGACGAGTACCTTGCGACTCTGGGCAATGCTAAGCAAGCGATCATCGACGGCGAGGTCTTTCAGATCGTCGTCTCCCGCAGGTTCGAGGTGGCCACCGATGTGGACGCCCTGGCGGTGTATCGGATGCTGCGGCTGCTCAACCCCAGCCCGTATATGTACCTGATGCATTTCCAGACCCCAGATGGTGAGCCATACGAGTTGGTTGGCGCCTCTCCGGAAGCACTCGTCACCGTGGAGGAGACCACCGGCGGCGAGCGAGTCGCCGTATCGCATCCGATTGCCGGCACCCGGCCCCGCGGTGCCACCCCGGCGGAGGATAGGGCGCTGGCCGAGGACCTGCTGGCTGATGAGAAGGAACGTGCGGAGCACATCATGCTGGTGGATCTGGCGCGCAATGATCTGGCGAAGGTATGCGTGCCCGGTTCAGTGGAGGTCACCCGCTTCATGGCGGTGGAGCACTTCAGCCACGTGATGCACCTGACCAGCCATGTCCAGGGAACTGTTGCGCCGTCGTCGTCGGCCTACGATGTGCTGGCCGCGACGTTCCCAGCCGGCACGCTCTCCGGGGCGCCCAAGCCTCGGGCGCTGCAGTTGCTTGATGAGTGGGAGCCCACCCGTCGTGGCATCTACGGGGGAGTGGTCGGCTACTTTGACCTGTCCGGGCGAATGGACGCCGCCATTGCGATCCGTTCTGCGGTGTTGAAGGATGGGCGCGCCTATGTCCAGTCTGGAGGCGGAATCGTAGCGGATTCTGACGACGACGCCGAGCGCCAGGAGACGGTGAATAAGGCCGCTGCTCCGCTGCGCGCTGTGCTGGCTGCAGCTCGGCTGCAGAATGTCCCGGACCAGACGGGTTTCCCCGCCGCCGGGAGTAGCGCTTTAGGTGTGAAGGCCGACGATAGGCGGCCAAGAGGCGAGCGGGGTTCCCCCGCCGCCGGGACTAGCACTGATAGGTTTCAGTCCTAATGGGACATCTTGCGTATTTCTTCCAGCGTCGCAACACGGTTCTGCTCATTCAGGCCGGTGCGATCCTGCTGCTGATCTCCACTGCTCTGACCTGGGTCGCAGTTGACGCCCCGGGGGTTCAGCCGGTTGAGCTCAGCGGTGCTGCCATGGCGCCTATCGTGCGTACCATCGGGATGCTGGCGGTGGTGGCAGGTGTGCTGATCACGCTCTTCCGCGGCTGGTTCCGGGGTGCTCTGGGCGCGGTGCTGCTCGGTGGCGGCATCATCGCTGGCATCGCAGTGATCCTTGCCATGGTGGATCCGGTAGCCGCAGCGTCGGCAGCCTCTGCTGTCAACGGTGCGGCGGAAGCGGAGTATAGCACCGGCGGTGCGCTGTGGGCCGGCCTTGTCGGCAGCCTCGCGCTGTTGGTCGGTTCACTGGCTGTGCTGCTGTTCTCGCAGAGCTGGGATGATGAGGCCCAGCCTGGCCGCGCTGCAGACCGGCGGGGGAGTGCCCGCTGATGAGCAACCGTCGCAATGCCGTGCTGCTGGCTCTGGCCGGTGCCGCACTCATGCTGATCTCGGTGACCATGACATGGGTGACCGCCGAGCAGCTGGGTGAGACCGCCTCGGTGCAGAGCATTGAGGTTCCCGGTTCTCAGGCCTCCGATATCGTCACCGCCATGGGGCTGGTTGCCCTGGCCGGTGCGCTGACCCTGACCATCGCCCGGCGGGCAGGCCGCTGGATTATTGCGCTGCTGCTCAGCGCCGCCGCGGCTGCGGCACTTTTTGACACCCTCCATGCAGTGGCTGATCCGGCTTCGGCCGCTGCGGTGGCCGTGGGTGAGGCCACTGGCATCACCACGACAGCAGGCAGCTACGAACTCGGTGCCGGTCCTTGGTTGGGCGTGGCAGGGGCGGTGCTGGTCCTGCTGGGTGCTCTGCTTGTTCTGCTCTTCTCCCACCGCTGGACTGATAAGCGCAGCTCCAAGAAGTACAGCCGCACCGCTTCGGTCGATGACGCTGAACCCGATGAATTTGACCTCTGGGATGGGCTCTCCCAGGGAGAAGACCCCACGGAGGAGAGACAGCAGTGAATATTGGGCGAATCGTGATTATCGGTGCCGGTGCGGTCGGTGCTGGCACCGCAGCGGAGTTAGCACTTCGGGATCGACCGCACCTGCTGGTCGGCCGCGGTGAGCAGATCCGTCACCTGACCGAGCGCGGACTGAAGTACCGCCGGCCCGAGGGCGTTCGTCAGGTTCAGCTCTCGACCTGCGATGGCATTGCGAACGCGCAGCTGCGTGCTGGTGATGTTCTGGTTATCGCTACTAAGACCCAGCATGTGGCGCAGGTTGCTGAGCAGTTGGCCTGGCAGCCGGTGGAAGGCGGCAGCACCGCCTCTGAGCTCCCCGTCCTTACCTTGCAGAACGGGATGGCAAGCGAGCCCATACTGCTGCGCTACTTTGCACATGTCTATGGCGGCTCAATCCTGATTCCTGCCAGCTACACCACTACCGGTGAGGTCATCTCTGGCGCCGCGCCCAAAATTGCCAGCTTCGTGATGGGCCGCGCACCACGGGGCCTGGATGAGACAGCCCAAGAGATCGCCGAGCATCTGCGCGAGATCGACTGGCTGGTGCAGCTGGATGAGAACGTCATCCGGTGGAAGGCCCTGAAGCTGCTGCACAGCGTGAAGAACGGCCTGGAACTGCTGGATCTCAGCAAAGAGCACTCTCAGCAGCTGGGGCATGCCCTGGTCCACGAAGCCAAGGAAACACTGTCCGCGGCGGCTATCCCGGTGGCAGAGAACTCCGAGCGCACCGAAGATATGTCCCTGTTCCAGGTGGATTCGTCCTCCGGCTATCAACCGGGGCAACAGTCCACGTGGCAGAGCTACGCCCGTGGCGCCAGTCCCGAGGTGGACTACCTCAACGGTGAGATCGTCCAGCTGGGTCGGCTGCATGCCGTCCCCACCCCGGTCAACGCCGCCCTGCAGCGTGTGCTGGGCGTGGCGTGGCTGCAGAGGCAGACTCCAGGGCAGATTGATGCCGGCCCCGTCCTGGCGGCGCTGCCGAAGACTGACTTCGACGCCGTGTAGTAGAAATCTGGCACAATTGGAGCCAGGCAACACCCCCGTAGTTTTTCCAGGAGAGGACAACCCAGATGGCCACCAGCCAGACCAAGGTGCGCGACGTCGAGCAGCAGCCCAGCGCCAGCGACGAGTTCATCCACTACGACCACATCGGTCACGGCTCCACTCCTGCCGCCTGGGCACTCTCCCTCACCATCATCGTGGCCTCCATCGTTGCCGGAATCGGCTTCGTCACCGAGATTTGGCTATTCGCCTGGATCGGTGCGGGCCTGGTCCCAGTGGCCGTCATCCTCGGCGTGGTCCTGAAGAAGATGGGCTACGGCGTGGAGATGGATGCCAAATCGGTGCTCAACCAGGGCGCTGACCCCCGCGAGCACGCTGGTCCTGCCATTCCTGACCACACCGAAGGCGGCGCAGACAAGCGTCGCCCCGAGTCGGGCCGCAGCTAAAAGCCGAATCCTCGATGACCACAGTCCTTGATTCCATCATTGAGGGGGTCCGCGAAGATCTCGCTCAGCGTCAGGCCCAGGTGCCGCTGGATCAGCTGATCCAGCAGGCTCAGGCTGCAGCGCCGCCCCTTGATGCATACGCCGCACTTGCTGGAGGGCGCGACGACGCCCAGGGTGTGCGCGTTATCGCCGAGGTCAAACGCTCCTCACCCTCCAAAGGCGCGCTCGCAGAGATCCCGGACCCCGCTGCCCTGGCTTCGGCCTACCAGGCCGGTGGCGCCAGCGTCATCTCTGTGCTCACTGAGCAGCGTCGCTTCCGCGGCAGCTTGGATGACCTTGCCGCGGTCCGGGCTGCTGTAGATATTCCGGTGCTTCGCAAGGATTTCATGGTCGATGAGTACCAGTTCTACGAGGCGCGTGCCTACGGTGCTGACCTGGTGCTGCTGATCGTGGCGGCCTTGGATGACGTCCAGCTGAAGAGGTTCTTACAGCTGACTCACGATCTGGGCATGAATGCCCTGGTTGAAGCCCACACTGAGGAGGAGATCGAACGCGCCAAGGCGCTCGGTGCAAAAATCGTGGGCGTCAACGTGCGCAACCTGAAGACCCTGGAGGTCGACGTCGCCCACTACTCGGCCATGGCGCGGCACCTGCCACAGGATGTCATCAGAATTGCTGAATCCGGTGTGGACGGCCCGGGTGTGGTCCTGGACTACGCCCGTCAAGGTGCCGACGCGGTGCTGGTGGGGGAGGCCCTGGTCAAACACGGCGATCCCACCACTGCCGTGCGCGATTTCCGGCAAGCCTCACTGGCTGCCGACGCAGACTAAATTTCAACGGACGCGCAGCCGGCCGTTGGTGACCCACCCTCATGAGGAGAGCGATGACTCAGAACCAGTTCCGCGAAGCGGAGGGCCCCTACTTCGGTGACTACGGCGGGCGCTGGATGCCGGAGTCCCTGGTCGCCGCCCTCGACGAGGTCGAGCGTGTCTTTCGTGAGGCCAAAGCTGACCCGGAGTTTGTGGACGAGTTCCAGCGGCTCTGCCGGGATTACACTGGCCGGCCCAGCCTGCTCACAGAGGTCCCGCGCTTCGCCGCGGAGGCCGGCAGCGCACGGATCTTCCTGAAGCGCGAAGACCTCAACCACACCGGCTCGCACAAGATCAACAATGTGCTCGGGCAGGCGCTGATTGCTAAGCGTCTGGGCAAGACCCGGCTGATCGCCGAAACCGGAGCCGGCCAGCACGGTGTAGCCACCGCCACCGCCGCGGCCCTGATGGGCATGGAGTGCGTGGTGTACATGGGTGCTGAGGACACTCGCCGCCAGGCCCTCAACGTGGCCCGGATGCGGCTGCTCGGTGCAGATGTGGTGCCGGTGGAGCACGGCGCTAAGACCCTGAAGGACGCGATCAACGAGGCCCTGCGTGACTGGGTGGCCACCGTGGAGAACACCCACTATGTCCTGGGCACCGTGGCCGGACCGCATCCCTTCCCGGAAATGGTGCGCTGGTTCCACCAGGTCATCGGTGAGGAGGCTCGCGCCCAGATCCTCCAGCAGGAAGGACGACTGCCCGACGCTGTCGTTGCCTGCGTAGGTGGCGGCTCCAACGCACTGGGTATCTTCCATGCCTTCCTCGATGACGAAGATGTTGCTCTCTACGGTTTTGAAGCAGGCGGTGAGGGTCTGGAATCCGGGCGCCATGCCTCGGCTATCACTCTGGGACGCTCCGGAGTGCTACATGGTGCCCGCAGTTACCTGATGCAGGATGAAGACGGGCAGACCGTGGACTCTCACTCGATCTCCGCGGGTCTGGACTATCCCTCCGTTGGCCCGGAGCACGCCTACCTCGCCGACGCCGGGCGCGTCAGCTACGAGCCGGTGACCGATGTCGAGTGCATGAACGCCTTTGAACGGCTCTGCCGCACTGAGGGCATCATTCCGGCCATCGAATCCGCCCACGCACTTGCCGGGGCCACCCGGCTGGCGCGCAGCTGGGGCGCTGAAGGGGAGGACCGCATCATCATCGTCAGCCTCTCCGGGCGTGGGGATAAAGATGTGGCCACCGCCGCTGAATGGTTCAAGCTGTTGCCCGGGCAGGAGAACGACCCTGCCCGGACCGTGGCGGGGGATGAAGACGAGAACGCCGGTCAGGCGCCCGAGACGGGAGTGCAGAGTTGAGCGAGCAAGCAGCCCCGACGCAGCCGCAGCCTGGAGATGAGCACATCATGAGCAAGACCGCAGCAGCCATCGACGCCGCCAAAGCCCAGGGTCGGTCCGCCTTCATCGGTTACCTGCCCGCCGGCTACCCGGATAAGGACACCTCCATCGCCGCCGCGATTGCCCTGGTGGAGAACGGAGCCGACGTCCTGGAGATCGGGATCCCGTACTCAGATCCGGTGATGGACGGTCCGGTGATCCAGCAGGCCACCACAGCGGTGCTGCAGCGTGGCTTTCGGATCGATGAGGTTTTCGAGATCGTCGAAGCCGTCACCGATGCCACCGGTGCCGCAGTACTGGTGATGACCTACTACAATATCATCGACCGCATGGGGGCCGATGAGTTCGCGCGTCGCCTGGCAGCCGCCGGTGGTGCAGGGGCGATCACTCCGGACTTGATCCCAGACGAGGCCGATGACTGGATCGCCGCCACCGAGAAGTACGGTCTGGACCGGGTCTTCCTCTCCGCCCCCACCTCCACCCCGCAGCGGGTGGCACGGATCGCCGAGCTTTCCCGCGGCTTCGTTTACGGGGTCTCGCTGATGGGCGTCACCGGAACCCGGGACGCTGTCTCCGACGTCGCCGAGTCAGTGGTGAAAGCCGCCAAGGGCGCCGGAGCTGAACGAGTATGTGTCGGCCTCGGAGTCTCCACCCGTGCCCACGTCGAAGAAATCGGCGCCTACGCTGATGGCGTGATCGTGGGCACCGCCTTGGTGGCAGCACTGCGCGACGGCGGCGCAGCTGCCGTGGGCCGATTGGCCGCCGAGCTCTCTGGACGGCCCTGAACCACACACCAGATAGCTGATAGGTTTCCCTCATGATCCTTGCTGGCTTCCCGCCGCCGCCTGCGCGCGGCATCGACCTGCCCGGTCCGTTCTTCCTGAACTTCTACACCCTGGTCATCATCCTCGGCGGTATCCTCGCCGTCGTCGTGGCCACCCGCCTGTGGAAGTCCCGCGGGGGCAATGGCGACGACGTCTTCTCCGCAACCTCCTGGGCGGTGATCCTGGGCATCATCGGTGCGCGGATCTACCACGTGATCAGCTCCCCAGATGCCTACTTCGGCGAAGGCGGAGATGCGCTGCGGGCACTGCGCGTGTGGGAGGGTGGCCTGAGCATCATCGGCGCAGTGGCCGCTGGTGCCTTGGGCATCTGGATCGCCTGCCGCCGCTACGGCATGAAATTCGGTGCACTGGCTGATGCGGTGGTGCCCGGTGTGATTCTGGCTCAGGCGATTGGGCGATGGGGCAACTGGTTCAACCAGGAGCTCTTCGGTCGCACCACTGAGCTCCCCTGGGGTCTGCGGATCGACCTGGAGCAGGCCAGCCAGGCACCACTGAACACCTCTGAAAGCACGCTGTTCCACCCCACCTTCCTCTACGAATCCATCTGGAACCTGCTGGGCTTTGTGGCGCTGCTGTGGCTCTTCCGTCGCTTCCAGTTCAAGCAGGGACTGCTGACCTGGACCTATGTGGCCTACTACGCGCTGGGCCGATTCTGGATCGAGTCGCTGCGCATTGATGAGCCCACCAAATCCACCCAGTACCCGCTGCGGGAGCTGCTGGGTCTTGACTGGCGACTGAACCAGATCGTCATGTTCGTGATCTTCGTGGTGGCTATTGCAGTGCTGCTCTACCTGTGGGCCCGTCGCCCGCGCACCCCGGAGGCCTTGGCAGAAGAGCTGGAAATCTACCGTCCTGACTCTGAAGCGCGTACTGGCGCGGACGAGGGTGCCGGCGAGGTCGCTGTGGAGGCTTCGGAGGAGAGTGCAGCGGACCAGGCTGACAGTGCCGAGGCGGTGGAGACTCCGGAGGAATCCACACGTCCACGCACTGAGACCTGAGCCGTTCTATTTGCCTCAGCTCACACTCGCGCGCAAGATAGACCTGATCACCCAATGAAGGGTCTCTACCTAAGCGTGCCCACAGAATCGCACCCAAATTCTGGCTCTCGCTTTGAAGCGCCCACCCGAAGCGCCACTGTGATGCCGCCTGTGTGAAGCACAGCGCGGCGTCCTATAGGCAGGGGAGCACCCCTGGCCTTTCCAATGCCCGCTGCGGAGGAAGGAACACCGCTATGTCCGCTGATCAGGTCATCAGCCCGTACCAGCGCTTCGCCGCTTTCCCTGAGAAGGCCGGCCTCTACGATCCTGCCAATGAGCACGAGAACTGCGGCATGGCCGCAGTGGCCACACTGCGCGGTGAGCCAGGGCATGACATTGTTGACCACGCACTCGTAGCGCTGCGCAATGTGGAGCACCGCGGTGCCGTCGGCGGAGATGTCGGCACCGGAGATGGGGCGGGTATCCTCACTCAGATTCCGGATGAGTTCTTCCGTGCGGTCACCGAGTTCGAGCTCCCCGCTAAGGGACAGTACGCAGCTGGCACCGCCTTCCTCCCGAAGGAAGACACCGAGCGTGCTGACATGGTCGCCGCTTTCGAGGAGATGGCCGCGGATCAGGGGCTCCAGGTGCTGGGCTGGCGTGATGTCCCGGTGGATTCCTCCATGATCGGCAGCCTGGCCCGTGACGCGATGCCCTTCTTCAAACAGGTGTTCCTCGCAATGGCGGACCAGGATTCCGCGGAGTTCCAGGAGTCAGCACCGGGGAATCTGGATCAGCGTGCCTGGAGGCTGCGCAAGCGCGCTCAGGTGCGGCTGGGCATCTATTTCCCCTCGCTCTCCAGCCGGACCATCACCTATAAGGGCATGCTGACCACCGCTCAGTTGGAGCCCTTCTATCCGGATCTGGCCGATGAGCGCTATAAGTCCACACTGGCGATCGTGCACTCGCGGTTCTCCACCAATACTTTCCCCTCCTGGCCGTTGGCTCAGCCGCTGCGTCATATTGCCCACAACGGCGAGATCAACACCGTCAAGGGCAACCGCAACTGGATGCGTGCCCGGCAGGCTGTGATGGCCGGGGAGGTTCTCGGTGATGACCCTGAGTACCTGTTCCCCATCTGCACCCCGGGCGCCAGCGACTCCACCAGCTTCGATGAGGCTGCAGAGCTGCTGATGCTCGCCGGCCGTCCGCTGGCCCAGGCGATGCGCATGATGATCCCAGAAGCCTGGGAGAACAATAAGACGATGGACCCGAACCTGCGGGCCTTCTACGAGTACCACGCAATGCTCATGGAGGCCTGGGACGGTCCGGCGGCTATGGCCTTCACCGACGGCACGCAGCTGGGTGCCGTGCTGGACCGCAACGGGCTGCGTCCGGCCCGCTACTGGGTCACCGACGATGGCCTGGTCATCCTCTCCTCCGAGGTTGGCGTGGTGGAGGTGGAACCCTCCAAGGTGGTCCGCAAGGGCCGAGTGGCCCCGGGCATGATGTTCCTGTGCGACACCGCAGAGGGCCGCATCATCGAAGACGATGAAATCAAGGCAGACTTCGCCTCCAAGGAGCCCTGGCAGGACTGGGTCAAGGACAATCTGGTCCGCTTGGAAGATCTCCCGGAGCGGCTGCATGTACGCCACCCTTCCGGCTCTGTCCGGCTGCGCCAGCAGACCTTCGGCTACACCCATGAGGAACTGAAGACCCTGGTGGGCCCCATGGCTGCCACTGGCGCCGAACCACTTGGCGCTATGGGCACCGATACCCCCATTGCTGTGCTCGCCGAGCGCCCACGGCTGCTCTTCGACTATTTCGTGCAGACCTTCGCTCAAGTCACTAACCCGCCGCTGGATGCCATCCGTGAGGAACTGGTGACCTCCTTGGGGCTGCATATTGGGCCCAAGGGCAACCTGCTGGCCAGCTCCCAGGTGAAGACCCAGCAGATCGCTCTGGACTTCCCCGTGCTCAACAATGACCAGCTGGCCAAAATCGCCAATGTCCGCAACGACGACGGGCAGAAGGCCACACTGCGCATTCGGGGACTCTTCCGGGTGGGCTCCACCGAAGAAGAGTTCCGCCAGCGCATCCGGACCCTGTGCGAGCAGGTATCCGCGGCGGTGAACCGCGGCGTCGGCTACATCATCATCTCCGACCGCGACTCCAACGCGCAGTGGGCACCTATCCCTTCACTGCTGCTGCTTTCGGCCATCCACCACCACCTGCTGAAGTCCGCCAACCGGACCAAGGCCTCACTGATCGTGGAGGCCGGCGATGTCCGTGAAGTCCACCATGTGGCCTGCCTGATCGGCTACGGTGCTGCCGCGGTCAACCCCTACCTGGCCATGGAGTCAGCCGAGGACATGGTCCGCCGAGGTGAGATCACCAACGTCACCGAGGAACAGGCGGTGGGCAACCTCATCACTGCTCTTGGCAAGGGCGTGTTGAAGATCATGTCCAAGATGGGTATCTCCACGGTCACCTCATACTGCGGTGCGCAGACCTTCGAAGCAGTGGGTCTGGCTCAGAACGTGGTGGACCAGTACTTCTCCGGCACCCACTCACCGATGGGTGGGGTCGGCATCAATGTCATCAAAGAGGAGGCCCTGGCCCGCCATGCCAAGGCCTACCCTGCTGATGGCAATGATCTGGGCCGCGGTGATGAGCTGGAGGTCGGTGGCGAATACCAGTGGCGCCGTGAAGGCCCGCCGCATCTCTTCAACCCCGAGACGGTGTTCAAACTCCAGCACGCTTCGCGGACTCGCCGGTACGACATCTTCAAGCAGTACACCAAGGCCGTGGACGACCAGTCCAAGGCTCTGATGACACTGCGCGGGCTGTTCAAGCTCAAAGGCAGCCGACCGGCGGTGCCCATTAGCGAAGTGGAGCCGGTCAGCGAGATCGTCAAGCGCTTCAACACTGGAGCTATGAGCTACGGCTCCATCTCCCAGGAAGCCCATGAGACGTTGGCCATTGCCATGAATAAGCTCGGCGGCCGCTCCAACACCGGTGAAGGCGGCGAGCACCCTGAGCGTCTGATGGACCCTGAACGGCGCAGCGCGATCAAGCAGATCGCTTCCGGCCGGTTCGGCGTCACCAGCCAGTACCTCACCCACGCCGATGATCTGCAGATCAAGATGGCGCAGGGGGCCAAGCCCGGTGAGGGCGGCCAGCTCATGGGCAAGAAGGTCTACCCCTGGGTGGCGGAGACCCGGCACTCGACTCCTGGTGTTTCGTTGGTATCTCCTCCGCCGCACCACGACATTTACTCCATCGAGGACCTCAAGCAGCTCATCTATGACCTCAAGCGTGCCAATACCGGCGCTCGGGTGCATGTGAAGCTGGTGTCCCTACACGGTGTGGGCACTGTGGCAGCAGGCGTGGCCAAGGCCAGCGCCGACGTCGTGCTCATCTCCGGACACGACGGTGGTACCGGTGCCTCCCCGCTGAACTCGCTCAAGCACGCCGGCACCCCTTGGGAACTGGGACTCGCCGAGGCGCAGCAGACCCTGATGCTCAACGGCCTGCGCGAACGCGTCACCGTGCAGGTGGACGGTCAGCTCAAGACAGGACGCGATGTGGTGATTGCGGCACTGCTGGGGGCCGAGGAATACGGCTTCGCCACCAGCGCGCTGGTGGTCTCCGGCTGCATCATGATGCGGGTCTGCCACTTGGACACCTGCCCGGTGGGTGTGGCCACCCAGAACCCGGTGCTGCGCGAGCGCTTCACCGGCAAGGCCGAGCATGTGGTGAACTTCTTCGAGTTCGTCGCCCAGGAAGTGCGGGAATACCTCGCCGAACTCGGCTTCCGCAGCCTGGACGAAGCCATCGGCCATATCGAGGCCCTGAATATGGACGATGCCAAACGGCACTGGAAGACCGAAGGCTTAAGCCTGGATGCTGTGCTGACCGGCTGGGATCCGCTGGATGAAACCACCGCGGCTATGCTGCGGCGGACCTCCGAGCAGGACCACGAGCTGGAGAAGCACTTCGACGTCGCGCTCATTGAACAGGCGCAGTCAGCCATCCGCGAGGGACAGCATGTGCGGATCTCCTCCAGCGTGGTCAACACTGACCGCGCCGTAGGCACCATGCTCGGCCATGAGGTGACCAAGGCTCTGGGCCTGAAGACCCTGGAGAACAACACCATCGAGCTGGACCTCGACGGTCACGCGGGGCAGTCCCTGGGCGCTTTCCTCCCGCACGGGATCACCATCCGGCTCGACGGCGACGCCAACGACTATGTGGGCAAGGGCCTCTCCGGTGGCCGGATCATCATCCGCCCCCATACCCGCGCGCCGCTGGTGGCCGAGGACAATGTCATCGCCGGTAACGTCATCGGCTACGGCGCCACCGCAGGAGAGATGTTCCTGCGCGGACAGGTCGGCGAGCGTTTCCTGGTGCGCAACTCCGGCGCCACTGCTGTGGCCGAAGGAATCGGCGATCATGGCTGCGAGTACATGACCGGTGGTCAGACCCTGATCCTGGGCCCCACCGGGCGGAACTTCGGAGCAGGGATGTCCGGCGGCACTGCCTTTGTGCTGGACTTCGACGAGCGCCAGCTCAACGACCACGCGGCTGCCCGTGGCGACCTGCTGCTGCTCTCCCCGGATGAGGAAGACCAGCAGATCATCCTGGACCTGCTCCGCCGCCATGTGGAGGAGACCGGATCCGAGGTTGCTCAGCGACTGCTGGCCAACCCGGAAGAGACGATGGCCAGGATCACCAAGATCCTGCCGCGAGACTATGACGCAGTGCTGCGCGCCCGCGCCGAGGCCCTGGACGAAGGTCTGGATCCCAATGGCGATGACGCATGGCAGAAGATTCTGGAGGTGACCCGTGGCTGATCCACGCGGATTCCTGAAGCACCCACACCGCCGTCCCCGCCCCTCGCGGCCGGTTCCGGTGCGCCTGATGGACTTCAAAGAGGTCTATGAGCGCCAGCAGAAGGGCACCACCCAGGCCCAGGCCTCGCGCTGCATGGACTGCGGCATTCCCTTCTGCCACACCGGTTGCCCGCTGGGGAACCTCATCCCTGAGTGGAACGACCTGATCTGGCGTGATCAGTGGGAAGAGGCCTCCCGACGGCTGCATATGACCAATAACTTCCCCGAGTTCACCGGGCGGGTCTGCCCGGCACCTTGTGAGAGCTCATGTGTGCTGGGGATCAATCAGCCTGCGGTGACCATCAAGCAGTCCGAGGTGGAGATTGCCGATGAGGCACTTGAGCGTGGCTATGTGGAACCAGTCCCGCCGCAGCGGCTCACCGGCAAGACCGTGGCAGTGGTCGGCTCCGGCCCAGCCGGCCTGGCTGCCGCCCAGCAGCTGACCCGCGCAGGCCACACGGTGGCTGTCTACGAGCGCGATGACCGTCTCGGCGGTCTGCTGCGCTACGGCATTCCGGACTTCAAAATGGAGAAGCAGCTGGTGGACTTCCGCATCCAGCAGATGGAAGCAGAAGGCACTCGCTTCTACGCCTCCACCGAGGTCGGCACTGACATCACATGGGATGCCCTGCGGGACTCCTACGACGCCGTCATCGTAGCCACCGGTGCCATGGTGCCGCGTGATCTGCCCATTCCCGGCAGGGGCCTCAACGGCATCCACTTCGCCATGGACTATCTGGTGCAGTCCAATAAGGCCGTGGCTGGTGATGACGTGCCGGACCAGATCCACGCCCAGGGTAAGAAGGTTGTGGTGCTCGGCGGCGGCGATACCGGCGCAGACTGCATCGGCACTGCCCACCGACACGGGGCGGTCTCGGTGACCACCCTGGCGATCGGTAAGGAGCTCCCCAGCGAACGCACCGAAGAAGAGCCGTGGCCTATCGATCCGCGGATCCTGGAAATTTCCAGCGCCGATGAAGAGGGCGGGGAGCGCCGCTGGCTGGCCTCCACCGTGGAGTTCCTCGGTGACGAGAACGGCAATGTCCGCGCCCTCCGGGTGGCCGAGACCGAATACAACCCCGATGGCACGCGTACGCCCAAACCCGGCACCGAACAGGACATCGAAGCTGACCTGGTGCTGCTGGCGCTGGGCTTCACCGGTGCCGAGCCGCAGACTCTGACCAATCAGCTGGGCATCGAGTTCACCAACCGCGGCGTGATCGGACGGTCCGAGGACTACCAGACCAATATTGAAGGGGTCTTCAGCGTCGGCGACGCTGGACGCGGAGCCTCCCTGGTGGTCTGGGCGATCGCCGAGGGACGGGCAGTGGCGAAGGAAGTTGATGAGTTCCTCGAGGGCTCTTCGCGGCTTCCCGCCCCGGTTCGCCCCAGCGACCGCGCCATCAGCCTGCAGGGTTAGTCCCACGGGGCCGTCCACGCCGCGCGCGGTTCTGGACTGTGTGCGGCGTGTACTGCCCCAGGTGTTCTGGGTCACCCATTTGGGTATAGGCTCGTATGGTCACTGGTCCAGCGTCGCACCAGGATTGACGAAGAAGCTTGAAGTTAATCCGACAACGACAAAGGTGAGGCATGAGACACGCCAAGATCGTCGCAACATTCGGCCCAGCAACGGCCGGCTACGAGAAGACCCGGGAGCTGATCGAGGCCGGGGTCGACGTCGTCCGCGTCAATATGAGCCACGGCGACTACTCCGTGCACGAGGAGACCTACAACACCGTGCGCGAGGTGGCTAAGGATATGCGCCAGGCGGTGGCGATCTTCGCCGACCTGCAGGGTCCCAAGATCCGTTTGGGCCGATTCATTGACGGGCCGCATTACCTGGAGGTCGGTGACCGGTTCACCATCACCACCGAGGACATTCAGGGCACCAAGGAGCGCTGCTCCACCACGTTGAAGACCCTGCCCCAGGACGTTGAAGTGGGGGACAGCCTGCTGATCGACGACGGCAAAGTCTCCCTGCGCGCCTTGGAAGTCACTGACACTGACGTGGTCACCGAAGTGATCGTGCCTGGAAACGTCTCCAACAACAAGGGCATCAACCTGCCCGGTGTGGCCGTCTCAGTTCCCGCTCTCAGCGAGAAGGACGAGGATGACCTGCGCTGGGCACTGCGCACCGGCTTCGACATGATCGCGCTGTCCTTTGTCCGCGACGCCGCAGACATCGAGGCAGTCCATCGCATTATGGACGAAGAAGGCCGGCGCGTGCCGGTGATTGCCAAGCTGGAGAAGCCGCAGGCAGTTGACGCGCTGCAGGACGTCATTGATGCCTTCGACGCCATCATGGTGGCCCGCGGAGACCTCGGTGTCGAGCTTCCGCTGGAAGAAGTTCCTGTGGTGCAGAAGCGCGCGGTGGAACTTGCCCGCCGCTGGGCTAAGCCTGTCATCGTGGCCACCCAGGTGCTGGAGTCCATGATCGACAACCCGCGTCCCACCCGTGCAGAGGCCTCAGACTGCGCCAACGCTGTGCTCGACGGCGCCGACGCGGTCATGCTTTCCGGTGAGACCTCTGTGGGTAAGTACCCGGTGAAGACCGTGGAAACTATGGCCAAGATCATCGAGACCACTGAAGCCAAGGGCCTGACCCGCATCCCAGAGCTGGGTACCCGGCCGAAGACTCGCGGTGGTGCCATCACTCGCGCCGCCAAGGAGATGGCAGAACAGCTGGATGTGCCCTACCTGGCCACATTCACCCGCTCTGGCGACTCTGCTCGGCGGCTTTCCCGGCTGCGCCCTAAGCAGCCGATCTTCGCCTTCACCCACGTGGAGCACACTCACAACATTCTGTGCCTGAGCTGGGGCGTGCAGCCCCGCTGGGTGGAGTTCGCCTCCCACACCGACCGGATGACTGCCCAGGTGGAGCGACAGCTTCTTGAAGAAGGCATCGCCGATGTGGGCGACCTGGTGGTCATCGCCGCGGGTTCCCCTCCAGGACAGGCTGGCACCACCAATATGGTCAAGGTTCACCGTCTCGGTGACCTGCCAGATGGGGGAGTCGACCTCGAGGCCTTGCGCCGCGGTGACGCCGATGCGTTGCCCACCAAGGAGCCGGTGGGACCATGGCCCTCGCGCAGCGCAGCCAGTGCCGCCAGTGCGCTTTCAGCGCACTCGGCGCTGTAAGTAACGCAACACGGAAAAAGTCCGGGCGAGCGTGTCCAGCCGAGCCTGCAGTTTTAGGTAGACTGTAGCGGCTGGTCGGTCGCCCGGCCCGCGCCCGAATGGCGGAATTGGTAGACGCGCCGCACTCAAAATGCGGTACCTCTGGTGTGTGGGTTCGAGTCCCACTTCGGGCACATTTCTTAGGGATTTTCTGCCGAGCGGCCGCGTGGAAGAACTGACCCTGTTGGCCGTAGCGGCTGTGCTGATTATTGTGGCCGCCACACTCTTTGCGTAGAAGCACGGCATCGCAGCCCCCGTTCTACTGGTGATCATCGGCATTGGATGCAGCTTCATCCCCGGTACCCCTGAGGTGCTGGTGGAACCGGAGTGGATTCTCATGGTGGTGCTGCCACCGATCCTCTGATTCGGCCTCAGTTAACGTGCCGATCACCGGCGCGAACTCCCAGCGGCGCTTCTGGAGGTCGAACAGGCAGTGATCCTGGATGCGCGGGCCGCAGGCACCTACAGTGCGCATACCTTGGAGAAGGCCCAGCACTTCATCGACGCTCATGCCACCAGGCCCTGAAGCGCAGTACTTCACGGACTCAGGCAACACCACAGACATAGGTAAGATGACTGGGTTGACCACAAGCGACGGAATGCGGTGATGTGACGGGAATGTCTGATTCAGTACTTTCCCGGGCGCTGCTCACCCTGACTGACGAAGCCACACTCCAGGCCGCACACGCCATGGTGGAATCTGACAGCGTCTTCCTCGTCAGCGATGAGACCCAGGACGGGCTGCAGCGCATCGAGGCAGTGGTGGCCTCAGCGGAGACCGGCAAATGGTACGAGCGCCCAGTGGTGGAGACCTGGCTGGACGACGACGGCACCGGCCAGATGCACATCACCTGCAGCTGCGGTGCGGCCCCGGGCTGTGTTCACGCCGCTGCAACTATCCTGGCCTCTGGGGACGCGGTAGTGGCCGGCCTCCCCGGCTACCGCCGAGCACGAGAAACGCCGGTGGTAGAAATCAGCGCAGCGGAGACCACTGAACTGGCCCCCGGAACCCCTGCAGAAACCGACGGCGACGTAAGCGCCGCGGACGAGACCGGGCCGGAACTGCAGCTGAACAGCTCCAACGCCACTGGTGATTGGTTCGACCTGAAGGTCACCGTGACCATCGAGGGCGAAGAGGTCAATTTTGCTGATCTGTTCGCCGCCCTCAGCCGGAACGAATCGATCTTCGTGCTGCCCTCTGGCACCTATTTCCCGCTGGATTCTCCTGAGCTGGACCAGCTGCGCAGTATCATCGAGGAAGCCGCTTCGCTCAATGATCAGCCCAGCGGCTCCGGACTGCGGTTAAGCCGATACCAGTCGGACCTATGGGAGCAGCTGGGCGATCTCGGCGTCGTCGCACAGCGGGAGCACCAGTGGTGGGAGAGCCTGCGTCAGCTCTCTGACGACGCCACGCTTCAGCTGCGCAAGCCACCTGCGGGCCTTCACGCCACGCTGCGGGACTATCAAGTGTATGGCTATTCCTGGCTGCGCTTCCTCTACGAACACCGGCTCGGTGGCATCCTGGCTGACGAAATGGGCCTGGGCAAAACCCTGCAGACGCTGGCGATGATCCAGTCGGTGCGGGAGGACGCCGCACCCAAGGACGCTGCACCCAAGGGCACTGCGCTCAATGAGACCGCCCCCGAGGAGGCTGCCCCCGAGGGTGCTGCACCGTTCTTGATCCTGGCACCCACCTCCGTGGTGGGCAATTGGAAGGCCGAAGCACACCGCTTCACGCCGTCGTTGGAGGTAGTTGTCATCTCCGAGACGGCGCAGAAGAGCGGCGAGCCGCTGGCCCAGCAGGTTCAGGGCGCGGACATCGTGATCACCAGCTACGCGCTGTTCCGGTTGGAGGAGGAACGCTACCGGGAGCTGGACTGGGCGGGCCTGATCCTGGATGAGGCGCAGATGATCAAGAACCATGCCTCCCGCGGTCACCGTGCTGCCCGGGGTCTGAATACGCCATTTACCCTGGCCATCACCGGCACACCGCTGGAGAACAACCTCATGGAGCTCTGGGCGCTGGCCGCACTGACCTGTCCGGGACTGCTGGGCAGGCGGGAGCGTTTCATCCAGACGTATCAGAACCCCATCGAGAAAGACCGCGATGCTGGACGGCTGGCCACGCTGCGCCGTCGACTGCGTCCTTTCCTGCTGCGGCGAACCAAGGAAGCGGTGGCCACGGAGCTTCCTCCGAAGCAGGAGCAGGTCTTGAGCCTCGAACTCCATCCGGACCACCGTGAGCTTTACGACCGCAGACTCCAGCGCGAACGGGCGAAAATCCTGGGGCTGGTGGAGAACGTGAGCACCAACCGGTTCGAGATCTTCCGATCCCTGACTACTCTGCGGCAGCTGGCCCTGGACGCTGAACTCGCCGGGGAGGGCACTGCCCCTTCGGTCAAACTCGAGGCCCTGGGTGAGCTGCTGGAAGAGGTCACCGCCGAAGGGCACCGGGTGCTGGTGCTCAGTCAGTTCACCAGGTTCTTGAAGAAGGCTCGCGCCACCGCAGATGAACGCGGGATCGCCTCGGCTTACCTGGACGGGGCCACCGCCAAGCGACAGGACCAGATCGATGCTTTCCGGGCAGGGGAGCGGGAGGTCTTCTTCATCTCGCTGAAGGCCGGTGGTTTTGGCCTGAACCTGGTGGAGGCCGACTACGTGATCCTGCTGGACCCTTGGTGGAACCCGGCAGCCGAGGCCCAGGCCATCGATCGGGCACATCGCATTGGGCAGACCCGATCAGTCATGGTCTACCGGCTTATCGCTGCAAATACCATCGAGTCCAAGGTGATGGCCTTGCAGAAGTCCAAGCACGAGCTGTTCTCCCGGGTGTTGGAGGACAGCGACGCCGCCGCACCAGTGCAGCTCAGCGCAGACGACATCCGACAGCTGCTGCAGTAGATCACACTGGCCGGTACTCAGCTGCCCGTAAAGTCCGGGGCGGTACCCTTATTTTCAGAGCAACTGGCGCGGGGCAGGTCCCGCCCCTAGACCCTTAAGCATGAAGGAGCCCCGTGACAGAGCAGACTGAAGCCGGCACCGCCCCGGCCCAGCACCAGCCCCGCCGGGTGCTGGTGGCAGAGGACGAGACGCTGATCCGACTCGATATCGTCGAAATCCTCACCGGCGCCGGGTACGAGGTTGTCGGAGAGGCCGACAACGGCGAGAAGGCCGTGGAGCTGGCCCGTGAGAGCGAACCGGATCTGGTGGTCATGGACGTGAAAATGCCGGTGATGGATGGGATCACCGCGGCCAAGACCATTGCCGAGGAGCGCATCGCCCCGGTGGTGATGCTCACCGCTTTCTCCCAGCGCGACCTTGTGGAGTCAGCGCGGGAGGCCGGAGCGATGGCCTATGTGGTCAAACCCTTCAGCGAGAACGACCTGATTCCTGCCATCGAGGTGGCAGCCGCACGCTTTGATGAGATCCGCGCCCTTGAGGAGGAAGTCTCCTCGCTGGCGGAGAAGTTCGAGACCCGCAAACTGGTGGACCGCGCGAAGTCGCTGCTGACTACCAAGATGGGGCTCTCCGAACCGGAGGCCTTCCGCTGGATCCAGAAGACCTCGATGGATCGTCGGCTGACCATGCGCGAAGTCGCAGACACCGTCATCGACCAGATGGGTTAGCCTCTCGGGCACCGCGCAGGGCGGCCTTGCAGGCGGCTCTGGCGGCCTCAGCGCTCTGGGCTGCGCCGGGGTGCACAGACTTTTGTTGTTCCATCGAACACAAGGTCTTGTGAACTAGGGCGCACTATGGAACCTGGTGAGTGAGACAAGAAATTCCGCGTGGTGAGACGACGTCGCCATCAGAAGGCAAAGGGGCTCGGGGCCGGAGTACCATCAGTACCATGTCGCAGAGCACCCAGAACCCTGCCGCTGAGCAGGACCCGCAGCAGACCGAAGCTCCTCGCTTCACCCCGCCCACACCGGTCACCGGGCCCTCCATTCCAGAGAAGCCACGCAGCTGGCAGGTCACTGACGGGTACACCCGGGCACCTGCCCGCGGCATGCTGCGGGCCGTGGGTATGGGGGATGACGACTTCAAGAAGGCCCAGATCGGCATCGCCAGCTCCTGGAATGAGATCACCCCCTGCAATCTTTCCCTGGACCGGTTGGCCAAGGCGTCGAAGGAGGGTGTGCACGCCGGAGGCGGCTACCCCCTGGAGTTCGGCACTATCTCTGTCTCCGATGGCATCTCCATGGGCCACGAGGGCATGCACTACTCGCTGGTCTCCCGCGAAGTCATCGCCGACTCGGTGGAAACCGTGATGCAGGCTGAGCGACTGGACGGTTCGGTCCTGCTGGCCGGCTGTGACAAGTCACTGCCTGGCATGCTGATGGCTGCCGCTCGGCTCGATGTCAGCTCGGTCTTCCTCTACGCCGGCTCCATCATGCCCGGCATCGCCCGCTTCTCCGATGGTACGGAGAAGGAAGTCACACTCATCGACGCCTTCGAAGGTGTGGGCGCCTGCGCACGCGGCACCATCAGCGAGGCGGACCTCGATGTGATCGAACGTGCCATCTGCCCCGGCGAAGGCGCCTGCGGCGGTATGTACACCGCCAACACCATGGCGTGCATCGGTGAGGCGCTGGGGCTCTCACTGCCCGGCTCCGCCGCCCCACCCTCGGCCGACCGCCGCCGCGACTACTACGCCCACAAGTCAGGTGAGGCTGTCGTGGAGCTGCTGCGCAAGGGCATCACCACCCGCGACATCCTCACCAAGAAGGCCTTCGAAAACGCCATCGCAGTGACCATGGCATTCGGCGGCTCCACCAACGCGGTGCTCCATCTGCTGGCCATCGCCCGTGAGGCCGAGGTGGACCTGACGCTGGATGACTTCAACCGCATCGGCGACCGAGTCCCGCACCTGGGAGACCTGAAGCCCTTCGGCCAGCATGTGATGGCAGATGTGGACAAGGTCGGCGGTGTGCCCGTGGTGATGCGTGCTCTGCTGGATGCCGGCCTCATCCACGGCGACGTGCTGACAGTGACCGGCAAGACCGTGGCCGAGAACCTCGAAGCCATCAACCCACCGGATATTGACGGCAAGATCATCCGCACCCTGGATAACCCCATGCACCACAACGGCGGCATCGCGGTTCTGTGCGGCTCTCTTGCTCCTGAGGGTGCGGTGGTGAAGTCTGCGGGCTTCGATGCCGAGGTCTTCGAAGGTACTGCGCGGGTATTCGAACGCGAGCAGGCAGCGCTGAAAGCCTTGGAAGAGGGCCGGATCAAGGCCGGCGACGTCGTCGTCATCCGTTACGAAGGTCCCAAGGGCGGACCTGGTATGCGCGAAATGCTGGCCATCACCGGTGCGATCAAGGGTGCTGGCCTGGGCAAGGACGTGCTGCTGATTACCGACGGGCGCTTCTCCGGGGGCACCACTGGTCTGTGCATCGGCCATATCGCGCCGGAAGCGGTCGACGGCGGGCCTATCGCCTATATCGCTGACGGCGACACGATCCGCGTGGACATCGCTTCCCGCAGCATCGAGCTGGAGGTTGAGGAGTCCGTGCTGGCTCAGCGCCGGGCGGATCCGGCCTGGAAGCCGCTGCCGCCGTTTGTCACCACCGGCGTGCTGGGCAAATACGCCAAGCTCGTACGGTCTGCGGCAGAGGGCGCGTACTGCGGCTGACGCCACTCGGCTGCGCGGCAGGACTGTGCTGTTGGTCAATGCAGAACGACCCCAGGATATCGATCCGTCCAAAATATGAGACGCCAAATTCCCGGAATTGACACACATCACACCCGGGGCAAGGATGGTCATATGCGCCAGAAGCTAGTAGTAGTACTCGTCATTACCCCCGCCGGGGTGTGAACGAGCTGCTCATGCGCCGACGCTAAGCACCGTCCAACCCCGGCAGAAGGGTCCACAGGGACTCCTCGGAGCCGGGGTTTCGTCTGTGTGGGGCCCGATGACTTTAAGGCAGGACACCATGACTTGGATGAGGGAAGAAGAGATGAGCACTGCCCCAGCAGAACACGCTGACCCTGCAGCCAGCCTGCGCAACAGCCTGGATCGACATGGCCGTATTACCACCGCTGACCAGCGCCTCTACGGCCCTGGGCGCGTGATAGCCCCGGAGCAGGTCACCGGCAGCCAGGCCATCATTCGCAGCCTGGAGGAGCTGGGGGTCACCGATGTCTTCGGCATTCCGGGCGGAGCCATCCTGCCCACCTACGATCCGTTGATGGACTCCACCCAGATCAACCACATCCTGGTCCGGCACGAACAGGGCGGCGGACATGCAGCCCAGGGCTACGCCATGGCCACCGGAAAAGTGGGCGTCTGCTTCGCCACCTCGGGCCCCGGAGCCACTAATCTGGTGACCCCGCTGGCTGATGCCCATATGGACTCTGTCCCCATGGTCGCCATCACCGGACAGGTCAATGCCCAGGTCATCGGAACTGATGCATTCCAGGAAGCCGATATCGTCGGGATCTCCACACCGATCACTAAGCACGCCTTCTTGGTGACCGACGCCGACCAGATTCCCCAGGTCATGGCAGAGGCCTTCCACATCGCCTCCTCGGGACGCCCGGGTCCGGTGCTGGTGGACATCACCAAATCCGCGCAGACCGCGCAGACCACCTTCTCCTGGCCGCCGAAGATCGGGCTCAACGGCTATAAGCCCGTGACCCGCGGCCATGCCAAACAGGTCCGTGAGGCAGCAAAGCTCATCCAGTCCAGCTCCCGTCCGGTCTTCTACATCGGTGGCGGTCTGATCAAAGCCGAAGCCTCCGAGGAGTTCATCAGCCTGGCCGAAACTGTGGGTGCCCCGGTGGTCAACACGCTGATGGCACGCGGGGCTTTCCCCGATTCCCACCCGCAGAACGTGGGTATGCCCGGGATGCACGGAACGGTCTCCGCTGTGGCCGCGCTGCAGCAGGCTGATCTGCTGATCACCCTCGGCGCCCGCTTCGACGACCGGGTCACCGGTCAGCTGGAGACCTTCGCCCCAGGTGCCAAGGTCATCCACGCCGATATCGACCCTGCAGAGATCTCCAAGAACCGGCTGGCAGATGTGCCGATCGTCGGGTCGCTGAAGGAGATCGTGCCGGAGCTGCGCAGCGCCGTCGAGGACGTTTTCGCCACACAGGGCCAGCCAGACCTCGCAGCATGGTGGAAGCAGCTGGACCGGCTGCGCGAGACTTACCCGCTGGGATGGACTGAGCCTGAAGACGGCAAAATCGCCCCGCAGAAAGTCATCCAGAAGATCGGTGAGGCTGCCGGGTCAGAAGCCATCTATGCCGCAGGCGTGGGACAGCATCAGATGTGGGCTGCCCAGTTCATCACCTACGACCGGCCCCGCCAGTGGCTGAACTCCGGAGGCCTGGGCACTATGGGCTATTCGGTGCCAGCAGCGATGGGCGCAGCCGTGGGCAGCCCGGAACGAGTTGTCTGGGCCATCGACGGCGACGGCTGCTTCCAGATGACCAACCAGGAACTGGCCACCTGCGCCATCAACAACATTCCGATCAAAGTCGCCGTCATCAACAACTCATCCCTGGGCATGGTCCGCCAGTGGCAGACCCTGTTCTATGAGTCCCGCTACTCCAACACCCACCTGAATACGGCAGTCAGCGCCGACGGTAACGATGTGGTGCGCATCCCGGACTTCGTCAAACTGGCCGAGGCATATGGCTGTGTGGGGCTGCGCTGCGAGCGCGAAGAGGACATCGATGCGGTGATCGCTGAAGCCATGGAGATCAACGATCGTCCCGTGGTCATCGATTTTGTCGTCTCCCGGGACTCCATGGTCTGGCCCATGGTGCCCGCCGGCGTCTCCAATAGCGCCATCCAGGTGGCTCGCAATATGACTCCCGAGTGGGATGAGGAGGACTGAGACCATGAGCGCTCTGAAGAACAACGTCAAAGCCCAGGCGACCGATGAAGCCGTCTCCCGCCGCACACTGTCGGTGCTGGTGGAAGACGTCCCCGGCGTGCTCTCCAAGGTGTCGGGGCTCTTCGCCCGCCGCGCCTTCAACATCCACTCGCTGGCCGTGGGGCCCTCCGAAATCGAAGGCCTGAGCCGGATCACCGTAGTGGTCGATGCCGACACCACGCTGCTTGAGCAGATCACCAAACAGCTGAACAAGCTCATCAACGTCATCAAGATCATTGAGCTTGAGCCGGGCAACTCGGTGCAGCGTGAACATCTGCTCATCAAGGTCCGCGCTGATGCCGCAGCACGGCTGCAGGTCACCCAGGCGGTGGAGCTGTTTCGGGCCAAGATCGTTGATGTGTCGGTGGACTCACTGACCGTTGAAGCCACCGGTGCCGCCGATAAGCTCGACGCCCTGCTCAGCGTGCTGGAGCCCTTCGGGGTCCGTGAGATCGTACGTTCGGGAACCCTGGCGATCTCCCGCGGCTCCAAATCCATGACGGAGAAAGCTCTCTCCGGCAAAGCGCTGCGCTAGCGCCCTCACTCTTGAAGACTACTGACCAAAAACCCAACCACCATGAGGAGAACCTCGAACGATGACTGACCTCTACTACGACGACGACGCCGACCTCTCCGTCCTCTCCGGCAAGACCGTAGCCGTCATCGGCTACGGCTCCCAGGGCCACGCCCACGCACTGTCGCTGCGCGACTCCGGTGTGGACGTCGTCGTCGGCCTCAAGGAGGGCTCCTCCTCCCGCGCCAAGGCCGAGGAGCAGGGCCTGAAGGTCGCCACTGTTGCCGAGGCGGCAAAGGCTGCAGATGTGGTGATGATCCTGGTCCCGGATCAGCACCAGGCTGCTGTCTACGCCGAAGAGATCGCGCCGAACCTGGAGTCCGGCAACGCGCTGTTCTTCTCCCACGGCTTCAACATCCGCTTCGGCTACATCCAGCCGCCCGCCGACGTCGACGTCGCCATGGTGGCCCCGAAGGGCCCCGGCCATGTGGTCCGCCGCGAATACGAGGCAGGCCGCGGTGTGCCTGCGCTGATCGCCATTGAACAGGACGCCACCGGAAAGGCCAAGGACCTGGCTCTGGCCTACGCCAAGGGCATCGGCGGCACCCGCGCCGGTGTCATTGAGACCACCTTCACCGAGGAGACCGAAACCGATCTCTTCGGCGAGCAGGCTGTGCTCTGCGGCGGTGCCTCCCAGCTGGTGCAGTACGGCTTCGAGACCCTGACTGAGGCCGGTTATAAGCCGGAGATCGCCTACTTCGAGGTGCTCCACGAGCTGAAGCTGATCGTGGATCTGATGGTCGAAGGCGGCCTGACCAAGCAGCGCTGGTCCATCTCTGACACCGCAGAGTTCGGCGACTACGTCTCCGGTCCGCGGGTGATCTCCCCAGAGGTCAAGGAAAACATGAAGGCAGTACTGGCCGATATCCAGTCCGGTGCCTTCGCCCAGCGCTTCATGGACGACCAGCGCAACGGCGGCAAGGAGTTCGCGGAGCTGCGCAAGAAGAACGAAGAGCACCCGATCGAGTCCACCGGGCGCGAGCTGCGCAAGCTGTTCTCCTGGATCACCCAGGATGACGACTACACCGAGGGCACTGCGGCACGCTGAGGTAGTCCCGCTGGTGGGGAAACCCCGCCGCAGCGGCACGGCTGCACATACGGGAGTCACAAATAACGTTATGTATGCCACTTTCGGCGTTGAAATACCGTCTTTTGTGACTCCCGTGCCGTGGCGCACCGAGATACGCGTCCCCACTGGGCGCTAGCCGCTCGAAGAACGCGAAAAATTCTCTAGGATGGTGGGGTCGGCCGAAGCGCCGGCCCCAAGCCGTCTAAGCAGTACATCCCGATACTGAAGAAGGAACCTGTGAGCATTCGTCCCGTTGTTGTCCTCGCCGAAGAACTGTCACCTGCCACCGTCGAGGCCCTCGGGCCGGACTTCGAGATTCGTCAGTCCGACGGCACCGACCGCCCACGGCTCTTCGCGGACATCGCCGAGGCCGATGCCCTGATGGTCCGTTCCGCCACCCAGGTCGACGCCGAAGTCCTCTCCTACGCCAAGAAGCTGAAGGTTGTAGCCCGTGCCGGGGTCGGGCTGGACAATGTGGACATCCCCGCGGCCACTGCCGCTGGCGTCATGGTGGTCAACGCCCCGACGTCGAATATTGTCTCCGCCGCAGAACTGACCTGCGCCCATATCCTGGGCCTGGCTCGCAATATCTCCCCGGCGCATCAGGCGCTGAAGGCAGGGGAGTGGAAGCGCTCGAAGTACACCGGCGTGGAGCTTCAGGACAAAGTCCTCGGTGTTATTGGTCTGGGCCGCATCGGCGGACTGGTAGCCGAGCGGATGAAGGCCTTCGATATGGAGATCCTCGCCTACGACCCCTACGTCACCGCAGCCCGCGCCCACCAGCTCGGTGCGCAGCTTGTCAGTCTGGACGAGCTGTACGAAAAAGCTGACGTGATCACCATCCACATGCCCAAGACCCCCGAGACCCTCGGCATGCTGGGCAAGGCCGCCTTTGCCAAGATGAAGGACACCGCCGTGGTCGTCAACGTGGCCCGCGGTGGCCTCATCGACGAAGAAGCGCTGGAAGAGGCCCTGGCGGCAGGAGAGATCGGCGGAGCCGCAGTGGACGTCTTCTCCACTGAGCCTTCCACCGATCTGCCCTTCTTCGCCCGGGAGAATGTGGTGGTTACCCCGCATCTGGGTGCTTCCACTCACGAGGCCCAGGAGAAGGCCGGTGTCTCAGTAGCAAAGTCAGTACGGCTGGCGCTTGCCGGTGAACTCGTCCCCGACGCCGTGAACGTGGCAGGCGGAGCCATCGATCCGCTGGTGCGCCCCGGCATCCCTCTGATCGAGAAGCTCGGCCGAGTGCTCAACGCCCTCTCCACCGAAGCCTTCACCGATATTGAGACTGAGGCGGCAGGAGAGATCGCCGAGCACAACGTCTCAGCACTGCAGCTGGCAGCGCTGAAGGGTCTGTTCACCGACGTGGTGCACGAGCCGGTCTCCTACGTCAACGCTCCGGTACTTGCTGAGCAGCGCGGCATCTCCACCCGACTGACCACCACGACCGAGGTGGAGGACTACCGCAATGCGCTGACCGTGCGCGGTGCCACCTCTTCGGGCACCAACCTCTCGGCGCGCGGCACATTGACCGGCCCCAAGCAGATCGAGAAGATCGTGGGCATCAACGGTTACGATCTGGAGATCACGCTGACTGATCACCTGGTGGTCTTCGAATACGCAGATCGCCCCGGTGTGGTCGGTGCTCTTGGGCGCATCCTGGGAGATGAGGGTGTGAACATCGCTGGCATGCAGATCTCGCAGAACACCAAGGAAGGCCGCGCACTAGCTGTGCTGGCCATCGATTCTGCACTGCCCACCGGAGTGCTGGAGTCAATCAGCGCCGAGGTTCAGGCGACCCTGGCCGCCGAAGTAGACCTCGAAGACTGACCACAAGAGAGAACTTACGACACCGCTATGGCAGACAAGACCCCGTACTACATCACCACCGCGATCTCCTACCCCAACGGAGAGCCGCATATCGGTCACGCCTACGAGTACATCTCTGCTGACGTCATGGCGCGTTTCAAACGCCTCGACGGCTACGAGACGTTCTTCCTGACCGGTACCGATGAGCACGGGCAGAAGATGCAGCAGAACGCTGAGGCCCAGGGGATCACGCCCTATGAGCTGGCCACGCGCAACGCCTCTGCCTTTAAAAGGGTCGACGACGAGGTCCTGGACATCTCCTACGACCGCTTCATCCGCACCACCGATACCGATCACTACGAAGCCTCCAAGGCGCTGTGGCGACGCATGGTGGAAGCCGGGGACATCTACCTCGATAAGTACTCCGGCTGGTACTCGGTGCGCGATGAGTCTTTCTACACCGAGTCAGAGACTGAGATTCGCGAGGACGGGGAACGCTACTCCATTGAGACCGGCACCCCGGTGCACTGGGTGGAGGAGGAGTCCTACTTCTTCCGGCTGTCCAGTTACCAGGACAAGCTGCTGGCCTTCTACGAGCAGAACCCCGACTTTGCCGGCCCACGCAGTCGCTTCAACGAAGTGATCCGCTTCGTCGAAGGCGGTCTTAATGACCTCTCCATCTCCCGCACCACTTTTGATTGGGGTGTGCCGGTGCCGGAGGATCTCACGGCCGGTGAGACTGACCTCAAGCACGTGATGTACGTGTGGGTGGACGCGCTGACCAACTATTTGACCGGCGTGGGCTACCCCCAGGTGGATTCTGAGTCTTTCCAGAAGTTCTGGCCCGCGGACCTGCATCTCATCGGCAAAGACATCTCCCGGTTCCACTGCATTTTCTGGCCGGCGTTCCTGATGAGCGCCGGATTGCCGCTGCCCAAGCGCGTCATCATCCACGGCTTCCTGCACAATGCCGGCGAGAAGATGTCCAAGTCGGTGGGCAATGTGGTGGCTCCTGCAGCCTGGGTGGATACTTACGGCCTCGACGCCGTGCGCTTCTTCCTGCTCAGAGAATTCCCCTACGGCCAGGACGGCTCCTACACTCACGAAGCCGTGATCGGACGTAAGAACTCTGACCTGGCCAATAACCTCGGGAACCTGGCACAGCGAAGCTTGTCCATGATCGTGAAGAACTGCGACGGCGCGATCCCGCAGCCCGGTGAGTACACCGCTGAGGACCGTGCCATCCTGGACCAGGCGGAGGCCCTGCTGGAGACTTCACGGGAGGCCTACCAGCTCCAGGACTTCCACCGCGCCTTGGAACGCACCTGGCATGTACTGGGGGAGACTAACGCCTACTTCGCGGAGCAGGAACCGTGGAAGCTGAAGAAGACCGATGAGGCACGCATGCGGACCGTGCTGTATGTGACGGCCGAGATCATCCGTAAGGTGGCTCTGCTCATTCAGCCGGTGATGCCCACCTCAGCCACCAAGCTGCTGGATGTTCTAGGTGTTCCAGCCTCCGGTGATGCGGGACGCACCAACGCCTCCGGCGAGGGTCCGCGCAGCTTTTCGGCCTTCGACCAGGCGCTTGAGCCGGGAAGCGCGCTAGAGAAACCGCAGCCGATCTTCCCGCGGCATGAGGAGCCGGAGACGGTGTGATCCGCCAGCGTGCCAGCTCTCAGCTAGCGCGCGCAGCCTCTGGCGGCGAGCACGACGGCGCCCCACGCAGCTCTCGAAGCATCATGAAGGTTCCAGATGCTGAGAACTGCGGGGGCGCCGTCGTCGTACCGGGAAGTGCTCACTACTGTGAGTTCCATGACAGAGCAGAGCGTTTCAGCGGCAGAGCAGGCAGCCCAGCATCTGGAGATCGCGGTGATCCCGGGAGACGGTATCGGTCCCGAGGTGATCACCGAGGCCAGGAAGGTGCTGGACGTCGCTGCGGAGGCTTCAGGAGCCACGGTCGCCTACACCGAATACCCCCTGGGAGTGCAGCACTGGCTTGCCACCGGGGAGACCCTGTCTGAGGAAACCCTGCAGCAGCTGCGTGGGCATGACGCGATCCTCTTCGGCGCCGTCGGTGCGGATCCGCAGGACACCCGGGTGCCCAGCGGCCTCATCGAGCGCGAACTGCTGCTCAAACTGCGCTTCAGTCTCGACCACTGCGTCAACCTGCGCCCGGCCCGCACCTACCCGGGAGTGCAGACTCCGCTGGCTACTGATGCTCCGATTGACTTCGTGGTGGTGCGCGAAGGCACCGAGGGTCCCTATGTGGGCAACGGCGGCAGTATTCGCAAGGGAACGAGTCAGGAAATCGCCACCGAAGTCTCGCTGAACACCGCCTACGGCGTACAGCGTGTAGTGGAGGACGCCTTTGTGCGCGCTCAGGGCCGGTCCAAGAAGCTGACCCTGGTGCATAAGCACAATGTGCTGGTCCACGCTGGTGACCTGTGGCGCCGTGCAGTGGAACAGGCAGCACCCTCATACCCAGATGTGACCTGGGACTATATGCATGTTGATGCCGCCACCATCCATATGGTGACTCATCCCGGACGTTTCGATGTGATTGTCACTGACAACCTCTTCGGCGATATCCTCACCGACCTGGCCGGCGCGGTCACCGGAGGGATCGGCCTGGCTGCCTCCGGTTCCATCAACGCCACCGGTGATGCGCCCTCCATGTTCGAGCCAGTACACGGATCCGCTCCGGATATTGCCGGTCAGGGCATCGCTGATCCGACGGCGGCAATCCTCTCCGCAGCGCTGATGCTTGACCATCTGGGCCTGAGCACCGCCGCAGAACAGATCGAGCAGGCCGTTCACGTCCAGCTCAGCCAGTGGGCTGCCGAGGCCAGCGGATCCTTAAGTACCGCGCAGCGTGGCGATGCCTACGTCCTGCAACTGCGCCGCGTCGTCGCAGGCTCCTAGACGGCGGTAAAGTGGGGGCTGATCACAGCCCTTTGACCTATGTACCAGCACGGGTACACCAGGCACATGCTGAAAGGCAGGCACCCATGAAGTTCGAGGTTACCGAGCACCCGAATCCCACCAGCGGCGAGCGGATCGCAGAGATTCTGCAGAACCCCGGGTTCGGCACGAACTTCACCGATCACACCACTGTGGTGGACTGGAGTGCCGACGCCGGATGGCAGGATGCCCGCATTGAGCCCTACGGTCCCATCACCCTGGACCCCGCAGCCTCGGTTCTGCACTACGCCTCGGAGATCTTCGAAGGCATGAAGGCCTACCTGCACCCCGATGGCAGCGTGTACACCTTCCGCCCCTTTGCCAACGCGGCCCGAATGAACGCCTCAGCACGCCGGATGGCGCTGCCGGAGATCGACGAAGAAGTGTTCGTACAGTCCCTCGAGGTGCTGGTGGCCAAGGACAAAGCATGGGTTCCCGCCGGCGACGGTGAGGCCCTGTACCTGCGCCCCTTCATGTTCGGCACCGAGGCATTCTTGGGTGTGCGACCCTCGCAGACGGTGACCTACCGGGTGATTGCCTCGCCTGCCGGTAACTTCTTCGGCGGAGAGCTCAAGCCCGTGAAGATCTGGGTCTCGCGCGACTATGTGCGCGCTGCACCCGGTGGCACCGGCGCAGCGAAGACCGGCGGCAACTACGCCGGCTCCCTTGCCGCGCAGGCCCAGGCCGCGCAGAAGGGCTGCCAGCAGGTGCTGTTCCTGGACCCGCTGCACGAGAACGCCATTGAAGAGCTCGGCGGCATGAATGTCTTCCTGGTCACCAACGACGGACGCCTGCTCACCCCCGAGCTGACCGGCACCATCCTGGAGGGCGTGACCCGCTCCTCCATCATCCAGTTGGCCCAGGACCGAGGCTTGACCGTGGAGGAGCGACGCGTGGGGCTTGAAGAATGGGCCAAGGGCGCAGCCGACGGGACCATCGTTGAAGCCTTCGCCTGTGGCACCGCTGCCGTGGTCACGCCCATCGGCGAGCTGCTGGACGGTGACCAGACCATCACCATGACCGGTGATTTCTCCACTACCCTCGCGCTGCGCGAGGAACTGCTGGGTATCCAGACCGGCAAGGTGGAGGACCGGCACGGCTGGCTGCACAAGCTGGCCTGACTCTGGGACAGAAGCTCCACCGGTGCGTACTCGGTGAGGCTGGTGCGCTCAACGAGGCCAGTGCGCTCAGTTAGGCTGGTGGCATGCGCATTGCACGATTTGTCACCGACGCCGAACCCGCCTATGGAATCCTCAGTGGAGAGCCGGGGGAGGAGACCCTCACCCAGCTCATCGGAGACCCCTTCTACCAGGGCATTCAGCAGTCCGGACAGACCCATAAGCTCGAGGATGTGCGCTTGGTGGCGCCGATCATTCCCCGTTCCAAGATCGTAGGCGTGGGTCGAAACTACGCAGATCACGCCAAGGAGATGGGCAATGAGCTGCCCACCTCCCCGCTGCTGTTCCTCATCCCCAACACTGCTGTGGTGGGACCCCAGGAGCCGGTCACGCTGCCTTCCTTCTCTGAAGAGGTCAGCTACGAGGCAGAGCTGGCCGTAGTCATTGGACGTATCTGCAAGGACGTGCCGATTGAGCGCGTGGACGAGGTGATCTTCGGCTACACCGTCAGCAATGACGTCACCGCACGGGACGCTCAGCGCACTGATAACCAGTGGGCCCGCGCCAAGGGCTTCGACGGTTCTTCCCCGCTGGGGCCCTGGATCGAGACTGAACTGGATACCGATGACCTGCGCGTCACCGGTCGACTCAACGGTTCGACCGTCCAGGACGGCACCACCGCAGATATGGTCTTCGGTGTGCGGGAACTGGTCTCCTATATCTCCCAGGCCTTTACCCTGCTGCCCGGAGATGTCATCCTCACCGGCACCCCGGCGGGCGTAGGCCTGCTCTCCGACGGTGACCGTTTTGAAGCCGAGGTTGAGGGCATCGGAACTCTGACCAACTTCTTCAGGCGCTGAGGCGTCGTCGTTATCCGCTTCCGCGCGAATGTGGAAGCCACCCCATCCACCACCAGGAGTAGACAACCCCCTATGAGCACTCCCGTTGCTCCCCCCAAGGACATCCCCGCCGTCGACGCCGCGACTGAAGTCCGTGTGCGTTTCTGCCCCTCACCCACAGGCACCCCGCATGTGGGACTGATCCGCACTGCACTGTTCAACTGGGCTTATGCCCGGCACACCGGTGGCAAGCTGATCTTCCGCATCGAGGACACTGACGCCAAGCGTGACAGCGAAGAGTCATACCAGCAGCTTCTGGAAGCCCTGAACTGGTTGGGTATCGATTGGGATGAGGGCGTGGAGGCCGGTGGTCCGCATGGGCCCTACCGCCAGTCCCAGCGCGGTGAGATCTATCAGGATGTACTGGCGAAGCTGAAGGACGCCGGATTCATCTACGAGTCCTACTCCACTCCGGAAGAGATCGAGGCACGTCACAGGGCCGCTGGCCGTGACCCCAAGCTCGGCTATGACGGTTATGACCGCGACCTCAGCGCTGAGCAGATCGAGGCCTTCCGTGCCGAAGGTCGTGAGCCGGTGCTGCGTTTCCGGATGCCCGATGAGGACATCACCTTCACCGACCTGGTGCGTGGTGAAATCACCTTCGGCGCAGGTTCCACCCCCGATTTTGTGGTGGCGCGGGCTAACGGTCAGCCGCTCTACACGCTGGTCAACCCCGTCGATGACGCGCTCATGGAGATCACTCATGTGCTGCGCGGCGAGGACCTACTGTCCTCGACCCCGCGGCAGATTGCCCTATACCGGGCGCTCTACGTTATCGGTGTGGCCAAGTACATGCCGGCCTTCGGGCATCTGCCTTACGTGATGGGGGAGGGGAATAAGAAACTCTCCAAGCGCGACCCGGAGTCCAACCTCTTCCACCACAGGGACCGCGGGTTCATCCGGGAGGGTCTGCTGAACTACCTGGCGCTGCTGGGATGGTCGCTCTCGGCTGATGAGGACATCTTCACCGTGGAGGAACTGGTGGAGAATTTCGACGTCGCCGATGTGCTGGGCAACCCTGCGCGCTTTGACACCAAGAAGGCTGAAGCCATCAACGGCACGCATATCCGCCGCCTGGAGCGGGAGGATTTCCGCGACCGTATGGTGCCGTATCTGCAGGCCCGAGATTTGGTGGGCGCAGAGCTCACCGAGCGTGAGGCGTTCCTGCTCGACGGCGCAGCTCCCTTGGTTCAGGAGCGGATTGCGCTGCTGGATGAGGGTGCGGACATGATGGCGTTCCTCTTCGTGGCAGATGAGGACCTTCAGATCGAGGAGAAGGCCTTCAGCGGCTTGGGGGATCAGGTGCTGGAGACCCTCGATGCTTCCGTCTCTGCTCTGGAGGCCATCGATGAGGGCTCCTGGAGCACCGAGGCAATTGAGGAAGCCCTGCGTGAGGCCCTGATTGAAGGGCTTCAGCTGAAGCCGCGCAAGGCCTTCGGTGCGGTGCGCTCTGCCGTTTCCGGACGCCGGGTCTCGCCGCCGCTGTTTGAGTCCATGGAGCTGCTGGGCCGTAGGTCGTCACTGGCCCGACTGGCGCGCTTCCGCGCTGAGGTCGAGTCCCGGGGCTGATGTCGTGTGGGTTCTGCTCCTGTGAGTAAGCCCATACACGGGCCGGGTCCTGCCGATTTTGCGCAAGGGCCCGGCCACAGTGTAAAGTAGATACCCGTGCGAGGCCGCCGAATGGACCGGCTGAGCGCGGTAAAAATTGAACAGTGGGCTATGGTGTAATTGGCAACACAGCGGTTTCTGGTACCGTCGTTCTAGGTTCGAGTCCTAGTAGCCCAGCGGATTGGCTTCGGCCAGTCTTTCGCACTGGGCCCCATCGTATAGCGGCCTAGTACGCCGCCCTCTCACGGCGGTAACGCGGGTTCGAATCCCGCTGGGGTCACCAAGTTTTTTCTTGGTGAAGCAGTGCGAACAAATGAATACGGCCCCATCGTATAGCGGCCTAGTACGCCGCCCTCTCACGGCGGTAACGCGGGTTCGAATCCCGCTGGGGTCACAAATCAATACAAGAGGTGAAAACCCCAGGTCGAATGCAGACTTGGGGTTTTTCCGTATCTGACATGAATTATCGAATGTCTGCTTCGCCCCCTTGAGTCTTCCCTACCTGGCTAGTATGGAGCCATGAGCATGGATGAGCTGCTGGAGTTAGAGCACAAAGGGTGGCAATCATTGTGCTCCAGCTTAGCTGCGGATTTCTATGGACAGCTCATGACCGAAAACGGGGTCAAGATTCTTTCCCCCGGTTTGTCCTCACTCGCGAACAGGTCATCGAGTCGCTGAATGATGCGTCACCCTGGCGCGAGTATGAGATCACAGAAGAACCGCTCGTTTCACTACATGAGTCCTCTGCAGTCTTTGTCTACAAAGGCACTGTTTGGCGCGATGAAGCAGCCCCTGAGTTCCGGGCATTGATGTCCTCTCTTGACGTGCGACGCCAGAACGGATGGCGATTAGCCTCCTACCAGCAAACTCCCATTTCTGAGTAGGTCCTTCCTTCATTTGCGGAACTGAGGAAGGACAACGTCCGTGCACAATTCTTTTAGTCGGGGGCGTGGAAGCTGGCTAGCGTATAACGTGAGAAAGTCCGGCTCTCGGTCACGGATTTAGGCGGCCTCACCCGTGCTCCTGTTTCATGGTCTCGCTGGGCGCCATCCCTTGAACTGCTACCTAGCGGCAGGATCCTGCTAAGCACCGACCGTGTGCGGCTGCTGGATCAGCAAGGCCATGGCCGCAGCACCCACCGGCCAGCGGATCTTTCACGAGAAGCATTCGTCGCGGATGTGGTTGATGTCCTTTAAGAGTTTTGCCCGGGAGAGAAAGTCACTCTCATTGGACAGTCCATGGGTGCGCATGCGGCGTTCCTTCAGGCGGCCGTCGAGCAAAATGGCTCAGCCGAGCACAGAGCAGATGAACGCAGGACGCCCGACCACTATGTCCTATGTTGGGAATTCCGGTGGCAGAAATTTCTCTTAGAGCGATGAAGTCACCTTGACGCTCCGTGTATCATCCTGATAAATGACGTTGTGCTGAAGCCCGTTCGCACAGTGGCCACAAATTATGTGGTGGCCGTGTGCCTAGGAGGCCCATATGGCCAGATTAGAGTCTGTTCGACTCGCCGTAGAGCACTGTGTCAACGTTCAGGCTCCGCTGCTTCTGCTGGTGGGACAACACGGCTGTGGATTCACTGAATTTATCCGTGGAATAGAATTTCAGCTGGGCACAGCTTTTGCGATTTGTCCTTCTTTTAACGTTCCCGAACACGCGCTGCAGCGCCGGCTTCAGGTTCTGGACGAGTGCAAAGTGCCTGATCCGCATGCTGCCGCAGCCGAGCTGCGTCGCCTAGCCAGCCCTGAGGGCAGTAGACGCCCTGGAATACTGATTATTCCCAGAGTCGAGCTGTTGGACGAAGAATCATTCAGCGTGGTGGATCTGCTGGTCCGCGAGCAAAGCGTGGGGTTGGTTTTTACCTGTTCATCGGAATCCCAACTGGGATTTGGTTATGCCAGGGCCCTTCACTCGCGGCGCGGACTCAAAATACGTCTCGAACCCCTAAGCTTCGAGGAGGCGGAAGTGATCCTCCGAGAAGAACTTGGTCACTCGCCGACTGCTGCACTGACCGATTTCATGCTTCGGGCAGCTGGATCCACTCCCCACGAGGTTCGGCGGTTGGCCGTCGCCGGGCGTGCCGAGGGCTGGATTGTCCCGCGCGACGGTCGAAGTGCGGTTGTGCGTTGCCCTGCCTGGATGGACCGTAGCGCCGCTGCTGACTTCTGTCGAAGCCTGGAAGCGGACCTAGGTCCTGCTGCCGTCGGTCTCCTGTATTTGGTCGCGGTGCGCGAGCGTATTCCGCTGCGGGAACTCCTTGATGATGAAGCAATCCGCAGCGTGGTCTTTTGGCTCCTCGAGGCGGGGCTACTTCGCAGCGAAGGCACTGAAGTATGTCTGGGACGGGCGAGGTTCCGTCACCACTTGGTCTTGGCGGCTCGGGATGATCACCTCCAGCAACTCCCTACGGCTTCTTGGGCGCTTGCCCGCCGGGCCGGTGGAGATCACATTGATGATGAAACAACTGTGGCTGCGGCATACCAGCACATAGAACGAGGCCTTCTTGAGCAGGCCCGGTTCCTCGCAAGTGGATTGACCCCAGAGAACGCCAATCTGCGTTACATCGAAGCCAGCATTCTCGCCGCATCCGGGGCTCCACGGTCCGCGCTGAACGTACTGGAGACCACTACAGGATCTCAGCCAGGTCAGCCTGATGAGCATGCGCTGGCTGCGTTCATCCGAGGCTCCTTGCTGGGAGCCGGCAGCGCTGGTGATACCGAAGTATCGGATTTCTCATCCCGTCTGGCACATTTTGATGACTATGCGCCCACTGGGTACCTTCGCGCATTTGCACCACCTCGGCATCGGAAGTCGGATCCGTGCGTCTCCACCGAACGGCACGAAGTGTCCGGCAAACTCGATCTTGAACTGCTGGGACGCGTGGCATCGGCAGCCTTGGATAGCTACGCCGCTGCGATCGCTGGCGATACCAGTCGGGCATTGTCATCGCTAAGGGAGGTGACAAGTGTGCCGGCCTCGAAGGTGCCGCTCCTTGGTGGCAGCTGGATCTATGAACGAGTCGGTCTTGCCCGAATTCTGATTAATCCGGCCGATACGCCTTTACCAGAGTCATGGATGAAAGACGAATCTCCTGAGCGCCGGCTCCTCCATGCCGTAATCGATCAGACCCTGAAGGTAGTGCGCGGCGTGGTATGCGGCAAGGAGACGCCGGAACTTCAAGCCGAGATGGATGACCTATGGACGCAGTTTGAAACCGGGCTCCCTGTCGGAAGTATCTCGCGCCGCCTTCTGGAGGCCCTGGATAGGGTGTTGGACAACACCCGCTCAGTGGAGCTGCTGGGCCCTCCTGACTTGGTTCCGCCGGTGCTCGCCCGAACATTCCGTGATGCGTGCACCGACACTCTCGTCCTGCTGGGAGGATTGTTGCATGCGCCGACTACCTCACTTGCCCTATCGATTGAGGGCGCCTTCAAGATAGCCCCCGACGCACCCGGTATGAGGCGTATGGTGCTGCGAACAGTGCTGCTTCGACGCGCGGCGTCAATACCTGCTGACACACTGCAGGAACTCATCGATTTAGCAAGGGCAGCCGATGTCGAGGACGAGGTCCTTCAGTCTGCGCAGGTGCTGGCGTGGGGAGGAGAGAACCGCCGTCGTTTCCTGGCTTCAACCATGACAACGGGCCAAGGGTTTCGGTTCTGTACCGCGATATTGCGTCCCGAGCATCGCGCAGCCGCTAAGCTGCACCCTGCGGTGGAGGAGCTGCTTTCGGCCCGGGAGCGCGAAATCACTCAGCAACTGATGGTAGGTGCAGAAACTGCCGACGTCGCGCACGAGCTGAAGATCTCGGTGCGCACCGTTCAGGCACATGTGCGCAGCATCTATCGTAAGCTCGGTGTTGCTTCCCGAACCCAGCTGCGCGCCAGGATATTAGGCTCTTCAAGGAGCCTGACTTGAAGGATTTTCCGTGCACCCTGGTTCTTGACAGCTTCAAGGCCGCTGCAAGGATTGTTGACGCACTGCTTTCGTTGCCCAAACGGCAGAGTATTGGCTTACTGCTGCCATGTCTTTGGGGCGCCGACGACGTCGTCGAAGAACTGTCAGCGCGCGTCCCTGTGCTGCGCGTGGACGGAGCAATCGGAGAAGGCTCCGGATCCTGCCCGTTGGCCGTTGCGCTGAAGCATGCTGATATCGCGTTGGATGATGGCACGCCCCAGGCATCAGCTCAAGCGCTGCGGGTATGGGGGCGGCAGGAGTCTGAACGTACGGGAGACTGTCCCGTCGTCGTCATTGAATCTGCGACGATGCTGGATCCAGCAGGCGGAGAAACACTGGTCGAGGCCGGACTCGCCGATGCTGTGCGGCTAGTACTCCTGCTGCGTACTGAAGCGGAGACCCCCTCCTTTGTGCAGCCCCTTCAACGTGCAGGACGCCTTGGCATGTTCTCACTTGCCAGTTTGACTAATGCGGCTCTGTCCCATGCAGTTGAAACACATTTGGGTGCACCTGTGTGTTCCCCCACGCTGCAACGTCTCAGTGCCCTCAGCGCCGGTCATCCGTTTCTCGCAAAGCGGGTCCTGGAGGCCGCCCTCCAGACAGGAGTGCTCAGGCGCCGTGGAAGTGTGTGGGTCTGGAGCATTGATGAGGAGCCGCTGCAGCAGCTACTCGGACGTGAAATCGGAGGAATCCTGGGGGGTTTGGAAGCTCCCGAGCAGGAACTGCTGGTTCTGACTGCCATCAGCGGGAGACTTCCCGAGAGCTGGGCAAGGACACATTACGGAGAAGCAGCGGTGTTGAGCCTACGTGCACAGGACCTGCTTGCACCTGATCGTGTCACCCACCAGGGATTCCTAGACGTGCGTGTGACAGCAGAGGCGTTAATCACGGCCGTCAGGATTGTCTACAACCCAACAGAACTCATTCGACTCTGGTATGACGTGGGGCGATACATCCCATCCGAGGACGGTGGACCTGCTTCAGAGTCTTCGCTTATATGGTGGGCCGCCCGGGCTGGCGTCCGTACAGAGGTCGAGAAGGCTGAGCGAGTCGGTCGACTGTGCATCTCCCGAAGCTGGTACGAGCCGGTCCTGGATATCGTGGGTGCGGCGGAGTCCGTGACCCCCATGCTGCGCGTGCTGCGGGCCAGAGCGCTGTTGGCCACAGGGCAGATTGAAGAAGCTGCTAGAGCGCTCCGTTTGTTCGCGGACCAGTGCCAAAACGAGGCCTCAAGGGGCGCTTATCCGGAGGCTCACCGACAAGCGCGCCTACTGGCTTATCGGATGTGTCTATTCCACCCAGAAATTGGTCGCCCGATACTTAGTGATCTGGATTCGTTCGGGCAAAACAGTACTCCTTATCTCTCGCGCATATACGATCTGACTTCGTGTGATGATTCGGACATCTGGCTGAGAGAACTGGCGCAGATTCGTCTGCACGCCGACTGGGACGAACTTGTTGTAGCTCAACTTTGGGTAGGTGCTTGGCTCGGCATGCGTCAGCATCCGGGACTTGGCCGCTTAGTATTGGCCTCCCTCTGGGATGATCTGGCTCGGGAAGGTAATCATCCAGACATTGAGGATGCCGCCGTCACACTCATGCTGCTGATCGCGATGGCTCATGACTGGCGGACAGACGCGCTGCGGGTCGAACTGCGTACCTGGGCGAGCCGGCCTACGCCGAGTGTCTCGTTTCAGGGCACCGTGGACCTAGTGAGCTCGCTACTCGCCATGCAGGAGGACAGAATGGTTTCTGCTCTGCGCTACGCCACGGCAGCTCATGAAGCATTCCTCCGGGCAGACGCCTACGGTCTGGCCCGGTGCGCCTCATCGCTGATCGCAGCGACTGCATCATACGTAGACGAACACGTCGCCAATGAGGCGCATATGTCGCATCGAATCCGATACCCCGATGACGACCCATACATCGGCTTGCCACACGTTCGTCTGTTCGCTGAGGGTCTGGCCCTTATCGGCAGTGGACTTCCTGCTGCTGAAGTCAGCTCACGGCTCATACAGCTGGGATCGCAGGCACGAGGCGAAGGGGAGTGGGCTCAAGAGCAGCAACTGCTGCTATTGGCCTTGCTGGGGCGTTCGGCTCAGGCAGTCAATTGCGTGCTGGCTGCTCCATGGACTCAACGGCACGGTAGAACAGCGATGATCGTGAAGCTGGCAGCTGCGATGGCCAGTCACAGTGATCATGAGGCACTCGATATTGCCTCCTCCCTGATCGAAGCCAAAGCTACATTCTTCGGGCTTTCTATTATCAGTGTGCGCTGGGAGCGGAAGCACGAAATGTCGCGCAGACATAGGGCACAGGCGATTCGCTTGCTTCTTGAAGCCAAGGAGCAAGCAGTTGAACCATCCTGGCTTCTGTCTACGTTTACGGACCTTCAGTTGAATGAACGTGAGTCCGCGGTTCTCCGCGGCTTGCAACAGGGCCTTTCCACCCGTGCCATCGCCCGATCACTGGATTTGTCTCCACGAACTGTCGAGTCCACCATTTCCAGACTGCTCCACAGGTTCGCGTGTGACAACCGGGTGGAACTCGTCTCCCTGGGGTTGCTTTCCAGCGATACCTACTAAATCTCCCTGCGCTGCCCGGATAGGCTAAGCAGATGGGGATTGCGGAGCTGGCCGGGGGCGCGAGTTCAGTCTCCCGAGTGACGCAAGCCCTGTCGACGCGCAGCAGAAGTTGCTCGCCTGGACTGACCCCTCTACCGAGAGGACAAGAGAGCGAATGACCAATCAGCCTAAGGCGCCGGAGACTGTGGGGCGGGTTGGTGAAGAGGTTGTGCTGGAAACCCTGCGGGCCGCCGTCGATCCCCACAATAGCGCTGTGACCGGCACCTCCATGGACCTCGGACCAGGTGACGACGCCGCCCTGCTCACTGCCACGGCTGGAGCTCAGCTTGTGCTCACAACTGACACCATGAGCGAAGGCCAGGACTTCCGCCGTGAATGGTGGCTCGGGTCCGCGGAGCTCAGCGCGGCCGCCGGGGAATCGGCCGAGAAATGGGCTATGGACGTCGGCACCAAGGCAGCCGCGCAGAATCTCTCCGATATCAATGCTATGGGCGCAGTCCCCACCGCCTTGCTGGTGAGTCTGACATTGCCTGCAGACCTACCGGTGCGGTGGGTTAAGGACTTCTACCGCGGTGTGATCCGCGCATGCCAGCAGCCTGGGGCCCAACGCTGCGTGATCGCTGGCGGGGATCTTGGCACCGGAGAACAGATCTCGGTGACCATCACCGCAGTGGGAGAGCTCCCACGGGAGGCTGAAGGCCAACCGGCCGGAGGCCTGCGCCGCAGCGGAGCAACCGCGGGGGATGTGCTGGCCATCTGCGGTCCCCTCGGACGAGCCGCAGCCGGACTGGCGTTCCTAGACATGCCCCGCGACGAGCTGACGGATCCGGAGAAACTGCAGCACCTGGACCACCACGCCGACCTCCTGGCGCAGGTCTTGACTGCCCAGCAGCGCCCCACCCCGCCGCTGACTGCCGGGCCAGCGGCGCGCGCTGCCGGTGCTACCGCAGCTATGGATATCTCTGATGGCCTGCTGCGTGACGCCGGACGTCTGGCACGTTCCTCAGAGGTGCGCATCGAGTTCGACGACGACGCTCTGCTGGCTGAAGCGCGGACCCTGGAACCCATCGCCACCGCAGTGGGCAGCACCCCTGATCAGGCTCTTTCCTGGGTGCTTGGCGGGGGTGAGGAATACGCACTGCTGGCGAGCTTCCCCGCCGTCGTGGAACTGCCGGAGGGGTTCCGGCGGATAGGGACAGTCGCAGACGCCAACGGCGCCCCCGGCGTGATTACCGGAAGCGCCGTTGAGAGCATTGGCTGGGACTCACTGGCTTAACTGATGTCTGGCCCGTCCCGGAACGACCTGATCAGCCGTTGAACAT
>NZ_HG005165.1:234615-245874 GCF_000455245.1 Nesterenkonia massiliensis | reverse complement strand
ACATGCTGCATGGGTCGCACCCAGATAACCGGTACCAATAACACTGATATTCAAAGTCACGCGCCTCATCATACTTCTTCGGTTGGGACAGAACTCTTCAGGTTCGTCTCGTGTATCTCAGAGCTGCTCGGCCTGACACCCGCTGTAAGTGCCGAACGAACCGGGCTACCTTTTAGCTGGCGGTTCGTCTTTCAGGCCGTGGTCGCCGTCGGGACTCATCCGCACCAGCTCGGTCAGCTGGTGTGCGGCAGCCACGACGACGCCGGCGAACTTCCGCCCGGGCTGTCGGGTCAGCCTTTCGATGGGGCCAGAGATGGAAACTGCGGCGATCACCCGTCCAGAGGGTCCGCGCACCGGAGCAGAGACAGAAGCCACACCGGCCTCCCGCTCACCCAGGGACTCACCCCATCCACGGCGTCGCACTCCGGCCAGCACTGTGGGAGTGAAGCGGGCGCCCTGCAACCCGTCCACCAGACGTTCGTGGTCCTCCCAGGCCAGCAGGACCTGGGCTGCAGAACCTGCCTTCATCGAAAGCTGGGTGCCCACCGGGATGGAATCGCGCAGACCGATGGGGCGCTCAGCCGAAGCCACGCACACCCGGGCCTCGCCCTGGCGGCGGAACAGCTGAGAGGATTCACCGGTGGCATCGCGCAGCTTCAGCAGGATCGGGCCAGCTGCAGAGACCAGGCGGTCATCACCAGCAGCCGAAGCCAGCTCCGCCAGTCGCGAGCCGATCACATAGCGCCCGCGCACATCCCGAGTGAGGAACCTGTGGTGGACCAAGGCGCTGGCCAACCGGTGCACCGTAGGACGTGCCAAGCCCGTGACCTCTACCAGTTGCGCCAACGTGGCAGGCCCGGCTTCCAGCGCGTCCATGATCATCACGGACTTATCCACCACACCGATACCGGAGGGGGAGTGGAGTGGGCGTGGCGGATCCGGCGGAAGGGCGGTTCCTGCAGAGTGGGGGACAGGTGGGCGTTGTGGCATAGGAGGAGTTTAGCCCTGAACCACCTAAGTATCTCAAATAATGAGACCTCGCATTTCAGGTCTAGAGGACTGCCCACTTCGGTGGTTCTCTAGAAGCATGGCTGAGACAGCACTGACACTGGCGGAGAAAGTATGGCGCGACCACGTAGTCGTACGCGGCGAGGATAAGGACGGAGAGCGGTCCCCGGACCTGCTCTACATCGACCTGCACCTGCTACACGAGGTGACCTCCCCGCAGGCTTTCGAAGGTCTCCGTCTCGCCGGACGTCCGGTGCGCCGTCCAGACCTCACCATCGCCACGGAGGATCACAACACTCCCACCCTGGAGATCAACAAGCCGATCGCCGACCCGATCAGCCGCAAACAGGTGGATACCCTGCGGACCAACGCCAAAGAGTTCGGCATTCGGCTGCACTCCCTGGGCGACGACGAACAAGGCATCGTCCACGTGGTCGGCCCGCAGCTGGGACTGACCCAACCGGGTATGACTATTGTCTGCGGGGACTCGCATACCTCCACCCACGGAGCCTTCGGATCCCTGGCGATGGGCATCGGCACCTCTGAAGTGGAACACGTGCTGGCTACCCAGACCTTGTCCCTGAAGCCCTTCAAGACCATGGCCATCACGGTTAACGGCACTCTGAAGCCCGGGGTCAGTTCCAAGGACATCATCCTGGCCGTCATCGCCAAGATCGGCACCGGCGGTGGACAAGGGTATGTGCTGGAGTACCGCGGCAGCGCCATCGAGCAACTCTCCATGGAAGCTCGGATGACAATCTGCAATATGTCCATCGAGGCCGGAGCGCGGGCCGGAATGATCGCCCCTGATGAGACCACCTTCGACTACGTCAAGGGCCGTCCCCATGCGCCGGAGGGCGAGGACTGGGACGCAGCCGTCGAGTACTGGCGCAGCCTGCGCACCGATGAAGGTGCTCAGTTCGATGCCGAGGTGGTGCTCGACGCCGATACCCTCGAGCCCTTCGTCACTTGGGGCACCAACCCCGGGCAGGGCGTGAGTCTCAATGACTCTGTGCCCAATCCGGCCGATTTCCACGATCCCGTGGATCGCGAGTCCGCTGAACGTGCGCTGAAGTATATGGACCTCGCCCCGGGGACTGCAATGAAGGACATCCGCGTGGACACCGTCTTCCTTGGTTCCTGCACCAACTCGCGGATGGAGGATCTGCGAGCTGCCGCAGAGATCATCAAGGGTCGGCAGAAGGACCCGGATGTGCGCATGATCGTGGTCCCGGGCTCGCAGAAGGTCCGCCTGCAGGCCGAGGCCGAGGGCATCGACCAGATCTTCAAGGACTTCGGCGCAGAGTGGCGGTTCGCCGGCTGCTCCATGTGCTTGGGCATGAACCCGGACCAGCTGGCCCCGGGGGAGCGCTGCGCTTCCACTTCCAACCGCAACTTTGAAGGACGCCAGGGCAAAGGCGGCCGGACGCATCTGGTCTCACCGGTAGTGGCTGCGGCCACCGCTATCCGCGGGACTCTTTCGGCCCCTGCAGATATCGATCCAGCCCCAGCAACGGGCGCAGACTCCGCTCGCCTTTCGGCCGCCTGAGGGCGACCTTCACACGTGTTGACCTCTGCCTAAGGACCCTTACCCCATGGAACCCATTACCACCCACACCGGAATCGGCGTCCCGCTCAAGCAGTCCAATGTGGACACCGACCAGATCATCCCCGCCGTCTACCTCAAGCGCATCACTAAAACCGGGTTCGACGACGCTCTCTTCGCCGCCTGGCGCAAAGACCCTGACTTCGTACTCAACCAGGAGCCCTACAACCAGGGCTCAGTCCTGGTGGCCGGCCCGGATTTCGGCACCGGCTCCTCCCGCGAGCACGCAGTCTGGGCGCTGAAAGACTTCGGCTTCCGCGTGGTGATCTCCTCACGGTTCGCCGACATCTTCTACGGCAACTCCGGAAAGCAGGGGCTGTTGGCCGCCAAAGTGGCCCAGCCCGACGTCGAGCTCATCTGGAAAGAGCTCGAAAAGGAGCCCGGAACGCACATCACCGTGGACTTAGAACACCGCACAGTGCGCTGCGGCAGTGTGGAGACGGTCTTCCAGATCGATAACTACACCCGCTGGCGGCTCATGGAGGGACTCGATGATATTTCTCTCACACTGCGCCAGGAGGACAGTATCCAGACATTCGAGGACACTCGCCCGGGATTCAAGCCCACCACCCTGCCAGCTAAGGTCTAAACAGGTCTTCGCGCTGCGGCGTGTCCGCTGAACTGTCACCGAATCGTTGTCCTCCCTGGGCCGAACCTGGGGGAGGAGTCCCGGGACGTTGGGTACAGTGGCAAGGCCACAATCACCACTTGGCGTCAGAAGGGATCACCGACACAATATGGCCAAGCTGCTCACAATCCAGGGCGGGAAACCGCTGCAGGGCACAGTCAAGGTCCGCGGGGCGAAGAACCTGGTCCCCAAAGCGATGGTCGCTTCGCTGCTGGGCAGCGAGCCCTCGGAACTCCGCAACGTGCCGGAGATCAAAGACGTCGAGATCGTCCACAACCTGCTGACCATCCACGGCGTCAAGGTTGACCGCGACGCCGAGGCCGGCACTATGACGCTTGACCCGCGTGAGACCTACTCCGCGGAGCACTCCAAGATCGATGCCTATGCCGGGGACTCGCGCATTCCGATCCTCTTCTGCGGCCCCCTGATGCACAAGAACGGGGAGGCATTCATCCCGGACCTGGGCGGCTGCCGTATTGGTGACCGGCCCATCAACTACCACCTCGAGGTGCTGCGCAACTTCGGCGCTGTGGTTGATAAAAGTGCCACCGGGATCCACATCTCCGCCCCCAAGGGCCTGCGCGGAGCCAAGCTCGAACTGCCCTACCCCTCGGTGGGAGCCACCGAACAGGTGCTGCTCACCGCGGTGATGGCTGAGGGCATCACCGAGCTGAAGAACGCGGCAGTGGAGCCAGAGATCCATGACCTGATCGCCATCCTGCAGCAGATGGGCGCGATCATTACGGTCTACACCGACCGCACCATTCGCATCGAGGGCGTCTCCCGGCTCTCAGGCTTCAAGCACCGGGCGATTCCCGACCGCAATGAGGCCGCCTCGTGGGCCTCCGCAGCGCTGGTCACCGAAGGTGATATCTACGTCCACGGTGCAGCTCAGCGGGATCTGACCGCCTTCCTGAACACCTACCGCAAGATCGGCGGTGAGTTCGAGGTGGACGATGAAGGCATCCGCTTCTGGCACGGCGGCGGCCAGCTGCAGCCCCTGGTGCTGGAAACCGATGTTCACCCCGGCTTCATGACCGACTGGCAGCAGCCCATGGTGGTGGCCCTGACTCAGGCCCACGGCGTATCGATCGTCCATGAGACCGTCTACGAGAACCGCTTCGGCTTCACCGAGGCGCTCAAGCGCATGGGCGCCTCCATCCAACTGCACCGCGAATGCCTGGGCTCCAACCCTTGCCGTTTTGGTCAGCGCAACTTCCTGCACTCAGCAGTGATCTCCGGTCCCTCAGAGCTCAAGGGCACCGATATCGACATCCCAGACCTGCGCGGCGGATTCTCCCACCTCATCGCAGCTCTGGCGGCCCAGGGCACCTCCACTGTGACCGGTATCGAGATCATCTCGCGCGGCTACGAACACTTCATCTCAAAGATCGAAGCACTCGGCGCAGACATCTCTATCGCCGAGAAGTGAGCTATCGCCGCAGACCAAGGCCGGTAAGCTTGGGCACCATGAGACGACGACGCACCACACCAGCCTTCCGGGCGGCGGCCGTCGTCGTCCGTCCCGCGATAAACGTCCTGATGGGCAAGGACTGGCAGGGCCTGGAGAAGCTGCCAGATACCGGGTACATCGCCGTCTCCAACCACATCAGCGAAGTCGACCCGGTGGCGGTGGCCCACGCCATCTACGCTGCCGGAAACACCCCGCATATGATGGCCAAGGACTCGCTGTTCCGCGTGCCTGTCTTAGGTGCTGCACTGCGCGGGCTGCAGCAGATTCCGGTGGCACGGGCAGACCGCGGTGAGGCGCGACGTTCCTTGGAGACCGCACAGCAGGTGCTCTCCGAGGGCGGCGCCATCGTGATCTATCCCGAAGGCACCCTGACCAGGGACCCCGAACTGTGGCCCATGCGGTCAAAAACCGGCGCTGCGCGCCTGGCCCTGAACACCGGAGCTCCGCTGATCCCCATCACGCACTGGGGCGTGCAGGACTTTTTTCCGCAGTACGCCAAGGCGCCGAAGATCTTTCCCCGCACCCGCTATGCGCTGCAGGTGGGGGACCCCATCGACCTGGAGGACCTGCGCGGCAAACCACTGACCAGGACCATCCTGGCCACTGCTACTGAGCGGGTCGAAGAGGCGCTGACTGCCGGAGTCGCCCAACTGCGTGGGGAACCTGCTCCGGAGCTGATCTGGGACCGAGCCCTGAACCAGCGTGTGCCGCGAGGCCAGCTGCGGGCACGTGAGGCGCAGCGCGAGGCCCGTGACACCGGTGATGCAGCACAGCAGGAGTCGCAGGGATGACCCGGATTGCTGTACTCGGCGCAGGCTCCTGGGGCACCACCTTCGCCAAAGTGCTTGCCGACGCCGCCCTGAGCAATACCGAGGCCACCGACGTCGTGCTCTGGGCACGCCGAGCTGAGGTGGCCGAGGAGATCACTTCCCGGCATACCAACAGCACCTACCTGGGCGAGATCGCGCTGCCTGAGACCATCACAGCCACCAGCGATCTCAGCGTTGCAGTCGACGGGGCAGAGATCGTGGTGCTGGCCCTGCCCGCCCAGAGCCTGCGCAGCCACCTGGGCCAGGTCAGAGATACGCTGGCGCCCGGCGCCGTCGTCGTGTCCCTCATCAAAGGACTCGAACGCGGGACCGATATGCGCATGAGCGAGGTCATCGCTGAGGAACTCGGCCTGCCCGATGACCAGATCGCAGTGGCCTCCGGCCCGAATCTCGCCATGGAGATCGCCCGGGAGGAACCCACCGCCTCAGTGGTGGCCTGCCGGGATGTGGCCGTGGCTGAACGGATCGCCACCGCCTGCAATAACCACTACTTCCGCCCCTACACCAACACCGACGTCACCGGCGTAGAGATCGCCGGCATCGTGAAGAACGTGATCGCCCTGGCGGTGGGGATCTGCGACGGACAACAGTTGGGGGATAACTCCAAAGCCTCGGTCATCACCCGCGGCCTGGCCGAGACTACCCGGCTGGCGCTGAAGCTCGGCGGACGCCTGGAGACCTTCTCCGGACTGGCCGGGCTCGGCGACCTGGTAGCCACCTGCGCCTCGCCGCTGTCCCGCAACCGCAGCGCAGGGCGACTGCTGGGTGAAGGCCTCAGCGCAGATGAGGTCACCCAGCAGCTGACTCAGACTGCCGAAGGCATGAAATCCGGTGCCGCCGTGCTGGAACTTGCCCGCACCCACGAGGTGGAGATGCCTATCTGCGAGGCCGTAGTGGCCGTGCTAGAGGGCAAACTCTCCGTGGACAACATTGCCTCCCTGCTGCTGGCACGGGATCTGAAAGCTGAACACCCCAAAGCCGCCGCCACAGATGCGGCCGCAGCTGCAGCGCACGCGGCGGAAGGAAAGTGAGCCCCATGGCAGAGACTCCCACCTCCGAACACCCCCAGAGCAGCACCAAACCACGGGTGCTGGTGCTCTATGGAGGTCAATCATCGGAACACGCGGTGAGCTGTGTGACAGCCGCGGGAGTGCTCAGCGCCATCGATACCGCACGCTTCGACGTCGTAGAGATCGGCATCACCGCCACCGGGCAGTGGACCCGTCCGGCGATTGATCCGCGCACCCACAGCTTCAGCGGAGCCGAGCTGCCGCGGGTGCTGCCCACCGAATCCAGTGTGCAGCTGCACGCCGGGGCAGGCGGAAGCGCAGACCGCGGCGCCCAGCTGCTGGAGATTCACCCGGACGGAACCACCACCTCCTTGGGGTCTGTAGATGTGGTGCTTCCGCTGCTGCACGGCCCCTTCGGCGAAGACGGCACCCTGCAGGGGCTGCTGGAACTGGTGGGGCTGCCCTATGTGGGCGCCGGTGTGCTGACCTCGGCGGTGGGCATGGATAAGCACTTCATGAAGCTCGCCTTCCAAGCTGCAGGACTGCAGGTGGGCCGGTGGGAGACCATCACCGCCCGGCAGTGGAGCCAGGACCCGCAGGCTGCCCTTGAGCGCGTAAAGACCCTGGAACTTCCAGTGTTCGTGAAACCCGCTCGTGCCGGTTCCTCCATGGGCATCACCCGGGTGGAGCGCTGGGAGCAGCTGGAGGAGGCACTGGAGGCAGCCCGGAAGCACGATCCGAAGATCGTGGTGGAAGAAGGCATCATCGGCCGCGAGATCGAATGCGGCGTGCTCGGCGGACGCGCCGGCGCCCCGGCCCGGGCATCACTGCTGGGGGAGATCGCAGTCCATGACGGCTCTGCTGCGCATGATTTTTATGACTTCGACGCAAAATACACCGATAACACCGCAGCTGATCTCTCCTGCCCCGCTGAGCTGCCCGAAGAAGCCACCGCGGAGATCCGCCGACAGGCTGTGGTGGCCTTCGATTCCCTCGACGCCGAGGGCATTTCCCGGGTGGATTTCTTCTACACCCCCGATGGTCAGATCATCATCAATGAGGTCAACACCATGCCCGGATTCACTCCGATCAGCATGTATCCGCAGGTGTGGAAGGCCAGCGGCATCGACTTCCCGGATCTGATCACCGAACTGATTACGCTCGCCCTGGAACGTCCGACGGCGCTTCGCTAAACTGGAGTACATGATGTCCCCTGCCGATCTGTTCCGCATGCACACTGCTGACCCGGCTGCCCCTGCTGGAGGCGGAGCCGCCACTATTGAGCGGCAGCACCAGGAGCAGCTCTCTGAGCCCGGCGATCACGAGCGCTTCTCGCACTACGTGAAGAAGGACAAGATCATGGAGTCCGCACTGGAGGGCGGCGCCGTCGTCGCCCTGTGCGGCAAGGTCTGGGTGCCATCACGTGACCCCAAGAAGTTCCCGGTCTGCCCCGAGTGCAAGGAGATCTACGAAGGATTCTCCTCCGGGGGCGACGACTCCTCAGGTAAGGGACGCGGCCGCGGTTTCTTCGGCTTCGGCAAGAACTGAGGCGTGAACACCCCTCACCCGGAGGCAGGCCCCACCCTGTTCGACGTCGGTACTGACGTTGGTTCCCAGCTGCCTCCTGCCTATCCGCACCGTGCCGCCCACGGCACTGCTGGCACACTGCGCCAGTGGCAGCAGGAGGCCCTAGACCTCTACATCCAGCGGTCCCCGCGGGACTTCCTCACGGTGGCCACCCCTGGCGCAGGTAAAACCACCTTCGCGCTGCGTGTGGCGAAGATGTTGGTGGAATCAGGGGAGATCAACCGCATCTACGTGGTGGCTCCCACCGAGCATCTCAAGCGCCAGTGGGCCGACGCCGCTGCACGTGTGGGTCTGAGCATCGATCCGAACTTCAAGAACTCTGATGGTCGGCACGGCCGGCAGTTCATCGGTGTGGCGGTGACCTATGCGCAGGTGGCCAATAAGCCTGCGTTGCACCGCAATAAGACCGAGGCGGCACGGACCTTCGTGATTTTCGATGAGATTCACCATGCCGGTGACTCACTGAGCTGGGGCGACGGCGTGCGCGAAGCCTTCGGGCCCGCGGTGCGGCGCCTGGCGCTGACCGGCACGCCCTTCCGCTCGGACAGCTCGCCGATCCCGTTCGTGGACTATGTCGAGGACGCCGACGGTGTCCTGCGCTCCAAGGCTGACTACTCCTATGGCTACGGGCCGGCGCTGAAGGACCGTGTGGTCCGCCCGGTGGTCTTCATGGCCTATTCGGGCAATATGCGCTGGCGCACCGCAGCGGGTGAGGAGATGGAGGCCCGCCTCGGTGAGGCCGCCACTAAGGACATTGTCGCCCATGCCTGGCGCACCGCGCTCAACCCTGAGGGCGAGTGGATTCCTGCGGTGCTCAAGGCCGCTCACCAGCGGCTGCTGAAAGTGCGGGACAGAATCGATGACGCCGGCGGCTTGGTGATCGCCACCGATCACGAATCGGCCCGCGCTTATGCGGTTCAGCTGGAGCGGCTTTCCGGCCAGAAGACCACAGTGGTGCTCTCCGATGATAAGGATGCCTCGCAGCGCATCGAAGACTTCAGCCAGGACGGCTCGAAGCTGTGGATGGTGGCAGTGCGCATGGTCTCCGAGGGCGTGGACGTGCCGCGACTGTGTGTAGGGGTGTACGCGACATCGACCTCAACAGCCCTGTTCTTCGCCCAGGCGGTGGGCCGCTTTGTGCGGCTGCGCAAGAAGGCCGAGGTAGCCAGCGTGTTCCTGCCCTCGGTGCCGGTGCTGACTGATCTGGCTAATGAGATGGAAGCCGAGCGCGACCATGCTCTTCAGGTGTCCACTCCTGCTGAGGGGGAGATGCCTGAGGAGGATCTGCTGGCCGCGGCAGAGAAGCAGGAGCGTGCCAGCGAGGAGCTGACGAAGGGTTCCTTTGCGGCCATTGGCTCCAACGCAGCCTTCGATAAGGTGCTCTTCGACGGCGATGAATTCGGTCTCGGCGGGGACCTCGGTTCCGAGGAAGAGCTGGGCTTCCTGGGTCTGCCGGGTCTGCTGGAGCCGGAGCAGGTCTCTACCCTGCTGCGTAAACATCAAGCGGAGCAGCTTAAGCGTCGGCCAGCGGACGCGCAGCAGCAGGCTGAGAACGTGGTGGACCATAGGCAGTTGAAATCGCTGCGCAATAAGCTCAATAAATCTGTCTCCGCCTATTCGGCCAAGACCGGCATGCACCAGGGCAGCATTCACAATAAGCTTCGGGATGCCTGCGGCGGACCTGCGGTGGGACAAGCCACGCAGTCCCAGCTGGAGGCACGGCTGAAGAAGCTGCAGCAGTGGTTTGTTGGAATGAAGTAACGCGTTGTCCCCTCGCGCCCCTAGTTTTGTTTCAGGCCCCGGCTGTAACTGGGCCTAAGTGAAACAAAACTAGGGCGTGAAGCCGGTGCGGGAGCCCTGTTTGGGTCTCGAGGTGCAGATCCCGTCGGTGCGTTTTCCACAGTCTCCGATTCGTGCTCGCTGAACAGTCCGTAGCGCGGGAAGCTGTAAAGGTGACGATTCGCCTCATCCACCCGCGCGTTGACGGTCACTCTCGGTCAACGACAATGCGTGCTGTCCGGCGCGGTGAACTACTCGCGTTACGCCCTTCAGTCTTCATACGCCGTGATGAATGGACACAAGCGCCAGTATGGAAACAGCATCGGGCCATGACGGCCGCCGTCGGACTCCAACGTCCGGAGCGGATCTTCTGCCGCGAGACTGCATTAGTCCTTTATGGGGTTCCGCTCATCGCTGTGCCGCGGGCAGTGCATATCCGCGCTATGGGAACCTCCGAGGTGGGTACCCGGCCGCTGTGCGGGAATCTGCAGACTCAGGCCATTCAACGCCGAATGCCGCTACGCGCCCTCGCGCCGCCGGTTCCCCGCGGTGATGCCGCAGAGGAAGTGCGGCAGAGTTACTGGCGAGCTGTGCGAGGCAACACTCACACCGTCGAGGTTCCCGGAATCACTTATGACAACGGGGCCCCAGCGCGGGTCAAGGTAGAACCGTTGGCCATGGTGCTCATCGACACGGTTCCACGGATGGGCAAGCAAGAAGCCGTCGTCGCCCTGGATGCAGTGTTCGCCGCTGGCGCTGATTCTCGTGGCTGGCTGACGGTAGAGCGGGTGAGTGCTGGTCAGGTCACTGCCGATGAACTCATGAGCGCCCAGCAGTGGCTGTGGTCCCAACGGGCACGCAGTGCGTGGACATGGGCGGCTGAATTCGCGAATCCGCTGAGCGAGTCACCTGGGGAATCTCGGTCGCGCGTTCTCATCGACGAACTCGGTTTCGCGACCCCCGAACTGCAGAACGTGGTGAGACTGGCAGATGGCAGCACCGCACGGCTGGACTTTGAGTGGCCTGCGGATGGAGTTGTCGGTGAGTTCGATGGTCGGATCAAGTTCACCGAGGCCGCTCGGCTATCCGGGGCACGAGCCGGCGAAGTTTACTGGAACCAGGTACGGCGGGAAGAAGCACTGCGCGATACCGGACGTCGGGTGGCGCGCTGGGGGTGGGATGATCTGGCCGACCCGCGCCGGCTGGAGGTGAAGCTGCTCCGCGAAGGCGTGTCCCGAAAGCGCCCGAGGTGACCTTGGACCGAGTGGAACGGAAAGTGGGCGACAGCGGTCAGGTTGTCCTCAAGCACGGCTTCTGTTTCATCCTGGGCGCCAAAC
>NZ_HG005165.1:227046-234589 GCF_000455245.1 Nesterenkonia massiliensis | reverse complement strand
CAAACCCCGGGCGTGGGAGACACGCTGGCTACAGGTCCTCGAGGATCAGCAGCTCCACGCCAGCCTCGCGCAGTTCCTCGTATGTCTCCTCCAGCTGGTCTTTGTCCACAGCTGCCGTCAGATCCGTGATAACCCGCACCCGGTAGTCATTCTCCGCAGCATCAAGTGCCGTGGCGCGCACGCAGTGATCGGTGGCGATTCCCACAATGGTGACAGCGTCAATGTCCTGGCTACGCAGCCAGCTGTCCAGATCCGGCGCAGTGGAGGAAACGACGTCGCCCGGCTCCACTCTGATGCCCTTCTCGCCCTCCAAGATGCCCACCCGCTCGGGCTCCCCGAGGCGTCCTTCGAAACCTGAGTAGCCGTCGTCGTAGAGGCCCTTGAGGAAGCGCGCCTCGATGTGGTCAGTATCCAGATCCGGGTGCAGCTCAGCTCCGGGGGTGCCAGCCACGCAGTGAACCGGCCAGCTGGTCTGGAAGTCCGGGGACTCTGCAAAGTGCTTACCCGGGTCAATATGCCAGTCCTGGGTGGCCACGATCGCGTCGTATTCGGCGTGGTTGTCCTCTAGGAACTCGCTGATCTCAGCCGCGACCTGAGCACCGCCGGTGACGGCCAGAGTCCCGCCTTCGCAGAAATCGTTCTGAACATCAACAATAATGAGCGCCTCAGCCATAAGAGCAGTCTATGGACTCAAGCACTCAGAGGAAAACAGTGGGGATCACCGGCTCGCCCGCAGAAAGCCGATGCGCATCGGCGGGCAGCTCCGCCACCGATTCTTGATGCCGCTGCTGGGCACGCTGCACACCCTCCGCGCCGGTGAAGCCGGGCTGAACCACCCCATCGATCACCAACGGCACCTGCAGGGCGCGGCCCATATAGCCGGCTTCCTCGGGAGAACCGACCGAGGCAATGACCTCAGCTTCAGCTCGTCCATGGTCATCAATGCTGCGCAGCACCTGCTTGGCACCTCCATGGCTGGTCTTGCCGGTGCTCGCCTTGGCCACCGCTACCGGGTTGCCGGCGTCGTCGTCGCGCTCCACCAGCTTGTAGACCATCGAAGCGGTGGGCGCACCCGAGCCGGTCACCAGGCGGGTCCCCACCCCGTAGGAGTCCACCGGGGCTGCAGCAAGCCGGGCGATGGCGTGCTCATCCAGATCAGAGGACACGATGATGCGGGTCTCCCGATTGCCCAGGGAATCCAACAGTGCACGCACACTGTGAGCCTGCTCGACCAGATCGCCGGAATCCAGCCGCACGGCTCCTAGCTTCGGCCCGGCAATCTTCACCGCCGAACGCACCGCTGTCTCCACATCATAGGTGTCCACCAGCAGAGTTGTCCCCGGTCCGAAGGCCTCCACCTGGGCGGCGAAGGCCTCTTCCTCGGAATCATGCAGCAGCGTGAAGGCATGAGCGGCGGTACCCAGGGTGGGGATGCCGAACCGGCGTCCGGCCTCGAGGTTCGAGGTCGCACTGAAACCGGCCACTGCCGCGGCCCTGGCTGCGGCCACAGCGGAGCCTTCATTGGTGCGGCGTGATCCCATCTCCACGCACGGGCGGCCATCAGCGGCCATCACCATGCGGGAGGCAGCAGAGGCAATGGCCGAATCATGATTGAGCACTGAGAGCACAAAAGTCTCCAGGACACAGGCCTGCGCGAAACTGGCCTCCACGCGCAGGATGGGGGAGTGCGGCAGATAAACCTCGCCCTCGACATAACCGTGCATGGTCCCGGTGAAGCGGTAGTCCGCCAGGTAGTCCAGCGTCTGCTCATCCAGAACTCCGCGCTCACGCAGGAAGCCCAGCTCGGCATCGCCGAAGCGGAACTTCTCCAGACCCTCCAGCACCCGCCCGGTACCAGCCACCACGCCGTATCGCCGGCCCTCCGGAAGGCGCCGAGTAAATACCTCAAAGACACACCGCCGGTGCGCTGCACCCGAGCGCAGGGCCGCCTGCACCATAGTCAGTTCATACTGATCGGTCAGCAGTGAGGTGGAAAGCAGCGGGGCCGATGAGTGGCTGGCAGTATCAGGGTCGTGCCGGACGGTACTAGCAGAGCGCTGGGCAGAGTCTGAGGTGTTCATCGTCACCCATCCTAGGTCCGCAGCAGGCTGCTCACCACGAATACCGGGGCTCGGGGCTGTTGGCGGGTGCGGCCCAGGACGCTGCGACCCAGCGTGGTGGCCCAGTGCAGCGCACAGGGCGGCGCGCTGGAGACCTCCACCGCCGTAGAATGGCAGCTATGAGTTCAGCCCATGGATCCACGCTCACTCGCGAGGATACTGACCTCGACACCCAGCTTCGCGGCATGCTCGCTGCCCAGCGTCCCTACAACGTGGTGGTGTGGAACGACCCGGTGAACCTGATGTCCTATGTGGCATGGGTCTTCCGCAGCTACTTCGGCCACTCCAAGGAACGCGCCCATAAGCTCATGCTCGAAGTCCACCATGATGGCCGTGCGGTGGTGGCCACAGGCCCCAAGGAAAAGGCGGAGCGTGACGTGACCGCCATGCATAACTACGGGCTGCAGGCCACCCTGGAAGAGGCCTGACCTAAGTGGCACGTGCATTCCGGGCGACCACCCGTGGCTATAAGGCAGACCTCGAGGCCCATGAACGGCGGCTGATCTCGCAGCTCTGCGCCGATGTCATCTCCCTGCTGGAACGTCGCGGCGAGCAGATTACCGACGGCGCGGCCGAAAGCGCAGCAGACCAGGGTTCGGCTGCCGGTGATGACGTCTTCGCCCACTTTCGCCGAGAGCTTGCCGGGCTCGGGGTCGGTCTTGACGATTCAGCGGCCGCCCAGGAGGCTGAGCCTGCCGGTCTATCAGCACCGGAGGATCCGGTCTTGGCGCGGCTGTTGCCCGAAGCCGCTGAAGACCCCCAGGAAGCGGCGCAGCTGCGCAGGCTCACCGAAGCGTCTTTAAGGGAGTCCAAGCTCGCTGACCTGCGGACTGCACGCATGCTGCTGGAATCAGATCCCGTCACGTTGACCGAAGAGCAGGCCCCGATCTTCGGCCGCGCCCTCAACGATGTCCGGCTGACCCTGGCCACACGCTTAGGTATCGAAGATGAGGCCGACGCTGAACAGATCCACCAGATGGCCGGCACTTCGCAGGCAGCAACTACCGAACAGTTCATGGCCGAGGTATATGCCTTCACCACCTGGCTGCAGGAGACACTGTTCTCAGCGATGCTTGAGCTGCTGCCCGACGATGGTGACGAGATCGGCAGTGCTGAGGAAGGTGCCGAGTGAAGCAGGTCAGTGCACCGATCGGGATCTTTGACTCCGGCGTCGGTGGGCTCACCGTAGCCCGCGCCGTCCTGGACCAGCTACCGGATGAGTCCATCATCTATATCGGAGACACCGCACACGGTCCTTATGGGCCGCTGCCTATCGCCCGGGTTCGTGCCCACGCGCTGGGGATCATGGACGAACTGGTGGAAAACGGTGTCAAAGCACTGGTCATCGCCTGCAACTCCGCCTCCGCCGCAGTGCTGCGCGATGCTCGAGAGCGCTATACCCAGCGCTATGGGATTCCCGTTGTCGAGGTGATTCAGCCGGCAGTGCGCCGGGCAGTGGCTGCCACCCGCAACGGTCGGATCGGGGTCATCGGCACCCAGGCCACCATCGGTTCTCGTGCCTATGAGGACACCTTCGCGGCAGCTCCTCAGCTGCAGATTTCCTCAGCGGCCTGCCCGCGGTTTGTAGATTTCGTAGAGCGCGGCATCACCTCCGGTCCCCAGCTTCTGTCAGCGGCCGAGGAGTACGTGGCCCCGTTGAAAGCCGCCGGAGTGGACACCCTAGTGCTGGGCTGCACCCACTATCCGCTGCTGACCGGGGTGCTCTCCTATGTGATGGGGGAGGACATCACCTTGGTCTCCTCCGCTGAGGAGACCGCGAAAGACCTCTACCGTGCGCTCACCAGAGAGGACCTGCTCCGGCAGAGCACGGGCGAGGACCTCAAGGCCGCTGCCACCCGGACCTTCCTCTCCACCGGGGACGCCGATCAGTTCCAGCGCCTGGCTCAGCGCTTCCTGGGTCCCGAGGTCGACAGCGTCGAGCAAGTCGCTCATGTGACAGAGACTTACCCCACTGGTGTGATCCAGCGAATCACCCCCGCTATGCTTGCCGGAGCGAACCGAGGCTCGCCGCAGAGCGTAAGGCTGGATCATCTATGAGGTTGACGATCATCGGATGCAGCGGATCCTTCCCAGGACCGCAGTCTCCGGCGTCGTGTTATCTGCTCACGGCGGAGTATCAGGGTCGTACCTGGAGGATCATCCTGGATCTGGGCAGCGGCGCTCTCGGCGCCCTGCAGCAGCACATCGCCTTGGAGACTCTCGACGCCGTCTGTCTGTCCCACCTGCACCCGGATCACTATATGGATCTCTGCGGTCTGCATGTGGCCGTGCGCTGGCGGCCCGGCGGCTGGCCTGCGGAGCGGATTCCGGTATACGGTCCCAGCGGAACTGATGAGCGTATCGCCGCAGCCTATGACATGGATCCGGATCCGGGCATGCACCCTGACTTCCACTTCAATACCTGGCAGCCTCGTGTGCCGGTGGAGATCGGCCCCTTCCGGATCACTCCGGTTCCGGTCCGCCATCCTGTGGCCGAGCCCTACGCACTGCGCGTGGAGTGCACCGAGGACGACGGGCGTGTCACCACGGTGGCCTACTCTGGGGATACCGACGCCTGTGAGGGACTGGTGGAGGCGGCCAGGGACTCCGACTTGTTTCTGTGCGAGGCGGCTTTCGAAGATGGCCGCGACGACCACCTCGAAGGGGTGCATCTGAATGGTTCACGTGCCGGTGCCGCCGGTACACAGGCAGGGGCCAAGCGGCTGCTGCTGACCCATATCCCCGTCTGGACAGACCATCAGGTGCTGATGGCCTATGCGGCACGGGAGTACGACGGCGACCTGGCAGTGGCCGTCTCAGGGGTCACGTACGACATTTGAGGGTTAGGCCGGGGCTAGACCATCACACCCGGCCGAAGTGCGAAGGAGTATTTGTGTCCGAGAACTACATCCGTGCCGACGGCCGTGCCGTGGATCAGCTGCGAGAGGTGTCCATCACCAGGGGCTGGTCCTCGCATGCCGAGGGCTCCGCGCTGATCGAATTCGGCAACACCCGTGTGCTGTGCACCGCGAGCTTTGAATCCGATGTGCCGCGCTGGATGCGCGGACAGGGCACCGGGTGGGTCACCGCCGAGTACGCGATGCTCCCGCGTGCTACCAACACCCGCAATTCCCGGGAGTCGGTCAAGGGTAAAATCGGTGGACGCACTCACGAGATCTCCCGGCTGATCGGCCGTTCACTTCGTGCCGTGGTGGATATGAAAGCCCTCGGGGAGAACATGATCACCCTGGACTGTGATGTGCTTCAGGCCGACGGCGGCACACGTACTGCCGCTATCACCGGTGCTTTTGTGGCCCTGGCCGACGCGGTGGAATGGGCGCGCGGTGAGCGCCATATCGCCAAGCGCGCTGAGGTACTGACTGACTCTGTGGCGGCAGTCTCCGTGGGAGTGCTGCCCGATGGCACCGCGGTACTGGACCTGCCCTATACCGAGGACTCCACTGCCGGCACTGATATGAACGTGGTGGTCACCGGGTCCGGCGACTTCGTGGAAGTCCAGGGCACCGCTGAGGGCACCCCCTTCTCACGCGATCAGCTCAATGAGCTGCTCGATCTTGCCCTGACCGGCACTGACCAGCTGGCTCAGATTCAGCGCGGGGCGCTTTCCTCATGAACCACCGCATAGTGCTGGCCACTCATAATCAGGGCAAAGTCCGGGAGTTTCGCGCGCTGCTGGCAGCCCAGCCGCAGCTGCAGGGACTCAGCGGCTTCGACCCGGCGGCAGCAGTTGTTGATGCTGCCACTGCAGGATGCTCCGATGTCCCAGAGACCGGTGTGACCTTCCGTGAGAACTCCCTGCTGAAGGCCCGCGCCGTCGCCGCGCAGACCGGACTGGCGGCGGTGGCCGATGATTCCGGCCTGGCGGTTGAGGTTCTCGGCGGAGCTCCGGGGATCTTCTCGGCCCGTTGGGCCGGGCAGCAGGCCAGTGATGAGAACAACCGACGGCTGCTGTTGCAGCAGCTGGCCGATATCGGCCCGGAACACCGCTCTGCTGTGTTCATCTGCGTGGCCTCCCTGGTCACCGCGGATGGTCAGGAGTTCACCGCGGAAGGACGCTTGGAAGGCACCCTGCTCACTGCTGAAGCTGGTGAGGGTGGCTTCGGCTACGACCCCATACTGCAGCCAGTGGGAGAGACCCGATCCTGCGCGCAGCTGAGCATGGCAGAGAAGAATGCCATCTCCCACCGAGGTAAAGCCTTCACCGCGCTGGTACCTCATATTGTGGAGGCGCTGGCCGCGTGACTCAGGCCGGCAGTACCCCACAGGACCTTGAGGCTCACCAGGGTCCCAGCTTCACCGCAGTCGATTTTGAAACCGCCAACGGCTTCCGCGGCTCGCCCTGTGCAGTGGGCCTGGTGAAGGTCCGCAACGGTCAAGAAGTGGACTCCTTCTACACCACAATGCGCCCGCCAGAGGGTTTCGACCGTTTCGATCCTCGGAACGTGTCCATCCACGGAATCACCGAAGCCCAGGCGCGCAGCGCCGGGCGATTCGCCGATCATTTCGCAGCGATGATGGAGTTCATCGGCGAGGACACCCTGGTGGCGCATAACGCGAGCTTCGACATCGAAGTCTTCGAAGCCGCCCTGGAAGTATCCGGAATGGACTCCCCGGGGCTGCGCTGCCTGTGCTCGGTGCGGCTCTCCCGGGCCAACTACAATCTGGCCTCGCACGCACTGCCGCACGCTGCAGCAGAAGCCGGATTTGATCTGCAACACCATCACTGGGCGCTCGAGGATGCTCGGGCGGCAGCCGCCGTCGTCGTTGATATTTCCCGACGGCGCGGGATCAGCAATCTCCACGAGCTCTTCAGCTCCAACCAGATCGAGGCCGAAGAACTTGAACCCTGGACCGGCCAGCGCCGCTATGAATCCCGAGCGACCCGCCAGGTGCGCGCCTATGCGCATCTCTTCGACTCCCGGGTTCCCGGAATCGATCCCAGCAGCCTGCCGGATCTGATGCGCTGGCAGGATGAAGGGCGGAACCCGCTGCCGCGGGCAGATGCTGATCCCCAGCACCCGCTGTTCGGCCAGCAGATCGTCTTTACCGGCAATCTGGCGATTCCCCGCCCGGATGCCAAGCAACTGGCCGCCGACCACGGGGCATTGACGTCCTCGCGGGTGACCGCGGGGACCACGCTGTTAGTGATCGGCGACGGCTATGAACATGCTGACCTAGAGATGGCGGAACCATCCCCGCCGCTGACTGCGCGCAAAGCACGCGAAGCGCTGCGCCGCAGGGCCGCAGGACAGAACATTCAGATCTTCAGCGAAGCTGACTTCCGCCAGACGCTGGGGTCTGCATGGCCGCAGCACCTGGTGCCCGCGGCCCTCAGCGCGGCGCGGTGACGGTCTCCCTGCGGTCGGCCAGATCCTCCACCACCACGCTCAGCAGGTCCGACA
>NZ_HG005165.1:219791-227020 GCF_000455245.1 Nesterenkonia massiliensis | reverse complement strand
GTCGAAGGGTTCTCCCGCGGCAAGACGGTGGACGGCTGTCACCAGCTGCTGTGCGGTCTCCACTACATCGGGGTGCCCGTGGGTCAGGGCGACGGCTTGTTCGGCCCAGCTGCGACGCATCTGGTCCTCAATATAGGGCACCAGCCCAATGGGCAGTATTCGGATCAGCACCGCATCCGCTGTTTCCTGTGGCTGAGCAGGGCTACTGGGGTAGCCCATGTCCCCAGAAGCCAATCCGCGCAGGGACGCGTCAGCGGTACCAGGCAGGATGTGCAGCGCCCCGGCGTCCTTCAGCACGGTCAGACCATGGTCCACCGGCTGCTGCGGGGGCTGCGGGGCATTCAACGGGAAGCTGCCATGGAGCAGCTTGTACCACCGCAGTGAGGCCAACCACATACATGCCAGCGGATCTGCCGCGCTGCCATGCCGGGTGAAGTCCAGCAGTTCCAGCAGCCCCTCGGTCAGGCACAGCTGGTGCAAAGTTTCACCATGAATGGGAACCGCAGTACCCGGGGAGCTGCGCGGCAGGCCAGCGAGCAGGACCGAACGGAGACGGGAGATCACGAGGGCGTCATTCACAGGGACTAAGCGTACCGAAGCTCTAGTGCGGGGCAGGGCTTCAACCCAGGACAGGGCTTCAAGCCAGATGCTGTCACGGAGTGGCGCGAGCCGATGTCGGAGCTGGCCGATAACGTGGGGGACATGCGGTTCCTGCACACTTCTGACTGGCATTTGGGACGTGGCTTCCACGGCTACTCGCTGCGCGCTGAACAGGAGGAGATGTTGGACACGGTGTGCCAGACCGTGCAGGAGCAGCAGGTGGATGTAGTGCTGATCTCCGGGGATGTCTATGATCGGGCGCTTCCTCCCGAATGGGCGGTGACAGCTCTGGAGGACTGCCTCACCAGGCTTGTCGCCCTGGGAGCCAAAGTCATCATCACCTCGGGCAATCATGACTCGGCCGCCCGGCTGGGCTTCGCGCGCGGCCTGATGGCCTCCTCTGGGGTTCATATCCGCAGTTCGTTGGAGGAGGCCTGGCAGCCCATTGAACTGGCCGATGAGACCGGACCGGTGCTGGTCTACGGCGTGCCGTATCTGGAGCCGCAGCTCTATGCCGCTCAGTTGGGCTGCGCCCGGGCCAACCACACGGCGGTGATGGAAGCGGTCATCGGCAGGATCCGGGAGGACCTCAACCAACGCGAGGACGACGGCGCCCGGGTCATCCTGATGGCGCACCTCTTCGCTGCTAAGGGAACGGCCTCGGACTCTGAGCGCAATATCGGCGTAGACGCGCCAGCAGGGGAGTCCCCGGAGCACCACGAAGACAGCATCGGCGGGCTCTCAGTTGTCCCACTGGAGACTTTTGACGGCTTCGACGCCGTCGCGCTGGGCCATCTGCACGGCCGCCAGCAACTCAACGCCAGTGTGCGCTACAGCGGTTCACCGCTGACGTATTCCTTCTCCGAATCCGAGCAGGCCAAAGGCGCCTGGCTCTTGGAGACCAGCACCGAAGAGGGCATCAGCGCCACGGCACTGGATTGGCGGATTGGCCGACCGGTGAAGAAGCTGCGTGGAGAAATCGCCGAAGTGCTAGCCGATGAGACTCTCACGCAATGGGCTGATGCCTATGTGCAGGTCAGGCTCACTGATCCGCAGCGCCCCGAACGCGCTCATCAGCGCATCAAGGAGGCATATCCGTATCTGGCGGTTTTCAGCTACGAGGGCGCCGGGCGGGTGAGGTCCTCGAGCACCTATTCGCACAAAGTGGAGTCGGCCAGCAACGACGTCGACACCGTTGCCGCCTTCCTGGAGCACGTCCGAGACCGGCGTGCAGATACCGACGAGGTGGAACTGATTTCGCAGGCGTTTCAGGAGGTGCGTGCCGGTGAAGCTGCATGAGCTGACACTTTGCGCCTTCGGGCCTTTCCCCGGAGAAGAAACCGTTGACTTTGACGCCCTGGGCCAGGACGGCTTATTCCTGCTGCAAGGCCGGACAGGTTCGGGCAAGACCTCGGTCCTTGATGCCATCACCTTCGCGCTCTACGGGGATGTGCCGGGAGAGCGGGATAAGAACCTGCTGAAGTCCCACCATGCCCCCGCTTCCCGCGAGCCCTTTGTCACGTTGGTGTTTAGTCGGGGAGAGCAGCGCTACCGGATTCGCCGCACCCCGCAGTACCTGCGCCCGCAGGTCCGTGACGCTTCGCAGTGGCGACAGATCAATCAGACGGTGATGCTTCAGGTGCACGACGGCGAGCAGTTCCGTCCAGTGACCTCCGGAATTCAGGCTGCCAGTGATGAGATCCGCCGGATCATCGGTCTGGACATGGCGCAGTTCACCAAGGTGATCCTGCTTCCGCAGGGGGCATTCGCTCAGTTCCTGCATGCCAGCAGCAGAGAGAAGCAGGCGCTGCTGGAAAAGCTCTTCGACACTGATCGGTTTCGAGCGCTGGAGGAGCACCTTCGCGCGCTTTCCCGGGAGACTGAAGCCCAGCTTGCAGACATCGATGGCCGGATCAGCATGCTCGGTTCTAGTTTGCGTCGGGATGCGGCGGCACTGTTGGCCACCGGGACCAAGGACGCGGAACTCAACGTGCCGCCACTGCAGGTGGCAGACAAGGATGAGCACGGCGAGACCGAACCCCCAGATGCGGGATTGGAGACCGTGGCGGAAGCGCAGCTGGCAGAACTGGTCACCACCAGAGCCGCTGCTCACCGAGCCGCGCTTCAGGCTGCTGTAGACCAGGCTAAGCAGGAGTACGAAGCAGCAGAAGCTGCAGCTGCCGCGATTCGAGAGACTCAACGCCAGCTGCAGGCCTACCGCGCCCATCTGGAGGCGATGACCGCACATGAGACGCACGGCCCCGATATCCAGAAGCAACGGGACAAGCTCGCCGCCCATGAGTCGGCCCGCCATCTGAACCAGTGGTTTGCCGCGGCCGACCAGGCCCGGCAGCGCGCAGCTGATGCCACAGCCCATGCGCAGAAGGCGGCCGAGGACCTCCAGGCAGCATTAGAAGACCAGCAGGATATTCCGCACAGCCCGGTCATCACCGAAGGTCATGCAGATGATTCAACCATCGAGAACCTGCACCAGGAGATCATCAGACTGCGCGCTCGTTTGACCCAGCAGGACGCATCCGACTTAGAGGACCGGCATCGGGTGCTCAGCGCCGAGCGGCACAAGGCTGAACAGCGAGCCGCCGCTGCGGCGCAGCGCGCCCAGGAACTGCTCGCCGAGAGCGAAGAGCTGGGCGGTGATCTGGAGCAGAAACACTCCCAGCTCGTGGACCTGGAAGAGCTGGACTCCGCGCTTGAGAACGCGGCGCAGGACACCCAGCAGGCGGCTGATCGTGTGGAGCTTGCTCGCCGCCGCGACAGCCAACAACAGCGCGTGGCCCAGCTGGAAGAGACTACGGAGAAAAACCGTGCGGGGGTGGGGCTGATGGAGGATGCATACCGCAGAATATCCGCACAGTATCTGTCCAATATGGCCGCCCAGCTCGCCCAGAAGCTCTCCGCTGACGAACCATGTTTAGTCTGCGGCTCTACCGAACACCCGCACCCTTATCGGGCGGACTCCGAAGCTATCAGTGTCGATCAGGTCGAATCCGCTCAGCAAGACCTGGAACTCAGCCGCCAACAGGTTCACTGTAGTGAGACAGAGCTTGCTGCAGCCCAGCAGCATCTGAAGGAGACCACCGAGGGGCTCGGAGACTGCGCTGCCAGCAGTCTTGAAGAACTGCAGCGCCAGCACCGGCAATGCCAGCAGACAGTAGAGGCACTGCGTGCCCGCCGTCGTTCCCAGCACAGGCTTCGGGAGGAAATCGTCCAGCTGCAGGAGAAGCTCGCGCAGACTCAGCAGCAGGCTGGTCAGGCGCACCACGAAGCCGAGACTTCGGCTGCCGAGCAGAAGCAGCTCAGCGCTGAACTGCAGACCCTGGCTGAGACACTCGAGGCCCTGCGCGGAGAGCACACCAGCGTGCATGCGAGACTGGAGTTCCTGAGTGGGCTGCAGAAATTGGCAGAGACGGCCCGGACCAGCATTCAGCACCGCGACTCTGCGGTCAACCAGCGAGACAATGCCGAAGAATCAGCCCAGGGACAGCTTCACGAGTCTGTTTTTTACACTGTCGAGGATGTACAGGCTGCGCTGCTGGAGCCCGAAGAGCTCCAGCAGCTGTCTGTTGCTGTGCAGGACTACGAAGCCACCGGCCAGCGGTTGGCTGCCCAGCAGGATTTTCCGGATATTGCCGAAGGCCGCCGCAAGCACGAGAGCGGCCACACGCCGCCCTCGGCCGAAGAAAGTGAGGCAGCTGAAGAGCTCAACCGGCGTAGACAGTCGATCTGGGAGTCCTGCCGCGAGGATCTGCTCAGCTTCGAAGCCCGCTTCGATGCAGTTCAGGGCTGCATCGAGTCACTGGAGGAAGCGCTGCAGGAACGACAGACGGTGGCCGCAGAACAGCTGCGCCGCGCCGAGCTGGCAGCTACTATCAACGGTGCCGGACCGGATAACCCGATGCGTATGACGCTGACTACCTTCGTTCTGGCCGCACGGCTCGAGCGAGTCGCTGAAGCCGCCTCGCGGCATCTGGATGCCATGTCCGAGGGCCGATACCAGCTGCTCCATGACGACGATAAACGCGGCCGCGGCCAGCAGGGACTGGACCTTAAAGTCCATGACGAGCACTCAGATGAACAACGTCCCACATCGTCGCTTTCCGGGGGTGAGACCTTTATGGCGTCGCTGTCTATGGCTCTGGGGCTTGCCGAAGTAGTGCAGGCTGAATCCGGTGGGATCGGCATGGAAAGCCTCTTTATCGACGAAGGCTTCGGCTCTTTGGACGAGGAAACCCTGGAATCGGTGATGACAGCTCTGCACCGGCTGCAGGGGGAGGGACGACGGGTTGGAGTTGTCAGTCACGTCACCGAGATGCACCGGCAGATTCCGGCTCAGCTGCAGGTCACTAAGAACCGCAACGGCTCCACCCTGAAAGTGAAGCTGCCCGGATGATCCACAGCACGGGGACCTCAATTCTGCGCATCACCTCGCGCGTGCCGACGTTGCTGCTGCCACTGGCACTTGCACTGGCCCTTGCCCCCACCGGCTCTGGTTTCACCATCGCTACCGCAGTGGCGGCCGCGCTGGTGGGAACAGCGCTGGCCCCCTCTGCAGCCCAACTGGCGGCAGACCGAGCAGGAAGCCGCAATGTCCTGCTCGGCGGGGCTGTCCTGCATGTGCTGCTTCTGGTTCTGCTGGTCAGCGCGGCTGAGCATTTCTTGAGTCAGCAGCTGGGCAGTTCCGCGGTAGTGACGTATTGGACCATGGTGGGCTTCGCTCTACTTGCTGGCCTCACAACTCCGGCGGCCGCCGTCTTTCTGCGCCAACCCGCGACCTCAGGACAGCATGGCATCAGTGAGGATTCGAAGGTACCTGGGACACATACCGAGACAGGCCCCGCACAAGTCGCTATGGCCGAGGCCCAAGCGGACGAGGTGGCGCTTCTCAGTGCCGCTGTGATCATCAGCCTTCATGGTTTCGGAGCGGGTCCTTCAGCTGCGCTGATCACCTCGGCAGTGCTCACCGCAGTCGTCCTGCCCATTCTGGCCTTGAGCTTGGCTCCTACACGATCCACTGAGGCCGCCCGACTCCGCGTCCCAGCGCCGGTTCCCGGTGCGGAGACCGCCCAAGCCGAAGCCCTGCAGACCTGGACGGACCGTCGTTCAAGGGTGTCTGACGCTGGACCCACCGGCGGGTCTTCTGGCGATAGTCGGCACGGACTTTACCGTCTGTACGCGCCGGTCATGCTGTGCTTCGGGCTGATTCTCGGAGGTCTCTGGATAACTGCCCTGGATGCCGGGCTGGCACTGGGCCGCCCTGCATTCTTCGGGCTGCCTTTGGCCGGGGCGACGTTGGCCGCCATCGTCTGGTTGCGGCTGCGCAGAGGCAGTCGGCTTCCGCTGCAGCGTCGTCGACGCCTGCTGGGAACTGTGCTGGTCAGTGCGGGTGTAGTGCTGTTGCTCGCGGCGGTGTTCCTGCCCTCGCCAGGGTGGGGGATGGGCCTGACGACTTTCATCGCTGCGGTGCTGGGTTGGTGGCAGAGCGAGGGACTGGCTCAGCTCTACGGGGAAGCCCTCCGTACTCGGTCTCAGGCGACAGCGAGGACCCTGACCGTCCTGGGTTTTGCGCTGCTGATCGGGCTGCTGATCGGACTGACCGTGGCCGGGGTCGTCTCACATGAATGGGAGCGCGGCTGGGGAGCGGCGCTAGTTGTTCTCGGGGCAATTGCGGTAGCGGTCCAGGTCAGAACATCACTGCGGCACTAGCAGGGTCACTTCGGCACGAGTCTGGGGCAGCATGACCGCCCGTAGAACGGTTCACCGGGTAAGGAAGGCGACGACGGCGTCCTTGTAGGTACGCGCGGTCAACGCATTGACGTGATTGCGTCCAGGCAGGGAGACAAAGTCCGACCAATTGCCGTGGCTTGCCACCAGATCAGCCAGGGCGTCGGCTCCTTCAGCGATAGTGTCCCTATCGCCAGCCACTACCAAAGTGGGTACCTGGGGGACTGTAGCCGAAGGGGCATAGACATCGTGAGCGAGGCTCAACCGTAGCTCCACAACGTGCTGCAGATGCTGATCCGGCAGGGCCGCGGCCACAGTGATGAACTTGCGGGTCGCTTCATCCTCAGGTTCAGGCCCGCCGGCCGCCCAGCGGCGAGCCTGCTCAGGGTGCACCTGATAGACCTCATCGGAGACCGGGGAACCGCCCATGACGAGAGATTCCACGTCGTCGGGGTGGTCGTAAGCAAACTGCCAGGCAATGCGTGAACCCAGGGAATAACCGTGGGCGGCCACCGGTGTGCCCAATGCGCCCACCAACTCGTGGAGGTCCTCGATCAGATGAGCCATCCGTAACCCAGCGGGATTCACCTCGCGGGATGCCCCGTGTCCTGGGAGATCAACACAGATGAGGTCCCGGTTCAGGGCGGCCATGGGGTCCAACCACCCCGTTTTGACCCAGTTGAACAGGGCATTGGAAGCAAAGCCGTGGATCAGCAGCACCGGGGATGCAGTCGGGCTGGAGTGTTTCCAGCGGTGAACGGTGAGCCCGCGCCGGGTCCGCAAGGACTCCGGCGCGGGATACCAAAGGGCGTTCATTAGGCGTCGAGCTGCAGAGTCTTGTTGGTGGACGCAGCGATCTCGCTCAGCAGCTGCGGCTCATCGGTGAG
>NZ_HG005165.1:214862-219710 GCF_000455245.1 Nesterenkonia massiliensis | reverse complement strand
GCAGCCGACCATAGGAAGGCACCATCTCTTCCAGCTTGGTCTTCCAGCCCTCGACCTGGGCTGGGAAGCAACGTTCCAGCAGCCGCAGCATAATGCTCGGAGCGGTGGACGCTCCGGGGGACGCGCCCAGCAGGCCGGCGATGGAGCCGTCACCGGCGGCCACCAGCTCAGTGCCGAACTGCAGGACACCCTTGCCGTCTTCATTCTTCTTCATCACCTGGACACGCTGGCCGGCGGTGATGAGCTCCCACTGGTCGCCGTCGGCCTGCGGGTAGAACCGGTGAAGCTCTTCGACCTTCTTCTTGCTGGACTTCAGGACTTCCTTGACCAGGTAGGTGACCAGATCAGTGTTGTCCTTGCCCACCTGCATCATCGGCAGAAGATTGTGGGGCCGCACTGACAATGGCAGGTCCAGGAAAGAGCCCGACTTCAAGAAGTTGGTGGAGAACCCGGCATAGGGGCCGAACATCAGGGACCGGCGACCTTCGACGAAGCGAGTGTCCAGGTGCGGCACAGACATCGGCGGAGCACCTACCGAGGCCAAGCCGTACACCTTGGCGTGGTGCTTCTCAGCGACTGCTGAATCAGTGACCCGCAGGAACTGGCCGGAGACCGGGAAGCCGCCGAAGCCCTTGATCTCATCGATGCCGGCAGCTTGCAGCAGGCCAAGAGCGCCACCGCCTGCTCCGACAAAGACGAAGCGGGCGCTTGCGGAGAATTTGCGGCCGGCGGAGCGGTCCTTGACCTTGACCTGCCAGCGGCCGTCTGTGCCGCGGCTCAGACCAGTGACCTCGTGGCCAAAGTGGAGTTCCACACCGGAGGCATCCAGGTGGCTGGAGAGCTGGCGGGACAATGAGCCGAAGTCCACGTCCGTGCCGTCGTCGAATTTCGACGCCGCCACCTGCTGCTGGGGGTCACGCCCTTCGGTCAGCAGGGGAGCCCAAGACCCGATCTCCTCGTGGTCTTCGCTGTGCTGGATATGACTGAACAGCGGCTGGGCCTTCATCGCCTCGTAGCGGTCCCGCAGATACTGGGAGTTCTTCTCGCCCCAGACGAAACTGATATGAGGCAGCGCGTTGATAAAGGTCCGCGGGGAGCCCAGGGTCCCGTTGTTGACCCAGTGGGACCACAGCTGACGTGAGACATGGAACTGCTCCGCGATTCCCACGGCCTTGGCGGTGGACACCGCACCGTCGGAGCCGCGAGGGGTGTAGTTCAGTTCGCAGTAGGCAGTGTGGCCGGTGCCGGCGTTGTTCCAGGGGTCCGAGGACTCCTGGCCGGCCTGGTCCAGCTTCTCAAAGAGCGCGATCTCCCACTCGGGCTGCAGCTCCTTCAGGAGGGCACCCAGGGTAGTGGACATAATGCCGCCGCCAATGAGAATGACATCGAAACGCTGCGCTGGACTAGTCGACGATGACTCGGTCACAGGAGACTCCTTGTACCTTCGAAGGGGAGATGAATTCGCTCATGACTTTACCCGCGGAGCGAACGGGCCACGAAATTCTCTCAGCGGCGGCACTATGCCGTGGACAGTCATGTGGGGCAGGCCGTCGCAAGGCTCAGGGCGCCAGGACTATATCGGTGAACCGCTCGTTAAGCACCGGGGACATCGGATAGTCAGCGACTCGGTTGCCCAGTGCCAGCGCGGAGATCGGATAAGCCAGCGGCAGCGCCGGGAGATCCTCGGCCACTAAGTCCGCCACTTCGCGGTAGATATCGGCGCGCTGGTCCTCGTCGGGCTCGGCCCGTGCCTGATCCAGCAGCTCACGGACCTCTTCGGTGTCGTAGTTGAACTCGCGTCCGCTCTGGCCGAACAGCGGTCCGAAGAAGCTGTGCGGTGAACGGAACCCGCCATTGCGGCCCAATAAGTGCATTGCCCGGTCATCATCGGCCAGCAGCTGATCTACGTAACCTTCGTCCCACACCACAGGTTTGGGCTTGATGACGAACCCCACGGAGGTCAAGTCGGCGGCCAATGCAGCGAAGACGGCTTCTGGGCGGGGAAGATAGCTGCGGGTGGTGGCCATCGGGTAGTAGAAAACAAGCGGTTCGCCGTCGTACCCGGACTCGGCAAGAAGTTCACGGGCCTGTGCGCGGTCGAAACCATGACGGTCTGCGGAGTCGGAGTGGACACCGAGAGCCGGGGGAGTGAACTGGAACGCGGGCCGGGAGCCTTCTAGGAAGAGGTTCTGTACCAGCGGAGTCCGGTTCACTGCATGGGCGGCCGCTTGGCGAACATCGGGATCGCTCATCACTGGGTGGCCTAAGTTGAAGCCCAGGTAGAGAACAGAGAAAGGATCTCGCTGCAGAATCAGCCGACCTGCTTGCACTAGCGGACGCAAGTTATCCGCGGTGATGCAGTCATAGACATCAAGCCGTCCCCGCTGGAGCTCACGGAGCCGGTCAAAGGACCTCGGCAGGGCCCGCACCACCACCTCCTCGGTACCGGTGGCGTCATTCCAATAGTCCGCAAAGATCTGCAGTCTTGTCTCGCCTCCCTCCTGGGAGACCAACTGATAGGCACCGGTACCAAGGGGGGTGCGGGTCAGCCGGCCCGGGTCAGAGTCAGAAAGCGCTGCGGACGCGGCAATTCCGAAAGCCGGCAGGGTTAGTGCCTGGAGTAGAAAAACCACAGGTTCACTGAGCGTGAGCACCACCGTGCGCTCATCCTCAGCTTCCACAGACTCCAAGACGCAGCCGTCCTGATCCATATAGCCGCCGAAGACCGTGGGGAAGGCCAATGCGGTAGTGCGGCTGATATTGCCGAATCCATAGAGGTAGTCCAACTGGCCCCAGCGGCGGAAATTAGCGACCACGGTTTCAGCCGTCAGGGTGCTGCCGTCGTGGAATGTCACTCCCTCGCGCAGCTGAAAGGTATAGGTCAGCTCGTCGTCGCTGATCTCCCATTCCTCGGCCAGCAGGGGTGAAGCTGCGCCGGTATCCGGGTCAACGCCCACCAGAGTCTCGAAAATTTGCCGGCAGATGCGTTCAGTCTCAGTGTCCACCGCCAGGCCCGGGTCCAGGGATGCCGGCAGCGACACCCCACCGATGATGACACGGGTGGCAGACTCAGCAGACTGATCCTCACCATCGCCGGTGGACTGTTCTTCTGACTCGTTACCTGAGGTGCCAGCTCCCAATAGAGCCGCTGAGACTCCGGTCAGGGCAGAGGCGCCGAGGAAGCGCCGCCTGTCGAGCTGGTCGGGCATAGTGGTGCCACCTTCACATGTGTCCTGCGATGAGGAGAAAATGATGCAGCGGGTGCGCGAGGGGGGACTTGAACCCCCACGTCAAAGACACTGGAACCTAAATCCAGCGCGTCTACCAATTCCGCCACTCGCGCTTGAGTCCCCGCAAGCTTACTAGAGGCCCAGACTTTTGCGTAGACGCGCCACGTGCCCGGTGGCTTTTACGTTGTACTGCGCCAGCTCTACGACGCCGTTCTCGTCAATGACCACAGTGGAGCGAATAAGTCCCTCGAAGACGCGGCCATAGTTCTTCTTCTCGCCCCATGCGCCGTAGGCCTCAGCCACCGAATGGTCTTCGTCGGAGAGCAGCGGGAACGTGAGTTCTTCCTTCGCGGTGAACTTCTCCAGAGCGGCAACTGGGTCGGGGGAGACTCCCAGCACCTGGTATCCCGCACCCTGGAGCGAGGCGAGCGAATCCCGGAAATCGCAGGCCTGAGTGGTGCAGCCGGGGGTGGAGGCCTTGGGGTAGAAGTAGATGATGACTTTCTTCCCGCGCAGTGAGCTCAAGGAGAGTGATTCTCCTGATGCTGTGGTCAGTGTGAAGTCAGGTGCAGTGTCTCCGGGATTCAAGCGCGCGTTCATTAAGCCTCCAGTGTCAGTGTTCAGTTCGATTGCCGCCTTCAAATGTAAACGTTGTGTTGAGATCCGGGATTTTCGCGTGTCGTCTCCAGGGTCTGTGTCAGATGTGCTCCGTAGACTGACGCCATGGTTATTCACACCGAGCGCAGTGCGGAAGAGGAGCAACTGGTGGCGGCCCTGCGCGCGGCCTTCGACGCCTCGGTGATGAACTTCGGTTCCTACAACCTTCTCTACGCCCGGAATCTGCTGGGGGACAGGGATGAGCCGGCAGGGGTTGTGCGGCCGGAGGCCGGCGAATCGGTGCAGGAGAACATGGTGCGCAGCCGCAACCTTCTGGTGGGCTACCGCCGCGAACCGGTGGAGATGGTGCTGTGCCCGATCAACTTGGCTGATGCGGTGCACCGAGTTCACGCCCTGAATCAGGACCGGGAGTCAGCGGACGATCGGGCTGAAGACTACGACGGCGCCGGCTCCGGCGGCGCATTCCCTGCGGAGCCGACGATTCCCTCGACGGCACCGGTTCTAGTGAATCTGACGAACCTGGCAGGTATGGCCACTGAAGGTTCAACTGTGGAGGTCGCCCTGTCCACCGGTCGCCGGCTGATCCTTGATGTCCAGGAGACAGTGAGTTTGCCTCAGCTTCACGAGGTGCCGCTGCACCAGGAGCTTGATGTTGAGGACTTCTACAGTTTCCTGGACCACTTCATGGACGCAGTGGAGCGTACTCACTCCGCGGCGTGAACGCAGTGAGATGAGTGTCACGATGCTCGGAGTTGGCATCGCATAAAAGTGCTGATAAGCTCTTATGTCGTTGCCCCGAGAGATCGGGGGGACAAACCGAGAAGCTTCAGGGCCCGTTCGAGGGCCTCTAGCTCAACTGGCAGAGCATCAGACTCTTAATCTGCAGGTTCCGGGTTCGAGTCCCGGGGGGCCCACTGTGCTCTGAGCTTCTCAGAGCGAAAGCCGCCGGTCAGCAGACCGGCGGCTTTCGCCGTCCCAGAAGGAAATTCTCTCTCGCTGC
>NZ_HG005165.1:209829-214836 GCF_000455245.1 Nesterenkonia massiliensis | reverse complement strand
AGCAAGCACGAGGAACACCGCAGCCAGCGCCGCCTAAGAGCACCGTCACTCGGAGATATGTAGTCTTCATGGTCCGGGGCTTCCTGCGCGGCTGGATACTAATGTCCTGAGACTAATGGAGTAGGCAACTGGAGACCAGGCCTCGCTTTGATTCCATGTACGGCTTGTCGTTAAGTCGTGGTTCCGGGGATCATCGCGCCTCCCGAGGCTCTCTGAAATGGCGCGAAATCGCGTGAGCCTATAGGCTAGTGCGGTCCAGGCACGGAGATTTCCCTCGGATGCCCGGTGAAACCGCGGAGCTGCGCGGAGTCATGGGAATCCTGGGGGATCGAAGCGGCCAGCATCGGGACATAGCTCAGCTTGGTAGAGCGCCCGCTTTGGGAGCGGGAGGCCGCAGGTTCAAATCCTGTTGTCCCGACGGTGAAGAATCGCATCGGCTGCGAATGTCTCCGGTGCGATGCATCCGAATAACCCCGAACACCTTCCAGGAGCCCCCACGTGGTCAAAAGCACCGTCGAAGAACTGAACCCGACTCGAGTCAAGCTCACGGTCGAGGTCTCGAGCGAGGAGCTCGAGCCCAAGATTAAGGCCGCTTATCAGAGCGTTGCCCAGCAGGTTCAGGTCCCGGGCTTCCGCAAGGGTAAGGTTCCGGCCGCCATCATTGACCAGCGGGTCGGTCGCGAATTCGTGATCCAGCAGGCCATCAATGACGGTCTGCAGGAGTTCTACCAGGCCGGTCTTGCTGACGCTGAGCTGATCCCGCTCTCCCGCCCTGAGGTTGAGGTGGAAGAGATCCCGGACGTGAAGACCAATGAAGGTGTTCTGAAGTTCTCCGGTGAGCTGGACATCCGCCCGAAGGTCGAACTGCCTGATTACGCAGGCCTTGAGGTCGAGGTTGAGGCTCGTGAAGCCGACGAGGACGCCGTGCAGCAGGAACTGGATGCCCTGCGCAGCCGCTTCGGCACCCTCAAAGAGGTGGAGCGCCCGGCCGCAACTGATGACTTCGTGACCATCGACCTGCTGGCCACCGTCGACGGCGAAGAGGTGGACTCCGCTACCGGGCTGTCCTACCAGGTCGGCGCCGGCACCATGCTCGATGGCATCGACGAGGCCCTCGAAGGTCTCTCCGCCGGCGAGGACGCTACCTTCGAGACCACTCTTAAGGGCGGAGAGCACTCCGGCGCTGAAGCTTCTGTGAAGGTCACCCTGACTGCAGTCAAGGAGCGCGAACTGCCCGAGGCCGACGACGAGTTCGCTCAGCTGGCCTCTGAGTTCGACACCATTGATGAACTCAAGGAAGACCTGAAGAAGAAGGCAGAAGAGAACCTGATCCAGGAGCAGGGCGTTGAAGCCCGCGACAAGGTCCTGGAGAAGCTGCTCTCCCTGGTGGAGGTTCCGGTTCCGGCATCCGTCGTCGATACCCAGGTGGAGCAGCACTTCAGCTCCCAGGGTCACTCTGAGGGTGACGATCACGACACCGACGAGCACCGCAACGAGATCCGCGAGCAGACCGAAGAGGCCTTCCGCAACGAGGTCATCTTGGACCTGGTCGCTGATAAGGAAGAGATCGGCGTCGACCAGGGCGAGATCATCGAGTACCTGGTTGCCACTGCTCAGCAGTACGGTATGGAGCCCAACCAGTTCGCCCAGATGCTGGATCAGGCTGGCCAGATCCCCATGATCATGGGTGAGGTTCGCCGCCGTAAGGCACTGGCGAAGGTCCTGGAGCTGGCTAAGGTCACCGACACCGAGGGCAACACTGTTGACCTGACATCCTTCGTGACCCCTGCCGATGAGCAGGACGCTGAGGAAGCTGCGGAGTCCGAGGAGCAGTAATTCCTCGCTAGTCATTGCGCGATGCCCCGGTGCCGTCTGGTGCCGGGGCATCGCTGTATCTGGGGCGCGCCGGAGCTGATTCCTCAGCTCCCGCTGATGAACTGTCTGGTACCCACGTTGCCTGCAGGCTCCAGCATCCGCCGACCGGTCGTGGAGCGTCCTTAACGTGGCAGATGTCACGTGCTGTTTGAGTGCCGTTTACCTCACTGTGCCTAGAATGCTGCCTGTGTGCCGAGATCTGTTTCGGTGCACGAAGCAATCACTGCACGCCGCTTCAGATGAGGACTGGAACTACACGATGGCCCTAACTACAGACGTGCCTGCGCAGGACCCGCGCCGAACCACTCGACTGGCCCAAGCGATCACTGCCGGAGGCCTGGCACTGGTCCTGCTCGGCATCGCGCCTGCAGCCCAGGCTGCGTCCGAACAAAGCGGCGAGGTCACCGATCAGGAGATCGACGAGAGCTTCGGTGACGAGAACACCGGCACCGATAACTCTGGCCTCGAGGACGAGGACGATACATCCGCTGATGGTGGTGAAGGCACACCTGCAGGTGGAGAGGAAGAGTCCGCGCCGGAAGCTGACGCTGAGGCCGGGAACGACGAGGGCGCCGGCAACGTGGATGAGGAGGAGCTCGATGACGAGCAGCCCGCCGCGGGGGAGTCTGCGGCCGAGAGTGAGATCGTCGACCTGCAGATCCTCAACATCAGTGATTTCCACGGTCGGCTCGAGGAATCAGCCTCCACGGTGGCGTGCACTGTCGAGGCATATCGGGCGCACAACCCCAACACCGTCTTCAGCGCTTCCGGCGACCACATTGGAGCTTCCACATTCACCAGCTTCATCCAGCAGGACGAGCCCACAATCCAGGCGCTCAACGCCATGGGCCTGGACGTCACCAGCATGGGCAACCACGAGTTTGACCAGGGCGCCGAGGACTTCGACACCCGCGTGATGCCGCTCTCCGACTTCACCTGGCTCGGCGCCAACGCCCGTCATGTGGATACCGGTGAGCATCTGTATGAGCCTTACGAAATCCTCGAGGTCGACGGCGTCCAGGTGGGCTTCATCGGCCTGAACACCCTCGATATGCCCCGGCTTGTCAGCCCCGATGGCATCGCCCACATCGAATGGACTTCGCTCGCGGAGGAGGCCAACTTCTACGCTGAGCACCTTGTGGAAGTGGAGGGGGCCGACGTCGTCGTCCTCCTGGTGCACGAGGGGTACGGCGGCACTGGCTTTGCTGAGCTGCTCGAGACCGCTCATCCTGCCATTGACGCAGTGTTCTCCGGTCACACCCACCAGGCTTTCGCTGAGCAGCAGGGCGATTTGTGGGTCGCCCAGTCTGGCGAGTACGGCGAGTACCTCGCTCAGCTGGAACTGAGCTTCGACACCGCGACCGGGGAGATCGTCGGTTCGGAGGCTCGATTGATCGACCTAGACCTGGAGGGGACCAGTGATGAGCTGGTCTGCGACTCCCACCCCGAGGTGGACGCCATTGTCGCAGAGGCTGTGGTGGTTGCCGATGAGCTGGGATCCGAAGTGGTCGCCACCGTCGGGGGCGATATCCCCTTCGCCCGCGCTCAGTCGGGACCCGGTGAGCCCGACAACCGCGCAGCCGCCTCCACACTCGGCGAGCTCGTCGCTGACGCTCAGCTCTCCGCTGTGCGCCGCACGAACCCGGAGGCGGACTTCGCCATCACAAACTCCGGCGGGCTCCGCGACGATCTTCCGTTGGGTGATCTGAGCATCCGCGATCTGGGCAATGCCCAGCCCTTCGCCAATACGCTGATGGTGGGCACTTTCTCCGGCGAGCAGGTCTACGCCATCTTCGAGCAGCAGTGGCGCGAGGACCAGGGACGCTTCTCCAGGCACGGGCAGTCCAGCAACGTCTTCTACACCTATGATCCCGAGGCTGCATTCGGTGAGCGCATCACCGGCCTGTGGATCGAGGGAGAACCGGTGGACCCGGCTGAGACCTACCAGGTGGTCCTGAATAGTCACATGGCAGGCGGCGGTGGCGGACTCTCCGTCGCCCCGGAGGCCCTGGAGATGCACGACACCGGGCAGAATGACCTCGAAGCCATCGTTGAATACGCCCGGGATCAGGAAGTCCTGCAACCAGAGCTGAACCGGGGCGGAATCGGTGTGCACTGGGTCAGCGATGACGACCAGGTGTACGCCCCAGGTGATGAACTGGCCATTGATGTCTCATCCCTGGCGTGGTCACATGAGGATATCCCGGTGGGCGAGACACTGAAGGTTCAGCTGGGGGACTCAGTCCTGGCCGAGTTCGACATCGACCCCACCTGGGTCGAGGACTCCGACGAGCGCGGTCGGGCCGAAGTCAGATTGGAAATCCCCGAGATCCCCGGCGGCGAACTGCCGCTGGTGCTGACCGAGCCGGTGACCGGCACCGAGCTTGCCCTCACGGTGCAGGTGGAGCGGAGCGACGACGAGTTGCCCCCGCCGAGCGGTGATGACCAGGAGGCGGTCATCTCGGTGAGTGTGAGCCCCAATGAGGTTGTTGCCGGTGAGGTGGTCACGGTTGCTGCTAGTGGGTTTGCAGCCGAGGAGGACGTCGTCGTCGAACTCAACCCGGTTCTGGGTGAGTTCACCACCGACGCATCGGGTGAGCTCAGCGCCGAGGTGAGCGTGCCGGAGGACTTGGAGGCGGGAGACTACCTGCTGACGGTGACCGGTGAGTCTGGTCAGGGCGAGACGGAGCTGACGGTCCTGGCTGCGGTGCCCGCGGGGGAATCCTCCCCGGAGGATGAGGGGACTGAGGGGGAGGTGCGGCTGGCCAGCACCGGTGCCACCATCACGGCTGTGGTGCTCGCGGCCCTTCTGCTGCTGATGGTAGGTGGCTTCATGCTCTACCGTTCCCGCCGCAATGCAGCTGCATGACAATGCGGCCACCTGGACGGCTAATGCCTGACTCGGTGGAGGCCGTTCTTTAGGCTGATGCCCCGTTGCCGATTCGGTACCGGGGCATCAGCTTGTCTGGGAGGCGTCATGGTGCGAGCGAGCCTGGGCTGCAGCGCTCCTTGCCCAGCGCGCTGCTTTCGGTCACGCAGTTTGACGGCATCTAGGGCCGAAAATGGCCCATATCGGGGAAAACTCACGTTAAAACGCGTGACCGAACGCGGAGGTGTCCACTGGACGCGGCC
>NZ_HG005165.1:203864-209803 GCF_000455245.1 Nesterenkonia massiliensis | reverse complement strand
CGGGCCACGTCATGGCCGTGGCGGGGTTTCCCCGCCCGCGGAACCAACACTGTGCCGACGGCGAACAGTCCCGCGGCGGGCGTCGTCGTCGTCTCCTTCTCCAGTAATGTTCTGGATACGACATCGACGACTGACAGTGGAGGCAATCCGTGTCTGAGCACCCCACCGCGGCGGCCACAGTGGCTCCGGAATCCCAGGACAACTACATCTACAACCGCCTGCTGAAAGAGCGCATCATCTGGCTCGGCAGCGAGGTCCGCGACGACAACGCCAACGCCATCTGCTCGCAGATGCTGCTGCTTTCGGCCGAGGACCCTGAGGCGGATATCTACCTCTACATCAACTCGCCCGGCGGCTCTGTGACGGCTGGCATGGCCATCTACGACACCATGCAGTTCATCCCCAACGACGTGGTCACCGTCGCTACCGGCCTGGCAGCATCCATGGGGCAGTTCCTGCTCTCATCCGGAACTCCCGGCAAGCGCTTCGCCACTCCGCACGCTCGCATCCTGATGCACCAGCCTTCCGGCGGCATCGGCGGCACCGAGTCGGATGTCCGCATCCAGGCCCAGCTGATCCAGCACATGAAGCAGGTCATGGCTGAGCTGACTGCCGAGCAGACCGGTCAGTCTGTGGACACCATCCTGAAGGACAACGCCCGCGATAAGTGGTTCACCGCAGAAGAAGGCCTGGAGTACGGCTTCTTCGACAAGATTGCCCAGCGCTCCTCGACCGTCTCCGGCGGCGGCGGAGTCTGAGAGATCACCACGGCTTTAGAGACAACAGGAGCACAGCTATGAACTTCGATTTCTCCCAGACCCCCTCTGCTATGCCGCAGCAGGGCCCCGCCGAGGCTCGCTATATCCTTCCGCAGTTTGAAGAGCGGACTCCTTACGGCTTCAAACGCCAGGATCCCTACGCGAAGCTCTTCGAGGACCGGATTGTTTTCCTGGGTGCACAGGTGGACGATGCCTCCGCTGATGACATCATGGCCCAGCTGCTGGTGCTGGAGTCCATGGACTCGGAGCGAGACATCACCCTCTACATCAACTCACCCGGTGGCTCTTTCACCGCCATGACCGCCATCTACGACACCATGCAGTTCATCCGCCCGCACGTGCAGACCGTCTGCCTGGGTCAGGCTGCCTCGGCAGCTGCTGTCCTGCTGGCAGCTGGCACCCCGGGTAAGCGTCTGGCGCTGCCGAACGCTCGCGTGCTGATCCATCAGCCGGCCATGGGCGGTACTCGCGGTACTGCCACCGACCTGGCTATCCAGGCTGATGAGGTTCGCCGCATTCGCACCTGGATGGAGAAGGTGCTGGCGCAGCACACCAATAAGACTCCTGATGAGATCAGCGAGGATATTGATCGCGATAAGTTCCTCTCCGCTGAGGGGGCGAAGGAGTACGGCTTGGTGGATGAGGTGCTCTCGTCCCGCAAGCTGCCGGTCTGATTCGCCCACTGCGTGGGCGGCAGGCCCCGCTGATACTCGCGGTGACCGCCAGTCAGCTTCATGCTGGGTGGCGGTCACCGCGTATGTCAGGGCAGTACCGTAGGCTTATTGCAGTGTTCGTGCGGGACTCCCGTGCGAGATGACCGTCCGATGCAGTCCTCAAGGGGTAACCTTCCATGGCACGAATTGGTGAGAGCGCTGACCTGCTGAAGTGCTCATTCTGTGGCAAGAGCCAGAAGCAGGTGCGCTATAAGCTCATCGCTGGCCCAGGGGTCTACATCTGCGACGAGTGCATTGAGCTGTGCAACGAGATCATCGAGGAGTACCTGAACGAGGTTCAGGAGACCGATGACCTCGAGCTGCCCACGCCCAAGGAGATCTTCGAGTTCCTCGATGAATATGTGGTGGGCCAGACCCGAGCTAAGCGCACTCTGGCGGTCGCGGTTCACAACCACTATAAGCGGATCCAGGCCAGCGGATCAGCCGGTAAGACAACCTCCCTGGAGAAGGGACCCTACGACGACGTCGAAATCGGCAAGTCCAATATTCTGATGGTCGGCCCCACCGGTTCCGGCAAGACCTATCTTGCACAATCATTGGCGAAGAAACTGCAGGTTCCGTTCATCGTTGCTGACGCCACCAGCCTGACCGAAGCCGGTTATGTGGGCGAGGATGTGGAGAACATCCTGCTGAAGCTCATCCAAGCCGCCGACGGGGACGTGAAGAAGGCCGAGCAGGGCATCGTCTACATCGATGAGATCGACAAGATCTCCCGTAAGTCGGAGAACCCCTCCATTACTCGTGACGTCTCCGGCGAAGGCGTGCAGCAGGCACTGCTGAAGATCCTTGAAGGCACGACGGCCTCGGTAGCTCCGCAGGGTGGGCGCAAACACCCCCAGCAGGAGTTCATCCAGATCAACACCTCGAACATCCTGTTCATTGTGGCCGGCGCCTTCGCCGGGCTGGAGGAGATCATCGAGTCGCGAGCCGGCCGTAAGGGCATTGGCTTCGGGGCACCATTGAGCACCATCACCCGCGGTGAGGTCAGCTACGCCGACGTTGAGCCCGAGGACCTGCATAAATTCGGCCTGATCCCGGAGTTCATCGGTCGCCTTCCGGTGGTGGCCACCGTGGAAGAACTCGACGACGCCGCGCTGACTGACATCCTCACGAAGCCGCGCAACGCACTGATCAAGCAGTACCAGAAGATCTTCTCTCTGGATGACATCGAACTGGAGTTCACAGACGAGGCGGTGGCCGCCGTCGTCGAACTTGCTCAGGCTCGTGGCACCGGCGCGCGTGGTCTGCGCTCCATCCTCGAGGCAACCCTGGGTTCAATCATGTTCGAGCTGCCCGGCCGAGATGACATTGCGGCCGTGACCATCACCGAAGAAGTCGTTCGGGATGCTGCCGAACCAGTACTTCTCACGCGCAGCGAGGCTAAGAAGCTCCGCAAAAAGTCTGCATAGGAGAAACCACCCCCGTTTCTCCAGCAAGTCCAGCTTACGTCCAGGCCACATGCCGATGATGTGATCAGCGTTACCTAGCTGGATGGCGGGAGAAACCATGACGACAACTGGAGGCGCAAAGCTCCGACGAGGTCACATCGGCATCGGAGCCGTTGCCATGACCGCGGCTTTGCTACTGACTAGCTGCGGCGAGGGCGACGACACCCCAGTACTGACCTGGTACATCAACCCAGACGACGGCGGTCAGCAGGCCCTAGCAGAGAAATGCACGGAGGAAGCCGACGGCGCCTACCGCATCCAGACTTCGCTGCTGCCCAACGATGCCCCGTCCCAGCGCGAACAGCTAGCCCGACGTCTGGCGGCAGGGGACTCATCGCTGGACATCATGTCCCTGGATCCCCCATTCATCCCCGAACTGGCCGAAGCAGGGTTCCTCGCTCCAGTTCCCGACGATGTCGCGGAGCGGAACACCCAGGACACCCTGGAAGGCGCTCTGGCAGGGGCCACCTGGAACGATGAGCTCGTCACCGTCCCGTTCTGGGCCAATACTCAGATTCTCTGGTACCGGAAATCGGTAGCTGAAGAGGCAGGGTTGGACATGAGTCAGCCAGTGACCTGGGACGAGATTATCGACGCCGCTATCGAGCAGGACAAATACCTCGGGGTGCAGGGTATCCGGGCCGAGTCCATGACGGTCTGGGTCAATGCACTCATCGAATCCCAGGGTGAGTCTGTGATTGTGGATCCGGCCGCCTCAGCAGAAGAGTTAGAGACCAACCTTGACTCCGAGGCCGGACGAAACGCCGCTGAGATTCTGGGGCGAATCGGCGCTGAGGGGCTCGGCGGCCCGGGCATCGCGTCAATGGATGAAAATCAGTCCATGCTGCTCTTCCAGCGTGACAACGGTTCCTTCATGGTCAACTGGCCCTTCGTCTGGGCCGCTACCAACGCTGCGGCAGAAGAAGGCAGCCTGGACTCATCCCTGACCGAAGACATCGGCTGGGCACCCTATCCGCAGATGGATGAAGACACACCTGCAGCAGCGCCGCTGGGTGGCATCAACCTGGGCGTGGGAGCAGAGTCTGAGCACCCAGATCTGGCATTCCAGGCGATCGAGTGCATCGTGACCCCGGAGAACCAGGCAGAATACTTCGTCACCAACGGCAATCCGCCGTCCTCCGCGTCAGCCTTTGAAGATCCCCGGATCGAGGAGGACTATCCGATGGCTGACACCATCCGCGAGGCACTGGACGGGGCGGCACCCCGGCCGCAGACCCCGTTCTACAACGAAATCTCCGAGGTCATTCAGGAATCCTTCACCCCGGTCTCCGGTGTGGACCCCGATTCCACTCCGGCCGAAGCTGACCGTTACATCACTGACGTCCTGCGAGGGGAGCGCCTGCTGTGAGCACAACCTCCGAATCCAAGCGCGGAAGCATAGCCCGGGCAAAGTCCCGCCGGGCCCGCTCGGAAGCCCGGCTCGGCTGGCTGCTGGCGGGTCCCGCATTCTTTCTCATGGTGGCGGTGACCGCCTATCCCATCGCACAGGCCGTCTTCGACTCGATGTTCTCTTTCCGGCTGACCGCGCCAGATGACCGGGCCTTCGTCTTCCTGGACAACTACATCTTGCTGTTCACGGACTGGGGTTTCTGGCGTCCATTCCTGGTCACCGTGTTCATCACCGTCGTCACTGTGGCGGTGGAGCTGGTCTTAGGCTTCGCTTTGGCGATGGTGATGCACCGAGCGCTGAAGTCCCTGCGGGGCATGTTGCGCACCGCAATCCTGGTGCCCTACGGCATCATCACTGTGGTCTCAGCCTTCGCCTGGTACTACATGTTCGACATCAACTCAGGTTTCATCAACAACTGGTTCTCCTGGGTGCCAGGCATCAGCGCCGAGCTGGACTGGTTCGCCAATACGTGGACGGCGCTGTTCGTCATTATGGCCTCCGAGATCTGGAAGACCACGCCGTTCATCGCGCTGCTGCTCCTGGCTGGTCTGGCGCAGGTCCCCGATGAACTGGTCGAAGCAGCGAAAGTCGACGGCGCTACCTGGCGTCAGCAGCTGACCAGGGTGATTCTTCCCAATATGAAGGCAGCAATCATGGTGGCGGTGCTGTTCCGCGCACTCGATGCCTTCCGCATCTTCGACAACGTCTTCATTATGACCGGCGGTTCAGAAGGAACTGAAGTGCTCGCCCTGCTGGCATACCGGCAGTCCATCTCGCGGCTTGAGATCGGCCTTGGTTCAGCTGTCTCGGTAGTGCTCTTCGCCTGCGTGCTGCTGATGTGCTTCGCCGCCATCAAGCTCTTCAAAGTCGATCTGGCCAGCGGTACCGACGCCTCCGGCGGGAAGAAGAAAGAGGGAGGCAAATAGTCATGGCGACTTCAAAACTCAGCACACGTCAGCGGCTGAGCTGGGCGATCATCACGATCCTCGTCCTGCTGTACGCGCTGTTCCCGGTGGCCGCCATTCTGGCCACCAGCTTCAAGACTCCGGCCGACCTGGGCAACCAGTCATTCCTTCCCAACACCTGGACCTGGGCCAACTACGAGATGATCCTGACTGGCAGCGCTCAGGGACTGTTCCTCAGCGCGCTGCGCAACTCCATCGGCATCACCCTCATCTCCACCGCCATAGCGGTGGTGCTGGCCACGCTGGCCGCCTATGCCATCGCGCGGCTGAACTTTCCGGGCAAGCGGCTTATCCTGGGCGCTGCCCTTGCGGTCTCGATCTTCCCCGTGATCTCGGTGGTCACACCGCTGTTCAACCTGTGGCGCACTATCGGGCTCTACGACACCTGGCTCGGCCTGATCATTCCGTACCTCTCGCTGACACTGCCCATCTCTATCTGGACGTTGTCGGCCTTCTTCCGGCAGATCCCGTGGGAACTGGAACAGGCCGCCCAGGTGGACGGGGCCACACAATGGCAAGCCTTCCGCAAAGCGATCATTCCGCTGGCACTGCCAGGGGTGTTCACCACGGCGATCATCGCCTTCTTCATCGCATGGAATGAC
>NZ_HG005165.1:189407-203838 GCF_000455245.1 Nesterenkonia massiliensis | reverse complement strand
GCATTTCGCTGACCTCCACCGAAGCCGCCCGGCCGGTGCCGGCAGCTCTGGCGTTCTTCACCGGCGCCTCACAGTTCGAGGAGCCTACCGGGGCGATCTCCGCGGCGGCGATCGTGGTGACCATCCCCGTCGTCGTACTTGTTCTCCTCTTCCAGCGACAGATCGTCGCAGGCCTGACCCAAGGCGCCGTCAAGGGATAGCTGATAAGGATCTAGATATGGCATCAATCACATTGAAGAACATCGTCAAGAAGTACGACGACGGCTACCCGGCAGTCAACGATGTGTCTATCGAGATTGAGGACGGCGAGTTCGTCATTCTCGTGGGGCCCTCCGGCTGCGGCAAGTCCACCCTGCTGCGCATGATCGTGGGACTCGAGGACATCACCGAGGGCGAACTGCTGATCGATGGTGAACGCGTCAACGAGAAGGCCCCGCGTGAACGCAATCTCGCCATGGTCTTCCAGAACTACGCGCTGTACCCCCACCTGACCGTCTACGAGAACATCGCGTTCCCGATGCGACTGGCCAAAGGGAAGTTCAGCCAGCAGCAGGTGGATGAGAAAGTGCGTCGAGCCGCGGCCATGCTGGAACTCGAAGAACACCTGGAGCGCAAACCTGGCAACCTCTCCGGCGGCCAGCGCCAGCGCGTGGCCATGGGCCGTGCCATTGTGCGTGACGCCAACGCCTTCCTCTTCGATGAGCCGCTCTCCAACCTCGATGCCAAACTGCGCGGTCAGATGCGCGCAGAAATCTCACAGCTGCAGACCAAACTAGGCACCACCAGCGTCTACGTCACCCACGACCAGACTGAGGCCATGACCTTGGGCGATCGGGTGGCCGTCCTGAAGAAGGGCGAACTGCAGCAGATCGCTTCCCCTCGGGAACTCTACGAACAGCCGGTGAACCTCTTCGTCGCAGGATTCATCGGCTCCCCATCGATGAACTTCCTGCCCGGCACCGTGGAAGGCCGCACGCTGAGGACACCGCTAGGTGACATCGAACTGAGCGAAGACACTGCCCGCGCCGGCCAAGGGCGAGACATCGTCCTGGCAGGTATACGTCCGGAGTTCTTCGAAGATGCTGCCACTCTGGCTGAGCCGCAGCTCTCGAAGGGTTCGGTGATCTCCGCTGAGCTGAGCCACACCGAATGGCTCGGCAACGAGCAGTACGCCTATGTGTCCTACGAGAACGACCCTCGGGTGGCAGAAGCACTGCAGAACCTCGCCGAGGAGATGGACGCAGATGAATTGCGTAGCCAGCTTGTGGTGGCGGTGGACGCCATGTCGCGGGTGCGCGGTGGAGAGGTCGCCGATCTGTGGATCGATACTCGCCGTATTCATCTCTTTGACCCTGCCACCGGGGAGAACCTCACCCGTGACGCAGAAGCTGGTGCAGAGCTGACTCAGCGGGCCCGAGAGGAACGCAAACAGGATCAGGAGCGCGCTTCTAGAAGCTGACGCCTCCCGCCAGCGGTGTGCCGGATTCGCTCCCAGAGGTGCTAAGTTGTGAGGAGATACACAGGCACCAACCAGGAGCGGAGTACACCCTCATGAGCAGCATCCCCGCAGATCTGAAGTACAGCGCCGAGCACGAGTGGGTGGCCCCGGCCGGGGCAGAGGGTGTGGTGCGCATCGGCATCACCGATTTCGCTCAGGACGCCCTCGGCGAAGTGGTCTACGTGGAGCACCCAGAGGTGGGCTCCACCGTTGCCGCCGGCGACGTGGTTGGAGAAGTAGAGTCCACCAAGTCCGTCTCGGACATCTACGCACCCGTGGCCGGTGAAATCGTGGCAGTCAACGAAGCGCTCAGCGATGAGCCGCAAGCAATCAACGCCGACCCCTACGGCGCCGGCTGGCTCTTCGAGCTGAAGCTCGCCGCTGAGTCAGGTCTTGATAGCCTTCTCAGTGCTGACGATTACACCCAGCAGGTCGGCTGACTGCTATATAGTGGTGACCCGACCCGAGAGCAACATCTGAGAGGAGGTCGCCGTGGAAGCTACACGACCTGGCCACGACGAAAGCGCCAGCGAAACCACATCAATTTCGCTCCCGCCTACCCAGGGAAGCCCCACAGAGGCGAAGGTCTCTGAGCAGGACACCAAAGCCATCGGCGCCCTTCCCAAGGACTCCGCCCTGTTGATCGCTCACTCTGGAGCTAATCAGGGCGCTCGGTTCCTCCTTGATCAGACAGTGACCACTGTAGGCCGTCACCCGGAGGCTGATATTTTCCTCGACGACGTGACAGTGTCGCGCCGTCATCTGAAGTTCCAGCGTGTTGAAGGCGGATTCGAGCTCGAGGATCTCGGCAGCCTCAACGGCACCTACGTCAACCACGACCGGGTTGACCGCTATGTACTCAAGACCGGCGATGAGGTGCAGATCGGCAAGTTCCGGCTCACCTACTACTCCGGCACCAAATAACCGGGATATGTTGGACGGCACGCTATTCTGGGGCTGACTTCTTTCCTTCCCCTGAGCCCGAAAGAGGATACGCAGTGAGTGCCTCACCCGCACGCGAGCCTAAACCGGCGGCCGACGTCGGCGACCCAGCCAAAACCCATGTCTTCACTATTTCCGAGGTACTGCGCGAACTTCAGCATGAGTTCCCCGACCTCAGCGCTTCCAAGCTGCGTTTCTTGGAGGAACGCGATCTCGTAGAGCCTGCCCGCACTCCCTCGGGTTACCGCAAGTACTGTGCCGCAGATGTAGAGCGGCTGCGCTTCATCCTGGCGTTGCAGCGGGACCGGTATATGCCCCTGGATGTCATCAAGCAGACCATGGATGCCATTGACCGCGGGGAAACACCGGAGGCGCTTCCTGAGTCCGCCCCGGTAGGCCCGCGCGAGGTCACCGGTGAGATGGCTGCAGCTATTACCGGACGCAGTAGGCCCATGAGCCGAAAGGAACTGCGCGCACTTTCCGGGGCGACCCGGGGGATGCTGGATACTCTGGAGAAGTTCCGGATCATCACGGCGGATGCGCAGGGCAACTACAGCCATCACGACCTCAAAGCCGTCAAGGCTGTTCGGGTGCTTGCCCGCTACGGCCTTGAGCCCAAGCATCTGGTCGGCATTCGCCGCTCGGCCGACAGCGAGCTGGACCTGATCGCCCGTGCTATGGCTCCACATGCGGCACGCAAAGACGCAGCCGCGCGGGCCAGAGTGGCGGAGTCTTCGAAGGAGATGCTCCAGTCGCTGAAGGACCTGCGGGCATCCATCATGGACTCGGCAGTCGAACAGATCGACAAGAGCTGACACCCTCTGCAAGGCCACGGGTGCCGCTGGGGCCGTACCAACCTCTACACTGAAAGTTATGGATGACCGTCAGGTTCGACTCAGTGTGGTCGGTGTACGGGTAGAACTGCCCAGCAACCAGCCCGTGCTGATCCTGCGCGGTGCAGCGCCAGAAGACCTCAAGCACCATGTAGCGATCGTGGTGGGCCCCGCCGAAGCGGCCGCGGTAGCTCGTGCGCTGCAGGGGGAGACTCCGGTGCGTCCCATGACCCACGATCTTCTGGCAGAGAGCCTAGAGCTTCTGGGCGGGGGAGTGGTCGCCATCGAACTTGGCCTTCTGGACCCCAGTACTTACTTCGGCAGCATTCGGTTGGGGACGGGCCAGGTTCTCGATGCACGTGCCTCTGACGCGGTGGCTCTGGCGGTCCGGGTGCACTGCCCGGTCACCATGAGCCGGGAGACTCTCTGGAAGTCTCGGTCTCACCGCGCTACAGTCCCTCAACTCGAGCGGACCAAGAACCTGACAGCCCGGCAGCGGCAGGAGCCCACGAAGGACTGCCCAACCGCCGGGGCCCGATCTCCGAGGAAGAGATCCGACAGTTCCATAAATTCTTGGATGAGGCGAGACCCGAAGATTTTAAAAATTCGTAATACGACGCGCAGAAACCTTAACGCCATTTTATGGTCCTGCGCCGATACACTGGATAAAGATCGCAAGCACGAGCGCTGTCACAGCGCACGTAGAGTACGGAAGGTGACCGGTGAGTCTGGATTCAAGCGCTGAGACGCGCAAGACTGCGCAGCCGAGAGCAGCAGCCGCCCAGGAGCCGCTCTTCGTAGACGGACTGCCGGATCTCAACGAAGAGATGGGTTATCGGGGCCCGGTGGCGTGCGCGGCCGCAGGCATCACCTACCGTCAGCTGGACTACTGGGCACGCACCAAGCTGGTGGAGCCATCGCTGCGCAACGCCGCCGGTTCCGGTTCCGCGCGGCTGTACTCTTTCCGGGACATCCTGGTGCTCAAAGTCGTCAAGCGCCTCCTTGATACAGGCGTTTCCCTCCAGCAGATCCGCGCGGCTATCGAGCACCTGCGTGAGCGCGGGGTCGAAGATCTGGCGCAGATTACTCTCATGTCCGACGGCGCGAGCGTTTACGAATGCACGTCCTCCGACGAAGTCATCGACCTGGTCCAGGGCGGTCAGGGCGTTTTCGGCATCGCCGTAGGCCGAGTGTGGCGTGAGGTGGAAGGCAGCCTGGCTGAACTCCCACGCGAACGTACACAGCAGCTAAACCCAGTTCTGGACGCTTCAGTCCACCATGGCGATGAGGCGCTGAACGCTCAGGACGAGCTAGCAGAACTGCGGGCTCGCAGGCAGCAGGCGTCTTAACACTCGCTGGCTATGAAAAAAGGTCCCTCCCGAAAGGGTGGGACCTTTTTTCATAGCCGGAGGATGTTCATTACTGAAGGCCAGCTGAGGAAATACTTCAGCGCATTGCTTTGGCTGGGACCAGCTGTTTCAAAAGTTCATCAAAACTCTTGGCCATATCGCGTACCTGGTCGCTGGGCCACTGGTGAACCGGGTAGGCAGCCCCCTGGATCTGCTGCCACGAGGGGTTCTCCTCCAGAACGGGGAGCATCAGCTTGTCCTGATACAGCCGCTCCATCTCCAGTAGCCGGTATTCGTGCTCGACCGAATCGGCCCGTGCCCGATTGACCACTACACCGGCCTGAGTCAGCTGCGGGGCGAACTCATTGGAGAACATGCGAATAGCGCGCATGGTGCGTTCAGTGCCGGCCACAGAGAAGAGGCTGGGTTCCGCCACTAGGAGAACCTGGTGTGCTGCCGCCCACGCGATACGAGTCAATCCAGAAAGCGACGGCGGGCAGTCAACAAGAACCAGGTCATAGCCGCTCAGCCCGTGCAGCAGCGTCTTCAGGCGCTTCATATCCTTATGCCGGATATCCGGGCGGTCAAAGGTCGCTGAGAGCGCGGAGCCGACAATCACATCGAGCACCGCAGAGGAGCGCTGGTCTTCAGGCAGCAGATCTACCCAACCGGATCGGACAGCATGCTCAGCGATATTCGCCCGGCGGGCTTCCCGGAGGAGCAAACCCGCCTCACGGCCGGCCCCGCGGGACACAGACAGACCAGTGGTGGCATCAGCATGGGGATCCAGGTCTATTACCAGGGTCCTGACGCCGCTGTTGAGGGCGGCAGAAGCCAGGCCCATAGTGACCGAGGTCTTCCCGACCCCGCCTTTCAGACTGGACACACTCAGAATCTGCACCCCTCCATCATAGGGATGAAGAAAGCCCCCGTGGTGGACCACGGGGGCGCGCCCTTCAAATACGCATCAGCTGCTGGACAGAGCGCTGTCTCTCAGCCGCGCGAAGGAGGTGTTAGTCGATCTTCATCTCGCCCATTTCATCCCAACCATCGCCCTCAACCTGACGGGAGACGATCTTCGGAGTGGAGGCCAGCGCCTGGTACATGGGGCCCTCAGGGGAGATGGCCCTCTGGAAGTGCTCGGAGGTCACATGGGGTTCCGCGGCGTCGTCGTCAAATGCCTCAAGCAGCACATATTCATTCGGGTTCTCCAGGCTGCGGGACCATTCGAACCACTTATTGCCCGGCTCAGCGCGAGTGGCCTCAGTGAACTCCCGAACAATCTCAGGCCACTGCTCGGCGAACTCCGGCTTGGTCTCAAACTTCACGGCAATGAAAATCATCTTTTCTCCTCATAGTGGGCAGGGGATGGGTTCGTCATGTCACTCTATGAGACATAGTGGGCGTTCATGAAGCTCGGCAGTCCTAGGATGGGCGTATGGCCCTCACACTGCGTCCAGATCTGGCAATCATCGGTTCAGGCTCCGGAAACTCCCTGATCACCCCCTTCTGGGACGACAAACAGGTGGTGCTGGCCGATAAGGGCATCGGCGCCACCGGAGCGTTCGGCGGCACGTGTCTGAATGTGGGCTGCATTCCTACCAAAATGTACGTCCGGCCCTCAGCTCTGTCCCGAGTGCCGCAGGAGGCAGCCCAGGTGGGTGTCACCATCGGCGCGGCAGTAGCAGACTGGCCAGCTATTCGGGACCGGATCTTTGCCCGCATCGACGCCGTCTCCGAAGGCGGGCGTGAGTATCGGGAGAACCTGGACAACGTCACGCTGCTGAGTGAAATGGTCACACTCACCGGGCCCAAGACATTCCGTACACAGCCTGGCGGTTCCGATACCGAGGTGCAGGCCGATCAGTTAGTGATCGCCGCAGGATCCCGGCCCATCCTGCCGGATATTCCCGGTATGGATCTGCCGCAGATCCATACCTCGGAGACCATCATGCGCTTAGAAGACCTGCCCGGCCGGGTTCTGATCGTCGGCGGTGGGTATATCGCCTGTGAGTTCGCCGGTATTTTCTCCGGGTTGGGCAGTGACGTGGTTCAGATCAACCGGAGTCAGGGGCTGATGACCCGGCTCGATGACGATATCTCGGATGCCTATTCCGCTGAGGCCGAGAAGAACTGGAGCGTGCGGTATCAGCGCACCCTGGCCGCCGTCGAACCATTGGAGCAGTCAAGCTCGGGTCAAGGCGAAGGGGCTGAGGGCGTCCGCGCACATCTGGTGACCTCGGATGGGCGCGCAGAAGAACTGGAGGTGGACATTATTCTGGTGGCCATCGGCCGGAAGCCCAACAGCGACTTAGTCGGAGCCGCAGAAGCCGGACTGGATCTGCATTCCGATGGCCGGATTGCAGTGGACGAATACCAGCGCGTGCTCTCCGGGGGTCAACCGGTGGAAGGGCTCTACGCATTGGGGGACATCTGCTCCGAAGCGATGCTCAAACACGTTGCCAACCATGAAGCACGGGTGGTGGCCCACAACCTCGAGAACCCGAACAACCTTCGTCCGGTGCGGCACTATGCCATCCCCTCAGCGATCTTCTCCTACCCGGAGATTGCGCAGGTGGGGCTCACCGAGGCTCAGGCAGACGAAGCCATCGGCGCTGAGAACGTGACGACCAAGACTCAGAAGTACGGGGATACCGCGTACGGCTGGGCCATGGAGGACAGCTACGGAATCTTCAAGGTCATCGCCGATAAACGCAGCGGTGAAATCCTCGGGGCCCACGCTATGGGCTACCAATCGTCAAATCTGATCCAGCCCATCATCCACGCCATGAGCTTCGGACAGGATGCTTACACAGTGGCCCGCGGCCAGTACTGGATCCACCCGGCGCTGATGGAAGTCACCGAAAACGCCTTGCTGGGCCTTGATGTCCCGGTACCGGAGAACGCTCCGCTCTAGGGAGAGCGGAATGACAGCGAGGAGCCTGCGGTTGGTCACTGATGGAACCATCCGCATGAACCTCATCACAAGGAACTGATTAAGGAGCTGCAATGGCTGAGCGCGTTGATTTCTGGTTCGATCCCCTGTGCCCCTTCGCCTGGGTGACCTCCCGGTGGATCCTGGAGGTGGAGAAGGTCCGCGATATTGAAGTGCACTGGAATGTGATGAGCCTGGGTGTCCTCAATGAGGACAAGAACCCTTCGCCAGCACAAGACCCAGAGCAGCTGGCGCGCTGGACGCCGTCGCGGGCTGCAATTGCCGTGGAACTGGCCCATGGTGAGGAGAAGGTGGGCGAGTTCTACACGGCTGCCGGAACCGAAATCCACAACAACGGCAATAAGGACTACATCTCCGCTACCGCTAAGGCGCTTGAAGCCATCGGCGCCGAGGCCGCGCTGCTTGAGGACGCTCAGACCGAGAAGAACGACGAACGTCTGCGTGCCTCGCATGCGGCCGGAATCTCCAAGGTCGGCACCGATGTGGGAACGCCCATCGTGGCCTTCGGCGGTACCGCCTTCTTCGGCCCGGTCATCACCCGTATCCCGCGTGGAGAAGAAGCCGGGAAGATCTTCGACGGCGCCGTGGCGCTGGCTCAGTACCCGTACTTCTTCGAGCTCAAGCGCAGCCGCACGGAGTCCCCACAGTTCGACTGAGCCTCCACCGAAAAACGTAAAGAAACTGCCGGAACTCGCCCCAAAACAGGGGGAGTTCCGGCAGTTTCTTTACGCAATTCCCTAGGTGCGGCCCTCAGGGTGCGGGCCCGCAGCGTGGGCGGCCCGCTGAAGTCTCAGAGCTTGCGGATGACCTTGTGCTGGGCGGCCTGCGCCACCGGACGCACCACCACCTGGTCCAGGTTGATGTGATGCGGCAGGGTCACCGCGTGAGCGATCACCTCGGCGATGTCCTCGGCCACCAGCGGCTGCTCCACACCTGCATAGACCTTCTCCGCAGCAGCGGCATCACCGCGCAGTCGCTTGGCCGAGAACTCATCGGTCTTGACCATGCCCGGCAGCACCTCGATGACGCGGATGTTGTTCTCCGCTTCTTCTAAACGCAGCGCTCCGGTCAGCGCATGCTCACCGAACTTCGCCGCGTTGTATCCGCCGCCGCCCTCGTAGGGGACCAACCCCGCGGTGGAGGTGACGTTCAGAATGGTGCCCTCACCATGGGCCCGCAGCATCGGCAGGAATGTCTGGATCATATTCAGCGCGCCCAGGACGTTGACCTCATACATCCAACGCCAGTCCTCCGCGGCCCCTTCAGCTACTGTGTCCAGGCCCAGCGCCCCACCGGCATTGTTGATCAGGGTGTCGATCCCGCCCTCAGCGGTGACCTTCTCCAGGGCCGAGGCCACCTGCGCGGGATCAGTCACGTCGCAGACCACCGGAATGATGCCCTCCTGCTCGGCCAGATGCTCCAGCTTCTCGGTGCGCCGTGCGACGGCGAAGACTTGCCATCCCTCTGAAGTCAGCCGGTGGGCGGTGGCGGCCCCGATACCTGATGAGGCGCCGGTGACAAGTGCTCTGCGCGTGGAGAGTTCCTGAATCATGGTCCAAGGGTAGCGGCAGGAACTCGAACGGGGATGTTCTCGTTGGTGTATGACGCGCCCAGCCGGCACCGCCGCTCATGACAGAATGGCACCCATGGCCGAGAACATTCAGGACACAGACACGTCCACCACCAAAACTCCAGACGTCCCCGAGAAACCCGCCCTTGAGGGGCTGGAAGCCAAACTCAACGCTGCGTGGGCCGAAGAGAAGCTCTACCACTTCAATCCCGAGACCACCCGCGAGCAGGTCTACTCGATCGACACTCCGCCGCCGACCGCCTCCGGGTCTCTGCATGTGGGACATATGTTCTCCTACACCCAGACCGACGTGATGGCGCGCTTTAAGCGCATGTGCGGATACAACGTCTTCTACCCACTCGGTTGGGATGACAACGGCCTGCCCACCGAGCGCCGCGTGCAGAACTACTTCGGCGTGCGCTGCGATCCCTCCCAGCCCTACGACCCGGACTACCAGCCCCCGGCGGCCCCCGCCAAGAATCAGCGCGACTGGGACGCGATCAGCCGGCAGAACTTCATTGAACTGTGTGAAAAGCTCACCGTCGAAGATGAGAAGGTCTTCGAGGACCTCTTCACCCGGCTGGGACTTTCTGTGGATTGGCGGCAGACCTACCGCACTATCGAGGACAGCTCCCGGGCTGCCTCCCAGCGCGCATTCCTCAGAGATGTGCACAGCGGCAACGCCTACACCGCTGAGGCCCCTACGCTGTGGGACATCACCTTCCGCACTGCAGTGGCCCAGGCGGAGCTGGAGTCCAAGGAACGCCCCGGCGCCTACCACCGCTATCCCTTCACCACTGCCGAGGGGGAGCAGGTCTTCATCGAGACCACCCGCCCGGAACTGCTGCCCTCCTGCGTGGCCTTGGTGGCCCACCCCGACGACGAGCGCTATCAGCCGCTTTTCGGCAAGACCGTGACCTCACCGCTCTTCGGCGTAGAGGTGGAGGTCAAAGCCCACCGGCTGGCAGATCCGGAGAAGGGCTCCGGCATCGCCATGATCTGTACCTTCGGCGATATGACCGACGTGACCTGGTGGCGCGAACTGCAGCTGCCCACCCGTGCGCTCATCGGCCGCGACGGACGCTTCACTCGTGAGGTGCCTGAATGGATCACCACCGACGAGGGGCGCGCCAACTACGAGCAGCTGGCCGGCAAGACCGTGCACTCGGCCAAAGAAGCCGTGGTGCAGCTGCTGCGCGAGAAGGACCTTCTCGACGGCGAGCCGAAGTCGATCACCCATGCGGTGCACTTCTACGAGAAGGGCGATAAGCCGCTCGAGGTGGTCACCTCCCGGCAGTGGTACATCCGCAACGGCGGACGCGACGCTGATCGCCGCCAGGAGCTGCTGAACCGCGCCCAGGAGATCGACTGGCACCCAGGCTTTATGCGCTCCCGCTACGAGAACTGGGTGGAAGGCCTCAACGGAGACTGGCTGATCTCTCGCCAGCGCTTCTTCGGTGTGCCGATCCCGGTCTGGTACCGGCTGGACGAGGACGGCAACCCGGACTACGAGAACCCGATCCTGCCCACTGAGGACCAGCTGCCCGTGGACCCGGCCTCCCAGACGGCACCAGGATTTGATGAGTCTCTGCGTGGCGTCCCCGGTGGATTCATCGGTGAAGAGGATGTGCTCGATACCTGGGCGACCTCATCGCTCACCCCGCAGATCGCCGGGCAGTGGGAGCGCAACAACGAGCTCTTCACCACTGTATTCCCCTATGACCTGCGTCCGCAGGGTCACGACATCATCCGCACCTGGCTCTTCGCCACGATGGTGCGCGCCCATTCCCTGCACGAGTCAGTGCCGTGGACCAACACTGCGATCTCCGGTTGGATCTTGGACCCGGACCGCAAAAAGATGTCCAAGTCCAAGGGCAATGTGGTGGTCCCCAACGATGTGCTGGATCAGTTCGGCACCGATGCGGTGCGGTATTGGGCGGCCTCAGCACGGCTCGGCGCGGACACTGCTTATGAAGTGGCGCAGATGAAGATCGGTCGCCGCCTGGCGATCAAGCTGCTCAACGCCTCCAAGTTTGCGCTGGGTATGGGGGTCACCGAGGCGCATATCCTGAAACCGGGCAGCGCTGACGCTGCTTCTCTGGAGCCGCTGGACCAGGCGCTGTTGGCTGAACTGAAGACTGTTGTGGAGCAGGCCACTAGCCATTTCGAGAACTACGATTACGCCCGTGCCCTGCAGGTCACCGAGTCCTTCTTCTGGCGCTTCACCGATGATTATGTGGAGCTGGTGAAAGACCGCGCGTACGGCGGACGCGGCGAGGAGGCCCAGGCTTCGGTGCGCACAGCCTTGGCCACGACGCTGGATACCTTGCTGCGGCTCTTCGCACCGGTGCTGCCATTCGCCACTGACGAGGTCTGGCGCTGGTGGCGTGCGGGTTCTGTGCACGCCGCAGCATGGCCGCAGGCTGCCGACCTCGACGGCGTCCAGGGCGACCCAGCCATGCTCGGGTCCGTGGGCGAGGCGCTTTCAGGTCTGCGCCGGGCCAAGTCCGATGCGAAGGTCAAGCAGCGCACTGAGATCCTGTCCGCGCGCATCACCGGCGCGGCCGAGACTCTGGCGCATCTTCAGGCCGCCCTGGATGACGTCCGCGGTGCCACCCGGGCGCGCAGCCTGGAGCTGGTCAGCCAGGACGGTGCCCAGGAACTCAGCGTCACTGAGGTGGAACTGGCCGAGGAGGAGTAATCCGCAGCGGGGCGTGCTAGCAGGCCCATCCAAATGACGACGACGGCGCTCCTGGTCTCCCCGGGGGCGCCGTCGTCGTATCTAGAGCCGCGCCCCCGCCGTCGGGAGTTTGATATCCCACCCGTTGTTGCGCGAAAGCCCCACTTTTTGTCCTCAACCGCAACATCGGAGGGGATTCGGCGCAGTCTGGGTCGGTCTATCCCGTCTGTTGTTGCAACGCCTGCGAGGATCCCGCTCTTCAGTCGTGGTCCTGTGGGACGCTGCGGACTTCTTGGACGCCGTCGATCTCGCTGAGTCGACGGAAGAGCTCCTCATCAGCAGACTGCTGCCGCCGGGTGAAGCGCATGGTGGCTTCCACCACCGGATTGTGATCACCCTGGCGCTTGGCGTGGGCGAGCGCAGCCTCATAGCCTAAGTCACTGGCGGTGCTGAGAATATCGCGCAGAATCCCGTGCCCATCGGCGTAGCGCAGCGAGTAGAGCCGGGTATGGCCATGTTGGGGCAGCTTCCGCACCATGGCGGTGACCTGGGTGACCGCCACGACGTAGAGGAGCACGGTCAGCGCTGCGATCACCGGCATACCGGCTCCGCAGGCCATTCCCACCGCGGCCGTCACCCAGATGGAGGCCGCAGTGGTCAGCCCGGAGATGATGTTCTGCCGCACAAAGATCACGCCGGCGCCGATGAACCCGATGCCGGAGACGATCTGAGCGGCGATGCGCGAGGGATCCAACATCACCTCATCGCCCAGAAGGTGCGAAAACCCGTAGGCGGAGACCAAAGTGAAGAGCGCCGAACCCATACCCACCAGGATGTGAGTGCGCACCCCAGCGGACTTCTGGCGGACCTCGCGCTCAACACCGATGACAGCAGAGAGCACAAAGGCACAGATCAGCAGCAACACTTCAGTCAGCAGCGAATCAGGCAGAAGCTCAAAATCCATGACAGGAGCCTAGATCCTCAGCCCCGGCGGGAACAGGGCGCGTAGGTAAGCCAAAGAACTTTCCTGATCACGGTTTCTATCGGCGACGGTGCGGCAATTGTGGTGCGCCGCCGTTTTTACGGTATCAGGCCTACGATATGCAGATAACATCTAGGTTCTTTGACTCTAGGAGGGGCCGTGGCTCGTCGCTTTGTAGTTGGCCCGTTGTTATTGGCATTGGTGCTGGTCGGTGGAGTGGCATGCGCTGGAGAGCCCCCGACGGTGATCCGTGTGATCGACGGGGATACCTTGGATGTCCGTGTCGACGGTCAGGATGAGCGTATCCGCTTGCTCAATGTCGACACTCCCGAGACAAAGCACCCTGACAAGGCGGTTGAGTGTCTGGGGCCGGAGGCCACAGAATTCTTGCAAGATCTGCTGCCCGAAGGCCAAGTAGTGGAGTTGGCTTTCGATACCGAAAAGCAGGACTCGTATGGGCGTACGCTCGCGGGGGTCTTTAAAGACGATGTGTTGGTGAATGCGGAGATCGCACGGGAAGGCCTCGGCGTCGCATCCTATGTTGCTCCCAATCGCCGATTCCTCTCGGAAGTCGAGGCGGCTCAGGCCGAAGCGGAGGAGGCGGGTCGTGGTCTCTTCGATGAAGAGATCGACTGCACAGTCCCCGGCATGATCGCAGCTACTAGTACTGCGATCTCGGAGCTTCCCGCAGAGTATCCCGATGACGTCGAGGAGCTGAAGAGTCTTATCGGTGAAGCCGCTTTGGCCGCAGGCTTGGCTGCTGCGCTCCTAGCCAGTTTTGACGCGTTGGAGAGCGCAGCGGATTCCCCATCATGGGTGATACATGAACACAAACTCAAGAGCGCGCGAGACGAGGTGGACCGTCAACTGGACACGCTCCAGAACTGGGACGACGACGTGCGCGAACGGGTCGCAGAGATCGAAGAAGAGCAGAGGCTGGAGCACGAACGCAGAGCAGCAGAGGAGCAGGCAGAGGCGGAACGCCAGCAGCTCGCTCAGCAGGAGTACGAAAGACAGGTGGAGGCTGAAAGACAGCGTGCGGCTCAGGCCGAACGTGACCGGCAGGCTGAGTTGCAGAGACAGCCGCAGTCGCCCTCCCACCATGCCCCTGCTCCACAGAACCCGGCGCCTGCGCCTTCGAACCCCTCGACCGGCACGTCGAATCGCGATAACAACGGGGCGCCGCCAGGACATGTCCATAAGGACGCTCCCACGAGCTACACGGGGCCTCGCTGTTTCGCCTCGGGTGGGGTCTACTGGCGACCCTGCCCCTAAGGGTTCGAGCTCCAGGACCGGATCACGTAGACTTTTCCCAGCAGCGTTGACCCGGCTATCACCGGCGAGCTTCCGGAAGAACAGGCGTGGGCGTCCACAGATGCACCAGACCTCAGTAGAACCGGACGGGTAAGCCCGTCACAGCAGTCATGGAGAGGTCCAACGACGGCGGCGCATAGCCACCGGCGCTGGGCAAGCAAGGTGGTACCGCGCTGAAGTACGGCGACTTACACGGGTCTGGTCCGTAGGGTTGCCGCATCACGCAGCGTCCTTGCGGATGAAGACAACAGCCGACTGTCACAACCGTAAGCAGGATGGACCTTCCATGACCGAGAACTCCGCTCCC
>NZ_HG005165.1:161903-189381 GCF_000455245.1 Nesterenkonia massiliensis | reverse complement strand
CATGACCGAGAACTCCGCTCCCGTCTACCCCCGCGCTGCCACAGGTGAGCGTAAGGTGCCGACTTCTGTGCGTTTCCCCGAGATCGAACAGCGGATTCTGAAGTACTGGGAGGCGGACGGCACCTTCAAGGCCAGTATCGAGAGCCGACCGGACACCGAGGAGTTCGTCTTCTATGATGGTCCGCCGTTCGCCAACGGCCTGCCGCACTACGGCCACTTGCTCACCGGCTACGTCAAGGACCTCGTCCCGCGCTACCAGACCATGCGCGGCAAGCGTGTGGATCGCCGCTTCGGCTGGGATACCCACGGTCTGCCTGCTGAGCTTTCGGCTATGAAGGAACTCGGCATGACGGACAAAGCCGAGATCGAGTCCATGGGCATCGAGCACTTCAACGACGCCTGCCGCGCCTCAGTGCTGAAATACACCAAAGAGTGGGAAACCTATGTGACCCGGCAGGCTCGCTGGGTGGACTTCGAGAACGACTACAAGACCCTCAACGTGGACTTCATGGAGTCCGTCATCTGGGCCTTCAAGCAGCTGCACGAGAAGGGCCTGACCTATCAGGGCTTCCGCGTGCTGCCATACTGCTGGAAGGACGAGACCCCACTGTCCAACCACGAGCTGCGCATGGACGACGACGTCTATAAAGACCGCCAGGACCCCTCGGTGACTGTGACCTTCCCGGTCACCGGCGGCGGCCAGCTCGGGGACACGCTCACCGGAGTGAACCTGCTGGCGTGGACCACCACACCCTGGACTCTGCCCACGAACTTCTCCATTGCCGTGGGTCCGGAGATCGAATACGTGGTGGTGGAAGCTCCCGCAGACGGGCCGCTGCCGGGTAAACACATGCTCGCCGCCGAGCTGCTGGGGGCCTATGCCAAGGATTTGGGCTTCACCGACGCAGAGGATCAGACCGCAGCACAAGCCGCGGTGGCCGCCGTCGTCGGCCGCTACCAGGGGCGCGATCTGGTGAATTTGGAGTACAAGCCGCTGTGGAGCTACTACACCGATACGCAGAAGTGGGGCACCGAACACGCCTTCCGGGTGCTGGTGGAGGACTATGTGACGACCAGCGACGGCACCGGGCTGGTCCATCAGGCCTCCGCCTACGGTGAGGAGGATCAGCGGTCCTCTGAAGAGGCCGGCATCCCCGTGATCCTCTCCGTGGATTCGGCGGCGAAGTTCCTGCCGATGTTCGCTGAGCCGACTCCTGAAGGTGATGCCCCGCTGGCGCAGATCGCGGGCGTGCAGGCCTTTGATGCTAATCGCACCATCATCAACCAGCTCAAGGCCGATGGTCGGTTGGTGCGCGAACAGTCCTATGTGCACTCCTACCCACACTGCTGGCGCTGCCGCACTCCGCTGATGTACAAGGCCGTGACCTCCTGGTACGTAGCTGTCACGCAGATCAAGCAGCGGATGCTGGAACTCAACGAGCAGATCAACTGGATCCCGGAGAACGTCAAAGACGGCCAGTTCGGGAAATGGCTTGAGAACGCACGTGACTGGTCCATCTCGCGCAACCGCTACTGGGGCAGCCCCATTCCGGTGTGGGTCTCCGATGACCCCAACTACCCGCGTACCGAGGTCTACGGTTCCTTGGAGGAGCTCAAGGAGGCCTTCGGCGACTATCCGCGCAATGCCGCCGGAGAACCGGACCTGCACCGTCCGTGGATCGATCAGCTGACCCGGCCGAACCCGGATGACCCCACCGGCCAGTCCAAGATGGTGCGAGTCGAAGACGTGCTGGACGTCTGGTTCGACTCCGGCTCCATGCAGTTCGCCCAGGTGCACTACCCCTTCGAGAACGCTGAGTGGTTCGAGAACCACCACCCGGCAGACTTCATTGTGGAGTACATCGGTCAGACCCGCGGCTGGTTCTACACCATGCATATCCTGGCCACCGCGCTCTTCGACCGCCCGGCCTTCACCAACGTGATCAGCCATGGCATCGTGCTGGGCTCTGACGGGCAGAAGATGTCCAAATCGCTGCAGAACTACCCGGACGTCAACGAGGTCTTCGACCGCGATGGCTCCGATGCGATGCGCTGGTTCCTGATGTCCAGCCCCATCCTGCGCGGCGGAAACCTGATTGTCACCGAGGAAGGCATCCGCGAGGGCGTTCGTCAGGTGCTGCTGCCGATGTGGAACGCCTGGCACTTCTTCGCCCTCTACGCCAATACCGCCAATGGGGGAGCGGGCTACCAAGCTAAGAGCGTGGGGGCCGACGACGTCGAAAACCCCCTGGATCGGTACATCCTCGCCGCGACCGGTGACCTGGTCCGGGACGTCACCGCGGCCATGGATGACTTCGCCGTGGCTGGTGCTACTGATGCTCTGCGTCGCTATTCCGAGACACTGACCAACTGGTACATCCGGCGTTCCCGGCAGCGGTTCTACGACGAGGATTTTGCTGCCTACGATGTGCTCTACACCGTTCTGGAGACCTTCACCCGGGTAGCTGCCCCACTGCTGCCGCTGATCAGTGAAGAGATCTGGCGCGGCCTCACTGGTGGCCGTTCGGTGCACCTGGCGGACTGGCCCAATCCGCAGGACTATCTGAAGGATGAGCGGGCCGTGGAACTGATGGAGCTGACCCGGTCCATCACCTCCGCCGGATCGGCGCTGCGCAAACAGGCCAAGCGCCGTGTCCGCCAGCCCCTGTCAGAACTGACGGTAGTGGTGCCTGAGGCGGTCGCCTTGGCTGGCACCTATGAGCAGATCATCGCCGATGAGCTGAACATCAAATCCGTGGTGCTGCGGGATCTTGCAGAAACCTCGGCCGAGGCCTATGGGATCGGCCAGCAGCTGGTGGTCAATGCCCGTGCTGCGGGTCCGCGGCTGGGCAAGCAGGTGCAGCAGGCCATCAAGGGCGCCAAATCCGGCGACTGGTCGGTGACCGACGGGGTGGTCACCGCTGGTGGTCTTGAGCTCGTTGAGGGCGAATATACCCTGACCACCACGGTCTCTGAGGAACTCGGGGATAAAGCCGTCACCGTGCTCGAACAGGGCGGTTTCCTGGTGCTTAACACCGAACTGACCGAGGAGCTTGTGGCCGAGGGCACCGCCCGGGATGTCATCCGCACCATCCAGGCTGCCCGTAAGGATGCAGACCTGCAGGTTTCTGACCGAATCTCCACCACACTGACAGCAGCCCCGGAGGTCATCAGTGCGGTGGAAGCGCATCAGGAACTAGTGAAGTCCGAGACTCTCACCGTGGAGCTGAACCTGCTGGCCGGGGAGATGCAGGAAGAGACCAAGGTCAGCGTCGCCGTCGTCGTAGAGGACACTCATGCCTAGCTCAGATACGCCCAGTTCAGAGATGCCCAGTTCAGGACCCTCCGGAGCTCAGCCGCTTGATCACTTCTCCGTGGCCAGTGTCTATGCGGAGATGCTGGCGCGCGCGCCGGAGAATGACATGCAGCCCCGCCTGGAGCCCATGCAGATGGCCATGGATGTCCTGGGGGAGCCCCAACGTTCGGCGCCAGTGATCCATGTAGGCGGCACCAACGGCAAGACCTCCACCGCCAGGATGATCGAAGCCGGTCTGCTGGCCCATGACCTGCGGGTTGGACGGTACAGCTCCCCGCATATGGGGTCGGTGACGGAGCGGGTCAGCATCGACGGCAAACCAGTCTCGGATGAGACCTTTGTCCGGGTATGGGATGAGATCCGGCCGCATATCCAGCTGGTGGATCAGCAGCTCTCGGCCCGCGGGGAGGTGCCACTGACGCTGTTTGAGTGCCTGACGGTGCTGGCTTTCGCGATCTTCGCCGATGAGCCAGTTGATGTGATGGTCATCGAGGTGGGATTGGGCGGCACATGGGATGCCACCAACGTAGTGGAGCCCGCAGTCCAGGTGATCACCCCCATCAGCTTGGACCATACGGACTTACTGGGCGATACCGAACGCGACATCGCTCTGGAGAAAGCCGGAATCATCAAACCCGGTGGCTTCCTGATCTCCGCGGCACAGATTCCTGAGGCAGCTGATGTGCTGCTCGAAGCTGCCCGGAGCGCCGGGGTGGAGTTCCGCTTCGAATCCGTGGAGTTCGGCGTTGAATCCCGTACCCCGGGGGTGGGCGGACAGCAGCTGACCATCCAGGGGCTCGCCGGCCGCTATCCAGACCTCCTGCTGGCGCTGCATGGACCCCATCAGGCAGAGAACTTCGCGCTGGCCGTCGCCGCGTTGGAGGCTTTCCTCGGGGGAGGGGAGAAGGAACTGAACCTGGAGAACCTGCAGTTGGCCTGTGAGAACATCACCTCGCCGGGTCGGCTGGAGACCTTGCGCACCGGTCCGGCCGTCATCGTTGACGCCGGGCATAACCCCGCAGGCCTTGAAGCCTCCGCGCTGGCGCTGAAGGAGAGCTTCGGGCTCACCAAACTGGTACTGGTGGTGGGAATCCTGCAGGAAAAGGACGCCCCCGCCATGCTGCAGACCCTCTACACACAGTATGAAGGTCTGGCTGAGGAAATCTGCTTCACCGAGTCAACCTCCCCGCGCGCCATCCCGGCAGCGGACTTGGCCGAGCTGGCACAGGACGCCGGATTCCGTGAGGAGGATATCCATATCACCGAACGACTGGATGAGGCCATCGACTGGGCGGTGATGCGCGTGGATGACTCCGGGGAGACCGCCACTGGCGGCATTTTGATCACCGGATCCATCACTCTGGTGGGCGAGGCTCGCATCCTGCTGGGAGCGGCCTGATGGGACGACGGCTCAGCAGGGCACAGCAGCAGTGGCAGCCGGGACAGAGCCGACCACCCCGCTCGGTCAGAGTCCTGTTCTCCTCTACGGTACTCAGCCTGGAGGCGGCACTGATGCTGTTCTTCGGCCTAGCCGCCTGGGGGCTTAATCAGCACGAATGGTACGCGTGGTGGATCTTCGGCGGATCCCTAGTGGTCGCGGTGGCCTGCATCATGACGTGCGCGCTACTGCAGAAGCCGCTCGGTTACATCATCGGTTGGGCGCTGCAGGCAGTCATCGTCGCTGGTTTTCTCGGTACGGCCCTGGTCACAGAGCAGGGACTCTGGGCTCCGCTTGCGCTGCTGCCCGGGCTGGGGTTCCTGGCCTGCTGGTGGTATGCGGTGACAAAGGGCGCGCAGATTGATGCGGAAAAGATGGAAAGATACAGACTGGAACAAGAATTTGCTGGTGAGTCTGAGGGCGCACCGGGGGAGAAGTGAGGAGCTTTAACGTGACTGAACGCACTCTGGTGCTGATTAAGCCCGACGGCGTGCAGCGGGGACTCACCGGTGAGATCCTGCGCCGCATCGAGGCGAAGGGATACGCCATCGCTGAGCTGAAGAAGCTGCAGGCCAGCACTGAGCAGCTGGCCGCCCATTACGCTGAGCATGAGGGCAAACCGTTCTACCAGCAGCTGGTGGACTTTATGCTCTCCGGACCCGTGGTGGCAGCCATCCTGGAAGGCGACCGCGTCATAGAAGGCTTCCGCTCCCTGGCGGGCACTACTGATCCCACGACGGCGGCTCCGGGCACCATCCGCGGTGACCTGGGCCGCGACTGGGGCGAGAAGGTCCAGAAGAATCTGGTGCACGGCTCGGACTCCGTGGAATCTGCCGAGCGGGAGATCTCCATCTGGTTCTAGGCGTCACAGCTGAGGAAGAAGCCCGGTGCGGTCATGTGACCACGCCGGGCTTCTTAGTACCTGGAGGTTTATCAGCCCGCTCGAGTGGGGCGGGTGCCCTCGCTGAACTCCAACTGCAGTGGTGCCAGCTTCAGCAGGGTGCGATCGTAGACGATCTGCGCGGAGCGTTTACGGTCATTGGACTTATGCGAGGTGTACTCCTCGTACTGGGAGCAGACCCACTCCGGATCCCCGTCGGCCAGCAGCCGTCCCTGTTCGATCCAGATCACCCGGGTGCACATCTGCTTGATCGTGCCTAGCGAGTGCGAAACCAGGAAGACACAGCCGGCCTTGGACCGCACCTCATCCAACCGCTTCTTGGTGCGGGCCCGGAACTGGGCATCGCCGGTGTTCAGGGCCTCATCGATGAGCAGAATATCGGGGTCCACGGCTGTAGCGATGGCGAACTGCAATCGGGAAGCCATACCTGAGGAGTACGCCTTCAGCGGCATGTCCAGGGCGTCGTGGAGACCGGAGATCTCCACGATCATGTCGAACTTCTCAGCGGTCTGCTCGGGGCTGAGCCCCATGGCCAAGCAGCCAAGCTTGATGTTCTCGCGGCCAGAGATGGTCCTCACCAGTGCGGCGTTGACGCCGAGCATGACCGGGGTGGAGGTGGCGTAGACCTCGCCGGTGGTGGGACGGACCTTACCGGTGAGCAGCTTCATCAGGGTGGACTTACCGGAGCCGTTAGTGCCGATGACACCTACTGACTCGCCGCGGTTGACCACAAAGCTGACTTCGTCCAGGGCGGGAATTTCGGCCCAGCCTGAGCCGGTGACCTGCTTCACCATACGGGCGAAGCGGTTCTCGGCCTTGAGGTACTCCGTGGAGGAGCGCACCCGGTAGACCATGGAGACGCCGTCGACCGCCACAGCGATCTCTGCAGAGTTCACTGTTTCCACCACGGGTGCGTGATAGGTCAGGGGAGCGGAGTCCCAGGCAATCTCTTCGATACCGTCGAAGTCATCGAGGGCCTCGGGGTCGACGTCGAGGCCTCCTGCGGCTGCGTTGGAGGAGGCCAGCCAGTTGGCACGACGTGGAGTGTACTCAGATGCGGGAGTGCTCATCGTTCCTTCCCGTAGGACTCTTCGCCGGCCCAGAAGATGATGAAGCCGATGATCAGGGAGCCAAAGGCCCAGATGGTCAAGGTGATCCAACGCTGCGGATCGGCGAAGCCGTCGTAGAGCCAGGCGTGGCGGATGATGTCCAGCACACAATAGAGCGGGTTGTTCTCCACGATGGTCTTGATCAGGGGCACCTTGTCGTAACGCTCAATGCTGAAGAACACGCATGAGGTGTACATCAGAACTCGTGTGCCGAAGGTGATCAGGTGTTTGGTGTCGTTCCAGTGGTTGACCAGACGGGCAAGAATAAGACCAATGCCTGCCATGGTCAGCAGCGCCAGGAACACTGCCGGGAAGAACAGCAGCCAGTGCCAGGTGAGCTCAACCGGGTAGGCGTTCTCCTCGTCCGGGGTGACCTGGTAACCACCCAGGAAATAGGCCAGCAGAGCCATCACCACAAAGACCGGTACGGAAGCGAAAAGCTCCCGGACGGCAGCTGAGAGTGGCAGCGCTGCCCGTGGGAAGTTAAATGCCTGGACCACGCTCTGGTTCCCGGCGATCGAGTTCGCCGCCCCGGTGATGGCAGAGGTGAAGAAGCGGAACATGAAGATGCCAATCACCAGGTAGCCCAGGAAATTGGCGATACCGCGTGATGATTCGAGGATCAGACCAAAGACTGTGAAGAATGCCAATCCCAGCAGGATGGGGTTGAAAACCATCCACACACGGCCCAGGGTGTCATAGTTGTTCTGCGCTGAGACGCGGGAACGTGAGTCGTAGTATAGGAAGTGCCGGAATTTCCACAGCTGCTTGATGTACTGGCCCAGTGTGGGGCGAGCACCAACGCGTACCAGGCGTGAACCGTCCAGCTGCACTACGCGACGTGCACCGAGAGCATACTGCGATGCTTCGGTGGTGGATGTTCCCATGAAACGTCAGTTCCTTCCGGTTTGTCGTTGCCGCGCGCAGAGCACCGGCAAAGCGCCTGCCAGTCTATCAGCGGGCGCCGTCAAGCCGCGGAAACTCACACGAACCTCGGCGGCGTCTTCAGCGAGTGACGCTCTTAGCCGCGGCGCGGTACACCTCGGCATACCTTCTCGCAATCACCTCTGGATCCCGTGCGTCCAAGTCAGGCCGCACTGAGCGCGGCAGGGCTCGCGCCTGAGCGACAAGTTGATCAATGCCCTCAGCCGTCACGGGGCCGTCGAAGCAGTTGATCCAGCCAGGACCTACCTCTGCCCCCAGCTCACGTGCCAACTCGCTTTCGGGCAGCATCACCGGCCGGTCCAGCGAAAGAGCTAGGTAAAGCAGTGTCATATCCTCCAGGGAGGTGACTTGCGGCAGAATCACATACTCAGCAGCATCGATCTCGCGAACGAGCTCTGCGTCGGAGAGGAGTTCGGTGCGAGCTGAGACGGAACCCCCCGCCCGTCGCACAGCACGCGGAATCAGTTGCTCAAGAGCTGGGTCTTCGTCTCCAACGACCCGCAGTGATAGGCCAGGGGTGTCGGTGACAGAGAAGACTTTTAACGGTCCTTCCGCAGAGCGGGATAGCTCCGATCGCGCCACACATAACAATCGTCCCGCTACTTTATGCGCGCGCGGGTAGCCGAAGAACCGGCTGCGAAAGTGGGCATGGGGGACTACAACAGTTCGTGAGGCATCAGGGGTCGGGGTGTGATTGTCGAGGACGATGAAGGTCTCAGTGGCCTCGTCAAGAATCTGCTGGGCAGCGTCGTCGGCCGGAGTGCTATCCAGGATGGTCTGAACCAGTGCGGTCCTCTGCTCCTGAAGTGTCTCGACGAAGCTCTTGGCTTCGGCCACTCGAGCACTGTCTTTGGTGGATTCACCTAGGAGAGGGTTGAGATCCACGATATGGACGACGTCGGCTTCCTGCTTGCGAAAAGCTCCGCCGAAGTAGCCAAAATCGATGCCGAGGGTCTCATCGCCGATGACCTGGTCGATGTATCGAACCTTCGGTGCTGGTGGTCGGTGGCCCACAAGTACGCGAAGAGAGCGGCCATTATGTGGGCTTAGGTCAACGGGGAGCACAGAATAACTATATTAGAGTAGACGCGATGAGCGAAAACAGTGTGCAGGACGTTTTTATCCACCTCGGCGGCCAGGACGACAACCTCGGTGACTCCGCCTTGAGGGCGGCCTACTTTGAAGCCGCGCAGGGACCAGGACGTCAGTTCCACGTGCATTTCGAGGGGCAGACCACTGATTACTTGACCGGCATACCGCTGAAGCCAGAGCACAAGGTCTATAACGACCGCGACGAATGGATCGCCGCAAGCAACAGCTCCAAGGGTGCAGTCATGCTCTTCAACGCTGGTGAGATCAACCCCGGTCGGGCCTACCCGCCACGGCACACTGCTATTCAGTTACGCAATATCGTGGACCACGGGGGAATGATCATCATGGCCGGCACCGGCTTGAAGGATCCGTCCAAGCTCGATCCCAGCGGTATTCATCCGCTCCTGCGTGAAGCCGAAATCGCTTCATGGAGGGATAAGCCGTCTCGGGACGCCGCCGGCTTCGGAACCTGGGCGCCGGACTGGGCCTATGCCCTGGGAACACCGACGGCAGAGTGGGCATCAGCCGACGCGCGACCGCTCCTTGCTGTTTCGCTGCGCTACGATCGCCCATTGCCAGGTGCAGAGTGGTTCGACGGCGTGCGTGCCCTGGCTGCACAGACTTCAAGCCAGATCGTCACACTCGCTCAGGTGGCGCGGGATGCCCCCCGAGCTGTTCAGCTGGCACAGATGCTGGACGGCGAGTACCTCACCCCGCCAAGCATGAAGCATGCCGACCTCGACGCCCACGCCCGGCACACGTATGGCCAGGCTCTGGCAGTGATCAGCGATCGTGCCCATGGTTTGATCATCGCTGCTACCGAAGGCGCGTACCCCATCGGCTCGGCTGCTAACCCCCAGAAGATCAAGCGGCTGCTCGAGGCCGCAGATCTCGGTGAGCTAGTGGGACGCTACGATGAGCTTCAGGATTTTTCTGCACGATTTGATGCCCAACTCGCAGATTTCAAGCCGGCTGTGGACACTGCCCGTCAACGACTCGCTGAGCTGACACGCCGCATTAACGACGCGATGGACTCCATGCGCTGACGCGTTAGTTCGTGCCAGGGAGCGGCTGTGAGGAGGGGTTCGGCGCTGCCGGACGCCTCCTCACAGGTAATCCGGTGTTTAACGGCCCAGCAAACGCTTCACCCGGCGCTTGACCGGCCTCAGAGCCGGAGCAGCCCGGTCCACCCGGTTGAGAGCACGGCGCAACAGCGTTTTCTCACCGGCAACGGGTCCTCGTCCGCGGCGGCCGCGAATACCGGTATGGCGCTCAGTGAAGAATACGATCCAATCGATGATCTGCTGAGCATCTTCAAGGGTCGGTTCTGGCGAATATTCCTCCGGCAGCGACCCTGTGACCAGCTGTTCGTACAGCCGGGAGAAGTCCAGGCTCAGTGCCCGTTGCGCGGCCTCCGCAGAAGCTTGTGAATACTGGGCGTAGAGGTCGGGGTCTCCAGCGACGGCCTTAATCTTCCTGGCAAGGCCTGCGGCGTCGCCCTGCGCGGCAGGCATGATCCCTCTGTTCTCCTGCACGAGGGTCAGCCAGGGCAGCTCGTACATCGCCGCCGGTAGCCCGCGCGCCTGTGCCTCCGCGAGAGTGAGCTGATAGCCCTCGAGGATGCTCGTACTGACGAACATATCTGCGGCATCAATGGCATTGAGCAGATCCTCGCCCTGCAACGGACCCACCAGGTCCACGAGGTCCTCGACGTTGCGGCTCTTAGCGCGCGCCTTCAGATCAGCAGCGGTAAGTTCCGGTGAGTCTGGCCCAATGATCGTAAGCCGGAAGTTCACATCGAGCTGCCGAAGCTCAGCGGCAATCTCGATGAGCTGGCTGACCTGCTTGGTGTGTTCTTCGAGCCGACCCCACCAGATGAGCTTCAGCGCGCCTTCAGGTGCGGACTTCTTTGCTGCAGAACCTGCGGACTCCAGCAGCATCGGGGATCCGGGGTTTGGCAAGTAGCAGGTGTGCGACACTCCCTGGAGCTTCCAGAATGAGACGTCTAGGGGCGACAGCGTGACAACGGAAGCCAGGCAGTTTGCCTGGTCCCGAATGAAGGAAATCATGTCTTTGAGGTCGTAGACCGGGCGCAGAGCGAAGCTATGAATCCACCCAATCGTAGGAACGCCTACGGCCTCTGCCATGAGGGCATAGGAGGGCCAGCTCTTGCTGTAGAGAACCTGGTGCTCGATGATCACATCGATGGATTCGGTTCTGCAGATTTCAGCCCATTGTGAGAGCCGGGTCGAGGCGCGTCGGCCCGTGATCTCTACGAACTTCACACCTTCTGGCAGCCCGTCCAGCACGCTGCCGCGGCTCTTAGCGGCAATCGTCACCTGGTAGCCCGCCTGGGTGAGGTATTTCGCCTGGGCGAGGAGGACTAATGAGACCCCACCAGTGGTGATGACCTTTGTGGTGAGCAGGACATTGCGCACCTCTCGGCCTGTGAGGTCGGCCCTCGTGCTGTGCTTAGCTAGCACCGGAATGGCGTCCGGGGCGTAGTCAGCGGCGGCGAGCACGACGTCTGCCTTGCTGACCAAGGAGTAGAGATGCTCGAGATAGTCCTGGTAGAACTCCTCGCTTGCGCTGGCGAGCAAATAGCCCAGCACGTTTCCGATTATCGACAACCGGGCTGTTTCGTAGCCGTCCAGAATCGGCTCAGGATCAGGAGTCTTCCGCGCTAGGGTCCGCACAGCGCCGACCATGCTCTCCAGAGATTCGATACCTCGGCAGTAGAACTGGAACTGCTCAAGGCCGGCGACTTGGTGTCCACTGCCTCCGCGGCGGAAGTGATACCGGTAGAGAAGGTCGGTCATCGAAACATAGCGTTGGGCAGAGGCCAGCGCCAGGAAGGTGATCGGCAGATCATTGACGCGGCTGAGAACAAGGTCTTCTGGCAGGAGCGAATAAGCTTCACGCAGCAGATCAGTGCTGAATAAGAACCTCCACAGCTGGCCCTGCGCGGGCCGCCCGACGGGGAAGAGTCCCTTGAGAATCTCCTCGCCCTCAAGGGATGAGTGTTTCGGCATCAGACGCCGTTGGTATCCCAACACCGCGTTCCCGTTGGGACCAAGCACCGCGACGCCGAATCCCACGAGGTCTGCGTGCGTGGACTCCGCCTTAGCGACAGCTTTTTCAGCGGCCCGCGGATCCAGCTCGTCGTCGCCGTCGAGGAAGAGAATGTACGGTGCGGATGACTCAAGAATGCCGACCCGGCGGGCCTGGAACGCAGAGAGATTAGCCGGCTGGCGGACCAGCCGCACGCGCGGGTCTTTCTCCTGATACCGCTCGATGATCTGCGGGGTGTCATCCGTGGAAGCATCATCTACGCAGATGACCTCGATCTCCTGCAGAGTCTGGCTCAGGCAGCTTTCGAGCGCTTCGGCGATCCAGTCTTCGTCATTGAAGACAGGCATCACGATCGATACCTGAGGAGAGTCTTGCATCGTAGCTCCATCGTTAGACAACAGGGCGCGAGCAGTGCGCCACCAAGTGATCATCGCCGCACAGTCCATGCCCGGCGGGCAGCCCAATACTATATGCGCCAGCCTGACGCAGCGGCAGCGACAATCCCAGCGTGCCATATCTCACCCGGGCTGATTCACAACCGTTATCGAGGGTGGTCTCTCGGCGAGGTAACTGTCAGAATGACCACATCCGCGGGACGACCGCACCGAGTTGACCGCAGAGTCGACCGAGCCACCATTTTTTCGAGGTGAGGACTGTGCCAAGCTCTCCCGAGGTTTCTATCATTGTTCCGGTCCATAACAACGAGGAACAGGTTGAAGCCGCCCTGAAGAGCTGCCGGGCGCAAACGTTGGAGAACATTGAGATCATCTGCGTCGACGACGCCTCTACGGACCGCTCTGCTGAAGTGATAGACGCTGCTCAGCAGTTGGACCGGCGTATTCGGCTGCTCCGGCTTGCTGTGAACTCTTCTCCCTTTCAAGCGCGTAGGCGAGGAGTACAGGCAGCGCTAGCACCGTACGTGCTTTTCCTCGACGGTGACGACGAGCTGTTGCCCGGGGCAGCGGAGAAAACGCTCCGGCGGGCCCAGGAACTCAACAGTGACTTGGTGGGCTTCGGAATCGATGTCGTGGCAGCGAGCAGAGATTCAGTAGTCGATTTTGAACGCAGGCTGCAGCCTCGATATGCGGAGCTATCCCATGAGGCGGTTCTGCCGGGCCTGTTTCCTCCCGAGGGTCCGGTGCAAATGCAGGTGTGGCGCTACCTTTTCCGCACTGAGCTCGTGCGGCTGGCGTACTCGCGCCTTCCTGGCACGCTACGCCTGTACCGGGCCGATGACCTGCCCATCTCGTTCCTCGCCGCCGCGGCAGCCCGCCAGTATTCCTCCGTTCCAGACAAGCTCTATCGGTACCACTTCCAACGCGGGCCCAGTGGCCGACGCGTGGAGACGACGGATCAGTTCGCGTTCTATCTCCACTCGATTGACGCCCTTGATGCCCTCACGCAGATTGTGCGTCAGCAGGCGGCGCATGGGGGTTCCTCGGGTGAGACTCTCCTTGCAAGTTATGAGGCGGCTAAGCTCACCGTGATAGGAAACGTGGTGAAGTACCTTCCCGGACTGGAGAACCCCAGTCTTGCTGCCAGCTGTCTCGAAGTTCTTCATCAGCGGGTATCAGAACAAGATACGGTCCGCGCCATGGAACAGCGAAGCTCCGGTCCACAGCCACGGACAGCGCCGGAGATTCAACCACTCACAGGAAGCACGCAGCAGCTTCGTTAGGATTAGGCCTGTCTCCCGGGCGTATGAATACCGTCGCCGGGATGCAGCAGAACGGCTGATCAAGCCATTGACTGAATGTTATGGAGCGTACCGACCAATGCCCCCCTTGAGTTCCCCAGCAGCACAAGACCCGCGCCTGGCGGTGATCGCAGATGAAATCCTCTCTGTGCTGGGAGATCCTGACACTTCATCGCAGGCGGAGCGGCTAGGCCGACTCGAGGCGCAATATCCGGCCGCAGATCTCGTCCTCGCCGCGACTCAGCAGGGCGCCGATGCCGTCAGCCTGCTGGCACGTCTGGGCACTCGCGTACCTTTGGGCGAACGTGAGGTCCGTACCGTTCTGCTGACTACCAAGACGGTGACCACTGGTGGGGTCTCCATGGTGCTCCTCTCGCAGGCCAGGTACCTCATCGAGGCCGGCTACCGTGTGGTCATAGCCGCTCGCGGTGAGGGCAGTGACCAACATGCCATCCCCGCTGGAGCCACTTTTCTTCAGCTGGGGGCCGCGAACTCTTCGGATAAGGCGGCAGAGTGGATTCAGGTCTGCCGGGAGCACGCCATTGACGTGATTATCGACCACCAGATCCTCTATACACGCGACTGGCCGGTGTATGCGCTAGCTGCTCGGGCTCTTGGCGTTCCGACAATCGGTTGGATTCACAATTTCGCCGGGCGGCCCGTCTATGACCTCAGTGGCCTGACATCCTTCCTTACCAACCACATGAACGCGCTGGCTCAGGTTGTGACCTTGTCATCCTTGGACGCCGTCTATTGGAAGCTGAGAGGGGTGAAGCACGCGGCGTATTTACCAAACCCGATCTCGCCGATGATCCTGGACTCTGCGACAGAAGAGATCTCCAAGCCGGCACCACATGGTCGGCGGGTGGAACTGATTTGGTGGGGGCGCCTCGACGAACACACTAAGCAGGTTCGCCAGCTCCTCGCTGTGGGAACAGAGCTGAAGAAGCTGGATGTGGATTTCCGTCTCAAGCTCATCGGGCCCGAGTGGCGTGGCTTCACTCCCGCCAGGCTGAACGTTGAGGTGCGCAAGAAGGGGCTCGAGGATCTCATTGAGGTTGTGGGCCCATTGCACGGTCAGGACCTGATCGACGCCGCAGACGCTGCCGATATATTCGTCTCGACCAGCGTAATTGAGGGCTACCAGCTGACTCTGCTCGAAGCGCAGGCGAGGGGTCTGCCCGTGGTGATGTATGACCTTCCGTGGTTGCTGCCGGTTCAAGACAATGCTGGGATCGTCTCTGTACCTCAATCGGACCCGGTGGCTCTGGCCCGTGAGGTCAAGGCGATATCGGAGGATCCACAGCGCTATCAGCTACTCTCCAGTGCGTCGCTGGAGGCGGCGGAGCAGGCACGAAAGTTCAGCTTCTCAACTGTGTATCAGCAGCTGGTGACCGGCAACCTGCCAGCGGAGTTCTCACCTGAACCGACCCTCACAGATGCCAAGGAACTTGTTGACCTGCTGCTGTTCTATGTGGAGCGGCACTCAGGAAAGAGGACTCGGGCGGCGAAGAGAGGAGTCGAACAGAAGCCGGGAGACTCGGCTGCCCCGGCCCCTTCCTTCGCGCGGCGTGCGATACGAAGCGTGGCCCGCAGGGTACGCCCCTATGGACATCTAGCCCTTAGTGTTGCACCAGGCCTGAAGCCGCTTGCGCACCGAGTTAACTACGCCCTCAAGCGCCGTCTGCCCCTATAACTAACAAGAGTGTCCATCAGGCGACGCTTCATCAAAGTCTGTAGCCTGACGGGTCGATTCAGCGGCGGCGCCGGGACGCCGCTCGGTAGAGTGCTGCGTACTGCTGGGCTACAACGTCCATGTCGCGGCCGATGAATTGCGGCGGCTGCTCTGCTGGGCTGGACTGTAGCGCGTCCATGACGCTGTCAATGCGTTCTGCTGTCAAGGGTCCAGCGTGAGTGTGTATCCAACCCGGCCCAACCTCCCTGCGAAGGCTCTGCACAGCAGGACTGTCCTGGACAAGCACTGGCCGTTCCAGAGATAGAGCCATGAAGAGCATGCTCTCGTCGGCCAAGGTCTCAATCGCCGGTAGCAACACCAGTTCGGCCTCGGAGATCTCCTCGACCATCGCGGCGTCGGAGAGAAGTTCCAAGCGGGAGCTGATCTTCTCCTGCGTCCCAGCATCCGCCCGGTCGATGAGCGAACTCACGGCGGGATCCGGTCCGCCAGCCACGCGTAGCGACAATCCTGCGGTGCTAGTCAGCTCAAAGACACGCAACGGGGCTGCACAGACTGCAGCCAGGCGGTGTGGGGAGATGCAAAGTACGCGTCCCGGAATCTGCTCGGCCACCGGATAGCCGAGAAAGCGCTCCCGATAATGAGCGTGCGGGATATGGACGGTGCGGTCCGGTGCCGGTGTTTTCATTTCAGCATCGAGGGTGATGTAGGCGTCGGTGGCGCGCTCGAGGATTCGACGCCACCGGCCGGTACCGCAGTGGTCCTTACCGTGTACGGTCTGGACCAGAGCGGTTCGATTCTTCCTCAGGTTGTGCACTACTCGCAGCGCCAAGGCCGAGAGCACCAGATCATTCTTCGGCAGTGGGTCGCCGTCGGTTTTTCCGCCAAGCAGGGCGCAGGGGTGATGAACGTGAACGACGTCGACGTCATAGTTCCGCAGGAGACCAGTGAAGTAGCTGAAGGCGATGCCCTCCTGATCCTCTCCGACTAACTGGTCCACATATGAGACATTCGGCCGGGGAGGCCGGTGTCCGATATGGACTCGTAGTACGGCGGAGTGATCTTCAGGAGTCAGAGCTGGCGGCACCGGCCCAGTATAGACTGGCCTGCAATGAGTGCCAGTAATCAACAAGATGTCTTTGTCGACCTCACCGGCCAGGATGACAACCTCGGCGATTCGGCACTACGAACCGCTTACATCCGCGCACTTCGGCGGGAAGACCGACGCTTTCACATATTCTTCGATTCACCGACCGCTGACTATTTGTCTGGCTTTGATCTCGGCGAGACAGATCGAATTTACACGGAGCGTGGAAAGTGGGCGAGAACCAGCGTTTCTACTCCGCACGCAATCCATCTCTTCAACGCTGGTGAAATCGATCCACAGGGTGGAAAGTACCCGAATCCTCAGCGTACCGCGGAGCTTAGATATGGGGCGCGTGCCGGGGGGCCCCTGATTGTCGCTGGCCTGGGTTTCAAGGATCCACAGGCTGCTCGGGGCACACAATTTCCGCGAGTCTTCAAGGAAGCTCGTGTGATCTCTTGGAGGGACCAAGCTTCTCGTGACGCTGCAGGGTTCGGCGACGTTGCCCCGGACTGGGCATTCTCCCTCGGCACAGAGACGACTGAATGGAAGCCAGCTGGGTCACGTCCGCTTCTTGCGGTCACTATGCGCTTTGACCGACCGTGGCCCGAGAACTCGTGGTTCAGCGCGATCGCAGGTCTCGCCGCTGAAACATCCGCAGAAGTCGTCACACTGGCACAAGTAGCCCGGGATGCACCTAAAGCTGTACGTCTGGCTGAGGCGCTTGGCGGTCGTTATCTTGTGCCGCCAAGCATGAGCCACGCCGTGCTGGACGCGTATGCCCGAGAGATCTTTCGCCAATCCCTCGCAGTGATCAGCGATCGGGCCCACGGTCTGATCATCGGCGCCACGGAAGGTGCCTACCCGATAGGTTCAGCAGCCAATCCGCAGAAGATCACACGTATTCTCGCAGCCGCAGGACTGGGGGACCTTGTTGGTCGGTACGATCAGCTAGGCGATTTCTCTTCAAGTGTCGCGGAACGAGCGCGACAGCTACCGCTCGCTGTGGAGAGGGCACGGAAGACTGTCGCTCAGTTGCAGAAACGGATCGAAACCGTCATCGATTCTGCGTGAACTATCGTCGCCCGGGACGACAGTGGGTTGCTAGACGTGCGCCCGGCGAATCATGGCCCGTGCTACGTACTCGGCTACCGGCCGGGGCTGACCGATCCAGGGGAAGTGATGGATCGCGAGATTTGCCTCGACATCGATCTGGAGCACCGCCGCGCCTTCTGCCGAATCCAGCTGAGGTGCCACCAAATCCACCGCTGTCACGGGTATTCCCGGTACGGCCCATGCCGCTCCGACTGCCAGCTTCTGCAGATCAGACCCAAGGTGATCTGTGATGTCCACCGTCACGCCGCCGTACTGCATTCCTACTCGCTCAGACAGCACAAGTATCTCGCCCCGGGGCGGCACATGCGAAGGATCCACGTAAGAATCCTGGAGGATCTGGTGCACGTCCAGTGAATATTCTGAGAGAAAAGGATTGCGACGTCGGAGGCGCACAGACCGCACCGCAAGCTCTTCAACTGTCTTATTGCCGTCGCCCACGATGAACATAGGAATTCTGGCTGTGGCGGCAACTACCCGTTCCCCAGCGATGAAGGCGCGGATACTGATACCTTCAATCTGCTCCTCGAGCAGGATCTGATTGCTACTGCCGAGACCTCGGATATAGACCGCACGGGCGTTCTCCCAGGCCGCCTTCAGATCCTGCTCTGTGCGGACATTCGGCGTGATGCCGCGTCCTCTGGAGGTGTGTGCTGGCTTGACCAGCAGCGGAGCCTCGTTGTGCTGCTCGAGATAATCGAGTGCAGCCTCGTACTCCCGCGAAGAGAATGCCCTGCCGGAAGGGACCGTGAGACGTGCAGCGCGGAAATACTCATAGGCCAAAGTGGCAGATCTAGATGCCTCATAGCCGTCCACGCTGGCGAGGCTGGTGAGGTTGACCTGGAAGCCACCGACAGTCTGCTGGTTCTGAATCACCACACGCTGTTTGCCCGACACCGCAGCGATTGAGCCGCCAAACCGTCTAAAGGCAGCCGGGAAGATACCTCTTGGGCGCTGCGCACGGCGGCCCTCAAGTACATACGCGGTGGGTTCCACCGACGCTGCATGTTCAGCGATGAAGCGAGTCAGGATGGTGTTCATTCTTCTCTCAGTCGGCTCCTTCGAACTAGCCGACGCAGGTTCTGCCGGTAAGAGCGGGGGCCTTTAGCTGAGCAATCACGAGGACTATCTTGACACACCGCTGTGCCTGACAGGTTCGCTTTGCGGCAGAATGGTGGGGATCGCGCCAACTTGAGGGGAGGACACGCCGCTGTGCATTTGAAGACACTGACCGTCCGCGGCTTCAAATCCTTCGCCTCCGCCACCACCTTTGAATTCGAACCGGGCGTCACCGCCGTCGTGGGGCCTAACGGGTCTGGTAAGTCCAATGTGGTCGACGCCCTGGCCTGGGTCATGGGGGAGCAGGGCGCAAAGTCACTGCGCGGCGGGACCATGGAGGACGTGATCTTCGCCGGCACTGCCGAACGGCAGCCGCTGGGACGTGCGTCTGTCTCGCTGACCATCGACAATTCCGACGGCGCGCTGCCCATCGACTACTCCGAAGTCACCATCTCCCGCACCATGTTCCGTTCAGGGGGCAGCGAGTACACCATCAACGGTGCCAAATGCCGTCTGTTGGATATTCAAGAGCTGCTCTCAGATTCGGGCCTGGGCCGGGAGATGCACGTGATTGTGGGTCAAGGTCAGTTGGACCAGGTCCTGCACGCCACACCCGAGCAGCGCCGCGGGTTTATTGAAGAGGCCGCAGGCGTGCTCAAACACCGACGACGTCGTGAGCGTTCGGTCCGCAAACTTGAGTCCATGCAGGGCAATCTCGAACGACTCGAGGACCTGATCTCCGAGCTCTCGCGCCAACTGGCCCCCTTGGGCCGCCAGGCCAAGGTGGCGCGCAGAGCGCAGCACATTCAGTACGAGCTGCGCGACGCGCTGTCCCGACTGATTGCAGATGACCTCGTTCAAGCCGCTACCGCGCTCCATGCTTCCAGCCAGGGCGAACAGCAGGATCATGAGGCGGCAGAGGAACTGAGGGAGAAGCTGCGCAGCCAGGATGAACAGATCAGCGCGCTCGTACAGCAGAGCGAGGCACTGCGTGACCGCTCTGAGCGGCTGTCCTCTGGCCACCACCGGCTGGCTCAAGTGCAGGAGAAGCTGCGTTCGGTGGCCTCCTTGGCCGCAGAACGTGCCAGCAGCCTGCGCAACGCTGCAGCTATGGACACCAGCAACGGACGAGACCCTCAGCAGCTGCGCGATCAGGCCGAACAGGTCGCAGCGGAAGCGCAGATGCAGCAGGAGAAGCTCGACGCCGCACGCGAGCACTTGGAGCAGATCACGGCCCGGCGCACTGCCGCCGAGGAGGAACTTAAAGCGGAAGAGACCCGAATCACCGAGCAGCTGCGTGCTGTAGCTGACCGGAAGGCGGGCCTGGCTACGTTGCGCGGTCGTGTAGAAACAGCTCAGGGCCGTCAAGACGCCGCCCAGAGCAGACAGCGTCGGGCAGTGCAGCAGCAGGAGATCGAGCAGATCGCTCTTGAAACGTCTCGGGCTGAACTGGCCGAACTGGAACAGCGGATCACCAGCATCACCTCTGGTGAAAACGGACTCGATGAGGCGTACCGGCAGGCGCAGACCCGATATGAGGATCTGCGCGCTGCACATGACGAACTCGCTGCGCGCCAACGGCAGTTAGAGATTGTTGTCAGTGAGTTCCGCGCTAGGCTCTCGGGACTGGAAGCCGCTCGCCGCCCGCGCGACGGTGCTGCGGCGCTGGCCAAACACCCCGCTTCCATCGTGACCGGAAGCTACGCTGAGAAGCTAGGTGTAGACCGCGGGTGGGAGAAAGCCATCGCCGCCTGCCTCGGCAGCCTCGACGCCGCCCTACTGGTTGCCAATGCCTCGGCCGCAGCAGAAGCGGTGAGCTGGCTTGCAGAGAATGACGGCGGACGAGCTCACGTGGTCTATCCCACTGAGGCCTCCACTTCTGCAGCCACCAGGGAAAAGCTGCCCGCGGGTACCCACTGGGCGCTGGACGTGGTCCACGCGCCACGTGACCTCAGCGCCCCCGTGGAAGCCGTTCTCGCGGGCGTCGTCGTTGTTGAGGACCAGAATCAGGCTGAGGAGCTGCTGAGCCGCGACGATGTTCAGGCCGCAGTGACAGCGGATGGTGTGATTCTTCGTCTGGGAGAGCGGATCGGCGGTACTGCCGTGGAGAACGCTGAGGTCGCTATCACCGCGCATATCGCACAGGTCACCGAAGAGCTCGATCAGGCCGAGCGGGAACTCACCGAGGTCACTGCGCAACTCGCCGACAGCCAGCATGAGGTCAGCGCTGCCGAGCTGGGCGCCAATGAAGCTCGCGAGGCCGCCCAGGCCAACGACAGGGCATTGACATCGGCCCAAGACCAGATCAACAGGCTCAAGGCGGAGATCACTCGTGCCCAGCAGCGTGTAGCCGGGTTCGATAAAGAGATCGCAGACGCGGCGGCCAGCGCAAAGGACGCCGAGGACCAGCTCCAGGAGATCACGGCACGTCTGGACGCCGCTGAGAACCAGGAGACCCTCGAAGACCCCTCCACTGAGGAACGTGACCGGCTCAGCGAAGCAGCATCGGCTCTGCGCCGGGAAGAGGTAGATGCGCGACTGGCGCTACGGGCGGCCCAGGAACAGCACAAGCAGCTTCTTGAGCGGGCGGCATCTCTGCGCCGAAATGCTCAAGCTGAAGAGCACCGCCGTGAACAGGCACGCAAGGCAGCCCAGCTGCGTCATGACAAGGCACAGCGGGCCGAAGACATCCGTGCCGAAGCAGAGCGCGCCGTCGAGCGTTTGGTAGGAAAACTGGAGGCCGTGGAGGCAACCCAGACGGAAGCGCGCCAGGGCTACGCCGACCTCGCTGCACAGATCAGCGCGGCTAAACAGCAGCGCAGCAGGTCTGCCACTGAGCTGGAAGAGATTACGGCGAGGCTGCATCAGGCGGAGCTGCGTCAGACGGAACTTCGTCTGGCTCTGGAGGCCGCTGAGCAACGCGCCGAAGAGGAACTCAGCCTGACCCCCGAATATCTGATCGAGCATTACGGACCAGATCAGCCTGTACCGGATCCTGAGAACGAGGACGACGACGCACCGGGGCTGCCGTATCAGCGCCGAGCACAGGAATCCCGGCTGGCCCAAGCCCGCCGCGACCTCAAATCCCTGGGCAAGGTCAACCCCTTGGCGTTGGAAGAGCATGTCGCGCTGGAAGAGCGTCACCGCTACCTGCAGGAGCAGCTGGCGGACCTGAAGAAATCTAGGCAATCCCTGCTGGATATCATCAGCGAAGTCGATGCCACCGTCCAGAAGGTCTTCACTGAGGCCTGGGAGGACACCCGGGTGCAGTTTGAACGGGTCTTCTCCCGGCTCTTCCCAGGGGGTGAAGGACGTTTGGAGCTCACCAACCCTGAAGACATGCTTAACACCGGCATCGAAGTCCACGCGCGTCCGCCGGGCAAACGCATCCGTCGCCTCTCGTTGCTCTCAGGTGGCGAACGGTCTCTGACAGCAGTAGCGCTGCTGGTGGCGATCTTCAAGGCGCGGCCGAGTCCCTTTTATGTGATGGACGAGGTAGAGGCAGCGTTGGATGACACGAATCTCTCGCGCCTTCTGGTCATCTTTGAGGAACTGCGCGAATCTTCGCAGCTGATTGTGATTACTCACCAGAAACGCACCATGGAGATCGCCGACGCGCTCTATGGAGTCTCGATGAGGCAGGATGGTTCAACCCGTGTGGCCTCCCAGCGCCTGGCTCGCAGCGATTCCGCATAGGCGGGAACAGGGCGGGAACTGTCGGCGTTGAGCACACTATGTGATCACTGAGGCCGAAAAAACAGCCAGAACGCCCATCCCTTCAGAACTGAAGGTGATGATCCTCTCGGCGTTCATCATCGCCATTGGGTTCGGAATCGTGGCACCGATCCTGCCGCAGTATGCCTCGGACTTCGGGGTTTCCGCGTTGGCGGTCTCAGCAGTGGTCTCTGCTTTCGGCCTGTTCAGGCTGCTCTTCGCTCCACTCTCGGGTCGGCTGACGGAAAAGCTCGGGGAGACCCCCGTCTACGTGGTGGGCCTGCTCATTGTGGCAGCCTCAATGGTGGCCACCGCTTTTGCCCCCAGCTATGAACTGCTGCTGATCTTCCGGGCTCTGGGCGGTATAGGCTCCACCTTCTTCACGGTCTCCGCCATGACCTTCCTGGCTCGCAAAGCCCCGCCGCATATCCGTGGCCGGATAGCCGGCGCGTATGCTTCGGCATTCCTCATCGGTAATGTGGCTGGACCGCTGGTGGGCTCAGCGTTGGTGGTACTCGGCCCACGTGTACCGTTTCTGGTCTACGGCGGCGCGCTGGTTGTCGCGGCAGGCGTCGTGTTTGTGATGCTGCGAAAGTCCCGGCTGCAGGACCGGCTCACCCGGGACAGCCGCAGCCGGGCTAGCGTGGCTGAGGCGTGGGCTCGTCCCAGCTACCGCGCGGCCCTGGCTTCGGGCTTCGCCAATGGTTGGGCCAGCTTCGGAGTGCGTAACTCCGTGGTGCCTCTCTTTGCCGCGGGAGCTTTCGTCGGCGGCGGATGGATTATCGATTCTGCCCAGTTGGCCGGCATTGCCCTGGCAGTTTTTGCTGCCGGAAACGTGAGCGTGGTGCTGACTCTGGCCAAGCGCTCCGACCAGTGGGGCAGACGCCCGCCGATCATCATCGGGCTCACCATCGCCGCGCTAGCTACAGGCACACTTGGTTTCTCACCAGATCCCTGGACGCTGTTGGCGCTTAGCGCCGTCGCCGGAGCCGGAACCGGCCTGATTGTTCCAGCGCAGCAGGCAGCAGTGGCCGATATCGTGGGCGAAGGCAGGAACGGCGGCAGCGTGGTCTCTGTCTTCCAGATGACCCAAGACTTAGGTTCTATCGTTGGTCCGCTGCTGGCGGGCCTGATCGTGGACCATTTGGGATACACCTGGGCGTTCGGGGTAACCGGCCTGATCATGCTGGTGGCAGTGGGAGCCTGGACGGTGGCGCCTGAGACTCTTCCTGCAGCAGCGCAGCGCGCGGCATCGGATACCGAGGATGATGAGCCGAATCCCAGGTTAGCGACGTAGCTGACCTACCAGAACGCTCTCTTGACCACCGGGAACTGAAAAGCCGGGGCGGCAGCGACAGCGAGTCTGTCAGCTTCCGCCCCGGCTTTTGCAGGACAACGATCTGCGATGCAGAGCGCTACGGGTTACTTAGCGGCAACGCTCTCGTTGACGTAGGCGCTGGTGTGGTGAGCGATCTCGTCGATTCCGCCCTCCTCGACCTCGACGTCCACGCGGAAGCCGATGGTCTTATGGATGACCATGCCGATGATGTAGGTCGCCACGAAGGCGAAGACCAGGGTCACCGCACATGCCACGAGCTGCGAGATCAGCAGATCGAATCCGCCGCCGACGAAGATGCCGCTGCGGCCTTCTCCGAAGATGTCCTCGTAACCGAAGAGACCGATGGCCACGGTGCCCCACAGGCCAGCGACGAAGTGCAGACCCACAACGTCAAGGGTGTCGTCGTACTTACCGTATTTGAAGTCCACCGCGTAGCAGCAGATCACGCCGGAGACCACACCGAGAATAATCGCGCCCAGCGGGTTCACGTGGGCCACCGCCGGGGTGATGGCCACCAGGCCGGCCACGATTCCTGAGGCCGCTCCCACCGGGGTTGGCTTCTTTCCGCGGGCCCATTCGGTCAGCAGCCAGGCCACTAGGGCTGCGGCAGGGGCCAGCATGGTGTTGATCCAGTTCAGCGAAGCTTCGACGCCGTCGCCTGCTTCACCAATGTTGAAGCCGAACCAGCCGAACCACAGGATCGATGCGCCCAGCAGCACGAAGGGAACGTTATGCGGCTTAGTCGGAGCGAAGTTGCTGCGCGGTCCGATGACCAGGACCAGTGCCAGTGCGGAAAGGCCTGCGCACATATGCACCACTAGGCCGCCGGCGAAGTCCACTGCTTCACCCACTACAGAGCCCACAGCACCATCGGCGGTCAGCAGCCCGCCGTCGCCCCATACCCAGAAGGCCAGTGGTGCGTAGACCAGGGTGAGCCAGACTGGAACGAAGATCATCCATGCGGAGAACTTTGCTCGGTCGGCGATAGCTCCGGAGATCAGAGCGGTGGTGATGATGGCGAAGGTTGCGCCGAAGCCGACCCACACCAGAGTGTCATCGCCTGCGGCGAAGGACTCGAAGAGTGCGAAGTCAGCAGCAGGGTTACCGAAGAGGCCGCCAGCGATGGGCTCCGCGCCAGCGATGGCGCTGCCCCACAGTGCCCAGATCAGCGCGACCAGACCCATAGCGGCGAAGCTCATCATCATCATGTTGACAGCGGATTTGGTCTGGGAAAGACCGCCGTAGAACAGTGCAAGACCGGGAGTCATGAACAGCACGAGTGCGCCGGCAACGATCACCCATGTCACGTCAGGTATTTCCATGTGTCCCTCCAAGAAACATCACTCACCGATGTATCTCACCGGTGCGAGCTGGATTCCATAGTTCTCCAGCCGTGTTTCACCCGGAGGGCCCAAATGTAACGGAAGCGTTAAATCTTTCCGCAGGAAATCAATTTATTGCTTCACGCAATGGGTCAGGCAGTCTCTTCCAGCAGTGCCTTTGGGATCCAGAATCCCGTCGTGACGACCCCGAGCCACTCCTCGCTCCCCGAGAACTCGAGATCCAACAGGCGCTGAACTTCCTGCAGCCACTTATCCGAGGTCTCGAGATCTGCACATGCCGAGACCATGGATAGAACTTCGTCGCGATGCTGGAGGGACCCGACGACTCCGAGTGCGCGGGCCCTCTTCTGTAGCTTGAGTTTGATGCTTTCATTCAGCGGTGACGCAGCGACTCCCGCAGCAAAATCGAATCGGCGACGGACTGGGTAATGGTGAGAGGGCAGCGGCTTCACCGTCATGCTGCCGACAGCCCCTGCACGCAGCGGTGGACGGAATGGTCGCGGATCGAAGTTCAAAAGTTCGTCTCCGGGACGGTCTAGACGTGAGGAGTCCGGGAAGAAATGGTCCATCATGGTCCGAGGCACGTCTTGCCCCTCCCCGTGGGTGGGGTACATGTTGACAGGGATGTGAGGCCGTGAATTCATCTCGATGACGGTGAAAGTTTCGGGAGATGCCGGCATTCCGGTCTGGTAGAGCACATCGACACCAGCGATCACGATATTGGGGATCGCAGCTACCGCTTCCACTGCTGCGCGTTTAATTTCTTCAGGAAGGTCCGAAGTCACATCCACCACGTCTCCGCCAGCAGAGGCGTTGGCGACCCTACGCAGCACGACGCGCTCCCCGGTTTTAGGCACGCTTTCCAGACTGAGCCCCTGGTTCTTCAGCTCCTGGCGCACTTCGAAGTCGACCTTGATCAGGCCCTTAGACAGGAAGGGATTCTGGCTGCGTAGCTCGTTTTTGGCGACGATGAGCTCCTGGACAGTGTGGTCACCGTCCCCTTCGATGTTGGCGGGGATCCTCAGGCAGGCCGCTGCGACCTCGTCACCGACGACTAGAATTCGATAGTCATCCCCCTGGTAGTGCTGCTCGATGAGAATCTGATCTGCCTTTAGCTCCTCGACCAGGTGCTTCCATGACCCGACCAACTGTTCCCAGTCTGAGATGCCGCTAAATACCCCCCGCCCCATTGTCCCGTTGTTGGGCTTGATGACCAGTGGGTACCCGATAGCATGTGCGATGGTTTGCAGATCTTCCATCGACGTGTCGGAGGCCTGAATGAGCCTGCCGCGAGGAACCGGGACACCCGCCTCCTCGAGCAGACGCTTGGTGTCCCATTTGCGGATCAGCTTGCGGTAGTCCTCTCGTCGCGTGATGGAGGCGGGACGAGAGTCATCGAAGCGAACTTTTTTTTCCATCGCTCACGCTGAATCTGCGGAGGTCTCCGTCTGTGAAGGTGACAGAGAGTCCTCGCCGCCAAGCTTCAAGTGCCAGGCAGTACGCTGAGAGCCTGCCGCCGCCGAAAGCGTGCTTGACAACATCAGCCGAGAAATGGGCTGGCCACACCACAGTCATGGCGATCCTTTCGTAAGTACTGTGTGAGAGACTACTCTTCCATCAACGCATCCACGAAGGTTTCGGCTTCAAATGGCGCAAGGTCATCAGGACCTTCGCCCAGTCCGATGAGCTTCACCGGCACACCCAGCTGGCGCTGAATAGCCACCACGATTCCGCCGCGGGCGCTGCCGTCTAGTTTGGTCAGCACGATTCCGGTGACATTCACCACTTCGCTGAAGACCTTGGCCTGGCTCAGTCCGTTCTGGCCGGTCGTTGCGTCAAGGACCAGCAGCACTTCATCAACTTCGGACTTCTTCTCAATGACGCGCTTCACCTTGCCCAGCTCGTCCATGAGGTTTGCCTTGTTCTGCAGGCGGCCGGCGGTATCCACCATTACGACGTCGGACTCTAGTTCCACGCCCTTGGCCACAGCCTCGAAGGCCACCGACGCCGGATCTGCACCTTCGACATCCGAGGAGACAGTGGGCACTCCCACGCGGGAGCCCCAGGTGGTCAGCTGCTCCGCTGCGGCGGCCCGGAAGGTATCGGCAGCACCGAGGATGACGTCCTTGTCCTGTGCCACCAGTACACGGGCGAGTTTGCCCACGGTGGTCGTTTTACCCACACCGTTGACGCCCACCACCATGACGACGGCGGGCCGTCCTGCTGCCTCGGTGTTCAAACTACGATCCAGCTGGGGGTCGATAAGTGCAATCAGTTCTTCGCGCAGCATGGCCTTGACCCGAGCGGGGTCCTTGGAGCCTTCCACCTTGACGCGCTCGCGCAGCCGCTCCACCAATTCCATCGTGGGATCAGTACCGAGGTCAGCCATCAGGAGAGTCTCTTCGATCTCATCCCAGACGTCCTCGTCGATTTCGTCCTGGCTGAGCAGAGCCAGCAGGGATTTGCCGAAGACGTTATTGGACTTCACCAACCGGGCGCGCAGCCGAGCCAGACGGCCGCCTATCGGTTCAGGGGTTTCAGTGGCTACTGGGGCTTCGGCCTCG
>NZ_HG005165.1:155505-161852 GCF_000455245.1 Nesterenkonia massiliensis | reverse complement strand
TCACGATCTGCATCCCCGGCAGCTCCCGGAGGTACATCATCGGCATCCCGAGTGGTGGGATAGCGCTTGGCGGTTTCCCGCGAGCTCAGCGAACGACCGCTGACAAGCAGGAAGGACACTACGCCCAGCAGAACGACGGCAAGGACAGCGAGAGTAATCACAACTGATGAATCCACCCGGTCAGTCTAGCGGGGGAGGGGACCGGTGGGCGTTGAGATGCTGACCAGGTTGGCCAGCGGGAAGCTGTGTCCTAGCGGCGAAGCCTGCGTGCGACTTTGCTGAACGTTGTCTTGGCCTGCTGGGCTGCCGGGCTGACTCGTTCAGTGACCCGGTGCAGGAGGCTGGAACCGGTCTCCTGGGCTAGTACTTCGAGCAACTCATGAGCTTCCTCCGCAGAACGGGCCGTCTGCTGAGCTGACTTCTCCAGCTCATCGAGTCGTGCTGTCAGCGCAGCGATCCGGGCATCGCGCTCGGCAAGCTGAACTCGCTGGTCCGCTGTGCTCGCGCTGATACGAGCATTCTGGTCAGCGCTGAGAGCAGAGTGCTCCGCCACGGAGGCAGCAAGCGCATCAGTACGCTCCTGGAGCAGTGTCAGCCGCTCCGGTACATCCGCTACCGAGTGCAGTGCCTCATCAACTTCGGTGCGCAGCTGGGCATATTCCACCTCTCGGACCTGCTCCAGCCTCGAGTAGACCTCCTGCAGCTCGAGCACGAGGTCACGCTGATGTCTCAGCAGCGCCAGCACCACCTGGTGAGCGTTTTCGCCGAGGTCTTCGGGCGCTGCGATCTCCTCAGGCTCGCTCTCTGCGGGGCCGATCCCCGCAAGCTCGCTGTCCGTAAGCTCAGCAGCATCGTCCTGCTGGGTTCCCGCGTGGAACGACTCGAGCTCTGCGGCGTCCTGCGTTGTGGAATCGAGCTCTGCGGTGTTGTGTGCTGCGGAAACGGATGGTGCGGTACCGGCAGTACTTTCTGGCGTCTCAGTCTGATCTCTCATGCCTGTTTCCCCTCGAGCGGCTTTTCATCAGCAGGTGACTTCTTCGAAGAATCCTACGTGGTTCGTTCAGCGCCTAGAGCTGCCCCAGCCGTAGATCACGTCGAAGAAGCTGCGGCCGTGTGTCGAGGGCCTGGGCGCGGGAGCGGTGGGCACCGTGCCCGGAGCGTCGGCGTCGTCGCGCTGGGCCTGCTCCTCATCCGCTGCCGTGGGCCGCTCCACCTGCGCAGTGGGGCTCGTGGCAGCTGTCCCGTGCAGTTCTGCAGAGGCCGATTCCGCAACCTCTGGCGTCGCAGCGACTGGCGCGGCGGCCCTACCAATGTGCTCTGGGACCTGCAGGGTCTTTATATCGTGGGCAGAGAGCGCCTTCAGGCCGGCCATCGGAAAACGCGTGAGCTCCTCCAGGAAGGCCGCACGTTGAGCGTAGGAGGCGCAGCGCGCACGGTGGGCGGCGCTGAGCATGATGCGTTCAGTCGGTGACAAGCCGTGCGCAGCCCCGGCTCGGGGAGTAGTCTGCTGTGCTGCGGGGCTGAGAGACAGTGCGCGGGCAGCGCGACGGTGGCCGATCTCCACTGCCTGCATAGTGGTGAGATGCCCGACCAGGGCTGCCTGGATAACTTCCGCATCATCAACTTGGTGCACATTGTTACTCTAGAGCTTTGGGCCGCAGGCTGCGCGAGGCTGACACCGCTTCGAGGATGTCCACGCCGGTGCAGCCGCTGCGGCGCCCACGAGTTTTACGACGACAGACAGCGAAGGAACCGACGCACACGTGTTCAACTCCCTCTCCGATCGCCTGACAGCGACGTTTAAGAACCTCCGCGGCAAGGGGAAGCTGTCCGAGGCTGATATTGACGGCACCGCCCGCGAAATCCGGCGTGCCCTGCTCGATGCCGATGTGGCTGTGCCCGTGGTGCGCGAGTTCATTTCGCGGATCAAGACCCGTGCGATGGGTGCGGAGGTGTCCGGTGCGCTGAACCCCGGCCAGCAGGTAGTGAAGATCGTCAACGAGGAACTCGTGAACATCCTCGGCGGTCAGACTCGCGAACTGCAGTTCGCCAAGCAGCCGCCCACTATCATCATGCTCGCTGGTCTGCAGGGTGCAGGTAAAACCACCCTGGCCGGCAAGCTTGCCTTCCACCTGAAGAGCAAGGGCCACGCCCCGCTGCTGGTGGCCTGTGACTTGCAGCGCCCCAATGCGGTGCGTCAGCTCCAGGTCGGTGGTGAGCGCGCCGGTGTTCCGGTATACGCCCCGCATCCGGGTGTTTCCTCCGAGGCTGAGGCCCCCACTGGTGACCCAGTGGCGGTCGCCCGCGAGGGTGTATCCACCGCCCGGGAGAAGCTGCATGACGTGGTGATCATCGATACCGCCGGTCGGCTCGGCGTCGACGCTGAACTCATGCAGCAGGCTGCCGATATCAAGGCTGCCGTCGGGGCGCATGAGACGCTCTTCGTCATTGACGCGATGATCGGTCAGGACGCGGTCAATACCGCCCAGGCCTTCAATGAGGGTGTGAACTTCACCGGTGTGGTGCTGACCAAGCTCGACGGCGATGCCCGCGGTGGTGCGGCACTTTCAGTGGCCTCAGTCACCGGCAAGCCGGTGATGTACGCCTCCACCGGTGAAGGACTGAAGGACTTCGAGGTCTTCCATCCTGATCGGATGGCTCGGCGGATCCTGGACATGGGCGACGTTCTCAGCCTCATCGAGCAGGCCGAGGCCAGCTGGGATAAGGCCGAGGCCGAGAAGATGGCCCAGAAGTTCGCCGATCAGGAGGACTTCACCCTCGAGGACTTCCTCTCCCAGATGCAGCAGCTGAAGAAGATGGGTTCCATGAAGAAGCTGCTGGGCATGATGCCCGGCGCTGCAGGAATGCGTCAGCAGCTGGATCAGTTCGATGACTCCTCAATCGGGCGTATCGAGGCGATCATCTACTCGATGACTCCGCATGAACGCAATGCCCCGAAGATCATCAACGGCTCACGTCGTGCCCGCATCGCCAAGGGTTCCGGAGTTCACGTCTCCGAGGTCAATATGCTCCTGGAGCGCTTCGGCCAGGCCCAGAAGATGATGAAGAAGATGGTCGGCGGGGGCGGTATGCCGGGAATGCCCGGTATGCCTCCTATGCCGGGCATGGGCGCCGGTGGTGGCAAGAAGAAGCCAGCCAAGGGCAAGGCTAAGAAGGTCAAGGGTAAGTCCGGCAACCCCGCAAAGGCTGCTCAGCAGGCCCGCGAGGCCGAGCTGCGCCGTCAGCAGGGTGCCAAGCGCATGGATGGCTCAAGCTTCGGCGCAGCCGGACAGGACTTCAACCCGGACGACCTCAGCCTGCCCAAGGGCTTCGAGAAGTACCTCAAGTAGCAGATATCGTAAGGAAACTGCCGGAACCCCTCTGATTTTGGGGGTAGTTTCGGCAGTTTCTTTACGTTCTATGCGTGCTGAGGCTAGCGTCCGCTCTGCCGGTGTGCGGGCCACGTCATGGCCGTGGCGGGGTTTCCCCGCCCGCGGAACCCTTCGGTGTGATGGCGGGCGTGAGCCCGCCGAGAGCGTGGCGGGGTTTCCCCGCCCGCGGAACCCTTCAGGTGTGATGGCGGGCGTGAGCCCGCCGAGAGCGTGGCGGGGTTTCCCCGCCCGCGGAACTAGCACTGAATCGCGCCGGAGCTCGATCTCTGGCACAATATGTATGTACTTTGCTCGGCCTGTGGGCACCCTCTATTCTCACCGGCCGGTCAACGTTCTTTAGTGGTCGCACTGATCCGGCAGCAAGATCCCCACACTGCCTCAGTGCCTGGCCGCGCCAAAACTCAGATACAGGAGTAACCACACAAGTGGCAGTCAAGATTCGTCTCAAGCGGTTCGGCAAGATCCGCAGCCCGCACTACCGCGTCGTCGTTGCCGATTCCCGCACCAAGCGTGACGGTAAGGCGATCGAGGAGATCGGCAAGTACCACCCCACTGAGGAGCCCTCGTTCATCGAGATCGACTCCGAGCGTGCCCAGTACTGGCTCTCCGTGGGTGCTCAGCCCTCCGAGCAGGTCCAGCAGCTGCTGAAGATCACCGGTGACTGGCAGAAGTTCAAGGGGATCGACGGCGCCGAAGGCACCCTGAAGACCAAGGCCGCCAAGGAGGAGTTTGTCGCTCCTTCCAAGGGATCTGTCATCGTGGAACAGTCCGCAGCCCCCAAGGCTGAGGAGCCTGCAGCAGAGGAGGCCCCGGCAGCGGAGGCTTCCGAGGAGAACGCTGAGTAATCATGTCTGAAGCAGTGATCACTGACGCGCTGGAGCACCTGGTCCGCGGCATCGTCGACTCGCCTGATGAAGTTGATGTGCGCCGCAAGAACGGACGCCGCTACGACACCCTCCAGGTTCGGGTGCATCCCGATGACCTGGGCCGGGTGATCGGCCGCGCCGGCCGCACTGCTAAGGCTCTGCGCACCGTGGTCGCCGCTCTGCCTGGCGGAGACAATGTTCGGGTCGACGTCGTCGACACCGACCGTCGCCGCTGAGCGGCCTGGAGCTGCACGCTTCCATGGCACACACTGAATACGACGCCGACTCGCAGCCAACCCCCGGAACTGGGGAGCGGCTGCGGGTCGCTCGCATTGGCAAACCCCACGGCATCCGCGGTGAAGTCACCGTCCAGCTGTTCACCGATGACCCCGCCGAACGGCTGGCTCCCGGGGTCGCACTGATCCGTGAACCGGGCAAAGAGACCACAGATCGCAGTACCGCGAGCCTGACCGTCACCGCCCAGCGTTGGAATAAACAGATCTGTCTGCTGCGGTTTGAAGAGATTGATGATCGCGACGCCGCTGAGGCGCTGCGCGGCTCCTTCCTCTACATCGAGGCGCCGGCTGAGGCGGATGAGGATGAAGGCTGGTACAGCCACGACCTCGAAGGCATGAGCTGTATCGATGCCTCCGGTACCGCACTGGGCGAAGTCGCTGAGCTGATCACCGGCCCCGCCCAGGATCTTCTCGTAGTCACCACCGCTGACGGCGAAGAGATCATGGTCCCCTTCGTCGAAGAGATCGTTCCGGAGATCGACGTCGAGGCGCGCACCATTCGGCTGAACCCGCCCGCCGGTCTTTTCTAGAGAGCTGCCGCATGCGCATCGACGCTATCTCCATCTTTCCTGAGTTCTTCAACGTCTTAGACCTGTCCCTGATCGGCAAGGCCCAGCGTGATGGGCTGCTGCAGATCAACCGCATCCAGCTGCGGGACTACGCCTTCGATCGCCACCACAGCGTGGATGACACTCCCACCGGCGGTGGCGCCGGAATGGTGATGAAGCCCGAACCCTGGGCGCTGGCCTTAGAAGACGTGCTGGCATCCGAGGGCGCGGCCGCTCGTCCTACCTTGATCATCCCCACACCCTCGGGTGAAGTGTTCACGCAGAGAGTCGCCGAAGAACTCGCCGGCCGCGAGCATTTGGTCTTTGCTCCGGGCCGCTTTGAAGGCATTGACGAGCGGATGAGCCACTGGGCGGCGGAGCATTTTGATGTCCGCCGGATGAGCATCGGTGACTATGTGCTCAACGGGGGCGAATCCGCCGTCGTCGTCATGGTTGAGGCCATTACTCGGCTGGTACCGGGGGTGATCGGCAATAGCGAGTCACTCGCCGAGGAGTCGCATTCCGGTGAGGGCCTACTGGAATATCCCGTCTACACCAAACCCGCCCAGTGGCGCGGTGAAGCAGTGCCTGAGGTGCTGCTCTCCGGGGACCACGCGAAGATCGCTCAGTGGCGACGGGAGCAGCAGCTTCAGCGGACCCGCAAGATCCGTCCCGACCTCTGGGCCAAGTACGTAGTGGCGCAGGAAATGGCGAACGAGTAAGATAAACAGCTGTGCCTGCTGGACGCCAGCTCTGCCATGGGGGAGCAGCGTCAACAGACAGGCCCCGGAGTCAACACCCGTTGGCACCGGATTCTTAAGCCTTTGAGGCTCACCACCTGCGTATCGGCAGATTCCGGAGAGCCTTAAGAACGTAAGGCGACTGACCTATGGCAGACGTCTTCAGGAGCAAACGATGCAGAAGCTTGACTTCATCGACGCAGCATCCCTGCGCAACGACGTCCCGGACTTCGGTCCTGGCGATACCGTCAACGTGCACGTGAACATCGTCGAAGGCAAGACCACCCGTGTCCAGGTCTTCAAGGGTTACGTGCTCGGCCGCCAGGGCGGCGGTATCGGCGAGACCTTCACCGTTCGCAAGGTGTCCTTCGGAGTGGGCGTGGAGCGTACCTTCCCGGTGCATTCCCCGGTTATCGAGAAGATCGAGGTCCTGGCACGCGGCGACGTCCGCCGCGCCAAGCTGTACTACATGCGTGACCGTCACGGCAAGGCTGCTCGCATCCGC
>NZ_HG005165.1:150141-155479 GCF_000455245.1 Nesterenkonia massiliensis | reverse complement strand
GTAAGGCACCAGCCTCGCGTTCGAGCCTTTAAACACATCACGTGAACCAGAACCCCGGCTCTGCTGACCCTTCGTCAGCGGGCCGGGGTTCTGCTCGTTCTCCAGAGAACACTCGTTCAGCCAGAAACCCTCGTTCAGCCAGCAACACTGTGCGGCGGCTTATACCCGGCAGCTGGCTCGGCTGGTCTCTGGTCATTCTGATAGCTGCTGTGCTGATCAGCGGATTCATCCGCGTAGCAGTGGTGGACATCTACACCATTCAGCAACAGTCCATGTGGCCGACACTTCACGACCGGGAAAAGGTTGCAGTAGACAAGCGCTATCCTGATTCGCACGGCAGCCGGCGCGGCGACGTCGTCGTATTCAACGGTGAAGGCTCTTTTGCTCCCTACCGCGGCAGCTCTGAGATCCTGGCGCGCACGCTTGAGCAGAGTGCGCATTGGCTGGGGCTGGGCTCACCGGAGGAGATCTTCGTCAAACGCGTGATCGGCGTCGGCGGGGACACTGTGGAATGTTGTGACGACCAGGGTCGGATCCTTGTCAACGGTGAAGCCCTCGACGAGCCCTACCTGCCCTACACGGTCACTGACGCAGAGCCTGCCTCAGAGCTGGAGTTCCAGGTGGAGGTGCCAGCAGGCAGGGTCTGGGTGATGGGCGATAACAGGGCGCACTCAGTAGATTCACGCGCCCTGCTGGGGGCACCCGGCGGCGGTATGATCAGCGAAGATCGCATCATCGGTCGCGCCAGCCACGTCTTGTGGCCGTGGGACCAGAGGCGCAGCATCCAGGAGGTCCCCTATGAGCAGTGAGCAGCCCCGCCCGGACAATGGCGACCTCACCGACCCCGCAGAGCCAGCGCCCCCCATGCCGGAAGAGGCAGAGACCAGGCCGCGACGGCGCAAACGCAGTCCGCTGGGCGCTTTTATCATCGAGCTGATCACCATCGTTGCTCTGGCGATCCTGATCTCATTCCTGGTCAAGACTTTCCTGCTGCGCGCCTTCTACATCCCTTCAGAATCGATGCAGCCCACACTGGAAGTCGATGATCGCGTCGTGGTGAACCTGTTGGCCCCAGGGATCATGGAGATCGAGAGGGGCGACGTCGTGGTCTTTGAAGACACTCGCAGCTGGTGGGGCTCTGGCGGCTCGACGGAATCCAACCCCGTGCAGGACGCGCTGATCTTCATCGGCCTGTTGCCTGATACCTCCGCACACTATGTGGTCAAGCGTGTGGTGGGCGCCGAAGGCGATACCGTTGAGTGCTGCGATGAGTCAGGACGCATTCTGGTCAACGGCGAGCCCGTTGACGAGCCATATCTGTACCCCGGCAACGCCCCCAGCGACACCCCCTTCGAGATCACCGTGCCCGAGGGGCATGTGTGGCTGCTGGGTGACCACCGCGAGGCCTCGGCTGATTCCCGTGCCCATGTCACCGAACCGAATTCCGGGGCGGTCCCGGTGGAGGACATCATCGGCCGCACTGCGGGCATCATCTGGCCCCTTGACCGGATGTCCGGCGGCGGGTCAGATCGTGACCCCTTCGAGAATGTCCCGGACCCTGTTCAGTAAGCTGATCTGTCATGCCTGCTAATGCCACTCTGCTCCCTGAGTTTGCGCTGCGCCGGGAGACTGGCGCGCGCCTGATCGCAGGCATCGACGAGGTCGGCCGGGGTGCGCTGGCCGGACCGGTGAGCGTCGGCGTCGTCGTGATGGACCTCGAGAGTCAACTGCTGCAGAGCGTGGCGGAGGAGACGGGAGTCTGTGAGCAGCTCGACGGCGTGCGGGACTCCAAACTGCTCAGTGCCGTGGCACGGAATCGGTGGCAGCCGCAGATCTGCGAACATGCCCAAGCCCATGCGGTGGAACACCGCAGTGCTGAGTACATTGACCGTCACGGCATCACCGCGGCGCTGCGCGACGCCGGCTTGGCCGGTCTGCGAGCGGTAGAAGCTGACCTTGGCCGGCCGCTGGACATGGTGATCCTTGATGGCACCCACGATTGGCTCACCGGCGGCAGCTCCCCGCGAGTGCGCACCATGCGCAAAGCGGACACTCTCAGCCTCACCGTGGCATGTGCAAGTGTGCTGGCCAAAGTGGAGCGGGACAAGCTGATGACCCAGCTGGCCCAGCAACATCCGGTCTATGGGTGGGATTCCAACAAGGGGTACGGCTCAGCAAACCATCGTGATGCTATCCAGGAGGCCGGGGTGACCGCGTACCACCGGCGGTCCTGGAACTTGGGACTCCAGGCGCTGCCGGGCCTCTAGAACATAAGTCGCTCAAGCGCAGGGGAGTTTTCCCCAGCTGAGGTGCCGAGACACGCCACGCGGATACTTCCACATCGGCAAGTGATGTCGGTGTCTGGTGATCACAGATGCCCCAGGCTGGTGCTCCAAGGAAAGGAGCACCACGGATGCATCCTAAGGATCACACCGGTCTGATCGGTGAGCAGCAGGCGGCGGAGTACCTGCAGGCCCGCGGGCATGAGGTACTAGAACGACGCTGGCGCAGCCGACACGGCGAGCTGGACCTGATTACTCGGGATCAGCGTCAGCTTGTCGCAGTGGAGGTTAAAACCCGACGAGGAGTCGGCTACGGACACCCCTTTGAAGCCGTCACTGATGCGAAGCTGCGTCGGCTCTATCTGCTCTTGCGCGAATACGCTGCGGAACACGGCCTGCTGAGGGTGCCGCGGCGAGTGGATGTGGTGTCAGTGTTGCTGGATCGGCGTGACACTGCCCTACCGGAACCTGCCCCGCGGATCGAGCACCTTAAGGCCGTGGCCCTATGAGTATGGGCAGAGCACGCGGTGTGGTGCTGCTGGGGATGGAAGGCCACCTGATTGAGGTAGAAGCAGATATTGGTCAGTCGCTTCCTGCGTTTATCCTGTTGGGCTTGCCGGATGCGGCACTGCGCGAGAGCCAAGACCGGATCCGCTCGGCAGCGAAGAACGCCGGACTGGACTTACCCGCGCGACGGTTGACGGTGAATCTCTTTCCAGCTTCCTTGCCGAAATCCGGTTCAGGGCTGGATCTGGCGATACTGGTCAGTGCTTGGGCCGCTGATGGTCTGCTGCGCGGCACCCAGGACGTGCTGTTTCTCGCTGAACTCGGACTCGACGGGCGGTTGCGTCCGGTCTCTGGTGTCTTACCTGCGGTGGCCTCAGCGGTGAACGCAGGGGTGCACCAGGTGGTGGTTGCCCAGGAGAACGCCGGCGAAGCTGCACTAGTGCCTGGTTCAGATGTGCTGGCAGCTTCCCATGTCAGCGAAGTCGCCGCGGCCTTTGCCGCCCCTGGTGCTGGTTCGATTCCCCGTGAGTCGCTAAGCGGGTTGACCCGAATGCACGGAGGAGTCGCAGAGCAATGCGAGGCCGCGTCAGAGCCAGCAGGACCAGATCTGGCTGAAGTGCGGGGGCAGCAGGAGGCCCGCTTTGCCCTGGAACTGGCGGCCGCAGGGGGTCATCACATGCTGTTGGTAGGTGCTCCTGGTGCGGGGAAGACCATGCTGGCCGAGCGGCTTCCGAGTATTCTCCCGCCGCTGGAGGATGAGCAGGCTATGGAAGTCACTGCTATTGAGTCCATCAGTTCGGGTGCCAGGAGTGTGACGAGGCTGCGTCGTCGGGCGCCCTTTGAAGCACCTCATCACAGTGCTTCAGCTGCCGCCATTGTCGGGGGAGGGGCACGCCTTGCGCGGCCCGGGGCGGTGACTCGGGCACATCACGGTGTGCTTTTTCTTGATGAGGCCCCAGAATTTCAGCGCCCGGTGCTGGATGCGCTGCGCCAGCCACTGGAGACCGGGAAGATTGTTCTCCACCGTGCTCGCGGGGCGGTGAACTACCCGGCGCGGTTCCAGCTGTTGATGGCAGCCAATCCGTGCCCTTGCGGACTCAACGTTGGATCCGGGGCAGCCTGTACCTGTTCAGTAGCTCAGCGACGCGGGTATTTCTCACGCCTGTCCGGCCCCCTGCTGGATCGAATCGACCTCCAGGTTCATGTCCAACGCCCGCGCTCAGCCGCAATGGCGCTTGAAGAGCCCGGAGAAAGCTCCGCTCAGGTGCTGGACCGAGTCATCAGCGCACGTCAAGCTCAGCAGGCGCGACTAAGTGCCTTGGGAAAGGAAGGCGGTCCCAGCATCGAGAGAAACAGCCAAGTGCCGCTGCCGGTGCTCACCGGGGCCCTGCGGCTGCCCACAGCTGCATTGCGCTCTCTGGACACCGCGCTGGATCGAGCCGCGATCTCGCTTCGCGGATACGTGAGAGTTCTTCGGTTGGCATGGACGGTAGCCGATGTCACAGGGGCTGCGAAACCAGGTGCGGATGAGATCGACATTGCCATGCAGCTTCGCTTGGCGGCAGCCAGATAGGGGAGAACTATGGAATGGGGCACTAAGGAGACCCGATGCTGCCGGGCCGAGCTGAGTCGGCTCATAGAACCTGGGGACCTCTTGGGTGCGGTGATGGTTCAGGAGTTGGGACCAGAACATGCACACCGGCTGGTGACGGCAGGGACAAACGCTTCTGCAACGGAGCAGCAACGAGTCGGGGAAGCCGCAGAGGCAGCAGGGCTGGGGCCACGTCAGCGCCAATTGCACACTGCCCTGCAACGCTGGCGAGTCAGACTGGGCCAGCTGCACGGAGATAAAGATCTCAGGAGTTTGGATTCTCTTGGCGGTGGACTGCTGATCCCGGAAGATTGCGCATGGCCGGAGACGCTACGCGATCTGCGTACCACCGCACCTATCGGGCTCTGGTTCCGCGCGAGCCATTCGGCACAACACGGGCCCGGGCCCTACGAGGTCGCTGCAGCGCGCATACCTGCGCGGGGGCGAAGCATCGCCCTAGTAGGTTCCCGCGAAATGACTGACTACGGCGCCAGGGCTGCTGCGGAGATCTCCGAAGAGCTTGCTGCCCACCAGGTGTGTGTCGTCTCAGGCGGGGCCTACGGCATTGATGCAGCAGCACACCGCGGCGCGCTGCGCCCCATTCAACGCGCACTGAGTGAGCATCCGGCAGAGTCGAAGGCCGGGACCGACACAGCGCCGGGACCAGCCGCCACTATTGCGGTGATGGCCGGAGGACTGGACTCCCTCTACCCGGCCGGGAACGAGCAACTGTTGAAGAACGTGGCCGCATACGGACTGCTCCTCTCCGAGCTGCCGCCGGGATCCTCACCCCAGCGGCACAGGTTTCTGCACCGGAACCGGCTTATCGCAGCCCTCTCTGAGGCCACCGTCGTCTTAGAGGCCCGATCCCGCAGCGGAGCGCTCTCCACGGCCAACCATGCCCTCGCGCTGGACAGACCGGTCGGGGTGCTGCCAGGCAGCATCTATTCCGCGAGCT
>NZ_HG005165.1:147066-150115 GCF_000455245.1 Nesterenkonia massiliensis | reverse complement strand
TATTCCGCGAGCTCAGCGGGGTGTCACCAGCTGTTGCAGCACAGTCCCGCCCAGCTGATTACGGACACCGCCGACGTCCTGCAGCTCGTGGTGGACCGAAGCGCCCCTGAACAGGACACCGCAGCGGTGCCCATCGGGGACCTTGCTGCCCATGACCGGAGGGGCCAACAAAGCGCCGTCCGGGAGGGCACGGGTCGGCAGGGCACGGGTCGGCAGGGCACGGTGCGGGAGGGCGCCGCCCGGCTGGACGGGCTCAGCGAAGTGGATAAGCGGCTCTATGACGCGCTGCCGGTGCGCAAGCTGACCACGGTCAGCCGGCTCGCCGCAGTAGCAGGGTTGCCCGTACCGCACGTTCTCGCAGGCCTCAGTCGTCTGCAGCGCCTCGGTCTGGCGCGTCGGGACAACGACCAGTGGGCCATCGCCCGGGAGGGGAGATAGCTAGGGGAGGGAGGCAGCCGGGGCTACACTGCCTTTATGTCCGAGGGAGCAGATACACGGCAGTCAGGATCGGGCTCGGGATCGCATCCTGCAGCCGAGGCTTCACTGACACTGGATGCCCAGAGCGCTGCCCTGCTTGATGAATTCGGCGCCTACCTCCACTACGAACGCGGACTCTCAGAACACACCTGCCGGGGCTACCGCAGCGACGTTGAACAGCTCGCCCAGCACGCCGGCGGTTTACTGTCCCTCGACCTGAGCAAGCTCCGGGAATGGTTGGCAGGCCTGCACGGAAAGGGCCTCAACCGGGCCACGCTGAACCGCAAAACGGCCTCCGCGCGAGCCTTCACCAGCTGGGCACACGCCCGCGGACACCTGGCAGAGGATCCATCGGTACGCCTGCGCACCGCAAAACGCAGCGCCCACCTGCCCGAAGTGCTGCAGAAAAGTCACGTGCAGGAGCTCACCGACCAGCTGCAGAACCAGATCAATGAGGCCCAGCACCTAGCTCAGGAGAACCCGCAGGCCTGGGCTGTAGCACTGCGAGATGCCGCACTTGTGGAGCTTCTCTACGCTACCGGTATTCGAGTTTCCGAACTTGCCGGTCTTGATCTGACTTCTGTTCAGCCCCGGGCTCGCCTGCTGAAGGTCCTGGGCAAAGGCAATAAAGAGCGCATGGTTCCCTTCGGGCGTCCGGCTGAAGCCGCACTAGAGAAATGGGTGCAGCAAGGCCGTCCGCTGCTCAGCACCGCCGCCTCCGGCCAAGCCCTCTTCCTCGGCGTCCGCGGCAAGCGAATAGATGTCCGGGTGGTCCGCAAAGCTGTTGACGATTCCCTGGAGCAACTAGGCACCACCTCTGCCCGTGGCCCCCACGCCCTGCGGCACAGCGCCGCCACACACTTGCTAGATGGCGGTGCGGATCTTCGAGCGGTCCAGGAGCTGCTGGGTCACTCATCCCTGTCCACGACGCAGATCTACACCCATGTCTCGGCTGAACGGCTGAAGCAAGCCTATGTGCAGGCGCATCCGCGGGCTTGAGCCTGGACAGCGCACCAGAGACAAGGTGATACCCTAAAGGCGCATTCTCAATCAGCTGCACACCGGTCGTAGGGGAAGACGTACCGATGACGCACTGTGGAGGATGGATATGTCTGAATACACGCTCGTCAACGAGCACGGGGCCCGTGGTGTCCTGCACATCCACTCGGCCCATGCAGCGCTCTGCCCGCACATCGAATGGGCCGTAGCGTCGCTTATCAATGCCCGGGTGGACTTCTCCTGGTCCCCGCAGCCGGCTGAGCCTGGAAGCTACCGCGCGGAGCTGAGCTGGACGGGCAGCCAGGGTTTGGGTGCAAAGTTGACCTCCACGCTGCGCAGTCTCTCGCATCTGCGATTTGAAGTTACTGAAGAAGCCTCTCCGGGCTGCGATGGTTCACGCTGGTCCCACACCCCGGAGCTGGGGATTTTCCATGCGACCATCGACACCCACGGCAACATCATGGTCTCTGAGGACCGGATCCGCTACGCCTACGAGCTTGGCGCCGGAGACCCCAGCATCGTCTACCAGGAACTCTCGCTGGCACTGGGCGAGGCTTGGGATGAAGAACTCGAGCCCTTCCGGCACGCGGCAGAAGGCGCCCCGGTCCGCTGGCTCAGCCGCGTGGGCTGAGCGAACGCCCAACAATAAAGATGCGGCCCCAGCACTCTAGCTGGGGCCGCATCTTTATGTTCTCGGCTGATCTCTCACTCGGCACGTGAGATGCCAGGCGCGTTACACAGTTCGGAACGCCGCCACAGCGTTGTGGCCACCGAATCCGAAGGAACTGCACACTGCGACCTGGTCTCCGGCGGGGAGGGTACGCGGGGTGCCGGTCACCACATCCAGCGGAATGCTGGGATCCTGGTTTTCCAAGTTGATGGTCACAGGGGCCAGACGGTCAGCAAGTGCTTTCACAGTGAGCACGGACTCCACAGCCCCGGCCGCACCAAGTAAGTGACCGGTCTGAGACTTGGTGGCAGATACGCACACATTGTCTACATGAGCGCCGAAAGCTGCCTTCATTGCGGTGTACTCCGGCTCATCGCCCTTGGGCGTGGAGGTCGCGTGGGCGTTCACATGGGTAACATCTTCAGCAGATGCCTGGGAAGCGTCGAGCGCCTTACGCAGTGCCCGGGTTGCGCCGAGTCCCTCAGGATCGGGCGCGGTGATGTGGTGAGCGTCGGAGGTGACTCCGCCGCCTGCCAGCTCTGCATAGATGTGTGCGCCACGTGCTTTGGCGTGCTCTTCGGTTTCGATGACCAGCGCTCCTGCACCCTCGCCCATGACAAAACCGTCTCGGTCAGTATCGTAGGGCCGCGAAGCCGCGGCAGGGTCATCATTGCGGCGTGACAGGGCCTGCATATTGGCAAAAGCGGCAAGTGGCAGCGGATGGATAGCAGCCTCGGCGCCGCCGGCCAGGACCACATCCGCCTCACCGGAGCGCAGTAGATCGATAGCCAGCGCCAGGGCCTCCACACCAGAGGCGCAGGCAGAGACGGCTGTCCGGGCACCTGCGCGGGCGCCCAGGTCCAGGCTGATGGCACCAGCAGCACCATTAGGCATCAGCATCGG
>NZ_HG005165.1:141062-147040 GCF_000455245.1 Nesterenkonia massiliensis | reverse complement strand
AGGGCCCTTCTCGCGAAGCGTGTCCCAGGAGTCCAGCAGAGTCCAGACACCGCCGATACCAGTGGCGAAGCTGACTGCGAAGCGGTCTGCATCAACGTCCTGCTGATCCAGACCGGAGTCCTTCCACGCCTCACGGGCTGCGACCATACCCAGCTGAGTGGAGCGGTCCATGCGCTTGGTCTCCGGGCGGGTCAGAACCTCAGCCGGCTCGACGGCGACCTCAGCGGCAAAGGTGACCGGCAGTTGGTACTGCTCGACCCAGTCGTGCTCAAGCGTCTTGGGGCCGGCTGTCCCTGCCAGGGCATTGGCCCAGGTTGTGGGCACATCCCCGCCGATAGGGGTGGTGGCACCGAGACCGGTGATGACAAGGCGTGACATGGTGTCCTTCTCCTGCACAGTAGGGGTACAGCTCAAAGCTGGCGCCCGCGCCGCGTGGGGTGAGCCACGCGGCGCACTGGCAGCCTGCGTCTTCAAGGCCCGACAGGGCGTGAGCCCTGGCGGTTTTCAGCCCTGGGCGTTAGCGATGTACTCGACGGCGTCGCCGACGGTGGCCAGGTTCTTGACCTCCTCATCCGGGATTTTCACATCGAACTTCTCTTCGGCGTTGACCACGATGGTCATCATCGAGATGGAGTCGATGTCTAGGTCCTCGGTGAAGGACTTCTCCAGCTGGACCTCTTCGGTCTCCAGGCCGGTCTCTTCGTTGACGATCTCGGCCAGGCCAGCGAGGATTTCGTTCTTATCAGCCACAGTGGGCTCCTTTCGGTGGGTTGGGTGATTCGGTGGTGGGAAAGCTTAGGGGATTCGGATGACCTGGGCGCCGAACACCAGGCCGGCTCCGAAGCCGATCTGCAGCGCGAGCCCTCCGGAGATCTCCGGATTCTCAGCGCGCAGGCGGTGCAGCGCCAGCGGAATCGAGGCAGCAGAGGTGTTTCCTGCATCGGCAATATCGCGGCCCACCAAGACGTTCTCCGGCAGCTTCAGCTGCTTGGCGAGCTCATCGATGATGCGGATATTCGCCTGGTGCGGGACAAATGCGGTGAGGTCTTCAGCGGTGATACCGGCGGCATCCAGTGCCTGCTGCGCGACTTTGGCCATCTCCCAGACTGCCCAGCGGAAGACGGTCGGGCCATCCTGACGCAGAGTGGGCCACAGACGTTCCTCAGCATCAAGCAGCCGGGACGCATCACCGCTGCGCTGGGCCTCGGTGAGCGCATCGCGCAGGCGCAACAGCGAGTTATCCATGGAGACCGTGCCCCACTTCTCCCCATTGGAGCCAAGCACTGAAGGGGAGATGCCAGGAGTCTCAGAGGGACCGACCACGGCAGCTCCGGCACCATCGCCGAGCAAGAAGGAGATAGTGCGTTCGTGGTTGTCGATGAAGTCGCTGAGCTTCTCCACACCCACCACCAGCACATACTCGGCCAGCCCCGAGCGCACCAGGGCATCTGCCTGACCGATGCCGTAGCAGTAGCCGGCGCAGGCGGCGGAGATGTCGAAGGCCGGTGCGGTGATGCCCAGCCGGCCGGCTACATCCGCCGCTGCAGAGGGAGTGGAGTAAGGATGAGTGACCGTGGAGACCACCACAGCGCCCAGCTGAGAGGCGTCAATGCCGGCGTCGGCAAGAGCTTCCTGCGCGGCGTCGAGCGCCATATCCACCACGGAGACATCCGCGCGGGCACGGTGCCGGGTCACAATCCCAGTGCGCTGCCTGATCCACTCGTCGGAGGAATCGATCCACTGGCAGATCTTCTCATTGTCGATCAATACATCCGGACGGTGGACGCCGAGTCCCAGAACGGCTGTACCTGAGATGGGGGTGGGCTGCTTCAGTGCTGCGGTCACGTGTCTGTCTGTGCCTTTCAAAGAAAAGGGGTCCGGATTGCTGTGCGGGCTCCGGACTCAGCCGGTGTGCTCGGCGATGAACTCGCCGGCGGCCTCGAGGTCCTCGGGGCTCTTGACTGCGAAACTGGCCACCCCGCGGAGTCCGCGCTTGGCCAGCCCCACCAGCGTACCGCCCGGCAGCAGCTCCAGGACACCGGTCACCCCGGCTTCACGCATGGATTCCATGCATGCGTCCCACCGCACTGGGCGGGTGACCTGGTCCACCAGCTGAGTCAGCACCTGGGAACCTTCGACGACGGCGGCGCCGTCGCGGTTGGAGAGCAGGGTCACCTGCGCATCCTGCGGCGTCATCTGCGCGGCAGCAGCGGAGAGAGTCTCACCGGCGCTGGCCATATATGAGGTGTGGAATGCACCCGCCACCTTCAGCGGGATGACCCGGGCTCGTGCCGGGGGATTCTGCACAAGCTGTTCAATGGCAGCGGTCGCACCAGCGGCAACAATCTGGCCGCCGCCGTTGATGTTGGCGGGGGAGAGGCCTGCAGCCTCGATGGTCTCCAGGACCTGGTCCTCCACTCCGCCCAGCACGGCGGCCATACCGGTGGGCTCCGCGGCGGCAGCATCGGCCATCGCGGTGGCACGCACGGAGATCAGCTGCAGCGCCTGCTCCTCAGTGAGGGCGCCGGCCAGTGCTGCGGCGGGAATCTCGCCCACAGAGTGGCCCGAAAGCAGCACCTTGTCACCCAAACCCGCCACGCGCTCGGCAGTGAGGCCAAGACGGTGGGCGGCCAGCAGGGAGGCCGCCACGATGAGCGGCTGGGCCACGGCGGTGTCCCGGATGGTCTCTTCATCAGAGATGGTGCCGTGGGTCAGCAGGTCAGTCTGGGAGTACTCGGAGTACTGCTGTACAAGAGCCTTGCTCTGCGGGTCTTCCAGCCATGGGGAAAGCAGGCCGGGGGTCTGAGAGCCCTGTCCTGGGCATACGATCGCTAGCACACCTCCACCTTTCCATCTTCGACCTCATAGTGCAGGGATATCCGTGGACCAAGCTCACGGGGTGCCCTTGTAGAGAACCTACAAGTCGGCGAGGTTTGGGCTCAGAGTCGGCCCAGCGCCAGGGCGGTCTGCAGCACATAGGCATCGCGCGGAGTCATCGGGTCCCAGCCGGTGACTTCAGTCACGCGCTTGAGCCGGTAGCGCACAGTGTTGGTGTGCACGAAGAGCTCACGGGCGGTGGCCTCCAGGGAATGACCGGTGCTGACATAGGCTTCGACGGTCTCGAGCAGCCCATGGCCGGCTTCGTCCAGAAGCCTGTAGATACCGCTGACCAGCACTTCCTTGGCCTGCGGGTCACCTGCCAGGACCCGCTCTGGCAGCAGGTCCTCTGCTGCCACCGGCCGCGGCGCTTGGCTCCACGCCGGGGCCGCTGTGAAACCGGAGAAGGCTGCAGCGGCGGCACGTGAGGCGTAGGCGATGGGCCCGTCATGCTCGCTGTAGACCACCTGGCCCTCGCCAAAGGCTGGCAAGATCCGCTCCAACCCGTCCTGGAGACCGGTGGCCTCGCCCAAGAGGAGGATCAGCCGGTCGCCTTGAACGCCCACCACAGCGTCGGCCGAGAACCGGATGCATTGCCGCCGCAGATGTGACATGAAGACCGCGTCTGCCTGCTCCGGGGCTGAACCCACTATGACGACGACGCCGGTGGTACTCTGCCATCCCACGGCAGCTGCCCGGGAGGCAATCTGTTCCGCGGGCTCGGCGCGCAGGACAGCATCCACCAGCAGTGCTTCCAGGCGAGAGTCCCAGGCGCCTCGTGACTCGGCTGCACGGGCGTAGACATCGGCGATAGCGAAGGCAACCTCGCGCGAGTAGCGCAGCACCGCCTCCAGCATCAGCTGGCGGTCTGCGTCGGGCATCAGTCCCGGCAGGCGTTGTTCGACAGCCTCGACAATGGTGCGGATCAACTGCAACGCACGCTGCAGGGAGATGGTCCGCATGAGGTCAGTAGGCGCGGGGCCCAAGAGCTCATTGACCAGCGGAAGCGAGCGTGAACGGGGGTCCTGCAGCCAGTTGACCAGCCCTTGGATACCGCGCTGGGCGATCAGCCGCAGTGAAGCGCGTTCCTCTGTGCTCAGCTGCCGGTACCAGCTCAGCTTCTCCTCCAGATGGCGACCGACCAGCGTGGTCAGCGGCCCGGAGTTGCTGCGAAGAACCTCCAGCGCCTCAGCTGACACTGCCACAGCATCAGGAAGCCGACCGCTATCAACACTCATGGGCTTCACTCTATGAGGTTTTGGAGAGTTCCTACAATGCCGACGACGGCGGCCCCCGGATGTGGGGACCGCCGTCGTCAATGCTCAGCTATGCCGCGGGACTAGCTCATCAGACTCAGCTGGCTCAGGCGTCGCCACCTGCGGTGCCTGAGGTTCCAGCGTTGGCATTGAGCAGGTCGTACTTCTTGATCGCCTCGGCGGCCTTGTCCTTCTTGCCCAGCATCTGCAGGGCGCGAACCACCATGGAATGGGCATCGATCTTGAAGTGACGCCGAGCTGCTGCGCGGGTATCGGAGAAGCCGAAGCTGTCTGCGCCCAGGGTGGCGAACTCATTGGGCACAAACTGGCGGATCTGATCCGGCACCGAGGTGGTGTAGTCGGTGGAGGCGATGATCGGGCCCTCGGCTCCCTCAAGCTGCTTGGTCACAAACGGGACCTCAGGCTCGCGCTCAGGATCCAGCATGGCGGACTGCTCCACATGCAGGGCCTGACGGCGCAGCTCGTTCCAGCTGGTCACCGACCACACATCAGCGGAGACACCCCAGTCTTCAGCGAGAATCTCCTGCGCTTCCAACGCCCAGGGTACGGAGACGCCGGAGGCCAGCAGCTGAACCTTCTCGCCCTCAGCCTCAGAGGCCTTGAGCTTGTAGATGCCGCGCTTGATGCCCTCGACGTCCACGTTCTCCGGCTCGGGCAGCTGGAACACCGGCTCGTTGTAGACGGTCAGGTAGTACATGACGTTGTGGTCGCCGTCGTGATCCCCGTACATCTCGAACAGGCCGTTCTCGATGATGTGGGCGATCTCGTAGCCGAAGGCCGGGTCGAAGTGCTTCACCGCCGGGTTGGTGCCCGCCAGAATGGGGGAGTGCCCGTCAGCATGCTGCAGGCCTTCACCGGTCAGCGTGGTGCGTCCTGCTGTCGCGCCGATGATGAACCCGCGGGCCATCTGGTCAGCCGCAGCCCAGAAGGAATCGCCGGTGCGCTGGAAGCCGAACATCGAGTAGAAGACGTAGAACGGGATCATCGGCTCACCGTGGGTGGAGTAGCTGGTGCCCGCGGCGGTGAAGGCGGAGGTCGCACCGGCCTCATTGATCCCCGGGTGCAGCAGCTGACCCTGCGGTGACTCCTTGTAGGCCAGCATCAGCTCACGGTCCACCGAGAGGTAGTTCTGGCCCTTGGGGTTGTAGATCTTCGCGGTGGGGAAGAAGGAGTCCATACCGAAGGTGCGGGACTCATCGGGGACGATCGGCACAATGCGCTTGCCGAACTCCTTATCCCGCATCAGGTCCTTGAGCAGACGCACGAACGCCATGGTGGTGGCGGCCTTCTGCTTGCCTGAGCCCTTCTTGGCCACCGCGTAGGTCTTCTCGTCGGGCAGCTGCAGCTTAGTGCCGTCAGTGCGGCGCAGCGGCAGCGATCCGCCGAGCTCCTGACGGCGCTTGCGCATGTACTTGATCTCTTCAGCGTCCTCACCGGGGTGGTAGTAGGGGACGTTGTACGGATCGGCTTCGATCTGCTCATCGCTGATCGGGATGCGCAGGGTGTCGCGGAAGCGCTTGAGGTCCTCCACCGTCAGCTTCTTCATCTGGTGGGTCGCATTGCGTCCCTCGAAGCTGGGACCCAGGCCGTAGCCCTTAATGGTCTGGGCGAGGATGACCGTGGGCTTGTCCTTGGTCTCCACGGCCGACTTATAGGCGGCATAGACCTTCTGGTAGTCGTGGCCGCCGCGCTTGAGGCCCCAGATCTCGTCGTCGGACATCTCCGCGACCATCTCTTTGGTCTTCTCGGAGCGACCGAAGAAGTGCTCGCGCACGAATGCGCCGGACTCGGCCTTGTAGGTCTGATAGTCGCCGTCGAGGGTCT
>NZ_HG005165.1:117201-141036 GCF_000455245.1 Nesterenkonia massiliensis | reverse complement strand
TCGTTCATGATGCGCACGAGCTCGCCGTCGTCGTCCTTCTCCAGCAAGTCGTCCCATTCGCGACCCCAGAGGACCTTGATGACGTTCCAGCCGGCGCCGCGGAAGAAGGCCTCCAGCTCCTGGACGATCTTGCCGTTGCCGCGCACCGGGCCGTCAAGGCGCTGCAGGTTGCAGTTGATCACGAAGTGCAGGTTGTCCAGCTTCTCGTTGGCAGCCAGATGCAGCAGACCGCGCGATTCCGGCTCATCCATCTCACCATCGCCGAGGAAGGCCCAGACATTCTGGTCAGAGGTGTCCTTGATGCCGCGGTTGTGCAGGTAGCGGTTGAACTGTGCCTGATAGATGGCGTTCATCGGGCCCAGGCCCATGGATACCGTGGGGAACTGCCAGAAATCAGGCATCAGCCGCGGATGCGGGTAGGAGCTCAGACCATAGGGAGCCTTGGAGACTTCCTGGCGGAAGCCGTCGAGGTGGTCCTCAGTCAGCCGGCCCTCGAGGTAGGCGCGGGCATAGTTGCCGGGGGATGAGTGCCCCTGGAAGAAGACCTGATCTCCGCCGCCCGGGTGGTCCTGGCCGCGGAAGAAGTGGTTGAAGCCCACCTCGTAGAGGGTTGCCACACCCGCGTAGGAGGAGATGTGGCCGCCCACGGAGATGCTCTCCTTCTGAGCGCGGTGGACCATTACCGCGGCGTTCCAGCGCAGGATGCGGCGGTAGCGGCGCTCCATCTCTTCATCCCCGGGGAACTCCGGTTCCTGGTCCACCGGGATGGTGTTGACGTAGTCAGTGGTGGTGACCATAGGTACGCCGATGGACTTGGCGCCGGCGCGCTGGAGCAGACTGCGGATGATGTATTCGGCACGCTCAGTGCCGTGGGCCTCGACGAGCTGGTCGAAGGATTCCAGCCATTCCTGTGTCTCTTCGGGGTCACGGTCCGGCAGCTGATTAGTCAGCACACTGCGGATGTGGGAGTTCTCTTCGCCAGCGCTCACGGTGGGCACCTTTCTGAAGGTTCTAATCGTGCAGGCCCCGGGTGTTGTCGGGCCTTTCGCGGTCAAGACAGCCCTCTTATGGGGTGGTAGAGGCCTGCGTTTCGCCCCAACTCTACCGGGTTAAAACACTTCGGGAGGGTGTGGCACTTCCCGCTGACGTGCAAATCCACGTAACGTTGGCTCTGTGGCAGAGACACAGACGAAAGGAAGGGAACCGGCGGTGAGCCAACCAACAGCCGGCCGAGAAGCCAGCGGCACGGCGACGGCGCAGAAGTACGACGGCGCCAAGAATGTAGTGAACTTCTCCAACCTGCTCAGTGAGCTCGGGCTGAAACCCGATGCCCTGGTGCAGGAGATCGGAGTGGACGACGACGTCGACGACGATCTGCGTGATGCCCTGGAAGACCAGCTCGATGAACCGCTCATTGATGAGGACGAGCAAGAGGTAGTCGACGCGGTGCTGCTGTGGTTCCGCGCCGGGGATGACGATCTCACCGACGCGCTGGTGGACGCGTTGACCACCCTGGACGACGGCGGAGTGGTGTGGCTGCTGACCCCGCGTTCGGGGCGTGATGGTTACGTGCCTCCGGTGGAGATCCAGGATGCTGCGCCCAATGCGGGACTGCATGTGACCAGCTCGGCGGGAGTCAGCCCGCACTGGGCTGCAACCCGTCTGGTTCCCCGGAAGTCCTAAGCGTGGCGGTTCCCGGGTTGCCTCAGCCGGTACCGCCGCGACCGTTGGGGCTGCGCCTGGCGCACGGGGCACCTGCGCCCGACTTCACCGCGCGCACCCACCACGGGGAGCACCTGCAGCTCTCTGCGCTGACTGCAGGACCGGTGCTGGTGATGTTCTATCCCTTCGCCTTCAGTCGAGTCTGCGGTTCCGAGCTGCATGAAATGGTCAGCCGCTGGTCTGAGCTGGAACCCACTGGAGTACGTGTCTTAGCCATCTCCTGCGATGCGGTGCACACTCTGCGCGCCTATGCGGAGCATCTGCAGTTAGGCAGCCTCCCTTCAGCTGCGAGCTCAGGCGGGCCCGGCAGGGCAGAGCTGAGCCTGCTCAGTGACTTCTGGCCCCACGGTCAGATCGCGCAGAACTACGGTGTATTCAACCCGGTGACGGGGGCGCCGTCGCGGGTGAGCTACCTGTTGGATGACCAGCTGGTAGTGCGTGAGGTTATCGAAGCTGACGACGGCGACGCCAGAGATTTTGACCAGATCCTGCACCAGTTGCGCCGTTTGGAGTGAAGACCCCCTCCCGTGCGGTCCATCATGTGGAAGATCTTCGCGCCGGAGTGGGGCGGTGACGGCAGCCGATGAAAGAATCTGAACGTGGACAGTGTGGACCGTGCAATCATCGAGGTGCTGCGGACTGAGGGGCGTATTTCAAATGCTGCGCTGGCTCAGCGCGTTGGCCTGACCCCTGGACCGTGCCTGCGTCGGGTCCAGAGACTGGAAGCCGACGGCGTCATTCTCGGCTATGCCGCTCAGATCAATCCGGCGACCCTGGGGCAGTCCTTTGAAGTCGGTGTCTCCATCGAGCTGAAACAGGGGGACCAGGAGACCGTGGAACGTTTCGAGTCCACTATGGCCGGTTTCGAGGAAGTCCTGGAGCTGCTGCGCCTTTTCGGCACCCCGGACTACTACGCCCGCGTGGCGGTGGCTGATCTCAACGCCTATGAGCGCTTCCTGACCAAGAAGCTGCTGACTATCCCCGGAGTCAGCGAGACGAACTCTGCCTTCCCGATGAAGATCATCAAATCTGCACGTCCGCACCCGCAGACCAGCAGCGATGACTGAGCGCGGATGAACAGGCATGGAGCCTGGTCCCAGCGCGGTCAGCGGCCACAGGGCTTGCTGCTGATCCTCACGGTCATGGTGGTGGCCGCGAACCTGCGGCCGGCCATCACCGTGGTGGGACCGTTGATCGAACAGATCGGCGCCGAGACGGGACTCAGTCCCACCGCGCTGGGAGTTCTCGGTGCGGTGCCGGTGCTGGCCTTCGGGGTTGTTGCCCCTTTCGTTCACCGGCTGGGGACCCGGTGGGGACCTGATCTCACTATTGCTGTGGCACTGACGGTCCTTGCCGTGGGCACCGCGCTACGCTCGCTGATTCCGCATGAAGTCGGCCTGTATCTGGGGACCGCTCTGCTCTCGGCAGCCATCGGTGTGGGTAATGTGCTGGTCCCTGCGGTGGTCAAGCGGGACTTCCCCGATCACGTGCCGATGATGACCGGTCTCTACACGGCTGCGCTTGTGGGCTCGGCTGCCGTCTTCTCCGCAGCAGCTGTGCCGCTGGCCCAGTGGACCGGCTGGCAGACGGCCCTGGGCTCAGCAGCAGTGCTGGCGATCCTGGCTGCGGCGATCTGGTCCCTGCGGCTGCTGCCCAGCACTGGTGCCCCGGCACGTGCCGCGGTGGAACCGGCTGCGCTGCTGACCGGGGTGCCCGCCGCTGCCCCGGTGAACGTATGGCGTTCCCGGCTGGCCTGGCAGGTCACCGCCTACTTCGGGTTGCAGTCCGGGCTGTTCTACATGCTGCTGACCTGGCTGCCGGCAATCCAGACCTCACATGGTGCCCACGAGGCAGCTGCCGGACTGTGGCTAGGTGCCTTTCAAGCGGTAGGAATCCTCGCCAGCCTGATCATCGGTCAAATCATGCAGCGCGCCCCCGACCAGCGACGGGTCTCCTCCGTGGTCGCGCTGTTCATGGTGGTTGGCCTGCTGGGTATGATCTTCGCACCCTCGCTCATGCCGCTGTGGGCCCTGTTAGCAGGAATCTCTACGGGCTCGGCACTGCTGCTGGCGCTGACCTTTATTTCGCTGCGAGCACGCACCACCGCCCAGGTGGGACAGCTTTCAGGAATGGCCCAGGGAATCGGCTACCTTTTCGCCGCCGCGGGTCCGGTGCTGGCAGGTGCGCTGTTCCAGGCCGCCGGATCCTGGACACCGGTGCTCTGGGCGGCCCTGGGGCTGTGCTTGGCACAGGCCGGGATGGGGCTGCTGGCCGGCCGCAGCATCCGGCTGGACTGAAACTGCGCGTTGGACTGCATGCCCGGCAGATCAATGTCCCTGCGACTTGCTAGGTTTGAAGCTATGACGACGACGCCCCCTCAGCCGCTTGCCGGCGTGCACCTGGTTGCCCAGGAGAAGCGATGACTCCGCCGCGCGGTGCGTCGCGGGCAAAGGGTTCTCCGGCCGAGTCCGGAGCTGACTTCCGCTCAGTAGAGCCTGCCCCGCTGATGCTGTTCAAAGGGTCGGAGGACTATGTGGCGGCCCGGGCTCTGGACCGGATCAAAGCCGCGCTGCGCGCTGAGCACGCAGACCTGGAATACACCCGCCTCGACGTCGCCGAGGCTGGTCCGGGAGAGCTGTCCACCCTCGCCTCGCCCTCACTGTTTGGCGAGCCGCGGCTTATTCTCGCCGAGGATCTGGCCCAGATGAGCGAGGCTTTCCTCGCTGACGCGCTGCGTTATCTGGAGGAAGGCGGGGATTCGGATGTGACACTGGTGATGCGGCATACCGGGGGGAACCGGGGAAAGAAGCTGCTGGACGCGTTGAGTCGACGAGCCGTCGTCGTTGACTGCTCCCCGGTGAAGAGCGATTCTGACAAGCTGAACTTCCTCCGCCAGGAGTTCCGTGCTGCTGGCCGCACTATCCTGCCCGATGCCGCACGTGCCCTGGTGGCAGCAGCAGGCGGCAGCCTGTCCGACCTGGGTAGCGCGAGTCAGCAGCTGATGCGAGATGTGCCCGGAGATATCACTGCTGAACAGGTCGACCGCTACTTTGGCGGACGGGTCGAAGCCAGCGCATTCAAGGTTGCTGATGCGGCCTTTGAGGGCAGAGCTGAAGCAGCGGCCCGACTCTACCGTCACGCCGTGGCGACAGGTGTCTCCCCAGTGGCCATCACGGCGGCCCTGGCGCGCAAAGCCCGCCAGATCGCTGCCCTAGTAGATCACCGCGGCCGTCACGACCAGTTAGCCTCAGCGTTGGGGGTTCCGCCGTGGCAGTTGAAGCAGGCCGCCGAGACCGCGCGCCGCTGGACACCTTCTCGGGCGGCTGACGCCGTGGAAGCCGTGGCGCAGGCCGATGCTGAGGTCAAAGGCGTCTCCCGGACACCGGAGTACGCAGTGGAGAAGGCCATCGCCCTGATCGCCGCCGGCGTGGGCAGATAACTGCTGCAGATGCTAGACTTGCACGCAGTGTCTATTGGTCTGTGAAGGACCATGCACTCCCTGCGGCGGCAAATACAGCGCGAAGCTTATGGGGCCCTCTACCCGACGAGCCGAGCGAATCGCCATGGCACCCCACGCCACTGAAGTCTCTGACGTCGCCGCGTCATAAGGGAGAGCTCTCACCAGTGAACCCGAGACAAGGAAAGACAACACGTGGCAAACATTAAGTCCCAGAAGAAGCGCATCCTCACCAACGAGAAGGCCCGTCAGCGCAACCAGGCTGTGAAGTCTGAGCTGAAGACCGCCGTGAAGAAGGTCCGCAAGGCCGTGGCCGCCGGTGATAAGGACGCTGCAGTGGCCGCAAACCGTGAGGCAGCACGCAAGCTGGAAAAGGCTGTCTCCAAGGGAGTCATCCACAAGAACCAGGCAGCGAACCGCAAGTCGGGCATCGCTAACCTCGTCAACTCCCTCTGAGTTAGTTCCGTGGACGGGCAAGGTGTTGCCCGCCATCACGCCTGAAGGTAGTTCCGCGGACGGGGAAAGCCCACCCGCGGCAAGCTCAGGCGGCACGAAGGTCCCGCACGATAAAACGTGCGGGACCTTCGTCGTAGTATTGAGGGTCAACAAGTCTGTACGCGAGCAAAGGACGTTCTCCACCGTGTCACCAAAGGCCCGCACCCCGCTGGTGCCCGCCCAGACTGATCCTGGCGCGATCCGCAATTTCTGCATCATCGCCCACATCGACCACGGCAAGTCCACACTCGCGGACCGCATGCTGCAGCTCACCGGGGTGGTCACACCGCGGGAGATGAAGGCCCAGTACCTGGACCGGATGGATATCGAACGTGAGCGCGGCATCACCATCAAGTCCCAGGCGGTGCGCATGCCTTGGGAGAAGGAAGATCAGACCTTCGCCTTCCACATGATCGACACCCCCGGTCACGTGGACTTCTCCTACGAGGTCTCCCGATCGCTGGCGGCCTGTGAAGGCGCTCTGCTGCTCGTCGACGCCGCCCAGGGCATCGAGGCCCAGACGCTGGCGAACCTCTACCTGGCCATGGAGCACGACCTGGCGATCATTCCGGTGCTCAACAAGATCGACTTGCCGGCAGCGCAGCCGGAGAAATACGCCGCGGAACTCGCCGGTCTCATCGGCTGCGACCCAGACGATGTACTCCGTGTGTCCGGAAAGACCGGAGAAGGCGTTGAGGCACTTCTGGACCGGATCGTCGAGGAGATCCCCGCCCCAGTAGGCGACGTCGACGCCCCCGCCCGCGCCATGATTTTCGACTCCGTCTACGACACCTACCGCGGAGTGGTGACCTATGTCCGTGTGGTGGACGGCAGGCTCGGACACCGCGAGAAGATCCAGATGATGTCCACCGGCGCCACTCATGAGCTGCTGGAAATCGGGGTGTCCTCACCGGAGCCGGAGGCCACCAAGGGGCTCAGTGTGGGCGAGGTGGGCTACCTGATCACCGGTGTGAAGGATGTCCGGCAGTCCAAAGTGGGCGATACCGTCACCACCGCGGCCAAACCCGCTGCTGATCTCATCGGTGGCTATGAAGAACCTAAGCCCATGGTCTTCTCCGGGCTGTTCCCCATTGATGGCAGCGATTTCCCGGTACTGCGCGAAGCGCTGGAGAAGCTCCAGCTCAACGACGCCGCCCTGAACTTCGAACCCGAAACCTCCACAGCCCTGGGCTTCGGATTCCGGGTGGGCTTCCTGGGGCTGCTGCACCTGGAGATCACCCGCGAACGGTTGGAGTCCGAGTACAACCTCGATCTGATCTCCACCGCACCTAACGTGATCTACCAAGTCACCGCGGAGGACGGCAGCCTGCATACCGTGACCAACCCCTCGGAGTTCCCCGAGGGCAAGATCAACGAGATCCGTGAACCAGTGGTGGATGCCACCATCATCGTCCCAGCCGACTACATCGGTGCAGTGATGGAACTGTGTCAGTCCCGGCGCGGCACCATGGAAGGCATGGACTACCTCTCCGAGGACCGGGTGGAGATCCGCTATAAGATGCCGCTGGCCGAAATCGTCTTTGACTTCTTTGACCAGCTGAAATCCCGAACCAAGGGATATGCCTCGCTGAACTGGCAGGCCGCAGGTGATCAGGCAGCCGATCTGGTGAAGGTGGATATCCTGCTGCAGGGTGACAAGGTTGATGCCTTCAGCGCCATCACCCACCGTGACCACGCCTACGCCTACGGTGTGCGGATGGCCTCGAAGCTTAAAGAGCTCATCCCGCGCCAGCAGTTCGAAGTGCCCATCCAGGCGGCCATCGGTTCGCGGATCATCGCGCGTGAGAACATTCGCGCCATCCGCAAGGACGTGCTTTCCAAGTGCTACGGCGGTGACATCAGCCGCAAGCGCAAGCTGCTCGAGAAGCAGAAGGAAGGTAAGAAGCGGATGAAGATGGTCGGCACTGTAGAGGTCCCGCAGGAAGCATTCATCGCCGCACTGAGCTCTGACGAGGGCAACGGCAAGGAAAAAGCCAAGAAATGAGTCCGTCGGTGAGATTCGACTCACCGGCAGAGAACGAGATCCATGCCTTCTGTCCTGCCCCTGGGTGACCCTGTTCCTGCCGACGGCGGCTTTCCGCCCTCGGTGCTGCAGGAACTGCCGACCCGCGCGGACAAGCCCCTAGGGCTCTACGTTCATATTCCGTTCTGCTCGGTACGCTGCGGCTACTGCGACTTCAACACCTATACGGCTTCAGACCTCGGCCCTGGTGCCTCCCGACAGTCCTATCCCGACACCCTGATTGCCGAACTGGAGTTCGCCGCCAGTGTGCTCGAGGCCTCCGGTGCACCCGCCAGGCAGCTTTCCACGGTGTTCTTCGGAGGCGGCACACCCACCCTGCTGCCAGCAGAAGAGCTGGCCCGGATCCTGGGGACCGTGCAACGGCTCTTCGGATTCGTACCAGGTGCTGAGATCACTACCGAGGCCAACCCGGATACGGTGACTGAGCACTCAGCTGAAGTGCTGGCTCAGGCGGGATTCACCCGGGTCAGCCTAGGGATGCAGTCTGCGGTGCCCAGCGTGCTGGCCACCCTGGACCGTACGCACAATCCGCAGAATGTGCCCGCTGCACACGACGCCGCCCGCGCGGCAGGTCTGCAGACCTCAGTAGATCTGATTTACGGCACCCCGGGGGAGTCCCTGCAGGATTGGCGCAGCAGCCTCGAAGCCGCGATTGCCCTGCAGCCAGACCACATCTCGGCGTATTCGCTGATTGTGGAAGACGGTACTGCCATGGCCGCCAAGATCCGCCGCGGCGAACTGCCCGATATTGACCCCGATGACCAGGCGGATAAATACCTTCTCACCGACGAACTGCTCCAGCAGGCCGGCTACCACTGGTATGAAGTGTCCAACTTCTCCACCGCACGGGCTACACGTTCCCAGCACAATCTCAATTACTGGCTGGACTCGGACTGGTGGGGCGCCGGCCCCGGGGCGCATTCGCACGTAGCCGGGCTGCGCTGGTGGAACGTCAAACACCCGGCCGCCTACGCTCAGCGTCTGCATGCGGATACCTCTCCCGGACATGGGCGGGAGATTCTTGATGCCGAAGCCAAAGTCCTCGAGCACCTAATGCTTCGGCTGCGCATCGCGGAGGGGCTGGACATTGCTGAGTACAACGGGCTGCCTGCACGAACTGCGTCCGGGACCGCGGCGATCAGCGCAGCTGACCTGCAGAACCTGGTGCGCGAGGGGCTCATCGAACAGGAGCCGGCGCGCCCGTCGTCGTCGGCCCCCGAAGGCCGGGCCGTCTTGACGCTGAAAGGCAGGCTGTTAGCCGACGCGGTGACCCGGCGGCTGCTGGGCTAACGGATGAAGCGGAAGTTCATGGCGTAGCGGTAGGGGCGGCCCTTATTGCACTCAATACCGCCGATCAGCCCGGAGATCGCCATGAAAGCCCAGATGAAGACAGCGCCTAGGCCGCCGATCCAGTCGATCACCGGAATAAAAGCCAGCCCGTAGAACAGCAGCATGATGATGGTCAGCGGAAGCGTGTAGTTCAGCGCTTCCTTCGATTCCTGCGCGGTGAATGGCCCGCGATCCCGGAATACCAGCCAAATCACTAGTGCCGGCACGCACCCAGCCACGCCGCCAAAATGCGCCAGCGTGGCCCAGCGGCGGTCCTCAGCCGGTGTCAGCGGGGGTGCAGCAGCATCCGAACCCCTCAACTGCGCAGAAGAGGTTGGGCGCGGGTCGCGACCTGCGGACCCTTGCTTGCCATGCGACTGAGCCAACTGACACCTGCGCTTTCTGCTGGTTCCGGGGGTGGATTATGCGGAGACTCTCCGCCTACGCCTCTAGATTTTACGCAAGGTAGCTTGAAATACCCTGGCCCGGCGCGGTGTGTCATTGAACACGCCCCAGGTGGGGGCCGGCCGTCAGGGCTAGTCCACGGTGACGAAATCGATCAGTTCCTCGACTCGCCCCAGCAGCGTTGGCTCCAGATCCGCATAGCTGCGAACCCGCCCCAGAATCTGCTTCCAGCCATGGGCGATATCGCGCTGGTTGGCATGCGGAAGCCCCAGTGCCCGCAGCGTCCCGACCTTGATGTCCGTGCCGCGTGGAATATCCGGCCAACGCTGCAGACCAACCCGCTGGGGCTTCACCGCCTGCCAGACATCGACATAGGGATGACCCAGGACCAGAACATTGCCCGGCGCCCCGGGGAGGGACATCGCCTGCTGCGCGATCCGGCTCTCCTTGGAACCGGGGACCAGATGATCCAGCAGCACCCCGATGCGCCGCTGCGGACTGGGCTGGAACTCTGCGATGGCAGCCACCAGATCATCAGCTCCGTGCAGCGGCTCCACCACTATGCCCTCGTGGCGTAGATCTTCGCCCCAGACTTTCTCCACCAGTTCTGCGTCATGGGTGCCCTCCACCCAGATGCGCGAGGCCCGTGCGGTGCGGGCCCGCTGGCGCTCCACTGCCACGGAGCCAGAAGCGGTGCGGCGCAGGCCTGGTTCCGGCTTCTTCGGCACCGGAGGCACGAGCTCCACGGGTTCGCCGTCGATCAGAAAACCGAAGCCCAGCGGGAAGGCGCGCACTTTGCCGCGGCGGTCCTCCAGGCGCACCACTTTCATGCCGCCGGAGGCCTCGACGCCGATCACAGCCCCCACCCAGCCGCTTGCTCGCTCTTCTACTACAGTGCCTGCATCTGCGGGGGCCTGGCGCACCTGCCGAATCTGCTGGCGTCGTCGTGCCGAGAGGTCCTGGGCACCCCAGGAGGAATAGTCTGTGGGGAAGTTGGGCGTCACAAGCACCGGAGCCTAGCAACCGTGGGCTCAGCTATGGGCTGAGAAACACCGTGGACAGCTCAATCCTCGCCTCTGGTGCCATCAGCACCTTGTAGAATTAGCAGTCGAAGATCGTGAGTGCTAAGCACCGGGAGTCCCGGTGCTTGATCCATCAGCCAGGGGAGGTGCGAGGATGTCGGATACCCGGCGGCTGCAGGTGCTGCGCGCGATTGTGGAGGACTATGTCCACACCAGGGAGCCGGTGGGCTCAAAGGCTCTGGTAGAGCGCCACAATCTGGAAGTCTCACCAGCTACCATCCGCAATGACATGGCCCACCTGGAAGAGGAAGGGCTCATCGCAGCCCCGCATACCTCTGCCGGCCGCATCCCCACTGATTCTGGCTACCGGGTCTTTGTGGACAAGATCACCGAGGTCCGTCCGCTGACCCGCGCCGAGCGACGCGCCATGGACACACTGCTGGAGACCGCAGATGACCACGAGGCCATGCTGGAGCAGACGGTGCGGCTGCTGGCGATGCTCACCAATCAGGTGGCGGTGATCCAGTATCCGCAGCACAGCACCGCCAAGATTCGGCATATCGATGTAGTGAAGATGCACCCGCATAAGGCGCTGACCATCGTGATCCTTTCCTCGGGGAAAGTGGAGCAGCGTATGGTCACGCTCTCCGACGAGGTCGAGGAAGAAATGTTGGCCAGGATCGGCCAGCGGCTCTCGGAGCAGCTCTACAGCCGGTCAGTCTCAGCGCTTCCGCTGCCCATCGATTCGCTGATCGGCTCCATCGAGCCGGCCGCCCAGCCGGCTATGGCGGTGATCGCTCAGGCCGTGGAAGCCACCCTGGAGGCAGGGCGCGTAGATCGCATCATCATGTCCGGTACTGCTAACCTCGCCAAGTCGGGCGGCGACCTGGGTCCCTCTATTGCTCCCATCCTCGAAGCCCTCGAGGAACAAGTGGTGCTGTTGAGACTGCTGCATGAGATGCAGCAGGAACATCACGGACTCTCGGTGCGGATCGGCCGCGAAACCAGTCATGACTCCCTGGCCGAAACCGCCGTAGTGGCTGCCGCCTACGGGGAGGCCGACGGCGCCAAAATCGGCGTTGTGGGACCCACCCGAATGGACTACGGCACCACGATGTCCGCCGTGCGCGCCATGGCCCGATACCTGTCCCGAATACTCTCCGAAGGGTGACCGAAAAGTTCGCATGAGCTCTGACTACTACTCGGTGCTGGGCGTTGAGCGCAGCGCCTCCACTGACGAGATCAAGAAGGCCTACCGTAAGAAGGCCCGCAAGCTTCACCCCGACGTGAACCCCTCCGATGATGCTGCTGAGCAGTTCAAGATGCTGGGCCGGGCCTATGAGGTGCTCTCTGACCCGGAGAAGCGGCGCAACTACGACACCACCGGCGACGAGAATGGTCGCCCTGCAGGCGGCGGCGGGTTCGGTGGTTTCGGCGATATTTTCGAGACCTTCTTCGGAGGCGGTTCCGCAGGTGGGCCGGCCTCCCGCACCCGTCGCGGTCAGGACTCCCTGATCCGCGTCCGCATCGACCTACAGGATGCCGTTTTCGGCACCACCAAGGAGGTCGAGGTCGAAACTGCGGTGACCTGCAGTGTGTGCAACGGTTCCTGCATGCGCCCGGGCACTACGCCCACCACCTGTCCTGACTGCCACGGTCAAGGCCAGATCCAGCGCCCCATGCGCTCGATCCTGGGCACCGTCATCCAGACCCAGACCTGCTCCCGCTGCGCGGGCTTCGGCAACATCATCGAAGATCCCTGCCAGGAGTGCGACGGTCAGGGTCGGGTCCGCGAGCGCAAGACCCTGAAGGTCAAGATTCCTGCCGGTGTTGATAAGGGCAACCGCATTCACCTCGCCGGTGAGGGCGAAGCCGGTCTGGCAGGCGGCCCCGCCGGTGACCTGTTCATCGAAGTGGATATCCGCCAGCACCCGGTGTTCACCCGGCGCGGCAATGACCTGCACGCGACTGTCACCATTCCGATGACCTCAGCGGCCCTGGGCACCACAGTGACCCTGGAGACCTTCGACGGCACCGAGGAGATCGAAGTCCGTCCAGGCACGCAGTCCGGTGAGGTCATCACCTTGCGCGGCAAGGGCGTGGCGCACCTGCGCGGAATGGGCCGCGGTGACCTCAAAGTCCACCTGAAGGTGGAGACCCCCACGAAGCTCAGCGATAAGCAGCGCGAGCTGCTGCGCATGCTGGCAGAGGAGCGCGGAGAGAAACCAGGGGAGTCCTCCACCGAGCACCGCGGAGTCTTCTCGAAGCTGCGCGAGGCCTGGCGGGAGCTCTGAGCGGAATATGACCGCACCGCTGTTCCACCTAAGTCCCGGAGCGCTTGAGGGTGCCGCGGTGGGATCCGCCATCGCCCTCACCGGAGCAGAGGGACACCACGCTGCCACGGTGATGCGGATCGGTGTCGGCGAGCAGGTGCTGCTCTCCGATACCCGGCAGACCCAGGCGGTCGGCGTCGTCGTGGCGGTGGGCAGCGGTGAGCTGACCATCCAGCTCAGCGAGATCACGCTCCAGCCTGCTGACCTGCCACGTCTGGTGCTGGTGCAGGCGCTGGCCAAGGACAAACGCGACCTGCAGGCCGCAGAATCGGCCACCGAGCTGGGGGTGGACGCCATCATCCCTTGGCAGGCCGAACGGTCCGTGGCGCGCTGGAAACCCGGACGTGAGGAGAAGAAGCACGCCGAATGGGTGAACCTGGTGACGGCCTCGGCCAAACAGACCCGGCGCACCTCCATCCCGGAGGTCCGGCAGCTTCGCACCACAGCGCAGTACTGCCAGCAGATCGCCGGGACACAAGAGATCGGCGTCGTGGTTCTGCATGAAGTCCAGGAACGCTCGCTACGCAGTTGTCTCACCGATCTAGGCGCACTGGAGACTAGCCCCGCAGTGCAGGAACTGCACCTGGTGGTCGGCCCTGAAGGTGGGATCAGCGAGCGGGAAATCGAGCAGCTGACGGCCGCCGGGGCATACCCTGCCCGGCTCGGAGCCCACGTGCTGAGATCCTCCACTGCCGGGCCTGCTGCAATTGCCGGGACCCAGCTGCTGCTAGGTCGCTGGGAATGGGACTAAACTGACACCACCATCCGCACTTAACTAGCGAGGTTCTCATTACCGAGGCAACCACTGCCAACGTCACCGAGCGCGAAGTCCACTTCGCCGACGCCGAGACCATGTTCCGCACGCTCGGGGCTCAGGACATGGCCCTGCGGATTCTCGCGGGGCTCTATCCCGATGCCAGCATCGGGCTGCGCGAAAAGCTCATCACGGTCTCCGGTCCCGCCACTGATGTTTCTCAGATCGTCGAGATCCTGACCCAGCTGAAGACTCTTGCGGCATCAGGCACTACCGCCACCGAAGAGATCATCGAGCAGATTGCCATGATGGTTCGCGCCCAGGCAGCCCGCGCCTCTGCGCGAATCGTGGCCACCAATATCCTTTCCCATCGCGGCCGCAGCATTCGCCCCAAGACCGCCAATCAGCAGCGCTATGTGGACACTATTGATGAGTCCACCGTGGTCTTTGGCATCGGCCCTGCAGGTACCGGTAAGACCTATCTGGCGATGGCCAAAGCCGTTCAGGCCCTGCAGGCCAAGGAGATTAACCGGATCATTCTGACCCGGCCAGCAGTGGAGGCCGGTGAGAAACTGGGCTTCCTGCCCGGCGGGCTCAGCGAGAAGATCGACCCCTATCTGCGGCCGCTCTACGACGCCCTGCACGACATGCTGGATCCCGAATCGATTCCGCGGCTGATGGAATCGGGCACCATCGAGGTGGCACCGCTGGCCTATATGCGTGGACGTACCCTCAACGACTCCTTCATCATTCTGGATGAGGCACAGAACACCACCGCTGAGCAGATGAAGATGTTTCTGACCCGACTGGGATTCAACTCCAAGATCGTGGTCACCGGCGATATCACCCAGGTGGATCTACCGCGCGGCACCGATTCCGGGCTGCGCACCGTCTTGGAGATCCTTGAAGACGTCGAGGATATCAGCGTGTGCCGCCTCACCAGTGAAGACGTTGTCCGCCACGCGCTGGTGGGACGGATTGTGGATGCCTATGAGAAGCATCAGGCCCTGGCCTCCGGAGGAGCTCGCGGGCCCCGGCGGGACGGAGGCCGGCGGTGAGCATCAGCATTGAAGATGTCTCAGCCTCCGGTCTGGTCAGCGCTGAGGATCTTGCGGAGCTGACCGATCTCACCGCCTACCTCTACGCGCAGCTGGGCTTGAGCGCAGCCGTGGAGCTGTCTCTGAGCCTGGTGGACGAAGCAGAAATGGAGCGCCTCCACCTGGAGTGGATGGACTTGCCCGGCGCCACCGATGTGATGAGTTTCCCGATGGATGAACTTCGTCCGGGGAGTCCCGAAGCTCCGGTCAGCGAAGGTACCCTCGGCGATATCGTGCTCTGCCCGGTGGTGGCCCAGGCCCAGGCCGAAGCCGCAGGACACTCCATCACCGATGAGCTATGCCTGCTGACCACCCACGGGGTACTGCATCTGCTGGGCTATGATCACGACGATGCCGCCGAGCGCGCGCAGATGTTCGGGCTGCAGAAGCAGCTCCTCGAGCAGTTTTTGGGCAGGGAAGCTCCTGTGCCCACTACTGACTGATTATGACCATCACGATACTGATCTTGGCTGCGGTGACCGCTGCAGTGCTTGCCATAGGTGAGCTGGTGCCCGGAGCGGTGGTGGCCGCCGTCGCCCTCGCTGTCTCTGGGCTGGTCAGCGCTGCGATTTCCCCGAGGAAGATCGGGCGTGCCCACCATCTGCTGATTTCCGCAACCACCGCCCGTATTGTCCGCGGCTTGCGGCTGAGCCTAGGCCCCCTGCCGGAGTGGCTGTCCCGAATGGGGGCGAAGCTGCTGCCGGGGACCGCAGGAGCGGACCAGGGATTCTTCGACGACGACGAGCTCCGCGAGTTCGTGGCCCGAGCCAACGAATCGGACCTGATTGAAGACAGCGAAGCCGAGCTGCTGCAGTCGGTCTTCGATTTCTCCGCCACCCGTGTGCGCGCGGTGATGGTCCCGCGCACCGGCCGGCGCAACCGGGTCAGCCATGTGCTGGCCTGGGAAGTAGAGGAGTATCGCGGCGCCAGATGCGGCGTCGGCACTGAAGACGAACAACCTTCCCTGCATGAGGAGTATGCCCATGAGCGAGTATGAGACCACCGATCCGGCTGCAGCGGCGTCGCTGTTCCCCGAATACGGCGAGGACTACCGAGCGGGATTTGCCAGCTTCGTGGGTCGCCCCAATGCGGGGAAGTCCACGCTGACTAACGCCCTGGTGGGCGAGAAGGTTGCGATTACCTCCTCCAAGCCGCAGACCACCCGGCACACCATCCGTGGCATTGTGCACCGCGAGAATGCCCAATTAGTGCTGGTGGACACCCCCGGTCTGCATAGGCCGCGGACCCTGCTGGGCAGTCGACTCAACGATCTGGTCATCGACACTCTGAGCGAGGTCGACGTCGTGGGCTTCTGTCTCCCGGCCGATGAGAAGATCGGACCCGGAGACAAGTTCATCGCCTCCCAACTTGCCAAAGTCTCGCACAAGCCGGTGGTGGCCCTGGTGACCAAAACCGACAAAGTTGGACGCGATCAACTGCCTGAACAGCTCATCGCCGTAGACCAGCTCGGGCGGGAACACCTGGCCAAAGAGGGCAAACAGGCTGAAGGCTTCGCCGCGATCATTCCGGTCTCCGCCGTCGAAGGCAAGCAGGTCGAGGTGGTGGCTGAGGAACTCATTGCCATGATGCCGAAGTCCCCGCCGCTGTATCCCACCGGCGAACTCACCGATGAACCAGAAACCGTGATGATCGCTGAGCTGATCCGCGAAGCCGCGCTCGAAGACGTGCGTGATGAGCTGCCGCACTCCATAGCCGTCACCGTGGAGGAAATGCTGCCGCGTGAGGACCGGCCGGAGGACAAGCCATTGCTGGATGTCCACGCCACCATCCACGTGGAGCGCGATTCGCAGAAGGCCATCATTATCGGTCGCGGCGGCTCACGGCTGAAGGCCATCGGCAGTCAGGCGCGAGAAGGCATCAAGAAGCTCCTGGGCACCCCGGTGTATTTGAACCTGCATGTCAAGGTCACCAAAGAGTGGCAGCGAGATGCCAAGAAGCTCAACCGCCTGGGGTTCTGAGCTAGTCCCCGGCTCTCGGCCGCGTGCGGTGGCCGCGGCCTTCACCCCTGAAGCTAGTCCTGCCGGGAGGCTGTCCACATCCTGGACCGGCTGGGCAGGGGAGTTCCTCGGCGTCGTCGCCCGTGCTAGGTTCTCACACGTGCAGAGCATTCATCACAGCGCACTACTACTAGAGCTTCTCCGCCGCAGCGGGGAAGAGCTTGTGCGCGAGTAGCACACCGCGGGCAATCTTCCAGGTCGAATCCCCGCTGCGGAGTCACCGGTCACTCACCGGTTCATCGGCCCCGCAGACACTGAACTTCATCTCTCACCTGAAGGAAGATCCATGCGAAAGCTCCAGAAGCCCTCCCAGATGCCCTACCAGCGGTACACCCCGTTCCAGGACCAGATCAGCGTCACGCTGCCGGACCGCACCTGGCCGGATAAGGTCATCAGCAAAGCGCCACGCTGGTGTGCCGTGGATCTGCGCGACGGCAACCAAGCGCTTATCGATCCGATGAGCCCTGAACGCAAGCACCGGATGTTCGATCTGTTGGTAGCCATGGGCTATAAAGAGATCGAGGTGGGCTTCCCCTCGGCCTCGCAGACGGATTTCGACTTCGTGCGTCAGCTCATCGAGCAGAACAAGATCCCTGAGGATGTCTACATCCAGGTGCTCACGCAGTCCCGCGAACACCTGATTGAGCGAACTTTTGAAGCGATCGACGGCGCCCCGCGCGCCATCGTCCACCTGTACAACTCCACTTCGGTACTGCAGCGGGAAGTGGTGTTCAAACAGGACAAGGACGGCATCGTCGATATCGCCACCACTGGGGCAAGGCTGTGCAAGAAGTTCGAGGAGAACCTCACCCACAACACAGAGATCGTCTATCAGTACTCGCCGGAGTCATTCACTGGCACGGAGCTGGACTTCGCCGCGCATATCTCTGATGAGGTTGTGGAGATCTTCGGGGCCACCCCGGAGAATCCTGTGATCGTCAACCTGCCGGCCACCGTGGAGATGGCCACCCCGAACGTCTACGCCGATTCGATCGAGTGGATGCATCGCAATCTGCGCAACCGGGACTCCATCATCCTCTCCCTGCACCCGCATAATGACCGCGGCACCGGGGTTGCGGCCGCCGAGCTGGGCTACTTGGCCGGGGCAGACCGGATTGAGGGTTGCCTCTTCGGCAACGGTGAACGCACCGGTAACGTGGACCTGATCACCCTGGGCATGAATCTCTTCAGCCAGGGAATCGACCCGGAAATCGACTTCCGCAATATGGACGAGATCCGCCGCACCGTGGAGTACTGCAATCAGATGCCGGTGCCCGAGCGTTCACCCTATGGTGGGGATTTGGTCTTCACCGCCTTCTCAGGCTCCCACCAGGACGCCATTAAGAAGGGCTTCGACCATATGGATGCCCGGGCCGAGGCATTGGGCGCAGACCGCGATGAGATCTCCTGGGCCGTGCCGTACCTGCCCATCGATCCCAAAGACATCGGGCGCAGCTATGAAGCGGTGATCCGTGTGAACTCCCAGTCCGGCAAGGGCGGGGTGGCTTATGTGCTGAAGACCGAACACGGCATTGATCTGCCGCGCCGGGCACAGGTGGAGTTCTCCGGGGTGATCCAGCGCCGGGCCGATGACGGCGGGGGAGAGGTCTCCCCAGCAGAGATCTGGCGGATGTTCCAGGACGAGTACCTGCCGGTGGATGCCGAGGATCGCCAGTGGGGCTACTACCGGCTGGGAGAGGTCAACACCTCATCCACTGCCGCTGGCGAGTTCTCCATGGAGGTGGAACTGAAATCCGGTGGCAGCGTGCGCACCAAGCACGCCGAGGCCAATGGTCCGATCGCAGCACTGCTGAAGATCTTCGCCGAGGAAGGTGTGGACGTGCGACTGCTGGACTACAGCGAGCATGCGATGAGCCAGGGCGGCGATGCCCAGGCAGCCAGCTTCGTGGAGCTTGCCATCGGCGAACGTGTTCTCTGGGGTGTGGGCCTTGATCACAACACCACTCTGGCTTCGCTGCAGGCGGTGATTTCCGCGGTCAACCGCGCCATTCGTGATGCTTAAGCACTGCCAGGAGTAGTCTTAGGCCTCATGGCCGGTTCCACCTTCGCCTCGCGCAGCTACCGCGATCTTGCGATAGTTCTGCGCACCCAAAAGCTGGGCGAGGCAGACCGGATTATTACCGTGCTGACCGCGTTCAACGGATTAGTCCGCGGGGTTGCCAAGGGCGTGCGCCGGACAACGTCAAAGTTCGGCGCCACCCTTGAACCGTTCATGATGGCCGATGTCCAGTTCGTCCACGGACGCAGCCTGGAGATCATCACCCAGGCTCAAGGCCGGGCAGCCTATGGGCCCGTGATCGCAGCAGACTACGAGAAGTACATGGCCGCCAGCGCGATGGCCGAGGCTGCTGAACGGATCGCTGAACACGACGTCGTTCTGCCTAGCGGATCCACTGCGGGGGATTCGCGCCGGGGCGGCCACCGCAACGCAGGAAGCAGCGGACCGCAGTTCGGCCTGCTCCACGGGGCTCTTGCGGCACTGGCCCGTGATGCCCATGCCCCGGACCTGATCCTGAGCTCATACCTGTTGCGCTCCCTGAGCGCGGCCGGATGGGCGGTGACCTGGTCGGCCTGTGTCTCCTGCGGTGCACCCGGCGGGCACCTCGGATTCCATTCCGGAGCCGGGGGACCCGTATGTGCCGACTGCCGACCGCCAGGCAGCCGCACCATCCCGGCAGGAACTGCAGAGTTCCTCCATGCCCTGCAGCACGGGGCATGGGAACACACCACCGGAGTCTCAGCAGATATCAGACATGAGGCCGTAGCAGTGGCATCTGACTACGCGCAGCACCACTTGGAGCGCCGGCTGACCTCACTGAACACGCTGCGCTGATCCAGTGCTCCGCAATGCTCACCGCCTGAGAGAATGAAGACGATGACGCACCACAGCTTTGGCCTCGACAACTACGCCGATCCCTGGCCGCACCCAGAGGGAGCGCAGCCGCCGGCTCTGCCCGCAGAACTGATTCCAGGACATGTTGCGGTAGTGATGGACGGAAACGGACGGTGGGCCAACCAGCGTGGGCTTCCGCGGACCGAAGGCCACCGGGCAGGCGAGCATTCGCTGATGGAGGTCGTCGCCGGGGCCATCGAAGCCGGCGTCAAGCATGTCAGCGTCTATGGATTCTCCACTGAGAACTGGAAGCGTTCACCGGAAGAGGTGCGCTTCATTATGAGCTACTCGCGCAATGTGCTGCGTCGCCAGCGCGATGTGCTCCATTCCTGGGGAGTGCGCATCCGCTGGAACGGACGCCGCCCTAAACTCTGGCGATCAGTGATCAAAGAGCTGGAAGCAGCAGAAGAGCTGACCAAAGAGAACACCCGCTGCACGCTGACCATGTGCGTCAACTACGGCGGACGCGCCGAGATCACCGACGCGGTCCGCCGGATCGCTGAGCGGGCGGCCCGCGGCGAGATCAACCCCAAACATATCCGTGAAGCGACAGTCGCCGCGTATCTGGACGAACCGGACCTGCCCGACGTCGACCTCTTCCTGCGCAGCTCCGGGGAGCAGCGGATCAGTAACTTCCTGCTCTGGCAGTCTGCCTATGCCGAGCTGGTCTTCCTAGATGTGCTCTGGCCCGATGTTGATCGGACCACACTGTGGGAAGCGATCGAGATCTATGCCAAACGTGACCGTCGCTACGGCGGAGCCGTCGATCAGGTCACCGGAGCGTAGGCCTTCAGCCAGCGGGTAACTTCAGCAAAGGCGCTTATTCGTACGCTTTCCTTCGAGGCGAAGACATCATGCATGGCTCGCGGCACCCGGACTACTGTGACGCAGCGGCCCAACTTCACCGCCCGCCGGGCCAGCAGCTCCACATCGAGCACCCCGTCATTCTCCTGGTACTCCGGAGTCCAATGCCTGCGGTAGACAGTGCCCGAGGAGATCAGCACCAGTACCGGAAGCTCTAAGTCCAAGCCCTTGTGCACCTGGCGATGACCAGCGAAGACTGCCTTCAACCATCCCACTGTCATAGGGAAGGGCTGGCGCGGACGCCATAGCGGGTGGAGCTGCCATTCGCCATAGGCCTGGTCCGAGAGCGACTCCCAATAGGTATCCACCCTGGGGAGCTTCAAGGTGGCGGTGGGGTTCAAGGCATTGACCGGGGAAACCAGACCCTCGGCTGCCGTCCGAGCTGCCACATCACCGGGAACTTCCAGCCACGGGCTGTTAAGCACCAGCGCCCCCACCGATTCAGGATGGCGCTGCGCGTAGAGTGCGGCAATAAGTCCGCCGGTGGAATGAGCGTGAAGAATTGGCGATGGTGCATCGGGATTCTCTGCCCGGATGACCTCCAGGGCTGCGTTGATCTCGGCGTCGTATTCTGCCAGGTCCTCAATATGTCCGGGGCTCTGCCAAGCGCGGAGACTTCGGCCGTATTTGCGCAGGTCTAGGGCGTAGAAGCTGTGTCCGGCTCCCACCCACTTCTGGGCAATGGGCAGGTTGTAGAAGTAGTCTGACCAGCCGTGGATCTGCAGCACTGGCGCAGCGCCTTGGCTGGCCGGCTGCTGGTCAAGGCGCACCAATGTGGCACTCAGCGGGCCCTCGTCATCAGCTTCCAGGGGCAAGGACTGGCGCGAGCATCCGGGCAGATAATCAGCCACCCACGTCCTAGCCGGTGAGTCTTCCAGGAACTCTTCTGTGAGCTGCCCGCTGGAGTGGTCCGGGCTGATCGATGACTCCGCTGCTTCGGTGCGGGGGGAGAGCGGTTCAGATTCTGGCATAGGTAGCAGTCTATGAACTGCTCCTGAGCGAAATCTGCAAGCTAGGATGAAGACCATGCCAACCCCCGCCCCGGTCTATCAGTTCGTCTTTCGGCACGTCTTCTCCCGAATGGACCCCGAGCGGGCACACCATCTTGTGGTGACCGGACTACGTGCAGCCCACCGAAGCGGTGCAGGTCGTCTCCTGGAACTGCTCAGCAAGCCCGATCCTGTGCTGAAGACGCAGGCGCTGGGCATGGAGTGGCCCTCACCCTTCGGGCTCGCTGCAGGCTTCGACAAAGGCGCCACCGCAGTGCTGCCGCTGGCGCAGCTGGGCTTTGGGCATATTGAAATCGGCACCGTCACCGGTCAGGCCCAGCCGGGCAATGAACAGCCCCGGCTCTTCCGCCTGGTGCAGGATGCAGCACTGATCAACCGGATGGGATTTAACAACGACGGCGCAGCGGCTGTTCGCCAGCGCCTTCAGCAGATCCGTGCTCGGCGTAGGGCCCTCACAGGCTCCGGGCGGCACACGCCGGTAGTGGGAGTCAATATCGGCAAGACCAAAATCGTGCCGCTTGAGGGCGCGGTTGAGGACTATCTCGTCTCGACCAAAGCGCTGGCCCCGGTGGCTGACTACCTGGTGGTCAATGTCTCGTCCCCGAACACCCCCGGGCTCCGTCAGCTGCAGGATATTCAGGCGCTGCGTCCGCTGCTGCGCGCCGTCGGGGAGGAAGCCGACGCCGCGGCGGGGCGACACGTCCCGCTTCTGGTGAAGATCGCACCTGACTTGGCCGATGAGGATATCGACACCGTGGCAGACCTTGTCCTGGAGCTGAAGCTGGATGGCATCATCGCTACCAACACCACAATCTCCCGGGAAGGTCTGCGCACCGACGCCGCAGATGTTGAGGCCAAGGGGGCGGGAGGCTTAAGCGGCCCGGTGCTGGCAGAACGTTCCAAGCAGGTCCTGGTCCGGCTGCGCAAGAAGCTGCCGGAGGGTATCGCCATCATTTCCGTAGGCGGGGTCCGCACGCCAGAAGACGTCGCTGAGCGGCTCAGGCTGGGTGCAGATCTAGTTCAGGGCTATACCGCGCTGATCTATGAAGGCCCCTTCTGGGTACGCAGGATCAACCGCGGACTGGCAGCCCTGCGCCGGCAGGGCCGGGTCTAGCTGGGGTACTGACCGCGCGATACCAGTGGCTTGGGCAGGCGAAGCCGGCGCATCTGCAGCGAACGCATGGCTGTGTAGAAGCGCAGCCCGCGTTCGCGGTTCTCGCGCCCGAACTTGGCGTCAATCCGCTTGGCCACCTGACGGCCCACCCACCAGCACTCAATGATGACGGCGATCATCAAGGCCCAGAGGGAGAAGGCCACCAAAGCGCGGGCTTCTTCGGTCATCAGGAAGGATGCGAAGAGGAAAATCAGCACAACGATCAGCAACCACTCGCCGATGCCCCAACGGGCGTCCACGTAGTCGCGCGCGAAACGCTTCTGGGGACCGCGGTCACGGGCAGGCAGATACTTTTCATCGCCGGTTTCCATGGCCATGCGCATCTTTGCACGCTGGTCCTGAACGGCTTTGCGCTGGGCAGCGCGGGCTGCTTTGCGATCATTGTGAACCAGCGGTCGCTTCCGCGCTGCTTCCTGCTGTCGGCGGGTGGGTGTTGGCACCCCCTTCTTCTCCGGCAGCTTGCGGGCAGGCTGGCTGGAGGCTTCGGGCTGCGCAGCGCTGCGCGCCTCAGCGTCGAGGATCTGGTTCTGGGTCTTTTTGCTACGTCCAAGCACCACGCCAGTCTACTGGGCATGGGAATGATGCTGTGCCAGTTGGCGTTGGTAGTCTGCACAGGACATCAATTCGCATCGGCGAAAGGTAAGAAGGCATGAGCACTCCCACTCAGGAAGTGAACGAGACCGCCGAGATCCGCGGCAACGCCGTGGAGGATTTCAAGACCCACCAGGTTCAGCTGTCAGAGACTGCTGCGCAGAAGGTCGCCTCCCTGCTTGAGCAGGAGGGCCGTCAGGACCTGCGCTTGCGCGTAGCTGTTCAGCCCGGTGGCTGCAGTGGTCTGATCTACCAGCTCTACTTTGACGAGCGCCTGCTCGAGGGCGACGCGCTGCGCGAGTTCGACGGCGTGCAGGTCGTCGTCGACAAGATGAGCGTGCCCTACCTCGATGGTGCCAGCATCGACTTCGAAGACTCCATCTCCAAGCAGGGCTTCACTATCGATAACCCCAATGCCGGCGGCTCCTGCGCCTGCGGCGACTCCTTCCACTGATAACAATGCCCTGAAGCCGGAGTTCTCTCCACCGAACTGGAGTGACCTGGCGGGCCAGGCCGTCGTCGTCACAAATGTGACATGAAACGACGACGGCGCAGTGGAGACGCGTTCCTGCGAAACCCCGTTCTACATGCTGTTCTACGGCGTGT
>NZ_HG005165.1:112039-117175 GCF_000455245.1 Nesterenkonia massiliensis | reverse complement strand
CGCTGTTTTCTGCGGCCTTTCGAGCCTCATCACCAGCCTGTGCGGCGCGGATCGCGCTGAGTGTCTGTCCTGCCGGGCTACTACAAGACGTAGTAGTCTTGGGGCAGTACCCAAGTGTTACGTGCGTGAATCGCTCGCACACCAAAATCTGTGAAGAGGAAGGGCCGTCTGTGAGTTCGCAGAAACGAACCGGCAGCTTCAGTCCTGCGGTCAAGGCAACCGCCCTGGCCGGAGTGGCACTGCTGGTGCTCACCGCCTGCGCCGAGGACCATCCCGCACGTCGCGGCTGGCTGCCAGGCGATCGGGACACCACCAGCAACACCGCTGAGCTGACCGACCTGTGGGTCAATTCCTGGATCGCTGCCCTGGTTGTCGGCGTGTTGACCTGGGGGCTGATGCTCTGGTGCATGATCGCCTACCGCCGTCGCAAGGGCGAGACCGGCTACCCGCGCCAGCTGGCCTACAACATCCCGCTGGAGATCATGTACACCATCGTGCCGCTGGTCATGGTGGGCGTGCTCTTCTTCTGGACCGACCAGGTCCAGCGTTCAGTGGACGAGCCATACGCCGAGCCGGACCTCGTCGTCGAGGTCTACGGCAAGCAGTGGGCCTGGGACTGGAACTACACCTACACCGCTGATGACGGCACTGAATACGAAGTCCATGACACCAGCATTCAGGCCCACCTGACGGGTGAGGAGGGCGTGCGCGAGACGCTGCCCACTATTTATCTGCCGGTGGATCATGACATCACTTTCGAGCTGAAGTCTCGTGATGTCATCCACTCCTTCTGGGTGCCTGCCTTCCTGCAGAAGCGCGACATGGTCCCGGGACGTACCAACTACATGTACCTGAACCCGCAGGAGCTGGGCAGCTTCGACGGCAAATGCGCCGAGCTGTGCGGTGAGTACCACTCTGAGATGCTCTTCAACGTCGAGGTCGTGGAAGCCGACGAGTTCGTCGACTACCTCGAGACTCTCGATGAGGGACACCTCGGTGATGAGTACAACCGCAACCCGAACCTGCATGACCGCGAGACTCTGACCGGAGGGGATCACTGAGCATGACGACCCTTGAATACACCGCCGAGGATTCGCGGGCTGTTTCCCGCGCTGTCCCGGTCTCAAAGGGCAAGGTGGTGGTCAACTGGCTGACTACTACCGACCACAAGGTCATCGGGTACATGTACCTGATCAGCTCCTTCCTGTTCTTCTGCATTGGCGGCGTGATGGCGCTGATCATTCGCGCCGAGCTCTTCGAGCCGGGTATGCAGTTCCTGCAGACCAAGGAGCAGTACAACCAGCTGTTCACCATGCACGGCACGGTGATGCTGCTGATGTTCGCCACCCCGCTGTTCGCAGGCTTCGCCAATGTGATGATGCCGCTGCAGATCGGTGCTCCCGATGTGGCCTTCCCACGTCTGAACGCGCTGGCCTTCTGGCTGTTCCTCTTCGGCTCCCTGGTGGCGCTTGCTGGCTTCCTCACTCCTCAGGGTGCAGCCTCCTTCGGCTGGTTTGCCTACGCGCCGCTATCGGACACCACATATTCACCGGGTGTTGGTGGAGACCTCTGGGTGCTCGGCCTGGCGCTGACAGGTTTCGGCACCATCATGGGTGGCGTCAACTTCATCACCACCATCATCTGTATGCGTGCCCCCGGTATGACCATGTGGCGTATGCCGATCTTCACCTGGAACACTCTGATCACCTCGATCCTGGTGCTCATGGCCTTCCCGCCGCTGGCTGCAGCGCTCTTCGGCTTGGCCCTTGATCGTCGTTTCGGCGGCCATATCTTTGATCCCGAGTCCGGCGGTGCCATTCTGTGGCAGCACCTGTTCTGGTTCTTCGGCCACCCCGAGGTGTACATCATCGCGCTGCCGTTCTTCGGCATCGTCTCCGAGATCCTGCCGGTCTTCAGCCGCAAGCCGATCTTCGGCTACAAGGGCCTGGTCTACGCAACCATCGCCATTGCTGCGCTGTCTGTCACCGTGTGGGCGCACCACATGTACGTCACCGGCGCCGTCATGCTGCCGTTCTTCGCGCTGATGACCATGCTGATCGCCGTTCCCACGGGAGTGAAATTCTTCAACTGGATAGGTACGCTCTGGCGAGGCTCGCTGACTTTCGAGACACCGATGCTCTGGAGCCTCGGCTTCCTGGTGACCTTCCTCTTCGGCGGACTCACCGGCATCATCCTCTCCAGCCCGCCGCTGGACTTCCACATCTCTGACACTTACTTCGTGGTGGCGCACTTCCACTACGTGGTCTTCGGCACCGTGGTCTTCGGGATGTTCGCTGGCTTCTACTTCTGGTGGCCGAAGTGGACCGGCAAGATGCTCAATGAGCGGCTGGGCAAGATCAGCTTCTGGATGCTGTTCATCGGCTTCCACGGCACTTTCATGATCCAGCATTGGCTGGGCGTGATGGGTATGCCGCGTCGTTACGCGGACTACATGGTCGAGGACGGATTCACCGGAATGAACCAGTTCTCCACCATCTTCTCCATGCTGCTTGGTGCGTCGCTGATTCCGTTCTTCTGGAATGTCTGGATCACCGCCCGCAAGGGCAAGAAGGTCCTTGTGGACGATCCATGGGGCTTCGGCGGATCGCTCGAGTGGGCCACCAGCTGCCCGCCGCCACGCCACAACTTCTACTCGCTGCCGCGGATCCGCTCAGAGCGCCCCGCGCTGGATCTGCACCACCCTGAGCTCTCTGAGCGTCACAGTGAGCACTCACCTGCCGGTAAGATCTTCGGCCCGGCTGATCAGAAGGACAAGGAAGGTATCTGATGAAATCCTCCGTTGCACTCTTCGGCGGCATCGGACTGTTCTGTCTGGTGGTGGCCTTCATCTACGGTTTCGTCACCGGATTTGATGAGCTCGCGGGTTTCCCGCTGTTGCTGCTGACCGCGGGCCTGGGCTTCATGCTCTGGTGGTACCTGCGCTCCACTGACAAGCACCACGGTGTGATGGACGGTGATAACCCTGAGGGCGAGATTGCCGATATGGCTGGCACATATGGGGAGTTCGCTCCCTGGAGCTGGTGGCCGATCGGTCTCGGCGCCTCCGCTGCCTTCCTGTTCTTTGGCCTGGCCATTGACTGGTGGGTGTTCCTCCTGGGACTGATTCCCGGTCTCTTCTTCGTGACCGGTTGGGTCATGGAGTTCAACCGGAAGCGCTACGCGCACTGATCAGCTGAGACTCGAAGAAAGAAGCCCGCCAGGTCTTGAGGACCGGCGGGCTTCTTTCTTGTCTAGATAGGATTCAACACATGGCCATCAGACCGATCATGATCCACGGCGAGCCCGTGCTGCATACCCGCGCCCAGGACGTTCAGAGCATCGATGATGAGATCCGCGCACTGCTGGCGGATATGGATGACACACTTGATGCCTCGCACGGGGTGGGTCTTGCTGCGCCGCAGATCGGCGTGGGACTGCGCATCTTCAACTGGAAGTACGACGGGGACACCGGCGGCGTCCCTCATCGCGGCGTGGTGCTCAATCCCCGCCTGCGACTGATCGGCAAGGTCTCCCAGGAAGATCCTGACCCGGATGAAGAAGTCGAAGGCTGCCTGTCCGCGCCGGGCTACGGGTACCCGCTCAAACGTAGCGACCATGTCGAGATCATCGGCCTAGACCGGGAGGGAAACCCGCTGCAGTTTGAGGCTACCGGCTGGTTCGCGCGCATCATGCAGCACGAGTACGACCACCTCGATGGCTACCTCTACATCAACCGGTTAAATCCCAAATGGGCTAAACGCTGGAAGAAAGCGCTGAAGAAGGAAGGTTGGACGGTGCCGGGGAACTCCTGGCTACCTGGGACAGACCCAGATCCTTTCGGGCACGGCGAGGACGCAGACTGAGGTCGCATCACTGCGGTGTCGATCAGCTGCGGCTGAAATCAATCCACCGCTGCAGCACAGCGGCAGCAGCACCGGAATCGAGGGACTGTTCTGCCAGAGTCATATTGTGGCGCAGGCGCTGATGAAGATCGTCCTCCGCCGTCTCGTCCCAGGCGGTGAGGCCTGCGGCGGCATTGAGCAGCACCGCATCTCGCACCGGTCCTGTCTCACCGGCTAGCACGGAACGCACCACCATCGCATTGTGCTGCGCTGAACCTCCCCGCAGATCTTCGACTGCGCAGCGGGGGATGCCGAAGTCCTCTGGATCGATGACGTGATGAGTCACCCGTGAGCCGCGGACCTCCCAGAGATCAGTGCTGGCAGAGGTGGTGATCTTGTCCCGGCCATCCTGTCCGCGGAAGACCATGCCCCGGGTACCCCGAGCTGCAAGGGCCTCAGCCATCCTGGGCGCGAGATCCTCGCTTGCGCATCCCAAAGCCTGGGCGGACACCCCGGCAGGATTGGACAGCGGTCCTAAGAAGTTGAAGGCCGTGCGAACTCCCAGTTGCTTGCGAACCGGTCCTACGTATCGCATTGAGGGATGGAACTGCTGGGCGAAGAGGAAGGTAATGCCCACCTGCTCTGCGGCCTCGGCAACGCGGCCCACGGGCATGCTCAGGTCCACGCCCAAAGCCTCGATCACATCTGCGGCTCCTGCAGTGGTTGAAGCGCCCCGGTTGCCATGTTTGACCACACGAGCTCCGGCGCCCACTGCCACCAATGAACTCATAGTGGAGATGTTCAAAGTTCCCAGGCGGTCCCCGCCGGTACCCACAATGTCCAATGTCGGGCCGGTCACAGTGATCGGTTCGGCCTTCGACATCATGGTCTCGCTCAGCCCGAGGAGCTCTTGACCTGTCTCGCCTTTGGCTCGCAAGGCCAGCAGGAACCCTGCGATCTGCGCATCGGAGAGGTCCCCGCTCATCAGTTGTTCCATAGCCCAACTGGCTGTGTCCACAGAGAGGTCGAGGCCTGTCAGCAGGTCCTCTAGGAGTTGTGGCCAGCTCAGATGCTCAGGGAAGGATTCAGCGCTCATGGCATAAGCCTATAAGCAGTTGAAGCGGGCTCTGGAGGAGGGGGAGAGTCGAGTTCTTCGACGACGTGTAGAAATATTTGTGCAACTTTCAGCTGGCTCGCCGTCGCTGCATCCTTATAAATACGCGGGAACAGCCCCATGACAGACTGTGATGGTTGCGCCACACCCCGGCGGTGCGATGGCAAAGCGGTCTCATTT
>NZ_HG005165.1:109682-112013 GCF_000455245.1 Nesterenkonia massiliensis | reverse complement strand
TCATTTCAGGACATAATGTCTCTGTGACGACTGCAACCCAAGCCCCCAACGTACCGGCACGCACGCTGCCGAACCGGCCGAACATGGTGTCCGTAGGCACCATGGTGTGGCTGACCAGCGAGCTGATGTTCTTCGCCGGACTGTTCGCAATGTTCTTCACTCTGCGCTCCACTCAGCAGGAGATGTGGGCAGAGTACAGCGGCCGACTGGACGTTGTTCTGGCCACGATCATCACCGTGATCCTGGTGGCCAGCTCGGTGACCGCGCAGTTCGGCGTCTTCGCGGCTGAGCGACACCAGCCTCGGCGCACTGGCGGGCTGCTGCAGTTCAAGAACTGGGGCATGGTCGAGTGGTACATCGTGTCCTTCATCATGGGGGCGATCTTCATCGCCGGTCAGACCTACGAGTTTGCTGTGCTCGTCTCCCACGGTGTCACTATTCAGACCAACGCTTTTGGCTCCGCCTTCTACATCACTACTGGCTTCCACGGCCTGCACGTGATCGGTGGTCTCATTGCGTTCCTCTATGTGATTGCCCGCGCCTACTTCAGCGTGAAGTTCACACACCGTGAGGCACATGCCGCCGTCGTCATCTCGTACTACTGGCACTTCGTGGACGCGGTGTGGATTGCGCTCTTCGGCGTGGTCTACATCCTGCCGCTGCTCGTCTAACTCGACGACGCACCCATCCAAGCTCTAATACCGCACCGAGAAGAAAAGGAACCGGCACACGTGAAGGCACTCTCACAGAAGCGCCGCCACCCGTTCGCGTTCGTGGCACTGCTGCTCCTGGGGCTGCTGGTCACCGGCGGGCTCTACGCCGCAGCGACCACGGTGAACCAGGCGCAGGCCTCCAATGTCCCCCCCGGCTACAGCACTGAGGATGTTGAAGAGGGTCAGCGTCTGTTCGTTGCCAACTGTGCAACATGTCACGGCATGAACGCTGAAGGTACCGATGCCGGGCCGTCCCTGGTGGGCGTGGGCGCAGCGGCGGTGGACTTCCAGGTCGGCACCGGCCGTATGCCCATGCAGATGCAGGGCCCCCAAGCCCAGCAGAAGCCTCCTCAGTTCAACGATGAGCAGACTGGTCAGCTGGCTGCCTATGTTGCCTCTCTGGGCGCGGGCCCCGCAGTTCCCGATGACGAATACCTCGACATCGATCAGGGCGATGCAGCCCGCGGCGGAGAGCTCTTCCGCATCAACTGCGCCATGTGCCACAACGCAGCAGGAGCTGGCGGTGCGCTGACTGAAGGTAAGTACGCACCCAGCCTGCACGGGGTCGAGGCGCGGCATATCTACTCGGCTATGACCACCGGCCCGCAGAACATGCCGGTCTTCAACGACTCCAACATTCCGCCGGAGGACAAGCGGGACATCATCACCTTCCTGAAGACCTACGAATCCCAAGGAACTCCTGGCGGTTTCTCGCTGGGCTTCATGGGACCAGTCGCAGAGGGGCTCCTGATCTGGACTCTCGGCCTCGCGCTGCTGATCGGCTCCATGGTCTGGCTGACCTCGCGCTCCTCTTGAGCACTAGAAATCACAAGCACCAAATACCGCACTGAATGACAGCAAAGGACGTTAACCATATGGGCGAGCACGGTAACGGCGACCCGAAGTCGGGCGCCGTCGTCACGGCCGGCGAGGGGGAGTCAGGCACATACGCCCTGGAGAACCCTGGTCTGCCCCCGCACCGTCCGCGGCTCGCAGATGTGGATGAGAAGGCGGCCAAGCGCGCTGAGCGCCAGGTCTCAGTCCTGTTCCTCATCTCCATCATCGGCACCGTGGTCTTCTTCATCGGCTACTTCGTCGTGGGAGTCACAGAGGGTGACCTACACCTGCTGCGCCTGCAGAACACTCTTCTGGGTCTGGGCTCCGCCTTCGCCATGCTGGGTATCGGATTGGGTGTGGTCCACTGGGCCAAGACCCTGATGCCCGATCACGAAGTCGTAGAGGACCGTAAGCCGTTGCGCGCTGAGGCTGACCGTGAAGAAGCGCAGAAGATCCTCACCGAGGTAGTGGATGAGACACAGATTGCTCGTCGTCCGTTGCTGCGGAATACGCTGATCGGCGCCGCACTGCTGGCGCCGCTGCCGGCAGTAATCATGTTTCGTGACCTCGACCGCAGCGAGAACTTCGGTGTTGAGCGAATGCGCCACACCCTCTGGGAGGAAGGCGTCCGCCTGGTCCGAGACCCCACCGGCACGCCCATCCGCGCTGCTGACCTCACCATCGGTTCAGCCATGCACGTGATCCCTGAGAACCTGCGCGAGATCCAGTCGCACGGCCAGCGCCTTTCGGAGAAGGCCAAAGCGGTCGTTCTGCTGATGCG
>NZ_HG005165.1:107384-109491 GCF_000455245.1 Nesterenkonia massiliensis | reverse complement strand
GACTGGACCTACGAAGGCATCATCGCCTGCTCCAAGGTCTGCACCCACGTGGGCTGTCCCGTGGCGCTCTACGAGCGTCACACCCATCACCTGCTGTGCCCCTGCCATCAGTCCACCTTCGACGCTTCGCAGGAGTTCAAGGTTGTCTTCGGCCCCGCCGGACGCCCCCTGCCGCAGTTGCCGATCACCGTGGACGAGGAAGGCTTCCTCGTGGCGCGCAGCGACTTCGTTGAACCTGTCGGCCCGACCTACTGGGAGCGTGGCAACGCATGAGCGCCTCTAAACAGAAGTACACCGAGGAACAGTACCTCGAGGTCGGCAAGTATCAGCCGAAAACCTCCACCGGCAAGATCGCAAACTACGTCGATCAGCGCGTAGGCGGTACCAGTATCGTCCGCGAGTTCGGCCGCAAGGTCTTCCCGGATCACTGGTCCTTCATGTTCGGTGAGGTGGCCCTGTACAGCTTCATCATCGTGGTTCTTTCTGGAGCGTTCTTGACGTTCTGGTTCGATCCATCGATGGCCACCACTCGCTACTCAGGCTCCTATGCGCCTCTGCAGGGTCTGGAGATGTCGATGGCCTACGCCACCGCCTTGGAGCTCAGCTTCGATGTGCGCGGTGGTCTGTTCGTCCGCCAGCTGCACCACTGGGGCGCGCTGATGTTCGTCCTGGCGATGAGCGTCCATATGCTGCGCGTGTTCTTCACCGGGGCGTTCCGCAAGCCGCGTGAGATTAACTGGGTAGTGGGCTGTGCTCTGCTGATTCTCGGCCTAGGAGCTGGATTCACCGGTTACTCGCTGCCGGATGAGGTGCTCTCCGGTAACGGTTTGAGAATCATCGACGGCATGTTGAAGGCCATCCCGGTGGTAGGCACCTATATCTCCTTCTTCCTCTTCGGTGGGGAGTTCCCGGGCAACGAGGTCATTCCTCGCCTGTACTCGCTGCATATCTTCATCATCCCGGGCCTGATCCTGATTCTGATCGCGGTTCACCTGTTCCTGGTCGTCGTCCACAAGCACACCCAGTACCCCGGCCCCGGTCGTACTGAGCGCAATGTGGTCGGCTACCCGGTGGGACCGGTCTATGCTGCAAAGGCCGGCGGCTTCTTCTTCGTGGTGTTCGGCATCCTGTGCCTGATCGCCGGTACTTTCCAGATCAACGCGCTGTGGAACTACGGGCCATACGATCCTTCGCCAGTGACCGCCGGTGCGCAGCCGGACTGGTATATCGGTCCCTTCGAAGGCGTGCTGCGCCTGATGCCGGGGTTCATTGGGGACTTCTCGCTGGAGCGAGTTATCCCCACACCGTGGGGAGGTAACTCCCTAGCACTTCCGGTGCTGATACCTATGGTCCCCGTAGCGCTGCTGTTCCTGGGCCTGTTCGTCTGGCCCTGGATTGAAGCCTGGATCACCGGCGATAAGAAGGAACACCACCTTCTGGATCGTCCTCGCAACGCCCCCACCCGTACCGCCATCGGTATGGCAGCGATGACCTTCTACATGATCATGTGGGGCATGGGCTCCAACGACCTGATCGCTACACACTTCCAACTCTCGCTGAACGACATCACCTACTGGTCGCGCGTGCTGATCTTCGTCGGCCCTGTCATTGCCTACATCCTCACCAAGCGCATCTGTCTGGCACTGCAGCGCAAGGACCGCGAGACCGTGCTCCACGGTCATGAGGCCGGTGTGATCGAAGTCAGCGCAGATGGTGAATTCCATGAGCGTCACACGCCGCTGAGCGAGTACGAGGCATGGACCCTGGTGTCCTACGAGGCTCCGGCACCTACTCCGGCACGTCCCAATGCCAAGGGCAAGGTCACTCTGGCAGAGAAGATTCGTGCACGGCTGAACCGGATGTTCTTCGAGGATCGTGTGGAGCCCGTCTCCCGCGAGGAGTACCTCGAAGCACTCGAGCACAGCCACCACGAACCCAAGGGTCTGGCACCGGCTCCTGGAGGCGCAGGCGAGATCGAGTCCGGACGCCACTGAGCTGGTCCCGCGGGCGGGGAAACCCCGCCACGCTCTCGCCCACAATGGCGAGCGTGGGCTTCACACCTGAAGTTGGTCCCGCGGGCGGGGGAACCCCGCCGCTATACGAGAAC
>NZ_HG005165.1:85250-107313 GCF_000455245.1 Nesterenkonia massiliensis | reverse complement strand
CCCCGCCACGCTCTCGCCCACGATGGCGAGCGTGGGCTTCACACCTGAAGTTGGTCCCGCGGGCGGGGAAACCCCGCCGCTATACGAGAACGGCCGCTCACCTGACTAGGTGAGCGGCCGTTGCCGTCTTGAGGGGGGGGTAATGCCTGTCTGTCGATAGTGGCTCAGCGGCCGCGGATGATCTGCCGCAGCTTCGCCAGCCGCTCGGCCACGGCGCGCTCCTGTCCGTTCTGTGAGGGGGAGTAGTAGTTGACCCCTTGAAGATCATCAGGGGCGTACTGCTGGGTGGCCACATGGTGCGGCTCATCATGAGCGTAGATATAGCCTTTGCCGTGACCCAGTCGGTGGGCACCTGAATAGTGAGCGTCGCGCAGGTGCGACGGTACTGGCGCGCCCTTACCTGCCCGGACATCAGCTATGGCAGCATCTAGTGCCTGATACGAGGCATTGGATTTCGGAGCTGTGGCAATATGCACCGTGGCCTGGGCCAGAATGATGCGCCCCTCGGGCATTCCAATCAGCTGAACGGCCTGTGCCGCCGCGACGGCAGTCTGCAGAGCTGTGGGGTCCGCCATCGCGACCTCTTCGCTGGCGGCAATCACCAAACGTCGGGCGATGAAACGCGGGTCCTCACCGGCCACGATCATCCGGGCCAGGTAGTGCAAAGCGGCATCCACATCTGAACCGCGCAGCGACTTGATGAACGCTGAGACGATGTCGTAGTGCTGATCACCGTCTTTGTCGTAGCGTTGCACGGCGAAGTCGGCGGCTTGCTCGGCATCTGCCGCGGTGATAGTGATGACTCGAGTCTCGAGGTCTTCCGCGTCTACAGCACGTCCTGCTGCCACCGCGGCAGCGGCCTCCAAAGTGGTCAGTACTCGCCGGGCATCTCCACCTGAGACTCGCAGAATGTGGTCCCTGGCGTCGTCGTCGAGCTCGAACTCATCATTGAGTCCGCGTGGATCGGCCATGGCCCGGTCGATTAACGAGGCCAGATCCTCTTCAGTCAGCGGCTGCAGCGTCAGCAGCAAGGATCTGGAGAGCAACGGGGCCACGACGGAGAACGACGGATTCTCTGTGGTCGCGGCCACCAGAATCACCCAGCCGTTCTCGACGCCGGGCAGCAACGCGTCCTGCTGGGCTTTGTTGAATCGATGGATCTCGTCGAGAAACAGCACTGTGGTGATACCGCGCAGGTCTCGGTCTGTCAGAGCCTGATCCATCACCTGGCGGACGTCCTTGACGCCAGCCCGGATGGCGGAGAGCTCCACGAACTTCCGTGTTCCTCCGCGCGCGATCACATGAGCCAGTGTGGTCTTACCGGTCCCGGGAGGGCCATATAGGATCACCGATGAAGCACCAGCCCGGCTGGAGGTGCCTTCGGCCAGCACCCGCAGGGGCGAACCAGGTTTGATCAGGTGCTGCTGACCGACTACCTCATCGAGGCTGCGCGGCCGCATTCTTACCGCTAGTGGGGTATGACGGCGTCCGGATGACCCTGCCCCGTCAGACGCAGTGCCACTGGGCTGATCATCATCCTCGTGATCAGCAGAGAAGAGGTCAGCAGTCATACACTCAAGGGTAGTCCAGAGCACTGACAGCGCTGGCTGAACCTACGGAACGGCGTGCTCTGAAGAACCTTGCGCCGCGTCATCCTTCAGCGTAGTGGCCGAGAGCAGCGCGGGGAGACCTCTACGGTCTCGGGTAAAGAACGCGGCCACCACGCTGAGGACCACGAACAGCAGAGCCGCAGGCGAGAGCAGCCCCGGCAGCTGGAATCCTCCTATGCCGGCCAGTAACCGCAGCGCGTATAGCAGCGGCGCCCAGAACCGGTCCAGGTTCCGCTGAAATGCAGCCGCACTGCGTGATCTCCCACCGTCCTGCCTGTCGTCACCGTCAGAATAGCGATGACGACGAGGGGGGCCCATAGCCCGAGCTGCTGTGTCAGATTTTGGTCCAGTTCAGCCGCGTCCCTGCTCAACACATAGAGTTGCCATGCATTGCTGGCCACTGCCACTGCCATTGCCGTGCCCGGTAGGAGCATGGCCAGTCCATCGCAGACCATGCCAGTCAGGCGCCGCGCCACGATGATGCGTGGGCTGACGCTCTGGGGCCGGTCCGGGTAGATCCGGCGACGCAGAGCGCTCAGCAGCCCCGCTAGCACCGCTCCCAGCAGCGCACCTGCAGTATTGGCCAGCAGATTGTCAACGTCGAAGAGCCAGTAGGAGCTCCGGTAGATCCTCCAGACCCCGGTCAGCTGGGTCGTTTCGATCAACAGCGTGAGACCGAATCCCACCGCCGTCGTTGTGATGATGTCCCGCCCCCACAGCGCCTTCTTCCGAGTCCGGCAGCGGCAGCAGCGTATAGGTCCACAGCGCCATGGCGTAGACCAGGAACGCCACCCGCAGCAGGATCCGGGCTGGACTGAGGCTGCCGTGCCGACGGTAGTTGATGAAGACGAAGGGGACGAACAGAACCGGCGCCAGGATGGTGCCAGCCAGGACCGCGAAGAGCGCCGAGAGCGCCTGATCGAGCAGCGCTGGTCTATTCCTCCTCTAGTGGGTGTACTGCCCAGCCCCCTCGGTTACGCCTGCTTCTCCTCCGGCTTGGCGTCCACGCCGGCTTCCTTGCGCTGCTGCTCTGTAATAGGCGCCGGCGCGGCGGTCAGCGGGTCATAGCCGCCGCCTGTCTTGGGGAAGGCGATGACTTCGCGGATGGAATCCTCACCGGCCAGCAGAGCAACCACGCGGTCCCAACCGAAGGCGATGCCGCCATGCGGGGGAGCACCGAACTTCATGGCATCGAGCAGGAAGCCGAACTTCTCGCGGGCCTCCTCCTCGGCGATACCCATGACCTTGAAGACCCGCTCCTGCATATCCTGACGATGGATACGGATGGAGCCGCCACCGATCTCGTTGCCATTGCACACCAGGTCGTAGGCGTAGGCAAGAGCCTCACCGGGTTCGCTGTCGAAGGTCTCCTCGAACTCCGGCTTCGGCGCGGTGAACGCGTGATGAACCGCAGTCCAGGCGCCGGAGCCGACGGCGACGTCGCCGGCTGCCTGGGCGTCGGCGGCGGGTTCGAACATCGGGGCATCCACCACCCATACGAAGGACCAGGAGCCCTCCTCGATGAGACCCACCCGGGAGGCGATCTCGTTGCGGGCCGCGCCGAGCAGAGCACGGGAGGGGGTGGTCTCACCGGCGGCGAAGAAGACGCAGTCACCGGGCTTGGCCCCCACTGCCTCGGCCAGACCCTCTCGTTCAGCCTCGGAAAGGTTCTTGGCTACGGGGCCGCCTAGTTCGCCGTCCTCCTGAATGAGGACATAAGCCAGACCTTTGGCGCCACGCTGCTTGGCCCACTCCTGCCAGGCGTCCAGTGTGCGGCGTGGCTGGGAAGCTCCGCCGGGCATGACGACGGCGCCCACATAGGGTGCCTTGAAAACGCGGAAGGGGGTGTCCTTGAAATACTCGGTGAGCTCAGTGAGCTCCAGGCCGAAGCGCAGATCCGGCTTATCCGAGCCGTACTTGGCCATAGCCTCGCGGTAGGTGATGTGCGGGATCGGGGTGGTGATCTCCACGCCGATCTGCTGCCACAGCTTGGAGACGATCTTCTCCGCCAGGGCGATGATGTCTTCCTGCTCGACGAAGCTGGCCTCAATGTCCAGCTGGGTGAACTCGGGCTGACGATCCGCGCGGAAGTCCTCATCACGGTAGCAGCGGGCAATCTGGTAGTACTTCTCAATTCCGCCGACCTGCAGCAGCTGCTTGAACAGCTGCGGGGACTGCGGAAGGGCATACCAGGATCCCGGCGCCAGCCGTGCGGGCACCAGGAAATCGCGGGCGCCCTCCGGGGTCGAGCGGGTCAGAGTAGGGGTCTCTACTTCGGTGAAACCCTCGGCGTGCAGCACCTCGCGTGCAATCCGGTTGGCTTCGGAACGCAGGCGCATCGCAGCAGCGGGACCTTCACGGCGCAGGTCGAGATAGCGGTGCTTCAGCCGGGCTTCCTCGCCCACCTCAACGTGGGTGTCGATCTGGAAGGGCAGCGGGGCGGCAGTATTGAGGACGACGACCTCATCTGCGATGATCTCCACCTCGCCGGAGGGCAGATTGGGGTTCTCGTTGCCCTCCGGTCGGCGCTCCACGGTTCCGGTGATTTTCAGCACGAACTCGTTGCGCAGTGGATCAAAATCCTCTTCCTCACGCACTACCACCTGGGCAACACCGGCGGCATCGCGCAGATCCAAGAACGCCACGCCTCCGTGATCACGACGGCGTGCTACCCAGCCGGTCACGGTGACGGTCTGGCCAATGAGTTCGGCGTTGATCTCGCCGGTGGTGTGTGTGCGGAGCACGGTGTCCTCTCAGACTTTGGTGATGTTCTTCAGGTGTGAAGGCCGCGGCCGCTGCAAACGGCCGAGAGCGTGGCGGGGTTCGCCGCTCGCGGGACAAACTCTAGTGGTGAAGCTGTTCAGGCGGCGTCAGTGTTACCGATGATTCTAGGTGCCAGATCCTCCGGGGCTGGAGTCCAGGCCGCCGGATCGGCATTGACCTGCTCCCCGGTGCGGATGTCCTTGACCTGATGGCGGCCCTCGTCGTCGGTGAACCAAACAAAGGGAATGCCGCGCCGGTCGGCGTATTTGATCTGCTTGCCGAACTTCTCGGCGCTGAAGGCAACTTCGGCACTGATCCCCCGGGCCCGCAGCTGGTCAGCCACGTCTTCAGCGGCACTCCAGTCGGCGTCGCTGCGCAGAGTGACATAGACAGCCGCAGGCACAGACCGTGAAGCGCTCAATGCTCCAGAACCGATCAGGGCCGACACCAGACGGGTCACGCCAATAGAAAGCCCGACGCCGGGGTAGGTCTTCTTGCCCTTAGCTGCCAGGGACTCATAGCGTCCGCCAGAGCAGATGGAGCCCAGGCTTTCATGACCGAAGAGCACCGTCTCATAGACGGTGCCCGTGTAGTAGTCCAGACCGCGGGCAATGGACAGATCGGCCACCGCGCGCCCCGGAACACGCTCGTTCAGAGCCGAGATCACCTCTGTGAGCTCAGCAAGCCCCTCTTCCATAAGCTCAGTTGGCGCCTCAGCGGGTACAAGAGCTCGGACTTTGTCCGCGAAGCTGACATCCTCAGTGCGGATCTGCGCCAGGGCCAGCGCCGCCGCTGACTGTTCAGCCGTTGCACCCAGGGTCTCAGCAAGCTCCTGCTTCACCCGGTCAGCACCGATCTTCTCCAGCTTGTCCACTATGCGCAGCACTGCTGGCGCATCCTGGAGTCCCAGTGCGGTGTAGAAGCCCTGGGAGAGTTTTCGGTTATTGATCCGCAGCTGGAAGTCACCGATCTTCAGTGCCTCCAGTGCCCGGGCGATCACGACGGCCAACTCCACATCGGCGCGGAAGGGCAGGGCGCCGTCGCCGACGATGTCCACATCGGCTTGGGTGAACTCGCGAAAGCGTCCGGCCTGCGGTCGTTCCCCGCGCCAGACCTTCTGGATCTGGTAGCGCCGGAAGGGGAAAGCCAAGTATCCGGCGTTCTCCACCACGTACCGGGCAAAGGGAACGGTCAGGTCAAAGTGCAGGGCCAGCTTCGACTCTTTGGCGGCGTCGTCGGCGTGAATGCGCGAGACTGCGTACACCTCTTTATCAACTTCGCCCTTGCCCAGCAGGGTCTCCATGGTCTCGACGGCCCGGGACTCGATGGAGGCGAAACCATGGGATTCGAAGACCTGGCGCAGCGTATCCAGCACATGCAGCTCCACAAGACGCTCCTCGGGAAGAAGCTCAAGATAGCCGGAGAGCGAGGCTGAACGTGCCATAAGTGCAGGACTCCTGTGGTGGGGATTGGATCGGCGGGTTCGGGGCGACAATGTGCGCAGCCCAAACCTGACCATCATAGCCGGTGGCTGTGAAGCGGTACCCTGGTGCCATGAGCCCTGCAGTGAAGCCCACCTATCACCAGACCTCTCTGGAAGAAGCCCGCCAGCTGGCCCGAGTGGATGCCGAAGGACATGTCTACCTCACGCCCGCCGAGGGGGAGGAGACCTATATCGGTCAGTTCTCCACCGGCGGTGGCGAAGATGAGGCCCTGCAGTACTTCACCCGGAAGTTCGATGAGCTCTACAACCGGGCCCTGCTGCTGGGCGCCCGGGTCGCCACCCAGGCGGACTCGTCCTCCGCGCTGCGCGGCAGTCTCAAATCTTTGGAGAAGGAACTCGACGGCGGCACCTGGCTTGGTGACGTCAACGGTCTGAAAACCCTGCTGGGCGAGATCAGCGCTGGCATTGACGAGATCGCCGGACTCGAGAAGAAGCAGAACGACGAGGCCGTGGCTGCGAAGCTTCAGGTGCGGGAGAACATTGTGGCTGAGGCTGAAAAGCTCGCCGCTGCCGACCCGGAGAGCCAGCACTGGAAGAGTGCACAAGCACGTATGGAGGAACTCTTCCAGACCTGGAAGACCGAGCAGCGCACCCCGCCCCGGCTGAGCAAATCACAGGAAGACCCGCTGTGGAAGCGATTCCGAGAGGCGCGCAGCACCTTCGAGCGCCACCGCAAGGCCTTCTTCGTGCGCCGCGATAAGGAAGCAGCCGAGATCAAGAAGGCGAAAGAAGCACTGATCGCCGAAGCCGAGTCCCTGCAGAACTCCACCGACTACGGTGCTACCACCAAGGCCTACCACCGGCTGATGGACAGTTGGAAGGCGCTCGGGCGCGGACCCCGGAAGACTGAGGACGCGCAGTGGACACGTTTCCGCGCCGCCCAGGATGTGTTCTTCAACGCGCGTGATGAAGCCAATAAGCAGATCGACGCCGAATACGCCAAGAACCTTGCGGCGAAGGAAGAGATTCTTCAAAAACTGCGCGATCTGATGCCGTTCACCAAGCCCCAGGCCATCAAGGAGCAGTACTTCAAGCTGCTCGATGAATGGGATGCTGCAGGGCGCGTGCCGCGCAACGATGTCAAGCGCATGGAACGGGCTATCACTGAGATTCAGGACGCCTTCCGGGAGGCGGAGGGTGCCCAGTGGAAGCGGGCTGATCCGGTGAAGAATGAGCGCCAGAACGATATGGTCACTCAGCTGGAGGAGACTATCGCCCAGCTGCAACAGGATCTTGAGCAGGCACGTGCCGCAGGTGACGCCACCGCGCAGAAGGAAGCAGAAGACGCTCTGGCGGCTCGGCAGAGCTGGCTGGAGATGCTGAAGGCCTCCTGAAGATAACGAATGCATTACACTGGCGAAAGCTGTGGATGGCCCCTGCGCTCATCCGCACCTGCACATGCCATCGATATGTCCTGTGAGGAATCTGCGTGAGCGATGAACAGACCCCCGAGGCGGGTTCTCGGCGTCGTCGCCGCGAGATTCGCGAGGCCCGCGAGCGCGAGCTCGCCGCCGCGCGCGAACGTGAATCCGCGGTCCGCCGACTGAGTAGCGCCTCGACGGCCGCCGATTCTCCGCCGTTGTTCGACCAAGAAGCACAGCGCAAAGCGGCACATCTGGACAATGCAGCCCAGGATCGCTCACCAGGACCGGCGGCTTCGGGCTCCAGGCAGACCCGCGGGCAAGAGCCGGACCCCCGCAGGACCAGCCGCAACGGCCCAGCTCAAAACAGCCCAGCACAGGGCAATGCAGCACAGAGCAGTGCAGCCCAGAGCAGTGCAGCCCAGGGCACCGCAGCCGAGACGCCCGGTATGCCGGCAGTTTCCCGCCGCGCAGCGCCAACACCTCCTGACGATCAGGACAGCCCTAAGGCCTCAGCAAAGAGCAAGCCTTCATTCCTCTCCCGACGCACTCAGCACCAGACTTCGCAGCAGAATTCGACCGCGTCTGAAGGCACAGTCCCCACTCCCGCGTCTATTCCCTCAGACTCACCTGCGCCACGTGTCTCCAACAGTCCTTCTACCCCTTTTGAACAGGTCGTAGCAGGCAGCCCCATCTCGCCCGAGCCATCAGACACAGAGTTTGAGCATGATGAGGGTGCGGAATACTACAGCGAGCACCATGAGCAGGACGCCTTCGATCCTTTCGGTGACTACAGCGAATGGGACGAGGACTATGAGGGAGAAATCGAACGTGACGAGGATGGGCACTCTGTCCTCGTGGGGGCTTCCGGCTTCGGCCGTGGCTACCAGACTGTGACCCCGATGGATGGCCGAGTGAGCCTCAGGGTGCTGAAGCAGCGCCGGGCCAAGCGGCGTCGTCGAAACATCACACTGACCTTCGCACTGGCGGGCTTCGCCGTGATGGTCATCGGCGTGGTTGTCATTATCAACTCCCTGCTGGGACGCGGTGGACCACAGGATTACGAGGCCGTTAGCGGTGACGCCATCACCTTCGTCATCAACGAGGGCGAAGGATTCGAGTCCGTGCGGAATCGGTTGGTGGATGAAGAGATCATCGCTAGCGCGGACGCCTTCAACACTGCACTTGCCGAGATGGAGGGTGAGCCCGAGATTCACCCGGACGCATACCCACTGCACGAGCAGATGCCGGCCGCTGAAGCGGTGGATATCCTCTTCGGCGGTGGCGAGCCGGTCTACACCATCTACATCGAGCCCAACTGGTGGATCGATGAAACGTTCGCTCATATCGCCGAGCAGACTCCACTCAGCGTGCAGGACCTAGAGGCTGCGGCAGCCGACCCCACTGCCTTTGGCCTGCCGGAGCGTGCCGAGAGTCTTGAAGGCTACCTACCTCCGGGCGAGCACGAGTTCCCCATTGAGGATGAGATGACCGCCGAAGAGATCCTGCAGGAACTCACCGGGATCACCCTCCGGCGTCTGGAGGATCTGGGCATCACCGATCCCGAGGAGCAATTCGAGACGGTCATCGTCGCGTCCCTCATTACTGCTGAGGCGAACCATAACGACCCGGACTCCTACCCAGTGATGGCAGGTGCGATTCAGAACCGGCTCGAGCCTGATAACCCGGAGACGGACGGCTACCTCTATATTGACGCGACCAACAACTACGGCCTCGGTGAGCACGATATTCACGGAGCGACCCAACTGGATGAGGACAGCCCGTGGAACAGCCGCACGCAGCCGGGGTTGCCGCCAGGACCTGTGGGCGCTCCGCTGCGAGCGACTCTAGAAGCCGCGGCGCAGCCACAGGAGAATGACTACAACTACTGGGTGACGGTGGACCTGGAGACAGGGCAAACCCAGTTCAGTGAGACCTACGAGCAGCACCGCGTCTACGAGCAGCAGTTCCTTGACTGGTGCGATGATCACCCCGGGGTTTGCTCTCCGGCCGACGTCGAGTCAGCCGAGGAAGAATTCTCCGAATGAGCGGCGCTACCGCGGTGCCGGCCGCTGCGGGAAAGCTGCGGGCTGCAGTTCTCGGCTCACCCATCAGCCACTCGAGGTCCCCGCAGTTGCACGACGCCGCTTACCGGCACCTGGGATTGGACGTTGACTACACCCGAGTCCAGGTGGATGAGTCCACCCTGGGAGAGTTTCTCCAGGAAGCTGGTACAGGGCCGGACTGGCTCGGCTGGTCTGTGACGATGCCGCTGAAAGCGGCCATGGTAGGACACATGACTACAGTCTCGGACCGCGTTCGAACCCTCGGCGTGCTGAACACCGTGGTGCATCGCACCGGCGAGGATGGCGCGAGGCGCCTGCACGGAGACAACACTGATGTTGATGGGATCATCAAGGCTTTCGCCGAGGTCTCTGCCGGCGCGGACGAGCCGAATCCAACACCGCCAGCTACGGAGCGGATCTTCGGCCTCGTAGGAGCCGGCGGCACTGCTGCTGCAGCATTGGCAGCCGCAGCGGAAATGGGCTTCGGTTCCGCGGTAGTGTATGCCCGCTCTCCCGAGCGGGCGGCTTCCTTGGAGCCAGTCGCTGACGCTCTTGGCCTGGTCTTGCTGCTGCGCCCCCGGGAGCTGTTCCATCAAGACTTGAGCAAGGGATTGGTACCGCAGGCATTGGTCAGCACCTTGCCGCCGCGTGCCGCCGACCAGCTCGGAGCTGATCTTCCCACCCTGCCAGCTGGCACGGCGCTGCTGGACGTGGCTTATGATCCCTGGCCTTCGGTGCTGGCCACTGGCTGGCAGCGTTCCGGCGGCGTCGTCGTCAGCGGCCTCGCGATGCTGCTGCATCAGGCGGTGCACCAGGTGGAGCTCTTCACTGCGGACACAGTGCATCCGGCTGGGCTGCTGAGCGAGAGTTCACACGCTCAGATGGTGGACAACATGCGGGCCGCGCTCGGTGGCGGTGCTGCGCTCAACTAGGATGGAATCCATGTTGCGCTGGCTGACTTCCGGAGAATCACACGGCAAATCCCTCGTGGGCATCATCGAGGGCCTCCCCGCCGGGGTGGAGCTGACCACTGAGGATATCCAGGAACGCCTTGCCCGGCGGCGGCTGGGCTACGGTCGTGGTGCTCGCATGAAGTTCGAACAGGACCAGGTGCAGATTCTCGGCGGTGTGCGCCACGGGCTCACCATGGGTGGACCGATCGCCATTGAAGTGGCCAACACCGAATGGCCCAAATGGGACAAGGTGATGTCCGCAGACCCTGTGGATCCCACCGAACTTGAAGGGCTTGCACGCAACGCCCCGCTGACTCGACCCCGTCCCGGGCACGCCGATTACACCGGGATGCAGAAGTACGGTTTCAGCGAAGCACGTCCGGTCTTGGAGCGGGCCTCCGCGCGAGAGACCGCCACCCGGGTAGCCCTGGGTGCTGCGGCGCAGAAACTGCTGGCGGGGCTGGGCATCAGCACCGTATCCCACACCACCGCCGTGGGCACAGTAGGTGTCCCCGAGGCTGCGGCACTGCCCAGTGCAGCTGATGTTGATGCCCTGGACGCTGACCCGTTGCGCTGCTTCCACCCGGAGACCTCACAAGCGATGGTCGCTGAGGTGGACGCTGCACACAAGGCAGGGGAGACCCTCGGCGGAGTTGTTGAAGTGGTGGTTGAGGGCCTGCCTCCGGGGCTGGGCAGCTACGTGCATTGGGACCGTCGCCTGGATGCACGCCTGGCTGGCGCGCTCATGGGCATCCAGGCCATCAAAGGCGTTGAAGTCGGCGATGGTTTCCGCACTGCCGCCCGCCGCGGCTCGCAGGCTCACGATGAGATTGAGCGCGACGCCGCGGGTCAGGTGATCCGAAGCACCAACAGGGCCGGCGGCATTGAGGGCGGGATGAGCATCGGCGGCACTGTGCGGGTACGCGCGGCGATGAAACCGATCGCCACCGTCCCGCGCGCCCTGCGAACCGTGGATACCGCCACAGGCGAGCCGACCACGGCCCACCATCAGCGCAGCGATGTCTGCGCAGTGCCCGCTGCCGGTGTGGTGGCTGAGGCCATGGTGGCTTTGGTGATCGCCGAGGCCGTGATCGAGAAATTCGGCGGCGACAGTCTCGCTGAGCTGCAGCGGAACCTGTCCACCTACCTGGAGAACCTGCCGGTGCTGGGCGGGGACCCGTCGTCGGCCGGAAGTGACGGCGATCCGCTCCAGCCTCCGGCTGCCATGGGATGAGCGGCTATGCCCAGCGGACTTGAACCGCGTGGGAATGAACCGCGCGGCACTGACATCCGGGGTGGTGAGCACCGCAATATTGTGCTGATCGGCCCCATGGGATCCGGGAAATCCACAGTGGGGGCAGCCCTTGCTCGCCGGTTGGAACGCCCGCATGTGGACACCGATCACTTCTTCGTAGCCCGCAACGGACCGATCCCGGAGTACTTCGCCGCCTACGGCCAGCAGGCCTTCCGGGCGGAAGAGGAGAAGATCGTGGCGGAGCTGCTGGATGCACCGCGGCCTTCGGTCATCAGCCTGGGCGGCGGGTCTATTCTGAGCCCGCGTACCCGCGAACTCCTGAAACGACATTTCACCGTCATGCTCGACATCACCGCTGATCAAGCGGCCGCACGGATCGGTGATGCCAGTACCCGCCCTATGCTCGCTGGAGACCCAGTGGGCATCTGGACACGTATCTACGCCGAACGCGAGCCGCTCTACCGTCAATGCGCAAACGTGGTGATCAGCGCCGAAGAGGCGACTATTGACGCGCGAGTCGGTACCATCGTCGAAGCCCTGCACAGCGCCTCATCGGCGCCAGCTGCGTTATCTACCGATGCAAACACCCCTGAAGCTTCGTCCATACATAAGGAGCAGAGCGAGCGCTCATGACAGATTTTCCCGACACCACCGAGACTTTCCCACAGCAGGAGACCACCCAGACTGAACCGACCGTCATCACCGTGGGGGAGGGAGCAGGTACCGGTGGGCAGGAGCTGGGTTACGACGTCGTGATCGGTAACGGTCTGCTGGCTCGCCTGCCGCAGCTGATCGGTCACCAGGCCGAGCGAGTGCTCGTCATCCATCCGCGTGCGTTGCGGGCCACCGGAGATGTGGTGCGCGAGGACCTGGAGAAGGCCGGCTATCAGGCGATGGTGGCTGAAATCCCCGACGCCGAAGAAGGCAAGCACATCCAGGTGGCAGCTTTCTGCTGGCAGGTTCTGGGGCAGAATGACTTCACCCGCAGCGATGCTGTTGTCTCAGTGGGCGGCGGCGCTGTCTCGGATCTGGCCGGTTTTGTGGCCTCCACCTGGCTGCGCGGTGTGCGCGTAGTCCATATGCCCACCACCCTGCTGGGCATGGTGGATGCAGCAGTGGGCGGGAAGACCGGAATCAACACCGCCGAGGGCAAGAACCTGGTGGGAACCTTCCACCAACCTGCCGGGGTTCTTGCGGATCTGGATACGCTGATCTCGCTGCCGCGCAATGAGCTGGTGGCCGGCCTGGCCGAGGTGGTCAAATGCGGTTTCATCGCCGATGAGCGCATTCTGGAGATTATCGAGTCTTCCCCGGAGCAGGCGCAGAACCCGCATTCTGAGCAGCTGCGCGAACTCATCATCCGTGCCATCCAGGTCAAGGTTGATGTGGTCAGCAAGGATGCCTACGAGTCCGGTGTTCGCGAGCACATCAACTACGGTCACACGCTGGGTCACGCCATTGAGCTGGCCGAGCGCTATCAGTGGCGCCACGGTGCCGCGATCTCCGTAGGTATGGTCTTCGCTGCAGAACTGGCCCGCAGCCTCGGGCGCATTGATGACGATCTGGTGGACCGGCACCGCAATATCCTCACCTCCCTGGGGCTGCCGATCACCTACCGTGATGACCGGTGGAACCAGCTGCTGGAAGGCATCCGACGAGATAAGAAGAACCGTGGGGACACCCTGCGCTTCGTTCTGCTCAACGGTCAGGGACAGCCGGCCACCGTGGAGATCCCGGACGCATCGATCCTCTTCGCCGCCTATCAGGAGATCGGGGAGCCAGCCAGCCCGACCATCTCGATGTAACCCTGTAGGATAGAGCGCTGGTATCCGGTTCACCACTTTCGACGTAAAGGTAAGACCTCCCCGTGGCAACTTCAAATGACATCAAGAACGGCTCTGTCCTCAAGCTCGAGGGCCAGCTCTGGAACACTCTGGAGTTCCAGCATGTGAAGCCCGGCAAGGGCGGAGCCTTCGTGCGCACCAAGCTGAAGAACGTGCTCTCCGGCAAGGTGGTCGATAAGACCTTCAACGCTGGTGCCAAAGTGGAGTTCGCTGTGGTGGACCGCTCTGACTACCAGTACCTCTACCAGGACGGCGATGACTTCGTCTTCATGGATCTGCGCGACTACGACCAGATCACCGTCCCGGCCGCCGTCGTCGGCAATGCTGCCAACTTCATGCTGGAGTCCCAGCAGGTGACCATTGCCATGCACGAAGGCACCCCGCTGTACCTGGATATGCCTCCCTCAGTCATCCTGGAGATCACCTACACCGAGCCGGGCCTGCAGGGCGACCGCTCCAACGCAGGCACCAAGCCGGCCACTCTGGAGACCGGCCACGAGATCCAGGTTCCGCTCTTCGTGGACCAGGGCACCAAGGTGAAGGTCGATACCCGCACCTCCGATTACCTCGGCCGGGTCTCCGAGTAATCCCTTGGCAGCACGCAGCAAAGCCCGGCGCCGGGCACTGGAGATTCTCTTCGAGGCAGAGCAGCGCGAGCTCAGCCCCGCCGAGGTCCTGGCCTCACGCGCCCGCACCACCGACCAGGTGCTTAACGAATACGTACCGGTCCTCGTCAACGGTGTTGTCGAGCATCGCGAGACCATCGACGAACTGCTGAGCACCTACGCCCGCGGCTGGACCATTGAGCGGATGCCTCGCGTGGACCTGCAGGCACTGCGCATCGGCGCCTGGGAGATCCTGCATAACCCGGATATCCCCGACGGCGTGGCCGTGGCCGAAGCAGTGGCGTTGACCCGCGAGCTCTCCACAGAGGAGTCCCCACGTTTCGTCAACGGAGTGCTGGGTCGGATCCAGAAGCTAAAGCCAACACTGACCGAGGTGACAGAGGATGACGAGGCATAGCGCTCTGTCGACCTTCGGGGCACCGCGAGGGCCTCTGACATAAATCTCAAGAAACTGCCGGAACTCCAGCCCCGTGACGCTGGAGTTCCGGCAGTTTCTGCGTTCTACGGCGATTGAGCCACCGTCACAGCCGTTATCGGGCCTGGCGGTGTGCGGTAGAGTGAACAGGACAATACAGCTCCTTTAAGGATCGTCCCGTGAGGCGAGGAAGGAGTCGATATGGTGAATACCACACCTGAGACCTCACAGGTGATGAGTGCTGCAGATATTGAGCGCGCTCTGACCCGCATTGCCCATGAGATCGTCGAGACCCATCGCGGTGTCGAGGACCTCGTCATTCTTGGAATCCCGCGCCGTGGAGTACCCCTGGCCAAGCGCCTGGGCGAGAAGCTGGCGCGCATTGATTCCGCTTTTGATCCCGCCGCTGCGCTGGGCGCCCTGGACATCACCATGTATCGGGATGACCTGCGCGCTCACTCTGCTCGCACTCCTGAGCCCACTGAAGTTCCCGCCCGCGGGGTCGACGGCGCCACGGTGGTTCTAGTCGATGACGTGCTCTACTCCGGGCGCACCGTGCGGGCAGCCCTGGATGCGCTCTCCGGCATCGGCCGCCCCGAAGCAGTCCGGTTGGCGGTGCTGGTGGACCGTGGTCACCGTCAGCTGCCCATTCGGGCCGACCATGTGGGCAAGAACATCCCCACCTCGCGCGATGAACGAGTCTCCGTACGGCTGCACGGAATCGACGAGGTACCCCCCGAGGATGAGTCTGTGATCATCACCCGCGGCCCCGCCGGAGGCACCGCATGAGCCTCAAACACCTGCTCTCCACCGCAGACCTCAGCTACGCAGACGCGCTGGCCATTCTCGACACCGCCGAAGAGATGGACGCCGTCTCCCAGCGTGAGGTCAAGAAACTCCCGACGCTGCGGGGACGCACTGTGGTCAATCTCTTCTATGAGGATTCCACCCGCACCCGGGTCTCCTTTGAAGCGGCAGCCAAGCGGCTCTCGGCCGATGTGGTCAACTTCTCGGCCAAGGGGTCATCAGTCTCCAAAGGCGAGTCGCTGAAGGACACGGTGCAGACCCTGGGCGCCATGGGGGCCGATGCCATCGTTATCCGGCACAGTGCCTCCGGTGCCGCTGCGCAGCTTGCCGCCTCAGACTGGACCGAAGCAGCGGTGGTCAACGCCGGCGACGGCACCCACGAACACCCCACTCAGGCACTTCTGGACGCCCTCACCCTGCGACGTGGCTGGAGTGCAGCTCACGGCAGCAACCCCCGGGGTGCAGACCTGACCGGCATGAAGGTGCTCATCGTGGGGGACATCCTGCATTCCCGAGTAGCCCGGTCCAATATCTGGCTGCTGAACACTCTCGGCGCACAGGTGAGCCTTGTCGCTCCCGCCACTCTGCTGCCAGTGGGTATCGACTCCTGGCCGGTGACCGTCTACTACAGCCTGGATGAGGCGCTGGCCGCAGCACCGGATGCGGTCATGATGCTGCGCATTCAGGCCGAGCGCATGGGCGGGGCGTATTTCCCCAACAGTGCTGAATACACCCGCCGCTGGGGGCTGACCGATGAGCGTCTCGCCGTCGTTGAGCAGCTGCGGCTGGGCAACACCGACTCCCAGGTGCTCATCCTGCACCCTGGTCCGATGAACCGCGGGGTGGAGATCTCCGCCGCCGCCGCTGATTCGGCGCTCTCTCGTATCACCGAGCAGGTCTCCCACGGAGTATCCGTACGCATGGCGGTCCTGCACCTACTGCTGACTGGAGCTAAAGCATGACCTCCTACCTGATCACCGGTGCTCAGCCCTACGGCGAGGACGCCACTGACCTGCTGCTCCGCGACGGGATGATTCTCGCCGTGGGGGCAGAGGCGGTGCAGCGCAGTGCCGAGCAGACTGATCTGACCACGCTCGACGGCGAGGGCCTCATCGTCCTGCCCGGAATGGTGGATCTGCATACCCACCTGCGCGAACCCGGGCGCGAGGACGCTGAGACCGTGGAGACCGGCACCCGGGCGGCTGCCCTGGGCGGTTTCACTGCAGTCCACGCCATGGCCAACTCTTCGCCGGTGGCAGATACCGCCGGCGTCGTCGAGCAGGTGCACCGACTGGGTCTGCAGGCCGGCTGGAGCGAGGTCTACCCGGTAGGAGCGGTTACCGTTGGCCTCAAAGGCGAGAAACTGGCTGAACTGGGCGCCATGGCTGAATCCTCCGCCCAAGTCCGGATGTTCTCCGATGACGGTCACTGCGTGGCAGACCCGCAGCTGATGCGCCGCGCCCTGGAGTATGTGAAGTCCATCGACGGTTTCGTCGCCCAGCACGCCCAGGATCCCAGCCTCACGGCATGGGGCACCGCCAATGCCGCGCAGATGAACGAAGGCGAAGTCTCCGCAGTGCTGGGCCTGCCCGGCTGGCCCGCTGTGGCAGAGGAGGCGATCATCGCCCGCGATGTGCTGTTGGCCCAGCATGTGGGGGCCCGCCTGCATATCTGCCATGTCTCCACCGCTGGAAGCGTGGAGATCATCCGCTGGGCCAAGGAACGCGGCATCAGCGTCACCGCCGAGGTGACACCGCACCACCTGCTGCTCACCGACGAGCTGGTGCGCAGCTATGACCCGGTGTACAAGGTCAATCCGCCGCTGCGTACCCAGAAAGACGTCGAGGCGCTGCGCGCGGGTCTGGCTGACGGCACTATTGATGTCATCGGCACCGACCATGCTCCGCACCCCACCCAGGACAAAGAATGCGAATGGGTGCAGGCGGCCATGGGAATGACCGGCCTGGAGACTGCGCTCTCTGTGGTCCAGCACGCCATGGTGGACACCGGCCTGATCGGCTGGCGGCGCTTTGCCGAAGTGACCTCGCAGCGCCCAGCGCAGATTTATGGTCATGCCCACCAGGGCCGTCCGATCGCCGCCGGTGAGCCCGCCAACCTGATTCTGGTGGATCCGACGGCGGTGCGAGAAGTCCGCCCTGATGCCCATGCCAGCAAGGGACGCAACTCTCCCTTCCGCGGTCTCCAGCTGCCAGGACAAGTGCGCGCCACGTTCTTGTCCGGACACCCCGTGGTGCTCGACGGCGCCCTGGCCACCCCGATTTCTTCCCAGGCTGGACTACCCGGCAGAACAGGAGACAGCCGCCCATGAACGGCACCCTCATCACGGGTATCGCTGAGGCCACCACCCGCCCGGATATGACAGGCACTTACCTGAACTATCTGTGGATCTCCTTAGCCGTCGTCGTCGTCTTCTGCGCGCTGATCTGGCTGGGCTGGCGCAACCGCAAGCGCCGCCAGCAGCAGATTCCTGCACCGGCCGAGATTCCGGCCGCGCTGCTGGAAGCCGAACCGGAAGCGGCCGCCGAGGGCATGATCATCGGTACCGTGAAAGCCGGGGATTACCTCGACCGGGTCGCAGTCCACCAGCTGGGACTGCGGACTCACGGCCGCATCGAACTGCATGCCGAGGCGACAACCCCTGGGATGGCGATCTTCCGCGCCGGAGCCGGCAACGTCTTCATCCCTGCGGCGGATCTGACCACCGCGCGCACCGGTAGCGGCATGGTGGGCAAGTTCGTCGAACGCGACGGAGTCATTCTGCTGGGCTGGACCCTGGGTGAGACCGCCGTGGAAACAGGATTCAGACCGCGCCGCGCCGAAGAAGGACGGGCACTGCTGCAGGCTCTGCAGGCCACCGGGATTAGCACTGTCGAAGGAGAGACCACCGCATGATGACCAATGAAGCCCCCCGCACCGGGGCCGCCACCACCGGTGCCCTGCTGGTCCTGGAAGACGGCAGCATCTACGAGGGCACCAGCTATGGCGCAGTAGGCATCACCCTGGGCGAGGCCGTGTTCTCCACCGCCATGACCGGTTACCAGGAGACGCTGACTGATCCGTCCTACGCCCGGCAGATTGTGGTGCAGACCGCTCCGCATATCGGCAATACCGGCATCAATGATGAGGACCCGGAGTCCCGCAAGATCTGGGTTGCCGGCTACGTGGTGCGCGATGCCGCCCGGCGACCCTCCAACTGGCGCTCAGCCCGGAGCCTCGATGACGAGCTCGCCGCGCAGGGGATTGTAGGCATCAAGGACCTGGACACCCGGGCCATCACCCGCCGGCTGCGCGATAAGGGCGCGATGAAAGCGGGCATCTTCTCCGGCGAGGCCGCCAACCGCCCGCGCCCGGAACTGCTGGATGAGGTCGTCAACCAGCCCGATATGCTCGGCGCCCGGCTGGCCGAGGAAGTCACCGCCACCGAGGCCTACGTCATCGAACCGGCTGATCACGGCTGGACTGCGGAGCCTATCGCCACCGTGGCCGCCATTGATCTGGGGATCAAGACGATGACCCCGGTGCGCATGGCCGAACGAGGTCTGCGCGTTCATGTGCTGCCAGCGACTACCACGTACGCGCAGATCGAAGAGCTCAACCCCGACGGCGTTTTCCTCTCCAACGGCCCGGGCGACCCGGCTACCGCCAGCACCCAGATCGGACTGCTGCGCGAGGTGCTGGAGGCGAAGAAGCCCTTCTTCGGCATCTGCTTCGGCAACCAAATCCTCGGGCGTGCCCTGGGCTTCGGCACGTATAAGCTGCCCTTCGGCCACCGCGGCATCAATCAGCCGGTCATCGATCACGCCACTGGCAAGGTGGAGATCACCAGCCAGAATCACGGCTTTGCCGTCGATGCCCCCATCGGTGAGGTGGTGACCGCACCGCAGAGCCAGTTCGGTCGTGTGCAGGTCAGCCACTCCAGCCTCAACGACGGCGTGGTAGAGGGTCTGCGCTGCCTGGACATCCCTGCCTTCAGCGTCCAGTACCACCCCGAAGCTGCCGCTGGTCCCCATGACTCGGCATACCTCTTCGACCGTTTTGTAGAACTCATCCAGGCCCAGCGTGACGGTCAGACCGCCACCGGCGCCGACACCCTTCCGCCGGCCGACCGGCGCCCTTCAGCAGACTCACTCGCCCCCGCTACAGGAGGACACGACCAGAATGCCTAAACGCACCGATCTCAACTCCGTGATGGTGATCGGCTCCGGCCCGATCGTCATCGGCCAGGCCGCAGAGTTCGACTACTCCGGCACCCAGGCACTGCGCGTGCTCAAAGAGGAGGGCATCCGGGTCATCCTGGTCAACTCCAATCCCGCCACCATCATGACGGACCCGGAGTTCGCAGACGCCACCTATGTGGAGCCGATCAGCCCCGAGGTGGTCGCCAAGATCATCGAAAAGGAACGCCCCGACGCACTGCTTCCCACCCTTGGCGGGCAGACTGCGCTGAACACGGCTATCGCACTGGATAAGTCCGGAGTTCTCGAAAAGTACGACGTCGAGCTCATCGGTGCCAATATTGCCGCCATCGAGCTGGGAGAGGACCGGCAGAAGTTCAAGGGCGTGGTGGAGCGCTCCGGCGGCGAGTCCGCCCGCTCCGTCATCGTCCACTCCATGGAGGAGGCTTTCGCCGCTGCAGAGGAGCTTGGCTACCCGATGGTGGTCCGTCCCTCCTTCACCATGGGCGGCCTGGGCTCCGGCATGGCCTACAACGAGGATGACCTGCGCCGGATCGCCGGTGCCGGCCTGCAGTACTCGCCCACCACGGAGGTGCTCCTGGAGGAGTCCATCCTCGGTTGGAAGGAGTATGAGCTGGAGATGATGCGCGATGCCAATGACAACGTCGTCGTCGTCTGCTCCATTGAGAACTTCGACCCGGTGGGCGTGCACACCGGTGACTCGATCACCGTGGCTCCGGCTATGACCCTGACCGACCGCGAGTACCAGAAGCTGCGCGATATCGCGATCAACGTGATCCGTGAAGTCGGCGTGGACACTGGTGGCTGCAATATCCAGTTCGCTGTGGATCCGGCCACCGGGCGCGTGGTCGTCATCGAGATGAACCCCCGGGTTTCCCGCTCCTCGGCGCTGGCCTCCAAAGCCACCGGCTTCGCGATCGCCAAGATCGCCACCAAGCTGGCGGTCGGCTACACCCTGGATGAGATCCCCAATGACATCACCCAGAAGACCCCGGCCAGCTTCGAGCCCACCCTGGACTACGTGGTGGTGAAGGTCCCGCGTTTCGCCTTCGAGAAGTTCCCGGCAGCTGACCCCACACTGACCACCACCATGAAATCGGTGGGCGAGGCGATGGCGATCGGCCGCAACTTCACCGAGGCGCTGCAGAAGGCTCTGCGCTCCCTGGAACAGCGCGGCAGCGAATTCAGCTTCGCAGCGGTGACCGAAGACGAGCTGGAGCAGCTCAAACAGGGTATGGCCACAGCCACAACCGACCGGCTCTACCAGGTCCAGCGCGCATTGCTGGCCGGCGTCAGCCTGGAGGAAATCCACCAGATCACCGCCATCGACCCGTGGTTCCTGGACCAGCTGCAGCTGATCAATGAGACCGCCCAGGAGGTGACGCAGGCCAAAGAACTCGACGTCGCCACCTTGCGCACTGCCAAGCGGCACGGTTTCTCCGATGTGCAGATCGGCCAGCTGCGCTCCATGGATCCGGCAGTGGTGCGGGGCTTACGCCATGCACTGGGCATCCGTCCGGTGTACAAGACCGTGGACACGTGTGCGGCGGAGTTCCCCGCCTTCACCCCGTACCACTACTCCAGCTATGACCTCGAAGATGAGATCGCCGAGCACGAAAAGCCCTCGGTGATCATTCTGGGATCGGGCCCGAACCGGATCGGACAGGGAATCGAATTCGACTACTCCTGCGTGCACGCCACCATGGCGCTGCGTGAGGCCGGATACGAGACCGTCATGGTCAACTGCAACCCGGAAACCGTCTCCACTGACTATGACGTCTCCACTCGGCTCTACTTCGAGCCGCTGACGCTGGAAGACGTTCTGGAGGTCATCGCCGCCGAGGAGCGCACCGGGGGAGTGGCCGGTGTCTTCGTGCAGTTGGGCGGGCAGACCCCGCTGAAGCTGGCCCAGCAGCTCGCTGATGCCGGAGTGCCGATCCTGGGTACCAGCCCGGAAGCCATTGACCTTGCTGAACACCGCGGAGCCTTTGATCAGGTGCTGAAAGCTGGGGGACTGATTGCGCCGAAGAACGGCACAGCAGTCAGCTTCGAGGACGCTAAACGAGTGGCTGATTCCATCGGCTACCCGGTGCTGGTGCGCCCCAGCTACGTGCTGGGCGGACGCGGCATGGAGATCGTCTATGACGAGGCCGGCCTGGCTCGTTATATCAAAAACGCCACAGAGGTCACTCCCGAACATCCGGTGTTGGTGGACCGGTTCCTGGAAGACGCCATCGAAGTCGACGTCGATGCCCTCTACGACGGCGAAGATCTCTACCTCGGCGGCATCATGGAACACATCGAGGAAGCCGGTATCCACTCCGGCGACTCCGCCTGTGTGCTGCCGCCCATCACCCTAGGCCCGGATGTGCTGGCCCGGGTCCGTGAGGCCACCGCAGCCATCGCCTCCGGTGTAGGGGTGCGCGGGCTGATCAATATCCAGTTCGCGGTAGCCTCCGATGTGCTGTACGTCATTGAGGCGAATCCCCGGGCCTCGCGCACCGTGCCGTTCGTCTCCAAGGCCACCGGCGTCCAGCTGGCCAAGGCCGCCGCGCTGATCGGCACCGGCGTCAGCATCGCTGAGCTTCGAGCAGGCTCCGGCCACGCCCAGGCCGGACTGCTGCCAGCCACCGGAGACGGAT
>NZ_HG005165.1:82035-85224 GCF_000455245.1 Nesterenkonia massiliensis | reverse complement strand
CTCCTTGCTAGGCCCCGAGATGCGCTCCACCGGTGAAGTCATGGGTATCGACAAGCACTTCGACACGGCTTTCGCCAAGTCACAGCTGGCCGCGAATAACCCGCTGCCCACCGCTGGGAAGGTTTTTGTCTCGGTGGCGAACCGGGATAAGCGCGCGGTGATCATGCCGGTCAAGCGTCTGGCGGACATGGGCTTCTCTGTGGTCTCCACCGGCGGTACCGCCGATGTTCTGCGCCGCAATGGCGTGGCTTGTGAGCAGGTCAAGAAGATCGGTGAAACGCCCCAGGAGAAGGGCACCATCTTGGAGCTTGTTGAGGCCGGGGAGATCTCGCTGATCATCAACACTCCCTCCGGTGGTGATGCTCGCAGCGACGGGTATGAGATCCGCGCGGCAGCTACCAGCCTCGGCATTCCGGTGATCACCACTGTCGCTGAGTTCGGCGCTGCTGTTCAGGCGATCGAGGCTCTGGGGCAGTTTGAATGGTCGGTCTCGTCCCTGCAGGAGCATGCCGCCCGCCTCCACGAGGCAGGCCTCGCCGTAGCAGGCCAGAAGTGAGCGGGGCGCCGGCCGTGAGCGAGCCAGAACGCCCGTCCTTCGGCCGGCGCCTTCAGCAGGCCATCGCAGAGAAGGGTCAGCTGTGTGTGGGGATCGACCCGCACCCAGGAATGCTGACCAGTTGGGGACTCAGCGACGATGCCGCTGGTCTGCGGGAATTCGGCAGTCGGGTTATTGCGGCCTGTGCCGGCCGTGTCGCCGTAGTGAAACCGCAGGTGGCATTCTTTGAGGCCTATGGCCCGGCCGGTATGCAGGTGCTGGCCGAACTGACTGCCGAGGCTCGGGCGGCAGGGCTGCTGATCATTGCAGATGCCAAACGCGGTGATATCGGCTCTACTATGGCAGCCTATGCCCAGGCCTGGCTGAACCCGCAGAGCGAGTTTGCCGCTGATGCGCTCACCGTCAGTCCCTTCCTGGGCTTCGGGTCGCTGCAACCAGCGGTGGAGACCGCTCAGCGCTTCGGGGCCGGTCTCTTCGTCCTTGCCCTGACCTCGAATCCAGAAGGCCAGCAGGTGCAGCTGGCTGGCGCGGGAGGTCAGACCGTGGCCGGCGACATCGTTGCTCAGACCGCGGCAGCTAACCAGGCACATGACCCGGATGCTCCGCTGGGCAGTATCGGCCTCGTCATCGGCGCCACCACTGCACATCTCGCGCAGTCCCACGCTATTGACCTGGAGTTCAGCCGCCCGCCGCTGCTCGCACCGGGATACGGGGCCCAGGGCGCTTCTGCCGAGCAGCTGCGACGCAGCTTTGGCGCTGCCTGGGATCAGGTGCTGGTGAACTCGTCCCGCGGTATCCTGCAGCGTGGTCCACACGTGGCCGAGCTCACCGCGGCTATTGAAGAATCCGTAGCTGACCTGGGGTTAAATACTGGGAATAACCCCTGAACTCGCTTAATAGGCGTCACATCCTATTGCCCCTGACGAGAATTGCGGATAGATTCTGGCTCAGGCATTGACCCAATCGGGCACGGCAAGGAGAAGTACTGTGGCACTGCGAGAACTGACTCAGGAAGAACGCGATACTGCGCGTAAGAAGGCCCTGGCGGCTCGCACCGAACGCGCCGAGGTCAAACGCGACTTCGGAAACGGCCGTTTGAGCTTCCAGCAGGTCCTGGCGCAGGCTGATTCCTCTGAGGCTGTGGCGCGGTTGAAGACTATCGAGCTGCTGGAAGCACTGCCCGGAGTGGGCCGTGTCACAGCTACCAAAATCCTGGAGGATCATGGTGTGTCCATCAACCGTCGTCTTGGCGGACTCGGCAGCAAGCAGCGAGGAGCTTTGGCCAAGCATCTGGCACAATTGGGCTGATGCCTGACCATATTCCCCCTGTCACCGTTCTGGCGGGACCCACCTCTGTGGGTAAATCAACGCTGAGCCGGTATATCCGCGCCACCTACCCGCAGGTCCACTTCTCCGTCTCTGCTACTACCCGACCGCCGCGACCGGGAGAGATCGACGGCGAGGACTACCTCTTCATCGACGCTGACCGCTTTGATCAGCTCGTGGCCGAGGATGCCTTCCTGGAGTGGGCCACTGTGCATAAGAAGCACCGCTACGGCACGCTGCGCTCCACCGTTGAAGAGGCACTTGCCGAAGGCAAGCGGGTGCTTCTTGAGATTGACCTCCAGGGTGCGCGTCAGGTGCGCAGTCGGATGCCGGAGGCGCAGTTCGTGTTCCTGGCCCCGCCGAGCTGGGAGGATCTGGTCAAGCGGCTGATCGGTCGCGGCACGGAGTCCGAGGAAGAACAGCAGCGTCGGTTAGAAACCGCTAAGATAGAACTTGCTGCGGAGCCAGAATTCGACGTCACCATCATTAATGACGACGTCGACCGCGCTGCAGCTGAACTCGTCGCCCGAATGGGCTGTAACGACACCCCGGCGGCCTAAGCGCCCGCGGCCTCTGCGCATCATATAAGGCAGTCGGCTGACTGACCGGTAAGACCGAAGAAGAATCAACACATAAGGACGTGTATCCACGTGACTGAGCAGCTCGAAGGCATCATCGATCCGCCGATCGACGCCCTGGTGGCCAAGGCCGACTCGAAGTACGCACTTGTGCTCTTCGCCGCCAAGCGCGCCCGTCAGATCAACAACTACTACGCGCAGCTGCACGAGGGCCTCTTCGAGCACATTGGCCCGCTGGTGGAGACCAAGCTCAACGAGAAGCCGCTCTCCATCGCACTGCGTGAGATCCACGAGGGCCTGCTGGTGCAGAAGCCCAAGGCACAGGCCTCCGCCGAGGCTGAGGCTGCCTGAGCCTGGAGGGCTTTTCAGCTGAAGATCATCGACCTGATGCGCATTCTCCCCTCATGAAGATCGTTCTTGGAGTCAGTGCAGGTATCGCCGCCTATAAGGTGGTGCACCTGCTGCGACTGCTGCGGGAGGACGGGCATCAGGTCGATGTCATTCCCACGCCTTCATCCTTGGAGTTCGTGGGCAAAGCTACTTGGGAAGCCATCAGCGGCCGCCCGGTGACCACCTCTGTTTTTGAAGGCATCGATGAGGTCCGCCACGTGCGGTTGGGGCAGGAAGCCGACCTGATCGTCGTCGCGCCCGCCACCGCTGACCTGCTGGCCCGGGTGCGTGCCGGCATGGCACCGGACCTGCTGACCACCACCCTGCTGGCCTCGGAGG
>NZ_HG005165.1:78936-81810 GCF_000455245.1 Nesterenkonia massiliensis | reverse complement strand
GGGGCCGCGGTATCCAGATCATGGAGCCCGCAGTTGGCCGGCTTACTGGAAAAGACTCCGGCCCTGGGCGTATGCCGGAGCCAGAAGAGATTTATGCGCAGGTCACCCAGCTGCTGAATGCTCCAGAGGTATCCCCGGCCACCGCCGGGCCGCTGGCAGGCCGTACGGTGGTGGTGACTGCAGGCGGGACCCGTGAGCCGCTGGATCCGGTGCGCTACCTGGGCAATCGATCCTCCGGCAAGCAGGGCGTGGCGCTCGCATTGGAGGCTGCCGCTGCCGGAGCGCAGGTACATCTCATCGCTGGCGTGATGGACATCCAAGCCCCTGACGAGCAGTCGAACCTGAGTGTTGAGCGCATTGAAACGGCAGATCAGTTGCAGGCCGCAGTGCTCACCGCCGCTGAGGATGCCGATGTGCTGCTGATGGCAGCTGCAGTGGCGGACTTCAAGCCCGCTGACTATGCGGCGGCGAAGATCAAGAAAACCGACGACGGCGCGTCGCCGGTGATCACTCTGCAGCGGAATCCGGATATCCTCGCTGACACCGTCCAACGCCGAGCGCAGCAGCACCGCGGACCGAAGGTGATTGTGGGATTCGCTGCAGAGACCGGCGACGCCAGCACTGACCCCCTGGAGCTTGCGCAGCAGAAACTGGCCCGCAAAGGGTGCGAACTGCTGGTGCTCAATAAAGTCGGGGAGAACCTTGTCTTCGGACAGGACACCACTGAGATTTACATCCTCGCCGCAGACCACGTGCAGCAGAACCTGGGGGAGACCCAGGCTGAGCATGTGGCAGGAAGCAAGCAGGAGGCGGCGGCTGCCGTCGTCGCCCGTGCTGCTCAGCTGCTGAGAAGCTGAGATCCGCTGCGGTTTCAGCCGTGAGTCGCAGTATGACGTGGACCGGGAGCTGAGTCCATACGCGGCGGTAGGATATCCCGGTGAGTAATTCATCCCCGCTGCGACTTTTCTCCTCGGAGTCAGTGACCATCGGTCACCCCGATAAGATCTGCGATCAGGTTTCCGACGCCATTCTCGACGCCCTGCTGAGCGTTGATCCCAATTCACGCGTTGCCGTGGAGGCGCTGACCACCACTGGCTTGGTGCATGTGGCTGGCGAAGTCACCACCGAAGGTTATGTGGAGATTCCACAGATCGTGCGCGAGACGCTGCTGGGCATCGGCTATGACTCATCGGCCAATGGATTCGACGGCGCGCGCTGCGGCGTCTCCGTCAGCATCGGCCAGCAGTCGCCAGATATTGCCGGGGGAGTGTTCAACTCTCTGGAGGCGCGTTCCGGCGCGGAGGATCCCCGTGACGCACAGGGCGCGGGTGATCAGGGCATTATGTTCGGCTACGCCACGAATGAGACCTCCAGCTATATGCCCACTCCCATTGCGGTGGCTCACAGGCTCTCCGCTCGGCTGACTCAGGCGCGGCAGTCCGGTGAGCTGGAGTACCTGCGCCCCGACGGCAAGACTCAGGTGACCATCGGATACGACGGCGAGAAGCCGGTGGCACTGGAGACCGTAGTGGTCTCCGCTCAGCACACTGCAGAGACCGAGCAGCGGCAGCTGCAGGCTGACATCTCCGAGGCGGTGATCGCGCCGGTGATTGCTGACATCGGACTGGATATCAGCAGTGTGGCTGAGATTATCAACCCCTCCGGCCCGTTCGTGATTGGCGGACCTGTGGGGGATGCGGGGCTGACGGGTCGCAAGATCATTGTGGATACTTACGGTGGCTTCGCCCGCCACGGCGGTGGTGCCTTCTCCGGCAAGGATCCGTCCAAGGTGGATCGCTCCGCGGCCTACGCGATGCGCTGGGTGGCGAAGAATGTGGTGGCTGCGGGTCTGGCTGACCGGGCAGAGATCCAGATCGCCTACGCCATCGGCCGGGCGCACCCGGTGGGTATCTACGTGGAGACTTTCGGCACCGAGAAGGTTGATCCTGCGAAGATCTCCGAGGCGATCGGAGAGGTCTTTGACCTGCGACCGCTGGGCATCATCGAGGACCTGGATCTGAAGCGTCCGATCTACCGCGAGACGGCCAAGAACGGCCACTTCGGGCGTGAGGAGTTCCCATGGGAGCAGCTGAACCGCGTTGATGCGCTGAAGAGCTTCTTCGACGCCTGAGCTCAGCGCGGCGCTTAAGTGCCATGCGATGTATCCTGCGTATATTGGCGGTCGGTTGATTTGGCTGGCGCTAAGCCCGGTCGTTCCCTCTGGTGGACTCTCATCGTCATCAAGATCCTCGCCGCGTGTGGGCTCATCGTTGGAATGTGGGTTCCGGGCGTCGGCCTTGCAGCAATGTTGGCCTGATCGTCTATTTCATCTGCGCCGCTGCCGCTCACATTCGAGCCGACTTCGTCGGACAGACTTTCTGGATCAATTGCCTCGGTATGCTTGCTTTCTCCACCGCAGTCCTGGTGCTTTCGCTCGCTCTCTAGAAAGTGCGGATCTAGCCGTCTGGTGGGACTTTTCCTCACCGCGATTCAAGGCGCCCCCTGACCCTTCGCTGCCCGAGACTGCTGTCGGCGGCGGTTGACCGAGTTTGGTGTCAGGTCCTGTCTTTAGGGTTGAAGTATGGACATCAACGCAGCAGCACGCGCTATAGGGCGGGCTCATGCCAGGGGAAGCCTGGCAGAGTCCGTGCTGGGTGCCGCTGCGGAGTTCTTCTTCAGCTCTGCTGCGAGAACCCCGCGGGGCTCAGCACCAGCTGCTGCAGACCATGCCCGTCAGGAGTGGGGGCCGGTCGATTTCTTCGCACCCGGGGTCCTGCCGGTGGTGGCTACTCCCACTCCACTAGAGACTCCGCTGAACCTTGATGCTGCCTTCATGGGAACGGGCCCCGCCGAGGGCGCAGCTGCCTCTGGCCG
>NZ_HG005165.1:74897-78446 GCF_000455245.1 Nesterenkonia massiliensis | reverse complement strand
TCCGGTCGGACCAGATGGGCCGAGAGATGGGCCGAGTGGGTCAGATGGGCCGAGTGGGCCGAGTGAGTCAGCCGGGTCAGCCGGGTCCGGTGATTGGACTGCGGATCCACTGGTTCCTGGTGACCTGTTGGCTGCTGTGTATGAGGGCCATGATCCACCGGTGGCGCTGCGGGAAGTACTCGCTTTCAGAGATGGTACGTGTCAGGAACCTGGTTGCTCGGTGGCTGCTGAGCGCTGCGATCTTGATCATCATGTGCCCTGGCCTGAGGGAGAAACCAGGGCCAGTAATCTTCAGCATCTCTGCCGCAGGCACCACCGGCAGAAATCCCACGGTCACCTCAGCCCACCCACACCAGAAACACCCCCTATGAGCTGACGCGAGCCATGGCGATCGCGCGGGCAGCGTGCCATGCTTGCCGTACATGGGCCACGTACACCAACCAGAACCGACACATGCCGCAGAGGACATCGCCCAGCGCTTTGCCACCGCCTGGAACAGCGCAGACGCGGATGCACTAGCCAGCCTCTTCACCGAGGACGCCGACTTCGTCAACGTCGTCGGCCTCTGGTGGAGCTCCCGCGATCGTATTCGCAGCGCCCACGAATACGGCTTCCGCCGGATCTTCGGAGACTCAGAGATGACGCTGACCCGGACAACCGTGCGCCGCCTGGGGGAGCAGATCGCCGTGGTGCACGCTGCCTGGAACCTCACCGGTCAGACACCGCTGGGGGAAAGCGACACCGCTGCGCGCAGCGGTGTCATCAGCTTCGTCGTCCACCAGCAGAACGGAGAATGGCTGGCGGTCGCAGCTCAGAACACTGACCGGGTGCCCGGCGCTGAGACACTCATAGCTGGGGAACATGGCATGCAGCCAGCGGCCTATCAGCCCCTCGGCGCCCACAATGTCCGGGGTGCCAAGTAGCATCAATGACATGACCGGACAGCAGCACAGCAGGGAGCGGACAGCCTCACCCGCCGCCTCCCAACCTGCCCTGCTGGACTCACTGGCACCGCCTGCTGCGCCAAAACTTCCGGCGGGATCCGCACAGCGCCTTCCCGTAGCCCAGGTGCTGCTGGAGACGCCTGTGCCCCACCTGGATCGCCCCTTTGACTATGCAGTGCCTACCGACTTCGAAGACGTGATCGTCCCTGGCTGCCGGGTGAAAGTGAAGTTCTCCGGACGGGACATGGCCGGCTGGGTGATCTCCCGCAGTGAGACGCCGACGACGGCGGCGCGGCTGAGCCTGATTTCCAAAGTCGTCTCGGCACTGCCGCTGCTCAGCAACCAGGTCCTGCAGCTGGCCGAGCAGGTCGCACAGCGCTACGCGGGCACAACCTCAGATGTGCTGCGCGCCGCAGTTCCAGCTCGGGCAGCACGCGTGGAGAAGGAGTTCGCCGGGCTTGCTGCCCCGGAGCCGGAGGAACCAACGCAGCCCCCGGGTCCGCGCCAGGCCGACTTAGCTCTGACATCTTTCGGGGCGTACAGCTGGGAGCAGAAGATCCTGCAAGCGGTACAGGACTGCCTCGCCGACGGGGGAGATGCGATCGTCGTCGTCCCCGATCAGCGGGATGTGGACCGTGCAGCCGAGGCGCTTGAGAACGCCCTGGGAGAGGACACTGTCGCCCGGCTGACCGCAGAGATGGGACCCACACCGCGGTATCGCTCGTATCTGCGACTGCGCTACGGTCAGGCTCGAGTAGCTGTGGGTACTCGTTCTGTCGTGTATGCGCCAGTGTCCAAGCTTCGACTGCTGGTGGTGCTCGATGATGATGACCCCAGCCACACGGAACCGCGCGCCCCCTATCAGCATGTGCGCGAAGTAGCACTGCTTCGGACCGTGCAGACCGGTGCTGCAATGCTGTTCCTCTCTGCCCACCGCAGTCTGGAAGTTCAGCGACTGGTGGAACGCGGCTGGCTGGAGGATATAGCCCCAGGTCGAGAAGAGCGCCGGACCGCCTCGCCGCTGATGATCTCCACTGCGGATTCCTACCAGCAGGAGCGAGATCCCACATTCCAGCAGGCTCGCCTGCCAGCTGCTGCCTACCGGGCTGCCCGTGAAGCACTGGCCCATGGGCCGGTGCTGATACAGGTAGGGCGCACCGGATTCATCCCCGCCGTACTGTGCGAACGCTGCCGAACCCGACAAGAATGCCCCGAATGCCACGGGCCGCTGACCCTGCCGGCCCACCACGGCCAGTCCCAGACATTGCGCTGCCGCTGGTGCGGACTGCACCACCGGCGGCACCGCTGTCATGAATGCGGCAACGGGACCTTCCGCGCCGGCGCCCGTGGTGCGGATCGCACAGCCCAGGAACTAGGCCGAGCCTTCCCCAACACCACAGTGGTCTCCTCCACCGGAGATCACCCTGTGGCCGAAGTAGGGGAAAACCCGCTTTGGTAGTCAGCACCCCTGGTGTAGAGCCGGCAGCAGCCCAGGGCTATAGCGCCGCCCTGCTGCTGGATGGAGATGCGCAGCTGAACCGAGAAGGCCTCGATGTGCCCCGGCAAGTACTGGCTCGCTGGTTCCGGGCAGCCTCCTTGGTGCGTCCCCGCTCTGCGGACCCCGCCCAGTCCGGCACGGTGGTGGTCACCGCCAGCGACGAAGAACTCACCGCGGCACTGGTGCGATGGGACCCGGTGGGCTACGCCCGCAGGGAGCTATACCGCCGGCTCGAGCTGGGGCTGCCGCCTGCCACCCGGATGCTGAGCCTCAGCGGAGAACCCGCCGAAGCGCAGGCCTTCATGGACGAAGCAGCCCTGCCAGCGGGGCTGGAATGGATCGGACCGGCTCCGATTGATGACGAGAGGCAGCGCTGGCTGCTGTTCTTCTCCTATGCCCAAGCTGCAGAGATCATCGCCGAGATGCGCCGGGTCCGGCGCAGCAGCAGCGCAGCCCCCAGCTCCCGCGGGACCGAACACCGCGGCCTGCGGATCGCGGTGGACGACGTCATCTCGCTGCAGTTCTGACCCGCTGCAGTTCTAGGAGACCCATCGGCGGATAGCGCGGGCAATCTGGGCAGGCTTCTCATAATGCACCAGATGTCCCGCCCCACGGATCACCTCGAGCTTCCCCTGCGGCAGCGCATCACGCAGCGCACGACGCCCGGCCTCAGTGCTCAGCTGATCCCCGGAACCCGGGAGCAATAAGACCGGAAGCTGAAGATCAGCGGCATAATCGAGCACCGTATGACGGCTCGAAGCAGCGTAGGCCTCTAGCAGAGTCTGCCGGTCGGAGTAGCCGCCAAAGTGCTGCGCATGCTGGTCGCGCACATACTCAGTGACACGCGGATCCCGCTCAGCGCGCATTGTCAGGTTAGTGATCTTCAGCACTGTGCGTGAACGCAGGAATGCATTGCCAGCTGACTCCGGCAACAGCCGGCTGATCGCGTAGTAGAGCTCTACCACGGCAGCTCCGGCCAGCAGCCTTCCACGGAAGATGTGATTGCTGATCGGTGCCGTCAGGACCAGCTTGGCCCAGGCTTGAGGGTTCTGCGCAGTATGAGCAGCAGTGACGATGGTCCCGAAGGAATGCCCCATCAGTACATCG
>NZ_HG005165.1:73147-74860 GCF_000455245.1 Nesterenkonia massiliensis | reverse complement strand
ATGGTCCCGAAGGAATGCCCCATCAGTACATCGTGCTCGTTCAAATCCAGCTGCTGCGCAAGAGCCCCCACAAATCCGGCATAGCGAGCTACCGTATGCTCCACGCGAGAGCCCTGGGCGTCCACCAGCGGGGATGTCTTCCCGAATCCTGGCAGGTCCGGGACAAACACCTCGAACTCTGGCAAAGCATCAACGATGAGCTGCATTCCGTGGTGATCACCGCGGAAACCATGGATCAGCAGAATGCGCGGCCGTTTCTGCGGACCTGCTGTGCCAGCACCAGGAGAGTACTGCCATAACGCAACCCGGGAGGTCAGGCCGCCGGGCCCGGCGTCGTCGTCGTTGAACTTCACGTTCAGCGTCTGCTGGTTGCCTGGTCGGTGGGGGTAGCCCACCCAATGCCGGGTTATATCTACGGTCTGTGCTGTCTCCACGGGATCAGCCTATCGGCGAGATAAAACCAACTAGACTAAGGCGAGTTGAATTTTCCGTGAAGGCGCATGCCGCGCCGCAAGACTACGACCTCGAGGTGCCCCACAGGTGAGCGAGACCCACGCTGAGAAGAAGGCCTACGACTTCCGTGAGATCGAAGCCCGCTGGCTTCCGTTCTGGGAAGAGGACGGCACGTTTGTGGTCGACCCCGCCGACGAGCGGCCTAAAAAGTACGTCTGCGATATGTTCCCCTACCCCTCGGGGGACCTGCACATGGGCCACGCCGAGGCCTTCGCCATCGGAGATGTGCCTGCCCGCTACGCCCGGCTGCGCGGCTATAACGTGCTGCACCCGATCGGCTGGGACTCCTTCGGCCTGCCCGCAGAGAACGCCGCGATCAAGAACAACGCGCACCCGGCCGAATGGACCTACAACAACATCGAGACCCAGGCCGCCAGCTTCAAACGCTACGGCCTCTCCATGGACTGGACCCGCCGGTTGCACACCTCCGACTCGCTCTACTACCGGTGGACCCAGTGGCTGTTCCTGCAGTTCTACAACCGCGGGCTGGCCTACCGGAAGAACTCGCCTGTCAACTGGTGCCCGAAGGATCAGACGGTGCTGGCCAATGAGCAGGTAGTGGGCGACGGCGTCTGCGAGCGTTGCGGAACCGCCGTCACCAAGAAGGCCCTGAACCAGTGGTACTTCAAGATCACCGAATACGCTGACCGGCTGCTGGAGGATATGGAGCAGCTGGAGGGCACCTGGCCCGAACGCGTGCTGGCTATGCAGCGCAACTGGATCGGCCGCTCCACCGGCGCGGAGGTGACCTACCAGATTGAAGGCGGTGAGCCGATCAGTGTCTTCACCACCCGTCCCGACACGCTCTACGGTGTGACGTTCATGGTGGTGGCCGCGGACGCGGATCTTGCCCTGGAGCTGGTCACCGATGCTCAGCGGGCCGAGTTGGAGGCCTACCGCGACAAGCTCGGCAGCGTCTCGGAGATCGAGCGGCAGTCCGCCGATCGTGAGCGTACCGGAGTCTTCCTGGGACGCTACGCCATCCACCCGCTGACCGGCGAGAAACTGCCGATCTGGGCCTCCGACTATGTGCTGGCCGATTACGGCACCGGTGCGGTAATGGGTGTTCCCGCCCACGACCAGCGCGACCTTGAGTTCGCCCGCGCCATGGGCATCTCGGTCAAGGTGGTAGTGGACACCGGTGAGGAGGATCCTGCTGAGACCGGTACCGCCACTGCCGGCGAGGGCGTGGCTATCAAC
>NZ_HG005165.1:68498-72887 GCF_000455245.1 Nesterenkonia massiliensis | reverse complement strand
CCCCGAAATGGGATGGTCTGCCCAAGGCCGAGGCGATCGCGAAGTCCATTGAGGTGCTTGAAGCCGAAGGCCTCGGCGCGGCCAAGGTCAACTACCGGCTGCGTGACTGGCTGCTCTCCCGCCAGCGATTCTGGGGAGCCCCCATTCCCATCGTCCACTGTGCTGACTGTGGCGAAGTGCCCGTACCCGAGGATCAGCTGCCGGTCGAGCTGCCCACTGACCTGCGCGGAGAGCAGCTGTCCCCGAAGGGCAAGTCACCGCTGGCAGGTGCGGAAGGGTGGGTCAATGTGACCTGCCCGTCCTGCGGAGGGGAAGCCACGCGCGACACCGACACGATGGACACCTTCGTGGACTCCTCCTGGTACTACCTGCGCTATGTGGACCCCACCAACGAGTCAGAGGTCTTCCCCTCGGAGCAGGTCAACCAGTGGCTTCCGGTGGACCAGTACGTCGGCGGCGTCGAGCACGCGATCCTGCACCTGCTGTACTCCCGGTTCTTCACCAAGGTGCTCTACGACCTGGGGCTGGTGAACTTCACCGAGCCGTTTAAGGCACTGATGAACCAGGGGCAGGTGCTCAACGGCGGTAAGGCGATGTCCAAGTCCCTGGGCAACGGCGTGAACCTGGGCGAGCAGCTGGATCACTACGGTGTGGACGCGGTGCGCCTGACCATGGTTTTCGCCTCCCCACCGGAGGATGACGTGGACTGGGCTGATGTCTCCCCCTCAGGCTCAGCGAAGTTCCTGGCGCGGGCCTGGCGGCTGGCCCAGGACGTAGAATCAGCCCCTGGAACGGATCCGGCCGCTGGCTCCCAGACGCTGCGCGCGGTCACGCACCGGACCATTGCCGATGTCGAGAACCTCCTGGAAGACCAGAAGTTCAACGTGGTGGTGGCCCGCATCATGGAGCTGGTCAACGCTGCGCGTAAGGAAATCGACTCCGGAGCCGGCGCTGCTGACCCTGCAGTTCGCGAGGCCGCTGAAGTTGCCGCGCAGATCCTCTCCCTGGTGGCCCCATACACCGCTGAGGATATGTGGGCGATGCTGGGTCATCAGGCATCGGTGGCCAACAGCAGCTGGCCGGCCTACGACGAGGCACTGCTGGTGCAGGACACCATCACCGCAGTGGTCCAGGTCAAGGGCAAGTTGCGGGATAAGCTCGAGGTGCCTGCTGATATCAGCGCCGAGGAGCTGGAGGCTCAGGCGCTGGCGCTGCCGAAGATCCAGAAGTACATCGAGGAAGACGGCGGGGTGCGCAAGGTGATTGTGCGCGCACCGAAGCTGGTCAACGTTGTGACAGGCTGATCGCCCTGCCTGCAGAAGCTGAGCTCGCCAGAGCAGAAAGTCAGGACCTCAGTCGGCGCTGGGCGCAGGCAGTGGAGGACCGGCTCCTTGCCCGGCGGGCTCAGCATCCCGGGCTGAAGCCGAATCTTCGACGACGCCGCGGACGTATCGCCATCGTCACTGATTCGGCCTGCGCGCTGCCGGTTAATCGTGCCACCGGTGAGCTGGAACTGGGCGTTTTAGGCAGCAGCATCGAGTGCGTTCCGATCCCGGTGATGATCGATCACCCGCATCATGCTGCGCAGATTTACCCCGAGGCCAGCCCGGAGCTGGATCGGGATCTGCCGCTCGCTGTGGCCGCGGGAACACCGGTGCGCACCTCCCGGCCCTCCCCGGGCCGGCTAGCCGCAGCGTACAGGCGATTGCAGAAGCAGGGCTATGCCGGGATTGTCTCGGTGCATCTCTCCGCGAAGCTCTCCGGAACTTACGACGCCGCCCGGCTGGCTGCCGCGGAGGTGGATATCCCGGTGGTGGTGGTGGACACCCGCCAGGCTGGTCTTGCTCAGGGCCAAGCGGTGCTGGAGGCCGCAATCACCGGGCGGCTCGGTGGGACTCTGCAGGAGACCGCAGCTGCTGCCGAACGTGCCGCCGCTGCGACCTTCACCTCCTTTGCCGTACCGAGCCTGGAACAGCTGCGCCGCGGTGGACGCATCAACACGCTGGCCTCCATCCTTGGTTCGCTGCTGTGGATCAAGCCGCTTCTGGGACTACGCAATGGAGAAGTGGCTCTGCTGGAGACACCACGCACCTGGCCGCGCGCCCTGGAGCGGCTAGAAGCGGTGTCCCTGGCAGCAGCAGCAGAACGCACGTCGCCGCTGATCGGCGTGCATACCTTCGGTGACTACCCGACGGCTCTGCGCTTGGCCAAAGCGATGGAAGGCGTCTCCGCCGAACCTGTGCCAGTTCTGGAACTGCCACCCGGGGTCGCTGCGCATCTTGGTCTGGGCGCGGTGGCCGTCACAGTGACAGCAGGGACCTGACCCGCCTACGGGTGGAGTTTTCCCCAATCCCAGCGCGGTTCCTCGCCGTGCCGATGGTGTCCACAGCGCCGGCTGATCCGCGGATGCTGAAGGTCTGTGCTTCATAGCCTGAGGCTATGGAGAGCTATGAGGATGAACTGCTCACCCGCGGCGAGCGGCTTCGGGCTCAGCGTCAGGCTCAGCACAACGCTCCGGCCAGAATCGGACTGCGCCTGCCCGCCATCGTCCTGGTGGTTCTGGGGCTGCTGTGTTGGCTGGGGGTCTCATGGTTTGCCCGTGACAACCCCGAGGCACAGGACCTGCCGGAGGTCCCAGAGATCGGTGATGAGCGCCAAGAGCCCAGGCCTGCTGAACAGCCCCCGGGGTCCGACGGCATCTCCGAGGCTGCGGATGCCCCGGAATCAGGAACTGCGACTGTTCACATTGCCGGTGCGGTCCGGGACCCACAGGTGGTGGAACTCGACGCCGGAGCCAGGGTCATTGACGCCGTAGACGCTGCGGGAGGTCTTGATGATGAAGCTGCCGCCGACGGCATCAACCTGGCGGCACCGGTGGCAGACGGGGGCCTGATCTATGTGCCCACCACCGATGAGCTTGAGGCCGCGGGAGACCGTCGCGGCCACACTGACCTACCGCAAACTGGCTCGCCCGCGGCCGTGGCAGAAGCAGGGGTTGAGGCCCCAGCACTGATCAACATCAACACTGCCGACAGTGCCACCTTGGAGCAGCTGCCAGGAATCGGCCCGGCGCTGGCAGGACGCATCATCACCTACCGGGAGAGCCACGGGGACTTCAACTCCTTAGAAGAACTCGCCGCGGTCAGCGGGATCGGACCGGCCATACTCGGCAATATCGGTGAGTTCGTGACGTGGTGACCGGGGCAGGACTGACCAGTCGACGCTCTCCGCTGGATCTCCGGCTGCTGCCTGCCGCACTGTGCGTATGGTGCGCGGCTCTCGTGGCGGTCCATGCACCCTGGAGAGTATCCCTGAGCGCTGCAGCTGGTCTTGGCCTGCTGGCTCTGCTGATACTGCTCTGTCTGCTCATTCCGCCACGGCGATCTACCGCAGCTGGACCTGGGACCGTCCGAGAACTGAGCCGGATCATCGGGCTGCACCTGCTGCTGTGCATCGTGGCAGCTGCGGCTGTACTAGGTGTGGCCGGCCAGGACCTGCGGAGCCAGGAGCTGAACGGATGGACCGCAGCTGTCCAGAAGCAGGCGCCGCTGCAGGTGACCCTCCGGGTCCTGGAGGACGCCGAAGTCCTTCCCACACCTGATCGATCCGGAGAGCCGCGGCTACTGGTACGCGCCACGGTCACTCACGCCCAGACAACCCCCGAGGAGCGTCAAGTGCCCGTGGGGGCCGCGGTGCTGGTGATGCATCCGCTCAGTGAAGGCGAAGATCCCACTGATGTGCTCAGCGCCGGGCACCGCTACCAGGGCCTGGTTCGGACCTCGGAGCTGGAGCAGGGTGAAAGGGCCAGTGCGATGCTCTTTCCCTTTGGCGACCACGCACTGAGCATCCTGCCGGCAGACCGGCGGGCCACCGTCACAGATGCCTTCTCCGCGCTGCGACAGGCCACTGCTGATGCTTCAGCTACTGCGCTAGGGGATGCACCGGCGTTGCTGCCCGGCATCATTCTGGGGGATCGTTCCGGCCAGGACGAGACGCTGACCGAAGCGATGCGGGTCTCGGGGCTTACCCATATGACAGTGGTCAGCGGGACTCACTGCACGCTGGTCATGGGTGCGCTTATGGGTTTGATGAGGCTGCTGCGAATGCCACGCTGGAGCACCGTGGCGATCACGCTGCTGGGGCTGCTGCTGTTCGTGATGCTGGTGCAGCCTGCCCCCAGTGTGATCCGGGCGGCAGTCATGGGCCTCATTGGGGCACTGGCAGTCTTCGCCGGCCGGGGGAGAGCGTCCTCAGCCCTGCTGTGTCTCTGTGTGCTGATTCTGCTGCTGTATGACCCTTGGTTCAGCACGGAGCCCGCTTTCCAGCTCTCCGTGGCTGCCACGGCAGGGATCGTTCTGACCGGGCACAGGCTCAAAGAGCTCTTCGAGC
>NZ_HG005165.1:40529-68472 GCF_000455245.1 Nesterenkonia massiliensis | reverse complement strand
TATTCTGGCCGGCCCGCTGCTGCCGTTGGTGACCGTCCCCGGGACGCTGGCAGCAGTGCTCTCTACTACCCTGCCGGGAGTGAGTCAGGTGCTACTCTGGGCAGCCGGTGTTCCAGCAGCCGGTATTGGGCTCATCGGGCGTGGTGCAAGCAGCCTGCCGCAGGCACTGGCGCCGTGGCCTGCTGGTTGGCTCGGGGTGGTGTTAGTTCTGCTGTACCTGGCTGCAGCACTGATTCTGTGCCGACTGCTGATTGCCGCGCAGTGGCCTGGTCGCGCTGAAACGGGGGTGTTAGTCAGCGCTGCGGCGTCAGTGCTGGCGCTGATTGTCCCGTTGACCGCCTTGGGGGAGGAGAGGCTGCCGGGGGACTGGCGCTTCGCGCTGTGCGATGTGGGCCAGGGGGACATGTTGGTCATCCGGACTGCGGCGCAGGCTGGGATTGTTGTAGACACTGGGGAGGAACCCGCAGCGGCCGAGGAATGCCTGAACCACCTGGATATTGAGCAGGTGGAAGTACTGATGATCACCCACGAACATCGTGATCACTACGGCGGCATGCCCGGGGTAGAACAGGCGGCAGATGTTCGCCGGCTGCTGTACTCCGCCAGCGCGGGTTGGCAGCTGGATGAGGCCCCGGAGGCGGAGTCTGTTCAGGTCTCAGCTGAGCGGGCCCGCATCGGGGACCGCGGTATCCATGAAGGAGCTTTTCCGGTGACCTGGACGGTGTGGGCAGCGGCGGATTATCACCGCAATCCCAACGACAATTCGCTGGCTGTGCTCTTTGAGATACACGAGTACTCAGCAGGCGCAGACGGACCCGCGAACGATCCGCTGCGCCTGCTGAGTACCGGGGACCTCGAACAGGAGGCCACTGATCTTCTGCTGGCTCGTGAGGCGTTGCCTCAGCATGTTGATGTGCTGCAGGTACCTCACCACGGTGCAGCCAATGGCGGCACCGAGATTCTGGAGTTCACCAGACCTTCTGTCGCGCTGATCGGTGTGGGTGAGGACAATAGCTACGGCCATCCTGCACCGGAGATCACCGGGATGCTCCAGAGGCTGGAGTCAGCCGTCTACCGCACCGATCAGCACGGCACTGTGGTCTTCAGCTATGCCCAGGGCCAGCTTGAGACCACAGGAATCAGATAACGGGCAGCTTCAGCTCGTCACCGACGTAGATGAGGTTGGGATCCTCCACCAGGTCCTGGTTGGCACCCCACAGATCGGTCCACTCGACACCCAGCTCAGCGGCGATGGAGCTCAGCGAATCGTCGGACTGAACGGTGTAAGTCTCCTCGGAGACCTCCACCGAGGTGTTCGGCTCGGCACTGTAAGCCGGTGCCAGGTTGCGGGGCTGCTCAGTCTGGGGCTGCGGTGCAGGCGCCGACTGCTGCGGAGCCGGAGCAGGTGCGGACTGCTGGGGTGCAGGTGCAGCCTGGGGAGCTGGCTGCGGGGCCGGAGCTGCAGGGGCCGGAGCGGACTGCTGCTGGTTCTGAGCAGGGGCCGGAGCGGCGCTAGGAGTGCCGGAGAGGCCCAGGCGAGCCGAGCATGCGGGCCATGCGCCCCAGCCCTGGATAGCCTGCAGCTTTGATGCGCGGTTGATCTGCTCTCCCTTGGAAGCCTGGTGCGGGTAGCCGGAGCCGCCCACGGCCTGCCAGGACTGCAGGGAAAACTGCAGACCGCCGTAGTAGCCGTTGCCAGTGTTGATGGACCAGTTGCCGCCGGACTCGCACTCGGCAAGGCGGTCCCATTCGCTAGCGGCGCTGGCTGCAGGAGCCTGCGCCACAACAGCGGCACCGGCCAGGGTTGCAGCGGCCATAGAGCCGCCGAGGATCTTCTTGAAAGCCATGGAAGTCTTCATTGTTCTGCGTATGCGAAGTTCCCTAGCGCATGGGGACCCTCCCGGGTCCTGCGCCGCCGCCCTGCACTCCTTTCCTCACTGGGTCACGGTTACGTGTCTCTTCAGCTGGCGGATGGACGGCGTCGGGAGTGCCAGCCGAAGCGCTTCTGGGATGTTCGCCCGCACTGGTGCGGACCGATGTGATGGGCCGGGGAAGAGGGAGCCCAAAAGTCACATCCACATCACAGAAGATGTCCGCCATCAAGTAAAAGGTCTCAAAAGTATTGCGTCAACTAGGCGGGAGAGCCTCTAGAAGGCCCAAGAACCGCAGAATTCCGCGGATATCGGCCCGTTATCGACCTGTGATCTTTCTTTCTGTGAGTTTCTTGTGAATCGGGCTCAGGGTGTGGGATTTCGGGAGTCATACCGCAGGAATCCGGGGAATCTGCGGGCCAGGACAAACACTGTGAGGATGCACAGGGTTCCTCCGGCCACCGCGGTGAGGGACTCGCCAACAGCGGCCGCGGCACTTCCAGAGACGAGTTCCCCCAAGCGCGGGCCACCGGCCACCACCACGATGAAGACCCCCTGCAGGCGGCCCCTTAGGTGATCTGGTGTAGCTGACTGGAGGATGGTCTGCCGGAAGATCATGGCCACTGCATCACTGACACCGGCCAGCAGCAGAAGCAGCGCAGCTGGCCACACCCACCACGTCAGTGACCCATCAGGGGGCACAGGCTCACCGGAGGCCAGCCACACCACCGCGCCGAAGCCGGCAATGCACCCGCCCCATGCGGCCACAGCCCAGGTCACAGCAGCACCGTGGCGATGTATCCGCATCAACGGTCCCGAGAACACGCCGGTGAGGAATGAACCTGCTGCCAGTGCTCCCAGGAGGATGCCCACTGTCAGCTCGCCGCCGCCGACCAGCAGCGCGCCGATGGCCGGCAGGAGGGCGCGCGGCATTGCAAGGATCATCGCGGCGAAGTCCATGAGGAACGTCATGCGCACGTTCTTGCGGGTCCGCAGGAACACCAGTCCCTCCACCACGGAGCGAACTCCTACCCGGTGCTGCTGAGGGCCAGCGCCGTCGGTCTCATCTTTCTGCGGTGGGAGTGGGGGCAGTCTGAACAGTGCCCACAGTGCAGCAAGATAAGCGACGACGTCGATCGAATACGTCCAGGCGTAGCCCACAGTGGCCACCAGCACGCCTGCCAGCAGGGGGCCGCCCATCATTGCGAAGTTGAATGTCATCATATTCAGCGCATTCGCAGCTGGCAGCAACTTGTGCCCGACCAGGGCCGGGATGATGGCGCTGCGAGTGGGCTGGTTGACTCCCTGCGCAGCAGAGTGGAGAGCCACCAGTCCATAGAGCAGCCAAACGTTCTCCACGTCCATCCATGCATGGGCGGCGATTCCGCAGATGGATAGCCAGAGGAAGAACCCAGAGACCAGGGCAACCTTCCGCCGGTCATAGACATCAGCCACCGCGCCCCCGTAGAGCCCGGCCACCACCAGCGGCACCAGGGCGAAAAGCCCCACCAAGCCCACGTACAAGCTGGACTGGGTAAGCGCGTAGACCTCAAGGCTCACCGCCACCAGGGTCAACTGGGCGCCGATGGCGGCCAGGGCATTGCCCAGCCACAGTCGGCGGTAGGCCTGGGACACCCGCAGCGGAGTCAGGTCGGCGAAGAAGCGAGACACTTGGTGATTGTATGCATCCGGGTAGCAGGTCGTTGGCCTTCGAAGCAGTTCTTGGGCCACTGGCCGGTCCTGGTGCAGAATCAGCTCATGTCCCCTGAGCCACAGCCGCCTTCGGGCCCGCCGAAACCTGGCACCACCGGAGGATTTGCCATGATGGCCACTTCGGCACTGAGTACCCAGTCCGGTGCCGCGGTGGGTTCCCTGGCCTTCAGCACTATGGGGCCGGTGGCCGTGGTTGCTGCGCGACAGTTAGTGGCCGCCGTCGTGCTCTCTGCCCTCGCCCGGCCGCGTTTTTGGCGCTATACCCGCAGCCAGTGGGGGCCACTGGTGCTGTTGGCCATCTTCTTCGCAGGGATGAACACCACACTGTATGCGGCGGTGGATCGTGTGGGATTGGGTACCGCGGTCACCTTGGAGTTCCTGGGGCCGCTGGGAGTGGCTCTGGCTGCGTCTCGCCGACTGCGCGACGGGCTGTGCGCGGCGCTAGCACTCGGCGGCGTCGTTCTGTTGGCGCGTCCTGGTCCATCAAGTGACCTGCTGGGCTTGGGTTTCGGGCTGCTGGCAGGGCTGTGCTGGGCCGGGTATATCCTGACCAATCGAACCGTGGGACGCCGGGTAGCCGGCATTCAGGGCGCGGCAGTCTCCACGGCGCTCTCAGCCTGCGTGATGGTGCCGGTGGGGGTGGTCATCGTCCTTCACGTACAGCCACCTTGGGAGGCCTATGTCTTCGCCGTTGTCTCAGGGCTGCTGTCTTCTGCGGTCCCATATGCCCTTGACCTTATAGTGCTGCGACGAGTCTCTCCGCTGATCTTCGGGCTCGGGATGTCCCTTCATCCGTTCTTCGCTGCGCTGGTGGGGGCGGCTTTTCTAGGACAGGTGCTGCCGGTACTGGGCTGGGTGGGGATCGGGTTGGTGATCAGCGCCAATGCACTGACCCTGCGAGGTGCCCCTCGGTGATCAACCTTCAGGGGTTGATTAGCGGGTATCAACCTTGTAGGGTTGATTTATGTTCGTGGTGACAGCTGATCAGCATCGCAGCCGGGAAACCGGCGATAGGGTGCGCCGCCTGCTCGAGGATCTCAGCCCCTGGGCGGACGAGCGGGCCGAGCACATCCTGCTGCCGCTGGAACGCACCGTCGGAGATGAAGTCCAGATAGTGCTCAGCGACGCCGAGACCGCACTGGATTTCACGCTGCAGCTGGTACGTGCAGGCGACTGGGCTATCGGTGTGGGTGCTGGCCCGGCAGACCTTCCATTGGGCAGCAGTCCGCGGCAAAGCTCGGGAGAGGTGTTCATCCACGCCCGCAACGCGGTGGAGCGGGCCCGCGGCAAAGCAGAGCCGGTGCCGGTGGTGGTGGAGGGGGCCAATAACGACGCCGCAGGTCAAGCTACTGCGGTGCTGCAGCTGCTGGCAGCGGTGGTGCGGCGTCGTTCTGCCGAAGGGTGGGCCGTAGCTGACCGTCAGGCACAAGGAATGAACCAGGCTCGGATAGCCGCTGACCTTGGCATCTCGCCGCAGGCAGTGAGCAAACGGGCCCGAACCGCCATGGTGGAGGAGGAGCGCAGGGCGCGTCCTGTGGTGGCCGCCCTGATCGGCACCGCTGAAGGGCACCTGTAGAACCGGCGACGATGTCAGGCCTGCTGCCGATATTTGAGGAGATGGCTGTAGTGATCACCGTGTTGATTGTGACCAGCGCCCTGCTGCTCTCCATGGGCGCAGGGCTCTTTGTGGTGGCCGGAATCCTGCGCTGGGTGGAACCAAAAGGCTCCGCTCCAGGTGTACTGCGTGGCGGCACCTGGATCGGTGTCCTGGAGCGGCTGGCCATCACCGGCACAGTGCTGGCCGGATACCCCGAAGCCATCGCGGTGGTGCTGGCGGTGAAGGGGCTCGGACGCTACCCGGAGTTGCGCTCAGCAAAGTCTGAACACCGCGCCAAGGCCACCGAGCGGTTCATCATCGGCACCCTGGCCAGCTACATCTGGGCCGGACTGTTGGGAATCCTGGGCAACCTGGCTATTCAAGCCTGGGCCTGAACGGGCAGCCGAGCAGCAATTGCTGCCGCGAGCACATCGGCGGCCTCGGGAGCTCGTTGCAGATTCAGTGCAGGCTCAAACAGCTCTGCCTCCAGCAGCACTGTTCCCCACTGCGCAGTGGTCACAATATCGATGCGTCCGTAGAGCGGCATGCCGGTTCCGGTGACCTCCTGCACCGCTGAAAGCACAGCAGCTCCGAAGGCTTGCTCATCCTCGCTGGCGGACACCAGCTGCGGGCGCTCCTGATAGGTCCCGCCGAGCAGACCGCCGCCACGTTCCAGCAATGCGCCTTTGGCGATGGTGTGGGTGTGCTCCCCGCCAATAAAATACAGTGCCCGTTCATCCCCGGCGGTGAGTTCTGGAACTTCTGGCTGAATCAGCAGGGTCCGACCCGAATCGATAATCCGGGTACCAAGCGCAAGGGCCTCAGCGGAGTCGGCCCGCAGCAGTTCCGTGTTCAGCGAGCCGGCAGAAACACTTGGCTTCAGCACCGTCCACTGCTGGCCATAACTGGCCAGCGCCTGGTCAAGCTCTGCAGCATCCTTCACCCAGGTAGTGGGCACGATGCTGATGCCCTTGTGCTGCAGCTGCTGCAGATACACCTTGTCCAGATTCCACTCGATCAGCTCTGGTGAGTTCAGCACCGGAAGCTGCGCACCGGTGGTCTGCAGCCAGGCACGGAACTCGGCTTCACGTTCGGTGTAGTCCCAGGGGCTGCGAATCACTAGCAGATCAAACCGCTCAGCGTCCTGAGCCTTCCACTGATGCCACACCACCGGCTCTGCCGCAATGCCCAGCCGGTCCAGGGCCGAGATCAACGGCCCGGTGTCCTGGTCTCCTGCAGGAACCCAATAAGTATCTGTGACAACTACTCCAACGCGTGCCATCCTCGGCCCCTGCTTTCTGCTGGTCAGGCGTATTACCGCCGACAGCCTAAACCCTTCGCGACTGCTTACGTAGACTCAAGCGGGTGAGCGAATCAAAGATCATCCGTGTGGCAGCCCTGGTCCTCAGCGATAGCGAAGGTCGAGTCCTGACCGTCCGCAAGCAGGGCACCAGCCGGTTCATGCAGCCGGGCGGCAAGCCTGAGCCGGGGGAGAACCCGGCGGAAACTGCGCTGCGCGAAGTCCACGAGGAGGTGGGCCTTCAGCTGCAGCCTGAGCAACTGATCCCCATGGGCGAGTTCTCCGCTCCGGCGGCTAACGAACCTGATCACACGGTGGTCTGCCACAACTTTCGGGTGACTTTCGACGCCGTGGCCGATGATCTTCTGGGTCAGCTGAGACCTGCCGCAGAAATCGCAGAGATCCGCTGGATCCCGCTGGAACAGTTGAGGCCTGCCGAGGACGTGGCGCCGCTGCTGAGCGAACAGGTGGCTCCATGGCTGCGCGCTGAACGGAGCCGCGCTGCGCGCCAGCAGCTTCTGGGGCAGCTCGGCGCACAGCTGCCGGTGGTGGCAGCCCCTATGGCAGGCGGCCCCAGCACCCCGGAGCTGGTGATCGCCGCTGCCCAGGCTGGGGCTCTGGGGTTCTTAGCCGCCGGTTACCGCAGCCCGGAGCAGCTGGCGCAGCAGATCCAGGCAGTCCGGCAGCAGACTTCGCTTTTTGGTGTTAATCTCTTCGCTCCTCACCCGGTGCCGGTGGATCGAGAGGAGTTCACCAGCTACGCGGAGCAGCTGACCGATTGGGCCCAGCGCTATGAATCGCTGACCGGTACTGAGGAAGATGATCAGGTGAAGCTGCCTGAACCCCGGGAAGACGATGACGCGTGGGCCGCTAAAGTGCAGTTGCTGGTAGAGAACCCTCCACCGGTGGTCAGCTTCACCTTCGGACTGGCACCTGCGCAGGATATCCGCAGGCTTCAGCAGGCCGGTGCGTTGACTGTGCAGACCGTCACTTCGGTGGACGAAGCACTGGCGGCTACAGAGGCTGGAGTGGATGGTCTCATTGTGCAGTCCCACGAAGCCGGAGGTCACTCTGGGACGTGGTCACCACAGGAATGGTCACCGCAGATGCCTTCAACCCAGCCGGGCTTGTTTCAGCTTCTCTCTCAGGTACGTGCCGCCACCGATCTTCCACTGTGGGGCGCCGGTGGAATCGGCACTGCCGAGCAGGTGAAAGACCTGCTTCACACGGGAGCCGAGGCCGCGGTGGTGGGCACAGTGCTGCTGCGCAGCGATGAAAGCGGCACCCAGCCAGCACATCAGCAGGCCCTGACCCAGCTGCACCGGGAAACCGTGGTGACCACAGCCTTCTCCGGACGACCGGCACGTGCACTGGTCAATGACTTCACCGAACGTTTCACGGCCTCCGCGCCGCTGGGGTTCCCGGCGGTGCACTATCTGACCTCACCGATGCGTCAGGCTGCTGCCGCTGCGGGTGACCCTGAGGGCCTGAACCTCTGGGCGGGCACCGGCTGGCGGCATGCCCGCCCGGGCCCTGCTGCAGAGATCCTGCGGGATCTTTCAGGCCAGCTGAGTCTCTGATTCCTGGAGCAGATCCACCTGATGAGTCTGCTGCCACTGGGCCCACAGCTGCTTCAGGTCCCAAGCTCCATCGGCCTGGATGGAAACTCCGCGGTCCCCGGTACGTCGGGTTTTCCCGCGGATGACCATCAGCTTAGTGCCGAAGAGCAGCGGTCCAGCCTGCTGCTGAGCTTCCTCAAAGAACGCTGTATCAGCGCAGCCAGTGCCGTCGTCGAGACTGATGAACACGGTACGTTTGCCTGAGCGCATCGGCGGGGTCTGAGTGGCTACCCGAATGCCGGCCACCAGTACCTGGGAATGGTTGCGCAGATCCAGCAGCTGGGATGCTGGAGTTACTCCCAGCTCGTCCAGCAGCGGCTGATAGGTCTGCATGACATGCCCGCTGACCTCGCTGGAGAGCACATCCAGCTCAGCGCTGATGCGCTCCTCGGCTGAGGGCTCTGGTTCCTTGGTGCTGAACAAGGCATGCTCAGCAAAAAGCGCAGGCTGAGATTCCGCGCTGTCCACCGGCCCATCGACTCGCGCCGACCGGGGTTTCTTCGGAGCTGCAGTGAGCTGGCGAACATAGGCGATGAGCCCACCACGGGAGGTGCGCTGCTCATGATCTGCTGCCAGAGAATCCAGGGCACCGATACTGGCCAGGCGCACCATCAATGGCCGGGAAGGGGCCGCCCGGCGCCAGAAATCAGCAATGGAATGATACGGCTGGCCCTGCACAATGCGCTCACATTCAGCCTCGGTGATACCTCGAATATCACGCAGCGAGAGCCGGATGCCTTTCTCCTCAGCGTTGACGCGCTCCACCCGGTACTGCGCACTGGAGACATTGACGTCCACGGGCAGCAGCGGGATGCCGATGCGCCGGGCTTCAGCCATCAGCAGCCGGCGCGGATACATTCCGGGGTCATGCTCAAAGATCCCGGCCAGGAACTCCACCGGGTAATGGGCCTTCAGCCATGCCGACTGATAGGTGGGCAGCGCAAAAGCGGCACCGTGGGCCTTGCAGAAGCCGAAGCTGCCGAACCCTTTCAGGGCCTCCCAGATACGGTCGATCTCTGCGGAGCTGAAGCGTGGGACTCCGGCGTCCTTATTCTCTGCAGCCCGGCGCCGGAACTGTTCTTCGATCTGTTCGGCGTCCTTCTCCAGGCGACGGCGCAACTCATCTGCTTCCGCCAGCGAGATCCCCATGACATCGCTGAGGATCCGCAGCACATGTTCGTGATAGATCACCACCCCATAGGAGTCCTGCAGGAAAGGCGCAAACCGGGGATGCAGATAGCGGATGTCCTCAAAGCCGTGCTTGCGCTCCACAAAGGGGGTGACCATATTGCCCTTCATCGGTCCGGGTCTGAAGAGTGAGATATCCGCGATGAGATCTGAATAGGCATCTGGCTGCAGCTTCCCAACCAGCTCCCGCTGACCGGGGGATTCAATCTGGAACATCCCCAGAGTGTGGGTGGTGCGGATGGCAGCGAAGGTGGTCTCATCATCTTTAGGCAAGGCATCAAGGTCCACCTCACCTTCGGCAGAGATATAAGGGGCATCAGACGGCAGGCCGCCCTCTTCCGCAGCCTGAGCACCGTTGACCCGCTGGATCTCCTTGACCGCATAGGCCATGGTGGACTGCATCCGGACTCCCAGCACATCCAGCTTCAGCAGACCCATATCGTCAATATCGTCTTTGTCGAACTGCGACATCGGCAACCCGATCCCCGAAGGCTGTGTGGGAGTCAGGGAGAGCAGATCGGCATCCCCGAGGATCACCCCGCAGGGGTGCATGGAGATATGCCGGGGAAGCCGGTCCAGCCGTTCGGTCAGATCTACCAGCAGATCGACTTCCGGCTCGGCGCGCACCAGCTCAGCCACTTCCCGCAGTTCCGGCTTGGAAGAGAGCACCTGCCGAAACTCCCTAGCGTTGAAGCGCCACAGATTCTGCGCGATCTGATCGATCCGCTCCTCGGTCAGGCCCAGGGCGAGCCCGGCATCACGAGCCGCACCCCGAGCCCGGTACCGGTTCTGCATGGACAACAGGGTCACCCGGTGGTGGCCGTAGCGTTCAAAGATCGCCTCGTAGACCTCATGGCGACGGGCCGATTCGATGTCCACATCAATATCAGGAAGGGTGCTGCGCTTCTTGCCCAGGAAGCGCTCAAAGAGCAGGCCGTGTTCCATGGGGTCCACGGTGGAGATCTGCAGCAGATAGTTGACCAGGCTTCCGGCGCCTGAGCCACGGGCCTGCACACGGATGTGCTGCTGCCGGATCATATCCACCACATCTGCCACGGTTAGGAAATACGTACTGAATCCGAACTGGCGGATAGTGCCCAGCTCATCGGAGAGCCGCTGTTCCAGCTCGCTGAGCTCCTGACTCGAGGCGTGGGGGTAGCGCTGATCCAGCGCAGTCTGGCAGCGCTGGGTGAGGATCTCATCAGGGGCCAGCCCAGTGCCGTTGTGCAGTCCGAGTACATCCAGCTCTGGGACTTTAGGCTGCCGCCAGCGCAGATCAGTCTGCGGATCCAGCCGGCACCGCTGTGCTAACCGCTGGGTCTGATCCAGCAGATCATGAGCAGCAGTCGGACGCAGCCCGGCAGCCTCCACGATCTGCTGAGCCAGGCGGTGCATCAGCTCAGCGGGCTTCAGCCAGGCCTGCGCATTGGGCTGGGCAGCGAACTTCCCCAGCGGTAACAGATGAGCAGCAGCATCGAGCACATCACCGGTGGCAGCCTCGTCCTGAGTTTTATAGCGCACTGCGTTGCTGAGCACGGCAGGGACTTCCGCGGCTACTGCCAACTGCAGCATCTGGGCGGCATGACGCAGACTGCCAGGCAGTCCCGGTTTGGTGTGGTGGCAGACAATATCGACCACGACGCCGCCGGGCAGCCGCTGGCACCAGTCCTGAAGCAGTCCCAGCGCCTGCTCGCGCTGCCCGGACAGCACCGCCCGGCCCACATCAGAGTGCGCTCCCAACAGCACTGTGGCAGTGGGGGCGCCGTCGTCGTCCTGGATGAACGCCGCCGGTTGGCTCCGCGTGATCCACGCCGGTCGGTGTGCAGTCCCATGCGGGATCCGTCTGGCCCCGCGCTTGGGCGCATGGGCTGAGGAGATCAGCCGCACCAGCCCTGCCCAGCCAGCACCATGATTGTGGCCATGAGCCAGCACGGTGATCTCGGCCGGCGCAGTATTTTTTGCAGGCGCAGTGATTTTTGCCGGCGCAGTGGCTTCCGCTGCCGCAGTGATCTGCGAAGACCGGCGGTCTTTGAGCTGCAGGTTCACCCCCACCACCGGATCAAGCCCATGGGCGATGCAGGCGCGTATATGGCGCACCGCACCGTAGAGCCCGTCGCGATCAGTAATGGCAGCGATCCGGGCGCCGTCGGCGGCAGCAGCCTCCACCAGTGCCTCCGGGCTGCTGGTGCCATGATGGGCGGAGAACGCACTGGCCACGGTCAGGTGAGTGAAATCAGTCATAGGCACAGGCTCGCTTTAGTCATAGATTCCGGTTACTGGCCACTGCTGACCAGGCATCACCGCCAGATCAAAAATGAGGATCTGACCATCTTCCGCGGTGGCCTGGACCTGCCACATCTGCTGCTCCTGCATGTCAGCCTTGCCCGCTGGCATCCGGCTCAGCGACTCCCACCAGGGGGTACGGTCAATCCATGGAATAGGCCGATCGGTGACAATAAACCGGCGGTGACCCCATACCAGCCGTGCCGGGGCACCTTCAGGTGTGGTCCACACCGTGGCTGAATCAGGCAGCACCGCTGCTTCAGCGCTCATCGCAGAACTCCTATCGGCGGAACTCTCATTACAGAACACTCCTGCAGAACACTCCCGCTATTCGAACATATCTTCGATTATCGAGTGTAGGGGTGTTTCCTGACAAGAGTTCCGGCAGCAGCTCTGGAGCCCCTCTTTGCCCGCGTAAACTCGGGTCAATGGTGAGAATTCTGGTCATTCAGCATGAGGACAGCGTGGGCATCGATAAATTCGGGCGCTGGCTGGAAGAGGCCGGGGCGGAGCTGGTGATGCTGCGTCCTGACCGCGGTGATGCCATTCCGGAGAATCTGGCCGGATACCAGGGGATGGTGGTGCTCGGCGGCACTGCTGGCCCTGAGGATGATGAGCAGTGGGAGTGGCTTCCGGCTGTACGTGCCCTGCAGCGCACTGCCGCTGCTGAGGAGTCCCCGGCCTTTAATATCTGCTTGGGCGCCCAGCTCTCAGCAGTAGCCCATGACACCGAAGTCTTCCGCCGCAGCATTCCGCAGATCGGGGTGATGGAGCTTATTCGGCGCCCCGAAGCTGCTGATGATCCGGTGTTCTCCGTGCTGCCCCAGCGCCCTAAAGCTGTGCTGTGGCATCAGGAGCAGATCGCGGCAGTCCCGGAAGGGGCGGTGCATCTGGTGGAAGGCACCGATGCCCCGGTGCAGGCTTTCCGGGTGGGCAGCTCGTTCTGGTCGGTGCAGTTTCACCCCGAGCCCGATGCCCATACAGTGCAGCGCTGGGCCGAGGGCACTGCTGAGCTGGTGGAGAAGGCCGGCAGAACCCCAGCGGATGTGATCAGGGAGTACGACGCCGAGGCTTCCGGGATCGAAGCGACCTTCCGTCCGCTGGCGGCAGCTTTTGTGAACTACGCTTCCAGTCGCTAGGTCCGGTTCAGTGGGCGCCCGCGCGCAGGGCCTGCTGAACCGCAGCCTGTGCGCCACCGCTGAAGGGCTCACCGTGGCCGGGAAGCACTATGGTGGCACCAGTAGCAGCAACGGCCTGCAGTGACTGGAGCGCCTGTGCGGTGTCCTTGGTGGCAGCACTGGCCACAATCTGGGGACCTCGGTTGCCGGTATAGGGATCCAGCGTCACCAGTGCGTCGCCGCTGATCACCGCATCGCGGTCAGGGAAGTGCAGAATGCAGTGTCCGTCAGTATGTCCGGGAGTGTGGAACGCCACGGGCAGACCGGGTAGATCTAGTGCCTTGACGTCCAATGCGGTGGTCTGCTCTACACCCTTGATGCGCAGCGCGCCAGCGGTGACCATGCGCCCCAGCACCGGCAAGGACTTTGGGTGCGTGAAGGGGTAGAGGAGACGGTTGCGCTCGGTGGCGTAGCGGTAGGGGTGAGCTGCCAGCGGCATGTCCTTGGCATGAACCCATACCGGGATGCCAAGTTCATGCTGAGCACCCCGGGCGAAGCCCACATGGTCGAAGTGGCCGTGGGTCAGCGCGATGCCACGGATCTCATCCGGGCGCCGTCCTCGGTAGTCCAGGGCCTCAAGAACCTCATGCCACATCTTCGGCAGCCCGGCGTCCACCAGCAGGAGGCCGTCGTCGTCCTCCACCACGTAGCAGTTCACATGAGCTCGGGTGATCAGATGGATACCGGGTGCTACGTCATGGGTGATCATGCTTGGCCTCGCGGATTCGTCTCGGCAGCACTGCTCTTAGGCCTCGTAGCACCATCCTCGGGGCGATGAATCCCCAGGTCAAGGGCTTTCTGCCCAATAACAAAGAGGTCGGTGGCCAGCCGAGCCGGATAGAGTGAACCCATGCCTGAGGGAGATACCGTCTACCACCAGGCCTCCGCGCTGCGCGCAGTGCTGGCTGGCAAATTCCTCGAGTCCACGCAGTTCCGCGTCCCGCAGTATGCCACTGCGGACCTCAGCGGTGAGCTGGTGGAAGAGGTGCTCTCCCGTGGCAAGCACCTGTTGATCCGGGCAGGGGAGACCACTATCCAGTCCCACCTGAAGATGGAAGGCATCTGGCATGTATATCCGCGCCGCGGTGTGCGCTGGAAGCGTCCTGGGCACACTGCCCGCTGTGTGCTGAATACCGCTGAGCATCAAGCGGTCGGGTTTTCGCTCGGCGAGCTGCACCTGATGCCTCGCACGTCAGAAGACAGCTTCTTTGCTGACCTTGGACCTGACCTGCTGGGTCCGGACTGGGATCAGGATGAGGCACGACGGCGGCTGCAGGCTCAGCCCGAACGTTCCCTCGGTGTGGCCCTACTGGACCAGCGGAATCTGGCCGGCATCGGAAACGTCTTCCGCAGTGAGATCTGTTTCCTGAGCCGGCTGCGCCCAGAAACCCCGGTGGGCGAGGTGGCCGATCTCGACTCGGTTCTTGAGATGTCCTATCGGCTGCTGCAGGTCAATAAGAACCGCAGCCGACGTGCCACCACCGGATCAGCATCCACGGCGATATCCCTGTGGACCTACGGTCGAGCTGGAAAGTTGTGCCTGCGCTGTCAGACGCCGATCATCCGGTACTACTTAGGCGAGGAGCAGCTGCGACAGGCAGCCATAGAGGACCGCAGCGTCTATGTCTGCCCATACTGCCAGCCGGCCAGGGATGAGCTGGACTGGGGTGAGCTGGACTGAACAGCGTTGGCCTGGTCAGCTGCTTGGTGCCAACGGCCCGCTGGTACTTGTGAGCATACGCACTGCTTCCCGGCCGGCCCGGTTGGCCCCCACGGTGGATTGCGAGGGACCGAAACCGATCAGGTGCACTCGCGGCTCAGCCACCACCTGGGTGCCGCGCACCTGAACGCCACCGCGCGAGTTCACCAGCTGCAGCGGCGCTAAGTGTTTCAGAGCCGGACGGAATCCGGTGGCCCAGAGGATCACATCGACTGAGGTGAAGGAACCATCACCTTCGCGGACACCGTAGGGCTCAATGCGGGTGAACATCGGGCGCCGGTCAAGGGCCCCGCGGGCCTGGGCTGCCCTGGCACCAGGAGTCCAGATCAGGCCCGTGTAGGAGACGATGCTCCCGGGAGGATTCCCCGCCTCTGCATTAGCGGTGACCCTCTCAATAGTGCGTCGGCCTTCGATCTCGGGACGGAAATCAGCATCGTTGAAGACCGGTTCCCGACGCGTGTACCAGAACGTCTTGGCATGCAGCGAGATCTCCTCAAGATGCTGCACCGCAGAGATACCACCTCCCACCACAGCAACCCTCTTGCCGCTGAAGTCTTCGGCCCGACTATAGTCCCGGGTGTGCAACTGTGTGCCGGTGAAGGACTCCTGGCCCGGATAGGAAGGCAGCAACGGATTATTCCAGGTACCGGTGGCATTGATGACGGCACGGGCGCGCCAGCTGCCCTGGTCGGTCACTACCAGCAGCTCACCGGCGGCGTCGTCGTCGGCCCTGAATACAGAATTCACCCGGACCGGACGCAGGATAGGTAGTCGCATGCGGGCTTCGAATGCGGCGAAATAGCCGGGAACGGCGGTCCGGCTGGGTTCCTTAGGATCAAGCGGAGGCTTGGGCATACCAGGGAGGTCGAAGATCCCATTGACGGTGCCCATGCGCAGCGATTCCCAGCGGTGCTGCCAGGCCCCGCCCGGGGCAGCATCAGCATCGAGCATCACAAATGTCTGCTGTTCTGTAGGGTCCTGCGTTGCAGGTGTTGCCGCGTCCTGCGCTGCCGGACGGAACCCGCTGCGCTGCAGGTGATATCCAGCAGATAACCCAGCCTGACCCGCCCCGATGACGACGACGCCTACACGGTGTGCCTGCTTATTCACCTGCCTCAGTCTGCCATGACAGGAGTACAGTTCTGAGTGACGCGGCATGGCCGCGGGACGGTGCGTCTGGTCCAGATGAGAAGTGGCAGGTGGCGTCGGTGAGATGGCGGAAACGGCCAGTTCTGGCAGCTGGAGCCCTGCTGTGCGCTGCAGCGACGGCGGGATGCTCCTCCATTCCGGCCGACCCCGAGGGAAGCCTCGAAGAAGCCCGCGAGGGCGAGCTGCATATAGGCATCACCGAGCATCCGCCATGGACTGAGATCGGTGACTCCGCCGAGGCCGCCCCGGCCGGTACCGAAGTAGACCTGCTCAACGGCTACGCCGAACGGCTCGGAGCGGAGATCATCTGGGTGCCTGGCAGTGAATCAGAGCTGCTGGGACAGTTGGCCGAACACGAGCTGGATGTCGTCATCGGCGGCTTCGACAGCACTACCCCCTGGCAGAAGGAAGGGGCCATCACCCGGCCCTATCGCGAAGACCCGGATGGCTCGCAGCGAGTAGTTCTGGTGGAACAGGGCGAGAATGCGCTGCTGATGGATCTCGAGAGCTACTTCATCGAGCTCGAACACAGCGGGCAGGAGCAGCAATGACTGTCACCTTCGGCCATACTGAACTACCGGATGAGCAGCAGCAGGCCCTGCGCAAAGCCCGACGCATCCAATGGCTGTGGATGGTCATCCTTGCTGCCACAGTGGCGGCTATGGCGGCGGTGATGGGTAATTCTCAGGCGATGAAGACCGCCTGGATCGAGGACATGCTCTCCTTCCTGCCCCCGCTGGCCTTTCTGATCGGGGCCCGAGTGGCGCGTAAGGCACCCAATGAGCGTTTCCCGTTCGGATATCACCGGGCCGTGGGTGTGGGCCATCTGGTCTCCGGAGTGGCGCTGGCCGGGGTCGGACTGCTGCTCATCGCCGACGGCGGCAGCGGTCTGCTGATGGGGGAGCGCCCGCCCATCGGGGCAGTCAATATCTTCGGTACCCCGGTATGGCTGGGCTGGCTGATGATTATCGTGGCGCTGGCCAGCTGCATCGCCCCAGTGATCCTGGGCCGCATCAAACGACGCCTTGCTGAGCAGCTGCATGACAAGGTCCTGCGCGCCGATGCGGATATGAACCGGGCGGACTGGCTGACCGGTGTGGCCACCGCTGCTGGTGTGGCGGGCATCGGGCTGGGTTTCTGGTGGGCTGATGCGGTAGCGGCGCTAGTAGTGTCGGTCTCCATTACCAAGGACGGGTGGGAGAATATCCGCGATGCCATCAGCGATCTCACCGATGCCCGGGCCACCACCGTCGATAACTCCGCACCGCATCCGATCATCGCGCAGATCAATGCCAGGGTGCTTCAGGAGCCGCAGGTGGTGGCGGTGCAGACCAGGGCTCGGGATGAGGGACACGTGCTCCACGCTGAGGTGTTCATGCAGCTGAATCAGGCCACTGTGGACATCGCCTGGCTGGAAGAGCTGCGGCGCAGCTGTACGGAGATGGACTGGCGCATCCAGGATCTGGTGCTGACAGTCACCCAGGAACAGCACGGTGAAGCTGATCCCACACTTAAGGAGCAGCAGGAGTAGTCACTGCTGCTTCAGTTGGCAGGGCGGCTTGCCTGCTGCAGAGCCTGCTGGAAGACTTCCACCGGCTGGGCCCCAGAGACCGCAAGCCGTTCGTTGAACACAAAGAACGGCACGCCGCTGATCTGCAGCCGCTGCGCCTGTTGGATATCGGCCTCCACCTGCTGGCTGTAGTCATCACCGACGACGACGGCGCGGGCGCGCTCCCGGTCCAAGCCCACCTGGGCGGCGATATCGGCCAACGTGTCAGCCTCGCGCAGATTCAGCCCCTGTGTGAAGTAGGCATCGAAGAGGGCGCGCACCAGCTGATGCTGTTTACCGTGTTCGGCTGCGAAATGCGAAAGCCGATGCGCAGTGCGGGTATTGACTGCCAGCGCCTGATCCAACCGGTACTGAAGTCCCAGAGTGGCAGCGCGCTGGGTGACCTGCGCATTGGCTGCGGCTGCCTGCTCGGGGTCCATGCCGCGTTCCTGCACCAACAGATCCGTGGGATTGATCGCGGTGTCTTCAGCGAGCTCAGGCATCAACTGGTAGCTGTGATAGGTGATGCTGACCTCGCCGTCGTAAGTCTTCAGGGCCTGCTGCAGCAGTGCCTCACCCATATAGCAGAAGGGGCACACGAAGTCGCTCCACACATCAATCTTCATGGCTTCATCATCCACCTGAGGCTGAGGCCTCACGCAGCTTGTCCACTATCCGCTGAAGCCTGGCCGCGCGGGTCTTCTCGCTGGGGGCGGTCATCAGCGGGTGCAGCAGCGAGTAGCGCAGGCTCGGTCCCCATGCTCATGCCGGCTGGCGCAGGATCTTTTCCATGGCCTTGCCCTTGGCCAGTTCGTCCACCATCTTGTCCAGATAGCGGATCTCGCGCATGGTGTCTTCCTGGATGTCCTGGACCTTGACCCCGCAGATCACACCCGTGATCAGCGAACGGTTCGGGTTCAGTGCAGGAGCCTCAGCAAAGAACGTCTCAAAATCGGTCTCGCGTGCTAGGCGCTCTTCCAGCGCCTGCTGCGAGTACCCGGTGTGCCAGCGGATGATCTGATCCACCTCATCCTTGTGGCGGCCCTTCCGCTCGGCCTTGGTGATGTAGTGCGGATACACACTGGCCACAGGCATCGAGTAGATACGATGCTTACCCTCAGTCGGCTTCGCCATGCTCAAATCTTACTGCCGATAGTCCCCGGGGTCAGCGCAGTCTAAGGTGACAGCGTGCGTATTATTGAAGACCCACTGAGGCATCCCGCCGTGCTGGCATTGATCGCTGAACACTTAGCCGATATGCATGCCACCTCTCCGCCTGAGAGCATCCATGCCCTGGAAGTCGACGCCCTGCGCGCCGATGACATCACGCTGTGGGCCGCCTGGGATAACGAGGGTAAAGATGCGGTGCTTCTAGGGTGTGCGGCGCTGAAAATCCTGAGCCCCGCTGAGCTGGAGATCAAGACCATGCGCGTCACCGCTGCGGCGCGAGGCCGCGGTGTGGGCAGGAGGCTGCTGGAGCATCTGCTGGAGCAGGCCCGCGCACGAGGCGCACGCCGGCTCAGCCTGGAGACCGGAGTGGAGGACTACTTCGCGGCTGCCCGCCGACTCTATCAGCGTGCAGGATTTGTTGAATGCCCGCCCTTTGGCACGTACCGCGAGGATCCCAACAGTGTCTTCATGACACGTGAGATCTGAGAAAGCAGCCGGTCAGGGATGTGAAAACGCAGATCACAGAGTAATGTCATCTGCGCCCTGTGGCGTGTCCACCCGGGGCAGTAGCACTTTCCAGAGTGCTGAAAAACAAGACAGCGTTCACAGCCGAAACAGAGCAGGACGGTTCCCCTGATGTCCTCACCCCTATCCGACTTGATCCCGGAGGATGCGATCCTCCTGGACGCCGAGGCGGCCGACTGGGCAGCCGCGGTCAGGATTGCGGGCCAGCTGCTGGAAACCACCGGCGTCACCACCGCTGACTACACCCAGGCAATGGTTGACAATGTTGTTGACCACGGGCCCTACATTGTGATCGCCCCGGGCTTCGCCTTCGCCCACGCGCGCCCCTCGGAGGCCGTGCTGCGCACCGGCATGTCCTGGGTGCGACTGAAAGAGCCGCTGAGCTTTGGCCATACCGAGTACGATCCGGTGAGCCTGGTGGTGGCGCTAGCTGCCACCGATTCCCGGCAGCACGTACAGGCCATGGCCAACTTGGCCGAGGTGATCGGCGACGACGAGGCCCGTGCGGCCCTGGAGACTGTGGCCAGTCCGGGGCAGCTGCGCGCAGTGCTCGGCGGAGATACCGCCGCCGCTGCTGAACCGGCGACCGCGCCGTCGTCGTCCTCATCCTCACCGGCCGAGGACCGGCACCTGATCCTTACCGTCTGCGGCAACGGCCTAGGAACGTCCCTGTTTCTGAAGAACACTCTGGAGGGCGTGCTCAGCACCTGGGGTTGGGACCGCCACGTCAGCGTGGAGGCTACGGACACCATCTCCGCGCGCGGCCGGGCTAAAGAGTCCAAGGCGATTCTGACTTCAGGTGAGATCGCCAAGACCCTCGGGGATGTGGGCGTCCCGGTACGGGTTGTAGAGAACTTCACCAGCAAAGATGAGCTCGACCGTGCCCTGCGCGAGCTCTACGACGTCTAAGGACCACTATGGACTGGCTTGTCGCAATCCCTGAGTTTCTCGTCAACGAGATCCTGTCTGTTCCTGCCTTTTTGATCGGCATCATCGTGGCAGTGGGGCTCATCGCCCTGCGCAAATCAACCGGTCAGGTGATCGGTGGAGCGGTGAAGGCCACCCTGGGCTTCCTGCTCATCGGCGCAGGTGCCGGCCTGGTGGTCGCGTCCCTGGATCCGCTGGGAATCATGATCCAGGGCGCTACCGGCGCCCAGGGAGTAATCCCTACCAATGAAGCCATTGTGGGCATCGCCCAGGAGACCTACGGCGCGCAGGTCGCCTGGCTGATGATTCTCGGCTTCGCCATCAGCCTGGTGCTGGCCCGGTTCACACCCCTGAGCTATGTGTTCCTGACCGGACATCACATCCTCTTCATGGCCACCCTGCTGACCATCGTTCTGGCCTCAGCCGGATACTCCGGGACGGTCACCGTACTGCTGGGCGCTGCGCTGTTGGGCATTCTGATGGTGGCCCTGCCAGCGTTCTCTCAGCCCTTCACCCGGCGTATCACTGGGGATAACAGCATCGCGATGGGGCACTTCGGCACCGCTGGCTACGTGGCAGCAGGCGCTGTGGGCCGTGTGGTGGGCGGTAAGACCAGCCGCTCCACCGAGGAGCTGAAGCTCCCTGAGGGGCTGCGCTTTCTGCGCGATTCGATGGTGGCCACCGCATTGTCGATGGTCATGATGTACGTGGTGGTCGCGCTGATCTTCTTCGCCCGCGAAGGCGAGGCGGCCTATGAGGCTTTCGAAGGCGGAGCGACCAGCCCCGGGAACTTCGTCATGCAGTCGCTGACCCAGGGCCTGCAGTTCGGCATCGCCGTGGCGGTGATCCTCTTTGGCGTCCGTACCATCCTCGGTGAGATTGTGCCGGCTTTCCAGGGCATTGCCGCCAAGATTGTGCCCGGCGCTATTCCGGCACTGGATGCGCCCATCGTGTTCCCTTACGCCCAGAACGCGGTGCTGATCGGCTTCATCTCCAGCTTCAGCGGTGGCCTGATCGGGCTGGCGGTGCTTTCGCTGTGGCTGAATCCGGCGCTGGGGTTGGCACTGATCCTGCCCGGCCTGGTGCCGCATTTCTTCACCGGCGGTGCCGCAGGGGTCTACGGCAATGCCACAGGTGGTCGTCGCGGCGCGGTGGCCGGCGGCTTCGTCAATGGCCTGCTGATCACCTTCTTACCGGCGGTGCTGCTGCTGGTGCTCGGTGACTTCGGCACAGCTAACACCACCTTCGGCGATACTGACTTCGGGTGGTTCGGGATCCTCATCGGCTACGGTGCGGCCCTGGGATCATGGGGCGGACTCATCGTGATTGCCGCACTTGGTCTGTTGATTCTGGGCGCGGCTATCCTGGTGCAGCGCAAGGTCGTCGACGGCGGCTGGGACCCCTCACCGCACCGTCCTGCGGTGGGCACCGCTGATGACACCGCAGCTGGTCCAAGCTCGGCTTCGGCGGGTACCGCAGCGGGGACAGCGGGTCAGTACCCGAAGATCACCCCGCCCAAGGGTGCGCCCACGCCTCCGGCGCGTCCTTAGCTCATCACAGTCAGGCGCTGATGGCGGGGCTGGGTACCGGATTATCCGGCGGCCAGCCCCGCCATTCGTGTATCCAGCTCGCGCAGTGCCTGGCGATCATAAGTACTGGTAGAGACCAGCAGCTCACTGGCACCGGTACGCGTGAACAGCTCATCCAGCCGGTTTGCCACCTGATGCTCATCACCGGCAATGGCCTGTTCCAGGCTCTGCTGGATGCGTTCCTCGGTGCGTCTGCTCCAGCGCTGGGCGCGGATATCCTCCACCGGTTCTAGCGGGCCGAATTCGCCGGTCTCTCGTGACCTGGCCATAGCCCAAGCCTCCGGCAGTGCGAGTTGATGGGCTTCCTCAGTGGTGTCGGCAATGTACACATCGGCAGAGATCAGCACTTCGGGCTTCGCTACAGCTGATTCCGGAGCAGCGGGTGAGGGCTGAAACTCTCGGCGGTAGCTCTGCAGCATATGTGGCAGGTCATCAGAGCGCAGGATAGGGCCACCGATGACGACCGGCAGTCCTAGCCTGGCGGCGGTGCTGATACCGCGGCCAGTGGCCAGCAGGAAGATGGGCAGTGGCTGCTCAGCGGCGGGCCTGGCCGTCACCGCAGCATTGCGCTGCAGGTAGTCGCGAAGTTCCTCGACGTCGTTCGTGAAGTTCTCCACGTCGTCGGACTCTTGGCGCAGAGCGCGCCGGACCGGTTCGGTAAACCCCAGTGTCCGGCCCAGCCCCAGATCGATTCGTGCTGGGTAGAGTGCTTGGAGCATCAGGAACTGTTCGGCCACGACCAGCGGCTGATGGTGGGGGAGCATGACCCCGCCGGAGCCCAGTCGGATCCGGTTCGTCTGCGCCCCTACTGCGGCCAGTAACACCGCAGGGGCACCGGATGCGATACCGGGCACGGCGTGATGCTCCGCTCCCCAGAAGCGGTGATAGCCCAAGCTCTCGGCCCACTGAGCGCGCGCTACCGAATGCTGCAGCGCAGCAGCTTCTGGATATCCGCTGCGGGTACGGGAACGGTCGAGCAGAGAAAGCCTCACATCAGCGCTCAACCGCGTGAGGGCTCAATTGCTTCCCCCATCGGTGCTGCGGTTTCGACTTCAGGCTTGGACACGGTGAACCGTGCCAGTCCCAGCAGCGCGATCCCAGCAAAGGTCAGCACCAGGGCAGCTGGCCAGGCCAAGCCGCTCATCACGAATACCGGTAGCAGTGCGATGATCGCGATATCTGCGAATCCGATGGGAACATATGCGATGCCGTAGTAGTCCAGTGTCTTGGAGCGCATTTCAGGATCGACCACCCGCAGCAGGGCGATGCCCATGGCCACCGTTCCGGTATTCCATCCCCACAGGAAGATGGACTGTTCCACCGGGTGGTCGGTGAACAGCCGTTTGGCGATGACGAAGTAGAAGAAGGCAATAAAAACGACGCCGAAGATCAGCAGCATCGCCAGTGGACCGGCGTAGGCCAGAACCACCGAGGGGTTGATGGAGGCTACACCGAAGGCCACCAGCAGGTCCGTGGAGGAGCTTGAGGTGCGTTCAAAGAGTCGCCGATCAAAGTGGTCCATTGCGCCCAGGCGCTTCAGCAGGAAGAGCACCGCGAAGCCCGCCAGGAAGGCCACTGAGAAGGTGGGAATGCTCAAGCCCTGTCCCAGGCCGCTGAGCCAGCTGGCAGCCAGGTACGAGACACCGGCGATGCCCAGCACCAGTCCGGCATGGTAGATCAGCGGGTCGATGGACATAGTCGAGACAGGGCTGTGCGCAATGCTCTCGCGACGTTCAGGACGAACCAATCCGCTGCGCAGCTCCTGGGGCAGGTCCTTGAAGTTCTTGAGGTAGGCGGTGTTTCCCCTCTGGGACTCCCATTTGATGATCAGGATGCCGCCGACCACGGAGACGATGATTCCTACAGTGGCAGCAGTCATGCCCAGACTCTGCGCATCAGGCCACTGATCCCCGTACACATCGGCGATGGCCGCGGCTGTGCCGTGTCCGCCCATGAAACCTGCGGCCATCATCAGCCCGAAGCCGTCAGGGATATTCGCAAAGATGAGGGCAATGATGCCCAGGCCAAAGAGCAGGCCCACACCCCACTGGAGTACCACCACCGACTGCGAAACAGCCCATGTGGTCACCACGTTCTTCGCGGCCTTGCTGAAAGAGCTCAGCTGCGAGGTGAAAGGCAGGGCTGCGAAGACCACCGCAATCAGGATCCCGGCGTAGTCGCTTAAGCCCTTAGAAAAGGGAATGACATTGAGCATCTGAGGTCCCAGCAGCAACCCCAGCACACCGGCGATCAGGCTCGCGGGGAGGAACAAGGACTGGATGAACGTGACTTTGGCCCGCAGGAACGCCCCGATCAGAAGCAACAGGCAGATAAAGCCCAGGTCGGTGAATACGTTCCAAGCGGTCATGCAGAGTCCTGTTCAGATCGAGGTAGTGGCGGTGAGATCCAGCTCAGTGATGCTGCAGTTCTCCACCAGCACATCGGTGAGCGTGGCCCCGCGCAGATTCAGCAGGTCGAGTTTGGAATCTTGCAGGTGGACGGAAGTCCAGTCGGATTCATAGAGCTCGGCCGCACCGATCCTGCTGCCCTGGATCGTGACATCACGCCAGCTGGAGCGCGGTGCCTTCAGATGCGGTGCGTGCAGTCGGCTGAACTGACTTTCAGCACAGGAGAAGCGCTGAAATCCGCCTCATCCACCACAACTTCCTGTAATGAACACTCCACCAGGCCGGTGCCGCTGAGATCCCCGGTGAACACTTCAGCGGAGAAGCTGCGCCCTTCGGCGTACCCCAGGTCGGTCAGGTCATGCAGCTGCGCCGGCGTCAGGTGACGGGGACGCGGCTGGTCGATCCGTGGGCTGTGGGGGCTGTGCGGGCCGCGCGGTGAAGGCATAACAACCTTTCAAGTGGTGGACTAGACACTCTACTGACCAGTGCAGACACCTCCACCGCGCTGACCATATGACCTCAGCTGGGATCCTGTGCAGGCTGATCAGCGGTGGCTGCTGGGCCTACGGGAGGCAGAACGACGACGCCCACCGCCCTGGTGGCCGCTCTCGCCGCGGGATGCACCCTGTGTGCGGGACTGGCTGCCGCCGCGAGAGCCGCCTTCGGATGACGATCCGCGTGAAGCCGCGCCCGAGCCGCCGCTGCGACGGGCCGAACCGGTTGCTGGGCGACCACTACGACCGCCAGATCGGCCAGCACCGCGACCGCCGGAACGGGCACCGGAGTTCTGCTGGACCGGCTGAGGTGCTGGTTTCACATAGGCGGCCTGCTCGCCGACCAGGCCGGTGACTTCAGGGGAATCACTGGTCACGCTGATCGGAGTCACTGCAATGGCGGCTTTGCGCAGCAGCCCCTGGGTGTCACGACGCTGCTCCGGCAGCATCACCGTCACCACGTCTCCGGAGCTACCGGCGCGTGCAGTGCGTCCAGAGCGGTGCAGGTAGGCCTTGTGCTCCGCCGGGGGGTCCACGTGTACCACCAGCTCTACGTTGTCCACATGGACACCGCGTGCTGCCACATCGGTGGCCACTAGGACGCGCACATCACCTTCGCCGAAGGCTGCCAGGTTCCGGTCGCGCGCATTCTGCGAGAGGTTGCCGTGCAGGTCCACCGCGGGAATTCCCTGGCTGGTGAGCTGCTTGGCCAGCTTCTTGGCCTGATGCTTGGTACGGGTGAAGAGGATGCGCCGTCCGATTCCGGAGGCCAACGTCCTCACCAGTTCCTTCTTCTCTTCAGCGTCGACCTCATAGACATGGTGGGTCATCGCGGCCACCGGGGAGGTGGCCTCGTCCGCTGAATGCAGGATCTCGTTGTGCAGGAACCGCTTGACCAGTTTGTCCACGCCATTGTCCAAGGTCGCGGAGAAGAACAGTCGCTGGCTGCGCTCAGGCGTCTTATTCAGGATGCGTGTCACCCCGGGCAGGAAGCCCAGGTCGGCCATATGGTCTGCTTCATCCAGAACAGTGATCTCAATGCTGTCCAGCGTCAGGGCTCCCTGGCTGAGCAGATCCTCCAGGCGTCCCGGGCAGGCCACCACAATGTCTGCGCCTTCGCGCAATGCGCTGATCTGACGTGATGCGCTGACGCCGCCAAAGATGGTGGTGGTGCTCAAACCATAGGCGGCTGCCAGTGGTTCCACCACGGCATTGATCTGGGTGGCCAGCTCGCGGGTGGGAGCCAGAATCAAGGCGCGCGGCTGTTTGCTGCGGCGCGCCGTCGGATGCTCTCCCAGCTTGGCCACCACAGGGATGGAGAAGGCCAGGGTCTTGCCGGAGCCGGTTTTGCCCCGGCCAAGCACGTCCCGGCCCGCGAGTGTATCGGCCAAGGTCTGGCGCTGAATGGCGAAGGCCACCAGCTTGCCGTCCTCGGCCAGGGCACGCACCAGGGGTGCGGGCACGTTGAGATCCACAAAGGTCATAGGGGATTCAGAAATGGGTCTTGCCTTTCGAGCTGCGCCAGAGCGCAAGGCGGCCTACTGAAGGCTGCGACGAGGGTCTGGCAATGGCGAAAGCACCGGACGGTGCACTCGGTCGCCGCGAGAAGTTCAATGCAGAAGCCCGGGCCGGTTCTTGCCGCCGGGCTGAAGAAAGCGTTCTTACGACGCAGGATCTCCTGGTTACAAGATCCAATCCACTCATTGTAGCGGCTTTTACCGCAAGCTCCATGATGGCCAGTTGCGTGGACGAGCCGTGGTTGTGCCTTCGCTCGCTTGAGCCGGCCAAGGCTATGGCAGCTTCGTTGTCACCAGTCGGAAGCGCTCGACCACGATGAGGGAATCATCGGTGAGGGTGCCGGGTTCTGCCTCACCCACTGAGTGCCAGAAGCCCTCGTGGCTTTTACGCCACTGGGCCACCGAGGCATAACCTTCGCCTTCGGCATAGGCGATCTCATCATCGATCTCACCTAGTCGGCGTAGGCTCACTTCGGTGACTTCAATGAGCCCCACAGTCTCATCATCGGGACCCAGCAGCCGTTGAAGCCCCGGCTGCGGCAAAGGCTCGCCTTCGGCAAGGTAGGACTGGTGCAGGCTCGTCGTCGCCGTCTTCTCCCCGGAAAGCACTGCGGCCACGAGTTTTTCGCGCAGCTCACCGAAGGCAAGATCCATAGGGGACAGCGTCGCTATCTCTTCAGGATTCATCAGCACATATTCTCACGCGCGTCAGTTCTGAGATGCCCGGACAACAGCGCGGGACTCTTATAGAGTCGGAGGATGGAGAGCATTTCTGCACCACATGCTGATCTATCTCACTGGCCAGGAGAGGACCCCCGGCAGAAACGATTGGTGCCAGAGGAACTGACTGCCTCCCAACAGGTGGAACGCAGTCCAGAATTTCGAGCGGATCTAGAACGAATCCGGTTCTCCCCGTACTATTCGCGACTCTCTGCGGTGACGCAGGTGATCTCCCAGACCGGTGCTGGCCTGGCTATTCACAACAGGCTGACCCACTCGCTGAAAGTCGCCGCCGTCGCCCGCTCCATTGCGGTAACCCTGCAGGCCGATGATGGCCCGGCAGGTCAGCGGATCGCTCAGCTGGGCGGCTGTCACCCGGTGGTGGTGCAATCAGCCGCCGCAGCTCATGATCTGGGTCACCCGCCCTTCGGCCACCTGGGGGAACGGACCCTGGACCGGCTGGCCCGTGAGCATCTGGGCCTGGCAGAGGGTTTTGAAGGTAACGCCCAGTCTTTCCGTATTTTGACCAGGCTCGATGAGTACGACCGGGAAGGCGCGGGGCTGAACCTCACCGCTGCGGTGCGGGCGGCAGTGCTGAAATACCCGTGGCTGCGGCAGGAGGGATTAGGGCGCGACGGCGGCCCCGAGACTCCACGCGGGCTCTCACCTTCACCTGATGGTGCCGGAGCACGGAAGTTCTCTGTCTACTCTCTGGATGCCCCTGCGATGGAGGATGCCCGTGCGGCGTATCCGATGATCAGCAAGCACCAGCAGACCGTGGAATGCGCAGTGATGGATATCGCCGATGACATTGCCTATTCGCTCCATGATCTTGATGACTTCTACCGCGCTGGGTTGCTGAATCAGGCCGCCATTTCGGCCGAATTCCGGGCCTGGCGCCAGGAACGCAACGAGCTGGCGGAGCTGGAGAGTGCTGACCTGGTGCTCAACAGCCGTACCCCGGGATACGCTCTGGAACTGCTGTGGCGCCGACTTGCCCGCAAAGACTCCTGGATCGCGTCCTCCGAGGCATTCCTGGCTGCAGTGGACAAAGTCTTTGAGGAAGTCGTTGATGGACTGCTGCTAGCGCCTTTCGACGGTTCACGTGATGCCGAGCGGGCACTGGCCACCTTTACCGCACGCTGGATCGAGCACCTGCAGACCTCGGTGGAGATCCACACGGACCCGCCGCCGCGCTGCGGTCATGTGAGCCTGAATCAGGCGGCCTGGCATGAGGTCTCGGTGCTGAAGTTCTTGCACGAGCGGTTCATCCTCGAGCGCGCTGACCTCACGGTGTACCAGCGGGGGCAGGCGCGCCTGCTGGAGCGACTGATCCGTGGCTTTGCTGCGTGGCTCGATGATCCGGCTGATGTTCGCCGGGCACCGCGGCGGCTGCTGGATCTGGTGGACCTCGCGATGGAGGACT
>NZ_HG005165.1:3115-40503 GCF_000455245.1 Nesterenkonia massiliensis | reverse complement strand
GGATCTGGTGGACCTCGCGATGGAGGACTACCTGCGCCTGGCTCGCACGGTGCCGGAACTGCTGGACACCGAAGACGAGGCCGTACTGCGCCAACGGGCCAGAGGCCGCGGAATCATTGACTACGTCGCCTCGCTCACCGACGCGCAGGCGATCTCACTGGATCACCTGCTGGCCGGGTCCTCCGAGAGACTGTGGGACGCCGGCCAGGGGCTTTGAGGGCTGACTTTGAGAGCTTAAGGACGCAGGCCGCCCTGCCACAGCGCGTCGAAGGGAGTGTTGCCGGCCACACGCTGCTTGATGCCTTCGGTGACGAAGGCTTTGGCCCGGCGCGCGGCCTCAAGCGGAGAAGCTCCCTTGGCCAGTTCAGCGGCTACCGCAGCAGCCAGCGAGCAGCCAGCACCGGAGACCGCGTGCTCGCCGATCTTCGGCGCGGAGAGCACCTCCATGCCGTGTGCATCCACAAAGACATCAACCGCCTCGGAGCCAGCCAGGCGGACCCCGCCCTTGGCCAGCACCGCCGCGCCGGAGATTCGGTGGATCTCTGCAGCGGCGGCCTTGAGATCCTCGACTGATTCCACCGTCATCCCCGAGAGCTGTTCGGTTTCGAAGTGATTGGGCGTGACAAAGGTGGCCTTCGGCAGCAGCTCGGCCTTCAGTGCGTTATCGGTGTCCAAGGCGTGGCCGGGCTCCTGGCCCTTGCAGATCAGCACCGGATCCAGCACCAGGTTCTTCGGCTGACGCTCCTGCAGCGCGGCAGACACCGTGCTGATCGTGGCGGGGGACCCCATCATGCCCAGCTTCACCGTGTCCAACTGCTCGGGGCCGTAGTTGCTGAAGGTGGCTTCGATCTGGTCGGCAATGACCTGGGTCTCCACGGGCACGAAGCGGTGGTTCCACTTGTCCTTGGGATCAAAGGAGACAATGCAGGTCAGGGCGACGATGCCAAAAGTGCCCAGCTCCTGGAAGGTCTTCAGGTCAGCCTGCGCGCCGGCGCCGCCGGTGGCTTCGGAACCGGCGATGGTGAGTGTAATGGCGGGGGTCTGGGCTGATGTCATCGTCTTGTCCACTTTCTTGGTCGGTCATTGAGAAGTGCCACGGGATGTACAAAAACGGCCCTGGTCTTGTGACCAGGGCCGTTCCACATGGGGTCCCTGCGTAGAAAGTTCTCAAACCCCACCCCGAAGCTGAAATCGTTGCTTTCTCGCTGGAAACGAGGGGCGATACTGGGTATCGCGGCGGGCCGATAATACCCTGGAATGACCCCCGGTCGCCAAACCGACGAGCACGAACATCATGAGCTTGCGGGTGCGAAGAAATTCCCCCGTCGATGACATTGCGTGTGACGTTTCCGAGGTACGTGGGGCGATGGTCTGGGCTGGCACGGTGCTGTTCTCAGTCTCTCTTCGAGAGGGCTGAGAGTGCGGTGAGCGCGGTCACATCAGTGATCGTGATCCGCCCCTGTTCCTGTTGTGAGATCACACCGGTGTCGGTGAGTTTGCGAAGTTGCCGACTAAGGGACTCTGGTGTCGTGGACAGGAGCGAAGCGATGTCCTTCTTTGCGAGCGGCAGCGTCACGTCGATGGCTCCTCGCGGCCCTGGCGTCGCAGGGAGCGAGAGCAGGTAATCGGCGAGACGAGAGCTCACGTTTCCGAAGATGACAGAAGCCAGCCGCGCCTCAGTATCATCCAAGCGCTGACTCACTCCTTGCAGCATGCGCAGCCCGATGCTCGGATGCTTCTCGACGAGACGCCCGAGATCGGCATGACGGAACACGCACAGTTCGGTATGCACGAGCGCTTCTGCTGCGTGATCGGGTCTCGTGCCGGTGAGAAACGCGGATTCTCCGATGAAGTCGCCCGGACCGAGGACCCGGATCACCTGCTCGTGCCCAGCCGCACTTGTACGAGCGATCTTCACCTGACCGGTGTGCACCACCATCAACTGCGACATATCCGAGCCTGCTGTATACGCCTGCTCGACAGCGTCTAATCGGACGGTACGTGCAAATCCCGCAACTTCCACTTGCTGCGCATGTGTGAGCCCTTGAAACAGCGGTACACGGGCCACGCAGAGATCATTTGCTGGATCAGCATCCACATCGGTTGAAACAGCCAACGGCATCCTTCCCTTCCCTTCTAGTATGGCGACTCGTGGCACAACACACGCGCTTCAGCTGAAGCCAGGGGTGGCGCGTGCAGTGATGTACGCGTGTGGCGTCCGCGGGTTCGAGCGCTGCCCGATCACCTCGAACCCGGCGTGGGTGAGGGCTTCGACCATTTTGTTCATCGGCCACCGGTATGCGGCGGCGATCGGATGGTCGAATGCCTCCCGCCGCGGCCCCGCGAAAAAGGACATCAGCAGCGATCCGCCGTCACCCAGCCGCCCGGTACCCGCGCCGACATCAAGAATGGGGCCATCGACTGCCGCGGCCCACGGCTCGATGACCGCACGGTCAGGGTCATCCGGTGAGATCTCGGCGCCGAGAATGCCCTCGATATCAACCTCAGGCGACCCGTATGCATCGGCCACCCGGTTTATTGAGGCCACAGGATCAGACGTCCGTGCTGCTGTGAATACGGCGTCCGTCGGTGCCTCAGGCCGCTGGGTCATGGTTCGATGATCACTTTGCCGGCAGTGTGCCCAGCCTCCACCATGGCGACGGCCTCCGCAGCCCGATCGAGACTGTACCGGTCCGTCACCTGCGGGTCGACGAGACCGTACTGGGCGACGCCGGTGACCTTCTCGAGCCCTTCACGCGTGCGCACCACCGCTACGCCACCGAGTTGCTGCACGGTGGTCGGGTCTGCGGTACTGATGATGACGCTCGGGTCTTTGGCGACGACCGCGAGATCACGAAGCGCCTGCCCACCGACCAGGTCGATGAGCACATCAACACCCTCCGGCGCGATGGCACGCACCCGGTCAGCCGCACCCTCCCCGGAGGCAACGAACGTCGCACCGGTCGACTCCACCAGTTCCTGCTTCGCTGCACTGGCCACACCGATGACCGTGAACTTGTGCACATTGCCGATCTGCGCCGCCATCAGCCCGACCCCACCTCCGGCGCCAAGAATCAGCATTGTCTGACCAGGTTCCAGCTCGATCTGATGCGTCACGTCATACGCAGTCGCCCCTGCGACAGGCAGTGCTGCAGCGTCAGCAAAGGAAAGCTCTTCGGGCTTCTGGACGGTTTGTGCCGCATCCAACACCGTGTGCTTCGCGAACGTTCCCTGTCCTTTGGCCGCGAGGCCGAGCACCATGTCACCGACAGCGAAGTTCTCGACCTCTGCGCCTACGGCGGTGACGACACCGGAGGCCTCTCGGCCCATCGGTGCGGGAAGCGGCCAGTGGGAGCCCATCTGCCCCGCACGGATCTTCCAGTCAGCAGGGTTCACCCCGGCCGCTTTCACTTCGATCGCGAGCTCTCCAGGCCCAGGCGCCGGAGCGGGGCGTTCAACGAGTTCCTGCGTCTCGGGACCGCCATAGGCGGCGAAGACCAGCGCTTTCGACATTATTGACTTCTCCTCATTCTCCAGGTGAGTGACACTTACGTGGTTGCCTGGGGTGGAGCGTCTTCACCCGAAGCCTCTGCCGCATCAGCGAGTTCCTTCGTGGCATACTCCGCGTCAATTGCGTGCTCCGGAGGTGAATAGACGGTGTAGAGCACCAAAGGCTCATCGCCAGTGTTGCGGAAGTTGTGGCGAGTACCGGCCGGGACAGCGCACAGGTCGCCAGCATCAACGGTGTGCGTCTCGCCGTCAAGGTCGGCCTCTCCGCTGCCCGACACAAAACTCAGCAACTGGTCGGTGGTGTTATGCACCTCGTCGCCGATCTCCCCGCCCACCGGAATCGTCATCGCAACGAGTTGGGAATGCTTTCCCGTCCAGAGCACCTGACGAAAATACGTGTTTGCTTTCGCGACCTCGTCGATGATGAAGTGCGTCGCCTTCTCGCCGACGCTGAACTGGTTCTCACTCATGCGTGTGATCCTTTCTTAAGATGGAAGTTCGGATGAACTCTGGGCCGTGGCTGGTTCGACCGGGCGGCCTGTTTCATGTGCGGCTCGGGCGCGTTCACTCCTCGATAACGCAGTGGCTCCTTGGGTGTTGCGCAGCAGGCGCATCGCGTTGAGGATTACGATGAGCACCGATCCCTCGTGCACGAGCATGCCGATAGCCATCGTGACACCCCCTGCGAAGACCCCGACGAGCAGCACGACAACGGTGATGAGCGCGATCCAGATGTTCTGGCGCATGACGTTCACGGTGCGTTTGGCGAGGCTGATTGCTTCGGGCAGTTTCAAGAGGTTGTCGCCCATCAGGGCAATGTCTGCCGTCTCCACGGCCACCGCTGAGCCCGCTGCACCCATGGCAACACCAATGTCGGCGGTCGCGAGGGCCGGGGCGTCGTTCACGCCGTCGCCCACCATCGCGACCGTGTGCCCCTCGCGCTGCAACCGCGCGACAGCGTCGAGCTTGTCCTCGGGTAGCAACGAAGCATGGATCTCATCGATACCGACCGCCTCACCGATGGCTTCGGCGACAAGGCGCGTATCTCCGGTGAGCATCACCACCTTCTGCACCCCGCTAGCGTGCAAGCGCCTGATCATCTCGGGGGCATCCTCGCGGATCGTATCTGCGACACCGATTACGCCAAGCACGCTCTCATCGACCGCGACAATCATGGGGGTCTTGCCTGCCACTGCCAGTTTGTTCGCAGCCACAGCCGCCCCCGCGTCGTTCACGATCCCGTACTGTTCGAGCAGCGGCACGTTACCGATGAGTACCCGCTTGCCGTGAGCGTCGGCCACGATCCCCTTGCCCACGACCGGTGTGACCGATCCCGGAAGGCCCTCGGGGGCCACTCCTTCTTCTCGTGCGGTGTCGAGGATCGGGCGGGCCAGTGGGTGCTCGGACCCTGCTTCTGCGGCGGCTGCCCAGCGAAGCACCTCGCGCCGATCCGCTTCAGGATTGAGCACAACGATGTCGGTGAGTACCGGGCGGCCCTCGGTGAGAGTCCCCGTCTTATCGACTGCGACGGCCGAGATCTTGGCCGAGGTTTCGAGGTACTCGCCGCCCTTGATGAGAATCCCGTTGCGGGCCGAGCGGCCGATGCCCGCTACGATCGCCACGGGAATCGAGATGACGAGCGCGCCCGGGCAACCGATCACGAGCAACGTGAGGCCGAGCACTACGTCACCAGAGATGAGGCCCGCCGCAAGCGCGAGTACCATCACCGCGGGCGTGTACCACTTCGAGAATCGGTCGATGAATGCCTGCGTTTTCGCTTTCGCATCCTGCGCTTCTTCGACACGGTGAATGATGCGCGCGAGCGTCGTGTCGGCTCCGATGCCGGTCGCCATGACCTGTAGGAATCCGCCCCGCGAGATCGTGCCCGCAAACACGTGATCTGACTTCGTCTTTTCGACAGGGATCGACTCACCCGTGATCGATGCCTCGTCGATCGCTCCGGTGCCTGACACGACCTGCCCGTCGACGGGAACTTTCGCTCCGTTCTTTACGAGCACGATCTCGCCCATGCGCACCTGATGTGCGGCGATCTCGACCTGCTCACCGTCGCGCATCACGACTGCAACGTCGGGGGCCACCGCGACCAACTCAGCGAGCGCTGCACGGGTCTTGTTCATCGTGCCGGCTTCGAGTGCGTGACCGATCGCGAAGAGGAACGTCACGGCGGCAGCTTCCCAGAAGTTGCCGATGAGTGTCGCGCCGATCGCTGCAATCGATACGAGCAGGTCGATACTGATGAACTTTACGAGCAGTGCCCGGACGGCCTTCACGACGATTCCGTACCCCGCGACAATTGCTGCGGCGAGCATGAACGCGTTCGCAAGGGTAAACACATGACCAGAACCGTGGGCGTGTTCGCCAGCGTCGATCCACCATTGCGGACCGACCGTGACGTTCCAGCTGCCGCCGAAGAGCTTTTCGACGCCGAACGACACGAGAATGAGGAGGCCCGAGACAACGGGAATGAACCAGTTGCCATACCGCCACTTACGGAACGCGTTCACGAATGTGCCGCCTTTCGAATTGGTGAACTTAGTGCGTTAGGAGCCGTTTGGCTAGAACGCGGAGGCCTTCGACTTATAGCCGGCCTTATCGACAGCAGCAATGAGATCGTCGACGGAACTTCTTGTCTCATCGTGGTCGATCTCAACGCGACCCGAGGCGAAGTGCACCGTCACGTTCTCGACGCCATCGAGCTTGCCGACCTGCTTCTCGATCTTGGTCACGCACGACGGGCACGAGAAACCCTCGGCGCGCAGCAGAGTGTGGGTGGTGTCAGTAGCGTTCGCCATGATGAGTCCTTTCGCTTCACCCCGAAACGGGGATCGACCAGGAGGTTCCTGGCCTTCACGACCCAGACTATTGTGTTGACAGAGCCTCAGCCTTGACCTAGATCAAGTCGTGCTCGGAGCTCCTCTCTGTGGCTCACCAGCTACTTGGGTGCTGTGAGTCGCTTCTTGGTTGATCTGCTGGGCGCCATGAAGGTCTACAAGACCGAACTGATCCGTCAGCAAGGCCCTGGCGGACGGTCGAGCAGGTCGAGCTTGCGACCCTCGAATACGTGTGGTGGTGGAACCATGAGCGGCTCCACGGGGAACTCGATATGCGTACTCCGATCGAGGTCGAACAGGCGTACTACGCTGAAACCGAGACGCTTCTGTCACCGACCGGCTGACAGGGAAACCGGTCGGAACAAGAACCAGGCCAATTCAATTGTGCCCAAAGAAGTCTGGTACCAGGTACAGGCCGTGCTCGACGCACACAAGTCCGCAGCTGATGCCACGCAGGTGCATGACCACTACCTGAAAGACACCGTCTACTGCGGTCAGTGCGGTGAACGGCTGATCATCACGAACGCAAAGAACCGGCACGGCAATGTCTACCCGTATTTCGTGTGCTCAGGCAGGCACTCGGGCAAGACCGAGTGCACAAGGCAAGCGATGCTTATCGAAGATGTCGAGCGGCTCATCGAGAAGTACTACGAGATGATCGAAGTGTCACCCGGTCAGCACCGAATCGAAGCGCATCACGATGAATATACGTCAGCGAGAGCAAACCTCGACGACTCGCTCGGGCTGCTTGCCAACATCGTCAGCGTGTACGAGCGTGCCGATGACGCAAACCGGCGACTGTGCAATCAGGCATTCTTCCACAGGATCTTCATCGAGGAAGACGGGGATGTCCGTGTCGAATACGAACGACCTTTCGGTTCACTCTGCGATACCGAGGAGCAGATGAACGCTCTGAACTGGGCCGCTGAAGCGAAGAAGAAGGGAGAGGCTCAAACCGGACAAAGAGTGGTTACTCTTGTCGAGGGTTTGAACCTCTCCCATTTGGGGTGAGCGACGGGGCTTGAACCCGCGACCCTCGCGACCACAACGCGATGCTCTACCAGCTGAGCTACGCCCACCATGTGATTTCTCCAGGCGCTTGAGGCCCTCGAAAGCAACCCGTACATCATACACCTAAACCGACCGCTTCAGCACATCGGCTCCGGTGATGGTGCCTACAGCAAGCTTACGCCCGCCGTCACGGCCTGGGGATCACCGCCGAATCTAGGCCGGACGGAGAACAGCGTCGCGGTAGTAGCGCAGCTCCTCGATGGAATCCCGGATATCACCCAGGGCACGGTGGTTGCCGGTCTTCTTCGGCGCCCCAGCCAGGGCCTCGGGGTACCAGCGCCGGGCCAGCTCCTTCAGCGTGGAGACGTCGATGATTCGATAGTGCAGATGCTGTGTGAGCTTAGGCATCCCCAGGCGCAGGAACGCTTTATCGGCATGCACGGAGTTGCCGGCCAGCGGAGCCACTCCGGCTTCCGGGATCCAGGTCTGCACATACTCCAGAACTTTGCGCTCGGCGGCCTCTAGGGAGATGCCGTCCTCCAGTTCCTGCAGCAGACCCGAAGAGGTGTGCATCTCTCGCACAAAGGAGGACATGCCTGCAAGGGCCTGGGGTTCGGGGCGAACGACGACGTCGACCCCCTCTCCCAGGATGTTCAGCTCAGCGTCGGTTACCAGCGCGGCAACCTCGATGAGCACATCTCTCTCAGGGTTCAGTCCGGTCATCTCGCAGTCGATCCAGACCATCCGTCCGGACCAGTCAGTTGAATGTTCAGTCACGACGGACACTCTACAGAGAAGCCTCCTGTGTGCAGGAGGCCCGATGGTAGATTCTTAGGAATGACGAGTGAGCGGAAAAGCCCTATTGGGCCCATCATCGAGGGCTTCATCGGCTCCCTGCTCATCCTCTTTGGTTCCTTCGGTGTGGGTTGGCTGGTGTCAGTCTCGCCGATAGCCCGCCACCCTTGGGTTATTCCGCTGCGCACTGAGTCTGAAGGCGTGATCGTCTCGACCGTTGCGCTGACACTGGGTTGCTGGGTGATGTTCCGGGCCTGGCTGCGGCTGGGTCGGCGCCTGCGCGGGCAGGACCCGGCCGATCAGTGGCCAGAAGGCAGTCTGCGCACCGTGAATCTCGCCACTATTCTCTGGTGTGCCCCGCAGCTGTTCGTCATCCCGATCTTCTCCCGGGACGTCTTCGCGTATCTGAATCAGGGCCGTCTGGTGCTCGCCGGCCAGGACCCTTACACCACAGGCGTGTCCACACTGGATAACTGGTTCCATCTGGGAACAGACATTGTCTGGGCAGAATCCGAGACGCCCTACGGGCCGCTCTTCTTGTGGCTGGAGGCGGCCATTATGCGTGTCTCCGGGGACAGTCCCGACCTGGCAATCTTCCTCTTCCGGCTCGCCTGTGTCGGCGGAGTGGCAATGATCATGTACTACGTGCCGAAGCTGGCCAGACTGCACGGGGTGGACGGCGCGCGAGCGCAGTGGATCACCGTGGCCAATCCGCTGCTGATTATCAGCTTCATCTCCAGCGTTCATAACGACGCCATCATGGTCGGCTTCGCGTTGGCAGGTATCTGGGCTGCGGCCCACGGCAGGGGAGTGCTGGCCGTCCTTCTGGTGGTGGTCTCCATCGGCATCAAACCCATCACGATGGTCCTGCTGCCGTTTATCGGACTGCTTTGGGCAGGACCGGGCTCCTCCTGGGTGCGTAAGTTCCAGTACTGGTTCTATACCGCGGGCCTTGCCGGGATGATCCTGCTGGTTGTGGGTCTGCTGCAGGGCTACGGATTCGGCTGGTTGGCGGTCCTTGCCGGTACCGGCACTGGCAGCACCTTCTGGTCACCTATTGGAATTGTCAACGGCTGGCTCGCCACCTTGCTGGGCAATCTGGGTATCGAGTACTTCTGGACCCTGGACACGCTCAAGCTCGTCGCGCGGGTCAGCAGCGTCATCGTGGTGCTGTATCTGATGTTCCGCGGCAGTGATGATCGCATCGTCAAACGCATGACCTGGGCCTTCACCGCGCTTGTGGTGCTCTCCCCGATTATCCAGCCCTGGTATCTGCTGTGGCTGCTGCCACTGTTCGCCGTCACCGGTATCCGACGTAACTGGGAGTTCAAGTGGGTGGTCTTCACGGTCGCCTTCTTCCTGGCGTTCGGCGCGATGGATCAACTCTCCATCTACCAGTTCCTGGAGATGGAGCAGCAGATGGTCGCGCTTTCGCTCGCGGTCTCCTGGATATGCCTGGTCATCATGGCCACTGTGGACCCAGGGACCCGCTGGGTTGTGTGGACCGGCTGGGATCTTCCGCGCGCGCGACTGAGTCTGCCGTGGAAGCGAGCGGCCACACCGGTGGAGCCTCCGCTGACAACAGCTGAACACCACCAGATCCCTGCTCATCAGCGCACCTCACCGAACCTGATGAACCCCGTGGCTAATAAGGCTGGTGACGGTGACCAGGAAGAGCGGTCCCAGGGTGTCAGGTAGGACGACGCCGGCCCCGGTCCGGTCCGCCCGAAAGGCAGCGCTGCGGTTCCGGGAGTTGCTAGGTTCCTTCGCCGGCACCTCGTGGCTGATCGGCGGACCTGAGGGGCAAGTCTCACATACCCTGCGCCAGGGACTGCTGGCGGTACTGATGATCATGGCTGGTTCATGGGGAGTGGGCTGGGTAGCCGAGACGGTGGGTTCGGTGCTCGCCCGGAACCCATGGCTGCTGCCGGTGCGCACCACGACCGCGGGCGTGATCATCTGCACGGTGCTGCTGGTGCTCGGAGCGCTGCTTCTGCTGAGATCCTGGCTGCGACTTTCCCAGCGGATCGGCACCTGGGATGAGCAGTCGGTGCCGGTGGTGCGCCGGGCACTGCTGATGTGGGGCATTCCGTTGATGTTCTGCCTGCCGATTTTCTCCCGTGACGTTTTCTCCTACCTGGCACAGGGCAGAGTGCTCCACGCGGGGCTGAATCCGTATCAGAGCGGTGTCTCGGAGCTGCCGGGCTGGTTCGCCGCTGGGGCTGACTCCCTCTGGGCTGAGTCTCCCTCACCATACGGACCACTGTTTCTGTTGCTGGCCCGTGGGGTATGGTTCGTCTCCTTCGAGATCCCGGAGATCTCCATCGCTCTGTTCAGGCTCGTGGCGCTGACCGGCGTAGTGCTGATGGCTGTCTATATCCCCAAGCTGGCCCGAGCCTTCGGTTCAGCCCCGGGCTGGGCGCTGTGGCTGTGCCTGCTGAACCCGCTGAGCCTGATGGTCTTCATCCCGGCTGCTCATAATGACGCCCTGATGATCGGGCTGATGCTGGCCGGTACCTGGTATGCGCTGCGTCGGCGTCGACTGCTGGCGGTGCTGCTGCTGGTAGCAGCCGTGGCGGTCAAACCGATTGCCCTGGTGCTGCTTCCGTTCGCCGTGCTGCTGACCTTGGATTCCACCGTCAGCTATGCCCAGCGATTTCGCGAATGGTGCTTCGCCGGCGTGATTGCTCTGGTGTTGCTCATCGGAGGCGGCTACGCCCTCGGAGTGGGCATTGGATGGTTCACCGCGGCCCTCGGCGCGGGCTCGGCAATACTGCAGTCGGCGCCGGTCGGGCTGATTGGACTGGTACTGGGCTGGGTTGCCCAACTCGGTCTGGGCTGGGACTCCGCGGCAGTGGCCGAAGTTTTCTATCACCTGGCACGGCTGTTCTCCGGGATAGTGCTGGCGCTGATGCTGCTGCGCCGTCGGCTTGGCAATCCGGTGCTCTGGGGGGCCTATGCGCTCACCGTAGTGGTGGTATCTTCATCCATCATCCAGCCCTGGTATGTGCTGTGGATCTTGCCGCTGTATGCGGTGGTCCATGTATACCGCGGCAGGGTTCTGGTGCTGGTGACTCTGCTGCTGACGGTGATGGTCCTGAACTCCATGGTCAGTCAGCTTTCAGTGGCCCAGTGGATTGATACCGCGGTGGTGCAGGGGATTGCCTTTGCGGTGGCCGCGGTCTACTTGATCTATATTGTGTTCCTCGATCCCAATACCACTGAGCTGTTCAGCATGAGGGAAGAATCACAGCGCTGGAATGCCGCCGATGGCTGGCTGCCGCTGCGAGAATTGTCCACGCCGGATACCTCCTGGTCACGCGCCGATATCTACCAGGACCACGGGGCTCCCGCGGTCCACCGCCCTATTGACCCAGACCAGAAAGCCCGTTGAGTGAAAACCAGATCCAAGCTCCTGTGGGTGCTTCTCGCTGCCACAGCCCTCGGCGCGGCCCTGTCCCTGCTGGCGGTCCACTGGTGTCGTATTAACGGCTGGTCTGATCCTGATCAGCACATCCATATGTGCTACTCCGATTTCTCCCTGCTCTTTACCCAGCGTGGTCTATCCGACGGGCTCTTTCCCTTCGTGCACGACGTCGCGGACGATCAGGTCATGGAGTACCCGGTGCTTATCGCCGTGGTAGCCGGAGTGTTGGCGCTTCTTGTCCCCGGCGAAGGTGCCGGACATGAGCGGGTGCTGTTCTTCTACGACCTCAACCATATGGCTGTGGTGCTGTGCTGGATGGCGGTGGTGATCATCACCGCCTTCTCCACTGCCGCATCCCGGCGTCGTGATGCCCTGATGGTGGCGCTGGCCCCGGGGATCATTCTCACCCTCTCGGTCAACTGGGATATGTGGGCGGTATTCCTCGGTGGTTTCGCGCTGCTGCTGTGGGGCCGCGGGCACTCGGTGTGGGCTGGGATCCTGCTGGGGCTGGGTGCGGCCATGAAGCTGTACCCGCTGTTCTTCCTCGGGGCGATCCTGGTGCTGTGCCTGCGTGCGGGCAGACTGCGATCGCTGGCAGCGGTGCTGTGTGCTGGGATCGGCTCCTGGCTGGCGGTCAATGTGCCGTTCATGATCACTCAGTTTGATCAGTGGGCCACCTTCTACCGTTTCTCCTCTGAGCGTGAGGTCAGCTTCTCCTCCATGTGGCTGGCATTCAGCTGGCTTCCGCTGGACGGGGCTGGTTTCTCTGTCCTGTCCAATGGTCTGTTCCTGGTGTGCTGCTTGGGGATTGCGTATCTGGGATGGGCGGCACCTGTGCGTCCGCGGGTTGCTCAGCTGTGCTTCTTGATCGTGGCCAGCTTTATCCTGCTGGGGAAGGTCTACTCCCCACAGTTCGTGATGTGGCTGATCCCGCTGGCTGTGCTGGCGTATCCGCGGCTGAAGGCCCTGGTCATCTGGCAGGCAGCTGAAGTCTTCCACTGGGCCGCGGTGTGGATGATGAGCGCAAAAATCACCTCCGGTGGCAGCTTCGGCGGCGGACACTCGCTGATCGAGACCGCCTACGGGCTGGGTATCGCAGCGCATATGATCACGGTGATCTGGCTGATGGTCCTGGTGGTGGGCGATATTCTGCACCCGCACCGGGATACGGTGCGCCAGGCCGAAGCAGCCGACGGGCGCATCGCCCAGACCTCCCAAGAGCCAGCGGAGGAGCCATCAGTGGAGGAACTATCAGCCGAGGCAGCGTCAGCGCAGGCGACGTCGGTGGGGGAGGATCCGCTGGCGGGCACCCTGCGTGGCCGGAGGGATGCTTTCACGCTGCCGGGTCTGGGACAGAAATCTCAGCTGACCCTGCGCTGGTAGAACCTTTCAGCTGCATAAGACCACGAGAATAGGCAACCACCATGCTAGAGATGCTGGCCGTCATCGGGCCGATGTTCCTGGTGGTGCTGGTGGGCTTCGCTGCCGGCTTCATCCGCCGCTTCCGCGACGCCGCGATACATCTCAATGCCTTCATCTTCTATTTCGCGCTGCCGACGTTCATCTATACCGCAATGGTGACCGCCCCACCACTGGGCGCGGTGCCCCCGGCAGTGTTTGTGATCATCCTTGTCGTGACCCCGGCTCTCTCAGTTGCGCTCTACTTCCTGTGCCGGGTCTTCGGCGCGGCTTCCCGGGCCGGGGCCGCACCGACTGCGCTGGCTGGCAGCTTCGGCAATGTCGGATACTTCGGGATCCCCATCTCCATTGGCATCATCGGTCCCGAAGCTGGTCTCGCGGCCGGAATTGTGCATATGACCCACAACATCTTCTTCATGAATGCATATCCGCTGGTACGCACAGCAGTCAACGCTTCAGCGGCAGCCGACGGTGCGCCTCAGGGGCTAGGCGACCTGTGGCGGACCCGGCTGTGGCCGATCGTCAAACGTGCTGTGCTGTTAAATCCGGTGCTGCTGTTCATGGTGCTGGCCCTGACCGTGGTCTTCACGCCGCTGCAGATGCCGGAGCTGTTTGATGAGCCGGTGGCGATGCTCGGCGGCACTGCGGTTCCGCTTGCGCTGTTCTGCGTGGGGCTGGCACTGCACCCGGCCTTGGAAGGAATACGCAGCGGCGGTGTCCCGCTGGCACCGATCGCGCTGGGAACCGCCGCAAAGCTCGCAGTACTGCCGCTGCTGACAGCTGTCGCGGTGCTGCCTTTCTCCGCGCAGCTGGGCCCGGTATGGGCGGGGGCACTGATCATCCTGGCCGCCACGCCGTCCTCCACCACAGTGTTCCTCTTCTCCCAGGAATACGACGGCGATGGTCGGCTGGCTGCTGCGATTCTGGTGGCAAGCACCGGACTCTCACTGATCACGCTGCCGCTGGTGGCTGAGTTCCTGCTCTGAGCCGCTCGCTGGGGAGAGCACTCCATCGCTACCGAAGACCAGCTGGGCGAACCGCTCGCCGATGAGCTGATGTGCGGCTGGTCCGGGATGAAGATCATCCGGATCCCCGGTGGACCAGAACTTCTGTCTGCGCACCCCGTTCTCCTCCACCACATCCCAGGCCACCGGACCGGGTGTGGATTCATGAATGCCGCACCATAGCGGGGAGATCTGGCTGAAGCTCAGAGACGCGCTGGATCAACAGCTCACCGTCGATGTAGACGTCATAGACCGGCTCTGGCTTCCACGGTTCATCAGCGGGGTTCTTCTCAGCCCGAGTCACCAGCTGGAGCCGGGTGGCGCGGGTAGACAATGTCACCCTGACCCCGGAGCTGAGCTGAACCGTCCGCTGTGCCTGGGGGTCAGGGATCTGAGCGCGTGCCCAGGCGGGAAGGCGTTGGGGTGTGAGCCCCGCCGTCGTCGGCTCGCATTCCACGATGCCGCGCAGAAAGTCCTCAGTGATTCCAGGGGTGATCCAGCTCACGCTCAAGAGGGGCAGTTTAAGCTGTTTCCCAGCTGTTTACCTTTTTGACGTTGGATCGAGGATCGTGAGTCACCAAGCTACCCACCCTGAGAGTCCCGAACAGAAGAAGCCGGGCAGTGTCCTGGAGGTTTTTCTTGTCTTCCTGCGATTGGGACTGACCAGTTTCGGTGGACCGGTGGCCCATATCGCGTATTTCCGCGAGGCTTTTGTGGTCCGGCGCAAATGGCTCACCGAGAAGGCTTATGCGGATCTGATGGCGCTGTGCCAGTTCCTTCCCGGACCGGCATCCTCCCAGGTGGGTATGGCCTTGGGGCTTCAGCGCGCAGGAGTCGGTGGTCTCTTCGCGGCATGGTTCGCCTTTACGATGCCCTCAGTGCTGCTGCTGGTGGCCTTCGCCTACGGCGTCTCCGCGGCCGGTGATCTCTCCGACGCCGGGTGGATCCACGGACTCAAGGCAGCCGCGGTGGCAGTGGTGGCCCATGCGGTGCTGGGTATGGCCAAGAACCTCACACCGGATCCGCCACGGGCCACTATTGCGGTGGGTTCCATGATCGTGGTGCTGCTGGTCCCCAGCCCCTTCATTCTGGTCGCGGCCATCGCGCTCTCCGGTGTGGTGGGACTGCTGTGGCTCAAAGCGCCCGATGATGCCCCCAACGGAGACGACGCTTTCCCGCTGCGGATCCCCAAGGCCGTGTCAGTGACCTGTCTGACGCTGTTCTTCGGCCTGCTTTTTGGCCTGCCCGCACTGGTGGCAGCCACCGGCAACTCCGCGCTGGCGCTGTTTGACACCTTCTACCGCGCCGGTGCCCTGGTGTTCGGCGGCGGCCATGTAGTGCTGCCGCTGCTGGAGTCCGAAACTGTGGGGACCGGACTGATCGACCCCAGCGTCTTCCTCGCCGGCTATGGAGCGGCCCAGGCCGTACCCGGGCCGCTCTTCACCTTCTCCGGATTCCTCGGCGCCTCCACCCTGGAAGGGCCCACCGGGCTGCTGGGAGCGGCACTGGCCGTCGTCGCTATCTTCTTGCCCGGGGGCCTGCTGGTAATCGGTTGTGTCAGCTTCTGGGAGCGACTGCGCGGAAACCGCACCGCGCGCAAGGCCCTGCTGGGCTTCAACGCCGGGGTGGTCGGTGTCCTCGCCGCTGCCCTCTACACTCCGGTGTTCACCGCAGGGATTATGGACGTCAATAACCCCACCCTGGCACTGTGCTTCACGGTGGCGGCCTTTGTGGCACTGAACAACTGGCGGGTTCCCGCCTGGGGTGTGGTCATTGCAGCCGGACTTCTCGGCTGGGTGCTGCTGTAGAACTGGCACCAACAGGAGAAAGCACCGGCTGAGCTGGGCGTTCAGCAAACCTGCAGGTGAGCTGGATAGCGTGTCCGGCGACCATGCAGCACACTGGACACCGCCCCCATCAGCGAAAGGCGCCTCCACGATGGTGAGCAGCCAATCCCGAGGCACCACACGCCTTTATGCGCTGGATGTAGCACGTGCCCTGGCAGTGTTCGGCATGATCATCGTCAATGTGGGGCCCTACACCACAGAAGGCATTGCCTCCTGGATCATCAGAGCACTGAATGGTCGGGCATCGATCCTCTTCGTCGTGTTGGCCGGTATTGGGGTGACGTTCCTGGCCCGTCGTGCCCTGAATAAGGGCATCACGAGACGTTCCACCCTGATGTGGCGTGGGCTGTTGCTGCTGGGACTCGGCCTAGTGCTGCAGCTTCTGAATCATGACGTCAACGTCATTCTCCCTACCTATGCGGCACTGTTCTTCCTTGCGGCATTCGTGGTACGGATGCCCATGAGGTGGCTTTTCTGGACAGCCATGGCCTCCACATTCCTGGGGCCGGTGGTGTGGATCCTGGTGCGCCAGCTGACCGACTTCCATATCGATCCGGCTGAACTGGGGGATACTCCCTGGGCCATCGCCGCGGCCATCCTGGTCTCCGGGCCCTATCCGCTCGTCGTCTGGATCGCACCCTTCTTCTTGGGAGTATGGCTGGGCCGGCAGCCCCTGGGCAACCCCCGCATCCAGCGCCGGCTGCTCGGTGGTGGGGCAGCGGCCGGAGCCGGTGCCTGGCTGCTGTCACGGGTGCTGGTGAGGGTCTTCGGACATCCGGATCAGACCCAGGTGGGCTGGGACCGAATGGTGTCGGCATTCGGCCATTCGCAGATGCCGCTGTGGCTGATCAGTGCCTCAGGCACCGCGGCCTTCACCATTGGTCTGCTGCTGATAGTGGTGCCCCGGATGGGCCGTGGCATTAAGGCCCTGGTGGCGGTGGGCCAGATGCCGCTGACCGCCTACACCGCACACTTGATCATCATCGCATTCATCGTCCGGCCCGCCCCGGACACCCCGGCGCAGGGGTTGTTGATCAGTGTGGCGATGATGGGAGGGCTTGTGCTGTTCGCCACAGTGTGGATCGCGAATCTGCGGTATGGTCCGCTGGAAATGCTGCTGCGCAAGCCGCCGTCGTTCCTCCAGGTGTCCTACCGTCCTCCGGAACGACACCGCCGACGCAGGTACGAGCGCCCTCACCCGCGCCGCCCACGACGCTCCACCACTGAACTGCCGCCGGCCACTGCCCTGCAAAAGGATCCGGCGCAGGGAACTGAGCCGGCCGCAGAACCGTTCTGAGCTGTGATCCCGGCTGTGATCCCGAGATGACGCAGATTCTGAAGTGACCCGATCCCGACGTGACCCGTAGAGAAAGTGACACTATGCGACACCACGGAAGCCCCCTAGCGGCCCCCTTGGCCCTGACCGCCGCGGCCGCGCTGGCGCTCACCTCCTGCGGGGTGCTCGATGAGTTCAGCAACGAGGACTCGGGGCCCCCAGTGGGGGAGGAGACACCCCCACCGCCGTCGACCTCACCTGAGCCCCCTGACCAGCGCCCCGAATCCGGTGAGCAGCTGCTGCAGCAGCAGGGCGTCAGTGCGGGGCATCCGCTGGCAGCGGAGGTAGGAGAGCGCATACTGGCCGACGGCGGCAATGCGGTGGATGCTGCGATCGCCACAGCTTTCGCAGTCTCGGTAGTGGAACCCTATGCCTCAGGTATCGGAGGGGGAGGCTCGGTGATCATCGCCGGGCCCGAAGGCGAGCCGATCTTCCACGACTACCGCGAAGTGGTCAATAACGACGGCGAGATTCCCGACTCCGGCAGCGGCGTGCCCGGATTTGTGGCCGGTATGGGTCAGCTCCATGAAGAGTATGGGTCTATGGAGTGGTCGGATCTGCTGGCACCGGCCCAGGAGCTGGCCGCTGAGGGCTTCGAACTCAGCCCATTCCTCGCGCTGCGGATGTCCCAGCCCGACGGCGAGGCGGCCATCGCGGATCTGGAGAATTATGCCCCCGGGGGAGAACCGCTCAGTGCCGGTGAACAGCTGGTGCAGCCGGAGCTGGCCCAGACCCTGCAGCGTCTGAGCGAGGCGGGATGGCAGGACTTCTACACCGGAGAGCTCGCTGAGTCCCTGGCCGAGGAGGTCGAGGGGGTGGACACAGAATCACTGGCTGACTATGAGGTGGTCCTGGATAAGCCGGTTGCCGGCAGTTTCGGCGAGTATCAGATCCTCGCGCCAGCTCCATCGCTGCCGGGACCGGCCATGGTGCAGATGCTGCAGATCGCTGAGGCACACGGCATTGCGGAAACCGAACCCGGAACGGCCGAGTACATCGATCTGCTCTCGGATGCGTGGCTGGTGGCCGAGGAGACCGTCTACAGCGAGATCGGCGATCCGGCGTTTGTTGATGTGCCGGTGGAGCGGCTCACTGATGCCGATGCCAATGCCCAGATCGATCTGTCCCCGCAGGCAGCCGCAGACAGCGCTGAGCCTCAGGCAGGGTCAGCCGAAGAGGGTCAGGGCGTTCCGGACAGTCAGCGCGGTGCCAACACAACCCATATCAGCGTGGTGGATGAGACTGGGCTGAGTGTCTCAATGACCAATACGATCATGTACTTCTGGGGTTCGGGACAAATGGTGGACGGTTACTTCGTCAATAACCACCTCTCCCGGTTCGACGCCATTCCTTCAGGAGCCAATCAACCCGCCCCGGGACGGCGTACCGTCACCTGGTCGCATCCGGCGATGGTCCTGGATGATCAGGACAGGCCTGTGCTGATCATCGGCAGCCCAGGAGGGCACCAGATCCTCAATATCCTCGGCAGCGTTCTCACCCAGTGGGGATTGCACGGACGCAGCCTGGAGGACGCAGTGGCCCTGCCCAGATTCCGGGCGGATCAGGAGTCCATATACCTGGAAGAAGGCATTGACGATGCAGTAGCCGAAGCGCTCGAGGATGCCGGATGGGCCACAGAAATATGGCCAGATGCCTCCTCCAGTTTCGGTTCGGTCCAACCCTTGGAGATCAACTATGAAGAAGGCACGGTGACTAGCGTGGATGACTCGCGCCGCGAGGGGGCCCACCGGATCATAGACTGATACCTATGCGCCAGATCCCCAATATCCTCTCTATCGCCGGCACCGACCCCACAGGTGGCGCTGGCATCCAGGCCGACCTGAAGAGCTTTGCCGCATTTCAGGGCTACGGCATGTGTGTGGTCACTGCTCTGGTGGCGCAGAACACTCAAGGGGTGCGGGAGATTCACGTGCCGCCGGTTGACTTTCTGCGCGCGCAGTTGGATGCCGTCAGTGACGACGTCGCGGTAGATGCAGTGAAGATCGGGATGCTGGGCACTGTGCCGATAATCAACACAGTCGCTCAGTGGTGGGACTCAACCTACCCGCAGGGTCAGCGCCCGGCCCTGGTTGTTGACCCGGTGATGGTGGCCACCAGCGGAGATCGGCTGCTGGATGCTGAAGCCGAGGGCGCCCTCATCGACTTCCTGCACCGGGCTGATCTGATCACCCCCAACGTTCCGGAGTTGGCACTGCTGGCCGGTGCAGAACCCGCCGCTGAGGAGCCGGATCTGCTGGATCAGGCTCAGCGGGTGGCCGATGCCCACGACGTCGTCGTCCTTTCTAAGGGAGGGCACCTCACGGGCGCTGAAGTCACCGATACCCTGGTGTTCCCCAAGCGAGACGGCCAGCGGCCAGAACCCGTCAGCGCGGTGAGCCCGCGAGTGGACACCAAGAACACCCATGGCACCGGCTGCTCAGTCTCGGCGGCGTTTGCCACGCTGGCCGCAGGTGGATACAGCTGGGCTGAGAGCCTGCCGCTGGTCAAAGAATGGATGACTGCCGCATTGGGCGCCGCAGATGAGCTTGAAGTGGGCCTGGGTCATGGCCCCATCCAGCACTTCGCACAGCTGTGGTGACCCTGCCGTTCTAGTTCAGCGGATCCCCGCCTGCGCGGTCTACGATCTGGTCCCAGTTCCATGCCGGGTCGTCGCCGGCTCGCTGGAACCACTGGGCAGGATCGGGCCTATCTGAGGGAGTTGGTCCGGTGGCGCCTTCACCGGCGCTGGGGGCCTGACGGCGCAGGGCGGTGACCTTATCGCGGATATCAGCCATCTGGGCATCCAAGGCAGTGGCCTTTGACGCGGCGTCGCGCAGCTCGTCCAAGATGTGGCCGGGCACTTCGCCGTCGTAGGTGTAGTAGATCTTGTGCTCCAGCGAGGCCCAGAAGTCCATGGCCACAGTCCTGATCTGGACTTCCACGTAGACGAACTCGGTGCGATTGGAGAGAAACACCGGAACCTGCAGAATCACATGCAGGCTCTGGTAGCCGTTGGGCTTGGGCGTACGAATATAGTCCTTGACCTCCACCACGCGCAGATCCGGCTGCGAGCACAGCATCTCCGCCACCCAGTAGGCGTCGGAGACGAAGCTGCAGGTAATGCGGATCCCGGCGATGTCGCGGATGGCGTGCCGGATGGACTCCAGGGTGGGCTCGCAGCCATAGCGCTGTACCTTGTCCAGAATTCGGTCAAGGGACTTCAGCCGGTAGTTCACGTGCTCGATGGGGGAGTAGTCCCGGGTGTGTTCGAACTCTTCGCGCAGGACATTGATCTTGGTCAGCACTTCATCCATGCCGAACTTATAGTGCAGCTGGAACTCGGTGAGCTGGCGGCGAATATCGATCATCCGATTGACCGAGTCAGTGGAACCGTTCTCATCGGCTTTGCTGTGAAGCTGATTCAGCAGCTGACGGTAGAGGTCGGCGTCGCCCTTCTCCGCTAGTTTGGCCCCCAGCTCAGTGCTGGCCATCTCCTTCTCGGGGATATGCTTGGCGATCTCCTGTGCCGGATGATGCCGGCCCGGGATTCCCTGTGTAGGGATCTCATCGGTGGGGGTCAGGCCAGAGGACATCGGGGCCTCTCCTCGGTGGTGTCTGTTCGGTGTTGCTTCAGATACGTGGTGCATCTCATCGATCGTGCTGTACTGATGATGCTACGACGGCGCGGTCGCTCTGGCCGAGCGTGACCGGCGCAACATCCTCAATCATCGACCCTAAATGCGCTGGCTGTGAAGACCCTTGAGACATCGTCGGGTCAATAGCTTAGGCTGGGATGACCACGCATAAGAGGAGGTCGCAGCCCTAGTGAAGCCTCAGCCGATGAGCCTTTCTTCGCGCAATGAAGCGGTGGCCCGGATGGCCGCCACCACGCGCGAGGATCCGTTGGACGTTCTGGTGATCGGTGGTGGCGTGGTCGGCTCGGCCGCGGCATTCGACGCCGCCACTCGGGGCCTGAATACCGGCCTGGTGGAAGCCCGGGACATTGGTGAGGGCACCTCTTCACGGTCTTCGAAACTCATCCACGGCGGGCTGCGCTACCTGCAGATGCTGGACTTCAAACTGGTGGCCGAGGCGCTGCGCGAGCGGGACTTGCTGCTGCGCCGACTCGCCCCGCATCTGGTGCGGCCGCTTCCTTTTATCTTTCCCTTCGAACGTCATGTGGTGGAGCGCGCATTCATCGGTTCTGGTGTTTCGCTCTATGACGCACTGGCCTCGGGGTCCTCGCTGCTGCGTGGGGCGCGCTCCCGCGCTGTGCCATTCCACAGACATCTGGGCAATAAGGGCCTGGCTGAACGGTTTGCCGGATTGGACCAGCAGAAATACCGCGGTGGGCTGGAGTACTACGATGCCCAAGTTGATGACGCCCGGCTGGTGCTGACCCTGGCCCGCTCGGCTCACAGTCTGGGCGCGGCGGTGGCCACCCGCACCGAGGTCACCGAGTATCTGCGGGAGGATCCGCAGCATCCGGAGCGGATCACCGGCGTCGTCGTCGTGGACCATCTCACTGATCGGCTGCACCGCATTCACGCACGGCAGATCATCCTTGCCGCCGGTGTCTGGACCGGAGAAGCCCAGCAGATGGCGTTGAAGGACACACCTTCCGGCAGGACAGACAGTGCGGGGCTGAAGGTGCTTGCCTCCAAGGGGATCCACATCACGGTGCCCAAGGACCGGATTGTCGCATCCGGGACAGTGGGCATCATCAGCCAGACCGACAAATCGGTGCTGTTCATCATTCCCATGCGCGATGTCTGGGCAGTAGGCACCACCGATACCTCCTGGCACCAGGCAGTGGATGCTCCGGCTGCCACCGCTGCAGATATCGACTATGTCTTAGAACACGCCAATGCGGTGCTGGGAGGGGACCTCACCCGCGATGACGTGCTGGCCACCTGGGCCGGACTGCGGCCGCTGCTGCAGCCGGTGAAGACCAACGACGACGCCTCCGCCAAAGTCTCCCGCGAACATACGGTGATGCATTTGGCCCCCGGTCTGACCGGTGTGGCCGGAGGGAAACTGACCACCTATCGGGTGATGGCCGCGGATGCGGTGGACTTCGCCATTGCCGATGAGTATCGGAACCGCGATTCGCTGACCGAGACTATGCCGCTGACCGGGGCAGTGGGCTTCGGGGAGTGGAGTGAACGCGCAGAGCAGATCGCTGAAGACTACGGCTGGGATGCGGAGCGCGTGGACCGGCTGCTGGGACGCTACGGCAGTCTGATCCGCGAAGTGCTGGAGCTTATCGATGAGGATGCCTCTCTAGGGCGGCCGTTGGAGGCCGCACCGGGGTATCTGCGTGCTGAGATCGCCTACGCCTGCACCAGCGAAGGTGCCCTGCACCTGGATGACCTGCTCTCCCGGCGCACCCGGATGATCTATGAGACCCGCCACCGTGGGGTTGATGCCGCCGCTGAGGTCGCAGCGATCGCCGCGCCGCTGCTGGGCTGGAATGCGGAGCAGGAGCAGGCGGAAGTCGACTCCTACCGGGCCTATATCAAGGCCCAGAGAGCAGCCGAGCAGACCACCTCAGATACAGAAGCAGCAGAACTGATCGCAGCTAACTATCCGGTCCCGGGCCAGTAGGTGGAGCCCACGCCCTTAGAAGACGCCTCAGTTGAAGAGTCCGCAGCAGAAGCCGGCGTGCCAGGAGAATGATGAGCGAATACGTACTGTCCATTGACCAGGGCACCACCTCCACCCGCGCCGTTGTCTTTGATCACAGCGGGGCGGTGCCGGTTCCAGTCAGAAGGAACACCAGCAGCGCTTCCCGCAGGCCGGGTGGGTGGAGCATGACGCCGCTGAGATCTGGCGCAATACCCGTGAGGTGATCGGGCGGGCGTTGGCCGATGCGGATATCAGCCGCAACCAGCTGGCCGCAGTGGGGCTGACCAATCAGCGTGAGACCACAGTGGTCTGGGATCGCCATACCGGGCAGCCCATCTACAACGCCATCGTCTGGCAGGACACCCGCACCCAGAGCATCTGCGATGAACTGGCTCAAGACGGCGGTTCGGACAGATTCAAAGCCGAGACTGGTCTGCCTCTGGCCACCTATTTCGCCGGTCCGAAGATCCGCTGGATTCTGGACCATGTGGACGGTGCGCGCCAGCGGGCCGAGAACGGCGAGCTGGCGTTCGGCACCATGGACACCTGGCTGCTGTGGAACCTCACCGGAGGACGCAGCGGGGGAGTGCACATCACCGATGTCACCAATGCCTCCCGCACGCTGCTGATGAATATTGACACCCTGGACTGGAATGAGCAGATCTGTCAGCAGATCGGTGTCCCCACCGCGATGCTGCCGGAGATCCGCTCCTCCTCAGAGGTCTATGCCGAAGGCCATGACCGCAGCCTGGTGCTGGGAGTGCCCATCGCCGGGATGCTGGGCGACCAGCATGCGGCCACGGTAGGACAGGCCTGCTTTGAGCCCGGACAGGGCAAGAACACCTATGGCACCGGGAATTTCATGTTGATGAACACTGGTGAGGAGCCGGTGCATAACGACGCCGGTCTGCTGACCACGGTGGCCTACCAGTTCGGGGATCAGAAGCCGGTTTATGCCCTGGAGGGCTCCATCGCCGTGACGGGTTCCCTGATCCAGTGGCTGCGGGACAACCTGGGCATCATCTCCGAGGCGGCTGAGTCAGAGACCCGCGCTCAGCAGGTGGAGGATTCCGGCGGTTGCTTCGTGGTGCCGGCCTTCTCCGGTCTCTTCGCCCCGTACTGGCGCTCTGATGCCCGCGGGGTGATCGTGGGGCTCACCCGCTACGTCAACGCCGACCACATCTGCCGGGCGGCCCTTGAAGCAGTAGGGTTCCAGTCTGCTGAGGTGGTGGAGGCCATGAACGCCTCGGCTCCGGAGGACCTCACTGAGTTGAAGGTCGACGGCGGCATGGTCGTCAATGACACGCTGATGCAGTTCCAGGCTGACATCCTCGGGGTCGACGTCGTGCGTCCTGAGGTCATCGAGACCACCGCTCTGGGTGCTGCCTATGCGGCTGGACTGGCAGTGGGCTTCTGGGAATCGACCCAGGATGTGAAGACCAACTGGCGGGAGGGCGCCCGTTGGTCTCCGCGGATGAGTGCTCAGGAGCGGCAGCAGCGGCTGGATCAGTGGAAGAAAGCCGTCACGCGGTCCTTCGACTGGGTCGAGAGCTAGGCCCGGAGGTAGGCCTCCACAGACCGATCAGCTGGCGCGGATGCGTGCGACTGCGGCAGCGGCCTCTGCGGCAAGTTCGCGGATGTCGCTGAACTGACCGGCCCGAATCTTGTCTTGCGGGACCATCCACGACCCGCCGGCGGCGCGTACTGCCGGAATGCTGAGGTAATCCTCAAGGTTGGTCAGGTTGACACCGCCGGTCGGCACAAAGGAGACACCGCCGAATGGCGCAGACAGCGCCTTGATGGCCGCCGGACCGCCTGAGGTTCCAGCAGGGAAGAACTTCACCGTCTCCACGCCCAGTTCCAGGGCCGCCTGAATTTCAGTGGCGGTCACCGCACCGGGCAGCACCGCTAAACCATGCTCCTGAGCGCGCTGGATCACGGCTTGGGAGGTGCCGGGGGAGACGATATAGCTGGCACCGGCTGCGGCGGCTTGGTCGACCTGCTCAACGGTGATGACCGTTCCGGCGCCCAGCAGGATGTCAGTGCCAGCGTGAGCCACGGCCGCGATGGCCTCGGCGGCAGCGGGGGTGCGAAAAGTGATTTCGGCTGCCGGGAGGCCGCCGTCGCACAGTGCTGAGGCGAGGTCCCGCGCCTGGGCAGCGCTGTCTACAGAGATCACCGGGATGACTCCGACCACCGAGAGCTGATCGAGAATACCGCCGCTGGCGTGGGTGGACATCCTTGGCCTCCTGTGCTCCAGTTCACTTTTTAACTGAAATGATCATACCATTGGAGAAGTTTCTCACCGCAGACCCAAGGAAGCGACTGCATGATTATTCTCGCCCTCGAAGCGAGCACGACGTCGGCCAAGTCCATGCTCTTCGATACCGCCACCCAAGAGGTGGAGGTCGCCACTCGCCGTTTTGATATCCCCGGAGAGGATTCCTCCGTCCGTGAAGCCGAGAGCATCTTCACCCAGCTGATGAGCCTGGGGCGGGAAGCCGCAGCCGGGCGCCAGGTGGAGATGCTCACGCTGTCCGGAACCTGGCACGGGATGACCCTGAGAAGTTCTCAGCAGGGCGAGTCCAGTCTCGGTGAGATCTCGCCGGTGCAGGAGTGGCCCTATACCGGCGCGCAGGATCTCTGCTCCGCACTGCGCGAGGACGCCGACTTCACCGCCTGGTTCTACCGGCGCACCGGGTGCATGGTCAACGCCATCTACCCGGCGTTCAAGCTCATGCTGCTGAAGGAACGCGGAATCAGTATCTCTGGTGGGCTGGTGCTGGATCAGAACAGTTACAACTTTGCGCGATTGACCGGACAGCGGTGGACCAGTATTTCCCAAGCCTCGGGAACGGGTCTGCTCAACGCCGAAACCTGTGACTGGGACAGCGAAGTGCTGGCGCGCCTGCAACTGGAGGATGTGGTACTGCCAGAGCTGAAGTCCGAGGACACTACTGCTCCACTGACTGCTGAGGCAGCAGCACTGCTGGGACTGACCCCCGGAATCCCGGTGCTGGTTCCCGGACCCGACGGTGGGATGAACCAGGTCGGCAATGCCGCCACTGATGAAGGGGACATGACCTTCTCCATGGGGACGTCCGGGGCATTGCGCTTTGCGGTCTCGGCCCCGTCGTTCTCCCCGCGGATGAGCACCTGGTCCTACCGATCTCCGGTGGGATGGCTCTCCGGCGCGGCAGCTTCGGGGTGCACCAACTGCGTGGACTGGGCCAAAGACCGGCTTTTTGAACCCGGTACCACCTACGCCGATCTTGAACCTCAGCTCACCGCAGGGCCTGTAGACCTTCCGCTGTTCATGCCCTTCCTCTTCGGTGAACGGTGTCCCGGCTGGCAGGACCAGCGCCGCGGCGGTTTCCTGGAGCTGCACCCGGCTCATACCCGTGCGCAGATGTACCAGTCGGTGCTGCATGGGGTCACGTTCTCGCTGTACCACTGCTACCGCGAACTCACGGCGCTCAACGGCACCCCGCGGCGGATCATCCTCTCCGGGGGAGTGCTGTCCTCTCCGTTCTGGACCCAGTTGACTGCCGATGTATTCGGCGCGGAGATGGAGCTCTCAGCCCTGCAGCACAGCTCGGTGGTCGGTGCTGTCCGCATGGGGCTGCGTGCCGCTGGAATCGCTGACGATCAGCCGGCCTTCCGTGAGGAGAACCGGCGCATCGTCAGCCCCCGGCCAGAGCTGGCGGACTACTATGCGGCTGAATTTGACCGCTACCTCGAGGGCTATACCCGTACCAATCCCGAATCATCAACCCTGATGGAGTGAGCAGTGAAGATCCTCATCACCCCGACCTCGTTGTCACAGAACCTCGGCATTGCCGCACTGGATCCGCTGCGCGAGCGCGGGGTAGAGCTGGTCACCAACCCCTACGGTCGGCCCATGAGCCCCGATGAGCTGATCCCTGCGCTCAGAGACGTCGACGGCGTCATCGCGGGACTGGACACCTTCAGTGCAGAGGTCTTCGCGGCTGCGCCTCAGCTTGCCGTCGTCGCCCGTTACGGCGTGGGCTACGACCGGATCGATCTTCAGGCAGCACGGTCAGCTGGTGTGCGCGTGACAAACACCCCGGGTGCCAATGGCCACTCCGTGGCGGAACTGGCCGTGGGTCTGATGTTCGCCGTCGCACGTCAGATCCCGCAGACCTCAACCGCGGTGGCAGCTGGTGAATGGCCGCGCTTCCAAGGAATCGAACTGGCTGGGCGACGCCTCGGAGTCCTGGGCCTGGGCGCCATCGGGGCTGCCACCGCGCGAATGGCGCAGGGCATAGGCATGGAAGTCCTCGGGTTTGATCCCGGTCTCAGCGCAGAGCAGATGGGCCAGCTGGGTGTCACTGCTGCGGAACTGGAAGAGATCTTCGCCCACAGCGACGTCCTGAGCCTGCATATCCCGCTCAACGAGCACACCCGGCATATCGTCTCTGCCGAGCGCATCAACGCTATGCCGCAGGGTGCGATCATCATCAACACGGCTCGCGGCGGCCTCATCGACGAACAGGCGGCGGCCCAGGCGCTGGATGCCGGGCATCTTCATGGCATCGGGCTGGATGCCTACGAGACCGAACCGCCTACCGACTCCCTGCTGGTCGGACACCCGCGGGTGGTCGCCACGCCGCATTCCGGAGCGCACAGTGAGGAATCGGTGCAGCGTACGGCCGCCGCGGCGGTGAAGAACCTCTTAACGGTTCTGGATGGAGGCCAGCCGCTCAACCCGGTGGACTAAGCCCTGGTCAGGGCCAGGCTCAGCCGATAGTGCGGACCTCACCGAGGATTGACTCGACATAGGCCCGCACATAGGACTCTGCGCCGTCGGCGTCTCCACGGACTATGGCCGCGGCGGCTTCCACGTGGTTGTGCAGCGAGGCGTGCACCGGCTCTGCTGGAGTGAGGCCTGCCCGATGGCGGCCACCGATGACCTGGGCAATCGGTTCCTTGATGGCGCTCAGCATGAGGTTTCCGCAGGCCTCGAGCAGACAATTGTGAAAGGCGATATCGGCGGCAAGGTACTCCTCGGTGTCACCGCGACCTGAGTCCCCAAGTTCCTTCAGCACCGCGGCCAGCCGACCGATCTCTGCCCGGGCGTCCTCGGAGGCTCGGATGGCAGTGAGCCGGGCTGCAGCTGGTTCAACAGCCAGGCGCAGCTCGGTCAGCGCCACAAGCTGCTGGGCACGGGCGGGAGACTCCAGCCGCCAGCGGATCAGCACCGGGTCCAGTACATGCCAGCGGTGCATGGGCGTCACGGTCACCCCCACGCGCCGTTTGGATGCCACCATGGTTTTGGATTCCAGGACCCGCACCGACTCCCGGATGACAGTGCGGGAGACTCCGTACTCCTGCTCGAGTCCGGCCAGCGTCAGTACAGTGCCGGGCGGAAGTTCGCCGCCTGCTATTCGGCGGCCGAGGTCGTCGAGTACGGAAGTGTGAGAAGCCTGGGACATGGGATTAAGACTAGGTGATCGGCGCGTGCAGTGCGTCACAGATATGACCAGTTGTTGCTAAAGGTGTGATGTTTGTGGCAGGCTCGACCGCGATCACTTTCCTGTGATACGCGACACAGCAACTGCGAATCGCACGAGTTCCTGTTACATCAATGGAGATTGTCATGGACGAATGGACCCAGACTCTGGGCACCGGGCCACTTCTGGCCATAGCTGCGGGAGCGATCGCTCTCATTCTCATTCTGATCATCAAGTTCAAGGTGCATGCCTTCATCACCCTGATCATCGTCTCGGCGCTGACTGCCATTGTGGCCGGCGTGCCGATGAACGCCATCAGCGATGTGCTCACTGACGGCTTCGGCAGCACACTAGCTGGTGTGGCCCTGCTGGTGGCTCTGGGTGCCATGCTGGGCCGGCTCATTGAGCACTCCGGTGGTGCGAAGGCCCTGGCGGACAAGATGCTCAGCGTCTTCGGGGAGAAACGCGCTCCACTGGCGCTTGGTATCGCATCCCTACTTTTGGGCTTCCCGATGTTCTTCGACGCCGGCCTGGTCATGATGCTGCCCATCGTGTTTGCCGTGGCGCGCCGCATTTCGGATAAGTCGGTGCTGCTCTTCGGCATCCCCACCGCAGCGGCATTCTCAGTGATGCACGTGTTCCTGCCCCCGCACCCGGGCCCGGTCACCGCCAGTGAGTTCTATGAAGCCAGCATCGGCCTGGTGCTGTTGGTCGGTCTGGTGATCGCCTACCCGCTCTGGCACATCGCTGGATACCTGTGGGGCCGTTTCGTGGCCGACCGTGTCATGGTTCCGGTGCCCACGATCTTCGGCGAGCGCGACGACGACCAGCCGGCCAACCCGCCGTCGGTAGGCACCGTTGTGGCACTGCTGCTGACTCCTATGACCCTCATTCTCTTCAATACCGGACTGAACACGCTGTCCTCAGCCGGAGTGGTTGACGGCGACCAGCTGTGGGTCCAGAGCCTGATGTTCATCGGCACCAGCGGCATCGCACTGCTGATCACCGTTGTGGTGGCCACCCTGGTGCTGGGCTACCGCCGCGGCGAAAACGGCACCGCATTGGAGAAGCTGCTGGATTCGGCACTGGGCCCGGTGGCCTCGGTCATCCTGATCACCGGCGCTGGTGGCATGTTCGGTGGGGTGCTGCGGGCCTCCGGCATCGGTGAGGCCATTGCTGACACCCTCTCCGGCACCGGCATGCCGGTCATCCTGGCCGCATACCTGATCGCCGTGGCGATCCGCCTGGCCCAGGGCTCTGCCACAGTCGCGCTGGTGACCGCCGCAGGCCTGGCATCCCCGGCTGTGATTGCCGGAGACTTCAATGAACTTCAGGTGGCCTGTATTGTGCTGGCCACCGCAGCGGGCTCGGTCTTCGCCGGGCATGTCAATGACTCTGGATTCTGGCTGGTGGGCCGACTCATGGGTATGGACGTCAAGACCACCCTGAAGACCTGGACCGTGCAGCAGGCCCTCCAGTCGGTTGTCGGCTTTGCTCTGGTATCCATCATCTACCTGGGAGTTTCAGCACTGTGAGCGCACAGGCACCATCTGGCTCTGCTCGGCTCTTTGATGTGACAGGCAAGCTCGCCCTGGTCACCGGGTCTTCCCGGGGGCTTGGGCGGGCCCTGGCCTGTGCCCTGGCCGATGCCGGGGCGCAGGTCATCCTGCACGGCCGCGATGCGGCTGCCCTGGAGGAGACCTCGCGGCTGATCCAGGAACGCACTGGAAGCCCTGCAGTCAGCGTACGCTTCGACGTCACTGACAAGGCAGCCGTCCAGGACGCCGTCGAGACGCTCCTGACTCAGCACGCGGTGCCGGACATCCTGGTCAACAACGCAGGCCTGCAGCGACGAGCTCCGATCCATGAATTCGACCCGGAGGACTGGGATGCGCTGGTGGCAGCCAACCTGACCAGTGCCTTCTACGTCACCCGGTTCATCGCGCCGGCCATGGTGGAGCGCGGGTCGGGGAAGATCATCAATATCGCCTCGGTTCAGTCGCATCTGGCGCGGCAGACCATTGCTCCCTATTCAGCAACTAAGGGCGGCATCGCCCAGCTGACCAAGGGTATGGCTGCGGATCTGGCCCGCTTCAACATTCAGGTCAACGCCATTTCTCCAGGGTACTTCGCCACCGAGATGAACAAGGCGCTGGTTGAGGATGGAGCCTTTGACTCCTGGCTGCGCGCCCGCACTCCGGCTGGCCGCTGGGGCAGCTTCGAGGAACTCACCGGAGCGCTGCTGTTCCTCTCCTCAGAGGCATCCAGTTTCGTATCGGGTCAGAACATCTTCGTCGACGGCGGCATGACCGCAGTCGTGTAGTACCAAGATTCAGTCAAGGAGAACAATGCGTGCCCTCTTCATCGAGTCCGCTCAGCAGGCCGTGCTGAAGGATATTGATCCGCCGCGTCCTGAGGCAGGAGAAGTGCTGATCGACGTCGACTACGTCGGCATCTGCGGCTCGGACCTCCACTATTACTATGAAGGCGCCAACGGGGAGTTCGTGGTCCGTGAACCTCTGGTTCCCGGGCATGAGCTCAGCGGTCGTGTAGCGCTGGATCCCTCGGGGGTCTTCAGTCCTGGCCAGCCGGTGACAGTGCATCCGGCACGGTTTGGAACCGAGCAGGCTGACTACCGTGAGTTCCCGCATCTGTGGCCAGGTGGCTCTTACCTGGGCAGCGCCTCCACGTGGCCGCACACCCAAGGCGCTGCTGCTGACCAGCTGGTGGTAGACCAGCGGATGGTCATTCCACTGCCGGAGGGACTTCCCGTGCGCAGAGCGGCGTTGGCCGAGCCACTGGCGGTGGCCATGCACGGGGTTGCCCGGGCCGGGAACCTGCAGGGTCAGCGAGTCCTGGTCTCCGGTGCAGGTCCTATCGGCCTGCTGACCTTGGTGGCGGCACGGGCCGCCGGAGCGGCCACGGTGGATATCAGCGACGTGCTGGAGGGACCCTTGGAGAGAGCGCGGCAGCTGGGCGCTGATGAGGTCATCAATGTGGCCGAGTCCCAGCTGAAGGTCAGCGCCTATGACGTGGTCCTTGAATGCTCTGGAGCACCGGTCGCCATCTCGGCGGCACTGGCTGCGGCACGACCGGCTGGAACTGTGGTGCAGGTGGGCATGGTGCCCAATGAGCCCCGACCGGTGAATCTCGCCCCCTATATTGCGAAGGAGCTGAGACTCCTGGGCACCTTCCGCTTCAAGGATGAGATTACCGCGGCGATTAAGCTGCTGGCTGCCGATCCTGGGATCGAAAGTGTGATCACCCATGAGTTCAGTCTTGAGGAGGCTGAAGCGGCCTTTGCTGCCGCCCGGGATTCCCAGGTCAGCGGGAAGGTCGTGCTGAAGCTCTGAACGCCCGGTAGTTGAAGCTCCAGAAAGTGGATCTGCGCTCACGACACGCCGACGGCGTGGTGGGCGCAGATCTTTTTTCCGGTGGAGTTTGACCCTGCCCGGCTGTGGAGAATCACCCGTGAAAGTGAGGCCATCCGCGTCATTCCGCCCCGGGCGGCCTCCACAGGGGCTGTGCATAGCCGGTGGAGAAACTACACAGGTGTGAGTACAGCATCTAGTGGTTGATGACTTCACCAAACCCAAGATGTAGTATTGAACCACCGCCGCAAGACAGGCGTTATAGCCGTCTGATGGACGCATCAAAACCACGATCACCAAGGGGAGCAGTATGAGCGTCACCGTTTACACCAAGCCAGCCTGTGTGCAGTGCAATGCCACCTACCGTGCTCTGGACAAGAACGGCGTGACCTATAAGACCGTGGACATCTCCCAGGATGCCGAGGCCCTGGAGCGTGTGCGCGCACTGGGCTACATGCAGGCTCCCGTGGTGATCACCGAGAACGATCACTGGTCCGGTTTCCGCCCTGACAAGATCTCCGAGCTGGCTGCAGCTGAAGAGGCTGCAGCAGTCGCCTGATTGCCGGATGAGAAGCCCGTGCGGACCGCTGCACAGCTGATCTACTTCTCGTCGGTGTCGAATAATACGCACCGATTCGTAGAGAAGCTGCGGCTGCCCCAAGGGCAGGCCGCCAGACTTCCGCTTCACACCAGCGACGACACCCTGGAAGCTACCGAGCCCTTCGTCTTGATCCTCCCCACATATGGGGCTAACGGGGGCAAGGGTTCGGTGCCAAAGCAGGTCATCAAATTTCTCAATGTGGAGTCCAACCGGAAGCTGCTGCGCGGCGTCATCGGCGCGGGCAATACAAATTTTCACGAGAGCTACTGCATCGCAGGCGATATTGTCGCCGCTAAATGCGGAGTTCCCCACCTGTACAGGTTTGAACTCATGGGTACCACCGAAGATGTGTCCAGGGTTCACAAGGGATTGGAAGAGTTTTGGAAACAGCAGTCAAGCCTCTCAGCCGCATAGAAGAGCCGCCTCTGGCCAAGGACGTCCCCCCGCAGTGGGAGGGGCTGAGCTATCACGAGCTCAACGCCATGCTGAACCTCTACGGTGCCGATGGCAAGATCCAGTTCGAGGCCGACCAGCTGGCGGCCCGAAAGTACTTCCTGGACCACGTCAACGTCAACACTGTCTTCTTCCATGACCTGGACGAGAAGCTGAAGTACCTGGTTGATAACGACTACTACGAGATCGAGACTCTCGAGCAGTACAGCCGGGAGTTCATCCGCAGCCTCTGGGACCAGGCCTACGGACATAAGTTCCGTTTCCCCACCTTCCTGGGTGCCTTTAAGTTCTATACCTCCTATGCGCTGAAGACCTTCGACGGCAAGCGCTACCTGGAGCGCTTCGAGGACCGCGTCTGCATGGTGGCCCTGCACCTGGCCCGCGGTGATGAGCAGATGGCTACCCGCGTCATGGAGGAAATGATCTCCGGGCGCTTCCAGCCTGCTACTCCTACATTCCTCAACGCCGGTAAGAAGCAGCGAGGCGAGCTCGTCTCCTGCTTCCTGCTGCGCATCGAGGACAACATGGAGTCCATCGCCCGGGGCATCAACTCTGCTCTGCAGCTGTCAAAGCGCGGCGGCGGCGTCGCCCTGTCACTGACCAATATCCGTGAGCATGGCGCGCCCATCAAGCAGATAGAGAACCAGTCCTCCGGTGTGATCCCCGTGATGAAGCTGCTGGAAGACTCCTTCTCCTACGCCAACCAGCTCGGTGCCCGTCAGGGCGCTGGCGCGGTGTACCTTAACGCTCACCACCCGGATATCTACCGGTTCCTGGACACTAAGCGAGAGAACGCGGATGAGAAGATCCGCATCAAGACCCTCTCCCTGGGTGTGGTGATCCCGGATATCACCTTCGAGCTGGCGAAGAAGAATGAGGACATGTACCTCTTCAGCCCGTATGACGTCGAGCGCGTCTACGGTAAGCCGTTCAGTGAGATCTCGGTGACCGAGAAGTACTACGAGATGGTCGACGACGCGCGCATCCGCAAGTCCAAGATCAGCGCTCGCGAGTTCTTCCTGACCCTGGCTGAGATCCAGTTTGAGTCCGGTTACCCGTACATCATGTTCGAGGACACCGTGAACCGCGCCAACCCGATTGCTGGCCGGATCACCATGTCCAACCTGTGCTCCGAGATCCTTCAGGTTTCTGAGCCCAGCCAGTTCAACCCTGACCTGGGTTACGCGCAGGTTGGCAAGGACATCTCCTGCAACCTGGGCTCACTGAATATTGCCAAGACCATGGACTCCCCGGACCTCGGGCAGACCATTGAGACGGCTATCCGCTCGCTGACCGCAGTCTCGGATATGTCCTATATCGAGTCGGTTCCCTCCATTGCTGAGGGCAATAAGCGCAGCCACGCCATCGGCCTGGGGCAGATGAACCTGCACGGCTACCTGGCACGTGAGCATGTGCACTACGGCTCCGAAGAGGGCGTGGACTTCACCAATATCTACTTCTACACGGTGCTGTACCACTGCCTGCGGGCGTCCAATAAGATCGCCCAGGAGACTGGCGAGACCTTTGATGGCTTCGAGAACTCCAGCTACGCCAGCGGCGAGTTCTTCAATAAGTACATCGAGCAGACCTGGGAGCCCAAGACCCAGCGGGTGCGTGAGCTCTTCGCTCATGTGCACATCCCCACTCAGGAAGACTGGCGCCGGCTGAAGGCTGATATCCAGCAGTACGGCATCTACAACCAGAACCTGCAGGCTGTGCCGCCCACCGGCTCGATCTCCTACATCAACAACTCGACCTCTTCGATCCACCCAGTGGCTTCGAAGGTCGAGATCCGCAAGGAAGGCAAGATCGGTCGCGTCTACTACCCGGCGCCGTACCTGACCAATGACAACCTCGAGTACTACGAGGATGCCTACGAGATCGGCTACGAGAAGATCATCGACACCTACGCTGCTGCCACCCAGCACGTGGATCAGGGTCTGTCCCTGACGCTGTTCTTCAAGGACACCGCGACGACGCGCGACATCAACAAGGCGCAGATCTACGCATGGCGTAAGGGCATCAAGACCCTCTACTACATCCGTCTGCGCCAGCTCGCACTGGAAGGCACCGAAGTCGAGGGCTGCGTGTCCTGCATGCTTTAAAGCATGCCGTTCTAACCTGCCTACCGCATTCGCCACGAGAAGAAGGACAACACCGGCGTGACCACATCAGCAGAAGCCCCCACCTCTTCATCCCTGCTCTCACACGTGGAGGCCATCAACTGGAACCGCCTCCAGGATGAGAAGGACGGAGAGGTCTGGAACCGGCTGGTCAACAACTTCTGGCTGCCTGAGAAGGTGCCGGTGTCCAATGACGTCCAGTCCTGGGCCACCCTCACGGAGGAGGAGAAAGTCCTCACCATGCGGGTCTTCACCGGCCTGACCCTGCTGGACACTATCCAGGGCACGGTGGGCGCGGTGGCGCTGATCCCGCATTCGCTGACTCAGCACGAGGAAGCGGTGCTGACCAATATCGCGTTCATGGAGAGCGTGCACGCGAAGTCCTACTCCTCGATCTTCTCCACCCTGTGCTCCACCAAGGAGATCGACGAGGCTTTCCGCTGGTCCAAGGAGAACCCGAATCTGCAGCGCAAGGCGCAGATCGTCATGGATTACTACCATGGCGGCGACGGGCTGAAGAAGCGTGTGGCCTCCACCATCCTGGAGTCCTTCCTCTTCTACTCCGGCTTCTACCTGCCGATGCACTGGTCCTCACGGGCGAAGCTGACCAACACAGCGGACATCATCCGCCTGATCATCCGTGATGAGGCTGTCCACGGTTACTACATCGGATACAAGTACCAGCGCGCCCTGGAGCAGGAGACCCCGGAGCGCCGCGAGGAGCTGAAGGCCTACACCTATGACCTGCTCTTCGAGTTGTACGAGAACGAGATCCAGTACACCGCGGATCTCTACGACGGCGTGGGCCTGACCGAGGATGTGAAGAAGTTCCTGCACTACAACGCCAATAAGGCGCTGATGAATCTCGGCTATGAGGCGATGTTCCCATCGGAGGTCACCAACGTGAACCCCGCGATCCTCTCCGCACTGAGCCCGAACGCGGACGAGAACCACGACTTCTTCTCCGGCTCCGGCTCCAGCTACGTGATCGGCAAGGCCGTCGAAACAGAAGACGATGACTGGGACTTCTGAGACTTTCGAGAGACAGATGTCCTGAGTTGTCGCCGTAGGGCCTGGTAAGGGGCCCGGATCCGCAGGTTTCTGCAGGTCCGGGCCCTTTTTCGTGCCTCCTCCTAACGAACACAGGAGGACGAAGATGCACACCAGCAGCCGTACATGCGGGCACGCCGGGGGGCACGAGCACACCTTCCCGATGGGAAAGGGGATGCCGCGCACGACGACCTGCCCTACCGTTATCGCTTCCACGATCTACGCCATACGGGACTGACTATCTTCGCCCAAGAGGGAGCCACGCTGGCCGAGCTGATGCGCCGCGGGGGTCACTCAGACATCCGAGTCGTCCTGCGCTACCAGCACAGCACCATGGCACGGGACCGGGAGCTGGCTGAGCGAATGAGCAGAACGGCTCAGGCCAAAATCGAGGCCCGAAAGAAGGCAAATAAGGACAGCCAGGGCGGAGATGGACACCTATGAGATGTCAGAGCCACGAAGAAAGGGGGTGACGCGTCATGGCAACACAGGACAAGAAGTCATCAGCCGATCAACAGCTGGTTTCGCTCGCGGAAGCGGCCGAACAGATCGGCGTCTCGGTGAAGACCATTCGACGTCGTATAGCTGACGGCACCGTGCACGGCTACCGCGTAGGTCGACTCGTACGGGTGGACCTACGCGAACTCGAAGAACGCCTGCTGGTAGAAATCCCGTCGATGAAGTGAACCGCACCGCCGGGGGAACGGGTGAAAGTCTCCCGTTTCCCCGGCGGGTGTCCAGGCGAACGCTTGTGGTCTAGATGCTGTGACGCTGCAGCGATATCCTGTTGGTGTCTTCTCGACCCTGGGGCAGGAGGGTGGACGTGGAAATTTTCCACCTCCACAGTGGTCCGCAACTCCGGCCTGTTCATCTTTCCCGGTGGCGGCACCGCCTCATCAGCAGCTACCCATGCCGGGCTCAGTCAGAGCTCCATGGCGTGGGCATCGGCCGCTGACACATCGGACGGACCCCACCAGCCTGCCCGCGGTCTACCTCTTGTGCTCCAGGGGAAACATCCCGGTGTGCTGGTGGAAGAACCTCGCACCATGTCCGCGGGCGATCCACCCCAACCGCGGCATCAGCCCCTCGATTGGCTCGTCCGTCTCGCGCAGCAGTCGGGCCAGTTCCTGGACACGCAACCTGGTGAGGTATCCCAGCGGGCTGGTCCCGTAGCTTTGAGTGCATATCCGATGGAACTGCGGAACCGAGAGGTGGACTTCGACGGCGAGCTCGGCCAGCGCCCCTCGGCGTGCGAGGTCGCTGCACATCAGTTCCGCAGCCTGGCGAGCTTCTTCACGCAACGGACTCCATGAGCTCCCCGCGCATCTTTCGTGGCCTCGCCCAGCGGAACCTCCTAGCCCACGCCCCCAAGGTCCTGCGCCACAGCCAGACCCCCCCCACGCGACCGGAATAATCCGGCTCATCGCAGATAAGAGTGTAGGTAGGGTCTGAATCCTCCGGTGTCGAGCAGGGATCTGGTCACGTAG
>NZ_HG005165.1:0-2191 GCF_000455245.1 Nesterenkonia massiliensis | reverse complement strand
AATAATCCTTCACGCAATCTTGACCTGAGTTCCGCGACGAAGTCGTTACCACACGCTGAGTAGAACGCTTCGGCTAACTCGTTATCTACTCATGAGGCGGCGCGTGTTGGTGCGAGGGCATCGGCGAGAGTGGCGATTCTGCCTGTCTGGTAGCGGGCTAGTGCGAGGGCGTCGTCGTTGGGTGGGCCCTCGGCGATGATCGCACTTACGCCGTAGGGGTTGCCGCCGCCTGCGTGGGAGAGGTCGTAATCGAGGTACCCGGTGGGCACGATGAGCGATCCCCAGTGGAAGAGCGTGTGGTACATCGCCAGCAGTGTGGACTCCTGCCCGCCATGGCGTTCGTAGCTACTGGTGAACCGGGTCGCGGGCTTGCCCGCGAGGTGTCCTGCCCCCCATGCGGCACTGGTTGGTGTCCATGAACTGTTTCATCTGTGCGGCCGGTTGGCCGAATCTGGTCGGGGTGCCGAGCACGAAGCCATCGGCCCATACGAGGTCTTCAGGGGTGGCGGTCTCGATGTGTTCGGTGGCTTCCAGGTGCGCGGCCCACTCGGGGTTCTTCTCGATGACCTCTGCTGGTGCCAGCTCCGTGACTCGGCGCAGTCGCTCTGAGTACCTGATCTGGAACAACTTCAACCCCACACCGGCGGCCACCGCGCTCCTTCCGCTGCTCCCAATCACAGGATGATCACCAGCCAGCGGACCGCCCCAGACTCCCTGCATCACGCAGGCATTCCAGAGGGGCACGCCTCTTGCAGATCGATGCAAGATGCCCCGGACTAGAAAAACCCACGTATGCAACTGAGAATAGTGGTGTCACGTCACCGGGAATGTGCCCCTTGACTCTTGCTTCGGAGAATAGCTGGATTAGAGTTGCGGATATGCAGACTGAAGCCTTGATTCAGCCCCGGAAGCCTGTCTCCGGCATCCACATCAGCAGTCCAGAGTCGGGCACCGTTTACCTCCTCCCAGCTTCGCAGGATCGCGACGGAAAACATGCCTATAGGGGAGCAGACGCGATCCTCATCAAGCAGGCGATGAGGGACGGCCTCGCCGTTGAGTACGCAGTACCCGAGGAAGACCGCGAGTTCGTTGAGCACTTCTCCTCGGGCCTTGAGGTCGTAACCTTGACAGTGGCAGTTCTCGGCTTGGTGCCGTCGACAATTCAAGGGATTTATGCCCTTATCCAACTCGCTGCTAGGCGGAAGGGCGTCACGGAGGAGAATCTGAATACGACCCAGGTCCACCTCGAAATTGATTACATCAAGACACCCACAACGGTGGCCCAGGGAGTGAAGATCTCAGGCGATCCTCACAGCGTCCTCGAAGCTATGAAGAAACTCAACCCCGAGCCGTGAAAGTGAAGGCGCTACTGATGAGGGCCGGGTTGGCCGCGCCTGAGAGTGGGCCTTATAGAAATGAGTACCTGCGCAGCAACGGCGAGAAATTCCTCAAAAGTGCACAGGCTGAAATGGCAGCTGTCGAGAAAGTCCTTGAAGACTACAAGCTCCCCGTCGTACAGCTAAGGGACGACAAGGAAGCCGACCATAGGCACGTCGATGCAGTCGTACGTCGTTGGACGGAAATTCGGGAGACGTTCGCTGAGGTGATCGAAGAGCAACTTCAAGAACCAATTGAAGCAGCGGTGAAAAACGCAGTAAAAGCCCTGAACTACCTTGAGGACACCGAACTGCGCGAGACCGCGCACGAACTCGTCCACCAGGCATCACAGCTGCGATTCGGCTTTATTGGTTGCAGGCTCCGGGTCGAGGACGGCCATGTTCAGAGTGACTGCCCCGTGAGGATCGCGCATCAAAGATGGGGATTCTCGCCGGAGATTGTCACCGAATGGGTCTGCTCAATCTGCAACGAACGGTTCGACACATGCCCGCATATCCCAGACGAAGAGTACGAGGTCCTCGTAGATCGCTCAAGCAACTCGTGCTCTGCATGCTTCGAGAAGAGGCGCGAGCACCGGGACGGCGAGCGAGTCGTCGTCCCGGCACAAAGAGTGGCTAAACGCATCGTCAGTGCGCCTGCGGTGGCGATTGTCGCCCGGCCACGCGATCCTGAGGCACGGCTGACGTCCGTGGAGATCAATGTCCCCGCCGACTCCGAACTCTTCAGACAGTGCCAGAACGAGACCGCGTTGTGCACCGAATGCATCATCCCCTGCACTGGGTATATCGAATTT